>NZ_JBZAYQ010000001.1:0-3554456 GCF_058243025.1 Acinetobacter sp. 797_lipA | reverse complement strand
GTGAAACCCCTATTCATTCCATCGATAATTAATAAAAACACTATGTACCCACCGAAGCGGGTCGCCATTCTAACCAAGTTATCCACATCTGTCATGGAAAATTCTGCAGATATTGCTCAAAAAGCCTGCTTATGAAAATAAATTTAAATTCAAACACTGGTGTGGATAAGTTTATCCGCAAACTGTGGATAGAATATAGCACAAAGTTATCCACAAACTATTAATTTTATAAAAACAATCTTATCCACACCATATTTTATTGTTTTATAATTAAAAAAGCGTCATTTCCACAGAAAAAGACCGCCCTAATAGTAATAAATTTAAATTTATAAATTTGAATTTATTTATAAGAGACCTGTTTTCTGGGGATAACTGGAGATCCAAAATGAATTTAAATTTAAAAACATGCACAGCAGGTGAATTTAAAGACTTGTGGATAATTGTGTGGGTAATGTTGTTGGTAACTTATATCACTTTAATAAACAATAATCTAGGTTGTGTATAAGGAAAAAGTGCAGTTGTTTAAATGTTTTCGAGAAAAGAGCAAGCTCAAACTGCTGTTACAAATAAAAAGGCTTAATTTCACAAGAAAATCGGTTTTCCATTGACAGCTCAAGCAATGAACACTAAACTCGCGAACCTTCATTGAATGATCATTTTTGGAGTTTCGATATGAAACGTACATTCCAACCATCTGAATTAAAGCGTAAGCGCGTTCATGGTTTCCGTGCTCGTATGGCTACTAAAGCTGGTCGCCAAGTATTAGCTCGTCGTCGTGCAAAAGGTCGTCACAGCTTAACTGTTTAATTAATAGTTAACGCTTAAACGATTTTGGGTGTTATGACTACACTTTATGGCTTCAGCACAGAGGTTCGTATTCGCTGTGCTGCCGATTATAAAAGTGTCTTCGATGGTGCGCTTTTTAAAGTGCATCAGCCCCATTTCTTATTTCTAGCAAAACTGACCGAACAACCTCAAAGTCGTTTGGGTATTGTTGTTGCTAAAAAGAAAGTGCGTCGTGCACACGAAAGAAATAGAGTAAAACGTTTGGCTCGCGAAAGTTTTCGCTTGCATCAACAGCAATTAACTTTAGATATTGTGGTTATGCCTAAAATGGGGATAGAAACAGTGCCTAATGCAGAGTTGCACCAGCAATTACAATTTGCTTGGCAAAAATTACAACGTCTTGCCAAAAAGCATCAAAAAATAGCTCCCTCCCTGCAAAAGTAGAGATGGCCAATGGTCCGGTTACTGCATTGGTTAATTCGATTTTATCAAATTGCGATTAGTCCTTTACTTGGACCGCGTTGTCGTTATATCCCTACATGTTCTCAATATTCATTGGAAGCAGTCCATACACATGGTGCTGTGCGTGGTGTGTGGTTGGCTACTAAACGTATTTGCCGTTGCCATCCTTGGGGTGGATCGGGGTATGACCCTGTTCCAAACAAAAGGATTCGTTTTATCTCTTTTCAGCAAATAGATTCTCAAAAGCATCTGGTTGCTGTACCCTTTCGTGATTGTTTCTTGAACCAAAATCACTCTAACCACTTGGGGTAATCGATATGCAACAATGGGCCAGGTTTGCCATTCTCGGGGCCATGTTTGTTGTCGCTTATTTGCTCATTTTGGCTTGGCAAAAAGATTATGGACATGCTGAGACTCAGCCACAGCCACAACAGGCTGCAGCAGTTTCACATGAAGTATCTGCAGATTTGCCAAATGCTCAAACGGCTTCAGCAGCGTCTGATATGCCACAAGCAAATATCGCGACTCAGCAACCAGCTACAGAAGCAAAAGCGTCTGTAAATCAACAGCTTATTTCAGTACAAACTGACCTTTATCATCTTTGGATTAATCCTAAAGGTGGTGATATTGTTCGTATTGAATTGTTAAACCATGACAAGAGCAAAGACAGTAACGAAGCATTTGTCATGCTTGAAAGTGATGCAAAACGTACTTATGTGGCGCAGTCTGGTTTAATTGGTCTTAATGGTCCAGACAGTAACCGTAGCGGTCGTCCAATGTATGAGATTGAAAAATCTGCTTATACATTAAATGATGCCAAAGCGGTTCAAACTGAAGATGGAAAAAGTATCAAAGTGTTAACCGTACCGATGGTACTGAAAACAGCTGATGGTGTGGAAATCATTAAAACCTTTACCTTTAAGCAAGGTGAATATCCTGTTGTTGTGAACCATAAAGTGGTGAACCGCAGTGGTCAAAACTGGCAGGGTCAAATGTTTGGTCAACTCAAACGTGACAACTCTGATGATCCAGGCAAATCGGATCAAGGTATTTTCACGCTGGGCACTTTCTTAGGTGGTGCTTGGGGTTCGCCTGAAGAACATTATAACAAGCTTAAATTTGCTAACTTCAATGAAGAAAAATTGAATGTTGAAGCGAAAGGCGGCTGGGTTGCTATGGTTCAGCACTACTTTGTGAGTGCTTGGATTCCAGGTGACTTAAAATTGACGCAAGCCAATGGTCAACCTTATGTCGCGAAATTAGAGTCGCGTAAGTCAACGGATGATATGAATATCATTGGTTTTACTTCACCGACGATTACTGTACCTGCTGGTACAGTGGCTGAGATTGACGCGACCTTCTATTCAGGTCCGAAAGTTCAATCTGAGTTAAAAGAGCTCGCAACAGGTTTAAACCAAACTGTTGATTATGGTTGGTTATGGCCAATTGCTAAATTATTGTTCTTGGGTCTTGAGTTCTTCCACGGTTTAGTGGGTAACTGGGGCTGGGCAATTATTTTGTTAACGGTCTTGGTGAAACTGATTCTTTGGCCGTTGTCGTCTAAGAGCTATCGCTCAATGGCGAAAATGCGTGTCATTGCACCTGAAATGCAGCGTATGAAAGAAGAGTTCGGTGAAGACCGTATGCGCTTCTCTCAAGAAATGATGGCACTGTATAAACGTGAACAAGTCAATCCGCTTGCGGGTTGTTTGCCATTGTTATTACAAATGCCAATCTTCCTTGCGTTGTACTGGGTGTTGATGGAGTCTGTTGAGCTTCGTCATGCGCCATGGTTACTTTGGATTCAAGATTTGTCAGCGATGGATCCGTGGTTTATTTTACCGCTGTTAATGGGCGCAACGATGTTCATTCAGCAGTCTTTAAATCCACAACCGGCTGATCCAATGCAAGCGAAAGTTTTCAAAATCATGCCGATTGTTTTCACAGTCTTTATGTTGTTCTTCCCTGCGGGTCTCGTGTTGTACTGGATTGTCAACAACAGTATCACGATTATTCAGCAGACCTTGATCAACAAATCTGTAGAAAAAGACCGCTTGAATAAGGAAAGTGCGTCGAGTTAATCGAGGCAACTTTTCGCGAAAAGCTGAATAAATCCGCTTAAGATGGTAATCTTAGGCGGATTTTTCATTGTGTGACTTTTAAGATTTTAGGTGAATGTTATGTACAACCGAACCACGATTGCTGCCATTGCAACACCACCTGGGCGTGGTGGTGTGGGGGTCATTCGCCTATCTGGTCCCAAGTCATATGAGATTGCACAGGCCTTGACTCAAAAAGACTTACCGAAAGCGCGTTTTGCTGGTTTTCGCCAGTTTTATGATGCGTCTGGCGAGGTGATGGATGAGGGCTTAGCGATTTGTTTTCCGAACCCAAACTCGTTTACTGGTGAAGATGTGGTTGAATTGCAAGGTCATGGTGGCCCTGTCATTCAAAATGCTTTACTGGGGCGTTTGTTGGAGCTCGGGGCGATTGCTGCAAAAGCCGGTGAGTTTTCCATGCGTGCTTTTGAAAATGGCAAGCTGGATTTGGTACAGGCTGAAGCGATCGCCGATTTGATTGATGCGACGTCTCAAGCGGCTGCACGTTCTGCGGTACGTTCATTACAAGGCGCATTTTCAACTAAAGTGAATCATGTGTTGGAGCAATTGATTCATCTACGTTTGCATGTGGAAGCTGCGATTGATTTTCCTGAAGAAGAAATTGATTTTCTTGCGGACGGGAAAATTTTAAATCTTTTAGATGGTGTTACAACTGCTGTGAACCAAGTGCAACAATCGGCTCGTCAAGGACAGTTGCTGCGTGAAGGTTTACAAGTGGTGATT
Organism: Acinetobacter sp. 797_lipA; assembly: GCF_058243025.1. NCBI lineage: Bacteria > Pseudomonadati > Pseudomonadota > Gammaproteobacteria > Moraxellales > Moraxellaceae > Acinetobacter > Acinetobacter sp. 797_lipA. Next base: position 3,550,365 of record NZ_JBZAYQ010000001.1, on the reverse strand, counting down.
GCTGGAAAACCGAATGCAGGTAAGTCATCACTGCTCAATGCATTAGCAGGCATTGAACGCGCCATTGTGACGGATATTGCAGGCACTACACGGGATGTCTTACATGAAAAAATTACCCTGAATGGCTTACCCATTACCTTAACCGATACCGCGGGTTTACGTGAAACCGGTGATATTGTAGAAAAAGAAGGGATTCGTCGTGCCATTAAAGAAATTGAGCAAGCCGATCTGTTGCTCTTGGTCTATGATTTAAGCCAAGGCGAAGACCCACTCAAACTGGCACAAGAATATTTTGCTGAGCATATTGAACCGAAACGTTTAATGCTGATAGGCAATAAGTGTGATTTGATGGAAACGACATCGCATATCGAAGACTTTAACGGCTTCCGTCATATTATGGTTTCGGCAAAGCAAGAAACTGGCGTTCAAGCGCTCATAGAAGCGATTACAGCGCATGCAGGCTTCCAGCCTGAAGAAGATGCCTTTATTGCGCGTACACGCCATTTAGACGCAATGAAACGTACTCAGCTTTACCTTGCTGAAGCTCGTGAACAATTGGTGGTGTATAACGCAGGTGAGTTGGTCGCAGAGTCGCTACGTTTGGCGCAAAATGCCCTCGGTGAAATTACAGGGGACTTTAGTGCGGATGATTTGCTTGGGAAAATTTTTGGATCATTCTGTATTGGAAAGTAATTTAAAATTAAACCAATATTCTAATAAGTTCTAATAAGTTCCAATGATAATTAAATAGCATTAAGTTTTAATAGCTTAGTGCTTTTTTAATGACTTTTTATTATTCCAATGTGTTCTATACGTTCATCTAGTGCTATGATTTTTTTAGTCACTAAAAAGTCACAAGCTTAACTGTGACTGTATTTTTTTAGATGGTGACTAAATGATGAAACAAGCAGAAAAGATAGTTTTTTCGACAGATAGGGAAATCAAAAATCTAAAAGCTGGTGTAAAGAGATATACCGCGAAAGACACGGTAGCGAATGGCTTGTTTTTAGACATAACAACGACTGGTGTTAAGTCATGGTGGTATCGTTATTCACTGCATGGCAAACAGGAACGATTTGTATTGGGGCGTTATCCTGATTTATCTCTTAAAGAAGCACGACAGTTACGTGATGAATCTGCTTCATTAGTTGCTAAAGGTATTTCACCAAAACAGAGTAAGAATAATAAAGTCACCAGTGTTTTATTCAGTGACTACGGTGAACGCTATTTAAACGAAGTCATTAAGAAAGAGCGTAAAAACCCATACAATATGATTCTGTGTTTGAGCAACGATATTTATCCAATGATAGGACATATCGCTTTAGATCAGATCAGTGCTGATGATGTGCGCCGTGTGATATGGCGTAAGAAAGATCAAGGTTTTGATGCTGCTGCTAATCAGGTCAGAGGTTTGTTAAAGCGTATGTTTGATTACGCAATTACACTTGGGCTTGTCCAATATAATCCAGTATTAGCAATCCCTACACGTCATATTTATAGAGCCGTAGCGAGAAACAGATATTTAAGCACCAGTGAAATCCGCACTTACTACACCACCCTTTTGAACTCACGTATTTATCACCCGAGAAAATTAGGCTTATTACTAGCATTACTTACCTTAGTGCGTAAATCGGAACTATTGAGAGCAAAATGGGCGCATATCGACTTTGAACAACGGATATGGTTGATTCCTGAAACAAAAGCGGACAGCACTACAGGCCAGAGCCGAGAAATGGTTGTTTATATGTCTGATCAAGTGATTGAGATATTCAAGGAATTAAAAACAATTGCAGGCGATGAGCCTTATGTATTTGTTGGTCGTAAGCGCGGTACACATATCAGCCATAACGCTTTTAACACGGCGCAAAAGTCAGCACTGGCATTAACAGATATTCCCGACTTTACAGTGCATGATTTACGTCGTACAGCGAGTACACATCTCAATGAACAAGGTTTTAATAGTGATGCAATTGAAGCGTGTTTAAACCACACAGTAAAAGGTGTTAGAGGGGTTTATAACAAGGCTAAATATGAAAAAGAGCGTACAAACATGCTTCAAAAGTGGAGTGATTTTATTTTTGGGGTAATTTACGAGCACAATTTGATCTTTTTTAATGAGGCTAAGAAATATAAGGGCATTTGAATTGTAAAATAATGTAACAGTGAACAATATGTTCAAATGAACAATATTGTTCATTTGAACATATTGTTTATAAAAAACAAATACTTATATTTTTATAAAACTCAAGCATATACGATTTTTGGTGAGCATTTTTTAAAACAGCGAAGTACTTAAATAGTGTGATTTTTGATGTGTTGAGCGCTTGAAGGGATTTTTTAGAAATTTTGATGTGGGTAGTAATTTGATTATGACTCTTATAGAGTTACAGCGAGTTCAATGAGTTACAGAGAGTTCATTAACTTCAATGAGTTCAATAAAGAAAAAAAGACCAAGTAGGCAAATACTTGATCTTTTTTGTGAAGCATGTGGCCTTAGTAACGTCAATTACCAAGAGCCATTAATTTTTAAACCTTGTCTACCACGACACAAGACTAAGAGATATTAGAAATGTAATCAGTTTAAAAATTATATGCACAGCCCAATAATTAAACAAGGTTATGCATTTACGAATAGTTAGCATACCATTTTATTCTCTTGAGAATAATACTGAAATTAATTTTCAGTGATGCATATCTAAATATTTGTAAATAGCTATGCGTATAACGAATAAAAAGACTACTTTATTCTAGTGACCAAGTTTGTGTCTAGGCATTTCCATGAATGGAGTATGTTTAGATGACTGCATCTAAAAATAAACAAACCGAAAACCAACGTCTAATCCGCCGTAAAGAAGTACAAACTAAAACAGGGCTTTGCACTTCATCCATTTACGCCTTGATGAAGAAAGGTGATTTTCCACAGTCCTTACAGATATCTATACGCCGTGTCGCTTGGATCGAGTCAGAGGTCGACCAGTGGATTAGTGATCGTATAGCGAGTCATAAAGCCACCATTGCAATGATGGAGGTTTAAATCATGCAAAACCATCAAACCCAAGTTTTAAATTACTTGAAAAGTGGTAAGACATTGAGCCAAACCGAAGCTATTACATACTTTAATTGCTACCGTTTGAGTGCTGTTATTAAGTGTTTACGCAATATTGGCTATGACATAGTCACTCATAGAGAACCTAATTCAAACAACAAAGCAACTCATGCACGATATGAATTAAAAGAGGTGCAGGCATGAGTCAATCTACTAGTAAAATTCATCAAATTACGCGTCAGCGTATCCAATCTATTGACTTTGCACATAAGCAAAGTTTGACCCAGCGTATTTCTTCAATGATTAAAAAGGTATGGGGCTAATCATGTCTAATCAAATTAAAAATGACTATGTTCCACCGTCAAATGCTAGTGCCTTTTTTATACCACACCCTGAAGCAAATCATTTGAATGCTCAAGATGTTGCATTTGAGTTGATATCTGGTGCGAAGAATATTTCTGTCGCTACTTTTCAATGTTTTAAGAATGGAAACGAGTTAATGATTGACGCAAAAATTATTGCCAATCTGATTGTTGAACTTCAAACAAAACTAGAAATGATTGAACAAATTCTACCTTTAGCTTTTGAAAGTGGAGAGGTTTAATTTTGTTTAATCGAATTCAAACCATCCAAGGTTTAAAGGTTGGTGCGGAAGTAGATAGAAAGGCGGTGACACTATGAATATCACTGCCCCCATCAAACCCGATACCATCTTAGCAAATTGCACATTGCTAAATCCACCGGATGAAACATATCTAAATCACCCCATCATTCAGCGTTTTGGTAGTCCAGCACAGCCGATCTATGTTGACCAATACGATGTAGATATAAACGGCGTGAGCTATGACAATCCTTTGATTCTACCTATCTATGATGGTCAATTAAATCTTGTGCAATGTGCTGTACTACAAGATAAACAACAGGTTCAAGCCCTGCCTGATGGATTGGCCAAAGGCCTTGCCTTCTATGGTCATTTTGACCATGCAGAGCCTATCATCATCACCTATAACCTAGAGGCATTCTTTAAGATTGCTCAAACAGGTTATGCCGTTGCTTTAGTAGTATTACCCAGTGTATGCAATGCCAAACAAGTAGCACTTAAGCCATTTGACTTTAAGCAAATGCATTTCGTAATTCACCAGTTGGAAAAGGCAGGCTATACACAGCTTTATATGCCAGTACGTCCTGAGCATATTCGTCTTGAAGCTTTTCAAAGCCTCGAAAAGAATACCAACGTCCGATTATTGAACCAGTATCAAACGATTATGGGAGCTGAGTTTCTGACTGAGCTATTAAAAACTGATAGCAAAGAGGACGTAACTGCATTTATTGATGAGGCCATAGAGCAACTACCGAAATTGAGTTTGTTACCTAAAGGTCATTTGGCCAAGCCTTTCAAAATGGATGACGGCGCATATTTACATATCATGGAGACGGGGCTTTATTTGATCAAAGAAACAAGGGATGGAGATGGGGAGCTTAAACAGACTCGTACTTTTATCTGTCATTCAGCTATTATTTTAGGTGAAGCAAGAAGTCCGAATAATGATAACTGGAAGCGGGTTATTCAGTTCCATGACAAGGACAATACCCTACACCGACTTTTGATACCTTATGAGCATTTCATGGGGGAAGCTCAAGAAGCTTTAAAGATAATTGCTAATCATGGCCTGATGCCACCACGCCAAGCTAATAAGAAAAATGTATTCATCAACTACATTCAGGACTACCCGATAGAGCAACGCTTTCGCTGTGTAGAGCGTGCGGGGTGGCATGGCCGATGCTTTGCTACACCCAATAAAACCTACGGTAGCATTGAAGATGAGGAGCTGCTCTTTCACAGTGACAATAAAAGCCCTTATACCGTCTCGGGGAGCTTTGAAGAATGGCAGAAATTAAGCCAATTAATTGAACCCCATGCATTAGCGGTGCTGGCATTCTCAAGTGCCTTTTCTGGGCAATTAGTTTTACCTCTAGGTGCTGAAAGTGGTGGGTTTCATCTCTATGGCTCATCAACTGATGGTAAAAGTACTATCACCAAGGCCTCATGCAGTATATGGGGTAATCCAAAGCACATTTCTAAGTCATGGCGCACCACTGACAATGCTTTAGAGAATGAAGCAGAATTGAGAAATGATAGTTTTTTAAACCTAGATGAACTGCGCCAAGCGGCACCTAAAGCTGTGTCTGATATTGTCTATATGCTGACTGGTGGACAAGGCAAGGCCCGAAGTACTAAGGCAGGCAAAAACCGTGATACCAAGCAATTCAGTCTGATGTATACCTCTACGGGTGAAGTCACTCTTGAGGAGCATTTGCGCCGTGGCAGTATAGAGTTGGATGCAGGGCTATTACTACGCTTTGCACATATTCCCAGTGATGCTGGTAAAGGATACGGCGTATTTGACTGCATTAACTATGGTACAGCTCCACAAGATATAGGCAACCGTATTAATGAGCTGGCATCACAGCACTATGGCCATGCAGGGATTAAATGGTTGGAGTATCTGACCCAAGATAAAGATGCTGTCATGCAACAGGCCCAAGTTCTATTAGACAGTTTTATTGAACAACACAGCCAAATCAAGAATGGCCAAGCCAGCCGTGTTTTACGCCGTTTTGCACTAGTGGCCACTGCTGGAGAACTGGCCACACTGGCAGGCATTACAGGATGGATGAAAGGCCGTGCATTTGAGGCAATAGCACATTGCTTTAATACATGGCTGGGTAATCTAGGCCACGGCGAGAACATGGAAGAAACGAAATCCCTTGAGCATATCAAAGCATTTTTTGAAGCCAATGGCACCAGCCGTTTTGAGGATATAACCAGAATCAGACAGGCAGATTGTGACATGCTACGCCAAAGGATTCATAACCGTGTTGGTTACTATGACCCTAAAGATAAAGTCTACTTGGTATCCCCAATCATGTTTAAAAAGGAAATGTGTATTGGGATGAATGAGGCTAGCGTCAAAAAGGCATTAATTAAATATGGCTGGATTAAAGGCTTTATTGAAGGTGATAAAAAGCTGTATGTAAAGAAATCCAGCAACACCCTGCCCGATGGTACACGCCCACGTATGATGCATTTCAGCGCAGAAGCCATGCAAAACCTAGATAGTGAAATCTGAGAATACTATTTATAGGATGGACGTAGTGGACAAGGTGGACATAGTGGTAATATTTAAATCTAATCTATTGTTATATATAGCTATTAATATGTCCACTTTATATAAGTTTATCTATTTTAATAGGTGGACATAAGGTGGACACGATTCAAAGTAAAATATCCTGTCCACCTCATCTACTTTTAATGTCCACTTTTTTACTATTCATATTTATATACAGGTGGACTAAATTAATTATTTAAAAACATGTAGATAATTAATTTAGTCCACTTTTTCCACCATGTCCACCTCAAAACAGACATATACATGAGCCAATAGCATAAGAAAAAAAAATGCCAAACGTAAATAAAGCAATTGTCATGGGTGTATTAGGTCGTGACCCTGAAACAAAACAATTTCCCAATGGTGGAAGCGTTATCACTTTCAGCGTAGCAACTTCTGAGTTTTGGAAAGATAAACCACTGGTGAGCGCAAAGAGGCTACAGAGTGGCATAGAATCACCACCAACGGACGTTTAACGGATGTTGCCAGTAAGTACCTCAAGAAAGGCAGTAAGGCATATATTGAGGGTTCATTGCGTACACGGAAATGGAAAGACCAAAACGGCGTAGATCGGGAGGTAACAGAGATTAGGGCAGATGTATTGCAGTTGCTTTGATTGGCAATTGATGTCTGATTTATCAAATATTCGCACTAAATTTAAGAACTGGATGAACAAGTTTAAAGTGTTTATATTCTACTGAATATTTTTTAAAAATTTCAAAAAATAGGACGGCTTAATGTCTGATAGTAATACAGGTGAATTTATCCTATATGCATCTGAGGATGGCGAATTAAAAATTGATGTCAGGCTTTTAGATGAAACAGTTTGGCTCACTCAAAAGCAAATGGCTGAAATGTTTCAAAAGAGTGTGAGCACCATTAATGAACATCTAAAAAATATCTTTGATGAGGGTGAACTTGATCAAAATTCAGTTATTCGGAATTTCCGAATAACTGCTAGCGATGGTAAAAGCTACGACACCCAGCACTATAATTTAGATGTAATTATTTCAGTAGGTTATAGAGTTAAATCACAACGAGGAACTCAATTCCGTATATGGACAACAAAGGTTTTACGTGAATTTATCGTTAAAGGTTTTGCTATGGATGACGCAAGACTTAAAAACGGTGGAAATAATAATTACTTTGATGAGTTGCTAGCTCGTATTAGGGATATTCGAGCATCGGAAAAACTTTTTTATCAGAAAATTTTAGAGATATATGCAACGAGTGTGGATTATGACCCTAAAGTGGCTGAGTCAAAAAATTTTTTTCAAACTGTTCAAAATAAGATGCACTGGGCAGCGCATGGGCACACTGCTGCGGAAGTTGTATATGCCCGTGTAGATGGCAGTAAACCTAATATGGGAATGACGAGCTTTTTAGGTGAAGGGCATCCAAAGTCGAAAGATATTACGATAGCGAAAAATTATCTTAATGAAAAAGAAATGGATGTTCTTAATCGCTTAGTAACTATGTATTTGGATTTTGCAGAGTTACAGGCTATCAACGGTACAGCTATGTACATGAAAGATTGGATAGCTAAATTAGATAAGTTTTTAATGGCTTCCGATCGTGAAATTTTGACTCATGCTGGAAAAATATCACAAGCTCAAGCTAAGCAAAAAGCACAGTTAGAACATGCAAAGTACAAGCAACAATACATAAATTATCAAACACCAGTAGAGAGGCATTTTCAGGAGGCTATTAAGGATGTTAAACAAATAGCTAAGCAACGGAAAAAATAAATAATTGAATAGCCTCCTTAATAGGGGGCTTTTTATTGGTTGATGCCACTATTCGCAGCTAGCATCTTAAACAGGGTATTCTATTAAATTGGATTAACATTTTGATATACGAAGTTGAACTAATGAAAAAGAAAACCTTAGAAGAAAAGATAAGACAAGTCATATTAAAGCGAAAAATATCGTGGTTTTAACAACTCAAGATATTTTTGAATTTCGATTGATGGTTTATAACAATATAAACATTATTTTTATAAAATTCATATATAACAATCTCTTATTGTTTTTATGGGGGTTTTACTACTGGAATAGCTACGATTTTGAGATTTTAATCCTTCTAACTTGATATAAGAATTTAGCAATCATAAAGACTGCTATAGCAAGATATAAGTTGAGATAGGTACAAACAATGCCGAATGTCCGCAATGATGTCTTAATGATTTCATCACGTGAAAGAGAAGAAAAAGAGTTATTTAAGCTTGTAGCAAAAAAATGCAAATTTGCTAGAGAAGTTAATGGCACCACCCGCAAAGAGCTACTCACTTCCGTTTGGGGATACGAGAATAATCAAAAGCATGCTAACCGTGTATCTGAGCTTGAAAGTGGGGGAAAGCGTATTGAATTAATCACTGTTTACCGGATGTGTAAGGCTTTAGGAGTGAGTTCTGATTTTTTACTGGGCCTTTCACCTGATTTTGAACTTGATGATTATGAGGCAAAAACAGCTGGGCGTGTATTCCAGTCTGTGCGTAGTGCTGTATTAGAGTCAACGGAACAAATTTGTATGCAAATGTCTAAGGCGATTGGTAGGCTTCCTCCAATACAAGGTGACGTGCTAAGAGGTCATGCCAGAAACGTAGTTGATATCGTAGATAAGTATGCACACGACATGGATTGGTGTTCTAAACATCCTGATTTGGTGAATGCCATAATTGAGTTGAATCATACGATTATGCTTTTTGATAAGCATTTTGCGCGCCAAATGCGTTTTATTGAAATGGCAACAATGGAATTGCTCGATGAAGATACACTCGATTCACCCGCTAGACATATAATTATGCCAGCTGAAGATAACTAAGCAGAAATGATCTGTTATATGAAGGAATAAAGCCCATCTAGGGGCTTTATTCCTTCACTTTATTTGAATGACTTAAAATATAATGTCAAATCTCGTATGCTTCTGACTCAGAATGAGAATGTATGTGCGTATAAAAAGAGTAGCTATGAATATCGGTCATAACCAATACCACCACTTATAATATGAGCCAGTCCACGGTCAGAAACGGTCTGCCCTATACCAACGTCAGTTGGCGCACTACTTTTCGCTTGCGCCGTGGTGTTACGCCCAATCTTGGAAAGTTCCGCTGTAACTTTAGGCACCTGAATAGGGGCCATACCGCTATTCGCTGGCCGTTGAAATAATGGAACCTCTTGAGCTTTGGCTTTGGCCGTATTTAATGGCTTTTTGAGGAAATACTGATTTGCATTAATTTCATTAATAACCCTCCCCATTTCTTCAATACCACCACCATGGGCTTTATTCAAACCATCGCCATCATAGTTCCCGCGCCCGTTAATATTCTTCATTCCTGCCCATTGTTGAGCTGTTTTCCGAGTAAGTGCCTCTTTATTACCTGTTCTAATCCACTCATTAAGTTGTTTTTCACCACCTGCATAATGGATTGCCAATTTGTCTTGTGCCTTTGCATCAAATAGATCTGTATCCTTTAGGCCCGCTTGTGCAGCCATTTCAGAGAATGCTTCGCTATTTTTAATGAATTGATAACGCCCAACTGCTGAAGATGAATGACCAGAATCAACAAGCTTTTTTTGATACGCTTTTACTTCAGCAAGGGTCATTTGAGAAATTGGCTTATTCGGCTTTATTCTGGCACCACTATGAATAGCATCATAGCCACTGGTACCAAATGCCCCTCGTTTTGATTCTGCACGGGCAATCGTATCTAATAACGGGGAAAACCTACCACTTGAAGCACCAATATCTCCACTATTAGAGCTACTATCCCCACCCCCGCCAAACCAATCACGTATTGACTGACCAGCACTATAAGCCTTTTCACCTAGACGATATGGGATGCCTGTAACGGGATTTGTCTTCAGTACACCCTTAATCAGCTCTTTAAACATGGTCGGTAAATCGGCTGTTCTGAGTTCATCAACCCATTTGCCCACCTTATTGCCAAAGATACCGCCCAGATAATGACCTAAGCCCGCACCACCAATAGCACCCACTGGCCCAAGGAATGCCCCTAGTACACCGCCTACCGTTGTGCCTATGACTTCCCCTAGCCCTTTACCCTTGCCCGCCGTGTCAAGGCCGTTCCAATCCTTCGCTAAAGATGCACCACCAAACAAAGCACCAAGCAACGGTAGACGCTTTAAACCAGCCTTACCCAGCCCACCCAAGGCACCACGGCCACCAAGCAACCCACTTAGCCCACCGCCACTATTGGCCCGCACCACATCAATTAAGCGCTTCAGTAGCTTATTGCGCTGTTTATCGTTCCGCTGTTGCTCTTTATTGGCATCGACCTGTTCTTTAGGGAGTAATTCATCACCACGGCGCTTTTTAAGGCGACCACGGAACAAACCAATCGCACGGGCACCCATACCACCAAAGACACGGCCAACGGGTGAAACAACGTCTTTTACTTCACGTAAAGCATCAATGGTCGGGTCTACCCCCGAAACATCGACACCGCTATTACCTGACATGAAGTTCTTGGCCTTACCAATAAAATTAAAGAATGAACGGCTTTCTTTTGCTCCCCTAGCACCAATGAAACGCCCTTTTGAATCACGCTCCCGTGCTTGCTCTGAACGTTCCCTGGTACCAGAAACACCACCTGAGCGCCCTGAAGACTCTGTACCAAGCCCCTGCGTCGCGCTTCTTACTCTTTCGGTTGCTCTTGCCAAGCTCTCAGATGCGTCAACCACCTGACGGATCGCACCAGCCTCCCTACCACTTGCATCTACTGACCGACCATGGCGGTTTTGTCTGTTCAAATCAGATTTATTCGCCTTGGCTCTTTCTTCAGCCGTAGCCTTCAGTTCTGTCATGGTGTTTTTGAGAAAATCTAGGATTTGCTTTGTTGTGTCATTGGTCTGATTCACCCCATCAGCAATTTCTTTTGCGCGACGCTCCCCAATAATGAACCCGCCTGAATCGTAGTTAATAGCCATACTTCGTCCAAATAAAATAACTTACCGTTAAATTATTGGCCGTATGGTAGTTCGCTCTTTCTATATATTCCTTTAGTCAATCTCACAAGGTCAGGCATTTCACCATCACTTATCGAAGCTGTGTAGAGCTTAATAATTGGAAATTGATTATTAATTAATCGGGTATAATACCCGAAAAATCATTCACGATGGACATGCGCTTACGGGCTTTAAGAATCACCTCAGCCATGTTTTTGCGCCTGATTTGCGATGTCATAAGTAGATTTTTGATAGCGCGTTTTTCACTATCAATAATTTCCGTCATCGCATCAAAATCTAGTAGCTCACCTTCATCTTCTTCCGATTCTCCGTCTGCATCCTATTCATTTTTATATTCTTTTATTTTCTTGGATTTTTTATCGTAGATAATCAAATCTGCATTGCTTACAAGCCGATTGACCTGTTGTTTCATTTTTTGCAACTCAGGGTCATTTTTTAAAACTAAAGAATTAGTATGCGTCCAGCCTTTCGCTATTTGCTTTATCTAGTTTGGAATTGACTAGCTTTTGATGTTTTTCTATACTGCTATCAAGCTGGCAACCAGCGTTGCGGATCAGTTTAGCAAGTTTATCTTGTGACACTCCCGACTTAGAAAGCGTTGCTACATAAAGCCTGTTTAATAGCGGGCTTTTTGTATTTTAATACCTGTTGTTGTCATTGTTATCGTTGGAATTTTGGTCTAACTACACTTAGAAACTTTAATCCATAAAACAGAACCACCAAGTTAAACTTGGCGGTTTTGTTAAGTAGATCAGTTAAGAAAATTTACTGCAATCAACTGAAAATTCTTCTAAATGTGTTGCACTTCCATAAAGAAAATCACTAGCCGAACTATCAACAACCAATAGCCCATCTTTAATCTTAGATGGATAATTAACCTTTAAGTTATACCAATTCCCTGCCTTCCATTCACCGCGACTACCACTCTCGGAGACTCCTCTTACAGATGACCCTTCAACACTTGCAAACATATAGCCCTTCCAAGTAATGTCATTTAATTGGTCAGCTTCTTTTAACCGATTACTAGATAGGTATATAGTAACTTTTGGTGATTTAACCTGATAAAAAGAATTTCTATCAAACCTTACTATTGTTCCACTCCCACACACTTTATAGTTTGGCGATATATATTCTAAAAATTGAGTTAGTGCTTTTTTTTCTTGAGAATTAAAAGACTGCCAGCCACTAGGAAGCATTCTCATTTTTTTATCTATTATAATTCTAGTAAATGATACCTCTTTCCAAGTTAAACAGTATGCGGTTTGACTAATCAAAACTGAACTTATTAAAAGCAATAAAAATTTCACAAATACCCCCGAGTATATATTTATAATATAAGTTCTTATAAAGATTAAGAATACCAAGTATATCCCCATAATCAAGGGGGATACATTCTCTATAGCCTTTACATCAATCTCAATTAAAAAAACTGACTGCCCTCTCCCAAAATCAATCGGATACCCAAGTTGGGTAAACCTACTCCACCTCTATAACCTCAGCGTCTTCTATATCAGCCTCAGCCATACGTCTTTTCATTTCTTCATTCACATCTGCCTGAAGCCCACCAGATTCAATGTAACGCTTACGCTCAGCGATACGTTCTTTCTCTTGGCGCAACTTCTCTCTCTGCGCTTCAAACGCCGTGTTATCGTCCATTGCGACCGCTTTGCTGGTTTCACCCGCTTTTTGAAGGTCTTCAATCGTTACGGCGTATAGAGACAATTCAAACTTCAATGCCTCACGTCGGTTAAATGAAAGTTCATTGAAGATGGACGCAACATGGCCCAGCTTCTTCATTTTCTCTTTGAGAAAGTCTGCGCCAGCCTCTCCCATCACTTGCCGAAACTGTGTTGAGTTTAATAACTGGAAATTTAACGCCAGTTCATCGGATAGGATGTCCGAAAAATCATTCATGATGGACATGCGTTTACGGGCTTTAAGAATCACCTCAGCCATGTTTCTGCGCTTGATCTGGGATGTCATAAGTAGATTTTTGATAGCCTGTTTTTCGCTATCAATAATTTCCGTCATTACGTCAAAATCTAGTAGTTCACCTTCATCTTCTTGCGATTCTTCGTCTGCATCCTCTTCATTTTTATGCTGTTTTATTTTTTTATCTTTATGGTCGTAGATGACTATATGCGTGTCATTCACAAGCCGATTGACGCTCTGTTTAAGTTTTTTTAACTCAGCGTCATTTTTTAGAACTAAAGAATCGGCATGCGCCCAGTTCCCTGCTATTTGCTTGTTTTCGTTTAGAGTTGACTAATTTTTGATGTATTTTTATACTGTTATCAAGCTGACAGTTTGCTAAGCAGGTAAGTTCCTTTTGATGACTTTCATCAATCAAGACTCCAGCCATTGGAAAAACTGTTGTAAAAAGCCCGTCTATCTAATAGCGGGCTTTTTTACATTCTTAAGCAAATATTATCCGTGTTCTGATTCATCGTTTTACACATTTAAAGACTTTAAATATTATCTCAGCCATTTTTCTGCACTTGAATTGGATGTAAGAAGTAGTTTTTTGATAGTCTGTTTTTCGATTTTTTTAATTTTTGACCATTGTCAAAATTAAAGAATATTTTTGTAGAAAATTGATTTTAAATTATTGAATTTAATAATTTTAATATTTTTATTGAAAACCTAAAACAGTATTGGAGGTTAAGTTTTTTTGACACTAGACTTCAATTTTTTTAACTCAGTGTCATTTTTTAAACTCAAGAGTCTGCGCATGTCCTTTCTCCCACTATTTACTTTATTTCGCTTAGAATTGACTAGTTTTTGATGGTTTTCTATACTGCTATCAAGCTGGCAACCAGCGTTGCGGATCGGCCCGTCAAGCATTACGACTTGTACCGCCCCCGACTTAGGAAGCGTTGCTACATTAAGCCCGTCTAATAGCGGGCTTTTTGTATTCTGGATATATGTTATTCACATAACACGGCGGATATTTTTATGTTATTCCCCGTTTTGGGGAATCACTAGTATTTTTAAAAATAGTCACCTTTTAGTCACCATTTTATTTTTTGTTAACTATATTATTGATTTAATTTAAATAATAAAACTAGATTATATTTTGTATTGGAAAATAACACTGCTATTGATGAAAAAGCCCTCTGATCAGGGCTTTTGATCTTTAAGCCAGACGTATACTGCTTTTATGCGCAAACCACAGATAAAAACACAATAAAGCGATGGCAATGCAAAAGCTAATGACCCCGAAACTTAATCCAAAGTGATCTGCCAGATAACCCACAGCTACAATAGGCACAATCGTACCCAAATAACCAATAAAAAGATAAGTCGACATCACCGCAGCACGATTCTCTAAGCTGGTCATGGCATGAATGAGACCAAAGGAACCAATCAAGGTCAGGCCATGTCCGACACCAACGAGAAAATCACTGATAAAGAAAAATGCACTCAGTTGAAATAGCATACACAGCGCCAAAATGCCTAAGCTTGCAATCAAGGTAATTAAGCCATAGTTGAGGCACTTATAAGCAGGAATACTTCTGGTAAAATACTGCACCACGGCAGAGACAATGAGAATACTGGTAATGGCTGAACCGCTAATGAGGGGGCCGTGCCACGGCAAAATATCCCGCACAAATGAAGGAGATAAGGATGCAAATAAGCTAAATGCGGCAAAGGCACTAAATGCGGTAAATCCAACAATCAAAAACAACTGATGATATTGCCCTTCTGGTCGGAGTAGCTTGGGGGCAATACTAAAGGGCTGTGAGGTAAATGTAGGAGACTCAACCCAAAATAAACCAAAGAAACACAGTACAGCGCCAAGAATAACGGGTAGATAAGGACTGACCAACGGATATTCTGAAAATTGAGCTATCAGGCCACCAATCAGTGGGCCTAAGCCAAAGCCTACTGCGGTAATAATTGAACTGAGTTGTGGCGCAATCTGTTGATGGCTTTTGGGCACGGTATACATCAGTCCGAGTAAGGCCGAAGTGGTCATCAAACCAGATGCAATACCAATAATAAAGCGCCCCAAAGATAAAATGAGAGCATCAGAAGCATAAGCGGAAATTACCAACCCGATGCTAATAAACACCAACCCTACTTGTAAGGTGCGTAAATAGCCAATGCTATTACTGGTCCGGCCGAGAAACAGTAAAGTAGCGAGACAACCAAACATATAAGCCACAAAAATATAGGTGATCTGACTCGGCACCAGATGCCATAAGGCTTGATACAGCGGGTAAAGTGGACTGGCTAAGGCAGTCCCCATCGTTCCCATCATTAAGGCGAGGCTGACCATACAAAATGGACGCCAAGAAGTGCTTGTTGTCATGCAAATGCCATGCGGCTCTCTCGGTCAAAACAAGAATATTTTGATGCCCAAGAGAAAAAGGATAGAGAGCAACAGTGTATCGGTTTGTGGAAAAAATGGTCAACTAAAAACTTGAAAAAGAACGCAATAAAACTTAGCCATAGCGTTTCAGCAGTTTTAAGAACTCAGTCAACTCCTCTTCATTGACCTGTTCAGCTTGTGCTAATACATGATGGCGTAAATGTGCTTCAACGAGTTCATTCATCAGTCCATTGACCGCGCCTTTTATAGCAGCGACTTGTTGTAAAACATCGATACAACTGGCATCGGGATGTGTGATCGAGAGTTCAACGGCGTTGACCTGCCCTTGTAAGCGTTTCACACGGTTTAAAATTTTTTTATCTTCATGCAAATGACTCAACACTTTGCTCCAAAAATAAATATACTAAGGGGGAGTATATTGGTGAATGATTTAAAATGCAAAATACCCCATCACGTCAGCATACGCATCATTTTGATGACGGTAATCCACTGGCACAAAAACGGATTTTAATGGCGACCATTTTAACGGCAGTCATGATGTTATTAGAAGTGATTGGTGGATGGATTTTCCAATCAATGGCTTTGCTGGCGGATGGTTGGCATATGAGTTCGCATATGTTGGCACTGGGTTTGGCTTATTTTGCTTATCGTGCTGCACGGCATTATGCCCATGATCAGCGCTTTAGTTTCGGCACATGGAAAATTGAAATTCTTGCAGGTTACAGCAGTGCTATTTTGCTGATGGTAGTAGCAGGTTTTATGGCTTTTCACTCGATTCAGCGTCTATTCTCGCCTGTACAAATTCATTATAACGAAGCGATTCCAATTGCGATTTTAGGCTTATTGGTGAATTTAATCTGTGCATGGTTGCTGCATGATGGTCACCATCACCATCACCATCACCATCACCATCACCATCACGCTCATGATCATGCAATAGAAGTACATAGCCATCATCATGATTTAAATCAGAAAGCTGCATTTATGCATGTGGTAGCGGATGCCGTGACTTCCATTTTTGCCATTATCGCACTGATTTTTGGTAAATATTTGGGCTGGGATTTTCTCGATGCTGCCCTTGGAATCGTGGGATCAATACTGGTGGCCAAATGGGCATTGAGCTTAATGCAAGAAACGGGAAAAACCTTGTTAGATGCTGAAATGGATCATCATGTGGTGGATGAAATTCGCGAGGTGGTGGCAGAACTACCGCATACGACCTTGACCGATTTACATGTGTGGAAAGTAGGCAAAGGCAAGTTTTCCTGCATTTTGGCTTTAGAAACGACGGTAGACTTAACTGCGGATCGCGTGCGGGCAATGCTCTCGATTCATGAAGAAATTGTTCATGTCTCGGTGGAAATTAACAGTACAGCCCTCACTGTTCCACGTGAAACTTTGGCCAGTTCATAAGCAAGGCGTGTTGGGTTTCGGTAAAGCCAAGGAAAAAATGATTCAATGCTTGAATAATACGCTCTACACTAGCGCCGTGGTTCTCCGATTGAAAGAGCAAAAAGTGATGATAAAAAAACTGGGTTTGGCACTACTCACAAGTGCAATTGCAAGCATGAGTATGGCCAACGTAGAAAGTGTTCAAGCCAACTTAAAAAAGAATTACCCAAATATTAATGTTCAAAATATTCAAAAAACAGAAATGTCGGGCATTTATAGCGGATCTTTAGATGGCGAAATTGTGTATTTAGGCGAAGCGGCTGAGCATGTGATTGCAGGTTCGATGGTGCGCTTAAAAGATCAGAAAAATTTAAGTGCTGCCTTATATGTGCAACAAAACTCGCTTGATTGGAACAAGCTGCCGCTAAAAGATGCCATTAAAAGCGTTAAAGGCAACGGCAAACGCCAATTGGCGGTTTTTTCAGACCCAAACTGTCCTTACTGTAAGCAGTTAGAGGCTGAGCTGAATAAACTGAATGATGTGACCATCTATACCTTTATTTATGCTATTAAGGCGCAATCGATTGCACCGTCGAAACAAGTGTTTTGTGAAGCAGACCCTGCCCTCGCATGGAAAAATTTGATTGCGAAAGGGACCCAACCGACGTCGAAAAAACCGTGTGCCAATCCAATTGAGCGCAACATTCAACTCGGTCGTAGTCTGGGTTTACAAGGGACGCCCGTGGTTATTTTCTCAAATGGCTTTAAAGTGAATGGTGCTGTGCCTTCAACCACCATTGAAAATATGTGGCATGAACTGGGCTTATAAGAGTTCAAAGATACAGATAAAAAGCACCTGAAACGGTGCTTTTTTTAATGGATGAGTTTAGGTTTTTTTGGTGACCATGTTGTAGATGAATAAAATAACAATAGCCCCAATAACTGAAGCAATAAAGCCTGCGGCAGAGCCTTCACTATAGAGACCAAGTAAACGACCACCATAAGTGGCTACGAGAGAACCTGCAATCCCCAGTAAAGTGGTGACAATAAATCCCGCTTTGTCATCGCCAGGATGGACAGCACGTGCGATGAGACCTGCAATAAAACCAATCACGATTGCAACTATAAGTGACCACATGAGCCAGCTCCTTTTTTATCATGTCTTTGTTTTTACATCATTTGCAAAAATATCATCGAGCATAATGCTACTGTGCAGTAGAGCGAATATGCTAAAAACTGTATGTTTTATGTACTTAGCTCACGATAAAAATAAAAAAAGTGGCCTTCGGCCACTCTTTTGTCGATTGATCTTAAAGACCAATTTCACCAATAAATGGCAAATGACGGTACTTTTGGTCGTAGTCTAGGCCATAACCCACAATGAATCGATCTTCGACACTAAAGCCTAAAAACTTCACATCGAGTTCAATTTCACGGCGTGAAGGTTTGCTGACTAAGGTGCAAAGTTCAATTGAGTTGGGAGAGCGTGTTTCTAAAATTTCTAATACTTTGCTCAAGGTGTTGCCTGAGTCGATGATGTCTTCAATGACCAAAACATCTTTACCGCGAATTTCACCGTCTAAATCTTTTAAAATTTTTACATCACGTGAAGATACCGTACCGCCGCCGTAGCTCGAAACCGTCATGAAGTCGAGTTCATGGGGTTTTGAAATGGTACGACATAAGTCTGCCATGAAAATGACTGAACCACGTAATAAACCAATCAGTACGAGTTCCTTATCACTGTTTGCATAATGCGCATCGATTTGTGCACCAAGCTCTTTTACTTTCGCTTGAATCTCTTCAGTAGAAATCATTACGCTCATTTGAACGGTCATGGGTAGATACCTAAAAATTAAAAAAAAAATCAAAAATAAAAAAGGCGTTGACCTGCAACACCTCTATATATGCATTAATTTTAATATATCTCTAAACGAGATGCACCCCCTTTTGCCCGCTGGAAATGTAATCATTTCATTGCAGGCGGGATGCTGCTTGGTTTAGAGGCGAAAATCAAAGTTGTTTCAAAACTCGATGAGCTGCTTAAATTTTCGCTATTTGCTGCTTAGTTTTGCACATAGGCTTTCTGACCAAAAATATAAGTCGTATGAATATTACGGTCATCGCCCATGGTCATTAGGGCAAATAGCGCATCTTCAATCCCTTTTGCACGTTGTTGACGTAATGCTTGTAACGCAGTTGCTTTGAGATCGAGCACCACAAAGTCCGCTTCTTTGCCCAAATTAAAGTTACCGAGTTTATCATCCAAGCTCAGTGCTTTGGCACCGCCCAGCGTAGCGTGATAAAGCGATTCAAATGCAGATAGTTTATCACCCTGAAGCTGCTGTACTTTATAGGCTTCATTCAGAGTTTGTAGTTGGTTAAAAGAGGTCCCTGCACCAATGTCTGTACCCAGTCCAACTTTTACCTGCTTTTCCCAAGTCTTGTTCAACGGAAATAAACCACTACCTAAAAATAGGTTGGAGGTCGGACAGAAAGCAATGGCAGAGTCAGTCTGATGCATGCAGTCCCACTCAGCATCTTCTAAGTGCACGCAGTGGGCAAAGACCGAATGCGAACCGGTTAAACCAAAGTGATGATAAACATCGAGATAACCTTGCTGTTCAGGGAATAAGTCTTTTACCCAAGCAATTTCATTTTTATTTTCACTTAAATGCGTATGCACATACACATCTGGGTATTCAGCTTTGAGCTGCCCTGCTTTAGCCAATTGCTCTGGTGTTGAGGTTGGGGCAAAACGTGGCGTAATCGCATACAGGTTACGGCCTTTGCCATGCCATTTCTCAATCAGTGCCTTAGAGTCGGCATAAGCACTGTCAGGTGTGTCGCACAGATCTTCAGGTGCATGACGGTCCATCATGACTTTACCTGCAATCAGGCGCATCTGGTGCTGTCCTGCTGCTTCAAATAAAGCATCGACTGATTCGGTATGCACAGTACAGAAGACCAAGGCTGTGGTGGTGCCATTTTTTAGCAGTTCTTGCACAAAGAATTGGGCAATCTGGTCGGCATAGGCTTTATCGGAAAATTGTAATTCAGTTGGGAAGGTATAGGTATTGAGCCATTCGAGTAGCTGTTCACCATAGGCCCCCACCATTTCTGTTTGTGGAAAATGAATGTGGGTGTCGATAAAACCCGGCACAATCAATTGTTCAGGATAGTGCTGAACCTCGACGCCAACAGGAAGGTGCTGTTGCCCCTCCTGCCAAGATCCAAACCATTGAATTTTGCCATTTTGGCTAATCAGTAAACCATCTTCTACGTAACGCACTTGGTCGTGAATTTCACGCGCTTGGGCAACCGTATTCTGAATATCTAGGAAGCGACCGCGAACCGCCGTCGTTGCAACTACAGAAGACATTTTAAACCTGTGTTTTGACTTTTTTTCGATTGATTGTACCGTAAACTGGATTTTTTTCACGGCTATTTACTGAAGTTTTTATGTGTGTTGTGAACGCTACATTTTAAGTGAAGGACTGGAGCAGTATTTTCTAAAAAATTGAACTGTTTTGAGGCCAGTCATGTACCTGTGCCATCGATAAGATCATGATTTTTTATGCAATACATAAGCACAAGCTTTGAGCTTAAATGATTCAATCTATTCGCAAAATTTTGTTGAGAAAGTCTTTATCTTTAAATGCTGAGTCAGTACAGTGTCGGCATTGATAAATAAGAGACAATGACCGGCATGTATTTTTGGAATACCAAAGCATTAGCACATGAATTATCTAGTAATACCCTCGATAAAAAGCATTATAAAAATTACTACTTAGTCACAGCGTTACTGGTTTCAGTGGTGTATTACTACGGCATGTATTCGCCCTATGGTGATGTCCGTGTGATTGGTATTGAGGGACTTCTGACTTTATTGATTATGTTTATCGGGATTCAAAGCGCTTACAAAGCCAATGGCGGTGATGAGGGTGAGCATTTCTTAGGTCGAATCACAGCGTTGTCTTTTCCCATTTTGGTACAAACCACTGTGGCTGGTGTTGTATTTGGTGCAGTGTTATTGGGGCTTTATTTTGCATTTAATCTAGAAGGCACGGCGTTTGACGATTGGTATGAATGGACTATTTCGCTGTTTACCATCTTCCTGCAAATCTTGTTTTTCACGCGTTTAGTGTCTTATATGAAGCGGGTTAAAGCGCATACCATTTAAGCTTGAAAAAAATATTGTCTTCGAATGTATGCCTGCCAGTTTTAGAGTTGACAGGCATTTTCTTTTTCAATTTAAACTTTATTTGATACACGGAAGCGTCATCCGCAACCTGCGTAGTGTTTGGAATAGATTGTTTTTGCAACACAAATTTTTTAATTATAGAAAGTGAATAGGTTTTGCGGAGGACAAATGCGTTCCTTACGAAGCTTCGCTTCTCATTTGGCGAAACAAAAGAATAATTGAGCTCCCAGTATCGAACTTAAAAAAGATAAGACTCTGTCGTGAATAACCTAAAAGTGATAGTACTTCTACTAAAATGCCTGAACAGACCCGTATTAATTTTTGGACACCTATTTTAAATAGGTGATTTAGAGCGCCACTTTATTCCACAAAATAATGCGCAGCAAAATGCGCATCATTGCCGATCACATCAAACACATCTTCACGCAGTGACATCCCTGCACATTCATCCCCGACCATCCAAAGTCCCAAGGTGGGCAGCATGCCTTCATGCAACGGAGTTTTTACCCAGCGCTGCATGACATAGCCATATTTGTCGTAGTCATCGAAGTAAAAACTACCTGAGGCTGCGCCACAATCGACATTGTTTTGTAGGATATGAATATTTGCGCCTTCGCGCGCTAAGATGGGTTTACGCACCCATTTCCCTGCGTAGTGGGCCTGCGCATCATAAGCATGGGTTTCTAACAACAATGGATGATTCGGAAAGCGTTTCCATAGTTCGATCAATAGGGCTTTATTGGAGAGTAGCATTTTCCAACACGGTTCAATCCATTCAGTTTCAGGTTTGAGAAACTGTGAAAAATTTTCTTCCCAAATCCATTCCCACGGATACAGCTTAAATAAATGCTGAATCTCTTGCTGATGCAAATCGACAAAGGCTGTGCCATTCCAACCAATGTTTTCCATCGACAGTTCGCTGACATTTAAGCCTGCCTGAAAAGCGGTATCCATGAGGTATTCTAAATTGCCCCAATCTTCACGCCCTGCTTCTTGGCAGGCTGCAAAATGGACACGGCTACGCGCAGGATAGAGCTGTTTCCAGCGCTCAATGAGCTTTTCATGAATGCTGTTGAACTGATCACGGTTTGCAATATTTTCGACCTGTTCAATCCAATGCCACTGTGCAACAGACGCTTCGAGTAAACCCGTTGGCGTATCGGCATTGTATTCCAGCATTTTGATGGTTTGACCATCATAGGCAAAATCGAAACGGCCATAGAGCATCGGCGCTTGGTTATTCCATGAGTGCTCAATCAGAGGAATCGCTGCTGGGTGGATTTGAAAATATTCGGGATAATGACCGCGTTGAATCATATCCCCTGCCACTTCAAGGCACATCTGGTGTAATTCGTTCGAGGCATCTTCAAGCTGTTCAATTTGCTTGAGGCTAAACTCATAAGCCACACCTTCTGACCAATACATTGAACCATCCCGCGACGGCAAGTTGTAGTAGTCAAAACCAATGTCTTGATGTGCTTGTTGCCAGTTTGCACGCTCAGGCAGTAGAACTCGTTTCATGTATTAACCTCCGAATGAGCCCCCGCCACGGCCGAAGCCTCCACGAATGGGTTGGGATTTGGCATGGCTAAAAACGTGAGTCGAGATTCTAGGTGTGCCCGTCGAATGACGTCCGCGAGCTTTCAAGACTTGGCCCATGTAACGGACTTTACGGTTGTTTTTATAATATTGTGGGCCGATATAAACCCCAGTAGAGCCACTATAGCTCGATTCGCTATTTTCGTTAGCAGGTTCGCACAGTTCAAAATGCCAGTCTTGGTAGCAGTTGTATTGGTTATTGTAAACATCCTGTTGTAGGGTTTTAGAGCCGCTACATGCCGTGAGTAAAACGGGCACCACAACAAGAGTTAATTTTTTGGTACGCATGGATGAGCAACCTTCAGGTTCTTTTATTTTTACAGGTAAAACCAAGGGTTTTAAGCCCGCTTATCATAGGGAGCTGTCTGCATAAAGTACAGTACATTTGCACAGAAAATCATAGGATTAAGTCTTGTGCATACTAAAATTTGGTCATAAAAAAAGCCTTCTCAGAGGAAGGCTTTTTAAAACATTATAGGGTGGTTTGATGATGTTTCTTACTGTATCGAATCGATAGGATCGCAGTAATAGTCAGCACCAACACAATAAAGCCCAGTGAAATCCAAATTGGCATATGGAACACATCCAACATGAGCATCTTAAAGCCGATGAATACCAAGATAATACCTAAACCGTATGGGAGATAACGCATCTTGGTTGCTGCACCAGACAACAAGAAGAACATCGCACGTAGACCCAAAATCGCCATTAAGTTTGCAGTCAACACAATAAACGGATCAGAAGTCACCGCGAAAATTGCAGGAATGGAATCCACCGCAAAAATCACATCCGATGCTTCAACTAAAATTAACACCAAGAATAGCGGCGTTGCCCACAACATGCCGTTTTGACGGACAAAGAACTTATTGCCATGCAGTTGCGGGGTAATCCGCATATGTTTACGCAACCATTTTAAGATTGCCATATCTTCGATATTGGTTTCTTCTTCGTTTTGCCCTTTGAAGAATTTGAAACCCGTATACACCAAGAACGCACCGAAGATATACAGAATCCATGAGAACTCTTGTACGAACCACGCGCCAATAAAAATAAAGATGGTACGTAGAATAATCGCGCCCAATACACCATACAGCAGTAATTGGCGTTGTAATGCAGGTGGGATGGCAAAAGCAGCAAAGATCATCAGCCAGACAAAGACGTTGTCGACAGCTAAAGATTTTTCAAGTAAATAACCTGCGAAATACTCCATGACCTTGGTATTGGCCACAGTGACACCTGCAGTTTGTTGTAGATAAAGCCAGAGACCTGCACCAAAGAGTGATGCGACGGAAACCCACGCAATACTCCATAACGCGGCGGTTTTGATTTTAACTTCTTGACCTTCTTTTTGTTTAAAGCCTAAAAAGTCGATTAGTAGCATCACGGTAACAATGCCGAAAAAAGCAATGTATAGCCATAAATTGCCGATAGATTCCATGAAATCCTCCACATCCAGCAATCGGCCACAAAAAAACCTTGACCTGCTGCCAGATGAAATAAAATATCTGTGACAACATGATCAAGGTCTTGCCTACATTTTAGCGTATGTATTTTGTGCGCTAAAATGCTCAGATGCCGACTTTTTGCAAAGTGT
This sequence comes from Acinetobacter sp. 797_lipA, assembly GCF_058243025.1. Taxonomy (NCBI): domain Bacteria; kingdom Pseudomonadati; phylum Pseudomonadota; class Gammaproteobacteria; order Moraxellales; family Moraxellaceae; genus Acinetobacter; species Acinetobacter sp. 797_lipA. Next base: position 3,526,036 of record NZ_JBZAYQ010000001.1, on the reverse strand, counting down.
AATGACGATAATCTGACACGTGAAAGTTATGCATGGCATTGATTTTTCACGTTTGGAGGAGGCTACTCCCCTTGTTCAACATAAATTTGGTTTTGGATTTGATCCAAAAGTGAGCTAAGCATCGCATATTTTTATGGTTTGAGCAAATATTAAAGAAAATTGTAGATGAAATATAAATGAGACAAAATTTTACTTCAATTTGTGGCAAGCTAAAAAAAAAACAGTAAACCAAAGAGGAATAATAATGAAAATTCAACATCAAGAAACAGGTAGTAAAGGCGAAGTTTTTGTTGAGCAAGAAAACGAGCGTGTGGCGGAAATGACTTATAGTTGGGCTGGGGATGATAAATTTATTATTGATCACACTTGGGTCAGTGAGTTGCTGCGTGGGCAACATGTGGGGCGTCAGTTATTGGATTTTTTGGTTAACTTTGCCCGTGATAAGGGCGTGAAAATTTTACCCTTGTGTCCGTTTTCCAAATCGGTATTCGACAAAGATCCATCTATTCATGATGTTTTATTCCACTAAGATAGAGAACGATAAATCAATCCATTCAACGAGTGTGCTATGCAATTTCAACATGTAGATCGCGATCAAAAAGGTGAGTTTTTTTTAAATAATGCAGACGGTCAGCGCATTGCTGAAATTAGCTATATTTGGCGGGACGAGACAACCATTGATGCCAACCATACTTGGGTCGATGATTCACTGCGAGGTCAAGGTGTGGCGCGTTTGCTGTTGGATACTCTGGTTGATTTTTCACGTGAGAAAAACCTGAAAATTATCCCGACTTGTTCTTATGTCGATGTGATGTTTCGCCGTGAGAAAAGTTTTGAGGATGTTGCAGCTTAATTGTTCGATCTTACATCACGGTTCTAAGTTTTAAGCCAAAATAAGATCGATATAGCTGCCATTACAGTTCTATTTTGTGTTTTGCAGCGCTGAATGATGGTGAAATTAAAGTATATGAAGACGCTTTTATCTATTGCCCTATTCTGTTCAGTTGCCCCTTTATTGCATGCTGAAGATTGTGTAAAACTTGAGGAAAAGGCAGAACAAAAAGAAGTTCAGATCATTCCACGTTGGGGCATGAAAGTGATTGCTCCAACCAGAGTGTATTTTCATTCAGCACCGAGCAATACTTGTAAAATCAAAGATCTGTTTATGATTAAAAATGACCATATCACTGCTTATAGCACCTATGATGATGGCCAAGAGCAGTGGGTTTCGATCATGTATTTTAGTAAACGCTTGGGAGACACGGTTCAAGGTTGGTCAAAACTAAAAGACTTTGAATATACGGGTACGATGTCTGGTTTTTAATTGGATAAGCTTGTAAAAAACCCGCCATATGCGGGTTTTTTTTCTAATGGGACAATTTATTCTGCGTTCAAGGCGCTAATCAATTTTTGGTGTAAACCACCAAAGCCACCATTGGACATGATCACAACCGCATCGCCCTCGCCTGCATCACTGACGATGGTATGGATAATGTCATCCAAAGTGCGTGCAACCACGGCCTTGTTGGGTGCAGCCGCAATGACAGGTTGTAAGTCCCAGTCTAAACCTTCTGGTTGATACCAAATCACTTCATCCGCCAAACGTGCAGAGTGCGCAAGTCCATCTTTATGGCTTCCCATGCGCATGGTATTTGAACGAGGCTCAATAATTGCCCACAACTTACGTTCGCCTAAACGCTTACGTGCGCCTTCTAGCGTAGTATCAATTGCGGTTGGGTGATGGGCAAAGTCATCATATACTTCAACGCCACGCACCGTGCCTAAAAGCTCCATACGGCGCTTCACGCCACCAAAGTTAGACAGTGCTTCGCATGCTGTTTCAATGCTTACGCCAACATGTTCAGCCGCAGCGATAGTCGCCAAAGCATTGGCTACGCTGTGCTGCCCTGTCATGTTCCATTGCACGGTGCCTTTCACCACGCCGTGTTGGAGTACTTTAAAGTGTGAACCATCCGCACTGAGTTGTTCGGCATACAATTCCGACTTGTCGTGGGCCTCTAAAGAGGTACGAACCACAGGCGTCCAACAGCCCTGCTCTAAAACTTCATCAATATTGCTTTCAGTAATTGGAGCAATGATACGACCCTCACTTGGAATGGTACGAACCAAGTGATGGAATTGTTTTTGAATCGCTGCTAGATCATCAAAAATATCGGCATGGTCAAATTCAAGGTTATTTAAAATGGCTGTTTTGGGGTGGTAATGCACGAACTTCGAACGTTTGTCGAAAAAGGCAGAATCATATTCATCGGCTTCGACACAGAAGTATTTACCAGCACCTAAACGCGCACTTTCAGAGAAACCTAAAGGTACACCACCAATCAGGAAACCTGGCTCTAAACCCGCCTGATCCAAGACCCAAGCCAACATGGTGGTGGTGGTGGTTTTACCATGGGTTCCTGCTACGCCAAGTACGTGTTTACCTTGGAGCACATGATCGGCCAAAAATTGTGGGCCTGAAATATACGGCAAGCCTTCATTGAGCATGTATTCAACTGCGTCAATCCCGCGTTTCATGGCATTGCCGACGATGACTAAATCAGGATGAGGTTGTAAATGACTGCGGTCATAACCTTGCATTAAGGTAATGCCTGCATTTTCGAGCTGGGTCGACATGGGAGGATAAACGTTTAGATCCGAACCCGTCACTGTGTGGCCAAGATCACGTGCTAAAAGCGCTAAAGACCCCATAAAGGTGCCACAAATACCCAAAATATGCAGATGCATTCCGCCTCACTCCACTGCTTTTATAGACACATCACGTATTGTTGGTGCTGTTGTCGTGATTAATTCGATGTGAAAGCAACCATAGCAAGGCGCTTTGCGAAAAGATAGTGATTCTTGTATCTAATCGTTTAATTATTCTGCGGCTTGAACAACGCTTTTATTCTGTAAAAAAGTCGGCTGAAAAGTGCAATATTTGCTGAATTTTCTAGCAAAAAACGTAGAATAAAATGCTCCTAAATTTGGCGATCTTGCTTCATGTCCCTGCCCTTTATTTTATTGATTATTGCCAACTGTTTTATGACACTTGCATGGTATGGACACTTAAAATTTTTGCCGGGTGTACCGCTTTGGCAAGCCATTTTATTTAGCTGGTTCATAGCGTTGGTGGAATATAGTTTTATGATTCCTGCGACCCGTATGCTGTCACAGCAAGGCTGGTCTATGGGTGAAATGAAAATCACCCAAGAAGTAGTGACGCTCTTGGTTTTTGTACCGTTTATGCTTTTCTTATTTAAACAGCCTTTTAAGCTCGATTATTTATGGGCAGGACTGTGTTTATTTGGTTGTGTGTATTTTGTCTTTCGCAGCCAATAAATCAAAAAGTGAGGCTACAGTCCTCTTTTTATTTAAGTTTTATGCCACTCGATAAAAAAACAAGAAAAATCTGCATTTAGTTGTACGGTTAAATTTTGGAGAGCTGAAAAATCAGTCTATAATACGGGGCTCTTATTAAAGCTTGGCGCTAGTCGAGATTTATCTCTCTTAACTATCTCTGGAAACATTGCAATGAATGCGGCCGCTTCACAAGACACTCCTCTCGTTGGAATTATCATGGGTTCTCAATCAGATTGGGCCACTCTCGAACACACTGCCAATATGCTTAAGCAACTTGGTGTCCCATTTGAAGCGGAAGTTGTGTCTGCGCACCGTACGCCAGATCGTCTTTTTGAATATGCTGAACAAGCACGTGACCGTGGTATCCAAGTGATTATTGCGGGTGCAGGCGGTGCAGCGCATTTACCGGGAATGTGTGCGGCGAAAACTGATTTGCCTGTACTGGGTGTGCCAGTGAAGTCTTCGATTTTAAACGGTGTCGATTCACTGTTATCGATTGTGCAAATGCCTGCAGGTATTGCAGTGGGTACTTTGGCAATTGGTCCAGCAGGTGCAACCAATGCCGCGATTATGGCTGCACAAATTTTAGGTCTGACACGTCCTGAAATTGCAAAAAATGTAGCCGATTTCCGTGCTGCACAAACTGACAAAGTCGCAAGCAACAATATTCCAGGCCAAGCTTAATACGGGGCATTCCTCATGAATAAAACCATCGGTATTTTTGGTGGTGGGCAGCTGGGTCGCATGATGGCGCAAGCGGCTTTGCCACTGAATATTCAATGTACGTTCTTTGATGTGAGTACAGACTGCCCTTCAGCGGCTTTAGGAACGGTGATTTCAAGTAAAACTGAAAACGGTTTACAAGATTTTATTGCCAGTGCAGATGTCTTCAGCCTTGAGTTTGAAAATACGCCTTTGTCTGATGTTGATGTTTTGAACAAGCAAAAAGATATGCATCCGCCGCGTCAGGCTTTAGCCATTGCGCAGCATCGCTTGTCTGAAAAAGCGTTATTTGATGAGCTTGAAATTCCTGTTGCACCTTATAAAGCGGTAGATTCACTAGAAAGTTTAAGCGCTGCGGTTGCTGAGCTAGGCTTACCGATTGTACTGAAGACAGCCACAGGTGGCTATGATGGCAAAGGTCAGTTTGTATTGCGTTCTGAACAACAAATTGAACAAGCATGGGCTGAATTAGGCCCTGCTGGAAGTTTAATTGCAGAAAGCTTTGTGACCTTCTCGCGTGAAGTTTCGATCATTGCGGTACGTGGTCAAAATGGCGATGTGAAAACGTGGCCATTGGCTGAAAATCATCATCATCATGGTATTTTGTCGCACTCGATTGTTCCTGCACCGAATAGTGTGGACTTACAACCCGTTGCACAAGACTACATCACTCGTCTATTGAATCATTTGAATTATGTTGGCGTATTGACTTTAGAACTGTTTGTCACAGACAAAGGTTTATATGCCAATGAAATGGCGCCACGTGTGCATAACTCAGGACACTGGTCGATTGAAGGCGCAGTATGCTCTCAGTTTGAAAACCATATTCGTGCAGTCGCAGGCTTACCCTTGGGTTCAACTGAAGTGGTTCGCCCTACGGTCATGATCAATATTATTGGTCAGTATCCACAGTCTGAACAAGTCTTGGCCTTAGAAGGTGTACATCTACACCTTTATAATAAGGAAGAACGTGAAGGCCGTAAGATTGGTCACCTGACTTTAATGCCGAATGATACCGCTCAACTCACGACGCTGTGTCGTCAGTTGGCGAAAATTTTACCAAATCCATTGGCACTGAGCGAAGATATGACCATCTAAAGCTTCAGTTGTTGTTAAAAAAAGCGATCACGATAGTGGTCGCTTTTTTATTTGGATTCATTCAGGCATGATTGCGCCTCTTTGAAAAAAGTGACCGTTAATCGGATCAAAATTGAAATAAATTGAGTGTTTTTTATCCGTTTTGATAAAATTAGCGCATAGCAAAATAAAGCGAGTTTTGTGCAGAGAAGCACGTTTAAAACAGCGTCTACAATTGAATGTGACACTGGTTTTCACCTAAAAGAAAGTGAAACAGTAGAGAGCTCTATCAACTTGGGTGTGTGGATATCTTTTTAAGTCTATTTTGAATTTAAAAAATAGAAGTAAAATTTTGAATTCAAAAGTGGTTTTTAAATTTAAATCGAGTGTTTAAATTTAAAATGAATTTAAAAGTTTTGATGCTGTTTGAATTTAAATTCAAAACAATAAATTTAAAGTCTGTGAGATGACTTTAAAGTTTTGAATTTAAAAATATTGAGCTTGGGTTTCGAAGTTTAATTCTTTGTATATTGTTGATTATTAATGTTAAATAAAATTTATGGATAAATGAATTTAAAACAAGATGATTGAATTTAAAGTACATGCTGAGTCAAAGATTGTTTTTGAATTCAAAAGTTGAGATATGGGGTGTTATGGATAAGTGGTTTTAAATTTAAAGGATCGTTTTGAATTTAAACCAGAATGAATATTCATTTACGTTTTGATTCAGAAAAGTGAAATAGAAAGTGTTAAGGTTAAAAGCATAATTTAGAGATAAAGAATCATTAGGGATTTTATGCACCGTTTTGCTTTTCTTTTAGGTTCATTTTTTTTAGCGGCGACTCAGGCGAATGCTGAGCTTATTATTAATGGTCAAAAAGTTACAGGCAGTTCGAATGTCGCAACTTCCGATTATCGTCCTCAGAATTCATTTCAAAGCTGTATTGCCAATTTAAAAAACCAAGCGATTTCGAATGGTGTGTCTGCGTCCACTTATGATCGCTACACACAAAATTTAGCGCCTGATTATTCTGTGATTGAAAAATTAAATTACCAACCTGAATTTTCCACGCCTATTTGGGATTATTTGTCAGGATTGGTGGATGATGAGCGTGTTGCAGTGGGTCAGCAAAAATTGGGGCAGCATCGTGAAGTGTTGAATCGTGTTGCGGCAGCATATGGTGTGCCTGCGGAGACCGTGGTTGCCGTGTGGGGCGTGGAAAGTAATTTTGGCGATATTTCAGGTAAATATCCATTATTACAAGCTTTAGGTACATTGAGTTGTGAAGGGCGCCGTCAAAGCTATTTCCGTGGTGAGTTTTTTGCCGCTATGCGCATTTTACAGCGTGGCGATTTAACTGAATCACAACTGAAAGGCTCGTGGGCAGGCGCATTTGGTCATACCCAGTTTATGCCATCGACGTATGAAGAGCTGGCCGTCGATTTTGATGGTGATGGACGCCGTGATTTGGTGTCGAGTACCACAGATGCTTTAGCATCAACAGCCAATTTCCTCAAAAAACGTGGTTGGCAAACTGGGCAGTCTTGGGGCTTTGAAGTAAAAAATCCGCAAGCGATTTCTCTGAGTGGTGAAAGTCGTCGTAATAAGAAGTCCTTATCTTACTGGATGCAAAATGGCTTGGTACGTGCAGATGGCTCAGCGTTAGTTCAAGGCAATTTATCCTCTAGTTCGCAAGCGGGGCTGATGGCGCCCGCTGGCGAAAATGGTCCACTATTTTTAGTGTTTAAAAACTTTGATGCAATCTATAGTTATAATGCTGCAGAAAGTTATGCATTAGCGATTGCGCATTTGTCAGACCGCTTACAAGGGCAAGGTGGGTTTAGTACAACTTGGCCAACCGATGATGCAGGCACTTCGCGTTCTGAACGTCGTGAAATTCAGCAGTTTTTACTGAATCGTGGCTATGATATTGGCGCGGTGGATGGCTTGATTGGTGATAAAACTCGTCAAGCGATTCGTCAGGAGCAAATTCGTTTAGGCTTAAGTCCGACGGGACGAGCGGGGCAGCAAATTTTAAAAGCCTTCCGTCAGGAAAATGCCAAGTTGATGATGCGTTAATATTAAAAGTGTAAAAATCGTTGGGATAGATAAAAAGCCAGTCGGTTATGCACCAGACTGGCTTTTTTTGATTTGCTCGGGTTACGACTAAAAGGTCAGAAGCGCTTTGATGTTTAAACCGCGGTAATCGTTCCGAGAATACGGTTACCTTGTGCGCCTGTCACTGTCGGTAAGTTGCCACTGAGTTGCTGGATAAAACGCATGGCCAACCAAGCAAAGGCAGTCGCTTCCACCCACGTTGGGGCTAAGCCAATCGCGGAGGTGGTTTGTACGGACCAATTGTGCTTACGTAAGCGCCAACGTAATTGTTCTAAAAGGTGTGAATTATAGGCACCACCACCACAGACGTAGACTTCACCAGTATCCATATCGGAGCGATAGATGGCTTTTTTAATGGCACGTGTGGTGAGCTTCATTAAGGTGGCTTGAACATTTTCAGGACTGTCTTCAAGCTCGTCATATTCAAGGTCATTGCGCCAGTCGGCAATTTGTTCATCTAACCATTCGAGGTTGAAGTCTTCACGGCCAGTGCTTTTTGGTGGTTCTTTGGAAAAATACTCATGTGATTGTAGGCGATCGAGCAGGCTACGAATCGGATGGCCGTAGGCTGCCCAATTGCCATTTTCATCATAGGGCTGTCCAGTAAAACGTTCACACCATGCATCCATTAAAATGTTGGCTGGGCCTGTATCAAAACCGTAGACCTGATCAGATTGGCCTGCGGGTAACATACTGACATTGGCGATGCCGCCTAGGTTTAAGATGACGCGATGAATACTCTCATGTTGGAACATATCTTGGTGAAAAGCAGGAACCAGCGGGGCACCTTGTCCACCTGCGGCCATATCACGACGTCGAAAATCTGAAATCACAGGAATTTGGGTGATTTCAGTGATGATGTTTGGGTCACCAATTTGCAGGGTAAAGCCATGCTCTGGGCGGTGGCGAATGGTTTGTCCATGTGAGCCAATCGCTTTGATTTGACTACGATCTAAATGACTTTGCTCAATCAGTTGATTGATGCCTTCGCCAATCATCTTTGCTAAAGCCACATCTGCCTTGCCCATACGGTCGATTTCGTTGTCACCGGGCAAGGTGAGTGCCATCAGTTCATCGCGTAAATCTGGGTCGAAAGAAAGAGTGAGGGTGGCGTGAAGCTGCAATGGATCAAAAGAAGCAGCAACAATATCAACACCATCCATGCTGGTGCCGGTCATTACCCCAATATAGATCGCTGTCATGATTATTCTAAAGCCTGCAATGTGCTGAAAAAGTGTTAGTATATCGCACAAATTGAATAACTGATGTGTTTGGGTTTTGTGATGTCAAATTTCCTGCCGGCTGAAGAACAACTTGCTCTCATTCAACGAGGCACGCATGAAATTATTTCTGAAGAAGATCTTCTGAAGAAATTAAAAGAAAATCGTCCTTTAAAAATTAAAGCGGGCTTTGACCCGACTGCGCCTGACTTGCACTTGGGGCATACGGTTTTAATTAATAAATTGAAAACTTTCCAAGACTTGGGTCATGACGTGACCTTCTTGATTGGGGACTACACCGCGATGATCGGTGACCCGACTGGAAAAAGTGCAACACGCCCACCATTGTCGCGTGAGCAAGTGCTTGAAAATGCAAAAACTTATCAAGAACAGGTGTTTAAAATTCTTGATCCAAATAAAACCAAAGTGCGTTTTAACTCTGAATGGTTTGCCGAAAAAACGGCTGCTGACCTGATTCAATTGGCTTCACAGCAAACGGTTGCACGTATGCTTGAGCGTGATGATTTTACCAAGCGTTATAACAACCATCAACCAATCGCAATTCATGAGTTTTTGTATCCATTGGTTCAAGGCTATGACTCGATTGCCCTTGAGGCGGATGTTGAATTAGGCGGTACAGACCAAACCTTTAACTTATTGATGGGGCGTACACTTCAAGGTCGTTATGATCAAGAAGCACAAGTGTGCATTACTGTACCAATCCTTGAAGGTTTAGACGGTGTGAACAAAATGTCTAAGTCTTTGGGTAACTATATTGGCGTATTTGATGCACCAGGCGCGATGTATCAAAAAGTCCTTTCGATGCCAGATGCATTAATTGAACGCTATTTCGATTTACTCAGCTTTAAATCCGTTGAAGACATTAAAGTCCTGCTAAACGAAATTGCTGAAGGGCGTAATCCGCAAGAAGTGAAGAAAATTCTAGCCCTTGAGTTGGTAGAGCGTTTCCACGGTGCAGAAGCAGCAGAAAATGCACATAAAGGTGCAGGCAACCTGATTACTGAAGGTGAACTACCCGAAGGGATACCAGAAGTGACAATTTCACGTGCAGAATTTGGTGGCGAGTTGTTTATTGCAACAATTCTTCGCGTAGCGGGCTTAAACCCAAATGCTGCAGCAGCAAAAGATGCTGTTGGTCGTGGTGCGGTCAAAGTTGATTGGAACGTGGTCGATATGAGTTTCTCTGTTAAAGAAAATGTCACTTTAATTATCCAGTCGGGTAAAAAAGCCATTGCGAAAGTCACTTTTACAGACTAAGTCAGTGCATATATATGCTTTAAGTTATTGATATAAAAGCAGGCTTCGGCCTGCTTTTTATTTTTTTAATCTTTATAAAAAAATCAAATAAGTAAATTCAAAAAAAACCTTATAAAAACAATGCTTAATTTTTTCCAAAAATATTGCAATTTAAAATGAGTGTGTATAAGATTTCAACGTCTAGTCGATGTTATTAACATCGCTAGCAGGGTCAATAAGAATAACTCTCCACAGTTTTCAAGTCTCTTCCCCAAGGGACTTTTTTTAAGATAACTATAATAATGACATCTATGGATCAGATAACGATCTAACTCCGAGGAAGAGGTTTTGGGAGAGATCTCTTCCTTTTTTATTGGCAAAAATTTAGTTTTTTAAAATCAATTTCTCGCAGACAAATAACGAGTTGTCATAAAAGTTAGGTGCAACAGACTCTTAAATAAATATGGTCATCACCTTCACAGGTATATAACACTGCGTTTTCTACTTATATTCAGATGCTTCTTATCATCCAGCTTTATCGTGGCTGTTATTTCAGCTCTGTCTTGAATTATTTTGATTGAGATGTGGGTAGAAGAGGGCTTTGCTATTACGCAAATGAAATAAAAAGAGACTAAGCATTGTATTCTTGTTAAATAATTAGGTGCCTTTATAGCGGTGTGGCAGTTTTTCAGCTTAGGCATGTATCAAATATAAAAGAGCTACGTCTTTAGAAAGATGATTTATCAAAAATACAGAGATGGACGGAATACAGAGTGATTTTAAGTCTGAAAACAACATTGCTAGAAGATTGGTAAGACTCTGCTGAAAGAAAAAATAAATGCTAAGGCTTAAATTTTAAGCTTAAAAGACTTTTAAAGATTGGAAATGAAAGGCTCATATTGAAAGAAATAAGAGAAAAAATTATAAATATGATCAAAAAATAGATGAAAAATACGGTTTTTCTTAAGTTTTGTAGAAAAAACCAACGCCCGTTTCAAATAAATGAATTTGGGGGTTGCAAAGATTTATTAATGGTCTAGAATGCACCCCATACCGACGAGATAGACGGAAACGAACGAAGCACGAAGTGCTGAGTTGTTAAGTATATTGAGTCCAGCTTCTAGCACTGACGAGGTGTTAGAAAGATCATTAAGAGATTATGAAGAACAACTTGTGTGGATTTTTACTGATTGATCGATCGAAAATATTTCATTGATTGAATGGTAAAAATTACTCGAAGTTTATTTGAGAAATATTTGTCAGAAAATTGATGAGCCAAGATTTGTAGCCATAAGCTACTAATGATTTTTAACTGAAGAGTTTGATCATGGCTCAGATTGAACGCTGGCGGCAGGCTTAACACATGCAAGTCGAGCGGGGTGATGTAGCTTGCTACATTACCTAGCGGCGGACGGGTGAGTAATGCTTAGGAATCTGCCTATTAGTGGGGGACAACATTCCGAAAGGAATGCTAATACCGCATACGCCCTACGGGGGAAAGCAGGGGATCTTCGGACCTTGCGCTAATAGATGAGCCTAAGTCAGATTAGCTAGTTGGTGGGGTAAAGGCCTACCAAGGCGACGATCTGTAGCGGGTCTGAGAGGATGATCCGCCACACTGGGACTGAGACACGGCCCAGACTCCTACGGGAGGCAGCAGTGGGGAATATTGGACAATGGGCGCAAGCCTGATCCAGCCATGCCGCGTGTGTGAAGAAGGCCTTTTGGTTGTAAAGCACTTTAAGCGAGGAGGAGGCTACTTGGATTAATACTCTAGGATAGTGGACGTTACTCGCAGAATAAGCACCGGCTAACTCTGTGCCAGCAGCCGCGGTAATACAGAGGGTGCGAGCGTTAATCGGATTTACTGGGCGTAAAGCGTGCGTAGGCGGCTTTTTAAGTCGGATGTGAAATCCCTGAGCTTAACTTAGGAATTGCATTCGATACTGGGAAGCTAGAGTATGGGAGAGGATGGTAGAATTCCAGGTGTAGCGGTGAAATGCGTAGAGATCTGGAGGAATACCGATGGCGAAGGCAGCCATCTGGCCTAATACTGACGCTGAGGTACGAAAGCATGGGGAGCAAACAGGATTAGATACCCTGGTAGTCCATGCCGTAAACGATGTCTACTAGCCGTTGGGGCCTTTGAGGCTTTAGTGGCGCAGCTAACGCGATAAGTAGACCGCCTGGGGAGTACGGTCGCAAGACTAAAACTCAAATGAATTGACGGGGGCCCGCACAAGCGGTGGAGCATGTGGTTTAATTCGATGCAACGCGAAGAACCTTACCTGGTCTTGACATAGTAAGAACTTTCCAGAGATGGATTGGTGCCTTCGGGAACTTACATACAGGTGCTGCATGGCTGTCGTCAGCTCGTGTCGTGAGATGTTGGGTTAAGTCCCGCAACGAGCGCAACCCTTTTCCTTATTTGCCAGCGGGTTAAGCCGGGAACTTTAAGGATACTGCCAGTGACAAACTGGAGGAAGGCGGGGACGACGTCAAGTCATCATGGCCCTTACGACCAGGGCTACACACGTGCTACAATGGTCGGTACAAAGGGTTGCTACCTAGCGATAGGATGCTAATCTCAAAAAGCCGATCGTAGTCCGGATTGGAGTCTGCAACTCGACTCCATGAAGTCGGAATCGCTAGTAATCGCGGATCAGAATGCCGCGGTGAATACGTTCCCGGGCCTTGTACACACCGCCCGTCACACCATGGGAATTTGTTGCACCAGAAGTAGGTAGTCTAACCGCAAGGAGGACGCTTACCACGGTGTGGCCGATGACTGGGGTGAAGTCGTAACAAGGTAGCCGTAGGGGAACCTGCGGCTGGATCACCTCCTTAACGAAAGATTGACGATTGGTAAGAATCCACAACAAGTTGTTCTTCATGACGATGTATCTGAGGGTCTGTAGCTCAGTTGGTTAGAGCACACGCTTGATAAGCGTGGGGTCACAAGTTCAAGTCTTGTCAGACCCACCAAATCTGACTAACAAGCATTGTTAAATGCTGAATACAGAAAAACAGAGACATTGACTTATTGATAAGCTGGGGACTTAGCTTAGTTGGTAGAGCGCCTGCTTTGCACGCAGGAGGTCAGGAGTTCGACTCTCCTAGTCTCCACCAAATTTCAAGACCATAAAAGCGAAGCTTTTCCTTGAAATTTAAGCAAGAAGCTATGCTTCGCGCAGATAGGTTGGATTACAGAAATTAGTAAGTAGATAACTTATTAACTTCTGTGATTTATCACAGTTTCCTGACCTGACGAAGGCTGGAAAAATCATTAACAGAATATATTTGAGTTGAAATAATTTGTTCATACTCGTTTTTAAGATCGACATTAACAGTGATTTATTACTGATTGATGAAGATTGAAGAAATGAGTTACTAGCGAAATTAACTGAATCAAGCGTTTTGGTATGTGAATTGAATTGAAGCTGTACAGTGTTTAAGTACACAGAACAACAAACTGTAAGGAAGTGATGAGAAATCATCATAGACTGTCTTAATCCTACTTGTAGGGATTAACGACTGTTTGGGGTTGTATAGTCAAGTAATTAAGTGCATGTGGTGGATGCCTTGGCAGTCAGAGGCGATGAAAGACGTAATAGCCTGCGATAAGCTCCGGGGAGGCGGCAAATATCCTGTGATCCGGAGATTTCTGAATGGGGAAACCCACCTGTCATAAGGCAGGTATCGTATGATGAATACATAGTCATACGAGGCGAACGAGGGGAAGTGAAACATCTCAGTACCCTTAGGAAAAGAAATCAATTGAGATTCCCTCAGTAGCGGCGAGCGAACGGGGAAAAGCCCATTAAGTCATATAAGTTCTAGTGGAATGCTCTGGGAAGTGCAACCATAGTGGGTGATAGTCCTGTACACGAAAGGGCTTATATGATGATGTCGAGTAGGGCGGGGCACGTGAAACCTTGTCTGAATATGGGGGGACCATCCTCCAAGGCTAAATACTCCTGACTGACCGATAGTGAACCAGTACCGTGAGGGAAAGGCGAAAAGAACCCCTGTGAGGGGAGTGAAATAGATCCTGAAACCGCATGCATACAAGCAGTGGGAGCCGACTTGTTCGGTGACTGCGTACCTTTTGTATAATGGGTCAGCGACTTACATTCAGTAGCAAGGTTAACCGCATAGGGGAGCCGTAGAGAAATCGAGTCTTAATAGGGCGTTTAGTTGCTGGGTGTAGACCCGAAACCGGGTGATCTATCCATGAGCAGGTTGAAGGTTGGGTAACACTAACTGGAGGACCGAACCCACTGTCGTTGAAAAGCCAGGGGATGACTTGTGGATAGGGGTGAAAGGCTAATCAAACTCGGTGATAGCTGGTTCTCCCCGAAAGCTATTTAGGTAGCGCCTCGGACGAATACCATTGGGGGTAGAGCACTGTTTCGGCTAGGGGGTCATCCCGACTTACCAAACCGATGCAAACTCCGAATACCAATGAGTACTATCCGGGAGACAGACTGCGGGTGCTAACGTCCGTAGTCAAGAGGAAAACAATCCAGACCGCCAGCTAAGGCCCCAAAATTATAGTTAAGTGGGAAACGATGTGGGAAGGCATAGACAGCTAGGAGGTTGGCTTAGAAGCAGCCACCCTTTAAAGAAAGCGTAATAGCTCACTAGTCGAGTCGGCCTGCGCGGAAGATGTAACGGGGCTAAAACTATATGCCGAAGCTGCGGATTTGCAATTTATTGCAAGTGGTAGGGGAGCGTTCTGTAAGCCGATGAAGGTGTATTGAGAAGTATGCTGGAGGTATCAGAAGTGCGAATGCTGACGTGAGTAACGACAATGCGAGTGAAAAACTCGCACGCTGAAAGACCAAGGGTTCCAGTCCAACGTTAATCGGGGCTGGGTGAGTCGACCCCTAAGGCGAGGCCGAGAGGCGTAGTCGATGGGAAATTGGTTAATATTCCAATACTTCTATGTAATGCGATGAGAGGACGGAGAAGGTTAAGTCAGCCTGGCGTTGGTTGTCCAGGTGGAAGGTTGTAGGCATGTATCTTAGGCAAATCCGGGGTACTCTATGCTGAGAACTGATAGCAAGCTGTACTTGTACAGTGAAGTGGCTGATACCATGCTTCCAGGAAAAGTCTCTAAGCTTCAGTTACATAGGAATCGTACCCGAAACCGACACAGGTGGTCAGGTCGAGTAGACCAAAGCGCTTGAGAGAACTCTGCTGAAGGAACTAGGCAAAATGGTACCGTAACTTCGGGAGAAGGTACGCTGCCGACGGTGATAGGATTTACTCCTTGAGCTATTGGCAGCCACAGAAACCAGGCCCCTGCAACTGTTTATTAAAAACATAGCACTCTGCAAACACGAAAGTGGACGTATAGGGTGTGATGCCTGCCCGGTGCTGGAAGGTTAATTGATGGGGTTAGCGTAAGCGAAGCTCTTGATCGAAGCCCCAGTAAACGGCGGCCGTAACTATAACGGTCCTAAGGTAGCGAAATTCCTTGTCGGGTAAGTTCCGACCTGCACGAATGGCATAATGATGGGGGCGCTGTCTCCAGCAGAGACTCAGTGAAATCGAATTCGCCGTGAAGATGCGGTGTACCCGCGGCTAGACGGAAAGACCCCGTGAACCTTTACTGCAGCTTGACATTGAACTTTGATCTTACTTGTGTAGGATAGGTGGGAGGCTTTGAAACCGAGACGCTAGTTTCGGTGGAGCCAATCTTGAAATACCACCCTGGTAATATTGAGGTTCTAACTCTGTCCCGTTATCCGGGACGAGGACCATGTCTGGTGGGTAGTTTGACTGGGGCGGTCTCCTCCTAAAGAGTAACGGAGGAGTACGAAGGTGCGCTCAGCGTGGTCGGAAATCACGCGTAGAGTATAAAGGCAAAAGCGCGCTTAACTGCGAGACCCACAAGTCGAGCAGGTACGAAAGTAGGTCTTAGTGATCCGGTGGTTCTGTATGGAAGGGCCATCGCTCAACGGATAAAAGGTACTCTGGGGATAACAGGCTGATACCGCCCAAGAGTTCATATCGACGGCGGTGTTTGGCACCTCGATGTCGGCTCATCTCATCCTGGGGCTGAAGCAGGTCCCAAGGGTATGGCTGTTCGCCATTTAAAGAGGTACGCGAGCTGGGTTTAGAACGTCGTGAGACAGTTCGGTCCCTATCTACCGTGGGCGTTGGAAATTTGAGAGGATCTGCTCCTAGTACGAGAGGACCAGAGTGGACGAACCTCTGGTGTACCGGTTGTGACGCCAGTCGCATCGCCGGGTAGCTATGTTCGGAAGGGATAACCGCTGAAAGCATCTAAGCGGGAAGCCTACCTCAAGATAAGATTTCCCTAGGACTTTATGTCCTCTAAAGAGCCGTTGAAGACTACGACGTTGATAGGTTGGATGTGGAAGCATAGTGATATGTGAAGCTGACCAATACTAATTGCTCGTGAGGCTTGACTATACAACACCCAAACAGTTGGTGTTGTGGTTCAAATCACTGCAAACAACTTGATTTAGTTATAAAGCTAGATAAAATATCCAACTCAAATATACCTGTTAATAACTCATTTGATGAAAGTTAGGCACGAAGAGCACTGCTCTGAGGTTAGACCCAACGAATAGTCATAAACAGTTGTGCTGGCGACAATAGCAAGAGTGAACCACCTGATCCCTTCCCGAACTCAGAAGTGAAACCTCTTAGCGCTGATGGTAGTGTGGAGTTATCCATGTGAGAGTAAGTCATCGCCAGCTCATTAATTCAAAATCCCCCTAACTCAAATGAGGTAGGGGGATTTTTTTATGCTGAAAACTAAAAATTAGGGAAATAAGAAGATTGGCTAAAACATAGCCTTTAAAATTTAATAGGTTAAGTTTCTCACTTGAATTTGATGATTTTTTCTTCACTAAAAGAAATTTTAACCAAGTATTTGTATATATTTTGAGTAATTGAACAGCTATTTCATTTCTTTTCGTTGGAAAAGAATGGCTATAGTTAACTCGTGATCATGCAAAATATGCCAAAACAGGTTTTTATTTAGATTTTAATGTGCTCAATAAAAAGAAACCCCGACATCCTGTCGAGGTTTCTTTGTATTTCAGTGCTTAGATACAACTCCTGTCATATCTCACATCCTGATGCTCAAACTGATTATTGTTGTTTTAAGTTTGGGAAACGTCCTGTCTCCTGATGTATTTAATATATGCTGTAAGCTGGGCAGAGTAAAACTTGAAGTGCGACATAAACCACCTAATTAATTTAAAGGGTTTATGGAGTATATAAAATTGTCATACCATCATCTTAACTTTGAAGATCGTACTGCATTAATGCTTGAGTCAAGAAAAGAAGGCTTTTCAGCCAGAAAATTTGCTGAACTTATTAAAAGACATCCTAGTACGATCTATCGTGAGCTTAAAAGAAATAGCATCAATGACGTTTATCAAGCTCGATATGCTTCTGATAACACTTTTGCTAGACGTAGACGTGGTCACAGAAAACTCAAAATCGATTCAATCCTCTGGAAATTTATTGTTGAAGCGATCCGTTGTTTATGGTCTCCTCAGCAAATAGCAAAGCGTTTAAAGACATTTCCTGATTTGGATCAAACAATGAATGTAAGCCATACAACGATTTATTCAACGATACGCGCATTACCCAAGGGTGAGTTGAAAAAAGACTTATTATCCTGTCTGCGTCATGAAAATAAAAAGCGAAAAGCTAACGGTGAACCTAAAAAAGATTCTATATTACAGGATATTAAAACTATTCATGAGCGCCCAGCCGAAGTTCAAGAAAGAAAAATACCGGGTCATTGGGAAGCTGATTTAATTAAAGGTAAAGACAATAAAAGTTCGATAGCAACACTTATTGAACGAAATACACGGCTCTGTATCTTGGCAACATTACCTGATGCAAAGGCAGAATCAGTGCGCAAGGCTTTAACTGAAGCTCTGAAATATTTACCTGCAGAACTGCGTAAAACGTTGACCTATGACCGTGGACGCGAGATGGCAGAACATAAAATACTTGAAGAAGATTTAGGCATAGATGTATATTTCTGTGACCCACATTCACCCTGGCAAAAAGGCACATGCGAAAATATGAATGGTTTAATTAGGCAATATTTACCTAAAGGGATTGATTTAAATCAGGCAGATCAGCATTATTTAAATCAAGTTGCCATGTCACTGAATACTCGTCCTAGAAAAGCGTTAGATTGGCTTACACCATTAGAGAAATTTGCTCAGCTTGTTGATTATCATAAGACTTTTCAAACTGTCGCACCTCATGTTTGAATTCGCCCTGTTTTAAGGCTAGTGGTCACTTTCCTCAGTTTTTGTAAGCTTTGGCTTACATAGATTCATCTTGTTACCAAAGCGGATAACCTTGTACTTATGATTTCTCTACAATGAATGGTGATCGTGCATTTAATGGGGAAGGCAATGCTGAGAAAAAAAGCTTTTTGTTTGTTGATGACAGTGAGTGCATTTTTTGGATTAATGGCATGTCATGGACAAAGACCAGCGGAGTCAGCAGCACAGGAACAACAGGCCAGTTCTGCTTCTTTAGGCACATCTATGCACCTCAAACGTATTGCTGAATTTAATGAGCCATGGGCATTAGCGGTATTGCCTGATGGGCGATTATTAATTACTGAAAGATCAGGACAGTTGATTTTATTTAATCCTACAGATCAGACAAAGACTCTCATTAGGAATATACCTAAAGTGGCTTATGGTGGCCAGGGTGGATTGGGCGATATTGTTTTACATCCTGAGTTTGCACAAAACCATCAAATTTATCTTAGCTATGCAGAAGCAGGGCAAGGAGGTTATGGTGCGGTTGTGATTCGTGCTAATTTGAATTTAGATCAGGCACAGCCACAATTAGACAACCTTAAAACGATATGGAAGCAAGTACCTAAGGTGCGTGGACAAGGACATTATGCACATCGGATATTATTGGATGGCGCAGGAAAATTATGGATTAGTTCAGGAGAACGGCAAAAGTTTGATCCTGCACAAGATTTGACATCGAACCTTGGAAAAATGATTCGTTTGAATGATGATGGTTCTGTTGCTTCAGATAATCCATTTCAGACGCAGGGGGATATCGCAAAACAAATATGGAGTTTGGGGCATCATAATCCTTTGGGAATGGCTTTGGATGCCAAAAAACAACTTTGGGTGGTGGAGATGGGCCCCAAAGGTGGGGATGAGCTTAATTTAATTCAAAAGGCTAAAAACTATGGTTATCCAATTGTTTCGAATGGTGATCATTATAGTGGTTTGAATATCCCTGACCACGCCACGCGGCCTGAGTTTGAAGCGCCAAAATTAGACTGGACACCCGTAATTTCTCCATCGAGTTTGATTTTTTATACGGGACAGATGTTTCCAGAGTGGCAGGATAAAACCATCATTGGTGGGCTTTCATCTAAAGCATTAATTATTGTAGACACCACAGCACAGCCAGTAAAAGAAATCCAACGGATAGATATGAAAGAACGTATCCGTGGTTTACAACAAGCGAAAGATGGCAGTATTTGGGTGATTGAGGATGGGAAACATGCTGATTTAATTCAGTTGCTTTCACATTAATCACTCAAACAGAGTGTTGCTAAGAAAGACAGTCTTAAAGCGCAGCATGTCGATCAGCATTGAAGACATTGGCTTGGATCTGCATCAGTTTTCGTTGTCCTTGTTTACCATTCATCCGCCAATGGGCAATTTTAATATTATCGATCAAGGCGACATCCCCTTTTTGCCACTGGAGCAAGAGTGCATCGTGATATAAGGCTTCAAAGAAGTGTTGTTTTTCCTGATCGGTCCATTCAATTTTTTCACCTTCATGGGTGAAAAGTTCCCATGACAGTTGCATGCAATTAGCCGTGGGGTCTAGTTGAAGCTTTCCTCGCTGCTTAAAGCTTTTTTGTGCAGCTTGGTGGGCAAAAGAATTGGTATTGTTTGCAAAAGCCCACGGCTGGATCATCAACTTTTGAGTGTTCGGGTGTATGACAACGAAAGGTGAGCGTTTTAAAGTAAGTTTGGTTTCTTTATTTGGTTGTTTGTTGAAACGAAAAGGTCTTTTGTTTAATAGCAAGCGATCAAATAGATTGAGTTTACGTGTTGAAATATAAGAAAAATGATTCCATGCGCCTAAGTATTTTTGTTGTACGCTGACTGGAAAATGGGACCAAATTTTTTCGAGGTTATTAAACCCGGTTTCGAGCACATGGTTCGCAGGTTCTTGGCAAAACAAGGCAATATAACGTGAGCGAGTCGAATGTAGGCCACCTTCGACATGTGGACCTTGAATTGAGTTTTCAACAGAGCCTAATTGTACCGTATTGCAGTTGAGGTAAGGTCTATCATCACCTGCACGATTCTCGCTATATTTACGAATGAGAGAGGCGAACCAACCTAATTTTTTTGGCGTAAATGTATGCCAAGGTTCAAGCTGAAAATGCTGTTCGATGAGCTCATGAAATTCATAGTGACGTTGTAATTTAAAGCCGCGAAATAATAAGATGCCGTACTGATGCAACTCTTGCATAAGTTCTGTGCGATGGACTCTAACGTAAGCGGTTAGAGCATCTACATCTGTATATTCGGGATCAGCGACATAAATTTTGCAATAATCATTTAAAAGTGTGGTGTTTAGTTGCATGTGAATGGTCTCTATTGTTGTTTTTTTAATTTATTGTATTGGACTGAAGTCTTTTGGCTGAAGCAGCAGATGTTCAGTAGGCGAGAGTATAAAGTGTAGTTCGAGCAGCAGATGTAATATTTCGTTGTGCAGAAAAACATACTGACAAATGGTGAAAGTCTTAATATTTGATGGATCTATTTTATGGATTAGCGCTTAAATATGTACGATGGATGGAAGTGATGTTTTTTAAATTTCCTATTTTTTATATATTTGTTTTATATCATTATTTTATAAAATTTAAGTTGGGATAGTCATCCTGACAGACCAATTTGATTTGTATTCACGAGTTTCTTCTAAAGTATTGAAGCATATAAGAGGTTCGTTAATATCTGATCGTGATTTGGGCTTTTAGAGAAATATTGAGCTAAAAATCAATACAATTAAAAAGCCCCCGACATCCTGTCGAGGGCTTTTTAAATTCTTTCAAGCGGTATAACTCCTGTCCTACCGATCAGCATCCTGCTGTGTATGTTGTTATTTTTGTTTTTCATCTGAGACATCCTGTCTCTGTATGGTTTAACTATAGCGTCGATGTTTATTATTGAAAAGCCGACAAATACTCAAGTTACTGTAAGCAATGGCGTACAGAAGAATTTCATGCTTATGCGCTGACATATTTAATGAGTTTATCAATTGCTGCTTTTAGATTCTTCTCATCAAAAGGATTTGGTTCAAAATCTTCGGTTTTATTGCGTGAAAAAATATCTCGAATTTCAATCACCGCATTGGTATCGACCAGACCGAGCTGAGTACCGACTTGGCGAATTTGGTCGATGGAACGTGAGCCATTGGTACCACCATAACTGATATAGGCAGCAGGTTTCCCTTGCCATTCTTTGCCTAAGTAATCCAAGGCATTTTTAAGCGCAGGGCTATAACCATGATTGTATTCGGGGCTAATGAAAATAAAGGCATCGCCTTGGGCAATGTGGTCGGCCCATGCTTGTTGTTTGGGTTGATCATAAATCCCTGTCATTGGGGGATTTGCACCTGAAAAAATCGGTAAATCCCACTCTTTTAAGTCGACCAATTCGAGTTGGACCGTACTGAGTCCAAGTTGTTCAAAGCCTTTTTGCACCCATCGCGCAACTTTAATGGCTGTCCGACCTTCGCGCACACTGCCTATAATGACCTGAATTTTCATGAAAAATCCTTGGGAAAATAAATGTGATTACGCTACGGTAGTATGAAAATTAGGCTTTGCATAGATTGAATATGTATCTGATAGACAAATGTTTAAGGCATTAAAAAAGCCCCCGAAGGGGCTTTGGCTGACACACAGATGGTCGATCTGTGGCTTTACATAATTTTGATGCCTTGCTGGCCGGCAGGCGTTACTTTGAAGATTTCAACTTCAAAGGTAATATCTTTACCTGCCAATGGGTGGTTAAAGTCGACTTCGGTGATGTCATCACCCACAGTTTTAACCACACCATAAAGACTTTGTTTAGCTTTGTCCTCAAATTCAATCATGTGCCCTTCAATAGGACGCTGTTCAAATTTGACTGTATCAAACTGTTGTACGTTTTCAGGATTCCACGGGCCAAAAGCATCTTCTGGTGGTAGGCTTACAGTACGACGGTCGCCAGCACGTAAACCGAACAGTGCTTTTTCAAAACCAGGGAGTAAGCTACCATCACCCATTACAAGGCTCACAGGTTCTTCACGGCTACGTGTGTTATCAATTTCTACGCCATTTTCAATGCAAACAGAAAAATGTAACTCTACTTTTGAACCTTCGCTTACGCGAGTTTCTTCATTGGGATTAATAAAATCAGTCATTATTTACTTCGGCACGTTGGATACGGTTTTTTTCGAGAAAAAAGGTATCGATCAACAAAAGGATCGTTCCTAGCGTAATCGCACTATCTGCAATATTAAACGCAGGGAAGTGGCTGTTTTGATAGTACACATGAATAAAATCAACCACGTAGCCTAATGTTACACGGTCAATTAAATTCCCTATAGCACCACCTAAAATTAGAGCAATCGCGATGGGCAGCACTTTCACGGTTTTGGGCATACGCATCAGCCAAAACAGAAAAATGACAGACACAATACCTGCAAGAGAGGTAAAGAAATAGCGTTGCCAGCCGCCCGCATCGGACAAGAAACTAAAGGCTGCGCCATAGTTATGCAATAAAGTCCAATTTAAAAAGGGCAGGACTGGTACTGGATCTGCATAATTCAGATGGGTACTGGCAATCCATTTGGTCCATTGATCTAAGACAATCGCTAGAATCGCCAAACCTACCCACACTAAATTGTGCGGATAGAATTGGAATAAGCCCTTTTTATGTTGTGGGTTAGGCATACTTTCTCTCTTCGCCTTGGCCTGTAGGAAGGTTGATAATACAACGACCACATAGACCTGGATGTGTAACATGTGTATTCACATCTGGCAGAACATGCCAGCAGCGTACACATTTTTCACCATCAGCCGCCGAGACTTGAACATTCAGACCTGCCAGATCAGAGGCTTCACCTTGAGTTGCATCGAATGCATTGACCAAGACTTGTGAAGTGATCATAACAAAACGAAGTTCATCATCTAAACGATCCAGTACGTCTTTGAGTTCTGCATCTGCCCACAGTTCAACTTTGGCAGAGAGATTTGAACCCACAATTTTCGCAGTACGCGCAGTTTCGATGAACTTGTTCACTGCAGACTTCACTGCAATCAGGGTTTGCCAATCGGCTTCAGACAACAAGTTTGCTTTTGAAGCCACAGGAATGTCATACCATTCCGCAGTGAACACATATTTCTCAGTTTGTTCTGGAATGAGTGGCCATGCTTCTTGAGCGGTAAAGCTTAAGATTGGTGACATCCAACGTACAAAGGCTTGCACCAAATGATACAGCGCAGTTTGAGCTGAATGGCGCGCTTGTGAATCGGCTTTGGTGGTGTATTGACGGTCTTTGATGATGTCGAGGTAGAAACCACCCAAGTCGTTGATACAGAAGTTGGTCAGCGCATTGGTCACGATATGGAAGTTCATATCTTCATAGGCTTGCTGAATAGTTTTCTGTACGTCCGCTGCACGTTGCAAGATGTATTGATCCAATGCGATCAATTGATCTACAGGCAGTGCATCCGTCGATGGTTTGAAACCATTTAAGTTTGCCAATAAGAAACGCAAGGTATTACGAATACGGCGGTAGCCATCTGATGCACGGTTAAAGATTTCTTTACCAGCAGTCATTTCATAGCGGTAATCGGCTGATGCAATCCAGAAACGTAAGCCATCTGCACCCATATCTTTAATGATGTCTTGTGGGGTGATGATGTTGCCCAAAGATTTTGACATCTTACGGCCTTTTTCATCCACCACGAAGCCATGGGTCAGTAAACCTTTGTACGGCGCACGTTCATTGATCGCAATCGAGGTGAGCAATGAAGACTGGAACCAACCACGGTGTTGGTCTGAACCTTCAAGGTATAAATCAGCAGGATCGGTGAGTTCTTCGCGTTCACGCAACACGGCATAGTGCGTTGTGCCTGAGTCGAACCACACGTCTAAAGTGTCACGCACACAGTTGTACTGTTCCGCTTCATCCCCGATAAAGTCTTTCGCTTCACGGTTATACCAAGCGTCAATCCCTTCTTGTTCGATCAATTTCGCGACTTCTTCGATCAACTCGGCTGTGCGCGGATGGAGTTCGTTGGTGTCTTTATGCACGAAGAATGGGATTGGCACACCCCACGTACGTTGACGTGAGATACACCAGTCTGGACGACCTTCGATCATGGCTTGAATACGGTTTTTACCCCAATCCGGCACAAAGCTAATCTCGTTTTCGATCGCATTTAAAGCGTTTTGACGCAGACCTTGTGCATCCATGCTGATAAACCACTGTGGGGTCGCACGGAAGATAATCGGTGTTTTATGGCGCCAGCAGTGTGGGTAGCTATGTTTGATCGGTTGATGCGCCCATAAGCGACCAACTGCATCCAAAGCTTCAATGATTTTTGGATTGGCTTTGTAGATGTGCTCGCCTGCAAAAATCGGTGAAGTTGGTAAATACACACCATTACCACCCACTGGGTTTTCAACTTTTAAGTTGTACTGTAAGCCAACTTTATAGTCGTCTACACCATGGCCAGGTGCCGTATGTACAGCCCCTGTACCGCTGGTTGCAATGACATGTTCACCTAAAATCACAGGCACTTGGCGATCGGTCAGTAACGGGTGTTGTAATAATAGGTTTTCGATTACTGAGCCGTTAAAATCAGCGAGAACTACAGGTTTTTCAAGCTTATAACGCTCAATTGCTGATTCAACCAAGTCTTTAGCTAAAATAAAGTTTTGCACGCCACGGTCGGTGCTGACTTGAACAAGTTGATATTCAATTTCAGCATGGACGGCAACCGCTTGGTTTGCAGGCAAAGTCCAAGGCGTGGTGGTCCAAATTACGATATCTGTTGCAGCGTCTACGTTGAGATTTAAACGTGCGCTTAAGTCTTTTAAGTCGACAACCGTAAAGCCAACGTCAATCGCGTCAGATTTTTTATCTTCATATTCCACTTCGGCTTCAGCCAAAGCTGAACCACAGTCTAAACACCAATTCACAGGTTTAAGACCTGGTTCGATATGGCCTGCTTTTGCAATCGCGCCAACAGAACGCACAATGTCCGCTTCCTGCTTAAAGTTCATGGTCAGGTAAGGGTTGTCCCAGTCACCAAACACACCCATACGCACAAAGTCTTTCTTTTGTAGTTCAACTTGGGTGTAAGCATATTCACGGCAGGCTTTACGGAAAGTAGAAGCATCCACCTTCACGCCCACTTTACCGACTTTCTCTTCTACTTTCAGTTCAATCGGAAGGCCGTGACAGTCCCAACCTGGTACATAAGGGGCATCGAAACCATCAAGAATACGACTTTTAATAATGATATCTTTTAAAACTTTATTGACCGCATGACCCAAGTGAATTTGGCCATTTGCATAAGGAGGGCCGTCATGCAGGACATATTTTTTCTTGCCAATACGCGACGCACGAATCTGCTGATAAATGTTGTCGGCATACCACTCTTCTAACCATTTTGCTTCACGCACCGCGAGGTTTGCTTTCATGGCAAATTCGGTACCTGGGAGGTTGAGTGTGGCTTTATAATCCACTGCATTTTCAGTAGTTTGCTTATCGCTCATGCAAGATGTCTTCCAATTTAATCAGCGGCTCGGCTGACGCGTTTTACATAAAATTGATTGGTATTTAAAAGGGAAATGTGGGGGTGTTTTGGCGGAACTCAAGCAGTTTCACCACATCATCATCAATTCCCGCTTTTAGTGCTTCCAGCGAAGGGTAGTTCTTTTCACCATGTAAATAGTTTAAGAAAGTGACCCGCATTAACAAGCCATACAGATTAGCAGAAACATCAGGGAAATGTACTTCTAATCGCCATTCTGGCTGTGCTTGTTGAATGGCTGGACGTGTTCCGACATGACCTGCACCAAAAAGCGCTGAATGGTCATATCCTGCAACCCCTAATCGATTAGGGTGGTCTGCTTTCACTTTGTCGCGTAAAGACGTGGTTTCACACATCACATCTACGCCATAAATGCCGTTTAAACAGGGTTTATGTCGGTTTAAACGTACATTAATGGTTGGAAAATCAAGGGTTCGGCCAATTTGGTCGCCATATTGTACGCGACCCGTAATGCTATAAGGGCGCCCTAATAACTGAGCAGCCAGCGCCAAGTCCCCTGCGGCCAGTGTTTGGCGAATCCGAGTTGAACTGACGCGTTCACCTTCTGAGAGGATGGTTTCTAGATTGTGGACTTGAAAACCATACTTTTCGAGAAATTCGCTGTTGCCTTGGCGGTTTTTACCAAAGTGAAAGTCATCGCCTAAAACCAAACTTTGGGCATTGAGTTTTTCTTTTAAAATATCGGCAAATTGTTCTGCACTTAAACTACGGAAGCTGTTGTCAAATTTCGCGACCGCAATATAGTCCACACCCAGCTCAGTTAAATATTCGACTTTCTCACGCAATGATGAAATACGTGGTGGAGCATCATAACCTTTAAAGAATTCAAGTGGTTGAGGCTCAAAAATCATTACTACTGTTTTTAGATTTTGTTGTTTTGCAACGGCTTTGAGCTGATGAATCATGGCTTGATGACCCAAATGTACCCCGTCAAAATTACCGATGGTGACAGCGGTTTTTTCTAATTGGGTATTTGAAGGCAAAGCATTTAGACGGAGCAGCTTCATGGGCAAATCAAGTGCTTGGAATTAAGAACGGCTTATATATTGCCATATTCTTGGGCATTCGTCTTGTGGTTGTTTTTTGACAACGCAAAATTTAGTGCAAAGTATATTTATATCAATTTTATTGATTTTTTTAATATAAATTAATCAATTTTTCTTATTTATAAATTTGATTAGTATAAATGTAGATTTTAAATGAGGCCGAACTCATGCAAAAACCATTTACACAACTTGGACAGCGCCACAATATCATTCGTCAGTTCACCCCCAACTGGTTCACTGTCAGTATGGGAACAGGTGTTGTGGCGTTAATTATATCAGAGTTTCCGATGATAAAGGCACTCACATGGCAACTCGGCACGGGGCTGTGGTATTTCAATATTTTATTGTTCGTACTTTTTAGTGTGCTATATGGCTTACGTTGGGCATTTTATCCGCACGAAGCCAAACAGATTTTTCAACATCCAAGCATGAGCCTATTTTTAGGTACGATTCCGATGGCGCTGGCCACCATCCTCAATGGCTTTTTAAAGTATGGTCAGCCTATTTATGGCGATACAGCTGTACAGATTGCACAAACGCTCTGGTATGCCGATGTGGTCTTGGCGCTCTTGGTGGCGTGGGCAGTTCCTTTTGCCATGTATCGACATCAGGAGCATGCTTTACAGCAGATGACCGCGGTGTGGTTATTGCCGATCGTGGCCTGTGAAGTTGCAGCCAGCAGTGGTGGTCTATTACTGGGGCATTTGGCAGCTGATACTCACGCCGTTGCGATTTTATTGGGTAGTTATGTGTTGTGGGGTGTTTCAGTATTACCCGCCTTTGCAATTTTAACGATTTTAATGTTGCGTTTAGTTTTACATAAATTGCCTGAAAAAGAGTTGGCGGTCAGCAGTTGGTTGGCTTTGGGGCCGATAGGCACTGCTGCTTTGGCATTATTGGTTTTGGGGCATCAGGCACCGATGCTGATGGCGAGTTTGGGCTTAGCACAACTGGGTCAGTTATTTCAGCAGGCGGGAATTTTGGCCAGTTTAATTCTGCTGGGTTTTGGGCTGTGGTGGTTGGGGATTGCGGTACTGACGACTTTGCACCATGCCAAACAGGATTTGCCGTTTAATTTGGGCTGGTGGGGACTGACTTTCCCATTGGGCGTATATACACTGGCAATCTTAACCTTAGCCCAGCAACTCAATTTGGTCTTCCTGTATGCCGTTGGCTATGCTTTTGCAGCCATACTGATGTTGTTATGGAGTTTGGTTGCAACCAAGACGGCACACGGTTTTTATCAAGGGGATTTGTTCTTTTCGCCGTGCTTAAAAACCTATTTAGAACAGCAGTATAAATGAGGTCTACAATCCTTTCAGTTTTAAGCGCCATCTGATCTTATGTCGGTTGTTTGAGTAGAGACCAGAGGCGCTTTTCTTTCGGATGGATTTGTTTTCTAATGGCACGCATGAAGTCTGTTAATTGAGTATTTTATGTCAGATGTTGCACTAATCATGGCTTTGCCGAATGAGTCTAAAGGATTATTTGAGCAAGCAGGGATTGAAGTTCACTACAGTGGTATTGGTAAAGTCAACGCGGCCTATAAAGCATTTGAAGTGATTCAAAAAACAGGCTGTAAAACCCTGATTAATTTAGGTACAGCAGGCAGTACGTATTTTGATAAGCATGAATTGGTTGAAGTCTCTCAATTTGTACAACGCGACATGGATGTCTCGCCACTCGGTTTTGCTGTCGGTTTTACCCCATTTGACACCATGCATCCTGCGGAAATTCATTTAGAACCTTTTTTCCAACACCTCCGCACCGGCATCTGTGGAACAGGGGATAGCTTTGAAACGGGTGAACCCAAAGTACCGTGTCATTTGGTTGATATGGAAGGATATGCGCTGGCAAAGGTCTGTAAAAAACAGGGTGTCCGTCTGATTTCGGTCAAATATATTTCAGATGGTGCCAACGACACCGCGCATTTGGACTGGGAAGACAATTTGTTATTGGGAGCTCAGAAATTATTAGCATTATTTGAAAGTATCTGAGGCTTTGATTCTGTCTTTTTCAATTCGGCGACCATAGAGTGCTATGGTCGTATGCCAAAATTACTCAGCTTTGAATAATGCAGACGGTGTTCGCGGGATCACGCCATACAGCATCATATGCACGGTATGTTGAATGACTCGTTGTTGCATACTGCGGTTACGTAGGGTTTTACCTGTCACCATTTCCATTTGCGTGGCAAAGTCAGCATAGTTTTGTGTTAAGGCCCAAATGTTGAGGATTAACAGCTCAGGGTCTATTTCAGTTGAAATTTTACCTTGCTCTTGCCAATTGCTAATGACTTTGGCTTTACGTTTGACCAACTTCTTTAAAGGCCCTTTGAGGATTTCCAAAATATGCGGAGCCCCTTGGATCACTTCTAACGCAAACAAGCGAGATGCTTTCGGTTGAGTCCGAGAAACCTCAATCTTTTGCAATAAGTAGTTGGTGATCGCTTCTTCCGGCTCTAAGTCAGCTTCTAACATCTGTAGTGGGGCTAACCATTTTTGTAGAACCGTCGTTAAAACTTCAACGTACAAAGCTTCTTTATTTTCATAGTAATAGAAAATATTCGATTTGTGCATTTCAGCAATCTGTGCGATTTCATCTAAGCTTGCTCCATTAAATCCATAGAGCGAGAAGACATCTAGTGCAGCATTCAGCAGCTGGTGGCGTTTTTGAGTACTCTTTTTCTGTTCCATTCTGTAATTTAAAAAACAATAAAAAGGGGGAAGGACAAATTGTACGGCAAATCATCAGATTTGTGCATAAAGTGGAAATTTAATTTTTTGAATAATGATCATTTATTCTGTAGATTGGCTCTTAAATTGCGATAAATTCTAAAAGTTGTCCAATAAAATATAATTATATAAAAACTATTTTGTCTAAACTATATGAAATGATTCAATGTGAAGTGGTATGTTTTGATAAAAATAACGTGAAATTTATTACATTATTAAAATAAAGTCTGCTTAAGTTATATGATGGTCTTGTTTTTTTTACTGAAATTCAGCATAAAAAATCCTTAGCACCTCAAGCTAAGGATTTTTTAGTCTACTTATGTGGCTAAAACGGCATTTAACACCTGCTGTTCAAGGGTATTGAACTGCATATCTTTGACGCGAGGGCGGGGTAGATCGACTTGAAACTCTTTGGCAATATGGCCACGGTCTAGCAAAATAATCCGATCTGCCAGTTGAACAGCCTCACTAACATCATGGGTGACTAAAATGGCGGTAAAGCCCTGTTCCGTCCATAATTTTTCAATCAAATTCTGCATATCTAAGCGGGTTAAGGCATCGAGTGCTCCCAAAGGTTCATCGAGCAATAAAATCCGTGGTTTATGCGATAAAGCCCGTGCTAAAGCGGTCCGTTGACGCTGTCCCCCAGAGAGCTGCGAAGGCCAAAGTCCCGCTTTTTCTTTGAGTCCGACTTTTTCAAGCAGACCCGAGGCAGTGGCATGTTGTTGTTTCGGCAAACCTAGTTGTACGTTTTGTTCAATGGAGCGCCATGGTAACAGTCGTGGATCTTGGAACATGACCCGTATATCGTCTGCTGTAATCCCTTCGCGGAGGTGTCGTGCGGACTTAAACTTAATTTCGCCGTAGCTTTGTTGTTCTAAGTTGGCAATCAGGCGCAGGAGGGTACTTTTACCACAACCACTGCGTCCGACAATGGCTAAAAACTCACCCGGCTGAATATGCAGATCTAAGTCTGCAAGGACTTTAACTGAACCATAAAACTTATGCAGTTGTTCGATAATAATTTCGGCCCCAAGCACCGCTTGAGGGTTAATGTCTTGATTGTGATTTGGCGGCGACGGAATATTGGCATGGCGACCAAGGCTTAAATCAGTCATCTCAGACTCCTTATTTTTGGTATCCTGCATGCCAGCGCAGCAGGTATTTTTCTAATGTGACGGCCAGTACATCAGCCAATTTTCCAAGTAGGGCATACAGTAAAATCCCTACCAAAACGATGTCAGTCTGTAAAAATTCACGTGCATTCATAGTCATATAACCGATGCCGGCTTGGGCTGAAATGGTTTCGGCAACGATCAGCAGGACCCATACCAAACCCAGTGAAAAGCGTAGTCCGACTAAAATAGAAGGCATCGCACCCGGTAAAATAATTTCTTTATACAGTTGCCAACGGGTCAAACCATAGCTTTTCCCCATTTCAATCAGTTGTGGATCTACCGAACGTATGCCGTGATAGGTGTTGATGTAAATAGGGAAAAAGACCCCAACTGCAACCAAGAACAGCTTGGCGGTTTCATCAATCCCGAACCATAAGATCACCAACGGAATAAGCGCCAGTGCGGGAATATTTCGGATCATCTGTAGGGTGGTGTCAAGTAGGGTTGACGCCGTTTTCGATGAACCATTTAACAAACCCAGGAAGAGCCCTAACCCTCCACCCACCAATAGGCCGAGTAAGGCACGGCCTGCACTGACTTGCACATGCTTCCAAAGCTCTCCACTCAGCAGCAAGTTCCAGAAGGCAGTAACCACCGCCGTTGGTGCAGGTAAAATCCGACTTTCTAAAAGTCCTGTGCTGGAGGCAATTTGCCAAAGCACAATCAAGCCGATAGGAAAGAGCCAAGGCAGCAATAGCTGCCCCAACTGAGTTCCACGTGAAACCTTTTCCTGCTGGAGGGTTTGCACTGAAACGATTTTGGACATTAGGCAGGCTCCTGAATCAATTTGGTTTTTTTGTTTTCATCGGGTGTGTAGTTGTTTGCCACAATCTCACCAAAGGGGCCTGTTAAATTTGGCTGTGCTAACTTTGCTTGAGTTTCAAGCGGTAGGAGTGGGAACACCAACTCGGCAAAACGAATCGACTCTTCAAGATGTGGATAGCCTGAGAAAATAAAGGTGTTGATGCCCAAGTCGGCATATTCTTGAATACGGGCTGCAACCGTTTCAGGGTCACCGACCAATGCCGTACCTGCACCCCCACGAACCAGACCTACGCCTGCCCAAAGGTTTGGGGACACTTCAAGTTTGCTGCGGTCACCATTGTGTAGTTCAGCCATGCGACGTTGACCGACCGAGTCCATGCTCTTAAATTTAGCCTGTGCTGCAGCAATGGTGGCATCATCGACATATTGGATGAGCTCTTCCGCCGCTTGCCATGCTTGTTCATTGGTTTCACGCACAATCACATGCAGACGAATACCATAGTTGAGCGTACGACCTTTGGCTTCAGCTTTGGCACGGACAGTGTCAATTTTGTCTTTAACTGCAACAGGGGGTTCGCCCCATGTTAGATACGTGTCAACCTGATCAGTGGCTAACTCGATGGCATCATCCGATGAGCCGCCAAACCAAAGTGGAGGGTAGGGTTGTTGCACAGGCGGATACAGCAGTTTGGCATCATCTACGTTTAGACGTTCGCCATGAAAGCTAAAGCTTTCACCTGTATGGGAGCGGGTTAAAATCTCACGCCAAATTTTGACGTATTCATTGGCAGTTTTATAGCGAGTCGAGTGGTCTTCATAAACGCCATCGCCTTGCAGTTCTTTTTCATCGCCACCTGTCACCAAGTTCAATAAAACCCGACCATTGGAGAGACGGTCAAAGGTGGCTGCCATCCGTGCAGCCAGTGCCGGAGTGGTCACGCCTGGACGCAGTGCAACTAGGAATTTTAATTTTTTTGTGGCATCAATCAGACTGGCTGCGGTCAACCATGGATCTTCACATGAACGACCCGTTGGAATCAGTACGCCTTCATAACCCAAATGATCCACAGCAACCGCAATTTGCTTCATATAAGCATGGTCCACTTGACGAGCACCTTTGCTGGTACCTAAGTAGCGACTGTCACCGTGAGTTGGGATAAACCAGAAAATTTTCATTTTAAAAAATCCTTAGATAGAGTCGTTTAAGGTTTGCTCGGTGCAACCCAAACGGTACTTTGAACTTGAATGTGTTTCGGAATGAGCTGCACCTTTTGGAACAAGTCCGCAATTTGTTGTTGTGCTTGTACCACTTCAGGCGTCAGGGTTTGAATTGGTGAAGGTTTCAGACGTTTGTCGATGACCCGTTGGGCAATAGAGGGCTGTAAACCCGTACTTTGGGTATAGACCGAAAGTGCTTGCGATTGGTTTTTTAGCACCCATTGATCGGCCTGATTCAGCCCGTGAATGAACTGAGCGGTGGCCTCAGGATAGGTCTGAATGAACTTGGGGTTGCCAATATAAAAAGAATAGGTTTGCGGAAATGCTGTGCCATCAATCAAGACTTTGGCATGTGCATCTTGCTCTGCTGCACTGAGGTAGGGTTCCCAAATGGCCCATGCATCGATGGATTGTTTATCAAACGCGGCACGTGCATCCGCAGGGGGCAGCCAAATCGGTTGAATGTCCTGCCAACTGAGTCCTGCTTTTTGTAAGACTTTCGCCAGTAACTCATGTGCGCTTGAACCGCGTTGAACCGCAATCCGCTTGCCTTTTAGGTCTTGAATTGAATCAATGGTACTATTTTTAGCAATCAACAGCGCTTGAGCATTGGCTGGAACTTGCTCATAGCCGACATAGCTTAGCTCTTTGTCAGCAGCTTGAGCAAAGATCGGTGGGGTATTGCCCACAGAGCCAAAATCAACTGCACCGACGGCCAAGGCTTCTAACATTTGTGGGCCAGCGGGGAACTCTTTCCATTCAATTTTTGCTTGAGGAAATTGCTGCTCAAATAATTTTTGCTCACGTGCGACCAACAGGTTCAAAGACGACTTTTGATAGCCAATCGACAGGGTTTTAACTGGATCTGCTGCCTGCTTTTCAGAAGTATTTGTTGCTGCCGTGTCTTGCTTTTGGCATGCCCCGAGTCCAAGACTCAAGGTGACGATGCCAATACTGGAAACTGTTTTAAGTGTTTTCATGATGATCTCTATATTTTTATTTAATAATGGCAGCGTCAATATTCAGCTTGTTCGGAATGAGTTTTTGTTGATAGAAAGCATCTGCAACGTACTGCTGTTTTTTTGCGACTTCGGCTGAAATGGGTTGAACGCCAAAGCCCATACGGCCAATCGAGCTTTGTAAAATGTCTAAAGACAAGCCTGTCGGTTTTTCTAACAATTGGGCTGCCTGTTGTTGATTTTGTTCGACCCACTGTGTGGTGGTGTTGAGTTCATTGACGACCGTTTTTAAAACTTCTGGATGGGTTTCGGCAAACTTACGATCGGCCAAATAGAACTGATGATTACTGACTAAGTTTTCTCCGGTAGCAATCACACGTGCTGAGATTTGGTGTTCAGCGGCAGCAAAGAAGGGATCCCAAATGACCCAAGCATCAACTGCACCACGTTCAAATGCGGCACGTGCATCCGATGGCGGAAGATACACCGCTTCAATATCAGAAAGTTTCAGGTTATTTGCTTCTAACAGTTTGAGTAGCAGGTAATGCACATTTGAACCTTTGTTGAGTGCAATCCGTTTGCCTTTTAAATCTTGGATGCTTTGAATCTTTGAGTCTTTTTGTACGATCAGTGCTTCTGCTTTAGGTGCAGCAGGTTGGTTGGCAATGTAAACCAAGTTCGAATTTGCAGCTTGTGCGAAAATTGGAGGTGCTTCCCCCGCTTCCCCAAAGACTACACTGCCGACATTTAAACCTTCGAGGAGCTGTGGACCTGCAGGAAACTCGACCCATTTGACTTGGACATTTTGTGCTTTAAGCGCCGTTTCTAAAGTGCCACGCTCTTTGACGATGGGCAAAATGCCATATTTTTGAAAGCCAATATTGAGTGTGACGGTCTCAGCTTCTTTTTTCCCACATCCAGATAACATCATGGCACTCACGACTGCTGCAGAAAGAACGCTTGTTTTGATCCAGAACTGTGCTCGAGAAGTGCTCATGTGTTTCATAACTCCAAATAAATAAGGTGAGTGAGTTGGTGAACACATACGCTAATGGGCATTTCTTTTCAGAAAAAATAAGAAATCGGGCTTTAGACATGAAAAAAAAAGATAAAAACAAAAGTGCAAAACTTATGCAAAAAACAGCAATATAAAAAACATAAAATATAAAATTTATTGAGGTTAACTTATTGATATTTATTGTTTAAAAGGTATTTTTATTATTTGGAATAAGCTTAGTGTTTCACGCAATATAGCTTTGAGCGATTTTTGCGGTGTTTTCTAGATAAAGATATGAGAAATAAAGATATCCATAATCCTGCAAAAGCCACTTAAAGTGGCTTTTTAAAGACGAGCGAGTTGCGCTGATAGTTGTATAAGGCTTGGCGTGCATTGGGAAGTTCATCGACATTGGCCGTTTCAAAGCCATGTTCTAAGAACCAATGTGCAGTACGTGTGGTCAGTACAAACAACTGTTGAATGCCCATACTGCGGGCTTTACCTTCGAGATAATGCAAAATTTGGCTGCCGCGATTTGATTTGCGATAGCTAGGATCGACTGCGACACAGGCAATTTCGGCACTGCGGATTTCACCCTCTGCCGCTGGCAGTGGGTAGAGCGCAGCACAGGCCAAGATCATGCCATCACGTTCAATTACCGCAAATTGCCCAATTTCGTTTTCGAGACGTTCACGTGAGCGATAAACCAAAATGCCTTCTTCTTCAAGTGGGCGTAATAGGTTAATCAGCCCGCCGACATCTTGAATGTTGGCCATACGGACTTCTTCATAATGGGCATCGGTAATCATGGTACCCGAACCATCACGCGTGAAGAGCTCCTCAACCAAGGCACCATCATAAGCATAGGAAATCAGATGGACGCGATGTACGCCGTGCGTCGAGGCTTTTTTGGCACCGCGTAAATGTACCGCAATGTCTGGATTCGAATCTTGGTATTTCTCAATTTGTGCATCGAGCTTGTGTGGCGAAATTTCGCGTTGCAACTGACCATGTTCATTGAGCAGACCATGCTGTCTGCCCAAGAAAATCAGTTTGTCCGCTTTAAGATGAATCGCCGTGCGGGTCGCTACTTCTTCTGCCAGTAGGTTGAACACTTCGCCTGTGGTGGAATAGCCAGTTGGCCCGAGCAGCACAATATTGTGATTATCCAAATGGCGTTGAATGGCGTCGGTATCGACCGTACGGACTTCGCCGGTTAACTGAAAATCAACCCCATCGCGAATACCATAGGGCTTGGCTGTGACAAAATTCCCTGAAACTACATCAATGCGTGCGCCGTACATCGGTGAGTTGGCCAGTCCCATCGACAGTAAGGCTTCAATTTGCAAACGAATTGAGCCTACCGCATTCATCACGCAACTTAGTGATTCTCGCGTGGTCACGCGGCGATGTTGATGAAATGGCGTTTGTATCTGGCTTTGTTTTAAGTTGTGGTTGATTTGCGGTCGTGCTCCATGCACCAAGATCAGACGAATACCGAGTGAATGCAGTAAGGCAATATCGTGAATAATATGTTGAAAGTTATCATGCTGAACGGCTTCACCATCGAACATAATCACAAAGGTTTTATTACGGTGAGCATTGATATAAGGCGCAGAATGTCGAAACCAATGCACATACTGCAAAGTTGTACTGTGATGTGTTTCGATCGAATTCGTTTGCATGCCTGTCTCAAAATGAACTACTTAGCATGATTTTAATCAAAAAATGCAGAAGAGGAAGTGTTAAATAGAAAAACACCTGAAGCAATGTTCAGGTGTTCGATCGGTTTTGCGACACCAGCCAGAATTAACCGATAATACGTAGGATACGGTTATTGCGTTCATTGACTAAAACATAGTCACCATTGACCTTATACCATTGTTGGTAGCGTCCAGTGTTGGGTAGGCGACGTGCTTCGCGGTCACTGACATGGTAACGCGATGAGTCATAGCCTCGTGGCAAGGTTTGACCTGAGCGCCAGTCACGGCTTGGGTTAACACGTTTGTTTTGGTAGCGATTGTCATTGTCCCAACGACGGTCATCGCGATGATCCCAGCGCGAGTCATGAGCATGCGCGCGGTCATAGTATTGTGGTGCTGCCATTGCAGATGTGGCCATGAGCGCGCCTAAAGAGAGTGTGATTGCAGTCAGAATTTTTTTCATTGCTTTCGTCCAGTATGAGTCTTGTTTCGATCATTCAAAATTAGCGAATAACTCTAGAGAAAGCGTGAGGGCTATTTAGGTGAATTGTGAAATGTATGAAGAGACTGAGGAGATGGTTGTTTTTCTGCAATGCTTGCAAACAAAAGCTTTGGCACATAAAAAACCTGAAACAACGCCTTCCATGCTGTGCCTGACTGTGGTCTCTTAAGAGGAGTATGCAGTCGTACTAAAGCGGGTGAAAGGGTGTTGATTCAGGTCTCAAGAATAATGTCGAGTAGTTATACAAAATGAAGCGCAGATTAAAGCCCCATAATGCGCAGAATATTGTTGCTGTCTGCGTCGACTAAGATGTAGTCATTGTTGATTTTGTACCACTGCTGGTTTCTGTTTGGCTTTGGAAGATTATGGTCTTTATATTCGACTTTATAGCCGTTACCACGGTAATGCTGTGGCATGACATAACCTTGTTGCCATTTATGCTGTTGTAAACGTTTGACACCGCGCTCTTCGCGCATACGTCGACGATCTTGCTGATCGTCATTACCTGAATCGCGAAAGTCACGTCCGCGTGGCTCATTGCCATAGCGTGGATGATCGTGGTCAAACTGAGGGGCAGCAGTACTGAGACTGCTTGCCATCAAAGCACTGAAAGAGATTGCCAATACTGTCAAAATCTTTTTCATGTTGAATCCTCATTAAGGTAATTTCATTCTTTCCTATAATGTACGAAAAAAATGCAGAGAAACTGTGAAGATGAATTGGGTATTTATTAACAAATGCAGAGATATTAAGAAGATTATGCCCAATTCTAAGCCTGAATTAAATCATCAATTGCGCCAAAGGCCAAAGCAAACAGTCGGTATCTTCTGATTTTTGACTCATTTTGAGGGCTCAGATCTCCCTTTGTCAAAGAACGCATATAGTCAAACTACTTTATTGTCCATACAAGATTATAAAAAAACTATAAATAATTCATAGGCTTATTTGTAGTAATTTTATAGTGATTTAACTATAGTGCATTATTTAATTCCACTGCTGCGTTAGATGTTGTAATGAACGGATTGAATGAACCACTGCTTCAGCTTGTTTGGCATCCTCCAAAGCACAAATCAGGCTTTCGGGTAGTTGTAAATTATGGATATGACGAATGGTGTCATGTTTACGTTGCAAATCAGCCATGCTGCATCCTTATTTTCAATTCTTGATCAATCAGAATGATAAATAGGAAACATTGATCTTAAAAACCGAATATTTTTATTAAAATAATTTAAAAATACGATTTAAAATATCCAACTAGCCAAGCTGAGTTTTCAACTTGGCTGATTCGGCTTAACTAACTGTGCGAAATTCTCCATCTATAATCTGTGATTTAGATTGTGATGGATAGCACGACTTTTCGTTATTCAGGTCTTTCTTGATTTTTTATATATTCCCGAATTACATCAATTGTAGCCCCGCCTGTTGTAAGTAGACAGTATGCTCTCGTCCAAAGTACAGGCTTCCAATAATACGGTTTTAGTTCTTCCTCAAATTCTTTGCGTATCAGTCGGCTTGACACTGTTTTTAGATTGTTAATGAATTTGCTTGGCATGATATTCGGGTGCATTTCTAGTAGTAAATGAATGTGGTCAGCTTCACCATTAAACTCAAGCAAGTCAATTTCCCAATCGGCACAGTTCTTTTTTACGATTTCTTCAAGCCGATTGAGCATTTCATTTGAAAGGCATTTCTTGCGATATTTTGTCACTAACACTAAATGATATGTGAGCTTATAAACACAGTGATAATGTGATTTCATTATATTTACACTAAGTAATTAATTTGTTAAATTATAACCATGAAACAACCTTTTTTGAAAGCGTATAAATATCGCATCTATCCAAATTCTCAACAGAAAGTGCAGTTTGAAAAGCACTTCGGATGCACTCGCTTTATTTTCAATTGGGCTTTAGCTCTTCAAACCAAAGTTCATTCAGAAACTCAAAAATTATTATCAAAAAAGGATATTCAAGACCAATTGGTTGCAATGAAGAAGCAACCTGAATTTGAATGGTTGAATGAAGTAAACAGTCAATCACTTCTTAGTGGATTACTTCACCTGCATACTGCTTATAACAATTTTTTTCAGCGATTGAAGAAAGGCAAGATTGAATTCAGGAAAATTAAAGGCTACAAGCCAAAACCTGATGAAAAACGCCCATTGAGTCATATTGTTGGCTATCCACGGTTCAAATCCAAGAAAGTACCTCAACGGTCTTATCAATGCCCTCAGCACGCAACGGTGAGCTTTGAGCATGGTTTACTACATGTACCTAAAATTAAAGGGATAAAAACTGTATTTAGTCGGACATTTGATGGGAAAATTAAAACTGTCACCATTAGCAAAACAGCAACAGGTAAGTATTATGCTTCTATCTTAGTTGAGTCTGAGTTAGAGCTTGTTGCACCAACAACAGTTCAACCCGATCAAACTATTGGAATTGATATGGGTTTGAATCACATGCTCATTCAATCTAATGGTGATAAAGTTGAAAATCCAAGACACTTACGGCAGGCTCAAAAACGCTTAGCCATACAACAAAAGATATTTGCCCGAAAACAGAAAGAATCTAAGAATTATCAGCGTCAAAAGTTAAGTGTTGCATTCATCCATGAAAAAGTGCGTTTGCAACGCTTAGACCTACATCATAAACTAACGCATCACTTGATCTGTGAAAACCAAGCGACCACGTATGCAGTAGAAGATTTAGGAATTAAAAACATGGTAAGGAATCGAAAATTAGCGAAGTCTATTTCAGATGTAGCTTGGGGTCAATTTCTTACGATATTGCAATACAAGGCAAAATGGTTTGGCAAGAATATTCTACAAATTGGAAGATTTGTTCCAAGTTCAAAAACTTGTTCTTGCTGTGGCTATAAGATGGAAAAGTTACCGCTAAGAGTCAGATTGTTTGAATGTCCAAATTGCAATTTGGTTGAAGATCGTGATGTGAATGCGAGTATAAATATCCGTAATTTCGCTTTAGCTGATGCACTAGGGCTTCGTGCTGTGTAAAGAGTTCCTATGCCACAATACTAGTCAGCGCAAGTGTGG
The DNA here is from genome assembly GCF_058243025.1 of Acinetobacter sp. 797_lipA. Classification (NCBI taxonomy): domain Bacteria; kingdom Pseudomonadati; phylum Pseudomonadota; class Gammaproteobacteria; order Moraxellales; family Moraxellaceae; genus Acinetobacter; species Acinetobacter sp. 797_lipA. The sequence goes on along the minus strand of NZ_JBZAYQ010000001.1, from coordinate 3,486,218 downwards.
CATCGAAAGGTGTAATCAATTTGATTGCATAGGTCGCACAAATTCCCCCACCATAACTCTTAGTTTGGTGGTGGGAGTATGTCAATAGGCGTAGTTGAGGTCGGTATAATCAGTCAATGATTTCTGTACATGCGCTTGGATAAATTCACGTACATCGGCTGCAGTCATCGGTTCACCATTTTTGCTGATGGCATGCTCAATGTCGGGCTGACCGTCAATTTTGATGCGATAAACAAAGCTTTTCTTTGCTTTATATTGTTCATCATTCTTAGCAATGACCGTGACGTAGTGATAGCTATGTTCAAAGTTCAAGTCGGTATGGGCAAAAACAAACTGGTCGAAAAGTTTAAGTGTGGCGCCATTTTCCAGGGCTTGAAGTTCCTCCACAATACTGGCTTCAAACTTCATTCCATATTTTTCTGAAATCGGCTGTTGGTCAATCAACAGGCTAACCATACCATCTTCAGTGGGTTGTACAGTGATGTTGCTCAAGTCCGTCATGGCATATGCTTCAAAAATGGAGTTGGACATCAGTATCCGCAAAAATTGAAAAAAGACAACCTTTTCTGAACTTGAGATCATGTTGCAGATGACTAAGCTTCAGTTTGACGCATAAAAAAAGGAAGCCGAAGCTTCCTCTTAAGTGACACATTTTAGTCTTGTGCATCAATACTTTGACCATTCATATGCAAACTGTCATCGCCCATCAAGTAAAGATAGGCAGGCATGATATTTTCAGGCGTTGGCAATGTTTTTGGATCTTCATTGGGATAGGCTTTTGCACGCATTGCAGTGCGGGTCGCCCCTGGATTGATACAGTTAAAGCGGATATTCGGTGAGGTATTTTCTTTGGCAAACAGTTGGCTGACCGCTTCAATCGCGATCTTAGACACCGAATATGCGCCCCAACGTTCACGCGTTTCACGTCCGACACCTGAGCTGGCAAAAACTACGGAGGCATGCTCAGATTTTTTCAGAAGTGGCATTAGCTCTTGAGTCATAACGAATGGCGCACGCAAGTTGACGGCCATGACATCATCCCAGACATCGACAGGATAATTTTCCAGTTCGGTGCGCTCACCCAAAATGCCCGCATTATGCAAAATGCCATCTAAGCGCCCAAATTGGCGCTCTAAAGTGTCAACCAATAATTCATAATCACGAGGAGAGGCGCTCGACAGCTGCAAGGGTAAAATTGCAGGTTGCGGCGCACCTAAGCCTTCAATTTCATCATAAATGACTTCGAGCTTATTTAAGGTACGCCCATGCAACACCACAGTTGCGCCGTGTAGGGCATAACTTAATGCAGCAGCACGACCAATACCATCGCCCGCACCTGTAATTAAGATGATGCGATCTTTGAGCAGATCGGGGCGAGGTTGATATTCTGAATATTTCATCATTACCTCCTCGTTATTTTGATTTTTTAATTGTGATCAAGTCAGTGAATTGGACGGTGTAGTTTGACTCACGAGAGACTGAATAACATCGTCCAATTCAGCCACAGTCTTCACTATACAATCTGCTTGCCACGCTGTTAAGTCATCTTTGTGCGCGAATGGTAAATAACCATAAGCCGCCAAAATGGTATACATCTGCGCATTACGACCCGCATCGATGTCACGTGGATGATCGCCAACATAGATACAGTCTTCAGGCGCAATCGCGATGTGCTTGGCTGCCAAATACATTGGTTCAGGATCAGGCTTGGTTTTGCTGACATCCTCTGGGCAGACCAAAACAGCGCAGCGTTTTGTCAAATCCAGCGCGTCTAATAATGCTTCACTGAGCCAACGTGGTTTATTGGTGACAATGCCCCATGGAATTTCTTGGTTTTCAAGTTTTTCAAGTAGCGGATACATGCCAGTAAATAGGTCGGTATCTACCGCAATATCCGCCCCATAGGTGTCTAAAAAACGCTGACGATGTGCCAGAAAAATTGGGTCTTCGACTTCCAGTTCTGGATAAACCAATTTCACCATAGCCCGTGCGCCTTCAGAGACTTGGCTACGGATCAGGTCTGCATCGACCACAGCGACGCCTTTTTCACGGCACATGTCTTGAATAATGCGAATAAAGTCGGCGGCAGTGTCGATCAGTGTGCCGTCAAGGTCGAATAAGACGGCTTTCATGCAGCACCTTCTTTTACGGTATAGACCATGTAATTGACATCGACATTTGGCGCTAACCAATAGCGTTTGGTCAATGGATTGTAATGTAAACCCGTCATGTCTTTCAGTTTGAGCCCTGCGCCGCGAATATCATGTGCCAGTTCTGAGGGCTTAATGAATTTTTGATAATCGTGGGTGCCTTTGGCTAACATGCGCAGTACATATTCAGCGCCAATAATAGCAAACAGGTAGGCTTTGGGATTACGGTTAATGGTGGAGAAGAATACATGACCACCTGGTTTCACCAGTTTATGGCAGGCTTCAATGATTGAGGCTGGATTGGGTACGTGTTCCAACATTTCCATGCAGGTCACGACATCGTATTGTCCTGCTTGTTCTTCTGCGAGCTGCTCCACTGGAATTTGGCGATATTCAATATGCTCAACACCTTCTTGTTCTGCATGTAAACGTGCCACATTCAGCGGAGCTTCGCCCATATCAATGCCGAGCACATCTGCACCACGACGTGCCATACTTTCAGCTAAAATTCCGCCACCACAGCCGACATCAAGAACTTTTTTCCCATTGAGTCCACCTGCATGTTCATCAATCCAGTTTAAGCGTAGTGGGTTGATCATATGTAAAGGGCGGAACTCCGAGTGCTGATCCCACCATATGGCAGCAAATGCTTCAAATTTGGCAATTTCTTGTGGATCAACATTCAGTTGCGACATCGTCGGCACCTCAATTTAAGTCATGATATTTAAAACGTTCAATAGGGCTTAGTGTAGCGTTTATTCTAGAAAAAGCGATAAAAGCCTGAAAAAAGTTCACAGAATGAAAACGAATTTGGCATATTTGATTTATAGTATTTGCATAAACTTATCATAATGATTTTGAGGACAATAAGTTCAATGAAAAAACTCCTTTTGAGTGGCTTAGCAACCGCTGTTTTCGCTATTTCCGGTAGCGCATTGGCTGCAAATTTTGTGGCAGGTCAGGACTATATCGTCGTACCAACACCTGTACAGGTGGAAGTGCCAGGAAAAATTGAAGTCCGCGAATTCTTTTGGTATGGCTGTGGTCACTGTTTTAAACTTGAACCGCATATGCAGACTTGGTTGAAAAAACTACCGAAAGATGTGCGTTTCGTGCGTACGCCAGCAGCCATGAATCCAGTGTGGGAGCAAGCGGCGCGAGCTTATTATGTGTCTGAGGCCTTGGGTGTACGTAAAAAGACCCACTTGACTTTATTCCATGCCATTCATGATCAAAATCAACCGATTCTAGAGCAACCTGCTTTAGCCAAGTTCTATACTCAGTTTGGTATTCCAGAAGCGAAATTTAACAGTACTTATAAATCATTTGCCATTACTTCAAAAATTGCCCAAGCACAAGATTTGGCCAAGCGTTATCAACTCAGTGGCGTACCCGCTGTGACGGTGAATGGTAAATATATTGTGCAAGGTGAAGATGCTAAAGTGACTCAAGTCGTGGATTACTTGATTGAAAAAGAACGTGCTGCAAAATAAGCTGAATCTGTTTTAAGTCCTTATTCAGTTAAAAAAGCCTGCTGATGCAGGCTTTCTTATGGGTTAACGATGTTTATTGCGCGGCTGATGCAGGCTGCAATAAATCCTCATAAAGCAGCTCAATTTTTCTTAAGGTTTTTAAGCGCCATAGTTGATGACGAGCTTCGGCTTCATGTCCATTAAAGGCCAAGAGTTTGGCAAATTTGATCAAATCATAGGGAATCGGGTAGTTCAGCACCATTTCCTCATAGTCACGAATTTGCTCAGGGCTGACTTTGCTGTATGGATTTAACTGAATCCATTCAATGCGGCGTTTAAACTCCGACAGCAGTAAAATGTGATCTTGATTGGTGAACTTTTCAGGGGTGTGTTCATAACGAGAAGCTTGATTCAGCTTTGGTACCATCAACTCATAGTCACGAATAATCAGTGCGACCAAGACCACACAGACAGTAAATGTGATCGGCATGGCAAAGCTCGGTAAAGTCCACGTTTTCACTTTTTGCTGAGATTGAATAATGCCTAGAATTAACCCGAGTGGTAGCAAGAAATAGGCATAGAACAATGGAAATTCGAGCATACCGTGAATCAGTAAAGCACCGACCATCAGAAGGCCAATCACAGATTCGAGCGATGTCGCATGCTTTTGCAGTTGATAGCCCCAATAGCTGAGATAGGCAAAAAATGGAATCGCAATCACTAATCCATTCCACAACATAAAGTCGAGAATGAAGTTGTGCGCACTTTTCACCCAAACGGGGCCTTGGAACTGATCACTGATTAGGGTGTAAGCCACACTGGTTTGATGCCAACCATAGCCAAACCAAGGTCGCTCAGCAATGGCATGGAGCATCTGTTGCCAAATGGCAAGACGCGACATATCGCCCGTTGCTCGCGCAACCGCATCACGGGTTTGGGTCACTTCGACATTAGACAGCTGAGCCAACAGGTGATTGAGCTGTGGAATAAACGCAGTAAATGCAATGAACAACGCAAACCATGCGAGGGCACTATACCACTTCAGTTGAACCGCACCCTTGTACTGTTGATAGAGTAAATAGAGTAGTACACAAATGCTTGCGACCCATGATGTACGGGACTGGCTCAGTGCCACTGCAAATAACATCAATGCGGCACTGACGCATAGCAGAATCGAGTTGAGTTTTTTCTTTTCAAATAGGTAAAGTGTGCCGAGTAAGGACAGAATCAGAAAGCTCGCCATATTGTTCGGCTGAGCAAAGTTGGCATAAGGACGATCGCCTTTTAAAGCGGTCATGCCAAGAATGTACTGTTCAATATTGAGCCATTGGCAAGTGGCGATGAGCGCTGTTACCAGACCGACCGACCAAAATACACTACACAGACCACTAAATAATTGCTCACGTTCCAAGGGTTTTTGGCTCAGGTTAAAACCTAAAACCATACTCAGCCAGAATGCAAAGATATATAAGCCACACATCAGCGCTTTGCTGAAAAAGAACAGCTCGCCAAAACCGTACTGAATGAAGGGCACGAGGCTCAACAGCAATAGCGGCAGACTCACTTTCGGGAGCAAGAGTTTTTCTTTTAAAAATACGGCAGAGAGTGCAAATAAAGATAAAAATGCAAACAATTCACCTGTATAGGTGACCCAAGGGCGATAATGAATGGGCAATAGCCATGCCAAGGCAATACAGACACTCGCCGCTAAAAAAAGAAAAAAACGCATAGGAGCTACAGATGAAAAAACTGGCTCTATGATAGTGAAAAAGCATCCAAGTTTGAGTAAAGCGCATTAAAAATTTTGTAATACACCAAAATTGCGTCTGCGAACGGCTTAATGCAAAGTCGGATTGGCGTGTTTGGTTTGAGCAGATGGTCGTTGCCAATTGGAGATTCCACGGAACATGAGTTGAATCTGCACGATGGTTTGTAGTTTAAATGCAGCCTGCTGCTGTTGGAGTTTCTCGAGAGCTACATCTCGACTCAAACCAATCCAGCGCATGGCCCAGTTAAAGGAGGCATCCATTAAAATATTGGCCAATACTTTGAGGTCTTCGCTGTCATGAATATGTTGCATGCTTTCAATACGGGTTAATTCATGGGCGAAGTCATCGATTAAAAAGGCAATTTCTCGCTCAACGGCAGCACGGATCAAGGTTGAACCACCCCAACGTTCTCCAATCAAGAAAATCCACTGTTCAGGATGTTGCTCTACAGCATGAAAAAATAGATCTAAACTGTGCTCAATCGTAGCATGTGGACCATAAACATAGCTTTGCCCCAATTGGGTTAACATGCTTTTGATGTGGAGCGCTGCTTGATCGACCAGTTCAAGTCCTAACTCATCCAAATCATTAAAGTGGCGATAAAAAGCGGTCGGTACTAAACCCACTTGGCGAGTGACTTCACGGAGACTAATGCGAGCAAAGGAACGTCCGGAGGTGCTGAGTTGTAATGCAGCATTCAGCAAAGCTTGGCGGCTTTGTTGTTTACGTTCTTCCCGAATCGACATAGATGATTGCCTCAGCCTCTTTTAAGCTTCAGTTTAACAAAGAATATGGATGGGTAGGGAAACAGGCGATCAATTACAAATGCAATGCAGTCAGACAAATGCTTTGGATCTGCTTCTGCTATACTATGCGCCAACCTATTTAGTCAGATGAAGGGCGTATTATGCGTATCGACCAACGAACATTAGATCAATTACGTGATGTCACCATTACTCGTAACTACACACGTTATGCGGAAGGTTCGGTATTGGTTGAGTTTGGTCATACCAAAGTTCTTTGTACGGCAAGTATTGATAACTCCGTACCACGCTTTTTAAAAGGCAAGGGTCAGGGCTGGGTAACCGCTGAATATGGCATGTTGCCACGTTCGACGCATACCCGTAGTGACCGTGAGGCTGCGCGTGGTAAGCAAAGTGGTCGTACGCAAGAAATCCAACGTTTGATTGGCCGTAGTCTACGTGCCATGGTGGATTTAAAAAAACTCGGTGAAAACACCATCACCATCGACTGTGATGTGATTCAGGCAGATGGCGGTACACGTACTGCTGCGATCACTGGTGCTGCCGTGGCCCTGATTGATGCGATGAACACATTGCTTGAGAAAAAGAAAATTAAGCAAGATCCATTAAAAGGCTTAGTGGCTGCAATTTCAGTCGGTATTTTCCAAGATGAAGTACTTTTAGACTTGTGCTATGAAGAAGACTCAAACTGCCAAACGGATTTAAACGTGGTGATGACCCAAGCTGGTGAATTTATTGAAATTCAAGGCACGGCAGAAGATAAACCATTTACCCGTGTACAGTGCAATGCCATGTTAGAAATGGCAGAAAAGGGCATTCAAGAATTGGTGAAAAAACAACAGCAAGCACTGGGCTGGTAAGTTTTAACCCAATAAAAAACGCACTTGAGAGTGCGTTTTTTATTGTGTGTCGTTTGAATGCGAAATATTGGAATTAAGCATTAAAACGCATAGAAAGGTCAACTGCTTTGACATCTTTGGTCAATACACCCATCGAAATATAATCCACGCCTGTGCTTGCGACTTCGCGCAAGTTGGCAATGGTGATATTCCCTGACGCTTCCAATTTACACCGTCCTGCAACATGCTTGACCGCATCAATCATTTGTTGCTGGCTAAAGTTGTCTAACATCACGATTTCCGCTTGGGCTTCCAATGCTTGGTCTAATTCCGCCCAGGTTTCAACTTCGACTTCGACAGGTTTGCCTGGGGCAATTTGATGCGCTTTGGCAATAGCTTGAGCAATGCCGCCTGCCGCCATGATGTGATTTTCTTTAATTAAAAAAGCATCGAATAAACCTAAACGATGGTTTTGACCGCCGCCGACCGCGACAGCATATTTTTGGGCAATACGCAGACCCGGCAGGGTTTTACGGGTATCCAGCAACTTGGTGTTTAAGCCATCCAGTTGTTTGACATATTCCGCCGTTTTGGTTGCTACAGCAGATAGTGTTTGTACAAAGTTGAGTGCAGGGCGTTCAATCGTAAGTAAGCTGCGTGCTGAACCCGCCAGTTTGAAAATGGTGTCATTGGCAAGAACCAGATCGCCATCGTTTTTTAGCCAGGTGATTTGTACACTTGGATCAAAAGCTGCAATTAATGCATTGACCCAAGGTTGACCTGCAAGAATCATGTCTTCACGGCTAATAATGGTCGCAGTCGCTTGTTCATCTTCAGGTGTCAAAAGTGCCGTAATGTCACCATCACCGATGTCTTCTTGTAATGCCTGTTGAATATTCAGTTGAATAGATTGTTCAAGCAGTTGCTGCGATATGCTCATCCGATTGTCCGTATCTTTATAGAAGCCATGAAAATTGTGCAATATATTAGCATTTTTCCTGAAAAAGGCGTGAAAATTTCAGAATCAAACGCTGATCAATTTGAGAAATGACGGGGAAAGATTTAGCATGAGAGACATTAAAAAGATTGCCCAAAGGGCGCAATGGGTTTGAGGAATAAAAATATGCAGGTCATTCCGTCGTTTCAAGTGCACGCAGGGCAACTGCTAGGAGCGAGACAAATTCCATCGCCTAATTTTAATGCACGTCCTGCTGATACTGAGATTCAACTGATTGTCATCCATAATATCAGTTTGCCTCCCTCACAGATTGGTGGCGGTTATATTGAACAATTTTTTCAAAATCAATTGGATTGGTCAGTACATCCGTATTTTCAAACCATTCAAGGCATGCAAGTTTCAGCGCATTTACTGATTTTAAGAAGTGGTGAAGTCTTACAATTTGTCAATTTTAACGACCGTGCATGGCATGCAGGGCGTTCAAGCTATTTGGCCAAGAAAGAGTGTAATGATTATTCGATTGGCATTGAGCTTGAGGGCAGTGATGACTTGCCTTTTGAAGATGCCCAATATGAAACATTGGTACACGTGACGGCTTGTTTACAACAGGCCTATCCTCAAATTCAACAGCATTTGGCAGGACATTCCGATATTGCGCCAGGACGTAAGACCGACCCAGGCACATTTTTTGATTGGTTAGACTATCGAAATCGTTTGCAGCAGTTAAAAAGTCAATGAATTGAGAGTCAACAACAACATTAAACAATCAAATATTCGCTGAAGTTTCATTACAATAGCGGCAAATGAAAAACTAGGTGGATACGATGGCGCTGTGGCGGTCAACCGTAATTGTAAGTGCAATGACCATGCTTTCTCGGGTCTTGGGTTTGGTACGAGACATTGTCTTACTGAATGTCTTTGGTGCGGGGAAAGATTTCGATACCTTTGTGGTGGCCTTTCGTATCCCGAACTTCTTCCGTCGGCTATTTGCTGAAGGAGCATTCTCACAGGCGTTTATTCCAGTCCTGACCGAATATAAAACTGGGCGTACCCATGCGGAAGTTCAAATTCTGATTAGCCGAGTCTTTGGTTGTTTGATGACCGTTATGACGGCTTTAACCTTCCTCGCTATGGTCGCCGCTCCAGCGGTGCTTTACATCTATGCACCAGGCTTCCATGCCGATCCAGAGAAGTTCGACCTCGCGGTTTCAATGTTCCGCCTCACCATTCCTTATTTATTGTTTATGTCGTTGACGGCATTTGCCAGCAGTATTTTAAATAGTTATGGTTCCTTTGCTTCGCCCGCCTTTTCACCAGTATTGCTGAATGTTGCGATGATTGCGGGGGCATGGTGGCTGACGCCGTATATGGCAGAACCGATTATGGCACTCGGTTGGGCGGTGATTGCTGCGGGTGTATTGCAACTGGCGATCCAAATTCCTGAACTTTGGCATAAAAAGTTACTGATTCCGCCGAAAGTTGATTTTAAACATGAAGGGGTGGATCGCATCATGAAATTGATGCTGCCTGCGCTATTTGGTGTTTCTGTCACGCAAATCAACTTACTCCTGAACACCATTTGGGCTTCGTTTATGCAAGACGGTTCAGTGTCATGGTTGTACAGTGCGGAACGTATGACTGAATTACCTTTGGGCTTGATTGGGGTAGCGATTGGTACGGTGATTTTACCCGCATTGTCGACCCGTCATGCAGAGCAGGATATGTCGAAGTTTCGTGGCATGATGGATTGGGCTGCGAAGGTCATTGTTTTGGTGGGGGTGCCAGCGAGTATCGCGTTGTTTATGTTATCGACCCCCATTATTCAGGCCCTGTTCCAACGCGGTCAATTCACCATTGAAGATACGCAAATGACGGCTTTGGCGCTGCAATGTATGAGTGCTGGGGTGATTTCATTTATGTTGATTAAAGTCTTTGCACCTGGATTTTATGCGCAGCAAGACACCAAAACACCAGTTCGTGTCGGTTTAATGGCCGTTGCCGCAAATGCGATTTTAAACGTGGTGTTTATTGGCTTCTTTAAATTGATTGACTGGCAGGCAGAGCATATGGCTTTGGCTTTAGCTTCTTCGGGCTCTGCTCTGGTGAATGCGGGGATGTTGTATTTCTATCTACACAAGCGCGATATTTTCCGTTTTGGTGCACACTGGAAAAAACTGTTTATCCAGTTTGGTATTTCTAACGCCGTGATGATTGCGGCATTGTGGTATGCATTGACTTGGTATAATGGTGATGTTTCACAATGGATCCGTGTTGCAGAAGTGCTCGGATTGTGTGTGGTGGGTGTCGTGGCTTATGCGGTTGGTTTGCTCTTTACTGGGTTTAGACCACGCCATCTCAAACATGAAGCATAAAACAAAGCAGTACTTTATTTGGTGGTGTATCAAAAAGTATGCTAAAAAAAAGCAGGTTGAATTTTGATAAAATAGAGAAATGCAAATAACTCTAGAAATCAAATGTCCAACCTGCCTCAGTGACAGTATAAAGAAAAATGGCATCAAAGTAGATGGGAAACAAAACTACCAATGCAAAGACTGCAAACGTCAGTTTATTGGTGACCATGCTCTGAGCTATCTAGGATGTAATTCTGGCATTACTCGTAAAATATTACAGTTAATGGTCAGAGGCAGCGGTATACGAGATATCGCTGAAGTTGAGCGCATTAGTATCGGTAAAGTCTTACGGACTTTAACTGAATCGGCCTATCAAATTCAGCCTAAACAAAGTCATTATGAATCTCTCGAAGTAGATGAATTCTGGACTTTTGTTGGAAATAAAAATAATAAACAATGGCTTATTTACGCCTACCATCGAGAAACAGGTGAGATTGTTGCTTATGTTTGGGGTAAGAGAGATTTAGCCACAGTCCAAAGGTTGAAGACAAAGCTTAAACAATTAGGTATTCACTACACCCGAATTGCAAGTGATCATTGGGACAGTTTCATCACTGCTTTTAAAAACTGCAAGCAAAGTATTGGTAAGTTGTTTACTGTAGGAATTGAAGGTAATAATTGCAAAATAAGGCATCGAATAAGGCGTGGTTTTAGAAGAAGTTGCAATTTCTCCAAAAAGCTTGAAAACCATTTTAAAGCCTTCGACTTAACCTTCTTTTACATCAATAATGGCTTCATTTAATGTCAGCATACTTTTTAAAACACCACCCTTTATTTTATACTGCAAGCGAAGCGCGTAGCTTAAAAAAGCATGGCTTGATTTAAGAATAGATTGAAATTAATAAAAAGCCTGATCACGAAGATCAGGCTTTTTATTTTGTATATAGTGTCCCGTCCTGAAATAAGTTTACACCTTAAGAGACTTATTTTATGGAACATGCACGAGAACAACGAGTTAAACGTACACAAGGTGATTATAGCTTTGCCTTTAAAATGATGGTGGTACATGAAGTAGAAAAAGGGCAAATTACTTATAAACAAGCTCAGGCAAAATATGGTATTCAAGGAAGATCAACTGTGCTTGTATGGTTACGCAAGCACGGACAACAGGACTGGACTTCGAATATGCCGACTTCTTCTAAACGCCAATTAACACCCCAACAACGAATCCGCCAATTAGAAAAGCAGTTAGCCGCAGAAAAGCTCAAAACTGAATTTATACAGGATGTGATTTATCACATTGATAAAGAATGTGGGACTGATCTTGGAAAAAAGTATACCGAGCACGTTTCAAAGATTGGCAAAGCCAAAGAGGACTAAGCGTTTCACGTTATTGTCAGTGGTTGGGAATCACCCGACAAGCTTATTATCAAGCAGAAAAACGTGCTCAAATGACTGCACAAGCAACTGAACAAATACTTGAGTTGGTTATGGAATATCGTTGTCTCATGCCAAGTATCGGAACACGTAAGTTGTATTGGCTTATTAAAGGCAAATTGTTGCAGCGTGGTTTAAAGTGTGGACGGGATCAGTTATTTAAAATATTGAAAGAGCATAATTTATTGATTCGCCCCAAGCGTCGCTATACAAAAACTACGGATAGCAAGCATTGGATGAAGAAGCATCCAAATTTATTAAAGGATTATTCAGCAGTGCAAGCCAACGAAGTCTTTGTCAGTGATATTACCTATGTTGAGAGTGCTGAAGGCGTACATTATTTATCCTTAGTGACAGATGCTTATACCCGCCAGATTAAAGGTTATAAGTTATCGAATGATATGCGTGCGGAGAATGTTGTGCAGGCTCTACATATGGCGATGCAGCATGTGACGGATCGAGCGACAAGGATGATTCATCATTCGGACAGAGGCTCACAGTATTGCTCTGAGCTATATCAATCGGCATTACGCCATTATGGGATATGTCCTTCCATGACAGATGGATACCTTGCGAAACAGTGTTTCTCATATCAAAATGCATTAGCAGAGCGGATTAATGGAATATTAAAGCAGGAGTTTTTAACTACACGATGTCAAACCATGAAGGAGTTAGATCACTTAATTGCGGAATCTATCATGATTTATAATTGCTATAGACCACATTTAAGTTTAAATATGAACACCCCGAATCAGACGTATGAGCAAACTAAAACCGAGCTAATTGCTTAACTCGGTTTGAAGTGGAATACTGTCAATCTATTTCAGGACAAGACATAGCATTACCTTTGCATTGCTACCTTATTTTGGCAACACTTCAATCAGTTCCACATCAAAAATCAAGGTGCTATTCGGTTCAATCACATCACCTGAACCAATTTGGCCATAGCCCAGTTTAGCGGGAATAAAGAAGCGATATTTTGCGCCTTCTTTCATTAGCTGTAAGCCTTCAGTCCAACCTTGAATCACTTGGCTGACTTGAAACTCCGCAGGCTGTTGACGTGCAATCGAGCTGTCAAAAACAGTTTGATCAATCAGACGCCCTTCATAGTGAACTTTGACTTTGCTGTTGGCCTTAGGTGACTTGCCTTGGCCTTGTTGTAAAACCATATACTGCAAGCCTGAAGCCGTAGTTTTTACATCTGCTTTTTTCGCATTTTCAGCTAAAAAGGCTGCACCAATTTTGGCATTTTTATCTGCCAGTTGTTTCACTTCTAATAACTGTTTTGCCTCGGCTTGGCGTTTATATTGGGTCAATACACGCGCCATGTCTTCATCACTTAATGACGCAGCTTGGCCTTTAGATGCTTCACGTAACCCTTGCACAAAAGCATCGAGATCGAGATCTTGAATTGATTCGGCATTGCTACGACCCATGAGATAGCCAAAGCTATAACCGACTTGTTGGTTGATGCTGCTTTTATTGTTAATCGGCGCTGCAAAAACAGGTGTAGAAAGTAACAAGCCGCAGAGTAATGTTGTTTGAATTTTCATATCGTATTCTCAATAAAAAGAGGAGAGCAAAAGCTCTCCTTTGATTGACTGGTCTTATTTTACTTTGATCAGTTCAACATCAAAAATAAGCGTGCTGTTGGCTGGGATCATGCCAGGTACACCTTGTGGGCCGTAACCTAAGTTCGAAGGAATGTAGAGTGTCGCTTTCCCACCTTCTTTCATGAGTTGTAGACCTTCCGTCCACCCTGGAATCACTTGGTTTAAAGGGAACTCAATCGGTTCGCCACGTTCAAGTGAACTATCAAAGACTTTACCATCGACCAGTTGGCCTTTGTAATGCACGGTCACGACAGAGCTGGCAGTGGGTTGCTTGCCTGTGCCTTCTTGCGTAATTTTGTACTGTAAGCCTGACGCTGTGGTTTTCACCCCAGGTTTTTTCGCATTTTCAGTTAAGAAGCTGTCACTGGTTGTTTGTGCTTGCTTCGCATCATTGGCCTGTTTTTGCTGCATTTCTTGTTGGAACTGCTCATAGGCTTGTTTTAATTCTTCTTCGCTATAGGCGGGTTGGCTACGGGCATGACCTGCACGGACACCGGTTACAAAACTGTTAATATCGAGTTCTGGTGGAGTTTGATGAGCAACCTCATAACCCAGTGCATAGCTAATTTTTTCTACGGCAGATGCATTTTTTGAAACTTGGGCTTCGGCTGAAGCTGGGTGTTGAGATGCATAATAAACGGGAACAAGTGCAGCACCGCCTAGAATAACAGCTACAGCAATGGGTAAGGCTTTACTCATGTGAAATTTTTCCTAATTCTATTACATTCAAAAAGTTTTTTAGCATCTTAGCAGACTTCATGAATGACGTGTTTTGTACCACCAGTACATTTTCAAATTAATATATGCCGAAGCCCTTAAAAAAACTATAAGGATTTGAATATATAAACGTTTGTCATACAAAATAAAAAGCCAGAAATCAAGTTCTGGCTTTTTATCGGTTAGAGGATGTATTTAGTCTGATTCTTTATTGGCTTTATAGGCATAAGCATAGTTATAGCCATAGCCATAGCCTGCACTTGAACGTTGAATGTCGTTTAGAATGAATCCATTCACTTTCACACCGGCTTGTTCGAAGCGATTCAGGGTCAATTCCAACTCTTTCATTTGTGTTTTCGCATAACGGGCAATTACTAAGTTAACACCTGTGTATTGAGAAATAATGATGCCATCCGTCACGGCTAAGACAGGCGGAGTATCAATAATCACATGATCAAACTTATCCGACAGCTGTTCTAATAACGTTTTAAATTGCGCAGAGCTTAAAAGTTCAGAGGGGTTCGCTGGACTCTTACCACGAGAAATAATGCTCAAGCCTGGCACTTCGGTCGTACGAATCACGGCATCGAGTGTTTGTTCACTGTTCAAGAACTCTGTTAAGCCTGGTTGTACGTCATAGTTAAAGTATTTATGTAAATAACCACGACGTAAATCAGCATCGATGATTAATACGCGTTTATCGCTTTGCGCCAAAATTGTGGCTAAATTTGTTGAAATAAAGGATTTCCCAACTTCTGGCGCAGGCCCTGAAATCGTAATCAGATTATTTCGAGCAGAGCTTAGAGCGAAATGAATGGCTGTACGCATACTTCTTAAGCTTTCGATGGCAATATCATCACTATTCTTCACAGCCAAAATAGGAATATTCTTTTTCTTTTTCAGAATCTTGATACGGCTTTCCTGTACGGGAGAGCGAGGAACCGTTGCATACACTGGCAGATCCAATTCATTTTCAATTTGAGTGGAATCTTTAATACCAGAGCGCAACATATTACGCAGTAAGGCCAACAATGTACCCAGAAAACCACCCAAGAAAACGGACAAAATCAGAATTAGTAATTTCTTTGGTTTAATTGGCTCAACCGGTTCTACCGCAGTATCGACAATACGCACATTGCCAATTTCACCTGCTTTGGCAATCCGCAGTTGTTGGTAAGAGTTAAGCAAGCCTGTATACAGCTGTTGTTTGACTTCTACTTCACGGAACAGTTGTAAATATTGGCGTTGTAATTCTGGCAAGCGTTTGAGCGTGCCATCTAACTCTGCAATGCGTTTGTTAATCGCACCCAATTGAGCATTCATTTGCTGCATCACAGGGTGTTCGTTGGTGTACTTGGCCGCAGCTTCAGCCACTTGTTGCTCTAACTGCGATTTTTGGGTTTCCAAAGTAATACTTTGGGTTAAATATAACTCAGATTCTTTGGTCACATCGACTGTATTAAATTGTTGGCGGAATTTGTTAAATTCGCGTTCCGCAACATCCAGTTGTTGTTTTAGTTCAGGTAGTTGCTCATCCAAGAACTTTAAGGTCTGTGCACTTTCAGCCGAACGGCGTTCAATATTTTGTTGGCTATAGGCTGCTAAAATTGAATTGAGTACTTGGGTAATATGTTCTTTATCTTGACCCTGATAATTTAATCCAAGGACACCGGTCATTTTCCCTTTTTCAGCAACCGAAAAATTCTCTAAAATATTATCAACTGCAGCAGGTAAAGATTGCTTTTGAATTAGGTAGTAATCTTTTAACTTGTCGCGGGTAAAAATCGAAATATCCCACGATCCATCAGTGGTGCGTAATGAATTCGCTTGATTGAGCTTCGCAGTCAGAATTTTTTCTTCAGTTTCGGTATCTATCAGTGTAATGAGATTATCTTCAAAGCTTAAACTGAGGTCTTTATCACGATATACGTTAGGCACATTAAATTGACGGACTTCAAAACTTTTTTCATTGTCTTTAAAAGTTACTGATTTATTTTTATATTCAGTCACATAGTCATGTGGAGAAAATAGGCGATCAATAAATGAATTCTCTGTACCCGAAACTTTAAGATCAAGATGCAAATTTTGAATCACAGTACCTAGAACTAAGCGTGATTTTAAAATTTCAATTTCTGCTTGAGCCGGTTGCTTTTGATCAATCATGCTTGATAGATCACCCAAGAGTGCTGCTGAAGTTCCTTTACTTTCCTCAACCTGTACCAGTGCATTTACTGCGTAGGTATCAGCTGTAGTTCTTAAATAAAGTAGGGCGCAGACGAGACTTAAAATTACACATAAAGCAATTAACTTCCATTGTGCAATCAGAGAGAAAAATAATTCTTTTAAATCAATTGTATCTTCTGTATTGGTATTTTGGCTCATAATCGTACATCAAAAGTTAAATATGTTTAGTCCAATCCGCAACGCAAGACTGGATCAATTGTGAAGTTTGGTCAAAAAAGGCCTGATCATGCTGGTATGGATCGGGAACATTTTTACCCTGCCAATGCCCAAGGCGAAATGTTTTTCCTTTGGCAAAGGGCCAAGTCTGTTCAATATGCTTTTGTTGATTTGAACTCATGACCAAAATTAAATCTGATTTTTTGATCAGTTCAGCATTTAATTTTTGGGCAATATGTCCACTCATATCGATGCCAATTTTTTGCATACAGTATTGAGCTTTTTCATCTGCTGCATGCCCAATCATACCTGAGATTCCAGCTGAATAAATATTCAGGTCGGGATGATCTTTTTTTAGGAGATACTCCGCCATAGGGCTTCGGCAAATATTACCTACACAGACCACCAAAATATTTTTAAATAACATTATTGGCCCAATCTGTCCAAGTTATAGATGATATTTGAGAAAGGAATAACTTGATTGATTACACGCTGCCAGCGTGCTAAACCGGATGCATCTACATAGACAATATCATTGCTGCGCATTTTAAATTGATTGGCTAAGCCAAAATCGCCAATACTAGTTAAATCTAAATGATAGATTTCGGTCATCGGGCTGTTCATATCACTACGAACAACATAAATTTTACCACGGCTGGCTGAAAGCGAGTTGATCCCTAAACTTTCACCAAGTACATCACTTAAGCTCATCCCTTGTTCACGCATTGGTAAAGACTGGTTCTTGCCAGATTCTCCCATGACATAAATTTTTTGATTTTCGCGTGAATTGACATAAATCGTATCATTCGGTTGAATGAGTAGATTATGTAAAGAATAGCCAGCCTTTTCTAGTTCAATACTATTCAGTACATAACTTTGACCATTTCTGACCAAGGTTAAAGAGGCATTGTCACCAAATTGGCTATTTACTCCGCCCGCCATACCTAAAGCGGTATACACACTGGTAGGTTGGTCAGTAAGATTGAATTGGCCGCCTTTCATCACGTTACCTTGCACAGAATAACGTTGACCTTGGTAGGAAAGTACACGAACGATCACATCGGGTGTTTTTAAGTAACGCGAGAGTTGACTGCGCAATTCCTGATTGACTTGAGTGAGTGATTTACCTGCTGCTTTATAGCGACCAATAATCGGAAATTGAATATAACCGCTTTGATCAATTTGATAGCCATTCGACTTGATGGCTTCTTCATTATTAATCGTATTGGTCGGTGGGGTGATTTCAGGATAAGCCCATAAGTAAATGGATAAAATATCACCAGAACTTAAACGATAATTTTTTTGCTGCTGATTAAAAAGGTGAGCATAATTTTGTTGATTAATTTGAGCGGGTTGAACAGCTAATAAATTTTCTTGAGTTAGTTTAATGACATTGACTGTCGAGCCTAAATCAGTCTGAAATGTACCTTCTTTAGGAAGGTCATAGGTTTGTAAGCCTGAAGTAATGGCACAACCCGTCATACTTAGACTCAAAGCTAACATACAGCTATAACGATAGTAACTCACTCGAATACAAATCCTATTTATAAAATTTTTGAATCATTAAAATGCGGGTTTAAATACCCAAATTACTCATTTTAGGATGTTAAGTTTATACTATTCACCTTGTAGAATATAGCTTTACATTTGTTTTAAATCGTAAGTTTAATCAAGACTCGCATGTATGAATATCTTTTTAAAGATCTTGTTATTAGTTGAATTTTTTTAAATGAGTAATGTTGGTTTTATAGGTGGGATTGTTTAATCCTATAAATATTTTTGATTAAAATTACAGTCCTTATAGGACATCATTACACAATCGAAATTTGATTTTCTGATATAATTTAACACTATTTACAACATAACGATGATTGATAATTCATCGATGACATGGGCTTCAGTATGTTACAACTCTCCGAATTAAAAATTGCCATAATCGGATTAGGTTATGTCGGTTTACCGCTAGCTGTTGAGTTTGGAAAAAAAGTTCCCGTTGTGGGTTTTGATATTCATCAAAAGCGTATTGATGAGCTACAGAGCGGACAAGATCATACTTTAGAAGTTTCACCAGAAGAATTAAAGCAAGCAACGCATTTAAGCTACACCACGAACTTAGAGCAGTTAGCAGACTGTAATTTCTTTATTGTGACAGTGCCAACCCCGATCGATGAATTTAAGCAACCCGACCTGACTCCTTTGATTAAAGCATCCGAAAGTATCGCTAAAGTATTGAAAAAAGGCGATGTGGTTGTCTATGAATCAACGGTTTATCCTGGTGCAACTGAAGAAGTATGTATTCCAGTTTTAGAAAAAAATTCAGGATTAAAATTCAATCAGGATTTTTATGCAGGTTATAGCCCAGAGCGTATTAACCCGGGCGATAAACTGCACCGCGTTACCAATATTTTAAAAATCACTTCGGGTTCAACACCTGAAGTCGCTGATTATGTGGATCAAGTCTATAACCTAATTATTGAAGCAGGCACGCATAAAGCCGCGAGTATTAAAGTGGCAGAAGCCGCGAAAGTGATTGAAAACACACAGCGCGATGTGAATATTGCCTTAATTAATGAATTGGCGCTTATTTTTAATAAAATGGGCATCGATACAGAAGCAGTCTTGCAAGCTGCAGGTACGAAGTGGAATTTTTTGCCGTTCCGTCCGGGTTTAGTCGGTGGTCACTGTATTGGTGTCGATCCGTACTATTTAACGCATAAAGCCCAAGCAATTGGCTACAACCCAGAAATTATTTTGGCAGGCCGTCGTTTAAATGATGGTATGGGCGCTTATGTAGTGACTCAACTGGTTAAAGCCATGTTGAAAAAACGCATTCAAGTTGAAGATGCCAAAGTACTGATTTTAGGCTTAAGCTTCAAAGAAAACTGCCCAGATATTCGTAATACCCGCATTATTGATATCGTCAATGAACTCAAGGAATATCATACTCAAATTGATGTTTATGACCCTTGGGTCGATGCATCTGAGGCTGAGCATGAATATGGTATTCGCCCAATTTCAAACTTAGAAAATGGCAAATATGATGCCGTTATTTTGGCCGTTGCACATCATCAATTTAAAGATATGGGTGTACAAGCTATTCGTGCTTTAGGTAAATCTGAGCATGTGTTATATGACTTGAAATATGTGTTATCTCAAGCCGAATCTGACCTTCGTCTATAAGAGGACATACCATTATGAATCAATATCAACAGGTATGTGACAACCTCAAAACTGCACCCAAAACTTGGTTGGTGACAGGTGTGGCGGGTTTTATCGGCTCAAACCTTTTAGAAACCTTACTCAATCTCAATCAAGCTGTGGTGGGTTTAGATAACTTTGCCACAGGGCATCAGCATAATTTGGATGAAGTGCAAAGCTTAGTCTCTGCTGAGCAGTGGGCGAAT
The DNA here is from genome assembly GCF_058243025.1 of Acinetobacter sp. 797_lipA. Lineage (NCBI taxonomy): Bacteria > Pseudomonadati > Pseudomonadota > Gammaproteobacteria > Moraxellales > Moraxellaceae > Acinetobacter > Acinetobacter sp. 797_lipA. Next base: position 3,466,344 of record NZ_JBZAYQ010000001.1, on the reverse strand, counting down.
TTCCGTTTTATTGAAGGCGATATTCGCCAGTTTGCAGACTGCCAAAAAGCCTGTGTAGGCGTAGATTATGTCTTACATGAAGCAGCGCTCGGTTCTGTACCGCGTTCAATTGCTGACCCCATCACCACCAATGAAACCAATATCAGTGGTTTCTTAAATATGCTCACTGCGGCACGTGATGCAGGTGTTGCTAGTTTTACTTATGCGGCCAGCAGTTCAACCTATGGTGACCATCCTGCATTGCCAAAAGTGGAAGAAAATATTGGTAATCCGCTTTCACCTTATGCAGTAACCAAGTATGTCAATGAACTCTATGCTGATGTATTTGCGCGTAGCTATGGATTTAAAGCAATTGGTCTACGTTATTTTAACGTGTTTGGTCAACGCCAAGATCCAAACGGTGCTTATGCGGCAGTGATTCCGAAATGGACAGCATCGATGATCAATGGTGAAGATGTCTTCATCAATGGTGACGGTGAAACCAGTCGCGATTTCTGTTTTATCGACAATACCGTTCAAGCCAATATCTTGGCAGCGACCGCATCAGATGAAGCAAAAAATCAGGTCTATAATGTTGCATTAGGTGACCGTACTACGCTGAATGAGTTATATCGTGCCATTCAAGTGGCGCTTGCGACCAATAACGTTCAATTTGACCGTGATCCTGTCTATCGTGAGTTTCGTGCAGGTGATGTACGTCATTCACAAGCCAGCATTGCTAAAATTGAGCAACATTTGGGTTATGCGCCCGAGTTTAAAATTGCCGAAGGCATTCAATTGGCCATGCGTTGGTACGTCAATAACTTAAAATGATCTTGAACCGATGATTGCGAAACTCTTCGCAAAATATCAGTCCATTGGACTGATTACCTTAAGTTTACTGGCAGGTGCGATAATGACATTTATCGCACTTCCTGTTTTAACACGCCTGTATTCTGTTGCAGACTTTGGTGCGTATGGGATTGCTTTAGCCATCGTTAGTGTTTTATCGACGGTTGCCAATTTACGTCTTGATCAAGCCTTATTGGTCGCGGACGAACAAGATAAAAAAAGTCTGATGTTTGAAGGGGCGGTGTTCTCAACAGCAATCGCTGTGATGAGTGGCATCGTCATCAGCTTGATTTTAAATGTTAAAATGGCATGTGCTGTAGCAACCGGCGTGCTTGCCAATACCTTGCTTCAGAGTGTTTATAACTATCAATTTGCTGCGCATAAGGAATATTTTTGTGCGGGCTTAAATATTTTTAGAAGTGCGATCGTCGTTGCGGTGCAATTGAGTTTGCCACTGTTCATGCAGATCAGTTTGGTCAATAGCTACAATGTCAGCTCGATTCTGATGATTGTGGCGATGTTGCTCTACCTACTGAAGTATCAGCTCTATCAAGTCAGTTGGCAGGCATTTAAAAATTATCAAGATTTTATCTATGCCAATACGCCACATGCCTTGCTGAATAGTTTTTCGCATAATTTGCCTTACTATGTGGTGTCGCATTTTGTGGGTGTGCAGGCGATGGGTTTTTATGCCATTGTCGAGCGGACTTTACGTGTTCCGATCAATTTGATTTCACAAACCTTACGTCAGTTTTTTATCCGTAAGTTTAAAACCACAGATTCAAGCAAAAATGCATTAAAGGCAAGCGTGCTTTTAAGCTTGGTGTCGCTGCCTCTTTTTGCAATTTTCTTTATCTTGCCTGAGTCGGTATATCTTTGGATTTTCGGTTCTGAATGGGTTGGGATATCAACTTATTTCCAAATTTTAGCGTTGGGCTATTGGGCGGTTTTCTGTAATCCGCCAAGTTCGGCCTATTTAATTGCCAAGCGCAATAGCCAAGTCTTATTTAAACTGCAAATCGTTGAACTCATGATTAAGTTCGCATTATTTGCAGGCTTCTATGCAGTCTTTGCTGATAAAGTGTATATGTTACTTGCGGTACCTGTAGCATTAATTTTCTATAACTTTGCCATTTTGTATGTGGTGTGGAGAAACAAAAACTGATGTTTTTTAAAATCTTAAAATACATGAATTGGTTTGCTTCACAGTGCCGTAAAGTGATGTACAACATGGCATTTGGCACACAATTTCGTTACTTCGGCAAAGCGTGTACCCTAGAGATTAATGGCCAAGTTAAGATCGGCAAGAATGTCTATATTGGCGATCATGTCAGTTTAATTGTCGAGCAAGGTGCGTTTTTAGAAATTGCAGATAACAGTTTTATTGGTGAAAGCTGTTATATCAAATGCTTTGGTGGCAAGGTGTCGATTGGTCAAGATGTCAGCATTAATTCTAAGTCTTTTATTAATGGTTGTGGTGGTGTAAGTATTGGTGACAATACCCGTATTGGTACGCAAAGTATTTTGATTGCCAGTAATCATAAATTTGGTGAGCCTGATCTGTTAGTGAAAGATGCAATTACCAAGCAGGGCGTGAGTTTAGGGCAAAATATTTGGCTTGGTGCACGAGTTACGGTACTTGATGGTGTAACTATTGCCGATGATAGTGTGATTGGCGCCTGTAGTTTAGTGTCTAAACCTTTGCCAGAATCAGGGGTATATGTCGGTATTCCAGCCAAAAAAATCAAATCGGTGTAAAGCGCTATTCGTATCGTAAAGCACGTTTTCAGCGTAAAATATTCAGCTTAATTTTCTCCCTTTTGATTTCTGATCCTGACATAGGTTATGCGTATGGCATTTATGGTTTCTGCTTTTCGACAGCTGTTTGATCTTGCTTATTTTATGGCAAAGGGCAGTGTGGCTTATGCACGTAAAAAAGGTGTGAAAGTCGGTGAAAACTGCCGAATCTATATTAAAAGTTGGGGCTCAGAACCGTTTTTAGTCTCAATTGGTGATCATGTCACGGTGACTTCAGGGGTGAAATTTATTACTCATGATGGCAGTACCTGTTTAGTCAAAGATGAGCAAGGGAAACGCTATCAACGCTTTGCGCCAATTCAGGTTGGTTCGCGTGTGTTTATTGGGGTCAATAGCATTATTATGCCGGGCGTGAGCATTGGCTCCAATGTGGTGATTGGTGCAGGTTCGGTGGTGACCAAAGATATTCCTGATCATAGTGTGGCGATTGGTGTGCCTGCCAAAGTGGTATCCAGTTTTGCTGATTATCAAGCCAAAATTCAAAGTAGCTGTGCCAGTGATACTGACTTAGCTGGTATTACGGATTATCGCGAGCGCGTGGAACGTGCTATGTCGATTCAAGCCTCAAAAAGCTCGCATTAATATTCTCCCATTTCATAAAGTTTAGGTCTGCATATGTTGAATAAAGTCATGTTCTTTTTGCCAAGCTTGGGCGGTGGCGGTGCAGAACGTACAGTCATTCAACTGGCGAATAGTTTGGCCGAACAAGGGCTTAAGATTCATTTGGGTGTATGTGACCTAAATGATGATAAAGCCAAGCTGTTACCCGAAGTAGGTTCTAAAATTGAATTGGTCAATTTTAATTGTGGTCGGGTAATAAATAGCATCACGCCCTTAAAAATAAAAATGAAAGCTGAGCAATATGATTGCTTAGTGTCAACACAAACTCATACCAATATTGTGGCGGGTATTGCGAAAAAACTCGCAGGTGTTGCAACACGTTTGATCTTCCGTGAAGTATCGACACCGTCAAAAAATATGAAGTTGCAAGGCATTGCTAAATTTGTGCTGAAAACTTTGGTGAATTGGACCTACCCCATGGCACAGCAAGTGGTCTGTGTTTCTAAAGGGGTAGAAGCTGATTTTCGTGAATATTATGGCTATAAAAATAATAATTTGAGTACCATTTATAACCCTGTATTGGACGGTGCCTATTTTGAAAAACTCAAAGCGCCAGTCACACATCGCTTTTTTAATAATGACCATAAAGTGATTTTGGCAGTGGGGCGTCTCACTGAAGCAAAGAACTTTGGTTTTCTGATTCGTTCCTTTAAAGCCTTGCATAATCAGCATCCTGAAACCCGATTATTGATTTTAGGTGAGGGTGAACTGCGTACTGAGTTTGAGGCTCTAGTAGCCGAGTTGGGTTTAAACGATGTGGTGGATTTACCGGGCTTTGATGCTAATCCATACGCTTATTTTAAATATGCATCGCTGTTTGTTTTAAGTTCCAATTGGGAGGGTTTGCCTGGAGTACTCATTCAGGCGTTGGCTTCAAAAGTAAAAGTGGTCAGTACCAACTGCCCAAGCGGCCCGGTGGAAATTCTAGAAAACTCCAAGTTCGGTTTATTGGTCGAATGCAATGATCAGGCAGGGTTAACTCAAGCAATGCGGCAGGCGATTTTTGCAGATTATGTGCAATATCAAGAAGCTGATTTTGAAGCGCATATTCAGCAGTTTCATAAGCAAACCGTACTTAAGCAGTATTTGCGTATGATGGAGTCTGCAGCATGAGCAAACCGTTGATGGTGCATGTGATTACCAACTTTGCAGGCGTGGGCGGTGCAGAGATGATGCTGGCACGTTTGATTCAATACACTGAACACCAATACGAACATGTGATCATTGCTTTAATGAAAACATCAGAGGTGTATCAAAGTACTTTAGATCGTTGTCAGGCGCATTATGGACTGGATTGGAATGGCATAAACACATTGGGTACGGTAAGCAAGCTGCGTACATTGCTTAAAAAACTACAGCCTGCAACGGTGCAATGCTGGATGTACCATGCCAATGCGTTGACCAGTCTTAGTATCATTGGTTTAGCCCAAAAACCGAATGTGGTATGGGGCATTCATCATTCGCTTGCTTCTCCCAAAGATGAATCGATCAGTACCAAGATTGCCTTGGGCTTAAGCAAAATACTGTCCCAACAAGCCAGTGCCATTATTTATTGTGCGCATTCGTCTATGCAGCAGCATCAGGCCTTTAGCTTTAAAAATGGCAATAGTCAAGTGATTGCCAATGGCGTGTTTTTAGATAAATTTCAGCCCAATCCTCAATTGCATGAACCAACCGTGATTGGTTTTGCAGGGCGCTATCACATAGCCAAAGGCTATCCCTATTTGTTTGAAACTATGGGCTTGCTGAAAGATAAAAACATCATCTTTAAAATTGCTGGTAACGGTGCGAGTATAGACAATCCTGAAGTCAAAGCCTTATTTCATCAGTATCAACTAGATGCTCAAAAGGTACATTTGCTTGACCAAATCTCGGACATGCCTGCCTTTTATCAATCCATTGATGCATTCCTCATGACTTCGATTACCGAAGGTTTTCCGAATGTATTGGTCGAAGCAATGGCATCAGGTTTGCCATGTATCAGTACCGATGTTGGCGATGCCAAATATATTGTGCAGGATTTAGGAAGCATTGTGCCACCACGCAATGCGAAAGCTTTGGCAGATGCGATTTTGGCATATGTACAAAAGACAAAAGCAGAAAAACAAAGCTTAAAACTAGCGACGCGTGAACGGGTAGAGCAGAATTTCAGTATTGAAACTGTCAGCCGTCAATATAAGCGGGTGTGGAGCCAACAGGCATGAAGTTTTTAATGATCAGCAGTTTTTTGCCATCTGTACTCAATTTTCGTGGCAAGTTATTAGAAGCGATTTCTGCGCAAGGCTATGAAATTCACATCATGGCGCCTGAATTTGCATCATTTCCCGAAGAACAGCAAAAACTGCAAGCCCTGGGCTATCATCTGCATGAGATTCCCATGCAGCGTACCGGCACCAATCCACTGGCTGATTTAAAACTGTTAAAACATATCTATCGGCAAATTCGTCAAATTCAGCCTGACTACGTGCTGTCCTATACCATTAAACCGGTCATTTACGGTACCTTAGCGGCTTGGCTTGCGAAAGTACCGCATCGTTTTGCCTTAATTACAGGTTTGGGCTATGCCTTTCAAAATGTGGAATCTGGCAAGCGTAGTTTTTTTCAAAAGCTGGTGCATGGCTTATATGCGCAAGCGCTCAAACGTAGCGACAAAGTCTTTTTCCAAAACCCTGATGATTTAAAGCTTTTCCAAGACATGCATTTGCTTGATGCCAATAAACCAACTGTGGTGGTGAATGGCTCAGGGGTGAATGTGCAAGACTTTGATGTCATGCCTTTACCGAAAGATGATTCAGGTGTGGTCAAAGCCTCATTCTTGCTCATTGCACGGCTTTTGGGGGATAAAGGTGTGCGTGAATATGCTGAATCGGCACGTATTATCAAAGCACAGTTTCCTAAGGCGGAATTTCATTTGGTCGGTTGGATTGATGATAATCCTTCGGCCATTTCACAAGCTGAACTTGACAGGTGGATTGCCGATGGTCGCCTCAAATATTGGGGCAAGCTCAGTGATGTGCGTCCTGCAATTGCGGAAAGTTCCGTGTATGTGTTGCCATCTTATCGTGAAGGCACGCCACGTACCATATTAGAAGCTATGGCGATGGGGCGTGCTGTGATTACCACCGATGCGCCGGGCTGTCGTGAAACCGTTACCAATGGTGTAAATGGCTATTTGGTTGCGGTGAAATCAGTCAATGATTTGGTGCAAAGCATGCAGTATTTTATTGAAGATCCAAAACTGACTGAGTATATGGGAAAGCGTTCGCGGGAAATTGCGCTGAATAAATATGATGTGCATCAAGTGAATAAGCACATGATGGCTGAAATGGATATCCATTAAAGGCGATTTACCCAATTTTAGAGACGATCCAGATGACCTTAAAATATATAAAAAGTGATTTATACCGTTATACCGGCAATGTCAGTTTTAAAACTTTTTTGAAAACTTATTTTTTCAATCGCGGTTTTAATTTTTCATTTTGGTTACGTTTAGCCAGCGCTCAAAGCAAGTGGGCAAAACTGGCCTATCCTATTTATTATTATAAAAAAAAGCAGTACGGCATTGATATTAATACCACGACTCAAATTGGCTACGGCTTGTTTATTGGGCATGGCGGGCCGTTGGTCGTTAATCCGACAACCGTGATTGGCAATAATGTGAATTTATCGCAATTTACCACCATTGGTGCAAATGGCGGCCGTCAAGCCGCAGAAATTGGTGACAATGTTTATATTGGGCCCAATGTCTGCATCATTGAGCATGTCAAAATTGGTAATAATGCCACTATAGGTGCAGGAAGCGTTGTGACAAAAGATATTCCTGAAAATGCAACTGCGGTAGGAAACTACGCGAAAGTGATCAGCATGAATAATCCGGGTCATGCAGTTAATCGTCGTTGGACAGATTTCTAAAAGGCTATATGGTTTGACAGCTTTTAGAATGGGGAATACTTGAGTCCCTTTGACCGTTGAAATATTTTACAAATTTGATGGTAGCGAACAGGGTATAATCATTGCTAGAAATGAATATTGACTCCGCCATTTTTATCTAACCTCAAGAGTGAACCATGTTAAAGCGCTTATTGGATATTGTGATTGCATCATCTGCACTGGTGCTGCTGTCTCCTGTATATGCTTTTGTGGCATATAAGGTGCGAAAAAATTTGGGTTCACCCGTGTTGTTCCGTCAGGTGCGTCCGGGGCTCAATGGCAAACCTTTTGAAATGATCAAATTCCGCAGTATGAAAGATGCGGTCGATGCACAAGGTCATTCATTGCCAGACAGTGAGCGTTTAACGCCCTTTGGTCAAATGCTGCGCTCCAGCAGTTTGGATGAAATGCCAGAACTGTGGAACGTGATTAAAGGTGAGATGAGCATTGTCGGGCCACGTCCTCTGCTAATGGAATATTTGCCGTTATATAATAGTGAACAAGCCAAACGTCATAACGTGCGTCCAGGCATCACAGGGTATGCGCAAGTGAATGGTCGTAATGCCATTTCATGGGAAAAGAAATTTGAGCTAGACACATGGTATGTCGAAAACCGTTCATTATGGCTAGATTTTAAAATCATGCTGAAAACGGTACAAAAAGTATTGTCTAAAGATGATATTAGTGCCGAAGGTGAAGCTACCATGAGTAAATTTACGGGTACTTTGGAGCCTAAAGATGACTAAGCTCTATGCCATTTATGGCGCTTCAGGCTGCGGGCGCAGTTTAATGCCTGTTGCACGCCAGCAATTAGCACGTGAAAGCGATGCTTCAGAAATCGTATTTATTGATGATGCCTTGGAATCGGTTGCAGAAGTAAACGGTCATCGTGCCATGAATTACCTCGCATTTTTAAATGAAACGGCTTCTGAAAAATACGTACAAATTGCCATTGCCAATAGTCATGTACGACAAAAGATCGCTCAGCGTTTAGAGATGGATGGCATTCACCTTTGGTCGATCATCGCGGACAATGTCGTTCTAATGGATCAGCTTGAGCTCGATGAAGGCTCTGCTTTAAGTCCATTTGTCACCATTGGCTCAAATGTCAGAATCGGTAAGTGTTTTCAAGCCAATTTATACAGTTATGTTGAACATGATTGTGTGATTGGGGATTTCGTTACTTTCGCGCCAGGCGTAAAATGCAACGGCAATATTCATATACACGCGCATGCCTATATTGGCGCGGGTGCGATGATTAAGCAGGGCACACCTGATCAGCCTTTAGTAATTGGTGCAGGTGCTATTGTTGGTATGGGTGCTGTCGTGACTAAAAGTGTGCCTGCAGGCGCAACAGTGGTGGGAAATCCTGCCCGTATTGTGACGAAAAAATAGATGTTTAAACTCGATTTTGAGACTAGGAAAAACTCATGTTAAACAGTGCATTTGAACCTTGGCCAAGCTTTACTCAAGCAGAAGCCGATGCGGTATCAAAAGTCCTTTTATCCAATAAGGTGAATTATTGGACCGGTCAAGAATGCCGTGAATTTGAAAAGGAATTTGCACAGTTTGCAGGAACCAAGCATGCAGTTGCTGTTGCCAATGGTACAGTCGCACTGGATGTAGCATTAAAAGCCTTAGGTATTGGCGTAGGTGATGATGTAATTGTCACTTCACGCACGTTTTTAGCCTCAGCAAGCTCGATTGTCACTGCCGGAGCTAATCCAGTTTTTGCCGATGTAGAGCTAGATTCACAGAATATCTCACGCCGTACCATTGAAGCAGTGATTACGCCGAATACCAAAGCGATTATTTGTGTGCATTTGGCAGGTTGGATGTGTGATATGGATCCGATCATGCAATTGGCTGAGGAAAAAGGCATTTTTGTGATTGAAGATTGTGCTCAAGCACATGGTGCAATGTACAAAGGCAAATCAGCTGGTTCAATCGGTCATATAGGCGCATGGTCTTTCTGCCAAGACAAAATCATGACCACGGGCGGTGAAGGCGGCATGGTCACTACCAATGACGAAAGTTTGTGGAAAAAAATGTGGTCGTATAAAGATCACGGCAAAAACTTTGATAGCGTGTATAACAAGCAACATCCGCCGGGATTCCGCTGGCTGCATGACTCATTTGGCACCAACTGGCGCATGATGGAAATGCAGGCGGTGATTGGCCGTTTACAGCTCAAACAAATGCCAGAATGGACTGCAAAACGTAATGCCAATATGGCGCGTATCCAAGTGGCGTTTGAAAATAGTCCGTATTTTACTGTAGCAAAACCATCTGTTGAATATGTGCATGCAGCCTATAAATGCTATGTGCAAGTGAATACTTCAGCCTTGCCTGAAGATTGGTCGCGTGATCGAATCATGGCAGAAATCAATGCATTGAATGTGCCTTGTTTTAGCGGCTCGTGTTCAGAAGTGTATTTAGAAAAAGCATTTGATGGTACACCTTGGCGCCCTGCGCAGTCTTTACCGCACGCTAAACAGCTCGGTGCAACAAGCTTAATGTTCCTTGTACACCCAACATTGTCTGAGCACAGCTTGCAGAAAACCGTGGATGCGATCCAAGCGGTGATCGCAAAAATCTAAATCTGAAAAGCGCGTATAATATGCGCTCTCATTCGCTTTATTGACCCCATTTGAGCATCTTGTGAAAGACATTATCCGTTCTATAGCATCATTACCGCGTCGCCAAAAACAAATCGTTTTGGTGCTGATGGATATCTGTGTTTTACCGTTAATGATGTGGCTGGCATATGCCATACGTTTGGCACGTCCTAATGTTCAGGTCATGCAAGGACTGGATGCTTGGTATATTTATGTCGGTATGTTTGGCATTGCTATTTTTGCATTGCTCGGTATTTACCGTGCAATTGTGCGTTCATTTAATGAAGACTATTTACTGCGGATTTTAATCGGAACATTTATTCAAATCGTGGCCTTATACACGATTAAAAAACTGAATGTCGCTTTTATTCCCATGAGTATTCCGCTCATGTATGGCTTTATGCTGTTTTCATACATGTGGTGGAGCCGTGCTGTCATTCGCTACGCTACCCTTAAAACTTTTGCCAAAAAGCAAAGCCGTAAACGTGTGGCAATTTATGGCGCAGGGCTGGCAGGACAACAAATTGCAGCAGCTTTAAACCGCTCAGATGATTATTTGCCCGTGTGTTTTATTGACGATAAGCGCTCCTTACAAGGTCAGTCACTGAGTGGTTTAAAAATTTATTCACCCAAAAAAGCGCAAGCAAAATTTGGAAAATTTGGCATTGAAGAAGTATTACTTGCCATGCCTTCCGTTGGTCGTGCACGGAAAAAAGAGATTATTGAGTCTTTTGATACGGCAGATGTCAAAATTATGGAACTGCCAGGGGTAACCCAACTGGTGGATGGTCAAGTCCAAGTTTCAGATATTCGTGAAGTGGATATTATCGACCTATTGGGCCGTGATCCTGTACCGCCAAAACCTGAACTGTTAGAAAAAAATATTAAAAATAAAGTGGTCATGGTGACAGGGGCGGGCGGTTCGATTGGTTCTGAGTTATGCCGTCAGATTGTGAAGCATCAGCCGAAAATGCTCGTGTTGTTTGAAATGTCTGAATTTGCTTTGTATTCAATCGACCGTAAATTGCAGGCTTCTGATATACAAATTATTCCAGTGCTGGGTTCTGTCACCAATCAGCAAAAATTAGAACGTATTATTCAAGAGTACAAAGTGCAAACGGTTTATCACGCCGCAGCCTATAAACATGTGCCACTTGTTGAAGCAAACCCATTTGAAGGTATTTATAATACGTCCATTGGCACACAGCGTAGTGTAGATGCAGCGGTGAATCAAAATGTTGAAACTTTTGTTTTAATTTCAACAGATAAAGCGGTGCGTCCAACCAATGTCATGGGTGCGTCTAAACGTATGGCAGAATTGTATTGTCAGGGTCTAGCGTCGACGAATCCAAAAACTCAAATTAGTATTGTGCGTTTTGGCAATGTACTTGGTTCGTCAGGTTCTGTCGTCCCTTTGTTTAAAAAGCAGATTGCTAAAGGCGGGCCTGTTACAGTAACGCACCCAGAAGTTACGCGTTATTTTATGACCATTCCTGAAGCTGCGCAGTTGGTGATTCAGGCTGGTGCGATGGGGACAGGGGGCGATATATTTTTATTAGATATGGGCGAGCCAGTTAAAATAGTAGATTTAGCTAAACAAATGATTCGTTTGAGTGGTTTTCGAGCTATAGATGAAAATGGTATAGGTGATATTGAGGTACAATTTACAGGTTTACGTCCGGGCGAAAAACTCTATGAAGAATTGTTGATTGATGCGGATAATGTGGAAAAAACGGAGCATGAGCGGATATTAAAGTCTTATGAGAAATTCTATTCCTCATCTGAAATAAAAAATGTATTTAATTGGTTAATTATTAGTTGCAATTCAAATGCTTTAGATGATTTGTATACTATTATTGTCCACTATGTTGACGGTTATAGAAAAAAGTAAAGTTTAATTTCTGCTTTAGGTGGTGTTTCAAAAAGTATGCTGATTATATTTTAACCACAATTGAAATCTCATAAAGCATTAAAAATATAGTGAATTTAATTTACTTATTTTCAATTTCTCTATTGACAGAATTAACTAGCATATTTTTTGAAACACCACCCTGCTTTATATAAAAGTTAGGTCTTCGAATTTCACAATTTGGGTAAATTGTACAAGATTAGGATTAAGATTTATGATTAATATGTTAAGTTTAATTGGCCGTACAACTGAACTTTTTATCAGTGATATTAATGCTTGTGATGAAAAGTTGTTTGATATTGTGTCTAACTCTAAATTTTTAGTTCTTGGTGGCGCAGGATCTATTGGGCAAGCTGTAGTAAAAGAAATTTTTAAAAGAAATCCATTAAAATTACATGTTGTTGATATTTCTGAAAATAATTTAACTGAGGTTGTGCGAGATATTCGTAGCTCATTTGGTTACATTGATGGTGACTTTCAAACTTTTGCATTAGACATTGGCTCTGATGAGTATGACGCATTTATTCAAAATGACGGAAAATTTGACTACGTATTAAATTTATCTGCGTTAAAGCATGTTCGTAGTGAAAAAGATCCTTATACTTTAATGCGAATGATTCATGTCAATATTTTAAATACTGAAAAAACAATTCAACAGTCTATAGAAAAAGGCGTAAAAAAATACTTCTGTGTCTCTACTGATAAGGCCGCGAATCCCGTCAATATGATGGGTGGCTCAAAACGGATTATGGAAATGTTTTTAATGCGTCAAAGTCAATATATTGATATTTCGACAGCACGATTTGCGAACGTGGCATTTTCGGATGGTTCATTACTGCATGGCTTTAATCAACGTATTCAAAAACAACAACCAATTGCTGCTCCAAACGATATTCGCCGTTATTTTGTGACTCCTAAAGAATCGGGTGAACTTTGTTTAATGTCATGTTTATTGGGTGAAAACAGAGATATTTTCTTCCCAAAATTAAGTGAACATTTACATCTCATTACTTTTGCTGATATCGCGGTGAAATATTTAAAGCATTTGGGTTATGAACCACATCTTTGTAATTCTGAAGATGAAGCGCGAGAATTAGTTAAGACTTTGCCAAAACAAGGTAAATGGCCATGTTTATTTGCTGGCAGCACGACAACTGGCGAAAAAGATTTTGAAGAATTTTTCACAGACCATGAAGTTCTGGATATGCAATGCTTTAACAATTTAGGCGTAATTAAAAATGCACTAAATATTGAAGAAGATAAATTACAGACTTTCGAAAACAAAATCAGTGCAATGCTAGAAGCCAAACAATGGAACAAAGAAGAAATAGTCGATTTATTTAACTATATGATGCCTAACTTTGGTCATAAAGAAACTGGTCTATATTTAGATGGGAAAATGTAGTGGAAATTGCAAAATTTAATCAATTTGTACGTGATATTTATAAAACGGATCAATTCATTCCACTGCATGAGCCCCGTTTTATTGGAAATGAAAAACAGTACGTATTAGACACGATAGAAAGTACATTTGTATCCAGTGTGGGAGCATTTGTTACTGAGTTTGAAGAAAAAATGCAAAATTTCACAGGAGCTAAGCGTGCTGTAGCTACGGTGAATGGCACTGCGGCGCTTCATGTTGCATTGCTGATGGCAGGCGTTAAGCGAGATGATCTTGTGGTAACACAAGCATTAACCTTTGTCGCAACATGCAATGCACTTTCTTACATTGGTGCAGAACCTTTATTTGTTGATGTTTCCTTAAAAACGATGGGCTTATGTCCGACTGCATTAGTACAATATTTAGAAGAACATGCCTATATTAATGATTTAGGTGAGTGCCGTCATAAATCAACAAATCAGAGAATTTCAGCAGTTGTACCAATGCATACATTTGGTCATCCTGTAGAGTTGGATGAGTTAATGGTTGTATGTCAAAAATGGCATTTAACATTGGTGGAAGATGCTGCGGAGAGTTTAGGGTCATATTATAAAGGTCAGCATACAGGGACTTTAGGCCCAATTTCAGCATTAAGTTTTAATGGTAATAAAATTATCACTACGGGTGGTGGTGGAATGGTTTTATGTCAAGATGAAAAACTTGGTATCAAAACAAAACATATTACGACAACTGCAAAAATTCCTCATCCCTATGAGTTTTACCATGATGAGAACGGATTTAACTATCGTATGCCAAATTTAAATGCTGCGTTAGGTTGTGCTCAAATGGAAAACTTAAATGATTTTCTTGATAAAAAAAGAAGCCTTGCTCAGCACTATTTAGAGTTTTTTAAAGACTCAGATACTCAATTTTTTGTAGAACCTCAAGACTGTCATTCAAACTATTGGTTAAATGCGATTATTTGTGAAAATAAAGCGCATCGAGATCAGGTATTGCACGGTACTAATGAAAGTAAAGTAATGACTCGTCCAATTTGGACATTAATGACCAAATTACCTATGTACAAGAATGCGTTACAAGATCATTTAACACATTCAAATTGGTTAGAAGAGCGCGTTGTCAATATTCCAAGCTCTGTTCCTTTGGAGTTTTGAGATGAAAAAAATAGCCGTATTTACAGGAACCCGAGCAGAATATGGGTTGCTGTATTGGTTAATGAAAGATATACAAAGTGATCCAGATCTCGAGCTACAGATTTTAGCCACGGCAATGCATTATTCTCCTGAGCATGGAGAAACGTGGAAAACCATTGTTAATGATGGTTTTGAAATTACAGAATCGGTGGAAATGTTACTATCTTCTGACACCCCAAGTGCTGTTGTGAAGTCTATGGGAGTAGGATTACTCGGTTTTGCGGATGCATTGCGCCGTATGCAACCCGATTTGCTGGTGGTTTTGGGGGATCGTTTTGAGGCATTAGCCGTGACGCAAGCTGCCTTGATTATGCAAATTCCTGTTGCACATTTGCATGGTGGTGAAATCACAGAAGGCGCTTATGACGAATCAATCCGTCACGCAATTACAAAAATGGCAACAATTCATTTTGCCGCTGCTGAGCCATATCAAAAACGAATTATTCAACTCGGTGAGCAGCCTGCAAAGGTATTTAATGTTGGTGCAGTTGGGCTTGATCATATTCAGCGCACGCAATTTAGAACCTTAGATGAATTAAATCAAATCTATGATTTTGATTTTACCCAACCTTATATTTTGATCACCTACCATCCTGAAACTAATTTAAATGATGAAGATGTAACACCATTGTTTAATGCTTTAAGGGCTCAAGAGAATCTCAACTTTGTTTTTAGTTACCCAAATGCGGATAACGGAAATACAGAAATTGTAAAAGCGATGTTGGCATTAAAAGTAGAAATGCCCGACCGTGTGCTTTTAGTTAAAAGTTTTGGTATTCAGAACTATTTGAGTGTATTGAAATATTCACTTGCAATGGTTGGAAATTCTTCTAGCGGTTTATCTGAAGCACCTGCATTACAAGTAGTTACGATTAATATTGGCGACCGTCAAAAAGGGCGGTTACGTTGTAAATCAATTATTGATGTAAAACTTGATCAAATTGAGATTCAGAATGCGTTAAAGCAGGCGCAGGAATTTCCAAAATCTGAACTGGAGCAAGTTCAACCTCCATTGGGTTACGGAAATACTTCTCAAAAAATTTTAGAAGTAATTAAGACAATAGATTTTAAGAAAAAGGCGCCATTTTATGATCTTTGATGAAAATGAAATTTATGTGATTGCTGAAATTGGTGTGAATCACAATGGTTCTGTAGAACTAGCAAAAGAACTCATTTTAAAAGCAAAAGAATGTGGAGCTAATGCGGTTAAGTTTCAGACTTTCAAAGCAGATAGTTTACTCTCAGATCAAACGGAAATGGCTGCTTACCAAAAAGAAAATACGGGTTCGGCACAAAGTCAGCTTGAACTTGTGAAAAGCCTTGAGTTGACGTATGAGCAAACAAAAGAGATTCAGGACTTTTGTTATGCAGAAAAGATTACGTTTATTTCAACCCCTTTTGATTCTGAAAGCTTAAGATTTCTGGTTGATGACCTTGATGTGCCATTTTTAAAAGTTTCATCAGCAGATATTTCTAACTTACCATTTTTATATGAATTGGCATGTACTGGAAAACATGTAATTCTATCGACAGGTACAGCAAGTTTAGGAGATATTGAACAAGCCTTGTCTGTTTTTGCATTTGTGATTGATAAAGGTACTCAGGTTAGACCATTACAACAATTATTTAGAGAGTCATATTCAAAATTTGCTGTTCGTAAAAAGTTAAAAGAACAGGTATCAATTTTGCACTGTGTGACGCAGTATCCAGCCCTATTTGAGCAAACCAATTTACGTTCTATTGAAACAATTAAAAATGTTTTTGGATTAACGACGGGCTATTCTGATCATACTTTAGATGAATATGCAGCAGTCATTGGCTTGAGTTTAGGTGCTCGAATTTTTGAAAAGCATATAACGCTTGATAAAAATATGGCTGGGCCAGATCATGCAGCGTCTATGGAAGCAGATGAATTTAAGAGCTATGTTGAGATCTTGCATAAAACCCATGCAGCTCTTGGTGATGGCATAAAATTTATGCTAGAGCAAGAAAGTGATAATTATTATTTAGTGCGACGTAGTATTGTGGCGAGTAAAGAGATTGCCGAAGGTGAACTGCTTACAGAAGAAAATATTACAACCAAACGTGCTGGTAAGGTTGTCTTAGAACCAAATAAATATTGGGATGTTTTGGGGACTTATGCAACCAAAGCATTTAAAAAGAATGATTTTATTGAACTATAAATGAAAAAACTGGCGATTTTTGGAACTAGCGGCTTTGCAAAGGAGCTATTAGATTTAGCTCTTGATCAAGGTTATACCGATATTTGCTTTTTAGAAAAGGAGGTAGAGGAAAACCAAACTTTGTTAGGTTTTCCTGTGTTTTTGGAATCTAAAATTGTTGGTGTGGCCAATATTGACTTTGCTATAGGTATTGCAGCTCCGAAAATCCGTCAAAAAATTTATGAACTTTATCCTCAGTTGAATTTTCCAAATTTAATTCATTCTCAGGCCACATTGGGTTTTGGAATTCGTGAACAACTACATCATTCTAAAGGCGTGATCATTGCTGCAGGTGCAAGGGTTACCAATTCTTGTGGTTTTGGAGATTTTGTAGTGGTGAGTTTTAATTGCACTATTGGGCATGACTGTAAATTAGATAGCTTCGTGTCAATTATGCCGGGCGTAAATTTGTCTGGTTGTATCCATGTGGGTACTGGCGTATACATTGGCACAAATGCTGCAATTTTGCCAGGTAAGGGGCCTCTAGAATTAAAGAAGTTGGGTGAGTACTCAATAATTGGTGCTAGTGCTGTAGTGTTAAACAATACTTTAGTGCATACAACATATATAGGTGCACCAGCGAAGGAATTAAAACGTAATGATTGATGTAAAAAAAATAGTTCTGAACAAGAAAGACACAATATTAAAGGCATTAGAGTTGTTAGACCTATATGCATTAAGAATCGTGTTAGTGGTAGATGAAGATAATCATTTACTTGGCAGTATAACGGATGGTGACATCCGTCGTGGCTTGCTTAAAGGGCAAGACGTACATGCTTCTGTTGAAACGATTATGCATATAACCCCTTATTCAATTGAGGAGGGTGAGTTAACCAATCGGCAGATTTTTGAAATAATGCGAGAAAATCGCTATTTGGCTTTACCTGTTTTAAAAGCAGGTCAATTAGTTAATATTATTACTTTAGAAGACCTAATTAGTCGTAAAAGAAAAGAAAACCCTGTATTTATTATGGCAGGCGGTTTTGGTACCAGATTACGACCATTGACTGATAAATGCCCGAAACCTATGTTACCCGTTGGTGGAAAGCCGCTGTTAGAAACCATCGTATTAAGTTTAAAAGAACAAGGATTTTATAAGTTTTATATTTCAACCCATTATTTGCCTGAAATTATTCGCGAGCATTTCGGCAGTGGCGAAAAATTTGATGTTCAAATTCAATATGTACATGAAAATGACCCATTGGGTACGGGTGGAGCATTAAGCTTATTACCGAAAGAAGAAATTAAGCTACCTTTTGTGGTCATTAATGGTGATGTACTTACCAATATGAACTTTGGCAAACTTTTAGATTTTCATGAGAAAAATCAATCTATAGCAACAATGTGTGTGCGTGAGTTTCAGTACCAAATACCCTACGGCGTGGTTAATTCAGAAGATAATGTCATACAAAGCATGACAGAAAAACCAAGTTATTTCTTTGATATAAATACTGGCATATATGTGATTTCTCCTGAGTTACTTGCACAAGTGAATGCTGAATTTATAGGAATGCCGACAATATTAGAACAGCAAATTGCTTTACAGCAAAAAGTCACGAGTTATCCATTACATGAATATTGGTTGGATATCGGGCATATGGAAGATTATAATCGTGCGCAACGCGATATTATAAATTTAGATTTTGGTAAATTCTGATGTTAGGGCAATACCACGTAACGGTTCTTATTCCTGCACGAGGGGGCAGTAAGCGATTACCCCGTAAAAATGCAAAATTACTATGTGGGAAACCTTTAATTTCTTGGTCAATTGATGTTGCTCGTACTTCAAAATATGTAGATCATGTTGTGGTATCGACAGATGATTTAGAAATTAAGCACATTGCTGAGCAATATGGTGCCGATGTTCCATTTCTAAGACCTGATGATTTGTCGAATGATTACGCATCTAGTTTTGACGTCATAAAGCATGCGATAAAACAACTGAACATTGAAGAAAAGAACCATCTTATTGTATTACTCCAACCAACTTCTCCGCTACGTTTGGTAGATGAGTTAGATCATGCATTAGAGTTTTTTGTGGCAAAGAGTGCAAAAGGGGTCGTTTCTATTTCTGAGGCAGAGCATAGTCCAATGTGGTCAAATACCTTGCCAGAAAACGCTAGTCTATCGGAATTTATTCGACCTGAAGTACAAGGTAAAAGAAGTCAGGACCTACCTACATGTTATCGTTTAAATGGATCAATTTATATTTATGAAGTTTTATCCTTATTAGACAAGAATAAAATCTTTTATGATTCAGATGTATATGGCTTTCAAACAGATAAAGAAACAGCCGTAGATATAGATACAGCTCTCGATTTCTTAATTGCAGAAACAATCATGCTGCATAGGTCAAATGAATGAAGGTTTTAAAAGACAGTTTCATTTATTTGATTGGGGAGCTTTTTGCGAAAAGCCTCCCTTTTCTCATGTTGCCTTATTTAACCCGAAAATTGGGACCTGAAGGCTTTGGTGAGTTATCTTATTATCTTACTTGGTTGGCTTTATTTGGAATTTTTATTGGGCTCAGTCAGGAAGGAGCTGTCACTCGCTATTTTTACTTTTATGGAAAAAAAGCGTTAAATACAGTTGTAACGGCGGGTTATTTATATAATGTTGTTATTTCAACGATATTACTTCTAGGTTGTTGGTTTTTCCAAGCTGAGATAATGGCATATATTGTTTTGGCAACAATGTTTCAGTCCTTTGTAAGTGTGCAATTGGCATTAAGACAATGCCAGAAGCAACCATTCAAATATATTACGATTCAAATTATTCTTTCTCTAACGAATGTTGTATTTACAGTAGCTGCGTTAGAATATTTTACTCAAGATTTAGTCGCATATCGAATTTTAGCGATTATTGTATCAAATTTAACCACATTTGTAATAGCGAGTTTGGTTCTGGGTGATTTGTTTAGAGATAATTATCGCTTTACATGGCCAAGGCTTCGTTTAGGTCTACTTTATATCTTTTCGTTTGGATTGCCACTCATTCTTCATCAGTCTAGTTTTTTTATTAAAGGTCAACTAGATAGAATCTTTATTTATCAGCAATATTCAAAAGTAGAGTTAGGTATCTATTCAGCAGGGGTACAGATTGCGGCTATTTTGCCTATACTATTTCTAGCACTTAATAAGGCTCTTGTACCTTATTACTATCAGTGGCTTAAAAATAATTCATTAACCATAGAAAAGATAAAAAAATATACATTGTATAGTTTGCCTTTAAGTATACTACCCTCAGTAGTAGGTTGGCTGTTGCCTGAGCAAGTGTATCTTTGGTTTTTAGGGCAAAGTTATGTTGGTTCAAAATACTATATTGTAATATATCTGTTTGGTTTTGGTATGAGCTTACCTTATCTAATATTAGTAAATTACTTTTTCTACCATGGTAAAAATTTGATGATTTCGAAAATTACAATGTCTTCATCAATAATATATTTAATTTTTTTATATTACTTTTCCTCTATATCAATGGATTTAATTCCTTACGCACTAGTTCTTAGTAATATTGTTTTAGTTTTTGTATTTTGGAAGAGTCTGAAAGTATATGAGTAAAAAGAACCTTTTCGTATGTTTAACGCCTTTTCAAATTTATTTTTCAATGAAGATTATCGAAAATAAGAATATTGAAAATGCTCTAATTCTTTTAATAGATTTATCGAATAGCCCAAAGAATTATTATTATTTAGAGCGTGCAAGATTGGAATGTAAGTGTGAAGTTTTAATTTATAAAGAAGTTAATACTAAAAAGATTTTAAAATTATTTTGTTTTTTAAAGTTTATACTATTAAATTTTTTGTTCAAAAAATTTAATAGTATTTATATGGCAAGTTTACATGATAAATATATCCATATTTTGATGAAATTTATTTCATTCGATCGAATAATTGGTTTCGATGATGGAGTCGCTAATCTTAATAAAAATGGAGCATATTTTAATGATGAATATATAAAGACAAGAATTGTTAATAATATGGATAAACATTACACTGTTTTTTCAGGTATAGATAATATTGTTGGGAAAGAAAAATTAGAAGTTTTAAGTCTTTTTGATGGAAATTCGGATGTAACTTACATTAAAAAGAGTGTAAAAATTTTTGTTGGACAGCCAATTGATGAATTATTTAAAGAGAAAGATAAGGACTATCTTTTTAATGTTCTCAAGTCATTGGGGATCGATTTTTATTTTAAACATCCTAGGGAGAAATATGTTATTAATGGAGTTGATTATATAGACTCTAATGAGATATTCGAATCATACTTAGAAAAATTTATAATAGATAATCCAAATACAGAAGTTTTAATTTATACTTTTATAAGTACAGTAGTATTTAATGTGTCCAATTTTTCGAATGTTAAGTTGTTTTCTTTATATGACGACGAATTATATGGAAAATATAAGAGTTTGTATGAGATAGTTGAAAGTTTTAATATAGAAATGAAGAGTTTAAATGGAATTTTCTAGTGTGAGGATTGTTGATATTGAAACCTGCTTGTTGGAGTATAAGTATGAGTAGAGAGATATTCCTAAAAATAGGGTTATTTTGTGCTTATATTGCTGTGATATTTTATTATGTCAATGGCTCAGCAATAAGTCAGGCTTTATTTTTCTTAAGTAATTTTATAATTATACTTTCATCTCTTAATGCTGGCTTTAAAAAAGAGGAAATTTTCCTTGCTGTACTAGTTATTTTGTTATTTATTTTCTCAAGTTTTTTTTCTAGATCTTATCCATATTATTATTCTAGTGCTGTACTTTTATATGGTGTATGCTCATTTATAATAGCATCTGGTTTTTTTAGGTTAAAAAATAAATCAGAGTTCAGCCTCCTATTTTATTGTGTTTATTTGTTTTTTTTATGGGTTAATTTTTATAAACTTGGCTTTTTTAATCCAGAAGGGTACGATACGATATTTAATAACTCAAGTAGAAATATTGTAAGTGCATTTTTGCTATTGGTAACAATGTTTGTTGGTGCTAGTTACTATATAGAAGAAAAGAAACAACCAATTCTTATTTATATTCTTACATTAGTATCTAGTGTTATTCTCTTTGGTAGATCAGGTATTGCAATTTCATTCCTTCTCTTCTGTTATGCTTTTTATGATAACTATGGGAAAAAGATATATTGGCTTTTGATTTTTCTTCCTTTATTTATTTTTTTATATTTCAAATATTCTGGAGTAGTTGAATATTATTTAATGGAAGAGACAAGTTTTAAGTATGGCCTAGAAAGTCCAAGAAAAAGTATGTTAAATGAATATATGAGTGGAATTTTGTATTCACCTCAAGATCTTTTTTTGGGGCGCAGATATGCAGATTGTTGTGCAACTGTTGTACAATATGGAGATAATCCACATAATTCATTTATAGTTGGGCATGCTAGATATGGTATTATTCATACTATATTTTTTATATTATTATTTTTATCTACATTATTTTATATAAAAAAGAAGCCTGTCTTAATATTTTTTATAGCACTGATATTTGGGCGATATTTTTTTGATCAGTTAGGTTTGTTTTCACCATTGGATTTTGTATTAGTATATATATTTCTATTGATTTTTAAGGAAAAGAGAATAGTTTAAAATGAATAAGATAGCTTTTCTCATATTGATACATAAGCCAATTGATCATCTTTACTCATATGCAAAATATTATAAGGATGTGAATTTTTATATTCATGTCGATGCGAAAGCCAATCTTGATGAGATTAAGAAAGGTTTGGTTGGTGCCAATAATATATACTTTGTAGAAAATAGAATATCTGTAAATTGGGGCGGATTTAGTATGGTGCAAGCTACACTAAATTTAATGAATTACGCATTGCAACATGATGTTGATAATGATTTTTTTCATTTAATTAGTGGTGATGATGTTATATTGAGTGATAAATTGTATTGGGAGGATAATACAATTTATATGGACTTTCGTTCCGCCGAAGAAAATAGATATAGAGTGAGATTTAATAGTGTTTTTGCTGATACCTTATATCAACGAAGAGCATTTAGTAAGTTGCTAACACAAGCAATTAAATTTTTTGATAAACTTATTGGTACACAAAAAAAATATTATATAGGTAGCCAATGGTTTTCAATTAGAAGAGAGCAATTATGTGTAATGTTAAATTCAATTACACAAAGTGATATTAAATTTTTTACAAGAAAACTATGTCCGGATGAACATTTTTTTCAATATTTAATTAAAAAAAATAATCTTATTAAAAATTTATCAAAAGATAATAGACGATTTCTAATTTTTGATAAAAGTTTTCAAAATGGGTCTAGTCCAATATTCTTGTCTTTAGAACAGCTTTTAAAATCACAAAAAGAAGGGTTATGGTTTGCTAGAAAAGTTGATCAAGAAACTATGAAAAATTTTTATAATTTTCGGAGTTCTGTCGAAATATGAAAAAAATTATATTTGTTGTTCATAGTTTTGATGAAAGCTATCGTGGTGGTGTTCTGAAAGCAACATCTGATGTCGCGAATAGTTTAGTAAAGTATGGTTATAATGTGGGGATTTTGAGTCTTGGGGCGATATCTATACCAGCTTTCAATTTAGATGAAAAATTAACTTTAGAGTCTTTGAATGTAAATAAATATAGTACACAATTTTATTCTGGCATAAAAAAGTCTTTATGGTTTTTTAAATTATATAATATTTTGGCTAATTATATTAGGAGAAATAAAAACACTATTTTTGTTCTTACCTCTCCTCCATTAAATATGCTTTTTTCTTTATTAAAAATTAATTTTAAAAAGACTGTAATGGTAGGCTGTGATCATACTAGCTCGGGTTATAAGTCAAGTGGTTTTTTGGGTCGAGTAAAATGGGGTTTATATAAGCAAATAGATTGCTTTATTGCACTGACAGAAAGCGACAATTTATTTTATAAAAATAATGGTATTAAATCAGTGTATATACCAAATTTTATTAGTTTTAATAGTATTAATCAATCTCAAGGTAATAAAAAATCTTTTTTAATATTCGTTGGTCGGTTTTCTTGTGAAAAGAGACCATTATTAGCATTAGAAATATTTAAGAATTCTGGGTTAATAGAAAAAGGTATAAAGCTCAGAATGTTTGGGGATGGTGATTTATATTTACCAATTCAGTATTATATTGCTAAGAATGGATTAAGTGAAAGTGTTGAAGTTATTAGAAACTGCTCTGATGCTGATTTAATATATAAGGATGCATATGCTCTTATTATGACTTCTTTACTTGAAGGGTTCGGAATGGTTTTGATAGAGGCAATCTCTCGAAATATACCTTGTATTTCCTTTGATGTTCCAAGTGGACCAAGTACTATCATAAAGCATGGAGTGAATGGATTTTTGGTTCAAGAAGGTAATATTGAGGGAATGATTCAGAGTATTATTGAAATTGAAAATAGTGATTTTGATAATATTAAACATACAATCAGTAGTTTTGATGAGAATATAGTTATATCAAAGTGGCTAAAATTGTTGAATTCATTAGGGTGTAAGGATATTAATTTATGAATTTTTCAGCCCTTTTATCCTTATATAATAAGGAGCAACTTGACTTTTTGAACCAATGCTTTGAAAGTATTTGGGACTCACAGACGACTAAACCAACTGAAATTGTATTAGTTTTAGATGGTCCCATCGGTGAGGAACTGACTGCTTGTGTACAAAAGTGGCAGTCAAAAATTGGTAGTCCACTGAAGGTGGTACCTTTACCTCAAAATGTGGGTCTTGGAAAAGCCTTAAATGAAGGTTTAAAACAATGTAGTTATAATTGGGTTTTTCGTATGGATACAGATGATATTTGTACATCTGATCGATTTGAAAAGCAGATTAAATTTATAGAACAGAATCCAAATGTAGTCTTGTTCGGTGGTCAGATTTTAGAGTTTGATCAAAATATTTCAGATGCAGATGTACTTAAAGCTGTACCTACAACTTATGAACAAATAAAGAAATTTGCACAAAATCGCTGTCCATTCAATCATATGACAGTTGCGTATAAACGTGATGTGATTTTAAGCTTGGGAGGGTATCAACATCATTTGTTTATGGAAGACTACAACTTATGGCTACGTGTAATTGGCAACAATTATCAAGTTGCTAACTTATCCGATGTAATTCTTTATGCGCGGGTTGGTAATGGTATGCATGCACGCCGCAAAGGTTTCAAATATATTAAAAGTGAAAAACAGTTACTAGATTTAAAAAAACAACTAAAAATACAGTCACCGTTTTATGCTACTATCTACTTCATTGTACGGTCTACATTTAGACTTATGCCAGCGAATCTGCTAGGTAAAATTTATAATACGTTTCTACGTAAGAAAGTTGAAAAAACAGAGTAAGATAGCAATGAAAAGACTGGTTGATATCGTTATATCATTAATTGCACTAACATTATTGTCTCCAATTTTCCTCATTGTTAGTTATAAAGTACGAAAAAATTTGGGGTCACCAATCTTTTTTTGCCAAGAACGTCCTGGTAAAAATGGCAAACTTTTTAAAATGATTAAGTTCCGGTCGATGAAAGATGCAGTGGATAAAGAAGGCAATCCATTACCAGATGAACAGCGTATTACCCCCTTTGGACAGAAGCTAAGATCGACTAGTTTAGATGAAATGCCACAACTCATAAACGTCTTAAAAGGGGATATGAGTATTGTTGGACCACGTCCTATGCTTAAAGACTTTGTAGCATTATATTCACCAGAACAAGCTCGTCGTCTGGAAGTTAAACCCGGTATGACTGGCTTAGCTCAGGTAAGTGGCCGAAATGAACTTGATTATGAAGAACGTTTTAAATGCGATGTATGGTATGTAGATAACCATAATACTTTGGTTGACTTTAAAATCATGTTGAAAACAGTCGCTGTGATGACCAAACGAGAAGGTATTAATGCACCGGGTCATGTTGGCCCTTCATTGTTTGAAGGTAACGAACCTAAGAAAGTTAAAGATAAAGTAAATTCATAAAATTTAGATAGTGAATAATGTGTGATGATTAAAAAAGCCATTCTCCCAGTTGCAGGTTTAGGTACACGGTTTCTACCTGCGAGCAAGTCTATTCCCAAAGAAATGGTCACAGTGGTTGACCGACCAGCGATTGAATATGTTGTAAAAGAAGCAGTTGCTGCTGGCATTGAACAGATTATTCTTGTTACCCATTCTTCAAAAGCTTCGATTGAAAACTACTTTGATCGTAACTTTGAGCTAGAAACCACTCTAGAACATAAAAAGAAATTTGATTTACTCAAAGAAATCACTGAAATTTTACCGCCACATGTGAGTGTAATCAGTGTGCGTCAACCACAGCCACTTGGTTTAGGTCATGCTGTACTGTGTGCAAAAGCTGTAGTAGGTGATGATGATTTTGCTGTGCTATTACCAGATGTTCTTGTAAAAGATTCATCAGAAACCAATGATTTGAGTTTAATGATCCAACGTTTTGATGCAAGTCATGCATCCCAGATTATGGTGGAAGCTGTACCAGATCACATGGTAGATCAATACGGTATTGTCGATGTTGCCTCTATACCTGCCGAAGGACATAGCATTCAAATGCAAGGTATTGTCGAGAAACCTGCCGTCGGCACTGCGCCATCAAATTTATCGGTAGTGGGTCGCTATATTTTACCTGCCAAAATTATGCAATTACTTGAGAACACGCCTAAAGGGGCAGGTAATGAGATTCAGTTGACCGATGCAATTGCAGCTTTGCAAGCGACCGATACGGTGGAAGCCTATCGGATGAAAGGTCAAACTTTTGATTGCGGCAGTAAATTGGGCTATCTCAAAGCAGTTTTACATTATGGCGTAGACCATCCAAAATTAGGTGAGGAATTTAAAGCGCTGATCAAAGAACTAAAACTATAAAAAGAGATTGATATGAAGGTTGCAGTATTTGGACAAACACTTTTTTCAGGTGTATTTGCTGCTTTACTGGCAGAATGCGGTCATCACGTTTTTTGGTATGAACCACTGAAAACGTATGAAAGCGAACAAATATATATGCAAGATGAAGCTGTAAAAAATCTACTCAACAAACAACAAAGTAGTTTTTTAAAATACTGCGACTTTAATGATATTCCATTAGATGCAGATGCCTATTTCTTCAGTTTTAACCCAGCTGAAGAAAGGCAATGTATTGAAATTCTTGAAAACATCAAACAACGTGCCATTATTCACCCTAAACTGATGATCAATGCGTCTACTTTAGGACTGCATGGGACAGAAAAGTTTGTAAAAATTTTGCATGAAGATGAGTGGGTCTACTTACCCGACATGATTCAGGAAGGAAACGCTTTACAAAGTTTTGCCCAAGCCAAACAGCTGATTGTTGGGTCTGCATCAGATGCTGCTCAAATTAAAATTAAGGAACTCTTACGTCCTTTATTTCCACGTCAGCAGCAATATTTATTTATGCCCATTTTAGATGCTGAATTTACCAAATTGAGTATCTCCGGCATGTTGGCGACACGAATTAGTTATATCAATGACTTGGCAGTGGTTGCTGAGAAATTAGGCATTGATATTGAATCAGTTCGTCAGGGGATGGCTGCAGATAACCGTATTGGAGGATCTTATCTCTATCCGGGGGCAGGTTTTGGTGGAGAAAACTTTTCACATGATATTCAGACTTTAACGCATACGGTGTCAGGTGTGGGTGCAAATAGCCAACTCCTTGCACAAGTTTGGGAAATTAATGAGCAACAAAAAGAAGTTTTATTCCGTAAATTATGGAATTATTATCATGGTGATTTAAAAGGGAAAACTGTTGCGATATGGGGCGCTGCGTTTAAAGAAAAAACGTCCAGTACGCGACAATCTCCTATTCATGCCATGTTGGCAGCACTATGGGCTCAAGGTGTAAAAGTTAGATTACACGACCCTCAAGCCTTGGATGAAATTAAAAAAATATATGGTGAGCGACCTGATCTTATATATTGCACAGAGCAATATGAGGCAGTGAAAGATGCGCATGCTTTGTGTTTATTGACTGCATGGAAACAATATTGGAGCCCTAGTTATACCGAATTGCTTAAAACCATGCAGCACCCACTTATCTTGGATGGGCGCAATATTTATGATCCAGCGTATGTGAAGTCTCAAGGTTTTGCATATATGGGGGTAGGACGCTAATGGCTATTAAAACTCAACCCTATACGGTCGAACATGTAGATTCAGTTGTAGGCGGACTTCATGGTTTAAAAGCTGAATTTGAAAATAGGCATTTAACAGAACTCTTTGCTGAGGACCCTCAGCGATTCGAAAAATTCTCTGTGACTTTAGAGCCGGTGGTTTTTGATTTTAGTAAACATAGAGTCAATCAGCCCGTTGTCAAAAATCTAGTCCAGTGGGCACAGACACAAGATTTAACATCGTGGATAAAGCGTTTATTTTCTACTGAAGAAATTAACTATACCGAACAGCGTGCAGCCATGCATTGGGCACTACGGTTACCTAAAGATGATCAGTCTCATCCTGAATTAGCAAAACAAGTGCATATACAACTTGAGCGTATGTATGCTTTGGTAGAAAAAATTCATGCGGGTCAGTGCCGCGGTGCAACTGGCGAAGTCATTCAAGATGTGGTGAATATTGGTGTTGGAGGGTCAGATTTAGGACCACTGATGGTGAGTCATGCCTTATCTGATTTCAAAAAATCCACATATAAGCCACTCAATGTACATTTTGTTTCGACCATTGATGGTAGTCAGCTTTCAGATTTATTGCATCAACTTCGCCCCGAAACCACGCTGTTTATTATTTCTTCAAAATCGTTCGGGACCATTGATACATTATCTAATGCGCAAACAGTGCGTTTATGGCTTGAAAAAGCACTTGGGCAAGAATCACAAATTTTAAAGCATCATTTTATTGGTGTATCTACCAAAGCAGATAAAATGACCGAATGGGGTATTGCAGCCGAAAACCAATTTTTACTCTGGGATTGGGTCGGCGGTCGCTATTCACTTTGGTCATGTATTGGTTTCCCGATTGCACTGACGATCGGAGTTGATGGCTTTAAACAACTGTTAGCTGGCGCATATGCAGTAGACCAGCATTTTCAGACGGCACCTTTTGAAAAAAATATTCCTGTATTAATGGGCTTATTGGGTGCGTGGAATAATAATTTCCTTGATATTCAGACCCATGCGGTACTGCCTTATGATGGCCGTTTGAAATATTTCGCCTCTTATTTGCAGCAGTTGGAAATGGAATCCAATGGTAAGTCGATTCAGCGTAATGGTCGAAAAGTGGACTGGGATACTTGCCCGATTATATGGGGGGAAGTGGGACCAAATGCACAGCATGCTTTTTACCAATTGCTGCATCAAGGCAGTCAAGCAGTGAGTTGTGATTTCATTGCGCCAGTGCAGCGCTATCAGGCCCAACAATTTACCTATGTCGATAATGCAGAGGCGCTGGTGGAACAGCATCATTTGGCCCTATCAAATTGTTTGGCTCAATCGCGCTTACTGGCATTTGGTAATCAAGCTTTAAATCAACAAGAAGTACAAGATTTGCCGGAATATAAACAATATGAAGGTAATCAACCAAGTTCAACCATTTTATTGCAAGAGTTAAATCCATATAGTTTGGGCATGTTGATCGCAATGTATGAACATAAAGTTTTTGTACAGTCGGTGCTTTGGAATATTAACCCGTTTGATCAATGGGGTGTAGAAAAAGGCAAAGAAATTGCCAATCAGCTACTTCCAATATTAAATGGTGATCGAAAGGATATTTCGGATTTAGATGGATCAACGCAAGGCTTACTACACATATTATTAGGAAAAAACAATGGCTAAAATTTTAGTAACAGGTGGTGCTGGTTATATTGGTTCACATACTTGTATTCAACTTTTGAGCGCAGGGCATGAGGTTGTTGTACTGGATAATTTGTCCAACAGTTCTGTCGAATCTTTAGCACGTGTTCAAGCGTTGGCAGCTAAAAAATTAGATTTTGTTGAAGGTGATATTCTCGATCAGCAAATTTTAGATCAAATTTTTCAGCATCATTCTATTGATGCAGTGATTCACTTTGCAGGCTTAAAAGCTGTGGGTGAAAGCCAAAAAGAGCCACTAAAATATTTTGAAAATAATATCTCGGGTTCTATTAGCTTAGTTAAAGCGATGGAGCGTGCTCAAGTCTTTAAGTTGGTCTTTAGTTCATCGGCAACAGTTTATGATGAAGCCAATATTTCACCCTTGAATGAAACCATGCCTACAGGTATGCCAAGTAATAACTATGGCTATACCAAACTGATTGTCGAGCAATTGCTTGAGAAATTGGCATTAGCAGATGAGCGTTGGTCAATCGCATTGCTGCGTTATTTTAACCCGGTAGGCGCACATCAAAGTGGTCAAATGGGTGAAGACCCACAAGGGATACCCAATAATTTGATGCCTTATGTCACACAGGTGGCAGTCGGCCGTCGTGATAAGTTGTCAATTTTTGGCAATGATTATGACACGGTAGATGGTACAGGTGTGCGTGATTATATTCATGTGGTTGATTTGGCCAATGCACATTTATGCGCATTGAATCATCGTTTAAAAACGCAAGGATGCCGCGCTTGGAATATTGGAACAGGTCAGGGTTCATCTGTTTTGCAAGTGGTGAAGACTTTTGAACGGGTGAATCAGATGCCCGTTGCCTATAACATTGAACCCCGTCGTGCAGGGGATGTTGCAATTTCGTTTGCAGATAATGCGCGCGCAATTGCTGAGTTGGGTTGGCAACCCAAATACAGTTTAGAAGATATGTTGGCAGATAGTTGGAACTGGCAAAAGCATAATCCAAATGGATACAACTAAGATTTAAATTTAGTGTGTAAATTCATTAAAGACAGTATGGCAAATTTTGTATTCGCCATACTTCTAACTATTTTACTTAAGTATTGAATCATGTATTGATTGTGCAAAAATAATAATAGATCTTATCTTTTATTTGAAAAAAATCGTTATCATATGTGAAAGATAAATTGATTGAAATAATATATGAAATATCAAACCCTTAGATTTCTATCACTTGCGATTTTTTCTTCTCTAACTCTGCCGGTTTACGCTCAAGGGATCATTTTGAATAATAATGATCTACGTACAGATCTAAATTGGCTAAACCAACAAGGTGTGATCCAAATTAGCACTTCGACTTGGCCATTGAGTGGTGAAGAAATTCAGCGTGCATTATCTACTGCCAAAATTGAAAATAATGCTCAGCAGAAAGTTATCAATTCGGTTATGGCAAATTTAGAAGCAGAAAATACCTCTACTAAGTTGGCTTTATTTGCTGAAACAGATCCACAAAATATCCCGCAAAAATTTGCAGATGAGCAAAAATCGCAATATCAAGCGGCGCTTGAATTGAATGCAGGTGGAGCTCAATGGGATGCACGACTTAGTGTAAATGCCGAAAAAGATCCAATTATTGATAACGGTCATGATGTCAATGTAGAAGGTTCGTATATTGCGGGTAAATTATGGAATCAATGGTTGATTGCTGGTCAAATCCCTACCTATTGGGGTCCTGGACATGAGGGTAGCTTAATCCGTGGTGATGCAAGCCGTCCAGTGTATGGATTGACCATGCAGCGTGCTGAACAACAAGCATTTGAAACAAAGTGGCTGTCATGGATTGGTCCTTGGCAATATCAAGCCTTTGCAGGTCAATTAGATGATTACCATGCAATTCCAGATGCCAAATTATTAGGATTTCGTTTAACTGCACAGCCATTGCCGTACTTGGAGCTTGGTGCTTCTCGAATTCTTCAATGGGGAGGTGAAGGGCGCTCAGAAAGTTTTGACACATTATGGAATGCAATTAAAGGTAATGACAACTTTGATGATGGCGATCTGGATAAGTCTAATCAAATTGCGGGTTTTGATGCACGCCTTAATTTAAACCACTGGGGTGGTGTGCCGATTAGCCTTTATGGGCAATATGTCGGTGAAGATGAAGCTGGGCTTCTTCCTTCAAAAAAAATGTATTTAGCAGGTATCGATTATTCTTCACAATTGAATAATTTACCTTTGCAGGTATATGCGGAATGGGCTGATACTCGAACCAATGGCGACGTACAAGGTATTTCCTATAATCACTATATTTATCAAGATGGTTATTACCAACACGGCTTCCCTTTGGGGCATGCCATGGGCGGGGATGGTCAAATGCTAAGTCTGGGTGGAGACATTCGCTTTGATATTATGAATCGCTTAAATGGGCGAGTAATGGTGGCAAAAGTTAATCAATCAAACTCGATAAATAATCATGCATTTACTCAAAAAGATGAAATTAAAGCTTTAGATCTTACTTGGACACATTACTTAAAACCAAATGCGCCATTGAAACTGAATGGATGGGTGAGTGATTCTGATGTCTATGGTCAAGATGCGGGAGTGTCTATCGGAGTCGAAATTCCATTGGATCGCTCACTATTTTAATCAGTCGTCAGCTTAGATAGAATTTCTTTCTAGTTGAGCTAAAAAACAAACCATTCAACTTATTAAATAAGTTGAATGGTTTTTTTATAGTAAGCGTCCGCTGAACCCCACTTTTTCTAACTCATTAATACCGCGATAGTGTCCACTAAATTTAAGTGGACACCTATTTATGGATTTAAAGACAGTTATAGACAGTACAGCAACGCTAAAAAAGCCCCGTCGAACCTTCACGGCTGAATTTAAACATCAACTTATTCAGCAATGCCAGCAGCCAGATACATCGGTGGCTAAGGTAGCAATGCAACATCAGGTCAATGCGAATCTGTTGCATAAATGGATTCGTCAGTCCAGATCAATGCCCTCTGCATTAACACCCCCCTCCATTCCACAGACTGACTTTCTTCCGGTCATTCTTCACCCGACTCCAGTCAAACAAGAAGCGCCTCCGCCATCTGTGCCGGAGAAGAAAGCTGTCGCTCATATCAGAATTCCACTGCATCAGAAACAATGTTCCGCAAGAGATCAGGTGATCGAAATCGAATGGCCAGTGGAGTCTGCAACTGAATTACTGTTACTCATCCAAGGTTTGACTCAATGATCCATATAAATGAAATCTGGCTCTCTACCCAGCCGATGGATATGCGTGCGGGTATGGATACTGCCATGGCTCAGGTGGTGAGAGCCTTTGGTTACATCAAACCGCATTGCGCTTACCTGTTCTGTAATAAACGTGGCCATCGCATGAAAGTGCTGGTGCATGATGGATTGGGCATCTGGCTGTGTGCCCGGCGGCTGGAACAGGGGAAATTTCACTGGGCGCAGGTTCATCAGGGTGAAACCGTAGCCCTCAGTCCGGAACAGTTACAGGCATTGATCCAGGGTTTGCCCTGGCAGCGCATTGGACGACAGCAGGTGGTGACTATGCTCTAAACCAAGCTCGTGCATTCTGCTATTCTCCAAACGTTCTATTTCCTCTGCATCATGACCTCAGGCATACTGCGGTCATGAATACGCTGCCTGATTTAAGCCAACTGACCTATGAGCAACTGCTGGAATTTACCAGACAGTTGGCGATTCAGCATCAGTCTCTAGCGCAATCAAATCAACAATTAGATACCAAGATTCAACATCTAGAAGTATCAAATCAACAATTAGATGCCAAAGTTCAACATCTTGAAGTAACCAACCAACATCTTTCCATTCTCACGCAAAAATACGAGCATGAGCTCGCACTATTTAAACAGCACAAATTCGGCAGTAAAAACGAACATCTAACAGCAAAACAAATCCATCTGTGGGATGAAGCGGTTGAAGAAGATATCGCAGCAGTCGATTTGGAACTGGAACGGCTGAATGCAGATAAAATCGATGCAGCGACACAGAAAGCTCTCGTCAACAAACCTAAACGTCGACCGCTCCCAGATCATCTACTCACTCTCCGTATTGAGCATGAACCTGCATCAACCCAATGTGCTTGTGGATGCCAACTGCGTCGTATCGGTGAAGATGTCAGTGAAAAACTGAATTTTAGACCGGCACAGTTCTATAAGGAACAGCATGTACGTGGTAAATGGGTCTGTGATCAGTGCGACACCCTGACTCAGCAAGCGATGCCTGCTTATGTGATTGATAAAGGCATTGCCAGTCCTGAACTGCTTAGCCATGTGCTGGTGTCCAAGTATGCCGATCATTTACCGCTGTACCGTCAACGTCAAATCTTTCTACGCGCAGGTATTGATCTGTCCAGATCCACATTATCTGACTGGATTGGTCGCTGCGGGGTGGAACTTGAACCCTTGACGGATGTCTTAAAACAGGTGGTGCTGCAGCAGCGGGTGATCCATGCAGATGAAACGCCGGTCACCACCATGCAGCTTGGTGATGATGAAAAAAAACCGAAAAAAGGTTATGTCTGGGCCTATGCCACGACACAGTACAATCCGGTTCAGGCGGTGATCTATGACTTTCAGCCGAGCCGTTCAGGTCAGCATGCTGAAGCCTTCCTGAAAGGCTGGCAGGGTCATTTGGTCTGTGATGATTATAGTGGTTATAAAGCCCGCTTTAGATCAGGCGATGTCATTGAGGTGGGCTGCATGGCACATGCACGTCGTAAATTCCATGAACTGCATGTGACCGGGAAAAGTCAGATCGCTGAACAGGCATTAGTGCTGATTCAGAAACTGTATGCCATAGAAGCAGAACTCAGGAAAAAGACGGATGGTACAACGCAACAACGCTGCGAATACCGGCAACAGCATAGTCAACCGGTGATGCAACAACTGTATGAATGGTTAAACCAACATTATCTGACGGTGCCATCGAGTTCTCCAACCGCCAAGGCAATCAATTACAGTCTGAAGCGTTGGCAAGCCTTAAGCCGCTATCTGGATGATGGCAATCTGCCCATTGACAATAATTGGGCTGAGAACTCAATGCGCCCCTGGGCCTTGGGACGAAAGAACTGGCTGTTTGCTGGCTCGCTGCGCAGCGGCCAACGAGCTGCCAATATCATGACTTTAATCCAGTCAGCAAAACTGAATGGCTTGGATCCGTATGCCTATTTAAGTAATGTGCTGAAAAGGTTGCCGACACATAAAGTGAGCCAAATAGAAGAATTGCTGCCGCACCGCTGGAAACCCGACCAAAATTAAAAAATAGCTATGGGGTTCAGCGCACGCTTACTTTTTATATTAAAAAAATAATTAAGCTTGAATCAGCCGTGTTAATTCATCCACATAGTCTTGCATTGGTTTTGGATTTTCATCTTTTCGACTCTCAATATTTAAGCGCAATAATGGCTCTGTATTCGATGCTCGAACATTAAAGCGCCAAGCACCAAAATCTAAACTTACGCCATCTGTGTGGTCAATACTTGGATTTTGATTTGAGAAGTGATCAAAAATCTTTTGAATCGTGGCTTGAGTATCTGCAACTTTAAAATTGATCTCACCCGAGCAAGGGAACTTTTCAATCATGCCTTCAACCAGTGAAGACAGGGTTTGTTGGGTTTCTGAGAGCACAGAAATTGCCAATAACCATGGAATCATACCGCTATCACAGTAAGCAAAATCACGGAAATAATGATGTGCACTCATCTCGCCTCCATACACGGCATTATGCTCACGCATTTTTTCTTTGATGTATGAATGTCCTGATTTTGATTGAATAGCTTCACCTTGGTACTGTTCAATGACATCAAAGGTGTTCCAAACAAGACGAGGGTCATGCACAATTTTCTCACCAGATTGTTTCAGTAAGAATGCTTGCGCCAATAGACCGACAATGTAATAACCTTCAATAAATTGGCCTTTTTCATCAAATAAGAAGCAGCGGTCAAAGTCACCATCCCAAGCGATACCCATATCTGCATGATGTTCAATCACCGCATTACGGGTACTGTCACGGTTTTCAACTAAAATCGGGTTGGGAATACCATTAGGGAAAGTACCATCAGCATCATTATGAATTTTAATCAATTCTACTGGAAGGTTAAGTTGTTTGAACTTTGCTTCAATGGCATCAACCACATGACCAGCAGCGCCATTGCCCGCATTCATGACTAATTTGAGTGGGCGAATTTTTGCAGGATCAATATACGACATTAAATGATCAATATATTCAGGCAGAATATTGTATTTTTCAGTTTTGCTTTTAGTGATAACTTCATTAAAGTTGCCTGATTCAGCCAATAAACGA
Source organism: Acinetobacter sp. 797_lipA (assembly GCF_058243025.1). Lineage (NCBI taxonomy): Bacteria > Pseudomonadati > Pseudomonadota > Gammaproteobacteria > Moraxellales > Moraxellaceae > Acinetobacter > Acinetobacter sp. 797_lipA. The sequence goes on along the minus strand of NZ_JBZAYQ010000001.1, from coordinate 3,430,655 downwards.
ATTTCTTTTAGCCCTGAATCAGCTCCAATCGGACGTGCATTTTCGCGGACCAATTTCATGCCGTTATAGTCCATCGGGTTGTGGCTTGCCGTGATTTCGATCCCACCTTGAACATCTAGATGAAAGGCACCGAAATAGACTTCTTCAGTCCCCGTCATACCTAAATCTAAAACATCAACACCCGCATCATTCAGACCTTTGATGGTGGCTTGTTTTAAATCTTCACTGCTGAGACGGATGTCGCAGCCCACCACAATTTTTTTTGGTTGATAAATTTGCCCATAGGCACGACCGATTTTATAAGCAATCTCTTCATTGAGTTCTGTACCGAGTTTGCCGCGGATGTCATAGGCTTTAAAACAAGTAAGTTGTGTCATTTAAATTCTCGAAATAATTCCTGCGAAGTAAGGAAAGTATGATTATAGAAGGAAAATAGTTCCTATATGCCAAGTTACTGGTTAACTTTTATATCTTCTTTAAAAATAGATGTTTAACTGTATATAGTGCTCTTTCATCTAATTTTTAAAGTTTGGTACTTCAGCATGCTATTTTATATATTAGCTCTTCATGAAATTTATATCGATTTTACCTTTGCCAAGATCCGCTCCGCCCAGTCAGTGTAATAATTTACATCTTCTATTTCTTCCTTTTTGGAAGGATGATTAATTGTAGTTATTGCAGTAATACCTCTCACTTCAGATAGAAACTTTTTAGGCCAACTGAGTGATTGAGACAGTATTGAATTATTTAATATTTCCAAATCTATCTCAATTAATCGTTGAGTTTCTTTTTCATATGGGAGTAATAAGGTAGAGATATTTTTTTTACCATCTGAAGTATCAATTTCACACAAATAAAATTGATGGTTATTTTCTATATTAAAAATTTTATAGACATAAAAGTAGCGTAATTGATTGTTTGCAAACTTATGGCCTCTGAAACGTTTATATATTTTAAAAGGTGAGTTCTTGATTTCTTTGGTTTTATATCCCTTTTCTTCAATTTGCTCCAATAGTTTAATCAAGTCTTTATAAGTGACTCGCTCTAGTTGAATTTCTGATTCTGTTGTAAATCCAGACACTGTACCCTCTATATCTCCTTCTCCACCAGCAAATCCTTCTTCTTGATTTTGATCTTTATCCATTTGCTTTCGTCTTTTACGTACTACAGTTTTAGCAGGAGGTTTCTCTAAAGAAATTTTTAATTCTTCAATTGTATAAATTTCTCCAGGTAGGTTTCTTAGCTTGGCCAGTAGTTTATCGATATCTGCCTCAGCATTTTTATTCAATTTCTCTTTAGGTTGACTCGCTGGTTTTGGTTTGTTTGAACCTTGCCCTTGAGCATTTTTGACCTGTTGTATGATTCTTTTTGAAGTGAAATGAAATTGAATAGGGCGGTTGATAGCTGTATCAAGATTTTTGAAAGATGTAATGCGCTCAATTCTGTAAATACCTGTTTCTTTATCATAAATTCCATCTACTGTTAGATCAATATTTTTAAGATCAGGCACTTCCATGTCAAAATTAAAACTTTTAGCGCCTTTTTGATCAATAATTGTTTTCTGATAAATACTAAGGAAGGCTTTATTTAAATCAGGCTGTAATAAAATTAAAGCGAGCTTCTTCAAAAAATGAGGATCAGAGACATCTGCGTTCATAATTTTTTTGTTTTTTGCTATATTAATATGAATAGCCTTTTCATCATTTCTATCCACTAAAACATCGGTTGAATAATTTTCTGCAAAAAGTGCCGCCCGAATTAAATAAGGATGAGAGAAAAATAAATCGCGGGCCAAGATAAGCTTAGGTATTTGAATAGTAATATTTTTCTTTAAAACTGTTGAGTAGTAATTAAATTCAAAACATATCCGGCCTTCATGTATTTTTTGATCCTCACCCTCCGGTAAAATAATAGTTCTAAATGTTGTGAAATTTACATGTTCAAGTGTGTGAGTGAATAATTTTGTAGGAGAGGCATCAATTTGGGTTCTATAGCGGTATAGAAGAACACTCTCAATCGGTAATTTAAGTTGAATAGGACGGTTAATAATAGGGTTAAACAAATGAGTATCAATATCAAACCGAGTTTGACCGCGTCGACTAATTTTTGTCGCAGTATAGTAAATCATCTCTTTTGGTAAAAAGTCGGTTGAACAATCACTCATTTTTTATTTCTTCCCAAATATTATTAAAAAATCGACGTGCTTCTGGCGTTAATCGCTGCTCACTTAATCCTGATACACGTAAAAAAACACTCGGTGGATAGTATTTATTCTCAGTTTGTTGACGAATATATGTTCGTGTCAGACGACGTATTTGATAACAATCCACCGACTCAGCGTAGCGCTCCAAAAATGCTTTGGTCAACGGCAGAAAATGCCAGTTTTTTTCAATTAGGCTGACATGCCCAAGTTGTTTAATTAAAAACTTTTTGGTCCATTGTGGGGAGTCTAAGTCTTCTAATAATTCATCACGTATTTTAATCAATTGTTTCATAAACTGACGATCCCGAATACTCCAATCGACACGTGGTTTGGGTAGAGAGAGTGGTGTCATGATAGCGGTTTGATTGATTTGTAACAGCCAATCTTTATGATTGCGATATAAACGTGCGTACAGTGCACCATCATGTTTACGAGCTAGTTTGACTGACATATCCTGAATCAATTGTATCCATTTCAGTTGATCATCTGACAGGACTTGGTAAGTCTTGTGTTTTACAGTGACAGGAATGGCTTGTTCCTCTATACCTACTGTCGCTAGATCCAAATACTGTTGGTATGTATAAATAGGACTTTGTTCGGGAACAAGTGCCTTTAATACGATGAGATGCTCAAGATAAGAAAATGCTTTACGATGTTTTCTACAGATATTCTTGAGCCAGCAGTTCTCAGAGCTCAGATCACCTAATTGATAATATTGAAGAAAACTTTCGCCCCAATAATCGACAACAAGCTGACGGACTTTTTCGTAATTGATATTTTTTCGATTTAATAGTAAATCTCTATCTTTTAAGAGAAGGAAATAAGTATCTGATAAAGTAGAAAAATCTTGTACACTAATGGATGTTGAATGAGCGAGTAGCTCTTCGATCAGTCCTGCAAGCTCGATATGATGATTTACGTCTTGAAGATTAAACACAAGCTGTGAAGAGTCTTTCAGTGCATTCAAATGAGCAAAATAGAATTTTCGGTCTATCCCATTACAAGACATAGAACTCACAGAAAGAGATTGCTGATGCCTTGTACAATATTCGTATCCAGTAATCTGCCAGCTGCATTTCCAATAAACTTCACCATATTGCTGCATCTGTTCTTGCCAGCAATGAGGGCAGAACCGGAAAAAACTCACAGCTTTGATCCGCGATGCATTTTTTCCTAATTTGGTATGCAGGGATTGATACTGCTCACCTCGCAATGCCTGCACAGCATAACGCATTACTGTATCAGGTTGAAATGGTTGGTAAATTGGTAACAGGGTGTGTTGGTTGATTAAAATAAGCGCATCATAGTGATCTGGTAAGTAACTGGCCACCCTGTCTAGATGAGAAGGTAAATCGTAAGTTGGTGTCAAGTTCCTATTATTGAATAATTCTTCAGTGAGATATTTTGGACTCAGAATCTCATTGTGAACAGCATAACGAGCAATCACACTGTAAATCAATTCATTTGGATATGGTGCTGGAAAATTTGAAATCATGATACCTTACCCTCCATTTTTCTGCTTAATGCAAAATGGGACGGGTAGGATCAAACAAATAGTGAGATGATTTTAATAGCTCATAAACATCTACTTCCTTTTCTTGTGCTTGACTGAAAAAGTTTCGTAAGTCATTGGCTTCAGTGCTCTTCCATTCTTCTGCTTTCATGACTTTGCGTGATGTTCTTGGTTTTCTTACCGAAGTTGTGGTCTGAGGCTGGTCCAATTTATCTTTTGCTACAGAGCTGTCTAATACTTCCAGAATATGTTGGAGTAGTACCTGTAAGTTCTCGTTTGGATATTTTTTTAATGCAGAAGTGACATGCAGATCAATTGTAGCAGCGGGGTGACCTAAGGCCGTTAGCATACCTATCAGTGTGGAATAATGTGGTCCTAGATCTTTACGCTGTATTTCCGTTTTTAATGCAGCTTTGAAACGGTGTTGTTCAACATATTCCTCAATTTGAACTTGAGGGATCGTTAAGTCAGAATATCGTGCAATACGTGTGGGGTTGCCTGAGCGGAGTGCATCCAAAATATCGTGGACTGGCTGTAATTGTTCTTCGTAGACTTTTTTAAAAAGTTCAGATGTAATTTTTTCCAGACCAATGGTGATCGCATGAATCTGCACCAAGCAGAACAGTTTAACCACTAAATCTGGAATGCCCTGCGTATAATAATACCAAGTGTTTCTTAATTCATCGGTCAGTTCAGCTGGTTGTTGAACCCATTGATATTGCCACAGCTTGTTGGTGAAAGCATACCATTCAGAAATGATCATTTGATCAGGGGTGCTAGGATCGGGAGTGGGTGCTTCATTGCGCATAGGTTCCCAGATTAAAGAGCCTAATCCTGCACTGCGTCTAGCTGATCTTAAATCTTCTTGCAGAATTTCATTGGCTTTGGGTGTCCCAATCATCACAATTGGAATGGATGCCACATTCACAAGGGTGACAAAGAAATTAAGAATGATTTCAGCCCCGCCAGATTTTTTTGTATTCAAATGCTGGATTTCATCAATGATTAAAAGTCCAATAGAATAATTATTTGCGATAATTTTCATCTGCTGCAGCATAGCATTCACATTTAAGCGACTTCTGGTGAAACGATGCTCGAAGTTTGTATCTCCTAATGCTAAATCTACTGCTCTAAAAAAGTTTGAGCATAAGTTTTTTAAAGAGCTGTCATGCGGACAATCAATTTTAAGGTAAACAATTTGTTTTAATCCCAGCTCTCTATGTTCAATCACTTGCGGGTAATAACGCAAAATTTTGTTCATTGTCGTTGTTTTACCGCTTCCCGAACATCCTATAATTGACATGCTAGTTGCAGTCGACTCTGGAGGTGCATAGCGGTAAGAGCTTTCATTTGATGGTTCTAGTTGCTGAAAAGCAGCGTGTAAATGTCGATGTCTATCCCCATTAGTGATGTTTCTGCTCACGTAACCTTGCCGGATCATGATAGAAATTTTTTGTTCAAGGGATAGATGTTTAGTCAGTGGTTGAAAAAAATCATGAGGCAACTGAGCAATCAGATGGATTCTTTCTGGTTGGGGTAAGAAACGCTGTTCTGGAATAAATTTCAGTTTCCCTCGTAGGTGTTTAATGACCGATTTTGTGTCAAGGATAGGCGGTAATTGAGTAATGAGAGGATTATCCCCATAGATATCTTCTATCGATGTGTTGACCGCGAGTTCATTATTATTCATTCTTCATCGTCCTCTTCAAATAATTGTCTCATTAAGTCTGGTTGACTGGTCAAATCCAGATTGCTGCTGTGAGATGGGGGTGTTGGAGTATTGTCTTGGTTGGAATGGATAGTCCGGATAGAATTGACGGACCTATTTTGGAGATGTTCCTCACGTTCCACCTGAATTGCTTCTTGTTTGTTCTGACGAATATCCCGAGTACGTTGTGCTTTAGAAAGTTGGTGAACTCCTGCTTGAGCCTGCCGGCTCTGTGCTGTGTGGATGATTTTGTCAGTAAAATCCTGTAATTCACTGATGGCTACAGACTTTAGTTGTGAATGCTGTTTTTCAACAGTTTTGATTGCTTTTTGAATTTGTTCAGCTTCCCACCAGGTCAGATGCTGATATTGACGTGAGGCATCACTTAAGTACGCTTCCCAGTATTCCAACTTATTTTCATCAAAGAAAACATAAATGGTATTTACTGAGTATGGGTCAAAACCAATCCGCAACTTTTTCGGGCGGGATTTGGTCGTGTTACGAATAAACCAGCCTTGTTGATGCATTTCCAGACATTGATAGAGTAAGCCTTTGACTTTAAGTCCCTTGTCACTTAAGGAGGCGTCGGTCCTAGGTAACAAGCCAACATATAGTGATTTGTTATCCACTTGTCTTAACATCCCAGTACGGTGCTGTAGACCCCACTGCCAGAGCTTAAGGGGGATAGAAGGCAGGTTAGTCGGCATATCGGCACTACGATCATATTTCGTCAAAATATCAAAATTATTGCGTAACAAGACGCAGCTTAATATGATTTTTCTGAACTCTTCTAAAGTTAGACAAGCTTCTAGTCGATAATCATGTCCGCCTTTCTTTTTTTCCTTGAATCCAGAAACAACACCAATATTCTCGTAGGATTTAAAGCGTGACTGAATGATTCCAAAAGCCCTCTCCACAATACCTTTGGCATCGCTTCGATACGGTGGCGCATTTTCAATACGAACAGAAAAGTTTTTTTCAAGAAGTTCAATTTGATAGCCAATTAGTTCACCACGGTCTGCAAGTATGGCACTAGGTAAACCATAAATCGGCCAGTCCTCTGGTTGTATTTGTAAGCCGTAACTCTGACAGAATGTCACTTTATCTTGGATTGCGACACTGAGGCATTGTATGGCTGTGTTAAATGAGCTGTTTTCCATACCAACATAAAGCCCAGTAATCATCCGGCTAAATACATCGATAGCAAGATAGACGGTAGGTCTGCCAATAATCTGTGATGGATCTCGTGATGATACAAGGTAAATATCAGCAACCGTTGAATCTATCTCATAACGTGCGCCAGGGCCATTTGCTTGCTTGGTTGCTGTTGAAGTTAGAGGTTTGTGATCTTTCAGGGTTTTCTGATTCGTCAGAATTTCCTTGGAATTGTTCTTATTTCTATATCGCGTATTATAAAAATAATAGAATTGAGCATAGGTTGGAATATCTGAGGTTTGCACTTGATGAAAGTGCTTAGAAAATACACTTTTAAACCGAAGATAAGTTTCGTTAATGGATTGTTTTTTGACAGGAACTAAATACTCTTCGATGGCTTTCTTAAAATATAATTCAACCTGTTCAGTGACATTCTTACCTCCATTCGATTCATAGATGCGTGGTCTGCCAATTTTTTTATCACCTATAGCTCTTTTTTGACCTTTTCCACCTGAGTTTTCATAGTCCGGTACCAAAGCATTTATAGTTTGACCACGCTGCCAGTAGCGTCTTAGGAGTCGTAGAATTTTATTAATTGATACTTCTTTCTCTAGATGTAGAGTTTTAATTTTTGCAGTCCTGATTTTTGTATTGATAAGAACTTGTTCATCATTAATTAAATCTTGAATAATTAAAAAGTTTTCACCTCTTTTTTTGAGTTGAATAGAATCTTCACTCAAGTTTAATCGTTTTAAGTATTCATAAGGATCTTGCGCTGGTATCAGGCTTTGATCATCTGAGAGAGTTTGAAGTTCCTTAGACAAAATGAGTTCAGGAAAAGCATTTTTATTATCAATCGCAATCCATACCGTATACTGCGGTAAGAATTTGAGTATTCGGTATTGTGTTGAATTCAAGATGTAAACTGAATTAATTAGTTGCATGGACTGTATTCTCATTCTGGAGCAAATTACTTGCATGAATATCAGAGAGTTTAAGCTCCAAGTACGAAATTTCTAGATTAAATTGAAGTATTCGCAGTGCAAATAATTTTCTAAACAATGCGAGCGTCGCTCCGATACCCATTTTTTGAGTTTGGTCAGAATGCTTACAAAATTGGATTAATGAGCTTTGAGGGTACTGGCTAATTTCTTCCATAAAATAAACTGCTTGATCAATCATGTGATTTGTTATTTCAAGGTCATTTTTTTCTACATACAGCCATTTAATGTTCTCTAGTACCGTAGCAGGAATGTCTTTTTCAGTGATCAGTTTGAACGGCGTATTGTGCTCTTCTTCCCAGTAACGACGTTTAATTTCTAATGACTCAATAACATGAGCTTTATTCAGATCCTTGCTGTAAAGAGTGTCAAGGGCTATAGAAAACTTACCAAAATCAACTAAAAAATCTGAAGATAGGGTAAAAGGTATATAGTCAACCGATACTTTTTTCATTCGGAAACGAGAACAGATGGAGTTAAGATCATAGATATCCAAAGGATAATGTTCGCGAATATCTGTAACGTTCTGATTCCAGTCAAGCAGTAAAAAGGTAGATAGCTCTAGATCAGAAAATAAGTGATGAAGACGTTTACTGACACGGCCTTGTACTCTGTGAGAGCGACCAATTGAACTGAAGTTTTGAACAGTTTTACAAGGTTTATAATCGCGTCCATGGCCCTGGCCATACCCTTCTGTTACTAGTTCTTCATAGTTTTTTATAATTTTTGCCATACAGAAGACCTGTGGATTTTGGTGGATAATTAATCATATCTGAATGGGGGTAATTTTGTATTTGGCAAAAACATACAAACTTAAATATATTTATATACAAACAAAATTTTATAATTTTTTATTTAATTATTCTTTTAATTCATTAACTTAATAATTAATCTGGTATTTTAGTACTCAATTAATGAGTTTAAAAAACGTTAATGATAGGCAAAAGTATTCAAATTACATCTTAGTAAACATCGTTGCATATTCTTATGTAAACCAACTGCATATTCATACTCAAACCCGACCATTCATTCTGGTTCATAGTAAAATGTTTATTTTCTATTCCAAATATTTTAGAACAAAATATGTAAATTTGGATCTTAAAGTACTATCTTAATCCGCTAAAATTTGTACATCATTATGATGTACAAATTGGTGGAAAATATGGCTAACTTAGCAACAGAACGAATCAATGTTCGTTCAACCGTAGATGCAAAGATTGTAATTGAGCAAGCTGCGAATTTATTGGGTCTTAGTGTGAGTTCCTTTATGATCCAATCCTCATTTGAACGAGCAAAAGAATTACTTAAATCTAATCACGAGTTAAAAGTAAATAATGCTGATCGTGATATGTTAATGAATTTGCTTGAAAATCCGCGCCCTGCAAATGATGAGATGAAAAATTTAATGAGTTTATTGGATGAAAATTGAGGTTTTACAAGCCCATCATCAGAAAAAATCATTTAATTGTGGGCAAGATGATTTAAATAAGTTCATAAAACAATACGCATCCCAACATCAGAAATCAGGAACAAGTAAAACCTATGTTGCTATTGATGATGATGCACAGGTGAGGGGGTTTTATTGTCTATCAAGTACCTCTATAGGATTTGATGGGGTTGATGCTGTTCTCACTAAACGATTACCTCGTTATCCCTTACCTTGTGTGGTTGTGGAGCGCTTTGCCGTTGATCAAGCTGCACAGGGGCAAGGAGTTGGAAAAGTACTTTTAGCACATGCTCTTAAACAAGTTTCAAAAGTTGCTCAAATTATTGGTGTTAATTTTGTTGTAATACATGCTAAGGATCAAAAAGCTATGAAGTTTTTATCAGCGGTTTGGCTTTATCTCATTAACATCAAATCCATTAACATTAATATATCCAGTGAATGAAATACCTCATTTTAAATAAGGTGGGCTGCTAGCTAGTAACAAGAATAGCTAATAGACTTATTCAGAGTTTGCACATAGTTCCTTATCCCTTATTTTGCTTTATGACCAAATACTGCGTCTAATTATGGTTATTTAATTAAGTTTGTTTTATTTTTTATCTTAAGTTGTTGATATATATTATTCGTTGTTTTTTTTGTTTTAAAATTAAGTTTGTATTAATATTTACTATCTTTAATTTTAGATGAAATTAAGTTTGTATAAGATTCTTCCGCTTTAAAATGCGAATTCTTGCGCAGAAAGGCGAAGCATACTTTAAATAAAATGAAATGTTTTCAAGGTGAGGTCAAAAAGGAATGCTTTTTGAATCTAGGGTGGGATTTTTACATATTTATATTATTGAATATATTGGTAATAATTTTATATTTCTGGTGTGATGCTAATTTGAGTTTAATTATATTAAAAACCCTGTAGACTTGGTGAAGAATCACTGGGTCTACAGGGTAGGGTTTTGTTTGTTCATTTCATTAATGTACAAACTAAAATAATTAAATCTAAACTTAATTATTTGATACAAACTTAATTATACGAGCACAAAATTCCCAGCCTTTATTTAAATAATTATTCTACAGTAACCGATTTAGCGAGGTTTCGAGGTTGGTCGACATCCGTACCACGAAGAACCGCAACATGATAAGACAACAGTTGTACAGGCACGCTATAAACAATTGGAGCCAATATTGGGCTAATGCTTGGTACATAAACTACATGCTGACGATCTTTGGCTTTAATGCCGCTATTTTCATCGGCAAAGACAAAGAGTTCACCACCACGGGCTTGAACCTCTTCCATATTCGATTTGAGTTTATCGAGCATGTCATCTTTCGGTGCGAGAATGACCACAGGCATGTCATTGTCGACTAAAGCGAGCGGACCATGTTTAAGTTCACCTGCGGCATAGCCTTCAGCATGGATATATGAAATCTCTTTGAGTTTCAATGCCCCTTCGAGTGCGATCGGGAAATTCGTGCCACGACCTAAGAATAAGCAGTGCTGCTTCTCTACGAAAAGTTCAGATAAACGTAAAATTTCAGGGTCATTACGTAAGGTATCTAAAATCACTTTAGGGGTATGCCAAAGTTCAGCCGTAATCTCAGCCACATGCTGTACAGAAATGCTCTTCTTAACTGTACCGATTTTGAGGACCAATAACATGAGTGCTGCAAGCTGCGTGGTAAACGCCTTGGTTGATGCTACACCAATCTCAGGACCCGCCAGTGTAAGCAAACTATGATTGGTCTCACGTACCATAGACGATGTTGCGACATTACAAATAGTCATGGTGGTGATGTCAGCACCTTTTGCTGCAGCACGCTTTTGGGTATCACGCAGTGCGGCTAAAGTATCAGCGGTTTCACCAGACTGTGAAATGCAAACATAAAGCGTGTGATTGACAATGACAGGGCTGCGATAGCGGAATTCGCTCGCAATTTCTACTTGGCACGGTAGATCAATCAGTTGTTCAAACCAATATTTGGCAATCATCCCCGCATGGTAGCTGGTCCCACAGGCAATGATTTGGATTTGCTGAATTTTTTGGAAATCAGCAACTGCATTGGCAAGAAAGTCTTCACGCAGTGCATTGCCATCTAGGGCTTGAGAAATGGTTTGTTGAATTGCTTCAGGTTGCTCATAAATTTCTTTGAGCATGTAGTGCTTATATTCACCTTTAGATGCATTGCTGACGGCAGCATCTAATTCTTTGATTGGGCGCTCGACCCGTTGACCAGCGACAAAAACTTCAATGCTATTGCGGGTTAAACGAGCAATATCACCTTCTTCAAGGTAAATAAAACGATTGGTAATAGGCAGTAAAGCCAATTGATCTGAACTTATAAAGTTTTCGCCAATACCGACTCCAATGACCAAAGGTGAACCTTCACGCACGGTAATCAGTTCATTGGGATGGTCGGTATGTACGATACCTAGTGCATAAGCCCCCTTAAGTTGAGGCACGACTTGTTGCACAGCTTCCAGCAAGCTTGGAGTTGACTTTAAAGCATCCTTCACTAAGTGAGCGACCACTTCGGTATCGGTCTGTGAGGTAAATACATAGCCTAAAGCTTCAAGATCATCTTTAAGTTCTTGATAGTTTTCAATAATACCGTTATGGACTACAGCAACATCGCCTGAAATGTGCGGATGGGCATTATCTTCAGTGGGTTTGCCATGGGTTGCCCAACGTGTATGTGCAATACCTAGAGAACCGAGAATACCCGATTGATTAACGGCTTCTTCTAGATTGGATACTTTACCGACACGTCTTTCGCGTAAAACTTGGCCTTGATTGACCAGCGCTAAACCCGCAGAGTCATAGCCACGATATTCAAGACGCTTTAAACCTTCAATTAAAATATTGGTAATACTACGTTCTGCAACGCCACCGACAATACCGCACATAATTTAATCCTCTTATTTCTTCATCTTTTGTGGACGTTGATAGTTTTCTTTTTCAACTTGCTTAGAGCGTTCTACCGCTAAGCTATTCTCTGCAACATCACGGGTAATGGTTGAACCTGCGCCGATGGTTGCCCCATTGCCAATCGTGACAGGTGCAACCAATGAGCTGTTGGAACCAATAAATGCAGCATCACCAATGATGGTTTTAAATTTATTTGCACCATCATAATTACAGGTAATAGTCCCAGCACCAATGTTCGAGCCTGCACCAATTTCAGCATCACCTAAATAGGTAAAGTGGTTGGCTTTTGAACCGAAGCCAACGCTGGTGTTTTTGACTTCAACGAAGTTACCAATATGCACTTCAGCAGCCAGTTTTGCACCTGGTCGTAAACGAGCAAAAGGACCAATCTGCGCATCTTCGCCGACCATAGCATTATCAAAGATGCTATACGGCTGAACTTTTGTACCTGCTGCGATCTTGGTGTTTTTGATGATACAGCCTGCACCAATTTCTACATGGTCGCCGAATTCACATTCGCCTTCAATAATCACATTGATGTCGATGCGTACGTCTTGCCCAACGGTTAAATTTCCACGAAGGTCAAAGCGACTAGGATCAATTAAATGCACACCTTGCTGCATGAGCTTTTTGGCTTGATCGGTTTGGAATTGGCGTTCTAATGCGGCGAGCTGAATACGATCATTCACTCCTTCAACTTCGAAGGCTTGTTCAGGCTCCACCGATGCGACTTGCATCCCATCAGCTAAGGCCATTGCTACAATATCAGTCAGGTAATATTCACCTTGCGCATTGTTATTGCTGAGTTTAGGTAACCATTCGTGCAATTTGGCATTACTGACACAGTAAATACCGGTATTAATTTCTTTAATCTGATGCTGCTCTGTGGTTGCATCTTTATGTTCAACAATCGCCTGAATCTGACCATTCTCACGCACTATACGCCCATAACCTGTTGCATCGGCTAAAGTTAAAGTCACTAGACCAATGCCTGTCTCGGCAGTTGCATTGAGTAATTTTTGTAGCGTGTTTTGAGAGATGCAAGGTACATCGCCTGATAAAATCAGTGAGCTGCCTTCCTGTGGAAGGACAGGGAGTGTCATTTGCACCGCATGGCCAGTTCCGAGTTGCTCTGCTTGTTCCACCCATTCAATCTTTTCATGAGTAAACGTTTCTTGAACTCGTGCTCCGCCGTGCCCATAAATTGTAATAATATTGGCTGCATTTAATTTTTTTGCAGTGTCGATGACATGACCAAGTAAAGGACGTCCTGCAAGTGGTTGTAGTACTTTGGGTAAAGAAGAACGCATACGTGTTCCTTTACCTGCAGCAAGAATAATAACAGTCGTTGACATGTTGTAATCCTAAAAATGGCCTAAGCCACAGTGAAATAAAAATAAATCCAAATACAAAGTGCAGCCCATAGTCCTGCAATTAGGTCGTCGAGCATAATGCCAAAACCACCTTCGACTTTTTGGTCAATGACACGAATCGGCCACGGTTTCCACACATCAAAAATACGAAATAAAATAAAACCTAGCAGCAGCCAGAGCCAATTCATTTGCCCTAAATACAGGACAGGCAAAAAGGTGATGGACTGACCAGCAAACTCATCCCATACAATACGCCCATCATCATGTACGCCCATCACTTTGGCAGTATGCCCACAGATATAAATGCCAATCAGAGACATGAGGATGATGGCAATAATGGTGTTCGATAAGCCAATTGCAAGCCAAATCGGGACGAACAGCAGTGCGAATGCAGAACCAAACGTTCCTGGTGCTTTGGGTGCTAGCCCTGAGCCAAACCCTACACCACAGAATACGATGAAACGGTCATACAAAGACATCTGACGAAAGAGGATAGGGGGCTTATGCAAAGTGTTGATATCCATTAAATTGCAAGGAATGGTCTAAGCCATTTTGTTGAAAACGCAGACCACTTTCGGCATCAATTTTTCCAATGACACTGATGCTGCTATGGTTTTGTTGTTGCAAAAGTTTTTCATAATTCTGCGGACTTATTGTAAAGCATAATTCATAGTCATCGCCACCCGCCAAAGCATATTGCCATTGTTGTTCTCGTGTTAAATCTTGTAGCGTGGTATTGATGGGCAATTGATCAAGCTGTAGGGTCGCGCCCACATGGGATGCTTTTAAAATATGACCGAGATCTTGTGCTAAGCCATCCGACACATCAATCATACTGTGCGCTAAGCCTTTGAGTGCTTGCCCCAGTTCGCAGCGTGGGGTAGGGTAGTCCAAACGGTGTTGGAGAGGGTGGCCTAAGTGCTGCAGGGCAAAAGCAGCATCGCCGACAGTACCACTGACACAAATCAAATCACCCACTTGAGCGGCAGAACGGGTGACGGCTTGACCGATATCGACCCAGCCCAGTGCAGTCACGGAAATGGTGAGATGTGGGCTTTGGGTGGTGTCTCCACCAATTAAACTCACTCCAAATTGATCACAGCAATCATATAAACCCTGACTAAAGCCTTTGAGCCAGTCATGATCAATTTGGGGTAAGCTCAAGGCCAATAAAATACTCTGAGGTTTCGCGCCCATTGCGGCGATATCAGATAAATTGACTGCGACAGATTTCCAGCCAATCGCATGTGGGCTGGTATCAAGCGGGAAGTGACGTCCAGCAACCAAGGTATCGGCACAAATGACCAATTGTTGCTGCGGTGGTGGGGTGAGCAAGGCTGAGTCGTCACCGACGCCTAAATCGACAGAATGAGGACTCTGACGATTAAAATAGCTATCAATGATCGAAAACTCAGCCATACAACAAATCTACTACTGTGAGTTCGCTTGTTGCTTTTCTGCTGCACGTAAAGTTGTTGCTAAACGATCTAATACACCATTGATGTATTTATGGCTGTCGGCACCGCCAAAATGTTTAGCAAGCTCGATCGCTTCGTCTAAAACCACGCGATATGGGACTTCAAGGTGTTCCTTGAGTTCATATGCGCCTAAACGAAGGGTTGCTAGTTCCACGCCGTCAAGCGCAGAAACTTCGCGATCAAGCACAGGGATTAAGAGCGCATCCAATGCTTCATGATTGGCAACCACTTGGGTTAACAATTCATGATAATAGCTCAGATCCACTTTGTGCATGGCATTTTCCACACGCGTACGTGCTTCGATCTCATGGACTGGATTGTGGCTCATTTGCCATTCGTAAATTCCTTGTACAGCAAAGCGACGTGCTTTACGTTTTGCTGCATAAGTTGCTTGCAATGTTTGCGACATAGCGTTAAATAGCCTTTAACAAGTTAACCATTTCAATTGCAGTAAGAGCAGCTTCGCCGCCTTTATTACCTGCTTTTGTACCCGAGCGTTCAATCGCTTGTTCAATACTATCCGTAGTCAATACACCATTAATCACTGGAAGACCAGATTCTAGGCCAACCACGCCTAAACCTTTGGCACATTCACCTGCAACAAAGTCGAAGTGCGGTGTGCTACCACGAATCACAGCACCCAGTGCAATGATGGCATCGAAGCGTTCAGACGCCACTAATTTTTTAGCCACGACAGGAAGTTCCCACGCGCCTGGTGCATGAACAACAGTGATATTATCCTCTGATACACCATGACGTTTCAATGTATCAATTGCACCTTCTAATAGATGTTCGACAACAAAACTATTAAAACGACCCACTAAAATCGCATAACGGCCTTCGCTAGCGAGATGTAACATACCTTCAATACGGCGAATTGCCATAGCAACCTCGATGATTTTTTAAGTTGTTTGATGTGCGGTGATATATTCCACCACTTCTAAATTAAACCCAGAGAGTGCATTAAAGCGTAAAGGTGAGCTCAAAAGCTTCATCTTTTCTACGCCTAAATCACGTAAAATTTGGGCGCCAACCCCAATGGTTTGGTACTGCTGAGATAAAGCAGCATTGGATTTGGTTGGTTTTGGTGCTGTAAGGCTGTCTAGGGCTGGGCCTAAGTCTTGTAAATGACGCTGCCCAATCCAGACTAAAACACCACGATCGCTGCTTGCGATTTCTTGCAGGGCTTTGTCGAGATTCCATGCTGGCTCACCGTCTTTTTTGTTGAGCTTGAGCAGGTCGCGAACAGGGTTGAAACCATGGACACGAACGGTGGTTACCCCTTCTTTCGGTTCACCTTTCACCAAAGCCAAGTGAATATCTGGATTACCTAATTCGCGGTAACGATATAAGTCAAACGTGCCATATTCGGTATCAATGCTTTGCTGATCAATCCGTTCAACTGTTTGCTCGTTGGTCATACGATAGTGAATCAGATCCGCGATAGTGCCAATTTTTAAACCATGCTTTTCAGCAAAAATTTCAAGATCGGCACGGCGCGCCATCGTGCCATCTTCATTGATGATTTCACAGATGACCGATGCAGGCTCTAGACCCGCTAGGCGAGATAAATCACAACCTGCTTCGGTATGACCTGCGCGGTGTAGAACTCCACCAGGCTGCGCCATCAATGGGAAAATATGTCCTGGTTGAACGATATCTGATGGTTTTGCATGTGCCGCTACTGCCGTTTGAATAGTATGCGCACGTTCTGCAGGTGAAATCCCTGTAGAAATACCTTCTGCCGCTTCAATGGAGAGCGTGAAGTTGGTGCCATGTTGTGCGCCATTGGCATCGACCATCAATGGAAGATTCAATTGTTTACAGCGATCACGGCTGAGCGTTAAGCACACCAAACCACGTGCGTGGGTGATCATAAAGTTGATGTCTTCTGCGCGAACATGGGTCGCTGCGATAACTAAATCACCTTCATTTTCACGATCTTCGTCATCCATCAGGATGACCATTTTACCTGCACGGATATCTGCAACTAGCTCTTCAACGGTATTGAGCGGCATCAACCTTCACCTTCATCGTTGTCGCCATGGACGACATATCATTTGTTTTCATTGGCACATAGTTTAAGCTTTTTTCAGGCTTTTGCCTATGTGCGAATCATTTCCTTGAGTCGTCCATTGTTATACACAGTCAGTCCCAGCTTGAAAAGATGCCTTTATTTTAAAAAGCTGAAATGTGCCTAGTCTTTAAGCAATTGAAAAGCATAAAAAAGAATAATTTTATCGAAAATAGATCAATCGGCTTAGTGAATAGGTAGTCGAGAAAAATGTTGCGCTATTGGCGGCGTGTGGTTGAGCGTTAGAGTACCTTCTTTTTTTGAAATTGACCATCAGGTTCATTTTGAGCAGGGTGCTGCAACTGATGAATCAGATCGGGGTGGATATTTGTGCTCACTCATCAGGTAGAGGACGAGTCAAAAAAATATTGAATATGTCATAACGAATAACCTGATGACTCATCATCTATTTTTGATTTGTACTATAATTCTTCTTTTTTAATCCTCTGGATTATTTCTCCTGTGATGTCCTTACTTGCTCAATATTTTGCACAGCAACAATTTTGCGTATTGGTTGAATACTTAAGCGCACACCAAGCCCAGTGGTCTGTCAAAACTGAATTTGTAGGCTTTCCTGCGGCTATGACTCTGGCTGATCGAGTGCATGCGGATGACGATGAAGCGCCTTTGCAAGTCGCCAAACAGTATCCGCAAGAGATTGAGAAAGTCATTCACTTTTCGGGGAAGGCACGTGATATACAAGACTTTGAGCAGTTTTTGCAAGATGCAAAAACACAGGGTCAAAAGAACTTGTTGCTCTTAACGGGTGATAAATTAAAACAGCACCGCCATAGCCACGACCTAGAACCGCGGACACGTTATTTGGAGTCTGTGAATGCTGTCATGGAAGCCAAACGCCAAGGCAGTTTTCATATTGGTGTCGCGTTTAATCCGTTTAAATATGCTGAAGCGGAAAAAGAGGCGCAATATTTAAAACTGCATAAAAAAATGAAAGCAGGGGCCGATTATGTGATTACCCAATTGGGCTATGACATGACTGCTTTACAAGATGCACATGCATTTTTAGCGCGGCATCAGTATGCGCTGAAAATTTTAGCTTGCGTCATGCCACTGACCTTGGCACGGGCCAAGTTTATGCTGAAACATAAAGTGGCTGGCATTGTGATCACCCCGCATATGTTGCAGGTGTTGCAACAGGAAAAAGAACAGGGTTTAAGTGATCGCGTTTATGTGCGCTGCGCATTACAGATTCTAATGTGTCGACATTTGGGTTTTGCGGGGGTGCATTTATCGGCTTGCCATCAGCCTGAAGAACAAAGCTTACTGGAAAGCTATATTGAAGAATATCGGCACTTGAGTTTTGCTGAGTGTGAACGACTTTGGAATTCGCTTTGGCAGGTGCAAACCGGTACAGAGTTTCATCCGAAGCTGACTTATTATTCACGGCGTGCGACCTCAAGTCAGATTATTAAATACCAACATCTGCATCTGATGCATGATGCTTTATTTGAATCTAAATTGGCCAAAGGAATGGGGCGGTTTATTTTTAATTTTAATGTTTGGGATCGCTCGCGTGCCAAACAAGCGTTACTGAAA
This sequence comes from Acinetobacter sp. 797_lipA, assembly GCF_058243025.1. Lineage (NCBI taxonomy): Bacteria > Pseudomonadati > Pseudomonadota > Gammaproteobacteria > Moraxellales > Moraxellaceae > Acinetobacter > Acinetobacter sp. 797_lipA. The sequence goes on along the minus strand of NZ_JBZAYQ010000001.1, from coordinate 3,412,225 downwards.
ACAGAACATTTGAGTAAGCATGCGGTGGTGGGCTGTGAAAGTTGCGGTCAATGCCGTTTAGGCGAGACTCTGTATATTTGCCCAGAAACTTGCCCCAAAGGCTTGGCCAATGGGCCCTGTGGTGGAACCAGCTTAGACCGTTGTGAATTTGGTGATCGTGAATGCATTCATTCAGTCAAAGCACGCTTAGCCAAAGCCGTTGGACAAACCAAGATATTAAAAGAAAAGCTGATTCCGACCGTGTCGATTGCGGTGCGTGGAACCAGCTCTTGGAAAAATTGGTATGTGGAGGCTGCGGGCTAAAATCAGCTGTCCTGATCCATGGCATTGGAATAGAACTTTTGTCCGAGTTTGATCCGTTCGCGGCCTTGGCTCATGCGCCAGCGGTTGCTATCCCGCAGTGAATACACGCAGCCACAGTACTCTTGTTGATAAAATTCTTCACGTTTGCTGATGTCCAGCATGCGTACCGCACCGCCATGCTTGCGCCAGTTATAGTCCCAGTAGTGAATGCCTGCATAATGTGAAGCAGAACGGTGGCCGCACTCATTGATCTGTTGCATATTCTTCCAACGGGAAATACCGAGAGAGCTGCTGATTAGGCTAAAGCCATGTTCTGCTGCATATAATGCTGTACGTTCAAAACGCATATCAAAACACATGGTGCAACGAATGCCTTTCTCTGGTTCATTTTCCATACCTTTGGCACGTGCAAACCAGTTGTCTGTGTCGTAATCACAGTCAATAAATGGAATATGATGTTTTTCTGCAAAGCGAATATTTTCTTCTTTGCGAATCAGATATTCCTTTACAGGGTGAATGTTGGGGTTATAGAAAAAGATGGAAAAATCGATACCTGATTCAATCAGGGTTTCCATGACTTCACCTGAGCAAGGTGCACAGCAGGAATGCAAGAGCAGTTTGTCATGACCTGTGGGGAGGCTAAGTTTCTGACGTTCGAGCTTCGACATATTGAATGATTTTTATCTATTTAAACCTGACAGTTTAAAACGTCTAACGAGCGGATTAGCGGCGATTGGATGAAGAATTCTCAGGATGAGCTGATGAATTTTCATGATTAAAATCGACTTTGGCCGATGATTAAGACCTGTATTGAGCGCTGAAGATGAGTAGAGAGAGAACATTTGAGAGGCCCAAACTTGCATAATGGAGCGAGATTCGTCATCATTTACACAAAGGGTGTTTAACAGTTGTGTTAGATAGGTATTCGTTGAAGGCGGGCCACTTCAACAGCAAGAAAGAGAGTATCTAGCTGTGCTTCATTTTTTTACTACGCCTTCCAATAAGGAATTGGAGTGTCGTCATAACTTTCAGTATGAGACCGATATGCGTTTGATCCAACGCTGTAAATTCCTTGAAGATCAAGATGAGAAAAAAGCCATTCAACATCTTTTAAAAGAACGGGGTTATACCAAAGCTGAAATTTTAAAGCTCACCATTGATAGTTAAATCTAAGATTTAAAAAAAGCTTCCTAGTCGGAAGCTTTTTTGTTTTTACATGTTCTATTTGGCATCGCACCAGTTTGAGAGACAAGTGACTTTGACTCGATGTTTACAAAATGCTTCACGTGGAACATAAAAAAGCCCGAAGACTAGGATTATGAGAAGTTTACTCGCCAGTGCTTTATGTTTTTTAAGCGCTTTAACCTGCTCAATTTGGATAGAAGATCAGAATCATCAGTTCTCAATATTTGAGCTGAATTTAACTCAGGTACAAGAGCATGCTGCTTACTGTTAAATGATTTCACTATATCAAAGTCGATAGATCACGAGCGTTCGATGCATAGCCACGAGTTAAATAGGACGGTTGGTGGGCTGGATTCGGTCTTTGTATCTCTTAAAAACTGAAGGAATCACGCTTTAACCTAGGCATGACCAAGAGATAGCTTTGAAAGGCACCTACAGTTATAAAACAAAGCCTTACTTCCATTGGTACTGATGCATGGATCATGAAGATTATGAATTTGAATGTTTAAATTTTTCACTCTCTGTAAATGGGGCAAGTATTTTCGTTGCAGGTCATAGATATTAAAATGAAATAAACTAATTAAGTCTAAATTAAAGTGAGAAAAAATAATTCAATGTGGCTTTTATCGGTTAAGCTATACCGTATTCATCCAGATTAAAAATTGGGCCGCGCCAGATGTTAGAACTCCGCCATTTAAAAACCTTAACCGCTTTAAGAGAGCATGGCTCATTGGTGGCTGCTGCAGGAGACCTATGCTTAACGCCTTCAGCTTTGTCGCACCAGTTGCGTGAGTTAGACCAGTGGTTTGGGGTTGAAGTGGTGAACCGTCGTAGCCGTCCCGTTAGCTTTTCTAATGTGGGACAGCGTTTATTAAAACTGGCTGATGAAGTATTGCCGCAGGTACAAATTGCACAAAGCGACATCACCCGTATTGTGCATGGTCAAACTGGACGTATTACTTTTTCCTCAGAGTGTCATAGCTGTTTCGATTGGTTAATGCCGTTGTTAAATCAATATCGCCAACAGTATCCCGATGTTGATCTGGACTTCGCTTCAGGTTTTGAGGCCAATCCGCATGAGTTATTGCAGACAGGTGAATTTGATTTATTGATTACGGCCGACCCGATTGCATTAAAAGGGGTAGAGTATTTCCCGATTTTTGAGTATGAATCGCGTTTGGTTTTATCCAATACCCATCCTTTGGTTCGTGCCAAAGATATTACCGTGCAAGAACTTGCAGAAGAAACCTTGGTGACCTATCCAGTGGATAAGCACCGTTTAGATATTATGTCGCGTCTCTTTATTCCGGCCAATATCCTGCCGAAACAGATCCGCACCACCGACCTCACCCAAATGCTGATTCAGCTGGTAGCCAGTGGGCGTGGCATAGGGGCATTACCCGATTGGGTGGTGAACGAATATGAACAGAAGGGTTGGGTGACTTCGCGGCGTTTGGACTGCGTAGCGCCTGAAGGTTTACGTCGGACTCTCTATGCAGGCTATCGTACTGAGGAAAAAGAGAAGGATTATTTCGAAGGCTTTTTAAAACAACTGGATAAATTTGCCAAGAAAAGAACGCAATATTATATCTAGTTGCTCTTGTTTTAAGGAGGGGGGCAGTGTTGCTGCATCCTCCTTTTTTGAACCTATCAGCGCTTGTTATTTTTTGTGAAAAATGTGGCTCAGTGCTATAATTGCGCGCCTGATAATTTATCAACTTTTAAACACTGATCATGATGATGCAACTCCACGTATCCCGCTTGAATATGAGCTTGGTTGATCAAGAATTATCAGCTATAGAGCGCATTCCTGCGATGCAACGCCGACGCTTATCGCGTTTGGCAAAGCTGGCTTTGAATAGCGCAATGCAGACTTTAGCCACCCAGCATGCCGATTATATTGTTTGGGTGTCGCAATATGGCGATGAAGCAAAAACCCTGAATATTTTGGCAGATGTGTTAAGCGAGCAAACCCCTTCACCGACTCAATTTTCAACGTCGGTGCATAATGCTATTTCAGGTTTATATTCTATTTTATGTCAGGATGCGACACCTGCGACCAGTTTGGCGGGTTCGTGGAATGATGGACTGATTGAAGCCTATGCGTGGCTAAAAACAAGGCCAGAAGCTCGTCAGGTTTTGCTGGTGTATTATGATGAAGCCTTGCCAGACATTTATGCCGAGCATCAGCCATTTGCTGCTTTTGCGATGGCAGCGATGATTTCATTAGCGCCTGCCAACTTGATGTTGACGCCAAAGCATACGGATGCAACGCCAGCCTATCAGCAGGCTTTAGCATTTAATACGTTTTGGACTAATCCTGAGCAAACTGAATCAGAAGCGTGGACGAAATGCTGAAATTAAATCGGATCAAGCAACAAGCCAACTATGTTTGGCGCGTTGGGGCGACAGGATTTAGCTTTGCCAGCTTTGGCTTGGGCGGTGTGGCGATTGGTGGTTTGGTTGCGCCGCTGGTCAAGCTGAGCTCAGCAGACCTTGAGCTTCGCAAGCAGCGCACTCAAAAGGTGATTAAGCACAGTTTTAAAGGTTTCACCGAAATGATGGTGAAACTGGGCATTATGACCTATACGGTTGAAGGTTTAGAGAAATTACAAAACAGTCAACAAGAGTTGGTCATTGCCAATCATCCGACACTGATTGACGTGGTGGTTTTAATTGGTTTAATGGAACAAGCAAACTGCGTGGTCAAGCAGGCGCTGTGGTCAAATCCATTTACCAAAGGCCCTGTACAAAGCGCAGGCTATATTTTAAATGCAGGTTCCGAACAATTTATTCAGGACTGCGTACACAAATTACAGCAGGATCATGCGGCGTCCTTGTTGATCTTTCCTGAAGGGACGCGGACAGCAAAAGGTGAGCAACTGAATGATTTTCAGCGTGGTGCGGCCAATATTGCTTTGCGTGCTGGTGTGCCGATTCGCCCTGTGCTGATTAGCTGCACGCCATCGACCCTGACTAAAAATGAAAAGTGGTATCACATTCCAGAACAGCCTTTTCATATCCATGTGAAAGTGTTGGATGCGATCCGAGTGGAAGACGTATTGGATGATGTAGCGGTCAATCCCAAAAATGTGCGTCAATTAAATCAACAATTACAGTGGTTTTTTAACCAAGAGTTATCCCTAAATGAGCAATCTTGCTGATGAATTAAAGCAAATGATTATTGATGTCCTCGCCCTTGAAGACATCCATATTGAAGATATTGATACAGACGCGCCTTTGTTTGGTGAAGGTCTGGGTTTGGACTCGATTGATGCTTTAGAACTGGGTTTGGCATTGAAAAAGCGCTATGGCATTCATCTAAATGCAGAGTCCGCAGAAACCAAAGAACATTTTAAATCAATTCAAAGCTTAGTGGCTTTGGTTGAAGCACAGAAAACAGCATAAGAGGTTGCTATGCTTGCACAAGAAACCGTGTTAGAAAAATTACGTGAGTGGATGGAAGAGCTGTTTGAAATTGCACCTGAAGATGTGCAGTTAGAATCAAACCTAGCTTCAGACCTCGATGTCGACAGTATTGATGCCATTGATTTGGTCGTAAAAATTAAAGAGCTGACAGGTAAACAAGTTAATCCTGAAACCCCAACCTTGGCAAGGTCACCGAGATTTATGCCATTAAATGATGTTAACTATAAGTATATGATTTAATTGATTGTGTGTGGTTTTTAGTGGGGTGAAATTTTTAGCAATTTAGATCATTTAAGGGTATTTTGGTCACTTCATATTGGAAATTTTAGTCTATAAAAGTCACCTGTATTTTGGTGCGAATTTTCATGAGAAACAACAACTTTATATAATTTAATATAATGATTGTTGATCCTCATGAAAATTTTTTATATTCAATTCAATAAATGAATATTATGCTCAATCCTATTTTGGATCATCTGGAGAGTCTCTGTTTGAATTTGTCCAGGTAATAGATTATGAGCGATATTGCTGAATCGGATTGCAACCTTACAAATCGAGCCAATAATTTCATCGACTTCTTGGACACAAAGTTCCGCTTCCTGAGTACCAAGTTTTACAAGAGCTTGTCGAGGAATATCCAGTGCCTCACCCATGATATCCATTTGATGATATCCACCTGGCCCTTCACAGAAAGTAACATCATAGGCAGGGGAGAGTTTCCATTGCCCATTTTGGGACATCAGAAATGAAAAGTTTTTGCAATGATCATCTCGATTATTGAAGACTACATTGAAAACAGCTCGCTTGAATGCAATTGCTTTTTCGCGAACATCATTGGTGCAAAAGTGTGCAGCGCGAAGAAAATTACTGTAGTCTAAACTCCCCGGTGATTTAAAATCAGCTCCGGTGAAGGCAGCTAAACTTTGCATAGGGACACGCATACCATCATGGCGGTCAAATCTTTTTGATGCAAATGCGGTTAATCCATTCGGAAGAGTAAAATATTGAGTGTCAGGGGTGTCAATATCACAATGACGTAAACATTCTGCATAAACAGCTTCAATTGCACAAACTTCAGGATGCTCTTGCTGAGCTGGAAATTTGATCAGCCAGGCTTCATGTTGATATGAGCTAACTGTTGAGAATTCGTTGGTGACAGGATCACGATAGACGAGCGCTTTTGGCCTTGCACCTTGTGGAGATCCACCCATAATTAATAAGTGCTGTAAAAATTCTGCACCTTCTCCTTTGAGAACTTCCTGAACTTCTTGAGCGAGTTTAATCAGTGGAATATTTTCAGTTAATGCTAACTCAGGTGCTGAAGGTTCAAAGGATAATGCCCCCATTGCATGTGTATTAATATACGTGAGTCTTTCTAATGGCCCAATCCGTGCTGGATTGAGTCCATTTTTTTTAAATAAGCGATCCATAAGAAGCATGCCCCAACCATCGGGCAAGGCATCATATATAGGACCTGGCAATCCCATTTGATGTGTAGGAAAGTTCGTTCTTAATGAGTCACCTTTTAATGGAAGTAGGTAAGAGGAAAGTTCTAAACCTTTACTGATCGCTTCTGCACTGTATTCAAAGGCAATTAATGGCCGACCTGTGATTGCGGTTGAGGAGACCAGTGTACCCCAAAGCCAATATTCACCCCATCCATTGTAGTAAACATTAAGTTTTTTGAGCATGGACTTATTTCCTTTTGATACGTTGGCGAGCCGTATTGCTCTCATAGCGGAGAATGTCATTTACACTGTTTAAATGAGGTTTGAAGAGTTCCTCTAATTCTTTTAATCGGCCCAATACCATGGCAACGCGTACTAAATTTTCAAATGAAACATTTCGACCAGCTTCCAGATTAGATACTGTATTCACGCTAATACCAGCACGTGTAGCGACGTCTGCCTGAGTCATTTCCAGATAAAGTCGTTCTTTGCGAAGCCTTTCACATAATAAAGTAACAATCTCTTCAGGTTTTTTGAAGTTTAAATCCATAATATTGGGTCTTATATGTATATATGTATATTAAACCACAAAATAATGGATTTATATAAATAAACCATTTGATGTAAGGAAGGTGCTTAATTGGCCTGATTAGATTTAATTAGACTAAAGAAGTCTAATTAGACATTTACGAGTCTAACAACTTGCTTTAAGTTCAATTAGTTTCGCGTGATGTAGCGAGAAACCTGGATTTGCTATCAGTTCAATGTGGAATATCTGACACAAGTGGTCTGGAGCAATGAGGTCGATGGGCAGCGCTTTGCCTTGCCTGTTACCTTAATTCAGTACCGATTCACAATTTATTCATCATATTCTGAAAATATTTCTTCAATTTCATCCTACTGCGGCAATTTATACTTTTTTATTCACTTCGAATTGTAAACCAATACTGCAAATTCTTGTTTAAATGATCATTAAATTTTGTGCTAACTTGGACAGACATTATTTGGCTAGTGGGACAAACAGTTATTACTCTTTAAGATGATTAATTTTACCACTCATGGTTGGAAGTCTATATTAAATCATTACAGGAATGACTGGTAAACCACGAATAAGAATGCGTGGTAAACTTATCCAATAATTTGCATTAAAGATGAGAAACGATCATTAGATACATCAGTAGTTTGAATACCCCAAGTGCTTTTGCATCTTTATACTTGAAAGAGAACTTGATTCGCTCTTCCTCCTCATTCAGGCTAAAATTTTCTGCCCGTAATGTTAAATCCTGTAATGTCTTTTTGAGCTCTATCTTGCTCTGCTGAGAGAGTTCTAGATGAAGATATTTCTTGGGAAATAAGCTATGAATAAAAGAAAGAAGTTTCTTCAGTTGCCGTTTTTCATTCAGTTCAAAAATTAACTGGGCTGAATTGGGCTGAACTTTTTCAAGATAAATTGAGTAGATCGTATGAAGCTGTTTTTTGTATTTACTTTGTACATTTGCATAACGCTCCTGAACATGTTGAATGACCTTTTTTTCCTCCTGATTGGTTGGCAACATGGTGACCAATGCATTCGGAGTTTTCCTTAAAAAATCTGTGGTAAATAACCTCGATGATTTTTTTTGGTTTACACAGGAGGTTTTCAAATGCTGGGCTCTAGCACGTAATTTTTGCGCGATTTGCAAAGGAATGGCTTTAGGTAACATAAGGTCTTGTTCTTTTTCTACTGCAAGAATGTGATGCAATAATTCAAAAGTCATCTCTGAGTCATGAGCTCCTAGCATCAGTGAATCAGGCGATTTCTGTTGTTCTGGTTGATATTGATGATCATGTTGCCTGTAACGGTCTTTAGTGAGTTGATCAAATAAAAACTGTTTGATCGCCCGTTGCTGAACAGGATATTTAATAGCATCATCATGTTTCAGAATATTAAAATAGGCTTCTTTAGGAAGCGGGCTGTGCATTTGATTCAGCTGGTAGCTAATTGCTAGATGCATTAAATGCAGATAGCTTGAACAAGTGGTTTCAGGCGTTAGGTGCCCGGCAAAATGAGAAAGTGCATACCAGGTTTGCTGAGTATTTCTGTTTCGCAACAATGCATAACGGATACGTAATTGCTCATGTGGGCTATAGTCAGTAAATGCATCTGCAAGTGTTGAGTTTTTTAAAATCAGGTAAAGATGATTAAATGCAGAATGGCGCAGACTATGGTAAGTAAAATTGTGTTCTCCAAAAACTGGCTGGATCAATTGTTTCAATAGGGAATTCACTTCATTTTCATGAGTTTCTTCTAAGGACTGTTTTAAAAATAGCGGTTGTGCAACTGATTTTCCTTGTTCTTTTAGCAGACGTTTTCTATTCTGACTATATGTTTTAAATGCATGTAATTCGTCGGCTTTAAGTAGATGATGCAGGGGAATCTTGCGGTAAGCTGAGTAGCTTTTTTGATTTTTATTGCGATTGTTGCGAATGGTGAGTATCACAGCATCTTCACTAATAAATAGATCACGTACGAAGATATTCAATGTTTCATTGATCCGTAGTCCGACTCTGAACCCCAGAATAAAAATCAGTTTAAATATATTTTTATCCTGAATCGAAATATCTTGAGTATTTTCGAGCTGCTCTAGCATGTGGTAAAAAATATGGGGCGAGATCAATGCGGTTCTGCAGATTTTTACTTGGATTAAACTATCCAGATCCACAGTGGGCGCGTTAAAAAATAATGTCTGTTTGTGATGAAACTCCTGTAGACGTTTTTGTAAAGTCTCTCTAGTTGTTTCTTTCTTTAATAAAAGCATTTCTCCATACATATCTTCAAAATCGGCATTTGAAAATGATGAAATGTCTTTGTCTTGCGTTGCCATCAGCCAATCGATGGCAAACTGTGAAAACATGGTATTTAGAGAGCTTTGCTTAATAGGTTGAAAATCTGCACGTATAAGCTTGCGCTCAAATCGTTTCTGTTGTTGGATAATTTGATTTAAGCAGTTTAATTGAGTCTCTGTTAATTTGGAACGTAGGATGGTCCACAGCAACAAACGCTCTAAGGCAGGAGACAGTTCTCTGGAATATAACCCTATGAGTTGATCTTTATAGTTTTTTGCACGAATGGCTTGACGTATTTCTACAAGAGTTTCTGCTATATCTGATGCGATATTGACTCTAGAGTGGTTCTGATGGTTTTCACAAGTATTCTCAACTTTAATGTTATTGGTGTGCTTTTGTTCAAACTGAACAAAATAAGCTTCTAATTGTTTTTCGAGAGGACTGGAACTGTAAATTTCATTTTTTAGGATACAAATGGACATTTGATCCAGTCCGCTGTTTTTCAGGAACTGTGTATAGTAAAAACCGTATTTTAACAGGTCTTTACAACGTACCTTTTCCTCAGGGAAGCATTCAATAATACAAGCGTTAATCAGATGTTCTGCATCTTCAATATCCGAAAATAAATCAAACTTTTGATGTTTAAGTCTGTAGATCCAGCATTTCACAATGTCGTGTAGCACAAACGTTTTTGTATAGCTGACTGAAAAATCAGGGTCATTTATACGCTGATTACCGAAATTCCGGTTCGGGATTTCGAGTGTTACCATATGATTTAGGTTTAAAAAACTTCGAAATTTCTTTGTTTTTAAAATGATTTTTAAAAAAAATTGCAATTCGGCATGGTTATAAATGCCATTAAATAATATTGAACTGATCAAACAAAAGCCAAGAGATTGGGTGGGACTGAAGTCATTTCGTTTTGTCCAGTAAGCAATCATATTTTGGGCAAATTGAGTAACTTTTTTACCATGTTTTAAGGTTTCAATATTTTGTAGTGGCAGAGACCTTTCGTACCTTACGGGAGCGGCAGGCACTGGATAGTACTGATTCGATGAAAGATTAAAGCGCTTGATATATTTAGCAAATTCTATACGGGCCATCTGATAGCTACGGATGTTTGACTTACAGTGTTCTAAAAGCTGATTATCAACTTGACGACAAATTTCCGAATAGTTCTCAGGCGTCAGCTCTATACATTTCTCACTAAACAAGTTCAGAAGAAATGCTTTGTTTTTTCTATGCTTTTTTATTCTTTTGAGGGAGTGTGGGTGTTTACTCATTCAATCAGGAACCCGTTAAATGTAGACATACTTTTAAGCTTTAAGAGTCCGACCAGCTTGTCTTGCGCTGCTCGAATGTGATCGTAATCGGTTGCCTGAAAACCCGAATAGCGGTCAAAAAGTTCCTGCATGGGCCCATCGTGACCAAAGATGCCATTCAGCATATCTTCATCGCAGTGCTGTGCAAAAAAATAGCGAGCGAAATGGCGAGTCCAATTGCGCTGCAAAACTATATTTGGACTGTTCTTTTCAATATCAGCAAGCTCTAAATTTCGGATATATCCTTCAGTCTTGGGATATACAAGAAAGGGGCATTGACCATCAAAGATTTCTTGAATTAATGCTGTTTTTACTTGGTTAGCACAAGCCTTCATAAGGTGCTGAAATTGTTTTAAATAATTCAGATAAGACTGTATTTCATCACGAAGAAAATTATTAAATGGTAGGTAGCGTCCAATGGTACCCGAATAACGTTGTTCTTTATCTGCAACAGCCACCAAACAGTTGTCGAGATCAAGATAATCGAGATTCGGGGGAAAGGCTTCATTTGGTCGGGCAGATGTCATAATCATGCAAACGTACCATAGCCAAATTGAATAATATTTCAGTGTTTTGAAAGGGTTAGGGTTTCCCCGAACTTGCTTGTCAAGCTGTTTAAAAAAGGATTTAACCAGAGGCAGGTCTGGCGTTTGCTGACTACCGAAAGTAACAGGGGATTCAAAGTCTTCGATATAACTAGTGTCGAGCTGCTTGCAAACCAGATAAAGTGTTTGGCTATAAATATCGAGGATATCAACAATTTTCATTGAATAGTAATGGCTTGGGGTGTAGCTATTAACGTTTTCTCCACTAAGTAATTTACTTTCCAATTCATATCCGAGTTCATTCAACGTGATATCGCTGATTAAACGAGGAAGGTTTCGAGCTGTTAAATGAAAAGTAAGGCCGTCACTGATTCTACGTAAGTATTCTTGTACATCTGAAGTAATATCAGCTTTATCCCACTTTTTTAGTTGAAAAATCTGATCAAAATAAACTTTGGGTAAGGGGATGGTAAAAGAATTTCCTTTATTCAGCATATATTTTTTTAATAAAGCATCTTTAAATTTAGAGTTATCAAAACTTTGCCGAAAATAGAAGTTTTCAGGGCTAAAAGTAATTTCTTTTCTTTTTGAACTCAGACGGAAATTTTTCCGAAATACTAATAGCTCTTTATAATGTGTCAAACTGAGTACTGAAAATAAAAGTAAGGCATGAATTGGAGAGGTTTTTGCCTGTTCAAACAAAATTCGCATAATATGCTGTGCGGTAGGCAAATCCAAGACACGAGGATTTGACTTGCTCATTAACTGATTCTTGTTTTGATGCAGAACTTTGTTCTTAAGATTATTGACCTGAGCTGTAATAGAGTATTGCTCAAGAGGATTAAATTCAAAATTATGATCTTCAACTTTTTCTATAGTTTTATCTTCGCGTGGTTGTTTAGCTGTACCTTGTTCAAAATGAGTCTGATACGTTTGTTCATCATCGAGAGATATTCTTGATATCTTTTGAACATCAGTTTGAGGAGCTTCTTTGGCACCTGAACTGCTTTGGCGATTTCGTTTTAAACGTTCAGACTGAGTAAAGACATATTGATAGATGACACGTAGATTTGCCAGCTGGCCAATTTGTTTTTCATCTAAATTTGGTGTGGAGCGGTTAAGTAACTCTCTATTCTTAGTTTCTTCTTGGTTTAGAAATTCAAGCAGATCCTTTAATTCTATAGGAAGAGGAGCTAAGAAATTGTAAAGCCAATAGTATTCTTGCTTTGTACTAGCTAAACGAAAACGTCTACAGAGGTTAGCTACAGTGGCTGCATGTTCTTTGCTATCAAGCAATTCAATACATTGAGTATTAAAAATGGCCCATTTCAGGGCATTAGCTTGATATGCTGAAGGCGTATTAATGACTGCAATAAGATAATGAACGAGAGGATATTCACTGATTGATTGTTCTACAAGTTTTTGATTTATAATATTGTTAAGTTCAATAATTTTAGTAGGTTTAATGAACTCATTGAGTTTGATTGAATTTTGAAAACTTTCTAGCTTTGCTTCTGCTAGTGTTTGATAGAATTCTCGAAACGGCTCAAGCTTTAATTCTTGAGTATCTTCTAAGTAACTATATCCGTTCATGATGATATTCCAGCCAGAATTTTTTCTAATGAAAGTGGACCAGCATAATTTGAAATAGGACTTACTGGACTTTTGGATTTAGACAGCCCTGATAATTCTCGTAGATGATTGATAGTTAGAACTTCCTGACCGAAAACTTCCTGAAGATGTGCGGCTAAGTATTGTTCATTTAGCCAATGTGCGATGATATCTAAGCCATGAATTGAGTGATGTAATCCGGAACATAGTAATGCCTTTACTTCGCTTAAAGCCATGATGGTGAATTCGTAGGAATTATTTTTTTCATAAGCTCTAAACGTAAATTCAGTTTTATACTTATTGTAAAAATAAGCATAGATCCAGCTGAAATGACTACTAAAAAAATAGTGATCAGCTTTGTCTGTTGTCAGAAGAGGAATTTCGATATTCTGTTTAAAAGTTAAATTCAAGTGATAGTTTTGCTGTTTCTCATTAAGCTGAAAAAATAGAGCAATCCAGATTTGGTAGGCATGCATACATTTTGGATAACACATTAATTGTAAGTTTTTTGAAGATACACGATGACTTTTAATAGCTTTTTTTTTATAGACATATGCTGATGTCTCCCCATATTTATGCCAAGTGGCTGAAAAATAAGCTATAATATTCACGTATTTTTTATAGGAGAGTCAATGGTCGCGCACCCTATATTGTGTTGTTAAATTGTAAATTTCACTATATATAGTGTTTTTAATCTTTTTAGCGGTAATTAAAACCCTATTGAATTATGTTTTTAGTAAATATTTAGAATATTTAAGTTGGATTTACAAGGAATTGCATATAGAGATCAAAGAACTGAAACAGGTAGAAGTCATTACTGAACCGTACCGGGTTTGTCGGAGACTTTTTTATTTAAGTTAGGCCACCTGACCTAACGGGTTAATCTTATCATAGTACATTGCTTCAAACTCAAAAGGCGATACATAACCCAGTGCACTGTGTACACGCTTTTTATTGAACCAATCTACCCAGTTTAGTGTCGCAAGTTGTACATCTGCTAAACCTTGCCAATCTGCTTTTAGATATTCAATCACCTCTGTTTTGTATAAGCCATTCACCGTTTCAGCCAAAGCATTATCGTATGAATCACCAGTCGTACCGACTGATGCTCGTAAATTTGCTGCTTCTAAACGATTGGTATAGCGAATGGAAAGATATTGCACACCTCTGTCGGAATGATGAATCACATTCTTTGGCATGCCTCGATCGTGCAATGCTTGCTCAAGTGCATCGAGTACCATATCTGTATTCATCCGTGTAGATACTTTCCATCCAACAATTGCTCGTGAGAACACATCAATAATAAAGGCGGTATAGACCCAGCCTGAATTTGTTTGAATATAGGTAAAGTCACTGACCTGAGATACCGTCTTGGTAGTCAATCAGGTTTTGAGATTATTCGACCACTAAATAATCTCTTTGATAGGCAGTCTGATGTTTTAAAACGCCATAACACAGATGTATAAGCTTGCGCATTGCAGCACCTAAAGCACACATTTTATTTTTACCCTGGCTTAATAATCGTTGATATAAAGCTTCAATGTGTGGATTATATTTAATCGCTGTTAATGCCGACATATACAATACTGAGCGTATTTTACTGTCACCTGCTTTTGATAAGTGACTTTGCTTGTTGACTGAACTGCCAGACAACTGATGTACTGGAACCAAACCTACATATGCAGCAGCTTGACTTGCTTTTTCAAACTTGTGCGAATGAAATAACCCCAACAGTAATAAGCCTGATCGTTCACCGATTGAAGGAATAGTTTGCAGTAATTTCAAATCCTGTTTCAATGTTGGATCTTGATCTATGTGATTATTTATTAACTTATCAATATGTTCAAGTTGCTGATTTAAATACTCAATATTCTCTTCAAGTAATTTAATCACAACAACGGAGGTATGAGTGGACTGCGCCTTTTCAAGTCGATTCTTTTCCTGCAATAGACTACCTAGATAGACATCTCGTCTACCTAGTAAAGCTTTTAATAATCTGACATTTTCAGGTTCAGGCTGCCATATGATTAACTTTGCGGTGTAACCATAACGTGAAAGAGCTTCACTATCAGCTTTATCCGTTTTATTTAGCATGGACATGCCTTTGGCAAAGGCTCTTACTCGTGAAGGATTAGCCACACAAACCTTTACACCTGCATCATATAGATAATATCCCAAATTCTCGTGATAAACCGAAGTCGCTTCCATGATTGCTGTCACTTGATCAGGTTCAATTTTAAGAGTGATGAGCCATTTGAGCAGACTGCCAAAGCCACTTTCTGTATTAGTAAATATTTTATTTTTTCTTTTTCCAGTCAAACCTTGAGGGAAAATGCAACAATCTATTTTGGTTTTACTGACATCAATACCTAGCATAATCATGGTGATATTCCTTGAGTTTAAGCTATGATTTTTATCCCATTAACCATCATCTTACCTTGTGAATACAGCATCAAAGTGCTTAGTTGCCGTTCAGAGTTGTATGAGGGATAAGGGCAAATTGTAGGTTTTATCTCAGGTTCAAATTTAAGATTTTAGCAGCACTCCAAACTCTACAATTTGCGTATAGTGGTAGCTAATCACTATATCAATCAAGATACAAGAAGCATTGCTTCGCAAGGGTCAGGATGATCAGCACTAAAATTGCGTTTCACCAAGTCATCTGCTCGTTTTTGATCCTCTCGGCTACGGGTAGTTTGTTTATTCTTACCACGCCAAACACCTTGTATACCTAGTTTTTGCATCAATCGAGCAACTGTACAGCGAGCAATAACATAGCCTTCACGTTTCAATTTTTGCCAGACTTTACGTACACCATACCGACCTGAACTTTCTTTCCAAATTCGTTGAATTTGTTCAGCATGATGCTCATCATGTAGATCTCGTTTCGCTCGATGTTCTGGATTGTCAGCGAGATCTAAAGTTCGGTAATAGGTTGAAGCTGCGATCGGTAAAATCCTACAAATCGCATCAACACCATATAAGTCTTTATTGTTATGGATGAAATCCACCATTATTTGTGTGGGCGGTCGAGCTCCGCCTGGGCGAAAAAAGCGGCTGCTTTACGTAGAATTTCATTGGCACGCTTTAATTCTTTAATTTCACGTTCCATTTGCTTCATTTTTTCTTGATCAGATATCTGTTGTACTTTAATAGGATTTTGCTGATCTAAATGCTTTTGATGCCAGGCACGAAGTGTTTCAGGAGTACAACCAATCTTAGGCGCAATTGCTGTGATTGCAGCCCAAGTAGAAGGATAATCTTTTTCAGATTCAATCAATAATTGAACCGCTCTTTCTCTGATTTCAGGGGTATATTTTAATTTTGTCATCGGGATAGTCTCTCAGAATATTGACTCTCCGACAAACCCGGTACGGTTCAGCCTGGTCAATATCACGATTTAGTAGAAACCAAACCTTTAATTGAAGATGTTGATTTTCAAGCATTACTGGCTGATAAAGCATTTGATGCAGATTGGCTCATCAAAGAACTCAATGAACGTAAAGTGAAAGTGGTGATCCCACCCAAATCTAATCGAAAAGTAATGAGAGCCTTTGATACGACTATGTATAAATGGCGTCATCTCATTGAAAACTATTTCTGTAAGTTAAAAGAATTTAAACGTATAGCGATGTGTAGTTGTAAAACAGATATGAGTTTTGAAGCCATGATTCAATTTTGCGCGAGTTTAATTAACTCTCTGTAATTCTCAACAGACCCTAATAGAGAGCCTGTAAATAAATTTCAGTAGTTTTATCATTTATTAGGGATGATGGAATTCAACTTTATTTTTTGTCAGGCTTCTTTAGCGAATTCATTTAAAGGCTATTTATTCACTTTTCATAATAAAAGTGCTCAGATAGATATCCTATCGCTCGTATTGTGAAGAAATTATCTTATAAGATTTGACTTCAAAAATTACATATCGCGCTCTAAAGTCAAGTCTTTAAAATGAGCACTGTGCAATATAAAAATCATTCAAATGCACTAAAAAACAGTTTGTGAGAGAGGAATAGTAGATGAATACACGATCTACCATTATGGATACCAATAGCTTCCGTGCCGAGCATGCGAGTGCACTAGATTCTGAAACCCGAAAACTGACCGATCGACGTAGCCAAAATTTAGGTGAATCTTACCGCTTGTTTTATCGAAACCCAGTGCATCTTGTAAAAGGGCAAGGACAATACCTTTGGGATGCTGCAGGCAATCAATACTTGGATGCTTATAACAATGTCGCTAGTATAGGACATTGCCATCCTGCGGTCATCAATGCTGTCAATGAACAAATGCAAATGTTGAATACACATACTCGTTATTTACATGAGCGCATTTTAGATTATACCGACGAGCTTTTAGCGACCACACCGACTGAAATTAACAAAGCCATGTATATGTGTACGGGTTCTGAGGCGAATGATTTGGCTATTCGTATTGCCCGTGAATACAGTGGTGGTACGGGCATTATTGTGTCTCAAGAAGCCTATCATGGTACTAGTGATCTTACTTCGGGCTGTTCGCCTGCGCTTGGTACAGGACAGACCTTAGCTGCTACAACTCGTTTGGTGTCAGCACCTGATCAATATCGTTTTGAGGGTGAAGATTTAGGTGACTGGTTCGCCGCGCAAATTCAAGCACAAATTGATGATATGAATGCCAATGGCATCAAGTTTGCGGGCTTCTTAGCCGATTCCATTTTTTCATCAGATGGGGTAATGCCAAATCCTATTGGTTTCCTGAAAAAAGCAGTGGATGTGGTGCATGCCAATGGTGGTATTTTCATTGCTGATGAAGTACAGCCGGGTTTTGCTCGTACAGGCGATTCTTTCTGGGGTTTTGGGCGTCATGGTGTGGTGCCCGACATCATTACCACAGGCAAGCCGATGGGCAATGGTATTCCAGTATCAGGTTTACTCGCGAAAGATCATGTGTTGTCTGCCTTTAGTCAAAAAATCCCTTATTTCAATACCTTTGGGGGGAATCCTGTGGCGATGGCAGCGGCGCAGGCCGTGCTGAAAACTATTCAAGAAGAAGAGTTACAAGCCCATAGTCAGCGCCTTGGTGGTCTGCTTTTGACAGAATTGCGTAAGCTGATGGAAAAGTATGACTGTGTTGGTGATGTGCGTGGTGCTGGTTTATTTATTGGTTTCGAATTGGTACAAGATCGTTTCACCAAAATGCCTGATAAAGCTCTGGCATTGGATTTGATTGAAGAATTGCGTAATACGCATCGTGTACTGACCTCTGTTGCGGGACCATATGGCAATGTCTTGAAGTTACGTCCACCATTGGTGTTCCAAGAAAAGGATATTGATTGGTTGGTTGGGGCGTTGGATCAAGCCTTAAGTAAACTGCAAAAATAAACTTAAATGTCATACATATTTAACCCCGCTCATTGAGCGGGGTTTCTTTTTTATTGATGTCTTACCGCTTAATGTCGTAATTGGCGCGGCGTACAGCCAAACCAACGCTTGAATGCACGGGAAAAGGCACTGACTTCGGAATAGCCTAATAAAAATGCTACTTCAGAAATCGGTAAATTCTTCTGTTGAATATAGTGTTTGGCCAGTTCATAACGAACTTGATCAATTAGTTGAGTAAAGGTGATGTCGTGTGATTTTAAGCGCCGTGATAAGGTACATGGACTCATATGTAAATCTAGTGCAACTTTTTCCAAATTAGGTTCACCATGAATCAAATCTTGCTGAATGTGCGCACGGACTTGATTGGTTAAACTTTGTGACTGCGATTGCGTATTCAGAATTTTTAAAGTGTCGAGCATCATGGTGAGCAGCAACGGGTCTGACTGTGGCATTGCGGTTTTAAGGTCTGATTTGGCAATCAAAATTGAATTGAATGGCTGATCAAAAAACACTGATGCATTAAACAGTTTACTGTGTTCTTGCCAAAACTCGGGACGTGGGTGTTCAAAATGAATTTCGCGTGGTGAATAGTGTGTGCCCAAGACTTCACGAATTACATTCATAAACATGCCCACTGTGAGTTCGGCATCTTGTCGTCGCGATAAAATTGCACCATGCTGGACTTGGTAGTCGAAACGGTAGGCATCATTGACTTCAACCATACGGCATAAAGTATCTTTTTGATGCAGATTAAAATGCGAGGTCATGTTCTTTAATGCATCTTCCAGCGATGCTGAACATAAACCAATATAGCCAATCAGTCCTAAGGCTTTGGGATGAAATTGCTGCCCATAATGCAGTCCGAAATTATCGCAATGTGATAGTTTTGCGGATTGTTCCAAGACTTCGCAATAATTGGTGAGTTGCAAACTGAGGGTCGGGCTGAGCAATAATTCAGGATTAATACCACTGATCCCAAAAATGCGATCGACATCGGCACCTTTATGCAGAATAAAGTCACTCAGGCCTGTCGCGGCAGCTGATAAAATGCCTTGATTGCTGATGTCTTGAGCGTTGATGGATAGAGGATTAAATTGAATCATGCATAGCCTCTTTTAATACAGAACCGATATTGTTCTAAATTAAGCAAGAGCTATGCCATTCAATGTTTTTACGGTTTGATACTGCCTACAGGTATTTTTTTATATACCTGCTGGAATCTGGTTGTTAAGATATTTTTTGCAAAGTCGCACAGTTTCATCCGACCATTGCGCTCCCAAACTTTTGGCCATGTCGGTATAGGCATGTGAACCGAACCAAGCCATCAATTGGATTCTACGTTGCATAATAAAGGTGGGAATCAACGCATACTCTTCTCCACTCACATGCCCAATTTTTTCATAACCATTCAACCATTGTTCGACCCACTTGGGTGCAGCAGTATAGTGTTCATTAAAACTAATTGCTGCCGCTAAGTCATGCATAAACCAGCCCATGCCGCAGTCGTCAAAGTCAATCACACCAACCTTTTTTTCATTCAACAACAGATTGGTCAGTCTGAGATCAGCATGGATCAGCCCATAGCGATCTTTGGACTTCCCAAATTGATTTAGCTCGGTGGCAACACGGCAAATTGCCTCATCAATCACGGCATGATCTACCGATTTTAACTGTGGGGCATGACGCCAGTCACCCCAATGTCCATCGGCAAAAACCATACTTTCATGATCCCAAACAATACGTTGGAAGTCGGCGGGCATCTCCCATGTTTTACTGTGCAGGTGCAGTTGTGCTGTGATTTCACCCAACTGCTTAAAATCACATGGATCGACATTATCTGCTGTAGGCATCACACCTTTTACCCAATGAAACAGCACTGCATGCCTTGAAATATCTGGGCTGAGTGCCAATGTTTGGACTTTATCTCCATGACAGTCGGCAATGGCAATCGGCACCGCGATGCCATGCGCATTTAACGCATCTAACCATGCTAGTTCACTTTCGATTTGTTGTTTGGAATGATAATTGGGACGATGAATGCGTAGTGCATATTGTTGTTGAGCGGTTTTCACAACAAAGGTGGCATTTTCAGATTGGCAGAGTAATTTGATCTCGCCTTGATAGCATGCTGGATAGGTTTGCATGGCTTTTTTTGCCAATTCGTAGAGTTGTTGAATGCTTAAATATTCATTTTGTTGGACGCTCATGTTGTACTCCTTTTCATGCTGATCTTGGGTGCGGAGTCCCAGACTTTGAGCTGATCTTATAAAAGAAAAAAAAGAGCAACTTGACTTCAAGCGACTATGCTCATGATTTATTGTCAAGTTTAAAGCCGATATTTCACCGATATTAAAGTGGTCGAATTTGGTAAAAAGGTGATCGAGCATCATGAAAAATGAAATGACAATGACGGAGAGTGTCGCGGATAACACCGAATATTTTGCCCAGCGCCAACTGAAAAAGGGTGCCGTCGGTTGGTTGCTGTTGGTGGGGTTAGGGGTGTCTTATGTGATTTCGGGTGACTTCGCAGGTTGGAATTTTGGTATTGCGCAAGGTGGTTGGGGCGGATTATTTGTTGCTACGATTGTAGTGGCATTTATGTATCTATGCATGAGCTTGTCGATGTCAGAAATGTCGACCATGCTGCCAACAGCAGGCGGGGGCTATAGTTTTGCGCGAGTGGCGTTTGGGCAATTTGGTGGTTATCTTACAGGGACTGCAATTCTGATTGAATATGCAGTCGCACCTGCCGCAATTGCTGTTTTTATTGGCAATTATTGTGAAGCTTTATTTGGCATAGGTGGCTGGCCGATTTATCTGTTTTGCTATGTGTTTTTCATGGCAATTCATTTAAAAGGTGCAGGTGAGGCTCTGAAAATAATGTTTGGCATTACCGCAATTGCTTGTGTGGCGCTGTTGGTGTTTATAATGGCAATGGTTCCACACTTTAATGCTGCCAATTTATTTAATATTGCAGTAATGTCAAATACTGCGGGGGCGAGTTCATTTTTGCCTCTCGGTTACATGGGCATTTGGGCTGCTGTCCCGTTTGCAATCTGGTTTTTCCTTGCAGTTGAAGGCGTGCCTTTGGCTGCTGAAGAAGCCAAAGATCCAGTCAAATCTTTACCACGTGGTTTAATTGGTTCAATGTTGATTCTGGCTGCATTTGCCCTGCTGATTTTGTTTTTAAGTGCTGGTGCGATGGGTGCAGAGCAAGTGAAAAACTCAGGAGCACCATTGGTTGATGCATTAATTGCAGTCTATGGACAGCATTCATGGATTGCCAGTTTTGTGAATTTTGTGGGATTAGCAGGTTTAGTAGCAAGCTTCTTCTCGATTATTTATGCTTATTCGCGTCAAGTGTTTGCCCTATCGCGTGCGGGTTATTTACCGAAAATATTATCGCTCACCAATAATAAACAAGCGCCGAAATGGGCGATTGTGATTCCTGGGGTAATTGGCTTTGTATTGTCATTAACGGGTGAAGGAGATTTGCTGATTTTGATTGCGGTGTTTGGTGCCACCATTTCTTATGTGTTGATGATGATGTCGCATATTAAATTGCGTTTTTCCCGTCCAGATTTAGCACGACCATATAAAACACCCGGCGGCATCGTTACTTCAAGTATAGCATTGGTTTTGGCCTGTGCTGCAGTGGTGGCTGGTTTAATGGTTAATCCAAAAGTATGGTGTTTGGCAGCGCTAATTTATGGTTTATTCATTCTGTATTATCTGCTGTATAGCAGACATCATCTGGTGGAAGGCACGCCTGAACAAGAGTTTGCATCTATTGAAATCAGAGATGAATAGTTGAGTGAAATTTACCTAATTTTTAAGAATATCAATCCCATTTTTAATGGGCTTGATATTCTTAAATGCTCATTAAATTATTTAGTGGTGTTTTAAAAAGTATGCTGACTGAACCGTACCGGGTTTGTCGGAGCCCAAACTTTCTGAGATGAGACGCATTGCTTCTCAAGACGTAGCGAAGCGTAGTGATCCGATGAAAAAAGTAAAATATACCCCCTGAAATCAGATAGAGCGGTTCAATTAGAACTAAACCCAACTATCGCAACACTGAGCTCTGGAGAATCTCGTCGTTTCTTAATTGCGTCGTAATGATGATTATCAAGATAAAATCAAAATATACAGATTTTTGTGTAAATCCTGAGTAGAATTCGACTTTTATTTTTTCTCCAGTAAAAAAGGCATGGCTTCTCACTATGCTGCTTTGCAAGGACGTTTTATGCTCGCGCTAGATATACAACATGTTCGAATGAAACAACACGCCACTGATAAGGCACAAGCGTTGCAATGTCTAGTCGATATCTTAGTCGAAGACCAATTGGTTACCCCTGATTATATTTATGGCTTGACCGCGCGCGAACAACAAAGTGCAACATATTTAGGGCAAGGAATTGCCATTCCGCATGGGACGCCTCAGTCTCGCCAATGTATTTTAAAAACTGGTATTCGTCTGGCGCACTTTCCTGAAGGAGTTGTTTGGGACGGTGAAAATAAAATTTATTTAGCAGTAGTGATTGCTGCGAAATCAGATGAGCATTTGCAAGTCTTACAAATTTTGACGCGGGCTTTAATTAATGATGTCGCTGATCAAGTGAAACAGGCTCAATCCGCAGAGCAAATTATTGCATTATTACAAGCCCAACCCGCATCTTTGGCATTGCATGAAAATTTAATCGCCACCCAAGTTCCCGCACTTGATGTAGAAGATTTAATTTGGCAGGCAACACAGCTGCTGAAAAAGCAAAAAATGGTGGAGTGTGGTTTTCTGTCGGGTTTAAACCTAAACAGCATGATTCATTTAGGGGAGGGGGTCTGGTCGATCACTTCTAACCAGCATGTTTTGAGCCCAGCTGTAAGTTTGGTAAAAGCGGAACAGGTTTTAAGCCATCAGCAGGAAATGCTCAAGACTTTGGTGTGTATTGCCAGTAATGAGCAACTGGATATGCAACGGTTTCAACGGTTAATGGATATTTTGTTTGATACTGAACAAGTTCTTACCCTCAACCAAGAGCAAGATAGTCACCAGTTGGCGCAGTTAATTGGTGCTGAACTGATTCCTGATTGGCCATCTCGTCGTATTGTCTTAGCTAATGCTCATGGTCTACATGCGCGTCCTGCGACATACTTGGTCAATATGACCAAGAAATTTGCAGGGGATATTCTCATTGCTGTAGATGATGGGGCATACGTTTCGGCAAAAAGTTTAACCAAATTATTAGCCATGGGATGCCGTCGTGGTCAAACTCTGACTTTTATTGCACAACCTGATACCGATGCTGTAGCAGGCTTAGAACAGATTATTGATGCAGTTCAACAGGGCTTAGGAGAAGATGTTGAACCTGTTGATCTTGTATCTCATCAGCACAGCAGTAGTGACCCAGTCGTAAATACTTTGGAATTAATGCCTTTTGAATCACATGGCGATACGGGTAGCTGCGGTATTGCGGCATCAACTGGCCTTGCTTTTGGTCCTGCTCATGTGGTGAAGCCACGTGAATTTAGTTATGAACGTCGCGGACAGAGTTTTAAAGCTGAGAATGAAAAGCTTGAAATTGCGCTTCATCAGGTGAAAAATAGCTTACGTCAATTCATTGCACATACTGAATCTACTGCCATTAAGCAGATATTCATGGCACATTTGGAAATGCTGGATGATCCAGACCTCCTCCAAAGTGTACAACGCGGTTTAAAGCAAGGGTTGTCTGCTGCTGCAGCTTGGCATGATCATATTGAAGTGTCTGCTACCGCACAGGCTGCACTTAGCGATCGTTTACTGGCAGAGCGTGCGGCTGATTTAAGGGATATTGGTGAGCGTGTTTTGGCTGCTTTGTGTGGTGTGGCCGATGTCACAGAACCCGAGCAACCTTATATCTTAATTATGCATGATGTTGGTCCGAGTGATGTAGCGCGTCTGAATAAAGATCGTGTTGCAGGCATTTTGACCGCGGTTGGTGGAGCGAGTGCCCATAGTGCTATTGTGGCACGTGCTCTGGCTATTCCAGCAGTCGTAGGTGCGGGTGTAGCTGTTTTAAATATTGAGAACCATGCCACAGTGCTAATTAATGGGGATAGTGGTGAGTATGTGGTCTCACCCGAGCAAAATCAGATTGATCATGCCATTGCAGAGCGCCAATGCCAGCGTGAGTTGCGAGAACAAGCGGAACAGCATTGTTTAGAACCTGCCATCACACTGGATCAACATCAAGTTGAAATCGCAGCCAATATTGGCAAAGTGGGCGCTACGATACAGGCTGTGGCCGATGGGGCAGAAGCAATTGGTTTGCTACGCACAGAATTGGTCTTTATGTCACACAGCAGTGCGCCTGATGAGGCTACACAGGAAGCCGATTATCGGGTGGTGTTAGATGCTTTGGCGGGTCGTCCATTAGTGGTACGTACACTTGATGTGGGCGGGGACAAACCTTTGCCGTATTTGCCTATTGAAAAGGAAGAAAATCCATTCTTGGGCTTACGTGGTATTCGTCTGACTTTACGTAAGCCAGAGTTGTTACGTCAGCAATTGGTTGCTTTACTTAAAGCAGCGGATAATCGCCCATTAAGAATTATGTTTCCTATGATTGGGCGGGTTGAAGAATGGCGAGCAGCAAAAGCAATTTTGGATGAGGTTCGCATACAGCATCCATGTGAAAACTTACAAGTCGGTATTATGATTGAGGTTCCTGCGGCAGCATTGTTGGCTCCAATTCTTGCTCAAGAAGTTGATTTTTTTAGTATTGGAACCAATGACTTGACTCAATATACTCTGGCGATTGACCGTGGTCATCCACTGTTGTCTGCCGAAGCTGATGGCTTACATCCGAGTATTTTGTTATTGATTGATCAAACTGTTCGGGCAGCACATCAGCATGGTAAATGGGTGGGCATTTGTGGTGAATTGGCTGCTGATCCAAAAGCTGTGCCTGTATTGATGGGCTTGGGTGTGGATGAGTTGAGTATGTCGAGTACCAGTATTCCATTGGTGAAGGCGCAAATTCGTGGTTTGAACTATATAAATTGCCAACAGGTCGCACAGCAAGCCTTAAGTTGTGACAGTGCGACTGCCGTACGTGCATTGGTGGAGTAATTACCGAATGGCTAAGATATTAAGCATTACTCTGAATCCTGCAATTGACCTCACCGTGCAATTGGATCAACTAAAAGTTGGCGAGGTAAATCGTCAGTTAACGGCCCAAAGCCATGCAGCAGGTAAAGGCTTAAACGTGGCTCAGGTCCTTAAGGATTTGGGTCATGAACTGATTGTGAGTGGCTTTTTGGGGCAAGAAAACCGTCAAATTTTTGACCATCATATCCAGCAAGAGCAATTTGATAACCAATTTATTTTTGTTGCAGGTGAAACACGACAAAACATTAAAGTTGCAGAAGCTTCTGGTCAGATGACTGACATCAATGGCAAGGGCTTTTTTGTAGATACCTCAGCAAAACAACAACTATGTGAACGTCTATCTCAACTGATTTTAGAGGTTGATGTGATTGTGATTGCTGGCAGTTTGCCACAAGGTTTTTCTGCAGAAGAGCTTTCGACACTGATTCTATGGTTACAGTCTGCGGGTAAAAAAGTCGCAGTAGATACCAGTGGTGTTGCCTTGAAAGCAGCAATTGCTGCCCATCCTTGGTTGATTAAGCCTAATACAGATGAGTTGACAGAAACCTACCATTTGCCAGCAGAAACGTTTGCAGAACAGCAGCATCTTTTTGCCAGTTTAAATAGTCAGATCGAACATATTGTGGTCTCGATGGGTGAAAACGGGGTGAACTGGCTTCACCGCACGCAAACCCTGCATGCTACTGCACCGAAGGTCACCGTCCAAAGTACGGTGGGTGCGGGAGATTCCTTGCTGGCAGGTATGATTCATGGCTTGTTGAGTTCAACTTCCCCAGAAGAAACATTGAAAACAGCAACCGCAATTGCGAGCAATGCTGTGACCCAAATTGGGTTTGCCCTTCCAGACTTTGCTGTTATTGAAGATTTGAAATCGCAAATCTCAGTTCAATCATTGAGTTAATACGATGCAAGAGATTAAACATATTTTATTTGTGCCACATAGTCCCGAGCAGCCGATTAATGCAGTGATTTTGGCCAAAAAACTGTCTAAAGCAGCAACAGCACTTGGTATTTCCAATCATGTGGCGACATCAGTCGAGCATCTCGATTTATCAAATGTTATTGATACTGTTGTTTTTGTTGGACAGAAGTCGGCAGATGCGGATCAACTGCGTGACAAGGTTGTGAAAGTCATTGGTTTGAATAACGCACAACACGATGCGATCATGCTTTTGCAACAAGTTCTTGAGCATTCAGATGCTTTAGATGAAACTATTGCAGCCAATGTAGGGGTTACACGGTTTGTCGCCATTACAGCATGTCCAACTGGCGTTGCGCATACGTTTATGGCGGCCGAAGCCTTACAACAAGGTGCAGTAAAGCACGGTTATCAGATTGATGTTGAAACCCAAGGATCGGTTGGGGCTAAAAATATTTTATCGGCAGAAAGTATTGCCAAAGCAGATGTGGTGATCTTAGCAACGGATATTGAGGTCAATACAGATCGCTTTGTAGGCAAACGTGTATATCGCTGCAGTACAGGATTTGCCCTTAAGCAAACGGATAAGACTTTTGCAAATGCAATTGCTGAGGCTAAAGTGCTTGAAACGGGTAAGCAAACAGCCACTAAGACAGAAAATGAAAACAAAGAAAAAACTGGAATTTATAAACACCTTTTAACAGGGGTGTCTTTCATGCTGCCGATGGTGGTGGCGGGCGGTTTGATTATTGCCATCTCGTTTATGTTTGGCCTCAATCCTGTTGAAGGAAGCTTTGCCGCATCCTTAAAGCAAATAGGTGCTGCAGCATTTACTCTTATGGTACCTATGCTGGCAGGTTATATTGCTTATTCTATTGCGGATCGTCCGGGTTTAACTCCAGGTTTGATTGGCGGTTTACTTGCAACACAATTAGAGGCAGGCTTTCTCGGTGGATTAGTTGCAGGTTTTATTGCAGGTTATATTGCGTTATTTTTATCGAAACAGCTTAAACTCCCAAGTAGCCTAGAAGCATTAAAACCAATTTTGATTATTCCACTATTGGCCAGTTTAGCTGTTGGTTTAATCATGATTTATGTGGTTGGACAGCCTGTTGCACAATTGTTTGAATTACTCACACACTTCCTTGCCAATATGGGGACGACCAATGCCATGATCATGGGGGTTATCCTTGGGAGTATGATGTGTATTGATGTTGGGGGACCAATAAATAAAGCGGCTTATGCCTTTACGGTGGGCTTACTTACGTCACAAACATACGGACCGATGGCGATTACCATGGCTGCGGGTATGGTACCACCGTTGGGTATGGCAATTGCAACTTTTCTGGCAAAGCATAAATTTGCCAAACCTGAGCAAGATGCAGGGAAGGCTGCTGTAGTTCTGGGCCTATGTTTCATTTCGGAAGGGGCTATTCCGTTTGCTGCTAAAGACCCGATTCGAGTGCTTCCATGCGCGATCGCAGGTGGTGCTGTAACTGGGGCTTTGGTTGCATTATTTAAATGTGAACTAGTCACTCCTCATGGCGGTGTAATGGTACTGATCATTCCGAATGCGATGAATTATCCATTAAAATATTTATTGGCGATTGCGATTGGAAGTGTGGTGACTGGTGTAGCTTATGCCGTGATAAAACAACGGTTAGAATAAGCCCTTCATAGGAGCTTTGTGAAAGCTATTTAGTGCAATAAATGAATATTATGCTCAATCCTATTTTGGATCAGTTGGAGTCTCTGCTTGAATTTGTCCAGGTAATAGGTCATGAGCGATATTGCTGAATCGGATTGCAACCTTACAAATCGAGCCAATAATTTCATCGACTTCTTGGACGCAAAGTTCCGCTTCCTGAGTACCAAGTTTCACAAGAGCTTGTCGAGGAATATCCAATGCCTCACCCATGATATCCATTTGATGTGCAGGAAAGTTCTAAACCTTTACTGATCGCTTCTGCACTGTATTCAAAGGCGATTAATGGCCGACCTGTGATTGCGGTTGAGGAGACCAATGTACCCCAAAGCCAATATTCACCCCATCCATTGTAGTAAACATTAAGTTTTTGAGCATGGATTTATTTCCTTTTAATACATTGGCGAGCAATACTGTTCTGAAATGACAGCTTTGTCCGTTATAATTGTATAAACATTTTGGTGTCTGGTAATTATGTCCTCATTGATCAATTTTCTATCTCGCTTTAGTACTGCAACTCTTCAGCGCAGTCTGAGCTATGCTAAACACATTGATAGGGAAACAATTGAGTTCTTTGAGGAAAATGAAGATGTCACGATGTATGCTCAAATTGAAGGGACAGATTATTACGATACCGCGATTACCTATAATCTTAAAAAAGACCGTTTAATTGATGACGACTGCACTTGTCCGGTTGGATATAACTGTAAACATGCTGCTGCTTTAGCGCGGTTATTCTTTCAGGAATATCGCCAGGAATTTCAGCAGCGTTATGCTGACTCTCAATCCCCGCAGGGAATCGCAAAACGCCTACGGGGGGATGATCAGGCACAGCGCTGGTTGAATGATTTTAAACGGTATTTACAACAGACTGAACCAGAGCAATCTGTCAAAACAAACAATTATTTAATTTACCTGCTAGATCAGTCTGTCAGCTTAAAGAAATTGACAGTTGATGTTCAGAAGGCCAGACGCAATAAAAACGGCTCAATTGCGGGGGAAAGTTATTATACCCAATATGAAAATATCACCAGAAAGCATCTGACTTTACCTGAACAAAAACGACAATTATTTAACCAGATTTATTATTATGCCAAAATAAACAGTGACGAACGATTTTATCAAAGCAATCTTGATATCTCCGGAATTTTATTGGAGCATTTCAAATCTTTTATTCAAAGTGGCGATGTGTACTGGCAAAAAAAGAGCCATACTGCACTTCAATGGTCAGAACAAGGCTATCACATCGAACTGATCTGGCAACAAGGTGTAAACAAACAGACAGAGCATTTAAACATTGAATTGGTCAATGGTGATATTCGACTCGATTTGAAATCAAATCCACATATTCAGATTCTCGCGAGTCATCCACCATGTTATGTGGATATTCAACAGAACACGGTGGGCCAGTTATATGGTGAATATACGGCAAATCTTCTGTACCATTTTTTACAGATGCCTGATCTTCCATCTATGCTCTTGCCAGAGTTTGAGAAACTGACTCATCAATATTCAGACGTGAAAAATCTGCCTCAGCCCGAGTCTATTCAGCATATTGATGTCCTTGAGGGTAGTCCCCAGCCAATTTTACGCTTCGGTGTTTTAGATAAATTTGATTGGAAATGGGAAGAGTCTGTTTGTGCTGAAATTGAATTCTCCTATGCAGGCGGAAGAATAAAAGCAGGTACATCAGGCGACAGTTTTATTGGTGAGCAGCATGACAAAATGGTACGACAGCTTCGGGACTTAGTTCAGGAACAACAGTCAATCCAACGTTTACAGCTATTGGTCGAATCACTGAAGTGGGTGAAAGATCTTAGTTATGACCATCAATTAAAACTGAATAAACAACGTCTTGATTCTATGGTTTTTGCTTTCTATGGAGATTGGATCAAACAGCTGATGCCCATCAATCAAATTGAGTTGATGGGCTGGCAGATAGAGCATCTGAATAACAGCCCCTTTAATCTGCAATATGTTGAAAATTTAAATATTTCTATCACTGAATCTGAAGGTCAGCAGGACTGGTTCAATATCGGGGCGACGGTTCAAGACAGTGCAGGCAATTCTTATAATTTGCTTGATGCGCTCGTAGCTTTGGTGCGAGTAAATCCTGATTTACTTGATCCGCGGACTTTTATTCATCTGCATGACAGTCAAATTTTCACCGTGAAAACTGCAGTTGATCAACCTGATTTGGCTCTATCCGCTAGGGATATTAAGCCGGTATTGTTGCATCTGCAGAGCATTTTACAGCAAGAAGAGCGCAGTATTGATCGCTATGATGCGAGTCAATTATTAGAATTGCAGCATAATCTTGGGATGACATGGCAGGTCAGTGATCGCCTGCAGCAATTTGTACAGAAATTCAAACAAGGCTACCAGCAACAACTGCCGACACCACAAGGTTTTCAGGGGGAGTTGCGTCCATACCAGCAGCAGGGCTTAGGCTGGTTACAGTTTTTAAGGGAAACCCAGCATGGCGGGATTCTGGCAGATGATATGGGCTTGGGGAAAACAGCACAAACTTTAGCCCATTTACTCATGGAAAAGCAGGCTGGATATTTGCAGGACAGTCCCGCCTTAATTGTTGCACCCACATCGCTGATGCATAACTGGTTCAAAGAAGCGGAGAAATTTACCCCTGAGCTCAAGGTATTGCTGCTACAGGGGCCCGACCGCCATCAGAATTTTGAGCAGATTCCGCACTATGATATTGTGTTAACCACCTATCCGCTTCTAGCGAGAGATGAAGAACAATTAAAGCAATATGAATATCATCAACTCATTTTGGATGAGGCGCAGAATATCAAAAATCCGCGTGCCAAAGCTGCACAGGTAGTACGGCAATTAAAAGCGCGACATCGTCTATGTCTAACCGGTACACCTATGGAAAATCATTTGGGTGAGCTGTGGGCACTATTTTATTTCCTGATGCCAGGATTTTTATATTCACAAGAAATTTTTAATAAAAAGTACCGTCATCCGATTGAAAAACGCGGTGATCAGCAGTTAAGGCAAAAGTTGGTCAACCGGATTAAGCCCTTCATTTTACGTCGCTTGAAAACTGACGTAGCCAAAGAGTTGCCAGAAAAAACCACGATTGAAGTCAATATTGATATGAATGACCAGCAATCCAAGTTATATGAGGCTGTTCGTGCCACGATGCAGGCAAGCATTCAGAAAATTGTGGCAGAAAAAGGCTTTAAACGTAGTCAAATTCAAATTTTAGATGCCTTACTGAAGCTACGTCAGGTGTGCTGCCATCCTAGCTTACTAAAGCTGGATTCAGTGAAAATTGGGCAGGCAAACTCTGCCAAACTTGAACAGTTGATGGATATGGTTGTTCCAATGGTGGAAGAGGGACGAAAAATTCTTATTTTCTCTCAGTTTACCTCAATGTTGGAACTGATTGAACAACAGCTCCATCACGCAGAAATTGGCTATGTGAAGCTGACTGGAAAGACCAAAAAGCGAGATGAGGTCATTACAGCATTTCAGTCTGGACAAGTGCCGGTATTTTTAATCAGTCTGAAAGCAGGAGGGGTCGGTCTGAATCTAACTGCCGCAGATACGGTCATTCACTATGATCCATGGTGGAACCCTGCTGCTGAAGATCAAGCTTCAGATCGTGCATGGCGGATTGGACAGGACAAGCCGGTATTTGTCTATAAGCTGATTACCAATAAAAGCATAGAAGAAAAAATTCTTGCCTTACAGCAAAATAAAGCAGAACTGGCACACTCTATTCTAAGTACAGATCATGAAGGCGAAGCGAAACTGACGGAAAATGACGTGATGAACTTGTTTGAGAAATTTTAGTTTGGTTTCAGATTACCCTAATCATCTGTAAGTATCTGAAAGTCTGGATGCAATTTTTTCCAATGTTCTCTTAATTTTTCTTTATGAACAGAAATCATAGGTAAGTCTAGTAATAGCACTGGCCATACTGACCGTGCTTTGTTCATGATCGCGTGAAGTTGTTTTTCAATAACACGCCATGGAACACCGACTTTTTCAGCCCATTGTTCGAAGTGTTTCATCTCAGCTAAATACCAATCTTTATTTTTGGCAAGATTCAATGCGAAATGACGCTCATTTTCAATATATACACTAGTCATCAATATATCGTATGCGGGAGATAATCTTGGTGTTCTTTTGTCCTGATAAATCATACTCCAGTTTTTTAAGTGTGCATCTCCATTGGCGAGCAAAATGTTGACAAGTAAGCGGCTGGCAAATTGCTGAATATCAAGAATTTTGTTATCTGAAAATTGATAAATGATCTTTCCTATCTGCTCATAATTTGTGGTGCTGTATTTCTGCTGTGGATATGCACCGAAGATCTGAGCAAAGTCTTCGATGTGAATAAGCTCTGTAGTATCAGCAGTACTCTGTCTATCAAATCTTTTGATTGCAAAAGCATATTGCTCTTGGGGTAAATTTAATGGTGGAAGGTTTTGTAAGAGTGCCATATCCACCAAGCGAATCTCAGGGACATCTATTCCGACCATTTTGGCAAGGCTCATCATAGAATATTCATTTAGCGGAACAAAAGCATGTCTGGAAGAAGGAGTTTTGACAATCCAGTCCCCGAGTAGAGACGATTCCGTTGCCTGGACTAGTGTAAAACGCCCATCTTTGGCTTTCATGGAAAACTTCATTTGGACGCCGGCCAAGGAAAACTTATTATCTGTTCGAATCTCTTGCTTTAAGATCTGATCTGGATTAGAGATCTGCAGTTTGAATTTTATTTCATCTGGAATTTCTTCTGGATCTAATGGAGTCGCAATGAGTGCACCAGGTAAATCATGACCTAAAGCTGCCAATAACTGAAATTCATTGTCTATATGTACTTTGAGGCTTTGTGCAATCAGTTCGCGTAATGCACCTTCTGGTAGCAAGTTTGATAGCAAGGGATGTAAACGCTGATGTGTAACATAGGTCTTTTCTAAAATCTTATCCACTTGAGGATACAAGGGGGAAGTCAGCAGGCTCAAGGTCGGGCGTTGCTGATCAGAGCGGAAAGAATCTGTAAAAACCAGAATATTTTTTCCGCTCTGAAATCCTGCCAAGTATCCAACGATACCGTGATGTAATGTTAATTTCAGGACGGCAACAGTATTCATGGTTGCTCTCCTCCGAGAAGACCCTTCCATGGGTTAGTCATTAAGTCATCCTGATCTTCAATAGTGACTTTAATTTCATCATTCAATAATTGTCTGATCAAATGAACCTTATCATCAGGGATGAGCATCAGTTGAGCATTTAATCCTGCCGCTATAATTTCTAAGGTCTCTAATCGAGGGTTGCCCTGACTTTCCAGTTTTTGGTACTGCTGTCTTGAAATGCCTGTACGCGATTGCATATCAACTTGCTTTAAGCCCAATTGGGTTCGTCTTTTTTTGATTTGCTGAAGTAAAGACTTATTCATTGTAGATACATTTATTGCTTTTAGATCCTGTAAGAAACATATTAGTTTCTTTTTTTTTGAAAAGCAATTTATGACTTTATCATTTCGATCTGTAAAAGCCCTAGTTACGTAGTGATCTGAAATCACTCTGAAAATACAGTTAAAATACGCGGTTCAATTTACCTTAATCTCCTTACGTAATTGGCAGCCAGATCTGAACTGTTGGCAACTCTCTGGCAAAATTTCCTGACAGCCCTGCATTTAACTGCCTAGCGCAATCTGATAATAAATAATAACAAACCCGCCGTGCAGTTAGCATACAGTAAGTAAAGGAATGGTTGACTGTGATCATAAAAATAGCATATCAAGCCGGAGGGAAACTAGACGGCTAAGTATAGTAACATCAATAGTTTTAATACTTTAGAAACATTAACCGTCGGTTCAGAACACTATCAGATTTTCAACCTGTCTAAATTGCAAGTGCAGTTAGGTGACCTGTCCCGACTACCAAAAACTTTAAAAGTTTTGCTGGAAAATTTACTACGTTTTGAAGATCAGCTCATGGTGAAAACCGAGCATATTCATGCCTTGGCAGGGTGGCTTAACGATCGAACTTCAGAACAGGAAATCCAGTATCGTGCGGCACGGGTCCTGATGCAGGATTGAACCGTACCGGGTTTGTCGGAGACTTTTTTATTTAAGTTAGGCCACCTGACCTAACGGGTTAATCTTATAATCGTACATTGCTTCAAGCTCAAAAGACGATACATAACTCAGCGCATCAAGCACCATATCTGTATTCTTACCACGCCATACACCTTGTATTTCAAGATTTTGCATCAATCGAGCAACTGTACAGCGCGCAATAACATAACTTCTCGTTGCAGTTGTTGCCAGACTTTACGAACGCCATACCGCCCCGAACTTTCTTTCCAAATTCGTTTGATTTGCTCAGCATGATGAAAATCATGTAGATCTCGTTTTGCTCGATGTTCCCTTGCGAAACTATGCTTCTCATCGCAGGAAAGTTGGTCTCCGACAAACCCGGTACGGTTCAAGCTATTTAGTGCAATAAATTGATATTATGCTCAATCCTATTTTGGATCATTTGGATAGTCTCTGCTTGAATTTGTCCAGGTAATAGATCATGAGCGATATTGCTGAATCGGATTGCAACCTTACAAATCGAACTAATAGTTTCATCGACTTCTTGGGCAGAAAGTTCAGCTTCCTGAGTACCAAGTTTTACAAGAGCTTGTCGAGGAATATCCAGTGCCTCACCCATGATATCCATTTGATGATATCCACCTGGCCCTTCACAGAAAGTAACATCATAGGCAGGGGAGAGTTTCCATTGCCCATTTTGGGACATCAGAAATGAAAAGTTTTTGCAATGATCATCTCGATTATTGAAGACTACATTGAAAACAGCTCGCTTGAATGCAATTGCTTTTTCGCGAACATCATTGGTGCAAAAGTGTGCAGCGCGAAGAAAGTTACTGTAGTCTAAACTCCCTGGTGATTTAAAATCAGCTCCGGTGAAGGCCGCTAAACTTTGCATAGGGATACGCATGCCATCGTGGCGGTCAAATCTCTTTGATGCAAATGCGGTTAATCCATTCGGAAGAGTAAAATATTGAGTGTCAGGGGTATCAATATGACAATGACGCAAACATTCTGCATAAACAGCTTCAATTGCACAAACTTCAGGATGCTCTTGCTGAGCGGGAAATTTGATCAGCCAAGCTTCATGTTGATGTGAGCTAACTGTTGAGAATTCGTTGGTGACAGGATCACGATAGATGAGCGCTTTTGGCCTTGCACCTTGTGGAGATCCACCCATAATTAATAAATGCTGTAAAAATTCTGCACCTTCTCCTTTGAGAACTTCCTGAACTTCTTGAGCGAGTTTAATCAGTGGGATATTTTCAGTTAATGCTAACTCAGTTGCTGAAGGTTCAAAGGATAATGCTCCCATCGCATGTGTATTAATATACGTGAGTCTTTCTAATGGCCCAATCCGTGCAGGATTAAATCCATTTTTTTTAAATAAGCGATCCATAAGAAGCATGCCCCAACCATCGGGCAAGGCATCATATATAGGACCTGGCAATCCCATTTGATGTGCAGGAAAGTTCGTTCTTAATGGGTCACCTTTTAACGGAAGTAGGTAAGAGGAAAGTTCTAAACCTTTACTGATCGCTTCTGCACTGTATTCAAAGGCGATTAATGGCCGACCTGTGATTGCGGTTGAGGAGACCAGTGTACCCCAAAGCCAATATTCACCCCATCCATTGTAGTAAACATTAAGTTTTTTGAGCATGGACTTATTTCCTTTTGATACGTTGGCGAGCCGTATTGCTCTCATAGCGGAGAATGTCATTTACACTGTTTAAATGAGGTTTAAAGAGTTCCTCTAATTCTTTTAATCGGCCTAATACCATGGCAACACGTACTAAATTTTCAAATGAAACATTTCTACCAGCTTCCAGATTAGATACTGTATTCACACTAACACCAGCACGTGTAGCGACGTCTGCCTGAGTCATTTCCAGATAAAGTCGTTCTTTGCGAAGCCTTTCACATAATGAAGTAACAACCTCTTCAGGTTTTTTGAATTTTAAATCCATAATACTGGGTCTTATATCTATATATATCTATTAAAACACAAAATAATGGAGTTATTAACTGTGCTCGTTGATCGGTAATGAGGTGCTTTATGGGCTGATTAGATCCTATTAGATTAAAGAAGTCTAATTAGATATTTAAAATCTAAAAGAATCTAATACATAAGCGTCCGCTGAACCCCATAGCTATTTTTTAATTCGGTTCAGGTTTCCAGCGGTGTGTTAGTAATTCTTCTATTTGGGTCACTTTTTGTGTCGGCAACCTTTTCAGCACATCACTTAAATAGGCATACGGATCAAGCCCATTCAGCTTTGCTGACTGTATTATTGACGGAATTAGGTCAGACATATAGATCTTGAAAAGAAGAGGGGATTCTTATACCTCGCATTTGAATTATTGGAGAGGACTATCACTTTCAAATTTTTCTGTAATACTTTGCTTATCTTAAAGTTTAGTCTGAAGGCCTTCCACCAATTGTAAAACAGAGGCCAATCCCTGAGGGTTCTGAATCTGTTCTATTGGAATACCACTCAACAATTTATTAGGTGACATTCATAAAATGTTGCATCCATTTAGCCTCTCCACCTGTTAGAGCATCTAATGATATCGCAATACGAATTAAAATAATTGCGAGTTCTCCCTGACTTGAATCGGGATCTAACTCAAGCGAATTTAAAGTTTCCACTGAATCTAAATTGAGAACGATAGCAAGCTGGTCCTGTGTCAAACTAAGTTGTTTTGCAGCTGATAAAACAGATTTAGCCAATACCTTTTTTTGTTTTGCAATTTTTTCTAATGTTTTACGCATAACTGATCTCTGTTTCAGAGGTTACTGATACATAGAATTTATACTATTTTCTTATTGTTTTTTAGACATCCAATTTTTGCTAAAGATATATTAAATGTGGCTTTAGATAAGGAAGCAACGGTTAAATTATTTAACCGCATGTATTGATTTTTAGACCTTCAACTTGCAGTTTAAGAGATCGAGGTCTGCCAATACAAGCTAGATGTAAGCAAAATTTAAATGCAGCAAGAGCATGACCATCTTTTACTGAGTAG
The DNA here is from genome assembly GCF_058243025.1 of Acinetobacter sp. 797_lipA. Lineage (NCBI taxonomy): Bacteria > Pseudomonadati > Pseudomonadota > Gammaproteobacteria > Moraxellales > Moraxellaceae > Acinetobacter > Acinetobacter sp. 797_lipA. The sequence continues at coordinate 3,375,316 of NZ_JBZAYQ010000001.1, read as the reverse complement.
AGTTGTAGACGAGGAAATTCCTCTTGAGTCGTAGGATGATCTGTTGTGCTCGATTTAGCCAGCTTTACTAATAAAGGTTGTTTCTTTTTATCTAACAATTGTACCAAGTCTTGTCCAAGTAAATGCCAAAATTGATGGGGAAATAAAGCCTTAACTTGGGAGTAAAAATGTTCGAGTTGATCGATATCCTTCCAGCGATAATGGATACCGGTATGTGAAGCAGTCACTCGATTTAAAAATACATTCAGGACGTATGCAATTTGTGTTGGTTTTTTACGAGCTATTTTCTGTAGATGTTCAAAAAAATAAGTCACTGCATGAAGCTCTTCAGCGCTATCAAGCATTGCTGGTTTTAAGTGGGTTGAGCTATCAATACTAAATAAACGGGGATTCCCTTTTTTTGATTTAATGTTTGCTAAATTTAGGGCATTTTCATACCAATAATTGACGAGTTCTTCTGGCAAGTACATACGTTGAGCTGTACTTTTAGGATCGTTAGTAGTCTCCAATATATTGAGCGTTTCATAGAAGCGTTGAAGTGAAATTTTAGAATCTTCTGTTCCAACAAAGAAAGCAAAAAAATCATGGGATTGATCTATTTGTAACGACAGTTCATCTAAAATGTCAGTAGCATTACTTTGAAGCCATTTTGTTTGATCGTTCAATAATATAGTTGCTAGAGCGGCCTGGTTTTTTTCAAAATTAAAGTCTTTTTCATCATTTGTTATTTGCAAATTTTTAAACGTTACATTGTGGCCCATAATTTTTTTAGCCAATTCATTAGGCATATCTGGATGATGTTTTAGTAGTTTTTGACCAGCTATGAGATAACTTAAATGAATATAGCTTTTGAATGTTTCAACTGGCTCTATATGTCCTAAGAGATGTGCAATAACAAACCAATGGTTTTGTCCATGTTGATTTTGAAGTAGCTCGGCTCGAATTTTTTGATATTCGTTTTCGCTATAGTCAGTTAGCTTTTGCACAAGTGGTGCATATTCAGAGTTCAGTAAAAGCGATAAATGATTCGCTGTAGTGTGACGAAAAGAGTGAAAGGAGTAATGATGCCCTTTAAAGACCTGATTTAATATCAGTTTTAGGGGTGCGGTGACAGTGTGTTTATTCAGTTTTTTATTTTCATTCAAGTTGCTGAATAAATATAAAATTTTCTTATTTTCTAAGCGTTTTTCAACAACAAAATCGCTAAAGAATTGGTACTCATCATCTTTTAGCAAAGCGTATGCAGGCACAATCCGTTCCGCACTATCCGTTTTGAGCAGATGTTGATTCCCTTGTTTTTTTGAACCATAAGGTTGAACCCAGATAGAAAATTGATTTAAACCCTCGATATCTTTTACACGTAACCCGAGTATTTCGTTAATACGCATACCAGTACGGTAAGCCAAAATATAAATGATTTTTAATAATTTATAGTGATGGTCTGAGATGGATTGGTTATGTAAGAGCTGATTTAACTTCTTTAATATGACCTGGAAGGCTGTGTGACCTATGATGCGTGCCCGTGGTCGACTTTGCGATGCAATAAATTCAAGTTCGAAATCTTCTGCTTGAAAAACAATTTGTTGAAAGGTATGAAAGCGTTTCAACATGTGGATTGTTTGGTCTTTAGATTTTTTAAACTCAGGTTGATCTACTTCATCAGCAAGTCGTGTATTGCTAATGATTTGTTGATAGATTTTGTTCAGCAGATCATTAATGTCATCGTCGGCATCGATGTATTGTAAGGCATGAGTTAAAAACGGTTCTGCGATCCGGGTGTAATATGTATAGATTGAACTATCTGCGAGTTTTTGATTGTCTTGAAATGCCTTCGTGTACTGAGTTGTATCAAAATCAAAGGTGGCTGATAATTTTTTTATTTGCTCTGAACTTGGTCGATAGAGACTGATGAGCCACAAAATAATACGTTTAGAAAACTCATTAAACTGCTCTTGGTGACGCAGGCAAAAATCAATAATGAGTTTAGCAGTGCCTTGGTCCGTTGATGTGCGCATAATTTTCAGCAAGTTTTTATGAATAAATATCACATTTTCTACTGCTTCAGACGTATTGAGATCTGGTAGGGCTTTGGCTGTAGAAGAGACATTTCGTTCGATTTCAGCACTTAATTGAGTTTTAAATTTTGGGAATGCAAAGTTTTCAAACTCATGTTCTGATAAACCACACGTGAGAGTGTTTTCTAACAAACATTGTGAAAGGGCAGGATCAACATCTGCGTTCTGCAGTTGTAGCCAATTAAAATTGGCGTAGTCACGTAAAAACTTAAAAGTCTTGTTGGTGTATGGATGTTTTATTTTTTGAAAAATGAGGTGCAGATACGCATTCACGTCTAGACTGATGTCACGAATTTGTCTTGTATTGAAGTGAATGAGCCAGAGTCGTGTGAGTTGATCTGGGATAAAATTACGTGATTTTCGAATTGTTTTTTCATCAACAAATAGATCGCCATAGCTTGGAGAAAGTGGCTCTAAAAAGATGATATTAAAATCGAAAATTTTTTGGATTTTTTCAGGGTTTTTTAAATGTTCGAGCAAAGCATTTAATGAAGCTATTTGATTTAATCCACCGTATAACATTGAGCAAAGCAGAATATTCCCAATAATTTCATCATCAGAAAAAGCGGAACTATCTTGAGCAAGAATCCAGTAATCCCACAGTTTTTCGAGGATGATGTCAATTTCATGACCGGCTTGGATCCAATCTAGGGTGAAAATTGGTTCATCGCGTTTCATCTCAAAGGTGAGATAAGGTAGTGGGAGGTCTAGGTTATTACTTTTATTGAGGTCTTCGATATATGTTCGGAAGAATTCATGAGCATATTTTTTCCAGGCAAGATTCGGTGCTTTACGTTTAATAAACTCATAAATTGCAGGATAAGCTTGAATTAAGTCTTCATTTGAGAATTTTTGCTCATCAAAGTACTGTCGGAGCTCTTGTTCTGCATCAGCTCGTAGGTTCTTTTCTAATTCATTACGTTGAAGTTGACGTCTATCTTCAGCATAGCGTTTTTTTGGGATTTTTTTATTGAATGATGACATGAACTTCAATCCCGCTAATTTTAAATTGATCTTTCATTTGCTCTAAAACATTCGCAATTTTAGAAAATTGAGATAGTGATAAACTGGAAAAAGGATGGGCTGCTTCTTGTTGCATGAGCTCATGTCCAAAGAGAGCTAAAATCTCAGGTTCGGTAATTTTATGAGTCAAAAATGCACGAGCTGTATGGCGATGCCAATTTGCATGATCAAGTCCTAATTCTGGATGAAATTTTTTTACTGAAGATGGGCTTAACGGTATCCAGTCATTATTCTGAATGATTCCCAAGAGTGGGAGCTTACTCATTTTGATTTGTTGTATGACATCACTTAAAGCTGGTTGACTCATCATGATTAGAGTCGAAAAATATTCTAAAAATTTAAGGAATTTTTTTATCTCTTCAACTAAAAATGAACAAAGTGGGATTAGACGTCCGAATCCATTGCGGCCGCCTACTTCTTTGTCAGAAACCATCAAAATTTGGCGTTTTAAATTAAAGTTTTTAAGAAATCCAGGGAATTCAGCAACGGGGCGTGCTGCTGTAAAAAGAAGGAGGATATGCCACATCCATATGTTGTAGTGGTTGTATATAGCAATCAGATCGTCTTCAGCTTGTGAAAAAATATTAAACTTCAATACAGCAAAAATCTCTGTAATGACCTGTGGTTTTGGAGCTTTACGACTACCAAAATGAGTTATTGAATCAGGGAGCGAAGGTACACAACTTTCATATGTGCTTGCTACATCTGCACAAAGTGATTTTAGAATATCAATATATTGTGCATGTAATCGTGGAATATTCTGATGACAATAAGAAACAGATGATGACTGATTGGCATCAATCCCTGTGATTAAATCTGCGAGTTGTTTATTCCCTGTTTTTGCAAGAACCGTATGATGCAGTAGAGAACTCACCTTTACGACAGACAGTTTTGGAATCAATAATTCTTGTCTTAATTTGCGTAAATATTGCTGTATATCATCGAAACTAACCGAATCCATTTTGCGCAGATCCTCAATGAATAGATTCGGGATTGGAATGTCTAAATAGATCGTCTGATTGAGCAAGTTGTCTGAATACTCAAAATTGCGGTTCTCAAATACATTAAAGTGACTGTTTAAGAAGACCTGATCATTTTTATAGATCAATTTTTGGCGGTTATTTAACTTTTTAGCTCGCTTGCTTTGTATATATAGCCACTCATTCACACTATTACCGGTCAAAAATGCGAGCATTAGGATCAAAGCACTTTTATTTTGATGTTCAGAGTAGTCCACATGAAGTCTTTTCAGGAGATGGTTCACGCTAGATGGATTCGGAAAAAAACTACTCGACGTGAGTAAATGTTCTTTGCGTTGAATATGTTTTGCAACAAGCGGTAGAATATAATTTTGACTTGTTTCTGAATGTGCTGCGAGTGGTGTGACGTCAGTTGGATTGACAACAATTTGCCGATGAAGCGGCTCATCAATTAACGTTTCTATACTCAGTGCCTTAGGCGAGGCCCCTTTTTTTATTTCGATACTTTCTTCAATGAATTGTTCTTCATCAAGAAACTGATATTGAAGCTGTGTATCGATACTGGCACGTGCAATCTTCGCTTTGTTTTTTAAAACATAGTTAAAAGTAATGCGAATATCATTGAGTAGATTGCGATCAAACTCAGGCAATTCATCCGTATCTAATGTGATCAGATGTTGAATAAATTGCTCTAAGCTCTGTGTTGGATCTTGAAGATAGGTACTCCAGAGACGTTGATACTCTTGTGTATTTTGATATTTTTTTTCAGTATCTAAATTTTTATTTGCAGTCCTAAAGCGCTGGAATAAGCGCTTTACGGTATTGAAGTGTTCTGTGTGTGCTTGTTTAAAAAGCTCTGGTTTAAGCTCAGGAAGAGCAATTAAATAAATTGCCGCTTTTAAAACTAGAATATTCCAATTTTTTGCATGCGTGTGTGATGCAGGTAATTGCGCAATTGAATTGATGTATGACGTAATGGATAAATCACTAATCTTAACTTTTTTCGTGAAAGAGATTACCGGAGGTGTCGGCAGCTGCGAATCAAACTTTATATCGATATCAAAGTAATCGAGATTGAGACCAACCAGAAAATTGTCAGTCTGTTGAGAAGACAATAGTTCAATCACAAAGTTGATATGTTGTGCACGTTCAAATTGCTCATCACCGAACAATTTTTCAATTGTTCTTTTAATTGAAATCATTGGTAAATCAAAATGTTCGTTTAGATCATTAGACATTTAAGATCTCCAAATTTTTTCTGCACTCAGATCGCTATTTGAGTGATCTAAGAGATCTTTTACACATCTGCTGTGTAATGATAATTCATTAAAAATCTGTGTACGTTCTTGCTTGATCTTTTTCATCCGCTGATTGAGTTGGTTTCGAGAGCATGAAAGCAAGTGTGCAAGTAACTCTAGGCTCATTTGATGGTGTGGCTTCAAAGATGATTCTTTGTTAAGAGTTAATAGTGTTTGACGTGAAAGATGTGTGTTAATTAAATGCAATGTTTTTCGTGGATTTAACGAACGAATATCAAATTTTGTAGATTTGATGAATTGAATAAATTCACGACTGCATAACTCCATCAGAAATGCTAACTCATCCTCTGAAAAAGATTGTTGATGATGAATAATTAAAGTGACTTCATTAATATCTTGCTTTAAATAGCTAAGATATAAGTTAATATTATTGAAAATGGAGTAGCCATCAAATTCTGAAGTTTTCCACACATGGAGTTCTTTTATGCGATTAGAAATATCTAAATCTGCAGTGAGATTTTTAAACATATTTAAGTAGCATAAGTTGAAACCATACGCTTGTGGATGAATGGTGATTCTCCTTTTTTTGAAATTTTTTAGAGTACTTATCTGTGTTGCTGGAAACTTCAAAAGTAGTTCAGATGTCAGATCCATGTGTGCTATTGAATAAAAATAATACAGCAATACTTACGTATATTTAGAGTTTTTGAATATGGCAGGAGGTATCATTTTTTCCTTGTTTTTAAAGTTTATTTATTATTGAAAGTTTCAAATTTTCCTCCTCGATTAGATACTCACTATTAGTTAGCTATATTTGTGAGTTGGCAAAAAATATCATGTTTCTATTATGATGTTCACATAGCAGATTACAATGAATACAGTAGGGATGAGTATAGTTGATTATTACAATAACAATGCTCAAATTTGATCTTTTTTAATGGTAATTAAAACCAAACAGGAGTCAATTTTTGATAAGTATGTAGACAAATTTAACATGATTGATATCGGGAGCCGTATATGGAAATTAAACAATAGAAACAGGTAGAAGTCGTTACAGATGTTGTATGTGATATATGCAACCAATCAACGAAACTGGAGTTTGGCACTTTATCGGCGCATTGGGGCTATGGTTCCAAGCATGACGGGGAAAGATATGAATTGCAGTTATGTGAGAAATGTTTCTTTTATGCCTTAGCGACATTAAGAAAAGAGCGAGCAGATGAGTTTATGTTTGATGAAAACTTTGACCCTTCAACCCTAGATGGGTTTGGGTTGAAGTGAACCTATCATCGCGACAGGTTCTAAGAATCCAGAAAATACTGACTCAGATCCAAGCCAGCAGCTTCATTTTTAATGGCGAGTAAGGGATTCAGGAAAAATATTGTTCTTTGCTTCAAGGTCACTGAGCTCTGAAAAGGCCTGAATACCGCCTGCGGCTTTAATTCCATCTAAAGCGACAGATAGAGCTTCCTGATCTGACGGGAATGTTTCATCCCATACCGTAGAAGTACCATTTTGGTTTACCACTTCCAGTGTCCAGTCACTATCAGGTAATCGATAAATTAGAACTTCAATTTGTTCATTATCCTCTTGTAAAATTTGAGACAAGGGAGAATCGATTAAATCATTTTCATCATAATCCAGAGTACTGTCATGATCAGACATCAGCGGCAGCCTTTATTGTATTTAACATCCGTCCATAGTAATGAGTGAATTTAATTTTGCCTAGCGGAATAAATGTTATGGGTACAAAGGTCGGCTAATTCTAAAAAATAATAGCCCCGACAATAAAACAAAATAATCCAAAAATTACCCAAATCCAGACATTCGATTTGGGTTGCTCAGTATGTGATCTATAGAACGATTGCTGTTCCTGAGTAGGATTTTTTGGTTGCCAACTCTCTTCTTATAGGGCTGGTGCTTGGAATAGGATAGGCCTGTGCCTGGAATACCAACGCTGGTTCGGGCGCCTTTTTTACCAATATTTAAAGAAGCACCAGGCTTGCCAATGCTTGCACTGCTGATGCCTTTATGCGTCAGATTGATTTTTAATCCAGGTAATATTTTAATACTCTTGCGAAATCTGAAGCCCATATTTTTTCCATTTACAAGAACCAGTTTGGTTTCTATCTCAGTTGTCGGGATACAGTGAAATAAAAGTTTGATTCATTCATAGGACTGATCATTTGACTTAGCTAGTGAAATATCAGTATGTTCTTTAACATAAGATATTGGCTTTTAGACAATGAATCAAACATCAAATTATTACAATCAACATGCTCAAGCATTTTTTGAAAATACCTATCAGGTTGAGATGGAAAGTCTTTACACACCATTTCTAAGATATTTGCCGGAACAGGCATTGATCCTGGATTTGGGCTGTGGCTCGGGGCGGGACACTTTGGCATTTAAGAAAAAAGGCTATCAAGTTGAGGCAATTGATTATTCTATCGAGCTGGTTGAAAAGGCGAGAGAGCTGACAGGCATCGAGGTACGTCAGCAAAGTTTTTATGAGCTGAATGAAGTAGCTAAGTATGATGGGATTTGGGCCTGTGCTTCTCTTTTACACTGTGAAAGAGATCGCCTGACTGAAGTGTTGGGGCGCTTATTTAAAGCATTAAAGCCAAATGGTGTGTGTTACATGTCTTTTAAATATGGCGATTCAGACCGTGAGAAAGAAGGGCGCAGCTTTACTGACTTGAATGAGCAGCAAGCTTACGACTTACTCAAACAAATAGATCAGGCTTTACTGTTACAGCAATGGATTACTGTAGATAAACGTCCAGACAGTACAGAAGAGTGGTTAAATATCCTGATTAGAAAAATGCAGGCTTAGACGTGTTGTTTAGTACAGCTGAAATACCAACACATCATGAACAGCTAAAATTCTTAAAGCACATTCAGCAGATTTTACAGTCAGGGACGTTTACTTCGACCTATAAGTTTGCCTTGCTGATAAGCATCACACGTCTAGCGATTGAACAGGGTCAAGATACTGGTGCTGCGTTGCATTTGGAATATCAGGATATCGCTGAAAAATTTATTGACCTGTACTGGAAACAGTCACTACCGTTTCAGTTTAACCAATATGAACCTTTTTTCCTTAAACAATCCACTGGACAGCAAGCAAAAATCATCAGTGAAATCCAAAAGGCACAGCAACAATTCAAGACCTTGGCCGCACTGAGAACAGATGTACTTTACTGGAACAGGCTAAAGCGAACAGTGGCAACAACGGTAAAGCAAATGCCGGTAGTATATTTGCAGAATCTGAATGGTCAAACGGTAGAATTTCTCTATTGCCTTGAAGACTCCAAACAGTCCCTCAAGCTTTTACCCAAAGTGATGTATTGTTTGAGGCAGTTTAGTGAAATTGTTGAAGAGCTTTGCCAGAAGCGCTGGATTGATTTTGTCCGGTTGAATAAGCATAACCTGGTAGTATTAGATGGATTACCTGACCTGGATGAATTCATGTTTGCACCAAGTCGCAATCAACTAGGGCGGGTCGCGGACTACTTAATAGATTTACAGCAATACCAGTGTTTTTACTGTGGAAAAAGTCTCAAAAATTCAAAATATGCCGTGGATCATTTTATTCCATGGTCATTATATCCTGCCGATACCGGACATAATTTTGTCCTGGCGGATGAAAAGTGCAACTCACAAAAAAGTAATTATTTGGCGTCAGAACAATTTCTGCAACAGTGGCAGGAGCGGAACTATCTACATGATCAATCTATTGTTCGGGAAATTTCTCAATTAGGTTTTTTAACCGATCTACAACGTTCGCATCGGGTTGCCGACTGGGCGTATAAGCAGGCGATCGAAAATGAATACTTAGTTTGGTTGGGTGGTAAAGATAAACAGATATACCACAGTAATTTATAAGGCCTAACTTAAATAAAAAGTCTTCGACAAACCCGGTACGGTTCATCATATAATAAATATTAGTTCTGATTTGTACTAGATAAAAAAACAGCCTATAAGGCTGTTTTTATAAGTTTTTTACTGGATACTGACAACGGTATCTCTCGAGTGTATACGCCATTCTTCAATCTTGCTATCACCATATTGATTTGAGTCCCATCGAACCATTCCGATTGATTTTCTGCCAGACTTCTCTTCACAAAGACTAACGAAACTAGGCTTTAGTTTTTCTACTTCTGCTACCGCATTCGCATGAGTAGAAGGAACTGAACGCGAGATAATATTACTTATACAGTTTACTTGACCTGTATCAGTTGAGATATTCATAAGTCCAATAGCTAGTCTTAACTTTAGTGGTGCTGAAGCATCTGGAGCAGCTATAGTTGATGTAGCTGCCAAGCTCAGTCCAAGTAGTGTAAGAGCGGTTTTTCCTATCATGAGAGTATTCACTTTAAGCGTAGTAGAACATTATAGGTAAAATAGCATTTTAAAAGTTACAAGACTATGAACCGTACCGGGTTTGTCGGAGACTTTTTTATTTAAGTTAAGCCACCTGACCTAACGGGTTAATCTTATCATAGTACATTGCTTCAAACTCAAAAGGCGACACATAACCCAGTGCACTGTGTACACGCTTTTTATTGAACCAATCTACCCAGTTTAGTGTCGCAAGTTGTACATCTGCTAAACCTTGCCAATCTGCTTTTAAATATTCAATCACCTCTGTTTTGTATAAGCCATTCACCGTTTCAGCCAAAGCATTATCGTATGAATCACCAGTTGTACCGACTGATGCTCGTAAATTTGCAGCTTCTAAACGATTGGTATAGCGAATAGAAAGATATTGCACACCCACCCCTGTCGGAATGATGAATCACATTCTTTGGCATGCCTCGATCGTGCAATGCTTGCTCAAGTGCATCGAGCACCATATCTGTATTCCTCCGTGTAGATACTTTCCATCCAACAATTGCTCGTGAGAACACATCAATAATAAAGGCGGTATAGACCCAGCCTGAATGAGTTTGAATATACGTAAAGTCACTGACCCATAATTGGTCAGGTCGATCAGCACTAAAATTACGTTTCACTAAATCATCTGCTCGTTTTTGATCATCTCGGTTGCGGGTAGTTTGTTTGTTCTTACCACGCCAAACACCTTGTATATCTAGCTTCTGCATCAATCGAGCAACTGTACAACGTGCAATAACATAGCCTTCACGTTTCAATTTTTGCCAAACTTTACGTACACCATATCGACCTGAACTTTCCTTCCAAATTCGTTTAATTTGTTCAGCATGATGCTCATCATGTAGATCTCGTTTCGCTCGATGTTCTGGATTGTCAGCGAGATCTAAAGTTCGGTAATAGGTTGAAGCTGCGATCGGTAAAATCCTACAAATCGCATCAACACCATATAAGTCTTTATTGTTATGGATGAAATCCACCATTATTTGTGTGGGCGGTCGAGCTCCGCCTGGGCGAAAAAAGCGGCTGCTTTACGTAGAATTTCATTGGCACGCTTTAATTCTTTAATTTCACGTTCCATTTGCTTCATTTTTTCTTGATCAGATATCTGTTGTACTTTAATAGGATTTTGCTGATCTAAATGCTTTTGATGCCAGGCACGAAGTGTTTCAGGTGTACAACCAATCTTAGGCGCAATTGCTGTGATTGCAGCCCAAGTAGAAGGATAATCTTTTTCAGATTCAATTAGTAGATCTCTTGCGAAAGTCATTATTGCAAGTTTATCCGGTTTACGAGTGCAGCAATTAAGTTAATGCGTAAGCCGAATCTTTTCCGTCTATTTCGATAGCGTTCACTTAATATTCTAAATGTTTTCAATTGACTATTAATGTGTTCGATCACAACTCGTATTTTTCCAACCATTTTATTGTACTTTTTCTCAACATCAAATAAAGGTAAATTCTTCTTTTTCTTTATTGGCATCAATAATTTAAAGCCATCTTGCTCTAATCCGTAGTACCCTAGATCAGTCATAACATATTCACAATGTTTGAATTTCTTAACCGTTTTTCTTGCCAATTTAATGTCATGCTGACTGCCATTCGATATATCTAGCCCTATGATTTGTTTGCTGTTCGGATGATAGATCACTTGTACTTTTAGCGTATATTTCTTCTTTTTACCACTGTAGAATTTACTCTGATTTTTTTTTCGGACGTTCTATTGAACATTCTGTCGCATCAATAATTACCCAGTTAAAGTGTTCGTCTGCCGTGGTAATGCTTCGTTTTGGCAGAGTAAAACGTCTTGATTTCATCAATGCATCTTCAACCTTTTTAATGGTTCGATTCACATTACTTTCAGCGATATGGTAATTTGCCGCTAATTCCAGTTGAGTGCTGTAGTTCCGTAAGTAATTGAGAGTTAATAACAACTGATCCTCTATATCTAAAGTATGAGGACGACCTGATTTCTTTTTGAGTGATTCTGCTTTTTCTAAAACCTCTACCATTTCAGTAAAAACATGTCGAGGTACGCCAACCAAGCGTTTGAATTCAGAATCTGAAAAACGATTTAATTTCTGATATCTCATGAAATTTATATTGAGGTGGTTTTTACTTTCGCAAGAGATCTAGTAATTGAACCGCTCTTTCTCTAATTTCGGGGGTATAGGTTGGTTTTTTCATCGGAATAGTCTCTCAGAATATTGAGTCTCCGACAAACCCGGTACGGTTCACTTCAAAATTCTTGCTGAGCGTTATCGAAATAGAGGTAAAAGGCTTGGTTTGAGATTCAATTTAATCGCTGGAATCTACAACTTGGAGCTGAGTAAAAAATGATTTATGAAAGACATCTATTAATATTGTATATTAATTAACTAATCTAGGATGGTTTTTTGTCTGCGCTAAATAAATTTGGTCATGTAAAGCATAAATAATTGATATGGCTAAACTTTCAAATTGAGGTAAAGTTATAAATGAATACATCGGTAAAAATAATCTCTGTGGATGGTGATGTTTGGCGTTTTTCAAAGACAAATAAAAAAATAATTCTAAAAAAGGGGGCAAAGCTTCAGGTGAAAGATGTATTGCATCTTTCAGAAGAAAGTAGTGTCGTGTTGCAGCTTTCAAATGGCCGAGTTGTTGAAATTCATGGTAAAGATTTAATCAATAATGACGGCAATTTTAGCCTCAATTCTTTGCTAGGTGAACCAAACTCGGATCTAGATAAAATTGTAAATTTTGCAAAATCATTTCAGCAAATGAATGATACAGAACAACAAAATGATGTTGTTCGTTTGGATGATGGTCGAGTATTTAAAAAAGAAGGTAAAGATTATGTTGAAATTGCGGGAGAGTCCTTTGATGGCGATCCTGATGTAACTCAAGGTGGTCATCGTTTTGTTCAACTTACTCGTGTGGGCGAAACATCTGTCGCCGACGGTATAAAACCGTTAATGCTGAATCGAGTGTTAGATAATATTCCGCCTTTAGGAATTGAGTACCCAATATTATCTTCAGTTATCAAACCATTTGAGCATGGTTTGGGTGGTGGTAGTTGGACACCTTTGTCTCCATTTGCACCTACACCAAACACGCCACCTGTCGCAAGCGATGACACGTACAACACCGCATTCAACACGCCAGTGGCACTCAACCCATTGGCAAATGACAGCGATGCAGATGGCAACCCATTGACCATCACCGCGATCAATGGTGTGACCTTGACCCCGGGCACCGCCCAACAAATCAACACCCCGAACGGTGTGGTGAACATTGATGCCCAAGGCACCATTACCTTCACCCCGAACAATGGCTTTACTGGACAAGAAAGCTTCAACTACAGCATCAGCGATGGCCAAGGTGGCAGCTCAACAGCAACAGAAACCATCAACGTTGCAGCAGCACCAAACACACCACCTGTTGCAAGCGATGACACGTACAACACCGCATACAACACGCCAGTAACCTTAACTCCATTGGCGAATGACAGCGATGCAGACGGTGGCACCCTGACCATCACCGCGATCAATGGCGTAACCTTGACCCCAGGCACCGCCCAACAAATCAACACCCCGAACGGTGTGGTAAACATTGATGCCCAAGGCACCATTACCTTCACACCGAACGCAGGCTTTAGCGGTCAAGAGACCTTTAACTACAGCATCAGCGATGGCCAAGGTGGCAGCTCAACAGCGACTGGAACCATCAACGTTTCAGCAGCACCAAACACACCACCTGTTGCAAGCGATGACACGTACAACACCGCATTCAACACGCCAGTGACCTTAAACCCATTGGCAAATGATACCGATGCAGATGGCAACCCATTGACCATCACCGCGATCAATGGCGTGACCTTGACCCCGGGCACCGCACAACAAATCAACACCCCGAACGGTGTGGTAAACATTGATGCCCAAGGCACCATTACCTTCACCCCGAACACAGGCTTTAGCGGTCAAGAAAGCTTTAACTACAGCATCAGCGATGGCCAAGGTGGTACGTCGACGGCGAATCAGATCATCAGTATTGCGCCAGTGGCGAATGACGACACAGCGACGGTGGACGAAGGTGACACCGTGGTGATTGCGGTCAAAGGCAACGATACGGATGCCGAAGACGGTACGCCAGCAGGTGTGGTGACCATCGTGGGCGCACCAGCCAACGGTACCGTGACGGTGAATGCCAATGGCACCGTGAGCTATGTACATGATGGTTCAGAAACCACCTCGGACAGCTTCACCTATACCGTGACCGACAGCAATGGAGTCGTGTCCAATACAGCGACCGTGAATATCACCGTCAATCCAGTCAATGACCCACCAGTGGCGACTAATGACACAGCGACGGTGGACGAAGGTAATACGGTGGTGATTGCGGTCAAAGGCAACGATACGGATGCCGAAGACGGTACGCCAGCAGGTGTGGTGACCATCGTGGGCGCACCAGCCAACGGTACCGTGACGGTGAATGCCAATGGCACCGTGAGCTATGTACATGATGGTTCAGAAACCACCTCGGACAGCTTCACCTATACCGTGACCGACAGCAATGGAGTCGTGTCCAATACAGCGACCGTGAATATCACCGTCAATCCAGTCAATGACCCACCAGTGGCGACTAATGACACTGCGACGGTGGACGAAGGTAATACGGTGGTGATTGCGGTCAAAGGCAACGATACGGATGCCGAAGACGGTACGCCAGCAGGTGTGGTGACCATCGTGGGCGCACCAGCCAACGGTACCGTGACGGTGAATGCCAATGGCACCGTGAGCTATGTACATGATGGTTCAGAAACCACCTCGGACAGCTTCACCTATACCGTGACCGACAGCAATGGAGTCGTGTCCAATACAGCGACCGTGAATATCACCGTCAATCCAGTCAATGACCCACCAGTGGCGACTAATGACACTGCGACGGTGGACGAAGGTAATACGGTGGTGATTGCGGTCAAAGGCAACGATACGGATGCCGAAGACGGTACGCCAGCAGGTGTGGTGACCATCGTGGGCGCACCAGCCAACGGTACCGTGACGGTGAATGCCAATGGCACCGTGAGCTATGTACATGATGGTTCAGAAACCACCTCGGACAGCTTCACCTATACCGTGACCGACAGCAATGGAGTCGTGTCCAATACAGCGACCGTGAATATCACCGTCAATCCAGTCAATGACCCACCAGTGGCGACTAATGACACTGCGACGGTGGACGAAGGTAATACGGTGGTGATTGCGGTCAAAGGCAACGATACGGATGCCGAAGACGGTACGCCAGCAGGTGTGGTGACCATCGTGGGCGCACCAGCCAACGGTACCGTGACGGTGAATGCCAATGGCACCGTGAGCTATGTACATGATGGTTCAGAAACCACCTCGGACAGCTTCACCTATACCGTGACCGACAGCAATGGAGTCGTGTCCAATACAGCGACCGTGAATATCACCGTCAATCCAGTCAATGACCCACCAGTGGCGACTAATGACACTGCGACGGTGGACGAAGGTAATACGGTGGTGATTGCGGTCAAAGGCAACGATACGGATGCCGAAGACGGTACGCCAGCAGGTGTGGTGACCATCGTGGGCGCACCAGCCAACGGTACCGTGACGGTGAATGCCAATGGCACCGTGAGCTATGTACATGATGGTTCAGAAACCACCTCGGACAGCTTCACCTATACCGTGACCGACAGCAATGGAGTCGTGTCCAATACAGCGACCGTGAATATCACCGTCAATCCAGTCAATGACCCACCAGTGGCGACTAATGACACAGCGACGGTGGACGAAGGTAATACGGTGGTGATTGCGGTCAAAGGCAACGATACGGATGCCGAAGACGGTACGCCAGCAGGTGTGGTGACCATCGTGGGCGCACCAGCCAACGGTACCGTGACGGTGAATGCCAATGGCACCGTGAGCTATGTACATGATGGTTCAGAAACCACCTCGGACAGCTTCACCTATACCGTGACCGACAGCAATGGAGTCGTGTCCAATACAGCGACCGTGAATATCACCGTCAATCCAGTCAATGACCCACCAGTGGCGACTAATGACACTGCGACGGTGGACGAAGGTAATACGGTGGTGATTGCGGTCAAAGGCAACGATACGGATGCCGAAGACGGTACGCCAGCAGGTGTGGTGACCATCGTGGGCGCACCAGCCAACGGTACCGTGACGGTGAATGCCAATGGCACCGTGAGCTATGTACATGATGGTTCAGAAACCACCTCGGACAGCTTCACCTATACCGTGACCGACAGCAATGGAGTCGTGTCCAATACAGCGACCGTGAATATCACCGTCAATCCAGTCAATGACCCACCAGTGGCGACTAATGACACAGCGACGGTGGACGAAGGTAATACGGTGGTGATTGCGGTCAAAGGCAACGATACGGATGCCGAAGACGGTACGCCAGCAGGTGTGGTGACCATCGTGGGCGCACCAGCCAACGGTACCGTGACGGTGAATGCCAATGGCACCGTGAGCTATGTACATGATGGTTCAGAAACCACCTCGGACAGCTTCACCTATACCGTGACCGACAGCAATGGAGTCGTGTCCAATACAGCGACCGTGAATATCACCGTCAATCCAGTCAATGACCCACCAGTGGCGACTAATGACACAGCGACGGTGGACGAAGGTAATACGGTGGTGATTGCGGTCAAAGGCAACGATACGGATGCCGAAGACGGTACGCCAGCAGGTGTGGTGACCATCGTGGGCGCACCAGCCAATGGTACCGTGACGGTGAATGCCAATGGCACCGTGAGCTATGTACATGATGGTTCAGAAACCACCTCGGACAGCTTCACCTATACCGTGACCGACAGCAATGGAGTCGTGTCCAATACAGCGACCGTGAATATCACCGTCAATCCAGTCAATGACCCACCAGTGGCGACTAATGACACAGCGACGGTGGACGAAGGTAATACGGTGGTGATTGCGGTCAAAGGCAACGATACGGATGCCGAAGACGGTACGCCAGCAGGTGTGGTGACCATCGTGGGCGCACCAGCCAATGGTACCGTGACGGTGAATGCCAATGGCACCGTGAGCTATGTACATGATGGTTCAGAAACCACCTCGGACAGCTTCACCTATACCGTGACCGACAGCAATGGAGTCGTGTCCAATACAGCGACCGTGAATATCACCGTCAATCCAGTCAATGACCCACCAGTGGCGACTAATGACACTGCGACGGTGGACGAAGGTAATACGGTGGTGATTGCGGTCAAAGGCAACGATACGGATGCCGAAGACGGTACGCCAGCAGGTGTGGTGACCATCGTGGGCGCACCAGCCAATGGTACCGTGACGGTGAATGCCAATGGCACCGTGAGCTATGTACATGATGGTTCAGAAACCACCTCGGACAGCTTCACCTATACCGTGACCGACAGCAATGGAGTCGTGTCCAATACAGCGACCGTGAATATCACCGTCAATCCAGTCAATGACCCACCAGTGGCGACTAATGACACTGCGACGGTGGACGAAGGTAATACGGTGGTGATTGCGGTCAAAGGCAACGATACGGATGCCGAAGACGGTACGCCAGCAGGTGTGGTGACCATCGTGGGCGCACCAGCCAACGGTACCGTGACGGTGAATGCCAATGGCACCGTGAGCTATGTACATGATGGTTCAGAAACCACCTCGGACAGCTTCACCTATACCGTGACCGACAGCAATGGAGTCGTGTCCAATACAGCGACCGTGAATATCACCGTCAATCCAGTCAATGACCCACCAGTGGCGACTAATGACACAGCGACGGTGGACGAAGGTAATACGGTGGTGATTGCGGTCAAAGGCAACGATACGGATGCCGAAGACGGTACGCCAGCAGGTGTGGTGACCATCGTGGGCGCACCAGCCAACGGTACCGTGACGGTGAATGCCAATGGCACCGTGAGCTATGTACATGATGGTTCAGAAACCACCTCGGACAGCTTCACCTATACCGTGACCGACAGCAATGGAGTCGTGTCCAATACAGCGACCGTGAATATCACCGTCAATCCAGTCAATGACCCACCAGTGGCGACTAATGACACAGCGACGGTGGACGAAGGTAATACGGTGGTGATTGCGGTCAAAGGCAACGATACGGATGCCGAAGACGGTACGCCAGCAGGTGTGGTGACCATCGTGGGCGCACCAGCCAACGGTACCGTGACGGTGAATGCCAATGGCACCGTGAGCTATGTACATGATGGTTCAGAAACCACCTCGGACAGCTTCACCTATACCGTGACCGACAGCAATGGAGTCGTGTCCAATACAGCGACCGTGAATATCACCGTCAATCCAGTCAATGACCCACCAGTGGCGACTAATGACACTGCGACGGTGGACGAAGGTAATACGGTGGTGATTGCGGTCAAAGGCAACGATACGGATGCCGAAGACGGTACGCCAGCAGGTGTGGTGACCATCGTGGGCGCACCAGCCAACGGTACCGTGACGGTGAATGCCAATGGCACCGTGAGCTATGTACATGATGGTTCAGAAACCACCTCGGACAGCTTCACCTATACCGTGACCGACAGCAATGGAGTCGTGTCCAATACAGCGACCGTGAATATCACCGTCAATCCAGTCAATGACCCACCAGTGGCGACTAATGACACTGCGACGGTGGACGAAGGTAATACGGTGGTGATTGCGGTCAAAGGCAACGATACGGATGCCGAAGACGGTACGCCAGCAGGTGTGGTGACCATCGTGGGCGCACCAGCCAACGGTACCGTGACGGTGAATGCCAATGGCACCGTGAGCTATGTACATGATGGTTCAGAAACCACCTCGGACAGCTTCACCTATACCGTGACCGACAGCAATGGAGTCGTGTCCAATACAGCGACCGTGAATATCACCGTCAATCCAGTCAATGACCCACCAGTGGCGACTAATGACACTGCGACGGTGGACGAAGGTAATACGGTGGTGATTGCGGTCAAAGGCAACGATACGGATGCCGAAGACGGTACGCCAGCAGGTGTGGTGACCATCGTGGGCGCACCAGCCAACGGTACCGTGACGGTGAATGCCAATGGCACCGTGAGCTATGTACATGATGGTTCAGAAACCACCTCGGACAGCTTCACCTATACCGTGACCGACAGCAATGGAGTCGTGTCCAATACAGCGACCGTGAATATCACCGTCAATCCAGTCAATGACCCACCAGTGGCGACTAATGACACTGCGACGGTGGACGAAGGTAATACGGTGGTGATTGCGGTCAAAGGCAACGATACGGATGCCGAAGACGGTACGCCAGCAGGTGTGGTGACCATCGTGGGCGCACCAGCCAACGGTACCGTGACGGTGAATGCCAATGGCACCGTGAGCTATGTACATGATGGTTCAGAAACCACCTCGGACAGCTTCACCTATACCGTGACCGACAGCAATGGAGTCGTGTCCAATACAGCGACCGTGAATATCACCGTCAATCCAGTCAATGACCCACCAGTGGCGACTAATGACACTGCGACGGTGGACGAAGGTAATACGGTGGTGATTGCGGTCAAAGGCAACGATACGGATGCCGAAGACGGTACGCCAGCAGGTGTGGTGACCATCGTGGGCGCACCAGCCAACGGTACCGTGACGGTGAATGCCAATGGCACCGTGAGCTATGTACATGATGGTTCAGAAACCACCTCGGACAGCTTCACCTATACCGTGACCGACAGCAATGGAGTCGTGTCCAATACAGCGACCGTGAATATCACCGTCAATCCAGTCAATGACCCACCAGTGGCGACTAATGACACTGCGACGGTGGACGAAGGTAATACGGTGGTGATTGCGGTCAAAGGCAACGATACGGATGCCGAAGACGGTACGCCAGCAGGTGTGGTGACCATCGTGGGCGCACCAGCCAACGGTACCGTGACGGTGAATGCCAATGGCACCGTGAGCTATGTACATGATGGTTCAGAAACCACCTCGGACAGCTTCACCTATACCGTGACCGACAGCAATGGAGTCGTGTCCAATACAGCGACCGTGAATATCACCGTCAATCCAGTCAATGACCCACCAGTGGCGACTAATGACACTGCGACGGTGGACGAAGGTAATACGGTGGTGATTGCGGTCAAAGGCAACGATACGGATGCCGAAGACGGTACGCCAGCAGGTGTGGTGACCATCGTGGGCGCACCAGCCAACGGTACCGTGACGGTGAATGCCAATGGCACCGTGAGCTATGTACATGATGGTTCAGAAACCACCTCGGACAGCTTCACCTATACCGTGACCGACAGCAATGGAGTCGTGTCCAATACAGCGACCGTGAATATCACCGTCAATCCAGTCAATGACCCACCAGTGGCGACTAATGACACAGCGACGGTGGACGAAGGTAATACGGTGGTGATTGCGGTCAAAGGCAACGATACGGATGCCGAAGACGGTACGCCAGCAGGTGTGGTGACCATCGTGGGCGCACCAGCCAACGGTACCGTGACGGTGAATGCCAATGGCACCGTGAGCTATGTACATGATGGTTCAGAAACCACCTCGGACAGCTTCACCTATACCGTGACCGACAGCAATGGAGTCGTGTCCAATACAGCGACCGTGAATATCACCGTCAATCCAGTCAATGACCCACCAGTGGCGACTAATGACACTGCGACGGTGGACGAAGGTAATACGGTGGTGATTGCGGTCAAAGGCAACGATACGGATGCCGAAGACGGTACGCCAGCAGGTGTGGTGACCATCGTGGGCGCACCAGCCAACGGTACCGTGACGGTGAATGCCAATGGCACCGTGAGCTATGTACATGATGGTTCAGAAACCACCTCGGACAGCTTCACCTATACCGTGACCGACAGCAATGGAGTCGTGTCCAATACAGCGACCGTGAATATCACCGTCAATCCAGTCAATGACCCACCAGTGGCGACTAATGACACTGCGACGGTGGACGAAGGTAATACGGTGGTGATTGCGGTCAAAGGCAACGATACGGATGCCGAAGACGGTACGCCAGCAGGTGTGGTGACCATCGTGGGCGCACCAGCCAACGGTACCGTGACGGTGAATGCCAATGGCACCGTGAGCTATGTACATGATGGTTCAGAAACCACCTCGGACAGCTTCACCTATACCGTGACCGACAGCAATGGAGTCGTGTCCAATACAGCGACCGTGAATATCACCGTCAATCCAGTCAATGACCCACCAGTGGCGACTAATGACACTGCGACGGTGGACGAAGGTAATACGGTGGTGATTGCGGTCAAAGGCAACGATACGGATGCCGAAGACGGTACGCCAGCAGGTGTGGTGACCATCGTGGGCGCACCAGCCAACGGTACCGTGACGGTGAATGCCAATGGCACCGTGAGCTATGTACATGATGGTTCAGAAACCACCTCGGACAGCTTCACCTATACCGTGACCGACAGCAATGGAGTCGTGTCCAATACAGCGACCGTGAATATCACCGTCAATCCAGTCAATGACCCACCAGTGGCGACTAATGACACTGCGACGGTGGACGAAGGTAATACGGTGGTGATTGCGGTCAAAGGCAACGATACGGATGCCGAAGACGGTACGCCAGCAGGTGTGGTGACCATCGTGGGCGCACCAGCCAACGGTACCGTGACGGTGAATGCCAATGGCACCGTGAGCTATGTACATGATGGTTCAGAAACCACCTCGGACAGCTTCACCTATACCGTGACCGACAGCAATGGAGTCGTGTCCAATACAGCGACCGTGAATATCACCGTCAATCCAGTCAATGACCCACCAGTGGCGACTAATGACACTGCGACGGTGGACGAAGGTAATACGGTGGTGATTGCGGTCAAAGGCAACGATACGGATGCCGAAGACGGTACGCCAGCAGGTGTGGTGACCATCGTGGGCGCACCAGCCAATGGTACCGTGACGGTGAATGCCAATGGCACCGTGAGCTATGTACATGATGGTTCAGAAACCACCTCGGACAGCTTCACCTATACCGTGACCGACAGCAATGGAGTCGTGTCCAATACAGCGACCGTGAATATCACCGTCAATCCAGTCAATGACCCACCAGTGGCGACTAATGACACTGCGACGGTGGACGAAGGTAATACGGTGGTGATTGCGGTCAAAGGCAACGATACGGATGCCGAAGACGGTACGCCAGCAGGTGTGGTGACCATCGTGGGCGCACCAGCCAACGGTACCGTGACGGTGAATGCCAATGGCACCGTGAGCTATGTACATGATGGTTCAGAAACCACCTCGGACAGCTTCACCTATACCGTGACCGACAGCAATGGAGTCGTGTCCAATACAGCGACCGTGAATATCACCGTCAATCCAGTCAATGACCCACCAGTGGCGACTAATGACACTGCGACGGTGGACGAAGGTAATACGGTGGTGATTGCGGTCAAAGGCAACGATACGGATGCCGAAGACGGTACGCCAGCAGGTGTGGTGACCATCGTGGGCGCACCAGCCAACGGTACCGTGACGGTGAATGCCAATGGCACCGTGAGCTATGTACATGATGGTTCAGAAACCACCTCGGACAGCTTCACCTATACCGTGACCGACAGCAATGGAGTCGTGTCCAATACAGCGACCGTGAATATCACCGTCAATCCAGTCAATGACCCACCAGTGGCGACTAATGACACTGCGACGGTGGACGAAGGTAATACGGTGGTGATTGCGGTCAAAGGCAACGATACGGATGCCGAAGACGGTACGCCAGCAGGTGTGGTGACCATCGTGGGCGCACCAGCCAACGGTACCGTGACGGTGAATGCCAATGGCACCGTGAGCTATGTACATGATGGTTCAGAAACCACCTCGGACAGCTTCACCTATACCGTGACCGACAGCAATGGAGTCGTGTCCAATACAGCGACCGTGAATATCACCGTCAATCCAGTCAATGACCCACCAGTGGCGACTAATGACACTGCGACGGTGGACGAAGGTAATACGGTGGTGATTGCGGTCAAAGGCAACGATACGGATGCCGAAGACGGTACGCCAGCAGGTGTGGTGACCATCGTGGGCGCACCAGCCAACGGTACCGTGACGGTGAATGCCAATGGCACCGTGAGCTATGTACATGATGGTTCAGAAACCACCTCGGACAGCTTCACCTATACCGTGACCGACAGCAATGGAGTCGTGTCCAATACAGCGACCGTGAATATCACCGTCAATCCAGTCAATGACCCACCAGTGGCGACTAATGACACTGCGACGGTGGACGAAGGTAATACGGTGGTGATTGCGGTCAAAGGCAACGATACGGATGCCGAAGACGGTACGCCAGCAGGTGTGGTGACCATCGTGGGCGCACCAGCCAACGGTACCGTGACGGTGAATGCCAATGGCACCGTGAGCTATGTACATGATGGTTCAGAAACCACCTCGGACAGCTTCACCTATACCGTGACCGACAGCAATGGAGTCGTGTCCAATACAGCGACCGTGAATATCACCGTCAATCCAGTCAATGACCCACCAGTGGCGACTAATGACACAGCGACGGTGGACGAAGGTAATACGGTGGTGATTGCGGTCAAAGGCAACGATACGGATGCCGAAGACGGTACGCCAGCAGGTGTGGTGACCATCGTGGGCGCACCAGCCAACGGTACCGTGACGGTGAATGCCAATGGCACCGTGAGCTATGTACATGATGGTTCAGAAACCACCTCGGACAGCTTCACCTATACCGTGACCGACAGCAATGGAGTCGTGTCCAATACAGCGACCGTGAATATCACCGTCAATCCAGTCAATGACCCACCAGTGGCGACTAATGACACTGCGACGGTGGACGAAGGTAATACGGTGGTGATTGCGGTCAAAGGCAACGATACGGATGCCGAAGACGGTACGCCAGCAGGTGTGGTGACCATCGTGGGCGCACCAGCCAACGGTACCGTGACGGTGAATGCCAATGGCACCGTGAGCTATGTACATGATGGTTCAGAAACCACCTCGGACAGCTTCACCTATACCGTGACCGACAGCAATGGAGTCGTGTCCAATACAGCGACCGTGAATATCACCGTCAATCCAGTCAATGACCCACCAGTGGCGACTAATGACACAGCGACGGTGGACGAAGGTAATACGGTGGTGATTGCGGTCAAAGGCAACGATACGGATGCCGAAGACGGTACGCCAGCAGGTGTGGTGACCATCGTGGGCGCACCAGCCAACGGTACCGTGACGGTGAATGCCAATGGCACCGTGAGCTATGTACATGATGGTTCAGAAACCACCTCGGACAGCTTCACCTATACCGTGACCGACAGCAATGGAGTCGTGTCCAATACAGCGACCGTGAATATCACCGTCAATCCAGTCAATGACCCACCAGTGGCGACTAATGACACTGCGACGGTGGACGAAGGTAATACGGTGGTGATTGCGGTCAAAGGCAACGATACGGATGCCGAAGACGGTACGCCAGCAGGTGTGGTGACCATCGTGGGCGCACCAGCCAACGGTACCGTGACGGTGAATGCCAATGGCACCGTGAGCTATGTACATGATGGTTCAGAAACCACCTCGGACAGCTTCACCTATACCGTGACCGACAGCAATGGAGTCGTGTCCAATACAGCGACCGTGAATATCACCGTCAATCCAGTCAATGACCCACCAGTGGCGACTAATGACACAGCGACGGTGGACGAAGGTAATACGGTGGTGATTGCGGTCAAAGGCAACGATACGGATGCCGAAGACGGTACGCCAGCAGGTGTGGTGACCATCGTGGGCGCACCAGCCAACGGTACCGTGACGGTGAATGCCAATGGCACCGTGAGCTATGTACATGATGGTTCAGAAACCACCTCGGACAGCTTCACCTATACCGTGACCGACAGCAATGGAGTCGTGTCCAATACAGCGACCGTGAATATCACCGTCAATCCAGTCAATGACCCACCAGTGGCGACTAATGACACTGCGACGGTGGACGAAGGTAATACGGTGGTGATTGCGGTCAAAGGCAACGATACGGATGCCGAAGACGGTACGCCAGCAGGTGTGGTGACCATCGTGGGCGCACCAGCCAACGGTACCGTGACGGTGAATGCCAATGGCACCGTGAGCTATGTACATGATGGTTCAGAAACCACCTCGGACAGCTTCACCTATACCGTGACCGACAGCAATGGAGTCGTGTCCAATACAGCGACCGTGAATATCACCGTCAATCCAGTCAATGACCCACCAGTGGCGACTAATGACACTGCGACGGTGGACGAAGGTAATACGGTGGTGATTGCGGTCAAAGGCAACGATACGGATGCCGAAGACGGTACGCCAGCAGGTGTGGTGACCATCGTGGGCGCACCAGCCAACGGTACCGTGACGGTGAATGCCAATGGCACCGTGAGCTATGTACATGATGGTTCAGAAACCACCTCGGACAGCTTCACCTATACCGTGACCGACAGCAATGGAGTCGTGTCCAATACAGCGACCGTGAATATCACCGTCAATCCAGTCAATGACCCACCAGTGGCGACTAATGACACAGCGACGGTGGACGAAGGTAATACGGTGGTGATTGCGGTCAAAGGCAACGATACGGATGCCGAAGACGGTACGCCAGCAGGTGTGGTGACCATCGTGGGCGCACCAGCCAATGGTACCGTGACGGTGAATGCCAATGGCACCGTGAGCTATGTACATGATGGTTCAGAAACCACCTCGGACAGCTTCACCTATACCGTGACCGACAGCAATGGAGTCGTGTCCAATACAGCGACCGTGAATATCACCGTCAATCCAGTCAATGACCCACCAGTGGCGACTAATGACACAGCGACGGTGGACGAAGGTAATACGGTGGTGATTGCGGTCAAAGGCAACGATACGGATGCCGAAGACGGTACGCCAGCAGGTGTGGTGACCATCGTGGGCGCACCAGCCAATGGTACCGTGACGGTGAATGCCAATGGCACCGTGAGCTATGTACATGATGGTTCAGAAACCACCTCGGACAGCTTCACCTATACCGTGACCGACAGCAATGGAGTCGTGTCCAATACAGCGACCGTGAATATCACCGTCAATCCAGTCAATGACCCACCAGTGGCGACTAATGACACTGCGACGGTGGACGAAGGTAATACGGTGGTGATTGCGGTCAAAGGCAACGATACGGATGCCGAAGACGGTACGCCAGCAGGTGTGGTGACCATCGTGGGCGCACCAGCCAATGGTACCGTGACGGTGAATGCCAATGGCACCGTGAGCTATGTACATGATGGTTCAGAAACCACCTCGGACAGCTTCACCTATACCGTGACCGACAGCAATGGAGTCGTGTCCAATACAGCGACCGTGAATATCACCGTCAATCCAGTCAATGACCCACCAGTGGCGACTAATGACACAGCGACGGTGGACGAAGGTAATACGGTGGTGATTGCGGTCAAAGGCAACGATACGGATGCCGAAGACGGTACGCCAGCAGGTGTGGTGACCATCGTGGGCGCACCAGCCAATGGTACCGTGACGGTGAATGCCAATGGCACCGTGAGCTATGTACATGATGGTTCAGAAACCACCTCGGACAGCTTCACCTATACCGTGACCGACAGCAATGGAGTCGTGTCCAATACAGCGACCGTGAATATCACCGTCAATCCAGTCAATGACCCACCAGTGGCGACTAATGACACTGCGACGGTGGACGAAGGTAATACGGTGGTGATTGCGGTCAAAGGCAACGATACGGATGCCGAAGACGGTACGCCAGCAGGTGTGGTGACCATCGTGGGCGCACCAGCCAACGGTACCGTGACGGTGAATGCCAATGGCACCGTGAGCTATGTACATGATGGTTCAGAAACCACCTCGGACAGCTTCACCTATACCGTGACCGACAGCAATGGAGTCGTGTCCAATACAGCGACCGTGAATATCACCGTCAATCCAGTCAATGACCCACCAGTGGCGACTAATGACACAGCGACGGTGGACGAAGGTAATACGGTGGTGATTGCGGTCAAAGGCAACGATACGGATGCCGAAGACGGTACGCCAGCAGGTGTGGTGACCATCGTGGGCGCACCAGCCAACGGTACCGTGACGGTGAATGCCAATGGCACCGTGAGCTATGTACATGATGGTTCAGAAACCACCTCGGACAGCTTCACCTATACCGTGACCGACAGCAATGGAGTCGTGTCCAATACAGCGACCGTGAATATCACCGTCAATCCAGTCAATGACCCACCAGTGGCGACTAATGACACTGCGACGGTGGACGAAGGTAATACGGTGGTGATTGCGGTCAAAGGCAACGATACGGATGCCGAAGACGGTACGCCAGCAGGTGTGGTGACCATCGTGGGCGCACCAGCCAACGGTACCGTGACGGTGAATGCCAATGGCACCGTGAGCTATGTACATGATGGTTCAGAAACCACCTCGGACAGCTTCACCTATACCGTGACCGACAGCAATGGAGTCGTGTCCAATACAGCGACCGTGAATATCACCGTCAATCCAGTCAATGACCCACCAGTGGCAATTGCTGATAGCCGTACAGTCATTGAAGGTTCAACGACTTCTCTTGTAACTGTGTTGGTTAATGATACAGATGTTGATAGTGCTACTTTAACTGTTGCTCAGTTTGCAACTAATGCCACTGGTGCAGGTGCACAAACAGCAAATGGCAGCAATACCATTACGACTGTTTTAGGTGGTACAGTGACCATGAATAGTAATGGCACATTTAGCTATGTTGCCCCAATACGTAATCATGGTAACAACGGTGTAACGGATACTGATGGTGCGGATGTAGATAGTTTTTACTACAAGGCATCAGATGGTACGCTGGAATCTGGCTGGACGCAGGTCAATATTACGATTCAGGATACTGCACCGACTGCCCAGAATGATTCGGCAAGCGTTGCGATAGGTGATACAGTTACAGGTAATGTGATTACAGGTACATTAAATGGTATTGTCAATCCTTCGAGTGCAGATACGACAAGTCAGGATGCACCAAATAGAATTACCAATGTGAATTTTGGTGGAACGAACTATACGGTAGCACAATCAGGCATTACCACCATTACTACAGATGACGGTAGGCTGGAAATCCAGAGTAATGGTGAATACACCTATACTTCAGGGTATAGAAATGTATATGTCGATAGAAATGGTTCTGATACCGCACCAACACTTACTGAATGGAAAGACTATGCAACGACTGGTGTAAAAAATGTCTATGGTTTTGATGGCTCTTCACCATTCACAGGTAATAACCTGAATCTATCTGCTTTGAATTTGAATTCGACAGCAGAAAGTTATGTTCGTCACAGAGATAATAATCCTGGTAATAACAACGATGGTTTAGGCGTTGAAAGTTCAACTGGTACTAGCAATAACAACCGTGTCGAAAATAATGAATATATCGTTTTTGATTTAGGTGCGTTGTCGAAGAATGCTGTAGTGACTTTAACTGATGTTTCAGATACAACGGAAGCTGGTCGTATTAGATGGTATGCCTTTGATGCCAGTGGTACTCGTGTGGGTACAGGTACAGTTTCGGGTACGCCATCCAGTAATGTACTGGAGTTCAGCTTGCCAACGGATATCAATTATCAATATATTGCTTTTACTTCGACTAATAATAATGCCCATTTCCGTGTCAATGGTCTGCGTGCAGAGGCTGCGGTTACAGGGAATGCAACTGATGAGTTTACTTATACTCTATCAGATAGTGATGGTAGTCTGGCAACTGCAAAACTGACCATTGACACCATAGGGTTAAATGTATTACCTGATGCCGCGGCAGTACGTGAATCACATCTGCCAAATGGTACGTTCCAGGGCACCAAGACGCAATATACGACGACAGGTAATCTGTTTACCAACGATACTGTGACCAACACAACACAGATTGATGACATCAACTTTAGTAGTGGTGCAAGTGGTACACCAAACAAAGTTATTTCGGGCACTACGATTACCATTAGTGATGCTGATGGCACATTGGTGGTCAATAAGCTGACAGGTGCTTATACCTATACCCTGAGTGCGGCAACAACTCAAGGTATCGATGATATCAAGGTATTTAGCTATATTGCCAAAGATCAAGTAACAGGTCAGACCAGTGCTGCGACAAATTTAACCATCAATGTTATAGATGATGCACCCGTTGCAACGAACATTAATCAAACCTTGAGTATGGCAGCAACACCGCAGACCTATAATCTGACCATTATCCTCGATGTATCGGGTAGTATGGCGTGGGATGAAAATGGTAGAGACTCAGCGAATGCTGGTTTTGATCCGAATACTATTCGTTTGATGCTGGCTAAACAGGCGATTGCACAATTAATTGACAAAGTTGATACTCTGGGCAATGTCAATGTCAAGATGATTAATTTTAGTAGCGCGAACTCGGAAGAGGTTTCACAGTGGTATGTGGATTCTGCGACGGGTGCCATTAACTTTGTCAATACGCAGCAGGCCGATGGTGGCACTTCTTATCTTTCAGCGATTAATAAGACCATGACTGATTGGGGTACACCACCAGCAGCAGATAAACACTTTGTGTATTTTATTACCGATGGTGCTCCTGATACTAATCAGGGGATTGATGCAACTACTGGCACAAACTGGCGTAATTTCCTGAATACCAACAATATTGATGCAATGTATGCAGTAAGAATCGGTGGTAGTGATACCAGTGCCATTGATCCATTGATACGTACGGGTACGAATGATGAGGCAGTTGCAATCTCCAGTCCGACAGAATTGATTAATACACTACTCAGCAGCGTTGATGATGGTATTGTTCTGGGGAATGTGTCCATTCTTTCAGGTAGTGGTAGTACTGGCGGGATGATACTGGGTGCAGATGGTGGACATCTGGAAAGTGTTACTGTAGATGGTGTGGTTTATACCGTTGCTGGTGGGAACACTCAAGTCATTCATACCGAAAAAGGTGGTGCATTAACGGTTGATTTCACCACAGGTGAATATCGCTATGAAATTATTGTCAATAAGACTATTCAGGGTGAAATGGAAAGCTTCCAGATTGGTGCAGTGGATGGCGATGGTGATGCTATTTCGATGAATTTAAACATCACCTTGAACTATCAGGCACAGGTTGATGCTAATCGGGATACGATTATTACCAATGTACAAAATGGTACAGCGATATCTATCTCTGATGCTGCATTAATGCACAATGATCTGGTGAGTAATAATACGTTCTTGTCTAGCAGTAGCAATGCCGTGAATGGTACGGTATCGGGTACAAATACGATTACCTTTACTCCAAATGTAACAGGTATTCCAGCACAGACAATTCGAGTGATTAAAGAAAGTGCATACAACAATGGCACTGTCTGGGCCAATAATGATGCTTCAAGCGCGCCAAAAAATGACATTAAAGAACTCGCTGTGGACTTTAGTGACCGTAGCCTGTTTGGTACGACGGGAACGGCAGCAACCATTACTGCTTATCAGACAGGTGAAAACATCTCGGGCTGGGCTGTCGATAGTGGTATTAATGGTTACACTCAGGTCTTTAATGGTACGTTCTATTCGAGTGCAGATCGTGATTTGGTAAAAGTGTATCTTTATGCAGGTGAACGTATCTATATTGATGTAGATGGTACGACTGGATCGAATACCAATGTTTCAGGTACGACTACACGAGCTGTACTGGATGCCAGTGGTACTGCAACGAGCTTTAGTCAGACTACGGATGGCTGGTTTACTGCCACGACTACTGGTGAGTATTATGTGCAACTCTCCAACACAAATTCTTCTTCAACTAGCTATAACCTTGCTCTGACCATTGATAATGGTACTTCGACTGCTGGTGGCGGGACATCTGCTGCACCTAAAGGGGCAATTGGACCATCTTCAGGTGGCTTTGACTATACTTTGAATGAGCTTGGTGTTCTAACCAATGCAAAAGCCGATATTTATCATGTCGCTGGTACTACACTCAATGGTACAGAGCGTGATGATATTCTGCTTGGTGGCGCGACTAATGATACATTGTACGGTGGTAAAGGCAATGATGTACTCATTGGTGGTTCAGGTCAGGATACGCTATATGGTGGCAATGGTAATGATCGTTTGGAAGGTGGGATCGGCAACGATATACTGTATGGCGATGCAGGGAATGACATCCTGATCGGTGGGATAGGTAATGATATCCTCAACGGTGGATTGGGTGCTGATACCTTTGTTTGGGGTGCAACTGATAATGTGAACCAGACTGATACCATCAATGACTTTAGCAAAGCTCAGGGTGACAAGATTAATGCCAAAGCCTTATTAGTACAACTTGGTTGGGATCAGGATGTGGGTAAATTAAGTGATTATGTCAGCCTGACCACAGGTAGTAGTACTATCAAGATCCATAATATAGAGAATAGCGTGAATGTGAATATTGTGGTCACAGGCCAGTCATTTACAGAGAATGACATCATCGACATGATCAACAAAACCAACTTCCAGACTTAAACCTAGCGTAGAGGGCGGAGTCACTTCGCCCTCTATCCCAAATTTATTTATTAATATGATGGCAACATCGTTAAACATTTAAGAAACCTTAAAACAAGGGGAAACCTGTGAAAGTATTAGCATTAACAAAAATCGCAAGCATGATTGCTGGGGCAAGTGTAGCAATGACTGTATCAGCAGCAGATTTAACATCTGTAACTAAAACTGCGATTGAAAATAACCCAGAAGTTCAGGTGCAATGGTCAAACTTTCTTGAAGCCACTGCGAATCAAAAACAGGCGCGAGCAGGTTATTTACCATCAATTGATTTAAATGCAGCTTATGGTAAAGGTAACCGTGAATTCGATGGCGATCGTGGTTGGTTCAATCAAGGTCAGGCAGAAATTGCATTAACGCAAGTGTTGTTCGATGGTTTTCGTATTAAAAGCAAAGTTGAGCAAGGCGATTATGCAGCGCTAAAACGCTATTATGAGTTAAATGCTGGTGTGGAACAAAAAGCCTTTGAAGCAGCGCAAGCTTATTTGGATGTTCAACGTTACCGTGATCTGGTTAAATTGGCAGAAACCAACTTTAATAACCATCAACGTGTTTATAACCAAATTCAGCAAAAGACCAAGCAGGGTGTGGGCAATGGTGCGGATTTAGCACAAATATCAGGTCGTTTATCTTTGGCACAAACCAATTTAATGACGGAACAAGCGAATTTAAATGATGTATCAGCACGTTTTGCGCGAATTGTAGGTGTTGAGCCAAGTAGTAATCTTGCACCCGTTACAATCAATGTGGCTCTTCCGAATAGCACACAAGAAGTCGTTACTGCTGCGTACAACAATAACAACAGTTTAAAAGCTGCGTTAAGTGAAATGCAATATGCACGTGCAAGTGCGCAAGAATTCAAAGCCAATATGTACCCGAAACTGTCGTTTGTGGCGCGTACAGGTTTATATCAAAACCGTAATAGTTTTGATGAACGCACCAATCCCGATAACGATAAATACGGGCAAGATAGCGCAGTTGAGTTAAGACTCAACTACAATCTATTTAATGGTTTTGCTGATAGAGCAGCCATGAATGCTGCCAATGCACGTGTTTTACAATCCGATGATTTGAAAAACAAAGCATGTGTCGATATTCGCCAAACTTCAGCCGTGGCTTATAACAATGTCAATAACTATAGCAGCCAGTTGCAATGGTTACAGCGTCATCGTGATGAATCTGCTTCAGTTGTGAAAGCGTATAATGATCAGTTTGATATTGGTCGTCGTACTTTGCTTGATGTACTTGATTCAGAAAATGAAGCCTTTCAGGCCAATCGTGCTTATGTCAGTGCGCAATATGATTTGAAAATTGCACAATTCCAAACACTTTATAGCACAGGACAATTGTTACCTGCGCTAGGTATTCAACGTGATAATTTACCTGCTGTATCAGAAGTGAGTCAGCGTGAAATTAATGCAGCGAATATGTGTTCTGCGAACGTGCAAGCACAAGTTGCTGAATAATGAAAGTATGAAATGAAAAATAGGGTGCAACGTGTGCCCTATTTTTGTTCGTAAAATATACATTTTATATAAGAGAAGTTTTTGTTATTGATTCGTTGGAAGCAATACATTAATTAGACCTCTTTCATAACCCCTTTGTTTTCCCCCTTGAGAATTGGGATGAGGAATATATTCCGCAAGTGGGGTTTAAAAACTTATGAGAGAGGTCTATTAATAGCAAGTTTTAGTTCAAAAAATCAAAATGCATTTTGACCCATGGTGAATAAGTGACAACACAAATATTTGACCCTTTAGCGTTATGCCTGATTCGGGTGGCTAAAGATTATGAGGTAAGTATTACCCAAGAAGGGCTACTTTCTGGCTTGCCTTTGCCCAATGGTTTACTAATTCCGAGCTTTGTTTCGCGTGCTGCAGATCGTGTGAGTTTAAGCAGTAATATAGTGCAGCAAGGTTTAGCACAGTTAAATCACTTTGTGTTTCCTGCAATTTTATTGTTAAAAAATAATACTGCGTGTGTGTTGTATCGAATTGATCATGAGCAGCAACTAGCAACCGTTTATTTTCCAGAATTGGCCGATACCGTTAAACAAATTCCAATTGCAGAATTGCAAGAGCAGTATGTCGGTTCAGTGATTTATCTCCAACAACGTCAGTTTATTGTCGATAACAAACTGAAAATGGAAAAAAATCAGCAACACTGGTTTTGGCGTGTAATTCGTGAACACCGTTCAATTTATAAAGATATTTTGCTCGGTGCATTATTCATCAATATTTTCGCCTTATGTTCTCCATTTTTTGTCATGAACGTATATGACCGAGTTGTACCAAATCATGCATTGGATACGTTATGGGTTTTGGCACTCGGCATCATGATTATTATTACCGCCGATTTTGTTTTAAAGTTAGGACGCAGTTATTTTGTCGATTTAGCTGCGACGCGTGCAGACAATAAACTATCTGCTTATATCATGGAAAAAGTGCTTGGTCGTCGCATGGAGCAGAATAATATGTCGGTTGGTATGACGGCATCAAATATTCAATCCTATGAATCGATTCGTTCATTTACCAGTTCATTGACTGTTGTTTCCTTAGTCGATCTGCCGTTTTTTGTATTGTTCCTTGCGGTCATTTGTATCATTTCATGGGTGTTTGTGATTCCGCTGCTCATTGCAGCATTTATCATTTTATTGCACGCGTTGTCAGTGCATGTCAACTTGAAAAAATTATCTGATGCGATGGCAGAAGCTTCACAACAACGTCAAGCCTTGTTAATTGAAACTTTAAACAATGAAGAAACCATTAAGAGTTTTAATGCTAACGGTCGTATGCAAGCTTTGTGGGAAAAAGCCACCCGTTTTACCGTGCATTATTCTGCAAAGTTACGTTTTTTGGGTGGAACGGTTGGAAACTTTGCGTCATGGGTTCAACAAACAGTTGGCGTCGTCATTATCATCATCGGGGTTTACTTGATTGTTGATGGTAAGTTAACGCAAGGCGCACTCATTGCATGTTATATGATTTCGACACGTGCGTTAGCACCGATTGCACAGGTTGCGGGCTTACTTACTCAATATTATCAAGCGTCAAGCGCATTAAATTTATTGAACCAAACAGTTGAAGCTGAACAAGAACGAGAAAATCTGAAAGGTTGGGTCAGTCATACTCATCTAATTGGCAATATTGAATTTAAAAATGTCAGTTTGCGCTATCCGAATGAGTCACGTTCAGCTTTGGAAGATATTACGCTTTCCATTCGTGCAGGTGAAAAAGTCGCGATATTGGGTAAAGTCGGTTCTGGTAAAAGTTCGATTGAGAAAATATTGTTGTCGCTTTATCGACCTACAGAGGGTGCGGTATTTATTGATCAAACCAATATTGCTCAGATTGATCCTGCGGAATTACGTAACCAAATTGGTTATATTCCACAAGACACTGACTTATTGAATGGTACGGTGTTGTCGAATATTGTGTTGGGCAATCCGCATGTGAGCCGAACCGTACTAGAACAAAGTTTGGTGATTTCAGGTTTAGGACAAATTCTTAAAGCACATGAAGATGGTTTGTCTTTGCAAGTGGGTGAGCGAGGGCACAAGTTGTCGGGCGGGCAACGTCAAGCAATCGCAGTCGCACGTGCAATTGCTCAAAATGCGAAAATTTTGATTTTTGATGAGCCGACCAGTGCGATGGACACACCATTGGAAAATCATGTGATTCATCATTTAAAACAATACATGACAGCCCAACACACATTGATCTTGGTCACGCATAAACCTGCTTTATTGGCTTTGGTCGATCGAATTATCATTCTTGAAGATGGCAAGATCATTGCAAATGGCGAGAAAGAAACGGTCTTGAAAGCGATGTTTCCTCAACAAGAAAAAGCTGCAGGAGTAATGTCGTGAGCGAAGAACAAAAAAAGACCCATCGCGAGAAGCTGTTTCAAGGCGTAGGCAAAAGCATAGAAAACTCTGAAAAGGTGATGAATCCTATTTTCGGGCGTTTGCGTTTGTTTAAACAATATCAGCCTGCCGATGCAAATGATTGGCAGCGACAGGTTAAGGAAGTCACACAATCACAAAAACCACTCAAGACACGAATGACCCTTTATATTATTGCGGTGACTTTTGTCTGCCTGTTGCTTTGGGCAGGTTTTGCCAAAGTCGATGAAATTACTCGTGGTGAAGGCAAAGTTATTCCATCTCAACAGATGCAAGTGATTCAATCGGTTGATGGTGGCGTGGTTGAAAAGGTGTATGTGCAGGAAGGTGAGCACGTCAAAAAAGGCGATCTATTGATTCGTATTGACCCGACACGGTTCACCTCAAATTTGAATGAAGTTAATGCCAAGATTTTTGCCTTGCAAACCAAAGTTAGACGTTTAAGTGCACAATTAAATGGCTCGGGCTATACCTCAGGCAGTGTCCCAGCCGGTGTTTCACCTGATGCAGCGGCAATGATTATGGCGCAAGAAAGCCAATATTATGCAGAAAGTCTGCGTGAACTGAGTCAAAGAACGATGACCAATCAAGGCACGGTTTCGACCCGTCAACAGGAATCGCAACGGGCGCAAGCTGCGCTCGGACAAGCTGAAAGAGCCTATCAACTTGCAGTGCGTGAACTCAATACCACACGACCTTTGTTAAAGACTGGTGCGGTGTCGGAAATGGATATTTTGCGTTTAGAGCGTGATGTCTCCAATGCCGATGGTGAGCGTAAGCAGGCAGCAGCAAACTTACGTGGTTCGCAAGCCTCAATCGGCGAAGCGCAATCAAGAACCTCTGAAGCTGCGGTCAGTTTGAAAAACCAATGGCGCAATGAATTAGCAGAAGCGCAAGCGCAGTTGGTGAGTTTAAAAGAAAGTATTTCAGGCGTGGCAGATCGAGTAAAAACCACAGATATTCGTTCACCGACCAATGGTATCGTGCAGAAAATTTTCTTTAATACCATCGGTGGGGTGGTGAAACCGAGTGATCAAGTCGCGGAAATCGTACCTTTAGATGGTCAATTGATCGTTGAGGCAAAAGTATCGCCGAAAGATATTGCCTTTGTACGACCAGACTTGCCTGCGGTAATTAAATTTACCGCCTATGATTTTTCGATTTATGGCGGAATGGATGCGAAGGTGAAACACATTAGCCCAGACACATTTACCGATGAAAAAGGCAATATGTTTTATATCGTCCGTGCAGTGACAGACAAACCAACTTTCGGTAAAGGATTGTCTGTGATTCCAGGGATGACGGTTCAATTGGATATTATGACAGGTAAGAAAACAATTCTTTCTTATTTACTTAAACCAATTTTAAAAGCGAAAAACAATGCCTTAACCGAGCGTTAAGTCGAATAAACGTCATCAATCTACTAAAAATCCTTCTTTTAAAAAGAGGGATTTTTAATTTATAAAGCAGATTTTATAAGTGTTAATTTCAGTTTTTACCCGATCAAATAAAGATCTTGTACTCGGTTTTAGTTTTTCCCGCTACCAAAGTGTTGCACCCAGTATGTTCGATGGGTTGTAGGATTTCGGCTACATGCGATCGCATAATCTTTAAATTGCGGTTTCATTAAGTTATCGCAATGTCCTGGGCTTAATGCCAGCCAATTTTCAAGAACTTGTTTAAGGTTGGTTTGACCTGTTGCTAGATTTTCACCCCCACCGCCTTTATACCCTGTTTTTTTAATACGGAATCTAAGATTTTCACCTCCACGCCCGACATGACTTAAAATCTGACGTTGTGAAATATCCTGTGCATGCGCAGTTGAGCTCATCTGTAATTGATTATTCCATTTTAATGAATGAGTTGCCGAGTAGGCAATTTTTCCACATTGTTGGGAGTGATTTCGAATTTCATTAATGGCATTTAAAACTGCTTGCTGAAACTGTGGATTTTGAATGTCATCACAAGAGATTTTGTCAAAAGAGGCTAAAGTCTGTTGAGGATTTTTTTGAGTGGGTATCGTTGTTGATTTTGCAATGGTTTTATTTGATTGATGCTGCAAAGGCTGTTGTGGTTGTGAATTTGAACATCCATGTAGTAAAAAGTATAGACTGCATATAAAAGAATGATAAGCAATATTTTTCATAGTGCACCTCTAGCAAATTTTTTTATTCATCAGATGTATTAGTTCAGACTTGATCGGACATAACTCTTGAAAAAGATAAAGTTACCCATTTTGATAAAGGTGTCGAAATCTTAATCAAACAAAGGTAACTTTCTTATGTTGCATACTAACAATCAAATCATTAAACACAAAGTAGGTCTGCTCAATTTAGCTGAAGTGCTTCAGAATGTATCTAGAGCGTGTAAAGTGATGGGTGTCTCTAGAGATACTTTTCATCGCTATCAGGAGCTAGTACAGTCTGGTGACATGGATGCATTGATCAATAAATCCCGTCGAGTACCTAATCTAAAAAATCGTGTAGATGATGCTACAGAACTAGCAGTCATTGATTTCGCAACTCAGTATCCAGCTTATGGGCAGCATCGTACTAGTAACGAATTACGCAAGAAGGGTGTATTTGTTTCAGGTAGCGGTGTTCGCTCTATTTGGTTACGTTATGATTTAGAGAACTTTAAGAAGCGTTTGAAAGCACTCGCAGCTAAAGTGGTAATCCCCCCTAAAAATAATAGGATCTAAAAGTAGAATTTTCTCTTAAGATACGAGCAGGAGATTCTGCATGAAAACATCTAAATTTACTGACAGTCAGATCATGTCCATCTTGAAACAGGCAGAATCTGGCACACCTGTAGCGACCCTTTGCCGTGAACACGGCATGAGTAATGCTACCTTTTATAAATGGCGTGCCAAATATGGTGGTATGGATACATCATTAATGGCTCGACTGAAAGAGCTAGAAGCCGAAAATACCAGACTTAAAAAGATGTATGCGGAAGGGCGATTAAAGGCCGAAATCATCCAGGAAGCGATGGCAATGAGCAGCACTGCTGCGCAAGGGTAAAGCCATCTTGCCGGCGTAAGATGGCACAACAGGCAGTTGCCCAGCATGCCATTAGTATTCGTTTGGCTTGTAAAGCATTTGGCATTAGTGAAACCTGCTACCGCTATCAAGCCAAACTCAGCGATGACAATGCACTCATTGCTGAACAGCTCATTGAACTCACTGAGGAAAATTCCGATTGGGGCTTTGGTTTGTGCTTCTCGTATTTACGGCATGTTGAGAGTTGCTGCTGGAATCACAAGCGGGTTTACCGCATTTACTGTGAGTTGGCACTGAATCTGCGTATTAAACCGAGAAGAAGACTAAAACGGCATGCGCCTGAACCATTGAAAGAACCAATCCGAGAAAATCAGGTTTGGTCATTAGATTTTATGCATGATCAGCTTTCCGATGGTCGCAAGTTTCGATTATTGAATGTGATTGATGATTACCGCCGCGAAGGCCTAGCCATTGAAGCAGGGTTCTCATTGCCCACAATCAGGGTTATTCGTACGTTGAATCAATTGCTGGAGTGGAGAGAAAAACCGTTAGTGATCCGATGCGATAATGGTCCCGAATTTATCAGTCACGAATTTGTGCGCTGGGCTACTGAGCACGGTATTCGTATTGAATATATTCAACCGGGTAAGCCACAGCAGAATGCGTATATTGAACGCTATAATCGGACCATACGTTATAGTTGGCTGAGCAAGCATTTATTTGATACTTTGGATGAAGTACAAGATTATGCAACAAACTGGTTGTGGCATTACAACCATGAAAGACCACATCAAGCTAACAAAGGAAAGCCACCTCTAATGGCTGCTTAACCTCTACTTTTAACTTCGGTTATTTATGGGAGGATTACCGTATCAGTCGAAATTTGTAGGTGATCGGTTACGCACCTTAGAGCTATCGGGTGATGAAGACGCTAGGTTTATTAAAGATACTGTTTTTGCTAAGAAAATATCGACTTATTCAGATTATTTAGACCATAAAGATGAAAAACCTAAGTATCCGAGGAATCTTCCTGGAAATTGGACGTATTCCGAGATTGAGCTGTTTGTTAGTGCCCAATTATTGGCAACTATGAAAAGTGGGAAAAGTATACGCCTAGCGAAATCTTGGCTTTGTGGGAAGAGACAAGAGGAATTGAGCTTGAGAACGCAAGCGCTTGATTGCTAAATTTTGATTTTTCAAATAGCGAGGTAAATTTTTTCATTCCAAGAAAATTACAGTTAACCCCTTATGGAGGACTTTAGCTAAGTTATTAGCATCCCAATTAGTCAATCGGATACAACCATGCGATGCTGTTTTAGAAATTAAGGCGGGATTTGGCGTGCCATGAATCCCAAAAGAAGGTCGAGATAAACCAATCCAAATATTTCCTACAGGGTTGTTGGGTCCTGGGGGGAGGCTTAAGGGCTTAAGATTTTTGCCTTGAATAAAATTCTTAGGGTTATAACTATAATGTGGATTGAACACGATACTGCCGATGGCATGCGTGCCAGTGGGTGAGGGATTATCTTCGCTCCCGATCGTTGCAGGAAAAGATGCAATGATCTTATTTTGTCGATTAAGCAAATATAATTGTTTAGAACCTTTGTGTGCAATAATGCTTTGCACATTATTTGGCAAAACATTTATTACATTTGCGACAATAATCTTTTCACCGACTTTATTAAAATTTGCGCCTGAATTAATTTTTTTTAAAAACAATTCATCCATATGGAATTTTTCACCGAGCATTTCGGTCACACGGGTGTAATACAAGCCCTTCATTTTTGACTGTTCGGCATAATCCACAGGGATCGATTGAGCATAAGGACCTTTCAAGTCTTGTGTGGTAATGGTGTACTCAATAAACGTCGGTTGAGTCGTAACTTCATTTAAAAGCCGCCAAGTATTTGCATCTAACACTCCGTCACCACTTAAACCCTTCATAATCTGAAAAGCTGAAATGGCTTTCACAGTATTTAGGCCCAATATGCCATCAATTGCACCTGAGGATGAGTAATGGCGACTCAACAGCACTTGTAACTTTGCGTAAACAGGAAGATAGCCTTTTTCAAGATTGTCCGACCACTCCGCTTTATTTAGATTATCTAAAGACCATGTGTCGGCTTGGTTTAACAGTGCTAAATTGTTTAGATTGTTGGTGGTAGGAGGAAGTGATTTTTGTGGTTCAGCTGCAAGAGTATAAGTCGAAAAAATATACATACTACTCAGGCAAATAACTAAAAAGCGACTCAACATAACGACTAACCCCCAAACTAATTTTATTGATCAAAATAACTGCACTCATATTTTAAATAAAGTTGATAATTTAAAAATGTATATAAAATGCGGCTTTGTAACAATTTTAACTCTGTACACGACAAATTTCATAGGGCCCTTGTCCTATCAGGCTTTTTCTTTCTTAAAATTGCTAGCACTTTCTTAAATTCTTCTTTTTTCCCAAAACCAATCAAACGTAGAATAGCCATTTGAACATGGTCCAAACCGTAGCGAAATAAACTTACTGAAAGTCGTCCATGCTTCTTTATTTTTATCGCTTTTTTTCGATCATGTTGCCATTCACCTGTTAAATAGCACCAACAGAAACCGATAGCTAGCACTGCTATCAATTTCTTGACTCGTCTAGGGTCTGTTAAACGAGTATTTTCAAGATTGAATCCACGTCCTTTGAGACAACTAAATAAGGTTTCGATTTCCCAGCGTAATGCATAATCACGAATAGCTGAAGCATTCAACATAGGAGAAACAACAAGTAAAAGTTCTCCATCTTCTAATCGTAGCGCACTAATATACAGTTTCACTCGACCAACCCAAATACGTCGTTTACGACATTCAGTTTGACCAACTTGAAGATGACGAAATAAATCACTAGGTGGTGTTTCAAAAAGTATGCTGGCGTTAAACAAATCCATTATTAAGGTAAAAGAAAGTCAAATCAAAGGCTTTAAAATGATTTTCGAGCTTTTTAGAAAAGTTGCAACTTCTCCTAAATCCACGCCTGATTCGATGACGAATTCTACAGTTGTTACCTTCAATACCGACGGTAAAAAACTTACCGATCACTTGCTTGCAACATTGAAATGCTGTAATAAAACTATCCCAATGATCACTCGCAATTCGAGCATATTGAACCCCAAGCTTTTTAAGTCTAGCTTTAAGACGTTGAACCGTTGCTAAATCCCGCTTACCCCAAACATAAGCAACAATTTCTCCAGATTCTCGATGGTAGGCATAAATAAGCCATTGTTTATTTTTCTTATTCCCTACAAAAGTCCAAAGTTC
This sequence comes from Acinetobacter sp. 797_lipA, assembly GCF_058243025.1. Lineage (NCBI taxonomy): Bacteria > Pseudomonadati > Pseudomonadota > Gammaproteobacteria > Moraxellales > Moraxellaceae > Acinetobacter > Acinetobacter sp. 797_lipA. The sequence goes on along the minus strand of NZ_JBZAYQ010000001.1, from coordinate 3,333,795 downwards.
ATCGACTTCAAGACATTCGTAGTGGCTTTGTTTAGGCTGAATCTGATAGATCGATTCACTTAAGGTTCGTAATACCTTGCCAATGCTGATACGCTCGACTTCAGCAATATCTCTTACACCGCTTCCTCTGATCATTAAATGTAATATCTTGCCGGTAATACCTGAGTTACACCCTTGATAGCTTAATGCATGAGCACCAATAAACTGACGTTTGCAATCTTTGCATTGATGGTTTTGTTTCCCATCTACTTTGATGCCATTTCTCTTTATATTGTTACTTAGACAGGTAGGACATTTGATTTGTAGCGTTATTTTCATACCTCTATTTTATCAAAAGCCATATTGTTTTTTTCAGCATACTTTTTGAAACACCACCAAATAAGAACGGGTGTTTAGCTTCAAATAAGAATATCTGTCCATTTAATAAGAATATGCAATTAATGCAATTTTGAAAAATCTAATTATAAAAGCCAATTATTTCAGCGAGATAATTGGCTTAAGTAAAGAGTCGTATTATTTGGTTATCCGCTGATCATCCCAATAACACGGTACTACAATCAAATTGTTTTCATGTAATCGTGACCATAATCGGATACCTAAATCTCGCTGCATATTTTGGACTGTGAAATTGGAAATCAGAAGGGTAGATTTCATGTTGTCATAACGACTATACAAAACCTTATGTACCATCTCCAGGCGTTTTTCATGCCGGTCATGCAGGCCATATTCATCAATCACTAATAAATCAAAACTGGAGAAATGGTCGATAACTTCTTTCTCAGAGCGTGAAGCATCTGACCAGGTGTCCATCATTTTTTGAGCAATTTCTGCACTGGTATAGTAACGCGCAGATTTTGTACTGTTATGCAGAATGTTGCGAATAATTGATGCACTCAGATGGGTTTTACCTGTACCCGGTGTACCAATCATCAACATATTTGGGTTGTGGTCAGAAATAATCTGCTGTGCAAAGGCCTGACATAGTTTGATGGTATTGTCTTGTGCAGGGCATGCAACTACATAATTCTTGAAGCCCCGATCCAGGTAGCGTTTATTGAGCCCTGAATTTTTAATTTTCTGTTTTAGCAATCGCTGTTGCAGTTCATTCTCATAGGCTGCATGTGATTGATGGACGGTTTCTTTGGCACACAATTTACAGAGCCTGTGACCTGCAATTTCTATCATGGGTATATGATGGGCAGGGCAAAGTGTTTCCGTTGTTTCTGCGCGAAACTGGAGTGTTTTAAGGATGGTATTCATGGCTGATCTCCTAAATCCATTTTGAATTTTCTAAAAAACTCTCATTTTTTTCTTCAAAATTTGAAGATGAAGATGAAGATGAAGATGAAGATGAAGATGAAGATGAAGATGAAGATGAAGATGAAGATGAAGATGAAGGGCATGATTCAAGTATAACTTGAGTAATACTCGAGCTCTTCTCAGGACCTGCTTGAGCATTTACTTTTTGTTGCTTAGTTGATGCTTGAGCATTACTTGCGGATTTCCCCCAACGTGCTTGAGCTGCATTTTTAGCTTTATCAGATTTCATTTGCTGATTTTGCAATGCCTGGCTTTTTAAACTGGTTAAAAAATTTGAATGAATCTGCTCAGATTCGACTTCAAACAATTCAAGGGCCAACAGCGTATTCAATAAAGTTTTAGCTTTGGTATGTTGCGATAATTTTGTGATGCTACATACAGTCGCTAGGTCATGAGGAATGGCACCATTTTTCCAGAAATCCATCATTAACAGAAGTGTTGCACCGATTTGTTCTACAGTCATTCGTGCGAATTTTGCCTGTAAGTCGCCAATATAAAGTGGCATCCAAATTGAAATATCTTTATGCATGGGTTTACCTTTTTATGGGTATAAGGGGCTAAGGTCATCAATTTGATGACCTTGTATATTTATTAGATCAGGGAGCTAGATTTATTAACCGGATACGGGCTTGTTGAGCTAAATCATCGTAATGGGCTTGTCCATCATCTAGCATTCGCTGTAGCCAAAGTCTCAAAGCCTGATGGTCATCGAAACATTTGTTAACTTTCAGCAAAAAGGCCAGATTGTGCAGTTTGGGAATGTGTAGCTCATAGATTAATTCACGAGCGACCATATCTGCTTCTGGGCTGACGACCACACCACCAAAGAAAGCCTTACTATTCATGTGCAAGCTCCTCTGTATTGAGTTTTTCTAGCATGGCTTCAAAAGCACTGCCATCGCGACGTGTAACATTGGGGATGTAACGGCTATAGACCCGAAACAGCATTTCAGTGGTTGAATGTCCCAGCTGGCGTGCGATCCACTCCGGGTTCTCGCCTGCCGACAGCCAGAGTGTTGCTGCTGTATGGCGTGTTTGATAAGCACGACGGGGCTTTAGCCCTAAAAAGCGTAACAGGGGATGCCAGACACGCTTGCTTACCAAGCGATAATCGAGAGGCCCACCATCACGATTACAGAAGACAAAACTGGATTTACCATTATTTAAGCTTTTCTGTTGTAGAAAGGCCTGATAAACCCGATCACTCATTTGTATGGTACGGTCAGAACCATAAGTTTTGGTTCCACCAAGTTCCCCATTTACTAACGCTTCTCTGATATGGATTTCACGGCGTGGTAAGTCAATGTTCTTCCATTGAAGGCCATCAATTTCACTAGTACGCATGCCCGTAAAAAAGCGGATGGTGTAATAAGGTTTGAAGTCATCACGTACCGTGGTGATAATTTTATGTACATCCTCCAGAGAAAAAGGTGTGACTTCAATCTTACTTTCTTTCAGATTGTTAATATTTTTATAAGGCGACTCAAACTCGTATCGTTCAGCCGCATCATTCAGTATCATACGTAAAGGCGTCATGATTTGATTAATCCTAGATGCTTTCAGACTTGTTTGATTTTTTCCGTGTGTCACTTTGGCGAGAGAGGCGCGGAAGTTCAGCAAGTCTGACTTCTTAATTTTTGTTAAAACAAGATTACCAAAAGCAGGTAACAAGTAATTTTTAATGACAATCGCTACTTTTTGTTGATAAGAACCTCTCCATTCAATTTGTTTCTGTTTAAACCACAAAGCTGTAAAATCTTTGAAAAGTGGCACTTGTGTTTGTACTGCAATTTGTTGACTACGTTTTTCTTTGAAGTCATCAATTTTTTTACTTTTAGGAAAATATTTTTCATATTCAAAAGTACCTAAAGTGATTTCCGCTTCCAGTTGTTCTAGACGCTTCTTTAGTACTCTTCGGTTGTATGCGTTATCTTCAAGGCTCGTTGTTTCTCTGCATCGAATACCCATATAACGGAAGTCAGCAATGAGCCTTCCATTTCGTTCGCGGATGCTAGCCATATTCATAGTTCCTCTATAGTCAATTATTGAAGAGCATCCATGCTTAAACCTGTAAATTTCAGCATTTCCTTTTCGATACGCTCCCAGACAAAGAGAATCTTGCGTCCACCAAAAGGACGAATATAGTGAACACCTTCAATGAAGACGCTATCTTTAAGTTGATTGCGAATAGTACGAGCGTCGTACTGAATTTTTTCAGCCAGCTGTTGGGCTGTAAGATAGGTATATGACATAATAAAAGCCTCTGATTTTTTACTAGTTAAATAGGAAAAATTATCCTTAAAACGTAAATTATCATATTTCTATGTCTTTGCAAGTACTTTTTACTATCTAACTAGGAAATTTTATGATTATTTCAAACTTGGCAGTTTTGTTGGCAGAAAGAAAGCTAAAAGTTGCTGATCTGGTTAGAAGCACTGGAATTAATAAATCTACTTTACATAAACTTTATAATGATGAGTCTGTAAGAATTGATTTTGAGACAATTGATAAGATTTGCACAGCACTAGAGGTAGAGGTTGGAGATTTATTGATTTTTAAAAAAAATATTAATAATCAGTCCAGTGAAGAGTAGTTTGGTCACCGATGGTCACTTTGAAATCTTGATTGGTCACAAAGTAGATATGAAATTTGAACGATCGTTAAAATTTATCTAGATAATTTGAATTGATTTATTTAAAACTTAGATGAATATCTAAAAATGAGCTTTTATAGGTAAAAATTTTGGTCACCGATGGTCACTTTAGAAAAGTGATTGGTCACAAACTTAAGAAATAAGTTCAAATTTGGGGGGGGAAATTCGATTTTTTAGGCCTCTATTTTAAATCTAAACAGTCTAAAATTGTATGTAAGTGAGTAGCGTTTGAGGTCATTTAAGGTGATTTATATACGGTGTGGCACATAATGGTCACATTTTGGGCACTGAATATAGAGCTGGGCAGTAAAATTTATAAGTAGGCTTTAGTAAATAATTCTAATTAGATGAATAAATATCAATTAAATCAACAATAAAAAGCCCCAATCTTTCGATCAGGGCTTTTTAAATCTGGAGCGGGAAACGAGACTCGAACTCGCGACCCCAACCTTGGCAAGGTTGTGCTCTACCAACTGAGCTATTCCCGCGTATTGAGCAGTTTTTATAAAAACTTACACTAAAAAATGGAGCGGGAAACGAGACTCGAACTCGCGACCCCAACCTTGGCAAGGTTGTGCTCTACCAACTGAGCTATTCCCGCGTATTGAGCAGTTTTTGCTAAAACTTACACTGAAAAAAAATTGGAGCGGGAAACGAGACTCGAACTCGCGACCCCAACCTTGGCAAGGTTGTGCTCTACCAACTGAGCTATTCCCGCATAGCGCTGTATGATACAGCAAGCAAGTTCAGGGTCAATAGCTTTATGAAAAAGCTGAGTTTAATTGCATAAAATAAAGCCAGTTTTAGACGATGCCTTGAGGTTTTTTTAACTTTTACTCGCGAAAAGTTGTACCTCATGCTGTCTGAAAGGGTTTTACACATTCAACATCCTGAAGGAACAGGTATACTCTGAACGAATCATCATTTTTTGGAGACAGGTATGAGCTTGGAGCAGCAACTGATTGAACGCTTACAACAGCTTTCCCCATCGCATTTAGAAGTCGTGAATGAATCTTCTGGTCATGGCGGCTATTTTCCGGGTAAAGAATCACATTTTAAAGTGATCGTGGTGAGTGATATTTTTGCGGGATTACGTTTAGTTCAGCGCCATCAAAAAATTTATGCGGTAGCAGGAGACTTACTCAGTCCAGGTAAAATTCATGCTTTGGCTATTCATGCCTTTCTACCTGAAGAATGGCAAGGACAAGACACTTCTAGTCCAAATTGTGCACATGCCCCGAAAAGCTAAGCAGAGATTCAGTCATGGAAACACAATTATTGATTAAGATCGTGCATATGAGTGCGGTCAGCTTGGCATGTGTCGTGATTTTGGCGCGTGCCATGACGCTATTTAAAGGCATCCAAGGCAATCAGCCTAATCCAGCGGGTCGAACGGCATTTGTTGCTCTTCAGCATTTAAGTATGCTGGTGCTTGTACTGACTGGCATTGCCCTTTTGGTCATGAAAAACTTTGATGTGCAAACATGGTTTTATGCCAAAGTGGTTTTATTTTTAGTGATGTTGTCCTCTTTGTCGAAAGCGTATAAAAAAGAAGACAGCATTTTACTTACACAGCGCCGAGCGGGCTTATTCTTGGCGGTGGTTGCGATGATATCCATTTTAGGTTTAGTCATGATTAAACCAAACTTTGGCTAATTGTTAGACATAATCATCGGCACAGCGATTGTTCTGCGCTACACTGCTATCTATAGCGGAAAAATAACAAGAGGGAGGGGATTTCATGCATACACGTGTGGTATTTAATCAAAAAGGTGGTGTCGGTAAATCCAGTATTGCAGTGAATTTGGCAGCAATTAGTGCACATCAAGGCTTAAAAACCTTACTGATTGATCTCGATCCGCAAGCGAATTCGAGTCAGTATGTGCTGGGCGATGACGCAACGTACTCGGCAGACAAACCAGCTTTAGAACCCAATATTGAAAACTATTTTGAAGAAGTGCTTGGAACGACTCAAAATAAAAGTTTATTGGGCAGTGCCATTGGTTCGATCCTCAAAGGACGAGCTAAAGGCTTAGAAAGTTATGTGCACCAATCCCCTTTTAAAAATTTGGATGTGATTCCAGCCAGCCCAAGCCTCGGGGCATTGGCATATGCTTTAGAGTCAAAACATAAAATTTATAAACTGCGTGATGCGTTACAACAACTTGCTGGAAAATATGATCGTGTCTATATCGATACACCGCCAGCTTTTAACTTCTTTACTTTGTCGGCACTGATCGCAGCCAATAAAGTCCTGATTCCGTTTGATTGTGATGTCTTTTCTAAACGTGCATTGCAAACTTTGATCGAAAATGTACTCGAAACTCAAGACGATCATAATGATCATTTGGAAATTGAAGGCATTGTGGTGAATCAGTTCCAAGCGCAAGCCAAACTTCCGCGTGAAGTGGTGCAACAGCTGAAGGATGAAGGTCTTCCTGTATTAGAGAGTATGTTGCCTCCATCAGTGCTGATGAAAGAATCGCACCACAAAAATTTACCCTTAATTCATTTGGCACACGATCATAAATTGACGCAGGCCTATCAATCATTGTTCAATGAGATTGAGAATAATAAATTGCGAGATTCAGCATGAAAAAGATCACAATTGCTTTTTTAATGGGCTATACGCTGTTATTGAGCGCCTGTGCCACAACGGTTAAACCGACTTATGTCTCTCCTACACAGTATCAAGCTTTGAACTGCCAACAGTTACAAGCAGAATATAATCGGATTCAGCAACATTTAGATGAAGGTGTACCTACTGCGAAACGCACGGGTGTTGGCATAGGTCTAGGTCTGGGTGGTGGATGGAGTCATGGTGGCGGTTGGGGCTTTGGTCCAAGCGTTTCAGTGAATATGGGACAATCATCGAATACCAAAAAAACTGAAATTTCACGACTTTTGGGTCAGCAAGAGGCAATTGTACAAGCTGCAAAATTTAAAGGTTGTGCGATTACCGTGCAAAATAAGACGAATTAATGTCGCATTTATTCATCCTGCTGAAGGGTTTGATCTTTCAGCAGTCATTAAAATCTTAGCAAAATGTTTCGAAAATAATTTCCATAAAACAATGAATTATCGTTTTAACACGCACTTTTTTACCTCATGGGTTCTGTGTTTTTTCCGCTTTGACTTGAGGAAGCCACTCTTTTTCGGCTAAATTGCGCATCTTTAATGCTGTTGTTGGATGTCTATGATTGAGAGTTGGCTGTTTGTATTGGCAATGATTGCTGTCTTGATGATTCCGGGACCGACCAATGCTTTACTCGCAAGCTCTGCACATCAGCAAGGTCTGGCGAAGACCAGCTTACTTGTACCCGCAGAACTGTTTGGGTATTTCTATGCCATCAATTTATGGGCACTCCTGATTCATCTCAGTACACCGACTTGGCCTTATTTGATTGATCTTTTACATGCACTCAGTGCAGTTTATGTATTTTGGTTGGCTTTTCATTTGTGGAAAAGCTCGCACTTAGAAAAACATAATCAACGTTTTACCTCGATTCGACCTAAACAATTATTTTTTTCTACTTTGAAAAATCCGAAAGCGGTCTTATTTGCTGCAGGTATTTTTCCCTATGAAGCTTGGGATAATCCCACCAATTTCTTTTTGGTGTTTGCGGTGTTTAGTCTGGTGTTATTGCCAACGGCACTGTTCTGGATGTCTTTTGGCCGTGCCATTTTATCGGGTGAGTCCAAACAAATAAAAGCCGATCTCTTATATAAAGGATCGGCCATGTTGTTGTTGGTGTGTATGTTTCCCGTGATTCTACGTTTTTTTGCTTAAGCTTCAGTGGTTGATTTTTTCTTTAATTTGGCACGAATAAAACCAATGATTCCCGGCAAGATGCTAATAATAATAATGCCGAAAATCAGATGCGTGAAATTGTCTTTGACCACAGGCACATTACCAAAAATATAGCCTAAAGTAATGAATGAACCAATCCAGCAGAATGCGCCAATTAGGTTATAAGATAGGAAAAATTTGTAATCCATTTTTCCTGCACCTGCTACAAAAGGTGCAAAAGTCCGCGCAAAAGGAATAAAACGTGCAAAAATAATGGTTTTACCACCATGTTTTTCAAAGAATTTTTGTGTATTAATCAGATGTTGTTTATTGATGAAACGGGATTCGATTTCAAAAACGCGCGGTCCAATATAACGACCAATGTGATAATTCAGCGTATCGCCCAGTACGGCCGCGATAAAAAGTAAAACACCAAGAGTCCACGGATTCATTGCACCTGTGGATGCTGCTAAGGCACCTGCGGCAAACAATAAACTGTCGCCGGGTAGGAATGGCATGACCACCAAACCTGTTTCCACAAAGATGATGAGAAACAAAATTGCATAAATCCAAACCCCATAGTTGGTGATAAACTCAAGCAGATGGTCATCGACATGTAATATAAAATCAATCAGTTCCATGGGGCACAAATAAGCAAAAGAGTGCGGAAATCCTAGCAGTCTCGTTATCAGAAGTCAGTATTAAAACGTAAATAAATTTAGCTATTGGTGTTCTTATTTTGAAACGATGCGTGATGAAAATGGATATTTATTCTAAAAATAGAGAACATTAAGATAGCTACAACTTCAAATAAAACGTATTTAAAGGTGTAAAAATATTTAATCCAAATGTTGTGGCCAAAAATATTGTCAATCAACCCAATACCGATGTAGTTTTAGCTTTAATTCCCCGTGTACTGATGGCTTATATTTTCCTTGTTGCAGGCTAGGGAGAAATTTCAGCTTATAGCGTAACTTTAGGGTATATGGAGTCGATGAGGACTTGGGGCGCTATTACCTTTAACCATTTTAGTTGAGTTTGGTGGTGGCTTAGCGCTGTTATTTGGTTTTCAAGCCCGCTTTGCTGTGTTTGGCTTAGACCTATTTAGTGTTATTACGGCGTTTATTTTTCACGATGGCGCACAAGCCAGCATTAATTTTATGAAAAATTTTGCCATGCAGGTGGTCTATTTTTTCTAATGCTGCATGGTGCAGGAAAAATGAGTCTAGATCATTTGATTGAAAAATAATTCAAAATAAAAAAGTACGGTGTGGACGTTATTTTTTTTGATCAAGATCAATAAAACATGAGGAAAATAAGATGAAAAAATCTTTTTAAAATAGGGTTATGTATTACAAGTTTAAGTCTTGCCGCTGGCGCATGGGCCAAAGATGATCATATCATTTTACAAGAAGCAGCAAAGAATCATGTCTCTGTGTCAGCCATTGCAAAGCTCAAAGATGAAACGGCGGTCACTTTAAAAGGGACACTGCTGAAACATCTCAATGAAGACCACTACGAGTTCAGCGATGGTACAGGGGTTATTTTGTTGGATATTGATGACGATTTATGGAAAGCATCCAATATTAAAGCAGGCGATAAAGTGCAGGTTGTGGGCGAGGTGGATACACATCGTTATAAACCGACCGATATTGAAGTCGTTAAAATAGAAAAAGTTTTGAAATAAACATCAGGCATGCGAAAGCGTGCTTTTTGATATAAAAACCATTGGGTTTTAAGCGTTGTATAAAGCTTGTCCGAATTATGTGCGTTATGCGCGGAAAAATGCTAGAATACGGCGCTTATATTCGTTTGCCTTTCATAGTTGTTTGTCATGACTACCAATACTCAAATTACTGAAGATCGTATCCTTATTTTGGATTTCGGTTCTCAATATAGCCAGCTTATTGCACGCCGCGTACGTGAAGCTGGTGTATATTCTGAAATGTATGCCTATGACATGTCTGAAGAAGACATTCGTGCATTTAATCCAAACGGTATCATCTTGTCAGGTGGTCCTGAGAGCGTACACGAAGAAGGCAGCCCACGTGCGCCAGAAGTTGTGTTCAACTTAGGTGTACCAGTTTTGGGTATTTGCTATGGCTTACAAACCATGTCTGCACAGCTTGGCGGTAAAGTTGAGCCGGGTACAGTACATGAATTCGGTTATGCCGAAGTAAACATCCAAGTTCGTGACAAGTTGATTGGTGATCTTGAAGACACCAAAGACCAACTTAAAGTCTGGATGAGCCATGGTGACAAAGTGACAGCGATTCCTGAAGGTTTCCAAATCACTGCAAGCACACCAAGCTGTCCAGTGGCGATGGTTTCTGATGAAACTCGTCGTTTCTACGGTATTCAGTTCCACCCAGAAGTAACGCACACTGCAAAAGGTGCAGAGTTATTATCTAACTTTGTACACAGCATTTGTGGCTGCCGTAGCCTGTGGAACTCTGAAAACATCATCGACCTACGCGTTGAACAATTACGTCAACAAATTGGCGATCAAAAAGTTCTTTTAGGTCTGTCTGGTGGAGTTGATTCATCAGTGGTTGCTGCGCTTTTACACCGTGCGATTGGCGATCAATTGACTTGTGTATTCGTTGATAATGGTCTGCTTCGTTTGAACGAAGGCGAACAAGTGATGGACATGTTTGCGAAAAACATGGGTATCCGTGTGATTCGTGCCGATGCTGAAGAGCGTTTCTTGACTGCACTTGCGGGTGAAGTTGATCCTGAGAAAAAACGTAAAATCATTGGTCGTGAGTTCATCGAAGTTTTTGCTGAAGAAGCGCGTAAGCTTGATGGCGTAAACTTCCTTGCTCAAGGGACGATTTACCCAGACGTGATCGAATCTGCGGCAACTAAAAATGGTAAAGCGCATGTGATTAAATCACACCATAATGTGGGCGGTTTACCAGATGACTTGGCTTTTGAATTGGTTGAGCCAATCCGTGATTTATTTAAAGATGAAGTGCGTCGTTTAGGTACAACTTTAGGTTTACCGTTTGAAATGCTATATCGTCATCCATTCCCAGGTCCAGGTTTGGGCGTGCGTATTTTGGGTGAAGTGAAGAAAGAATATGCAGACATTTTACGTCTTGCAGATGATATCTTTATGCAAGAGCTTCGTGCAAGTGGTTGGTATGATAAAACTGCGCAAGCATTTGCTGTATTCCAACCGGTGAAATCTGTTGGTGTCGTCGGTGATGGTCGTCGTTATGCATGGGTGATTGCACTTCGTGCTGTTGAAACGGTTGACTTTATGACAGCGCGTTTCGCACATCTTCCTTATGATTTGGTTGATAAAATTTCGACACGCATCATGAACGAAATTAAAGATGTTTCTCGTGTCGTTTATGACGTGTCGTCTAAGCCACCAGCAACGATTGAATGGGAGTAAAACTGGGCTTTCATGAAGCAACGCTTCATGCCAGTTTTACGCCAAAGGCTACGTCTGCGGCAGAAAGGCTTTCAAGAAGCGAAGCTTCTTGCCTAAATTACGCCAAGAGCTATGCTCGCGGCAGTGAATGAGAAATTACTCTTTGAAAAGGACGCTTAGGCGTCCTTTTTTATATAACGAGGTAGGGAGAGAGGGATGAATTTTTATCATTGGTTAATACAGAATAAGAATCTTTCAAAGGCTACAGCTTTAAAATATGATTTAGTTATAAAAAATAGAATTAATGAGTGGTTACCTAGTTATGAGTTACCTCAAAACAGCATTGAGTTTGAAGCATTAAAGCAGACAATTTTTACTTTAGATATCTATCAAGATAGAAACCGAGTGGGGAATAATATGTATTCTTCTGCATTGAAGCATTATGGTGACTTTTTAAAAGAAATTGATGTTAATGATGAGTCAATATTTACGGAAAAACAAATATTTACAACAGATGCTGAGCGTTTAGTTAAAGTCAGACTGATTCAAAATAAGTTCAGGAAAAAGCTTTTTGATTTTTATCCCTATTGTGCAGTCACAGGCTTTAGTCATAGTAGATTGTTAATTGCATCCCATATTAAGCCTTGGGCAAAGTGTGATGGAAATGAAAAAGTAGATGTTTATAATGGATTCTTATTGTCTCCAAATTTTGACCGTCTATTTGATCAAGGATTTATTACTTTTCTTGACACGGGGATAGTTCAGATTTCGAAAAAGCTCAATAAGATTGATAAAGAGTTCTTTTCTATTCCAACACATTTAAAATTGCACTTGGATGTAAAACACCTGCCTTATCTACACTATCATCAGAATGAAATTTATATGGGGTAGGCATGAAAATTGAGAAATCTGTATATTTCATTTATCAAAAGGGCTTACACAATAATATTTTTCTTATTTTCAGGTGGTCGTAATCTTTAAAAAATAAAGATGTAACAACATTTTTACATCCACTCATTGTCTTGTAGTTAGGTTTTGAAAACACAAGATATTGTCCCAAGTTTAAGAATCAGCATTCTATTTTTGGGGATGTGCAGTAGGGAATCCACTTGTTATGATCTAGAACATATGGATCTGTAATGAGTAAGCACATGACGAATAATAACTATACTGAACTTTCACATTCGGATGACTGTGAAAAATACGTAAATCAATTCATTCAAGAGTTTCCACTGAGAAGTGCTGAAATCGGCCAAGGGACGGTCATCAAACGCGCGCTGCCAAGTCGCCATAAACGAATGATTGGTGCATGGTGTTTCTTAGATCACGCAGGCCCTGTAACCTTTCCTCAAGGCGACGGTTTAGATGTTGGCCCACATCCACATATCGGTTTGCAAACCTTTACATGGATGATTGAAGGCACCATGATGCATACCGATAGTTTGGGTAGCAAACAGCTGATTCGTCCAAAACAGGTCAATTTAATGACCGCAGGACACGGGATTTCCCATACGGAAGTCGCACCAGATACAGAAACCAAAATGCATGCAGCACAATTGTGGATTGCATTGCCTGATGCACAAATTGCTGTTGAACCACGTTTCGATCACTATCCAGAACTGCCAGTGGTGGAAAAAGATGGGGTGGCGTTTACCATTTTGGTTGGAGAGTTTTTAAATACCACCTCACCTGTGAGTGTTTATACCGAGCTGTTAGGAGTGGACTTAAGCGCAGCAGAAAGCACCAAAACCCGTTTAACACTCAATCCAAACTTTGAATATGGCTTTATGGCTTTAGAAGGAACGGCCACGGTCAATGGTCACGAACTGACGGAAGACAATATGGTGGTGCTCGAGCAGGGTGTAAGCGCGATTGAAATTGAAATTCATGCGGGTAGTCGCTTGTTACTGTTAGGTGGTGAGCCGTTTGAAAGTCCAATTCTACTGTGGTGGAATTTTGTTGGTCGTACTCAAGAAGAATTGAAAATTGCGCGTGATCAGTGGATTACACAAGATGAACGTTTTGGTTCCATTCCTGACTATGAAGGTCCGCGTTTGGAAGCTCCGGCATTTCCAGACCAAATGCGTGCTTCAAAATAAAAGGAATACTGCGCAAGTCGTTCAACAACAGAATAGGTGGAAAGTTTAAATACTTGAAATCTATTCAAAATAATATCAATGAAAAATAGGATAATAAAAAAATGGGAATCATTGCGAATGCGGAAGTCAAAACATGCGTCGAAGCATGGTCTGGTCAAGTAAGCAGTGGGCGACACAAATTTATTACTGATAAACCAGCGTCTTTTGGCGGTCAGGACAATGGTCCAGCACCTTATGATTTTATTTGTACAGGTTTGATTTCATGCACCATGATTACCCTAAGGATGTATGCACAGCACAAAGGTATTGAGTGGGGGGCTTTCAGTGTCGAAGCAGATTTTAATGCCAATAAAGAAGGCCGAGAATGGATCAGCCGTCGTTTGTCGTTTGAGCAAACATTGACAGAAGAAGCGCGCCAAAAAATCTTAGATATCTGTCAAAAAACACCAGTCACTAAAACTTTATTACGTTCCATCGAGATTGAAACCTCAATTGTTTAACTCGCTTGACGGTTTTTTATAGGCGGTAAAGGATTTTGTGCGACTGGATATTCATGTGTATCGACAGGTGCAAACTCCAAATTTTAGCGTAAAGTGAGTGCTAGATTTCAATTAAAACAAAAGGTAAAACAATGATCACCCTGCACCATTTGGAACATTCACGCTCTTTACGCATTTTATGGGCTTTGGAAGAGTTAGGGCTGGAGTATGAGATGAAGTTTTATAAACGCCTACCGACCTATGCTGCACCACCTGAGTTAAAAAACATTCATCCCTTAGGCAAAGCCCCTGTTTTGACCGATGGTGATTTGGTCATAGCAGAATCTGCGGTGATTTTAGAATACTTGCAAGCCACCTACGATACAGAACACAAGTTTAAACCGAAAAATCCAAAGGATTTAATGCAATACAACTACTGGATGCATTATGCCGAAGGCTCGTTGATGCCATATTTGGTTATGACCTTGGTGATGAGTCATGTACCGAAGCATGTTCCATTTCTAATTAAACCGCTTGCCAATAAAATTTGTGATGGGGTGAAAGGCAGCTTTATTAATCCACGCTTGAAAGAACACAGTGCATATTTGGAAGATTATTTGTCTCAACATGACTATTTTGCAGGTGATTTTTCCTTTGCTGATATTCAAATGAGCTTTCCTGTGGTGGCGATGCAAGAGCGGGTAAAAGCCCATAACCCTCAAATGGTGGCTTATGCACAGCGTATTCAGCAGCGTCCAGCATTTAAAAAAGCCAAAGAGCTCAGTGGGTTCTAATGGGTGGTGATGGTTTGAACTTGATTTTCTTACTCGGTGCGTCGGGCAATACCGTATTTTGGCAACCTGTAATACAGTGTCTTCCTCAGGACTATTCAACCATGGTCGTCGCTTATCCGAGCTTTGGTGGTTATCCTGATGATGTGGATGTACAGAGTTTTGAAGGCTTACAAGCCTATGTGTTGAATCAAATCCAACAGCCTTCTGTGGTTATTGCGCAATCCATGGGCGGCATTTTTGCAGTACAAGCTGCTCTAAAAAAACCTGAGCAGGTGCAGGCTTTGGTACTTGTGGCAACCTCAGGCGGGATTGATTTAAGTTCTTTTCAGGTGGCGGATTGGAGAGAGGATTATCAACAGAGCTTTACGGTTCCTGGTTGGTTTGTTCAGCATCAGTCTGATTTGACAGACAGTCTGGAGCGTATCCAGTGTCCAGTTTTGTTGATTTGGGGCGATGCAGATCCGATTAGTCCTGTTGCGGTGGGGCAGTTCTTACACCGTCAAATCCCACATGCAGAATTGCACATCGTGTCACGGGGTCAACATGATTTGGCTTATGTGCATGCGGAGCATGTTGCACAATTGATTCAAAATTTTCTCGTCAAACTCAGAGTATAAAAAAGGATGCCGAGGCATCCTTTTTTGTTTTAGCGTTTGACCACAATCGAATCAATCCCGCTATGTTGTAGGGTTTGCTGTGCAATCACTGCAGCTTCTTGCGAGTCGTATGGCCCTGAAATCACGCGATACCATGTTTGACCGCCTTCAACGGTTTTGACAACATCGGCAGAGAGACCATTTAAGATAATTTCTGCACGACGTGCATCGGCACTGTCAGGATCAGGGTAACTGCGCACTTGCAAAATAAAGCTTGGTGCTTGTGGTGCTGGTGCTGTTTCGGTTAAACCCGGTTCAGTAGGGGGGCTTTCTTCGGCAGCAGGTGCTTCCACAATCACGACGGTGCTTGGATTATCTTTGGTTTCAGGAATGGCTTGATCAGGAATTGGCGTCACTTGCTGCTGTGGCAGTAAGTCGTAGAAACGGTAGTCTTTATTGGTTTCTTCTTGATAATGTTCCGACGTGATTTGACCTTTCGGCTTCACTGGTGCCCAAGGTTTCCACAGTAACAGTGCTACAGCAAAACAGAGCACGATTAAAATGACCACAAGTGTACCGAGCCAAGCTGGAATCAGTGGCTTTTTGGGTTTGTTCGGTCTTTCAGATACACCGCGCTGCGTTTTTCCAAACACGTGGAAACCTCTTTTCTTCTAATCAATATGAGGGACTGGCCCATTCTTTTCTTTATTTTAGTACTTGGCCTCAAGGAATTAAAAGAGGCGTCATCGTAAAATAAAGAATCGCTTTGCAAAATTCAAGTTTCACAAAGCGAGCAATACATCAGGGTTGATATGGCTACTTCGGGATAGCCCTTCGTCTTGCGACGATGTGTAAAGCGTTGCTTTGCTATTTACATCGTTACCTCAAGCATAGCTTTCGGTCTTGCAGCCATGTGTGAAGCTTTACTTCACTTATTACATAGTTACTTCGGGCAAAGCCCTTAATCTTGCGACAATGTGCAAAGCGTTGCTTTGCTATTTACATCGTCTCAGGTGCAGACACACCTAGTAACTCTAAACCATTACGCAAAACTTGTTGTACGTTTATTGAAAGTAATAAACGGGCTTGCGAAAGGGCAATATTCTGTTCGTCGATAATTCTTGTATTATCCAAGTTATACCAACCATGGAATAACGCTGCGAGTTCTTTCAAATAGTTACCCACTTGGTGTGGTTCATAGCTATTTGCGGCACGAAGCACAATTTCTGGATAGGCTGCAAGTTTGGCAAGAATTTCAGTTTCAGCGTCAAGAGTTAATAAGGTCGCATCGTAATCAGCTGCTTTGCTACGATTAAAACTAATACCTTTTTCAGGTGCTTTCACATCGACCATACGATTGACACGTGCATGCGCATATTGGATGTAGTACACCGCATTGTCTTTGCTTTGTGAAACTGCAAGGTCTAAGTCAAAGTCAATGTGTTGTTCAGACTTACGCATCACGTAGTAGAAACGCGCAGCATCATTGCCCACTTCTTTACGCAGGTCACGTAAAGTCACGAACTGACCAGAACGAGATGACATTTGTACCATCTCACCACCACGCCATAGGCTGACGAACTGAACCAATAGAACGGTGAGTTTTTTCGAGTCATACCCCAAGGCATCAATCGCGGCTTTGACCCGTGAAATATAGCCATGGTGGTCTGAGCCCCAGATATCAATGATATCGGTATAGCCACGTTGTAATTTGTTCAGGTGATAAGCAATGTCAGAAGCAAAGTAAGTGGTTTGTCCATTACGACGCTTCACAACACGGTCTTTTTCATCGCCAAATTCAGTCGATTTGAACCAAATATTGCCGTCTTTTTCGTATAAGAAACCACGTTGTTCTAAAGTTTCTAAAGCTTCATCAATTTTGTCTGTCAATGAGGCTTCGCTGAACCATTGGTTAAAGGTTACGCCAAACTCGCCCAAGTCATCTTTGATGTCATCTAAGATCGCATTCAGCGCTGCTTGGTGAAATACGCGGTAAGCTTCACCGATTAAGCTTTGTGAATTATGAATCAAACCATCAATGTGCTTTTCTTTGTCGCCTGAAAGGACAACTTTATTGCCTTCAGCATCGAGTTCTTCTGCATATTGCACATCTTCAGGGACATCTTTATACACGTCTGCTACAGGGCGAACGTAAGCATCGCCATCAGCATCGATAATACTTTGCGCGATTTCTTTAACATAATCGCCTTGATAGGCATTTTTAGGGAAAACCAGTTCTTGGCCTGTTAATTCGAGGTAGCGTAAATAGGTAGATGTTGCAAGGATGTCCATTTGACGACCTGCATCATTCACATAATATTCACGGTCTACTGTTGCACCTGTTGCCTCAAGCAAGGTTGCAACGGTCATCCCATAGGCTGCGCCACGACCATGACCAACGTGCAAGCTAGACGTTGGGTTGGCAGAAACGAATTCTACTTGGATTTTCTTCGCAGCATTGGCTTGAGTGCGACCAAATTGTTTGCCTTGCGCTTGAATTTGATCAAGTACAGCAAAACGTTGGTCAGCATTTAAAAAGAAGTTAATAAAGCCAGGACCTGCGATTTCTGCTTTGCTGATGTCCGCCACTTCAGGCAGTGCAGCAAGAATTTTTTCGGCTAAATCACGTGGCTTCATACCCGCAGCTTTAGAGGCAATCATCGCGATATTGGACGCGAAATCCCCGTGGCTTCGGTCTTTGGTACGCGTCAAAGTACTGCTGTTGTTCCAGTCTGCTGGAAGGATACCTTCAGCTTGAAGGTTTTGTACTGCGTGCTCGAGAGCTGCTTGGATTGCCGTGTTCATATTCAGTCGAAAATTTAATGTCGCAGAAAAACGCTAAATATAGCAAATTTCCGCGTCTTTAGGTGAATCCATTTTCATAGAATAAAAAATGTTCAAAAACTGCTAACGATTGCGCTGCAATAAACATGAAAAGCGCAGTATGATGAAAACTAAAACGCATATTTTTAAGGATAAAACGTGTCTGAACAGCGGCCGATGATTATTGGCAATATTCCCAAGTTACCAGCAAAATATGCCATGTTTATTTTGCCGTTTTTTATCTCATTTTTTATGAGTGGCATTATCTCGATGATCAATCTTTGGCGCAATTTGGGTTGGGTGGACAATTTCCTACAGGTTTGGCTGTCCGCATGGATGATGTCTTGGGTGGTGGCCTATCCTGTAGTGCTCATTGTACTGCCGATTGTGCGCCGTTTGACCGGTGTATTTGTCGATATGTCACATTTGAACCCACCCAAATAACCTCCATTTTAGCTATTTTCACGGCATGAGACAGGTTTGCTTAGGAGTTCCGCATTTTGGTTTTGAAAACGATACAGTTTGCTTGCATGAAAGAGCTTAATCACTTGGGCACTGGCAAGCTGTTGTTGAAAACGACTTAGGGTTTGGCGTTGAAATGGATCAAAGGGATTGCCATAGTTTTTGTTGTCGAGTAAAAACTGAATCTGTCCTGCTTCTTTATCATAGCCGTATAAGATACGTTTGCCTTGTGCATCTTGAAGCTCAAACGTAGGGGGATGACTGCTGATTTTACAATTCAGACGTAGCGAGAGCACAAAGCCTTCGGTCGATTTGTTTTGTAGCTGATAAATCCCTTGTTTTTCATTCTCCAAATAGACCCATTGGTTCAAGGGTAAATTTGCACTGAGTTGCTCATATTGCTCGATGGTGGCTTTACTGATATCGACAATGCCTTTGGGATCGATTTCAGGCAGTTTTTCGTTATGACCAAATAGTCCTGTAATTTTATCACTCACTGTCGTTTGCGCCGTAGAAATGGATTGGCATGCTGTCATTTGTGTGAGGCAAAGACACGTAAGACTCAACAACAACATCAGTTTTTTGATGATCATTTTTAATATAAAGAAGAAATAAAAGCGCTAGCTTAGCTTGAGCTTTATTCAAGTTCAAATTTTATCCATGCGCTATTTGACCGAAAAGACTGCCGTAAACGTCATTTTTACGTTGAGTCATTTTGATTTTTATTTTCAGACTAAATCGCTTTGATAATTACATCACGTTTATAAATATCAAAAGACGAGCAAATGGCGCTAAGCTAGTAGCCGAATTAGATGCATAGATTCTCCCCATAGGTTCATCTAAATCTATGTATAACGAGATAGGTAATGACGACAGAATATTTAAAGACAAAACAACCCTTATACATCCCTTATGCGGGCAATACCTTACTTGAGTTGCCGCTGTTAAATAAAGGATCGGCGTTTACGGAAGAAGAGCGCACTCGCTTCAACTTGCATGGTTTAATTCCACATGTTGAAGAAAGCATTGAAGAACAAAGTCAGCGTTCTTATCAACAGTACTGTGCTTTTAATGATGCGATCAATAAGCACATTTACTTGCGTAACATTCAAGACACCAACGAAACCTTGTTCTATCACCTCATTGAAAACCATTTAAGTGAGATGATGCCGATCATCTATACTCCAACGGTGGGTGAGGCTTGTCAGCGTTTCTCGGATATTTATCGTCGCCATCGTGGTACATTTATTTCCTATCCAGACCGTGCGCATATTGATGACATCTTGCATAACATCAACAAGAAAAATGTCAAAGTTATTGTGATTACCGACGGCGAGCGTATTTTAGGCTTGGGTGACCAAGGCATTGGTGGTATGGGTATTCCGATTGGAAAATTGTCGCTCTATACCGCGTGTGGTGGTATTAGCCCAGCTTATACTTTACCAATTACCCTCGATGTCGGGACCAATAATCAGCAGTTACTGAATGACCCAATTTATATGGGTTGGAATCAACCGCGTATCAGTGGTGATGAGTACTATGCTTTTGTTGATGAAGTGATTGCTGCGATCAAGCGTCGTTGGCCGAAAGCCTTAATTCAATTTGAAGATTTTGCGCAAAATAATGCAATGCCGTTATTGAATAAGTACCGTGATGAAATCTGTTGTTTTAATGATGATATTCAAGGTACTGCAGCCGTTTCTGTGGGTAGTTTGATTGCTGCATCACGTGCGGCAGGTAAACAGCTCAAAGATCAAACCGTTGCCTTCTTAGGTGCGGGTTCAGCAGGCTGTGGGATTGCTGAGCAAATTGTTGCGCAGATGAAAGTTGAAGGTTTAACTGATGCCGAAGCGCGTGCACGCGTGTATATGGTCGATCGTTTTGGTTTAATCACTGAAAATCAGCCGAATCTACTCGATTTCCAACGTAAATTGGCGCAAAAGCCAGACGTAATAGCGGAATGGGGCAATGCTGAAGAGGTGATTTCACTGCTCGATGTCGTGAAGAATGCCAAACCTACCGTATTGATTGGCGTATCGGGTCAGCCGGGCTTATTCACTGAAGAAGTGATTCGTACTTTGGCTTCGAACTGTGATCGTCCGATTGTATTGCCACTCTCTAATCCCACTTCGCGTGTCGAAGCCGTGCCAGCAGATATTATTCACTGGACGGACGGCAAGGCTTTGATAGCGACAGGCAGTCCTTTTGCTCCTGTCAACTATCAAGGCAAAATTTATAATATTTCGCAGTGCAACAACTCGTATATCTTCCCAGGCATTGGGCTGGGCGTGATTGCGGCCAATGCAACCCGTGTGACTGACTCCATGTTAATTGCATCGAGTAATGCTTTGGCAGATTGTTCCCCGATGTTGACCAACCCTACAGCAGATTTATTGCCTGAGATTGATGAAATTCAGAAAGTCTCTAAGCTGATAGCCTTTAAAGTGGCCAAAGCAGCAATGGATGCAGGTGTAGCCCCGATTATTAGTGATGAGCAATTGCAACACGCGATTGAGAAAAACTTCTGGAAGCCAGAGTATCGTCACTATAAACGTGTTGCCTTCTAAAGCTGAAAATGAGATTGAACAAAAAGGAGCGTAATGCTCCTTTTTGTTTTTTGAGAGCTGCGTCTTCATTAACATTATTTTACTAGATTAAAAAAAAGACATTTTGTACACTCCGCGCACAAGTATAAAAACCAATAACTTAACAATGATCATGTTCAATTCTATTTATAAAATGCTGGAATCCTTTGGATTCGGCTCACAAAAACGTGCTTTGCATATTCATTTTTCCAATTCGGCTTTGAACACACAGGTGTTTATTCAGCGCATTGAGGGTGAACATCGCATTAATCAGGGCCTAAAAGCTGAAATCCTATGTTTATCGACCAATGCTTATCTGCCTTTAAAACAGTTTATTGGTGGGCGTGTCGCGGTTGATCAGGTCACGGATGTGGGGCAGCTTTCTCGTCTGACGGGGGTGATTACCAGTGCCAGTCAGGGGCAAAGTGATGGTGCGCTAACTGTTTATAAACTTACCGTTGAAGATGCAACAGCACTGTGGCATAAGCGCAGAAACAGTCGCGTGTTTATGAGTAAAAGTGTTCGTGAAATTACTGAAACTCTGTTTAGCGAGTGGCAAAGTCACAGTACATTATTTGCAGCCAGCTTAAGCCTGAACTTAGAGGGTTTGAGTCGTGATTATGATGTACGCCCCTTTGTCATGCAGTCTAATGAAACCGACGCTGAGTTTCTCACTCGACTATGGCGGAGTGAAGGTATTAATTGGTTGATCGATGAACAAGCTCCGATGGTGCTCAGTTCATCTGAACCGATTCAGGCACAGCAACTTCGTTTGATGGATGATAATCAAGCTTTTACAGCGCTGGACCGCCGAAAGATTCGTTTCCACCGCAGCCATGCCACCGAGCCCTTTGATAGCATCACCAGTTTTATTGCTGAACGTCACTTACAGTCCACCACGGTACAGACGCAACGTTGGCAAGCGCAACATTTAACTCAAGATCAGAGTCAGGCTGTATTGAGTGCACATCAGCACAGTGATCAACAAGACAATGAAAGTTTGGGTCTGGAACAAGTCTGGTGTGTCAGTCCGGCATGGACGGGTGATCTACAGGGTGAGGATCAGGCCACACCTGCTAATAGCAGTCAACTAGATCGTCTCAACCAACAACTGAACCAATATCACGAGCTTCAGGCCAAATATTTCACAGCAAAAAGTAGCGTTCGAGATGCACAAGTGGGTTATTGGTTTGAAATGGTGGATCATCCTGAAATAGACCAGCATGTGTCCATAGAGCGTGAATTTCTCATTTTAGGCAAAGTCTTTTATAACCAAAATAATTTACCCAAAGAGTTGCTACAGCAAATCAATTTATTACTAAAAGGAAGTCGCTGGCAAGCTCTGAGTGAGGAACGACAAGCCAATGAACTCTTTGTCGTACGCCGTGAGGTCAAAATTGTTCCTGAATATCAAGCGTGGATACACCGTCCAATAGCCTATCCTTTACGGGCCAAAGTCGTCGGGCCTGAAGGGGAAGAAATTTATGTGGATGCATGGGGGCGGATTAAAGTTCGCTTCATGTTTACGCGTAGTGATGACCATGCTCATGATGGTGGTGCGGGTGCAAATGACAATGACACGGACTCGGCTTGGGTCGATGTGTTGACCCCATGGGCGGGTGAAGGATATGGCGCACGTTTTCATCCGCGTGTCGGAGAAATTGTGGTCATCGACTTCTTTGAGGGGGATGTCGATCGACCTTTTGTAGTAGGACGTATTCATGAAGCGGATCGCCATCAAACCATGTTTGATGTGAAAGGGACATTACCTGCGACAAAAAAACTCAGTGGGATTCGTTCACAAGAGGTCGCAGGGCAAGGCTTTAATCAACTGCGTTTTGATGATACGACTGGACAAATTAGTGTGCAGCTCCACAGCAGTCATGGAGCGAGTCAACTCAATCTCGGTAACCTGAGTCATCCAAAAGAAACTGAAAATAGTGACGGGCGTGGTGAGGGGTTTGAGTTAAGAACGGATCAATGGGGGGCCATGCGTGCAGGCAAAGGC
The DNA here is from genome assembly GCF_058243025.1 of Acinetobacter sp. 797_lipA. Lineage (NCBI taxonomy): Bacteria > Pseudomonadati > Pseudomonadota > Gammaproteobacteria > Moraxellales > Moraxellaceae > Acinetobacter > Acinetobacter sp. 797_lipA. Next base: position 3,310,804 of record NZ_JBZAYQ010000001.1, on the reverse strand, counting down.
CTCTTGATTAGTACCTATGCACAGGATCAGGCGGTTGCGGATCATTTGGCTGCATCCGAAGCCCAGTCCATCTTGCAGCAAGGTCATGACAGTATGTACATGCTGAGTACTTTGGCTGTTAAACAACAGACTGATGCACTGAATGTGATCAATCGTCTGCCTAAATTGATTCAGTCTGTAGAGTTAAAAGGGGCCAATCAAGCACTCCAAGCAACTGTTGGTTTATTTAAAACAGCAGTTAGTCAGGATCCGATTTCGGCATTAAAAACGTGCGGTGGCTTTATTGAGGATATTCAAAAATTTGGTCAAGACACAGACAATTTGATCAATGAATTTAAAGATTATTTTCGGGATGCAGAGGCTTCAATAGGCAATTTAAAAGCCTTTATCGATAACCTCGAAGAACATGGTACAGATGCTTTGAAAAGTCAGTTGCAAGGCGTTAAAGAAAAATTGAACGCAGATCCATTCGCCGCTTTAAAAGATGTTGGTAAAGTGATTGCGAATGTTGATATGAGAGACTTTGACCTGACCAGTGCTTGCGGAAGCTTTAATAAAGGCAGCAAATTGGATGTTAATCCCATGCAGGCATTGGGCTCCATGCAAGGTTTTATGGAGACATATGCTCAAGAGGCAGAGCAAACGCAGGATACTCAGAATCAAGCTCAAGCGAAGATCTTTCGTCAGGCTTTAATGCTGCTGGCTTCCCCCAATGGTATTGCTTTAACGACGCCTGAAGATATTGTTTTACAAGCTTCTCAAGACATTGCTGAAAGCGCACAGGGGTCCATTAACTTAAGTGCCCAGAAGAATATTATTGCGCATGCGCAGGATAAAGTGAGCTTATTTGCTGCACAAAAAGGGCTAAAAGCATTTGCAGCAAAAGGAAAAGTCGAATTACAGGCACAAGATGATGCGATAGAGGCGATTGCGCGTAAGGTGATTAAGCTAATTTCAACAGAAGATAAAATAGAAATAACCAGTCCGAAAGAAATTGTACTGACTGCTGGTGGTTCACAGCTCAAAATTAATGGGGATGGGATTTTTACGACAACAGGTGGAAAGTTTGAAAGTAAGGCGGGTCAGCATAGTTTTGTGGGTGGTGCAAAAGTATCTTATGAGGTTCCTGAATTACCAAGCAGTGGTCCATTTACTAAATTATTCCATTTTGTGTCACTAGAAGGTGAGAAAATGGAAAATGCAATGATACAAATTTATGAAAAAATAAATGAGAACTATGTTTTTAAATTAGATTCGAAAATTGATAAATCTATTTTTAGACTAGAAAATGATGAAAAAAATATTGAGTATAAAGCATTGGTTGGGTTCGATGATTGGGTTTCATGGTTTGATGATGAAGAAGAGGAATTACAAGAAGAAATAGATTTAGGTGAGCATCACAATCCATATGATAAAGAGTCTGGAAATCAGTATGAGTAATGTACATATCGTAAAAAAAGGGGATACGCTTTGGGGTATCTCAAACAAATATAATATTAGTCTTAATGAGTTAGTTGAAATAAATGGTTTATATGGTAAAAAGAAAAATTTATTAAAGATTGGGCAAAAGATATATTTGAAAAAAAATAATAAGTATCAACTAAAAAGTAAACATGTATTCATTACCAAAACCCTTTGAAATCTGCCCAACCCAACGCTCTATTTGATCTGCCTTCATTACCTTAAAATCCCGCCAGTTATACTTCATCTGCTTCCAAACCATCTCAATTCTATTCAGCTCAGGACTATACGCAGGTAGAAAATACAAAGTCGTTGAATATTCTTGTACAAGAAGCTTGCGCCAATCTACCATCTGTTTGCTGCGATGAATCGAGGCATTGTCAACAATCAACACCAAAGGAACTTGATAGCTGCGTTTCACCTGTGCTGCTACACCCATCAAATAGGCATAAAACCAGCGACTGTTAACGGACTCCTGTAGGCAACTGGTGATCAGATGACCCGTTGACAGGAGACAACCCATCACATTAACTCGCTTTAGTCTTACAGCATCAACCGCATGAACATCGCCTATCTTTGTCCATGCATAACGGTTATCTGGCGTAGCCGAAAATCCTGTTTCGTCGACATAGCCCAATACAATTTCACCACGTGCCGCTTGCTCACGTAATGCTTCAATTTGCTGTTGCGCTTGTCCAAATGCGGTCGGGTCTCTTTTTTTTCAAGCTGTGGCGGGTGCGTTTGAAGACCATGCCTGAATCTCGCAAAAACTTGCGAATAGTTTCAACAGACACGGACACACCGTGTTTTTCATGCAGTTTGACTCGGATTTGTTCTGCATTGAGTGGGCTTGTGTTGACCCACTCTAAGATTTGAGCCTGATAGTTTGATGTCAGTGTATTGGGACGGCCTGAGCGATGACCTTCTTGAATCGATTCAAACTGATGTAGCTCCCAATGTCGGCGTTGTAGCCTTATGGTTTCTGGGATACGCTCTTGTAACGCAGCAACTTCGGCAACAGTTTTACCTTCGGAAAGCCAGAGAATAGTTTGGGCACGTTGTCTTTCACGCCAATGTGCTGCATGCTTGGTCAGGAGAATTAGTTGTGCACGCTGTTCTAAGCTGAGTGGGACGGTAACAATCCGTGGCATGTGCAAACATCGTTTAACCAAAAATGTCTTTTCGCATGTTTAGTTATTTTTGTCAACTTAGTAGAAAAATTGATACATTTTTAACAATAAAAGTTTATGATCTAAAGTGGGAATCAATTCCTCAAGCTAAGCTATTACTAGAGTATGATGGTCAGTGTCATTTAATGACTAGCGATGATAATGGGTTAATTAAAGATATTCAAATTGAAGATGCTTTGAAAGGTATAAAAATAAGTTTATATACATTAAAAAATATATTTGAACTTATAGCTCATCATAAAACATTGCCGATGGGGAAAAAAATATTAAAACTAAGTTCTCGTGCAATGATATTAAAAGGTAATACTTATCAAGTTGAGGGTGTAGCTAGAACAAATACACAAGCAATTGAAAAAGAATTGAAAGTTAATGGTAAGAAAGCGCAGAATACATCTGGGACATCTGGGACATCTGGGACATCTGGGACATCTGGGACATCTGGGACATCTGGGACATCTGGGACATCTGGGACATCTGGGACATCTGGGACATCTGGGACATCTGGGACATCTGGGACATCTGGGACATCTGGGACATCTGGGACATCTGGGACATCTGGGACATCTGGGACATCTGGGACATCTGGGACATCTGGGACATCTGGGACATCTGGGACATCTGGGACATCTGAAACAAGAGTGGAAGGTGGATTACCTGCTGTCACAGTAGCTGCAGTATATTCTGAAGAAAATTTATATTTACATCCAGATAATGAAAAATATCGAAGAATAATTATTAACGCAGCAAAAAAATATAATTTAGCGCCACAAGCCTTAGCTGCAAAAATTAACGCAGAAGCTGGTACAAAAAGAGGAAGTCAAGAATGGAATGCTCAAGCACGTGCTTCAACATCATCTGCAGTAGGATTAACTCAGTTTTTAAGTGGCACTTGGTATGAGATATGTACGCGTTCTACTTATAGTGACACATTACTTCAAAAACATGTTATTAAGAAAAAATTAATCTCTAATTTTCAAGAGAATATGGCTCTTAAGTTAATTTCGGTAAAAGATAAAGAAAAATTAAAAGCTCTTGGAACGGACCCTACTTTTTCGGTGGATTCAGCAGCGGCATATGCTAGGGCAAATATTGATATAGTTACAAACATATATAGAAAGGTCGATAGTTTAGAACCTAGTGATCTCGCAAAAGTTGGATATGTAGCTCATCATGATGGTCCAACAGGGTTTGGCAAAATAATTGAAGCAACAAACGACTCTTCATGGTCAAAACTACAAGGGCAAGTGTGTTCCAAAGATAGTCCTAATTGCAGTACATTACAAAATTATAAGGAAAGATTTAGTAATGGGAGGGATGCATATCGATGGTGGTTATGTACTGAATATACAGATGCAAAAATTAATGTAAATCGATTTACCCTTAGCCCTGCTGATGGGAAAAAATTTAAGAATGCTCGAACAATGGAGGAAATTATTGTTTTTCTAGGTGGTAAAGCTTTAGTTCGGCCAAGTAAAGAATTCGAGAAAAAGAAAGGAGCTAATGATACCCAAGCAACAGAAAATATTAGTATTATTATTACATCCATTGTAAATAATAAGGTTGAACCCAGTATTCAGTATTTCGTAAAATCTAAATATGGGTTAAAACCACATTTGACAAATGAAAATGGTCATGAAGTTATTAAAATTAAAAAAGGAGATAAGCTTGAAATCATTTTCGATAATCAAGTTTTAACTTCAATCACTTCGATAAAAGATAAAGAAGAATTTAGGATTAATTTTCCAATTACTCAAGAAAAAAATATACAGAAGAAAACACAAGAAGTGAGTACAAACAACGAACAGAAGCTCAATTTTGATGGTTGGAGAAATCCACTTAATGGTACTTGTCAAGTGAGGCGGTTTGGTTATAAATCATTACCCTTAAAGGCAAATGCTGCAACTTATAATCAAAGTAATTTACAGCAGGCAACTAAGGTTGCATCAGGGTTTAATCGAACAACTTATAGATCTAGTGGAATGCATCAAGGTCTTGATCTTGAGGCTGATAATGGTGCCAATGTTTATCCAGTTTGTGTTGGTACCATTGCAAAAGTAATTCCATCATATCCAGGTTATGGAAAAACGATTATTTTAGAATGTGACGTAAATGATTTGCCAGTTTCAAAAAAAGCTTTAGCAAAAAACATAGACACAATTTACTTTGTTTATGCACATTTAAATTCTATAAATGTAACAGAGGGAGCTATTATAACCACTCTAGATACTATTCTTGGGAAAACAGGTAATACTGGTAATGCCGGAAGTATGACAAGAATTGAGGATGGTGCACATTTGCATTTTGAGGTCAGAACAGAGATAACGAAATCAATGGGGAAATCTGGAATGACGTATAGACAAGACCCATTTCCTTGGTTAGATAATTGTAAGACCACTGAAAATGGTGTTAAATTAAATAGGTAAATAGATCATGAAATATAAATTATGCTTGATAGGTATGTTGGCTTTTTCAACAATTGCTAATGCAGAATTTAATATAGAAAATAACATAAATCAACCTAATTATATAAAATTAGGGTATAGGAATGTTTTAAATTCTGGGTTTATATATACTGATAATGATGAAAATTTTAAATTAAAGAAAAATACAGTTAATGTTCCATATGAAGATATTTCAATTTTATTGAAACCTCTATTAAGAAATGACAATAGAATAAAAGGAAATGATTATTATTTTTTAAATTATGAGACTTTTATTCAGCTAGATGGAATAGAGTATAAGTTACCTTTTATTATTTCAGATGTAAGTGCTATTGGCTCTAGTGTGCTGTTTAATGATAGTAATATGGTTATTTTCTCAATTGAGAGCTATGCAAGTCCAGTTTCAAATAATAATTCAAAAAAATTTAAAAGTGATGTATATATTTTAAATAAAAAAAATTTAGGCTTATATTCACCTTTTTTCTTGTCTTTAAATTCTAAATTAAAAAATTTTAATGAGGTTTCTATGGATTTTAGTAAGTTGGGGTCTGTGAAATATAATAAAAACAAAAAGACATATCAGATTCTATATGAGCTTCAAAAAGCTTCAGAAGACTTTAGCTCGACCGGAAGAGTAGTCTATGAAAAATCTCCTATTGAGTACTCATTTATCTTAATACCTGATCAAAAAGAACCTTTTTCGATAAAAAACTTTGTGGAAAAGAAGAAAGGAACTAACAAGATTATTTCAAAAGATGATGGTGGTGGCATGTATTCTTATTTTTTAAAGGGTAATTGATTCCAATGAAGATGTAATATTTTATATTTTGTATTGGTTTCACTAGGATCTGGCTTTGTTGCACAAAGATTTAAAAGATAACACTCTGCTCATTTGAACAGAATTCAAGTGACAACTTGGGTATGAGGACGACCTAATTCTGTAAATTTGTTCAATACGGCTATGCGTGCATGAATCTCATTCACCTGACTAGAAAAACTCCTTGCTGTTAATTTATCACCTAATAGTTTGATGCAATGCATCTTGGTTTCAACTAAACTTCGACGATGATAACCAGACCATTTTTTCCAAAGCGTTCTTCCTAAACGTTTAACTGTTTTCAGTAACTCATTCCGCTCTAAAGATCTCAATTTCTGATCTTTCCATGGTTTTGCATTTTTTCTTGGCGGAATGAGCGCATGTGCATCTCGATCTAGAATGACTTGTCTGCAGTGCTTCGTGTCATAAGCACCATCGGTATAGACCGAATCAATTCGTTCATCTAAGGGAATTTGAGCAAGTAAATCACCGAGTACTTGCGAATCGCTCACATTATTTGTAGTAAGCTGTACTGCACGTATTTGCAAGGTTTCAGCATCGATGCCAATATGAAGCTTACGCCATTGGCGACGATATTCAGGTCCATGTTTCTTACGTTTCCACTCACCTTCACCTAGAAACTTTAAGCCAGTTGAGTCGACGAGTAGATGTAGCCCATCACTACTTTTTTGATAGCTAATCGCAATATCAATATGTTTTTGTCTTCGACAAAGCGTACTGTAATCTGGTGCGGTCCAATTTAATCCACAAAGTTTAATCAGACTTTGAACAAAACCTGTGACCATGCGTAAAGAGAGTCTAAATAAAGATTTGATCATTAAACAGCATTGGATGGCTGTATCTGAATAAGTTTGATTTCGACCATGTTTACCTTTGGGTTGAGCGTACCATTGCGTCTTGGGATCAAACCAAATTGAGAGATTTCCTCGATTTATTAATGCACTGTTATAAGAAGACCAATTGGTTGTACGATAGATTTTAGGTGTGGGCTTATTCATTTGAGAATTATATTGTGGAATAAGCCTTTAGAGATAGGTTTGTGCAACAAAGCCGTAAGGGGGATGAAAGTCATTTGGATTTTAACTTATTAAAGTTGAGAGGATGGTAAGTGAAGGGGCAAGTGATTCATCGCAAGATTTAGTCTATACTTCTATTGATAAAAATCAGAAAAATAATGTTCTATTGTTTGATGTTATAAATGGTGAAATACAAGTAATTAATTTAGAACGAAAAGCGTTTAATATATCTGATTGTGACGAGTATTCATCTGATACCAATGCAGAGAAAATTCTTGTTTTATGGATTTAACCAAGCTGATTTCTGTCAGCTTGGTTTGGTTTTTCACCCTTCCAACACTGCTTCCAGCAATTCTTCGCTCGGCGCAAAATAGTAAGCACCATCCACAGGAGCCACAAAATGAAGCATACGATCATGGATTCCATCACCACTGGTGCCGAACATACGCAGTAACATCGCATCTATAATGCTTAAGTCTTTCGTATAGGCAATAAAAAATAAACCTTGCTCACCTTTACCATCGCCATAAGGAAGCGAGTGACGTAGGATTTCCATTTCCTCGCCTTCATCATCTTCAACCACGACACGGGCAACGTGAGAATTTTCAGGTTTAACGTCATCATCTAGTTCAATACTTTCAAGCTTTGTTCGGCCAAAGACTTGCTCTTGAGCATCAACTTTTAATTTTTTCCACTTTTCCAAATCATGACAATAGCGCTGTGCAAAGATAAAAGAGCCATCTGCGAATACTCCTGCATCTTCACTTAATAATGTCGTTGCAGCACGATCATCGGGGAACTGTGGGTTTTCAGTACCATCAATAAAACCAGTCAAATCTCGACCATCAAAATTGCGGAAACAGACTCGTTCATCTAGAACATCAACTTTATCTTGGATACCTTCAAAGAACGATTGACTAAGGGCAAAACAAATATCGGTACGTTGGGCCGCTATATGAATTAAAACATCCGCAGGTGAAACAGGCATATTGAAAGAGCCATAAATGGGCTCTAGCTGTTTAAACCCTGCAGGCGCTGTAGGATGAAGTTGTGCCCAAAGTTCAGGGCCAAAAGCAACAGCCGTTTTAATTTGCGCATGTGGATGTTGGGTAATAAGGCGATCACGAGTTGAAAATAAATCTTCTAATTTTTCTTTAAGTTCATCAATACTTAAATCTTTTAAACGTAAAACAATAAAACGGGCATGATCTGAAGGTAATGGTAGAATTACAGATTGGGCGGTCATTCATGGCTCCTAAAAAAATTGTTATTTCCATTGGCTGTACTTATTGTGCCTTATGCCGTTTCAGCTTCATAGCCTTAAGTGATAAATTCATTAATGAATAATAACCCCTAAAAGCATGAAAGATCATATAATCTAAAGGTCATTTTTTTCTCAATACCACTATGTCATTTCAAATTTGGCTGGGCTTTGTACTCGCATGTTGGATCATTAGTATTTCTCCAGGGGCAGGGGCCATTGCGTCAATGTCGAGTGGCCTTAACTACGGCTTTCGGCATGGCTATTGGAATGCGCTGGGTTTACAACTCGCCTTGTTGGTGCAAATCGGTATTGTGGCGGCTGGGGTAGGGGTGCTCTTTGCCACAACGCCTTGGGCATTTTGGGCCGTGAAGTGGTTTGGTGTGGCTTATTTATTGTATTTGGCTTATTTACAATGGATGGCACCCATTCAATCGATTGAAATTCAACAAGAACAACAGAATAAATCACGTTCCAAATTGGTGATGTATGGCTTTTTGATCAATATGAGCAATCCCAAAGCAATCGTCTTTTTATTGGCAGTTTTACCGCAATTTTTGGATTTGTCTAAACCGCAGTGGAGTCAATATGCGGTGATGGCCGTCACGATGGTCACGATTGATTTGATTGTGATGGCAGGATATACGGGGTTGGCAGCGAAAGTTTTAAAACTCTTAACATCACCGCGACAGCAAAAATATCTCAATCGTACTTTCGCAGTGTTATTTAGTTGTGCGGCGGGATTGCTTAGTTTGGTTCATCAGTAAGTTTAGTCCGCGTCAATTCTGCTAAAAACTGTTGTTCGGTAACCACATGTATACCGTGTTGACGAAATAGGGCGGCAGTGATTCCTTCCCCTGCAATTTTTTGCCCAGTAAATGAGCCATCATAGATGCCATCACTGCCACAGGACGGACTATTGGCTTTGAGCACAGCATGGGTGACGTGATTGGCTTGCGCCAATACTAAAGCTTTGTAAGCACCTTGAATAAAGACATCACTAAGCTGATGACCATCTGAGGAAAAAACCTGTGCGTGGCCTAATAAAACATCAGCACCAGACCCGTGGCGAATTTCTGCTGCCGGACGCGGGGTTGGAAGTCCTGCACTGACTTCAGGGCATAAGCTGACATAATTTTTATCGAGCAAGGCTTGAACTAACTGAGAGACTAAGCAGTCTTTGCCGTCATAACGGACTTTTTGTCCGAGTAGACATGCGCTGATAAAATAACGTTGATGGCTCATTTAGTTATGTCAGTTTTTTAGACTTCTGCGCGATAAAAATCAACGCAAACAGAATCGACATGGTTAAAACAATGCTGAGCCCTGTAGAGGTATTTAGTCCTGCACTGGACCACAAACCAACCGTTACCCCAATTTGCGCAATCACAAAGGCCCAAATCACCATTTGTTTTGGAGAGTGGGCAAGCAGTCGAGCGGTGAGTGCTGGAATGACAAGCAAGGCACCCATCAGTAAAGAACCCACTGCACGAAGCGCTAAAATGGTAAATAAAGCCAGTAGCAACATAAAAATCAAACGTTGCCATTTCGCACTGACACCTTCACTGACGGCCATATCAGGATCGATCGCGATTTGAATTTGAGCTTGCCAACTTTTATAAAGCACTGCCAATGCAACAACAATAACTGTGGCAAAAACGGGCAGGTCTGCCCATGTGATCGTGAGCAAATCACCAAATAAATAGCTGAGTAGCTCAGGTCTTAAGCTTGGAATATGTTGAATAAACATCAGACCCGAGCAGAGCAAGGTCGCAGAACAGAGTGCGAGTAATGCGTCATTCGGTAACCGTGGATCATGCAAAACCCAAAGGATCGCCACCAACAAGCCCGCAATAAAAGCCACACCCATCCACAGGGGCAACGCCATTGCTCCTGCAATCGCGACACCCAGTAACGTGCCATGTGCCATGGTGTCGGCAAAGAAAGACATGCGGCGCCATAGCATCAAACAGCCTAATGGCGCAGTTAAAAAGACCAGAAGCGTGCCCATAATCCATGCAGGCAACAGCAGTTGTAACCATTCCATCATGACTTAAGCTTCCGGTTCAGGGTGAATGTGTGGGCGAGCGTCATGCTGACAAGGCGTTGCACTATCACCATGTGCGCAGTGATCATGATGATGTTGATAGAACACGCGGTTGGTACCAAAAATGGCTTGATACTCAGGGTGTTGTTGCACACTTTCAGGCAGGCCACTACAACAAATGTGTTTATTCAAACACACCACACGATGAGTTCCTTGCATGACCCACTGCAAATCATGTGAAACCATGAGCACAGCACAACCATATTTTGCGGGTAAACTGCGCACATAGTCGTACAGCTCAGCTTCAGACTGAATGTCTAAGCCTTGCATGGGTTCATCGAGAACCAAAATATCGGGTTGACGTAACAGCGCACGTGCCAGTAAAACGCGTTGTCGTTCCCCACCTGAAAGCTGCTGTACTTTGGAGTTTTCAAGTTTGCTGATCCCCGTATCGTGGATAATTTCTTGCTTGATTACAGGATCGCATTTTTCCAAAGCCAATAGATCTTTCACCCTAAGCGGTAGGCTATGTGAGGGATTAAACTTTTGTGGCACATAAGAAAACTTGAGTGGCTTTGTTGTTTTAATGTCGCCAGCATTAGGGTGCACAATACCCAATAGCACTTTAATGAGCGTGGATTTCCCTGCACCATTTGGGCCAATCAGGGTCACAATTTCCCGTTCATGTAAGACAAAATCGACATGCTTTAAAATGTCGCGTTCATCGATACGAACATTAATTTGGGAGAGTTCGACCAGAACAGGATCGAGGCTTACTTGTGGCGACACTGCTGACAAATTCCTGAAATTTCGATAATGCTATGTTGTGCCGTAAAACCATCGGCTGCGGAAAGTGCATCGAGTTGTTGTAATAATCCTTGTGCAGAGGCCTCTGTCACTGATTTGCAATCAGTGCAAATGAGAAAGGCGGCTTGATGGCCTTCACGGGGATGGCAACACGGAATATAGGCATTAATCGAGGTGAGTCGGTGAATGAGGCCTTTTTCTAATAAAAAGTCTAAGGTGCGGTACACCGTCGGTGGGGCAGCAGGGCGGTCGGCATTGCTTTTAATTTTAGCCAACAAGTCATACGCACCCATCGGGCCTGTCGCATTCAGGATCAATGCCAAGACATCTTTTCTTAAGGGGGTTAGGCGCGCACCAGTTGCTGCGCATAAGACTTCTGCTTCAGCCAAACGCGTCTCAACGTTGTGATGACCATGCACATCATGTAAAGCATGGTGGTGTTCGTGAGAACAAGCGCTCATAACAAACCTCAAGTGCAAAATTTATAAAAGAAAAACGACATTAAATCTTAACATGAAGCGCAGAGAGTTTCGATTAGGCATAGGTATTTTTGTCGATTTGTTATATTATAACACTAATTGTATTTCTAGTGATTGCTCCCCATGTCCCGTTTCTTGGCTTTTTTTGCGTTTGCGCTGTTTAGTGGTGTTGCTTGGACGCAAGACTTGGTTGTTTCTACACAGCCGATTTACTTGATTGCACAGGAAGTGACAAAAGGCATTGAAAAACCAACCTTATTGTTGGCCGATCAATCTGGACATGATGTGAGTTTGACCCCAATGCATCGTAAAATCATTCAGGATGCAGGCTTGGTTATTTGGTTGGGACGAGCACATGAAGCACCGCTGGATAAACTCCTGACCCCCAATGATAAAGCAGTTTCTATTTTAGATTCAGGCATTATCAATGCCTTACCACTACGAAATACCCGTGGTGATGCCTTAAAAAATACCATCGATACCCATGTTTGGCTTGACCCAAACAATGCGGTACGTATCGGTTTCTTTATTGCAGGCCTGCGTTCACAGCAGATGCCTGAGTATAAGGAGCGCTACTGGAACAATGCCAAAATCTTTGCTCAGAAAATGTTGCAAGCCTCAGCTATATATAGTCAAAGTACCCAAGCTCGCCCATATTGGTCTTTTCATGATGCCTATCAATACATTGAGCGACCTTTAAACTTACGCTTTGCAGGCGCTTTGACAGATGACCCACATATTGCCCCTACGGTTGCGCAAATCAAATACTTAAATGACAGCCGCCCTTATTCAAAGATGTGCCTTTTGGCCGAAGTGCATGCCAGTCAAGCACAATATCAAAAGTTGAACCCATTGGTTTTCCAAGCTGTTGATGAAAGCATGACTGGGGCAGGGGATTTTGTCAGCGCGTGGAAGCAATTGGCCGATCATGTGCATAAATGTGTGCTAAACACCCGAAAGTGACGCATAAATTAAACAATAATTGATTAGTTTAAAAGCAATTTAAACATAGAAAAAAACTCGACTTAGGTCGGGAAAAGATTGCATGTTCAGGGGTGTAACCCTATAATGCCTGCGATTAAAAATAATCATCAGCTAAACTTGTCAAGCATGATTGTTGTGAGTGAATAAATAATGAGCCGAACTAGTCGCATGATTGACCGACGATTAGCGAAAGCTTTAGTCCTCTTGCAAGCATGTATGATTCCTGTTTCAGCCTTGATCGGTTGGGTCTTGAAAGATTCAACTGCAGCCCTGAGTGCAGCATTAGGTGCACTCGTGTGTTGGCTTGCGACTTGCTATTTTTCATGGCAATCGTTTCGAGCAGCAGGAGCTCGCGCCTCTAAACAAGTTCTTGCGAACATGTATAACGGCATGATGGGTAAGTTTGCAATTGTGATTATTGGTTTCATTTTAATTTTCAGCAATGTCAAACCGTTGTCAGCGGTGGCGTTGTTTTGTGGTTTTATGCTCGTTCAAACCATGACGTGGGTTGCTCCATTTTGGGTGTCGCGTCAACAAAAACGAGTTTAATAAGCACTACAAAAAATTGAAAAGTTTTTTAGGAGATGAACGAGATATCAAGCAGCACGCGATGTTCGTTCTCTCTATTTGTATTTGACATTGACCAGGTGTGATTTATGGCTGCTGAAGAACATGCCCTTACTTCGACCGAGTATATCAAGCATCACTTGACGAATATGACTTATGGCAAAATGCCAGACGGTTCATGGAAGTTGGCTGAGACTGCTGAAGAAGCTCAACAGATGGGGTTCACTGCTATTCACTTGGATTCAATGGGTTGGTCTATCACTCTTGGTGTGATTTTCTGTTTGTTGTTCTGGTGTGTAGCGAAAGCTGCAAACTCTGGTGTTCCAACCAAGTTCCAGTCTGCAATTGAAATGATCATTGAGTTTGTGGACTCAAGTGTTCGCGACACTTTCCATGGCAAATCACGCTTAATTGCGCCACTTGCATTGACCATTTTCGTGTGGATTTTCCTCATGAACGCAATGGACTTAATCCCAGTTGACTTTATTCCGTATACAGCTCAACTGATTGGTGCAAGTGTATTTGGTATGGATCCTCATCACGTCTACTTCAAGGTTGTACCTTCTACAGATCCAAACATTACCCTAGGTATGTCTTTATCTGTATTTGTACTGATCTTGTTCTACAGTATTCGCGAAAAGGGGATTGGTGGTTTCGTTGGCGAATTAGCACTTAACCCATTTAACCCAAGTAACCCAGTTGCAAAAGCGTTATTGATTCCAGTGAACTTAATTCTTGAATTAGTAACATTCCTTGCACGTCCAGTTTCATTGGCTCTGCGACTTTTCGGTAACATGTATGCAGGTGAGTTAATCTTCATCCTTATCGCATTATTACCGTTCTGGATCCAATGGGCGTTGTCTGTGCCTTGGGCGATCTTCCACATTCTTGTTATCACGCTACAAGCATTCATCTTTATGATGCTGACTATCGTATACTTGAGCATGGCAAGCGAAAAGCATTAATGGTAATGCCCAACTATCACTGGATGGTTGGGCGCACAATTTTTTAATTTAATTTGGTATAAACCTAACCTCTGAGGAATTATCATGGAACTCACTTTAGGTCTAGTTGCAATTGCATCTGCTATCTTGATCGCTTTTGGTGCTTTAGGTACTGCGATTGGTTTTGGTCTTTTAGGCGGTCGCTTTCTTGAAGCTGTTGCACGTCAACCAGAATTGGCTCCACAACTTCAAACTCGTATGTTCTTAATCGCGGGTCTTCTTGATGCTGTGCCTATGATCGGTGTTGGTATTGGCTTGTTCTTCATCTTTGCTAATCCATTTGTAGGTTAATCGGCTTAATTCCTAAATTAAACTATTGAGGAATAGCAATGAATATCAACCTCACATTGATTGGCCAAGCGATTGCATTTGCGATGTTTGTCGCATTCTGCATGAAATTTGTATGGCCACCACTAATCAATGCGATTAGTGAGCGTCAGCGTAAAATCGCTGATGGCTTAAACGCTGCTGAAAAAGCAAAAGCTGATCTTGCGGATGCGCAAGCTCAAGTGAAAGCTGAATTAGATGCAGCGAAAGCGCAAGCGGCTCAATTGATCGAACAAGCGAACCGTCGCGGTGCACAATTGGTAGAAGAAGCTCGTACTCAAGCGTCAGCTGAAGGTGAGCGTATTCGTCAACAAGCAAAAGAAGCTGTTGATACAGAAATCAATTCTGCTCGTGAAGAATTACGTCAACAAGTTGCTGATCTTGCAGTAACAGGTGCTGAGAAAATTCTTAGCCAAAAAGTTGATGCTGAAGCTCACAATGCCATGCTGACTCAGCTGGCTGCTAAACTTTAAGAGAGGCGGATTATGGCTGAACTCTTGACGTTGGCACGCCCGTACGCTAAAGCAGCATTTGCTTACGCTTCTGAGCAAAATGCAACTGACTCTTGGTCATCTGCATTGAACTTGCTCAGTGCTGCGGTGCAAGACGAAGCATTTTCAGCTTTCTTAACTCGCCCTGAGCTTACTCCTGCTGAGCAGGTAAGTCTTTTTGCAAAAGTATTAGGCGAAGACCAAACTGCAGCAGTGTCAAACTTTTTGACATTGCTTGCTGAAAACAACCGTTTGGCGCTTCTTCCTGAAATTTCTGCTGAATACGAGCAGCTCAAATCACAGAATAACAATACTGTGGATGTAGTGATTGAATCTGCATTCCCATTGACTTCTGTACAAGAACAATTACTTGCACATGCTTTAGAGAAAAAATTCGAAGCTGCGGTAAATGTTTCTGTAGAAGTTAAACCAGAGCTTATTGCTGGTGTTGTTATTCGTGCAGGCGACCAAGTGATAGATGATTCTGCGCTTAACAAGCTAGAAAAAATGCGGACTCGTCTTCTTGCTTAATTGCATATGAAGACTGAACTTTAAAAAGATTGAGGTATAGCGCAATGCAACAACTGAATCCATCCGAGATCAGTGCGCTCATTAAACAGCGTATCGGCGATCTGGACACCAGCGCGACCGCTAAAAACGAAGGGACCATTGTTATGGTTTCCGACGGTATTGTGCGTATTCACGGCCTTGCTGATGCAATGTACGGTGAAATGATCGAATTCGACGGCGGCTTATACGGTATGGCACTGAACCTAGAACAGGATTCAGTGGGCGTCGTTGTTTTAGGTAACTACTTAAGCCTTCAAGAAGGTCAAAAAGCGCGTTGCACAGGTCGTGTATTAGAAGTTCCGGTTGGTCCAGAACTTTTAGGCCGTGTCGTAGATGCTTTGGGTAACCCAATTGATGGTAAAGGCCCAATTGATGCAAAATTAACTGATGCTGTTGAAAAAGTAGCACCAGGCGTAATTTGGCGTCAATCAGTGGATCAACCTGTACAAACTGGTTATAAATCAGTAGATACAATGATCCCTGTAGGCCGTGGTCAGCGTGAGTTGATCATTGGTGACCGTCAAACTGGTAAAACAGCGATGGCGATCGATGCGATCATCGCTCAGAAAAACTCTGGCATTAAATGTGTATACGTAGCTATTGGTCAAAAACAATCGACTATTGCTAACGTTGTGCGCAAGCTAGAAGAAACTGGTGCTATGGCGTATACCACTGTTGTAGCAGCAGCTGCAGCCGATCCAGCAGCAATGTTGTACTTGGCTCCATACTCTGGTTGTACAATGGGTGAATACTTCCGTGACCGCGGTGAAGATGCACTAATCATTTATGATGATTTGTCTAAGCAAGCTGTTGCTTACCGTCAAATTTCATTGTTATTACGTCGTCCACCAGGTCGTGAAGCGTATCCAGGTGACGTATTCTATCTTCACTCTCGTCTTCTTGAGCGTGCTTCGCGCGTTTCTGCTGACTACGTTGAGAAATTCACGAATGGTGAAGTTAAAGGCCAAACTGGTTCATTAACTGCATTACCAATCATTGAAACTCAAGCGGGTGACGTATCTGCATTCGTACCAACGAACGTAATTTCGATCACTGACGGTCAGATCTTCCTTGAAACATCATTATTCAACGCAGGTATTCGTCCTGCTGTGAACGCGGGTATCTCTGTATCTCGTGTTGGTGGTTCAGCGCAGACTAAGATCATCAAAAAATTGTCTGGTGGTATCCGTACTGCTTTGGCGCAATACCGTGAATTGGCAGCGTTTGCTCAGTTCGCTTCTGACCTTGATGAAGCAACTCGTAAGCAACTTGAACATGGTCAACGTGTAACTGAATTAATGAAGCAAAAACAATATGCTCCATATTCAATTGCTGACCAAGCTGTTTCAATTTATGCATCTAACGAAGGCTACATGGCTGACGTTGAAGTGAAGAAAATCGTAGACTTTGATGCTGCGTTAATCTCTTACTTCCGTTCAGAAAATGCTGCGTTAATGCAAAACATCGATGAAACTGGTGATTACAACAAAGACATCGAAGCTGCAATCAAAGCAGGTATTGAAAGCTTTAAAGCGACTCAAACTTACTAATTTCAACTTCAGTTGGATTTAGTTTTGGTTTGGTTCACGGATCAACCTTCGAGGGCTCGAAAGGGCCTTCGAATACTAGGTTAAGCGTATGGCAAATTTAAAAGAAATTCGCGCCAAAGTAGCTAGTATCAAAAGCACGCAGAAAATTACTCGCGCGATGCAGATGGTAGCAGCTTCTAAGATGCGTCGTGCGCAAGAGCGCATGGCTCAAGGCCGTCCGTATGCCGAAAATATGCACCGTGTAATTGCTCACTTGGTTCAAGCGAATCCTGAATACAAACACCGTTATATGGTTGAACGCCCTGTGAAGCGCGTTGGCTATATCATTGTGTCTTCAGATCGTGGCCTTGCTGGTGGTTTGAACATTAACTTGTTCAAAAAAGTGGTTAAACACGTACAACAGCAACAAGAGCAGTCAATTGAAGTTCAATTTGCTTTAATTGGTCAAAAAGCGGTTTCGTTTTTTAAAAACTACGGCGGTAAAGTGCTGGGTGCTACGACAAATGTCGGTGATACACCAAGCCTTGAACAGTTATCTGGTTCTGTACAGGTGATGTTAGACGCATTTGATAAAGGCGAGTTAGATCGTATTTATCTTGTGTCAAACGGCTTTGTCAATGCCATGACTCAAAATCAAAAAATCGAACAACTTGTTCCTTTAGCAACTGCTGAAGAAAACAAGACCCTTAACCGTCAATACGGTTGGGACTATCTCTATGAGCCTGAAGCTGAAGAGCTTTTAAATGGCTTATTGGTTCGTTATATCGAGTCTGTGGTATATCAAGGCGTGATCGAAAACATCGCGTGTGAGCAGTCAGCTCGTATGGTTGCAATGAAAGCTGCAACGGACAACGCAGGTGATTTGATCAAGAGCCTACAACTTATTTATAACAAGCTGCGTCAAGCCGCGATTACTCAGGAAATTTCTGAGATCGTTGGTGGTGCCGCTGCCGTTTAACATTATTTTGAATTGAGGAGACAGCAATGAGTAGCGGTCGTATCATTCAGATCATCGGCGCGGTTATCGACGTCGAGTTTGAACGTAACAGCGTTCCTAAGATCTATGACGCTCTCCACGTTGATGGCACTGAAACTACATTAGAAGTTCAGCAACAACTTGGTGATGGCGTAGTTCGTACTATTGCAATGGGTTCTACTGAAGGCCTTAAGCGTGGTTTGAACGTAACGAATACTAACGCACCAATCTCTGTACCAGTGGGTACAGCGACTTTGGGTCGTATCATGGACGTTCTTGGTCGCCCTATCGACGAAGCTGGTCCAGTTGCGACTGAAGCGCGTTTGCCGATTCACCGTCAAGCACCTTCTTATGCTGAACAAGCAGCTTCTACTGACCTTTTAGAAACTGGTATTAAAGTCATCGACTTACTATGCCCGTTTGCTAAAGGTGGTAAAGTTGGTCTGTTCGGTGGTGCTGGTGTTGGTAAAACTGTAAACATGATGGAGTTGATCAACAACATCGCTAAAGCGCACTCAGGTTTATCTGTGTTCGCTGGTGTTGGTGAGCGTACTCGTGAAGGTAACGACTTCTATCACGAGATGAAAGACTCAAACGTTCTAGACAAAGTAGCAATGGTCTACGGTCAGATGAACGAGCCACCGGGTAACCGTTTACGCGTAGCGTTGACTGGTTTGACCATGGCTGAGTACTTCCGTGACGAGAAAGACGAAAACGGCAAAGGCCGTGACGTACTATTGTTCGTAGATAACATCTACCGTTATACACTAGCAGGTACTGAAGTATCAGCACTTCTAGGTCGTATGCCATCTGCAGTAGGTTACCAACCGACACTTGCAGAAGAGATGGGTGTTCTTCAAGAACGTATTACATCGACTAAGTCTGGTTCGATTACGTCAATCCAAGCGGTATACGTACCTGCCGATGACTTAACAGATCCATCGCCTGCAACTACGTTTGCTCACTTAGATGCAACTGTAGTATTGAGCCGTGACATCGCATCTTCTGGTATTTACCCAGCGATCGATCCACTTGACTCAACTTCACGTCAGTTAGATCCACTCGTAGTGGGTGCTGAGCATTACGAGATCGCTCGTTCAGTTCAAAACGTTCTTCAACGTTATAAAGAATTGAAAGACATCATCGCGATTCTTGGTATGGACGAACTTGCAGAAGAAGATAAGTTGACTGTTTACCGTGCGCGTAAAATCCAACGTTTCTTCTCTCAACCGTTCCACGTAGCTGAAGTGTTTACTGGTGCTCCTGGTAAACTTGTACCGCTTAAAGAAACGATTCGTGGCTTTAAAGGTCTTTTAGCTGGTGAATATGACCACATTCCAGAACAAGCGTTCTATATGGTTGGTGGTATTGACGAAGTAATTGCTAAAGCTGAGAAACTTTAATTAGTTACCTAATTTAGGAGATTCTCATGTCGACTATGCAGTGTGATGTTGTAAGTGTTCAAGAGTCTTTGTACTCTGGCACTGTAACGATGCTAATTGCTAAAGGTGCTGGTGGTGAATTAGGTATTATGCCTGGTCACGCGCCACTAGTAACTTTACTCAAGCCGGGTACAATCCGTGTTCTGCTTGAAAACGGTACAGAAGAGTTAATCTATGTATCTGGTGGTGTTTTAGAAGTTCAACCGCATGTTGTTACGGTTCTTGCAGATACTGCAGTCCGTGCAGAAAACTTAGATGAAGCAGCAATTCTTGAAGCGCGTAAACACGCTGAACAATTGCTTGCAAATCAAAAGAGCGACTTGGACTCGGCTGCTGCTTTGGCTGCTCTTGCAGAAACTGCTGCTCAGTTGGAAACCATCCGCAAAATCAAAAACCGCGCTCAATAAGAGACGGTTTGAGATTAAAAAAAGCCACCGAAAGGTGGCTTTTTTTATGCCCAATTTTCTTGGAAATTTGCACCTTCTGAATTGGGTTTAATTGTTGGTGTTTTAATATTAATGGTTAAGGGAATAGGGAAGTCATTACCAATAATGACGGCTTCACCTGGTTGTAGGCTTGGAAGGAAGTCGGATGCAGCTTTATCAATTTCACCACAAGCACGCTCTACAATTTCTCGGTCTCGATCATTAGTTAATCTATGAACGATTAATGTACCAAGTTGGCTGAGAACTCCTTCGGTGATATCACGGGGCCTTTGAGTTGCTAAACAAATATTTAATCCAAATTTACGACCTTCTTTAGCAATAAGTTCAAAAGCATCTAATTTTGCTAATGTATCTTCATTACCAATAGTCTTTCCAATAAAGGGCAGAGTAAAACTTGAAGTGCGACATAAACCACCTAATTAATTTAAAGGGTTTATGGAGTATATAAAATTGTCATACCATCATCTTAACTTTGAAGATCGTACTGCATTAATGCTTGAGTCAAGAAAAGAAGGCTTTTCAGCCAGAAAATTTGCTGAACTTATTAAAAGACATCCTAGTACGATCTATCGTGAGCTTAAAAGAAATAGCATCAATGACGTTTATCAAGCTCGATATGCTTCTGATAACACTTTTGCTAGACGTAGACGTGGTCACAGAAAACTCAAAATCGATTCAATCCTCTGGAAATTTATTGTTGAAGCGATCCGTTGTTTATGGTCTCCTCAGCAAATAGCAAAGCGTTTAAAGACATTTCCTGATTTGGATCAAACAATGAATGTAAGCCATACAACGATTTATTCAACGATACGCGCATTACCCAAGGGTGAGTTGAAAAAAGACTTATTATCCTGTCTGCGTCATGAAAATAAAAAGCGAAAAGCTAACGGTGAACCTAAAAAAGATTCTATATTACAGGATATTAAAACTATTCATGAGCGCCCAGCCGAAGTTCAAGAAAGAAAAATACCGGGTCATTGGGAAGCTGATTTAATTAAAGGTAAAGACAATAAAAGTTCGATAGCAACACTTATTGAACGAAATACACGGCTCTGTATCTTGGCAACATTACCTGATGCAAAGGCAGAATCAGTGCGCAAGGCTTTAACTGAAGCTCTGAAATATTTACCTGCAGAACTGCGTAAAACGTTGACCTATGACCGTGGACGCGAGATGGCAGAACATAAAATACTTGAAGAAGATTTAGGCATAGATGTATATTTCTGTGACCCACATTCACCCTGGCAAAAAGGCACATGCGAAAATATGAATGGTTTAATTAGGCAATATTTACCTAAAGGGATTGATTTAAATCAGGCAGATCAGCATTATTTAAATCAAGTTGCCATGTCACTGAATACTCGTCCTAGAAAAGCGTTAGATTGGCTTACACCATTAGAGAAATTTGCTCAGCTTGTTGATTATCATAAGACTTTTCAAACTGTCGCACCTCATGTTTGAATTCGCCAAGTTATGTGCTTCATCTAAGAAGATAACAATAGGCTTATTAATAAATGCTAATTGACGAGCTTTATTTAATAAAAATCTCCCGATAACATTAGAAATAACTTCTCTTGCTTTGAATTCAAATCCAATTGCACTCATATCGATGCGAAATAACTTTTTAGAAGGATCAGTATAAAAATTTTCTAATTCATTGGCCAAAGAAGGTAGTGAACTTTCTTGGAAAACAAATTTAAAAGTATGAGAATTTATGATGCCATTAATACGAGTGAGTAAAGAAAGGCAGTGATTAAAATTAAAATCATCAGCTTGGTAATGAGTTCCTCTTAAAATCACATATTCTTCTTTAATTTGTTGGCATAATTTATTGGGGTTGAACGGGGAATCAGGCAGTTCTAGAAGATAGCGGTCTTTAATGGTTCTAATAGCTATTTTGTAATTTTCTTCAGGTTGTCCAATTTTTATAAATACACCGTTGTGAATCATTTCAGCACATAAAGCCTCTTTTTGAAGTAAATCAACTAGTCTCAGACTCCTAATAGCTTCTCTAAATTTTGGGCCTTGTGATTTACCAGCAGGTTCAAATAAAGCAATAAAATCTGTTTCTTCAAAACAATATGGTGGTATCGAAATGGCCTTTGAGCTTAAAGCTTGATTAATAGGTGAGGCTAAATGGACATTTGTAACGGATGAGTCTGAGAAGTCCCTATATTCTCCTGTTGGATCAAGAAGGATAATTTTGGAATTATGTTTTAAGCACTCCTCTAAAACACGAGCTGTTGTATAACTTTTTCCTCCACCAGTTGCACCAAGAATTCCTAAATGCCGACCAAATAGTTTTTCAGGTGTAATAGAGATACCACAGCTTTGATCGAGATCAATTGCACCAATTTCTAAAACAATTTTAGCTTCATCTTTTTGCATTTTTTCAGGAATTGAAGCAATAAATTCATGTGGTGCTGAATAAATTAAGTCATTGATACTTGGGTAGTAGTCTACACCTGCGGATACTCTTAGAGTATCCATTTGAATAGTTCCTAAAAGCTGAATTTTTCCTACGATTTCTAAATTTGATTTAGCTAAATCGTCTTTTTTTATTTCTACTATACGACCTAATACTAAATTAACCTGACTTTCAATGATTACAAATTCACCAACTTCACCTTTTCCATAGCGATTCCCTCTGAAATAGGTCGGTTCATGTTGATTATTTATATATTCAAAATGCACACTATTTGCATTGATAGAATTAACTTTACCAAATAAAAGTTCAGGGTTAATGGTGCTCTTAGTCATGAGTAGCTCCAAATGCTGAACGTAAGCTTTCATACAAGTTTTCTGCTGGTGATAAGGCAGTTAGGTCTGGAATTAACTCTGATAATTTTCCAAAGTCACAATTTATAAATATTATTTCGTCATTTTTTCTGGTGTCTGCTACATGTTTAAACTTATCCCAATAAGGAGATGGATTTGATGAAGTTTTTTCAAAATCAGCTTTTAGACTTGGGGTAGAAATAATTACTTTTAAATGTGGATTCGAATAAATTGCAGACAAAATTGGTTCTGATAGATGATCATCATTAAAACCAAATCCAGCGATAAGAAGACATGTATTTGGTTCCCGTAAACCTTGTGTAAATCTAGAAATGAGTTCTAAGTGCGGTTGGACATAAGATTGTTGATATTTTCCCTTTGCAGGAAAAATCATGCAACTATTTTGAGCAGTCACATCATTTCCTTGTTGAATAGAAAATATGTTTTCTCTTTTCCAATTTACAGAGCCATGCAATTTATAAAGCTGAAATACACCCTCAAGATAGTGGATATTATTAGAGTTTATATTTTGACTGCGTTTAACGATATCTAAGTC
The DNA here is from genome assembly GCF_058243025.1 of Acinetobacter sp. 797_lipA. Classification (NCBI taxonomy): domain Bacteria; kingdom Pseudomonadati; phylum Pseudomonadota; class Gammaproteobacteria; order Moraxellales; family Moraxellaceae; genus Acinetobacter; species Acinetobacter sp. 797_lipA. Next base: position 3,287,573 of record NZ_JBZAYQ010000001.1, on the reverse strand, counting down.
AAAAAACTTAGGATCATAAATTCTTGGAAATGAGAAAGAAAAGCCATCAATAACAGTAATACCTAGTTTGCTAGCAGCGTCTTCAAAACAGGTATCATAGTTTGTAGTGAATAATTTGATGCGTGGATCTTTAGATTTTCTTTTGGATAATTTTCTAATAAATTCCTTATGGTTAACCAATTGTACTTGATCATCTGTTATAAAATTACAGGCTTTTAATATAATGTCTTTACACTTAAGTATGAAATCTTTGGTTTTAATACTCTTATGCTCAGGGGAAATTTGAAGATGGGCTTCACAATGAGAAAGGCACAATTCTATATTTTTATATTCTTCGTCAGATAGGCGTAGGTCGTATCCATTTTCTATAAAAGTAGCTTTAGACAGTGCTTCCATTTCATTAGTAGTACATAATTCCCATAAATTCCACATTGAAGGTCCTTTGACTATGGGACCTAAGGAAGTGCCGCTGCCAGCTAATACCATAATATTAGGCATTTGAATCGCTGCTTTCAGTTTTTGAGAAAGACTTTCTGAAGTTTTATTTTGAAGTTCAATTTTCTTTTTTTCAGCTTCGATCTCATCAACTTTTGTGGGAACTGGTGGTGGGGGTGGAGGAAGCTCACCTTTTTCTAGAATAATTTTATCATCAGAAAATTTGTTCCAAACCTGAGTTGCAGAGTCATAAAACTCAAAAATAGCTGTTTTCATGAAATTATGTGATTTAATCGTAATTAAACCACATATTATTTGGATAAATATTAATCTACAAGTCACACGTCATTTTTAATCTCGCTAGATATTAGTATTCTCTAAAGTTGCATATCTTTTATTCAACAGAAGTTATATTTTAAACGCTTCTCTGTAAGCGAAGATGAATATGAACCTGATTGCACATGAATCCCACTTTTGGGAACTTTACCAAGATTTTGAGCATTATTATCTGAGTATTGCAGTCGATATGAGTTCAGTGGTGTCGTGTTGGGACTTGGTGTTGACTTCAGAAGAAATATTACAATATGAACATCGGGGTCGCGCGAGTATTCAGGAGCTGACCAAAGCCATGATTGAAGCAGCTTATAAGGGTGATTTTTCAATGATGGAAGCACGTTTAGCCAAGCCATATGAGCGTCACGCTATGCAAAAGGCCTTTAAAGATTGGTTAGCGCAGAGCAAAACTCAGGAATAGTCTTAATTTTGATGAGGTATGAGCTTAAAGCATTGTTTTAAATTTATTTCAAAAAGCTTTGACGCAATTGGCTGAACATCATGCGGCTAACGGTATCGTGCTGCGTCTCGATCAGCTTTTTGATTTGCTCAACTTGAGGCTTATCTTCAGGAATCACAATCTCTGAATCGATTTCGATATCCGAATTGGGCATGGTATTGGATGGTTGCTTAAGTAAATTTGAAGATGGGTGTTCGGCATGCCAAAGCTGTGTTTCGAGTGACATGATGTACTTATATTCATCAGTATTCGGGTTAAACCTCTTATAAAGCCTTAAGTCTTGCATCGCATCTTGACGGCTTCGATCAGGCATATCTGTTTCGACTTCCAACCATTCAGAGATAACCGGATGAATTTCATGTTGCATCAGTTGGTAATAAAGCCAATCACTGAGCAGGCTATGATCGATGTCAGACAGATATGGGCTGTTGTGTTGCAGCAATTGTTGTAAGTGTTCGAGAACCAAAACTTCTTGCTTTTGTAAGGCATAGCGCGCTTCAGCATCAAATTGTTGGTATTCTTCGGCTGGAATTTCAGTGAAATGTTGTTGTTCAACGAAGGCATCTACAATATGCGTTTGAAATAAGGTATTCCATTGCTCTAGCGCATGAATTTCGAGCTGTTGTAGCTCTTTAAACGCTTTGCTTTGATAGCGGCTGAGCTGCAGGCGCTGAATATTTTGCTGGTTGAACTCAATTTTTTGTTTGATGTATTCAGCATAAGCACCTTGTTGTTTGGGGCTGACAGGGCTTACAACATCGACCAAAAGTAACTGCTGTTGTTGTTTGTATTTGAGCCAGTCCTGAATACGTTGAACCTCTTTATGCTCTTTAGAAAAAAACTGGGTTAAGTGTGGCGTGGTTTTTTCAGGCATTAAAAAGTGCATCCCGCCAAAGACGATGATTGCTAAACAGGCGATCACAAGAATGACTTTTTTCATTATAAAAATGTTTTTCTGTGTTTCTTATTTGTACATGGTAGCCTAAAAATGAGAAATAGTTAATGTTTTTTCATTAAAGCTTCAAATCTGTATGGGTGAAATTGAAAATTCACCTTGCCCAAGAATACGAACTTTATACAGTGCATCAAAGCCTTCAGCGTAGTGTGGAGGTTCAAATTTTTGAGCGGTGGCTCTGATTCCGACTTCAGGAATGCAGGCTTTGCCTTCACGTAAGTGGTTGCGTTCCAGTGCACCTTTAAGCTCAGTCTCAAAGAAATAGCCAACAATTTCAAAGCCTGCGGCCTGAGCACTGGCAATATAACGCGCACGATCGGCTGGCGTAGGGTTGGTATTATCAATCACCATTTTGGTTTTTGAGGCCAGTCCTGCTTCAAAAATGATTTTTTCACGATGCCGTGTTTTCAGCATATCAAGGTTGATGCGCAAATGGCTATGTGCCAAATTCAGCAGATAATAGCTCGATTTTCCCGAAGCTTGGATGCCCATAAAAATAATCAGCTGCATGTGTGAAATCGTGCCTCAATCAAAGTAGGAGAAAACGTAGGAGAAAACGGTTGTAGTCATTTTCTCCTACTCTATTGCTGAAAGCACCAATATTTACATGTTTTAAGATTGGTTTGTGTTTGAGCTATCATTCTCAGCTTGTTGCGGAATCATCATTGAAGCCAGTTTCAACATTTCAGATTGGATCGTGCCCATTTGCTGTTGTATCTTTTTAAAGTCGACTTGGCTAAAATCCACTTGTCCATTTAAAAAAGGCGAAGCTAAAACTTGTTGGTTAGCAGACAGTAATTTTTCACGGATATCATTGATTTCTTGGGTTTTAAGATTCAGGCCATTCAAGGCATTATTGAAACCTGTAAGCTGTTGTTGTAAAGCTGTCGCGGCTTCTTGCAACTGTTGCTGATCGTGCTGTTCAATTGCGGTCTGCAAGTCATTTTGGGTTTCTTGCAGCTGAGTGACATATTCGCCTGCTTTTAATTGCATATCTGCAACATCACGCACGATATAGAGCATGTTGCCACTTTTCAGTTCAGCTTTTTCAGGGCTTTGTGTATTCGCTGATTGGTGTTGCTCAGATGACTCAGTCTGGATGTCTTGCTGATTCGGCTCTGTTGCTTGCTCACAGCCAATGAGTAGGATGCCTGAACTAAACAGTGCAAAAGGAAGAACTAAGTTTTGTAAAAGCTTTTTCATCATCAAATCAATATTGGGCTATGTGTTTTTTAATATAAGGGCAAAATGTGTAGATAAAATGCTGGGTTTCAAAGTCATAACAAAACTTTTTAAAACAAAAAAAGAGTGCCTGAGCACTCTTCATTTACAGCAGTTTAACCAGCAATGATTTTAATAATGGAATGATTGCGAATGTCTGTCAGTACATAGTCGCCATTCACTTTAATCCACTGTTGGTTTTTACCGGGTTTGCTGAGTTTTTTGTATTTTTGGTGATCTACTTTATAGGCATTGCTATGGTAAGCGCTTGGGAGTTTTTGACCTGCTTTCCAGTCTTGAGATGGACGGTTGGCTTTTTTGACAGTGGCATGGGTTGGTTGTTGATGTCCATTTGAAGTCTGCTTTTGCGCATGTCCATGTGACTGAGCTGCTTGATGTTGCTGATGTTGTTCTTGTGGTGCTGCTAGTGCAGGAAGGGCAATCAATGCGGTTGAGATAGATAAAACGGCTGCTTTTATAAATGTATTCATGAGCTTCACTTTGGGTTGTCTTGAGCGGATAGATGCATCATAGAGTGAAGTGTTTGATTGATCGTGAATGAAGTGTTGTAAAATTATCAAAATAAAGAAGAAATCATGAAGATCGAACCGATTCGAGTGTCATTACTCATTTAAAAAAATAAAAATATAAGCAGCCGTTAAATTCGACTGCTTATAAACAGCTTCAGGCTTATTTGGCCAATTCGGCATTGATGGCATCGAGAATACGCGGATCATTGGCTGTAATGTCCGGTGCAAAACGCGCAACCACTTCGCCATTTTTATTGATTAAGAATTTCTCGAAGTTCCACAGCACTTCAGGTAGTTCATTCGGTGTTAAACCATAGTCCACCAAGTCTTTCCACCAAGGGCCTTCACCAATGCGTTCAGGCACCGATTGGGTGAGCGTTTCATATAACGGATGCTTATCATCCCCAGCAACCGAGATTTTTGAAAAAAGCGGGAAATCCACTTGATAGTTTAAAGAGCAGAATTCTTGAATTTCAGCATCTGAACCCGGTTCTTGTGCCAAGAAATTGTTGGCAGGAAAACCTAGAATCTCTAAACCCTGTGATTTTTTGTCTTGATAGAGTTTTTCTAAGCCTTCGTACTGCGGTGTGAGGCCACATTTAGATGCCACATTCACCACCAAGAGAACTTTACCTTGGTATTGGTTTAAGTTGATGTCTTCGCCCTGAATGGATTTGACTGGAATATTATAAATCGAAGTGCTCATTTGCGTGTCCTTATACGATGTGCATTTTATTGTGTTGGAAGCGTTCGACAAAGTCACGCCCATTTGTGGATTGATCGCAACAAAAAAGCAAGCCAAGGCTTGCTTTAAAGGGTAGGGAGGTCATTAAGACGCTGGAGCCGCTTTGACTTTCGCTTCCAAAGCCGTTACGTCAGCAATGATCGATTTCTGCAATTCAGTGGCTTTGTTTTGAAGTTCGGTGATTTTCGCGCTATCTGGCGTTGTTTTTGTACTTTCTTTGGTGAGCTCGACACCCAGATCATTGGCGTCCTGCATTTTTTCACGTAAGGCATCTACTTCAGCACTTTTTAAGGTTAAGGCATCTAATTCATCATTAAATTGCTTCACATAGGTTTCTGTTTTTTCAACCATATTTTTAATTTGAGCGGGATCCTTTTTCTCTAAGGTTGCACTCACTTCTTTTTGAAATGCGGCGGCTTCTTGAGCTTTGGCATTCGATAGCGTTTGTACGGCTAACAAATCGGCTTGAATATCGGCAATATTGTTATTGCTATGATTAGCAACGATAGTGGTTGCTTCGGTTGAGGTCGCTTCAGATGCAGACGTCGTTTGTTCAATGGCTGGCTCAGTTCCTTTTTTTTCGCACGCAGCCAAAGTAAGTGTGGCCATACAAACTGTGGTTAAAAGTAACTTTTTCATAACGACATCCTTCTATCGGGAAATATGTTTTTGTAGGCCAAAGTCTATAAGAGCAATGACCAATCAATTAAAAAATACGTTCGCTAGAACAGCATCAATACGATGCAGAGATCGTTGACATTGTTCTATGGTGTTTTTGTAGAGTGAAGCTGCTGAAATGCATCAATTTGTTGAAATGTATAGTTTTATATTATCTTAATAATATGTTTTTTATGAATTTTATATTTTAAGATAAATGTATCAATTATGTGTGATACCCAAATGATATTCGAATAAATCATAAAAATGTTTTACCATTCATTTAAATTTTGCAAACAAAAGCTAAACGGGAAAAAGAATGAGTACCACAACACAACGTATGTATTGGGCTTTGAGTCTCCCTATCATTGCCGTACTCATTTGGTCGATCAATATTGTCGTTACACGTTATGTAGCTGATTTCATTTCGCCAGTCAGTATTAGTTTTTATCGGTGGTTCTTTGCCTTCATTCTGTTAACACCTTTTGTCGTGCGACCTTTATGTCGGCAGTGGGCATTAATTCGAGTGCATTTGGGTCAGTTGGCAGTGCTAAGTGCATTTGGTCTGGTGTTGTATCAGGGCTTAGCCTACACCGCAGCGCACTATACGACTGCGACCAATATGGGATTGATTAATGCCTTTATTCCGATCTTCACCATTTTTGTTTCACTGCTGATTTTAAAAGATATTCCAAATCGTTTTGCGATGATTGGTAGTATTTTATCTTTTGCAGGTTTGGTTTATATCATTGGGCAGGGCAATCTTGCAGGGCTAGTTCAATCGGGCGGGCATTTGGGAGATGTCCTGATGGTGGTTGCGGTATTCTTCTATGCCTTTTATGGGGTATTTTTGAAAAAGTGGCAATTGCAAATTCCCTTGATGTTGAGCCTCTATGTGCAGATCTTTTTTGCACTGCTTTACCATTTACCTTTTATTGCCTATTTCGGTCTCGATTCAATCAATAGTCAAAATGCGGCAAGTGTTATGTATGCCAGCATTTTCCCTTCTTTGGTTGCGCCTTTACTGTGGATGTTGGCCATTACCCATTTAGGGCCGAATCGAACCAGTATTTTCATGAACTTGATGCCAGTCTTTACCGCAGTGATTGCCTATGTCTGGTTGAAAGAGGCGTGGACGGTTTATCATACGGTCGGTGGTGTGGTCATTATCTGTGGCATTTTACTGGCACAGCGTAAAACAGCTTTAAAAACGGCACCTTTAGTAAACTCGATGGATTAATTTTGGTTGAAAATCGATCATTTAAATTATTTTTTTAATAGAATAATTCATTAATAAGTTAATTTATTAATGCTATTTTAGATGATTAATGTATTTAATGTATGTAAAAGCTGATTAAAAATAGGTAGATAATTTGAATTATAATTTAATTATCTCAATTAATCAGCGTTTTAACGCTGTTTTTAATATAAAAAATCTATTTGTTTAGAAAAGTAATTTGTTACATAATACGTCCACTGCAAACTTAGGCGAATGTCAAAACGGACATTAAGTGTTTGCTCATCAGTTTTCAGACCCTCTGGATGTGATTACACATCCTTTTTCATGCTCAGCCATCCCTATATGGCTGAGCTTTTTTTTTTCTATTTTTCAGTAAAAATCCTGAGAAATAGCACGCTTTTAGGCACGAACCACTGCTCCAGTTTCGGCATCGAGTATGCGACTCGGTTCTTGGCTCAAGCCTAGGTCACCATTTAGATAATTCACTTGTTGCGCAAAGTATTGGTTGGCATCTTGTAATGAGCGGGCAGGTGATAATCCAGCAGGGTTGGCACTGGTTGAGACTATGAAGCCTTGAAAGGCATTGCAAAGCGCCACACAAATCGGATGTGTGGTTACCCGTACAGCAACTTTAGGGTGATTGCCTTTAATCCATGTTGGAATATGTTCATTTGCAGGTAACAACCACGTGGTTGCGCGTTCTGATGGACTGCGATCGCTCCAGCTGTCGATCACTTGTTGACGGATGTGGGGATCTAAATGTTCTAAAAGCGGTTCAACTTGAGCAATTTGCCCAGCCAGTAATATTACCCCTTTTTCAATCGGGCGTTGCTTAATCTGCAAAATATCTAGAAAAGCCTGTTCGTTATACGGATCACAGCCTAAACCCCATACTGCTTCTGTTGGATATGCTAAAACTTGACCTTGTTTTAAACATTGCGCCGCTTCAGTCACAGAGGTGGTAATCATTACACTTTGTACCTTTTATTGATTTATAAAGGGTTATTGTGAACCTTATTGGCTGGAACGGCAACGCAGATAATTGCCAGCCTGTTGTTGTGCAAGCCCCAAAATTTCCAGTTCCATTAACTGGCTAGTGAGTGTGGCAATATCGGTGTTAAGTTTGAAATTAAGTTGATCCATATTTTGTCCCACCCAATCCAGTTGATTATAAAGTTCGAGTAAATTAGATGGGATCTCAATACTAGCGCTTGGGGTGGTTTCTTGTGACTGGGATTGGCTATGCCATTGAGTGGGGAGTGCCAAGTCTTCAATGATTTGTTCAGGATGATCGACTAAAATCGCCCCTTCTCGGATTAGTTGATGACAACCTTGATGGTGTTCACTGTAAATATGACCGGGAATCGCAAAAATGGTTTTCCCTTGTTCAGCAGCAGATTTGGCTGTACCAAGAGAGCCACTTTTGAGTGCGGCTTCTGCAACCACAACCCCTAAACTCAATGCACTGACGATGCGGTTGCGCCGTGGAAAATTATGCTGTAAAGGCGGTGTATGTGGTAAAAATTCAGTAATGATACAGCCATTATTTTCTAATATTTGCGTACGCAGTGTTTGATGTTGGGAGGGGTAAGTGAGATCTAAGCCCGTGCCCATCACCGCAATAGTGCGTTGATGTTTTAAGCCGCCCTGATGTGCCGCTGCATCAATGCCTTCAGCTAAACCACTGCAAATATAAAAGCCTTTTTCGGCGAGGTAATAAGCAAAGTCATAAGCCACTTGTTTGCCGTGCGGACTGGGTTTTCGACTACCGACGATAGCAACTTGAGGTTGGAGTAAACTTTGTGGATTGCCCTGACCAAATAAAATCGGTGGTCGGTCAGCATAGGGCAGCAGCTGCGAGGGATAATGACTTTCACTATCAAGCAAAATAAAATCACAACTGGATTGGACGTCATGCAATAAAGTTTGTAATTTGGTTTGTCCAGCAGGTGTTTGGATTTCTGCGACACGTTGTAGATGGCTTTTGTGTAAGCCGAGATTTGGCCAGATCCGAAGATTGGAGGCAGCAACAGCTTTTGTGCTTGTGCCAAAATGCTGCTGTAGTTTTTGAAAGCTCGATAAAGAATGCTGAACTAAATACCACAGGGTGATTGTTGCAATCTGTTCATGTGATAAAGAGTTCAGCATATATACACCTTAAAGCAACGGATTATTCATCCACGACAGAGGGAGAAAGTTTCGCGCCCAAGTTCATTGGTAGTTCGCTGTCGAGCACATAAGCATAGCTGACACGGTCAAAGGTTTTAAATACCATGATGTTGCCGATACGCTCCGTTGGAAGGGTCAGTTTTTCATTGGTTTTCGGATCACGAATTTCTTGACCCTTTTGACTAACCGAGAACACATAACCCGATTGAACGCCATCCACTGTGCCACGATCAATGGTTACAACTGAATGCTTCGCAGCTAGACCAATCGAACCTTGAACACGAATCACTTGTCCACCCCCAGTCACATCTTGTGCATGTGTTGGGTAGAACAAGGTTGGAAGCATGGCGTCGTATTCAGGCAGTACGCGATAACCACGACGTACTTCAGAATTATACGAATCTGTGATTTCTAAAGTGGACATGTCATTTTCACCACGAATGGCAATGGCTGAGCCAACCTGAGTCAATTCTAGACCTAGATTTTGTTTTTTACCCTCTGCATCCGTCACAATGTACGGTTCGCCTTCACGGTAAATCGCGTAGCGTTGACCGACTTCAATGCCTTGGCCACGTGCATAAACGGTTTGACCTTTACCTGCAATCACACGCTCATCGGCAGCACCAACAATATAAGGTGTACCTTCCAAAGATTCCTCGGAAAGAATGGTACTGTGTTCAAGCCAGTTTTTAATGTATTCCAGTGGAATGACAGGAATGGCATTGTTTAAAGACTCAACGCGTGCTTGAGGTTTAAGTTTAGTGCCGCCTGTATAACGACGAATAATCCCTTCACAGCCATCACCTTCATCTTTACCAATAATTGGACGGCCTTCATGAGTACACATCAGTAAACGGTCACCTGGGAAAATCCAATGCGGATTTTTGACGTGTCTATTGCTGGCCCAAATTTCAGGCCAACGCACAGGATTGTTTAGGAAACGTTTAGAAATATCCCACAGGGTATCGCCTTTTTTCACCACATAAACATTCGGTGCATTGGCTTTTAAAGCAGGTGGATTGTAATTTCGTGTAGGCGCCGCTTGAGCTGTTGAAATGACGCCTGCGCCAACACTTACGCAAACCGCAAGTGCTAACATGTGTTGCTTAAACCCCAAGGCACTAAAAGATGGCATGCCCATAAAAACCTTTTTCATTATCATAATTCCTAAAATTATGTATGTAGTTGCGTTATAATAACGATATTACACACATTTTTTTGATCAAGCATTCCCTTCATTTGGTTTTTTGATCAATGGCATAATTGAGGACGCAGTATGGCCTTATTACCTATTTTAAGTTTTCCTGATCCCCGTCTTCGTACCATTGCAGAACCCGTCGAAGAAGTTACTGATGAAATTCGTCAGCTGGCTGCAGATATGTTTGAAACCATGTATGAAGCGCCAGGCATTGGACTTGCCGCGACACAAGTTGATCGTCATATTCAGTTGATTGTCATGGACTTATCTGAACATAAAGATCAACCTTTGGTATTCATTAACCCCAAAGTTACCCCATTGACTGAAGAAACGCAGCCCTATGAAGAAGGCTGCCTATCAGTTCCCCAAATATACGACAAAGTTGAGCGCCCGTCACGCGTAAAGATCGAAGCAATTAACCTTGAAGGTCAAGCATTTGAGATCGAAGCTGACGAACTTCTCGCTGTTTGCATTCAACATGAAATGGATCACTTAAATGGCAAATTGTTCGTCGACTATTTGTCACCACTGAAGCGTCAACGCGCACGTGAAAAAGTAGAAAAATTGACTCGTCAGCGCCAAAAAGACAAAGTAGCTGTGAAACGCGGTTAAGTTTTTTTGCTTAAAAATCATCTTTAAAGTGAGCCCAATTTCAATTGGGCTTTGTTATACTGGCCGCGTTCTCAATTCGGATGGAATGGATTGTTTTTTAGAGCTGCGTTGCTACTGTCTTGTGTAGCTGTGTTTTTACAGATTGCTGTTTTTTTACAGCCTTTACTACCGACGCAATATCAAATTGCGCCGGTCTGTGAAACCATTTCGCGTGCGCTTTTACTCAAACCAGTTGAACATCTCAGTTCTCATGCTGAAAAGCATTCAACACATCAGCATGAACTCAGTTCACAACATGCCGAACACAATCATCATGATGCAAGTCATCAATGCCAATACTGTACGGTATATGGCAATCTCGTGCTGCCGCCTGATTTAGAGTTAAAAGCGGTACTTGACCGTATTCAAGTCCGTTTAATTGCATTCCAAAAAGCCTTTGCGCATGTTTGGTTTGCACTGCAACAACTCTTTTTACTACCTCAAGGGCGAGCACCGCCACTGTTTGTATAAACCTAGACATATATTTTTCGGGTCTTAACGGACTCTAGCCTAGTTGTATTTATAGATTCAGTGAGAATAAAAATGGCTCAGCCTACATTCTTTTTACAGCCTCTTGCGGCTGCGATTTCCCTTGCTTGTTTTTCAAGCGTCGTATTTGCCGCTGAAGCAGACAGTGCACACATTTTAGCACCTATCGTGGTGACGGCTCAGCAGGGCAATGATGCCCATGGTCTGATTGTACATGCTGACCCTAAACAACCCACTCAGCCAATTCCTGCGGTTGATGGTGCAGCCTACCTACAAAGTATTGTGGGTTTTAACCAAATCAAAAATGGCGGGGCGAATGGTGATGTCACCTTCCGTGGTATGTTTGGCTCACGTATTAAAATCCTCACAGATGGTACGGAAAATTTAGGCGCATGCCCAAGCCGTATGGATAATCCTGCTTCTTATGTTTCTCCTGAAAGCTACGACAAAATCACAGTCGTAAAAGGGCCACAAACTGTTCAGTATGCGCATACTGGTTCAGCCGCAACCGTTATTTTTGAACGTGAGCCGGAGCAGCTCACTTCGGCGAAACCTTATCGTGGGCAAGCCAGTGTCATGCTTGGTTCTTACGGTCGTTTGGATCAGAATGTTGAAGCCGCTGTTGGTGATGAAACGAAATATGCACGTTTAAATGCCAATCGTTCGATTGCAGATAGTTATCAAGATGGAGCTGGTCACACGGTTCCGTCCGATTGGGAAAAGTGGAATGCAGATCTCGCGCTGGGCTGGACTCCAAATGAGGACACATGGGTAGAGCTGAAAGGTGGGAAGAGTGATGGTGAGGCTGTTTATGCTGGACGTAGCATGGATGGTTCTAAGTTTGCTCGTGAAAGTCTAGGTTTACATGTTGAAAAGAAAAACATTAGTGAGGTGATCAAGAAAGTCGAAGCGCAAGTGGACTATAGCTATAACGATCATGTCATGGATAATTTTCGTTTAAGAACGCCACCGACAACGACCATGACGATGCATGGTATGCAGATGACTGTGCCGAATAAGATGGAAATGGAAGTAACGCGCCGTACTTTGAATGCACGCGCTGCAATGACTTCTGAATGGGACAAAGTCAGCCTGATGACAGGAATAGACTCGCAGAGCAATAAACATGGCGGCAATATGATTATGTATGCTATGCCGAGTATGAATTCTCCCTTTAAAACCAATATGGAATTTGAGTCTTATGGGGCTTTCGGTGAGCTGAGTTATGCATTCAATGATCAGCATAAACTGGTGACAGGTGCACGCGTCGATCAAGCGAAGATCGATAACTTAGCCACTGATACAGAACGTAAAGAAACCCTGCCAAGTGGTTTTGTTCGAATTGAAAGTGAACTTGCGGAACATGTTAAAACTTACGCAGGTTTGGGTTATGTAGAGCGTGTGCCTGATTATTGGGAATTGTTTAGTACCAAATACCATCAAAGTACAGGTACGACCTTTGCTGATTTAGAGAATGAAAAAACCGCGCAGTTTGATGCAGGTTATCAATATGAACAGGGTGCATTTAAATCATGGGCTTCAGTTTATGCAGGTTTGATTCAAGACTATATATTGGTGGCATATACTCCGACAGGTTCAATGGGGCGGTTGGAAGCCAAAAGCCGAAATGTCGATGCAACCATTGCAGGTGCTGAAGCAGGTGTGGCTTACCAGTTGACGGATCAAATTCAAGCGGACATCAGTGCCATGTATGCGTGGGGTGAAAATATAACGGATCACACCGCTTTACCGCAAATTGCACCATTAGAAGGGCGTTTCAATCTACGCTATGTGCAAGAGAAATATAATCTCGGTTTGTTATGGCGTGTGGTGGCAGCACAAGATCGTACCAGCTATCGAGAAGGCAATATCATTGGATACGATTTAGAAGACAGTAAAGGTTTTGGAACTTTGTCTTTAAATGGGACTTATAATATCCAAAAAGATCTAGACCTTTCAGTCGGAATAGATAATGTGCTGAATAAAAACTATGCCGAGCATTTGAATAAACTTGGAAGTTCAGGTTTTGATTATGCTGCAACCGAACAATTCAATAATATTGGACGTAATTATTGGGCGCGTATCAGTATGAAGTTCTAAACATGTTGAGATGATCGGAAACAGCCATTCTAGAAATAGAATGGCTGTTTTGGTTTTAAGGTAGAAATTGAGTGAGAAAACAGCATTGTGAGCGGATATTCACCATAAAAAGTAGAAAGAAAAAGCGATTTAAATAAAATATTTAAATATTATTTCGATATATTTTTATTTAAATTAATTAAAACAATGTATTGAGTTTAATTTGTGCGAATGTGATGGGCGGTTTAAGGCGCTAGCTAGGAAGTAGATAAATTTATTAAAAATATTTTTCATAAATAACAGTAACTTATATTTTTATGAGTTTGAAAAATAAACATGCAGAAATATTTATTGAGAAAAGGTGTTGCAAGGGGTTAGAAATACTGTAGAATGCACATCCATCGGTGGTGATATTGATTAAAACTTGTTGAGAAACAAGGATTTAGCCCAAGCGGTAGAATCTGGAAGTCTTGAATAAGTTTAAAAATAATTAACAAAACCAGTTGACTTTCTCTGGAAAGAGAGTAGTATAGCCGACCTAGCTTGCTGATGACGAATCAGCAAGAAGATCATTAAGAGATTATGAAGAACAACTTGTGTGGATTTTTACTGATTGATCGATCGAAAATATTTCATTGATTGATGGTAAAAATTACTCGAAGTTTATTTGAGAAATATTTGTCAGAAAATTGATGAGCCAAGATTTGTAGCCATAAGCTACTAATGATTTTTAACTGAAGAGTTTGATCATGGCTCAGATTGAACGCTGGCGGCAGGCTTAACACATGCAAGTCGAGCGGGGTGATGTAGCTTGCTACATTACCTAGCGGCGGACGGGTGAGTAATGCTTAGGAATCTGCCTATTAGTGGGGGACAACATTCCGAAAGGAATGCTAATACCGCATACGCCCTACGGGGGAAAGCAGGGGATCTTCGGACCTTGCGCTAATAGATGAGCCTAAGTCAGATTAGCTAGTTGGTGGGGTAAAGGCCTACCAAGGCGACGATCTGTAGCGGGTCTGAGAGGATGATCCGCCACACTGGGACTGAGACACGGCCCAGACTCCTACGGGAGGCAGCAGTGGGGAATATTGGACAATGGGCGAAAGCCTGATCCAGCCATGCCGCGTGTGTGAAGAAGGCCTTTTGGTTGTAAAGCACTTTAAGCGAGGAGGAGGCTACTTAGATTAATACTCTAGGATAGTGGACGTTACTCGCAGAATAAGCACCGGCTAACTCTGTGCCAGCAGCCGCGGTAATACAGAGGGTGCGAGCGTTAATCGGATTTACTGGGCGTAAAGCGTGCGTAGGCGGCTTTTTAAGTCGGATGTGAAATCCCTGAGCTTAACTTAGGAATTGCATTCGATACTGGGAAGCTAGAGTATGGGAGAGGATGGTAGAATTCCAGGTGTAGCGGTGAAATGCGTAGAGATCTGGAGGAATACCGATGGCGAAGGCAGCCATCTGGCCTAATACTGACGCTGAGGTACGAAAGCATGGGGAGCAAACAGGATTAGATACCCTGGTAGTCCATGCCGTAAACGATGTCTACTAGCCGTTGGGGCCTTTGAGGCTTTAGTGGCGCAGCTAACGCGATAAGTAGACCGCCTGGGGAGTACGGTCGCAAGACTAAAACTCAAATGAATTGACGGGGGCCCGCACAAGCGGTGGAGCATGTGGTTTAATTCGATGCAACGCGAAGAACCTTACCTGGTCTTGACATAGTAAGAACTTTCCAGAGATGGATTGGTGCCTTCGGGAACTTACATACAGGTGCTGCATGGCTGTCGTCAGCTCGTGTCGTGAGATGTTGGGTTAAGTCCCGCAACGAGCGCAACCCTTTTCCTTATTTGCCAGCGGGTTAAGCCGGGAACTTTAAGGATACTGCCAGTGACAAACTGGAGGAAGGCGGGGACGACGTCAAGTCATCATGGCCCTTACGACCAGGGCTACACACGTGCTACAATGGTCGGTACAAAGGGTTGCTACCTAGCGATAGGATGCTAATCTCAAAAAGCCGATCGTAGTCCGGATTGGAGTCTGCAACTCGACTCCATGAAGTCGGAATCGCTAGTAATCGCGGATCAGAATGCCGCGGTGAATACGTTCCCGGGCCTTGTACACACCGCCCGTCACACCATGGGAATTTGTTGCACCAGAAGTAGGTAGTCTAACCGCAAGGAGGACGCTTACCACGGTGTGGCCGATGACTGGGGTGAAGTCGTAACAAGGTAGCCGTAGGGGAACCTGCGGCTGGATCACCTCCTTAACGAAAGATTGACGATTGGTAAGAATCCACAACAAGTTGTTCTTCATGACGATGTATCTGAGGGTCTGTAGCTCAGTTGGTTAGAGCACACGCTTGATAAGCGTGGGGTCACAAGTTCAAGTCTTGTCAGACCCACCAAATCTGACTAACAAGCATTGTTAAATGCTGAATACAGAAACAGAAACATTGACTTATTGATAAGCTGGGGACTTAGCTTAGTTGGTAGAGCGCCTGCTTTGCACGCAGGAGGTCAGGAGTTCGACTCTCCTAGTCTCCACCAAATTTCAAGACAAGAAAACTTAAAGCACTGCTTTAAGGCTTTTCCTTGAAATTTAAGCAAGAAGCTATGCTTCGCGCAGATAGGTTGGATTATAGAATTTAGTAAGTTGAAGCTTATTAACTTCTGTGATTTATCACAGTTTCCTGACCTGACGAAGGCTGGAAAAATCATTAACAGAATATATTTGAGTTGAAATAATTTGTTCATACTCGTTTTTAAGATCGACATTAACAGTGATTTATTACTGATTGATGAAGATTGAAGAAATGAGTTACTAGCGAAATTAACTGAATCAAGCGTTTTGGTATGTGAATTGAATTGAAGCTGTACAGTGTTTAAGTACACAGAACAACAAACTGTAAGGAAGTGATGAGAAATCATCATAGACTGTCTTAATCCTACTTGTAGGGATTAACGACTGTTTGGGGTTGTATAGTCAAGTAATTAAGTGCATGTGGTGGATGCCTTGGCAGTCAGAGGCGATGAAAGACGTAATAGCCTGCGATAAGCTCCGGGGAGGCGGCAAATATCCTGTGATCCGGAGATTTCTGAATGGGGAAACCCACCTGTCATAAGGCAGGTATCGTATGATGAATACATAGTCATACGAGGCGAACGAGGGGAAGTGAAACATCTCAGTACCCTTAGGAAAAGAAATCAATTGAGATTCCCTCAGTAGCGGCGAGCGAACGGGGAAAAGCCCATTAAGTCATATAAGTTCTAGTGGAATGCTCTGGGAAGTGCAACCATAGTGGGTGATAGTCCTGTACACGAAAGGGCTTATATGATGATGTCGAGTAGGGCGGGGCACGTGAAACCTTGTCTGAATATGGGGGGACCATCCTCCAAGGCTAAATACTCCTGACTGACCGATAGTGAACCAGTACCGTGAGGGAAAGGCGAAAAGAACCCCTGTGAGGGGAGTGAAATAGATCCTGAAACCGCATGCATACAAGCAGTGGGAGCCGACTTGTTCGGTGACTGCGTACCTTTTGTATAATGGGTCAGCGACTTACATTCAGTAGCGAGGTTAACCGCATAGGGGAGCCGTAGAGAAATCGAGTCTTAATAGGGCGTTTAGTTGCTGGGTGTAGACCCGAAACCGGGTGATCTATCCATGAGCAGGTTGAAGGTTGGGTAACACTAACTGGAGGACCGAACCCACTGTCGTTGAAAAGCCAGGGGATGACTTGTGGATAGGGGTGAAAGGCTAATCAAACTCGGTGATAGCTGGTTCTCCCCGAAAGCTATTTAGGTAGCGCCTCGGACGAATACCATTGGGGGTAGAGCACTGTTTCGGCTAGGGGGTCATCCCGACTTACCAAACCGATGCAAACTCCGAATACCAATGAGTACTATCCGGGAGACAGACTGCGGGTGCTAACGTCCGTAGTCAAGAGGAAAACAATCCAGACCGCCAGCTAAGGCCCCAAAATTATAGTTAAGTGGGAAACGATGTGGGAAGGCATAGACAGCTAGGAGGTTGGCTTAGAAGCAGCCACCCTTTAAAGAAAGCGTAATAGCTCACTAGTCGAGTCGGCCTGCGCGGAAGATGTAACGGGGCTAAAACTATATGCCGAAGCTGCGGATTTGCAATTTATTGCAAGTGGTAGGGGAGCGTTCTGTAAGCCGATGAAGGTGTATTGAGAAGTATGCTGGAGGTATCAGAAGTGCGAATGCTGACGTGAGTAACGACAATGCGAGTGAAAAACTCGCACGCTGAAAGACCAAGGGTTCCAGTCCAACGTTAATCGGGGCTGGGTGAGTCGACCCCTAAGGCGAGGCCGAGAGGCGTAGTCGATGGGAAATTGGTTAATATTCCAATACTTCTATGTAATGCGATGAGAGGACGGAGAAGGTTAAGTCAGCCTGGCGTTGGTTGTCCAGGTGGAAGGTTGTAGGCATGTATCTTAGGCAAATCCGGGGTACTCTATGCTGAGAACTGATAGCAAGCTGTACTTGTACAGTGAAGTGGCTGATACCATGCTTCCAGGAAAAGTCTCTAAGCTTCAGTTACATAGGAATCGTACCCGAAACCGACACAGGTGGTCAGGTCGAGTAGACCAAAGCGCTTGAGAGAACTCTGCTGAAGGAACTAGGCAAAATGGTACCGTAACTTCGGGAGAAGGTACGCTGCCGACGGTGATAGGATTTACTCCTTGAGCTATTGGCAGCCACAGAAACCAGGCCCCTGCAACTGTTTATTAAAAACATAGCACTCTGCAAACACGAAAGTGGACGTATAGGGTGTGATGCCTGCCCGGTGCTGGAAGGTTAATTGATGGGGTTAGCGTAAGCGAAGCTCTTGATCGAAGCCCCAGTAAACGGCGGCCGTAACTATAACGGTCCTAAGGTAGCGAAATTCCTTGTCGGGTAAGTTCCGACCTGCACGAATGGCATAATGATGGGGGCGCTGTCTCCAGCAGAGACTCAGTGAAATCGAATTCGCCGTGAAGATGCGGTGTACCCGCGGCTAGACGGAAAGACCCCGTGAACCTTTACTGCAGCTTGACATTGAACTTTGATCTTACTTGTGTAGGATAGGTGGGAGGCTTTGAAACCGAGACGCTAGTTTCGGTGGAGCCAATCTTGAAATACCACCCTGGTAATATTGAGGTTCTAACTCTGTCCCGTTATCCGGGACGAGGACCATGTCTGGTGGGTAGTTTGACTGGGGCGGTCTCCTCCTAAAGAGTAACGGAGGAGTACGAAGGTGCGCTCAGCGTGGTCGGAAATCACGCGTAGAGTATAAAGGCAAAAGCGCGCTTAACTGCGAGACCCACAAGTCGAGCAGGTACGAAAGTAGGTCTTAGTGATCCGGTGGTTCTGTATGGAAGGGCCATCGCTCAACGGATAAAAGGTACTCTGGGGATAACAGGCTGATACCGCCCAAGAGTTCATATCGACGGCGGTGTTTGGCACCTCGATGTCGGCTCATCTCATCCTGGGGCTGAAGCAGGTCCCAAGGGTATGGCTGTTCGCCATTTAAAGAGGTACGCGAGCTGGGTTTAGAACGTCGTGAGACAGTTCGGTCCCTATCTACCGTGGGCGTTGGAAATTTGAGAGGATCTGCTCCTAGTACGAGAGGACCAGAGTGGACGAACCTCTGGTGTACCGGTTGTGACGCCAGTCGCATCGCCGGGTAGCTATGTTCGGAAGGGATAACCGCTGAAAGCATCTAAGCGGGAAGCCTACCTCAAGATAAGATTTCCCTAGGACTTTATGTCCTCTAAAGAGCCGTTGAAGACTACGACGTTGATAGGTTGGATGTGGAAGCATAGTGATATGTGAAGCTGACCAATACTAATTGCTCGTGAGGCTTGACTATACAACACCCAAACAGTTGGTGTTGTGGTTCAAATCACTGCAAACAACTTGATTTAGTTATAAAGCTAGATAAAATATCCAACTCAAATATACCTGTTAATAACTCATTTGATGAAAGTTAGGCACGAAGAGCACTGCTCTGAGGTTAGACCCAACGAATAGTCATAAACAGTTGTGCTGGCGACAATAGCAAGAGTGAACCACCTGATCCCTTCCCGAACTCAGAAGTGAAACCTCTTAGCGCTGATGGTAGTGTGGAGTTATCCATGTGAGAGTAAGTCATCGCCAGCTCATTAATTCTAAATCCCCCTAACTCAAATGAGATAGGGGGATTTTTTTATGTGTGAAATAATAAAAAATGAACGAATCAATCGTCTAATTGAGTTTTAGGACAGGTTTCTACATACTGATTTACTTATTTATCGATCATGACATTTAATCTACCCAACATTTTTGTTTTAAAATTTTTAAAAAATTGGATAGTCGATCAAATGCTCATAGTTTGTTAGCAATATCTTTAAATGGAATAATGAGTATGTCTAATAAAATTCAATATCAACTGAAAAAACTTCCTTTAATCTCATGTGCGTTGTTGAGCTGTTTGGCTTTTGGGCAAGTACATGCTGTATCTAATGATCAGGTCAAACATCTGGTTGAGTCAGAAAAAAAGAATTATTTAAATACTCTAGAGGCTTTAGTCAATATTGAGTCGGGGAGTAAAGATCTTGTCGGCGTGAATAAGATCGCTAAATATGTCGCCGAACAATTAAAAACGACAGGTGCTGAGGTCAGTATTGTAGAAGCTAAAGATATATATCGTATGGATGATACGCCCCAACAGACTGGTCCAATGGTAAAAGCTGTTTTAAAGGGTAAAGGCAGCAGTAAAATTATGCTAATTGCTCATATGGATACGGTGTATTTAACTGGAATGTTGAAAGACCAACCTTTTAAAATGGAAGGAGATAAAGTTTTTGGTCTTGGAATTTTAGATGATAAACAGGGAGTTGCTGCGATTATTCATATGCTTGATCTTTTGAAAAAGTTGAATTATCAAGATTATGGTGCGATCACAGTCTTACTTAACTCCGATGAGGAGATCAGTTCGCCAGGCTCACGCAAACTGATTACTGAAACTGCACAAGATCAAGATGTGGTTTTGTCATTTGAGGGTGGTGGCAAAGACGGCAGTTTACGTTTAGCCACCAGTGGGATTGGTGCAGCATATTTAGAGGTTCACGGGAAATCTGCACATGCAGGTGTTAAGCCTGAAGCAGGCATAAATGCACTGACAGAATTGTCACATCAAATCTTACGGTTACAAGATTTATCGAACCCTAAAACAGGATTGAAATTAAACTGGACTGTGGCGAGTGCAGGTAAAGTGCGTAACGTGATTCCAGACCTTGCAACTGCACAAGCAGATGTTCGTGCCTTACAAGTTAAAGATTTTCAGCAAGTGGAACGTGTATTACAGGAAAGGATTAAACGTAAAAAGTTAGCTGATAGTGAAGTTAAGTTAAAGTTTGAAATGCGTCGCCCACCTTTAATGGCAAATCCACAGGCAAAAAAATTGGCTGAACAAGCACAGCTTATTTACAAAAATGATTTTAACTTACCAATGAAGATCTTAGCTGAAGCAACAGGTGGTGGTACAGATGCCGCATTTGCTGGCTTAAATTCGAAAGCAGCGATTTTAGAAGGCATGGGCTTATCTGGTGATGGTG
The DNA here is from genome assembly GCF_058243025.1 of Acinetobacter sp. 797_lipA. Classification (NCBI taxonomy): domain Bacteria; kingdom Pseudomonadati; phylum Pseudomonadota; class Gammaproteobacteria; order Moraxellales; family Moraxellaceae; genus Acinetobacter; species Acinetobacter sp. 797_lipA. The sequence goes on along the minus strand of NZ_JBZAYQ010000001.1, from coordinate 3,266,808 downwards.
CACATTCGAATAATGCTGAATATATTTTAGTTGAAAGTATTGTGCCGCGTTTATATTTAGCGACAAAGTTGATTATGGATTTATCGACTGCTCAAAAATAATAAAGTTGGTATGAAAGAACTGAACTGATTTGAGTTTTTACATGATGAAAGATGGTGTTTATTTTTAGCAGCATTTTTCATTAATCTAAATATCAGAATCTTATAAGGAAATGATGATATCTTAAATAAAAACTATATAAAGTGAGGGATATTCTGAGAGATCGGTATAGCTATAGTTGATGTTACTTTTTTTATTCTTTGCTGCGTTATTCAGCGGAATCTGTTGGGTCTCGATGTATTGCTTGCTGTCCCAAGTGATTGGACTTTGGTCTTTATTCTTTAAGGAATGAAGGGGCAGCTTTTGTCTCTTCACTGTCGAATTGTTTCTTTTTAAATAAAAACTTCGAAATTACGTTTGCATAAAAAAATAAATGATAACGTGCTGTATATGATGCTTTTTTAACCAAGCAAGCTGAATGTAATTCATGGTAAAATGATCGGCTTTCATCTTTGATCTTTATTTGAGATCTTTCATCTGCCAGCCGAGAATTGCTAGCCATGTCTACTGCTTATACTATGCAGACCGCGCCTAAAGCGTTGTTTGATTACGACAAATATTGGGCGTCATGTTTTGAACCTGCGCCATTTTTGCCGATGTCGCGCGAGGAAATGGACCAACTCGGTTGGGATAGTTGTGACTTTATTTTGGTCTGTGGTGATGCGTATATCGACCATCCATCATTTTGTTCGGGCATTATTGGCCGTACGTTAGAAGCACAAGGTTTCCGTGTCGGGATTATTGCACAACCTGATTGGACTAATGTTGAAGCATTTCGAGTTTTGGGTAAGCCAAATATTGCTTGGGGTGTGACTGCTGGGAACATGGATTCGATGATCAACCGTTATACGGCTGATCGTAAAATTCGTTCTGATGATGCCTATTCACCAGATAATTTACCCAATAAACGTCCAGACCGTGCAGCAACCGTATATTGCCAACGTGTACGCGAAGCATTTCCAGATGTACCTGTATTGTTAGGTGGAATTGAAGCATCTTTACGTCGTATTGCACATTATGACTATTGGTCAGACAAAGTTCGTCGTTCAGTGTTGATGGACTCAAAAGCCGATCTTTTGATGTATGGTAATGGTGAGCGTTCAATTACTGAAGTGATGCATCGCTTAGCCAAAGGCGAAAAGATTCACGAAATTACAGATGTTCGTGGCACGGCATTTATCGTGAATAAATTAAACCGGCCATCTAAAGCTAAATTTGTTGAAATCGCATCGAATGATGTGGATGCCATTGGCCGTGTTGATCCGATCATCAATCCTTATGTGATGACTGAAGATTTAGATGGCTGTGAAATTGAAAAAGATAAGGGCAATTCTTTAACCCAATACCAAAATTTCCAAAAAGAAATTGTGACGAATCAAATTGTTCGTGAAGGGGATAAACTCGATCCTGATACACAAATTGTGCAATTACAGCCGTCTTCAAAGGCAATTAAACATAAATTACCGCCGCGTGAGCTGGCTGTGATTCGTTTGCCTGCATTTGAAGCAGTGGCAGATGATCCCGTTTTATATGCACATGCCAACCGTATTTTGCACCTTGAAACCAATCCGGGAAATGCACGTGCTTTGGTACAAAAGCATGGCGAGCGTGATGTTTGGTTAAATGCTCCACCGATTCCGTTAACGACGGAAGAAATGGACTATGTGTTTGATTTACCTTATGCACGTCTACCGCATCCTGTCTATGCTGATGCGCGTTTCCCTGCATTTGATATGATCAAATTTTCTGTCAACATTATGCGTGGCTGTTTTGGGGGTTGTACCTTCTGTTCGATTACAGAACATGAAGGACGCATCATTCAAAACCGTTCAGAAGAATCAATTTTACGTGAAGTTGAAAAGATTCGCGATACTGCACCAGGTTTTACCGGCATCATTTCTGATTTGGGTGGGCCTACAGCAAACATGTATCGTTTGCATTGTAAAGACCCTGAAATTGAAAAGAACTGTCGTAAACCATCGTGTGTTTATCCGGGTGTTTGTCAAAACCTACATACTGATCATGCACCTTTAACGCAGCTATATCGTAAAGCACGTGCCATTAAAGGCATCAAAAAGATTCTGATTGGTTCGGGTCTGCGTTATGACTTAGCGGTGTTAAACCCTGAATATGTTAAAGAATTGGTGCAGCATCATGTCGGTGGTTATTTAAAAATTGCGCCTGAACATACCGAAAAAGGTCCATTGTCTAAGATGATGAAACCGGGCATCGGGACCTATGATCGTTTCAAGCAAATGTTTGATCGTTTCAGTAAGGAAGCAGGTAAAGAACAGTATCTGATTCCGTACTTTATTGCAGCGCATCCGGGTACGACTGAATATGACATGATGAATTTGGCGATTTGGCTGAAGAAAAATGGTTTCCGTGCCGATCAGGTACAAACTTTTTATCCATCACCAATGGCCACAGCGACCACCATGTATCACACAGGTAAAAACCCACTAGCAAAAGTGGCACGTTATACTGAAGATGTGGATATTGTGAAAGGTGAGAAGCGTCGTCGTCTGCATAAAGCCTTCTTACGTTATCATGATCCAAACAACTGGCCTTTACTCCGCGATGCTTTAAAAGAGATGGGCCGCCAAGACTTGATTGGTAACTCGAAACAGCATTTGATTCCAACCTATCAACCGCAAGGGACAGAAGGTCAGTATCAGTCTGCTCGGAAGAAAAACTCAACCGTGGATGGTGATTCGCAAAAACGTAATGGTGATAGCCGTAACCAACAAGCGAAAAATCAATCGCATCCATCAAATACCAAGAAGCGTCCTGAACGTGGTCAGATTTTAACGCAGCATACAGGTTTGCCGCCGCGTGAAACAGGTGACGCCAAGAAGCCATTTGGACATTCAAAGTCAAAACCAAAGTCTAAGTCACGTGCTTAATGGCAATTGAATATAAAAAAGGATGCTACGGCATCCTTTTTTAGGATCGATCTTTTTTATTGCGTTAGAAAAATAGCTCAAAGATTGGCTTTTCTGCCATCCGTCTGGAAAATTGGGTCAATCCGAAGAATCATATTGCACGTGAATGAATCACTCTATTACAGTGTAGATAGGCTAAAGAGCCAAAATTTCATTCAGATTAAAACAAAACGTGTTACAACGAATGACATTGCAAAAAATTGTTTAGTTTTATCAGCGTTTGTTTGATTTTAGCTTTAGTTTTTTATTGCGTGGTTTGGATAAATGGTCAGTAGGTTATACTGATCGAATAAAAATGGTTGTGATACCGAAAATTATAATAAAGATCAAAAGGATGAAAATATGACAACTTATATGGTAATTGGTAGCGTGTTGTTGATACTGGTCATGATTTTAGCGAGTAAAGCGTTGATCCCTAAGACCAAGCAGCAAGATAGTGCATTAAGACAACGTGCTATTTTTAGTATGCATGAGCAACTGACTTATACTCGTTTGAAAGAAATTTTACCGCATCATACTGTTCTGGCACATGTGTCTTATGATGCCTTACTGACTACAAAATTTTCGCGTACGCGAAATAAATACCGCAATTTGGTGGCTGATTTTGTCATTGTGGATAGTGCACAACAAGTTTTGGCAGTGGTTGCTTTAGAAGATCCGCTTTCACTGAAACGTCCACAAAAGGCACAGTTTCAGGATGCGATCCTCGATATGGCTGGCTATAAAGTGATTCGTTATGAAGAAGTGCCTGACTATCATCAGTTACGTGAAGATTTTTATGGCGATCTCTATGCCTCATCGCGTTTGACTAAAGATAAGCATGCGACCAAAAAATATGATTACTATAATGCAGCACAAACTCGAAAATTACGTCTGATCGGCTAACTGAATCTCAGCATCCATCATAAAAAACATGAAAACTCATGTTTTTATGATGAGTGTATTTTTTATGTAGGTTTCACTGCAACAACGGTTAACTCTACCAATACTCGTGGATCATAAAGTTTAGCTTCAACACAGGTACGGGGTAAGGCATCAATGTCTGCAACCCAAGCATCCCAAACTTCATTGAACGCTGCATAGTCATTTTCAATGTCTTTTAAATAAATCGTCACCGATAAAATATGACTTTTATCTGTGCCTGCATCGGCAAGAAATTGGTCGATCATGTCCAATGTTTGTTGCGTCTGCCCTTTAATGTCTAAATCGAAGTCAGAAGCCAATTGCCCTGCTAAATGGATGAGGTTTCCAGCAATCGCAATTTCAGAAAAGCGATTTGACACATGAAAACGTTGTACAGCCATAATATTTCTCTAACATGATTCATTATCTAAAGTTTACGTGATCGAGAATATTCTGCAAACCTAGTTTATTATCATCAGTTAAGTTTGTGCTGATCTTGCCAGTGGATCAATACGAATCAAAGACTTATTTTGGAAGATCAATACGCAATTGTATTCGGGACAGACAATAAGGTTACCTAGGTTTAAGAAATGAATTTGAGCCATTCTGAGCCGATTTAAACAATATGCAATCGAACTTTGCAAAGGACAGTATTGTTGGAGCTGTATCTCTTTTTGAATATAGGTCGCAATATAGATAGTTTGGGTTTGCATGATCAATCTCGATATTCGATTGTTATTTCATTGTTTTCGTTCAATTACGGATGGCATGTCGACATCCGCAAAAGCCTAAGTTTTAAACCACTTATCTAGTTAAAATTAGAACTATTCTGAATTAGAAGGGGTATAAGGTTTAAGTGTTGGTGTAGGTTTATTCCCAATGCTGTACCAATCAATATGACGCGTAATAAACATGACGACTGCGAGGATAATGAACGAGATCACTGAGCCTATTAAGAAGGTCTTACCTGAAGATTGCAGTAACATATACATGATGCTGTATAAGGTCATTAAGATGATGCTAAACAAAGCAGCAGCTTTAAATCCTTTCATCACAAAGTATAGGTACCATGTCATTAAGCCGATACAGGCCAATGCTGCTACGATATATGCCCATGCAAAAGCATAATATTCACTGATCGAAAGAAGTAGAACAAAGAAGATGCCTTGCGCCATTGCCACCAATGAGTATTGAATAGGGTGGATTCTCAAGCCTTTAAGCACTTCGAATAAGAAGAAGCAACCAAAGGTGATGATGATAATCACAATACCGTATTTAATCGCACGATCAGTTTGAGTATAAACATTCACCGACTCTAAAAACTCAGTCGATAAGCCAATTTTTTCATGCCCAGCTATTTCATACTCAGTAGAATTTGCAGTTTGAACGTAGTTGCCTTGAGCGAATTGGCGAGTACATTCATTGCTTTCACAATACATGAATTTATTTAGGTTTTGATGACCTAAAGCTATATTTTTCCATTGCGCATTGAATTGTTGTTGAGTGCTGGTTTTTGCATAAGGGAGGTTTTGACCATCGTATTTGATATCTGCCCAATTGCCTTTAGCTTGATAGCTCACACTACGACTGGTTGGAATAAGCGTAAACCTATTTAAACCTGTCAAATTTGCCGTTAAATCAAAGTGAAAGCCATTTTGAATCGCATTGATCAATTCAGGATATTTCTTTGCTGAAATATTCATAAAATCAAAACCTGAGCCATCACTGCCTTGCGAGCTCACTTCAAAAGCATAGTTTTTATTGAGTATTTTAAGTGTAGGTTGCTGATCTAAACCACGTGGGTCATGTACAGGGAAAATAATTTCAGCACGATCCCAAAGATAGGTTTTATTTTCTAATAGAGGTTTTTGGAAGATTCCTTTCGCTGTTAAATTGGCTTGATAACTAATTGCGCGATAAATCGTGCGTTTGTAAGTATCATCTGAAACATTAAAGTTTGATGTCCATTGAGTACTGTCAGCACCGATATACATCCAGTTTTCTTCTGTACATGCATAGGATTTCTTCTGTTCATCCAAACAGGTTTTCTGCTCTTGATACGGAACTTGTATGTAGGGCGAAATAATGGTTTGTGGGCTAATATGATTTTGTGAGATTTCTTTGAGGAATGCTTGTTGGTAGTCTTGGCGTTCTGACACAAGGCTGGTAATGAAAAATAAGCCGATCCAGAAAATAGCGACCAGTATAACAATCGCAATGATTTTAAGGCTAAGGAAATGAGAGCGCATAATGATTCCTGATGATTTGTTTTTTTCAGGATTGAGTATGTGAAAGTGAGATGGTTTTTGTTTGAATTGGCCTTGATCTTTATGTGAAGTTTAGGTGAAGCTTTACGAATTTATTTGAGTCGTTCCTAGTAGCATTTTATTAAGAAATTTATAGAACTTCGTTAAGGTAAAACAATACTGACCAATACGCCTTGCTGATGCGGTTGAATAATAGCAATGTTATTTTCCTGAATATTTTGAATTTGAATTTGCCCATGATGTTGTTCAATCACTTGTTTGACAATGCTTAAACCAATACCTGAACTGCGTTGTTGGGTAATAGGACGGGGTAATGAAAAATAAGTATCAAAGACTTGTGAGAGGGCGTATTCAGGTATCCATTCACCTTCATTAAAAATCTGTAATTGAATGCTTTGGTGAGCTTGACGATGCAATTGAATCAGGATTTTCGAAGATTCTGCCGAGAAATCTAGAGCATTATCCAAAATATTGGCAATGGTTTGTTGTAACCAAAAACGATCTGCATGAATCATACAGTTCGCTTCGATATCCAATAAACATTGAATTTTTTTACTTTGTAATTGGCTTGCTTGTTGATCTAAAACCTGTTGTATCAGCTTAGATAAGTTAAAATTTTGAAGTTCGATTTGATGTTTGGATTTTTCTAAACGTGTAAGCAATAACATGCGATCAATCAAAAGTTTTAAACGTTGGCTCTGTGCATGAATGTGCTGTGCAAATTGTTGTTGATCATTTAAAGGCAAATCTTCTTTGAGTAACTCTGCACTGGCTTGAATCGCCGTGAGTGGGCTTTTTAATTCATGGGTTAAAGTATTGACATAATGTTCTACATAGGCACGATCTTCGAGTTTTTCACGCATATTTTCAACAGCTTGAGCCACTTGATTCAGTTCTTTGGCTGAACGGAAATAAGGCGTTTGATTCACTGGAGCAAGCGCTTGAGCGTATTTTCGAACACGGTCAATACTGTGTTTAAGCCAATAAGCGACCAAACTGGCAAGGAAAAGACTGAGTAGGGTAATCCATGCAGCTTGGCGCAGTAATTGATCTTCTGCACGTTGAATATAAGGTTGTACAGAGCTATTCGGTTTACCAATACTCACCACACCAATCAATTTTTGTTGCTGATTTTGAGCAGTTTGATAATAAATGGGCGCAGCGATAAACATGGTACTGCTATTCGGATCCCCCTCATAACTGCGGGTTGAACGTACGCCGTATTTACCTTGCAGTGTTAGATAAACATCATTCCAACGTGAATAATCCTGTCCAGTGGCGATACCTTGTGAATCATAGATCACGGTGCCTTTTGCATCTGTAATATAGATTTGTTGGTTAATTTCTTTTTTATTGTGCTGCCAAATATTGGCATTGAGTTTACGATTCAGTGCCTTTTGAATTTTTTCATCAAATTGTGCGGTACCGACTTTATTTTCATAGACATCTTCTGCCACTAACATGGCGATAATATTGGCATTTTCAGCGAGTGTGTCTTCAACCACTTGGCGAACATTGGGCTTCACTTGTTGGTTAAAGGTGTAGGACATAAACCACAACCCAAGCAAGATAATTAAGCCAAAGAAAAACCAAATACGGATAAAAATCGACATGGTGCTATCACATCCGTTTTAGACTATAACCAAAACCACGATGTGTTGTGATTGGGTCATGTTCAGCTGAAATGTGTTTGAGCTTTTGTCTTAAACTTTTGATATGGGTATCGACAGTACGTTCTAAGCTGTGTTCAGGATGCTCCCAAATATGATCCATCAATTGTTGACGGCTAAAAACTTGTTCAGGATGATCGATTAACAATTTTAATAAGCGGTATTCATAACGAGTGAGTTGTAAGGCACTGCCTTGATAATGAATTTGCAGTGATTCATCAATACATTGCCATGTTTTCGCAATTATTGTTTGTGTCTCAATCGTGCTTTGAGCAGGTTGTAATTGGCTTTGTATGTCCATTCTGCGCCAAATGGCTTTAATACGAGACACGATTTCACGCGAGCTAAAAGGCTTGGTACAGTAATCATCTGCACCAATTTCCAGTCCTACGATTCGGTCAATTTCATCATCTCGTGCAGTTAAAAATAGTAGTGGGGTATGGTTAAACTGACGAATTTTTTTACAGACATCAAAACCGTTTATATCGGGTAAACCTACATCTAAGATAATAAAATCAAAAGTTTGCTGTTGAACAAAGGCAATGGCTTGAGAGCCAGTATTTGCCCAAGTCACTTGCCATTCTTCACGTTCGAGTGCATAGCGTAAGGGCATGAGAATTGCGGCATCATCTTCAACACAGAGAATCTGTTTTTTATTATTCATTGGTCTTTGAATATTGTTAAATCATTTTGAGTGTACTGAATTTCTTTTTTTTAGACGAATGAATTTTAAGTGAAATTGAAATGAACTTTGTAATGATGTGAGAAGTATTGAATGTGTTTTGAGGCAGGTATTTTACCCATGATAAATATCAGAGATGTCCTGTAATCTTCGGATTTGATCGTCACACCAATCACAGGACGTATGCTAAAAGTAAAGGTAAGTTTTAGCATCTCAGCGGTTACATGGATAAATGCAGCGCGTCATTAGATTACTCTAAAAACACAGTTTGTGAATGCTAAATTGCATTATTTTTGTTCTTTTGATTAAAAAGTGACTGATTGAGCATTCAGTTCGACCATAAAGAGAGCTGGGGTGGAGGCTCTTGAGTCGAAAGTGCATAGACCCCAACACCGATCAGACGAAATTGTTGATCCGGTGTGATTTGCATTTCTTTGAGTAAGATATCTAAGGTCATTTGCAGTTCAGTTTGATGCTTTAATGGCGTTTTGAAGCTTTTACTGTGCTGTAGGGTTTGAAAGTTTTTCAGTTTCATTTTGACGGTGACACCGCGGGCATACAGTTGCTTTTTCTCTAAGCTTTGCCAGACTTGCGCAATCAACTTGGGCCAAAATGGGAGACATTGTTCAATGGTTAAGTCATCATCAAAAGTGGTTTCTTTTGAAATTTGCTGACGTTCTCGTTCCGCTTGTACAGGACGCTCATCAATCCCTTGTGCATATAGATAGAGCTGTTTGCCATATTTGCCAAAATGATGAATCAGGATATTTTCATCCACATGCTGTAAATCACCTAAAGTTTCAAGTTTGAGCGCATGTAATTTTTCTTGCATGACTTTACCCACTCCGGGGATTTTTTTAAGCGGCAAGTGCTGAATAAACTGCTGAACTTGTGAGGGTTTAATCACGCAGATACCATTGGGTTTATTCCAGTCCGAAGCAACTTTGGCTAGAAACTTATTCGGTGCAACACCCGCAGAGGCGGTCAGTCCTGTACTCTGAAAAATATCAGCACGGATGCGTTCAGCAACTTCTGTGGCGCTGGCCAGTTGTTGTAAATTTTCCGTCACATCTAAATAAGCTTCATCTAAGGAAAGCGGTTCAATGAGTGTGGTATAACGCTGAAAAATTGTATGAATTTGCTCTGAGACCGCACGATATTTAGAGAAATTAGGTTCAATCACTACCACTTGAGGACAGCGTTTTTTGGCTTGAGTCATCGACATGGCCGAGCGGAGTCCGTAGTTACGTGCAGGGTAGGATGCGGCAGCAATGACGGCACGAGGATGGTGTGAAGAAATCACCACAGGTAAATGCTTTAAGTCGGGACGATCAAGTAACTCCACCGAGGCATAGAAGGCATCCATGTCGATGTGAATGATTTTTCGCATGCTGAATTTTAATATTGAAACCTAAACCAGTATTGCACTATTCAGATCGATTGCGTAGTCCTGTATGTGGCATAAGCGACATAGTTTGACTTGGTATTTTTGTATTTGAACTTCAATGCTGAGCTTGGAACTGCTTACTTGATTGGTAAGTTTTGTGGCAGTTGATAAAGTCCTTGGCGCTCTAAAAAGCTGATCCAATCTTGTTCTGAACCCTGAAATACATTGAGATCCACCAAAGTTGGTATGCCTTTAATTTGACCTTGGCTGGTGTGTTGCCAAAAGGTCCATTTCGGATTGCCTTTGAGCTCAGGCTTGCCCTGATATTCACGAATCCAAAGGGGAGTTTTTTTAAATTCATTGACCAAAACAATATTATAAAATGCTTTAGAGGTATAAAAAATGGGTTGCAAACCATAGTGTTGATACAGTTGGTCGTGCATGACCTGAATTTCTTTGAGTAGCTGTTCTCTGGTGTAGGTGTTGATACAGGTGCTGTCATATTCCAAATCAATCACAGGCGGTAAACTATCGGTTTTCTTCGGTACAGTTTCGATAAAGTTCTGGGCCTGAATCTGGCCATCACGGCATAAGCGATAAAAATGATAAGCCCCGACCAAAAAGCCTTGTTCACGAGCTTTGAGCCAATTGTCCTGAAATTTACGGTCTTTGAAATCTCCTCCTTCGGTGGCTTTTAAATAAACGAATTTAAACTCTTGGGGAGAAATGGATTGCCATTGGATGTCGCCCTGATGATGAGATACATCAAAGCCTTTTATCGGATACTCTTGGGCAGATGCGATATTGTTCTGCAAGAAAAAATAGGTGATCCCCAGTCCGATACATAGCATCACTACACAGGCAAGTATGTAATAGGGGTATGAGGTTTTTGACGGCGTGGAAACGTTCTTTCTTGCGGACATGCTTTTGCAGGTATTGGTTTTTAGCTCATCATCATAGCTCGAATTTGCGGAACTGACCATGATGATTATGGTCAGTGAATGGCAGCACTTTGTATCTGTTATTCATCCACGATATCTTTAGGGATGTGCCAGAAAATGGCTGCGGTAATCAGGTTAATACAGCCCAAAACAATTAAGGTATTATGGAATGCCATGACGATATGATCTGTGCCCAAATATGCCGTAAAGACATTGACTAAAGTACCTGCCAGAGCCACGCCAATACTCATCGACACCATCATGATCATCGACAAGAAACTATTGCCACTGCTGGCATCTTGTTGCGGTAAATCTTTCAGCGTGAGGGTATTCATAGACACAAATTGCAGGGAGTTCAGCATACCAAAAACAAAGAAATGCAGCGCGCGCAGCCAAGTTGGGGTGTCTGCGGTATTGAGGGCAAAACTGGCGATACATGCACCGACCAACAAGGTGTTAACCAAAAGCACATGGCGATACCCGAAGCGCTGAATCAAGTGACGAATGATGGGTTTAGATGCCAGTGAACCCAGTACGGTCGGAATCATCAAAAGCCCTGTCACAAAAGGTTCAAAACCGAAAGCCACTTGCAACATGAGTGGCATCAAAAAGGGCATAGCATTGCCACCGAGGCGAGCAAAGAAGTTACCTAAAATACCCACGGCATAAATGCGGTTACGAAATAGTTTACTGCGAAATAGCGCATTTTGATGCGTATGTGCATGATAGGCATACCAAAGCGCAGCTACTAAGCTCAGTACAATCAGCCCAATACTCCACCATAAAGTCAGGTGTGGGCTGGCAAAATTTTCAATCCCTAGAGATAGTCCTGCCATGGTGATCACCAGCAGGATAAAACCCCAAAAGTCAAAACGCGGCACGTTTTGTTCGGTGACATTCGGCATGGCTTTAAAGCTAATCAGGACCCCTAACAGCCCCATGGGGAGGTTAATCAGGAAAATCCAATGCCATGTACTGACTTCGACCAACCAGCCCCCGAGTGTTGGACCGATCAGTGGGCCAATCAGTCCCGCGAGACTCATCAAACTCATGGCCGATAAGAACTGCGTCCGCGGAATGACCTTGAGCATAGCTAAACGGCCAACAGGGAGCAATAATGCACCACCTATGCCTTGCAATACGCGATAGAACAATAACTCATTTAAGCTTTCAGAAAAGCCACAGCCCAGTGAGGCAAGAGTAAAAATGATAATGGCACTGAAATAGGTATTGCGCACCCCAAAACGGTCGGCGAGCCAACCACTCAAGGGGATACAGGCAGCAACGGCAAGCACATAGGCCACCACCACGCTATGCATTTGCAGCGGGTCTTCATTCAAACTGGCTGCCATAGCCGGTAGAGCGGTATTCACAATGGTGGTATCTAAGCCTTGCATAAAAAAGCCAATCGAAACCAGAAGTACCAAAAGACGGTACTCAGGAGCGAGTGCTTGATGGGTCGGCGTTTGGTTCATAGATACAACAAAGTGAAATTTTTAAACAGTTTAGCTTAATTTAAGTTGGACTGTTGTTGCGAATGTGCATTTATCACATGCCATCAAATTGACATCTCTACGTCATGTGTTTGCAACGCGTACGTCATACATTGGTTAAATTTAAACCGATATTTAGATCATGATGAATAAAACATATAGTGCTGTCTTTTTAGCATGCATGGGGTTGGGCTTAGCGGGGTGTAATGACAGTGATGATGCGCAAACCATCACATCACCGCCTGTGGTAGAGGAAGCCACGCCGAATAGTATTGAACTGGTTCATCTTGCAAGTTATGAGTCGGGGATATTTGGACAGAGTGCAGCTGAAATCCCTGCCTATGATGCTGCGAGTAAGCGTCTGTTCGTGGTGAATGCACAAAAGGGCATGGTCGATGTTTTAGATTTCTCCCAACCAGCGCAGCCCACATATATCCAATCTTTGGATGCCAAAACTTATTTAGCCAATTCCGAAGTGAATAGTGTCGCGGTTCATAATGGCATCGTCGCGCTTGCGGTTCAGGCTGAGGATAAAACCCAAACCGGTATTGTGGCTTTCTTTAAAGTACAGGATCTCTCTTTTATCAGCCAAGTCAACGTGGGGGCTTTGCCAGATATGTTGACCTTCACGCCTGATGGTCGAAAAGTACTGGTAGCGAATGAAGCGGAACCGAATGAAGGGTATCAAGTCGATCCCGAAGGTTCGGTCAGCATTATTGATATTTCAGATATTCAAAAACCAACAGCAACCATTGCGGGCTTCCACGCATGGAATGACCGTAAACAAGACTTATTAGATGTAGGCATTCGTATTTTTGGCCCAGACATCAGTCAATACCCAAATGTAGCGACAGCAGGTATTCAAACGACCACAGTTGCACAAGACCTAGAGCCTGAGTACATCGCAGTCAGTCCTGATGGCAAGAAAGCATGGGTCAGTTTGCAGGAAAACAATGCCATTGGGGTTTTAGACCTAGAAAAAAATCAATTTGTTGATCTTTTCCCGATGGGCTACAAGGACCATAGTTTGCCTGAAAATGCCTTGGATGGAAGTGACCGTGACTGTGCTATTGGCCAAGACTCTTTGGGACGTAGTATTACAGAATGTGCAAAAGATGCAGGCATGATTAATATTAGTTCTTGGCCAGGGCTATATGGCATGTATATGCCCGATGCTATTGCACAATATCAAGCCAACGGCAAAACCTATTTGGTCACGGCCAATGAGGGGGATGCCCGTGAATGGCTAACGGATGAAGCCAAATACTTTGAAGGCGGGGACTTAAATGCTGGTTATGCAGAAGAGATACGCATCAAACATTTATTTAAAAAAGCAGGTTTTGATGCCAAAGGTGATTATGCCGCACATTTACGTCAGCTTGCACCGGGCGTAAAAGGGGCAAAATTAAACCCTGAGGTGTTTAAGCCTTGTCAAACGGCTGACGCAACAAAAGGCTGCGCGGATAATTTAATTAAAGATTCACAAATTGGACGTTTGACCATTAGTTGGACGCAAGGTTATCAAAAAGATCCACTAACAGGTCTACCGAAGCTAGATGAAAATGGTCGTCTGACTTATGACAAATTATACACCTATGGTGGTCGTTCGGTGAGTATTGTCGACCCTGAAACCAAGCAGATTGTATGGGACTCGGGGAGTGAGTTTGAGCGAAAAATTGCGGAGTTATTTCCACATCAATTTAATAGCAATCATGAAGCATTTAAATTTGATGACCGTAGTGATAATAAAGGCCCTGAACCTGAAGGCATGACATTGGGTAAAATTGGTGCAAAGACCTTTGCTTTTATTGGACTTGAGCGTGCCAGTGGCATCATGGTGTATGACATTAGCAACCCGAATCAGGCTAAATTTGTTCAGTATCTGAACCATCGCAATACCAATGAAACAGAAGTCACGAAGCAAGGTGACTTAGGTCCAGAAGGTTTGATTTTCATCGCGGCGAAGAATTCACCCAATGGTCGCCCGCTGTTGGTGGTGGGAAATGAAGTCAGTGGTAGTACAGCGGTTTATGAAGTCAAACTCAATTAAAAAAACTAAGTTTTGACTTTGAAAAAAGAGCACTACGGTGTTCTTTTTTATGGCGCTACAAAAAATATATGACAAGGATGTCATGAAAATGAAATAAAACCGTCATAATCTTTGGCAAACGTCCAAGGGCACTGTCTTGGAATAAATTATTCAAAAGGTTGGTTTTATGACAATCGAAATTTTGATGGTGATAGGCTTCTGTTTAGCCGCTTATTCTATCGTCGGAAATGATGTGCCACAGACATTAGGTACGTTTATTTCATCCAATGCACACCGTCCATGGTGGGTGCTTTGGCTCTTTATCAGCAGCATTTTGGTTGTGGTGTTGATTTATGGTTGGTATGCATCCGGTGTGGGTGATGCATCATATGGCCGTTTAGAAACGATCCCTTTTCCTGAGGGTGGAGTCACGTGGCTTTATATTGTGCCACCGATTTTACTGTTATTTTTAACCAAATACGGAATTCCCGTCAGTACCACTTTCTTGGTTTTAACCATTTTCTCGCCTGCAAGTTTAGGCTCGATGATGGTGAAATCGATGATGGGCTATGCGGTGGCCTTTGTGGTTGCGATTATTGTCTATCGTTTTGTGATGCGCCAAGTGGCGAAGTATTTTGCGAAAACCCGTAATCAAGAACCGTCGCATATTTGGATCGGGTTACAGTGGGTTTCTACAGCTTTTTTGTGGAGCCAGTGGCTGATTCAAGATTTGGCCAACATTTTTGTCTATGTGCCACGCCAAGTCCCGTTCTCATTTTTACTGTTTGCCATCACGGTCTTTGTGGTGTTGTTGGCGGTGATTTTGTACCAACGCGGTGGTGCGATTCAGAAGATTGTTGACACCAAAACAGGTGTTACCGATATTCGCGCAGCGACTATTATTGACTTTATGTATGCCATTATTTTGTTGATCTTTAAAGAATGGAGCAATATTCCAATGAGTACCACATGGGTATTTTTAGGTTTGCTTGCAGGTCGTGAGTTTGCGATGTCGATGATTTTCAATGAAGTCAATAAACATCGCACTTCGCGTAACGTCAGTAAAGATGCAATGAAATTGATGTTTGGTTTAGCCATGTCGGTGATTTTGGCGACCACACTGCCGTGGTTCTACAACTTTGTCACCCATTATGGGCAATAACCGCACATGTTAAAAAAGCGAGCGCTAGGCTCGCTTTTTTATGGCATTAAGAATAGGATTTAAATGGCAAAACGCGCTGGACTGCCGAGGTTGGCAATCGCTGAATAAATCTGTTCAGCGTGGTTACATACAATCAGTTTTGCGCGGTGTTGTGGCGGGAGGAAACCTTCTTGGACTGCATGATCCAATTGTGTAATGAGTGCGTCGTAGAAACCATTGACGTTATAGATCATCATCGGCTTTTGATGTTGGTTCAGTTGTCCCCATGTTGCTACTTCTAAAATCTCTTCAAAAGTACCTAACCCACCCGGCAGTGCGACAAAGGCGCTTGCGCGTTCTGCCATTAAGGCTTTGCGCTCATGCATGGTTTGCACAACATGTAATTCGGTCAGTTGGTGATGCGCAATTTCATAATCCAGCATAAATTCAGGAATTACACCGACTGCCTCACCGCCGTGTGCAATCATGGCATCGGCCACTTGTCCCATGAGACCAATACTGGCACCGCCATAAACCAGCCCGAAACCCTGTTTGGCTAAACCTTGTGCCAGTGCAATCGCTTTTTCTTGATAAATCGGTTTATTGCCTGAACGAGAACCGCAGTACAGTGCGATCAAGGGCTGAGTGGTTTGAACATTTACTTCAGTGTTGAGAGAGGATATTTTTAATTCACTATTCATGGCGTATGTTTTTACCTTTTGCTTTATCTACTTTTTCTCTCTTAGTTTAAGCAAGAAATGTGACGGCAAGCTGTATTTAATCTAACAATCGGGTAATAATTTGTTAAATCTTTTAAAACAGTGCGCTTTTGAAAAAAAGATGAATTTCATGTAGATCTTGCCTATACTTATTTCCTGTTTTACAACACAAGAACGAACATGGGTAGTGGTAGTTGTCGCTCAAGACATCTTCAGTTTTCCGAAAAAAAATTACAGCCATTGGTGCTGAATCTTCCTTTTCATCCGCTTAAGTTGTGTTATGCACCATATATTTCCCCTCGACAGGAGCAGATCACATGATATTTGAATGGATGTCTGATCCTTCTGCATGGGTGGGGTTACTCACTCTAGTGGTGCTGGAAATCGTGCTGGGGATTGATAACTTGGTTTTTATTGCGATTTTGGCGGAGAAACTTCCACCAGAACAACGTAATACGGCTCGAGTAGTTGGTTTGATCCTTGCACTCTTAATGCGTTTGGTGCTGTTGGCCTCAATTGCTTGGGTGGTGACACTGACCGAGCCGCTGTTCCATATCTTCGATCATCCTTTCTCAGGACGGGATTTGATTCTTCTGTTTGGTGGGGTGTTCTTACTGTTTAAAGGCACCATGGAACTGCATGAACGTATTGACGCCAAAGTGGTTCAGAAAGAAGAAAGTCCAGCCAATGCTGTGTTTTGGATGGTGATCGTTCAGATTGTAGTTTTGGATGCTGTGTTTTCCTTAGACTCGGTGATTACCGCAGTCGGTATGGTTAAGCATCTGTCTGTGATGATGATTGCGGTGATTATCGCCGTGGGCATTATGTTGTGGGCATCCAAGGCCTTGATGGAATTTGTCAACAAACATCCGACCGTGGTGATTTTGTGTCTCGGCTTCTTGATGATGATTGGTTTCTCATTGATTGTAGAAGGCTTTGGTTTCCATATTCCAAAAGGTTACTTATATGCCGCGATTGGTTTCTCGGTGATTGTTGAATTCATCAACCAAACCATGCGCCGTAATCAAGAAAAAATGGTCACCACCACAGATCTTCGCTATAAAACTGCATCTGCGGTGCTGCGAATGTTGGGCGGTAAAAGTAGTGATCATGCCTCTGAGCCTGAAGATGTACTGGCAACTCGCGCCTATGCGGATGAAGTGTTTGATCCTGAAAATGGGGTTTATCATAGTGTCTTGGTGCAAGGGGTGCTGGGTTTGTCCGAGCGTCCTGTGAAGTCCGTGATGACACCACGTCCAGAGTTGGAGTGGATTGATTTAGAGGATGAAGAAGCCTCAATCAAGTCACAACTACTCAGTATTACGCATTCACGTTTAATTGTGGCACGGGGCGAGTTAGACAACATCGCAGGTGTGGTGCTGACCCATAAAGTTTTGAATGAATATATTGAAACGGGTGTACTCGATTTTGATAAACATTTACGTGAACCTGTGATTGTGCATGAAAATGCGCAAGTCCTGATGGTGATGGAGCAATTGCGTCAAGCACCGTTGCAAATGGCTTTGGTCTTGAACGAATACGGCTCGATTGAAGGGATTGCCACGCCGATTGATGTATTAGAGGCGATTGCAGGGGAGTTCCCCGATGAAGATGCTGAAGATAATGTGGCTGAAAGTTTAGAAGATGGTAGCCTGATGCTCGATGGCTCAACCGATATTCGCCATGTGTCGTTATTGTTGGATCGTGATTTGGTCGACGAGTCCGATCAGTACTCAACCTTGTCAGGCTATATCCTCTTTCATTTAGGCCGTTTACCCGAAAATGGCTCTAGCCTTGAAGCAGATGGTTGTATTTTTGAAGTGGTGACAATGGATGGGCACAAAATTGAAAAAGTGCATGTGATTCCAAAGTCGGATCTGCATAAGGAATCATCTTAAAATCCGTCCTCAAACTGGGGTGAACTGGTTAAAATAGCTCGCAATGTCGAGCTATTTTTTTATGGAAAAATCATGAGTAATGTTGAGTGTCCGTGTGGGCAGGGTGAATATGAAAAGTGCTGTCAGCCTTTGCACTTGGGACAAAGCCGTGCGCAGAGCGCTACTCAACTTATGTGCTCACGTTATAGTGCTTTTGCCAAACAGCAAATTGATTACATTGTACAAACCACAGCGTTGGGGCAGCAACAGGCTCTAGATGTTGCAGCAATTTCTGAGTGGAGTCGAAGCAACCAATGGTTAAAGTTAGACATCGTACAGGCCAAGGAAAAACTCGATAAAAACCATGCCATGGTAGAGTTCAAGGCCTATTATCATGATGGCACATCGCCACAGATACATCATGAAATTTCACATTTTGTGAAACATGCCGAGGCGTGGTATTTTTTAGACCCAACCACTGAAATGCAAATCACCATGAAACAAGCGTGTGTCTGCGGTTCAGGGAAAAAATTTAAACAATGTTGTGCACAATTTTTATAATTTTAAGCAAATTTGGCTTAGAATAGCGCGCATCAATTAGCCTATATGGAATCCAGGCGATGTTACTCACTATTATTTATATTATAGCGATCACAGCAGAGGCAATGACAGGTGCACTGTCGGCGGGTCGGCGTAGTATGGATTGGTTTGGTGTGGTGATTATTGCCTGTGTCACAGCACTGGGCGGCGGTTCTGTTCGTGATGTGTTATTGGGACATTATCCGCTGACTTGGGTCAAACATCCTGAATATCTGATGCTGACGTGTTTTGCCGCTTTTATGACGATTTTGATTGCCAAATGGATGCGTCATTTACGCAACATTTTCTTGGTGCTCGATGCTCTGGGCCTGATCGGTTTTACCATCATCGGCTGTCAAATTGCCTTAGAAATGGGACATGGTTTTGTGGTGTCTGCGGTTGCTGGAGTTCTGACAGGGGTCTCAGGCGGTATCTTGCGTGATATTTTGTGTAATGACGTCCCTTTGGTGTTTCGCCGTGAGCTGTATGCCAGTATTTCTTTTGTCGCGGTGATTTTCTATTGGGGCTGCATTCAGCTCGGTTTATCACTTGAGCTGACCGTGATTTCGACTTTGATCTTTGGTTTTAGTTTACGTTTAATCGCGATTTACTTCGGCTTAGAAATGCCAAAATTCATTTATCAAGACGATGATGAGCAATCTGCTTCCTCGAAAGATGCGAGCTAAAATAGCAGTGATTTGACTGCCTTATTTGTATAAAAAAAGCACATAATGATAAAGCCTGTTGAGAAAGCAGCCTGCTATCTTTTCCCGCTTTAGAGGCCGAGCTATGGATTTAGTTTCTCGCATACAACGCTTACCGATCGGTAAATTTCACTACACCTTGTTGTGGGTGATTGGCTTGGGCTGGATGTTCGATGCCATGGACACGGGGCTGATTTCTTTTATTTTGGCAAAAATGGCTGAAGACTGGCACATGAGCCCAACCGAGAAAGGTTGGGTGGTTTCCATTGGCTTTGTCGGAATGGCGATTGGTGCAGTGTGTTCAGGTGGTCTGGCCGATCGTATTGGGCGTAAAACAGTTTTTGCCGCGACCCTAGTGATTTATAGTTTAGCGACGGCAGCCTGTGCCTTTGCTCCCAACTTAACATGGTTGTTGGTGTTTCGTTTTATTGTGGGTTTAGGCTTAGGTGGACAGTTGCCAGTAGCGGTGACCTTGGTCAGTGAATACATTCCTGCGCAGGTGCGTGGGCGTTTTATCGTGCTGCTAGAAAGTTTTTGGGGCTTAGGTTGGCTTTGCGCTGCATTGGTGGCGTATTTTGTGATTCCAAAATTTGACTGGCATATGGCCTTCTTAATCGGTGGAATTCCTGCACTGTACGCCATTGTGATTTGGTTCAAAGTGCCTGAGTCAATTCCTTATCTCATTAACCGAGGTCGTATTGTGGAAGCGCATGCTTTGGTGCAGCAGATTGAACGTCAATGCGGTGTGGACGTGATCGAGCATATCGTTGTTAAACCGGTGGCAGAGAAAAAGACCGTGTCTTTTACCCAGCTCTGGTCGGGGGCATTTGCGCGTAGAACCTTGATGTTATGGTTGATTTGGTTTGGTATTGTCTACTCGTATTATGGCATTTTTACATGGTTACCGAGTTTGCTGGTGAAGCAGGGGTATAGCATTGTTCAGTCTTTTGAATATGTCTTGGTGATGATTTTGGCACAGCTGCCAGGCTATGTGGCCGCAGCATGGCTGGTCGAAAAGCTGGGACGTAAAGCAACCTTGGCTGGTTTTATTGGCATGTGTGCAGTTTCCGCGTATTTCTTTGGTCAAGCTGACACTGTGAGCATGATCATGTTCTGGGGTTGTTTGATGTCATTCTTTAACCTCGGTGCATGGGGCGTCTTGTATACCTATACCCCAGAGCAATATCCAACCAATATCCGGGCTTTTGGTTCGGGTTGGGCATCAGCCATTGGTCGTATGGGCGGCATTGTCGCACCGATGGTGGTGACACATATGATGGTACAGAGTAATGGATTTAGTGCGATTTTCATGATGTTTACCGCAGTGTTGCTTGCGGTTGCAGCGGTAATTTTGATTTTGGGTGAAGAGACCAAAGGCAAAACATTGGAAGAAATTGGACTGTAATTTAGTCCGCGCTGAAGATTGAGAGTCAGATGTGCTGAGACTCTCAGTCTTCAATACACTTCAACATAAAATCTAGATGATAGATTTGAAAATAACCGATAACAAGATCCAACTCAGCAATAAAAAATTCAATCTGCTCGGCCAAAATGTGGCTTCTCAACGTTGCATTTTGATAAAAGTTAGCCCCGTGTATGATGAGGCTATTTAAAATAGCTGCGACTTGATTGATGTGATCTACCCAATTGGTTGTGTCGCATTTTGGGCGCGGATGCCCCGATTTTTTTGTCGATCGTATCGATCAAGTTGAGTGGGCTGAAGTTGCTTCATTATTTTCATTGACGAGCAGAGATGAACACAGGAACTGAACTTCAAAATAATTAGTTGCTCATTTTAAAAAAAATGGATAATTTTACGACACTAGGAACATCTAAAGACGCAATTTGTCGTAGTGGTGTACGCTTTCACTTGTATAGGCAGAGCCTGCGACATAGCATAAGAACTTAAACAAAAAACGATTAATTAGGATGACAGGTTGTTATGACGAACCTTGCGCATCAAGCGACAGAAAACCGTTCCGTAGCAGAATTTACTGAACAAGCATATCTCAACTACGCCATGTACGTGATCATGGATCGTGCCTTACCGCATATCAGCGATGGTTTAAAACCTGTACAACGCCGTATTGTGTATGCCATGAGTGAATTGGGGCTGAAACACAGCGGTAAACCCAAAAAATCTGCGCGTACCGTCGGCGATGTGCTCGGTAAGTATCACCCGCATGGTGATTCGGCCTGCTATGAAGCGATGGTGCTGATGGCGCAGCCTTTTAGTTATCGTTATCCGTTTATTGAAGGTCAAGGTAACTGGGGTTCTCCCGATGATCCGAAATCGTTCGCGGCAATGCGTTATACCGAAGCCAAATTATCTCAGTATAGTGAAGTGCTTTTGTCTGAACTGGGACAGGGGACTTGTGACTGGCAGGATAACTTTGATGGTTCGATGAAAGAGCCCGTGACTTTACCTGCACGTATTCCGAATATATTGTTAAATGGCACCACAGGCATTGCAGTTGGTATGGCTACGGACATTCCGCCACACAACCTGCGTGAAGTCGTGAAAGGCACTATTGCCTTAATTCGTAATCCAAATTTAAGCGATGAAAAAGTTGCAGAATATATTCCTGCACCCGATTTGCCGACCAAAGCAGAAATTATTACGCCACCTGAAGAGCTGTTAAAAATACAAAGCACAGGTCGGGGCAGTTACCGTATGCGTTCGGTGTATCGCATCGAAAAAAATGAAATCGTGATCACAGACTTGCCTTATCAAGTCTCAGGCTCGAAAGTTATTTCACAAATTGCGGATCAGATGCAGGCGAAAAAACTGCCTTTGGTGAGCGATGTACGAGATGAATCGGATCATCAAAACCCAACCCGTTTGGTGATTGTACTGCGCTCAAATCGGATTGATGCTGAAGCGGTGATGAGTCACCTTTTTGCCACCACCGATCTTGAGTCGAGTTATCGGGTCAATATGAACATGATTGGTGCGGATGGCCGTCCACAAGTGAAATCGATTCGTCGTATTTTGCTGGAGTGGATTGAAATTCGAAAGGAAACTGTTACCCGTCGTCTGCAATATCACCTGAATAAAATTGAAAAACGTTTACATATTTTGGGCGGTTTGATTATTGCCTATTTAAATATTGATGAAGTGATTCGTATTATTCGTGAAGAAGAACAGCCCAAAGCGGAGTTGATGTCACGTTTTAATATTGATGATATTCAGGCCGAAGCCATTTTAGAACTCAAGTTGCGTCATTTGGCCCGACTTGAAGAAATGGAAATGCGCCGTGAGCAAGAAGAGTTAGAGGCCAAAGCTGCACTGATTCGTGAACAGTTGGCTAATCCAGAGTCTTTAAAAGCTTTGATCATCAATGAACTCAAAGATGATGCGAAAAAATATGGCGATGACCGTCGTTCACCAATCGTGCATCGAGCAGAAGCGACGGCGATGAGTGAGCAAGATTTCATGCCTGCTGATCCTGTGACCGTGGTCTTGTCTGAAGCGGGGTGGATTCGCTCAGCCAAAGGTCATGAAGTTGATGCCGAAAACCTGAACTTCCGTGCAGGCGATCAATACCTCAGTCATGCACAAGGTAAATCGAATCAGCGCGTGTATGTATTGGATGAGTCAGGACGTAGTTATGCCCTAGCCATTAATAGCCTACCGTCCGCGCGTGGGCTGGGAGAACCGTTGAGTTCAAAATTGTCCCCAGCCAGTGGCGTTGGTTTTAAACAAGTCTTCATTGCTGATGATGAAGCCGAAGTCGTGGCGCTGAGCAGTAAAGGATATGGTTTTAAAACACAGGCAAAACAGTTAGATACCAATGCAAAAGCAGGGAAAGCCTTCCTGACTTTACCTGAAAAAGCCACAGTTATGCCGTTAACCAGTGTTGATCAAGCTACCCATTTGGCGTTACTGACCTCAACGGGTCGTTTGTTGATTTTAGAGTTGTCAGAGTTGCCTATTTTGAATAAAGGTAAAGGTAATAAATTGATACAACTTGAAGAGAAAGATCAAATTGTATTCATGACAAGATTAACGCTAGATGAAATACTGCAAGTCGTTGCAGGACAGCAGCAATTAAAATTGAAGGGTGATGACTTGCAAAAATACATAGGCAAAAGAGCATCAAAAGGGCAGTTATTACCACGTGGTTATCAAAAAGCAAATAAACTGTTAGTTCAGAGATAAAACTAGCATCCATTGATCAAAATACGTTATATATGGTATGTATGCGGGAAATGGATGCAGTATTAAGCAACAGAAGTTAAATAAAGAGCGCTTAATATTGAGAACAATAGTTGAAATTTAAGGATTACTGATAGGAGAATCGGGCGATATGGAAAAAATTTGGTTCGCAGAATACCAAAAAATGGGGATTCCAGAGACTGTAGAATTGCCACCAGAAAACACGTCATTAGTAGATGTTTTTGAACGAAATTTCCAAAAATTTGGCTCTCGTGATGCTTTTATCTTTATGGATAAAGTACTCACTTTTAGTGAGTTAGAAGAAGCAAGCCGTAAATTTGCAACGTATTTACAAAGTTTGGGTCTAGCAAAAGGCTCACGTGTCGCTGTGATGATGCCGAACGTTCTTCAGTATCCTATCGTTGCTTTGGGTGTATTCCGTGCAGGTTTAGTACTGGTTAACGTCAATCCACTGTATACCGCGCGTGAACTTGAACATCAGTTAAATGACTCGGGTTCAGAAGTTTTAGTGATCATCGAAAACTTTGCCTCTGTTTATCAAGCGATTAATGGTAAAACCCCAGTTAAACATGTTGTGATTGCCTCTGTAGGTGACATGTTGGGTGCATTAAAAGGCACACTGGTGAACTTTGTATTACGTTCAGTGCGTAAGCAAATTCCAGCATGGAATATTCCTGGCCATATTCGCTTTAATGCGGCAATGTCGAAAGTTAGTGCGAGTAACTATAAGCGCCCGAACTTAACGTTAAGTGACACAGCAGTGCTTCAGTACACTGGCGGCACTACAGGGGTATCAAAAGGTGCAGAACTGACGCATCGCAACCTTGTGGCGAACATGTTGCAGTGTGACGGTATTTTCCAAAGTAAATTTGGTGCACAAGATGGTCAACCTGATGACCGCATTTTCTGTGCCTTACCGCTATATCATATTTTTGCGTTCATGGTGTGTGCGATGTACGGCATGTACAAAGGCCAAGCCAACGTTTTGATTCCAAACCCGCGTGATTTACCTGCGGTGATGAAAGAATTACGTAAATATCAACCGTCATTCTTCCCAGCAGTGAATACACTATTCAATGCTTTAGTGAACAATGAAGAGTTTAAGCAACTCGACCACAGCAAATTGAAAATGGCGATGGGCGGTGGTATGGCTGTGCTTCCTTCTACAGCAGAAGCGTGGAAGCGAATTACTGGAACCAACATCATTGAAGGTTACGGCCTATCTGAAACTTCACCTGTGGCAACGGCAAATCCGCCAGCGTCAGAAGAATTTAGCGGCACAATTGGTATTCCATTGCCATTAACTGAAGTTGCAATTTTGGATGATGACGGCAAGGAAGTTGCACTGGGTGAACAAGGTGAGATTTCAATCCGTGGCCCACAAGTAATGCGTGGCTATTGGAACCGTGCAGATGAAACAGCTAAAGTGATGACTGAAGATGGTTTCTTCCGTACGGGTGACATTGGTGTCATGGACCCTCGCGGCTATGTGAAAATTGTAGACCGTAAGAAAGACATGATTTTGGTGTCAGGATTTAACGTTTACCCTTCAGAAATTGAAGAAGTGGTTTCAAAGCATCCTAAAGTATTGGAAGTCGCTGCCATTGGTGTACCTGATGAAAAATCAGGTGAAGTACCAAAACTGTTTGTGGTGAAGAAAGATCCATCTTTAACTACAGAAGAAGTCTTGGCCTTTGCGAAAGAGAACTTAACGGGTTACAAACGTCCGCGTTATGTTGAATTCTTGGATGAGTTACCGAAATCAAACGTAGGTAAAATCCTACGTAAAGATTTACGTAAAACAGCTTAAGTTCAAATAAAAAAAGCGCCGTCAGGCGCTTTTTTTATGTTCACATTTAATTTTTCATTAACCAGCGGTCAATATAGGGACGGCCAATGCCCAAGATGCCAACAAAGGTCAGCATCGTCCCGCACTGACGACTAAAGGCTGGGAAAGCAAAACTACCAAAGCTCAGTATATTATCGATCAGGCAATAGACGGTCACCGCAAGCAACCAAGACCATAGGTTCTGACGTTTAATTCCCACCATCCAAAATGCAATGATCAGCATGACCAGTGTGCCAAGGGTCGAACCAATATTCATATTGGCACAAATGACCGCCAATAAAAAAGCCGTAACGGGAAGCACAATCTTTAAAACACGATCCACTTGGCGTTGATGTTGGCGCTGAATTTCGAGCACGTCGAACATTTCTTTTTGATCAGGGCTAGCCATGCAGGAGTCTCATCGGGAAATTATAAAAACACTATAATTTAACCAAATTTATCCTCGGAATGCCATGCTATGATAGCCGTCGAAATGATCTTGATGAGAAAAAACCAATGCAAAGCATTAGCGGGATTATTTATCTCATTTTAATTGCTTGTTTACTGCCTTACGTATTTACAATCATTGCTAAAAAAACAGCAGGATTTCGCGCCAAAGATAATCAACATCCGCGTGAATTTCTCGCCAAAACGACTGGTCTGGCTGCACGTGCCAATGCGGCACAGCAAAATAGTTTTGAGAGTTTACCGTTATTTATTGCCGCCATCTTAATGGCTGAATATATGGTGATTCCGCAAGTGGTCACTATGACCTTTGGTATTGCCTATCTTGTCTTTCGTGTGGTGTATGGCATTTGTTATTTGGCTAACTGGTCGACGCTTCGATCGATCGTTTGGCTGTTGTCACTGCTTTGCCCAATTTGTTTATTATTGTTGGTCATTCGACTGACAATGGGCTAAGTGCGAAACATACATATTTTCACCCAGTGGATGTATAATCGCAGAAATATTTTTTTCTCAAAAACCGTTATAATCGATGCGGTTTTTAAAAGATTTAACTTGTTAAAGAGTGATGTTATGAGCTACAGCAATATCCCTGCGGGTAAAGATGCACCGAACGATATCTACGTGATCATCGAAATTCCTGCAAATGCAGCACCAATCAAATATGAAATTGATAAAGATTCGGATGCGCTTTTTGTAGATCGTTTCATGGGTACAGCAATGTTCTACCCAGCGAACTATGGTTATGTACCAAACACCTTGTCTGAAGATGGTGACCCATTAGATGTACTTGTTGTAACGCCGCATCCAGTTGAACCAGGCTCAGTAATTCGTTGCCGTCCTGTGGGTAAATTGAACATGGAAGATGACGGTGGTATCGATGCGAAATTAATCGCAGTTCCACACGACAAGTTAACGCCAATTTATAAAGACGTGAAAGAATATACCGATCTTCCACCTTTACTGATTCAACAAGTTGAACACTTCTTCGCGCACTATAAAGACTTAGAGCCAGGGAAGTGGGTTAAATTAACAGGTTGGGAAGGTTCTGAAGTTGCTAAGCAAGAAGTGCTTAAAGCAATCGAAGCAGCAAAATAATTCTGTCTATGAAGCCTCGATTGAACTGTGTTTGATTGTAGGCTTCAATAAAAAAACCTGCACAATGTGCAGGTTTTTTATTAGATTAGCTTTTCCATAGAAATTAGAAGAATTTCACAGGAATGTCTAACCAAACACGCCATTCGTTGGTGTCACCAATGTATGCATTTGTTTGATATTCATCACTTGCACGGTAGTACGAATGACGTAAACGTAAGCTTGCATCTTTAGCAAAACCAGATTGAACTGTATATTTCACTTGGTTAAAGAATTCATGCTCTTGCGCATCATTCGTCATATCTTTGACTTTGATATCCCAACCGTATACAAATGCAGTTGTCCAGTTTAGACCTGGTAATATACCTAATTTACCAAAATCAAGACTGTACTGGATTTGGGCAGATTTTTCATCGTTACCAATAAAGTCAGAAAGGTATGAGTTTGGAAGGTATATACTTTGGAAGCCATCAGCATTTTGACCATAGTCATAACCAACATTACCACTGTTTTGTTGGTATGCAACCATGATGTTATGTGCGCCAGTATTATAAGCTGTAGAAAGAGCCCAAATATCATTCTTACGATCTGATAAGTTATCAGTGGTTTGTGAATAAGTATTTGCTGCTTCATCAAACTTAGTATGATAAGCACTTAAATCGTAAGTTAATGAACTGTCATTCGCTAAAGGCTGTTTAAAGTTCACATTTACATAATGACGTTCAAGAGCATTTTTGCTGTCTAAGCCATAATAAGATGCATTTAAATTGTCATCAAATTTGTACTTAGCTCCCCAAACAATTGCACGATCAAGACCATTGCCATTGACGTCAGCATCGGTTTTGATTTGATCAGACATTTGGTTCTTAGTAAATTTACCAGCAACAATTTCAAGATTCTTGATTTCGTGGCTAGTTAATAAAGTACCTGTAAAATATTCAGGAACCATACGTCCAGTATTACTTGCAAGAACAGGTAAATCGAGTACTTGAGTACCATAACGCACTTCAGTATTTGAAATACGCGCTTTGACGATACCGCCACCACGAGCCCAGTGGTCATAAGCATCAACATGGCCATTTGAATCTTTTGCACCATTGTTGTGCAATGGAATCATTTGGTTGCCAGCATGGTTATTTTCGCCTAATTTGAACGAACCATCACCAACTACGCCTAAACCAAACCCAACGATACCTTTGGTATAACCAGACTCAATTTTAACTATTGCGCTTTGAGCTGCTGAACTTGTATCAGCTACACCATTTTTCTTGTCACGACTTAAATAACCAGTACGAAATAACACTGATCCTTCAGCGTCCTCAACGAAACCTTTAGATTCACTTTGCTCACTCGCAAAAGCTGTTGATATAAGTGCAGTTTGTACTAAAACTGCTAATGCTAATTTTTTTGTGTTTTGCATTGGGGAGCGAACCTTATACAAATTGGATGGAAAGAGAACAGCAATTGTATAAGTAATCGCTGAAAAATTGTCATTTTTATTTAACATATTCAACTAAAGTAATGCATTTTTTTGTAAGCGATATGTTTGAAATATTTTAATTTTAGTTAAAATATTCAGTTTACTAAAATAAATCTTTATAAAACATCGAATTATTTTTCTCTTCTTAATTCTGTTTTTTGCTATGTATCGCAGAATATAATATATAGACTGTTAGGTCATTTTAGCTTATGAATCAAAGTGTTCAGTCATTTCTAGTCGTCTGGAATCGGTTCAGAATAACCCATACCCAGATTGGCAAATGATGAATTACACAGCAGTTGCCTAGATAAAATGGACCCATTGTTAAAAAATAGCTTTAAAATTTATAGGTATGGAATCAGTAAATGATTCATGTCTAAAGAGATTTTGAGAGCTTAAATGCATAAAAATTCACATAAAATTGCACTATTTTTAATTTTTTCCACTGGCAGTATGTTGGTCAACGCAAGTGAGCCACAGCAACAAAGTTCAGAAGGTGGACTCAGTGGAAGCCTTGCTGTGCTCAGTCAGTATATTTATCGTGGGGGTATTGAAAATGATCAGCCGACCCTACAAGCAGGGCTTGAATATGAACATGCATCTGGTCTATATGCTGGTTATTGGGCTTCAACACTGAATTATGATGCAGCGGATATCAGTAAAGATCACGGTGTTGAGCATGATTTTTATATGGGGTATGCAGGCACACTCAGCCCAGATTTAAGCTACCGCTCACATATTGTGACTTATTTATATAATGATGGCGGCTCGGTCTATAGTGAAGATCGCACAGAACGCCGAAGTACGACTGGAGCGGAGTTTGTAAATAGTCTGAGCTATAAAGACTTTGATGTAGGCGTCACGGTGGCTTTAGCCGATGTAAGCTATGCCAATGCAGGCGATACCTATTTAAGCCTTGCACATCATTATGCACTTCCACAAAACTTTCAACTCAATAGTTCAATTGGTGCATCGATTTATCGTCAGCATGATGATGCCATACTCACTACAGAGAAGAACTTTACTGTTAATGAAGTTCGCTTAGGCCTGAGTAGACCCTTTGCAGAGACAGGGATCGAGATGTCTGCGGATTATATTTATGGTGTACATAATCGTATGGGAGAGGATTTAGAGGACCATCTGGTGCTGGGTTTAACTTACAACTTCTAAATGTTACAAATATGAAGAGTGCATCCTGATCGGTTGGAGATGCACTTTTTTTATGCACTTAAAAACGTACGTTCCAAAGATGAGTCTCAAAATAGCGCATATTGTAAACAATTATGTTTGCTTGATCAGCTTGGCTTCAATTCACCGCGAAGATATTTTACGATCAAGTTGAGTGCGAGTTAATTTTTTTATATTTCATATAAATTGAATAAAAACAAATTCTTAATATGACTTTTTGAAAAACGGGTCTGGTTTTGAATTGAATGTGGCATAGCTATTGCTACTACCTACATGAGTTTATCGAAATAACCAAAAATACGTCGTAGCACGATGTGGGGGAATCCATAATGAAATTTGCATTTAAAGCTTTATCTCTTGCTGTACTAGGCGCAGCTTCAACGTTCACATTCGCTGAAGCGCCAGCTTCGGAACATACGGTATCTGGAAATATCAGCGTACTTTCAAGCTATAACTTACGTGGTATTACGAGTGCACCTGAAAATAAGGGTGCAACGCTTCAAGGTGGTTTAGATTATAACCATGCGTCTGGCTTCTATGCAGGTTGGTGGGGTTCTACACTAGATTATAGCGATTATGGTTTTGAAAATAATGGATCTGAATTCGAAAATGACTTTTATGCAGGTTATAACGGTTCTATTAATGATGACTTAGGTTATACCGTCGGTTTAACCTATTACTACTATTATGATGTTGGTAATTCAGATTCGAATGGTTTTGAAACAAACCTTGGTCTGACTTATAAAGATTTTGGTGTAACCGCACAGACACTTTTAGAAGATACCGCTTGGGGCAATGCAGGTGATACCTATTTAAAAGCTACTTATAGCTATGCTTTACCACAAGATTTCAGCTTGGATACAGCTTTAGGCTTATATGCTTATGAAAAATCAGGTGATATTGAAGGAACTACAGAAAGTTTTGGTTTTCGTCATTTTGACATCGGTTTAAGCAAGCCACTTGGTGACACAGGTGTAACTGCAAGCATGAATTATATCTTGGGTGGTTATGACCGTTTTGATGAAAAACAAAAGAATAAAGTCGTATTCGGACTCGGTTATAGCTTCTAATTCTCTTTAGATAAAAAGGCGACATTGTGTCGCCTTTTTTAATGACCTAAATCTGCTGCTGCCCGCGATAAGACAGGGCTTCCGAAAGATGCTGACTTTGAATATCTGGACTTTGATTCAAATCGGCAATGGTGCGTGCGACACGCAAGACCCGATGATAGCCACGTGCGGATAAATTCAGTTTTTGCTGAGCCATTTCAAGCATATTCTGAGCAGACTGATCTAATGCGGCATATTGCTCTAGCTGTTTTGGACTCAGACTCATATTCAAGGTATTTTGCCGTTGCATCTGAATTTCATAGGCTGCAATGACGCGCTCACGTACAGTTGCCGAGTCTTCTACGACTTGTGTGTCCTGCAATTCGGAAGCATGCAAGGGTGGTACATCAATATGTAAATCAATCCGATCTAGTAACGGCCCTGAAATACGGTTTTGGTAGCGCTTAATCGCCTCGGCTGAGCACTGGCAACGGCTATCTTGATTAAAAGCATAACCACAGGGACACGGATTCATTGCAGCAATCAGTTGGAAATTGGCTGGAAAGGTGATCTGCCGTGAAGCACGCGAAATCACAATCTCTTTGGCTTCAATCGGCTGTCTTAAAACCTCTAAAACCTTGCGGTCAAACTCTGGTAGTTCATCTAAAAACAGCACGCCTTTATGTGCCAAAGTAATTTCACCGGGTTTGGGTTGTGACCCGCCACCGACTAGGGCAACTGCAGAAGCTGTATGGTGCGGTGCACGAAATGGCCGCTGTCCAAAAGGATGTTGATGATTGGCCACCGAGTAAATACTCGCCACTTCCAAATTCTCTTGCGTGTTCAAGGGCGGTAAAATACTGGCTAAACGTGAAGCCAATAGGGTTTTCCCTGTCCCTGGCGGTCCTTTAAATAGCAAAGAATGACCACCTGCCGCCGCAATCTCTAAGGCACGTCTCGGACGTAGTTGACCTTTAACATCGGCCAAATCAAATTTGTAGTGCTGTGAGGCTTTTAGCGCCGTGGGTTGAAACTGTTGGATGAGATGGTTTTGCGACAGATGCTCACAGACTTGTTTTAAATGTTGCGCTGCAAACACTTGAAAGTTGGGCAGTTGAGAGGCTTCTTGCGCATTGGCCTCAGGTAAAATCAGTTGATGCCTAGCTTGCTGGCAGGCAATCGCAATACTTAAAGTACCTGAAATTGGTCGCAGTTGCCCATCAAGTGCCAACTCACCTATAAATTCAAAATTTTCAGTTCCTTGCTCAGGGAGCTGACCAGAGGCAATTAAAATACCCAGTGCAATAGGCAAATCCAACCGTGAACTGTCTTTGGGCAGGTCTGCGGGTGCAAGGTTGATGGTGAGACGTTTGGTCGGAAACTGAAAGCCACTATTGATAATGGCGGAGCGCACCCGATCTTTGCTTTCCCGAACGGCTGCTTCAGGAAGCCCCACAATGGTTAAAGAGGGTAGTCCTTGGCTCAGATGAACTTCAACTTCAACCGAAGGTGCGTGTAAACCGAGCAAAGCTCGAGTGTAAATTTTGGCAAAAGACATCTTTTGTTCCATTATAGTGCATTATTTTAATTCGTTATGCGTCTTTTGTTGCACCAAACAGGTGCTCATTTTTTGTTCTGGATGCGTAACTCTAAAGCTTCTACTTGTTTCAATAAATCATTTAAACGCAAATTGGCATTATTCAGTGCAGTACGTTGACGTTCAATTTCATCTTTGGAAACCAAATCCATCTTGGTGACTGCTTCATTCAGCAGTGCGCGTAAATTATGTTCTAAGTCTTGTTTAGGTTGTTCGACTTGTTCCAGTATGGCTTGTAATAAAGTTTCGATCATTTCTATATCCAACAGTTGGAGAAGTGACAGCAGTGTACCATTGCTGCTTCTGACTCTATAGCCTTTCAGATGAAATATGATTTCATCGATTGTAAAAAAATCATAAATCTTCGACTAAAAAACCTGAATTTTGAAGCTCAAAACGCATTTAAATGTATAGAATAGGGTATAAAGAAAACTCATGTCAGACTTTCTTTCCCCCCAACCTAAGAATTTTTGGCATGAAATTTGAACATAAAACCTTACTGGTGAAATAAGCCGAAGGAAAACAAACATGAAGCTCGTAACTGCAATTGTAAAACCGTTTAAATTGGATGATGTGCGTGAAGCACTGTCTGAAATTGGTGTTCAAGGGATCACGGTAACTGAAGTCAAAGGCTTTGGTCGTCAAAAAGGTCATACTGAACTTTATCGAGGCGCTGAATATGTTGTTGATTTCTTACCAAAAGTAAAAATCGAAATCGCGATCAGTGATGAAATGGTCGACGCGGTGATTGAGTCAATCACACGTGTGGCTAGTACAGGAAAAATTGGCGACGGTAAAATTTTCGTCACAAATTTAGAGCAAGTCATCCGTATCCGTACAGGTGAAACAGGTGCCGATGCCGTTTAATTTGGCATGAAGTTTGCTGAGTAACACATAACTCGCACAAATTAGGTTGGGGGATACGAATGAAAAAGATGCTATTCGCGCTGAGCTTATCTGGCGCACTTTTAGGTGGTTCTGTTGCTTGGGCTGAAGAAGCAGCAACAGCGCCAACTCCATCAGAACAAGTCACAGTGGTTGAAACAACGGATGTGGCTGCTCCAGCGGTACAAGCGGTTGAAGCCGTTGCTGCTCCAGTAGAAGCACCCGCACCTGCAGAAGAAGAACCAACATTAGATACAGGTGATACGGCGTGGATTTTAGTCTCCACAGCACTGGTTTTATTAATGACCATTCCAGGTTTAGCGTTATTCTACGGCGGTATGGTTCGTAAGAAAAATGTCTTAAGCACCATGGCACATAGCTTTGTTGCTGCGGCAGTGGTGAGTATTGCATGGGTCATCATTGGTTATACATTGGCCTTTGGTGAGGGCAATGCCTTTATCGGTGGCTTAGATAAGTTTATGCTGACTGGGATTACCACAGATGCACTCACAGGGACGATTCCTGAAGTTCTATTCGTTATTTTCCAAATGACCTTTGCCATCATTACGGTTGCCATTATTAGTGGTTCAATTGCAGAACGGATGAAATTCGGCGCATTTATCGCTTTCATCTCGATTTGGGTAGTCGTGGTTTATGCACCAATTACTCACTGGGTATGGGGCGGTGGCTGGTTAGCAAATGATGGTGCACTCGACTTTGCTGGCGGTACCGTTGTACACATCAACTCAGGTGTGGCAGGTTTGGTTGCTGCATATATGCTGGGCAAACGTATGGGCTTAGGCCGTGAATCAATGGCTCCACACAACTTGGCATTAACCGTTGTGGGTGCAAGCTTACTGTGGGTTGGTTGGTTTGGTTTCAACGGTGGTTCTGCATTGGGCGCAAACGGCTCAGCAGGTTATGCATTGCTCGTGACGCAAGTAGCAGCAGCAGCAGCGGCAATCTCTTGGTTAATTACTGAAAAAGTTGCACGTGGTAAAGGTTCAGTACTCGGTGCTGCATCTGGTGCGGTTGCTGGTCTGGTAGTGATTACACCAGCAGCAGGCTTTGTGACTGTCGGCGGTGCACTGGCGATGGGTTTAATCGGTGGTGTGGTGTGCTTCTGGGGTATCAGTGCATTGAAACGTGCCTTAAAAGCCGACGACTCTTTAGATGCGTTTGGTTTACATGGTGTGGGTGGTATTGTCGGTGCAATCTTAACGGCATTCTTTGCCAGCGATTTCATCATGGGCGACAAAGCGCCAAGTGATGTGATGCATCAACTTTGGGTTCAAGTTGAAGGGGTATTGGCAACGATCGCATACTCAGCAGTATTAACCTTCATTATCTTAAAAGTGATTGATCTAGTGATTGGAATTCGCGTTGAATCTGATGATGAACGTATGGGTCTAGACTTGAGTCAACATGGCGAACGTGTGGACTAATCAATAGAATAATAAATAAACAGTATAATCAATATATTGTGTGAAACAGCCCGAAAGGGCTGTTTTTTTTCTATATCTAGCGTAAAGCTCTACAAAACACCGAATTTTTGCTACACTCTAAAACCATTCAAATTTGTTCAATTTAACCACTATGCATTGTCCATTTTGCAACGCTGAAGACAGTAAAGTGATCGACTCACGTTTGGCCGCTGAAGGTTGTCAAATTCGTCGTCGTCGTGAATGTATTAGTTGTGGTGAACGATTCACAACCTTTGAAAGTTATGAAGTGGTCATGCCTCGTGTGATCAAGTCGGATGGAAAAAGTGAACCTTTTGATGAAGCAAAATTGCGTCGTTCCTTGATGCATGCTTTACAAAAACGTCCCGTGACGCAAGAGCAAATTGAAACTGTCTTGAGCGATATTCAGCTGCAAATCCGCCGTTTAGGTGAGCGTGATGTGAAATCACGCACCATTGGTGAAATTGTTATGCAATCTTTATTTTCGTTGGATCATGTTGCGTATGTACGTTTTGCATCGGTCTATCAAGACTTTCAGGATGTGGATGCCTTTCGCCACCAAATTGAACAAATGCAACAACGTGAACATTAAGCGAGTTGGCATCCATGTCTGAATTACAGTCTAGTGCTTTACACGCCGACCAAGCTTGGATGAAACAAGCGATTGCTTTAGCACTACAAGGTCAATACAGCACCAAGCCAAATCCAAATGTAGGCTGTGTCATTGTCAAAGATGGGCAGTTGCTAGGGACGGGTTATCACCCTAAAGCGGGTCAGCCCCATGCAGAAGTTTTTGCGATGCGCGAAGCGGGCGAACAGACCCAAGGCGCAACGGCTTATGTCACTTTAGAACCTTGTGCGCATTATGGGCGTACACCGCCGTGTGCCAAAGGTTTGGTCGAGGCAGGTGTGGCACGTGTTGTGATTGCCTGTCCAGACCCCAACCCCTTGGTGGCTGGTAAAGGGGTACAAATTTTAAAAGAAGCAGGCATTGAGGTCGATGTTGGTATTTGCCAAGCCGAAGCGCATCAGTTGAATGCGGGCTTTTTAAAAGCCATGGCTACAGGTATGCCTTATGTGCGTTTAAAAGTTGCTTCTAGTTTAGATGGTCGAACGGCGATGGCTTCGGGTGAGTCAAAATGGATTACAGGCTCAGACGCACGTTTAGATGTTCAGCATTTTCGTGCCATTTCTGGCGTCGTGATCACTGGGATTGAAACTATACTGGCCGATGATCCTCAGCTCAATGTCAGACAGCTTCAGCGTGTTACGGATCTGACAACAGTTGTACAACCAAAACGTCTGGTGTTAGACCGTCAAGGCCGATTGCCTCTGACGGCTCAAATTTTACAGCAGCCTGACACCGTGATGGTGATGGGGCCTTATCGTCAAGCATTGGCTGATTTAGGCGTGCTACAGTTTGCTGTACAGTCTTTAGATCAGTTATTAAAGCAGTTGGTTCAATCGCATCAAATTTACGATGTCATGGTTGAAGCAGGTGCAACGTTATCGACGGCTTTTTTACAAGAGAAGTTGGTCGATGAAATGATTAGTTATGTAGCACCGACCTTATTGGGTCAGTCTGCACGTGCAATGTTCAATGCTGAGTTTTCTCAGATGGCAGAGCAACTCCGCTTTAAGCTCATGGATGTCACACAATTGGGTGATGATGTGCGCTTAACGCTTATCCCTTCTCAAGAGTCATTATGAGTTCAGAGTCTACGGTTTATCATAAACGTCGTCACGCGGCACGTACCACCGATGAATATCTATTTCATCAACTTGTTCCTTATTTGGGGAATAAGCGCCGTCTGTTGCATCTGATTTTAGAGGCACTCGAGAGTACAGGGACTTTAAACCGTGCAGATGGTCGTGCGCCTATTTTTGCTGACTTCTTTGCAGGTTCGGGCGTGGTCTCGCGTTTGGCGCGTCAAAATGGTTATCGCGTGATTGCCAATGACTGGGAACCGTATAGCCATGCGTTGAACCATGCCATCTTGGCTTGTACCGAAGCGCCTGCATTTAAAGAGTTGGGTGGTTATCAAAAAGCCATTGATTATTTAAACCGCTTGCCTGAAGTTAAGGGCTGGGTGACACATAATTTGTGTCCGCGAAATGATGAGATCTATGATCCAAGCCGAGATCGTTTGTTCTTCAAACGTCGCAACGGCATGCGTATCGATGCGATTCGTCAGCAAATTGCCACATGGCAGGCACAAGGGGCAATCGATGATGTGGAGATGTCTGCTTTATTGGCACCGCTGCTGTATTCAGCCAGTTTTGTCAGCAATACTTCCGGCGTCTTTAAGAGCTTCCACCACGGCTGGGGGGGTAAAACCCAAACAGCGTTAGAACGGATTGAATCCTTGCTGTGGTTGACCCCAAGTCGCTTTAGTGAAGTGGGTGATAATAAGCAAAAGAACCCGATGGCTGAAATGTGGTGTGTCGATGCGCAGCATTTGGCAAACCAAATGAGTAGTTTTGAGGTCGATGTAGCCTATCTAGATCCACCCTATAACCAGCATGCTTACAGTAGTAATTATCATGTCTTAAATGCTTTAACCTTATGGGATCAGGTGGATTTGCCGACACCAGACACCAAAGGTTTTAAAAGCGGAATTGACCGTGCGTGGCGTAAAGAGCGTCCGAGTCCTTATAACTCGTCAAAGTATGCCAAAGAGGCATATGAAAAATTACTTTCTACCATCAATGCACGTTACATTCTGACCAGTTATTCAACCGATGGTAATATTGAAGCAGGGGACTTGCTCAA
Organism: Acinetobacter sp. 797_lipA; assembly: GCF_058243025.1. Lineage (NCBI taxonomy): Bacteria > Pseudomonadati > Pseudomonadota > Gammaproteobacteria > Moraxellales > Moraxellaceae > Acinetobacter > Acinetobacter sp. 797_lipA. Next base: position 3,229,369 of record NZ_JBZAYQ010000001.1, on the reverse strand, counting down.
AGCCAATTTGGAGCGAGGTCGCGTGACTTTATTAACGCAGGATGTACCGCGTTATCGCGTGAGTAAACAGCGTCAGTCTGAGCGTGCGCGTGTGTTAGAGTTTATTGTGATCACCGATACCCATGCCAAGTCAGGTCCGCCAATTCGTCAGCTACTGGGGCAGTTGTACCATTATGCCGAATTGGGTGGAGTCGATACATCTGGGGTCACGACACAGTTGGCGCTGTGGTAAAAATATAGAGGTAGAAATAAGACATGTTTACAGGGATCATTGAAAGTCTAGGCACAGTTGAAAGCGTACAAAATGTCGGTGGCGATGTGCGGTTGCGCATTGGTACGGATCTTGATATGTCAGATGTACATTTGGGTGACTCGATTGCCACCAATGGCATTTGCCTCACAGTGATTGACTGGGGTGAGCACTGGTATGCTGCCGATGTCTCACGTGAAAGTTTGAACCGAACCACACTGACCCACTGGAAAGTTGGCCAACGTGTCAATGTGGAAAAGGCGATGTTGCCCACTACACGTTTTGGTGGACACATTGTGTCAGGTCATGTCGATGCTGTGGGTGAAATCACCGTTGTGCGTGAAGATGCACGCTCGCTTTATTTTGAAGTGACTGCGCCAGCCGAGATTGCACGTTACTTGGCAGAAAAAGGCTCGATCACGGTCGATGGGATCAGTTTAACCATTAATCATTTGCGTGGGCGTATTTTAAGCCTCAATTTAATTCCGCATACGGCTGAACGAACCAACATTGGAACGTGGAAGGCAGGCAGTCAAGTGAACCTTGAAGTGGATGTGTTAGCACGCTACATTGAACGTCTGATGATGGGTGACAAAGCTGCGGAAACTCCCCCACAATCTAAAATTAGTTTAGACTTTTTGGCACAAAATGGTTTCTTGAAATAGAAAAATCGTTTAGATTGCAGCAAGAATAGACAAAAGATGAGCTCCCTATTTGCCCAAAATGAGGGAGTTTTTCTTTTGAAATGAATAGGTAAGCAATTGAGTATGATGAAAGATAGTACGCAGTTCATTGCACGGATCGGTGACAATGATTGATTTTTTTCTCCATCTAGAACAATTATTGCCCGTACTGCTTGCAGAATACGGCCTTTGGATTTATGCGATTCTTTTTCTGATTATTTTTGCAGAAACCGGTTTCGTTTTTATGTTCTTTTTGCCGGGTGACAGTTTACTGATTGCCATTGGTACCCTATGTTCTAGCTCGGATTTAATCCATATCCACACCATGGGTATTTTGATGATGATTGCTGCGGTATTGGGTTATATCGTCAATTATTATACCGGTCAGAAGCTGGGCTTTAAATTTGCCCATCAGCATTCGCGTTGGCTGAAACCCGAATATATGATGAAGACCAATCAATATTTCTTAAAGCATGGTGGTAAAACCATTTTAGTGGCACGTTTTATTCCTTTTGTACGTTCTTTCGCGCCTTTTGCTGCGGGCGCAGGGCATATGAGCTTGGCGACTTTTATGTGGTACAACGTGACCGGTGGCCTGATTTGGATTGGTAGTTTGTTGGCGATTGGTTATGGTGTGGGCAATACCTTATCGTTTATGGTTGATGTGTTGGTTTGAGATCACAGACCACATCAGCCGAGCAAAACAAGGGTGCATAAAAAAACTCACCGAAGTGAGTTTAAGTGGAAGCCAAGGCCAGTTAGGCAGAGTTGGATACCACTTCATCAGAAAAGTCTGAATTTTTCAAAATATAGCTCTGTACACGACAAATTTCACAGAACCCTTATCCTATCAGGATTCTGCTTTCTTAAAATTGCCAAAATTTCCTTAAACTCTTCTTTTTTCCCAAAACCAATTAAACGCTGAATCGCCATTTGAACATAGTCTAAACCATAGCGAAATAAACTCATTGAGAGTCGTCCATGCTTCTTTATTTTTATCGCTTTTTTTTGATTATGTTGCCATTCACCCGTTAAGTAACACCAACAGAAGCTTATAGCTAACACCGCAATCAATTTTTTCACTCGTCTAGGGTCTGTCAAGCGCGTATTTTCAAGATTAAACCCGCGTCCTTTGAGACAACTGAATAAGGTTTCAATTTCCCAGCGTAATGCATAATCCTGAATAGCATTGGCATTAAACTGAGGAGAAACGACGAGTAAAAGCTCTCCATTTTCTAACTGTAGTGCACTTATATATAGTTTCACCCGACCAACCAAAATCCGTCGTTTACGACATTCAATTTGACCAACTTTAAGATGGCGAAATAAATCACTAATTTTATGATTCTTTCCTAAATGATTGGTGACAATGAAGTTTTTTTAACACGAATGCAGAAGTTGATGTCTTGTTCAATTAACCATGTAAACCACTGCTCACCGATAAACTCTCTGTCTGCGAACACATTCACAATACGGTCTTTACCAAAAATGGCTATAAAGCGTTGAATCAAAGCAATACGCTCTTTCGTATCTGAATTTCCACGTTTATTAAGCAATGTCCAAAGGATAGGTATCGCTATTCCACGATAAACGATTGCGAGCATCAGGATATTAATATTTCGTTTTCCCCATTTCCAATTGGTTCTATCTAAAGTCAGTTGCACTTGGTCGAATGAAAACATATTGAAAATCAACTGAGAAATTTGACGATAATCAAAATACTGACCTGCAAAGAAGCGCTGCATACGTCGATAAAATGATTGTGGTAAACACTTGATGGGCAAGGCTTTAGATGCAGAAGAAAGATTACATGTTTGCTTTAAAATAATCACAAGCATGATGAGCGCAAAGCACTTTAAATGTGACTTGTTCCATTTTAGAGATTTGTTTAAGATAAGATATAACTCATTGAGATGTGTCATAGTATTCGTCGTTAGAAAACAATTATTGTGACATTATTTCAATGAGTTATCTATTTTTGTCGTGTACAGAGAAAATATAGTCAATTTCTTCTTGAGCCGCGGCTTGCAGCTTACTGCGGTAGCTGGCGACGGACTCTTCAATTAAGGTTTCCGCTTCAAGCTCTAAACGTAAACGGACACTTTCTAACTCAGACAAAATTTGTGAGTCATCAATACCAAATTTACCTTTGGCATAGTCCAGAGCTTGTTCAGGCGTTTTCTCATAGCGTGCGGTGTAACTCGAAATTTCCTGATCGACACTTTGACGCATCACATTTAAAGCTTGGGTTTGCTCATTGAACTGACGGATTTCATCTTTTTTGAGGCTCTCCGCATAAGCTTCCTGTGCTGCGCGTTTGTCTGCCAGTGATTTTTCTAATGCTTGTTGTTTACGAATCCGCGCTTCTTCAATCAGCTGTGCTTTCAGATCAGCATACGCTTGTTCAATTCGTTGGGTCGAGACAGCTTGAGCACGTTGATCTTGTTCAATCCAACTGTGCAAACCTGTTTCAGGTTTGAGTACATCGCAGACGCGACTCAGGTCATCAATAAAGGCCTGACGAACAGCATCAGGTACATTTAACCAGCGCTGTTTAAAATCTGGACCAACATTCAATGCCACTACGCATCTCCTTATTTAGACGGGGAATCATTTAAAGCTTGAAGGTTCGAGCTTCAACTCCGAGACGTCTATATTGTTTAAATTTTTCACGACCTTGTTGTTTGGCCGATTCGTTATTTTCAATAATTTCTATAATGTGGCTAAATTTTTCGAACTGTTCAAGAGCTTGATCGTTAAAATTGAACACAATCCAGTCAGATTGCTCAGGCAGTTGGGCTGAGATACAAATACGCGCATCGATTTGATCAATGCCATGCGGAATAAAGCTCGTGTCATCAAAACTCCACAAACGTTCATCTAGTTGCTGTTGTAGTTCAGTGTCGCTTGCATACAACCAGATTCGCTCTGGCTGACGCAAGATTTTACGACATAAACGACAAGCACTTTCGACTTGTCGTTCAGGACTTTGTTCAAACAGATAAAAGCTAATATTAGCCATTAGACTGCGCACGATGAGCTAAGAATTGCATCAATAAGGGTACTGGGCGACCGGTTGCCCCTTTATTGGCACCCGAGTTCCATGCTGTACCTGCGATGTCCAAATGCGCCCAGCGGTAATCACGGGTGAAACGTTGCAAGAAGCACGCTGCAGTTACGGCACCAGCTTTAGGCCCGCCAATGTTGGCAATATCTGCAAATGGAGAGTCTAACTGTTCTTGATAGTCATCAATCACAGGCATGCGCCAGACGCGGTCAAAGCTATTTTGACCTGCTTCAGACAGTTCGGCCGCCAGTTTGTCATCTGGGGTAAACATACCCGTTAAGACTGAACCGAGTGCCACGACACAGGCACCTGTTAAGGTTGCAATATCAATGACCAGTTCAGGGTTAAAGCGTTTTACATAGGTCAATGTATCGCACAGCACCAAACGACCTTCTGCATCGGTATTTAAAATTTCAACGGTTTGACCGCTCATGGTGCTCACGATGTCACCCGGACGTGTAGCTTTGCCTGACGGCATATTTTCAGCTGCAGCAATCGTACCTACGACATGAATGGCTAAACGTGATTCACATAGAGCACGGAGTGTCCCTAGAACCGATGCTGCACCACACATGTCATATTTCATTTCATCCATACCAGCGCCCGGTTTCAATGAAATGCCACCTGTATCAAAGGTGATTCCTTTACCGACCAAGACCACTGGGGCTTCAGAACGTTCAGCTTGATACTCAAGGGTAATAATACGGCCTGGGCGGTCTGAACCTTTGCTCACCGCAAGGAAGGAATGCATGCCCAGATCAGCCATTTGCTGCTCATCAAGGACATTAACACGGAGTAGGTCAGGATATTGGGCTGCCAGTTCTAAGGCTTGCTCTGCCAAATATTCAGGGAAGCAGATATTGCCTGGACGGTTGCCTAAGTCACGAGCAAAGCTTTGACCAGATTGCACGGCTTCAATCAATTTAAGTTGCGCAGCATTCAGCGGCGACTCAGCAGCAATCAGGCTGATCTGTTCAAGCACGTTGTCTGCTTTTTTCGATTTGAATTCATCAAAAGCATATGCGGCTTGCGTCAAACTGAGGGCAAATAAATAATGGAGTTCAGCTGGAAGGGCTGAAAGGTCAAGGCTGATGTGTTTGAATTTTTTTTGTGAAGCTTTGATAATGGTTTGAGCAATTTTCACCAGCTTTGCTGCTTGTAATTCAGCTGCTTTCCCGACACCCACCAAGGCTGCATTGGGGCTTGTTGGAATTTGACCAATGAGGCTCAAGGTTTCATTGAACGCGGCTTTAAACTGAGTCGCTTCAATTAAGTTGTTTAAATCATTAATTTGATAAGCATTTGCAAGGTGTTGCGTGTTTTCAGAATCTACTAATATCAACAAAAATTGGCTAGACGTATTCTCTGTGAATGACGTATTAATAGAGAGTTTCATAAGTTTTATTTAAGCCTTATAAAGTTTGAAAATGATTAAACCACTGAAACATTAACATGAATAGAGTTGCAAAGTGCAACAAGAGTACAGGTTTTATATTTTCACTATTCGGGTAAACTAGCGCTAGTTTTTATTCACCTATTTTTGGAAGAATTAATTTGATTATTCGGCGTTATCTGGTCAAACAAGTGGTGTCGACATCCTTGGTTGTGATCGCCTTATTGACCTTGATCATGATGGGCGGTCGTTTGATCAAGTATTTTGGCGTAGCCGCGCAGGGTCGCTTAGATGCAGGTATTTTATTTAGCATTATTGGCTATCGTTTGCCTGAATTTTTAACGCTGATTCTTCCTCTAGGCTTTTTTATTGGGCTGATGCTGGTTTTTGGTCGTCTGTATGTCGATCATGAAATGGCAGTACTCAATGGTAGTGGCGTCAGTCGTAACCAATTGGGGCGACTGCTGATTCCTATGACCGTGGTGTTTCTTGCCGTTCAAGCCGTGCTGATGCTTTGGATGGCGCCGTGGGGTGTTCGTCAGTTTGAGCAGCTCACCACCAGTCAGGCGGTGCGTACTGGTTTTGATTTGGTTCGACCCAAAGAGTTTATTTCATCGGGGCCTTATACCATTTATGCGGGTGACTTATCCGAAGACCGTAAGAACCTCAAAGACATCTTCTTCTATCAACGCGCTGAAGCAGAAGGTAAGCCCGATGTCATGATTTTGGCCAAAGAAGCCACGCGGGTTGAAATTGAAAATGATCCTGCCAATGTGGTGGATTTGGTGCAAGGTCGCCGTTATGAAATTTATCCGGGACAGCCACGTTATAGCCAAGCCGAGTTTCAGTCTTATCGCCTACGTTTAGAAAATGATAAAGAAGCGAAGTTTGAAAGTGCTGATGTTGAAGCATTGTCCACCATGAAACTTTGGGATAATCGTAATGATCCTGTTGTGGCGAGTGAGTTGGGCTGGCGTATTTTTGTACCGTTTGCCATTGTAGTGGCGTTGCTCCTCGCTGTGGCGTTATCTGAAGTGAGTCCACGCCAAGGCCGTTACTTAAAGCTGTTCCCTGCATTGCTTATTTTTGCCAGTTTAATCGTGGCTTTGATGGCCATTAAAACCCGAGTCAGTAAAGAAGAAATGGGGATTTGGGCTTATCCATTGATCTTGGTGATCTATGCGATAGCAGCGGCTTTGTTTTCGCGTAAACAAAAGCTGGCCCCGAAAATTAAGAAAACATTACAACGAGCGGGGTCTTAATCATGTTCGCACGTCGTATAGTCGCAAAACATGTGACCAAAACCACCGCGATGGCGATGCTGGGTGCTACCGCTATTTTATCAGTCTTACAAATTTTGTTTACCTATTTGGGTGAGCTAGGCTCCCTTAAAGAAGGTTATGGTGCTTGGGATGCTTTACGTTATGTACTGTGGGGAGCACCGCAATATCTCTATGAGATTCTACCGATTGCCGCGTTAATTGGCTCGGTACTGGGCCTCGGCACTTTGGCTTCAAACAGTGAGCTGATTGTGATGCGCTCGGTGGGGGTGAGTCTCTGGCGGATTGTTGGTTGGGTGATTCGTTCGGCTTTAATTTTGGTGGTACTGTCATTCGCTTTAAGTGAATGGGTGATTCCATATACCAATGAGCAAGCCAAAGGTGTGAAAAGCCATCGAACAGCGGCTGAGCTCGGTGAAGTACGTGGTTACTGGACACGAGAAGGGCAGCGTTTTATTTATGTCGATTATGCCAACTCTCAAGGTCAGCTGAAAAATGTGCAAGTGGTCGACTTTGACAATAATGCTCGTTTAAAAGGCGTTTTAAATGCTGAGCAAGGTCAGTTTGTGCAAGATGGTCATTGGATCTTAGAAAATACGGCCCAAGTTGATTTACTACCGACAGGTAACGCCACGGCACAAAAGGCCGCTGAAACGCCTTTGGCATTGGCACTGCAGCCGAAATATGTACACATGGTGACGATTGACCCTGAAGACCTTTCACCAAGTCAATTGGTTAGTTTCATGAGCTATATGCATGAATACAGCCAAGTGCCTAAAACTTATCAGTTGGCTTTTTGGCAAAAAGTGGCGTCTCCATTTGCCTTAATTGCTTTGGTGTTGATTGCTTGTTCCTTTATTTTTGGCCCACTGCGCCAACAATCGATGGGCTTTCGTTTAGTCATTGCACTGTTTACAGGCTTAGGTTTCTTTTACCTGCAAGACTTCTTGGGTTATGCAAGTTTGGTGTATTCGCCTTCACCCGCATGGTTTGTTTTTGTGCCGATTTTACTGATGTTTGTCGCAGGTGGTTATTTATTACAACGTGCGCGATAACTGTACGATATTGAAGAAAACAATGCGGATGATGGTGTTAAACCATCATGCCTGCATAGAGTCTTGACCGAAAATTCGGTAAGATAGAGCGATGAATTTGTAGACAAAAAAAGAGTGCTTATTATGGCGGATGCAACTGCTGGCAAAATCCCTCACGTACTGGTCATTATGGATGGTGTGGGACACCGTGAAGCGATCGAAGACAATGCATTTTTAGCAGCGAATCGACCGAATTTAACAGCGATTGAAGCAAAGCATCCGCATAGCTTAATTTCAGGTTCTGGTGAAGATGTGGGTCTGCCAGATGGCCAAATGGGCAACTCTGAAGTGGGTCATATGAACTTGGGCGCAGGGCGTGTGCTCTATCAAGACTTTACCCGAATCACCAAAGACATTCGTACGGGTGCTTTTTTCGAGCATGAAGTTTTGGTTGATGCTGTTGAGAAAGCCAAAGCAGCGGGTGGTGCGTTGCACATCATGGGGCTATTGTCTGAAGGTGGGGTGCATTCACACGAAGACCACATTGTTGCGATGGCTGAACTTGCGTTAAAACGCGGTGCAACCGTGTATCTCCATGCCTTCTTAGATGGTCGTGATACCCCGCCACGTAGTGCACAGCCTTCTTTAGAAAAATTAGATGCATTGTTTGCTCAATATCCAAATCAAGGTCGTATTGTGAGTCTGATTGGTCGTTATTTTGCGATGGATCGAGATAACCGTTGGGACCGTGTGGAACAAGCCTATCGTTTACTTACAGAGTCTGAAGCAACACGTACTGCAGCTACAGCTGTTGAAGGTTTAGCATTGGCTTATGCCGCAGATGAATCTGATGAATTTGTCAAAGCAACACGCATTGGCGATACTGTGAAAGTTGAAGACGGTGACAGCATCGTCTTTATGAATTTCCGTGCGGATCGTGCGCGTGAAATTACCAAAGCGTTTGTTGAAAAAGATTTTGCAGGCTTTGCGCGTAAAGTCGTACCAAACCTATCTAAGTTTGTGATGTTGACACGCTACCAAGCCAGTATTGATGCACCTGTGGCGTATATGCCTGAAGCATTAAAAAACTCGATTGGTGAATATCTTTCAGACCTTGGTAAAACCCAATTACGTATTGCTGAAACTGAGAAATATGCACATGTGACATTCTTCTTCAGTGGTGGTCGTGAAGATGAATATCCAGGTGAAAAACGTATTTTGATTCCGTCACCGAATGTGGCTACTTATGACCTCAAGCCAGAAATGAGCGCCTATGAAGTGACCGATGAATTGGTGGCTGCGATTAACTCTGGTGAGTTTGATCTATTGGTGGTGAACTATGCCAACGGCGATATGGTGGGTCATACGGGCGTGTTTAATGCTGCAGTGAAAGCAGTGGAAGCTGTTGATTTATGCTTAGGCCGTGTCTATGAGGCGGTGATGGCACAAAAAGGCCATATGTTAATTACGGCTGACCATGGTAATGTTGAACAAATGCAGGATTATCACAGTGGTCAGGTGCATACTCAGCATACGACAGAATTGGTGCCTTTTATCTATGTCGGCCCAACCCAAGCAACCATTGCGGAGGGTGGTGTATTGGCCGATGTCGCGCCAACCTTGTTAAGCTTGATGCATCTTCCTGTTCCAGCAGACATGCAAGGTCGTAACTTAATTACATTAGACGTATAAATCAATTTGGGTGGGTAAATGGCAAAAGCATCGTGGACTTCAATAGGTGTAGTGATTGCTTTAGGTCTGAGTCTGATCCACCCGATGGGGGCTGTTGCAAAAACTGCGGCAGCACCCGCTTTTGATGATGAATTGGAACAAGGTTATGTTGAGGTTCCGATTGAATCAATTCAACAATTTGTGCAAATCTACGGTTTAGTCAAAGACAATTATGTGGCTGAACGTAGTGATGAAGCATTGTTTCAACAAGCGATTAAAGGTTTAGTCAGTGGCTTAGACCGTTATTCTCGCTATTTATCTCCTCAAGAATATAAACAACTGGTGCAATATACCGAAGGGGATTTGGCTTCAGTTGACTTCAGTTTAGAGTTTGATTCTCGCTTACAACAATGGCTGATTCGTGGATTAAAACCTGACTCAGATTCCAGCAAACTGGGCTTAAAAAATGGGATCTCCGTTTTTAAAGTGGATGATCAAGAGCTACGCAAGCTCAACCATGCTCAAGTCAATGAATTACTCAGTGGGGCAATTGGTAGTACCATCAGCCTACAGTTAAAAGCCAATTCAACGCCGATCAATTTAGTCCGAACCAAAAAGGTTGAAACCGATATTCAGGCGCAACTGTTGAATAACCAAGTTTTGGTGCTCAAGGTGCGGGTGTTTCAACAGGATACGGCCAATGAAATTCAGCAACTGATTGAAGAACATCAGTCTTCGCGTTTAAAAGCGGTCTTGATTGACCTCAGAAATAATCCCGGGGGGCTGTTGTCTGCTGCAGTTGAATCTGCTGATTTATTCTTAAATCAAGGGGTGATTGTTTCAACCCAAAGCCGTTCTGAAGGGGATCAACAGTTCCAAGCTTTACCAAGCCTAGAGTTTCAAAACTTAAAAGTGGGGATTCTGATTAATGATCGCTCTGCATCGGCCGCGGAGGTGTTTACCGCTGCGCTGAAGGAGCATGGACGGGCGTGGGTGATTGGTGAAAAAAGTTATGGTAAGGGCGTGGTACAGAAACTATTTCCGTTATCGAATGGTGCAGCTTTGCAAATGACGGTATCGCATTATTACACCCCAAGTGGTCGGATGATTGAAGGAGTAGGAATTGCGCCAAATCAGGTATATCCAATGCCACATGAACTCAAAGACGAAAGCTATGTTGAACATGTGGCAGAGATTCTAATTAACCGTCGTTAAGTCTTTAAACGGAATCGTCTTCGCCATCTAGCCCGAATTTCTTCAAGCGATAACGTAAAGAACGGAAAGACATGCCGAGCTTTTTAGCCGCCAGTGTTCGGTTCCAGTGGGTAAGATTGAGCGCATTCATCAAAATTTCTTTTTCAATTTTTTCTAAATACAGCTCTAAACCCTCTTCGGGCAATTTACGCGAAGGCATATGACTGAGTTGATCATTGCCAACAGTACCTTGTTGCGTGGCATTGGCATAGTTGGTCTGAGCAATTGGTCGCAGTGGGGCTGTTTGCAAGTGTGGTAAGTCGATACTGCTTTCATCACTTAAAGTGATGGCACGTTCCATCATATTGCGTAATTCACGCACATTGCCTGGATAATATTGGGCCAATAAAAATTCACGTGCACGTTCACTCAATGCTTTGACTGGGATGTCCCATTCTTGGCAGATTTTCTGAATGAAATGTTGTGCTAAAAGAATAATGTCATTGCCACGCTCACGTAGGGCTGGCAGCACAATGTCCATGACATGGATGCGGAAGTACAAATCCTGACGGAACTTGCCTTGTTGTACCAGTGCTTCTAGGTCTTGATGGCTGGCACTAATCACACGAAAATCGACATCAATTTCCGTGTCACTCCCAATTGGGCGAATGCGTTTTTCTTGTACCGCGCGCAGCAGTTTCACCTGCATAGTGAGCGGTAACTCGGCAATTTCATCTAAAAATAAACTGCCGCCATGTGCAGAGAGAATCAGCCCTTGTTTGTCTTGAGTGGCCCCTGTGAAGCTGCCTTTACGGTGTCCAAACAATTCACTTTCCATCAGTTCGGTCGGTATGGCACCGCAGTTAATGGCAATAAATGGCCCTTCATTGCGATTGCTCAGGCGATGTACCAGATTAGCCACCACTTCTTTGCCAGTGCCTGATTCACCCGTAATACAGACAGGGGCTTGCGAGCGTGCAATTTTCTTTAAGGTTATGCGTAGCTGTTGAATAGGAAGGGACTGACCAATCAGCAGACGATGTTCAAGCGTATCTTCTTGGATATGCAGCTGACTGATGGGCTGATTAAAGGCTTTTTGTAAAAGTTGCTCTAAATGTTTTTGGTTGATTGGTTTACTGACAAAATCAAAAGCACCAGCTTTAAGTGCTGCAATCGCAATATCCATATTGCCGTAAGCAGTCAGCACTGCAACAGGCAAATTAGGATAATTTTGAGCAATAAAATCGACCAAGCTCAGACCATTACCATCGGGTAAATTCAGATCGGTTAGACAGGCATCATATTGATGCGTTTTCAGGGCTTGAACCGCCTCTTGTAAGCGATAGGCAATATGTGTATCAATCCCCATCCGACTTAAAGACATTTGCATCAGTGTACATAAGTCTTGTTCGTCATCCACCAATAAAACAAGTGGTTTTTTTTCCACGTTTAACCCCAAAAATTACACGTCATTGTTTATACGGGGGCATTCAATCCGAAAGCATGCCCCTATTTTTTGTTCTACATAGTATAGCTTAGCTTGGTTGGCTTCGCAGAAACTATGGGATAAATATAATCCTAACCCAGTTCCATTGATTGAGGTACTAAAAAACGGTTGAAACAGGGCGGTTTGATCCTGAGTGGCGACCCCTTCACCAAAATCGCAGACCTCAATATGGACGAGGTTTTTGTAGCTATAGACACGAATTTGAATGTGCTCAGCTTCAGCTGCATTATGCCGAATGGCGTTTCGAATCAGGTTGATCAGCACTTGCCTCAGTTGTTGTTCATCAAACTGAATCTGAGCTTGATCGGAAATGCGGTAATCAATTTGATCTTTGACATCGGGCAAATCTTCAACGATAAAACGTTCTAAAAAAGCGGCGACATCAATCAAGGTCGGATAGGTTTCTTTACTGCGTGCCATGTTCAGTGTATCGCCAATAATTTTATCAATCCGTGAGGCTTGTTTGGCAATCATGTTATGCAACAGTTCTTGTTGTGGGTCGTTAAGTTGCATTAATTCATTGGCTTGCGTGATGGCTGCCAGTGGATTGCGGATTTCATGTGCAATGCTGGCAGAAAGTTGACCCAGTGCAGCCAGTTTGAGTTGTTGTACACGTTGATTAATTTTTTGTGCATCTTGCAGGACGAATAAGGTGAGTGTCTGATTCGGTACTTGTAGTTTTTGAATTTCGATCTGAATTTGAAAGCGACTCAGCTGGGATGTAAATTGGAATTTTTCTCCATTCTTCAGTTGGTCGAATTTGAGGAGTTCAAATAAATCAGGCTGTGCTTTGTACAAAGGATATTTATCGTGAGCATAAATCGGGGAGATACCCAATAATGCACAGGCTGCAGGATTACTCAGCACCATGTGGCAGTTTTCATCGAGAACCAAATAGCCGAGCTCGGTTTGCTCTAAAATATAACGGTTAATGTTTTGCAGTTGGTCCAGTTCTTGGGACTGATAGAAGTTTAAATTTTCAAGGACTTGAAAACGTCGTACTGCAATTTGTCCAGACCCATAAACCACAAAGAACAAAAAGGCGAGCACGGCACTGTTGCCAATGGTATTCAATGAACTAATTGAAAATAGCGTTCCAATAAAGTGTTGATAAACCAGTGTAATCACAGCAATCAAGGTAATGATGAGCGCTTTTTGTTTATCGACCAATACACAAGCGGCAAAGATCGTGATCACAAACAATAAGCTTAACTGTAAGTTTGGACCATCGGTGGCGAAAGTGAGTAAACTGAGACTAATGACATCGACAATAAACAACAAGGTGAGCTGAAGTGATATGCGCTTGCGCACATGCTTGAGGCTCAATAGCTGAAAGGCACTGATAAAAATAAAGCCAATCAGGACAGAACGATACAATACTGGATATTGATAATTTGAAAACAACTGCTCATAGGTCAGCAGATAAACCAGCAACAAACAACAGCCAATAAACAGTCGATAAGACGCATACCAAACACCTAGACGGTATTGATTTAACTGAATATTGGTTGAGTATTGCAGCATGCGGGTGTTAGTCAGCTTGCATCAGGGTTTGATTAAGCCATAACGAATAGCAAGGTGAGTCAGCTTCACATCACTGTCGATGTTGAGCTTTTCAAAAATTCGGTAACGGTAAGTATTGACCGTTTTTACGCTCACAAAAAGCTTGTCAGAAATTTCCTGTGCACTAATGCAATTCACGACCATCATCGCCACCTGCATTTCACGTTCAGACAGAGCATCAAAAGGCGAGGTTTGTGTATCCGATAGATAAGAACTGGCCAGTTGTTCAGCAATATCAGCGCTGAAATATTTGCCGCCTTGCATGACTTTATTAATGGCACGTACCATTTCGGTCACAGGTGCACCCTTTGTAATGTAGCCTTTGGCGCCAGCTTTGAGTAACAGGGAAGGATAAGGTTCTTCAGCTAGACCACTGACTGCCAGTACTTTGGTCTCGGGTGCGGTTTGCAGTAAGCGGCGTGTGGTTTCAACTCCACCAATACCTGGCATGTTGACATCTAACAGAACCACATTTGGGTGATGTTGACGGACGAGATTAATTGCTTCTTCACCAGATTCAGCTTGGCCAATAACTTGAACATCGGCATGGTCCTCGAGCATTCGACAAATCCCTGTACGTACTAACTCATGGTCATCTACCACTAAAACTGTGATCACCTAGCTCTTCCTCACTATAAAAACCATATTTTTTGTTACATAAAGCAAAATAAGCTTGCAATGAAACGACAAAATTAGCAATCCTATTCTTAGGCTTATTTGAAAAGATATGCACGCTGTCGACGGCAATGCTGTTCGCATTGTGTACAAATGTAAGGCATATTGGCGTGAATACGCAAATGTATCTTATGGGTTATGAAGTTGAGTGAAGAAAAGTGAAAAAATCAAATAAATTTTTAATGCATCTATTGGGATGGTCGATTGCAATGACGGTCAGTACCCATAGCTTTGCAGACTTGGTGATGAACCCGAGCTCGGGGCCTAGCCAAGCAAGCATGAGCTGGTCTGCTGCAGATGCAGAACAGCTTCTGAATGATGATCTCATGGAAGATCCTGAAGAGTACGCTCCTCAGGGTTCAACAAAAGTCACCACCAGTATTCGCAGTTCCAATGGTGTGGTGACGAACAACAGCACCTCAAAAACGGTACAAATTTTCGATACCTCTAAATATTCAAACCAACCCAGTGTCAATGCTCGTGCAGCATTGGTGATGGATGGCAATACAGGTGAAGTGCTGTACAGTAAAAACAGTAATACCGCGCTGCCAATTGCTTCGATTACTAAGCTGATGACGGCGGTGGTGATTTCAGATGCGCGTTTAAATATGTCTGAAAACATTACTTTACAGCAAGCGGACTTTTCCTGTTCGGGTTGTAAAAGTTCAAGCTCGTCACTGCGTGCAGGGGACAGTATGAACCGTGCAGAAGCATTGTTATTTGCATTAATGAAGTCAGAAAACCCAGCAGCATCAGCGCTTGCACGGACGTATCCGGGTGGTCGCTCAGCCTTTGTTTCGGCGATGAATGCCAAAGCAAAATCCTTGGGTATGACTTCAACCCATTATATGGAATCTACAGGTTTACATCCAGGTAATATCGCTTCAGCACGTGACTTGGGTATTTTAGTCAATGCCGCATCACAATATGGTCTGATTCGTCAGTTCTCAACCACAGCAAGCTATGATTTTAACTTGGGTTATCGTGTATTAAAATCAAATAATACCAATGCCTTAGTTCGTAACGGTGGCTGGAATATTAATATTTCAAAAACAGGTTTCATTAATGAAGCCGGTCGTTGTGTGGTGATGCATACCACTTTAAATAACCGTCCAGCAGTAGTGGTGTTATTGGGCGCGGACTCCTCTGCAGCACGTACCAATGATGCAACGCGCCTAATGAACTGGGCAAGCCAATTACCAAAACGTATTTAACCCGACTTTGTTTTTGTTCACTCAACAACAAAAATTGAGTCATAAAAAAGCCCTGCATATGCAGGGCTTTTTTTGTCTTCTCTCAATTACATGTTTGAAAGAATTGAATCGCGAACTTGTTCTAAAGTTGCATCGATTGACAGCATGACCGCATCAGAACACTGTTTGATCGCAGTATCAGGGTCTTTTAGACCATTACCTGTCACCGTACAGACAATCACAGAACCTTCCGCAATTTTACCTGCTTTGATGTCACGGATTGCACCGCCGATCGACGCTGCAGAAGCAGGTTCTACAAAGACACCTTCATACATTGAAAGCAAACGCTGTGCTTCTAGAATTTCAGCATCAGTTAGCTCATCGAACCAACCTTGAGAATCACGAACCACCGCTTTAGCATGGTTCCAGCTTTGTGGATTACCAATGCGGATAGCCGTTGCAACTGTTTCAGGGTTTTCAACTGGTGCACCACGTAAGAATGGCGCAGCACCTGCTGCTTGGTAACCAACCATGGTTGGTAAACCTTCAGGCTTTGGACCTGTGAACTGATCTGTTTCAGAGTCGTAAATCACTTGCTCAAATTGATCTGCAGGTTGGTTGGCAACGGCTTCGGTATAACCCATCCAGTGTGCAGTAATGTTCCCTGCGTTACCCACGGGTAAGCAGTGGTAATCTGGTGCACGGCCTAACTCATCTACGATTTCGTAAGCAATGGTTTTTTGACCCTGCAAACGGTATGGGTTGATTGAGTTTACGATGGTTACAGGGGCTTTGTCGGCAATTTCTTTGACCAGACGCATACCGTCATCGAAGTTACCGCGGATTTGCATGGTGATGGCACCATACATCATCGCCTGCGCCATTTTACCCATGGCAATTTTGCCTTCTGGGATTAACACAAACGCTTTGATGCCTGCGCGTGCTGCATAAGCCGCAGCCGCAGCTGAGGTATTACCTGTAGAGGCACAGATAATCGCTTTTGAGCCTTCTTCAACGGCTTTAGTAACCGCCATGGTCATACCACGGTCTTTAAATGAACCAGTCGGGTTTAAGCCCTCGTACTTCACATAAATTTCAACATTTTTGCCAATTAAACGTGGAATGTTCTCGAGTTTAATCAGTGGCGTATTACCTTCACCTAAAGAAATAGCGCGAGTAGTTGCAGACACTGGTAAACGGTCGCGATAACGGTCAACTAAACCAGTATAACGATTGGCATTCGACATGATGATGTTCCAATTGTGTGTAGAGCTTGGTGAGGAAGAGAAGAGCGTTCTTTTCCTCAACCCGATTAATTATCAAGCGATTCTAAACGAATTCGCACGATTTCGCCATGAATGACGGGTAAGGCTTGAATTTGAGCAAGTGCCTCGTCCATTTTTGATTCAACGACTGGATCAGTCAAAATCACGATTGGAATAAGGTCTTTTAAGCGTGGTTGTTGCATGATGGCATCGATACTGATGCCTGCACGACTGAGAATCGTGGTCACATCCGCCAAGACGCCAGTTTGATCTTCTGCATTAATCCGGATGTAATAACCGGTGGTCATTTCTTCACGGCTTAAAATTGGCACATTGGTCAGTGCTTCGAAGGCCAATTGTGGAATTGTTCCAGCGCCATCTTCGGTATAAGATATATCACGGACGATATCAATGACATCTGCAACGACCGCAGACGCCGTTGGACCTGCGCCTGCACCCGCACCGTAATACAAGGTTGGGCCGACAGCATGAGCTTGTACCAAGACGGCATTTTTAACACCGTTGACATTGGCAATCAGTTCTTCCGCAGGGATCAAGGTTGGGTGAACACGAAGTTCGATGCCATTCGCTGCGCGACGCGCAATCCCCAAGTGCTTAATACGGAAACCCAGCTCTTCAGCATACTTCACATCTTGTGCTGTGATTTTACTGATGCCTTCGGTATAGACTTTGTCAAACTGTAGCGGAATACCAAAAGCACACGATGCTAAAATCGTGAGTTTATGTGCAGCATCAATGCCTTCGACATCAAAAGTTGGATCAGCTTCGGCATAACCCAGTTCTTGTGCTTCTTTTAATACGTCGGCAAAGGCACGACCTTTTTCACGCATTTCAGTCAGAATAAAGTTGCCTGTACCATTGATGATACCCGCTAACCAATTAATCTTGTTTGCCGCTAGACCTTCGCGCATCACTTTAATGATGGGAATGCCCCCTGCAACCGCAGCTTCATAGGCGATTTGCACGGCATTGTCATCCGCCAGTTTGAACAGCTCATTACCATGTTCAGCAAGTAAAGCTTTGTTCGCGGTGACGACTTGTTTGCCATGCAAAATGGCTTCTTTAATCACTTCATATGCAGGATGGATGCCACCCATCACTTCAACCACAACATCGACATCAGGCTGACGCACAATGTCGAGTAAGTCAGCACTTTGCTTGACCTCATCGCCTAAATCTAAGTCTGGACGAGGGCGGCGTGTGCCGACATAGGTAATTTGAATTTCACGACCGGTGCGACGTTTAATCTCAGCAGCATTTTCTTTTAGTAGTTTAAGGGCACCACCACCCACAGTACCAAGACCGAGGATTGCCAGACGAACTGGTTTCACGTCACACTCCAATTTACTTATATATATTGAACCAAGCCTAGATCATAGCTAAAAAAACTGTGAGACTCTAGGAAAGAAATCATTTTATGTTCAACTATAAATATTAGTTAAATAACAAATAAAAATTAGTTATTTAAGGCGATTTAATAATTCACTTGGGGCCAAATAGCCACCGAGATATTCACCATCTTCATTGTAGATCGCAGGTGTCCCATTTACGCCCATGTTCAGACCCAACTGGTATTGATCTCGCACTGGGTTTTTACAGGTCGCCGGTGGAAGTTGAGCACCTGAAATCGCTTGATCAAAGGCAGCTTGACGGTCTGCGCTACACCACACACTTTCCATGGCTGGCATGAACTGTTCGCCACGCGGCCATGCAATGTAACGCACTTCAATGCCTTGAGCTGTGATTTCAGGGATGTGTTCGTGCAGTTTATGGCAGTAAGGGCAGCTGGCATCGGTAAAGACATAAACCACATGTTTGGTCTTGCCTTTGGCTTTATAAACCAGCAGATCTTCAGTTTTGAGTCCAGCTAGAAGTTTTTTGTTGGCTTCAGCTTGCAGGTTGTCGCTGACGTTGTGGAGGGTTTTATCGCCCAAGCGAATCACATCACCTTGGATAATATATTTACCATCTGCCGTGGTATAAACCGAGCTCATCCCTTCAAGATTGACCCAAAATAAGTTTGGCACTTCAGTGGTTTTGATATCGATGATTTTGGCATTGATATTGGCTGTTTTGAAATGCTTTTGAAGAGTGTCAATTAAACGTTGCTTTGCATTACGTTCAGTCAAAGTTGACGCTTCACCTGTGGCTGGCGCGCTTGCCGTTAAAGAGTCTTGTTTTTTTTCTTCGGTGTTATTTGAACATGCTGTAAATAGAACACTTGAAGCAATGGCACAGGCAATGAACAATGGTTTACGGGTAAATAACATAGATAACCCTTTTTCTTTTGACTTTATAAAAACAGAGCGCCAAGCATAGCAAAAAAAGTACAGGACTCGGTAATACTTCGTAGTCTTCGTGCTAAAAACAGCCTTAAGTTATGGATGATCAAGACCTTAAGCCCTAGGGTGATGGCTGGCATGCAGTTGTTGCATACGCACTTGTGCGACATGGGTATAAATTTGCGTCGTGGACAGATCACTATGTCCCAATAACATTTGTACCACACGCAAGTCGGCACCGTGATTGAGTAAATGCGTTGCAAAAGCATGTCGTAAGGTGTGTGGAGACAGTTCAGCCTGAATCCCTGCTTGTAAGGCATAGCGTTTAATGGCATACCAAAAGTTTTGCCGACTCATAATGCCGCCATGTTGAGTTAAAAATAGATAGTCAGTTGCAGATTTATATAATTGCGGACGGGACTCAATTAAGTATTTTTCGACCCATTCCACGGCTATTTGCCCTAAAGGCACCAGTCTCTCTTTATTGCCCTTACCCGTAATTCTTAAATAGCCTTGTTTTAAATTGATTAAGTCTAGGCGTAGGTTCAGTAGCTCAGATACACGTAAACCACAGGCATATAACACTTCAAACATGGCACGATCACGGAGTCCAAGAGCGGTTTCAATATCGGGGGCTTGAATTAAGGCATCCACGTCTTGCTCAGACAAGTCTTTAGGCAGTGCACGGCCAATTTTGGGTGTTTTATGCAGCGCGACAGGGTTGTCTGAACGCAGTTTTTGTTCCCGTAGAAACTTAAAAAAAGAACGCAGAGCAGACAGACAGCGCGCAATGGAGCGCGGGCTTTTACCTTGCTTTGTGAGGGTCAGCAGAACATCGGCGACATCGTCACTGCTCCATTCGGGCATGCTCACCAGACTACACTCGCTGCACTGCAATAAGTCAGAGAGATAAGCATTTCGGGTGTGCGGGCTGACGGTTTGTGCAATGAGATAATCTTTAAAGCCATGTAAAAAACTGAGCTGAGTTGGGATTTGAACAGGCGCAGGCACACGCGGTTTTTTATTTAACATAAAACTCTCAAGCACATCATCACGGAAAGACAAAAACAAGGAATAGGGGTTTTATTCAATGTAGTGTAATCATTCTCGCTTGTCGATGTGTTATAACAGATGCGAATCATTATCGAATCTGATTTGGTAATTATTCTCATTTGTTTGTATACTGTTCAAAATATTAAAGGGTTGGATGCGGTGCGTTTATCTGATTTAAAAGTCAAACAAACTGCCATCATTAACAAAGTGAATCATACTTTGGATGGCGAAGCTCAGACTGATTTGGTGGCTAGTCGTCTTGAAACATTAGGCTTTGTCGCAGGTACAAAAGTACAGGTGATTACCAAAGGTGTTTTTGGTGGCGATCCAATTTTAATCCAAGTGGGTTTTACACGTTTCGCCTTAAGAAAAGTTGAAGCTGAAAAAATTGAAATTCAAGTCGAAGGAGCACCTAGATGAGTGATGCCTTGCGTGTTGCCCTTGTAGGTAATCCAAACTGCGGTAAAACTTCGTTATTTAACCATCTCACTGGAACACGCCAAAAAGTAGGTAACTATGCGGGTGTAACGGTTGAGCGTAAAGTTGGTCAATTTACTCTTCCTTCTGGTCAAGCGGTTCGCGTTCTGGATTTGCCAGGGACGTATAGCTTAGATGCGACCAGCCCTGATGAAATGATTACCCGCGATGTGGTGATGGGGAAAATTGCAGACGAAGATCAGCAAGATGCTTTCTTATGTGTGGTTGATGCAACCAACCTCAAACTTCACCTTGGTTTAGTGATTGAACTGATTGCATTGGGCCGTCCAATGTTAATCGTTTTAAACATGATGGATGAAGCACGTCGCCGTGGCATGCAAATCAATACCCAAAAGCTTTCTGAGCGCTTGGGTGTGCCGATCGTTGAAACGGTTGCGGTGCGTAACTCGGGTATTGAAAGCCTGCTTAGCGCTTTAGAGCAGGGCAAATATGCCGTGCCTTATACCGAGCTGACGGGTTTAAAAGGCGACACTGCACATGAGAAAGTAGAAAATTTATTACATGACGCTGTGCAGTACGTCGATGAAGAAGACAAGCGAACTGATTTTCTAGATAAGATTTTCCTACATCCAGTTTTGGGTTTAGTTAGCCTTGCCGTCATGATGTTTATTGTCTTCCAAGCCGTTTTTGCTTGGGCTGCGCCGTTTATGGATGGGATTGAAACTTTCTTCGGTTGGCTCGGTGAAACTGCTGGTGGCGTGATTAGCCAACCTTTGCTTAATAGCTTGGTGGTGGACGGAGTTATTGCGGGTGCGGGTGGTGTGGTGGTGTTCTTACCGCAGATTTTAATTTTGTTCTTCTTTATCTTGGTGTTGGAAGAGTCGGGTTATTTACCGCGTGCCGCGTTTTTGCTGGATAAACTGATGTTTAAAGCAGGTCTTTCTGGGCGTGCCTTTATTCCATTGTTATCAAGCTTTGCCTGCGCAATTCCGGGCATCATGGCATCGCGTACCATTGGTGATCCGCGTGACCGTTTGACCACGATTTTTGTTGCACCGCTGATGACGTGTTCTGCACGTTTACCTGTATATGCCTTGTTAATTGCCGCTTTTATTCCTGAACAAACCGTTTGGGGCCTATTCAATCTGCAAGGTTTGGTGTTGTTTGCATTATATATGGCCGGGATTGCGAGTGCACTGTGTGTATCTTTCGTTCTGAAGTTCTTCCAGAAAGATAAGTCACAACATATGTTGATGATGGAGTTGCCAAGCTATCGTTTCCCTGACTTAAAGAATATTTGGATTGGTTTACTTGACCGTGCCAAGATCTTCTTGCGTCGCGTGGGTGGCATCATTTTCGCGTTGTCTATTTTGCTGTGGTTCTTATGTACCTTCCCGCAAGCTCCTGAAGGCGCGACTTTACCTGAAATTGATTATTCATTTGCCGGGATGCTAGGTCATTTACTGCAACCAATTTTTGCACCGCTGGGCTTCAACTGGCAGATTTGTATTGCCTTGATTCCAGCCATGGCTGCTCGTGAAGTAGTGGTGGCGGCTTTAGGTACGGTATATGCCTTATCCGCTGTTGATGAAGATGCCATGTCACAAGGTTTGGCTTCGCTCATCAGTAGTGGCGGTGAGCTCGGCTGGTCGGTAGCGACAGGTCTGTCTTTATTGGTGTGGTTTATTTATGCGCCGCATTGTTTGGCGACTTTGGCGACGGTCAAACGTGAAACAGGTTCATGGAAAACCGTGAGTTTTATGACCATTTACTTGTTTGGTTTGGCTTATTTAATGTCATTCCTGACCTATCAAATTGCAACGCACTATTTGGGCTAATCGGCGTAAATAGGCGAGGAGATTGAGATGATTGAAATTCTAATTGTTGCTGCTCTAGTGATCTGGAGTGCAGTGGTGGTATTTAAGAAAGTATTTCCTAAGACATCGGGTTCAGTTTTCATGTCTTTGTCTGCGCTGTGTGAGGCTCGCGGTTGGACCCGTTTAGCGATGTGGTTAAAGCCGTCAATGGCTGGCGGGTGTGGCGGAAACTGTGCCTGCCCAGCAACAGAAGACAGCAATGCGAAAAAGCCTGAAGTTCAAGCGGTGAAGTGGAAATAAAACGATTTTTGCTCACAAATAAAAAAGCCGTCCAAGAGGGACGGCTTTTTTACGCACTGACACAAAAAAAGTGCAGGAAAGTCAAAACAGAAAAAGCATTCAAAACAGCAAAGTGCTAACATTTCCGCAGATAAATCTCAGACCAAGCATGGGGCGAAAATGTTAATACAACGTGGTGGACTTAAGGTCGTTGCAGGGCTCGGCATTTCTGGTGTTGCAGCGGTCAATTTTTTACATAACCAAGGCTACCGCGTTGCAGTAACAGACTCTCGATCGACCCCGCCTGGTCATGACCAAATTCCAGCAGAGGTACAAACCCGTTTTGGTCAGTTTGATGCAGAACTGTTGTTGTCTGCTGAAGAAATCATTATTAGCCCTGGGCTCGATCCGAAATTACCTGAAATTCAAGCTGCGATTGCCAAAGGCATTCCCGTGGTGAGTGAAATTCAAATCCTACGCCGTGCAACAGATAAGCCAATTATGGCCATTACTGGGTCGAATGCAAAAAGTACCGTGACAACCTTGATTGGTCTGATGGCTGAACATGCAGGCGTGAAAGTCGCGGTAGGCGGGAACCTTGGTCGCCCAGCGTTGGATTTAACCAAAGATGAGCCAGATTTATACATTTTAGAACTATCCAGCTTTCAGTTAGAAACCACTTCAAATTTACAAGCTGAAGTTGCGGTGGTGCTGAATATGAGTGAAGACCATCTTGACCGTCATGGCGATATGATGGGCTATCACACCGCGAAGCATCGCATTTTCCAAGGTGTGAAAAAAGTCGTTCATAACCGTGATGACTCACTTACTCGTCCTTTGGTCCCTGATGCTACGCCAATGCAAAGCTTTGGTTTAAATGCGCCTGATATGAATCAGTACGGTGTATTAAGAGATGACGACGGTACGATCTGGTTGGCTCGTGGCCGCACACGTTTATTGAACAGTGCAGAGATGTATATTCAAGGCACACACAATGTGGCCAATGCTTTGGCCTGTTTGGCTTTGGGCGAGGCAATCAACTTACCACTAGAGTCTATGCTTGAAACTTTAAAAAGCTTTAAAGGCTTAGAGCATCGCTGTGAGTTTGTGAAAGACGTTGAGGGGGTTCGTTACTATAATGACTCTAAGGGCACCAATGTAGGCGCAACACTGGCTGCAATTGATGGTCTAGGTGCTGCGATTGAAGCCAAAGGCGGCAAAGTCGCGATCATTTTAGGTGGTCAAGGCAAAGGACAAGATTTTAGCGCTTTACGTGAGGCTTTGAGCAAATACGTGAAAGTGGCTGTGTTGATTGGTGAAGATGCGGCGTTGATTGAACAAGCCGTGGCAGGAACAACGACCTTGCTGCATGCTGAGACTTTAGAGCAGGCGGTTGCACTTTGCCAAGCCCATACCCAAGCCCATGATGTCGTGTTATTGTCACCCGCATGTGCAAGTTTTGATATGTTCAGTGGTTACCCACAGCGCGGACATCAGTTTGTCGCTTGTGTGCAAAAACTCCACTAAAAAATAATAAGGAAATTGAGATGGCTGAGTTTGCTCAGACAACGATCAATAAAATGAATCAGTTTTATAGCCGTTGGGCGCCGCGTGTACCCAGCGAAGTGACACCGCGTAATGTGTTGATCTTTTGCGTCGTTGCGTTGTTGTGTTTAGGTTCGATCATGGTCGCATCTGCGTCGATGCCTTATGCTGAACGCCTTCATGAGAATTCATTTCACTATGTCCTTCGTCACGGGATTTCAATCGCGGTGGCTGGTGTTTTGGCCTATGCGGTATACCGAGTTCCACTCAATGTTTGGTTCAACAACACCTTTCCGCTGTGGATTTTGACCATCTTACTGCTGGCCGCCGTATTGGTTGTCGGTACGGAGGTCAATGGTTCGACCCGCTGGATTCGTGTTGCGGGCTTTACGTTACAGGCTTCTGAGGTCGCCAAAGTGATGATGGCGATTTTCACAGCGGACTATGTGGTACGCCGTGCCGAAGAAGTAAGAAATAACATCAAAGGTTTGATCCGTCTCGGTATTATTATGCTGTTGACGGTGGGTTTGATTATTGCGGAGCCCGACTTGGGTGCAACCGTGGTGATTAGTTTGATGATGCTCGGTATCTTCTTCCTTGCTGGCGCGCCGTTGATTCAGTTTGGTATGGCTTTTGGTGCAATTTTTGCGGCCTTTGTCTTTTTGATTGTGTTTGAGCCTTACCGTTTTGAACGTCTAATGTCTTTCTCAAACCCTTGGGAAGATCCGCTAGGCACTGGTTACCAGCTTTCCAATGCCTTGATGGCCTTTGGGCGTGGTGAATGGTTTGGTGTAGGACTTGGCCACAGTGTACAGAAAATGGCCTACTTGCCTGAAGCGCATACCGACTTCATGTTGGCCATTTTAGGCGAAGAGTTTGGCTTTTTCGGGATCACTACGGTCTTAATTCTGTCCTTTACCATGTTGCTGTGCTGTATCAAAGTCGGTCATCGTGCCTTGAAAAATCAGTACTTGCGTGCGGGTTATTTGGCTTATGGGGTATCGATTATTTTCTTACTGCAAATTTTGGTAAACGCAGGTATGAATATGGGGATGCTGCCAACCAAAGGTTTGACGCTACCTTTCATTAGTTATGGCGGTTCATCACTGATTATGTGCGCAGTGATGATCAGTTTGATTTTGAAAATTGATGCAACAACACAAAGTGCCAATCCAACCAAAGAAGAATCCAGCTTCTAAGCGGGTTCTTCTTTCATCACGCTTTCCGCAGACGAAACGTATTTTCGTTATGCGGATAGCGTTTGAGTCCTTCCTAAATTGTGTTTCTCATCAGCGTATTTATCCATCATTCTTTCATGATGAATGTGACTGTAATAATCTAATTTTTTGAATTTGCTTCAATTGAAAAGTTGCGCGCTATACCTAGCATTGAGTTTCTGCTGTAATGGTTTTGCTATAAATAGATACCACGCAGGGTGGTACGGTGCGGAATCAGTGAAACATCCCATTGTGCAATGGCTTGTTGCAACATTCGTTCAGGGTGGCCTAGCTCGACAATTGGCTGATTTAGAGCATGTATCGCTTGAGCGAGTAGTGCAGGTGCTTGGTTAAGATCCAGTGCCTGTGCCATGTTTTGTTTAGACAACTTTTGCCCTTGATCATTCATGGCCAAAGGCAGGTGCATATAGCTAAGGCGCGGGTAATTTAGGAGCTGACCTAAATAAATTTGGCGCTCGGTATTATCCAATAGATCTGCACCACGAACCACATGGGTGATGCCTTGTAGGTAGTCATCTACCACTACCGCTAATTGATAGTTGATAATGCCATCGCGGCGTTTCAGTACAAAGTCACCGAGCTCATGTGCCAGTTGTGAGCAGTGTCTGCCTTGCAGAGCATCATCAAAACAAATCTCGACATCTTCCACTTTGACGCGAATGGCTTGTTGCTCAAAAGGCAGAGCAAGGTCACGGCAGGTGCCTGCATAAATGTGGTTAGAACCGAGCATTTTGCGGGTGCACTGACAAGCATAGACCAGTTTGAGTTGATGCAGTTGTTGAATCACGTCTTCATATAGGTCGAGACGATCTTTTTGGAAAATGATCTCCGCATCGGGCTGAAAGCCGAAAGCCTCGATACAATGCAAGATATGGCTTTCACTGCCGGGGTAAATACGCGGGATATCGGTATCTTCAATACGAACCAACCATGTGCCTTGATGTGCTTTAGCTTCGCAATAACTGGCAACGGCTGTGATGAGTGAACCAAAATGCAAAGGGCCGGTTGGCGATGGCGCAAACCGACCCACATAAGCCATCCTGTTGTCCCCCTCCTTATGTAAAGGAGGGGTTGGGGGAGGATTATTGAATAACATGATTAACCGTTATTTTGCTTCTCTTTGATTTCTGCCAGTGTTTTGCAGTCAATACATAAAGTCGCAGTTGGACGAGCCTCTAAACGGCGCAGACCAATTTCGATACCACAGGTTTCACAGAAACCATAGTCATCGTTTTTAATCGCTTCAATTGATTGTTCGATTTTGCGGATGAGTTTACGTTCACGGTCACGTGTACGTAGTTCAATTGCAAACTCTTCTTCTTGTGTCGCGCGGTCATTCACATCAGGCAAAGCGGTGTTTTCGTCTTGCATGGTGTTGAGTGTGCGGTCAACTTCTGACATCAACTCTGCTTTCCATGCCAACAAAATTTGGCGGAAGTGCTCAAGCTGACCTTCAGACATGTATTCTTCATTTTTTTTCGGCTGATAAGGTTCAATACCAAATAAGCTTGCAGTAGAACCACCGTCAGTCGCTTTAGGCTTAGTTTTGCGCACACGTTTTGTAGATTTTTCATCTACAACATCAGTTTGTTCGTCTAAGACAGTATTTTGGTTGTCATTCGCCATTTAGGGCAATCCTCATCATATACGTATCTTTAATACGCAAAAAATATGGTGATATGCAAGTGTTTTTATCCACCCTCGAGGAGATTCACCCTCGGGGGTCGTCATCATATAGACTTTTTAAGTATTTTGATAGTCTTTGATGTTTGGATTAAATTGATCACTTTTTCGTAAGAGCAACTAAGGTAATTGAAAACGATAAAAATGAAAAGTTAATAACCTGAAATTTCAACATTTATTTTTTGCTGTGCGTGTAAGACACGTTCTATGTGGGTTTCATGGCTGCCGTCTGCGTTTAATTGTAAAATACGATAACCCGGTGCTTGCTCATCTAAGGTAAAATGATCACTTAAAGGCTTAAATTGGACACTGGTAGATGGCGTCGAGTAAAACTGAATACCATGCCATTCACGCCATGATTCTTGATGGACATGTCCCGACAGCACAATTTTGACATTGTGGTATTTCGCAAGAACCGCAGTGAGGTCTTGGGTGTTCTTGAGTTTATGTTGATCAATCCATTTTGACTGCATTTCAAAAGGATGATGATGACAGGCAATCACAATGTGTTGCTGGGCAAATTCTTGTAGGATCTGTTCCAGTTGGTTCAATTGTGCTTCATCGACCCAGCCATCGATTTTACCTTTGACAGCACTATTGAGTAAAACTACGCTCCAAGGGCCAAAGTGAATCACATGAACTTTGTTTTGCTGCTGATGAAAAGGGAAGTGTTCGGCATTGTCATGATTGCCCGGAACCTGATAAAACGGCGTCTTTAAACTCTGCATAAAGTCTAAATAGCGTTGATAGGTTCGAGGCACAGGTACTTGTGCCAAGTCGCCCGTATGGACGAAGGCATCAATTTGTGGATGACGTTCCACAATGTGTTGCATCACATGATGAAAGCTTTGCTCTGGATTCATACGTACAAACTCCAGATGATCTTGATCCATCAAGTGCGTATCTGAAATTTGGATAATGGTCCAATTTTTCTCATTATTTAAAGTCATGCCTGACCCCTTAGACATTCCTTGTCGTTTTAATCTGTTGTTGTAGCCATTGCAAGGCCATTATGACAGGCGCATTTCTGAGCCGACCATTGGAAAGTAATGTATCGATCTGCGCATAATCAATCAGGTGTAATAAAATATTTTCACCTTCATCGGGCATACCAAATACACCACCTTGTTCGGGTAAATCGGCCGCAGCACTATACAGATGAAACAGTTCCGCACAGGCACCTGCAGAAGGGTAAAAGCTAAACAGATGCTGTAAGTGTTCAATCTGACAGCCTGATTCTTCTAATGCTTCACGGCGAATACAGCTTTCTGGTGATTCATCACCATCGAGTACTCCCGCAATAATCTCCAATTGCCAAGCTGAATCTTGATCATCCATAGCACCAATACGAAATTGTTCAATCAAGGCAAATTTTTTTTGTGCATCATCATAAATCAAGACACCCGCAGCTTCAGGACGCTGAATGAGCTCACGTGAAATCACAGCGGTGTACTCAGTTTGATTAAACAGGCGATGACGTAAATTTACTTTTTCTACTTGAACAAAACCCTGAAAAACAAAGGCCCTGTCTACAATTTGGACATCTTCACTGTGATATGTAGCTTGCTTAATTATGTTCATAAAGCGCAATCAGGATGAAATTTATCATTTCATCCTAACTGAGAATCGCATGATTACAAAAGGTTTTTTATCAACTTACACTTTTTGGTACAAGTTTTGTCCGGTTGCATGGAATTGTTTTTTCATGCTATCGAGACCGTTTTCAACCTCTTCTTGCTGAATTTTATTCAGTGTAGCGTTTTGCTGATTTTGTGCATAATCACGCACGTTTTGGGTGATTTTCATCGAGCAAAACTTGGGACCACACATTGAACAGAAGTGCGCAGATTTGTGCGCTTCCTTCGGCATGGTTTCATCATGCATGTTACGCGCCGTGTCTGGATCAAGGCTGAGATTAAACTGATCTTCCCAGCGGAATTCAAAACGTGCTTTAGATAGGGCATTATCACGGACTTGCGCACCCGGATGACCTTTGGCCAAATCTGCTGCATGTGCTGCAATTTTATAGGTGATGATGCCATCTTTGACGTCTTTCTTGTTCGGCAGGCCCAAGTGTTCTTTAGGGGTGACATAACACAGCATGGCAGTCCCATACCAACCAATCATCGCCGCACCAATCGCAGAAGTAATATGGTCATAACCTGGGGCAATATCGGTGGTCAATGGCCCTAAAGTGTAGAAGGGCGCTTCTTGGCAGACTTCAAGTTGTAGATCCATATTTTCTTTGATCATATGCATTGGGACATGCCCTGGACCTTCAATCATCACTTGCACATCATGTTTCCATGCACGATGGGTCAACTCACCTAAAGTGCGTAATTCAGAGAACTGTGCTTCGTCATTGGCATCTTGGATACACCCCGGACGTAGGCCATCGCCGAGGCTGAATGACACATCATAGGCTTTCATGATTTCGCAGATTTCATCGAAATGCGTATAGAGGAAGTTCTCTTGATGATGAGCCAAACACCACTGCGCCATGATCGAACCGCCACGAGACACGATACCAGTGAGACGATTCGCCGTCATTGGAACATAACGTAATAAGACACCCGCATGAATGGTGAAATAGTCTACGCCTTGCTCAGCTTGTTCGATCAGCGTGTCTTTGAAGATTTCCCATGTCAAGTCTTCCGCCACCCCATCGACTTTTTCTAAAGCTTGATAGATCGGTACAGTACCAATCGGAACAGGTGAGTTACGGATAATCCACTCACGGGTTTCATGGATGTTCTTCCCTGTGGAAAGGTCCATGATGGTGTCTGCACCCCAACGAGTTGCCCACGTCATTTTTGCGACTTCTTCATCGATTGAAGAGCCGAGAGCCGAGTTACCAATATTGGCATTGATTTTTACCAAGAAGTTTCGGCCAATGATCATGGGTTCGATTTCAGGGTGGTTAATATTGGCAGGAATGATGGCACGCCCTTCAGCCACTTCTTTACGTACAAACTCAGGCGTGATTTCCATCAAGTTATGCGCACCAAAGTTTTGCCCCGCGTGCTGACGTGCATCGACTCCTTCACGTTGACGCTGATTTTCACGAATAGCGATGTATTCCATTTCAGGAGTAATGATGCCTTGTTTGGCATAATGCATCTGCGTGACATTGTGGCCTGCTTTGGCACGACGTGGTTTTTGAATATGGGCAAAGCGGATATTAGCGGTACGAATATCCCGTAAACGCTCTTGGCCAAAGCTTGAACTGAGGCTGTCTAACATTTCGGTATCGTTGCGCTCTTCAATCCAGCTTTCACGGACATTCGGTAGACCTTTGTTCAGATCAATACTGACATTGGTATCGGTATACACGCCCGAGGTGTCATACACCATTACTGGTGGATTGTACTCACCGCCTAAGCCTGTTGGGGTTTCAGTCAGTTCAATCTCACGCATGGGGACTTGAATGTCTGGGCGAGAACCTTGGATATAGACTTTTTTAGAGGCAGGCAAGATACGGGTCAGATCTTTGGCATCTTGTTCATGTTGTGCTGAAATTTCAGCGGAAAGATTCGTTAACTGGTTCATTGCAATGATCCTTATGAATGACATCAACGAATCAAGCACGACCAAAAACGATAGCAATTGAAGCTATTTCTGTGTGTTGTTAATTTGATGATACAAATGCAACGGATGTATTTCTACTGGAAATAGTTCAATGAAAGGCGTTCAGTTTTTAGATGGCTTGATTCCTACGCAGGTCTTAACCTGATCAGGTTCAACGGTACTCAGCTTCAAAACTTTATTGAAAAGTCTTAGCTGATCTCAGCGAGCAATTACTCGCGCTCCGTCAAGCGATGCATCATCTTAACATGCAATGTTGTTAAAAACAGCGACCTTTTTATTCAAAGTGTGAAAGGATATATGTTCAACGTTCTAAGCAAATGGCATCGCTTAAGCAGTCTTTGCCTTGATCGGGTTGGACCATGCGCAATTGGATAAAATGCGCTAATTGTCTTTGTAAGAGTTGATCTGCACCTAGGCGCTGCGCATGAGCGGAAGCAGGCAAGATGATTTGCGCTGCTCTTTGTTCAGGGCTGAGCGCCACGAACTTTAAAAATAAACGCGCTTGATCCGTCACTATTGAATTTTTTAATGCGGCAAGGCGCTCAATTTCTTCCAAATAATTGCTTTGTACGGTATAGCCATCGTAAACGCGTTGAGTATCCAGTCCGATAAACAAGAGGGTGCAGTATAGATTTAATAGATGACGTGCATCTTGGTGGTAGCTACTTTTCGGATATTGCTGTAAATAGCTTTCCCAATACAACGCACGATCCGCAATTTCTTTGGCATCAATTTTGACCTGACTCCCAATCACGGCAGGGTATTGATTTTGTGTCGCCAGATGTTCAATAAACTCTTGCTCTGCGACGGGTAGATAAGGCGCAAAAATTTTGGCTAAATATTCAGGGCTACGGCGGTAATGCACTTGTCCTTCGCCTGCATCAAACAACTCGACATAAGACTGTCCTTGGTGTTTGATGAGGTATTGGTCGCGAATGGTGAGTTGCTCAAAAAGACTTTGTTGAATGGTCGGATGTTGCGCCATTTCTAGAGCATAACTTTCAAAAGCGCGCTGCTGTTGCGGCGTACGTTCGACCGATAAAAAGTCATGGTACATTTTATTGGATAAACCCAATAAATGCTTTTGTTGTGGAAAACCGAGTAAAGGCAAACACAGCTTAAGATCTTGATTGATTTGCTCTAAAGCAAAAGTCGTACGCTGCGCACCTATTTCTGACATGTTTTTGTCAATTTTTTGGCACAAGTCGGTTAAGTCTAAGGTTTGAGTTGAAGACGCTTCAATTTGTGCGGGCTCTTGAAAGCTGACAGGTTCAGGTTTTTGACAGGCAGCCAACAGCGCGCACATGAAAATCAGTACGTAAGGTTTAAGCGAAAATAAAGAAGAATGATTCACAGCGACTCGATCAAAAACTCAGTTCAGCGACTACACAGTAGAGAAACTCCTTTTCTCCGTACCTCATTTTATAGGGGGGATGGAATTTTTAATGTGTAGTATTGTGAATGATTTTGTTGAACCGGCTGTGACACTATTCAATATTTACTTCATAATGAACAAATTATTGGGTGCTATTGTAACCAGTGCAATAAAAAATATACGAAAATAATGACAACTCGTTTTAGTATATCGTTGCTCAGAACGAGGCCAGTGAGGTGAAAAGGTGGACCAAAAAAAATGAAGATTAAATGTGTCCTAGCCAGCTGTGTTTTGTTTTTCGCGCCGTGGAGTCATGCCTTGGATTTGGTCGACGCTTTACAACGCGCCAAAGTCAATGATCCCAACTGGCAAGCCAATTTACTCCAATATGAAGCAGATCAACTCAATTTAGGCATTGCTCAAGGCAACTTACTACCTACCATTAGTCTGTCTGGCAATGTGACTCGAAAAAATCAACCCATTGGGCAAGTGAGTTCGGTTCTTTCCATGCCCGATGCGACCACCACCAAACAAGTGGCGATTACGGCGCGCCAACCCCTTTTTCGTTGGGATGCGTGGGAAGGATTGAAACAAGTCAAGACCTCCCTCAGTTTAAGTGAAGTCAATTTACAGCTACAGCGACAGCAACACATTTTAGACGTGACGGAAGCCTATTTTAATGTACTGCGCCAACAAAGTTTAACCGCAGCTAATTTACAAGAAGAACAAGCCTTACTTGAACAACTGAATATGATGAATGCCAAACTCAGAGAAGGTTTAGTGGCAAAAAGTGATGTGAGTGAAGCCAATGCACAGTACCAAAGCGCACAGGCTAACCGCATTGCGACTCATGTACAACTGGTCTTGGCGCAGGAACAACTGGCGCAAATTATCGGGCCTTATCAAGAAAACTTGGCAGTACTGCGTGAAGACTTTCAGTTTCAAAAGCCTTATCCTGCAGAACTTTCGGCATGGACTAATTTAGCTCTCGCACAGAACCTAGGTATTCAGCAGGCACGTTTACAGCAGCGCTATGCTGAAGATCAAAAAAGGGTTGAACAAGCTGCGTTGTATCCGCAAATTGAAGCTGTGGGAAGCTATGGTTATAGTGAGCAGACGCCTGAGAATATTATGTCGGCCAAAGGCAACTTTGATCAGATTGGTATTGAGATGAATTGGAATGTCTATACGGGGGGACGAACCAAGAAGTCGATTCAAAAAGCTGCCGTCAACGTCAAAAAATCTGAAGCTGAATTGGATGCCGCCATCCGTAAAGCCAATACCGAGGTGAAAAAGTCTTATTTACAAGTGGAAACAGACCAAGCCAAGTTGCAAGCACGTAAAGCTGCCATGGAATCATCCAGCCTCGTCTCTCGTGCCTCACAAGCGCAGTATCAAGAGGGCTTAAAAACCATGGTCGATGTTTTACTGGCACAGCGCAATGCCTTTTCGGCCAAGCAAGATTATGTCAATGCTAAGTATGACTATCTGATCAATGTCTTGCATTTAAAGGCATCTGTGGGTAAGTTGACTGAACAAGATATTCAAGAAATGAATGCATGGTTGGTGGACAAAGCACGCTTATAAAAGGGTCTTGTCATCAAATCTTCACAATTGCTATGCTTTAATATCGCTCAATCTTTAGTCCCTCATGATGTTGCTGTGGAGTACGTCCTTTGCCAAATAGTCCTGTTTTAAACCATCACATTTCTTCGCAGTTCAATGAAGATTTGCAGGATGTGAACACCAAATTTATGACCATGGGTGGTTTGGTAGAGCAACAAGTGGCAAATGCAATTCATGCGCTACTCGACACCGATGCCAACTTAGCGGTCGATGTTCAGTTTAAAGATAATGCGGTGAATCAGCTCGAACGTGAAATTGATGAAGCCTTGACCTTGATTTTGGCGCGTCGTCATCCTGCTGCGATTGATTTGCGTATGGTAATTGCGATGTCGAAAGCCAATACCGACCTAGAGCGTATTGGTGATGAAGCGGCGAAAATTGCTCGTATTGCGCAAAGCTTATGTGAAGATGGCGAATCTCCTCGCGGTTATATGGAAACGCGTCATATTGGTAACCAAGTCCGTGTCATGATTCATGATGCCCTAGACGCTTTTGCACGCTTAGATGCAGAACAAGCGCTACGTGTGATGATGGCCGATGCTGATATTGACCGTGAATATCAATCTGCAACGCGTACTTTGATGACTTATATGATTGAAGACCCGCGTCATATTGCCCGTGTGATTAATGTGATGTGGGTATTGCGTTCATTAGAACGGATTGGCGATCATGCGCGTAATATCTCTGAGCAAGTGATTTACATGGTGAAAGGTTTAGATGTGCGTCATACCAGTTTTGAAGAAGTTGAAAAACATATCCAAAAATAAAAAGCATATCTTATTTTTGAAGCACAACTTCGGTTGTGCTTTTTAATGGTTTCTTCATTTTTGAATAAAAAAAATCTCAGACTTTGGGGGAAATCTGAGACTAAAATCGGGGATATTTATCGTTATAGATAAGAGGTTTCCCTCTATCCTTGAATGCAATTATAGGAAAGATGCTTTTCTGCGTCATGTAGGTTCTTGTAGTGTAATGTTGAGTTTTGCAATGGTTGTGTAGCGCTATGTTTACACTTAATTATTTAGATACAAATAGCTGCTTTATAACGTAACTGGGTCATCAATATGTCATCTATTTTGGGGGTCATCCCTGTGCTTGGATAGAACATTGTACGAATAAAAAGAAAAGCCCCGATGTTGGGGCTTTCAAATGTGCAACTACGTGCTTCGCTTACTTTAGATAATTTTCAGAGCAATACTCTATATTGGTCACGCCAAGCATAGCTTTTCCTCTTGCAGCGTGGCGGAGTAGTGCTCCGCTTTATCACGCCTCAGGCTTTAGGCCTTCAGCTTTTTCTAAGCTTTCATCATTGTTAAAGAACTTCTCACGTTGTTCTTCAAGAAACTTTTTCGCATCGGGTTCAAACACATTTAGGCGTTTTTCATTGATTAAAGTGGTTTGGTGCTTTAACCATTCTCCCCAAGCCTGCTTGGAGATGCTTTCAAAAAGTTCTTGGCCTTTTGCGCCAGGGAAAGGTGCGAAGTCTAAACCTTCCATTTTTGTTTGATATTTACGGCAAAAAACTTGTCGAGTCATATCTAGACGTCCTTATTGAGCATAAAGTTTTTCTAAACGCGCATGGGCACGTTCAATGGCAGCTTCGACTTGCGCAGGTGCAGTTCCACCAATGTGGTTACGTGCATTGACTGACGCTTCAAGGGTTAGTGCTTTTTCAAATACATCCGCTTGAATTAAGTCAGAGAACTGTTGAAGTTGTTCTAAAGTTAATTCAGAAAGATCTTTTGATTCTTGTACACCTAAAGCAACGGCTTTACCCACAATTTCATGTGCATCACGGAAAGCCACGCCATTTTTTACAAGGTAATCAGCCAAGTCAGTTGCCGTTGAGAAACCACGCAGCGCTGCTTCACGCATGATGTCAATGTTTGGAACCAACGCAGGAATCATGTCTGCAAAAGCCATGAGCGAGCCACGCACGGTATCAATCGCATCAAACAAAGGCTCTTTGTCTTCTTGGTTGTCTTTGTTATACGCTAACGGTTGACCTTTCATGAGTGTTAATAAGCTCATCAAATCGCCATAGACACGACCTGTTTTACCGCGTACTAACTCTGGAACATCTGGATTTTTCTTTTGTGGCATGATTGACGAGCCAGTGCAGAAACGGTCTGGAATGTTTACAAACTTAAACTGTGCAGACGTCCAAAGAATCAGTTCTTCTGACATACGTGATAAGTGCATCATGATCAGAGAAGCCGCAGCATTGAATTCAATACCGAAGTCGCGGTCAGATACTGCGTCGAGTGAGTTTTCAGAAACAGCTTCAAAACCCAGGAACTCTGCTGTAAATGCGCGGTCGATTGGGTAAGTAGTACCCGCAAGTGCTGCTGAACCCAAAGGCATGCGGTTAGTACGTTTACGGCAGTCAATGAGACGCTCAGAGTCACGCACTAACATTTCAAACCATGCCAACAGGTGGTGACCAAAAGTCACGGGCTGTGCCGTTTGTAAGTGGGTGAAGCCCGGCATAATGGTATGTGTGTTCTGAGCAGCAATACTCAAAATACCTTTTTGTAATTTTTTCAGTAATTCTAAAATGGCATCGATCTCATCGCGGACATAGAGGCGAATATCGGTTGCCACTTGGTCATTACGGCTACGACCTGTGTGGAGCTTTTTACCTGTGATGCCAATCCGTTGAGTCAAACGTGACTCAATGTTCATGTGCACATCTTCTAGGTCAATACGCCATTCGAACTGACCCGCTTCGATTTCAGCTTGAATGGTGTTTAAGCCATTGATGATGTCATCGCGTTCTTGTTCAGTCAGAACGCCAACTTTTGCAAGCATGGTCGCATGAGCAATAGAACCTGCAATATCTTGTTTATAAAAGCGTTGGTCAAATTGTACAGATGCTGTAAATTCAGCAACAAAGGCATCAGTAGCTTCAGAGAAACGACCGCCCCACATACCCGAAGTTTGGGCTTGTGACGGATTTGAGGAATTAGAAGATGTGGTCATGTCGGCTCAATAAGATAAAAAGCGGTAGAACTCGCATGAGTATAACAAATTCAAGACAACTTGCCGAAGTTCAAGATGCGCAAAGTTTAACTTCCAGTATGGCTAAGCCAAATATCTCTTATTTATTTAGCAAAATCGTGCAATGGCCACATTTGTTGGAATTATTTGTTGGGGGAAATTTGTTGGCCATGCTGTTGGCTTTGGCTGAGGCACAGTCTTGGTCAAACTTGGTGTTTGAGCATGTACTGGGCTATATGCTTTACATCAATTGGGTTTTACTGTCTTTTGCTGCGCTAATGCAATATGGACAAAAAAAGTTGCAAGATTTGAGTCTCGGTATGACTTTATTGTCAGGCTTTTTTCTATTACAGATCATTGTGTTGGTGACCACGCTCAGCCTTAATATACTGATCTTCTTTGGAGCTAATTTTAGTTTCAATGGTTTGACTTCAGCCATCTTATGGAATGATGTGGCTTTGCATTTGGGTTATGGCTTGTTGTTAGGCAGCTTTTGTTTTCGTTATTTGTACCTAAGAGAGCAATGGTTTAGGCAGCAAAACAGTGAGCTGAATGCACGGGTGCAGGCGATGCAAGCCCGTATCCACCCGCATTTTTTGTTTAATAGTTTAAACAATGTGATTAGCTTGATCGCGATTGATCCAGATAAAGCCGAACAGATGTTGCTCAATCTATCGCGTCTGTTTAGAGCCAGTTTCCAAGAGTTAAAACTGGTCAAGCTCAGTGATGAAATTGAGTTGTGTCAGCGTTATTTGGCGATTGAGCAAATTCGTTTGGGAGATCGTTTACAGGTTGAATGGAAAATCGAGCATGCCGAATTGTGTAAGCAGGTACAAATTCCACTCTTAACTTTACAACCTTTACTTGAAAATAGTATTTTTCATGGTGTTGAAAAATTTTTAACTAAGAGTACGATAAGTGTACTGATTGAAATATTGCAAAATCAAGTTAATATCGTTATAACCAACCCATTTACAAAGGAAACAATTCATAAACGACAAGGACATGGTATTGCTATTGAAAATGTGAAGCAGCGTCTAGAAGCATATTTTGGGCGAACTGTGAGCTTTCAAACCTATGCAGGGGAGGGAATGTATACCACTGTTGTGCAGTATCAATATAAATAAGCCGCAGTGAACCTATAAAAATAAACAAGGTGACTGTTGGGGAGGAGATAAATGGACATCCTAATTTGTGATGATGAGCCTTTAGCAATCGAACGTTTGTCTAGATTGGTGAGTCAGCTCGGACATCAAGTGGTGGCAACAGCCTCACATGGTCAACAAGCAATTGAATTAACTCAACAATATGAACCAGATGTGGTACTTTTAGATATTCAGATGCCAGAAATGGATGGATTGACCTGTGCGCATTATTTGCGCCAACTTGAACCGATGCCTGCTTTGGTGTTTTGTACAGCTTATGATGAACATGCACTTGATGCATTTAAGTCACATGCTGAAGGTTATTTATTAAAACCAGTGATGCAACAGGAATTGCAACAGGTGCTTGGTCATCTCACTAAATTAACCCAAGCTCAAATGAGCGAGATAAAACAAAAAGAAAATATGGATGAATTTAACGTAAAGCGACATCAAATCGCAGCGAAAACCTATCGTGGTGTGGAATTGGTTCCCATTGAAAATATTTACTATTTTTTGGCGGATCAAAAATATGTCACGGTACGCCACAAAAACGGCAGTGTCTTAATTGATGAAACCTTAAAAGACTTAGAGTATGAGTTTGGGGATGCCTTTATTCGTATCCACCGTAATGCCTTGGTTTCAGTTCACTTTTTAGAAGGGCTTGAAGTGGTCAACTCTGGGCAGTATCAAGTGCGTTGCCGTGAGTTAGATGAGCGTCTAGCGGTGAGTCGACGGCATTTACCGGGCTTGCGAGAGCGCTTACATAGGCTTTAGCATGCCAATTTAATGATTCTGCTGCTGATGAGACGGGACGCTTTAGGCTGAATACATTTCCAATGGGGGAAATTCAGTTTAAGATAGTTTCATTCTTATTGGCACATACTAAAATTTATGAAAACCCTGAAGATCGCTACTCGACAAAGCCCGCTTGCTCTTTGGCAAGCTGAACATATTCGTGCTCGTTTAGAAGCACTGCATGCGGGGCTCACAGTAGAATTGGTGACTTTTGTTACCCAAGGGGACAAAATTTTAGATACGCCATTGGCAAAAATTGGTGGAAAAGGTTTATTTGTCAAAGAGCTTGAAGCCGCTTTGTTGGATGGTCGTGCCGATTTGGCAGTGCATTCGATGAAAGATGTTCCAATGGCTTTGCCAGAGGGGTTATCGCTGGCCGTCATTTGTGAGCGTGAAGATCCTTTAGATGCCTTTGTGTCGAATAGTTATGCGAGTTTTGATGCATTGCCACAAGGAGCAAAGGTCGGCACCTCTAGTTTACGCCGTAAATGCCAAATTTTAAAACAACGACCCGACCTAGAGATTATCGATTTACGTGGCAACGTGGGAACGCGTTTATCTAAATTGGATGTAGGTCAGTACGATGCCATTATTTTGGCAAGTGCTGGATTAAAACGTTTGGGTTTGGCAGAGCGTATCCGTCATACCATTCGCCCAGAGTTGAGTTTACCTGCCGTGGGTCAGGGCGCTTTAGGGCTAGAGTGTCGTGCAAATGATCAAGCGGTATTGGATTTAATCCATCCTTTATTGCATGTAGAAACCGATACCTGTGTTCGCGCTGAACGTGCTTTCAATGCTTATCTTGAAGGTGGATGTCAGGTACCTATTGCAGGCTATGCCACTTTAGCAGACAACCGCATCCAGCTCGAAGGGCGTGTGGGGAGTGTCGATGGGCAAACGCTCCTCAAAGCACAAGTGACGGGTGATGCCGCTGAAGCCGAGCATTTGGGCGTTGTCCTTGCACAAGAGTTATTGGCTCAAGGTGCAGGTGATTTACTCAAAGCCTTTTATCACTAATATTTCTTAACGATGCTGTTTATTAATACGCGCCCTGTTGATCGCGCGGCAAGCCTCACGATGGCACTAGAGCAACAAGCTATTGAGGTCTATCCATTGCCGTTACTGGAGTTGTTGCCTAGAGCATGGGATCATGACCTGGCACGCTTGTATCAGCAGTTAGCGCACACCCAAGTGATTGTGGTGGTTAGCCCCAGTGCTGTGCAGTTTGGTATGGCACATTTGCTGCAAAGCGGTTTAATGGTGTCTGATTCACAGCATATTCAATGGATTGCAGTCGGACAAAAAACAGCGCAGGCGTTGGCTGAATATGGTTTGGACAGTGTAGTGCCTGAGGTGGAAACCTCTGAAGGGATGTTACAACTGCCTGTTTTGCAGAACATGGTCAGTGATGCGAGCATTGCATTTTGGCGAGGAGAAGGTGGGCGTCAGTTTATGATGGACACCTTAATGCAACACGGGCGTCTTATACTGAACTTTGTTTTGTATGAGCGTCGCTGTCCAAATGAAACGATGCAGCAACAGGCTAAATTGATTCAATGTTTATCAGAACATAATCACTACGTCGCACTGATCAGCAGTGAGGCCAGTTGGCTGAATTGGTTAGCTCTGCTGGACACAAATATTCAGCTCCTGCAAAAGGGACACTTTTTGGTGTTGGGTGAGCGTTTGGCTCAGATCTTGAAGCAGTATCAACAGCAAATGCATGTGTCGTTTAAAATGAGTGTACTGAAAGATTTAAAGACAGCCACGATTGTACAGTTGTTACAAAGTGAGCAAGGGAACGCATGAAGAAGATTCTTATCATTGTATTGATGGCTGCATTGGCGTGGATTGCGAAGCTAAGTTATGACGTGTGGGGACTGAGTACACAGCAAGCCACTTTGCTCAATGAAATGCACCAAATCGAACAGCGCAGCGCCAATTTGAACGATCAAGTCGTGGCTATGCAGCGTCAAAAAGAAACGTTGAAACAAAACCCAACAGCAGCGAATGCGACGATTAGCCAACCTGCCGAATTGGTGGTTGAAGGCATTGATCCAATTTTGTTTATTAAGCAACAGCTGGACTTGGTTGAGTTTGCCTTAAAGCAACAGCAGTATGTGGTGGCCACTGATAAGTTGGCTTTTTTAGATATGCAGCTGGAAAAATATAACTTGGCTGTGGCGTTGAAGCAAAGTTTGCATCAGGTCATAGCGCGAGATATGCAAACCATTCAGAAATTTGTGGCTGAGCGCAATGAGCAGCAAGCGCTGATTAACCGTCAGTTGCAACAAATTGATCAGGTCTTAAGTCGGGAAATACAACAACCTCAGTTAAACACCACACGCGATCCGTCCGAACCCTTTTGGAAGCAATGGTTGAGGCTCGAACCTGCGCAAGCACCTGCAACAGCATTAATGCAACGACAAATCGTGCTTAAAGAAGCTCAGTTACGTTTATTGTTGGCACGCCAAGCCTTAGCTGCAGGGCAATATACCGAATATCAAAAAGACTTAACCGAAGTGATGCTGTTGATCCAGCAACTTCCAGACCCTAAAGCCAAAGAGCTGCTGAAACAGCTGAATAAGCTGAAAACATTGGTGGTTGTCCCAACGCCTATTTTAAGTACACGTGCGTTGTTGGGGTAATGGAATGAAACAAATACTGATTGCTTATGGTTTGGTGAGTTTAATTGCAATTGCTGTGTTGAGTGTCTTGAGTTATGGGCATGGTGCGGGTTATGTCTATGTGTTTTGGCATGACTGGCAGTTACAAACCAATCTCTGGATCGTATTTATTGCGCTAGCACTGCTTAGTTTTAGCTTGCATTTGGTTTGGTTGGGGCTAAAACGCTATCTCAGTCGAGAAAAACGCAAAGCGGAAACTGTTTTTGATTTTAAAAGTTTGCATCCTTATGAACAACTGGCTGTGATTTGGTTGTTGGATGCAGGCCGAGATCAACAAGCCTTTATTCAAAATGCCTTCGCGCAGTCAGGCTTGCTCAAAAGTATTATCGATGCACGTTTATATTTGATGCAGGAGCAGTTCCCTGAAGCCTTAAGCGCCTTGAGCCAAAGCAATGCCATGGCCTTTGAGTTGGCTGAACTGCAACGTATTGAACTGTTTTTAGCACAAGAAGATGCAGAACAAGCTTTAACTCATCTTGAGTTTCTCAATCAACATGAACTGTCACCTTGGCTTAAAGACGTGCAAACCGCTTATGAAGCGTGTTTAAAAGAGCTATGGGGACGTTTTGCGATTCTGTTTCCATGGC
The DNA here is from genome assembly GCF_058243025.1 of Acinetobacter sp. 797_lipA. NCBI lineage: Bacteria > Pseudomonadati > Pseudomonadota > Gammaproteobacteria > Moraxellales > Moraxellaceae > Acinetobacter > Acinetobacter sp. 797_lipA. The sequence continues at coordinate 3,187,435 of NZ_JBZAYQ010000001.1, read as the reverse complement.
TTTATTTACGCTCAACTCAATATGGTCATTTAGATCAAGATGTGAAAAAAGCATGGCTGAAGCGTTTGTTGATAAAATTTGATCAAGCCAATTATGAAAATTTAGAGGATTTAAAACAACGTTATTTGGATTTGTCTGATCAGATTTTCAGCCGCAGTTATGATGTTCAACTGCTGTGGCTTAAGTTATTAGCACGTATGCCAGACATGAGTGAACAGCACGAACACTTGTCGATTTATTTGCTCAATCAGCAGTTTAATTCGGAAGTATTTTATTTGTGGTTCCAGCAGCAACTTTTGAAACAGCAACCCGATTATGTGGATTTGCAGCAGCACATTGAAGCATGGGAAGCGAAGTATACGAGTGTGCCGGTTTTGAGTTTTGCCAAGTGGCATATTTATACTGCTTTAGGCATGCAAGAGCAGGCAGATGCGTTATTAAGTTTATATCCAGATAATGTATTAATGAACTATTTAAGAATCAAATCGACTTTAAATGGTGATGAAGATTTAATTAAACAGTTAAATTTAATTTTTGAAAATAATGCAAATTTTGTAGAAATGAAAATATAGGTGCATAATGCAGAGCGTTTTAGATTACCCATTGGTTTATACTCAACACGTGGCTTGGGGAGATATGGATGCCTTTGGTCATGTTAATAATGTAATGTATTATCGTTATGTTGAAAGTGCTCGTTTGGCTTATATTGAACATACGGGTATTTTATCTGCTGATGTGCTAACTGTTGTTGCATCAAATCAGTGCAAATATTTAAAACCAGTATTTTATCCAGACCAATTAAAAATTAGTGCACGTATTGAAGAACTCAGAAATAGTGCATTTCGTATGCACTATTTATTATGGAGTGAACAGCAACAAGCGTTAGTTGCGGAAGCGGAAGCGGTCATTGTTTGCGTCGATAAAACCAATATGCAGAAAACATTAATTCCTGAACTGGTGCGTCAAAAACTCAAAGAATTTGAGTTAACGGTCGGTCACCAAATATAAATATCTTTTTATTTATTTTAAAAGTCGCTAGACTATATAAATACTGTCTAAGTATTGTTGTTTAAGTCATGGATGAGTTGAGTCTTTGGTCTAATCAAAATATTATTAAATAGACTCAGTAAATAAAATGTTGGTTAATGGAGTTAATGTAATGCCAGATATTAGTAATTTATCCGTAGAAGAGTTAAAGCGTCTACAAATCGAAGCGGAAGCTTTAATTGCATCTAAAAAAGATCAAGCAATTGAAGATGCTTATACCCAAATTAACGCGATTGCGGAAAATGTAGGCTTAAGCATTGAACAAATTTTAGAGTTTGGCGCGACTAAGCGTAAAAAAGGCACACGTAAGTCGGTTGAACCGCGTTACCGTAACAAAGGCAATGCTGCTGAGACATGGACTGGCCGTGGTAAGCAACCACGTTGGTTAGTGGCTCAATTAGAAAAAGGTGCGAAGCTTGAAGATTTTCTAATCTAAGTCATCACCTTGTCACAGATGTGACATAAGCTCAAAAAACCAAGCATCATCTGCTTGGTTTTTTTTATAGTTAAAGTTTGGTGTTGTTGTAAAATTATGCATAATGTCTATCAAAGAAAGACAAGAAATGAAGCAAGGAAGAATAATTGAAAGTTCGTGGTGGGAGAATCACAAAACCTAAATACATCACGTGGTGGATGTTTGCAGTCGTTGCCTTTTTAATTTTTGTTTTGCTGCAAATTCCTGCGGCATGGCTCATTGCAAAATTTTATAAAAACAACCAAGTTTTACATAACGTCAGCGGTAATATTTGGCATGGACAGGCCGATTGGCAAACTGGAAAATTGCGTGGAACTGTGCTTTGGACCACCCGACCTTTAGATTTACTGCTTCTTCGTGCAGGGGCCAATCTCGAAATTTATAGTGCCAATACCAAGCTTGAAGGCGTTTTGGCCTATGGGTTTGGAAAAAAAATAATGGTGCGTGATTTAAACGGAAAAATTGCACCCGAAACGTTAAAGTCGTTGGCCAATTGGCAATGGCCAAGTAATGCGATTCAGTTACAAGAAATTGATTTTAATTATAAAAAAGAGCAAGGATTCGACCAAGTGGATGGGGGAATACAATGGGCAGGCGGCGAACTCATGTATATCTTTACGCAGCGCCCACAACAAATGCAGATTCCATCCTTAGCGGGTCGTTTGTCGCAGGAGCAAAATAAGCTGATGGTCGATTTACGCGATCAACGACAACAAAAACTGATGAACCTGACCATCGACCCAAGTCTGATGTTAGATGTGCAATTAACCCAACGTCTCATGTTGAATGTCCCGTCATATCAAGGCAAAGCAGGCCTAGATAGTTATGTGGTGAGTTCACGTCAGCCTTTGCTTAGTGGGGGCTTTTAATGGGTTTTGATCTGCAAAAATTACCAGAGCTGAATCTCAAACAATTTGAACGCGTAGCACCACTGTGCTTAATGCTTTTGATCTTGGCACTATGCTGGAAGTTGGCTGGCTTATTTTGGCTTTGGGTGGCGCCACCACAAGTTATGCAAATGCCACGTGTTGAATTGGGTTCACAGCAACCTCAAGTTCCGAATATTACCAATTTTGCGCTATTTGCAGAGCAAAGTAAGAATCCCGCAGATGATCAGCTCAATTTACAGCTACAAGGTGTGGTGGTTGGGCAACCCAGTCAGTTCTCATCTGCCGTGATTAAGGTAAATAATGTAGCAGAGCGCTATCGGGTGGGGGAAAACATCGAAGGCAGCGCTTATTATTTGTCAGAGGTGTATTGGGATCGCGCGATTCTCAAAAATAACAGTGGGCAAACCCGAGAATTGTTTTTTCAAGGGATTGATAATTTAGATCAGCAAATTGTGCCCCCAGCAACAGCACCCGTTGTAGCGCCTGCTGTGAGTCAAGAGCAGCAAGCATTAGGCCAAGCAGTACAGAACTTACAACAAGATCGTGAGCAATATTTAAAAGATTTGGGTGTAAATACCAATAACACAGGGCAAGGTTATCAAGTCACGGAGCAAACACCAGCTGCACTGCGAAGTCGTTTAGGCTTGCAGGCTGGGGATCAGATTATGTCTTTAAATGGTCAAACGATCGGACAGGGGCAAAACGACGCGCAGTTGTTAGAACGTGCGCGCCGTGAAGGACAAGTAAAAATAGAAGTGAAACGTGGTGATCGTATCATTACGGTACAACAGAATTTTCAGTGATCGAACATCACCAATATTAGTTAGGAATGACTTGGATTTATGGCTTTATTGAATCACCGCCCTGTTTGGGCACTGACAATCGCAGCGCCTTTGCTTGCCATGGTGAGTACAGCCAGCTATGCACAAACATGGAAAATTAATCTGCGCGATGCAGACTTAACTGCATTTATTAATGAAGTTGCCGATATTACGGGGAAAAACTTTGCAGTTGATCCACGGGTACGCGGCAATGTCACGGTGATTTCAAACAAAGCGTTGAATAAGCAAGAAGTCTACGACTTGTTCTTAGGGGTCTTGAATGTCAACGGTGTGGTCGCGATTCCTTCTGGACGGACCATTAAAATTGTGCCTGACAGTAATGTCAAAAGTTCTGGCATTCCCTATGATGTTCGTCACCGCGCCACAGGCGATCAGGTTGTGACGCGGGTGATTTGGCTGGAAAACACCAATGCCAATGACCTGATTCCTGCACTGCGTCCATTGATGCCGCAGTTTGCACATTTATCTGCGGTGAATGGCACCAATGCACTGATTGTGTCAGATCGTGCCAGTAACATTTATCAGCTTGAGACCATTATCCGTAATTTGGATGGGACGGGACAAAATGACATCGAAGCGGTGTTGTTGCAGTCGAGTCAGGCTGAAGAAATGATTGGATTACTAGAAAGTATGAGCGGAACAGGCTCGATCAAAGATTTAAAGGGTTCCAGAATACGAATCATTGCAGATAACCGGACCAATCGGATTATTCTAAAAGGAGATACCGCGACGCGTAAACGTATTCGCCAAATGATCGAGATGCTGGATGTGCCTGCTGCGGAGCGTTTGGGGGGCTTGAAAGTGTTCCGCTTAAAATATGCCAGCGCTAAAAGCTTATCCGAAATTTTACAAGGTTTGGTCTCAGGGCAGGCTGTTAATTCTAGCCAGTCTAACGACAGCAATAACAATAGCAATTCCAGCTATAACCAAAGTAATAGCGCGAGTGAAGGTTCATCTTCACAGATTTCCACCCCAAGTATTAACTTAAATAGCCAGTCCAATCGCAATCAGAACAACATCACCAGCTTTAACAGTAATGGGGTCAGTATTATTGCCGATAGTTCGCAAAATGCACTGGTGGTCAAAGCAGACCCTCAGTTGATGCGTGAAATCGAGTCGGCTATTCAGCAGTTGGATACCCGCCGTCAGCAAGTCCTGATTGAAGCGACTATTCTCGAGGTGGAAGGTAACGATGCCGACCAACTGGGCGTGCAATGGGCGATGGGTGATTTAAGTAGTGGTGTTGGGATTATTAATTTTGACAATATTGGTTCGAGTCTCAAAAGTATTGCTGCAAACTATTTAACGGGTGGCGGTGCGGGGGCTGCAAGTGCAATTGGCGCGGGTGGTTCGTTAATTCTTGGGGATTATAAAGAAGGCAGTGATGGCTCACGTCAGTTATATGGCGCGATGATCCAAGCGTTAAAAAGTAATACCAAGTCGAATTTGCTGTCTACACCATCGATTGTCACCATGGACAATGAAGAGGCCTATATTGTCGTGGGGGAAAATGTGCCCTTTGTAACAGGCTCAGTTTCTACCACTTCTTCAGGTACAGCTAACCCTTACACCACCATCGAGCGTAAAGATGTGGGGGTAACGCTTAAAGTGGTGCCGCATATTGGTGAAGGTGGAACCATCCGCTTAGAGATTGAACAAGAAGTCTCGGATGTCAAAGCCAATAAAGGTCAGGCGCAGGATTTGGTTACCAGTAAGCGTGCGATTAAAACCTCAGTCTTGGCTGAACATGGCAATACCATCGTTTTAGGCGGCTTGATTTCGGATAATACGTCTTATTCACGTCAATCGATTCCAGGTCTTGGTGCAATACCGGGATTGGGACGTTTGTTCCGCTCAGATGGTAAGTCAGATCAGAAACGCAATTTGCTGGTTTTCATTCATCCGACGATTGTGGGAGATGGGGAGTCTGCACGTCGTCTTTCTCAGCAGCGCTACAGTCAGCTTTATAGCTTGCAGTTGGCGATGGATAAAGATGGTAGCTTTGCCAAGTTGCCTGAAAATGTCGATGATGTCTTCCAACAGCGTTTGCCTGTGACACCAACCAAACCGACCTTGCCACAATCGTATCAACAGGTGCCAACCAGCCCAACCTCAACGCAGCCGATGGTTGAAACAACGCCTGTCGCCATTGAACCTGCGATTCGTAAACAGCCGGTTGCTAATGTTCCTAAAAATACCACCTCGCGTCAGCTATACCCAGCGGGTCATCCTCACATTGGCTTGAACCTAATGGAAAATGTTCAAGGTGCTCGTGTGGCACACATGGCACAGGTGGTATCGACAAGCTATTCCATCCCTGAGCGATATACTGAGAATGTCTCGATAGGTTCAGCCTAGCTGTCCTGCCATTCATCTATGGAGGTGAAATGGTAAAGAATATTCTCTGTGTTATCATAAATCAGCACATAGAGAGATAAGTCATGACTTGGAAAATACAAGCAATTACTGGCGAATTAACGGGTCAGGAAATTAGCATTGACCGTGATATGTTGGTCGGTCGTCATCAAACAGCGGATATTTTATTACAACAATCTGAAATTTCGCGTAAACATGCGGCTTTTTTACTGAAAGAACATGCTTTGTGGCTACAAGACTTGGGTTCTTCAAACGGCACGTATGTAAATGATGTGCAAATTGCGGCAGAAACACTGTTGAAGCAGGGTGATATCGTCCAGTTTGCAAGCTTAAAGTTTTCGGTCTTTGAGCCTGCTAAAGCGTTAGAAGATGTGGTGGAATCGGTAGAGGCTGTAACTTTGGGCGCAGCTGTGGTTGAAACACCGATTAGCCAGCCATCTGAAGCAGTAGCTGCTTCAGAAACGGCTCAAGCGGAAGTGAGTGCTGATGCGCCTGTTGTTGAGCCAGAACTGCCGAAAACGGCAGCACAGCATATGAGCGATCAGGGTATGCCTGAGCTAAAAGAACGCGATGGCAATGTGAGTTTAACGCGTGACGGGATGCCGCAAAATGTCGGTATTCCGAAACCCGCTCCTATTCCTGCAGGGGTGGATTTGACTGCGCCTAGCGTGCCTCAGGTTGAGAACAACGAGGCTCCAAAAGCACAGGTTGCGCAAGAGGCTGAAACTCAGAAAAATGCCTCGCTAGGGCTAATCTCGATTATTGTTTTGATTATTTTAGCGATTATTGCTTGGCTGATGTTCAAATAAAACGCAGAGCACACTACAATCAAGGCATGCTCAAGCATGCCTTGATTGTTTTTGGGCAGTAGATGATAAAAAAGGGTGAGGGTGAATGAATATTGCAAATGTGGCACAGCGAGAGGTTTTACTTTTCGATCTAGATGGAACCTTGGTGGATTCAGCAACAGATTTACATCGTGCCATGAATATGAGCCTGAATGCTTTGCAACTGCCTACTGTTGCTGAGGAGCAGGTGCGGGTCTGGGTTGGTAAGGGAACGGCGCTGTTTTGTCAAAGTACCTTGCAACATTTAACGGGTAAAGTCGATCCTGCTCAGCAACAACAATTGTTGGAGACGTTTTTAAAAATTTATAATGCCGACCCATGTGTGGAAACTCAGCCTTTCGATGGCATTGTTGAGTTTTTAGAATGGGGCTTGGCACAAAAGAAAACCATGATTTGCGTGACCAATAAACCTGAATTGCCTGCACGTGCTATTGTCGATCACTTAGGCATGACCCATTATTTTGCTGATGTCATCGGCGGCGATCGTTTCGAAGAGCGCAAACCTCATCCGCGCCAATTGTTACATTGTGTTGAGCAATATGCACAAAGCAAAGATCAGGTCTTAATGATTGGGGACTCATCCAATGATGTTGAGGCTGCACGCCGTGCGGGTATTGATTGTGTTGTGGTTAGCTATGGCTATAATCATGGTGAAAATATTTTAGACTGTCAGCCACAGCAAGTGGTGGATAATCTGTGTGAACTGATCAAGTAACTTTGTAAACGAAGGAATGAACATGAGTAAACATATGACTTTTCGATGGCGAAACTCCAAGCACTAATTTTAAAAACTGATCACGCCATATTGAAAAAATAGAGAACACTCATGACAACGCAAACTCAATTCGATCAACTCAAAACAGCGGGTTATAACCTGATTCCAGTCTATCGTCAGCGCTTAGCCGATACTGAGACACCATTGTCAGTTTTTGCGCGCCTAAAAGAGCATAAGCAAGCCTATTTGTTTGAATCCGTAGAAGGTGGGGAGAACTGGGCACGCTACTCGATTATTGGTTTAGGTGAATCTACCGTGTTCTCGTGCAACGCGGGTGAGCTGACCATTCAACAAACCGATGGCACTATAGAAAAGCAACCCTGTACAGATCCGTTTCAATTCATCCGAGATTTTCAGTCGCAATATAAAGTACCTACTCAAGCTGATTTACCTGCTCTGCCAAGCTTTACCGGTGGTTTGGTGGGCTACTTTGGTTATGATGCGGTACGTTATATTGAACCGCGTTTAAACAACGCGCCAGAAGCAGATCCAGTGGGTTTGCCTGATATTTGGATGATGCTGTCTAAAACAGTGATTGTGTTTGATAACTTAAAAGATACGCTATTCCTGATCGTGCATGCCGATGTGGTTGACGCGGATGCATATAGCCAAGCCCAGCAGCAACTGGATGCTTTGGAAGATTTGCTCGCAACGCCAATTAGTTTAAAAGCCACGCCGCATACTGCACCGCATTTTGAGTCACTCACGGGCAAAGCAAAATTTTTAGAATCGATTGCAACGGTGAAAGAGTACATCCGTGCAGGCGATGTGATGCAGGTGGTGCCAGGGCATCGTATGGTCTCTGACTTTGATGGTGAACCTTTACAAGTCTATCGCGCGCTACGTCATTTGAACCCATCGCCTTATTTGTTCTTGGTACAGGGGCAAACTTTGGAAAATAATCAGCCTTTTCATATTGTCGGTTCTTCCCCTGAAATTTTATCTCGCCTTGAAAATGGGATTGCAACCGTACGTCCGCTGGCAGGAACGCGTCCACGTGGTAAAACCAAAGAGGAGGATTTAGCGCTTGAACAAGACTTGCTGTCGGATGAAAAAGAGATTGCTGAACATTTAATGCTGATTGACTTGGGGCGAAATGATGTCGGTCGTGTCTCGAAAATTGGCAAAGTGCAAGTGACTGATCAAATGGTGATCGAACGTTATTCGCATGTCATGCATATTGTTTCCAATGTGCAAGGCGAAGTTCGTGATGATGTAGATGCCTTGGATGTTTTTAAAGCAACTTTCCCTGCAGGTACACTTTCAGGTGCGCCAAAAATCCGTGCGATGGAAATTATTGATCAAGTTGAGCCCGTAAAACGTGGAATTTTTGGTGGTGCTGTTGGTTATTTAGGCTGGCATGGCGAAATGGACATGTCGATTGCAATTCGTACCTGTGTGATTCGTGAAAATAAGGTCTATGTTCAGGCAGGAGCGGGGCTTGTTTATGACTCAAATCCTGAATCTGAGTGGAATGAAACCCAAATAAAAGCTCGCGCAGTGATCAAAGCGGTTGAATTATCGTCAAACGGATTGATTTTGTGAGTTTTTGACGTTTTTTTTGAAAAAAACACTTGCAAGGTTTTTGAGTTTTGCTAAACTGCACACCGTTCCGATACGAAACGTACGAAACACTAAGAAACGCCGGCATAGCTCAGTTGGTAGAGCAACTGACTTGTAATCAGTAGGTCCACAGTTCGAATCCGTGTGCCGGCACCATCTTAGAGAGTTGAGTGAGTTAAGTAAAGAGCGACACTGAAGTAAGTGTAAAATGGTGAGGTTCCCGAGCGGTCAAAGGGGGCGGACTGTAACTCCGCTACGAAAGTTTCGAAGGTTCGAATCCTTCCCTCACCACCAATTTTAAGACTTCAAGAAAGTGGTCTTTGTACCAACATCGTGCGGGAGTAGCTCAGTTGGTAGAGCGGTAGCCTTCCAAGCTACATGTCGCGAGTTCGACCCTCGTCTCCCGCTCCATTTGAAGTTTTATATTTGCTCTTATAGCTCAGTGGTAGAGCACTCCCTTGGTAAGGGAGAGGTCTCGAGTTCAAATCTCGATAAGAGCTCCAGATTACAGTTTAGTAGAATTTCTACAAATTTTTAAAGAAGCAGGCTTATTAGTCTGCTTTTCAAGTATTTGGTGTTTGATTTTTTAGGCGATGTGTCGATACTGAGTTGTTTATACCTGTGTTCGACGTAAACGAGGAAGATGAGCATGGCTAAGGCTAAGTTTGAACGTAATAAGCCACACGTTAACGTGGGCACAATTGGTCACGTTGACCATGGTAAAACAACTTTAACAGCTGCAATTGCAACTGTATGTGCGAAGAAATTCGGTGGCGAAGCGAAAGACTACGCTGCAATTGACTCTGCACCAGAAGAAAAAGCACGTGGTATTACAATTAATACTTCACACGTAGAATACGATTCTCCAACTCGTCACTACGCACACGTAGACTGCCCGGGCCACGCCGATTATGTTAAAAACATGATTACTGGTGCTGCTCAGATGGACGGCGCGATCCTTGTATGTGCTGCGACTGATGGTCCAATGCCACAGACTCGTGAACACATCCTTCTTTCTCGTCAGGTTGGTGTACCTTACATTCTTGTATTCCTTAACAAGTGTGACCTTGTTGATGATGAAGAACTTCTTGAATTAGTAGAAATGGAAGTTCGTGAACTTCTTTCTACTTATGACTTCCCAGGTGATGACACTCCAGTTATCCGTGGTTCAGCTCTTCTTGCACTTAACGGTGACGCTGGTCAGTATGGCGAAGAAGCAGTTGTTGCGCTTGTTGACGCGCTTGACACTTACATTCCAGAGCCAGTACGTGCAATCGACCAAGCATTCTTAATGCCAATCGAAGACGTATTCTCTATTTCTGGTCGTGGTACAGTAGTAACTGGCCGTGTAGAAACTGGTATTGTGAAAGTAGGTGAATCAGTTGAAATCGTTGGTATCCGTGATACTCAAGTAACTACAGTTACTGGCGTAGAAATGTTCCGTAAACTTCTAGACGAAGGCCGTGCGGGCGAGAACTGTGGTGTTCTTCTACGTGGTACTAAGCGTGAAGACGTACAACGTGGTCAAGTACTTGCTAAACCAGGTGCAATCAAGCCGCACACTAAATTCGATGCAGAAGTATACGTACTTTCTAAAGAAGAAGGTGGTCGTCACACTCCATTCCTTAACGGTTACCGTCCACAGTTCTACTTCCGTACAACTGACGTAACTGGCGCGATCAAATTACAAGATGGCGTTGAAATGGTTATGCCTGGTGACAACGTAGAAATGTCAGTAGAATTAATCCACCCAATCGCAATGGACCCAGGTCTACGTTTTGCGATCCGTGAAGGTGGCCGTACAGTTGGTGCTGGTGTAGTTGCTAAAGTAACTGCATAATTATAAAATAAAATTACAAATTGGGGTTTCGGCTCCAATTTGTTTTGCAGGTCAGTAGTTCAATTGGTAGAGCGTCGGTCTCCAAAACCGAATGTTGGGGGTTCGAGTCCCTCCTGGCCTGCCAACTTTTTTATAAAAGACGCTTGATGTCGGCAAAACTGGTCATATAATAAGTCGCGAAACCTACGACGAGTACAAAAATGTCGAATGAAAAATTACGCGACGCACAAAGCGACGCGGCAATCCCTCAAAGAAATAATTCTGCTGAAGTAGTTAAATCTGGTTCTCCCCTAGACGTCGTCTTATGGATTATCGCATTGATTTTATTAATTGGTGCGACCATGGTGAATCAGCACCTACCAGCGTATTGGGCACCAGCCAACGATATCTGGGTGCGCGTTGGGGTAATTTTGGCTTGTATCATCGTGGCATTCGGTTTATTATACGCCACCCATCAAGGCAAAGGCTTTGCTCGTTTGTTGAAAGACTCACGAATTGAGCTGCGTCGAGTGACTTGGCCAACGAAGCAAGAGACCATGACCACATCTTGGCAGGTGCTTGCGGTTGTAGTTGTTGCATCCATTTTATTATGGTGTTTTGACTACATTTTGGGCTGGTTAATGAAGTTTATTATCGGGTAAGAGAGCTATGAAACGTTGGTACATTATTCATGCCTATTCAGGTTATGAAAAACAAGTGATGCGTTCACTTAATGATCGAATCCAGCGTAGCGCTGTAGCCGATAGCTTTGGTGAAGTCCTTGTTCCTACCGAAGAAGTGGTAGAAATGAAGGATGGTAAGAAACGTAAATCTGAACGTAAGTTCTTTCCAGGCTATGTATTGGTCGAAATGGAAATGAATGATGAAACTTGGCACATTGTTAAAGAATGTCCAAAAGTTTTAGGTTTTATTGGTGGTACGGCTGAGAAACCGGCGCCAATTACCCAACGTGAAGCAGATGCGATTCTTGCTCGTGTACGCAATACTGGTGAAGCACCACGTCCGAAGACGATGTTTGAACCAGGCGAAGAATTACTCGTAATTGACGGTCCATTCACAGACTTTAAAGGTGTGGTGGAAGAAGTTCTATACGAAAAGTCACGTTTAACGTTGACCATTAATGTATTTAATCGACCAACTCAGGTTGAGCTGGAATTTCGCCAAGTCGAAAAATCAGTTTAATTCGAAGTGGTTGAAAAACGCCTGGCTTATTTATAAGTCAGGCATTGTTGTTGTAACGGTATCGTTACTTAGAAATTGGGGAGCCTTCATCGGCGTTTGTACCCAGAGGTAATTTGAAATGGCTAAGAAGATTGACGGCTATATCAAGCTGCAAGTTCCAGCTGGTAAAGCGAATCCATCTCCACCGATTGGTCCTGCATTGGGTCAACGAGGTGTTAACATCATGGCATTCTGTAAAGAATTCAATGCTGCGACACAAAAACTTGAAGTTGGTTTACCAATTCCAGTCGTGATCACTGTGTACAACGACAAGTCGTTCACATTCATCATGAAAACTCCTCCTGCATCTATTCTTCTTAAGAAAGCTGCTGGTATCCAAAAGGGTTCTGCTGTACCTAACAAAACTAAAGTTGGTAAGTTGACTCGTGCTCAATTGGAAGAAATCGCGACTACTAAAGAACCAGATTTAACTGGTGCTGATTTAGACGCACGTGTTCGTACCATCGCTGGTTCTGCACGTTCTATGGGCTTGGAAGTGGAGCTATAAGACATGGCAAAGTTAACTAAACGTCAAAAAGCCATTGCTGCTGCTATTGAAGCAAACAAAGTTTACACTTTAGAAGAAGCAGTAGCTGTTCTTGCTGGTCTTCCTGCTGCGAAATTCAAAGAATCTTTGGATGTTGCGGTAAACCTAGGTGTTGACCCTCGTAAATCTGACCAAGTTGTTCGTGGCGCGACTACACTTCCTGCAGGTACTGGTAAAACTGTACGTGTAGCTGTGTTTGCTCAAGGCGCTGCTGCTGAAGCTGCTAAAGCTGAAGGCGCGGACATCGTTGGTTTTGATGACCTTGCTGAAAGCATCCAAGCGGGTAACCTTGACTTTGACGTAGTGATTGCTGCTCCTGATGCAATGCGCGTTGTTGGTAAGTTGGGTACGATTCTTGGTCCGCGTGGCTTAATGCCAAACCCTAAAGTGGGTACTGTAACTCCTGACGTAGCTGGCGCAGTTAAAAATGCAAAAGCTGGTCAAGCACGTTACCGTGTAGACAAAGCGGGTATTATCCACGCTGCGATCGGTCAAGTAGATTTCTCTGCTGAAGCTGTTCGTCAAAACGTTGAAACTTTGATTGCAGACTTGAAAAAGTTAAAGCCTGCGACATCTAAAGGTGTATACATCAAAAAGATTACTTTGAGCTCAACTATGGGTCCTGGTCTTGTTGTTGATGTAAGCAACGTTTCTAACTAAGTTTTACTTAGACAGAATTTTAAAGCCCTGAGTAAAAATCAAAGCGCTGCTTTGATTTTTACGCAAGAAACGCTCTGTCGTATTTTGCAAACTTAGGCAAACTTTGAATTGGTAAATGTAGATTTATCAGCGTCAAAGACCTCAGGCGAGAGTAATTTCGATTGCTTTCTTAATTTCCCAGCCTGAGTAGACGCGGTGGTGTGATTTGTTCATCCTCCGCGTGTAAGTTCAGTGATGAACTTGCGAATTGGGAGTGTACTTCGCGTAAGTACATAAATCACCGTTAGGAGGTTTTACAATGGCTCTTCTTATCGAAGGCAAAAAACAGATCGTTGCTGAAGTAACTGAAGTTGCTTCTACTGCGTTTGCTGCTGTTGTTGCTGACTACCAAGGTTTAACTGTTGAGCAATTAACTGCTCTTCGTGTTGAAGCTCGTAAGTTAGGTGTTGCTACACGTGTTGTACGTAATACTTTGGCTAAACGCGCTCTTCAAGATACTCCATTCAATATCTTGAACGACAACCTTGTTGGCCCAACAATTTTAGCTTTCTCAACTTCTGCAGATGATATGGGTGCTGCGGCACGCTTATTCGAAGAATTTGCGAAAACTAACAAAGCATTTGAACTTAAAGCTGCTGCATTTGAAGGCAAACTTTATCAAGGCGAAGAAGTTAGCGTTATCGCGAATCTTCCAAACCAAGAGAAAGCGCTTACTATGCTTGCAAGCGTTCTTCAAGCTCCTATTTCGAAATTGGGTCGCTTACTTACAGCGCTTCAAGAGAAAAACGAGTCAGAAGCTGCATAAGCTCAAACTTAAACACACATCATTCAATACCCATTTGGAGTTACTCTCATGGCTTTAACAAACGAAGAAATCTTAAACGCAGTTGCTGAAAAAACTGTTCTTGAACTTGTTGAACTTATTTCTGCTTTCGAAGAAAAATTCAACGTATCTGCTGCTGCTGTAGCTGTAGCTGCAGGTCCTGCTGCTGCTGCTGCTGAAGAGCAATCAGAATTCAACGTTGAGTTGACTTCTTTCGGCGCGAACAAAGTAGCTGTGATTAAAGCAGTTCGTGAAATCACTGGTCTTGGCTTGAAAGAAGCTAAAGACATGGTTGAAGGTGCTCCTTCAGTTCTTAAAGAAGCAGTTTCTAAAGAAGAAGCTGAAGAACTTAAGAAAAAACTTGAAGAAACTGGTGCTACTATTACTATTAAGTAATGTTACCAGGGGGGGAATATTAATTTCACCCCAAAAATTGGCTGATGGCTCTTGGGTCATCAGCCTTTTTGCGTTACAATAATCGGCTCGATTTTTGTTTGCTTGGTGGAAAATCCATCAAATTAAAATAAAGAAAAGAATCAAACGCTTACCAATATTTTTCAAATTTAAAAATATTGGTAAGCGTTTCAATACCACTGAAAATTGCAGCATTTGTAAAAAGTGGTGGCCATATCGGCCTGCGTAATTCCTTCTGAGCCCGTTCTGCAGGCGGGCTCGGTTTACTTTCCGAGGACTCCAGATGGCATACTCATATACCGAAAAGAAACGGATCCGTAAGAATTTTGGTAAATTGCCTAGTGTTATGGATGCTCCGTACTTGCTCGCGATTCAAGTCGACTCGTACAGAACATTTTTACAAGATGGCAAATCACCAAAAAACCGCGAAGATATCGGTCTGCAAGCCGCGTTTCGTTCAGTTTTTCCTATAGAAAGTTATTCTGGCAATGCTGCTTTAGAATTTGTTGAGTATAGTCTTGGTAAGCCTGAGTTTGATGTACGCGAATGTATTCTTCGTGGCTCAACTTATGCAGCACCAATGCGCGTAAAAATTCGTTTGATCTTAAAAGATCGCGAAACTAAATCAATTAAAGACGTGCGCGAGCAAGAAGTCTACATGGGTGAAATGCCACTCATGACTGATAACGGTACATTCGTTATTAATGGTACTGAGCGTGTAATCGTATCTCAATTACACCGTTCACCGGGCGTATTCTTTGACCACGATAAAGGCAAAACCCACTCTAGTGGTAAAGTGCTTTATTCTGCGCGTATTATTCCTTACCGTGGTTCATGGTTAGACTTCGAATTTGACGCAAAAGACCTTGTATTTGTGCGTATTGACCGTCGTCGTAAATTACTCGCGACTGTGGTTCTTCGTGCTTTGGGTTATAACAATGCGCAAATCTTAGACTTGTTCTATGAAAAAGTGCCTGTATACCTAGACATGGGTAGCTACCAGATTGACCTTGTTCCAGAACGCTTACGTGGCGAAATGGCACAATTTGACATCGTAGATAATGATGGCAAAACCATTGTTGAGCAAGGCAAGCGTATCAACGCGCGTCATGTGCGTCAAATGGAAGCTGCTGGCCTAGAAAAACTTTCTGTGCCAGATGAGTACTTGTACGAGCGCATTACTGCAGAAGACATCCCACTTAAAGATGGTGATGTGATTGCAGCTAATACCTTGTTAAGCCATGAAGTGATGGTGAAATTGGCTGAAGGGGGTGTTAAACAATTTAACATTCTATTCACCAATGACATCGACCGTGGTTCATTCGTTGCAGATACTTTACGTGCAGACACCACGACAGGTCGTGAAGAAGCATTGGTAGAAATCTACAAAGTAATGCGTCCAGGCGAGCCACCAACGAAAGAAGCGGCTGAAAATTTATTCAATAACTTGTTCTTCTCTTCAGAACGTTATGACCTCTCTCCAGTGGGTCGTATGAAGTTCAACCGTCGTTTAGGTCGTCCTTACGAAGTGGGTACGGATCAGAAGTCTCGTGAAGTTGAAGGTATTTTGTCGAACGAAGATATCACTGATGTATTAAAAACATTGGTTGAAATCCGTAACGGTAAAGGTGAAGTCGACGATATCGATCACTTGGGTAACCGTCGCGTGCGTTCAGTAGGCGAAATGACTGAAAACCAATTCCGTGTTGGTCTAGTTCGTGTAGAACGTGCTGTTAAAGAACGTTTAAGCCAAGCTGAAACAGATAACTTGTCTCCGCAAGATTTGATCAATGCGAAACCAGTGGCTGCTGCAATCAAAGAATTCTTTGGTTCAAGCCAGTTATCTCAGTTCATGGACCAAAACAACCCATTGTCTGAGATTACGCACAAACGTCGTGTATCGGCGCTTGGTCCCGGTGGTTTGACACGTGAACGTGCGGGCTTTGAGGTACGTGACGTACACCAAACTCACTACGGTCGTGTATGTCCAATTGAAACGCCGGAAGGTCCAAACATTGGTTTGATCAACTCGCTTTCTGTTTATGCGAAATGTAACAATTTCGGTTTCTTAGAAACACCATACCGTAAAGTGCTTGATGGTCGTGTAACGGATGAAGTTGAGTATTTATCTGCAATTGAAGAAGTAGGTACTGTGATTGCACAGGCCGATTCTGGCGTAGATAAAGACGGTAACTTAACAGAAGAATTTGTTTCTGTACGTCACCAAGGTGATTTCGTACGTATGCCGCCTGAAAAAGTGACGCATATGGACGTTTCTGCACAGCAGGTTGTTTCTGTTGCTGCATCACTCATTCCATTCCTTGAACACGATGACGCCAACCGTGCATTGATGGGTTCAAACATGCAGCGTCAAGCTGTGCCTACATTGATTGCTGACAAACCGCTTGTAGGTACAGGCATGGAAGCAAATGTAGCGCATGACTCTGGTGTGTGTGTGATTGCGGATCGTGGTGGTCGTATCGAATTCGTCGATGCTTCACGTGTTGTGATTCGTGTCAATGAAGATGAAATGGTTGCAGGCGAGGCAGGTGTAGATATCTATAACCTGATCAAATATACACGTTCGAACCAAAACACTTGTATTAACCAAAAAGTTCTTGTGAAACTTGGTGATAAAGTGGGTCGTGGCGATGTATTGGCTGATGGTCCATCAACAGATGGTGGTGAGCTTGCACTCGGTCAAAACATGCGCGTTGCGTTCATGACGTGGAATGGTTACAACTATGAAGACTCGATCTTACTTTCAGAGCGCGTACTTCAAGAAGACCGTTTAACCTCGATTCACATTCAAGAATTATCATGTGTTGCACGTGATACGAAATTGGGTGCGGAAGAGATCACAGCGGATATCCCGAATGTGGGTGAAGCTGCACTGTCTAAGCTTGATGAATCAGGTATCGTATATATCGGTGCTGAAGTGACTGCTGGTGATATCCTTGTAGGTAAAGTAACGCCTAAAGGTGAAACGCAGTTAACACCAGAAGAAAAATTGCTTCGTGCAATCTTCGGTGAAAAAGCAGCTGACGTAAAAGACTCATCTTTACGTGTTCCATCAGGTACCAAAGGTACAGTGATTGACGTTCAAGTGTTTACACGTGACGGTCTTGAGAAAGACGAACGTGCGCAAGCAATTGAAAAAGCTCAGCTTGATTCATATCGTAAAGACTTGAAAGAAGAATACAAAATCTTCGAAGAAGCAGCACGTGAACGTATTGTTCGTTTGTTGACAGGTCAAGAGTCTAACGGTGGTGGTACAACCAAGTGTGGCGATAAGCTTTCTGTAGACGTATTGTCTGGTTTAGAGTTGGTTGATTTACTTGAAATCCAACCGACTGATGAAGCTATTGCAGAGCGTTTAACTCAAATTCAAGTGTTCTTGAAAGAGAAGAGCTTTGAAATTGATGAGAAGTTTGCAGAGAAAAAACGCAAACTTTCTACAGGTGATGAATTAACAACAGGTGTATTGAAAGTTGTTAAGGTTTACTTGGCTGTTAAACGTCGCATCCAACCGGGTGATAAGATGGCGGGTCGTCACGGTAACAAGGGTGTTGTTTCTAACATCTTGCCTGTTGAAGACATGCCGCACGATGCCAATGGTGTTCCAGTCGACATCGTATTGAACCCACTGGGTGTACCGTCACGTATGAACGTGGGTCAGATTCTAGAGACTCACTTAGGTATGGCAGCGAAAGGTCTTGGCGAAGAAATCGACAAGATGTTAAAAGCGCAACGTACTGTACTTGAGCTTCGTGGATTCTTAGACAAGATTTATAACAAAGTTGGTGGCGAGCAAGAAGATCTTGATAGCTTAACTGATGATGAAATTTTGGTGCTTTCGGGTAACTTGCGTGCGGGTGTTCCTCTTGCAACGCCAGTATTCGATGGTGCTGAAGAATCTCAAATTAAAGACTTGTTAGAGCTTGCGAACATTTCACGTACTGGTCAAACAGTATTGTATGATGGTCGTACAGGTGAACAGTTTGACCGTCCTGTAACTGTAGGTTACATGTACATGTTGAAACTGAACCACTTGGTAGACGACAAGATGCACGCACGTTCTACTGGTTCTTACTCATTAGTAACTCAACAGCCGCTTGGTGGTAAAGCACAATTCGGTGGTCAGCGTTTCGGTGAGATGGAAGTCTGGGCGCTTGAAGCATATGGCGCAGCTTACACGCTTCAAGAAATGCTTACTGTTAAGTCGGATGACGTTGAAGGTCGTACCCGTATCTATAAGAACATTGTAGATGGTAACCATTATATGGACCCAGGTATGCCTGAATCGTTCAACGTATTGACCAAAGAGATCCGTTCTTTAGGTATCAACATTGAACTGAAAAATGGTGACTAAGTTTCTCCATTGAATCTCCCCAACCTCTCCTGTTCAAAGAGAGGCTTCCTCGAAAGGGAAGCGGGGAGATTTCTCAGTTAAAAAACAATATTTGTGACCCAGTTGTGTAGTGAAAGTCTCCACAACACACGGAGAAAAAAATTGAAAGACTTGCTCGATATCATGCGCAAAAAGACGGATTCAGATGGTCATGCTCCAGTTGAGTTTGATCGCATCCGTATTGGTCTTGCGTCACCAGAAATGATTAAGTCATGGTCTCATGGTGAAGTTAAAAAGCCTGAAACCATTAACTATCGTACGTTCAAACCAGAACGTGATGGTTTATTCTGTGCCAAAATTTTTGGTCCAGTCAAAGATTACGAATGCTTGTGTGGTAAATACAAGCGTATGAAATACAAAGGCGTCATTTGTGAAAAATGTGGCGTTGAAGTAACAACTGCGAAAGTTCGTCGTGAGCGTATGGGTCACATCGAGCTGGCGTCTCCAGTTGCACATATTTGGTTCTTAAAATCACTTCCGAGCCGTATCGGTCTATTATTAGACATGACTTTACGTGATATCGAACGTGTATTGTATTTCGAATCTTACGTAGTAACTGACCCAGGTATGACTCCATTTGAGAAATACCAACTTCTTAATGATGAAGAATACTTCAACGCTTTAGAAGAACACGGTGATGAATTCACTGCGAAAATGGGTGCAGAAGCTGTTCAAGACTTGTTAAAAGACATCGATCTTGAAAACGAAATTTCACGTTTACGTGAAGAAATTCCAAACACAACGTCTGAGACGAAGCTTAAAAAAGCGTCTAAGCGTTTGAAGTTGATGGAAGCGTTTAAAGAGTCGAACAACAAGCCAGAATGGATGGTGATGAATGTACTTCCAGTACTTCCACCAGATCTTCGTCCGTTAGTACCACTTGAAGGTGGTCGTTTCGCGACTTCTGATTTGAACGACCTTTACCGTCGTGTGATCAACCGTAACAACCGTTTAAAGCGTCTTCTTGACCTTGCAGCGCCAGACATTATCGTACGTAACGAAAAACGTATGTTACAAGAGTCTGTAGATGCATTGTTAGACAACGGTCGTCGTGGTCGTGCAATCACGGGTTCGAACAAGCGTCCATTGAAATCTTTGGCTGACATGATCAAAGGTAAGCAAGGTCGTTTCCGTCAAAACTTACTTGGTAAGCGTGTTGACTATTCGGGTCGTTCGGTAATTACTGTAGGTCCTACTTTACGTCTGCACCAATGTGGTCTTCCGAAGAAAATGGCACTTGAATTATTCAAGCCATTCATTTTCGCGAAACTACAAGCATCTGGCCAAGCAACCACCATTAAAGCTGCGAAGAAAATGGTTGAGCGCGAAACTCCAGAAGTTTGGGACGTTCTTGCTCACGTGATTCGTCAACACCCAGTGATGTTGAACCGTGCGCCTACACTTCACCGTTTGGGTCTTCAAGCATTTGAACCGATCCTGATTGAAGGTAAAGCGATCCGTCTTCACCCACTCGTTTGTGCTGCGTTTAACGCCGACTTCGACGGTGACCAAATGGCGGTACACGTACCATTAACACTTGAAGCGCAGTTAGAAGCGCGTGCGTTAATGATGTCGACCAACAACATTTTGTCTCCAGCGAACGGTGAGCCAATCATCGTACCGTCTCAGGACGTTGTCTTAGGCTTGTATTACATCACTCGTGATGCGATCAATGCCAAAGGTGAAGGCATGGTGTTTGCAGATACTCACGAAGTTAACCGTGCACTTGCAACAGGTCAGGTAAATTTACACGCTCGCGTAAAAGCACGTGTACACCAGACTGTGATTGATGAAAATGGTAACCGTGAACAGCAAACCATTGTTGTGGATACCACACCAGGTCGCTGCTTACTTTGGGAAGTTGTGCCAGAAGGTATGGATTTCCAACAAATCAACGTTGAGATGACCAAGAAAAACATCTCTAAGTTGATTAACTCTTGCTACCGTAAATTAGGTCTTAAAGATACCGTGATCTTTGCGGACCAATTGATGTACTTGGGCTTCCGTCAAGCGACACGTTCAGGCGTATCGGTAGGTATGGAAGACATGGTGATTCCACCTGCGAAATACTCAATTATTGAAAAAGCGGAAGTTGAAGTTCGTGAAATTGAGCAACAGTTCGAACAAGGTTTCGTAACTGCGGGCGAACGTTACAACAAAGTTGTCGATATTTGGGCACGTACCAACGACCAAGTAGCGAAAGCGATGATGGACAACTTGTCTTTTACCACTGTTAAAAACAAACAGGGTGAAGATGAGAAGCAAAAATCATTCAACTCAATCTATATGATGTCTGACTCAGGTGCCCGTGGTTCGGCAGCTCAGATTCGTCAGTTAGCGGGTATGCGTGGTTTGATGGCGAAACCAGATGGTTCGATCATTGAAACTCCAATTAAAGCGAACTTCCGTGAAGGTTTGACCGTACTTCAGTACTTCATTTCAACACACGGTGCACGTAAAGGTTTGGCCGATACAGCACTGAAAACAGCAAACTCTGGTTACTTGACACGTCGTCTTGTAGACGTAGCGCAAGACTTGGTCATTACTGAGCCTGACTGTGGTACTTTGGGCGGTCTTGTAATGACACCGTTCATTCAAGGCGGTGACGTGATCGAGAACTTAGGTACTCGAGTACTGGGCCGTGTTGTTGCTGAAGATGTGAAGAAAGCAGGTTCTGACGACGTTATCCTGCCACGTAATACTTTGATTGATGAGAAACTTGCAAACTTCCTAGAAGAGCAAGGTGTCGATGAAGTTAAAGTACGTTCAGTGGTTGCGTGTGAATCAACATTCGGTGTATGTGCGAAATGTTATGGTCGTGACCTTGCACGTGGTCATCAGGTGAACCCTGGTGAGTCTGTGGGTGTTATGGCTGCGCAATCGATTGGTGAGCCGGGTACACAGTTAACAATGCGTACCTTCCACGTAGGTGGTGCTGCAAGCCGAACGTCTGCTGCAAACAGCGTACAAGTACGTAACAAAGGTACTGTACGTTTCCACAATGTGAAAACAGTACAACATGCCAAAGGACACTTGGTATCGACTTCTCGTTCAGGCGAAATCGGTATTGCGGATGATTTAGGTCGTGAGCGTGAGCGTTATAAACTGCCATATGGTGCGTCTATCTTGTTGAAAGATGGCGAAGCTGTAGAAGCTGGCGGTATCGTGGCGACTTGGGATCCGCACACACACCCACTTGTAACAGAAGTTGCAGGTAAAGTACGTTTCAGCCAAATCGCTGATGGCGTCACTGTTACCTCGAAAACTGATGATGCAACAGGTATGACGACGATTGAAATCTTACCTGTGACTGCACGTCCTGCGTCTGGTAAAGATTTACGTCCTGCGGTTGTTCTTGATACGACGGATGGTGGTGAGCAGTTCTACTTCCTACCACAAAACACGATTCTTTCTGTCCGTGATGGTGAAACAATTGGTGTGGGTGACGTTATTGGTCGTGTACCTCAGGAAACTTCACGTACGCGTGACATTACCGGTGGTCTACCGCGTGTAGCTGACTTGTTCGAAGCACGTAAACCGAAAGAGCATGCAATTCTTGCTGAAATTTCAGGTGTTGTGAGCTTTGGTAAAGAGACTAAAGGTAAGAACCGTTTAGTAATTACTCCAGATGATGGTTCTGAGATTTACGAAGAACTGATTCCAAAATGGCGTACCATGAACGTGTTCGAAGGCGAACATGTGAACCGTGGTGAGACTGTTTCTGACGGTCCACAGAACCCACATGACATCTTACGCTTGAAAGGCGAAGTTGCGCTGACCAACTACATCGTGAACGAAGTTCAAGACGTATACCGTCTGCAAGGTGTAAAAATCAACGACAAGCACATTGAAGTGATCGTACGTCAAATGTTGCGTAAAGTTGATATCACTGATGGCGGTGATACAAGCTTCATCAAAGGCGAGCAAGTGGATTACATCCGCGTGATGCAAGAGAACCAAGCTGTTCTTGCGCAAAACAAGTTCCCAGCGAAGTTTGAACGTCAATTGATGGGTATTACCAAAGCGTCGCTTTCTACTGACTCGTTCATCTCTGCTGCATCGTTCCAGGAAACCACTCGTGTGTTGACTGAAGCGGCTGTAACAGGTAAAGAAGATGATTTACGTGGCTTGAAAGAGAACGTAGTTGTAGGTCGTTTGATTCCTGCAGGTACTGGTCTTGCGTATCATTTAGAGCGTCGTCGTCAAGAAGCTGAAGCTGCAGAGCATGAGCTTGTAAATGACTTCTCTGATGTGGATCAAGCATTAAGCCAAGCATTTAGCGATGAGTTTAACGGTCTGTAATTAGCCCTTTAAATGCATGAAAAAGCCACCTTCGGGTGGCTTTTTTTTTGTCCTTTTGTTACAGAAGCGGTTTTAAGCTTTTATAAATTTCACATTTTTCCTATAGTAAAAATATAAGTATACAAATCTCCTTACTTCATTAACGATTAAAAAATAGAGGTGATTACACATGAAATTGACATCAAAACTATTGGGCTTAAGCATCTTCGCATTTGTGAGCCAAACGATGGCAGCACCGATGCCAAATACCATCACCGTGGAGGATAAAGCGGTTGTACCGATTGTCAAAACACAGATTATTCGCAGTGTCGCGGGTCAAGAGCCTGTGCGAACGACCGAAGCGACTATTTTTGAAGTGAAAAATGGTGGTAAAGATATCGTGGCGCGTGAAGTGGTTCTCGAAGAAAATGCCAGCCAATTTTCAGATAAAAAAATGTCTGCACCGATTGTGCAAAAAGGTAGCGTGATTGTTCCGACATCCAAAGTTGAAGTGAAATCGACCTTGAGTCAAGGTGGTGTCGTCCTTGCAGAAGGTAAGCAAGTTGACGCACAAGGGGTTGAGTTTAAGAAAGGGCAGCAACCTGTACGTAAGGAGCTGACACTGGATCAAGTGAAAGACCCGAACAGTAAAGAAAGTGTGACGCGTGCGGTGTTCCAAGAAAATGGCACCACCACCAAAGATGTGGTTGTGGTGAAAGAGCCTGAATAAGCTTGAGTTGAATACAGTATGAGGTCCTCTAAGGAGGGCTTCTTGCTTACAAATTTTCAGCAATAGCACCTGTAACCGTAACATTTTACGGGTTTTAAGTTCATACTGATCTTTTATGCTGTAAGAAATAGCCAATAAGGACAAATCTCATGAAAAAGTATATGAGCATTATTGCAGTGGCATCTCTTTCGACGATGCTGTTGGCAGGTTGTGAAAATATGAGCGCTTCTGAGCAACGTATTGGGACAGCGGCTTTAGGCGGTGCAGTAGGTGGTGCTGCGGGGAATAGCCTCGGTGGCGGTGTTGGTGCAGCCGTTGGTGGTGGTGCTGGTGCGGCTGTGGGCAGTAAAGCCCAAGGTGGATCAAACCGTAATGCAACCTACAGTGGTGTTGGCGGTGCGATTGGTTCAGCAGTGGGTAAAAGCGTGTTTGGTGGTAATACTGGCGCTGCTATTGGTGGTGCCATCGGCGGTGGCGCAGGCGCAGCAATTGAAGAACGTAAATAATGTCTTAAGTTCAAATTTCCAAAAAAAGCACTTCATGGAAGTGCTTTTTTTATAGCTGTGCCGGTTTAGGTTTTTTACGACGGATATATAAAGTCTTTTCCACTTCTGCAATTCGAATGCCAGCTTCATCATAAATATTTAAGGTATAAATACGATGTACGGGGGCATAGTTGTCGGCCAGTTGTTTCACGGTCGCGATTTCTTGGGCATCGAGGTGAAAGTCTGCATAGACTGTACTGCGACCTGGGCTGAGAAATTGGATAGAGGCTGCTTTGTCCCAAACAATATATTTATTGCCTAAGTGGTGCATCAGCAGGGTCATATAAAAAGGGTCGACCATTGCATATAAACTCCCGCCAAAATGTACGCCCACAATATTTCGATTTTGTCGAGTGAGGGGCATTTTGACACGAATATGGTAGTGTTTAAGGTCAAACTTTTCAATTTGAATCCCTGCACCTTTAAAGGGGGCAAAATGATTGAGAAAGTATTTCGCGACAATTGGCTGTGTCACAAGTTTTTTTAAAATGCTCATTTCGGTCAATGGTATCTGATGAACTTCTATCCATACTAGAGAAGATGAGATCAATTGGCATTGATCGTTTTGCCACTAAAGTATAAAAAACAGTCAATAACAATAAGGAGCTGAATATGGAGCAGCAAAGTTACTGGGTACAAACTACAGATCAGCAAAGACTCTATGTGAAAACATGGGGCAATGCGAACAATCCTGTGCTGGTCTTGGTGCATGGCTATCCAGATAATCAAGAGGTCTGGGAGCCTGTGATTGGGCATCTGGTGCAAGATTATTATATTGTGACCTATGACGTTCGCGGTGCAGGGATGTCGAGTGTGCCGCGTCGTACACGGGCCTATGCCTTGCCTCAGCTATCGCTAGATTTGGAAAGTGTGGTGAATAGTGTGATCCCACAGCGTAGCTTTCATCTGGTTGCGCATGACTGGGGGTCGATTCAGTCATGGGAATCTGCGACTGAGCCAAAATTTAGAGAGCGTATGCTGTCATTTACCACCATTTCAGGCCCATGTTTAGACCATGCCGCATTTTGGATGCGTGAAAAGTTCACACAACACAAGCCTCAATTTTTTAAGCAGTTAACGAAGTCTTGGTACATTGCGGCCTTTCAGTTGCCTTTTTTAGCACCAACCGTATGGCAGTTTTTTAGTCCTGAGCATTGGGGCAAAGTTTTATCGCGTTTAGAAGGACGCTCAGACTTACCGCTGAATCATCACATTGCTGCCGATGGTAAACACGGAGTTGCGCTCTACCGAGCTAACTTTATTCCACGCCTGGCGAAACCTCGGGAACGCTTTGCAATTTGTCCCGTACAGGCGATTGTGTTGGAGCAAGATCAGTTTGTGAGCCCAGCTTTGATCGATGAAATGCCGAAGTGGGTCGAGGATTTTCAACGGGTGAATGTAAATGCCAACCACTGGGCAATCTTGAGCCAGCCTGAGGTAATTGCTAAAGAAATCAAAAGGTTTGTTCAAAACTGGCGTTGTGTTAAAGCCAGCTGAAATGATCTGTGAAAGAGAAAGGCGCTAGCGACCTGTAAGGGCAGAATTTTTTGGTTATTTTCTGATAAAATGCGCCTTTCTTCCAAGTCACTCTTTTCACTATGTTCGCAATTCTTGCCGCTATTGGGGTCATGTTTGGACTTTCATTAGCTCGTGTGCCTGTAGTATTTGCATTAATTATTGGTGCTGTCACAGGCGGTTTATTGGCTGGTTTAGGGCTACACGGTACCCTCGAAGCATTTAATAATGGGCTTGGGGGCGGCGCAAAAATTGCGTTGGCTTACGGGGTCTTAGGTGCATTTGCTTTGGCTTTGGCACGCTCAGGTTTACCTGACTTGTTGGCCTATAAGCTTATTAAAACATTGAAAGGTTCGAGCAATGAAAAGGCACAAAATCGGGTTAAATATCTGATTTTTATAACCGTCGCGTTAGCAGCCATTTGTTCACAAAACGTCATTCCTGTACATATTGCGTTTATTCCAGTCCTGATTCCTCCTTTATTAAGTGTGTTTAACCATCTTCAGTTAGACCGTCGACTAATTGCTTGTGTTCTAACCTTTGGCTTGGTTGCCACTTATATGCTGGTACCATTTGGATTTGGTGCGATTTTCCTGAATGACATCTTAGGTCAAAATATTAATACTTTCGGGCAACCCTACGGCTTTAAAATCAATTATGCCGATATCCCTTCAGCAATGGCCATTCCTGTTTTTGGCATGTTTATTGGTTTATTGGTTGCTGTATTCTTTAGTTACCGTAAGAAACGTGTATACGAAGAAGTACATGTGGAACCAGTGCAGCAAAGTATTTCTTCTGAACTTGATATCACGGGTGAGAAGTCTAAGCCTGAAATTTCAAAGTTTACGTTATCTATGGCTCTCATTGCGGTAGTTGCTACGCTTTGGGTACAAATTGCATCAGATTCCATGATTTTAGCTGGTCTGGTTGGTGTTGCGATTTTGAGCTGTGCAGGCATTTTTAAATGGAAAGAAGCAGATGATGTGATTATTAGCGGTATGCGAATGATGGCATTAGTTGGTTTCATTATGATTGCAGCACAAGGTTTTGCATCTGTTATTTCTGCGACCAATCAAGTGCCAGCATTGGTAGAAGCATCAGTGCAATGGATTGGTTCTAGCCAAGGACTCGCTGCATTTTGGATGCTATTGATTGGCTTACTGATTACTTTAGGAATCGGTTCTTCGTTCTCTACCATTCCAATTTTAGCAATTATTTATGTGCCTTTGTGTATCCAGTTTGGTTTC
The DNA here is from genome assembly GCF_058243025.1 of Acinetobacter sp. 797_lipA. Lineage (NCBI taxonomy): Bacteria > Pseudomonadati > Pseudomonadota > Gammaproteobacteria > Moraxellales > Moraxellaceae > Acinetobacter > Acinetobacter sp. 797_lipA. Next base: position 3,160,385 of record NZ_JBZAYQ010000001.1, on the reverse strand, counting down.
AGTCCAGCGTCAACCATTGCGATTATTGGTACGGCTGCGGCACTCGGTGATGCGGGTTCTCCAGCTTCTGACTCCACTTTGGGACCGACTTCGGGTTTGAATATGGATGGTCAGCATGATCACATGAAAGACAGTGTGATCCCGACCTTTATTCACTTTAATATTCCACTCATGATTTTCGGTTGGATTGCGGCCATGGTGTTGTAATTAAAAATCCAATGATTATAAAAAGGCGATTTTAAATCGCCTTTTTTATTATTTATTCAGATTAAAATAATCGGGTTTATAATGTTAATTCGGATTAAAAAGGTTGGAATTAAAATATATTTATTTTGATTCTTCGTTATTAATTTAAAACCAACAAAAACAGTATATTTAATATTTAAGTCAATTAAAAACAATTACTTAAAAATAGTATTTAAAATACATTATTATTATAATTGCATATTAATTACACTCTTGTTTATGATGAGTTAATGTTAATTTTTATATTAATTATTTTACAAACAGAGGTTGTTTGAAATGTTGAAGCAAATTGCTCTAATTACATTAATGGGTCTTTCTGCATCTGCTGCAATGGCAGGTCAATGGCAAATCAAAGTCGGTGGATCTGCAATTGCGCCAACGCAGGACACGAAAATTGCGAATGGTACATTAACGGTTGAAGCAGATAGCGAACTCGCGTTTACGCCATCGGTTGAATATTTCTTTAATGACAATATTTCTGCAGAGCTGCTATTGGCGACACCAATTAGCCATGACGTGACAGTAAATGGTAGCAATGCTGTAAAACTGAAGCATTTGCCGCCAACAGTGACTGCAAAATATAACTTTAAAAATTCAACAGGTTTCACGCCTTATATTGGTGTTGGTGCAACAGCATTTATTGCTTGGGATGAAGAAACTTCAGGTGTACTCTCAGGAACTAAAGTTAAAGTCAAAGATGACTACGGCTATGCTGCACAACTTGGTTTTAATTACCAACCTGCTGATGCGAAAAACTGGGGTGTGTTTGTCGATGTTCGTTATGCAGACTTAAACCCAAAAGTTGAAACTGTGGTTGAAAACTTCAAATTAGATATCGATCCAGTGATTTATACACTCGGTTATAGCTACAAATTTTAATAATCAAAAGTAGCTTTTTAAGAACCTCATCGATGATGGGGTTTTTTTATGCAAAGACTAAAGTTGAATAGTGGTCAACGTTGAAATAAATCACGATGATTCAGTATTAAAAGAAAATCATCTATAGAATGGATAGAAACAGAATAAGAGAGTGATAAAAATGAAATCTATGCTCGGGATCGGTTTAGTCTGTGGTTTGGCTTGGAGCATGCATGCTCAAGCAGCCAGTTTTAATTGTGATAAAGCGAAAACGACGACAGAACATGCGATTTGTGAGTATCGCCAAATCAATGACGCCGATGTGAAAATGGCCACCACTTATACCATTTTAAAACGCCTTGTTCCGATGGGGACGCGTGGCATGATTCAAGATGAGCAAGTGAAGTGGTTGAGTCTCCGTGACCGTTGTGGTGCTTCACAAAGTTGCCTTATGGATGTGTATAAAATGCGCCAGCAGCAGTTAGAGCTGAATTTAGATCGTATTTACCGTCAGGGCCCATTTTAAAAAAAAGCAAAAAAACTTGTGATTGCTATTGAAAAACGTATCGCTCACTCCAATTCATTAAGCATTCTCTATAAGACTTAATACATTAAGGAGCGATTGATGAGCGAGCAAAACGCACATAAACATAGTTTCCAAGCTGAAGTGGCTCAGCTATTACATTTAGTGACGCATTCACTGTATTCGAATCCTGACATTTTCCTACGTGAATTGATCTCAAATGCCTCCGATGCCTGCGATAAATTGCGTTTTGAAGGCATTAATCATCCTGAATATTATGAAAATGACCCAGACCTACATGTGCGCGTCAGCTTTGATGAAGCCAATCAAACACTGACCATTTCAGATAATGGGATTGGTTTAACTGAACAAGAAGCAATTGACCACTTAGGTACGATTGCTAAGTCTGGAACCAAGGACTTTATGTCTAAGCTCACAGGTGACCAGAAATCAGATGCACAACTGATTGGTCAGTTCGGTGTAGGTTTCTACTCGGGCTTTATTGTGGCTGACAAAATTACCGTAGAATCACGCCGTGCAGGTGTGGATGCTGATCAGGCTGTACGTTGGGTCAGTGCGGGCACGGGTGAGTTCGAAGTCGAGCAGATCCACAAAGACAGCCGTGGTACCGATATTATTCTACATTTGCGTGAAGATGCGTTGGACTATTTACAGTCGCATAAAGTGAAGCAAATTATCAATAAATACTCAGATCACATTAGTCTGCCGATTGAGATGCAAAAAGAAGTTTGGCAGCAAGAAGAAGCGGTCGAAGGTGAAGAACCAAAACCGGGTCAGTATGTGAAAACGGGTGAGTGGGAAGCCATTAACTCAGCCAGCGCCCTGTGGACACGTAATAAAAATGAAGTGACTGAAGAGCAGTATGTCGAGTTTTATAAGAATCTCAGCCATGACTTTGCAGCCCCACTGGCATGGGCGCATAACCGTGTTGAAGGCAGTACCGAATATACGCAGTTGTTGTATGTACCGAGTAAAGCTGCTGCGAATATCTTTACCCGTGAAGCCAAAGCCGGAATTAAGCTCTATGTAAAACGGGTCTTCATTATGGATGACGCGGATAACTTGATTCCAAACTATTTACGTTTTGTACAAGGGGTGGTCGATAGTGCCGATTTGCCACTGAATGTCAGTCGTGAGCTGTTACAAGAAAGCCGTGATGTGAAAACCATTCGTGAAGGGAATGCACGCCGTGTATTGACCATGCTGGATGCTTTAGCTAAATCGGAAGATGAAAAAGATCAAGAGAAGTTCACAACCTTCTACCGTGAATTTGGTTCAGTATTGAAAGAAGGTTTGGGCGAAGACTTGGGTAACCGTGAGCGTATTTTAAAACTTTTACGCTTCCCAACTTCAAACAATGATGCGGTGAGCACTTCTTTGCAGGACTATAAAGCGCGTATGCCTGAGGGGCAAAAAGCGATTTACTATGTGACTGCAGACAGTCTCAATGCTGCGAAGAACTCGCCACAACTTGAGCTGTTTAAGAAAAAAGGAATTGAAGTCTTACTCATGGCAGACCGTGTCGATGAATGGGCAATGGAATTTGTACATGAGTTTGATGGCACACCAATGCAAAACGTGGCCAAAGGTGCAGTCGACTTAGGTGATTTACAAGATGCCGAAGAGAAGAAAGCACTTGAGGCAGCCGCAGAGCAGTTTAAACCTGTGGTTGAAAAACTGTCTGACTCATTGAAAGCCAAGACCAAAGAAGTACGTGTGACCACACGTTTGGTGGATTCACCTGCATGCTTGGTGACAGGTGAGGGAGAGCTTTCTCCACAACTGATTCGTATGCTGCAACAAGCGGGTCAGGCCGTACCTGAAAGCAAGCCAATTTTGGAAATTAACCCAGAGCATCCATTGGTGAGAAAATTAGAAAATTCGGCACAGTTTGATGACTTGGCTAATGTAATTTTTGACCAAGCGGTGATTGCTGAAGGCGGCTTACCTGATGATCCTGCCGAATATATCAAACGGATTAACAGCTTATTGCTTCAATAAACCATTATATGTTTAAAGAAAGCCTATCGTTAAGATAGGCTTTTTTTTATGTCAATGAGTTGGATCAAGCACCTTAAAAACTGTCGAATGTATTGATTAACTCGGTGGAAAAGAAGTTGATGTGGATATCCGTGGATAAGTGAGAACTTATCCACAGTTCAGCTTAAATATCCACCATGCCATTAAAATAAAGCCTCAAAACGCACCAAGGCACTGACGTAATGGCTGCGGTCTTCACGGTGATCATTAAAATAATTTAAGTCACCTTGGATATAAAACCACTCCCTTAAGAACGGTTGACGCCACGAGACAAAAGGTCCCCAACGGTTCAAACGCAAGTCGTCGTTGTTGTAGAAACCACCAGTGTAAATGCCGTAATTAAAACGATTGCCATGAAAGAATTGGTGTTGTCTAAAGCTATAGTTATCCCAGAGCAGATCATCATCTTGATCGTCTGCATAGGTCAGGCTGAACTGATTGGATAAAAAGGCTTGATTGGGGCGTGCATGGGTTAGCTCTAGGTTAGTACGTAAATAATTTTCACTGTCGATACCATAACGATAAATCTGTTCAGCATAAGCGCGAAAATCATTGTCGAGTTTCCATTCTCTCGATAACTCGATCCGCGCATAAATATCATCCCCTGAACGTACCCCTAGGTCGAAATCGGTTTCAAAAGGCAGACGATCTGACAGTTGCGACCATCTTAAAGCCAGTGAGCTATTGGCATCACGGGTTTGGCGGCGGTCAAATGTTTTATCGTTATTCGCACTGGGTGGATTTTCATTGGTAATCGCGACATTGTTTTGTAGTTCGTTATCTAAAGAATCATCCCCAAACACGACACTGAGTTTATGTTCTAAGGTTGGAAGCTTAACCCGGCCCCGAATCCGCGGTTTTACATCGTATTCATCATGTTTATTCCAACGGTTATCGACCAAGACCCGTAAGGTGGCTGTGGCCGGTTTTTTAGGATCAGTTTCACCAAACCAATTGTCCATTTTGGCGGCTGTTCGGTCTGCCCAGTTTCGAACTTCTTTTTGCTGGCGGTCGACCCATGTGCGTTCTTCAGTGAGATCAGTCGTGGGCACAATCAGCTCGTCCGATTCTTCAGGTAGAACGGTTGGAAGTGAGTCAATCCACTGTGGAATTTGATATAAAAGTCCACTACCTTTGGGGGGCGATGCGATTTTGTCAATTTCAGCCACGTCGTGAGGTGGCACAAAATGTTGTGTGATGTTGGTATTGCTTTCCGCCCAAGCCACGTTGACGTATGTACCTAAACTTAGGCAGAAAAATAAAGAGATGGATCCCACATGTTGAGTTCTTAGCATGCTTTCGTACTTTATTGTTCTTCGATGTTTTAGTGTTGTAAATTTCACATAAGAACACAAGTAGAAAATACAAAACTCTACAACTCGCTGCCCAGTTGTTTTTGAATAGAATCAAATAATTGAAACACAGTGATAGGTTCAGGCAAAGTAGAAATCGTATTTTGAATCAGTTGCCAACTGATGCCGTGCTGTCGGTCTAAGACCAAGCACGGATACGCGATCTCGGTACGTGAGAGTTCAACCCGCTTCTGACCATGAATTACTCGAATTTTTTGTCGTTCTTTTAACACTAAAATGGGCGTATTTGCGTCAGCGGAGCTTTCTTCAAACTGGATGAATTTACGGCTATTGAGTAGATCGGCCAGAATAAATGGATGATAGTCTTCAATATGCCATACCAGTTTGGCCTGTTGGGTATACAGCTGAAAAATCGAAAATGCATCATGCATATGACTTTGTAGTTGGTCCCATACAATTTCGCGGATGGCTGCGACTTGATGCTGACAACTCTGGGCAAATTGTTGGCTCAGGCGAATGGCTTCCGTGGGACTGTCAGCACCGAATAGAGCCAAATACTTAATAAACTCTCCGTGCTGCTGGGTCTGTTCTGCCAAATAGATGGGATAGTCCAACCAGTGATCGAGTTGGTCGCTGTGGATCAGAAAATCGATATTTTGACCGATCTCGGTGTGCCCTGAAATGTCGAGGCCATAGAGCTTAGGATCTAAATTTGGTTGATGCAGCGTGCACAATTTCGCTTGATATTGCCCCAGATTAATCTGTGTGGGCAGTATGGGTTGCGCAGCAGTAGCTGATGCTTCTGAATTTTCTGTATGGCTATCCTGCAAAACAGGGCATGGTGCTGTCACCTCGCTTTCAAGTGGATCTTGCTGTTGAAATTCAGATGAAATGTCTGTATCTGGTTGTTCAGCCAAGATCGATCGCCTTTGGATAAAATCCTGAATGGCAAGCGTTGAAATAGACGCACTTGGCTTGAGGTCAAATCGAATGGGTGCAGCGGCCTCAATGATAAATTCTTCCTGAGGCGGACATAGCCCATCACTTAAAAGAGGCTGATTGCTGAGAATCAAATGATTTTCTGCTAATACTTCAGGTTGAAGATCTAAATCTTTTTGTACGATATCGACCTGATTTTCAGGTTCCTTATCTTGTTTGATACTTAGTTTAATAGGATTGATTGGGACGACATCTTCTACAGCGTCTTGTTTAAAAGACCTGAGTTTGGATTCTTCAATTTGAGTTGCATTTAGGTTGCTGCCGAATGTAGGTTGAATTTCCGTATTGAAATGAAGCGCTGCTTCAGCCTTAGATAAAAGCAGACTAGACTCAGGACTGACTTTGGGGAAGGAGGGCTCAGACTCTTGGGTTCGTTCAGCCGATGTATCATCTGTAGCAATGCTTAAAAGCTCAATACCCGTGAAAACAAAAGCATCGGTAACTACATTGTCCTGTGCATGCCCTATGTCAGTTTTTTTATGGGATATGGTTGTAACGGGCGGGATAAACTGGTCTCGTGCAACTTCTGCAACTTCTGCAACTTCTGCAACTTCTGCAACTTCTGCAACTTCTGCAACTTCTGCAACTTCTGCAACTTCTGCAACTTCTGCAACTTCTGCAACTTCTGCAACTTCTGCAACTTCTGCAACTTCTGCAACTTCTGCAACTTCTGCAACTTCTGCAACTTCTGCAACTTCTGCAACTTCTGCAACTTCTGCAACTTCTGCAACTTCTGCAACTTCTGCAACTTCTGCAACTTCTGCAACTTCTGTGGATGTTTCAGATGTCGCGAGAAAAGGTACGTTATCGGGTTGTTGAGCACTTTGTGCATGGCTCAAAAACCATTGGTAAGCATGCTCAAACTTTATGTGCCATGGGCTGCTATGCACTGTAGCTGGGGTGTTTTGAAAAACAATTTGCCAACCTAAACCTGATTTATATAAAAAACCCCATGCGAAAGCCGCCTGCTGTTTTAAGGCATCGGTTAAAGAAGATTCATATTGAAACAGTCCAATGTAGGCATGCTGGTAGGGGCTTTGCTTTATCCAGCGTTCAGCTGCAGCTTGAGGCTGAGTCAGCGCCTTATACGCTTCGAGTTGTTTTTGAAAAATGGGTTCATCACAGAGTGCAAAAATTTCACGAATACGTTTTTTCGAGCGCGCAATTTCAAAAAAAGACAGAGGTTGATGTTCCAAACCATCAATCAATTGATGCAGTTCTTTGATCAGCAGTGCTTTTTCGATTGCTTTCATGCGCTGAACTCTAAAGTTGTTTTTGTGCTTGTTCCAAGTAGCTTGCTAAAACCATATTGATGGCCAGTTCAAGTAATTTATATTCGGCAGAAGTCGGCTGCGTATACTGCTGTGCAAACGCAATCAATTGATCAAGGTCAATGGCTTGGGGTGTAATACGACCTTGGATGAGGGCTTGTAAATTTTGCATAGGCATGTGCTATTGAGTGCATTTAATTTATTGGTTTTGGAATTGGGTCTTCTTGTTTGATCATAATTAGAAAAGAGTAAATAGGCAAAAATTATTCTGCTCTCGATACGAGAAAAGGGTAGTGAAAAATGTAGATAATTTCGATTTCAGCACAGATTGAAGTAAATATTTTTGCCCTAAAGTGTTCATAGCTGAAATTTTTTGTCAGTTCTTTGCAACTTTGGGCAAAAAAATAGGCAATCGACATTGCCTATTTTTGACCAAGTCAGTGCAAATTACGCTTCTTGATGTGGTGCAGCCGCAGGAGCATCAGCCGTTGCCGTTTGAGTGTCTGCTGGTTTTTTTACAGGAAAATCTGGAACAAAAACAACTTGTGCAGAAACAGTTGCAGAAAGAGCCATTACAGCGACAGCCAAAGCATATTTAACAGCGTTCATGATATTTCCTCTGAAAAGGAGGTCTCACTAAGGAGACTGGGAGTTTTAAAAAGATAAATTTCGCATGAATAATATCAAAAAATGATCGATTTAAGCGCTGATTTAGACCAGTAAAAGATGAATGGTGAGTTCATTTATTGTTAAAAAACAACAAATTAGAATAAATACTCTAGGCTGGTATAGAGTTTTTACTCCAGCACTAAGCTGTTTAAATTTAAAGTGAAAATTTAGATTTTCAAGTTTGAAAGTAGGTCTTTTTTGTCTGAAATGAGACCTGAAAAAGGACGTGGAGTTACATGATTAGTTGTTTAAATATTCACCATTTTGAAGTCTTTAGGACTTACGCATTGACGGATTCAAAAAAGTATTAAAATACTTTATAAAGTATCTGTGATCAGACGAATTAAACATGCTTCTACAGCAACTTGTACATTACCCATTTATATGGGCTTTCTCATGACAGAACCGAACTCTATTAGCTGCACACAACTTGCCGAGACTTATAACATCTCGCATGATAGTGTAAATCGCTTTCTAGAACGTGAAGACTACACACCTCACGACCTATATCAAGAAGCAATTCAACATATTGATAATAATAAACTTATAGTCAGTATTGATGATACTGTTTTAGATAAACCCTATAGTCAACATATGGACTTGGTTAGCTATTTTTGGTCAGGCAAACACCACCGATCCGTCAAGGGTATTAATCTCATTACCTTGTATGCGACAGATCAGAATGGTCAAAATATTCCAATTAATTTCCGAATTTATGACAAATCTGAAAGTAAAACCAAGAATGATTACTTTATGGATATGTTAAGTGAAGTACTCAGTTGGGGTGCAAAGATTCAATTTATTACAGGTGATAGTTGGTATTCATCGACTGGAAATCTAAAAACCATAAGAAAATATGGTATTCGATTTATGTTTGGTATCGACTGTAACCGTAAGGTTTCCCCAGAAAAAGGACAATGGTTTCAACTGCGTTTATTGCCAAATTTCCATCAGGGTCAAGTGGTCTGGCTCAAAGATTTTGGCTTTGTACAATTATTTAAGACTCAGTTAAAAGAACAGCAGAGGTTTTATATTGTGCATCAAGATGAAGATGATTTATTGTCCTTTGAGGGTTTTCATGAATTACATTCAAGTCATTGGAAAATAGAGCAATATCACCGGGTGATTAAACAGGTTTGTCATATTGAAAAGTTTCAAGTAAGACGATCTAAACTGATTTTGAATCATATTTTTTCAGCCTTGATGGCCTACGTCGAGATACAAAAGAACCAGTTTGAGCGGATCTTTGAAAATGTATATCGTTGGCAGAAGAAATTATTTAGACCAGTTATCAAAAACTTCATTGATGACTTTATTCTCGATAAAAATCATCTGCTACCACAGAGAATCTATAAATAATAGTGCGTAAGTCCTAGTCTTTTGATTGTGCACACTGTGTAAGTTTTTGCTGTGGAATGTTTAAGTCATCTATTTTTGATTAAAAATTCACCTAAGATGAACAGGCAAAAACAACAATAGCTGAGGACAAACAGATGGCCATTGCAAAAGTGGTAGAAGTCAATTCAAGCAGTGCGAAAAGTTTTGAAGATGCGATTCAGACAGGGATCGCAAAAGTCACCGAGACGGTGAAGAATGTTCAAGGTGCTTGGATCAATGAACAAAAAGTGGTGATTAAGGACAACCAAATTGTAGAATATCGGGTCAATCTTAAAATTAGTTTTTTGGTCGATTAAACACAAGTCCATTTTTTTATAACCTATAAAAAATCCCCGCAGATCGGGGATTTTCTTATCTATGGATAGGGCTCAATTAAGCTCTGAACCCAGTATCCTTATGATTGTTTAGGTGTTTTACAAGACTCATCTGAACACTGTGCTGCATTATTTTCTTCTGTTGGCATTTGTGCTTTTTCAATGACTTGTAAAAAGACTTCACGTGGTTGTGCACCCGCTAAAGCCACACGCTGATCGAAAACAAAGAAAGGCACGCCTGTTACTTTCAGTTGTTCACGCGCCACTTCTTGGTCAAACTTCACGAAATCTGCGTATTCGTCAGAATCCAGCACATCATCTACTTCAACTGGATTTAAGCCAATACGAGAGGCCACATCTTCAATGGTTTCACGTTCACCAATCGGTAAGCCTTGCGTCATATAGCTAAAGAAAAAGGCTTCTTCAGCTTCATTGCCTAAACCATGGCTTTGAGCAAGGTGAATTATACGGTGTGCATTGAAACTGTTGCCTGAGTTGGCATTTTCCCAGTTAAACTCAATGCCTTCTTCCGCAGCCATTTTGGCAATATTACGTTGCATCTCTTCAACTTCAGCCACTGTGCGGCCATATTTTAGTGCGAGACGTTCTGAGTTCGAAATTTCTTGGCGTACTGGTGCATCTGGATCCAGTTCAAAACTGTGCCAGTGCACTTCCAATTCAACACCAGCCTGTTCAGCTGCCGCTTCTAAACGTTTTTTGCCAATATAACAAAAAGGACAAACAACATCTGACCAAATATCTACACGCATGGGATTTCTCAAAATAGTAAAAAGAGCAACTAAGGAAATGATGGGGATGAGTTATAAAATTTAAAGCAGGGCCATTAAAAAAAGCTGTTTCGCTATGGATTCAATCAGTTGAACCCTCTGGGCTTGACCGTTTATCTGACAACTACGCAGCATAAAGATCGAAAAATATACAATAGGGTGAAGGCGCTCAGTTTGAGCATGCCTTTTTATATCTCTTATCGTTTGGGATTGTTTTATGAAATTTTTAAATTCTCTTCCCGTTTTTTGTTACGCTCTTCTTTTTATGCCGACTTTGCTGCAAGCCAATGGTGAGATTGTGAGTCTACCGACTTTTAAAACTATGGCGGAATCAGAGCTACGTGCTGAAACGGGTGTGATTCCTTATCAACAGGATGAAAATATTCGTAAAGCCTTGCAGCACCGTATTGTTCAGTTGCAGGATGATGCACAGTCTTTTGTGGTCGATCCGACTATCACTCAAAACATCGATATTTTGCCCCCTGCGGTCACAGCAGATCTAAATTCTGTGCCACCTTTGTTACGTGAGCATGTCTTAAACATCGCCGCTGGTTTGCAGTCGTCTAATCCAACTGAAGGTTTGTATATCATGTTGCAGCCGTTTGGCATTGACCGTAATGCGACCAATGTACAAATTGCCCGTGAACAAATTTCGATTGGGCAGATTGATCGGAATTTTATGCAAGGGATTCAACAGAATAGTCAGCAACCGAGAATAGCTCCAGCGAAGTAATACTTCCTAATTCATTTATCGCCAGTACATTCCTCATCCACTTGGGGAGGGTACGGCCTTAGCATCCTCAAAGATCGATAACATGTTGAAATATTGATCATGTGCCTTTATTTGATATGATGAAAAGAAATGAAGAGGAAGCTGAACATGCGACGTATCGTGTTGATTTTAGTTCTTGCGACCAGTGCCGTTTTTGGTTGGATGTTTTATCAGTATTCTCAACAACAAAAAGAGCAGCAGCAGCTACAAAGCTATGAAACGGTGCTGTATGAAAAGACCGAACAAATTTACAAACAAGCTCAAGATTGGACCACACCAATTCAAGTCGATGTAAAAGACCCACGTCTGACAGGTGACTATCAAATTATGGCGGAGTTTGTGCTCAGTCATATGCTGCAGAATGCCGAAGCGCGTAATCAATATCTACGAGATTTAAAAGCCTTAAATTGGGATCAATTTTTAAATATTGACCGATTAAGCAAAGACAAAAAGAACAATTATTCTGAAACGGAGCAAATGCTGAAAGACGTACATGCCGTTGTCGATAGCTATGCACAGCAGGTTGAACAACGTCAAAAAGAGGCCATTGCTCAGGCCAAAGATTTAGCAATATCTGCGCGGTTCCGCCATCAACTGACTGACAGCATGAAAGCCAGTGAAAAAAGCCATGAAGCCACCCGCCTGTTTAGTCTTGAACAACAGAATTTAGCCAAGGCGGATCAAATTTTCTTGGTGCTAAAAAATAACCAATGGGAAAAGAAAAATAACACCTTTATGTTTTATGAAGATGCACCACTACAGCAGTTTAATGCGCTGTATAAAGAGATTTTGGCACTGAATAGCCAGATGCAGCAGGTCGAAAAACAGACCCAAAAAGAGGTAGAACAGAAGTTATAACACCGTACAAAGATGACAGTCTTGTAAGCGGACTGTCATCTGTTGTTCAAAATACGCTGCTAGAGTAAAAGCATCACAACGATGACGACTTTTCAGTGCAGGCAGGTGAGTCATGAGAACCATACACGTTTTTGATGATATTCAGCATGTGTATAGTGAGTTTGTAGAAAATAAAAACTATCCAAAATTAGAACGCTTAAGTAACTGGGGGAAGAATCGTTTTTTCTTCAACCAATATTTCAAAATGATTGAAGACTGGCACCACACCGAACAAATCGTGATTCAGTTTAACCAACAGTATTTCAGTCTAGATACGGGCAGCGCGCCTGACTTTATGGATAAAGAAAAGTATATGGCTTGGTTGATGGGCGAGCTCTTAATTTAAATCCTTCACACAACAGTACAGCGCCTGATTCGTTCTAGGCGCTGTGCTTTTATTGTCTTAATCAAAAATTTTATCGGCTGCTTGGAAGGGTAGGCTGACCACATCAATTGCGACGGCAAAAGGTAGCAGCACTAATTTTTCAAAAGGATTCATGCCCGACTTCGATTTATAACTTTCCTCTTGGTGGGTATAAATGCTCACCTGATAAGGCTTACTCAAAGCTTTTAAAGACGCTAAATTGTTCGCCGCAGGGTAAACCACACCTGCCAGTTTTATCTCGAAACAGAAACGCTGCGCAAACATGCGTTCATCGCTGGAACTTGAACATTCCTTCGCGCCATTTTCAATAAAAAATTCCAGATCTTTCTTGCTGATGTCTTCTTTGAGCTTCACATAAGACAGTGGCAGTGTTCCCGTAAAATGACCATCATTCTTTTCTGAATAGAAACTTAGTTCTCGGGTCACTTGAATATTTTTCGGGTCCAGTTTCCCAATCAAGCTGACAAATTGAGGACCACCTTGGGTCAATACATAACTTTTTTGTTGCCCTGCAATCACTAAACTATGCGCAGGTAAATTTGGCAGAGGCTGAGCGGGTTTGCCAAAAGCCACCACTTGGTCTTCGATCAGGGTGACTTTGTTGGTACGGGTATAGGTTTTATTGTCTTTGGTCATCAGGGTTTTGGTGGCACAGCCTGTGAATAATGTTCCCATGACGCCTAAGCAAATGATAGTTTTTAAAGGTGATGCAAACATCGATAGACTCCGAATCATTTGAAATATAGTTAAGCTGAATTTTTATTGTCTTTAAGCCTATCATTAAAATGTTCAAAAAGGCGTCAAAACTCAAAAGTTTAAAGTCATGAAAGCTCTATGAGCCGCTCAATGCAGTGGGGCGACGGATTTTATTTCTTATCCATCTGTAGTTTCTAGATACTGAATGAATGTTCATTTGAGTCTGAACTGGCTATGATCATACAAGTGTCCGATAAAAACGATGGACTAGCGAATACGTCATAACAAGGTGGGAAATCGGCTGATGCAAAACTTGATTTGTTATAAAGAGTTGCCTGTGTGGACTGCGCAGACCATTCCGCAAGGCTTTAAAAATCAACACAATACCAAAGCGGGTACGTGGGCCAAGTTACAGATTTATCAAGGTGAGCTGAGCTTTGCTTTTTTAGATGAAGCTGGTCAAGTGCAATCTGAACATCTGTTTACAGCTGAGCAACAGCCACCATTTATTCAGCCTCAAGCATGGCACAAGATTGTTTCGGCGAGTGATGACATAGAGTGTCAACTACAGTTTTACTGCACTCCGCAAGATTATTTTTATAAGAAATATCAGCTTTCACCTACCCACTCAGAAATTTTGGCGGCTACGCCGTATTTACACGGTGGTCAGGCTTTGGATGTCGGCTGTGGACAAGGGCGTAACAGTCTGTATTTAAATCGGCAGGGCTTTGAGGTGGATGCTTGGGATGTGAATCCGCAAAGTTTGCAAAAATTACAGCAAATAATAGATGCCGAAGGTATTCAAAAGATTCATCTGCAACAGCGTGATTTAAATGCTGACCCAAGCATTACAGGTACATACGACTTTATTTGCTGTACGGTGGTGATGATGTTCTTGCAAGCGCCAACGGTGAAACCATTGATTGCGCAGATGCAGCAAGCCACAAATGTAAATGGATTCAACTTGATCGTCTGTGCGATGGATACCGATGATATTCCTGCGCAGGCTGACTTTCCATTTGCGTTTAAAACAGGAGAGTTAAGTGCGTTATACGAGGGTTGGAACATCGTGAAATACAATGAAGATATCGGGGAGTTACATCGGGTAGAGGCAGATGGGAAACGGATTAAACAGCATTTCGCGACCTTGTTGGCGCAGAAAATTGAAGTATGAGCTTTTTAATTGTTTGAGTCGAATAGGTTTTGTATTCAACTCATTAATTAAATACTCGAAAGTCTTTGGTCACTTCCTTAAGTTAGATGGACTGTTCTTATATTCAGAAAAAGACAGTCTATTTAATGTGATGATGTGAGTAATTAAGGTTGATAAGTAATGTCTAAAGCTTTCAGAGGCAATTGAATAATGTCGATGGCAATTGTTAAAGGTAATAGCGGTATTGCAGACAATTTTTCACGACGAGACATTTTAATATAGCCACTTTGATTGTCGTAATACATGATACGTACTTTATAAGGATGACTTAAGGGCTTTAGATCCGTGGTATTCTCAATTTTGGGATAAATCGTACCTGAAATTTCTAAACTAAATAGATGATCTTGCTGCTCTGTCTTAGAGCAATCACATGGTGCAACACCATATTTTTTGAATAATGAACGTTCTTCTGGACTTAATATTCCATTGGGTGGTACATAAGAAAATTTAAAAGTGCCGCTAAATTTATTGCTGTTGAGCCCAGAAGAATAGAAATCAAGTTCACGATTGATATGGATATATTGCGGATTGAGTTGGCTAATGAGTTGAATAAAATCAGCACCGCCTTTATTGATGAGGTAACTGTATTTATTTCCTGCAACTACAATGCTATCAGTTGGCTCGTTTGGAAGTGCTTTAGACAGTTTGCCAAATGCAATCACATCGTCTTCAAGTAAGGTTACCCATTCGTATTTAGCCTCGTATTTTTGAAATAAGCTACGGGAGTGATGTCCAATTTCTTTATTAGCAATGCAACCTGTGAGGAAAAGTGATGTACATAGGTAGCCGATCGTCAAAAGGGAATAAAATGGTTTAATTTTCATTGTTATGTAAAAGACTGTTATATTTTAGGTCATACCATAAAGCAAAAACTTCTGAAACTCTAGGGTTTTAGTCCCCATTATTGAATTGATACGCTTCGTTAGGAATGGTCCTAAGACTGTATAAAGATCAAATTTTATGAGAAAAGGTCGAATAGGAGTAAGAGGTTTAATGAATGTTTTGGCTTTGTAAAATAGTAAATAAGATGTTTATTCAACTTATGATTCAGTTTTGAAACTTGAACTTTCTATCTGTTAGTTTATTTTAGTTAACCGCTTTAAGTTTAAGTAAATAGTATTTACTCTTTGCTTAATAAAAAAACCCCGCAATAAGCGGGGTTCTTTTTATCTTAGTGTTTAATTAAAAATTAAACACGTTCGATAATCGTTGCGATACCTTGGCCCAAACCGATACACATCGTCGCAAGACCAATTTGCGTATCTTGTTGTTCCATCACATTCAATAATGTGGTTGTGATACGTGCACCAGAACAACCCAATGGGTGACCCAATGCAATCGCACCACCATTTAAGTTAATGATGTCTTGCTTGTCATATACGCCTAAGCCTTTCATTACTGATAAGCCTTGAGCAGCAAATGCTTCATTTAACTCGATGGTTTGGATATCTGCCATCGTTAAGCCAGCACGTTTAAGTGCTTTTTGAGTTGCAGGTACAGGACCATAACCCATGATCGCAGCATCACAGCCTGCAACCGCCATAGAGCGAATTACAGCACGTGGCTTAAGACCTAAAGCTTGAGCACGTTCAGCAGACATCAGTAGCATTGCAGAAGCACCATCAGACAAAGCTGAAGAAGTCGCAGCTGTTACTGTACCGCCTTTCGGGTCAAATACAGGACGTAAACCTTTGAATGCTTCAAGGTTTGCATCTGGGCGAATTACTTCGTCGATGTCGCAAAGGATTTTGAAGCCATTGGCATCATGACCTTCAACACCTACGATTTCGTTTTTGAAACGACCTTCTTGCGTTGCAGCCCAAGCGCGGCGGTGAGACTCAACACCGAACGCATCTTGTTCTTCACGTGTAATGCCGTTCATACGACCTAACATTTCAGCCGTTAAGCCCATCATGTTAGACGCTTTTGCATAGTGCTTAGATGCTTCTGGGTTCAGGTCGATGCCGTGCATCATCCCAACGTGACCCATGTGCTCTACACCACCGATGATGAAGATATCACCTTGGTTGGTTGCAATCTGTGCAGCAGCGGTGTGTAGCGCTTGCATAGATGAACCACAAAGACGGTTAACCGTTTGACCTGCCACAGTTTTTGGAAGGTCCGCCAATAAACCAATGTTACGGCCAATGTTCATACCTTGTTCTAAAGTCTGGTTTACACAGCCCCAGATCAGGTCTTCAACTTCATTGGTGTCAAACTGGTTACGAGCAACTAAAGCACGAACCAATTCAGCCGATAAACTGTCAGCACGTACATTGCGGAACATACCGTTTTTGGTTTTACCCATTGCTGAACGTACGCCATCAACGATGACAACGTCACGTGGATTTAAAGTAGCCATTCACGTTGCTCCTTAACCGTAGAATTTTTTGTTGTTAGCAGCCATGTCACGCAACATTTGTGGCGCTTCATAAGCCTTACCTAAGTGTGCGTATTTGTCGCAAAGTGCAACGTATTCAGCAACACCTGTTTGGTCGATGTAACGGCATGGACCACCACGGAATGGAGGGAAACCTACACCCATAATCATTGCCATGTCTGCTTCAGAAGCAGTCGCTACGATGTTGTCTTCTAGGCAGCGAACAGTTTCGTTACAGAAAGCAAGCATCATACGGTCAATGATTTCTTGAGCATCAAACTCGCGTTTTTCCGCAGTTGCCACAGTAGCAACAAGCTCATACGCAGTTGGATCAACCACTTTGGCTTTTTTGCCTTTACGGTCAAGTTCGTATTTGTAGAAACCAACGTCGTTCTTTTGACCCAAACGTTTGTTTTCGTACATGATTTCGATTGAACCTTTGAAGTCTGGCTTCATGCGGTCAGGGAAACCTTCAGCCATGACTTCTGCACCGTGAACACCCGTGTCGATACCCACCACGTCGATTAGGTAAGCAGGACCCATAGGCCAGCCGAATTTTTCCATGACTTTGTCGACTTGTTGGAAGTCAGCGCCGTCTTTCAATAGAAGGTCAAATGCACCGAAGTAAGGGAACAATACGCGGTTTACAAGGAAACCAGGGCAGTCGTTTACTACGATTGGTGTTTTACCCATTTTCTGAGCAAGAACCACTGTGGTCGCAATCGCTTCAGCCGAAGTCTTCTCACCACGGATCACTTCTACCAATGGCATCATGTGTACTGGGTTAAAGAAGTGCATACCGACAAAGTTTTCAGGACGTTGTAGGTTTTCAGCCAAACGTGTGATTGAAATTGTTGAAGTATTTGAAGCAATGATCGTGTTGTCGCGAACATTCTTCTCAGTTTCAGCAAGTACAATGCCTTTTACTTTTGGATTTTCAGTTACTGCTTCAATCACGATGTCCACTTCTTTAAACTCGTCATAGCTTAAAGTTGGACGGATGCGCGCAAGAGTTTCACCCATTTGAGCAGGTTTCATCTTCTTACGTTCAACTTGTTTGGTCAGTAAGCCATTGGCTTCTTTCATACCCAAAGCAAGTTGAGGGTTACCAATGTCTTTCATGATGATTGGTGTGCCTTTGCTTGCCGCTTGGTAAGCAATACCACCACCCATGATACCCGCGCCTAATACAGCCGCTTGGTTGACAGGGTGTGCACCTTTTTCATATTTCTTCGAAGTTTTCTTCACCACTTGGTCATTGATGAATAGACCAATTAACGCATTTGCTTGTGGTGTAATGGCTGCTTTTGCAAAACCAGCCGCTTCAGCTTGCAGTGCTTCATTACGTGGAAGGCTTGCACCTGCTTGTAATGAGTCAAGAAGAAGTTTAGGCGCAGGGTATTGAGCAGGATTTGCTTTTGCAAGAACTGCACCTTTCGCCGAGTTGAACGCCATCATTTGTTCGATTGGGTTCAATTTAACAGGGTCAAGTTTTTCCTGACGTTTTGCTTTCCAGTCTACACGGCCAGCAAGGGCTTGTTTAACCAAGTCAATCGCAGCGTCTTGTAGTTTGTCTGCAGCAACAACCGCATCAACCGCACCGTCTTTCAGTGCCGCAGCAGGTTTTTTAGGATTAGCCATGGCCATCCATTCAACTGCATTGTCGATACCAATTAGACGGCTTAAACGAACCGTACCACCGAAACCAGGGAAGATGCCCAGTTTGATTTCAGGAAGACCGACTTGAGCCGCTTCTGACATCACACGATAGTCACACACGAGGCACATTTCAAAGCCGCCGCCCAATGCCATACCATTGATCGCTGCAACTTTAGGAATCTCTAAATCTTCAAATGCGTTGAAGATGTCGTGAACAGGCAATGCCCAATCCACAATCGCTTGTTCGCCTTGAGCGAAGTTTGCACCAAATTCAGTAATATCTGCGCCAACGATAAATGTAGATTTAGCCGAAGTAACGATTAAGCCTTTGATGTCACCGTTTGCTTTAACAGCGTCAATTGCAGCTTTAAAATCTTCAATCGTTGCACGGTTAAATTTGTTGACCGACTCACCTTGTAAGTCAAAGCGGAATTCTGCAATTCCGTCCGAAAGCATTTGGACGGTAATGGCATTGCCAGCGTGGATCATGCCTGATCTCCTTTATTTTGGAGGACTTCTAAGTTGATGTTGTGAAGCGAGTACGTCATTCCTACGTACATCTATGCTCCGCCAATCTTACGATAACTATATCGAAAAAGAACATAACAAGTTGTATCAAGCCGTGACGCAAGGGTCATCTATTTTTATTCAATTATTTCGTGTGCTTGCGTGATGTATTTTTGAATGATGCGGCCTAAATAGAGTGAAGTTTTTGTTTCATTTAAGATTTTTTATGGATGAGCGATCAAAAAACGATTAGACAACGCCCTTATGTTTCAAGTCAATCTTTGTGCCGATTTTGGCAATTTAGTCAATGCTACACTTGTAGGTAAACCCAAACAGAATGAAAACTTGTGATGAAAAGCTGGAAATAGGACG
Source organism: Acinetobacter sp. 797_lipA (assembly GCF_058243025.1). Classification (NCBI taxonomy): domain Bacteria; kingdom Pseudomonadati; phylum Pseudomonadota; class Gammaproteobacteria; order Moraxellales; family Moraxellaceae; genus Acinetobacter; species Acinetobacter sp. 797_lipA. The sequence goes on along the minus strand of NZ_JBZAYQ010000001.1, from coordinate 3,141,064 downwards.
TACTTTGCAGCCTATGTTACAATTCGCAGTCTAGACCGAATATCGGTCTTTTTCTTTTATTTCGTTTTCTTTAGTTTCCAGGTTTTCATATGATTAAGTGGATCATTCTGGCGATTTTTATTCTTTCTGCACTTTATATTCAGCAACGTGGGAAGGTTCGTCACTCGTTTTATCGTCAATTTTTCGATCATTCAACGATTCTTGCACCGATTAACTACCTCATGTACATGTTTTCAAAGGTGCCGAATCAGCCGTATATCGACACCCAGCATTTTCAAGACTTAAGGGTGTTGGATGAAAACTGGGAAATGATTCGTGATGAAGCAAAAGCTTTATATGAGAAAGGCGGAATTAAAGCATCGAGCAGTTATGATGACTTAGGGTTTAATTCCTTTTTCAAAACAGGCTGGAAGCGTTTTTATCTGAAATGGTATGACTCTGCGCATCCGTCAGCTGCTGAACTTTGTCCAAAAACGACGGCGTTGCTGAAAACCTTGCCGACCATTAAAGCCGCGATGTTTACTGAACTGGCACCAGACAGCCGTTTGGTTCGTCACCGTGACCCCTATGCGGGTTCATTGCGTTATCACTTGGGGCTGATCACACCGAATGATGACCGCTGCTTTATTGATGTGGATGGTGAGCGCTATTCATGGCGTGATGGTGAAAGTGTGGTCTTTGATGAAACTTATATTCACTATGCTGAAAACACCACTGATCAAAACCGCATTATTTTCTTTGCTGATGTCGAGCGTCCATTAAAGACACGCTTTATGGAGCGTTTCAATCACTGGTTTGGTAAAAAAGTGATGACCGCTGCCAGTTCTCCAAATGAAGCAGGGGATCAAACGGGTGGGCTGAATAAAGTCTTTGGTTGTGTCTATCAAGTGCGGATCAAAGCCAAAGCTTTGAAGAAAACCAACCGTCAACTGTACTACTTCTTAAAGTGGTTCCTGATGCTTGGAATTTTCTTTTTGATCTTTGTTCGACCTTATGTGTTTTAAAGCACATTAAGCGCCCTGAGGGGCGTTTTTTATTTGGGCAGAAAAGGGGGAAGCCTATCTGCCCTTTTGATTTTTCTATTTATTTCAAGGCTCACAGTGGATTCGAACCACGTATGGCTTTATGCTTTATCCAGTTAAAACTAAAAACAACATGAGCGCGTATCTGTGTCATTTTTAAGATCGCAACTTATAACTTAGATAAAGCATGAGGTTTCAAGGTGCAAAAGTTTCGTTCGAAGATGGACTGGTGGTTTTTGGGGTTTATTATTGCGATGTCAGGCTTGTTGGCCCAATTGATTTTAACCACCTATGGCAAAGGCATTTTGATGCAAAATCTTTTGTTCGTTGTGGTCTATGCTTTGACTATCGGGTTGCTGTGGTGGCCACTGTGGAGCACCCGCTATGTGGTCGATCAGGAGCAACTGACAATTCGCAGTCTCTGTTTTAAATGGATCATTCCCTTAAGCGCGATACAGTCGGTTTCTGAAACAGATAATTCCATCAGTTCACCAGCCTTGTCCTTAGATCGTCTAAAGATTGAATACTTAAAAGAGGGCCAAACCAAAACCATTTTGGTGTCACCGAAAGATAAAGTAGCGTTTAAAGCTGCGTTAAAATTGTCATAAATACAGTCTTAGGTAAGTTGTATGCTTTACGGGCCTAAGCGAGTGAAAGCCTTGCTCAAATATGCCGTGAAGACTAAAGTAAAATAAACTTGAGTTCTGTTCATCCCACAAACCTCCACATGCAAAACGTCTACTTGCCGTTGAAGGATATGCTTATGAAGTCGTATCAATTGAGTCCGACACAAATTCAAACTTTAGTACCGCATATGGGAAGTTGTATCGCTTCAGATATGATTACGGTGCAAGGCCTAAAAGTGGCCTACATGTACCGTGAAGAAGCACAATCTAGTGAGGAAAGTGGTTGGGTTTTTTTATCGGGTGAAGAAGGAGATGACTATATTGAAGACCCTGAAAATTTAGGTTTTTATGAGGTCAATGTGATTGCCAATTATGATGCGGACATCATTGCTTACTTAAATGCGCCTGCGGGAAGTCACTTTGCCCGCAATGAACAAGGTGTGTTTGAACGGATCGATTTTGAAGCGATGGATCTGGAGTAAGTCTTCAACCTCAGCATCAATGTCTTTTGCCAGCAGACTGGTTTTGAAATGCACTTTCATGTGCTTGAAATGCGTCAGACCTGCCCAATCTAAAAGACAGATCAAAGGCTAAGCCTACGCAGAACAGTTGACGGCGAGCCGAGAAAACTAGGGAACCCTGTGAACGAAAACGCACGAGAACATATCGAAAAAATTTTAGCCAATATGACCACACTGCCGGGCGTTTATCGCATGCTCGGCAAAGATGGTGAACTGCTGTATGTGGGCAAAGCGAAAAATTTAAAAAATCGTGTTTCTAGTTATTTTGTCAAAACTATTGAGCACCCGAAGACCCAAGCTTTGGTGGCGCGTATTTATGATATCGAAACCTTAGTCGTTCGTTCCGAAACTGAAGCGCTGCTGCTTGAACAAAACCTGATTAAGCTGCACCGTCCACCCTATAACATCATGCTCAGGGACGATAAGTCCTATGTGTATATCTTTGTCTCTGCCGACAAACCTTATCCACGGATTGCATCGGGTCGAGGCAAAGGCAAACACCAAGTTGGGAAGTTCTTTGGGCCGTATCCGAGTGCTTATAATGCACGGGATACTTTGTTGGTTTTGCAAAAACTGTTTAATGTTCGCCAGTGTGAAAATAGCTATTTTTCACAGCGTAAGCGTCCTTGTTTGCAGTATCAAATCAAACGTTGTTCAGCGCCGTGTGTAGGACTCATTAGCCCTGAAGAGTATAAAAATGATGTCGATAACTCGATTCGTTTTTTACAAGGGGACACCAAAGAGCTGAATCAAGAACTGATTGCGAAAATGGAGCAAGCGGCCGAAGCCCTAGAGTTTGAAAAAGCGGTGTTTTACCGTGACCGTATGGCGCTGCTGCGGGATGTCCAGTCTCAACAAGCTATTTATAAGCTCAAAGGTGAGGCCGATATTTTAGCGATTGCCTATCAGGCAGGAGTGACCTGTGTGCAGATTATGCATGTGCGCAACGGGAAAATGCTCGGAGGTAAAAGCTACTTCCCAGATATGCTCGGAGATGATTTGGGGCAAATGCTGGCCGACTTCATAGCGAACTTTTATTTCCAAGTGGCAGATGAAGTACCCAGTGAGTTGATTGTAAATGTCGAATTGTCCGATCGAAAAGAACTGGAACAAGCGTTACAACAACAGTTTGAGAAGAAAGTACAGATTAAACATAGCGTACGAGAGACACGTGCAGAATGGTTAGAGCTGGCACAGATGAATGTGCAGCATGCGATCAAAGGGCAATTGGCTAATCACTTTGAGCTGAATGAGCGTTTCCATCAACTAGAACAAGTGGTGGGACATCCGATTGATCGGATCGAATGTTTTGACATCTCACATACCATGGGCGAAGAAACCGTGGCTTCGTGTGTGGTGTTCGACAGTGGCGGCATTCGTAAGCGCGATTATCGTCAGTTTTCAATTCAAGACATTACCGCGGGTGATGACTATGCCGCAATGCGCCAAGCGCTGACTCGTCGTTATAAAAAAGCCATGCTGCCTGATTTACTGCTGATTGATGGTGGTAAAGGGCAGTTGCATATGGCGATGGAAGTCATGCAAGAGTTGGGTTTAGAGGCCTTTATGATCGGAGTATCAAAAGGCGAAGGACGTAAACCAGGCCTTGAAACTCTACACTTTACCGATGGAACTAAAATTCAGTTGCCTGAAGATCATAAAGCATTGCATTTGATTCAACAGGTGCGTGATGAGGCACATCGCTTTGCGATTACTAAACATCGGGCTAAACGTGATAAAAAACGGGGTTCATCGATTTTGGAAGTAATTCCAGGTTTGGGGCCGAAACGCCGCCGTGATTTGTTGACGCACTTTGGTGGGATTCAAGGGGTGTTGAAAGCCTCCGAAAAAGACTTAACCGGAGTCCCCGGTTTGGGTGAAGTGATGGCCCGTACTATTTATAAAGTTTTGCATGAGTAGAACCGCATCTACTGCGATGGCAAAAGTGCTTATTGACCCATGGGTCATTGATCATTCACATTGGTTGAATTGTGTTGTAAAGATATAGACGGAATTTAAAACAAGGATGCTACATGTCGCTTCAACACAGTTATCAGGCTTTAGCAGAACAAGAATGGATTGATATTCCTACAGGCTGATTACAAGGACGCACGATTTATGGTGGACTGGTCGCAGGTTTAATGATGCAAAAAGCATTGTTGACTCTTGCCGATGACACGAAGCATTTACTCAGTTGTAGCGTGACTTTTGTTGGCCCAGTACAACAGGCCAAAGTTCGTTTAACCAGCGAGATTCTACGTCAAGGTAAGTCGGTTACGACCTTGGAAGTGCGTTTATGGCAAGATGATGCAGTTCAAAGCATTTTAGTGGCAAGTTTCGGGACACAGCGTGAATCGAGTATCCATGTTCATCAAGAACCTGTAGCACCAGCGTTTCCATCGGTTGATGGTCTGCCAACAGCGCCGCATCATCCGCTTGCACCTGAGTGTTTTAAGCAGCTGGATATGGTTTGGGTGACAGGACAGTATCCGTGTACAGCCAGCCCAAAGCCTGACTTTTCTGGCTGGTATCGCTTTAATCCAGACTTACATGAAAATCGAGACATGACCGTAGCCGATCTCATGGTGTCGATGGATATTTGGCCACCAGGGGTGCTACCGATGTTTAAAAGTATGGCACCTGCCAGTTCGCTAACATGGCATTTGACCTATGTGCATCCACTGAAAAATCAGTTACACGATTGGATGAAGTACCATGTTGAAACGCAATATGCTGCGGATGGATATTCCACCGAAGCCGCCTATTTGTGGGATGATCAGAATCGTTTAATTGCAATTTCACGGCAAACAGTTACCGTGTTTGCCTAGTGACACCTTTGGTCAATTCGTATAAAGTGGGCGCTATTAACGATGGATTAAACCTCAAAAAAGTGTGCATTTTCATCGTACATGAGGGAAACAACTGGCGGTGTTTATGACTACAGGTCGCATCCTGAATATTCCTAATATCTTGACCTTGGCGCGTATTGCCTTAATTCCGGTCTTTTTGTTGGTGGCCTATTGGCCCCCTGTAATGGGTATCGCTGAACAAGCGGTAAGTATGTCTCGTCATATTTTGTTGACGTCTATTTTTGTCGTTGCAGCGGTGACAGATTGGTTCGATGGTTATTTGGCGCGGACTTTAAATCAGACCTCTGCATTTGGGCGTTTCTTAGACCCTGTTGCGGATAAATTGATGGTGGCAGCAGCACTGATCGTGTTGGTGCAGTGGAAACCAGAAATTTCGATGGCATTTGCGGCGATTGTGATTATTTCCCGTGAAATTACTGTGTCAGCACTGCGTGAATGGATGGCAGAGTTAGGTGCGCGTACCAATGTAGCCGTGTCTACGGTTGGGAAATATAAAACCGCTTTTCAAATGATTGCGATTACCGTGTTCTTACTGAATTGGCAGCCGCTTGAAATGTTGGCTTATGCATTGTTGTATACCGCAGTAATTTTGACTTTGTGGTCGATGTTTATTTATCTCAAAGCAGCTTGGCCGTACTTAAAACAGCCTTAGTTTAGATGTCGAAAAGCTCCTGCGGGAGCTTTTTTGTACCTGAGATTCATTAGCTATGCGTTTCTTCCTCAGTATCATCTTCAAAAGTCTTGGCAATTTTTTCAATATTGAGGCTCTTGGCCATGGCATCGAAAATTTCCTTATAGACCCCATCCTGACGGTACAGCGCTTCATGTTCCCCATGTTCTGCAATACAACCTTCCTTCATGACATAGGTATAATCGGCATCGATAATTTGTGACAAACTATGCGAAATAATAATCACCGTTCGCCCTTGTTTGATCTCATCGAGGCTCTGTTTAATTTGCTCGCTAGCAATGGCATCGAGGCTGGCGGTTGGTTCATCGAGAAAAATAATTGGTGGATTTTTGAGGAACATGCGAGCCAGCGCAATGCGTTGTTGTTGCCCGCCTGAAAGCATCAGTGCATCGGATTGGTAAGCTGCGGGTAACTGCAAAATTTGTTCATGAATAGAGGCTTTTTCTGCGGCAGCATAGACATCTTCATCACTGGCATTGATTTTTCCATAGCGAATATTGTCTAAAATACTGCCTTGGAAAATGTGATTTTTCTGTAAGACGAGGCCAATGTGCTCGCGTAAATAGGCGGTGTCGATGTCTTGTAAATCAATTCCATCAAGCTCAATTTTTCCTGTATCTGGCTGATAAAATTTATCTAATAGGCTAATTAAAGTGGATTTTCCTGCACCGGATAAACCGACCAATGCTGTGATTTTGTTGGGTCGAATTTCCATGTTGACTTGTTTAAGCGCATGATGACCATTGGGGTAGAAAAAATCGACACTCTTTAGGCTGAATTTTCCCTGAATTTTGGGTTTGAGTGCACCACTTTGCTCGATTTCATCATCTGCTTCTAAAATTTTAAAAAAACTTTCCGCGTAAATCATCGCATCATTCACTTCATCATAAATACGGTGCAATGAACGAATTGGCGCAGAGACATTATTGAACAGCAAAATATGAAACATGATCATGCCAATGCTCATTTGTCCATCGAGTACAAAGTACGCCGTGAGGATGATAATCAGCACAATCCCGATTTGTTCAATAAAGGTCTTTAAGCCATCAAATAAAAAGCTGAGTTGGCGCGTTTGCATCTGATTATCGGTCAGTGCTTTTTGCAGTTTCAGTTGTTTGGTCGACTCAATAAACTCTCGATTAAAGGACTTAATCACGCTAATCGACTGGATAATACTGAGAATGCCTTGGCTCTTTTTTTCTCGGCCATCACGCAGGTTGCGTCGCCATCCCCCCAGTTTCTTAGCTTGTTGCAAGGTCAGCCAAAAGTAAATTGGGATAATACTGGTCGCCACCAAACCGACGTAGAAGTTGGCATAGTACATCAGCCCCAGTGCCACAATGGCACTGCTAAAAAGTGGCAAAATATCGATAAAAAAGATTTGTACCAGACGGGTCAGTGAACCAATGCCACGGTCAATTCGCGTTTGTAGCTTACCCGCTTGGTTTTGATCGGCATTAAAAAAAGCCAAACGGTAGTTGAGGAATTTTTCGATAATGCTTTGCGCCAAGTCTTGTGATACTAGAATGCGGAGCTTTTCCCCATAAAACTTTTGACCAAACTGAACTAAGGCACTGATGATTTCTTTACTGAGTAAAATCACAGAAATGGTGATCAAAATATGTAGGCCTTCGGTCAGTCCTTGGCCTTGTTCGACCAGACGGTTGATACTGTCGACAGCATATTGCAAAGTCAGGGCATTGACCTGAGCAGTGAAGGAACCAATCAGCGTCAGGATCAAGGTCGCAACTACCAATATCCGATAGGGGCGGACAAAGGGGCGAAGCTTTTGAAACAACTGCCAAAGGTTCATACATGCTTCTTTTTATTGTGAAAGTTCACATGAGTGTATGCATAAGGAAGCTAGGCGACAAGCTGTGTCTTTGTTTTGATTTGTGTCGTTCTAAATTCAGTTAAACTGTTTGCAGAGGAGGAAAAGTCATGACCTTAGATCTGTTTAGTCCTGAACCGCAAGCAAACTTGCTCCCATTCGATGGGCAGGTGCAGGACTTGGGCTTGATTTTAACGGCAGAGCAAAGTGCAAAATATTTGGATTATTTTTTAGCACATTTGGCATGGCAACCTGACGAGGTCGTACTGTATGGCAAACGTTATGTCACGGAACGAAAAGTGGTGTGGTATGGCGATGCCGAGTACCAATATCACTATTCGGGCAGTGCCAAGCAAGCACTGTTATGGAATCCAGCTTTGTTTCGTTTAAAACAACATATTGAGCAATTGGTGGGACATCCATTTAACTCGTGCCTAGCCAATTTATATGAAAATGGCAGCCAAGCTGTGGGCTGGCATAGTGATGACGAGCCTTCACTACGTTCGCCGCAGCAAGAAAATGTGGTGATTGCCTCACTCAGTTTTGGCGCAACTCGTAAGTTTTGCTTTAAGCACAAGTTTAAACAGGAAAAAGTCGAGCTGATGTTGCACAGCGGGCAATTGATCGTGATGCGTGGACAGACACAGCGCTACTGGAAACATGCTTTGATGAAATCTAGCAAAATCACTGAGCCGCGTCTGAATTTAACCTTTCGCTACTTCTATCCAGCGCCTCAAAGCTAAGTTGAGTTAAGCCTCAATATTATGCAATAGATGGCATTTCTGTTCGATTTGTAAGGCGCTATGTCTTAATATTTCGACCATTTTTTTCAGATCGACAAATTCAAACCGATTTTTTGAAGCCAATAAAGTCAGTGCCAACGGTGTATCTTTGGGCGAAAATTTGACTGGTACAGACAGACTGGCGAGGTTGGGATCAAACTCGCCATTGGAAAAATAATAGCCCTGTTTCTTAATGGCTTTCATTTTCTGTAAAAATTCATCTTGGCTTGCAGCAAAATTGACCTCGGCCAGTTGAGCCGAAAATTTTTGATAATATTCAATAATTTTAGCTTTGCTGAGCTGTGAAATGACCACTTTAGGCGATGAACCCAAATACACGGGACGTGGGCAACCGCGCCCATAAGAAAATAACTCAAGGTCTTTAAAGACTTCACCATATAGGTCAATACAGTGCTCTGCGTTGAGCTGGGTGAGGATACAGCAAAACTCCGTTCGTTCAACGATGTCTTGCATAAAAGGAATGCTGATTTGTAAGAGTGGGTCTGTGGTTCGAGAGATATAGTCCAAAACAGCAATTTGAGAGCCTAAAGTATAGTCACCGCTGGTTCCACTTAAGCGCTGTAAAAGTCCTGCAGATACCAATTCCTTTAAGTAACGATAACTGGTGGGTTGTGATAGTCCCAGTTCGGCACTGATGATATCGACATTGATAATCGGGCGTGACACAGAAAAGAGGTCTAAGACAGTGAGAATTTTACCGAAACTTGAAAGTGCCATAAGAACCTACTTAGTCAAAATAAATGCCATTTGAACGACAGTTACTATATAACAAAAACCCTAGACTCGACATGGCTTTCGTTCTGGGCGCATGGCTTTCGAGGACTTTTATCAGCATTTGCAACGCAATAAAAAGGATGAAATATGATCTTAAAAATATGTAAATTATCATATTAAGATATTTTTATTGACAAAAAAGCGTATATTTGGAAAAATTATCATCACAAATGTCTTTTAATGAATAATACTTTTGTTATTTGTTGAGCTATTTTCTTTCCTTTCAACATGGCGCTGTCTTTGACCATGTCTTTAAAAGACTTCATTGATTAAATTATTTTTTCATCCGTCTTCGCATGAGGTGAGGACGAAGTGATGCTGTTTGTCTGAGCAATGCTGTGTTGAAGAGTTGTTTAAATGTTGTCATTCAGCGCATTTAGAGATGAATCTATGTTCCTCACCAAACAGTTACTCGCATTCCGCCCAAATAAATTGGACTGGATTTTTGCGACGAAAACCTTTTTGGCAGGCATGCTTTCACTTTATGTCGCATTTTCTTTAGATTTGGCTTATCCCATTTGGGCGATTGGAACTGTCTTCGTCATCGCAAACCCATATGCGGGTATGACCTCCTCAAAAAGTCTTTATCGGGTGTTGGGAACATTGTTGGGAGCAATCGTTTCGATTGCAGCCACGCCAAACCTGATCAACGCTCCAGAATTGTTCACATTATTTTTAGCCACATGGGTCGGGTTTTGTCTATATTTTTCATTGTTGGATCGGACGCCGCGTAGCTATATTTTTATGTTGGCGGGTTATACCACGGTCATTATTTGCTACAACATTGTCTATAACATTGAAACCACTTCCATGTTTGATATGGCGATTGGTCGCTGTATTGAAATCACGGTGGGAGTACTGTGTAGTGCAGTGGTGAATGCTGTACTGTTTCCCATGCATATTGGTCCCGTAGTCAAAACCCGTATTTCACAGACTTTTCAAGACACCCGAGCGGTTTTTGATCAGATTCTGACAGATGATGTTAAGGCCATTAATTACAGCACTACACTTAGTCATATCACGCGGGATATTGCCGATATTCATGTGATGGCTGTGCATTTGAGCTATGAAAAATCGACCTTGCAGGGCATGACCAAACCGCTCCAAGAAATGCTGCATCAACTCAGTATGTTGGTGACAAACTTGGTGGCCATGGCCGAGCGAATTCAGCAGTTAGATCACATTGACTCACGCTACCGTCCAGCTTTAGAAAAGGCGCATGCACAGATTGTAAAATTTTTACAAAGTGATCAGGTCATTTTAGAGCAGGACTTAAACCAGCTACCTGAGCAGTTCGAGTCAAGTTTCCAAGCTGTATTTGACAGTGCCTTGCCACAGCAGCAAGTCATGTTGGCCAGTTTAAAAATGGATGTGCGTCATTTCACCCAAAATATACGTGCTATTAAGTTGATTTGGCAGCGTATCCAACAGGGGGATGACAGCTTACCCGCAATCGTGACCCCAATTAGTACAAACTATCCCAATTTACATCGAGATCATGGCGTAGCCGTGCGTGGCGGCATTTCAGCTTTTATTGTGGTGCTTGTGGCGACTGGCTTTTGGATTGTCAGTGGTTGGAAAGCGGGTTTTATGATGGCAGAGATGGCCGCTATTTGTGCCTGTATTCTGACCAGTATGGACAACCCCGTTCCTGCCTTAAAAATCTTTATCCGTGCCAGTCTGTATGCGGCGATTATTGTCTTTATTTATGCTTATGGCATCTTTCCGCACATCAGCGCTTTTTGGATGTTGGCTGTGGTGTTGGCCCCTTTTTGTATGTACTGTCTGATGCTGTTTTTACACCCACCACTCACAGGTTTGGCGCTACCTTTGATAATGGGTGTGGTCATGGGCTTAAACCTGCAAAACCGTTATCACCTTGACCAAGTGATGTTTTTTGATGCATCGATTGGGACGGTACTTGGCCCCATCATTTCTGTCTATGTGATTCACTTGGTGCGTGCGATGTCGCCGGACATTACCGCCAAGCGAATCTTGTCTTTACATTATAAAGCGATACGACAAGCGCTTTATTTACCTTATGGGGTGGAATTTAGAGTGCATTTGCGCAGTATGTTGGATCGGATAGGCGTACTGAATACCAAGTTGGTACAGTCCGATCGCTTGAAGCAAAAAATCAATTTGGCCCTGATTGAATCCAGTGCGGTGATTGATTTAACTCGGGTGCAAGAACTGATTGAAAAAATGCCTATGCAGGCCTCTATCACGCTGCATCTACAAGAACTACAAAGCCAAATGGATGCTTATTTTCACGCGAAAGAATTAGACCATAGCGACCTACAGGTCAGACAACACATTTTGGACAAAATTCAGATCATTCAGGCCGAGCTTATACAGCGGCAAGACCTAAGTATTGCTCGGCGTTTGCAAGTTTCACTGAATAATATTCAAAGCAGTCTCTGTCATGCGACATGGGACGAAATGTCTCAAGTCCGTTTGCTGGGAGCATAACGATGGGTGAACTTAATATCTATGGTGTGTATGTGCCAGTTTTGGTCATTCAGGCGGTATTGGCTTACATCGTATTGCGGTTACTCATGCGGGTGACCGATCCTTGGGTCGACCAAGGCTGGATTTTTTTACCCAGTATTTTTTATTTATGTCTCTACATTACTGTGCTTGGCGTAGTCCATTGGGGTTTTATCGTGAGCTTTGCCTAAGCGCACATCTGATTGAAATGAATGAGGTAAAAGAAATGGCATCCTTTGATTGGCGTAAACTGAGCCGTCCCATCACTTTAGTACTGATTGCGGGTATTGCGATCGCGGTGCTCGTGCATCTTTGGCATTATTATAATGCTGAACCGTGGACACGTGATGGGCGGGTTCGTGGCGATGTGATTCAAGTGTCTTCCGATGTATCAGGCTTAGTCACTGAAGTTTTAGTGCACGATAATCAAAGCGTCAAACAAGGGCAGGTGCTGTTTAAAATTGATGTGGCACGTCAGGCGCTTGATGTGGAACAAGCCAAATCAGACTTGGCTAAAGCCAAAGCCAGTTTGGCCGCCGCCGAAGCGGAGCTGTTTCAAAGCAAAGCCAATTTGACCAAATCACAAGCCAATAGTCACTTGGCCGATAAAAATGCAGAACGCTATGCCAATTTGATGGATGGTGCTATTTCAAAGCAAGAACAAGATCAGATGTTTGCCGTACGAGATCAATCACATGCCGAACATGAACAAATGCAAGCGGCGATTCAGCAGGCCAAAGCCAATATTGCGCAGCAACAGGCGTTAATCGATGTAGCCACCAGTAATTTACATTTGGCTGAATTAAACTTGAACCGTTCCGAAGTCCTAGCACCAGCCGATGGCACACTGTCTAATTTTGAGATGAAAGCAGGGAATTATGTCAAAGTGGGACAAGCGGTAGCGGCGCTATTAGATCGCTCGCAGCTTTATGTGGTCGGTTATTTTGAAGAAACCAAGTTAAATAAAATATATTTGGGTGCGCCCGCGACTGTACAGTTGATGGGGGACTCAAACATCCTAAAAGGACATGTGCAGGGGATTGCTTCAGGCATTGAAGATCGTGAACGAACTACAAGTACAGGTTTGTTGGCCAATGTAAATCCAACCTTTAGTTGGGTACGTTTAGCGCAGCGCGTTCCTGTGAAAATTGCACTGGATGATATTCCAAAAAATGAATTGGCCTTTGTCGCGGGGAGAACCGTAACGGTACATATTACCGAGTCACAGCACTAAATTGACCTCTGTTCATTTCAAAAAAAGCATCCGATGAGGATGCTTTTTTTGAACGCTATTTGATGTGTTGAGATCCGACTCCAGTCATAAAACCCATGTCATCTGTTTTAAGAAAGTCTTACTTAAGGTGTAAGACCTTCAGGATCGCGATACCAGCTTTCAATAAACAAGGTTGCGGCAAGGCTATCAGCAGAAAGTTTTTTACCTCGACCTTGCGCATGGTAATGGCTCAGCTCATCACGGGCTGCACGTGTACTTAAGCGTTCATCCACCATCCATGTTTCAATATTGGTTTGATGACGTAAACGACGTGCGAACTTACGTGCTCGAGCAGATAATTCCGACTCGCTATCATCCATATTGAGTGGTAAACCGACTAAAAATACATTGGGTTGATATTGCTTAATAATTTTATGCAGTTCATCCCAATTGGGGATGCCATCTTTCATTGGAAACAAAGCCAAAGGCGTTGCACTTTCAATCAGTGCTTGACCGACTGCCATGCCCATTTTTTGTGTACCAAAATCAAATGCCATAATCATTTGGGGCGTGTTTAAATCAGGCATGTCCAATCTCAGAAGACAACCAGGTTCGATCCAGCCCGAGCTTTTTATAGGCAGCATCCCAACGGTCGTCATAAGGAATATTAAAAATCAAATCCATATCAGCATCGCAGACTAACCAATCACCACGAGATAGCTCATTTTCCAATTGGTTTTTGGTCCAACTGGTATAGCCCAAAGCAATTTGATAGCGCCCCACGCCTTCGTTATGTGCAATCGCATCTAAAATATCTTTAGACGTGGTGATACAGATATTTTCGCCCACCGCAATGGAAGAGTGCCATGTCGGCTGACCCGTATGTAAGACAAAGCCAGCTTCTGGACGCAAAGGCCCACCTTGGAGAACATCGTGTGGTCGTACGTGATCAGCTTCAATTTCAAGATCATTGAGCAGTTCTTTGACTGAAAGTCCTGAAGGGCGGTTGATGATGATGCCTTGAGCACCTTCCTCATCGTGTCGGGCCAAATAAATCACGGTATGGGCAAAGACTTCATCTGCCATATCGGGTGGGGCAATGAGACAGCGATGCGTCAGATATTGTTTGCTCACCTAAAGGCTTCTCCTTGAAATTAAAATGCTTCTAGTCAAATGTTGTTATCTACCACGTTACTAGACTAATGCACTTTCTCCAAATCTTTTTTTGTGATCCAGTCCACATAAATTAGGCAGATTGAAACTTCAACTGACGTAATTGCTTGGCATGTTGCAGCGTGGTGTCATTGATTTCAACGCCACCTGTCATGCGTGCGAGCTCATCGATACGCTCATCTTCTTCTAAGTTTAAAATGGTACTGCTGGCAGGGTCGGTCTGACGTTTTTTCACCAACAAGTGCTGGTCAGACTGTGCAGCAACTTGAGCTTGGTGTGTAATACACAGAATTTGCACATGCGAACCCAAGTCGGCCAAGAGACGACCGACAATTTCCGCCGTGCCACCACTAATGCCGACATCAATTTCATCGAAGACTAAAACTTCTGCTTCAGTTTTTTCAGCATTCATCACTTGCATCACCAACGCGATACGTGACAACTCTCCGCCTGAAGCAACTTTGGCTAATGGTTGTGGTGGAATGCCTTTGTTGGCGGTGAACAGTAATTGGATAAAACTTAGGCCTTCACTAGAAACTTGCTCCATTGGTTCAAACTTAAACTCAAAGTGCGCTTCAGGCAGAGCCAATTGTTTGACCTGTTCGGTTAAATGTTTTGCCAAGGGTGCGGCTGCATCGCGACGAATTTGGTCGAGGTGCTGGGCTTTACTTAACAGGTCCTGATGCGAGACTTCAACTTGCTCAGCTAATGTTTCTGGGTCTTCTAATAAATGGAGTTGTGCCAGTTCAGATTGCCATTGTTCATGTTCTTGTTTTAAGTGTTCTGGCTGCGTGCGGTACTTACGGGCAAAACGGTGGAACATCTCAAGCTGGGTGTTCAACTCTTCCATACGTTCTGGGTCATAACTTTGACGGTCAATAAACTGACGGAGATTGGCTGTGGCATCGTCAAGCTCACTTTGTGCATTCAGCAAAGACGTATGAATCTCGGCCAATTGTTCACTGCGTCCTGCATGTGATTCTAAGCGGCGAATAATACTGGAAATTTCTTGATTAATATTTTGTTCAGCATCATCTAAGGCCGTAACAGCATAACTACAGTCCTGCATGATATTTTCATGATGCGACAAGCGATCGAACTCTTGTTCAATCTCTTTATAGTCGATTTGCACCACATCTTCGAGTTCCTCTAATTGTAAACTCAATGTATCCATACGCTGTTTACGCGTGGCTTGAGCATCCAATGCTGCTTGGTGCTGACGAATGTCTTTTTGCCATGTGCTATAGGCTTCACGCACAGCTTGCGCTTCTGGGTAGAAGTTATGATAGAGGTCTAACCAGCGTCTTGGATAAGGCGGCTCTAATAGCTGTTGTTGACTGTGTTGACTATACAGCTGTACCAGCAAACGCCCGATTTCTTTCAATTCAGTTAAGCTGCTCGGACGACCATTAATCCATGCTTTACTGCGGCCAGTGGCAAAAATAACCCGTCTTAGATGAATTTCTCCTGACTCATCATCTAACTCATGTGCCTTTAACCATGTGGCTTCAGGGCTGTGCTCTTGATAGCTGAAAATAGCCGTGACATCGGCTTTGTCTGAACCGAAACGGACATAGTTGGTGTCGGTCCGTTCTCCCAGACAGGCGGACAGTGCATCTAGCAATAATGATTTGCCCGCACCTGTTTCCCCAGTCAGGACATTAAAACCTTGATCGATATCAAGTGCTAAGTGATCGGCTAAAGCAAAATTAATTAAAGTTAAATGTGTCAGCATAAACGCATCCGAGCTGCGAAAAGTTTTAGTTTAAGATAGTGAAGTTTTATTCAGCCGACAAGACGGCAATGCTATTCGTTTTGTGCAAAGTCGGCTTATTTTAGCGTGAATCTGAAAGTCGACCTAGCAGATTTTTTTAATCCGACTGTTATAGCAAACACAGCACAAACATGTGGGTATGCGATGTATACAGAAAGAGCACGACTCAGCGAACGGATCGCATTGGCAAAAAACACGCCAAAATAGGCTAGAAAGTGAGGCAATTGTACGATGGTCGGACTTTAACAAAATATTGATTGAGGGGAATAAAACATCGATTGATTAGTTAATCGCACATCTTTAAACTAGCGAATCAATACGAATATAAATGCGCATTATCTGGAGTGTACGCATGTCAACTCAGTTCGACCATGTCTCTGTCATTAAAAAATCCAATGTTTATTTTGGCGGTTTATGCATCAGTCATACTGTGCAATTTGAAGATGGTACCAAAAAAACGTTAGGGGTCATTCTTCCGACAGAGCAAGCTTTGACGTTTGAAACACATGTGGCAGAGCGTATGGAAATTATTTCAGGCGAATGTCGTGTACAAATTGCAGACAGCGAAGAGAGTGAATTGTTCCGCGCAGGTCAGTCTTTTTATGTGCCTGGCAATAGTCGTTTTAAAATTGAAACCGACGAAGTGTTGGACTATGTGTGCCATTTAGAAGGCTAAGCTTTCAGCTGATACTCGCCAAGTAATTTCAAGCGAAATCGGTTAAACTATCCGTTGCACAGCAATCCTGTAAAGTCAGCTTTACAGGATTTTTATTTTTGGCACATCGTGTCGATGGTCATTTATCTTTTAGAGGTCCTACATGGCTAAACCTGAATATTTCTATGGCGTTCATTCGGTGGAGTCATTGTTGGAACTTGAACCTGAACGCGTACTGACGCTTTTTACCTTAAAAGGGCGTGATGACCAGCGTTTAAAACGCGTACTTGAGTTGGCTGAACCTTTTGGTATTAGCGTACAACAAACGGGTCGTGATCGATTAGAAAAAATGGCTGGCTTACCGTTCCACCAAGGGGTTGTGGCTGCGGTCCGTCCTAATCCAGTTTTCAATGAAAAAGATTTAGAAGCCTTACTGAAACAATCGCCAAATTGTTTATTGCTGGGTTTAGACCAAGTCACCGATCCGCATAACCTCGGCGCATGTATCCGTACCGCAGCTGCAATGGGCGTTGAGGCCGTGATTGTGCCTCGTGATCGTTCTGCAAGTTTGACCCCGACCGCGCGCAAAGTTGCGGCAGGTGGTGCTGAAAAAGTTAAATTTATCCAAGTGACCAATCTGGCTCGGACTTTAGCGCAAATTAAAGATGAGTTTAATGTGCGTGTGGTCGGTACCATGTTGGATGAAAAAGCCTTACCACTACAACAGTTCGATTTTACTGGAACGGCTGTATGTGTGGTGATGGGTGCTGAAGACACAGGTCTGCGTCCAATTACTCAGTCTCAATGCGATCAAACGGTTTATATTCCGATGGCGGGCAATCTACAAAGTTTGAATGTCAGTGTAGCAACGGGTATGGCTTTGTATGAAGCATGCCGTCAACGTAATGTCTAAGTTTTTTTAATTCCTGATTCAATGTAAGCACAATGATGACCCCTCAAAAACAAGGCTATGTATTTATTGCCATCACCATGTGTATTTGGGGGGGATTTACCTTAACGGCGCGGCTCAGTGCCAATTGGGGCATTGGTGCGTGGGATATTACCGCCTTACGTTTTCTCTTGGCGTTTTGCATCTTAATGCCAATCTTGATCTATAAAAAAGATACCGCCTTTTTGTGGAAGAAAGAGCCTTTTATTTTGGCGATGATTGGAGGGGTGTGCTACTGCATCACCGCTTATAGCGCTTTTCATTATGTGCCTGCGGCACATGCTGCAATCTTTCTCAATGGCTGTATTCCGCTTTGCACGGCTGTCGCAGCTTATCTTTTATTTCGACAACCATTTGATCGGCATACTTGGCTCAGCCTCAGTATTATGTTGCTGGCACTGGCGGCCATGAGTGGGCTGATGTATCAAGAAACAGGTATCGCCTTTAGTTTAGGTGATGGCTTGTTTTTCCTCAGTGCCGTGCTGTGGGGAACATTTACCGTTTTATTGAGACAATGGAAACTATCGGCATGGCACTCCATGGCAGGTGTTGCGATTTGGGCTGCGATTGTTTTTGTGCCGATTTATGTTTTATTCCTCCCCAAAACCATAGCGCATGTGCAACCTGTGCAATTGATTGCTCAGGTGGTATTTCATGGTGTGTTCGTAGTCATCGTGGCGACACTCACTTATGTGGAAGCCATTAAGCGTTTGGGGGCATTTAAAACAGGCAGTATTGTGACGTTGGCGCCTTTTATTGCTGCGATTATTGCGGTTCCTTTGCTCAATGAGCCTTTGAGTGTTGCGATTTTATGTGGTCTTCTGGGAATGGGGATCGGGGCCTTGCAGCCATGGCGTTGGATACGGCAGGACAGTCTGAAAGCCCAACTCGTACAACAAAAAAAGCAGTCATAATCGACTGCTTTTTTTAGACTTCTGAATGGGCCAAATACTTTAAATGCAAAGGTCTGAGTTGTGCGTATAAGTGTTCCAAGTGCCCATCATTTACCACAATATCATCGGCTAACGCTTGTTTTTGTTCACGGGACATTTGCGTTTTAATGATGGTTTGAATTTGCTCAATGGTTTGATGGTCGCGCTGTGAAGCGCGGAGAATTTGGATATCAGTTGAAGCATCGATCAAAAGCGTATGTTGCGTCAGTTCATGCTGATTAGTTTCAAAAAGTAGCGGTGAAACCAAAATTGCATAAGGGCTGGTCGCAGCTTGTAATTGTTGCATGATGGACTGACGAATTGCAGGGTGGGTGATCTTTTCCAATTGCTTACGGGCAGACGGGTCCTGAAAAATGTGTTCACGTAAAGCGCGTCGATTCAGTTCGCCATTGTCCAGTAAGGCCCACTCGCCGAAGCTGCTTCGAATTTGCTGAAGTGCGGGTTGCCCTACAGCAACAATCTCTCGAGCAACCACGTCAGCATCAACTACCTGTATGCCTTGTTGTTCAAACCAGTGGCTTGCAGCAGATTTTCCACTGCCAATCCCGCCTGTCAGACCTAAAATAAATGACATATTATTTTAATTGCCTAAGTATATTTTCATAATTTGCTCACCCCACAAAAAGGCAATCCATCCTGCGATGGCAATATACGGACCAAAAGCAAAAGGCTGATTTTCTTTGCGCACTTTGAGCAGGATGATGCCGATAATGGCACCTACAAAAGAGGAAAGTAGCACAATCAGCGGCAGTAGCAAAGGGCCCATCCATGCGCCTAAAGCTGCAAGTAGCTTAAAGTCACCATAACCCATACCTTCCTTGCCTGTGATGAGCTTAAACAGATAGTACACGATCCATAAGCATAAAAAGCCAATGATATAACCCCAAATGGCCGCTGTCGGTGTGGTGTAAATCGCATAACTATTGACCCCTAAACCCAGACCTGCAAGGGTGAGGGTATAGCGATCAGGTAAAAGTTGAGTGTCAAAATCAATAAAGGTTAAGGCGATTAAAATATAAGTGAGTACGAGACCAAACAACATTTGGATTGTTGGGCCAAAGACTGCAACCACGACCAATGCACAAATGGCGGTCAGGAGCTCAATCGCAGGGTAGCGAATGCTGATCGGGTTATGACAAGTGCCACACTTTCCTCGTAGCAGTAACCAGCTAATTACAGGGACATTTTGATACCAGCGTATGGCACTTTTGCATTTGGGGCAGGTCGAGGCAGGCTTACTCAATGTGAGCTTCGTTTCATCAATAATTGGCTGCTCAGGATGAAGCAGAAGTTGGCAATCGGTACGCCATTCTTGTTCCATCATTTTTGGAGTGCGATAGATCACCACATTCAGAAAACTACCGATGCACAAACTAAAAACTCCAACGGCGAAATACAGCGCCATTGGAGTATTGATAAGATAGGAAATTATTTCTTGCATTAAACCACAGAACCCATTTGGAAAATTGGTAGATACATGGCGATTACTAGGCCACCTACAAGTACACCCAAGACTGCCATGATTAGAGGCTCCATCATTGCCGTTAAGCCATCTACCGCATTATCGACTTCATTTTCATAGTGAGTGGCAACTTTATCCAGCATGGCATCGAGAGCACCAGATTCTTCACCAATCGCTACCATTTGTACTGCCATTGATGGAAATTTATTGGTGGCACGCATTGCGAATTGAAGTTGTTGTCCTGTTGCGACATCTTCACGGATCTTCATCACAGCTTCTTCATAGACCACATTGTTGGTTGCACCCGCGGTAGATTCGAGAGCATCAATTAAGGGTACACCCGCAGCAAAGGTGGTAGACAGGGTGCGGCTATAGCGCGCGATAATCGCTTTATAGACTAAATCACCAAAAATCGGGGCTTTCAGTGCAGCTTTATCCAACATGTCACGAAACTTTTTACTACGCTTTTTGGTTTCGAGTAAAGCGGTAATCACAACACCAACGACAATAATCAAAATGAACCAATATTTCTGCATCCATTCAGACATATTTACCACCATTTGGGTGAATGCAGGTAAGTCTGCACCAAAGGAACTAAAGAGTTCTTGGAAAACAGGGACGACTTTGACCATCAAAATAATAGTCACGATCACCGCAACCACAACGACGGTTGCTGGGTATTTCATGGCTTTTTTAATTTTTTGCTTTAACAATTCACTTTTTTCTTTATAGACCGCTACACGGTCCAGCATGGTCTCAAGCGCACCTGATTGTTCGCCTGATTCAACTAATGAACAGAATAAGTTGTCGAAATATTGCGGATATTTTTTGAGTGCTCCCGCAAAGGTATTACCGCCTTCAACTTCACCTTTAATGCCGAGGACAACTTCACGCATAGATGGGTTTTCTAAGCCTTCAGCCACAATTTCAAAGCCTTGAACCAGCGGTACACCCGCTTTCATCATGGTTGCGAGCTGTCGAGTGAAAATCGTGATGTCCAGTGTCGTCACTTTTTTCTTCATTATCCCTTCAAGAATATTCTTTTTCTTTTCTCGAATACTCTTGATGGTAATCCCTTGTTTGCGCAAAGTAACTTTGGCGAGGGCGAGATTACGTGCAGGCAATTCCCCTTTAATTTTTGCCCCTTTACGATCAATCCCTTCATAATTGAAGGTTGGCATCATCTGTGCTTTTTTGACAGCCATGCATTTATCCTTATTCTTTCAATATTTCAACTATTCGCTGGTTACACGATTCACTTCTTGTAAGGAAGTGACCCCCTGCATAACCTTGAGTAAACCTGAACGACGTAAATTGTTAAATCCTAATTTTGCAGATGCTTCAGCAATCTGTAAGGCATTGCCATCTTCCATAATAATTTTTGAAATTTCTGGCGTGACTTTCATAACTTCATAAATACCAACACGTCCTTTATAGCCTTCACGGCACTCAGCACACCCCACCGGTTGATAAACTTTGAAGTCTGGATCTTTGATATCTGTGGAAGTAAAGCCCATTTCGAGCAAGCTTTGTTCAGGAATATCGACAGCGGCTTTGCATTGGCTGCATAAGCGGCGTGCCAAACGCTGTGCAATCACCAAATTGACCGAGGTCGCAATGTTAAAAGATGGAACCCCCATATTACGTAAGCGGGTCAGGGTTTCAGGTGCACTATTGGTGTGGAGTGTCGACATGACCATGTGACCTGTCTGTGCGGCTTTAATCGCGATTTCAGCCGTTTCAAGGTCACGAATCTCACCCACCATTACAATATCAGGATCCTGACGTAAGAAGGACTTCAGCGCAGCAGAGAAGGTGAGGCCGACTTTATTGTTCACATTGACCTGATTAATGCCTTCTAAGTTAATTTCAACAGGGTCTTCCGCAGTTGAGATATTGGTGTCTTCTTTATTTAGAATATTCAAACCTGTATACAACGATACCGTTTTACCTGAACCTGTCGGGCCAGTAATTAACAACATGCCTTGCGGTTTGTCTAAAGCCTGCATAAATAGGTCTTTTTGGTTTGGTTCATAACCTAAAGCATCAATCCCCAGCATAGCACTGGATGGATCGAGAATACGTAGAACCAGCTTTTCACCAAATAAGGTTGGAAGTGAGTTGACACGAAAGTCGATGGCTTTACTTTTTGACAGCTTTAATTTAATGCGGCCATCTTGTGGCACGCGCTTTTCAGAGATGTCCATTTGTGACATGACTTTCAAACGTGAGGCAAGACGAGTCGCCAGTTGTAGTGGCGGACTGGCAATATGACGCAGAACCCCATCTACACGATAACGAACACGGTAAGATTTTTCATAAGGCTCAAAGTGTAAGTCTGAGGCGCCCATACGAATCGCATCGATCAGTAATTTATTGATATATTTGACGATCGGCGCTTCATCGCCTTGAGGTGAGTCATCTTCATCATTTGAGTCTTGATGTCCTTGTTCTAGGTCTAAATCAATGTCTTCATCAGAAAATTCAAAGCTATCGGCTTGCGCAAAATTTTGTTCGATCAGTTTTTCAAGCTGGGGATGTTCAACAATAATCGCTTCAATATTCATTTTAGAATTGAAGCGAATCGCGTCCATCGCATCCATGTTAGTTGGATTGCTGGTGGCGATATAGAGGATATTGCCACGACGGTATATTGGCAACACACGATGCTTGGTGATAAGTTTGTCTTCGACCAGATCCCGTAGAATTTGTACCGAATCATAGACACTTAAGTCAAAAACAGGCTCTCCAAACTCTAAAGAAATCGTTTCAGCGATCATTTGTGGGGAGAGTTTATGATTTTCAATTAGATAAGGAACGATGTCTTGCTGAGCTTTTTTTGCAGAGAGCATTGCCTGCTGCATATTTTCAGCAGTCATGCGTCCGTCTTCGACTAAGCGTCGAATGAAGCCTGTGAACTTAGGCAAACCATTTGATACTGACATTCCCCAGATCCTTAACTTCTCAATTGTTTATAATTGGTATCGTAAAATTATACTTTTGTTGCACAAAAATACCATATCTGAAAGTGTTGTCACCACCTTAATATCGCTTAAAAGCATGAACTGGTCGTGATAGCAGGCGGTTTTTTTACAAAAAGATGTCTTTATTTTCATTCGTATTATTTTGATTGCCGAAGAAATTCTAGAAGAAAACTATCTTTGAAAAATAAATACCGTGTAGAATGAGGCCGTTTTAATGAACTGTTTTGAATAGGGTGCTGTATGTCGGGTTCGACGATTAAGCCATGGGTTGTCGGCAATTGGAAGATGAACCCAATGCAGGCAGATGCCAAGCAATTGCTTCAAGAATTTAAACAGCTCTTGCAAGAGAATGAAATAGCAGAAGAAAAATGTAATATTGGGCTTGCGCCTGTGACGCTGGCTTTGACGTCAACGCAGGCTGAATTGGCGAATGCTACACGTTCAGTTTTTACTGTAGCGCAAGACGTATCGCGTTTTGGCAACATGGGTGCATATACCGGTGAAGTGAGCGCAGAGCTGCTTAAAGATAGTCAAATCGAATATGTTTTAATTGGTCACTCAGAACGTCGTGAATATTTTGCTGAAAGTGCAGCAATTTTAAATGCGAAAGCCCAAAATGCCTTAAATGCGGGTTTAAAAGTCATTTACTGTGTCGGTGAAAGCTTAGAACAGCGTGAATCGGGTCAGGCAGAAGTAGTGGTTTTACAACAAATTTGCGATTTAGCCAGTGTGGTAACGGCAGAGCAGTGGCCTCATATTGTGATTGCCTACGAGCCGATTTGGGCCATTGGTACAGGAAAAACTGCTTCACCAGAAGACGCGCAAACCATGCATGCTAAAATCCGTGAAGGCCTCACGCAAATTACCAGTCATGGCGCGAACATGGCCATTTTATATGGTGGTAGTGTAAAAGCTGAAAATGCAGTAGAGTTAGCGGCCTGTCCAGATATCAATGGTGCACTCGTCGGTGGGGCGTCTTTAAATGCAACGTCGTTTTATAAAATTGTCGAAGCATTTGCAAATACAAAATAATTAGGAGTTCAGCATGCAAACTTTTGTGCTGGTAGTACATATTATCTTAGCTGTGTTGATGATCGTGCTGATTTTGGTCCAGCATGGCAAAGGTGCAGATGCTGGTGCTTCGTTTGGTGGTGGCGGTGCTGCAACTGTATTTGGTGCATCAGGTTCAGGTAATTTCTTGACGCGATTGACTGCGGTTTTGACGGCCTTGTTTTTTATCACCAGTTTGTCACTTGCTGTGTTTGCCAAAAAGCAAACCACAGATGCCTATAGCTTAAAGTCAGTGCAAACGACAAGTTCTGCACCTGCACAATCGACTGAAACTTCACCAGCTGCACCTAAAACAAGCGAATAATTGGAATTAGTCCTTTCTTTTTTGTGGCGATGCTACTAGAATGCGTCACAGCTGCGGTGGTGGTGGAATTGGTAGACACGCTACCTTGAGGTGGTAGTGCTTTCGGGCGTGGGGGTTCAAGTCCCCCCTTCCGCACCAACTTATGAATCCAGAAGATTAAGTTGGTGTATGCAGCAAATTCTGTTGATGCGGGATGGAGCAGTCTGGTAGCTCGTCGGGCTCATAACCCGAAGGTCGTTGGTTCAAATCCAGCTCCCGCTACCAATCAATCTTATTTTAGAAGCAAACTAAAGTGAGTAACTTAAGTGATTAAGTTAAGAATGTTTTTGCGTTTTGATGCGGGATGGAGCAGTCTGGTAGCTCGTCGGGCTCATAACCCGAAGGTCGTTGGTTCAAATCCAGCTCCCGCTACCAATCTTATTTTAGATGCAAACTAAAATAAGCAGTTTAAGTGATTAAATTGAATAATTTTTGCGTTTTGTTGCGGGATGGAGCAGTCTGGTAGCTCGTCGGGCTCATAACCCGAAGGTCGTTGGTTCAAATCCAGCTCCCGCTACCAATTTGATTTAGGTGCAACTAAATCAGAGCAAGTACGAAGTATTTAGATTGAAAAATAGTTCATATTTGTATATAATTTTTGCACGTTGATGCGGGATGGAGCAGTCTGGTAGCTCGTCGGGCTCATAACCCGAAGGTCGTTGGTTCAAATCCAGCTCCCGCTACCAAGTTTCTAAAAAGAGGCTCACAACAAGGTGGGCCTTTTTGCACAGTGGATATTAATTTTCTGTGCAATAATTGGGGCGATTACGCCCTTTTTTATTGGCTATCGTGTAGTGTCGATGTGAGCCGGATACGGTGAAAGTCAAAGTGTCATGTTCCACTACTACTATAGTTTGTATTGGCTTGTAGTGGTCTGTTTCGGCCATTGAATCGCACAAAAATGACGAGAGTAAATGAAGCTATCAAATAAAACTCAAGCACTCCAAGACTTAATTGCTCCTGCAGTGCAAGCCTGTGGTGTTGATCTTTGGGGGATTGAATTCCTTCCTCAAGGAAAACGTTCTTTATTGCGCATTTATATCGACAAAGCTGTCGACGAGAATGCAGAACCCATCATCAATGAAGATGGTGAAGAAGAGCAGGGCCGTGGCATCGGCGTACAAGACTGTGTACGCGTGACCCAGCAAGTCGGCGCAATGATGGATGTCCATGATCCAATTTCAGGTGAATATGCACTTGAAGTGTCATCTCCGGGTTGGGATCGTCCATTTTTCCAACTTGAACAATTGCCTGCATATATTGGTCAACAGATCGCTTTCCGTTTGATCAGTGCGGTCGATAACCGTCGTAAATTCCAAGCTAAATTGGTTGCTGTAGATCTTGAAGCTGAAATGATTCAAGTCGAAGTGGAAAAGCAACAGGTGCTTGAAATCGATAGTAATAATATTGATAAAGCCAATTTGGTCTATCAAGATTAATTCATTTAATAAATAAGAATCTGAACGAATAGGTGGCTTATGGCACGTGAAATTCTTACCGTAGTTGAAACGGTTAGTAATGAAAAAGGTGTACCTCGTGAAGCGATTTTCGAAGCCTTAGAACAAGCGCTTGTTGCTGCGACTAAAAAGAAATTTTACGAAGGAACAAACTCTGAAGAAGCTCAGCTTCGTGTAGAGATTGATCGTAAAACGGGTGAATACAGCACTTTCCGTCAATGGGAAGTGGTTGCAGATGAAGATCATGAAATGCCAGCATGTCAAGATGCGATTTCAGATGTTGATCCTGCACAATGGTCGATTGGTGATATTCGTGAGCTTGAAGTACCTTCAATTGACTTCGGTCGTATTGCGGCGCAAATTGCAAAACAAGTCATTGTTCAAAAGATTCGCGAAGCTGAACGTGCGCTGATTGCAGATGCCTACGAGTCTAAAGTGGGTGAGTTGATCTACGGTGAAGTGAAAAAGCAAACCAAAGATGGCTTTATCATTGACTTAGGTGACAATGCTGAAGCGTATCTTGCACGTGAAGAAATGATTGCAAAAGAAATTTTGCGTCCGAAGCAACGTGTAAATGCGATTTTGTTTAATGTGAACCGTGAAGGCCGTGGTGCACAACTACAATTGTCACGTGCCAAGCCTGAAATGCTCATCGCTTTGATGAAGAAAGAAATTCCTGAAATTTCTGAGGAAATCATTGAGATTAAAGCGGCAGCGCGTCAACCTGGTGTTCGTGCTAAAATTGCTGTGAAAACCAATGATCATCGTATTGATCCAGTGGGTGCATGTATTGGTATGCGTGGTACACGTATCCAAGCAGTTCAGCAAGAATTGAACGGTGAGCGTATTGATGTTGTTGTATGGTCTGATGATCCTGCACAGTACATTGCAAGTGCTTTAGAGCCAGCAGATGTATCGGGTATTGTGATTGATGAAGAAGAACGTACAGCGGATATTATTTTCGCAACTAGCGATCAATTAGCGCGTGCGATTGGTTCACAAGGTCAAAACGTACGTTTAGCTTCTGAACTTACAGGCTACAAACTCAACATGATGCTTGAAGATGAGTATCATGCTCGTCAGCAAAATGAAGCACAACAATACTTAGACCTATTTGTATCGCGTCTAGATATTGAAGAAGATTTGGCAATGGCATTGGTTGAAATGGGCTTTACTTCTTTAGAAGAGATTGCTTATGTTCCAGCTGAAACATTTGACGAAATCGAGCTAGATGCTGAAGTTGTTGAATTACTTCAAAGTCGTGCCAAAGAAGTTGCATTGGCTGATGCATTACAGCAGCAAGAAAACATCCAAGATCCAAGCGCGGAACTCGTTGCAATGGAAGGGATGACGCAAGAGATTGCTTATGCACTTGCAGCACGTGGTGTCATCACAATTGATGACTTGGCTGACCAAGCGACTGACGATATTGCTGATATTGAAAGTCTGGGTACAGAGAAAGCAGGTCAACTTATTATGAAAGCGCGCGAATCATGGTTTAACTAGGAGATCTACATGACGGATAAGACGATACAAGAGTTAGCTCTCAGTGTGAACCGCCCTGTTGAGAAGCTCCTAGAGCAGGTTCGTGATGCTGGTTTACCACAGCGTAAATCGGACGATATAATCTCTACTGAACAACAAGATGCCCTCGTGCACCATTTGAAGAAAATTCATGGTCAAAACGATGGTCAGGCAGGAAAAATCACGTTGAAACGTAAAACGACCAGTACCGCTAAAGTAGCGAGTACTTCAGGTAAGGCAAAAACGATTAATGTAGAAGTTCGCAAGAAACATACATTTACCAAGCCAGATCCAGAACAAATTAAAGCGGAAGCTTTGGCAAAAGCGCAAGCTGAGCAACAAGCTCGTGCGAACGTTCAAGCTATGGTTGAACCTAAAGCTGAAACTCCAGCAGTAAATAAAGCGGCTGCAAACTTTGAAGCAATGCGTGCTGCTGCAAAGCAAGAAACGACGAAGCAAGAAGTTGCGAAAGCTGCGGTAGTTGTGAAGCGTAAATCAAACAATAAGCCTGTGGTTAAAGCACAAGTTAAAGTTGTTGAAACACCTGAACAGAAAAAAGCACGTGAAGCTCAAGCCGCTCAATTAAAAGCGACCGAAGAAGCAGCACGTCGTAAGGCAGCTGAAGAAGCGCAGCAACGTACACTTGAACAAATGCGTCAAATGGCATCTAAGTATTCAAATGAAGATGCAACTGCGACCATTCGTGTAGTGGATGATTCTCCACTTGCTGCGGGTCTGGTTGGTCAAGCATATGAAGACTCATTTGCGAAAGAAGACCGCGAAATCAAACGTGGTACCAATACGCCAGCTACACGTGCACCGAAGAAAGGTGGTCGTCGTGGTGAAGAGCAATCTTTCCGTGATAACTCGCATAAACGTGGTTTAAAAACAAGCTCTGCAAACAAGCATGGCTTTGAAAAACCGGTTAAAAAGCAAGTTTATGATGTTGAAATTGGTTCAACCATTGTTGTTGCTGACTTGGCTGCGAAAATGGCAGTTAAGGTACGTGAAGTAATTAAGTCACTCATGAAAATGGGTGAGCTTGTGACTCAGAACCAAGCGATTGATCAAGAAATTGCGGCATTAATCGTAGAAGAAATGGGCCATAACCCAGTTCTTGTATCAGATACGCAAGCTGAAGATAACTTACTTGAAGCAGCAGAAGAAGCACGTGGCGCTCAAACGACTCGTCCTCCTGTTGTGACCATCATGGGCCACGTTGACCATGGTAAGACATCGTTACTTGACCGCATTCGTCGTTCAAAAGTGGCAGCGGGTGAAGCGGGTGGTATCACTCAGCACATCGGTGCGTACCATGTTACGACGGATAAAGGCATTATCACATTCTTAGATACCCCGGGACACGCAGCATTTACTGCAATGCGTTCACGTGGTGCGAAATCGACAGACATCGTGGTATTGGTTGTTGCAGCGGATGATGGTGTAATGCCACAAACAGCTGAAGCGATTGATCACGCACGTGCTGCAGGTACGCCGATTATTGTTGCAATCAACAAGATGGATAAAGAATCTGCTGATCCAGATCGCGTATTGAATGAATTGACTGTGAAAGAAATCGTGCCTGAACAATGGGGCGGTGATGTTCCTGTTGCAATGGTTTCAGCACATACAGGTCAAGGTATTGATGAGCTTCTAGATATTATTTCAATTCAAGCTGAATTACTTGAGTTGAAAGCATCTGAAGAAGGTGCTGCTCAAGGTGTCGTGATTGAAGCACGTGTAGACAACAGCCGTGGTGCGGTAACGTCTATCCTTGTTCAAAACGGTACATTGAAAGTAGGTGACCTGGTTCTTGCAGGTGCATCTTATGGTCGCGTACGTGCGATGACAGATGAAAACGGTAAACGTATTCAATCTGCTGGTCCTTCAATTCCGGTTGAAATTTTAGGTCTACCTGAAGCGCCAATGGCGGGTGATGAAGTTCTTGTTGTGAATGACGAGAAGAAAGCACGTGAAGTTGCCGATGCGCGTATGGATCGTGAACGTCAAAAACGTCTTGAGCGTCAAAGCGCAATGCGTCTTGAAAATATCATGGCGTCTATGGGCAAGAAAGATGTGCCTATCGTCAATGTGGTGTTGAAAACTGATGTACGTGGTACATTGGAAGCATTACACGTTGCTCTTGCTGACCTTGCAACAGACGAAGTTAAAGTCCGTGTTATTGGCTCAGGTGTTGGTGCGATCACTGAATCTGACGTAACACTAGCTGAATCTTCTGAAGCGGTACTTCTTGGCTTTAACGTACGTGCGGATAACGCAGCTCGTCAAAAAGCGGATGCTGACGGCATCGATATTCGTTACTACTCAATCATCTATCAATTGATTGATGATGTGAAAGCAGCGATGAGCGGTAAGCTTGCGCCTGAACACCGTGAAACAATTCTGGGTGTGGCTGAAGTACGTGAAGTGTTCCACTCAAGTAAGTTTGGTGCAGCAGCAGGCTGTATGGTACTTGAGGGTATGTTACACCGTAATAAACCGATTCGTGTCCTTCGTGATGACGTGGTGGTGTTCCAAGGTGAGCTTGAGTCACTTCGTCGCTATAAAGAAGTGGTTGAAGAAGTTCGCGCAGGTATGGAATGTGGTCTTGCGGTTAAAGGTTATAAAGACATCAAAGAAAAAGACAAGATCGAAGTCTATGATGTTCAATTGATCAAACGGAGTCTTTAATGGCGGGTAGTCAACGTCTTAAGCGCATGGCGGATACAGTGCAACGTGAGTTGTCTGAACTGATTCGCCAAGAGTTGAAAGATCCACGCTTAGGTGGTCTCGTGACCATCTCTGCGGTGAAGGTTAGTCCAGACTTAGGTTATGCTGAAGTATATGTGACTGTGATGGGCCGTGAGCTTGGCGATGAGCAAAGTGAAGCAGCCAATAAAGAAACGCTAGATGTGCTGAACAAAGCATCTGGTTTCTTGCGTCACGAACTCGGCCGTCGTATTAAGACACGTATTACACCGCGTTTGCGTTTCCATTACGATAAAACCAATGCATATGGTAACTATATGTTTGGTCTGATTGCTGAAGCAGTAAAGGATTTACCCGCTGACGAAGCAAAAAAAGATGATGAATAATTCAGTCTAACTGAATCAAAAAGTCACCTTCGGGTGGCTTTTTTTATGCGGAGTAATGGCTGGAGCTAGATTAAGACTTGAAATGCGTTACACAGGATTATGATAGGTGAATAGAGGGTTGAGCTTTTAGGGATTATTTTGACCATCAAGTTGCTGTGGACTGGATTAATATGGGCAATGATTTACCACGGGGACACTTTGATCATTTTAATTTTTGAGTAGATTGAGTAGTTCATCTGTGTTGGTCAATGTACTGGATGTGACACCATCTATAATACGTTCGAATATTATCATCAGTACAATGTTCAAATTAGCGCAACAGCACCATGTCAATGCGGAAGCGCTAGAATGTATTTATTTTATTTCCTTAACACCACAAGCATTTAAAGACGATGTTCAGTGTCTTCATGCTTATTGCTAAAAGCTCTGCGGCGGGTACGTTGCCAAGGCAGTGGACGGTTGAGTGCTTCTGGAACGTCACCACTCAGCGAGCGTAAGCGCAAATGTAGCGCCGCTTGCGCCATCAAATTCGCCGATACGGGTGCGGTTAAGAAGGCAAACAGTGTTAATAACAGCTCAGCAAAACCAAAGCGTCCTTGGAATGCAGAATAGATCATTCCGGCGATCAAGAAGCTCCCTAAGCCTAAGGTGCTGGACTTGGTTGGGGCATGCAGGCGCATGAATAAATCGGGCAGACGCACCATTCCAATTCCTCCGACCAGCATGAAGAAAGTACCGATCATGAGAAAAATGGAGACTAAAATTTCCATCGTAAGTTGCATCGATCTTGCTCCTAGTCAATCACATGACCTGAGGTGAAGTAGCGTGCTAAAGCGGCTGTAGAGACAAAGCCGAGCATCGCAACCAAAAGAGCACCTTCAAATAATGAAGTGCTGGCCCAGTAAATGCCTAATATAATAATGAGGCAGATTGCATTTAAAAAGAGTGTATCGAGTGCTAAGAGTCGGTCTACAATCGATGGGCCGATGATTAAGCGAATTAAGCACAGCAACATTGAAATGGTGACAGCGATTAAACAAATCCCGAGGGCATAAGGCAAAATGGTCATGCTTTGTCTCCTGCTTCGACACCAAAAATTTGCATCAACGGTTTTTCATAACGCGCTTTGATATTTTCAATCTCGGCATTTTCATCATCGGTGCTGAGGGCGTGAACTAAAATGTCCCCACGATCTTGATCGATGCCTGCTGAAACAGTGCCTGGTGTGGTGGTAATAATCATCGCCAGTAAGGTGTTTACTTCCTCATGTTGTGTTTCCAGCGGAACGCGAAACCACTTGGGTTGTAGACGATCAATTGGGCCGAGGACCAATTTAGCCACTTGAATATTCGACACTACAATGTCGTATAACACCACAAAAAATAGTTTCAGCGCCGCTTTCCATTCAATATTTGGAGTATACGTAATGAATGGTCTGATCAGACGCGGGATAAAAATGGCCAGTAAAAATGCCATCACTAAGCTGGCTGCATCGACACTATGTGCCAACATCACCCAGCTCAGCGCAACAATCACCGAGACAAAAGGGTGGGGTAACCAACGTTCCAAAAACGACGTTTTTTTCATGTTTAAGGCTCCACCATCGGTTGTAGGCTTTCAGCATCGGGATTCACTTCAGCCTGCTGTTGCTGTTGCTGTTGCATTTGGCGTTTTTTGTATTCGGAAATATGTTCGCCTTCCAGTGTTTCTTCTGAAATTAAATATGGAATCAAATGTGCATTCGGATCTACTCGCTCGCCACCATATTTGGTTTCAGGTAAATTTTCACTGTCGAAAGGTTGTACGCTAATGGTTTGTCCATGCTCATCAGTTTTGAGCAAAGTCTGTTCATAGAGCGCATTATTTTGGATTTGCTCAGCCGTTTGGTAAGTGTACTTTTGAATCGGACCTGCAAACACCATATAAGCCATTAAACCTACCAACAAGAGATAAATGGTTTTGTCATTGCGCTTCGGTGCTTGTTCAGGCAAAGCTTGGTAAGCGGCATAAGCTGCTTCATCAGGATTATCTTCAGGTTTGGTTGCGCGCCAAAAAATCACGAAACCCACACGTGTAAACGCGATTATACTCAATAAACTCACCACTAAAACGGTCACAATAATCAGCAATTGATACGGTGAGTGTGCGGTGGCTTGAAGAATAAACACTTTGCCTAAGAAACCACTAAAGGGTGGTAAACCTGCCATCATCAAGGCAATGGTGAAATAGGTTAACGCCACCACTTTATGTTGTTTCATTTGCGGTGCAATTTTAAAGTGGTCTTTAAACTCACCACGTTGAGAGGTAATCCAACCACTTAAAATATAGAAAGCTGCCGCAATAATGGTACTGTGCACCAAATAATACAGTGCCGCTGCCCATGCCAAGGTATTGAACAGGGAAATGGCGATTAAAATCGTGCCCACAGAAGACAAAATCATAAAGCCAATGAAACGACGTAAGCGTTCCGCACCCATTGCACCAATCACACCATAGACTGAGGTAATTAAGCCAATCGGTAATAGAATGTATTGCAGGATTTCACGGCTAATTGCATCGTCAAATACGGTGCCATTAACACGTAAAATGGCATAAATACCGACTTTGGTCATGATGGTGAACAGGGCCGCCACAGGAGTGGTTGCGACCGCATAGGTTTTTGGTAGCCAAAAGCCGACAGGTAGCATAGCTGCCTTAATGCCAAAGACTGTAAACAACAACAGCCCACCAGCAACAGCAATACGATGTTGATCGCCTTCCAATAGAGGCATCAAACGTGCAACATCCGCCATATTGAGGCTGCCGACGCTGCCGTAAATCATACCAAGGCCAATCAGAAACAGAGCTGATGCCAACAGGTTAATGGTGACATAGTGAATGCCGAGTTGAAAACGCGCTTTGCCTTGACCATGCAGTAACAGGACATAGGAAGCCATCAACAAAATTTCAAAGAATACGAACAGGTTAAATAAGTCGCCTGTCAGGAAGGCACCGGTTAGCCCCATCAGTAGGAAATGGCACATGGCATGGAAATAACGGCCACGTTCATCCCATTCTTTGCTGGCAAACCACATCACTGGAACAGCTAAGCCGTAGGTTAAAACCAGCATCAGGGCAGACAGTTGATCGAGGACCAAAACAATACCAAATGGTGCTGCCCATTCACCAAGGTTATAAACACTGATTTGCCCTGAGCTGGCAAAGATCAGATAGTTGACCGCTGTAAATAAGCCCAACAGACCAGAGGTATAACTGATGCCTCGACGCCAAGGTTGTCGCCAGTCTTGTGCTAAAGAGCCTGATCCCGGATTACCCAGTAATACCAAAATAAAGGCAGTAATGGCAGGAATTAAAATACTAAAAATTGGGGTGTGTTCGGTCCAAAATTGGATGAAGTCATTCATTATGGCTCATCCTCACGTGGGTCAATTTGTGGTATTTCTTCTTTAGAGTCAACGTGGTCGGTTCCTGTTTCATAACGACTGCGTAAAGCCAGTTGTACAATAAATGCTGTGGTGGCAAAGCCAATCACAATCGCGGTTAACACCAAGGCTTGTGGCAAAGGGTCAGTGGCTTTGCTGGCTTCAGTGAGTACCGCGGGCGCATTAAGTTGAAGTCGTCCCATGGCAAATAAAAATAAATTGACGGCATAACCAATCATGGCCAAGCCAAGTACGACAGGGAAGGTACGGGCACGTAAAATCAGATAGATACCTGTGGCAGTCAACAGACCAATAGCGGAGGCAAGTAACAGTTCTAAACTAATCATATTAATCCCCCTTTGGTACTGGACCAGACATACTAGAGTGACGCGAGTCCCCGAGTACGGAAATAAGCAACATGGTCGCACCCACAACCGTGATATAGACCCCGACATCGAACAGTGCAGCTGTCGCTAGGTGCATTTCGCCTAAGATCGGTGGCGACACATAAAAGTGTGCACTGGTGAGGAATGGACGTCCCCAGAACCATGCGCCTAAGCCTGTTAATCCTGCAATGACCAGACCGGTTCCAATCCAGATTTCATACAAGCGACCTGACTTGGCTTTGAGCAGCTGTTCTGCATGATCTTGACCGAGTGCCATGTACTGAATAATCAAGGCCAAAGCGGTAATTAAACCCGCGATAAACCCGCCTCCAGGCAGATTGTGTCCACGCAGGAAGATATACAGACTGACCACCAAGGCAATCGGTAAAATCCAAGAGGCACTAATGCGAAGCATTAACGGAGAGGGGTTGAAACGGTAACTGAGACCTTGGGTTATAGTCGTGCCGTGAGTACGCATACCATCCATTAAGCACAGTGCACCAATGCCTGCGATACCAAGGACTGTAATTTCACCAAAGGTATCGAAACCACGGAAGTCGACCAAAATCA
Source organism: Acinetobacter sp. 797_lipA (assembly GCF_058243025.1). Taxonomy (NCBI): domain Bacteria; kingdom Pseudomonadati; phylum Pseudomonadota; class Gammaproteobacteria; order Moraxellales; family Moraxellaceae; genus Acinetobacter; species Acinetobacter sp. 797_lipA. The sequence goes on along the minus strand of NZ_JBZAYQ010000001.1, from coordinate 3,106,405 downwards.
CGTTGACTACGTTGGTTCCGCCGCCTAATGGAATCGACTGCTGCATGAAGAACCATGAAATGGAGTTGTGATCACGGGTCAAGATGAGCCATGTGATCCATGCAATGCCGAGCCCGCCGCCAATCGCAATGAGGGCATCTCGCCAACGACGTGAGACACTCGACTCATAGGGAGTGAGTTGCGGTAAAAGCGATAAACTCATCAATAACAGTACGGTGGTGACTACATCGACTGTGATTTGTGTCAAAGCCAAATCAGGCGCAGAGAAGCAGATAAAAACCATAGTTACGACTAAACCAATCGCACCGCTGATCAATACTGCTTTAATCCGTTCGTGGTGGAACCACAACATCATCCAGCACGAAGAGAATAACAGTAGCCACAGTACGATCGCTAAAGCAGGGGCATGGGTGAGTTCACGGCTACCTGTGGTCAGTCCTTGTCCTAAAAACGGAAGTGCGACTATGGCAATACTGAAGATCACAATCCAAAGAATATAGCTTTGTAATTTACCGTTTTCAGTCAATCGTTTAAATTTGCGCGAGTTGAGCAGGAGTGACTTAAGGAATAAGTCAAAGGCCACTCGACCTTGTAGACGACCTAAATATGGATCAAGATCAATTTCTCGAATTTTGCCCCCTTTAGCCAGACTGAAATAGAAAATCAGACCGCCGATCAAGGCAATAGCACTCATCAACAATGGCATGTTAAAACCATGCCATAGCGCAAGATGTGTGCCTTCAAAATTCATCACTTGGGTGCTGGCACGTGCTGTACTGTTGACGATGTTTTCAACCAATAGGGCAGGGAATAAGCCGACTAAAATACACAGAAACGCTAGTAAAGTGGCTGGTGCACGCATGCCAAACGGCGGCTCATGTGCATCCTTATTCGGAACTTGTTTGCCTACTGGGCCATCGAAGAAAACCCCATGCACCAAACGCACAGAGTAAGCCACTGCAAAAATCCCCGCCAGTGTCGCGACAATCGCCGAGCAGATGAGCACAGGACCAGACAGATTGCTAAGCAGTTCAGTAAAGAACATTTCTTTAGATAAGAAACCGTTGGTCAAGGGCACGCCAGCCATCGATGCTGCAGTGACCATCGTCAAAGTGGCCGTATAAGGTAACAGTTGCCATAACCCACTAAGCTTGCGTAAATCACGTGTGCCTGACTCATGATCGATAATACCTGCGATCATGAACAGCGCTGCTTTAAAGGTGGCATGGTTAATAATATGGAAAATAGCCGCAGCCACAGCCAATGGTGATCCGATCCCCAAGAGACACATGATCAAGCCGAGATGACTGATGGTTGAATAGGCCAATAAACCTTTCAGGTCTTCTTTAAATATGGCAAAAAACGCAGCCATACACAGGGTAAATAGGCCAATAAAGGTGACCAAATTGTGGAACAGTGCCGCACCCGCAAAAATGGGTAACAGTCGTGCCACCAAGAAAATGCCCGCTTTTACCATGGTTGCTGAGTGCAAATAAGCAGACACGGGGGTCGGAGCTGCCATCGCGTTGGGTAACCAAAAATGGAATGGAAATTGCGCACTTTTGGTAAAAGCACCGAGTAAAATCAGCAGCAACGTAGGAACAAATAAAGCATGACTTTGAATTTGTGCTGTCATCGTCAAGATTTGATCAATCTCGTAGGTACCTGTGATTTGGCCGAGCAAGATGAAACCACCTAGCATGGCTAATCCGCCCATACCCGTAATGGTCAATGCCATTCGTGAGCCACGTTGCGCCGCGTCGTAATTGCTCCAATAACCGACCAACAGAAAAGATGAGATACTGGTCAACTCCCAAAAAACGAGGAGTAAAATTAAATTATTGGAGAGAGAAATCCCGAGCATGGCTGCCATGAACAACATGAGCAGTAGATAGAGTTTATTGAGAGAATTTTTTGGGCCTAAATAAAAATAGGCATAAATATAAATGAGCGTCCCGATGCCACTAATGAGTAAGGCAAAGAGTAGGCCTAATGCGTCTAGACGGAAGCTGAAGTCAATTCCAAGCTGCGGCAACCATGACCACGACTGCGTAATGACAGCGCCATTAAACACCTCTCGTGCTTGGGTCAGTAATAAGCCTAAACTTGTCATACTGACCCCAACAGCTGCGAAGGCGGTTAGCCTGCGTGAGCTCTGCTTCAGTAATGAGACAAGGGTTGTGCCAAGTATTAACGGTAACAATATAATAATCGGTAGCACACTCGTTTCCATTGTCGTGAATAGGTCAAAACCTATTGGTGAATCTCATCTTTCAAGGATTACAGGACTGCAAAGAGCAGCCCAAGAGTCTCAATCTTGAAAGCCAATGTGAAATTTAAAAATAATGAAGTTGTGTTGCGCAACTCATGAAGCGTTATAGCAAAATCCGATTTCAGTTAGAAATTTGCAAGTAAAACCGATCATATAACATGACTAAAACAACATCAATCTTTTTTGCGCTGACGCAAAACATTATACGCGTGATGGTCGTTTCTTGGTGGATGACAGGCACTTTCTCAGTGCAAGAAATGTAAAAAAAGCGACCGTTGGTCGCCTGTTTTTGAGGGTTTAAATGGCTATGTTTATTAAGCAGGCTAAGTTAATGGATTTGCCGATGAAGCATCATCCTCAGCACTGAGTAAAGCAATCAAATGCTGTTGCTGTTCGAGAGAAAGCTGCTGTTGAATCTGTGTGAATAATTCAGCCACACTTAAATCTTGGGGTTCAGCCGCAATCGGTTCGATAGTTCCACTCGTTGCTTCGTGATTGGCAAGGTTTTGGTAAATTACATCGAACTGATGTTGCAGTGGTTCGAGTTGGATAGGACTTAATTGCTTATTTTCCAGTTTGAGGCATTGAAACTCGCTGGCTTGTTCCAGCAACTCACTTCGGTTGCCTGAGGTGATAATTTGTAGTCGAGGAAAAGCCTGATTTAAACGTTTTAAAATGACTTGCGCCATATTTTGATCCAATTGATGATCAATCGCGTCAATCAACAGTACGCCGTCACCTTCTAAACAGGGGAACAGGCTTTCAGGATTGAGTAGGCATAAACGTCGCACAATATCGCCAACGAGCGCCACCCAGTTGCGGATACTATTGGAAAGCTGTTGATAGAGCATGCTGTTGCCATGGTAGCGCACCATCAGTTGTAACTTGGGATGATATTGCAAATAAAGATCTTCTATTTCGGGCAGAACGGTTGCTAACGCTTGCTTAAGCGCTTGTAGGCTGGGCGACTGGATGTGTGCTTGAGCCTGAGCCAGTTTATAGCTTAATGGAATATCGGGTGGCATGCTTTTGGGCTGATGCAATATCGTTTGTAAAAACTGTGCAGTTTGCGCATTCTCAATATCGCTGATTTCACGGAACCACTCAAAGAAGCGTGCAAAGGTGGTATAGGGAATAGCTGAAATTTCATAGGCATGTGCATGTTGGAAAATCAGGGGATTGTTCTTGCTGAGAATATTCATCTCATTGACAAAACGTTCCGCAGGATAATACGCAATCAACGGTAAACCTTGCAGCGGATCTTGTAACGTTGCTTGCTGATATAGATTGACCAGTTGTTCGAGTTCTAATGTTTCAACTCGACTGATGCCAATGTCTTGTTGGTTTAAGGTCTTGTAGAGTTGCCATGTATAGGGTTCGGGCGCAGTATCGGCTGCCGTAGGTTTGAGAGCATACAGCTCAGCGGGCACAGCAACTTGAATATCAATTTTGGACTGAAGGCGGTTCAGCATAATATCGTGATCTAACATCACCACACCTGCAGAGCGTAAATCTTTATAACGGGCCGCAAACCAAGTCAGAGCCTGATAGCTAAAACGTAAGATCGAGGTCTTGCCTGAGGCTTGATCGCCTAAAATTAAAGTGACGGGTTTATCGTGATAAGAAAAATCGACTTTAAGGTCAGCAAAATGCAGGATGTGTTTCAGGTGAATCGATTGAATTTTCATAGAACACCCGCAGCGGTTGTGACTATTTTTACATTCGACTATCCAACAACTTTACCTAATGAGCTTGGCATTTGTTTTTTCAGCTGTTGCATCAGGTCGTAAATGTGATGGATATTTAAACTTACTTTAGCACGTGTACAGGCCACGTAAAGCAGTCTTAACTCTTCATCACTAATTTTATGGTCTTTGTCGTTGACCTTAAACTGATAATCATCTTCGATGTGAACGCGGTTCCACTCTAAGCCTTTGGCTTTGTGTGCGGTGGAAATAATATAATCCGCTTGTTCAATCGGCGTAATCTTCGCGAGGGCTTTTTTGAGTGGATCGGTGCCATGATCATCCACCAATTTTACTAAAGGCTTGATGTCACTGCCATCATTGGTTTCGCAGTATTCATGTACATCGTGCCAAGAATTAAACCAGGCCAGTTCAGGCACATCGGTGACGCGCTTGCCTTGTTTAAGCATTGCGGCGGCATCGACAAAGCGGTTCAGTTTGACATGGTCGGCTTGTAGGCTGACTTTGTCGCCATGGACCAATCCTGAGAGCAACAGTTCCATAGCGCGCGCATTGGTGCGACATAAAATCGCATCGCGCATTTTGGTATGAGGTTTGTTGACCACTTTAGAGTTGAGCAGAGGGTTGCCCATGAGAGGCACGGTTTCATTCAAGGCGCCTAAAATAGCATTGGCATGCAATGCAATCTCTTCACCAAAACGAAACGAGGTGGTAAGGCGTGACTCAGGCAAAGGCAGTTGTTGCATAGCATTGACTGCGCCGCGCCATGCATAAATCTGTTGGTGTGCATCTCCGACATAGATCACTTGTGTATTACGCTGCTTCAGTAAGATGCCCAACATCAGCGGATCGGCATCTTGTGCCTCATCAAACAACACATAGTCACTTGGGATATTCGGTTCAGACAACGCCCACAGTTTTAAATAAATATCATGACCAATCCCAGCCTGATGGTTGGGATCGATGGACTCTAACCAACGTCGTTCAATGGCAGGGTAGAGGTGCTTTTGTAGTGAATCGATATCATCGGGATGTAACCAGCTCGGTGCTTGTAAATGTCGCGGTGCTGGATACTGAGAACTGGTTGAACAGAAGTGACTCACAGCATTCGCCACAAGACTGGCCAAGCGTGATGGCATCAACACATATTTTTCATAACGTCCGCCCATCATCCGTCTTAAGGTGATGGGTTCAAGGCGGTATTCTTTGGCGATAAAACTCGGACTTAAACGAGGCAGACGAAGTTTGTCCGTCACTCCACGTGGAACACTGCGAAAAGCAAGCGAGTGGAAGGTTCGGCAGTCGACATTGCCATGAAACTTCGTTTGCGCTTCACTGGCAATGGCTTTGTTGAACGCTAAATACATGCCTCGTCTTTGCGGCATGGCATCGCTAATCATTTGCAGTGTGGTGGTTTTACCTGTGCCTGCATAAGCAATTACTTTAAACGATTTGCCCAGACGTGCGTTATCAATGGCAATGGCTTGCTCATAAGTCGCGCTCGGTTTGATGATATTCGACACAGGCAATAAACTTAGTGGCTGCGGTTGGCTTTTTCAAGCAAACCAGAAAGCCCTTGACGACGTGCCAATTCATTGAGAACCACTTGAGGGTCTAAGTCGAAATAGCCTAAAACCACAATCGTATGGAACCAAAGATCCGCCACTTCATAGATCAAGTCATTTTTATGGTCTTCGTTGGCTTCGGATTTAAAATCCTTAGCCGCGATAATGGTTTCAACCGCTTCTTCACCGACTTTTTCTAAAATTTTGTTGAGACCTTTGTGATACAGCTTCGCGACATAAGACGAGTCAGGATCCGCTGCTTTACGCTCAGCCATCATTTGACCGAGGTAGGACAAAACTTCAACTTGCTCAGACTGCGCCGTTGAGGCATTCATCGCCAATGTGTGTGGGTTGATTGATTTTTCACCATAAATCGCGCTCGGGTCTTTGAGCTGTGCATCCACAATTTCCCAGCCATTTGGCGTGAGTTTACGGTAGAAGCATGATTCACGCCCTGTGTGACAGGCAATTCCGCCGTGCTGTTCAATTTGCAGCACAATTACATCGGCATCGCAGTCGAGACGAATTTCATGTACGGTTTGAAAATGCCCAGATTCTTCGCCTTTGTGCCATAACTTGTTGCGTGAACGAGAGAAATATACGGCTTGGTTTTTCTCAGCCGTCAAAGCCAAAGCTTCACGGTTCATCCATGCAACCATCAAGACACGTCCCGTTTGGTGATGCTGTGCAATGGCAGGGACTAAACCTTGTTCGTTAAATTTTACTTCATCGAGCCATTGCAAATTGTTCATAAGATTTCACCAAGCGAATAAATATTGAGAGTGTTACGATGTTAACGTAGCGCGCTATAGTCTACGTGATTTAAACAGAATAGAGGAGAAACTTTCTACAGTTATCTCACAGCGGCTTAATTGATATATTTTAGAAATTCAACCATCAGTCACCCATCCAAAGCGGATGACGATGATTGTCATCGCATTTTACACAGAATGATTTTTTTGTTTTGCAATATCCCGATAGTTCATTTGACTGAACATGCCTAATTTTAAACCTGAAATCGTCACCGCCATTTCTTTACGGAAATAGGGAATTCGATACATCCAAGCAAAGCTTAAATCTCGTAAACCACCTGCCCACCATAGGTCAGATTGGTAAAGTGGTGTAAGTAAACGACTTAAAAATTGATAGAACGCCGTCGAACTTTGACGGTGTTGATGATAAGTTTGCCAGAGTTGAACATAATCAAGGGCTGCATTTTTTCTTGCGCTTTGAACCGCTTGTCCCAAAGCCCATGCATCTAAAAGGGCCATATTTGCACCTTGCCCCAGTTGTGGACTCATCGCATGTGCTGCATCACCCATGACACCGATACGACCCTCACCAAACTTAGACAGTACTACATCACGATAATTTGCAGTTAACCATTGTGATTTTTGTTCAGGCTGGGCAATGACTTGTTCTAACCAATCCGCAGCAGGTTTCCAACGCTTAGACACTTGGTTTAACCAGTCTGAGTGAGCTTGTGAGTTGTGTAGGAAGTTATTTAGCTGATGGCTGGGAAGACTCCAAAAAATACTCGACAGTCTTTGCTTGGGTTCATGTGGCACTGTACCTGTCGGTAAGATGCCCATCATCATTTTAGAGCGATCATGAAACTGATGTAAAATTTCTGTATCTAATTCAATACATTCGGGAACAATTGTCCATTTGGCTCCCCAAGGATAAGCTTGATCAACCTTTACCCATTCTTTCGGTCTTAAAAGACTGCGTGCGCCATTAGCAATGATCACCGCATCAAAAGCTTGATCAAATGATTCACCATCTTTTGTACCCAAAACACGCACTTGATAGGATGTTTCTTCTAATTTCTGAATGTCGGTATTCATTTGCCAAGTAATCAGTTCAGGATATTCGCGGCATTTATTTTCTAAAACATGACATAACGTTGCTCGATGAATCCCTACACCATAAAAATCAGGATGTGCTTGTTGATAATGGCTATTGACCAGTAAATTTCCATTTGGTAACTGACCTTTGAGCCCAGTGACTTTTGCACCCAGTCTTAAAACTTCATCTAAAAGGCCTAAATGCTCAAAAACAGCTAAACCAGAGGGCTGTAGTAACAGTCCTGCGCCGACAGGTTCGAGTTCTGAGGCTTTCTCTAAAATACTGACTTGAATATTTTGTCGAGCCAGTAAAATCGCAGTGGCTAATCCTGCGGTTCCAGCACCGATGATGGCGAAGTGGGGCGGGTGATTAGAAATCATAGATCGAATGATTTAACCATTGTCTAAAATGAATGCATAACGAATATCATCAGGTTTTTTTAATTGGTCGATGTTGATTTGAATGAAATCCTCTAAAGAGCTTGAAATCACATTTCGTTCCCAAGATTCATTTTGTAATTCAATAATTTGACCATATTGCCCTTGTTCACTAGGATCAAGATCAATCATTAAATAATCACCATTTCTCCCTTCTGCAAACGGAATTCAGTTGGGATTGGTATAGTCACTTATTTTTGTTCGAACATCATAATTTGGGTAATTCGAGTGATCGAGATTTTCTCCAGTATTGAGTTCAACATTATGTTGCCAATGCTTATAAATATCTTCAAAAGGCAGTAAATCGTAATTCCAGCCCTTCACAAAAAAAGTAAAGATAGCTGTAACCGGATTCCAATACACATTATGAACTTTATAAAAACTGGTTAAAACTTCAGGCATATGCATCTCATTTTGCATGTGGATTTCCTGAATGTCTTGACGCTGTATACCGTGCTTTAAATTATAGTAATTATTGTGTTGGGGAACGATACTATGAATTGCATTGAGCCAATTTGACCATAGGGTTTGAAAATGGGCATATTCTGGAGCTAAGGCTAAGGGTTCTGGTATTTCAGATTTAATATAGGCTGAGAAACTAATCCCATCGATTTGCTGGTTTTTTAAATCGCCATGAAACCATGCATAAACGTCATGTGCAACTAAGGCTTTGTTGCGGTCGCCTTCATAAATAGGAATACGTAACTCAGGATGTTTAAAAAAATAAGAGATTGCTTCATGTTGGCCATAATGGAATTGTCCCTTAAAGGCATGTTTTGGAGCGGCATCATTTTCTCGACGTTTAAATGAAACATCAATTGTATCAATAAGATCATCTTGTTTAGCATAGGCTGTGATACCAAGTTCATCCCAAACATAGATTGTATTGGTTTTGCAGTTTAAAACCCGATGCGTTGTATCCAGTACAGAAATCAATTTTTCTGTTGGAATGGGGAAGTTAAGGGGGTGTTGGTTTAATAAAAAAGTATTTTCATTTAAATTAATTGTTAGCATAGAAAAAATGTAATCTCGATTTTTCTTTATTTGGTCAGATTAAACAAGATTACATTCATGCGCAAATTTTGTTTATAAATCTTGCATGACCTGTGCAAAATGCTGTTTTTCCACCATTTCCAAGAACTCATCGCCTAAGCGCTGACTTTCAGAAATACATTGGTTCCACATTTGAATGCGCTGTTTTTGATCGAGCCCTTTGAGGGTGAAATCTTTACGATCGGGTAGGCGTCCTAAAGGTAAACTCCGTAAATAGTCTTGGGACGGAGACAGGAGTAGCGTGCGGGCTTGATTTTCAGGATTGGCGCGACGTTTAAACAGTTTATCAAACCAACCTGGCGTAATGCTGTCCGTAAAGTGCGGATAAAGCACAATGCCTTGACTTTCAAAAGGCAGATCGATGTGATAGTCAATCAGACCACCATCGCGATAACTGCCTTGCGGCGCATCTGGAATATCACGAATTGCGGCCATCACGCCTGGAATAGAGGCTGAGGCAGTCAACCAAGGCAGAACGTTTGCAGCGGTGAGGCTGTGATAATGAGTGAGGAAATCATCTTCTACTTTAAATTGTTTGCCATTGCTGGGCTGACTAATCACCCGTTGCATAAAGTGGCGGCTATGCTTTCGCGCAACAGCAGTTGTGCCGATGATACCTGCCACAGAAGCCAAGAGCGGGAGAACTTGGTCACTTTGGAAGATGTGTTGAGCCTTAATCGACAGTACCGCGAGGTGGTAATCGGGATGATTGACCAATTCCGCTTCTTTGTCTTGTACCAAGTCAAGCAGCATGCCCCGGCAAATATCACTGACTTCTTGGCGTTGCATTTTTTTATCAAAATAGAGGTTGGTATAGAGTTCACCTAAACGTTCGGTACCTGCTTTTGCACCGTGCGCTAAGATGCTGGCAAAGCGCCAACTGCCAATGGACGAACCAATCAAAGTCCGTCTTTGCGGTGCACGAGCAAAGAATTCACCAAAAATAGCTTGGTCTAAACCTTGAATCCCGATGCCTTTGGGCCCACCTGCGGCACCGGGTACAATATCGACCTGCTCAGCTTGTAAGCCTTCGCTTTGAATGAGTTGACGTGCTAATTTACCTGCACGAATGCTTAAAGCTGGAGGGTGTTTATGCAGGATTTGAGTCATCGTGATCATTCAAAATAGACAATATGTATTGTCATTTTAACTGGTGAGAGAATGAGCGCATTGGCAAAAGTGATCCAAGAATGACTTGGGAGTCACTTCCGACATAAAACTGTCTTGTCCTGAAATAGATTGACAGTATTCCACTTCAAACCGAGTTAAGCAATTAGCTCGGTTTTAGTTTGTTCATACATCTGATTCGGGGTGTTCATATTTAAACTTAAATGTGGTCTATAGTAATTATAAATCATGATAGATTCCGTAATTAAGTGATCTAACTCCTTCATGGTTTGACATCGTGTAGTTAAAAACTCCTGCTTTAATATTCCATTAATCCGCTCTGCTAATGCATTTTGATAACAGTCTCCTCCATCTGTCATGGAAGGACATATCCCATAATGGCGCAATGCCGATTGATATAGCTCAGAGCAATACTGAGAGCCTCTGTCTGAATGATGAATCATCCTAGTCGCTCGATCCGTCACATGCTGCATCGCCATATGTAGAGCCTGCATAACATTCTCCGCACGCATATCATTCGATAACTTATAACCTTTAATCTGACGGGTATAAGCATCTGTCACCAATGATAAATAATGTACGCCTTCAGCACTCTCAACATAAGTAATATCACTAACAAAGACTTCGTTGGCTTGCACTGCTGAATAATCCTTTAATAAATTTGGATGCTTCTTCATCCAATGCTTGCTATCCGTAGTTTTTGTATAGCGACGCTTGGGGTGAATCAATAAATTATTTTCTTTCAATATTTTAAATAACTGATCCCGTCCACACTTTAAACCACGCTGCAACAATTTGCCTTTAATAAGCCAATACAGCTTACGTGTTCCGATACTTGGCATGAGACATGCGATACTCCATAATCAACTCGAGTATTTGTTCGGTTATTTGTGCAGTCATTTGAGCACGTTTTTCTGCTTGATAATAAGCTTGTCGAGTGATTCCTAACCACTGACAATAACGTGAAACGCTTAGTCTTCTTTGGCTTTGCCAATCTTTGAAACGTGCTCGGTATACTTTTTTCCAAGATCAGTCCCACACTCTTTATCAATGTGATAAATCACATCCTGTATAAATTCAGTTTTGAGCTTTTCTGCGGCTAACTGTTTTTCTAATTGGCGGATTCGTTGTTGGGGTGTCAATTGACGTTTAGAAGAAGTCGGCATATTCGAAGTCCAATCTTGTTGTCCGTGCTTGCGTAACCATACCAGCACAGTTGATCTTCCTTGAATACCATATTTTGCCTGAGCTTGTTTATAAGTAATTTGCCCTTTTTCTACTTCATGTACCACCATCATTTTAAAGGCCAAGCTATAATCACGTTGTGTACGTTTAACTCGTTGTTCTCGTGCATGTTCCATAAAATAAGTCTCTTAAGGTGTAAACTTATTTCAGGACGGGACAAACCTAAACATAAAAAAGCCTGAGAGACTCAGGCTTTTAATACAGCAGAAAGCGTCTATTTAAACACGCGCCACACCGCCAGTAAGCTGGTGAGTACAATTAAAATCACTGAAATAAACCAAGGCGAGATAATCGCAATCGACAGCAAAATGGCCATGAGACTGCCAAAAATCCAACTGCGTTTTTGCTGATGCTCCATTTGTAGGCGCATACTTTGCAGTTCATTGAGCTGTTTAGCATGCCAAGCTGATTGGTTTTTGAGACCATTTAAGCTATCGACCAACAGCGTTGGGAAGTCTTGTGCCCCTAAAAGTAAATCTGGAATTTTTTGTCCCAGCTCTTTTAGGTTCTTTTGTAGATTCATTTGCGCTTTGATCCAATCGGTCAGGATTGGCTTTGCCAAACTCCAAATGTCCAGCTCTGGGTAAAGGTCTGTACCTAAACCCTCAACATGCACGAGGGTTTTAAGCAGCAGCATCAGCTGTGGTGGAATTTCTAAATGGAAGCGTCGTGCAATATCCATTACCTGAATCAAAATGCCCGCGAAGTCCAATTCATGCATGGGTTTGGACACCATTGGCCCGACCGTGCGACGCATTTCACGTGCTAGTGCGTCTTGGTCTGTACCCGGTGGAATCCAACCAGCTTGATGCACGATTTGAATCAATTGCATAAAGTCGCTGTTCATGACCGCAAGCAGCATACGTGCCACGGTCATTTGGTCATGCTTCGACAACTCACCCATAATGGCACAGTCCAGCGCAATATAGCGGGGTTGGCTTGGGTTTAGGGTTTCAACGAAGACATTGCCCGGATGCATGTCGGCATGGAAAAAGTTGTCACGGAAGACTTGGGTAAAGAAAATGGTTAAGCCTTTTTCCGCCAGATCTTTACGATCCATTCCCAGCTTTTCGAAGGTTTCAATGTCTGAAATGGGAACGCCGGTAATGCGTTCGGCCACCATCACGTCTTTGCTATCCATATAGACTTCAGGCACATACATCATGCTTGAGCCTGTAAAGTAATGACGCATACGACGGGTATTGTCGGCTTCTAAGGTCAAATCCAGTTCATTTAAAATGACTTGACGATAGTCCTGAATAATTTCAGATAAGTGCAGTGCACGCGCGGCTTCTAGGCGTTTTTCTAGAAAATCACCTAGCCATTCTAAAATTTCAAAGTCTTGTAAAATTTGACTACGAATAGCGGGACGGGTGACTTTCACCACCACTTCGCGACCATCATGTAAAGCGGCCGTATGTACTTGAGCAATCGAGGCTGCTGCCAAGGGTTGTTCGTCGAAGCGAGCAAACAGCGTGTTTACATCGGCTTTCAGTGAGTCTTGAATGCGCATTTTCGCCACATCAGAACCAAACGGTTTGACACGGTCTTGGAGTAAAACCAGTTGCTGTAGTACTTCAGGTGGAATTAGGTCACGACGAGTAGACAGCAACTGTCCCATTTTAATCGCCAGTGGTCCCATTTCCTCTAAAGCTTGTTTGAGCTTCAATGGGTTTTTACGTTCACGACTCGACCATGCCGCAGGGTGCATACGAATTACACCCAGCGCATGACGCACTTTTTCAGGCAATTCTTCCGCAGGAAACAACGTGTCGAGTCTATAGTGCGCGGCAATGCGCCAAAGTTCGAGTAAACGTGAAACGTGCGGAATCATATATGTAAATACCTAGTTTTGAGTTGAGTCTTGAGTGTCAATCTGTGCTTGAAGTTGTTGAATTTTGGCTTCGGCACGATCTAAATTTTGATTAAAAATGCGGGTATCTTGATGTAGATCATCCATTTGCCAACGCGGGGCAAATAGACCACTGTCTTCTTTCAAGGCATCTTCAGCAAAAAATAAATGACTTTGTAGGGTCTGTTTGATGTGCTTCGGTGCCAGTTGGATTTTGGCCAATTCATGCGCCAAACTTGGGCCAATCCATGGGCTTAAATGCGCAGCCAAGTCAGGCTCAGCGTGTTGCATAATCCGTTTAATATCTTGCAGAAGGTGATAATCGCCTTGTAGGGGGATATTGCCGACATCATCCGCCAGTAATAGCTTGAGCAGCTCAACCACATTGGCCACCATTAAAGTTGCGGTTGCTGGGGTGTGAGACTGAGCTTGATCAAACGGGCGTTGTTCAAAAATGGACGCTGTTTCACTATGCCCTGTAACGGTAGGTTCTAAGCGCACTTTGGCTTGGTCAAAGAACACATCTACAGACAGTTGCGGGGACGCGATCACCACACGTAACATCTTGCCTTGTAGTTCATTGAGCTGGATGCGAGTGATCGCATCCAAATTAATCACATGATGAATTAATCGTTCAACTGCACCGAGTGCCAGAATCGACCACATAATTTGCCCTTAAACGTTTAATTTTAAAGTTTAAAACCACGGTGTACAGCAACGATACCACCGGTTAAGTTGTGATAGTCGCAGTTTTGGAAGCCTGCATTTTCCATCATACCTTTCAATGTACGTTGGTCTGGGTGCATACGAATGGACTCGGCTAAATATTTATAGCTTTCTGAGTCATTGGCAATAATTTTACCCATGATCGGCAGTGCGGTGAACGAATATAGATCGTACAGTTTTGAAAAAGGCTCAAACACAGGTTTAGAGAACTCTAATACCAGTAGGCGACCACCTGGCTTAAGCACGCGGTACATCGCTGCAAGTGCTGCATCTTTATCGGTCACATTACGTAGACCAAATGAGATCGTGAGTAGGTCGAAGCTGTTGTCTTCAAACGGCTCGAGGGTTTCAGCATTGGCTAATACGAAGTCAACATTGGTACAGCCTGCATCAATTAAACGATCACGACCTACATTCAACATCGATTCATTAATGTCTGAAAGTACCACATGACCAGTAGGGCCGACTTCGCGGCTAAACACTTTAGCCAAGTCACCTGTCCCGCCAGCAATATCTAATACGCGTTGACCACGACGTACCCCTGACATGTTGATCGCAAAACGTTTCCATAGACGGTGAATACCAAAAGACATCAAGTCATTCATAATGTCGTATTTGCTGGCAACCGAGTGGAAAACTTCCGCTACTTTTTGCGCTTTATCTTCACTGCTCACCGTCTGGTAACCAAAGTGTGTGGTATTGCCGACGTTGCCTGTGTTAGCACCGCGAGGAAGATTGTATTTGGGTACAGAACCTGTCACTGGGGTATCAGTCAACTGTTGTTGTAATGATTTTTGTTGACCTTGCGCCGTACCTTGGGGTAATGGTTCAGTTAAAAATGGACTCACTTTGTCTGTGTTTTGTGCCGACTCTTGAGTAGCGGTAGGCGTTTGATTTTCATTCGACATGGGAGTCACTCCTAACATAGCAATAGGGTAAATGTTGCAGTGCATGCATGATGACAGATTCTAGGACGTTGTACAGTAACCATCATACAATTGTGCTGAATAATATACAGAAAAACAGCAGAGCAAAGCTGCTGCTGGCTTATTTTTATCAAGTCATTCGTTGAAATTTACTGAAAAGGATACAAATGCCCCGCATGGACTTTGTCAATAATTTGACGTTCCACCGCTGTAAAGTCTTTCACAAATTTCTCCGCCGACTTTAGCGGTTTCATGGCCAAAAAGCCATCCTGCATAAATTCATACATGACATTGAAGTTATATTTGTTGGCCGTCCCTTTACACATCTTAAAAGCGGCATAGACCATAAAAGAGCGCATGTATTTATCGAGGTTCTTACCTAATTGATCGAGTAAATATAGCTGTTTCAAGCGTTCTTCGCCTTGTTCTAGTTTTAAGTAGGCTTGGCGCATTAAATCATCGGTTAAGGCTTCATAGGGATGGTGATCTTTCAGCAATTGCATTGCCACTTGTTCATCCAGTCGCACCGCCAAAATCGCCAACTCAACCCCAGAGGTACCTGTTTTAATGGCATTTTCAGGAATTAATTTCTCTGCTTTGTGCGCATATTTGCTCAAGCGCGCAATTTGTCCTGCCAAAGCGTCAAAATCTGGGCCACCATATAAACGGTTGATAAAATACTCGGCCATCAAGAGGTTCTGTTTTTCTGCGAAAGCACGGTTATGCGTGCGTTGCATCCGTTGCTTTTGCCAGACTTGCACATCTTGTAAACGTTGGAAGAGCACCGAATCTTGATGATAATGCAATTGGTAATACTGTTCTAAAAGCTCATCGAGGGCGGCGAGTTTGGACATTTGCTGTCTCAGTTCTATTTAAAGATAGCTAAATCTTAGTGCGTGATGACGGAACTCGCTATGACAAAGTGACAAAAAAACTATTTATTTGTGGTCAGTTTGATGTAGAAGTAGTCAAAAGATACATATGAAAATCATCTAGACCATCATTTTTTAGGATCTAGTGATCTGATTAAATAGAAAAAAGGAGGGGGCAATGGATACAGAAACGATCGCCAGTACAGTGCTGAACGAAGAACAGCTTTCACTGGACTTAATTGAAGCGCAATATGCGTTGATGAATACCCGTGATCAGAGCAATGCAAAAAGTTTGGTGATTTTGGTCAGTGGAATTGAACTTGCGGGTAAAGGCGAAGCGGTAAAACAGCTGCGCGAATGGGTCGATCCGCGTTTTTTATATGTCAAAGCCGATCCACCGCATCTGTTTAATCTGAAGCAGCCTTTTTGGCAGCCCTATACTCGATTTGTACCTGCCGAAGGGCAAATTATGGTGTGGTTTGGTAACTGGTATGGGGACTTGTTGGCTACGGCCATGCATGCTTCAAAGCCTTTAGATGACACGTTGTTTGATGAATACATCAGCAATATGCGGGCCTTTGAGCAGGACTTAAAAAATAATAACGTAGATGTCTTAAAAGTCTGGTTCGATTTGTCGTGGAAGTCTTTGCAAAAGCGTCTGGATGACATGGAACCGAGCGAAGTGCATTGGCATAAATTGCATGGGCTAGACTGGCGTAATAAAAAACAATACGACACTTTGCAAAAACTACGTACGCGTTTCACCGACGACTGGCAAATCATTGATGGTGAAGATGAAGATTTGCGTAATCACAATTTTGCACAAGCGATTTTAACGGCGCTGCGTCACTGTCCAGAGCATGAAAAAAAGGCCGCATTAAAATGGCAGCAAGCGCCGATACCAGATATTCTGACTCAGTTTGAAGCCCCTCAAGCTGAGGATGCAAACTATAAAGCAGAGTTAAAAAAACTCACCAAACAAGTGGCCGATGCCATGCGCTGTGATGACCGTAAAGTGGTGATCGCTTTTGAAGGTATGGATGCTGCGGGTAAAGGGGGGGCGATTAAGCGTATTGTGAAAAAGCTCGACCCGCGAGAATATGAAATTCATACCATTGCAGCACCTGAAAAATATGAGTTACGCCGTCCTTATCTGTGGCGTTTTTGGAGCAAATTGCAGTCGGATGACATCACTATTTTTGATCGGACGTGGTATGGACGCGTTTTGGTAGAGAGGATAGAAGGCTTCGCAACCGAGGTAGAGTGGCAACGCGCTTATGCGGAAATCAATCGTTTTGAAAAAAACCTCAGCAACAGCCAAACCGTGCTGATTAAGTTTTGGCTGGCGATTGATAAAGATGAACAAGCAGCGCGGTTTAAAGCCCGCGAAAGTACTCCGCATAAACGTTTTAAAATTACCGAAGAAGATTGGCGCAATCGCGACAAATGGGATGACTATTTAAAGGCAGCCGCGGATATGTTTGCACATACCGATACAGGTTATGCGCCTTGGTATATTATTTCCACCAATGATAAACAACAGGCCCGAATTGAAGTCTTAAGGGCAATTTTAAAACAGCTCAAAGCGGATCGCGACACAGATTAAAAAGCATAAAAAACGGTCATTTGACCGTTTTTTATAGAGGTGGATTTAGTTCTTTAACTTAAGGGAATTTGGGTCACTGGCGCTGCAACAGGAACACCTTGTTCGGCGGCTTGTTTCAGTTGAATGCCTTTGGCGAGCTTATACGACTCTTCCACATGAGTTTCCGCAATTTTTTTCATCACGACATAACCCAAGCTAGCCGCAATCATCTGTCCACCAAGAGGAATGAATTTAGTGACTTGTTTGGTGATGTATTTGGCTGCCATGTTATTGAGGGATTTCTTCACGGCTGTACGTGCCACCACCAGTCCAGAGAACTCCACGCCACGTTTACGCAGTTCTGACCAATGTATTTGCTTGGTTTCTGGGTCGTAAACACTGACTTGCTCAGGGGTTAGGCCAAAGCGGGCGTTAATTTCGGGAATCAACTGCGACAATATGCCCACATCAATCACCACATCAAGGAAAGGGACTGGAATAACCGCTGCACCTGCGGAAAAATAGGCGCGCTTTTTGACTAAGTCCAAACATTCTTCGCGGATTTGTTCTAAATTTAAAGAGGGATCAATTTTTTCTGGAATATGCTCTAATTTCATTTTCTAAATCCTAAAATATCCTGATTCACATTGATTCTAGTTTTGCTTAAAGTGCGTATTTTAAAGCAAATTTTAAATAGAAATATGTCATCAAAGTGACATAGACAGAACTAGAAGTATAGTCAATAATCTGTGTACTTTTGTAGATTTTTCATAAGATGGTTATTTGAGAGGAAACATGGCGATACACGTAATACAAAGTCAGCGTATTGATGTTCTGTTGCAGGCCATGCAAAAAACCGTCTTTAAACCAGCCAAAAATGCCTTTCAAGTGTTGCAAGCACAGCACTTTATTGTACCTTCACCTGCGGTTGAGGCCTGGCTAACACAAAAGTTGGCGGAGCAGCAGGGCATCAGTGCCAACACGCAGTTTCATCATCGTATTCGTGGTTTTCAATGGGCGGCTTATCAGTGGGTTTTGGTCGATCAAAAAGACGAAGTCCGTAAAGCCAATATTCCGCGATTGATTATTAAATGGCGCGTCTTTCAAGCCTTAAAAGAATTTATACAAGCCGAGCTGAATCCTTTAGAGGTTGCTCATCCGTTGTATCCGATTATTCAGCGGATCTATGCCAGCGCTGACCGTTTGCAACAAGGCATTGATAAACAGCTGAAAAAGCAAAGCATGTTGTATTGGGTCGCGGAGCAGGTTTCGCGGTTGTTTAGTTTTTATATGGATTATCGTGGGCATTGCACCAAAGGTTGTCCACCGCAAAATTGCCGTTGCCAGACCAATTGGTTACAAGCGTGGGGCAAAAACCAGCCGCTCGATTTGGAGCAGATGTTTTTTAAAACCCAGCAAGAACTCAGTGCTTTTCAACTCAATCAAGCTTATGAATTGGAAGCGTGGCAGCGTTGGCTCTGGCAAGTGGTGTTCCATGCTGACTTTGAACAAATTCAGCGTATTGATACTGCATTTTGGGACTTACTCGATCAAGCCGAGACCCGCGACGCTGCGCTTAAAAAGTTGCCTGCGCAGTTGGTGGTGTTTACTGTTTTAGATTTACCGCCAAAGCAATTGGAGTTTTTGCATCGATTGGGGCAATACCTCGATATCTTTATTTTTCACTATAACCCATCACAAGAGTACTGGGCGGACAGTGTCGATCCCAATTGGAAAGCGCGTTATGACGCACGGGTAAAGCAGCGTTTTATTGAAAAAAATCCAAATGCCAATGATGCCGAGATTCAGCAGTTTTTTGATGAGTTTACCCTCAATTTTAATGCAGAAACCCGAGAGTCTCGCCATCCTTTACTGACCCGATTTGGTAAACAGGCACGCGACCATTTCTCTTTACTTTCCAATCTTTCTTCAGGTGAAGATGGCGTATGGGCCGATGTCTTTGTTGATGAATATCCAGAAACTTTACTTGGTAAAATTCAGTCTGATGTCCTGTATTTGGTAGAACCTACGCAGCATCAGTATGCTTTGGCTGAACAAGATGATTCGATACAGATCCATGTCTGTCACTCCAGCCTTAGACAGCTTGAAGTCCTCAAAGATCAACTGACGCATTGGTTGGCTCAGGGCACGGCTGATGCACCGCGACGTCCAAGCGATATTTTAGTGTTGACGCCCAGTTTGACTGAGCTAGAACCTTTTATTCGCAGTGTTTTTGCGCCTCCTCCGCATGAGCGTGAAGCTTTGCAAAAGGGTCATCAACTGAGTAAAGACAGTATTTATTTGCCAATTAAGCTGGCAGGCGTGACTCAACTCGATGCCTTAAATGCATGGCGTGCTGTGCTGGGACGGATGGTCTTGGTGCGGGGGCGTTTCAGTATTGAGGACTTTGCCGATTGGCTCAGTTTAAATGCAACGCAGCAATGTTATGGCTTAGACATGAATATGATTGAGCGGATGACGGAGCTGTTGATCAACGCAGGCTTTAAGCGTGGATTGGATGCCGAACATTTAAAACGCAGTTTGGCCGAAGGGGATGATGACTATCGTTATAGTCTGAAGTTTGCCTTAGATCGTTTGGCTTTAGGCGTCGCTGTACCAGAGCATGTGCTGTTTCATGATACCTTAAGCTATGCCCAAGTACAGTCGAGTGATTTTGAGCTAATTGGTGTTTTGATTGAAATTTATCAGGATTTTAAACACCGTTCCGAGTGGATGATCGCGCATGAAATTGGACAACGGACGACTGCGGAAACTTGGCTGAATCGTTTGATGGAAGATATTCGCGAGTTTGAAGCTGCGGGTGTTGAGTCTTTGATTGCGGTGTATAAGATGGTCAAAAAACAAGAACGTATGCTGACCTTGGCGAGTTTCTATGATGAACACGATCATCATGCACTGCGCAGTTTAAGTTTACCTTTGCCTTATGTATTAGAAGAAATCCAAAAGACCTTAGAAGCGCAACTGGATTATGCAGAACCGACAGGGCAGATCACATTTAGTCAAATTGGTCAGATTCGACCTGTGCCGTATAAGTTGATCGTGATGTTGGGCTTGGACAGTGGCAAGTTTCCCAACCGCAGTGCGCATTTGCCTTTTGACCTGATGGACTTGCTGAAGCCACAACTGGGGGATCGTTCCCGTTTGGAAGATGATCAAGGGGCTTTTCTAGATGCGTTGTTGTTGGCACAAGAGAACTTATGGTTATTTTATAATGGCTTTGATATCAACGATGGTGAAGTCCGTGATCCGTCTACGGTATTGCAAGAACTGATTCAGCATATGGACTTTATTGTTCAACCTGACACACAAAGCAAGAGTGTCAATGCAACGGTTGATCAGCATGGTGTGACTGTCTCTGCACAGTTGGCATCGCTGTATCATGTTCATCCTTTATTGCCTTTTGATCCGCGTGGTTTTGAGTCTGAGCACAGTATTCGTTTTCAAGACCAATGGTTTCAAGTTGCGAAACAATTGCAACATGCATCAGGACAACGCAGCAGTTGGGTCAACACGCCTTATCCAAAATTAGAGCAAGACATTCAGGTTCTTGACAGTCAGCAGTGGATTCAGGACATTACTTTCCCTGCAAGACTGTATCTCAAGACTTTAGGGGTGGAAAACTTAAAACCAGAAGAGATTCCTGCAACGCAAGAACCTTTACTCCTCGATGGGTTAGGACGTTATGCCATCCGTCATTTTTTACAACAACATGAGGCAGAAGCAGACGCCAACCTTCTGATGGATCAACTGCCGATTGGTAAAGTCCAAGATGGGGTCTGGCAAATGAGCGTGCTTGAGCAGCAGCGCTTGCTGACACGTTTACAACGCTATGCACGCGAGGCTACAGCCACGACCCAACAAGTCTGGAAGGTGAATGGACATTTGCAAATCAATGTCACCCTAGCCAAATACAGTGCTGAAAAATGGGTCAGTGTAGAAGCGTCTAGTGCCAGAGCAAAGCGCCGTGCCAAAGTTTGGTTAGAGTATTTATTATGGTTGGCTTATGTCAATTTGGGTGAGGGCGGACAGCAATATCAACGCATCGTGGTGTTTAGTGACCGAACCATTTTATGTACTGGTGTGAGTTCAAATCAGGCGCGTGAATGGCTCAAACCTTGGTTGAAAGCATGGGAGTATGCACAAACTCAGCCTTTGGTTTTACCTGCGGCCTTGTTACTGAAAATTGCAGAAAAAGATAAAACGCATGAATGGCAACTGAATGATCAGGAACAGATGGTGATTGCGGACATGGACGCCATTTATAAAGTGTGGGAAGAAGATGGTCGCTTTAGTGGTTTTTCAATGACTGAAAACGAAGCCAATAAAGCACACCGCGACTGGCAGTTTATTCTACAAGAGCAGGATGCCAAGGCATTACTTGCCCATGCCTGTGAGCAGTTTTCTTATGAACTATATCATCCGATTTTTTTGCATCAGCAAAGCCTTGAGGACTAAGTCATGACAGCGCAGTCTCAGGCCTCTACATCGAACATGTCTTATCAACCCATTGCCGATATGAGCTTTCAGGGCTTGCATTGGATTGAAGCTTCAGCAGGCACAGGCAAGACTTTTACTTTGTCCAGTTTGATGGTGCGTATTTTTCTTGGGGCCTATTTGCCGAATCAGGTCATTGCAACCACCTTCACCCGTGCAGCCGCTGCGGAGCTGAAAAGTCGCGTTCGGGCACGTTTGATTGAAACTTTACGTTATTTTGAAGGTTGTCAGAGTCTGACCGAGCGAGAAATACAGGCCAAAATAGCTGTTGAACAAGATCCGCTTTTTATCAAGGTGCTCACGGACTACGCACAGCGGGTCGGTTTTGCCCAAGAGCGTTTGAAGTTGGTGATTGACCAGTTAGATGAGTTATTTGTCGGGACACTGGACAGTTTTAGTCAAAAGTTACTGCGTGAGTTTTCTTTTGAAAGTGGCAAGATTGAGCGTGCAGATATCACCGATGATGCGCAGAGTTATACTCAGCAGCTCATTCATGATGTGTTACGCGAGTGGATTCAGGCACAGCCACAGCCTGTGGTGAATTATTTACTGTTAAAACAAAAATTAAAAACCGAACAGGCTTATGTGCCAATTGTTGAAAATAGTCTGAACTTTGCGTCGGCACAGTTTCAACAGGTAGAAAAACCTGTGCTTGATTTGACGCAATTTGAGCAGGCCATTGATCAATTTACCGCGCTGGATGTGGCGCAGATTGAAAGCTTGAAAGACTATTATGCACCCGAAGGGCAATACCATGCAGTGCTGGGGAAAAAGTGGCGTACCGATGCTTTGATGCAGCGTATTCTATGTCAGGATTTACCTGCTTTTTTGACCGCACTGAAAGAGCAACGAGCTTATGCTTTATTCGCGCCACATTTTGAAAAAACCTTAAAACATCTGACTGACCTTGCGACGAAAAAAGTCTTAAACAAATGTGCTGTAGATGTACTAGAACAGTTTGAGCAGCATCCTGTGTGGCGACAGGTCCGCAGTTTCTTAGACGCGTTGGCAGAGCTAGAGCTTAATTTGGATGTGTTGGATGCGTATTTGAAATATCACTTAAGTTCTGAGGTGAAAAAGCGATTACCACAAGTCTTGCAGCAAAAGAGTGAAACGACCTTTGCTCAGCAAATCCGTACCTTGTCAGAAGCCTTACAGGGCGAACAAGGCCGGCGCTTTGCCCAGTTTGTACAAGCACGCTATCCACTCATTTTAGTGGATGAGTTTCAAGACACCAACCAAGACCAAGATGATATGTTGGCGCGGATTTGGCGTGATGCACAGCGTTATCCTCAAGGCTGTATGATTATGGTCGGTGACCCAAAACAAGCTATTTATGGCTTTCGTGGCGGGGACATGCTGACCTATAACAAGGCACGTTTAGATGTTTTGGCAAAGCAAGGTCGGCAGTATAGTTTGAAATATAATCATCGCTCTGTGCAAAAGCTGGTACAGGTGGTGGATGCTTTATTTCAACGCCAACAGGACTTTGGTGAGCAGGTCTATTACCAGCCTGTAGAAGCAGGGACTCGACCACATCCCGCTTTGGTCGATGCACAGGGTGAAAACCATATACCGCTGCGCTGGCTATTACTTGAAGACAAAAAAAATGAAGCTCAACAAGTGGCATGGAAAATTCGTGATTTAATCAACCAAGGCATTCAACAGCAACTGTATGTGGCAGATGATCCGCTACAGTTTATAGGGGCAAATGATATCGCGGTGTTGTCGAAAAACCATGATGGCTTGGACAAAGTTCAGTTTGAACTAGAGCGTTTGGGAATTTTGGTCAACCGTCCGTCTAAACGCAGTGTGTTTGAAAGTCAGGTCGCGAAAGATGTCGGTGCGTTATTGACCGCAATGATGCATCCTTTTGATGAAGCCAAAGTTCGCCGTGCGCTTTTGAGCCGGCTGTTGGCGATTGATTTAAAACAGTTACTAGAACTGGAAAAGCAAGCCAACGGTTTAAGCCAGTTTATGGCGGATTTTGATGACATCCGCGACATGTGGATCAATAAAGGCTTTTTAAGTGCATGGCAGTACGCTTTAAATCTGTTTAAAGTCTGGAAAAACTTGGTGGCTTACCAAAGCCGAGACAACGAACGGACTGTGGTTAATCTTCGGCATTTGACTGAGTTGTTGAGCCAACATAGTGAGCAGTTCCAAGGCGCGCAGAAACTGTATCATTGGTATCTCAAACAGTTACATTTGCCTGCGGAACGTGAGTGGGAGTTGGAACGCAAACTCTCCAATGCCACAGGCGTACAGTTGATGACTATTCATCAGTCCAAAGGTCTAGAGTTTAAAATTGTGTTTTTGCTGGGTGCCGACAAAGACTTTAAGGAAATAAATAAAACCTTAAACTTTTCAACGCTAGAACAGATCAATCCGACGACAGGGCAGAGCGAGTTACAGCGTATCGTGGCAGTAAATGATGCCAATCTGTTAGACCCAGCCGCGATTGATCAACACAATGAGCGAGCCGAAGCAGAACAGCATCGCTTATGGTACGTCGCACTGACTCGCGCCAGCCACCGCGTGTATGCCTTGCTGCAAGATCAGGAATATAAATCAAATACGGCATTAGCATTTTGGCGTGGTCAAGCAGGTAATCTGTTTGAACATCCTGCCAGTGGTAATGAGGTGCTGCTGACTGAAAAGCCGATCCGTTTACAGCCAGCCCAGCAGCAAGAGATCATTCAACTGCAAGCCTTGGCCTTTCCTGAACAGCGTTTTTATCCACGTTCCAAAACCAGTTTTAGTGCGTTGGCACAGCATTTGAGTCGCAAAGAGGCAATGGATGCCTTAGCGGTTTTGAGCGAGAAAGTGGGTAGTGCGGATGACGAGATTAATCATCCTGTGCTTGAAGATGTGGAGCTGAGTCAGCCTTTGGCGTGGATTAAACGGCAGTTTCCAATGGGGACGACTGCGGGAACCTTCCTGCACGAAATTTTCGAGCACATTGACTTTCAGGACTCACGTGACTGGGGACTGGAAATTCATCGTCGTTTTAAAAATGATAGCCCCTTACTGTGGCAAGAGTTATTGGGCAAATATCAACACGAATTTGGGCAGGATGATGAAACTCAATTGGTGCTGTGGA
Source organism: Acinetobacter sp. 797_lipA (assembly GCF_058243025.1). NCBI lineage: Bacteria > Pseudomonadati > Pseudomonadota > Gammaproteobacteria > Moraxellales > Moraxellaceae > Acinetobacter > Acinetobacter sp. 797_lipA. Next base: position 3,081,572 of record NZ_JBZAYQ010000001.1, on the reverse strand, counting down.
TGCAAGAATGGTTAGCAGATGTGCTAGAAACACCTTTACATGACAGTTTTCAGTTGAAGCAACTCAAAGCCGATGAACACTTGGCTGAGTTTCCTTTTTATTTGTCATTGTCCGATCATGTGCTCGCGATTAAACGCATACAGGCATTATTTCAAGAATACGGCATTGATCTACTCGACTTAAATGAAGCCAATTCTGCTCGTTATCTGACCGGTTCAATTGACTTGGTTTATTTTGATGGTCAGCGTTATCACATCGCCGATTATAAAAGTAACTTCTTAGGGGCGGATCAGCAGAGCTACAATCATGACGCAATCGAATTGAATATGTCACATGCCAGTTATTGGTTGCAGGCGGGCTTATATTTGGTGGCTTTGCATCGCTATTTAAAAGTGAATTTGCTGGACTATGACATTGAAGAACATCTGGGACAGGCGAGTTATCTTTATTTGAGAGGGATGAATGGACAGCTCAATCAGGGGGTTTTAAGTTGGCGTGCCAGCCCAGAGTTTATTTTAAGATTAGATGCCATCTTGGGTCATTTTGCTGAGGATACTTCTACTGAAAATCATGTAGGCAAAACTTCTGAATTAAGTGAAATTAGTCACTCATAAACAAATAATTAAGTTGTGGATAACTTTGAGGATAACCGTGTGGAAAATGTTCATAAAGCCAGTATTGATCAGGCTGCCATGGTAGACACATGGTTAACGCGTTGGAGTCAGTTTATTCAGCAGTCACCGCTGAGTCAAACAGGGCTCACCGAAGCACGTAGTCAAGTGATTCAACAGGTCCTTGAAGCAATGCTACGCGGTGAGAGTTGTATCTCGGTTGCAGCTGAAGCCGTCACAGTCTTAGATGATTTGGTCATGGATGAACAGCAGGCACAGCAACAAAAAGCGCCGTTTGTTTACGATCAGCAGCAACTATATCTGTATCGTTATTGGGCTTTAGAGCAGTCTTTGGCCGAGCAAGTAACACGGTTAAAACTGCAAAATTTAACGCAAGTGGATATTTCAGCTTATGCTCATTTACTAGAAGATCCACACCAAAAACAGGCTTTGGCTATGGTGGCCGAGCAGGCGCTCGCGATCATTACAGGTGGTCCGGGCACAGGGAAAACGTATACCTTGGCGCGTATTATTGCAGTGCTCAAACAAAGTCTGCCTGATATTCGTATTGCGATGGCTGCACCGACAGGTAAGGCGGCGCAGCGGATGAAAGAAGCCCTTCAGAACTCTTTTCAGGATGAAAAGTTACAAGACTTAGTTAGTCCAGATTTGAAAAACTTAAACCCTGTGACGCTACATCGCCTTTTGGGTCTTGGGAATACGCAGCAACCGCGTTTTCATAGCAGACAACCTTTACCTTATGATGTGATTGTCGTTGATGAAGCATCAATGCTGGATTTAAATTTGGCACAGATGCTCTTTGCTGCCATGCCGAATCAAGCCCGTTTAATTTTATTGGGAGATGCTGATCAATTGGCCTCGGTCGATGTTGGCTCTGTACTCGCCGATCTACAACAAGTTCCAGCTTTGGCTGAAAACAGAGTCAATTTGGTCAATAGCCGTCGTTTCAAATCAGATGCACGGATTGGAAAGTTGGCACAATTTATTCAGCAGCAATCTTGTTTTGACTTAATGATGCATCCTGCTGAAAAACAGAGAGTATTACACACTTTTCAACAGCAAGTGGTACATGCCATGACGTTGAAGGCGGTTGAGTTGGATCAGGTCAAGGTCGATTATTTACAACTCGAATTGTTGCCCGAGCAGGCTTTATCTGCAGAGCAGTTACAACATTATTATGATCTGCTGATGCTCGGCTTTCAGGGCTATGTCGAGGCTTTAAAGCAATATCAGCAAAATCCTAATGAGTCTCTCGTGCCCAAAGTGATTCAACATTTTGATGATTACCGTATTTTAGCCGCCATACGTCACGGCCATTTCGGCTTAAAACAGCTCAATCTGCAAATCGAGCAGCGCCTATTAGAACAGTCAAAACAAATTAAACAAGGCGAATGGTACTTGGGCCGTCCAGTGATGATGACCTATAACGACTATCAGTTGGGTTTGTCGAATGGCGATATTGGCCTGTGTTTACATCGTATACAACAAGGTAAATTGCAGTTTGAGGTGTATTTCCCCAGTCTGGATAAATGGGTAGCCGCGACACGATTACCCAAAAATATTGAAACGGCTTTTGCACTGACCATTCACAAATCTCAAGGCTCTGAGTTCACCCATACCGCGGTGGTATTAGATCGGCAGGCTGAAAAATTACTCAGTAAAGAGCTGATTTATACCGCAATTACGCGGGCGAAAAAAGTGGTCAGTTTACTGGTCGATGCTGATGCATTCGTACATGCTATGGTGACTCGAACCACCCGAGAAAGTGGTCTATCAAGAAAAATTAATCAACAAATTCAATTGTGAAGATTTAATAAACAAATAGGGGTTTTGTACGAAATGGCTTACAGGGATTCAGGAGATTTGCGCATAGAGCTTTGCTTGGGATTTTGAGAAGATGGCTTCACATAAAGAGCTCAACACGGAATGTTGAGTATAATCGCAAAAAGATAATAATAACGTCAGTAGACAGCGAACTTACAGTGAAGTAGGTGAAAGAGGAAACTTACAGCCGCTAAGCCTTGTAGTTTTGGGAGAGACTACAAGGCTTTTTTATATCTGATAAATTGGCAAAATGTGACAAAAAATAGCCAATCATTTATCGGAACACAAATACATTAATATATGAACGGTTGAGTAGATATTGGCGCAATATATTGTGGTTTGTAACTTTTAATTAATTTATTAAGTATTTGTTTTTTATTGACTTGAATGTAATTTATTGAATTTTAGAATGTGCTTTAGGTTCAATTGTGGAGAAATTGAGAGTTTGTGTAAGCAATCGCTTACATGGAGATGAGCAAAATGCGACTTTTCTCTTTAGCTCTGTGTGGCAAAATGTGTCACATAAGGACGTAAATAATTAAACATGGAATGTTTAATACAAGACGCGGAAAAGCGCATTATTATAATGATAACCAAAACAACAAGAACAAAAATAAAAGAACACTACAGCGCAAAAAAGCCCAAGTTTACTTGGGCTTTTTTTTATGCTCAGACTACATCTGTTTCGCTTCGATCCGTTGCAAATAATGAGCGACGTTAGTGCTTTAAGATTTTGGGACAATGCTTCGAGATTTGATAAAGCGTTTTCGCTAAAGCAGGTAAGTGGGTCCCGACGACAGATTTTCCTGTGGTTAATAGCGATACACTAATATCACGTTCTGGATCGGCCCAGCAGAGAATATTGGAAAACCCGAGATGTCCAAAGGCTTGCCCAGTCATGGGTCCAAATAACCCAATAGGATTACTCCCTAACATTGGGCCTAAGGCATAACGCATCGGGACTAATAATGTCCGATCTAAACTAACTCCTGACGTGGCCAAGGTCGAGCGAAATACCGTTTGGGCACTCATGATTTGTTTGCCTTGGTATTCGCCACCACTCAAGAGCATTTCAAAGAAACGTCCAGCTTGTTCCGCACTGGTATAAATGTTGCCTGCTGGGCAAATCGTGTCCATAAAACGCGCATCATTGGTCACATCGACCGCCAACTGTAAACCACCGCCCAGTACCCGATTAAGATAATGGTCTGTGCCTAAACGTGGATGTAGACCTGTGGCATAGTTTAAAGCGACATCCGCCCGATACTCAGGTTTTAGGCCATAGTTAAAGTAATCTAAGCCCATGGGTTTTTCGATATTTTCGGCAAGAAATTCACGGGCCGTTTGACCTGTTACCCGCTTGATAATTTCCCCTAAAATATAACCTGACGTCACGGCGTGATACGCCAGATGTGTGCCTGAGGCTGAAACGGGTTGTGCAGCATAAAGACGTTCTAAAATTTGATCTTGATTAAACAACAGTTCAGGCGTGACTTTATTGTCAATGCGAGGAATGCCACCACGATGAGCGAGTAAATGGAAAATGGTGGCACGACGTTTACCGTTTACGCCATATTCGGGAATATAGTGGCTAATCGGATCGAGTAAATTCAGATCACCGCGTTCATCCAACATATGAATCAGCATGGCTGTAACGATTTTAGAGGCGGAAAATAAGCAAACTGGGGTATCAGGTGTGCCAATTTTCGCATCTGCCGCTAAACCATCGGGTGAGTTGCCTTGCGCATAACCAATGCTGCGATTTAACAATATTTGTCCCTGACGACGTAAACAGAGGCTGATGAAAGGGTAGTTTCCTGTTTTATATAGGGACTCTACACTGGCCCAAATGCTTTGAATTTGTGCGTCATTCATGTCACCCAAGGTAGCGCAGACCTCATTCTTAGAACGAATCAGGTGGTTGAGGTCATGAGGGACATAACAGGTATTGGCAGATAAAATTTTCACAAATTTCTCTCTATTTTTCGTTTTTATTGGGTCTGAGTCTGATATTGAAAATCAGGATTGTCATGATTGTGCATGATTTGTGCAAAGCCGTCAGTTGCTGAATTGACTGCGAACATAAAACATTTTTGCAATATAGCGCTAGATCCCTTAAAATAATGCCTTGCTGTAGTGATGCACGGCAGTCAACTTGGTTTTGAAGAATCAATTTGATTTGTATCAAATGTAACTTATAAGCATCTCGGAGAAATCGAATGGCTTTAACAAACGCAGATCGCGCAGAGATCATTGCTAAATTTGCTCGCGCTGAAAACGACACTGGTTCACCAGAAGTTCAAGTAGCTCTTTTAACTGCTCAAATCAATGACTTACAAGGTCACTTCAAAGAGCACAAACACGACCACCATAGCCGTCGCGGTCTAATCCGTATGGTTAACCAACGTCGTAAACTACTTGACTACCTTAACGGTAAAGACCACGGTCGTTATGTAGCATTGATCGGTGCTTTAGGTTTACGTCGTTAATTCGATTTAAACTTTATTTTCGGGTGTATTGCATGCTTTGTGCTGTATTACTGAAAAAGAAAGTCTACCTTGCTTCTGTGAGGTAATGGGGAAGGGGCGAATGTTTCGCTCCTTCTTTGTGTCTTAAAATCATATTTTTAGTCTCTGGTGAGGTCGGCTTCTAAGCTTTGTCATTTATACAGTTGCCTGAAATGGCGATGTGAATGCCAAACCTTAGGGGTCTCCACTAGAATAAAAATCAGGAAAGAAAAATACATGTCTATGTTTAATATTATTCGTAAAGAATTCCAGTATGGTCAACACACAGTTGTTTTAGAAACAGGTCGTGTTGCTCGTCAAGCAAACACTGTTGTGATCACTATGGGTGGCGTAACCGTACTGGTTGCTATTGTTGCTCAACCAAAAGCGAAAGCAGGTCAAGACTTCTTCCCGTTGACTGTTAACTATCAAGAAAAACAATATGCTGCAGGTCGTATCCCCGGTGGTTATGGCAAGCGTGAAGGTCGTCAGACTGAATCTGAAACGTTAATTTCTCGCTTAATTGACCGTCCAATTCGTCCATTGTTCCCAGAAGGTTTCTATAACGAAATCCAAGTGACAGCGACTGTTATTTCTTCTGACAAAACCATGGAAGGTGATATTGCTGCAATGTTGGGTGCTTCAGCTGCAATGTCTATTGCTGGTGTTCCATTCCGTGGTCCAATCGCAGGCGCACGTGTTGGTTTAATCAACGGTGAATACATCCTTAACCCAACTTTAGAACAGCTTAAAGAATCTGATCTTGACCTTGTGGTTGCAGGTACTGAAGCTGCTGTATTGATGGTTGAATCTGAAGCGAAAGAACTTTCTGAAGACCAAATGTTAGGCGCTGTACTTTTCGGTCATGACGAAATGCAAATTGCAATTCAAGCAATTAAAGAGTTTGCTGCAGCTGCGGGCGCAGTTGAATCGACTTGGGTTGCGCCAGTTAAAAATGAAGAACTTCTTGGTAAATTGAAAGAAGCATTCGAAGCGAAAATCTCTGAAGCATACACAATTGCTGTTAAGCAAGACCGTTATGCAGCATTAGATGCGCTTCATGCTGAAGCTGTTGCTCAGTTTGTTCCTGAAGAAGATGAAGCTGGCATTGCTGCTGAAGTTGATGAATTATTCGAAGATTTGAAATACCGTACGGTACGTGACAACATCTTGTCTGGTAAACCACGTATTGATGGTCGTGACACGAAAACTGTTCGTGCCATTGATGTTCAAGTGGGCGTATTAGGCCGTGCACACGGTTCTGCATTATTCACACGTGGTGAAACTCAGGCGTTGGTAACCACGACTTTGGGTAATACACGCGATGCATTGATGGTTGATACCCTTGCTGGTACTAAAACTGACAACTTCATGTTGCACTACAACTTCCCTGCATACTCTGTCGGTGAAACAGGTCGTGAATCTGGTCCTAAACGTCGTGAAATCGGTCACGGTCGTTTGGCACGTCGTGGTGTTCAAGCAGTTCTTCCTGCGGCTGATCGCTTCCCGTACGTAATTCGTATCGTATCGGATATTACTGAATCAAACGGTTCATCTTCAATGGCTTCTGTATGTGGTGCTTCATTATCACTTATGGATGCAGGTGTTCCATTGAAAGCGCCAGTTGCAGGTATTGCAATGGGTCTAGTGAAAGAAGGCGAGCGTTTCGCAGTTCTTTCTGACATCTTAGGTGACGAAGATCACTTAGGTGACATGGACTTTAAAGTAGCCGGTTCTGCGAACGGTATTACTGCACTTCAAATGGATATCAAGATCGAAGGTATCACTGAAGAGATCATGGAAGCGGCATTGAACCAAGCGTATGCAGGCCGTATGCATATCTTGAATGAAATGAACCAAGTGATTTCACGTGCTCGCCCTGAAATTTCAATGCATGCACCGACATTCCAAGTGATCAACATCAACCCAGACAAGATCCGTGACGTGATTGGTAAAGGTGGTGCAACCATCCGTGCTATTACTGAAGAAACCAAAGCGGCAATTGATATTGAAGACAACGGTACTGTTCGTGTATTTGGTGAAACCAAAGCTGCTGCTGCTGCTGCGGTTGCAAAAATCCAAGCACTGACTGCTGAAATTGAACCAGGTACGATTTACGTCGGTAAAGTCATTCGTATCGTTGAATTTGGTGCGTTTGTAAACATCCTTCCGGGTACTGATGGCTTACTTCACATTTCACAAATCTCGAACGAGCGTATTGCAAACGTGGCAGATGTGTTGAAAGAAGGTCAAGAAATTAAGGTACAAGTTGCGGATGTAGACAACCGTGGTCGTATCAAATTGACAATGAAAGACATCGAACAAGTTTAATCTCTTGTCAATTCACATGGTATTTGCCATGTGAATTGAGTTGTCTTAAAAAGCCTTGAGCTTGGCCAATTTAAACTTTGGCTTGCTCAGGGCTTTTTTTATGGCATCATGCTGGCTAAGACAGACAATAATAAATGAGATATGCAAAGCTATTATTTCTATCAACATCCCATCGCACAGCATACCTATGTGCAGAAACAGTCGATTGCAGAGCAGGAAGCCGAGTTTATTTGGGTGGAGTGTAGCCGTGACGATGTGGTTAATCGGGCAGAACATTGGCAGCAGGACATTTATGCGGCAACGGGACTGTGGATGAATGAATATCATCTGCGCGATATTCTCAATTTAGAACACCCTTGTGCCTTTGACACTTTGGAAGATTATGACTTGCTGATCTTTCGTAAGCTGATCACACCTGATGATCAAATCAAGCTTGATACGCAAGCGGCTGAAAAACATGAACGGGTTTTTGGTCTGGCGACGACCCCGATTAGCTTTATGCTCACGCCGCAAGTTTTGATTACGGTTAGAGAGCAGGGTAATAAAGAAGTTGAAAGCTATATTCAGCGTATGGAAACGGTGTTGAGCCGTCCGATTGAAGAACATAATAAGCCACGAAAACTACCCGCAACGCCTTTAGATTTGACCTTGAGACTGCTCAATAACATGGTGGATGGTTATCTCGATTTACGTGTTCCGCTGACGCGTCGAGTGGAGTTTTGGCAGCAAGAGCTTTTACAAGGCCATCGCCGTTTTACCAAGTGGCATCAACTGTTACAAGAGAATATGGCTTTCCAACAAGTGGAAAATTTGTGCGAAGAACAAATCGAAACTTTGCAGGAATTACGCGATGAAATTGTCGATAATTATTCGCACTTGAAAGGGAAAAAACGTAGCGAAAAACAAGATATCATGTTGGTACGTGTCGATGATTTAACCAGTCATATTGAACGTATTCAAAAGCATACCATTCGCTTGAGAAATGCTGTGCAAGCAGCTATCGATTTGCATTTTTCTGCCATAGCCAATCAAACCAATGAAAATATGCGGATTTTAGCCATTATTACTGCGATTTTTGCACCACTGACCTTACTGACAGGGGTGTATGGTATGAACTTCGAGTTTATTCCGGGGCTGAAGTCCCCCACAGGGTTTTGGATCATGTTGGGTATCATGTTAATGACGACATTGATTCTGCTGTATTATTTTTATCGACGTCATTTGGTCGGGCGTGGCGAAAAAAGTGTCATTGATATGTTGGCACAACAGCATGCGGATCAACATATGAATTTGTTTTGGTTTATCGATTATGAGCCGATCAAGCAAACCGTGAAGGGTACTATTAAAGATTTAGAGAAAATCACCAAATTAAAATAATTCGGTGATTCTCCACATAGACCATTAAAGCAAATGGGCTCTAAGGTGTTTCTTTACATGCTGACGTTATCCTTGTTCAATTTATTATTCGGATATATGGGCGTCGCAGGGAGATTTAATTTAAGAAGTTTTTAACTGGGCTCCTTTTAAAATCCGATAAAGCTGATCTTTAATGAACAACTTTTTGCGTTTGAGGGGCTCAATCTCTCCACGATGAATCCTGACAGGGTCTTGTTCGAGTAAACAAATTTCCTGATCGAGAGCTTCATGGTCGTCAAACATTTTAGAAAAATGCGGATTGTCTTCTCTAAGCTGTTGAATCATGTCGCGGTATTCAGGAAACATGAGCTTAGTCTTTTTATTACAAACTTTGAGTTTCATGGTTGCCGTCTAATCCTCTTATTCAAAAATAAAAAAAAGAAAGAAAGGCATGCGCCAATCTTTCTTTATAGAACTAGTGTTGAGTTGTTTGAACTGGGTCAGTGAGATGTAAATGTTTTACTTCACGACGAAGTTTTTGAACTTCCTCAATCAAATCCAGCATCATTGCGACTGCAGTAAAGCTGGCATCAAAGTCACGTTGTAAGCGATAGGCTCGCCGTGCACGTGAGACATCATCACCAAAAAATTGGTGAATGCGGTTATCGGGTCGGTTCGGCAGAATGTCATATTCCAACAGCTGTAAAACCCATTCAGGACTTTGTCCGCAGGCTTCAGCAAAATGCTTTAAATCAAAGCTATGTTGTTCATCAACAATTTCAGCGTGTCGACATCCGTCTAAAATAATTTCACGATATTGAATAGTCGTCATAATTTTCTCCTTAAGACTGACGCGGCTTAAAGTGAGGGAAGGCTTCAGCAAAGGATTGGTAAGCTTGCTGTTCTTGCTCACTCTGCGCAGGAGGTTGAACAATGTTTAAAATTAAATATAAATGTCCTGCCGTTTTGGCTGGAATCCCCTGATCTTTTAAACGGAGTTGCTGCCCCGTTTTGGCATTTGTCGGAATTTGAATTTGTAATGTCCGACCATTGGGTAGGGCAGCGGTAATGCTTTGCCCCAAAGCGGCTTCCCAAGGACTGATATTCAGTTGGTGATAGACATCAACTCCTTCAACGCGTGTGGTCTCCGTATCTTTGTAATAAATTTCGATATACAGGTCGCCATTTTCACCACCCTGAATACCTGACTGTCCTTGACCACTTAAGCGAATTTGTTGCCCTTCTTTCATGCCTTTGGGAATTCTAACTTCCAGCGTTTTGCGCTGAATTTCCGCTTCACCATAGGCATTTAAAGTAGGAATTTGTAAGGTAATAGTTTGGGTGGTACCGAGGAATCCAACCTCAAGATCGACCTCTAAACGCGCATGTTGGTCTTCGCCTTTATGGCGTGTGCTATTTTGGCGTTGATATTGATAGTTTGATCCTCCAAAACCTGAACCAAAACGCCCAAATAAGTCTTCAAATCCTGAAAAATCATGTGCCTGTTGCCCACCTTGGGCATTCCGAAATGCATCTTCAAAACCGCCAAAGCCTGCATTGGGGTTGAATTGCTGTGAGTCTTGCGGATGATCGAGTTCAAAGTCATATTCAGCTTTTTTTGTTTCATCACTTAAGGTGTCGTAGGCGACATTTAATTCTTGCATCCGTGCCTCAGCATCAGGCTCCTTACTGACATCGGGATGATACTTACGTGCCAATTTTCGATAGGCTTTTTTAATTTGTTCGGCGGTCGCATCTCGCGTTAAACCGAGTATTTCATAATGGTTCTTCGGCATAAATAAGATTAAATAAATTGATTAAGTTTTAATCATTATTCAGCCTTTCAGCAGATTTCAACAGTAAAGATATGTTCCTTATTGTTTCAAAACATGACAAGAAAAAAGCCCCGATGAAAGGGGCTTTGATGGATGAGGGATACTTAATATTTGACCCATGTGATGTTGCGTCCACCGCCATTTTCGGTCGAGGTTCCTCGAATTCGTAAGTGCTTACCATTGTTGCTGAGTCGTGCATATGCGTCATAACGTAACCCTGTGAAAGGGTCGAGGAGCTGTCCATGGCTATAGGTCGAATCTTTGGCATTGTCTAACTGCAAATGGCTGAGCGTTGTCATGCCGACAATGGGCTGATTTTTATGGATACCATCACACTTGCTACAGTTTTCTATTTTTACCGCACCTGGAATTTCACGCGTACTTACGATGACTGCTTTATAGCTATTGTTTTTGTCTTTTTCAATCATGACATCACTGAGAGAGTATCCTGTTTTATCATCGATAGTTTTCCATTTGCCAACCAAGGGATCGGTGGCTGCAAAACTGGAGAAGGCGCATAAACTGCTGAGTACGAAAAGACCGCAAGAAAATTTCATGATGATAGAACCCCAATGGAAGAGAAAAATAAAGACATATAAAAATTATGGGTTTATTTATAACGAAATTTAAGCGGTGTGACCAGTGAAATATCTATGAATAAAAGTGATGAATCATTTGAATTATCTTATTTTTATGAGAACAAAGGCATAAAAAAAGAGCAATTTAGTTGCTCTTTTTTTATTGCACATGACGCGCTTAGCTTAAGTGTTCACCAAATAAACCCAAGGCTTCTTCTGCACTAAAGCTGTATTGTGTGTTACAGAACTGGCAGTCCATGGTAATTGGGTTTTGATGTTCTAGCGTTTCACGAACGGCTTCGGCGCCAATTTGTTCAAGCGCTTGAGCACAACGTTCTTTAGAACAGGTACAGCCAAATTTCAGTACTTCAACTTCAGGCAAGCGTACTTCTTCTTCGTTGTATAAACGGTAAAGAATTTCACTGGATTCTAAATCGGTTAACTCTTCGATTTTGAGCGTTTCAGTCAACATGGTCAGACGTGGCCATAAGTCTTGATCAACACGTTCTTGTTCCTCTTCACTGTTACGCGGTAACAACTGAATGAGTAAACCGCCAGCACGTTGGGCTGAACTGGCCAAGACAATACGTGTTGGAATTTGTGCAGACAGGTCATAGTACTGCATTAAACAACCTGCAAGATTTGGCTTGTCTAAAGCCACAATCCCTTGATAACGCTCACCAAATTCTGGCTCAATATTAATAAATAGTACAGGGCTAATGAGGGTGCTCAATACCGTACTGCTGCTGTCGGCAGCATTAAAGCGTGGATCTGCTTCATAATCCGCCAAGGCACGCACTTCGCCAAGGTGATTACATTCAGCCATGGCCCATTTGAAACTACCTGAAGCCTGAATTTGTAAACTAATACGGCCTTTAATTTTTAAAGTACTGGCAAGTAATGCCGTGGCACTGAGCATTTCACCTAACAGCACTTGGACTGCAGGTGCATAATCACGCTGCGCCAAGATGGTTTGTAGGGTTTCTTCTAGATGAACCACTTCACCACGAACAGGACTATCTTCAATATAAAAGCGTTGACGCAAATCAGACATAAATTTCTCCAATATCCTATCTTAATGGTGACGATATTGTAAAACACAAGTCATTTTACTTCATCCCGTGTGACATCTATTCGGTCATGTTGTAACTCACGTTGTAGGTCAACGCCGACAGGACTTTGACGGAGTTGCGTATCACTTTCAAATAAGTGTTCTAATTCGGCCAGAGCGTTACGATGTGTTTCATAAACTTTCTGTTCATCGTTATAAATACTTTGCTGCTGCGCGAGCAGTTTTTCATCATAATCGCGAAATAACTCAATGCTCTTATAGGCATCTTGTTCTGCAATTCCTAAATTACGCAGGGCAAAATAGGCCATTCCTAAAGACGATAAATAGGTTTCACGCCAAATATGTTCCACCCCCAAGTCACGCAGCAAATGCACATGATGTCGATCACGGGCACGGACCAGCAAGTTTAAGTCTGGATAATTGAGTCGAATATGCCGTGCCACATTCATGGAGTCTTCAATATCATCAATGGCTAATACAAACACTTTGGCATGTTCGATACCGGCTGCACGCAGGATATCGGGTTGAGTGGCATCACCATAGTAGAGTTTGCCGCCATAGTTGCGAACGAAATCGACCTTGTCGATATTGCTGTCAATCGCCGTGAAGGTTTGGTGCTGTAAGTGAACTAGTCGTGCCACAATTTGGCCGACACGGCCAAAGCCAGCAATGATCATCGGGTTATGCTGTTCAGGAATCTCATCATAGACAGGTGTAGTTTCTTTCTCGAATAGAGGCACCACCCACGAACTCATCAGCCAGTATAGAATAGGCGTCAGAATCATCGACAACGTCACGATCAAATTGATCGGCTCTAAAATGGCTTGCGTAATCACGTGTTCACTCATGGCAACATTGAGCACCACAAAAGCAAATTCACCGCCTTGTGCCAAACAGGTTGCCAGCATCAAACTATTACGCCATGAAAACTCGAAGTAGCGAGCGATGGCGGTTAAGGCCAGCAGTTTGACCAACATCAGCAATAACGCACCGCCAACAATCAGACTTGGGCTTTCCCACAGCAGCGAAATTTGCGTACTCATCCCGACGGTCATGAAAAATAGACCGAGAAGTAGACCTTTAAATGGTGCAATACTGGCTTCCAGTTCATGACGGAATTCAGAGTCAGCAAGTAACACCCCAGTTAAAAATGCGCCCAAAGTGGTACTGATGCCTAAGACATCCATCAGCGCGACTACGCCTAAGACAATAAACAAACCGACTGCGGTAATTAGTTCATGCGCGCCACTTTTGGCCACAAAGCGGAAAAAAGGGCGCATGAGATAGCGGCTAAATAAAAACAAGCCTGTAAAGGTGGCCACAATCGCTGCAAAGTAGGCCACACCATGATGGGTTGAGTTTGTTCCCGCAAGCAGGGGGATAATCGCAATCAGCGGAATCGCAGCGATATCTTGGAAGAGTAAAATAGAAAAAGACTGCTGACCAAAAGTGGTATTGAGCTGCTGTTTTTCACTTAAAAGCTGTAGCACAAAAGCGGTAGAAGAAAGGGCAAGGGCAAAACCAATCACAACACTGGCCGCAATCTGCTGTTGCAGGGCAAAAAAGACGATGCACGCCAGTAGCACGCCGCAGAGCGTTACTTGTAAACTGCCCATCACAAAAATGGATTTACGTATTTCCCATAAACGTTGTGGGCGAAGTTCGAGTCCAATAATGAACATCAAGAAAATCACGCCGTATTCAGCGAGTTTATGAATGTCTTCAGGGTCATGGACGACATTGAATACACTGGGACCGAGTAAGATACCCGTGAATAAATAGCCGAGTACCGTGGCAATCCCCAGCCGTTTGGCCAACGGAACGATCATCAGTGCCGCAGCCAAAAAGAGGGTAATTTGAAGCAGTAGAGACATTGCCCTGTCCTAAATTTTTTTCTTTATGTTAGAAGTTTAAGGGAGAACGCGACTCAGGTCTAAACCTTATTCACGTCAAGTCTTAACTTAACTCTTGTGGATCAATATCAAGGCTCAATTTCATACCATGCGGTTTGTTATGCCAGATATTTTGCCACCACTGACGAATGTAAAAATGCATACGCGCACGGTCTTTGGACAGTAGTACCATATGCGCTTGATAGCGTCCTGCTTTACGCTCCATCGGCGCAGGTATGGGCCCCCAAATATCAATACTGTTTTCGGAGGCTTGGCGCAATGCTTGCGCATGCTCTTGTAAAAAGCTTTGGTTCAGTTCTTGGTCTTTGGATTCACAGCGCAATAAAGCCGCATAGCGATAAGGTGGCATCCATGCAGCTTTACGCTCTTTCAACGTTTGCTTGGCAAAGCTGCGATAGCCCGATTTCAGCAGGGTATTCAGCAAAGGATGATCTGGACGTAGAGTTTGTAAATAGACTTCGCCTTTTTTCTCGCCGCGCCCAGCACGTCCCGCAACTTGGATGATGAGCTGTGCGGTACGTTCTGTGGCACGAAAGTCTACACTGAGTAAGCCCGAGTCGATGTCTAAAATCGCCACCAAAGTCACATAAGGAAAGTGATGTCCTTTGGCCAGCATTTGGGTGCCGAGCAAAATGATGGGTTCACTTTTCTGAATCTTGTTATAGATTTTTTGCCAGCTGCCGACCCGACTGGTCGAGTCACGATCAACCCGAATTACGTCAAAGTTGGGGAACAGTGCTTGTAGGTTTTCTTCAACTTTTGCGGTGCCTAAACCAATTGGTTTCAGTTCGCTATGCTGACATTGCGGGCAGTGTTCAGGCATGCGGTGGATGGTGCCGCAGTGGTGACAGTGCAAATGCTGGTAGGGCTGTCGATGCACGGTAAAATTGGCATCGCAGTGGGGGCACTTGGCCTGCCAGCCACAACTTTCACAAATCAACACAGGTGCATAGCCGCGACGGTTTAAGAAAATCAGCACCTGTTCTTTTTTGTCTAAGCGCTTTTGTACTTCATGAATCAGCTGTTGGCTGATGCCATTTTGTTTTTGTGCCACTTTCAGATCGATCACATGCATTTTCGGCATCACGGCCACACCGGCACGTTGGTCCAACTCCAAACGGGTCATTTTGCCTTGTTCAACCAATGCATAACTGTCGATACTTGGCGTTGCAGAACCGAGGATAATCGGACAGTTTTCTAAGTGTGCACGGTATAAAGCCACATCACGAGCATGGTAGCGAAAGCCTTCTTGTTGCTTGAAAGATAAGTCATGCTCTTCATCTAAGACAATCAAACCCAAATGCGGAAGGGGCGTATAGATGGCAGAACGTGTCCCAATCACAATCGAGGCTTTACCCGTTTGTGCGCTTTGCCAGGCTTGCAGGCGCTTAGAATCATTTAAACCTGAATGTAGTAGCGCAATATGACAGTGAAAACGTGACTGAAAACGACTCACTGTTTGTGGGGTGAGACCAATTTCAGGCACTAATACCAAGACTTGTTTGCCTTGTTTTAAAATCTCTTGCATGACTTGCAAATAGACTTCAGTTTTCCCACTACCGGTTAAACCATCCAGTAAGAAAGCATGGTAGCTATGACGAGCTTTGAGAATGTTTTGAATGGCTCGCTTTTGTTCATCATTGGGGGTGAGGGGCATTTGCGCCAGCGTCATAGCTTGTGGTTTAAAGTCTTGGGCTTCAAGTATGCACTGGGTGATTTTCTTTTTTTCTAAGGCTTTTAAGGTCGCAGTTTCAATGCCAGCCAAATTTAAAATGTTTTCAGAAGTTCCTGTGGGATGCAGCTTTAAAATTTTATAGGCATCTTGTTGTTTTTCAGAACGCTTCAATTTGTCTTCGGCATGATCATCAATCAGCTTCCACATTCGCGCCAGTAAATTATAGGGTTTACCTTGGCGTAAAAAGCTGGGTAAAGCAGTATGCATCACTTCCCCAATGGGAAATTGGTAATATTGCGCTGACCATGTCAATAAACTTAAAACTTTAGCATCTAGAATAGCGCTGTCATCGAGCAACTCAGTTATGGCTTTGAGTTTAAAGCCTAAATCGAGTGGTTTCTCATCAGTGAGTTTCTCAACAATGACACCGACCACATTTTGGCGACCAAATGAGACAGCCACACGTGCACCCACTTCAGCTTGGTGGTATTGTTCAGCCGTTAAACTATAGTCAAAACAGTCATATAGATAAACGGGAACAGCCACACGAATACGGTAGCTTGGTGTTGTGGAAAGTGTAGTTTCTGGCATAAAAAGCTCAAAATGTCCTGATGAAATTGTCGTTGTGCGATGAATGAGTTGTGTTAGAGTGATGACATAATTTATAACTTAGAATATGAATGATTTTGGTGCCGACATGCAACAGCGCCAAATGACTAATATGGACAATTAGAAAGCGTAAACATGCCAGCATATCAATTTACCGCACTCGATGCCGCAGGAAGGCAGCAAAAAGGCGTGCTTGAAGGGGATTCAGCGCGTCAAATTCGGCAACAACTTCGTGATAAAGCGCTGATCCCAGTCTCGGTTGATCCTGTTGAACAAAAAGATAAGCACAGCAGTAAAACATGGTTTCAAAAACAAATTACCGCCTATGATTTGGCTTTATTGACACGTCAACTTTCGGTACTTGTGGCGGCGGCCATTCCGTTGGAAGAAGCCATTCGTGCGGTTGGAAAGCAGTCAGAAAAAACACATGTACAAAATCTATTGATGTCAGTGCGTTCTAAAGTACTGGAAGGTCATTCATTGGCACAGGGTTTACAGCAATCTGGACGCTTTCCAGAGTTGTACATTGCCACGATTGCCGCTGGCGAACGTTCAGGACATTTAGACTTAATTTTAGATCAGTTGGCAGAATACACCGAAAATCGTTTTGCAATGCAAAAGAAAATCCAAGGCGCGATGATTTACCCGATTATTTTAATGCTGATGTCTTTTGCCATCGTGATGGGACTTATGACCTATGTGGTGCCTGACATTGTCAAAACCTTTGACCAAAGCAAAGATGCCTTGCCATGGATTACGGTTGCCTTGATGAAAGCCAGTGATTTTATTCGAGTGGCATGGCCATTTTTATTGGTGGGCAGTGTACTGGGCATCGGCTTATTACTACGATTTTTAAGAACTACAGCAGGGCATTATGCCTTTGATCGTTTAACGCTCAAATTGCCATTATTCGGTAAACTTTCACGTGGTATAAATGCCGCACGTTTTGCGAGTACCTTGTCGATTTTGACCCAGTCTGGTGTGCCCTTGGTGGATGCGTTAAAAATTGGCGCGGCGGTGAGTAATAACTGGGTGATTCGCGATGCGGTCAATCATGCCGCAGAAAAAGTGACTGAAGGCGGGAACCTTGCGACCCAGCTGGAGCGCAGTGGTTATTTCCCACCGATGATGGTACAAATGATTAAAAGTGGTGAAACGTCGGGTGAATTGGATCGGATGTTGGAGCGCGCATCGACCATGCAAGACCGAGAAGTGACAACGCTTATATCGACCTTGCTGGCTTTACTTGAACCACTGATGTTGGTTCTGATGGCAAGCATTGTCTTGGTGATTGTGATCGCCGTGATGCTGCCGATCGTCAACATGAACAATATGATTTAATTTTAAAAATATAAGATGGAAGAGAAAATTCACATGCAATCAAAAATCTATAGACGCCAAGCTTCAGGCTTTACCTTAATTGAAGTCATGGTGGTGATTGTTATTTTAGGTGTGTTGGCAGCCTTAATTGTACCCAATGTGATGGGACGCGGTGAAAAAGCCAAAGTTGATACCACTGTCATTACCCTCAAAGGTGTTGCTGCGGCATTGGATCAATATAAATTGGATAATGGTAAATATCCTTCGATGCAAGAGGGTGGACTCGACGCTTTGGTGAATAAGCCTGAGTCTGCAAAAAATTGGTTGCCCGGCGGTTATGTGAAAGGTGGATATCCGAAAGACAGTTGGGATAATGACATTCAATATGTTGCACCTGGGACCGATGGACGACCATTTGATTTATATTCTTTTGGAGCAGATGGACAGCAAGGTGGTGAAGAAACCGATGCTGATATTCAGTATCAACCTTAATTGAGAATTATTATATATTGGGTTTAATTGAATATATCATTACAGTGCATAGGTTATGTCAATGTGGACTGTAATGATAATACATCTTAATTTAAAATTAATATCTAAGATTATGATTTTAATATATTAAATATAATAAGCATCAGCTGAAATTTATAATAAGAATTATTCCCATATTTATTGATTACAAATAATGTAAATTATGGATAAAAATAGGCTTTTTATTTATTTAAATCCTTGCATAATGTTCTCAATGGCAACTGATTTGCCTGAGGAGAATAGAATGAAAGCATTAACCTTGTTGGATGAAATGAGCCAATTCCATTGGTCGATGCTCAAATCTGTTCTTTTGATTTTGAGTATGCTTCCTTTTGCTCAAGGTGTTTTAAGTGTCTGGCAGTCGACTGAAGGCAGCAGCCAAATTATGGTGGGTTTCTTTGCAATCAGTCTGTTCAGCACATGGGCGGTTTTGAGCTTTTGGTCTGCGTTAAAAGTAACCGTACTCACACTCGATCAAGTACAGATTACAGCATTAGAACAAAAAGTGGTCATGTTCTACCGTTATACCCCGATGCTCTTTTTAGCCGGTATGGTGTCCTATTTGGTCAGTCAAATTTAATACTGACATTCATAGTTGTGATAAAAAAACCGAGCACATACGCTCGGTTTTTATTGCGTCATGAAGAATGGCGGAAAGATAGGATCGCTTGTCTGTTTCGTCGTATATGATGCTAGTGTTCGCTCCCTATACTGTAGAAAATATAAATATAGAGTGAAGTATGGAACAGATCGATTGGGCAGATTTTTTAAAAGTCGAGCTCCGAGTCGGGCGAATTATTCAGGCCGAAGTCTTTGAGCAGGCACGTAAGCCCGCTTATATTTTACATGTCGACTTTGGCCATGAAATTGGCATTAAGAAATCGAGTGTGCAGATTACTGAGCGTTATCAACCTGAACTGTTATTGGGTAAATTGGTGGTGGCAGTGGTTAACTTTCCAAACAAACAAATTGGTCCCATCCAGTCTGAGTGCTTAGTGACAGGCTTTCATGATTCAGACGCAGGCGTGGTGCTGTGTGTGCCTGATACAGATGTTCCAGTAGGTACCAAGCTACTGTAGCTGAAAAAGAAAAACCCAAGCGGAGCTTGGGTTTTTCTTTGGAAAAGTATGATTTAACAATAGCAACTATCGACGAGACTTAAACGATACATCGACTTTACGTGGACGATAGATCCAGCCCAAGATCAGTAAAAAGATTGAGAAACCTAAAATTGGCCAGTCACTTAAACGGGTATACAGCGTTTGACCTTGCATAGCAGGCAGTTCGCCGCGAAGTACGGTTGCCACATCTTGCGGAGCACGTTTTACGATATGCCCTTGATGGTCAATAAACGCCGTCACGCCTGTATTGGTGGCACGGATAAACCAGCGTCCATTTTCTTTGGCACGCATTTGAACCATCTGTAAATGCTGTAAAGGGCCTGCGGTTCCTGTAAACCATGCATCGTTGGAAACTGTCACCAAGAAATCACTTTGGCTGGCATTACGACGCGTCAAGTTCGGATAAGCCACTTCATAGCAAATGGCCGCGCCTAAGTGCTGCTGATGAATAGAAAGCGGTTGTTGCTGTTGTTCGCCACGTGAAAAACCACTCATCGACGGATCATTCTGCATGGCAGGCAACACCCATTTCAGTAAACCGGATAGTGGAATATATTCACCAAAAGGCACTAAACGTTGCTTTTTATAGAGTCCTTCGGCTTCAGCACCATTGGCCATAATGCTGTTGTAGTACAGTGGTCGACCTGCCGCTTCAGAGCCTGAAATATCCCAGTATGGAATACCGGTGACCCACGCCGTGTTGGTTTTCTTGGCCTGTGCTGTCATTGCAGCTAAAAAGGGTTCGATATCACTTTGGAACATCGGAATAGAGGATTCAGGCCAAACAATGAGGTCTCGTCCCCATTCTGTTTTGGTTAAATCAGCATAGATTCCAAGTGTTTTTAGTTGATACTCAGTGAGCCATTTTAAGTCTTGTGGGATATTGCCTTGAATTAAAGAAACCGATAATGGCTGCGTATTTTTTGCGGAGACGAATTCAATTTTTGATGCGCCCCATGCACCAAGTACCAATAAGGCAGAAGGAATGACCCAAAAGACGCGGCGGTTTAAAACTTCGACCAGTGCGCAGGCCAACACCAAGACTACAAACGACACCCCGAAGATACCAAATAATGGCGCATAACCATCCAGTAAGCGTTCGGTAAAGGCATAGCCTGCAAACAGCCATGGGAAGCCTGTGAAGACCCAGGTTTTTGCCCATTCAAAAAGCACCCAAAGCGGAGCGAAGGTTAGTGGCGTTTCAGGGAAAAAGCGGCGGTAAATAAAGCTTTGAACTGCCGTGAATAAACCCATGACCAAGGCCATAATACCGATCATACCCACACTTAAGGCACTATTGGTATCGCCATAGACATGGATGGAAGTGTAGAGCCAAAAAGCCCCCACGAACCATAGGCCAAAACCATAGGCCCAACCAATGCCAAAGGCCTGTTTTGCACTGCGCCTGCGTAAAGTGGTATAGAGCAGTGCAGGTGATAAGATTGCCAACCACCAATAATGATAAGGGGCGAGTGCAAAACTAAAGACCGCCCCTGAAAATAAGGCAATTAAAAGTGGATAAATTAAAGGTAACTGTTTTTGTTGTGGATTGGGGGTTAACAGTTTGTCAAAGTAAGCTCTCATTTACGAACGGCTCGAATCAGATGAATAGAACGTGCATCTGCTTCTACAATGGTAAATTCCCAATTTTCAAGATCAATCACCTGACCTTGTAAATCACTCACTAAACCAATTTCTTGAAGCAATAAACCGCCCACAGTTTCAACCTCATCATCAGAAAAGTCTGCATCTAAAAGATTGTTAAAGTGTTCGATTGGTGTAAGTGCTTGAACCAGCCATGTATTTGCGGTCGTTGGGTCATTATCGGGAATAATATATTCCGCCTCTTCATCGATCTTGTCGTGTTCATCTTCAATTTCACCGACAATTTCTTCCAAAATATCTTCTAGCGTCACTAAACCTGAGGTCGTGCCATATTCATCAATCACCACCGCTATGTGCGTTTGGGTGTTTTTCAACATGCGAAGCACTTGGTCTGAGCGTGCGCTTTCAGGCACATATAAAGGTTGGCGCATCAGCGCACGTATATCCACTTTATTGTTTGGTTCAGTTAAGAAAGGCAATAAGTCTTTGGCTAATAAAATGCCAACGACATTGTCTGGTTGGTCTGATGAAAAGACAGGGAAACGTGAATGTGCCGACTCAACCAGAGTATGCAAAATGTCGAGTAACTCATCATCTTCTTGTAGGCTAATCATCGATGTACGCGGTGTCATGACCTCGCGGACTTTGGTTGCTGGAAGGTCTAATACGCCTTCTAACATCGCAACAGTATCGGGTTCTAAAAAACGACGTGAATCTTGAACTAACTTTAACAGTTCATCGCGAGTTTCTGGCGCGGTACCTAACCATTTGCGTAAGCCACGCATTCCCCACGACGGGCCTGATTCCTCGTGCATGATCTTTCCTAAAGACTCTTAATATCTAAAAAACTTAATTTTATCATACCGTAGAAAACACACTTGTCTATTGTAATTAAGCAAGGATTGCATGAATGATTAGATCAATACTTTTAAATATGAGGTTCATCTACCATCAAACTATGCAAACAGATATGCGAAATGGGCAGTTGTGTTAAAATTGGCAAGTTTTTAAATTTTTGAGTTTGTATATGTCTGATTTGGAAGTGAGCCCAAGCATCCAATTAAACACCCGTGGTTTACGCTGTCCAGAGCCTGTGATGATGTTGCATCAAGCTATTCGCAAGTCTAAATCGGGAGATGTAGTGGAGGTGTTTGCAACGGATAATTCAACTTCATGGGATATTCCGAAATTTTGTATGCATCTTGGGCATGAACTTTTGCTGCAAGAAGAGCGCTTAGACGAAAACGGCAATAAAGAATTTCATTATTTAGTTAAAAAAGGTTAGGACATTTGTCTTAGCCTTTTAAAATGTACTTGAGTAAAGAAAAAGAAATCAAGTTCATCCAAGGAAATCAGAATGAAAAGAATAAATGTGTTCTTATGGGCTCATATTTTTGCATTATTTTGTTCAATTTCTTGGGCAAAATCTTGTGAAGTTCCTGTAGGCACGATGAATGTGGCAGGTTTAAAAATTGGACAGCATATTCGTGAATTTCAACAGCATCATCCCACCGCAAAAACGGTTATTTTAGGGGGCGATAATTATCAGTTTGAATTTGCACAAGGTGTAGATGCACAAATTAAAAAAGCAGGTGTGAGCTGGGTTCAGCATATTCGTTACGATCCGCATTCTAAAATGATTATTTCATACAGTTTAAGTTTTCTAGATGGGCCGCTTGCGACGTATGAAACCGATTTAGATGTTTTTAAAAGTCGAGTATTAAAACGCTTTCAGGTGGCGCAAAACGGCTGGAAACAAGCTGAAAATAAATATGTCTATCAGTGTGACGATTATCGGATTGAAATTTATCAAGATCATGGGGTTGGGCATACTGCGATAGGGCCAACGGTGATGGTTTTTAGCAGAAAGTCAGATGCCTATTAATTAAAAAAATCCCTTCAATGCTGAAGGGATTTTTTTAATCTAAAAAGCGATTACTTGCTCGGAAATGTACTTCAGCGCAAGCCCGTTTTAACATTACATATTCGGTTATGAGACACGGTTAGCAAAGCAACCGCTTTGCCGTGTCGCAAGGAATTACATATTCGGGTAATTCGGACCACCACCACCTTCAGGAGTTACCCAAGTAATGTTCTGAGATGGATCTTTAATATCACACGTTTTACAGTGCACACAGTTAGCCGCGTTAATTTGGAAACGCTTCGAACCATCGTTCTCTTCCATAATTTCATAAACACCAGCAGGGCAGTAGCGCTGAGCTGGCTCGTCCCATTTTGGTAGGTTTACATTCACAGGAATAGAAGCATCAGTCAGTTTCAAGTGTGCTGGCTGATTTTCTTCATGTACCGTATTCGATACAAATACTGAAGATAAACGGTCAAAGGTCAACTTGCCATCTGGTTTTGGATAGTTCGGTTTCACTGTTGCTGCATCTACAGTTTTCAGTGTACTGAAGTCAGGCACTAAGTCATGCAGTGTAAACGGGACCTTAAATACATTTTGATCGATGAAGTTAAATGCACCACCACCGAACGTGCCAAATTTGTGCATTGCTGGGCCAAAGTTACGAGAACGATATAACTCTTCTTTTAACCAGCTGTTGTTGAACTTGTCTGTGTAAGCGGTTAACTCTTTTGCAAAGAAGTCTTCACCTTCAAGCACACGTGCAATGGCAAGGTCACCACCTTTTTCAACGCCTGCTTGAATCGCTTCGAATACCGCTTCGCCACACAACATGCCCGATTTCATGGCAGTGTGAGAGCCTTTAATTTTAGCGAAGTTTAGGAAGCCTGCATCATCACCAATTAAAGAACCACCTGGGAAGGTGAACTTCGGCAGAGAGTTGAAACCGCCTTTTACAACCGCACGTGCGCCATAAGAAATACGCTTACCACCTTCAAGATACTGTTTAATCAGTGGGTGCGTTTTCCAACGTTGCATTTCTGCAAATGGATACATGTGTGGGTTTTCGTAAGATAAATCCACGATCATACCCAACGTCACTTGGTTGTTTTCAGCGTGATATAACCACCAACCACCAGAAGAACCTGTTTCAGCTAGAGGCCAACCTGCACCGTGCATCACCAAACCTGGTTTGTGTTTTGCAGGGTCAATTTCCCATAGTTCTTTGATGCCGATACCATAGTGTTGAGGGTCTGCATCTTTATCTAGATCGAACTTGGCAATCAGGCGTTTACCTAAATGACCACGGCAGCCTTCCGCAAAAATCGTATATTTGGCATGTAGTTCATAGCCTGGTGTAAAGTTATGTGTTGGTTCACCATCTTTACCAATCCCCATATCACCGGTTTGGATACCTTTAACGGTACCATCGGCATGATAAAGAATTTCAGATGCAGCAAAACCTGGGAAAATAGACACTTCTAATTCTTCAGCTTTTTGACCTAACCAACGCACCACGTTACCAAGTGAAATCACATAGTTGCCATCATTATGCATGGTTTTAGGAACCATCCAATGCGGCGCTTCTTGTGACTTTTCAGCAGACATTAGGAAATACGTTTTATCTTCAGTTACTGGCACATTTAAAGGCGCGCCTTCTTCTTTCCAGTTTGGGAACAACTCATTGATCGCACGCGGTTCGAGCACAGCACCTGAA
Source organism: Acinetobacter sp. 797_lipA (assembly GCF_058243025.1). Classification (NCBI taxonomy): domain Bacteria; kingdom Pseudomonadati; phylum Pseudomonadota; class Gammaproteobacteria; order Moraxellales; family Moraxellaceae; genus Acinetobacter; species Acinetobacter sp. 797_lipA. Next base: position 3,057,082 of record NZ_JBZAYQ010000001.1, on the reverse strand, counting down.
AGGATATGCGCACCAACTTCAGAGCCTTTTTCTACGACACAAACGGACAGATCATTAAGGTTGTTTTCAATTGCAAGTTGACGAATTTTAATCGCAGCAGAAAGGCCAGCAGGGCCTGCGCCAACGATGACTACGTCAAACTCCATCGATTCACGTTCGATGTGTTCCATGTAGGACTCCTCATATGGTTAAAGGTGGCAACCGTTTTGACTCAAAGAACGGTGCTGCCATGAGTGTTCTTAGTTCCCAGACACAAAATTTATCATCGTGTCTTTTATATTGTGAGCTAGTATAGGTTTAAACCGAGTTCTAGCCAATTGGCTGAATCATATTATTTTTCCGTCAGACAGGCATGAATTTTATGGATAAGCAGCACAACTCAGCAAATCCGACGAAAAAAGTAGCTATTGCTGATAATAAAAACTTAACCGATATTGCACAATACATAAAAGATGGACAGTCCGGTCACAAAAGGTCAATCCCCCCTTTAGATCAATGGCACCCAAAGCATTGTGGCGCAATGGATTTGAAGGTTTTAGCCAATGGAGAATGGTGGCACGAAGGTCAATTGATCAAACGGCCAGCCATGATTGAGTTGTTTGCAACGGTACTTTGGAAAGAAGAAGATAAGTTTTATCTCAAAACCCCGGTCGAGCAGATTGAAATCGAGGTTGAAGATGAGCCTTTATTTGTCAATCGGGTTGATCAAGTCGAAATTGTAGGAAAAATCTACCTACAACTGACCACGACCACACAGGATGTGGTGATCGTTGATGAAGACCATCCCATTTTTATGCGTGCCTTCCAAGGGGAGTTACGTCCTTATGTGCATGTTCGCTTTGGCATCAATGCACTGATTCAGCGTGCTGCTTTTTTTCATTTGGTGGAAATGGGTGAGCTAAGCGACGATGCGGAGGGTCAGGTCAAACTGTGCTTACAAAGTGGTGATTTGCTATTGCAATTAGGCACCTGAGGTTTAAGCTTGATTGATCTTTTAACTTTATACTGCAACGAGTTCTCATGAGTGCCATTCAGCCCTTATTTCCTCTGATCAACCCCATGCCAAAAGCGACAGCCGATGCGCCAATCGGGATATTTGATTCGGGAATAGGCGGCTTATCCATCGCTCAAGAAATTGCCAAGCATTTACCGCATGAGCGATTTATTTATTTTGCCGATACCGCACATGTGCCTTATGGGCCGCGCAATGATCAAAATATCCGAGAATTGACTGCACAAGCGATTGAGTGGCTTTACCGCAAAGGCTGTAAGGTTGCAGTTGTGGCCTGTAATACCGCTTCAGCCTTTAGTTTGGATTATTTACGCGAGCACTATGGCGATAACTTTCCGATTATCGGCCTTGTTCCGGCCCTAAAACCTGCGGTATTGCAAAGCAAATCCAAAACCGTAGCTGTTCTAGCGACCCCTGCGACCTTTCGCGGGCAGCTGATTAAAGATGTGGTTGAGAAGTTTGCACAGCCTTCGGGAGTCACGGTGATTCCAGTGACCTGCTTAGATTTAGTGCCTTTTGTTGAGAGCGGCGCGCAGATGAGTGCGGCATGTTTAGCCACGTTAAAAGATATTTTACAACCGGTTGTTGATCAGGGTGCAGATTACTTAGTTTTAGGCTGTACCCATTACCCTTTTTTGAAAATAGCGATACAATCTATTTTTGGTCAGAAACTGACATTAATTGACTCTGGACTGGCAGTTGCACGACAAACAGCCCGTATTTTAATCAAAAATGAGTTATTATTTGAACAAAATCATGATGGTGATGTTCGAATTGAATGTTATGTCAGTGGAAATAATGCAGAAAGTTTGAGACCTATCTTACAACTTTTGCTTGAACCAGAACTAAATTGGACTATTTCAAATATATCTGATTAATTTTTAAACAAATAAGTCGAGTATTTTGATATATAGTCAAAAATTGCAACTTAATATGCTTGAGTTAGTCGCAGTGTCTATCTAATGGAATTTGGGGGATGGGATGCTGCGAAGAATAATGAGGATAACCGATGCTCGATAAGCGTTATCAAGTGTTTATAACCACGTCTGGAAGCGAGATGCAACCAGAGCGGATCATTTTGGCCCAAACTTTAGTGGGCATGGGATTTTTTTCTTGGGGATTAGAACAACGGACACCACTTTCAACGGCTTTTGCACGCCGTCAGATCGATGACTGTGACTACGTCATATTGTTGCTGGGCAGCAAATATGGCGAACAGTCCGTGTCAGGGGTGGGATATATGCACCTTGAATACATTTATGCGGTCACCAAACAAAAGCCGATTATTGTATTTATGCATGATGATCCTGATGCCCGTGAGTTATGTTTACATGACGACAAAGCTGAGCTGCGTGAAAAATTCAAAGAGTTTAGAAAACTGCTGCAAAACGAAGTTGATCAGGTTTTCACTTATCGGACCATGCGTGACTTGGAAATGGCGGTTCGTTTGAATATGACGCAAATGCTAGAGCGCTATCCTGTGTCTGGTTGGGTACGTCCGCAGAATACCCAAGTGTTGCATGACGAAATAGATAAACTCAAAGCCAAACTGGTGCAATTGGAAACTGAAGCGGGTAAACGTGAAGTCGATCCATTTTTGTCTTTACCCAAAGTGGCTATGCATGAATTTTTTGCTTTTGATTATCGGATGCATGCCTATCAAGATGGCAACTTCAAAGAGCTGAAAATTCAAAAGCAGATGACTTGGGCGCAATTACTCTCGGTTTTGGGGACAACCTTTATTCACCCCACTCCTGAAGAGTATTTCTCCAAACGCATAAATGAGTATTTAAACGAAACTGGTTTGAATGATGCACGCTTAGAAATGCCTCGTGCCCATGCTGTTGCGCGCTCGCAAATTAATATTCGTGCTTTACACAGCATCAAAATGCAAATGCGTCAAAATGATTGGATTGTCCAGTCAGGTCGAGATGATCGTCAGCGCATGCTTTGGCAGTTGACCCCGAAGGCGACTAAACTTTTGGATAGTAATTTATTGGAAAAGGATCGGCCTTTTCAATTTCAATCTTCGTAGTTATCCATTTAGATAATGAACTGAAAACTGTTACAGTAGAGACATTCGAAAACGAGCCACGAGGGCTGAATGTCTACTGCAAAAAAAGCAAAAGTTACTGTTATTTTGGCAAATTTGGGAACGCCTGATGCACCGACAGCTTCAGCAGTGCGTCGCTTTTTGGATCAGTTTTTGTCCGACCAGCGGGTGATTGAAATTCCCAAACCGCTTTGGCAAATTATTCTCCGTTTATTTATTTTGCCGTTTCGCCCGAAACGCGTTGCCCATGCTTATGAGATGGTGTGGGGCAGTGATTCTCCAATGCGAGAAATTTTGCTGACTCAAGTGGCCGCGTTACAACAGCAGTTGATTTTGCAATACCCCGAGTTTGAGCTGAATATCGTCCCTGCGATGACCTATGGCAATCCAGGCATTCAGCCCTTGCTTGCTGAGTTGAGTCAAAAGCCGCAAGATCATATTGTCCTTTTTCCTTTGTTTCCGCAGTACTCTGCAACATCTAGCGCGCCTTTATATGATGCTTTCGCGAAGTGGATTCCAAAGCAGCGTAATTTGCCGGGGCTGAGCATTATTCGTGATTATTATCAGCACCCTTTATACATTCAGGCTTTGGCGCAAAGTGTGCGTGATTTCCGTGCTGAACATGGGGGGGCTGAAAAGCTGTTAATGTCTTTCCATGGTATTCCACAGCCCTATGCCGATAAAGGTGATCCCTATGCCGACCGTTGCCGTATCACAGGACAGTTGGTGGCAGCCGAATTAGGACTGGCGGAGAATCAATGGGCAATCAGTTTCCAGTCCCGCTTTGGGAAACAAGAGTGGGTGAAACCCTATACCGATGCCTTATTGACCGAATGGGCAGAGCAAGGAGTGAAATCGGTGCAAATTATGAGTCCTGCATTTTCAGCGGATTGCTTAGAAACTTTAGAGGAACTGGCGATTCAGAATGCTGAATTGTTTTTGTCTCAAGGTGGAGAGCGGTATCAATATATTCCAGCCTTGAACAGCCGCGGAGATCATTTGCAATTGCTCAATACGCTGGTTCAAGCTAATCTTGATGCCTTAAAACAGACATTAGCCAGCAAAATGAATTGAGGTTGACACTCTATGTTGCAAGTTAAAATTGTGCCTGTAACGGCATTTCAACAGAACTGTTCCATTGTTTGGGACAGTGACAGTAAAGAAGCAATTTTAATTGATGCAGGTGGAGAACCTGAAAAACTTAAAGCAGAAATCGAAGCGTTGGGTTTGACGGTAAAAGCGCTGTGGCTGACGCACGGGCATTTAGATCATGCTGGAGCAGTCGGGGCATTAAAAAAACTGTGGGATGTCCCTGTGATTGGCCCACATAAAGAAGATGCCTTTTGGTTGGATATGATCCAAGAAATCTCGCAGCGTTATGGTTTTCCTATTCCTGAAAAAGTGGATGTCACGACATGGCTTGAAGGTGGCGAAGTCCTTAAACTGGGCAATGAAGAGTTTGAAGTGCGTTTTGCCCCTGGACATACTCCGGGCCATGTGATGTTTTATAACAAAAACTATGGTTTGCTTTGGACCGGCGACGTGTTGTTTAAAGGCTCAATTGGTCGTACCGACTTTCCACGTGGCAATCATCAGCAGCTGATTGACTCTATTCAGCGTGAATGCTTTAGCTTACCTGATGAGACGCAGTTTATTTCAGGACATGGGCCAATCAGTACGATTGGTTTTGAAAAACAACATAATCCCTTTGTGGCAGGGAAAGCAGGCTAAGCGCTTTGTGGTCTTATTGGAAAATAAAAAAAGTCAGCAGCTGCTGACTTTTTTATTTGCGAAATGGATTATGCAAAATGTGTTGGGTTTCTAGAGCCAATACGATGGAGAATAAGACCACTAATAGTCCAACCGAGAGGATCAACAGATCTTGCATATAGATGCCAAAACTGAATAGACAGATCGCAAGTAAAACGCCAATTAAAACAATAGTCTTACTCAGGATGTTCATCTTATCCCCCTTTAGGATGTTGTTTTTGTCACTTGATCATGCTGTGAGCATGTACCAATTTTTGGGGGAGTATAGTCGACGAATTATCCTTTTAAGTGAATATTAAGATCTTAAATAATGGACAATTTCTCTTAAAATATGAAAAATATCATGAAATTAAACATATTATTCTTCTGAGTTTTCTGCTTGCGGTGCATCTTGCGTTGGGAGGCGATATTCATCATTGGCCCATGCACCTAAGTCGATCAGTTTGCAGCGTTCAGAACAAAAAGGACGAAAGGCGTTGTCTTCCCATTGACTCATTTCTCCACAACGGGGACAAGGGAAAGTGTGTGGCATGATCGACTCCAGATAAAATTTTCGGATTGAAATAGGCAAAAACGTTGGCAGTTGTTAGACTGATGCGGTTTTTTTCTTAGTTTGATCTGATTATGCCGATTCGTCAATTTCAAGCCCAGCGTATGCATGCGCCTCGTGATTTTCAAATGATCAGTCCTGATCCACTGTGTGTGGAAATTGGGGCGGGCAAGGGTAAACATGCTCTATTGTTTACGGCCCATCATCCTGAGAAAAAGCTGATTGCGGTTGAGCGAACCCGTGAAAAGTTTGTGGCGATGCAGAAACAACATAGCTTAGAAGGTCAGCAGAATTTACAGCTGGTACATGCCGATGCTTTACCGTGGGTGGTACATGCCTTGCAACCGCAGCAGGTTGAACAGTTCTTTATTCTTTATCCCAATCCTGAACCGCATAATCCTGCACAGCGCTGGTTGAATATGCCGTTTTTTGAGTTTCTGATATCACGTTTACAAGTGGGCGGACAAATTACTTTAGCCAGTAATATTCCAGAATATATCGAAGAAGCACAGCAACAGTTGATTGAGGTGTGGAAGTTACCATTTGTGAAAGAGCGCATTGCTGATAGCTCAGCGCGCACGCATTTTGAAATTAAATATTTAGAACGTGGTGAGTTGTGCCAACAGTTAATCATCACTAAACCTGAAGGTTATCGCACGCGCTTTGATGCGTTTCAGGCTTTGCAAGGTCAGAATCCGCAGTCGCAATCTTCGGATCAAGCTGAATAAATCATGCCGAAGCGTATTGCAATTATTGGGGCGGGCCCAGCCGGTTTGATGGCAGCAGAAGTATTGAGTCAATATGATGTTCAGGTCGATGTATTTGAGCAAAAACCGTCTGCTGCACGTAAGTTCCTGATGGCGGGTAAAACAGGACTGAATATCTCTCATGCAGAACCTGTAGAGCAGTTTATTGGTCGCTATGATCAAGCCGAATGGTTGGCACCTTGGATTCGTAAGTGGGATGCTACATGGATTCAAGTATGGATGAAAGATTTAGGCATTGAGTCCTATGTCGGAACGTCTGGGCGTATTTTTCCGATTGAAATGAAAGCCGCACCTTTATTACGAGCATGGTTGAAACGCTTGGTTGAGTCAGGCGTCAAGTTTTACTATCGTCATCAATGCCTCAGCCTCAAAGAACATACACTTGAAATTAAGTCTTTGCTTAGCGATCAAGTGCACAACCAGAACTATGATGCCATCGTCTTGGCTTGCGGAGCGGTGTCATGGTCTCAGCTCGGTAGTGATGGCGCATGGCAAAACTGGTTGGAGGCCGATGAAATTGAGCCTTTTCAAGCCAGCAATGCTGGGGTAGAACATGAATGGTCTACCTATATGCAACCCGTCTTTGGGCAGCCACTGAAACGTATCGCGGCATGGGTAGGCGATACGGAAAAAAGTATGGGCGATATCGTCATCACCCATTATGGCCTAGAAAGTGGTTTAGTCTATAAGCAAGGTCGAGCGCTGCGTGCGCAGCAAAAACAGCTCCAACCTTTAGTGTTAACGCTTGATTTACTGCCAGATGTCACTGTCCAAGAATTGGCTGTACGCCTGAAACCCACAAAAAAACAGTCGTTAAGTAATGTTTGGCGTAAAGCTGGTTTAGATGCAGCTAAGGCGAGTTTAGTGCGAGAGTTAGTTGTAAAAGAACACTGGAATCACCCTGAACAATTGGCTCAGCAGATTAAGCAACTCCAGATTCCTTTAACTGGTTTTCGTCCGATTGAAGAAGCCATTAGTTGTGCTGGCGGTGTGCGCCGTGAAGGCCTAAGCTCGCAGCTACAATTAAAATCCAATCCCGCCGTTTTTTTATGTGGGGAAATGTTGGACTGGGATGCACCCACAGGAGGCTACTTACTCACCGCATGTTTTGCAACAGGACGGGCCGCAGGTGAGGGTGTGATGCAGTATTTGAATGTGGCAAAAAAAACGCCATAAGCGATGCAACTGAAAATCAGCTGTGCTAATTTGAATAAAAAATTCAAGGAGCATCATCATGTCGGATCTTCAGCAGTATGTGGGCAGCTGCCTATGCGGTGCAGTGACTTATCAAATTGATGGGCCGATTGGCGATATTATTCAATGCCATTGTCAAAAATGTCGCAAGGCCAATGGAACGGCATATGCAACCAATGCACCGATTGCTAAGGCGGATTTTAAACTGACCTCTGGTCAGGACGTTGTGAAAAAATATGCGTCGAGTGCAGGCACAGAGCGCTGTTTCTGTGGCAACTGTGGTTCACCTCTTGTCAGTATTAAAGCTGACACCCCTGAGTTTTACCGTTTGCGGATCGGCACTTTAGATACCCCGTTACAGCAAAAGCCGACGCAGCATATTTTTGTGGCGTCTCAAGCCGAGTGGGACAACATTTGTGATGCATTACCACAATATGCTGAACGCCCATAGTTAGAATAGATATAAATAAAAGGGATCATCGGATCCCTTTTCTTTGTCTGCGATTGAGTTAGTAGCCTGTCGACATCGTATCTTGAGCTTTAGGATACTGCGACTGCCAGTGTTCAAGCTGCTCTTGGGCATGAATGAGCTCACCGAGACCTTTCACGTTATCATATGGTGCTGCGGTTTTATCTTGGATGATTTTGGCTTGGTTATCCCAATATTGGTACATCAGAGTTTGAATGTAGCGCCCTTGTTCTGTTTTTAAATCCAGCTCTTTCAGCATATTCAGTGCAGACTGAATATTGTCTTGTTGACGTGTTTTTGCAAATTCATCCGTGAGCGTGCCTGCCTCACGCATTTTCATCAGTTCATCTTCCATTTCATCACTCATGCTGCTAAAGCGCTGGTCATAGTCGACCAAGAGCGCAATATCGTGTGGATCATTGGCTGTTTTTGCAAAACTTTTGATAGGTTCAGAGCTGAGTTCTTGCAGAATTTTATCATCGCTTGAAAGCGTGTCTTGCTCAGCACGTTCATTGGCTTTGTTACAGCCTGTGAGGATTAAGCTGCCACCTAAAAGAAGCGGCAGTAGAACCTGTTTTAATGAAAGAGTATGTGGGTTCATATCGGTGTCCTATTATTCTGCTATTTTTTGAAAGTGATAGGCATAGGTGATGTAAGGAAAACTGATTTCGTCTTGTGGCTGTTTGCCCGTGTACTGCTGCACAATTTGCTCAAACTGATGTTTTAAATCCTGCTGTTGCGCCTTAGGCATTGCGGCAATAAAGCTGGTCGAAAGGAGACGTTTTGAGACCACTTGTTCTACTGTACCTGTTTGCTGCTGTGCAAACTGATGCAGGCTTTTGAGCTGAAATAAGTGTTGATGTTCAAAGACTTTTTGCCATAGCCCACTATGATAACGTGGAGTCTCTCCTTCTAAAGGAGCGAGTCGTTCTGCGAGTGCATTGACCCAGTCGACTTGAGTGTCGCGTTGGTTCCAGACTAAGCCCAAATGTCCTTGCGGTTTTAGGACACGGTGAATTTCCTTTAAACTGTCCATGTTGGCAAACCAGTGGAAGGCCTGCGCAGATAAAACTGCATCGATACTTTGCGATGGTAGGGGAATATGGTCACTAAAGGCTTGTAATGTTTCCACCTGTGGGTAAGCCAGTTTGAGCTGAGCTAACATTTCGGTAACAGGTTCGATGGCAGTGAGCTGTCCACTATGTGGAATCAGATAAGGCAGAAACTTTCCTGTACCCGAGGCAAGATCAATCACACGTGAATTTGCGTTTAAATGCAGTTGCTCGGTGAGCCAAGCATGGATCTCTTCTGGATAACTTGGACGCACTTGTTGATAAAGTTCAGCAGCTGCGCTAAACCCGTGTTGTGCTGCAGGATGGAGTAATTGTGTCATATTTTGCGCTTTTTTATCTGCTCTGCATCTATAAAATAACACATTTGGTTCGATGAAATCGCTTATGCTGTATGGAACGAACATGACCTCACTTTATAGGAATGAAATCTCTCAGCATGGACATGGCGAAACAAATTATTTTTGAAGACGAACAGATTCGTGTCATTTTTTTACAGGGTTCATCGGACGAACTTATTTTCTCTTTTGGCGACCTGATTACCCGTGCCAAGGGAACGTCGATCAATGCAGAAAAGTCGCTAGCCAAGTTTGGCTTTAATGTGGTTGGCATTATGCCGAAACAGAAGTCATGGTTTCCAGAGTCTTCGATGTTGGCGATGTTAGAGGCAATTCGCGCTTGGATTGCCCCTTTTCAAACCCGCATTGCCTATGCAGGGTCGATGGGCGGCTATGCAGCGATTAAATACTCTAAACTGCTTGGTTTTAAGCGCGTAGTAGCTTTGGTGCCGCAGTATTCGATTGACCCAGAACAGGTGACGGATAACCGCTATAACATGTTCTATCAGCCTGAGCTGAACCATGACATGCAGGTTCAGCCGAAAGATGTCTCGGCAGAGTGTGAATACATTGTTATTTATGACCCTTACTGCCCTGAAGACCGTGCGCATTATGAAAAATTACAAACGGTCGTACCGAATCTGAATACCCTGAACTTACCTTTTACAGGGCATGATGCGATTGCGGTTTTGGCCAGTTCCGATTTGCTCCATGATTTTTTACGTCATGAGTTTGATGCGCCGTATTTTTATAAAAAAATTCGTGAAGTGAAAAAGAACAGCAAGTTTTACTACCGTAAAGTGATCGAAAACTTGTTGCCGCGTCATCGCTTTTCTTTGGGGCGAATTCTGAAAAATAATGAGCTTGAGTTAGACGGTCAATTTTTTGATGCCAAACTAAAACAAAGCATTATTCGCGAGTTACTCAGCAATCGACAAGTGAGCCAGACGGATCTGTTGAAATTGGGCATTCAGGTCAATTTACCGCAAGAAAATAGCTGTCAGTTGATGGATAGTTTTGGACATGGTTTGGTGTTCAATATGATCAGTCAAAAGATTGAAAGCTATGCACCAGATGCCATTGCACTGAATCATAAGTTTCTGCTGCCGATTTTTGCCAAGGGTAATGGACTGGTCCACATTTATTATAATGACATGCGCTATACCGTGGTAATGAATGACCGTCAGATGATGAAGTTGGTGCATGAACAAGCCGAATTGAGTGCTGGAATGCATCCATTGTTAATGAAAAAATACAGTGACTATTATCTGATTAGTTATAAGCAGTTTAACTTTAGCTGTGATGAATATGGTGGCTTTGATTTGGTCGAGGATATTCCAGAAACAGCGCAGTTTTTGGTGTCAAGCGATGCTGAATCAGATGTGTTTCTATGATGCATTTATGTGATTTATTCATATAGGGCTTTGGTCTAAGGCTAAGCGCTTGTTTTCCGTCCTATTTGGTTTAATATGAAAGTATTGTTTATCTTTTAAACAATACGGATAAAGATCAAATAGGGTGGAAGCAATGCAAAGACATTGGTCGGCTGTATTTATAACATTACTGTTTATTTCAACATCACAAAGCGTACTGGCACAAAGTTTAGACCCAGCTTATCTGACATTCGGTGGTGGCCTCATTCTCCTGCTAATCCTAACGTTTTATGTGATTAAACAGATCAGTATTTCTATTCGTATTCATCGTAATAAGCCCGTTAAATAGCGGGCTTTTTCTGTGTGTTGCGGCTATTTTTAAGTGGTGAAGACAGTGTTTACATTGAAAAGTAGGGCTGAGTTAGTTTAAATAAGCGCTCTATCATTATGCAGAACAACTGGACGTGAGCAATGAAAGCCGTATTTTTAGATTATGCATCCTTAGATAAAAATGATTTGGACTTTCAAGCACTGCATACTGTTTTTGATGAACTGATCCTTTACCCAAGTACCGATGCTGAGACACTTGTCGCCCGTGTAATAGATGCAGATGTGATTATTAGCAACAAAGTAATGGTAGATGCCGATACCCTAAAACAATGCCCTCAGTTAAAGTTGATTTTAATCTCGGCCACAGGCACCAATAATATCGATTTGCAGCAAGCCAAAGCGCAAGGTGTTGTGGTGTGTAATTGTCAGGGTTATGGCACGGCAGCGGTGGCACAGCACACTTTGATGTTGATGCTTAACCTTGCAACCTCATGCTTGCAATATGACCGTGCGGTGCAGCAGGGTGAATGGAATAGAGCTTCTCAGTTTTGTCTATTAGACTACCCAATTATCGAACTTTCCGGCAAGACATTGGGCATTTTAGGTTATGGCGAATTGGGGCAGGCAGTGGCTAAACTCGCTGAAGCATTTGGTATGCAGGTTTTAGTGGGCAATTTGCCGAACCGTCCACATGCTGACTCAACACGAGTAGGCTTTAATGACTTACTGGTACAATCAGATTTTGTCAGTCTGCATTGTCCATTAACCGATGACACGCGTGACCTGATTGATGCTCAAGCTTTCGCAAAAATGAAAAAAAGTGCCTTTTTAATTAATTGTGCACGGGGTGGAATTGTCAATGAAGCAGCTTTGGCAGATGCGTTAAAACAGGGTCAGATTGCGGGCGCAGCAACTGATGTGTTGACCGTTGAGCCACCCAAAGAGGGTAATGTTTTATTGGAGGCTCGTCTGCCGAATTTAATCATCACACCACACAACGCGTGGGGCAGTGTCGACGCACGTCAGCGCATGGTGCAGCAGTTGCTGGAAAATGCTCAAGCTTTTCAAGCAGGGCAGCCAATCCGTCTGGTGAATTAAAGCAAATAATGACAACTAAAAAGCCCATCAATTGATGGGTTTTTTTGATATTAAAGCTTAGTCACTTTAATTTCTTCTTCTACTTGAGCAGGTGTAAAGGAAGACGGTGCTTGGGTAATCGTGGGTTCATTCATTGTTTGGGGTGCGGCAGGCTGTGCAGATGAGACTGAAGGCGCTTGAACCGCAGGAGCATCTACGGGTGCTGATGACGGTTGACTCAAGCTGCCTTGGTAAATGGGGGCAGGTTGATCGGTTTGACCAGTAATCACTTGCTTGGTTTCATGCAGCTTTTTATTCACATTTTGGGTGACTTGCTGTCCTGTTTCTTTGGCTTGTTCTGCGGTGTTGTTGGTGATGGTTTTTGCACTGTCCAAAGCTTGGTGTGCAGAAGGGCGAATTTTTTGGATGCCTTTTTCTGTAGCAGTCCCGACTTTTTCCGCCGTGTTAATCACACCTTCTTGAGTTTTATAAGCCCAAACGTGAAAGATGTTGGGGTTTTTACCATAAGGCGTAATTGGCTTTTGCGTTTGCTGAGTGGTGGTTTCTGTTTGTGCCCATACACCTGCTGTTGTCATTAAAAGAGCGCAGAAGAGTGTTGTTTTCATCATGTTCATAGAGCAGTGTACCTCTTGGGCTATCGTGCATAAATCAGCGTTTTAGCATAAAGCCTCTTTGTGTGAATTTCATGTGCTTGGTTGTAAACAAGCGTAGTGTGCAAACGTATATAGCTAAAAAAGAGCCCAGCATGTGGACTCTTTCAACTCTGGAGGAGTTTAACTTCTACTTCGCGCCAACGGCAGCATCGGTCGATGAACCGACTTTGGCTTTAGCAACAGGTGTATCTAGTTCCACTTGGGCTTGCCCATTTACGTCTGCACGTTTGGGCTGACCACTGACAGCCTGCTTAGTTTCCTGCCATTTTTGTTTGGTCGCTTGTTGGCCTTGTTTCGCTTTATCCGCTATATAGTGACCACTTTTTTTGGTGTTATGCTCAACAGAGTGTTTTACCTCACCTGCCTTATCTTTTACGACAGCAGATTTTTCAGCTGAAAATTCTTTGGTGTCTTGCCATTTTTCTTTGCTGAATGCTTTGGTTTTGTCGACACCATGCTCAACCGTTTCACCTGTCGCATGCGCGGCATGTTTGACATCATGTTTTAAGTTTTGCAATACACTTGGCTGCGAGGTTTGAACTTGAACATTGGCCGATGTATTGGCTGCGGTATTTGCAAATAGGGAAGTGGAAGCTAAAAGTGCAGTGGTTAAAGCCGAAGCGGTGAGTGTCTTTGTTAAAACTTTCATCTTTGATTTTCTACCTCTTATGACAGAACCCGATGAGGAGTTCAGAACAGCAGTCATCATAGACAGAAATTAGCTCAAAAATAGCGTTTGATATGAAAGTCGCACAATGCGGCAACAGCGCATGAACAATGGGCTGAAAATTGTGTCGTTCAGTTAATTCATTAAAATTATGTAAGTTTATGCGTGGTCGTTGTTTTAAATGTAACAAGTATGAAGACTGGTGTTGAAATAAAAGATATGAAACAGAAGGTGTTTGAGAGAGAAGTCATCACTGATGTTGCACCAGTGATGACGATTTGCTTAGTTACATTGCGCTAAGGCTTCTTTTGCAAAGTGATTACGTAGTGCGAGGAAGTTTTTCTGTACTTCTGCATCGTGTAATTCAAATTTGGTTGCTGTGCTTGTGCCATCGAGTGCAAAGGTTGCTGAGCCACCTGTGATGAGGGTGTAGTCACGGAACGCCCACTGTTCTACGACTTTGCCTGCTTTGAGGTTGCCAGTAAATTCGATGACGCATTTGTCTTCAAATTTGGTCAATTTTGCTTTGTTATTAGTTGTGTCCGGATAAACTTCAATGTCTTGGACTTCTTGTAATACACCCGCTGTCAACTGTGGAATCGTTGGTTGAGATGTACATGCTGTAATAGAAAGGGCAGCAAAAGTAGCGAAAAGTACAGTTTTTAATTTCATAAGGTTCGTTCTTGTTGCAAGTTGTTAGGTTGAGTATAGGGAAGCGAGTGCAAATTGGCTATAACAAATAGTCTAAATATTGTTTAGGGTAAAGGTGTTGAGGAGCTTGATTTATGACGTCCACTTTTTTTGTATTGGGTGTTGCAAGGAAGCTGATTGATCCGCCAATAATAAGTATGAAAATAAGAACAACCGCATGGCGTAAGCGAAAAAGTTTTAGGTCACGAATATAGATTAACTTTAAGTGTTCGAAAGCTAATTCTTTGGGTATATCTAAGTTTGTATCGTCTATTTCATTTTTATAGTCTTGAACTGATTTTTTGGAAAAATTATTACTCCTCCAAACAATGTTGAGTAAATTAAATTTGAATAAGCCAGCATTAAAATATAGACCTTTTTGATCTGTACTATCATTAATATGTTTACTAGGGTTATCTATAGCAGAAAGAGCAAAAAGTAAAATTAGGGCGGTCGCTAGCCAAATAACAAAGATAATTGCTGCTATCGCATGCTGCCACCAATATTCATTTAGTGTTAAAAATTTAAAAATTTCTCTTATTTGTGGAAAAGGAACAATGCAGCCAGCTAGTAATGCACCGATTTTAAAGTCGATTGCTCTTATGTTTTGTTGGGTGTCTTGAATGGCGGAGTGAAGAAATTCAAATTTATCCATTTTCTTGAACCCATTCATTCATTTTACTATTGATGGTATCTCCTTCATAACATTCATATGTAGTATTCCAATTTAACCAATCAATCTTTTTTTTATTTTCATCCGTTAAGTTATTATAAAAAGTTTGACTGTACAGAGTTCTTTTTGAATCCGATCGATTGGCTTTTGAACATAGATCTGCAGTCTCGCCAACAAGTTTTCCAATCCAAGTTACTTCATTGATTCCACTGCCACTATATCCTGCTTTAATCATTAATACATCTGCATCGTGACAAGCAATACCTGCTTTTATTTCAGAATAATTTTTCTTTCTTAGTTTGACATTTAGAGTATCGATAATGGATGCAGCTTTTGCCGCCGTACTGAAAATACTATCAATATCACTTTTTTTGGGACTGTTAAAAACACCCCATACACAATCGCCTTCGATATAAATTTCTCTTAATCTTGTATTACCATTAAGAACAGCAATTAGTTCTGAAATATAGCTTCTATATATTTTAGCAGTTACAGGACGAGTATGTTTTTTTGAAAACTCCTTAGAGCCTCTCATATCGATAAATATGGCTGAGCAAAAAATGTAATAGCCATTAGGGCTTGTTGAGAATTAACAAAGGCTACTGATTAATTTATAATAGTACTATGGATAGATACATACTTACTGATGCCCAATGGGCAAAAATGGAACCTTTTTGCCTAGGTAAAGTGACCGATCGAGGTCGTAGTGGAAAAGATAATCGATTATTTTTAGAAGCAGTCCTATGGATTGCCCGTACAGGCAGTCCATGGCGTGATCTACCTCCTCATTTTGGTAAATGGAATACCGTCTTTAAAAGATACCGTGATTGGGTGAAAGCTGGTGTATTTGAAACTATTTTTGCATCTGTAAATGAAGATGTTGATTTGGAATACGCCATGATTGATGGAACGATTGTTAAAGTTCATCGACATGGGCAAGGTGCAAAAGGGGGACTTTCAAACAGTCTATAGGTAAATCTCGAGGTGGAATGACCTGTAAAATTCTTGTCTTAGTGGATAGTCTAGGCAACCTTATTAAATTTCGATTAATGCCTGGTCAATATCACGATTTAGTAGAAACCAAACCTTTAATTGAAGATGTTGATTTTCAAGCATTACTGGCTGATAAAGCATTTGATGCAGATTGGCTCATCCAAGAACTCAATGAACGTAAAGTGAAAGTGGTGATCCCACCTAAATCTAATCGAAAAGTAATGAGAGCATTTGATACGATTATGTATAAATGGCGTCATCTCATTGAAAACTATTTCTGTAAGTTAAAAGAATTTAAACGTATAGCGATGCGTAGTTGTAAAACAGATACGAGTTTTGAAGCCATGATTCAATTGTGCGCGAGTTTAATTAACTCTCGGTAATTCTCAACAGACCCTAGTAAAAGTTAGATTATCACGACTAGGGATTTCTTTTTTATCTTCATAATTATTATCAGAAGAATTTAGAATTTCATCTATTCGGTCTCGACTTTTTTCAAAATCATATGCTTTATAATTATCTTGCATTATATTTCTCTTAAACAAAAACCCCACTATTTCTAGCAGGGTTTTGATTTTATTTCAAATATTTAGCTTAATGTTGCAACACTGAAATATCCGCAACACTTGTAAACAAATCACGTAACTGAGCTAGTAAACGTAAACGGTTTGCTTTCAGTTCAGCATCATCTGCCATGACCATCACACCTTCAAAGAAAGCATCAATCGGCGCACGAAGTGCAGCTAACTTAGAAAGCGCAGCGGTATAGTCTTTCGCAGCTAAAAGCGGTTGAACCACAGGCAGGATATTTTGAATCTCTGCATAAAGTGCTTTTTCAGCATCTTCAACTAACTTAGCTTCAACAATTTCACCAGTAGGTGCAGCTTCTTTCGCCAAGATATTCGCAACACGCTTATTCGCAGCAGCCAAAGCTGCAGCTTCAGGCAGGCTACGGAAATGATTTACCGCAGTCACACGCTTATCAAAATCAAGTGGTGATTTTGGAGAAAGTGCTTGAACCGCTTGAATCACATCAACAGCAACGCCTTGGTCTTCATATTTCGCACGGTAACGACCTTCAAGGAATGCAACAGCATCCGCCAAAGTCTTGTCATGGTCTTTCAATACATCGCCATAAGCATCCAAAGCAAGCTTGATTAGTTCTTCAATTGAGACATCAAGATTGTTTTCAGTCACTAAACGCAAAATACCAATCGCAGAACGACGTAAAGCAAACGGGTCTTTAGAACCAGTCGGCGCTTGACCAATACCGAAAATACCTGTCAGCGTATCTAAACGATCCGCAAGGGCAATCGTTGTACCTGTCTTGGTTTGCGGTAAAACATCACCAGCAAATTTAGGTAAATATTGCTCACCTAAAGCTTCCGCAACTTCATCATTCTCGCCTTCAATACGTGCATAGTAAGTGCCAGCAATCCCTTGAAGTTCAGGGAATTCACCAACTAATTCAGAAGTTAAATCACACTTTGCAAGAAGTGCTGCTTTTTCAGCATCGGCAGGATTTGCACCTGTGATTGCAGATAAAGCCACAGCCAATTTAGCAATACGTTCAGATTTATTCCAAAGCGTACCTAACTGTGCTTGGAAAACCATATTGGCTAATTTTTCTTTACGAGATGCAAGCGGTTGTTTTTGATCTTGTAAGAAGAAGAATTCAGCATCAGACAAACGAGGACGTACAACTTTCTCATTCCCTTCAATGATTTGAGTTGGATCTTTAGACTCAATATTTGAAACAGTAATGAAATAAGGTTGAAGTTTATTGTCAGCATTCACCAAACAGAAATACTTTTGGTTGTCCTGCATCGTGGTAATTAAAGCTTCTTGAGGCACAGCAAGGAAGCGTTCTTCAAAGCTGGCACGAAGCGCAACAGGCCATTCAACCAATGCGGTGACTTCATCACGTAAATCAGTAGGAACGATCGCAATCGCATTCACTTCATCAGCAAGCGCTTTGACTTGTTGATCAATGATCGCTTGGCGTTCTTCAAAATTTGCTACAACTTTTGCAGCACGAAGCACATCTAAGTAAGCATTTGCATTGGCTAAATTAATTGCTTCAGGTGCATGGAAACGATGACCATAAGTCACATTACCTGCTTTATGATCCTGAATGGTTGCATCAACAACATCATTGTCTTTTAACAACACAACCCATTTTACAGGACGAACGAATTCAGTACGGCTTGCCGCAGAACGCATGCGTTTTGCAATTGGAAGGTTATCCAAAGCAGTTTGTAAAATTTGTGGCAGTAAAACATCAAGGCTTTGACCTTTGACATCTTTTAAATAACAAACTTTTTCAACTTTACCTGCTTGGAAAGTAGAAACCTGATCAACCGTAATACCCTGACCACGCATAAAGCCTTCTAGGGCTTTGGTTGGTTTGCCTTCTGCATCATAAGCTGCTTGAATAGCAGGGCCGTCAAAGCGTTTTTGTGTGTCTGCTTGCGCACCATCTACATTGATGATTTTCAATGCCAAACGACGAGGCGCTGCATAAGCTTCGATAAAATCAAAAGCCAAACCTGCATCATTTAAACCTTTTACAGTTTCAGCTTGTAATGCATCACGTAAAGTTTTTAAGCTTTTTGGGGGAAGTTCTTCACAGCCAAGTTCAAATAAAACGGTATGTTTAGACATTATTTGTTCTCCGCTGATTTTTCTGCTTGAGCCGCTTCAGCTTCAACCTGAGCTTTCAATTGAGCTAAAACTTCATCACGTAAATGTGGTTCTGCCATTGGGAAACCAAGCTTGGCACGTGCAGCCACATAACTTTGCGCAATAGAACGTGCCAAAGTACGTACACGTAAAATATAACGTTGACGTTCAGTCACAGAAATCGCACCACGTGCATCGAGCAAGTTAAAGCTGTGTGATGCTTTAATCACTTGTTCGTAGGCAGGAAGTGGAAGTTCAGCTTCCATTAAACGAGTTGCTTCAGCTTCATAGAAATCGAATAATTTAAACATTTTTTCAACGTTGGCATATTCAAAGTTATAGGTCGATTGCTCAACTTCGTTTTGATGGAATACATCGCCATAAGTCACTGTACCAAACTGACCTTTGGTCCAAACAAGATCGTAAACTGAATCGACACCTTGTAGGTACATGGCTAAACGTTCAAGACCGTAAGTGATTTCACCTGTTACTGGGTAACATTCAACACCACCAACTTGTTGGAAGTAAGTAAACTGAGTCACTTCCATACCGTTGAGCCAAACCTCCCAACCTAAGCCCCATGCGCCGAGTGTTGGAGATTCCCAGTTGTCTTCTACGAAACGAATGTCGTGAGTGAGGGTGTCGATACCAATCGCTTCTAAGGAGTCTAGGTAAAGTTGTTGGATATTATCTGGGTTTGGTTTCAGTACCACTTGGAACTGGTAGTAGTGCTGTAAACGGTTTGGGTTTTCACCGTAACGGCCGTCTTTAGGGCGGCGTGATGGTTGAACGTATGCTGCGTTCCACGTTTCAGGCCCAAGTGCGCGTAAGAATGTTGCAGTGTGGAATGTACCTGCTCCCATTTCCATATCGTAAGGTTGTAAAATGACACAACCTTGTTCAGCCCAGTAGTTTTGTAAGGCAAGAATTAAGCCTTGGAATGTATCAATATGCGATATGGCGCGACTCATGCAGCATCCATTATAAATATAAGAAAAAATTGGTTCTAAGTATAAGGATTTTGCAGAGGAGTGGCAAAGGCTCTATTTATTTTTCAGCACTTAATTTTATGTTCGCTAAAATGGCTTAGTACGACCTGCACACAGTAAGTCGCGATGAATTTCGCATAAACATTCACAATGCCAACCATAATGAATATCTTTGCATATTTGGTGGGAAATGTTTTTTGAGTATGTCAATGTTTCTAAATGAGTATGAAGATCATGGGCTAACATAACAAAATGGGTCTCGGGATAAGGCCATTTGGCATGATTGTCAAAGTGGGAAACTGAATTTCCAAGTGATAATTCAAGTGTTAATAATTCATTTAAGCAGTCGCAGATTTCAAGTTTTTCAGTCATGTTCTATACTTTTCATAAATTATCCAATGATAAGGTGATGATGTACGGTGCAGTAAGCATCTGTATGCCAATTAGAATGTATATCTCGATTAACCTGTGCTTGAACATTTGGGTGTTGGGGGAAATTAAGATTTTTTAAATGCAGAGATTGTTTTAGATAAATCAAATGACTTTCTTCTTTAGGCCACTGTCCATGAGCATCGTAACCAGAGATGTTGTTGCCTTGTTTCACTTCAAATTGAATCAGGGCAATTAAGCATTCACATAAGCCTAAAGTTTCAAGGTGATCTTCATATTTGAATTTTCTCAAGACATCTGCCTTTCTTCTTATAAAAATGAAACTATTGCGCTAAATATAGACTTTGCTGATAACAATTGAAATAACAAAATTGATATCTCTAAGATGTAAAATAGATGCATCTTATTGCTGAGACCGCGTATAATTTTGCACTGGTTAAGTGCGTAAAAGTAGAAGGGCGGCTGTGTTTCATATGCAACTTGAATGGTTAAATACCTTAAAACCGAATTTTAAAGTGTTACCGCTAAAGGAAAGAATGCTCTGTGGTTTAGGTGCATTGTTGGGATTAGCACTGTCTTCACTCATGAGTTGGTGGCTTTTGGGTGGGATCAATGCATGGTATATCGCCCCGATGGGTGCGTCCTCGGTGTTGCTTTTTGCTGTACCAGCCAGTCCCTTGGCTCAGCCGTGGAATATTGTGATTGGGAATACGATTGCAGCCGTAATTGGGGTGACCTGCGCACTCTATATTTCCAACTTAACAGAAGCATTTAGTGTTGCTGTGGCTTTGTCGATTATTTTGATGATGACGACAGATTCTTTGCATCCACCGAGTGGTGCTGTGGCGATTACGGCAGTGTTGGGTGGTGAGACGGTACACGAGTTAGGGTATCAGTTTGTGTTTTATCCTGTTCTACTCAACTCGATCCTGCTTCTCGTGATTGCGATTGTGTTCAACCGATTGCTCGGGAAACAATACCCAACTGTGGCGCAAGTCAATACGCGTAGCGCCGACCCGACCCCCACACAGAAGGTCACCATTCAACCTGAAGATATTCATCAAGTTTTAGCCCAAGAAACGCAGTTACTCGACATCAGTGAATATGATTTACAAAAACTGATTTTAAAAGCCCAAGCGCAGGCCGATACTCGCTTTCATATAGACATACGCTGTCGGGACATTATGAGTAAAGATGTCCTGTGTTTATATGAAGATGAAGACATTCAAGTCGCTGTGGAAAAATTTAAACAGGTCAATTTGATGAGTTTACCTGTGTTAAATCGAGCTGAACACGTATGCGGCACCTTGGCTTTATATGAAGTGGTGGAGTGGTTCCAAAAGGCAACGGATTTGCGTACCTCTTGGCAAGATCAAGTCAAGCACATTATGAAACGTCAGGTGGTCACGGTACAGCCGGATCAAGAACTACAAGATTTGATCCCGTACTTTGTTGAACGTTCTTTTAACTATATTCCCGTGGTTGAAAACAAGGCTTTGGTCGGCATCATTAGCCGTGCCGATATGATTGCAGCGTTGTATCGTCTGTTACAACATCGTTAAGTCATGTGAGTGTCGAAGGTAAAAAAAAGCTACGACACTTTGGGGGAAGTTGTCGTAGCATAAAAAGAAACTTTTTTGAGACGAAAGATGTGCGCTTATGGGTTGCGATGATCTGGATTAACGGTACGCATCGTATTGCTATAACCAGATCGAGTCTGTGGAGAATGCTCAATTTGGTCTTTTTGTTTCGGCATCACCAACCAAAGAATCAGGTAAACCAAAATTCCGGGAAATGCTGCACTTAACAGTGAAATGGTGATGAAAACAATACGAAGTAAATTTGCGTTCCAACCAAAACGTTCAGCAATACCACCCATCACACCAGCAATCATGTTTGAGCGGTTTGAGCGATATAAACCAACATTGGCCATCTAGGTCTCCTTAAAAATTAAAATCTGAGTGGCTTTATGCACTCATAGTTTAAAAATGGAGATGGAATTACATTTTTAAAGGTGACGAAGTCGATTAAAAAGTAAAGTTATGTAAAGAGATAAAAGCTGGGGCTTTGATCGGGATTAAAATGTGCTCTATTTGGCGTTGAGCCAGCTGCTTAAAGTCAGCAAGTCATTTGAATCCGAGAAAACACCAAGGGTCAGGATGAAAAATTCGTGATGGTTATGGAGATTAATCACGTGCAGGAAGTGAGTGTGGAATGAAGTTGAAACGAAAGCATCAGGGCTTGATTGGCGCATTACTGCAAGGAGCAGTGGGGTTAATCGGTGTATCGTTAGCTGGCTGTGATGGTGGGCTCTCGGAGGCGTCACAACAACATGAAAATAGCACGGTAGAGGACGCGGCTGTTTCGCCTGAGTCGGGGAGGAAGCTGACTGAGGTGGCAGGACGGGCAACCATGCAAGATGATTCGGAGTATGCACCTCGTACGCTGGATATTCGTGAACAGCAGTTCATTGGGCGTTATCGCACACAAATTCAATGTGATGGTTATTTTTTCCCTTGTGAAACGGGGAAGGCTGATTTTATTCTCAATTTTTTACCTGATGGTACGGTGCATCGCAGCATTGTGCGTTTGGGGAAGGTCTTTTCGGAAAAACAGCGCCCTGGCTTTTCAAACTTAAGTTATCGCCGTGATACATGGACCATGAATAAAGAGCGAACAGAGTTGATTGTCCATCGTAAAGAGGGGATTAATTTTTATTATCGCGTGGTGGATTCGCAAACGCTGCAAATGGATTTAGATAAAAGTAATAATCTAGATACCACTAACCAAAAATTGTATGCGCGAGGTTTTCCGAAATTAGAGCGTGCGTATACGTTAAAGCGTGAGCCTAATTCATAGTTAAAATGGAATTGGGTAAAGCAATAAAATACGACTGAAGAATAATAATAGTGAAGAAATGAACAGCGTGCGAATTTTATGACTTAAATAGCGTGTCGCTAAATAAATGTCATATCAATGCAATTAAAGAGGATTTAAATAAATGGTGGGTCGTCCGCGATTCGAACGCGGGACCAACGGATTAAAAGTCCGCTGCTCTACCAGCTGAGCTAACGACCCTGAGCAAGGTGTGCGAAAGAGTATTCGCTGAAAGTTTAAAAAAGAAATTTTTAAAGCATTCGAACCTGAGCAGGTTTGTAAAATTAGATTTTACAAGAAAGATGGTGGGTCGTCCGCGATTCGAACGCGGGACCAACGGATTAAAAGTCCGCTGCTCTACCAGCTGAGCTAACGACCCATCAAGGGTATCAAAGGAATGGTGGGTCGTCCGCGATTCGAACGCGGGACCAACGGATTAAAAGTCCGCTGCTCTACCAGCTGAGCTAACGACCCATATCATTTGATGGAGCGTATTGTAGCAAGATATGCATCGAGCGCAAGTAAAAAATCGCAAACTTGTTGATGTTTGATTATAAATACAACAAATTTGCGATTAGGTAGCTAAAAAACAAGCAATTCGAGTTTAGAAGCGATATTGATACGCTTGAATGTTATCAAAGACTTGTT
Source organism: Acinetobacter sp. 797_lipA (assembly GCF_058243025.1). Lineage (NCBI taxonomy): Bacteria > Pseudomonadati > Pseudomonadota > Gammaproteobacteria > Moraxellales > Moraxellaceae > Acinetobacter > Acinetobacter sp. 797_lipA. The sequence continues at coordinate 3,033,796 of NZ_JBZAYQ010000001.1, read as the reverse complement.
GCGTTAAATCTGCATATGCACTGCTGTTGGGTAACAGGACCAGCAAACGTTCATCCGTTTTTTTCGGGTCAAAGGCTTGTGCTTTTAGCTTGTTCTTTTGGTATTTAAATGTTCCTGTAGTTTCAACTTGCTTTTGTACGCGTAAGAAAACGGGTACAGCATAGGCAGGGAGGCATTTTTTAAAGCTCACGAGCATTTGAGCTAAATCCTGCTCATTCAGTTCAGCGCCATCTGCCAGTGTAATCGCAGCCATTCCCGCACGACCATTGGTGTTCGGAATTTCAACACCATATACTACAGCTTCGGTGATTTTGTCATATTCACTAACCATGTTTTCAACTTCAGTCGTGGACACATTTTCGCCTTTCCAGCGGAAGGTATCGCCTAAGCGGTCGACGAATTGGGCATGACGAAAGCCAATGTCGCGGACTAGGTCCCCTGTGTTGAAATAAGCATCGCCGGATTTGAAGACATCTTTAAGAATCACTGATTTATTTTTTTCAGGGTCGGTATAGCCATCAAAAGGGGAGCGGCGGGTAATTTTACCAATCAATAAGCCAACTTCGCCTTTTTTGACTTTGATACAGCCGCCCTTGGCATCATAAACAGGCGCATTTTTTTCTTTATCAAACTGGATAATGGCATAAGGCGTAGGTGAAAAGCCGACAGTGTTGTCAAAGTTGAATACATTGCTAAAACCGACATTGCCTTCACTCGATGCATAAAGCTCTAAAATTTCTTCAATACCAAACCGCTGTTTGAATTTGTCCCAAATATTCGGACGCATGCCATTGCCGATCATTTTGGTGACACGGTGGCCTTTTTCTAACGTTGAAGGTGATGCATCCATGAGGTAGCGACATAACTCACCGACATAGCCAATGGCAGAGGCATCGAACTTTTGCACATCTTTCCAAAAAGCAGAAGTGGAGTATTTACGGCGTAAAGCCAAGGTGCCCGCACCCGCAATCACGCCACACCAACACACCACAATGCCTGTTGCATGGTACAGCGGCAAGGTGACATACATCACATCGTCTTTACCGAGGTTCAGCACGTGCCCGTAGGTTCCATAAGCCAACGTCCAGCGGCTATGCGTGAAAATAACGGCTTTAGGCAAACCGGTTGTGCCTGAGGTATAAATATAAAATAAGCCATCTTTACCCAGCACACTGTGTGTGGTTGGTGTATTGAATTTGGCAAAGGCATCAATTTTTTCAGCAAGATTACTAAAACCTTGTGGTGCAAGGCCTGCATCTTTTTGGGTTTCTTGGTCAGCAAACCAATAGAAACGATCCGCAGAGAGATTTAAATCATGACGGATTTCATCAACTGCGGCACGGCATTCTTCACCCACGATGACTGCAATGGGTTTGACCAGATTAATACTATGCGCCAGCACTTTACCGACTTGCGAGGTATTGATTAAAGCCGCAGTAACGCCGATTTTGGCAAGTGCAATCACGGTTGCAACCAATTCAGGACGGTTTTCAATCATCACTGTGATGACATCACCCTTTTTTGCCCCGATGGATAAAAAATAATGCCCGATTTGGTTTGCCCATTCGTTGAGGGCTTGATAGCTAAATTTTTGATCTTCAAAAAGCAAGGCCATACCGTGAGGGTTGCGCTTCACTGCTTTTTCAAAAGCAATCCCGAGGCCTGCTGGGGTGTTTGGGGTACGTAAATATGCTTGCTTTAATCCACTGAGTAAGTTGGGAACTTTACTGATGAATTGAGGAAGTTTTGCTGCAACGTCAGTAATACCAATGAGGTCATGTGATGGGTGTTGGCTCATATGAATCCTAATTATTTTATGCAATCCAATGCGTTTGAATAGTGCTCAGTTTCTACACTTGTTCTTTTAATCGTTTCGGTCTAGTGCAATCAACCTAATCTGACGAAAATAACAAAAAAACCTAGCCACTGACATGACTAGGTTTTTAAAATTTACAACTCTAGGGCGAATTACGACTCAGTCGGGCTCGCTTTTTTCGGTGGACGACCACGTGGACGACGTGGGCGAACTGGCTTGTCCGAGTCTGATTTATCCGACTCGTCCGCAGCTGTTTCCGCTACAGTTTCAGTGGCTTCTACTTTTTCAGCTTGCTTTGATGCTCTAGGCGCTTTGGCTTGAACCGGAGCAACAACAACTTCCACTTCTTCAACCGCAGCTACATCAGCCATGCTTTTCACTTCACTGCTTTCAACGGCAATAGGCGCTTCGCTTTCTGTTACAAGAGCAGGCTCGTTTTCCTCTGGAGTTACAGCAGGCGCAGCTTCAGCAGCAGGCGTTTCTGCAACAACCGCTGTTTCAGGCGCTGACGATTCAGCAACAGGTGTTGTTTCGCGCGCTTGTTTGGCTTGTTCAGCAGCCAGTTTAGCTAAACGACGACGCTCACGCGGGTCATTTGCAACACGTTGTTCAGACACAGGTGCAGGCGGTATCAGGTCCAATACTGGAACTGGCTCTGCTTCAGGCTGCGCTTTTGTGATTTCAACATCACGGGTGACCGGTTTTTTCTCTGCTTCAACAGCAGGCGTTGTCACAGTTTTGCTTAACGTTGCTGCATACTCTTCAGTAAATTTCTGAAGGGCACGGTTGAAGGTTGGAATTAAACCAAACTGCTCAATCAGCACTGAACAGTCTTCACCATAGACATGGCGAATCAAGCTGCTGATGGTGTACTGACCTAAAGTTGGCACCTGTGAAGGTGTGAGTTTAGGTGTTTCAGTTTGCTGTGTGTGTGCAGCGCGTTGTTGGCGACGGCGTTGGCGTGGATCATTGCTGGCACGTTTTACGCTTTCACGTGGTTTTTGCTCTGCTTGTTGTTCAGCAGGTGCTGCTACAACTTCAGTTGCTTTCTCCTGTACCACTTTCTCAGCTTTTACTTCAACTTCTGCTTTCGCAACAGCCGCTTGCTGAGGCTTGGTTTCGGTTGCAGTGTGTGCAGGCGGAGTTAATGCCATGATTTCACTTTGCGCTTGATCGACATTGACCACATGGGCTGTTGTGATCATTTCTTGACGCGGCGCTTCAATCAACTCAACTTTAACTTGAGGTTCTTGAACCACAGCTGGCGCTGCTTCAGTCGCTTGCTCATTCAGTACACTTGGGTCGCGATGGCGATTTGGGCGTTCTGGACGAGGTTGGTTACGGCGGTCACGACGTGGCATTGCATTTTGCTGTTCGTTTTGAACATCAGTGTTTTGCTGTTGCTCACCGTGTTGGCGACGTGATGAACGCTTGTTTTCACGCGGTTCTTGACGTTGCTGTTCACTGCGCTCTGGACGGTCTTGACGTTGTTGTTCACCGCGCTCAGTACGCTGTTCATGACGGTCTTGGCGTTGTGATTCATTGCGTTCAGGACGTTGTTCATAACGATCTTGGCGCTGTTGATCTTGACGAGAGACCTGCACAATTTCTTCATGAACTTGGTTGTCATGTTGCGCATTTTGCTCACGTGACTCTTTGTGCTTATTAGGGCGCTTTTTATTGTGGCGTGTACCACGTTCCTCTTTCTCTACATGCTTATCTTCACGGTGTTCAGATTTTGCATGAACAGGTGCAGAGCTCATGTAGACATTATTGCTTGGCGCGACAGGTGCCACAGCAGGCGTGCCAACTTGACCAAACTGACCACGGCTCACTGCACCACCATTTACCATTTGCTCAATGGCAGCAGCAGCATTATTTGCAGAGCGTGATTGATCGACAGTCGCGGCTTGTTTTTGTACAAACAAGTTCTCTAACCATGCACATGGGCTGCTTGAAGGTGCAGTCTGAGCAGGGGCTTGTTGCGCAACTTGTTGTTGTGGCGCGTTGTTACGAGGTTTTTTGTTGCTTTTTTCTTGTTGTACAGGCGCAGGAGCGGCATGTTGATGCACATGATCTGCACCATCTAAATGCCATTCTGATGACTCGTAACCCAACTCTTTTTCGCTTGAACGTGTTGCTTCTGTGCGTTCATAGCTGGTTGGTGCAAAGCCTTCAGGGTTATACGAAATTTCGTAATGTGGTGTTTCTAAGTGTGGGTGCGGAAGTACAGTCACACGAACACCTGAAGTTTGTTCGAGGTAAACCAATGTGTGACGCTTTTCATTCAATAAGAATGCTGCAATTTCAACTGGAACCTGTACTTGAACTTCACCATGACGTTCACGCAGCGCAATTTCTTCTACTTTACGCATGATTGAAAGCGATAATGAACGCAAGTCACGGACCATACCTGTGCCATGACAGCGTGGGCAGACATAACCTGTTGCTTCTTCAAGCGAAGGGCGTAGACGTTGACGGCTCATTTCCATCAAGCCAAAACGAGACAATTGACCGAATTGGATACGGGCACGGTCGCTTTGTGTAGCTTCGCGAAGTTTCGCCTCCACCATACGTTGGTTGCGGTCTTTGGTCATGTCGATAAAGTCGATTACTACCAACCCACCAATGTCACGTAAACGTAGTTGACGTGCAATTTCTTCTGCCGCTTCAAGGTTAGTATTGAGCGCTGTATCTTCAACGTCGCTACCACGGGTTGATTTTGCAGAGTTAATGTCAATTGACACTAATGCTTCGGTTTGGTCAATAACGATTGAACCGCCTGAAGGAAGTTTAACTTCACGTTCATAAGCTGTTTGAATTTGGCTTTCAATACCAAAATGCGCAAATAACGGCTCATTTAGCGTATAGGTTTTTAGCTTGTCGATTTGACGAGGCATGACTGCTTTTACGAAGTTATAGGCTTCGTTATAGGCTTGCTCTGAATCAATTAAGATTTCAGCAACATCATCACGTAAATAATCACGAATCGCACGCGTCACTACGCCCGCTTCTTGGTGAACCAACATTGGTGATGGACCAGAACTTGCTGTGTTTTGGATTTGCGCCCAAAGATCCAGTAAGTGCTGTAGGTCAAGTTGTAACTCTTCTTGAGAACGGCCAATACCCGCAGTACGTACAATCACGCTCATGCCACGAGGTACATTTAATGACGCCAACATTTCTTTCAATTCTTCACGTACTGAACCTGAAATTTGACGGCTAATACCACCACCTTTCGGGTTGTTTGGCATGAGTACCAAATAGCGACCAGCTAAAGAAATGAAGGTAGAAAGGGCAGCGCCTTTGTTGCCACGTTCTTCTTTTTCAACTTGAACCAAAAGCTCTGTGCCTTCAGTAATCAATTCGCGAATGTTTGAAGTTTGGCGTGGGTCTGCTTGGTAATATGAATTTGCGATTTCACGCATAGACAAGAAGCCTTGACGTCCCGCACCATATTCAACAAAGACGGCTTCTAAAGAAGGCTCAACGCGAGTCACGTGACCTTTATAGATATTGGATTTTTTTTGTTCACGGGTACGATTCTCTAAGTCAAAATCGTAAAGACGCTGCCCAGTGACAAGTGCAACGCGAATCTCTTCTGCATGTGTTGCATTAATCAACATACGTTTCATGGGTGTAACACCTAATAGTGATACACAGCAAACTATCGCTAAACACGTAGCGAACATCAAACATCACGGACCAATTTTACTCAGATCTCAAATAAACCAATTGTGGTCTGAGTTTTATTACCTGCCTTTTTGATCGGCTTCGGTTTTGATTCACATATTGATGATGGCAATACGGCTTCAATCTTTAAACGATTAAAGTCTCCTGCGCGTTTCACTGGCGGACAAGCGGTGCATTGGATGTAAGTAACTTTCACTGTCACATTTGCTCGAAGAGCAACCCTTCTTTTTGGATAGGGTGTCTTGATACGGAATTATCATCGTACCTTTACAACTGAACAGATCCATATGCATCAACGCTGTGGCCTGAATACGACATCAGGGAGCGACTAATCTGATGTATATCAGTTTACGTTTAAAAACCAACCTTCGTTGGTCACATATTTTTTTGGGCAAACTGATTTATGTGCAGATGCACAATTAAACCTAACAGTTTGCTGTTTTGCCGATATAATAAGCCTTCGGCGTCGGCATAATTCTTTTGGGACCGTTCCAAGCTGAGTTGAGTTATTTTCTTAACTATTCAATTTAAAATTGAAATGATTAAGCTTTTGACTCACTTATGGTGGTATCCGTGCGCTGACTATATCAAACCTTGTACCATCTGCCTATGGGCTAAGCTAGTCTTTCTTGTGTAAAGCATAGCCTAAGTGGTCATTTTTTATTCAAATTCCGTATTTTTTAGGTCGCAGTAACTGTATGAATTCTACCCAACAATGGCAAAACGTGACGTGGTTTGAAGTGGACGAGCATCAAGCAGGGCAACGGATTGATAACTTTTTATTTAGCCGTTTAAAAGGTGTGCCTAAAAGTCGTATTTATCGCCTGATTCGTGAAGGTCAGGTTCGCGTGAATAAAAAGCGTATAAAAGCAGAAACTAAGCTGTCTATTGGTGACCAAATTCGTGTGGCCCCGATTCGCTATGAACAAAAAGATGAAAATGCGGCGCCTGTTTCTGACAAAGTAGCACAGAGTTTACTCAGCCGTGTGGTGTATGAAGATGAGGGCTTGATGGTTGTCAATAAGCCATCGGGCATTGCCGTACATGGCGGAAGTGGCGTGGCTTATGGTCTGATTGAAGGCTTACGTGCGGCAACAGGTAAAAAATACTTAGAACTGATTCATCGTATTGACCGTGATACCTCAGGTTTGGTGATGATTTCTAAAAAACGTAGTGTGTTAAAAAGTTTGCAAGACATGTTGCGTGAACACAAAATTAAGAAAACTTACGCCGCTGTTGTCAAAGGTGTGGTGAGTTTAGACAAGCAGTTAATTGATGCACCTTTGCACCGTTATGAACTGGCCAATGGTGAACGTCGTGTGCGTGTGTCGAGTGAAGGTAAAGAGTCTAAAACACAGTGGAATGTGGCTGAGCGCTTTATGCATGCAACCTTAGTTTATGCATCGCCACTTTCAGGGCGTACCCATCAAATTCGTGTGCATGGTTTAAGCATTGGTCATCCACTGGTCGGGGACGATAAATATGGTCATGAAACAGAATATAAAGGACCGAAACCGCGTCGTTTATGTCTGCATGCAATGCGTTTAGACATCCCAGGTTATGCGCCAATTGAAGCGCCGTTACCTGAAGATATGCAGAGTATTGTGGCGCAGCTAAGAGCACAGAAGAAGGACTAAATCTTTTCCCTTTCATTTTGGGAGAAGTGATAAAGCCATGATTTTTGTTGGTTGTGATTAATTCAAAAGGATGCTGTATTGGTCATCGTTACTTTTCAAAGATGAAAAGTAACAAAAATCTTTTGTTGAGCTGATGGAACGTCCTGAACGCGCTTTAAGCACTGATTTAAAGCGAAATGCAAGTCAGCTCAACGGTGACATCCTTGTCGCCATTGTGTAGCAAATGCATCGTGTAAATTGACTTTATAAAAGTAAATATTGGAACCCCAGAATGAACAAACCTGTAGAACTGATTATCTTTGATTGGGATGGGACATTATTTGATTCAGTGGGGCAGATTGTGGCGAGTTTAATGTTTGCCGCGCAGCAATTTGCACAGCCTTTAACTGCTGATGCAGCAAAAAGTATTATTGGTTTAGGTTTGCCAGAAGTCGCGCAGCGATTATTTCCTCAAGTGCCTGAGTTACATACTGAGATTTTGCAATGCTATGCCGAGCATTATGTGGCGAACTCGAAAGGTGATGTCTGGTTCGACGGCGTAGCCGATATGTTGAATGGCTTACGTGAAACGGGTTTACAGTTGGCGGTGGCGACAGGTAAAAGTCGTAAAGGCTTAGATCGAGTATTAGCGCAAACACAGAGCCAAGCACTATTTGTGACAACGCGTGCTGCCAGTGAGACCAAATCTAAACCGCATCCTTTGATGTTGGAAGAGATTTTAGCTGAAACGGGTGTGTCTGCGGAAAGCGCGATTATGGTCGGTGATACCAGTTATGACCTAGAAATGGCGCGTAATATTGCCATGCCGAGAATCGGGGTGAGCTATGGGGTGCACACACCTGAAACGCTCAGACAATATCAACCTTTAGCCATCGCGGATGATGTGCCGAGCTTGCATCAGCATTTATTGCAATATGTTGACTTTAAACAAGTGATTTAACTTGAGTCGTCTAAATATATAGCCTGTGGAAGATGGTCAGAGTGAGTCTGACTGTTTTGGGTCGATCATCTTTAAAGCTTTTGTCTTTAGTATGTTTTAAGGCGAATGAACGTTTCATTTAACTTTTGGATTTGTAATTTGAAAAAGCTCTGATTGGGGCTTTTTTTGTGATGTTGTCGTCGAAAGGACTTCAATCATCGTTTTTATATTGGATGGTTGTCATTTGACAGGATGACCAAGAAATGAAAAACAGGGTACTTATAGCGTAATAAAACCTGCTGCGACATTGATGCTAATGGCGAGAATCGAGGTATTAAAACCATAAGCTAAAATAATGTGCAGAATATTGAGAATACGCATCGAACGCGAAGTAATAGAAACATCCGCGGTTTGCGCAGAAGTACCAATCACATAACTAAAATATAAAAAGTCGGGATAGGTCGGTTGAGCTGTTTTGGGAAAGTCTAAGCCTGCATCTTGTTGGTCTGCGAGGGCCAGATAATAATCATGCGCATAATGAATGGCAAATACGGTATGCATAAAGAACCATGCGCTAATAATGGTGAGTAAGGACAGCGCTAAGTGCCCATATTTGATGGTTGGGTCATTCGGAAGATGAGTCAACTCTAATACAATCGCAATTAAGCACATGAGCAAAGTCATGATCACCAACAGTAGAATGATCCATTTGCTGGCATCTTGCTGCTGTGCATGTTGCAGAATGTGCCGATGGTCAACAGACCACAGGGTGGTCATGGTTTTGACTAAATAACTTGAGACGGCAATATTCCAACTGATCAATAAATTTGTCGACCAAGACCAGTCGGTAAATGTATTCAGCAGCGTATAAAAAACAGCAGTCAGCAAAAAACTAATGAAAAAGAAGGGGCGAAATTTCATTGCTGTTTTTAAACGCTGCAAAGTGGGCATTGGCATAATTTTCTCCTTCTTCGTTTTATTTTTTTTTGTGCAGCTCTAAAGTCGCAAGATCTACTTCAGTACCAGTCTGTGTTTGGACTTCAGTTGTAGGGAAACTGAAAAAAGCCAGTTTTTCTTAGCCTATCCTAGCTTAAAAAGAATGCAAAATGAAAAAGCGAGATGTCATCGACATCACTGAAAAACAAAAGGGTAAAAATACGCTTGTCTTACAGCGTATAGTTCCATGAGAAAGGTGCGTAACTATTTATTTTATTCAGAAAATAGTGGCGCGCCGAATGAGATGAGTAATGAGGACTCACTGCGGATTTATTCGCGGTTAATATCCAAATAAAATACCCGAGTCAGTAATTCTAAAAATTTAGTCACTACCAATGAGCTGTTATTTTTACGATAGTTCACATACAGATCCAAATACGGCAGCTCAACCTCAAGTGGACGAATTACCGTGTTGTTCATGCTAAGTGGCGCAACATAACCGGGTAAAATTGTACAGCCGAGCCCTAAGCCAATCGCATTGATATTGAATAGAATATTGTCCGCTTTTTGCACAATGTTGAATTCGACATTATGAGCTTTGGCAAAGTCTAAAATCGTCTGGTGTAAAGTCTGTGACTGCTCGGCTGCGGGAATAATAAAATCAATGCTATTTAATGCTTTAACCGGAATTCGCTCGTATTGGGCCAAAGGATGGTCTTTTGGCAACAGGAAAATGAGTGGTTCACGCAGTACAAACTGGCTTTCAATTTCATCACTATGGACATTATTTCGCGTAAAGCTAATGTCCAACTCCCCTTTTTTCAGCAAACGTAGTTGCTCAGTATTGTTCATACTGAATAACTCAATTTTTAACTCTGGGTTTTGTACTCGTAAATTGGGCAGTACATAAGGAAAGATTTTCATTTCCGCCACAGGGACAAAACCAATGCGGAGCATCTGCTGTTTGGCCTGTGACACTTGGCGTGCCATAGCGACCGCTTTGTCTGCCTGAGCCAAGGTGAGACGTGCTTGTTCAAGGAAAACAGCGCCTTCTTCCGTGAGTTCAACTTTTCGCTTGGTTCGATACAATAACTGCACACCGACATCTTCTTCAAGGTCTTTGATTTGCTGACTTAATGAAGGTTGAGCAGTATAAAGTTTCAGTGCTGCTTTACTAAAGTTCAGTTCTTCAGCAACAGTAATGAAATAGCGAAGGTGTCTAAGTTCCATATAAATAACCCACTGACTAATCCAAAAAATGTCTTACCATGACTGCGATAAAGTATAATCGATAAACAATGATGCCGTGAAGATGATTCAATTATTTAGAAAATAAATGATCTTGGGTTGAGTCTTAAGACTTTTCTATACGAAATAACTTTTTTAATAATTGCTAAAAGGTATTAATTAAATATTGAAAATAGTTCATACCAATCACCTGAAAATCAGGGGAGGTGAACTACATAAAAATACAGTTGCGTTTTGCCGAAATTGGATATGATAAAAACATAAATATAATTTAATTGAACATACGGGCTAAAAATCGATATGGCAGATTCAAATAAACTGGTGGTCTATGCCGCGCTGTTGGGGAATTTAGCCATTGCGCTGGTAAAATTTATTGCGGCTTATTTGACCAACAGCTCTGCCATGTTGAGTGAAGCCATTCACTCTGTTGTGGATACCTTAAACGAAATTTTACTGTTATATGGACTGAAGAAGTCGAATAAACCCGCCAATTTTAATCATCCTTTTGGCTACGGGAGAGAGCTATATTTTTGGGCCTTCATTGTATCTCTTATGGTCTTTGCCTTAGGGGCATTGGTGTCTATGTACAATGGGATCATGCACATTTTGCATCCTGAACCCATTTTAAACCCGACCATCAATTATGTTGTACTTGGCTTTGCATTTGTAAGTGAAGGTATTTCATGGTGTGTTGCTCTGAAAGTGTTTCGTAAGGCGAAAGGTCAGCAAGGTTATTTTGAGGCCTTTCGTCGCAGTAAAGACCCCACCACGTTTACAGTTTTGTTTGAAGACTCTGCTGCATTAATTGGTCTGTTGATTGCTTTTCTTGGTATTTATTTGGCACATCGTTTAAATATGCCTGCACTGGATGGGGTGGCATCTATTCTGATTGGGCTGGTTCTGGCGGTATCTGCTTTTCTACTGGCACGAGAAACCAAAGGTTTATTGCTTGGTGAAACCGCGGACCTGCATGTACGGCAAAATATTTTAAAAATTGCCCAAGATGATGAAGGCGTATTGTCGGCCAACGGCTTACTGACCGAACAAATGGGTGCCAAACAGGTTTTGGCCTCATTGAGCGTGGAGTTTGAAGATCACCTGACTACCGATGAGATAGAAGCGTGTGTCAATCGAATTGAAGCAAAAATTAAACAAAATCATCCTGAGATTGTGGCACTCTTTGTGAAGCCGCAATCAAAAAAAGTGTGGTTAGAGCGAATGCAAGGACGCTTGGAATAGGTTAAGGTAGAGGTCAGTTTTCAAAACTGGTCCTGTTACTGGTGTATTGCAATAAAGATAACGACGTTAAATGAAGCCAAAATCAACTGAACTCCATTATCAAATTCCGACTGAAAATACCATGTCCCATACATGGCGGCAGCCCGAATTTCAGTTCCTACACTCCGACCATTATAACGGGACTCGCTTTGTCAATTCGGTTCGTCGACCTGAGGGCCGTAGTCGAGGCGACTTGCTAAAATGGCTGATTAAGCGTAAATCTTCGACATGGAATGTGGATTTGGCACAAGAGTATGCACACTTTCATGCCGATAAAAAAAGCCTGCCGCAAGATCGGCCCCATGCCGATTTAAAGGATTGGCAGGTGTGGTTTGTGGGTCATGCCACGGTATTACTTCAAATTGGGCCCTATAACTTATTGACCGATCCTGTATGGGCGGAACATGTCAGCCCGAAGCAAGGGCGGGGACCTCGCCGTGTTATGCCTGCTGGCATAGCCTTGGAAGATTTACCGACCATTCATGCGGTGCTCTTGAGCCACAACCACTATGACCATATGGATATTGCCAGTCTGAACTGGTTGTATGAGCGTTTCGCCATGCCCATTTACACAGGGCTAGGCAATGGATGGTATTTACCCAAGCACTTACAAGTATTGGAAATGGATTGGTGGCAGTCGGCGCGTCTGCATGATTTAAAACTGGTCTATACCCCAGCACAGCATGGTTCTGGCCGTGGGCTGCGTGATCAAAACCGTGCGTTATGGGGTGGGTTTAATATTCACTGTGGCGCTGACTATGCTTATTTTGCGGGCGATACGGGCTATTCACCGCACTTTAAAGAGCTGCATCAGCGTTTTGGCGCACCGCGAATTGCATTACTGCCCATCGGGGCGTATGAACCGCGTGAGCTGATGCGCTATATGCATATGAATCCGCAAGATGCCTTTCAAGCGCATAAAGACCTGCATGCCAAATGCTCGATGGCTATTCACTATCGCACTTTTCAGCTGACTGATGAAAGCCGAGAACAGCCTGAAATTGACTTAAAAGTGGCAATGAAAAATAGCTCGAAGCTGATGAATCCGTTTGTTTGCTTAAGAGAAGGTCGACGTTTAAGCGTGTAATGAACGCTTTAAGTATAAGATCAGGTGATGGCTGGCAAAACAGTCATCACCAAAATATCTTTCAAAAAATCTAAAAACCGAAAGTATGCCTCTTTTTTGTTTAATTTTTACTCAATTTGAGCCGCGCTCATTGCTGGTAAGGCTTGTCTAAGTTTTAATCGATAAATTCAATTGAAAATGTCCATCAACCTCGTATAAAAAGCCTTTCTTTTTGCTGTGTTTTCATCGGATCTTATCTTGTTGAAAAGTTAAAACTCTTTCTTTCTTAAATATTTACATAGAAGAATCCGATTGTTTTTATTCTTAAAACTCGCTTTAGATTGTCATCAAAAGGGGCTATGTTAGAACAGTAATAATTACTTTAAACGGTTCATGATAATCATAATTTGATGATCAAATTTGGAGCTCGACATGACACAGAATATGCAAGCATCAGGTTGTCCATTTCACCAGAAAGATGGTGGACAAACGAGTTTAGCCAGCACCAATAATTCTGATTGGTGGCCGAATGCGCTCAATCTCGACATCCTGTCGCAACACGATAAAAAAACCAACCCGATGGATCCTGATTTTGACTATGCAGCTGCATTCAAATCATTGGATTTAGAAGCGGTGAAACAAGATCTCCGTGAACTCATCAACAGCAGCCAAGAATGGTGGCCATCTGACTATGGTAGTTACATTGGGATGTTTGTACGTACCGCATGGCACTTGGCGGGTTCTTACCGTAAACAAGATGGACGTGGCGGCGCTAACACAGGGAACCAACGTTTTGCACCCCTCAACAGTTGGCCTGATAACGTCAACACCGATAAAGGCCGTCGCCTACTATGGCCAATCAAACGTAAATATGGCAACAAAATTTCATGGGGCGATTTAATCGTTCTTGCTGGGACTGTAGCTTATGAAGAAGCAGGCCTGAAAACCTTTGGCTTTGGTGGTGGTCGTCTAGATATTTGGGCACCCGAAAAAGACATTTACTGGGGTGAAGAGCGTCAATGGCTGGCACCAACGGCAAACCGTTATGCCAATGACCAAGACCGTAAATCGCTTGAAAATCCATTAGCTGCGGTACAAATGGGATTAATCTACGTCAATCCAGAAGGGGTTGATGGCGTCCAAGATCCACTTCGTACTGCACAAGACATGCGTGTCACTTTTGACCGTATGGGAATGGATGATGAAGAAACTGTAGCACTCACTGCGGGTGGTCACACCGTAGGTAAAGCGCACGGAAATGGTAAAGCCGAAAACTTAGGGGCAGATGTCGAAGGCGCAGACGTGGAGTTCCAAGGTCTCGGTTGGCATAACTCAGAAGGTACAGGCAATGGCGCGAACACCATGGTCAGTGGTTTAGAAGGGGCTTGGACCACACACCCGACCAAATGGGATAACGAATTTTTCTATCTGCTGTTCACTTATGAATGGGAAAAAACCACCAGTCCTGCGGGTGCGAAACAATGGGAACCGATTAACATCAAAGAGGAAGATAAACCTGTTGATGCACATAACCCGAATGTACGCCGCAACCCAATGATGACCGATGCCGATATGGCGCTGAAAATGGACCCTGAATACCGTAAAATTTCAGAGCGTTTTTATGCAGATCCAGCTTACTTGTCTGAAGTGTTTGCGCGTGCTTGGTACAAGCTCACTCACCGTGACATGGGACCAAAATCTCGCTATTTAGGTGCAGATGTACCGAATGATGATCTGATTTGGCAAGACCCAATTCCATCGGTCGATTATGTTTTGTCTGAAGCTGAAATTGAAGACTTAAAAGCGAAGTTGCTAAATAGCGGTTTAACTTCGGTTGAATTGATTAATACTGCTTGGGATAGTGCGCGGACTTTCCGTGGTTCCGACTACCGCGGTGGCGCCAATGGGGCGCGTATTCGTCTTGCACCACAAAAAGACTGGGTGGGCAATGAGCCTGAGCGTTTAGCCAAAGTTTTGGCGAAGCTTGAAGAAATTCAGGCGAGTCTGGCGAAAAAAGTCAGCATTGCTGATTTGATTGTATTGGGCGGTACGGCAGCGGTTGAAAAAGCGGCGCATGCTGCGGGTGTGAATATCAAAGTTCCGTTCCTTGCAGGACGAGGTGATGCGACTCAAGAGCAAACAGATGTCTATTCTTTTGAAGATTTACTCCCTAAGCATGATGGTTTCCGTAACTGGGTCAAAGAAGATTACAGTGTACAACCTGAAGAAATGTTGTTAGACCGCGCACAATTACTCGGTTTGACTGCGCCTGAAATGACGGTTCTCGTCGGTGGTATGCGTGTGCTTGGTACTAACTATGCAGGTACAGCAGAAGGCGTGTTGACGGCTCGCGTAGGGGTATTGAGCAATGACTTCTTTGTGAACTTAACGGATATGAAATATAACTGGAAACCCGTGGGTAAAAACCGTTATGAAATTGTAGACCGTGCGACAGGGGCAACCCAATGGACGGCGACACGTGCCGACTTAGTTTTTGGTTCGAACTCGATTTTACGTTCATATGCAGAAGTTTATGCGCAAGATGACAACAAAGAGAAGTTTGTAAAAGACTTTGTTGCAGCTTGGGTGAAAGTAATGAATGCTGACCGTTTTGACGTCAAGTAGTTTAATTGAAATAAAAAACCGTCCTTTAGGACGGTTTTTTAGATTGCAATATATTGATATTATTAAATTTTGTATGGCGTGAATTATGTTAATTTTAAAGTGGATTAATGCGATAGGAGTTATTCACATGTGCTTTTTCCAGCCTCTACCTGTTTAATACTAATACCGCTGTTATTTTCTAAAATACAAATTTGAGAGTTAAATGACTTATTAATAGTGCTTAAAGTAATTGTATAAGCTAAATTTTTTTCTAACTTATCTAATGGGATAGCTATACAATTTTTTTCACTAATAGGTAAGTCTGTTTTTGAGTAAGATTTTTCATATTCACTTTGATATTCTTTAGAAAAGTCAATTTTTGCAAAATGAACTAGAAAATTATCTTTTCCATAATCTTTAGATTCATTCGTGAAAAGACATAAATTATCATTAATAATTTTTGTATTAAGATCTCGACTCTGCTGATTACAACCTATAAGCACCATTGCTACAAAACTATATATTATTTTTTTCATAATCACGATTTCGGTAATAAATTTTTATTTGAGGGGTTAAGTAAAAAATCTCTTAATATTTTCTCAACATAGCCTAATAATTGTAAACTTTTTTGATGATGATCCCGTTTGGGATTAACTTTTTGTAAATAACAAGCATCAAACCAAAACTCAATAATTCTACCTTGTTGTTCAAAGTTAAAATCTTGAAATTTTTTATTTAAATCTCGACCTCCTAAGTCCGTGTCATAGGCTTCTAACTCATTGTCCGAGTCAACAGAATTGACCTCCGAAGTATATCCTCCTTTACATAATTGTTTTATCCCAAGCCAACCAGTTGATGTCCCCATTTGATATTGCCAAACATGTACCATTTCATGAATAAACCAATGACGGTTTTCACCTGTAGCTTTGCTATAGTCAGGTGTTTTTAAGTAATCATCTTTCGGTAAATAGATTTCCCCAGCAGGCGTCATGGCATTACCTGTTTTTGTATGTATTAAGCCACCTAAATGTATCCAGACCTTAGAGTAATCAATTGCATCTTTAAAAATCAGGCGAGACATAGCTATTTCACCAGAAGTTAACAGTCTTTTACTTCCGACTTTAATAATAGTAGCAGCTTGATTTTTCATCTCTGCATCTATTTTTTGTAATTTAGAAGTTATACTCTTTAAAACAGTATTTTTAGGATTTCCTCTGCCTGTTACTCTATTCGCCATGTTCATGATCCTCTAAAATTATTCTTATTTCTAGTTCTTCTTCTGTTTCACTAGTAATAAAATGAGTAAACCTGATGTGTGCTGAAAAAACAGGAGGTTTTAACTTGGTAAACTAAACACACTCATCAGGAGTTTACCATGAGCAAGAAACACAAGACTTACACCACAGAATTTAAAGCTGAAGCCATCAAATTAATTGAAGCCAATCAAGGCAATGTCTCGGAAACAGCCAGACAACTTAGCATTTCAATGCAAACTCTTTCAAATTGGAATACCAAAGCAAAGGCTGGAACTTTAGCAGGTACAAAACAGTATTCACCTGATCTAAACGCTCTACTCGAAGAAAATAAAAAACTCAAACAACAGCTCAAAATAGCTGAAATGGAACGTGAATTTTTAAAAAAGGCAGCAGCGTACTTTGCCAAAGAAAGTCAGTAAGGTACGCCTATATGAAACAAAAAAGATATTCTTTTCCAATTACCTTAATGGCTCGATTACTTCATGTTTCAGTTTCATGTTTTTATGATTGGCTCAAGAGAGGCGTGAGCAAAAGAACGATTCAACGAAATCAACAGACGATATTGGTGAAAATAGCCCATGAGGAGACAAAGCAGAGTTATGGTTATATTCGATTAACCAAATACTTACAAGCTCAGGGCATAAAAATGAGTATGTACGCTGTACGTCAGATAAAAGCGCTGAACCACCTGTATTGTAAGCGACACAAGCGTTTTAAAAGGACTACGAATAGTGACCATAATCGAGCGATCTATGAAAACCTGCTGGAGCAACAATTCTCAATGACTAGACCAAATCAAGCATGGTCAAGTGATATTACGTACATATGGACTGTTGAAGGATGGCTGTACTTAGCAGCGGTAAAAGACCTTTACACGAAGCAAGTGGTTGGCTATAGCTTAAATGAGCGCATGACAGCACAGCTTGTTTGTAATGCGCTAAATATGGCTATTCACAATCAAAAACCAACCAAAGAACTGATTGTGCATTCAGACAGAGGAAGTCAATATTGCAGCCATGAATATCGAAATATACTTGAGCAATATGGTTTTCAAGGTTCAATGAGCAAGCGCGGAGACTGTTACGATAATGCACCGATTGAAAGCTTTTGGGGAATACTGAAAAATGAGTTAGTGCATCATTACAACTATCAAACCAGAGAAGAAGCCAAAGCAGATATTATAAAATACATTGAGTTATTTTATAATCATCGAAGAATTCAAAAGGGTTTGGGTTTTAAGACACCAAATCAAATGGCCGAAGACTTTTATAAGTTGGCTGCCTAGAATCTCCCAAGGGAAAGTCTCCTGATAATTCAGCGTATATCAACCCTTCTTTATCCGTTTTACCGTGGAAAGTTTCACCATTCATATATATTTCATAACATACATTAGCTAAAGGTTCTCCTGTTAACTCATCCTGTAGTACAAATTTTTTTCCGTATTTAAAATTAGGTTCAGCTACAAAACTATTAGTATTATTAGATACAATTTTTGGACTACTAGTCCCACTACTCATCACAGCTAAATCAGAAATTTTTAAATATTTTGATCCACAACTAGAGGTATCACCAACAGCAACAATGCTTTTTCCACCCACGACCATAAAACCTTGATTAGAAGCTATTGCACGTGATTGAACTTTACATTTAGGACAAAAATGAGTCATACCATCAAGATGTACTGCCTTACCTTCGACTAAAAAAGATGAGTCACCTAAAACAATGATTCAACCATGATCTGTTTTACAACCTACTGTGATTAATGCTTTCATTTATTTTTTATAATTTTTTAACGATATTGTTATTCAACCATAAGAATTAAACGATACAAAATTCCAAGGAATACCCTGAAATATTGATTCCATTTTAGATAATAGGGCTTATATGAACCTAATTTAAATATTATTTTATATATCAGTAATTTATAATTTAAAGGTAAGCACAGAAAATCATGGGAAAGCAATTTTTAGACAAATAGTATTTTTTGTAAGCAGTTTAGTTATGTTTTGCCAATCAAAAAGGATCTTTAAGTTAAAAAAAGCTATTTTTATTCAAACTTAAGTTTTCCTAAACTTTGAAGAATATCTCCTTCCAACATTACCCACTCCTCAAACTCAGGCTCGACCAACAAAGTCTGCGACACAAAGCCATAACACACCCGCTGTACATTTAAACTGATTCGCTTGAGTTGCACTTCATCTTCAATATAAGGCTCAAGGATGCTGCGCCACATCTGCACCATCATTTCATAACTCTTTCGATAGCTTTCAATGTTTGAAACCTGCCGTTCCAGTAGAAAAGTCTGTGCCCAGAGAAACTGTCGAGCCTGAATCTGCTCAAGCTGAAAGTGAATAATTTGCTGTAAATAGTCCTCAAAACTCAATTTTGTGGATAACTCCATCAGGCTTTGTGCATAACTTTTTAGCTGCTCCGCATTAGTTTTCACATGCTGGTGAATGGTCAATGCAACCAAATCTTCCTTCTTTGAAAAGTACTCATAAAAGGTACCCAAACCGACACCCGCCACATCGGTAATTTCCCGAATGGTAATTTCGTGCGCATGGCGCTCATGCAAAAGCCGAACAAAACTTTCTTGCAAAGCTTCTTGGGTGAGCTTGGCTCGCGACTGGCGCGGTCTACGGCGGACTTGGATCTCAGGATTCTTCATAGCACAAAGCTGAACATGGCAGACACAATTTTTCTCTATACTGAAATGAAAAGCACAGCATAACAAGAGCAAAGTGATATGAATACCGCATGGATGACCCATCAAATCAGCAATCAATTTGATGAACTGGAAAATTACAACTTGTTTGAAACCGATACCGTTTTAAAAGAAATTCTCACTCGTTATGGTAGTCAGGATCAGGCAAGACTCACAGAGATGGGCAAAGTTGTTGGTTCAGCGGAATATTATGACTATGCTGAGCTCGCCAATAGGCATACGCCTATTTTACACGCCTTCGATGCGCGCGGACGCCGTAAAGACTTTATCGAGTTTCATCCTGCATGGCATAAATGGATGGGGTTAAATCGTCAGTTCGATACTCATGCACATCCGTTTAATCATCCCAATTCATCCTCAAAATGGGTCGAGTGGGCAGCGCGTTTTTATTTGGCAGGGCAAGTGGAATGCGGAAACTTATGTCCAAATTCGATGACCTTAGGCAGTATTCCACTGATTCAACGCGAACCTGAACTGTGGGCCAAAATCGGCGATAAGTTACTTTCAACCGAATATGATGAACGTGATGTGCCGATCAGTCAAAAAAAATCGATTTGGCTGGGCATGGGCATGACCGAAAAGCAAGGTGGTTCAGATGTGCGTGCCAATGAAACCATGGCTGTACCAATCGCAGAGTCGGGGCGCGGACAAGCTTATTTACTCACAGGACACAAATGGTTTTTTTCTGCACCGATGTGTGATGCACATTTGGTGGTGGCAAAGACGGAACAAGATGGTTTGGCGTGTTTCTTTGTGCCGCGCTGGCTAGAGGATGGCACCAAGAATCCAATTCATGTGCAACGCTTAAAAGAAAAAGTCGGCAACCGAAGTAACTCTAGCTCCGAAGTCGAATTTAAAGAGGCGTGGGGCATTATGATTGGGGAGGCGGGACGCGGTATTCCAACCATCATTGAAATGGCGAACTATACCCGTTTGACCTGTTCGGTGGGCAGTACTGCCATGCTTAGACAGGCCTTGGTGCAATGTATTGCCTATACCCGTCAGCGCAAAGCTTTTGGCAAACATTTAGCGCAGCAACCTTTGATGCAAGCGGTACTGGCAGATTTAGCCTTAGAAACGGAAGCGGCGATGCAGTTGAGTTTCCATTTGGCCCATTGCTATGAGGTAGATGATGCGCTGTCTGTGGCGTGGAAACGCATTATGACCCCAGCTTCGAAGTTCTGGATATGTAAACGTACTGTGGAACTCACAGGGGAGATGATGGAAGTCTTTGGTGGCAATGGCTATGTCGACAACGGCATCATGGCGCGTATTTTTAAAGAAGCGCCAGTCAATACCATTTGGGAAGGCTCAGGCAATGTCATGTGTTTGGATGTGCTGCGTGCTATCAGCCGTGATGTAGAGTCGATTGAAATCCTGTTTCAAGATTTGGCTACCACGGCTATGCAAGATGAACAGTTGAAACAAGAGCTGCAAAATCTATTTCAGTTGTTCCAACAGACACCTGAAGAACTACAATTTATGGGGCGCAGTTTGGTCAGCCGTTTAGTGATTTTGGCACAAGCAGTCCTGCTGAAACGGCATGCACCAGACTATGTGGCTGATGGCTTTATTCAAAGCCGTTATAGTCCATTTCATGGTCGGGTTGTCGGGATGCTTGAGATGAAACAACCCGACGTAGAACGACTACTGCATAGAGCATTTGTAGCTTAAAGCTCTTTATTGTACGGAAAGCTTTTGTGCTTCATCTTGTTCGAGTTTGATGTTGGGGCTGTCTTCAGCCTGAATAATATCAATCGGAATAAAGCGGACTTGAACAATGCTTGGGTTATCGTTCAAGTCTGGCAATAGCTTTTGATTGAGTGCTGCAATTTGCGCTGGGCTAGGCGGAATATCTCCACGGATAGAGACACGGACTAAAGTGAAATCATCTCTTTTATCGTATTGGATGGTATCAATAATATTATTGGCATGGTTCAGCTCAGTGCTAATGGTCGCCTCGGTACTGCTTTCGTACAGCCGTGTATTGAGCAGCGCATAAAAGTTGAGTGAGAGATAAATCCCTAAAAGTGCCAAGAACATTAGGCTAACAGCATTACGTTTGAGAAACTCTTTGACACTACTCTGCACTTCTTCGGTGGAACCCCGTCTAAAGCCTGCAATCCAAAGGACTAAAGATGAGCTAATCTGAATGGCGAAGATGTTGGTCACTGCCAGTAAAAATGCATTGGCTGAGTTTTTCCATTCCATATGTGCAAATAAAATCCCGCTGGCCACCAAGGGCGGAACTAAGGCTGTCGCAACGGCGACGCCCACTACGGCCACAGACAGGCGAGGGGATACTGAGGCAAAAGCACCTGCGGCACCCCCTGCTAAAGCAATCATCAAATCCAAAATGGTTGGCTGCGTGCGCGATAAAATTTCATTGGTCATAGGTAGGTCATAGTTCACCAGCCCTAAAATGATCCCAATGCTATAAATCATGGCAACGCCAAGTAACAAGGTCGACAACGCGGTTTTAAACAGCAGCCATCGGTTATCAATTAAAGCCAAGGCAATGCCTGAAATCGGCCCCAGCATCATGGCAACCAACATCGCGCCAATCACCACCGCAGCAGAGTTGGACAGCAGTCCATAGCCTGCAATAACGGCAGCCAAGGCATTCATAATAAAAAAGGTTTTGCTTGGCAGTGCATCCGCTTGGATGTTTAATCGGACTTTTTGGTGGTCAATTTTTTTGGAGTTTTCGCGCAAGGCCTGCTTATAACGAATTTTTTCTTTTAGAAACTCATACTTTTCTTGGTCTGGCGTATCTTTGACCACAATGGTTGCATCTTTGTCTTTTCCGAGTGGCATGGCGATGCTCTTATTTTGTCTGTGATTAAGATTTAATCTAGCGCTTTTATCAAGGGAAGCAAACAAAAAAATGGTGAGAAATAATATGATTCACGCTTCAATTTAGAATATGTGCTAATCACTTTCTTTTTATTGAAGCGAGGCTTCTCGATTTTGTTGAACATCATTCATTAACAAGGACTTTTTAGCACCGAGCAGGACAGATTTTCTTGAAATCGCGAGGCCATTCAGAAAAAGACAGATCAATTACAGATGTTTAGCTGACCCTAGAGCATATTCTTGTTAGAACAAGACGCTACGATTGGAAATAATATTTTTCATCACCATGGTAGAGATGAGACGTTGCACATTTGGCAGTGCTGACAAGTGCTCATCATAGAGTTTTTGATAACTTTCTAAGTCATAGGTCACGACATGCAGCAAATAGTCGGGGTCACCAAAAAGTCGCTGCGCTTTCACAATTTGAGGAATCTTAAGAATCGCGTCTTCAAGACTTTGTACCGAATCTTTATCGCCATTTTTGAGCGTCACAAAAACAATGGTGGAGAAATTCAAGCCAAGCTGGGAGATATCCAACTGTGCGCGATAGCCTTTGATAATACCTGTATCTTCTAAGGCTTTGACTCTACGGTGACAGGGAGAGAGGCTAAGCCCTACCTTATGCGCCAACTCCGTAACAGATAAACGACCATCGGCTTGTAGTTCAGCAAGAATCTTCTTATCAATTTTATCCATGTGGAAGAATCTCCCCTTTTTAGGCGTTATTGCACAAATATTTGAAAGCACATTTTAGAGCCTAAAGGATATCCTTTCAAAATTATTTGATACAGATCATGTTTTGATTGGATTAAACCTCAAAAACGATGATGAATAAGAGAGGAAAGGGATGTCACTGAATATTTTGATTGCATTTTGGGGTGTTTCTATCCTGTTTGTGATGACACCAGGTATAGATTGGGCCTATGCCATTTCATCCGGGATACAGGGCAAAAGAGTCTTGCCTGCGGTAACCGGGTTATTAACAGGGCATTTGATGGCGGCACTGATTGTTGCAGCGGGTGTGGGCACATTGGTGACCAGTCAGCCCGTATTGCTTCAAGTGCTCACGGGTGCTGGGGCTGTTTATTTGCTGTGGATGGGGCTGAGCCTGTCGATGCGTCCTGCGAGTATTAGCAGCGATCAGGTTGCCATTGCATCTTCAAAGTCATGGTACATTCGAGGCGTTTATTTAAGTGGCTTAAACCCGAAAGTTCTGCTGCTATTTTTAGCTTTATTGCCGCCCTTTATCGACCCGCGAGCGGCTTGGTCACCCACGTCACAAATTGTTTTATTGGCGGGGATTCACCTCATGAGTTGTGCGGCTGTTTATTTCTTGGTTGGATTTAGTGCGCAGAAAGTTTTGGGCACACGTCCGCAGGCAGCTAGAGTGGTCAGTCGAGTGTCAGGGGCATTGATGATGTTGATGGCGATGATTTTATTGTTAGAACAGTTTTATGTCTAAGCGATATTTTAAGCATATGGATCAAAGGCAGTGCAAAATATAGCATTGCCTTAACCTGTAATTGAATTGAAAAATAGTGCATGAGCTGGGGATATAGGTTCAGCCAAAATGGCTTGTAATACGTTCAAAAAGGCGTAAAATTTCTACCGCATCATCAGTGAGATGATCACATCAATAAGGTGAAAAAAATGGCAAAGAAGAAAGCTGAGCCAAAAGTTGTGATTCACAACTTCGTGGCTAAACATATGCATGAAGTTAACCAAAGCCAAGTTTTTGTAGACCGAAAGAAAAATGCAAAACGAGGCTATGATAAGCATAAAAAAGGGAGATATTCAGATGATTATCTCCCTTTTTTAATGCCTCTTCTTTGGGCTTAAGACTCTTAAGCCGTCACAATCCGCGTTGCAGATTTGACCATGTCGGCTAAACCATGGGTTTTAAAATAATATTCCATCTGACTTTTCACGATGAGTGGATTACTCATTTTCAACGCTCGATCTAACAATTCGACCGCATCCGTCATTGGGATATGACAAATGGCTTTGCGTACACGCAGAATGTTACTTGAGCTCATTGATAGGGTATTGAAGCCCATCGCCATCAGTAAGATCGCAGACAAAGGATCACCCGCCATTTCCCCACAAATACTGACCGGTTTGTTGTACTTATGACACTCTTTGACTAAGCGGGTGAGTGCACGTAAAACCGCAGGGTGGAAATGAGAGTAGACATTGGCGACACGTGGATTATTACGGTCGACGGCCAGTAAGTATTGCGTTAGGTCGTTTGAACCCACCGAGAAAAAGTCAACCAACTCGGCAAACTCTTCAATCTGCAATAAGACACTTGGTACTTCGACCATGATCCCGATTTTGGGTTTGGTGATTTTGACCTGTTCTTCTTCTTGTACCGCGACCCAGTCACGCTCCAGTAAATACAACGCTTCTTCTACTTCACTGACACTGGTTACCATCGGCAGTAGAATGTGTAGGTTGTTGAGACCAATACTGGCTTTGAGCATGGCACGAATTTGCGAAGAAAAAATTTCAGGGTGGTCGAGCGTAAAGCGAATGCCGCGCCAGCCCAATGCTGAGTTTTCTTCCTCAATTGAAAAATAAGGCAAGTCCTTATCTGCACCGATATCGAGGGTACGCATCACCACAGGTTTGTTGGCGAAGTGACTCAACTGTTGACGATAAATCGCACGCTGTTCTTCTTCACCCGGGAAGCGATCACGTAGCATGAACGGAATTTCAGAGCGATATAGACCAACGCCTTTGGCACCGCGTTGTACACCACGGACCACATCAATCATCAAGCCAGTATTGACGAACAGTTTGACTGCGACACCATCAGGGGTGATGGCATCTTTAGTTTCATACTGTTTTAAATCTTTGGCAATCAGTTCTTCTTCTTTTTGAATTTCTTTATAGCGACTACGTAAACGGCGAGGTGGATTAATGAACACACGCCCTTGGTGCGCATCGACTATCATTTCCACATCATCGAGGGTATTAATTGGCAGTTCAGTGACACCAACAACGGTTGGAATACCGAGTGCGCGCGCTACAATCACCATATGCGAGTTCATGGCGCCTTCGGTAGTTACGATGGCTGCAATTTTATCGACTGGCAGTTCAACCAAGGCTGCGGTTGAGATTTCTTCTCCAATCAGAATACTTTCATCGGTAAGTTCACGGTGGCTGGAGTCGGCTTCTTGCAAATAGGCCAAAATCCGTCGCCCGAGATCTTTTAAGTCCGCGGCACGTTCACGGAGATAGTCATCTTCCATCTGTTCAAACAGATCGATGTGATTATCGATGACGATACGCACCGCACCTTGTGCCCAGTTACCATCACGAATTTGTTCTTTAATTTCCGCTGGCAGCGCATTTTCATCCAACATGCGTAAGAACACGCTAAACAAGGCGCGCTCTTCCGCCATGAGGGCATCTTGCATTTTGTCATCAAGTGATTTGATTTCATCACGCACTGAGGTCAGGGCACGATCAAGCAGTTCTAATTCCTCACTGATGTCATCGGCTTCACGGTCAGGGACAGCCGCCAAATCCGCAGGGGGATAGAGAATGACGGCACGCCCTAATGCAATTCCACCTGAACCCGGGACACCTTGGAAGGTTTTATAGGCAGGTAGATTGCTGGGTTTACGAAATACATCGATATTGCCCACCGCATGCGCATGCGCAATGACCCCTGAAAGCTGAGCACAGAGCGTGACGAGGAATGATTCCGCAGCTTCACTAAAGTCTTGCGACTCTTTGTTTTGCACCACGAGCACGCCCATGACTTTACGGCGGTACATGACCGGTACACCGAGAAACGAGTTATAAATTTCCTCACCTGTTTCAGGTAAGTACATAAAACGTTCATGTTTCGGTGCATTGTCAAGGTTGACGATTTCTTCACGTTGCCCCACCAGACCGACCAAGCCTTCACTGGTATGCAGTGAAACATGGCCGACCGAATCGGGGTTCAAACCTTTCGATGCCATCAACAAATAACGTTGATTGCGTTCGTCGAGTAAATAGATGGAGCAAACATCAACATGCATGGCTTCCGCCACATGGTTGACCATAATGTCGAGTGATTCATGCAAACTGGTGGACGCATTGATTTCTTGTACAATGCGTCGAAGGGTATCCAGTTGCATATTCGACATCGCGTCTACTCCAAAAATAATGTGCGTCCAACTTATTTATAACAAGAGATCCTTAAAAAATCTGTAGGACGTCTAGATTTTTTAAGGCTTTTTTTGAGGGAGCTGATTGCACAGCTCCACCATCGCTTTGCGGTATACATCGCGTTTAAAATTCACAACTTGCCCCAGCGGGTACCAATAACTGACCCACTGCCATTGGTCAAACTCAGGCGGATCAGACAAATTCAAACGAATGTTCTGAGCGGGAGCAGTGAGTTTGAGTAAAAACCACTTTTGTTTTTGTCCAATACATACGGGATCGGAATCTGTACGAATGTATCGGTGCGGCAAACGATAACGCAGCCAACCTTTAGTTTGCGCTACAATTTGGACGTGTTCGGGCAGTAAGCCAACTTCTTCTCTCAGCTCACGATAAAGTGCCTGTTCAGGGGTTTCTCCATATTGGATACCTCCTTGTGGAAATTGCCAAGCATTGTGTCCAATGCGTTTTGCCCATAAAACTTGTCCAAACTCGTTTGCCAAAATGATCCCGACATTGGGTCGGAAACCTTCCGAATCGATCATTTGGCTACCTAAATATTGTGTAATTTATGACTTTGCGATCGGGGATTTTTATTTCTGTATCCAACTCGAAAAAAGCAAAGTTTAAAAATGTTAAAATTGCTATGATCTTAACGAATTTCTATCGACTAGCGGAGATAGATTTACAAATTTTTTCTTAAATTTCAGTTTTTACGAGTATTTTCATGAAATTGGCGCTATTTGATCTCGATCACACCTTGTTAAACACTGATTCAGATCATTCTTGGGGAGAGTTTTTGGTGAATGAAGGCTTGGTCGACCCAGTTCGCCATCGCGCCATGAACGATAAATTTTATGAAGACTACAAAGCAGGGCAGCTCGACCCGATTGCCTATAATGAATTTGTGTTTGAATTTTTGACTCAACATGACAATGCCTACCTCACTGAACTGCATGAGCTGTTCATGCACAAAGTGATTCGCCCGCAAATGCGTCCTGAAGGTTTTGCAGCCATTGAAAAACACCGCGATGCTGGACATGTTTTGGTTGGCATTACCGCAACCTCTGATTTTATTACGGCACCGATTTTTCGTGAATTTGGGATTAGTGAAATTATTGCGACCAATGCTGAAGTGGTTGAGGGTAAATACACGGGCAAAGTGATCAATACACCATGCTATCAAAAAGGCAAATTGACGCGTTTAGATCAATGGCTTGCAGGGCGTGATGTTAGCGAGTCTTGGGCGTATTCAGATTCCATCAATGATCGCTTTTTACTGGAATACGCTGACCATGCCATTGCCGTCAATCCAGATGACCGCCTAGAAGCATTGGCTAAAGAGCAGGCATGGGAAATCCAAGACTGGTCGATTTAAGTATCTGTCTTTAGTTGTTTGAAAAGGCTGCTTTCGGGCAGTCTTTTTTATTTGAAAGGCATCGATGTCAAAAATGAAAAGTGCGTAAAGCGATAATAAAATATCGGGCTATAGGTGGGCTGATCTTGGCAAATTAACCAAATATGCTATGTTGAACCTTGGCTAAAACTATTTTGACTATGAAAAATTAGAACATAAGCGTGGAGAAAAATATGAGTGTACGACCAAGAATGACCCACCTGTTTGAGCAACTCGGTTTAGATGCGAGTGAAGAGGCCATCGCCTTGTTTATTGTAACGCATCAGCTCAATGCACAAACCACGATTGTTGACGCAGAGTATTGGACTGAAGCGCAACGTCAGTTTTTGGCAGAAAAAATTAAATCGGACGGTGAATGGGCCATTATTGTAGACCAGTTGAATGAATCCCTGCATGAAGATTCACTGATCCAAAAATAAGTAGAACTCAAAGAGGCTGAGCATCGAAGCTTTGCCTCTCTTGATAAAAATAAGATAAAAGTAGAAATTTATGTCTCTCGATCATCAAGCTTTTCCTGACTCTACGTCTTTAGACTCTGTAGCTTCAGTTAATCAATTGGAACAAGATCGTGCCCTGTTTATAGGTGTGAAATATGAGTCTTACTATCAAGCTCAATTTGAAAAAATCACGCCAAGGAAACAATATGCAGGTTTTAATATTGCCGCCTTTTTCTTAGGTGTGGTCTGGTTATTTTATCGAAAAATCTACAGTTATGGCTTTATGGCCATTGGTTTGATTGTGGTCATAGGGATGGTTGAAATACTTTTGGGGATTGAAAGTTCTGGTGCAAATATTGGCTTGGCCGTAGCATTTGGAATGTTTGGGAAGACCTCGTATAAGCATCATGTCGATCAGCAGATTGCCAAAATTCGCCAATTTGGAAATAGCAACGTCAATACGGAATTAGAAAATCGTGGGGGTACAAATATCGTAGCAGGTTCGATCTTGCTGGTGATTTGGCTTGGGCTGGTTGCACTGGCTATTAGTGCTTCTTAATTCGCTCGCGCAAAATAAAAAACCATCCTTGTGGATGGTTTTTTAATGCCTGTAAAGCTTAGTTCATCATTGCAATCAGTTCTTGCACCGCACGAGATTGGGTTCTGCCCGGATGCCAAACCATACCGAGTTGACGGTTCATTTCGAACTTCACATTCAACTGCTGTAGGTCTTGGTTAATCATCGTTTTTGGAAGCACTGACCAGCCCAGTCCAATCGATGCCAACATACGAATCGATTCGAGTGGATTATTGCTCATGGTGATTTTAGGTTTCAGCCCTTGTTTTTCAAACTCTGCCAAGGTGATTTGGCTGGTATAGGTTTGTGATGCAGGCAATAAACTTGGGTATTGAATCAGGTCTTCGAGTTGTAAGTTTTGCATTTGTGCCAGCGGATGAAACGGTGCTGCTACAAAAACCAAAGGATCTTCCCAAATGGTGACGTATTGCAAACGTTCATCGAGTTTAGGCGGTAGGGTTAAAAATGCCAATTCCAAATCACCCGCCAGTACTTTTTCATGCGCTTGCTCGGAGTCAACAAAGTGCACATCTAATGTGACATTTGGAAAGCTTTGCACATAGCTACGTAAATGGCTCGGCAAGTGATGCAAACCAATATGGTGACTGGTGCCAATTTTGAGTTTGCCTTGGACCATGCCTTGTTCATGACTCAAGGTATGATGAATGTCACCCAGTTCATTGAGCCAGTTTTTAACTTTAGGCAGCAGTGAATGCGCGGCATGTGTGGCTTGTACACCACGACCCGCAGACTCAAACAGTTTCACACCAAAATATTCTTCTAAACTATGAATACGTTTGGTTACAGCAGGTTGCGTAATGAAGAGCTGATCTGCGGCTAAAGAAATAGAGCCGGTTTCCATGACTTTTACAAAAGCTTCGAAGGCTGCAAGATTCATAAGGATAATCTAGTTATGAAAGTATAATTAAATTATAAAATAATTTTATATGAATTGCGATCTTTAAAATTAATAGTAGGTTATTTGGTCTGGACTGAAATAAAAAAAAATCACTTGATGTGATCTTTGGAGAGTTGAGAGGGTGCTTGATATAAAGGCTTAAGCGGGAATATTTTCTTCGGTGGTACGGTTCTTTTTCTCCCAAATACGTTCATGGAAAAAGAATGCGAAGGCTTGAACGGTTGGTTCTAATAAGCTGAGGGTGACCGCCATCCATAAGTTACCTGTGACAAAGTAAGCCACAATCATGGCCACAGTAATGTGCATGATGTAATAGCTTAGGGTTTTTTTGAATATGCGCTGATTGTTCGCTACAAATTTCTGAATGTTCGCCATGATAAATACCCTCTCAATAATGTCTTTCACTTGTAAATAGTAATTATTATCATTAATAAAGTCAAAATGAAATTTTGATTGCTCATGATTGGGTTTTTGAATGTAAGGTGACGTAGTCGATTGTTTGGAATGTTTGACTTGAGAAAACAAACTTCTGTAGATTTTACTCTTTAGCTTATGAATAGGTCGCTTTCTTTTTATTCAGATCAATGAAGAGAGCCTTAAAAAGTATTGGTCTAACTAGGGAAGATAAACCTTGCATGGCTGAGCAGGGAAATATACTGTGAGGCCTACAACAAGTTGATAAATAGGCGTATAGGGCTTGAATTAAAACCAGCGGTGAGAGCTTGTCATCAAAGGGATTGAAACAAAGAGGTATGAATTTAAAATAATTCCAAAAAGTTTCTAAATTAATAAAAATGATAAATTAGATTTATGTGAAATCGTCGCTATAATCGATTTTAATGAAAGAATTACCCAGTCCAGTGGAGTCAATCGACATGGCAGGCGAAAACCAACAAGCAAAAACATTGTATGACAAATTGTGGGATGACCACTTAGTAAAACAACGCGACGATGGCTCGGCTTTACTCTATATCGACCGTCATTTATTACATGAAGTGACTTCTCCGCAAGCCTTTGAAGGTTTACAACTTGCGGGTCGTAAACCATGGCGTTTAAGTGCGAATGTAGCAACCCCTGATCATAACGTTCCAACATCGACCAAAGAGCGTTCAGAGGGAATAGCAGGTATTGAAGATGATACTTCACGTATCCAAGTTCAAACCTTAGACGACAACTGTAAAACCTTTAATGTGGTGCAGTTCGACATTAATGATGTCCGTCAAGGTATTGCTCACGTGGTCGGGCCTGAGCAAGGTTTGACTTTACCGGGTATGACTGTGGTCTGTGGAGACTCTCATACGGCAACACATGGTGCATTCGGCTGTTTGGCGCACGGGATTGGTACATCTGAAGTGGAGCATGTATTGGCAACCCAATGCTTGGTTCAAAAGAAGATGAAAAACATGTTGGTGCGTGTTGATGGTCAATTGGGTCAGGGCGTAACACCGAAAGACGTGGTTTTAGCCATCATCGGTAAAATTGGTACTGCAGGCGGTACAGGTCATGCCATCGAGTTTGGTGGTCAAGTGTTCCGTGATATGTCGATTGAAGGTCGTATGACGGTGTGTAATATGGCGATTGAAGGCGGTGCACGTGTAGGTATGGTTGCTGTCGATGACAAAACCATTGCCTATGTCAAAGACCGTCCATATGCACCACAAGGCGCACAGTGGGATGCTGCTGTTGCATATTGGAATACCTTACATTCGGATGCAGACGCGCATTTTGACACAGTAGTTGTATTGCAAGGTGAAGAGATTGAGCCACAAGTGTCTTGGGGTACATCGCCTGAAATGGTGATTCCAGTGACTCAAGCTGTACCAACTTTAGAACAAGCCAAAGATGAAGTGCAACGCAATGATTGGACGCGTGCTTATAACTACATGGGTTTAACCGCAGGTCAGGCGTTGGCAGATATTCAGTTAGACCGTGTCTTTATTGGTTCATGTACCAACTCGCGCATTGAAGATATTCGTGCCGCAGCAGAAGTGGCTAAAGGCAAAAAAGTGGCAAGTACCATTAAACAAGCCATGGTGGTTCCAGGGTCTGGTTTAGTCAAAGCTCAAGCAGAAGCTGAAGGCTTAGACAAAGTTTTGATTGAAGCAGGTTTTGAATGGCGTGAGCCAGGTTGTTCAATGTGTTTAGCAATGAATGCAGACAAATTACAACCTGGTGAGCACTGTGCATCGACCTCTAACCGTAACTTCGAAGGTCGTCAGGGCAATGGCGGTCGTACGCACTTGGTGAGTCCAGCAATGGCAGCCGCAGCAGCGATTGCAGGTCACTTTGTCGATGTGCGTTCATTTTAATTCGGGCTTGGGAGCATAGACATGAAAAAATATACCGTTGAACAGGGTATCGTTGCACCTTTAGACCGTGCCAATGTCGATACAG
The DNA here is from genome assembly GCF_058243025.1 of Acinetobacter sp. 797_lipA. Lineage (NCBI taxonomy): Bacteria > Pseudomonadati > Pseudomonadota > Gammaproteobacteria > Moraxellales > Moraxellaceae > Acinetobacter > Acinetobacter sp. 797_lipA. The sequence goes on along the minus strand of NZ_JBZAYQ010000001.1, from coordinate 3,001,857 downwards.
ACTTGATCATTCCAAAACAGTTTTTGAAATCCATTAAGCGCACGGGTTTTGGTGAAAACTTATTTGATGAGTTGCGTTATTTAGATGAAGGTTTTTTAGGACAAGACAATTCTAAACGTCCTAAAAACCCTGATTTTGCATTGAATCAGCCACGTTACCAAGGGGCCAGTATCTTAATTTCTCGGGCGAACTTTGGTTGTGGCTCAAGCCGCGAACATGCGCCGTGGGCATTGGAAGAATATGGTTTCCGTACTGTGATTGCACCCAGCTATGCCGACATTTTCTTTAATAATAGTTTCAAAAATGGCATGTTACCTGTGATTTTGTCTGAAGAAATTGTTGACCAACTTTTCAAAGAGTGTGCAGCAACAGAAGGCTATCAGTTGACGATTGATTTGGATGCGCAAGAAGTGCGTACACCATCGGGTGAAGCCTTCACATTTGAAGTCGATCCGTTTCGTAAGCACTGTTTGTTAAATGGTTTGGATGATATTGGGTTAACTTTACAGGTTGCAGATGACATCAAAGCCTATGAAGAAAAGACCAAAGCATCTCGTCCGTGGGTGTTTGCTGAAATTCATGCTTAATTGAAAATTCGATGCATCTAGTGCTTGGGTCCATCTCTTGTTAATATCGAGCAAAAGAATTTTAAACGTTTTGCTACTGGTAAAGGTTGGGCTTGAACAATGGTGACGAGTTACAGTCGTATCGCTCTACTGGCGTTGGTGGGAACATTAACTGCCTGCCAAAGTATGAATACGGCAAGCATAAAGCGGATTCAGGATACCCCAGCGAGTAAAAATAATGCGCAGCTTTACTGTACCGGTACGGTGAATTGCGAATTTGAACGATGGAATCAGATCAAAATTGTGAATGCAGACAATCATCGCGTCAGCCGTGAGGCAATTCGCGAGAAGGTCGTGCGTCTAAAACGAGATGATTTGAATGAAGCGAATGCCTTGTTTCTGTCAGTGCCAGCGGGGCAACATGAACTGGTGATTCGCTTCTATCCTGTTTCGGTCGATCGCGCTGAAACGCTGCATGTGATTCATCGTTTTAAGCCTGCGGAACGCTACACCTTTAGAATGTTCCGTGCACGCAGTCGACATCAGGGAAGCTTGTTGAATATGTCTGCACCTGACCCTTTGTGTGTCGATTTAAAGCAAAACCAAAGAACAATTCGTCGTTTTTGCAAACCTTACAATGTCTTAAATGGCTTGGGCGAGTTTGTAGAACAAAAACTTTAATCGTGTGAGTCAGAACTCACCAACAATGGAATATTTCATGTCTAAACATATTTTGATTTTGGCTGGTGACGGCATTGGTCCTGAAATTGTAAAAGCCGCAGAGCAGGTACTTACACGAGTCAATGATCAATTCAATTTAGGTTTAACGTGGGAACAGGGCCTACTCGGTGGGGCTGCCATTGATGCGCACGGTTCACCTTATCCAGATGTGACTGCAGTACAAGCCAAAAATGCAGACGCGATTTTACTTGGTGCAGTGGGTGGTCCGAAATGGGATAACATTGAGCGTTCGATCCGTCCAGAGCGTGGTTTGTTAAAAATTCGTAGTGAATTGAATTTATTCGCGAACTTACGTCCAGCTATTTTGTATCCGCAATTGGCAGATGCATCAAGCTTAAAGCCTGAGATTGTAGCGGGTCTTGATATTCTTATTGTTCGTGAATTAACAGGCGGGATTTACTTCGGTCAGCCACGGGGTATTCGTGAACTTGAGAATGGTGAAAAACAAGGTTTTAACACCGACGTTTATGCTGAGTCTGAAATTAAGCGTATTGCGAAAGTGGCTTTTGAAATGGCTGGTTTACGTGGCGGAAAAGTCTGTTCTGTTGATAAAGCCAACGTCCTTGAAGTGACTGAACTTTGGAAGCAAACCGTAACGGCGATGAAAGAAGCTGACTATCCAAACATTAACTTGTCGCATATGTATGTTGATAATGCTGCAATGCAGTTGGTGCGCGCGCCTAAACAGTTTGATGTGATTGTGACAGGTAACTTATTTGGTGACATCTTGTCTGATGAAGCCGCGATGTTGACAGGTTCAATTGGGATGTTGCCATCAGCATCCTTAGATGAAAATGCGAAAGGGATGTATGAGCCATGTCATGGTTCGGCGCCCGATATCGCAGGACAAAATATTGCCAACCCATTAGCCACTATTCTTTCGGTAGCTATGATGTTGCGTTATACCTTCCGTGAAGAAGCTGCTGCTCAAGCGATTGAAGATGCAGTAGGCAATGTCCTAGATCAAGGCTTGCGTACCGCTGATATCATGTCTGAAGGCATGAGCAAAGTGGGTACTGCGGAAATGGGGCAGGCGGTTGTGGCTGCACTGAACTAAGCCAAAACAATTTGAAAACGCAGCCATCCGCTGCGTTTTTTTATGCCCAAAATTTAATAACCTTTGCAGGCTTTGCCTCGATATTGAATTGATTGTGCAATATTATCTTTTAATAAAAAGTGGACTTGGCACTCTAACTGAACATCATAAAATGGTGTATGTGTGGGAATAGGAATCGCACCGACACTGCTGTCACTACGCATAGTGGGCATAGGGGTTGGAATTTGAATGCGCCTGACAATGGTGTAACTGAGTTGGTTTGGTGTTTGAATCGGCGCACCTAAAGTTTCATAACCGAGTTGACGTAAGTTGAGTTCGCGCCGAATGCTCGATACATCTTGGCCGATATATTGTTCTAAATAGTCTGGGAGCGCAATTTTAGCGGGTGAAACGACGGTCTGGTGTTGCGTTGGAGAACTGCCACAAGCTTGAAGCAGTAGAAAGCAGATGGAACTAAAGAAACTGACAATAAAGGGCTTCATGATCATCCCCTAAGCAGAGAAAGACCCTTTTAGTATTGTATATCTGAACGTTCGTTTGAGTATGCTTCGAGTAATTTGAGATAAACGGTATATAGATGGCTCAACATAACATAGCTGTTAACATGCTTTGCCGACGTAGTGAATAGATTCCACAAGATCATCATGCAGTCTGAACTCAATGTTGCATTTCATTTCAATATTCAGGCTACCGCTGTAAGGTGTTGGAATGGGCGCACCCATACTGACACTGGTTCCAAGATTGGGGGTTCCCATCGGAATAGGCATATTACGTAACAGAGTGTAGGTCAGTTTCTCTGGGGTATGTACAGGAGCACCGAGCACTTTATAGCCCATGCTATTGAGGTTGAGTTGATTTTGAACTTGATGTGACGATTGTCCGATATAGTGTTGTAAGGTTTGCTTGAGCTGCGTTTGGCTTGTTGTGGCACAAGCAACACATAGCATTGGGAACAGTAAAATAGCGAGCTTCGTTGAAGTCGTCTTCATTATTGTTTTGGCGTATTAGGTTGTTATCTCATTTAATTATAGTTTGATTGTTGGTTTAAATACAGTCGATGTATAACGTTTAGTCTGAGTGCAGACATTAAAAAAGCCACTTAAAAAGTGGCTTTTTCGCTTCGCTAAAACTTAGCGCGCACGATAAGTGATACGACCCTTAGACAAATCATAAGGTGTCATTTCTACTTTAACACTGTCGCCAGTCAAAATACGAATATAGTGTTTACGCATTTTACCAGAGATGTGAGCAATCACTTCATGACCGTTTTCTAAACGTACACGAAACATAGTATTAGGAAGCGTCTCGGTGACAACGCCTTCGAACTCGATGAGTTCCTCTTTATTGGCCATAGCCTACCTGAATGAATAAATTGGAAAGGCGCAAATTATAGTCAATTTTTTTGCATAAAACAAGGCGGAATGGGCGGTTGCCTGATCATCTGTCAGTAAAATAAGCGAACAAGAGGAATAAATATTTTCAACAAAAAAACTGTATAAGTTGTTGTCAGTTCGGTCAATCGCAGTTAATCTAATTTTAATGTTTTATGTATAAATGAAGAACATACAAGGAAGGTTCTAGCGTGGGTCAGCTAACGGATGCATCGGTTGTATTGCGATTAGGCTACCAAGCGATTCGTCGTTCAGGGTTGCCAACAGAAGAAATTTTAACAAAGGCTGGTGTTGCATTAAATCAGATGGAAACCAATGAGCGTACGCCTTTGAGCGCACAATACGCTTTTTGGGTGGCGGCAGAAGAGGTGAGTCGCGATCCAGATATCGGTCTACATTTGGGTGAAAATCTGCCTTTATATCGTGGCCAAGTGATTGAGCATTTGTTTATTTCATCCGAAAACTTTGGTGAGGGTTTGAAGCGCGCCTTGGCGTATCAGCGCTTGATCAGTGATGCCTTTCATGCCAAATTGGTGGTTGAAGATGATCGTTGTTATTTGACCAATGGAGAACAACCTTGGGCTGAAAATTTGGTCAATCGACATTTTTCTGAATGTGCGATGTCAGGTATTTTACGTTTCTTTAAATTTATTACTGAAGGGCGCTTTGAACCGATCTATATTGATTTTAACTTTAGTAAAGGCGCGTTTGATGATGAGTATTTCCGCGTATATGAGTGCCCTGTTAGTCTAGGACAAAAAGAAACTCGCTTATATTTTGACCCAAGTATTTTGGCTTATCCGTTGTGGCAGGCGGAACCTGAATTATTACAACTGCATGAGCAGTTAGCGATTGAAAAACTTCAAGAATTAGCCCGTTATGATTTGGTGGGTGAAGTACGTCGCGCGATAGGTTCAACCCTAGAAAGTGGCGAAACCACACTTGAAACAGTGGCTTCTCAGCTCAGTATTACCCCAAGGCGTTTACGCACACAGCTTAGTGAGGCGAATACCAGCTTCCAGCAAATTTTGTCTGATTATCGCTGCCGTTTGGCGAAAAAACTTTTGGCCAATACGGCTGAAAGTGTAGAGCGTATCGTGTATTTGACGGGCTTTTCTGAGCCAAGTACGTTTTATCGTGCGTTTAAACGCTGGACCAATGAAACCCCAGTGGAATATCGCAAGCGTAAGCAGCGTTAAGAAATCCCTCCTAACCTCCCTTTATAAAAGGGAGGAATTTCTCCCCTCCTTTGAAAAAGCCGGCTAGGGGGAGGATTCAAAAATAAATTATTCAGGCATATTGAGCCAGTGCGGCCCAAGTGGCTGCTTTGGTAGCTCAAACTGCGCTGGATAGTCGGCATGAATGAAATATAGCCCATCAGGAGGGGCAGTAATGCCTGCGGCTTTGCGGTCTTCTGCTGCGAAAATCACTTCAATATGCTCGACTTCATACATACCTTGACCAATTTCCAGTAAGCAGCCCATGATATTGCGGACCATATGGTGCAAGAAGCCATCGGCTTGAATGTCGAGGACCAAATATGGGCCATGTTGAATTAAGCGACAATGGCTAACATGGCGCACAGGTTGATTGGATTGGCATGCGGCTGCACGGAAGCTTTCAAAGTTATGCGTGCCTTCGAACTTTTGAGCAGCTTGCATCATCTTCGCTACATCTAGCGCATAATAGGCATGTGTGACTTGTTTATGCATAAGAGCAGGGCGTTGCGGGTGGTTATAGACGACATAACGATAACGACGTGCCTGCGCTTTGAAGCGTGCATGAAAGTCTTGATCCATCGCTTTGATCCACTGGATCGAGATATCTTTTGGCAGTTGGCTGTTGCAGCCCATTAACCAACTGCGCTCTGAACGAAGTGCAGAACTATCAAAATGCGCCACCATATTGGTGGCATGAACGCCAGCATCGGTACGACCTGCACCATGTAAGCTAATCGGTTCATTGGCAATTTTAGAGAGTACTTTTTCAATCGTCTCTTGTACGCTGATCACACCTGTTTGCTGGGTTTGCCAACCACGATAGTGTGTTCCACAAAACTCAATGCCGATCGCAAAACGTTGCATATGTACCTCAAATTAACCCAAATCATGCCAATGGCCGAAGCGTGCTTCAGCGGTGGGGTATTGTAAATACATTTTAAGGGCTTTGGCATACAGATCTGCATGCCCGAGGCAATCACTAACAATTATTTTGGCTTGGGTTGTCCAAGTGGCAACTGCATAGCGCTGATCAGTACGGCCGAAAGGGACTTGGGTGCTTAAGATAACAATACAGCCTTGCGCGTAAAATTCATCGAAAAGTGCTATCAACTCGGCATTCACAGCTAAATTACCCGTTCCAAAACCTTGCAAAATGAGGAAATGTGGTGGGGCTGTAAGCAGGTTTTTCAAATTCTGCAATTGTTGCGCTAAGGCAACAGGTTGCATCATCAGATTGAGGCAATTGAACTGGTGGGATTGTTCTACATCACCTGTTTGTACTATGTGTGTTTTTAAGCTATGTGGAATCGGCTGTTCAGCCATGACGCCTGTAAAAGCATCCAGTTCTGTGGTATGTCGTTTTAACGCGGTTTGCGCATGCAATACCTGTTGATGAAAAGCCAGATAAACTCCGACAGGATGTTTCATCACGGCATCTAAGGCAAAATTCAAATTACTAATCGCATCGCTAAATTCACGCGTATCTGTGCCTTGTACATTCAGTAATGGATATTGGCTACCTGTGAAAACCACACGTGCGGAATCTGCAATAAAGTGTGCGGCGACAGCACTGGCATAGCTTAAGGTATCTGTGCCATGAATCACGACAAAATGCTGGAATTGTTGCAGTTGTAATTGTTGAATCTGCTGAATCAGCAATAACCAGTCTTCAGCCGTGCAGGCGCTACTGTCTTTAATGACAGGTGCAATAAAACATTCAATGTCGAGATGAATCGGCAAGACATGTGTGAACTTGGGAATAAAGTCTTCGGCAGGCATTGGTTGTAAGGGTTCGCCAATACAGCCAAAAGTTCCACCCATATAGATAAGCGCAATTTTTTTCATTATAAAAAAAGCAGTCGGTGATGACTGCTTTAGTTTAAAACGAAATGGCTTAGGATGCTATGCGACTCAGTAACTGTTCTACTTGCTGACGTTGTTCCGTAGAGTAATTTGGTTCTTGTTCAACCAAAATTTCGCGTGCAGCTTCGAAAGCGCCAAGTTGAATGTATTGCTCAGCCAATTCAATGTTTAAGTGTATTTCATTGACTTCGTTCAGTTGAGGGAAAGACTGTACCAGAGGATCGCTTTGATCCACCGTATTGGCAGGTGCAGTAGACTCTAGACTAAAACTGAGGCTTGGCGTAACAACTGCTGGTGTTTCTTCTACTATCGCTTCACTTGAGCTAACCGTATCAAAAGAAAAAGCAGGGATGTCTTTTACTGCTTCAGCTGTGGATTCGCTTGAAAAATCAAATGTAAATTCAGGACGCTCATCTACAGCAGCCGGCGAAGTTTCTGCTTCTGGCGCTGTTGTAGGCGCTGTGTCGAGATTGAACGAAAAATCTAAAGGTTGGATGTCGGCTGCAGCAGTTTCTGCTGGTTGGGCAGGCGTGCTTTCTAAAGAGAGTGAACCGAAATCGAGCGGTTTAAGCTCTTCAGCAGGTTTGGTGGGTTCTGCTGTTGGTGTATTTAAACTAGAGATATCAAAATCTAAGCTTTGGACTTCGATGCTTGGTTCAGGTTGAGCAGTTGTTGTGGTGGTAAATGCTGAGGTATCAAAATCAAGCGGTTTAATGTCTTGAACAGGTTCAACAACAGGAGCTTGCACAGGAGCAGGAGCCGGATTGTTTGATGACATCAGGGCATCAAAGTCAGCAGTATTGGTTGCTTCTACAGGTTTTGGTGTAGACGGTGCAATTTCAGTCGGTTTAAACTCAATCGTGTCACGGCTATTTTGATGTAATTGGTCGTAATCCGATTTTTTGGCTTCTGCTTGCGCCAAAATATCACCCAGTTCTAAAGAACGTAAATGATTCAGCAATTGGCTGATGGCAAACTCGTCTTTTTGGAGCAAGTGAATATCGAGCAGCAGTAAATATAATTCGTGTTGTGAATTGTCTTTATTTAGGGCTTGGTTGATTTGTGCTTCAGCTGAGAAGAAATTGCGGTCGCGAATTTGACCTTCAATTTTATTACGTAGATCTGTGGCGAGTGGTGTCGTGGCTTTTTTAGCAACAACATCTTCAACGACTTGAGTTTGTTGCGGGGATTTTTTAGACGAACTGGTTTTTTTGGCTTTGTTTTTTGCAGCAACCGCTTTTTGAGTTTTTGGTTCTCCTTCTTTACTCGCCTCACGCTTTTTTAAGACTATGGCAACAACCAATAGTAAGATAAATGGAATCACATAAATAAGCATGTTTTACCCCTTTTGAACTTGTCTTTGTGCAAGTTCATCCAAAATCAAATAATCAAAATAACACTTTAGTGTGTTGGCTTTTTCTCAGTTTGTTGTGCTTTCAATTGTTGTTGCAATTGTGCAAGACGAGCGTTTAGTAATTGAATTCTCTGATCTTTCTGATTAAGTGCCACTTCTAATTGTGTTACGTTTCTCTGTAATTTAACGGTTTTTTCACGGGATGTCATAACTTTTAATGACAACTCGTTTGATGTTTGATTCTTTTCTGTCGACTTCTTGGCAGAACCGTGGCTTGAATCTTGCTCTTTCTCTGCAACCAAACTCATCTCTGCTTGATTGAGGCGGTATTTCGCCTTGCCGGATTGCTGTGAACTTTGTTTTGGAAGTGATGAAACGGAGGCTTTTTGTTCTGATTTTGCTGTTTGTAGACCCGTTAAATTGAGGTTAGCACCACGACGTAAGCGGTTTACGTCACCTTGAATAAAGGCATGTTCATTTTTAGCTTTAATTTGTTGCATGACTTCACCGACAGGACGGTTTTCTTCAGCAGCAATACGCGATGCAATACCCCATAGAGATTCATTCGACCGAACAACATGGGCACTTTGAGGTGCGGCTTGGCGTGCAGTAGTTACAGGGGCAGCAGGTGTTGTTTTTGCTGTCGATGGAATAGTTTGTGGGCTGGCCTGTGCAGAAATTGGTGCATCTGATTTTTGAACTGAATCTGCATACTTTTGCACCAACGGATCTGCTGATTTTTTTGCTTGCGTAATAGGTTCAACACGTGGAGCTGAAGTTTGAGCCGCTGCTGCAATTTGTGCAGAGGCTACTGAAATAACTTGTGTTGGTGCTGCAATAGCGGTCGCACTCATGCTTGGTGGGGTATGGTTATTGAGTTTGAGGGGTGTTGTATTTGTCGTCGGCGTAGCTGTTGTTTTTAAGCTATTGAATTGTGTGCTGACAGGTAAGTTCAGTGCAATATCTTTTTCGTTGACAATCACTACCGGTTTTAAGGCTTTTTCATTATTATTCGCGCGGGCTTGAAGTGCTGCCGAGCGTTTATTGGCTGTTTTAATATGTTGTAGTCGTGCCGCATTGCCTTCTTTGATTTTGACGACAATGTTCAGTTCCGCTTCAGTTAAAGGGCGTGAAGAAGTAATCGTAATTACACCTGTACTGGCGCTGGTACGACGGATAAAAAAGTTCAGATTACTGGGCGGCTGATGCATGACACCAAGAGACATTAAATCTTCTGCGCTAGCTAGACTGGCTTGAATCGGAGCATTCGGATCGGCATCGTGAAAGTTCAATTCTGCATACAACAGTTCCCCAGGTGCAGATTGAATTTGAATAGGATCAACAGTGATCGCATTCACATTTTGCGAAGCAATAATGGCTAAAATGGCTATCTTTAATTTGTTATTTACGGTCATCTTAATCTTTAGCTCGGTCACAGATCGCAAAGCGAAAATTATAGATTAGCGAGTTGTGTGTTATTTGTAAAACGTTAACATCAGGGTTACAAAAAAAAGCCGATCAAGTGTGATCGGCTTAATACTTTAGCGGGTAAATGCTTAAGTATTTTTGTAGTCAATCAGGATACGGAGCATACGACGTAAGGGTTCCGCAGCACCCCAAAGTAATTGATCACCGACAGTGAAAGCACCTAAGTACTCTTTGCCCATATTCAATTTGCGTAGACGACCAACAGGAACTGTTAATGTGCCTGTTACAGCCACAGGTGTTAAGTCAGTCATAGACGCTTCACGGGTATTTGGAACCACTTTTGCCCATTGGTTTGCGCTACGTAACATATCTTCGATTTCATCGAGAGGCACGTCTTTCTTCAGCTTTAATGTTAAAGCTTGAGAGTGACAACGCATCGCACCAATACGTACACAATGACCGTCAATCGGAACGATTTGCTGGTTGCCCAAGATCTTGTTGGTTTCAACTTGACCTTTCCATTCTTCTTTCGACTGACCGCTGTCTAATTGTTTGTCGATATAAGGAATGAGTGAGCCTGCTAATGGCACGCCAAAGTTTGCTGAAGGGAAACCTTCGCCACGTTGTAATTCCGCAATTTTAGAGTCAATATCTAGAATTGGAGAGCGTGGGTCATCTAACAAATCTTTGGTGTTGTTGTACAAATAGCCCATACCAGAGATCAGTTCACGCATATTTTGCGCACCAGCACCCGATGCTGCTTGATAAGTCATCGAGGTTGCCCATTCCACTAAATTGTTTTGGAATAAACCACCTAAGCCCATCAGCATCAGTGAAACAGTACAGTTACCGCCCACGAATGTTTTGGTGCCGTTTACTAAACCATCTTTAATCACGTTCATGTTGACAGGGTCAAGTACGATGATGGCTTCATCTTCCATACGAAGTGTAGATGCCGCATCAATCCAATAGCCTGTCCAGTTTTCCGCTTTGAGCTTCGGGAAAACTTCAGAGGTATAGTCGCCACCTTGGCAGGTAATAATGACATCCATTTGCTTCAGACTGTTAATGTCTGATGCATCCATAAGTGCTGGGGCAGTTTTACCGCCAAACGCAGGCGCTTCACCGCCTGCATTACTGGTAGAGAAATAAAATGGCTCAAAATGAGCAAAATCATTCTCTTCAACCATACGTTGCATAAGGACGGAACCAACCATCCCGCGCCAACCGACCAGACCTACTTTCATGTCACTTTGCCTCGGTGCGTTAAAAATTAAAAGGGGATTCGAGTGTATCAAAAGAGCGCTTAACTGCAAGCACTACACAATGAAAACAGCAATTATATTGTGCAATATATCTTGTTTATGTTACATGCAAAATTGATATTAATTTATGAATCTACAAAAAAATTAAGAATATAAGAGTTGTTCGCTATGATCTGGATTGAGTTACTGGCATGTGTTGTGATTTGGTTAAGCTTCTGGTCACTGATTCCAAGAGATGAATGGTGGTTTAGAGGCGCCGATTTTCCACGCTTACAGATTTTGGCGTTGGGGTTGATTGCTTTTATTTTGATGTTGGTTTGGGATGCACCTTGGGATTGGGTACGTGAAGTTATTTTAGTTGGATTAATCGCAGCAGTCGCTTACCAACTCAAAATGGTGCTGCCTTATACCTTTGTCTGGAAAAAGCAGGTTAAAACGGTTGCCAAAACTGGGTTACAGCCAGAACGGCAGATTTCTTTAATTGTGTCGAATGTACTAACGCCCAATACTCAATATCACTTATTGCTGCAACAGATTCGTAAGTATCAACCTGACTTGATTTTGACTTTAGAGTCGGATGCGCATTGGGAACAAGCCTTGAGTGTACTGGAAGATGACTATCCCTATCGCGTTGCAGTGCCTTTGGATAATCTTTATGGCATGCACTTGTATAGCCGTTTAGCACTCAAAGATATTGACGTTAAGTTTATTTTAAGCGATGAAATTCCTTCGATACATGCCACAGTCATTTTAAGATCTGGACAACCAGTGCAGCTCTATTGCTTACATCCGAAACCGCCAAGTCCGACCGAAGCGAAAGACTCCACTTTACGTGATGCTGAACTGTTGATTGTGGGTGATCAAATTAAAAATTTGGATGAAAGTTGTATTGTGATGGGGGATTTGAATGATGTGGCGTGGTCGCGTACGACACGACTTTTTCAACGGATCAGTGGGCTGCTAGACCCCCGAGTTGGACGACATTTTGTTAACACTTTTCATGCCGACTATCCCTTACTGCGCTGGTCACTGGATCATGTCTTTCACAGTACGGATTTTGCCTTAGTGCAGATGCAGCGTTTACCACATATTGGTTCAGATCATTTCCCTGTATATGTGGTGCTTCAAACAGGTCGGGTGTTTGAGCAAGTACAAGAAGAGCTGGAAAAAACCGAAGCCGATGAGCAAGAGGCGCAGGAGGCGATTGAAGATGGAATTGAGAAAGCGGAACGAGAAGGTAAGCAGGTTACAGATAAAATTGCCAAAGATTACCAGTAAATATAGGGGCGCGCGGATTTCATCAGTGTAGGATATGGCTTACAGTGATTTGGGAATCTGACGAATGGTTAGTCATTTGGTATGCCCGTATCCTAGTCTCATCAGCAGATGGAGCGGGAATGGATCATCCCAGTATGGAAGTTGAAGCTGATGGAAATTATCATGGATATGATGTAGGTATGGAATGCCACCGAATAAAACAAAAATTACGTTGAAAGCACAACCTCATGTACCCGAGTTTTGCAGGACGCAGAACTCGGGTTCTACTTTTTAAGCAGCTCTTTTTTTGTTAAAAATAAATCTTGTCATAGCCTGCAGGGCGAGTTTTAAAGCGACGGTGGAACCACATATATTGAGTCGGAGCAATACGGAGTTGATTTTCAATAATTTGATTCACTCGTGTCGCATCATCGACTTCATCTTCACTGGGTAAGTTTTCCACCGCAGGTTCAATCAACACTTTGTATTGTGGGTTTTTAATATCCCCATCACGATAAAAATACAGAGGAATGGCTGCGGCTTTGGTCATTTTCAATAAACGACGGTGTGCTGTAACGGTCGCTGCGGGAACGCCAAAAAATGGCGCCATAACACCTTGTTTTAAACCAAAGTCTTGATCTGGACTATACCAAATGGCATGGCCATTTTTTAAGTTACGGACTAAACCACGCATGTCATCATGATCAATTTGATGTGCATAAATGGTGGCACGGCAGCGGTAGATGAGCATATCCAGCAGTGGATTATTTTGTGGGCGATACACCACATCTGGTTCAAAATACTGCGCGCATAGATAACCACCCGCATCGAGCAAAGTAGAGTGGGTGCCTAAAAGCAGTGCGCCTTTACCTTCTGCTTGTGCTTTTTGAATATGTTCTAAACCTTCAATACTGACACGGCCAGTAAACCACTTTGGGCTATACCACGCATTCAGCGTTTCAAATGCGCCCAGCATTTGATCGACAAAAACTAAACGGGCATTTTCAAGGACTTCTTGGGCCGACCATTCAGGGAAACACACCTCCAGATTACGAACGGTGGTTTTACGCCTCGACTTCAGATATTTAAAACTGAGATTGCCTAAGAGGGTGGCCAGTCGGTGTTGAATTGCCCATGGGAGAATCGCCAATATCATGAGAAAGACGATACCAATCCAAACGCCCCAATATTTGGGGTGCAGAAAAGACCACTGAAATTCACCGGGTTGATAGTCTGGCTTCGAACTCATAAATTGCGATAAAGGCTGAAAAAAGAATGTTTCGAGTTTAGCATGAAGCAAGAATGAAGGGTCAATGTTCAGAATCAACCCGATGTCGGCACTCTGCAAATGTGATGTTATATAGGCTTGGATGATGTAGACGAACGCACCCATATGCAAATGGAAGAGATGCACATCTTCTCGATGGTGGTGGGCACCCTCAGCTGAGTTCCATAAAAAAACTCCGCGTGACGCGGAGTTTTTTTATGGAGCTCATGAGAAATTATTTGGTTAAATTTTCCAGTTCTTCCCAACGTTCCAGTTTTTCCAGCAATAGCTCATCAATTTCAGTCAAACGATTCGACAACGTCATCGCCTTGTCTGCATCTGAAATAAATAATGAACCATCTGCAAGTGAGGCATTGATTTCCGCTTGCTCTTTTTCCAGTGCTTCCATTTCGGCAGGCAGTTGTTCAAGCGCACGTTGATCTTTATAGCTGAGTTTGACTTTTTTAGCAGGTGCTGCGTTCGCTTCAGCTTTCGCTGCTGCTTTTTTCACAGCACTTTTTTGATCAACCGCAGTTTGGTCTGGTCGCTGTTGTAAGTAATCTTGGTAACCACCGATGTATTCATCGATATTGCCTTTACCATCAAACACCCAAGTTGAGGTGACCACGTTATCCATAAAGGCACGGTCATGCGAAATAAGCAGTAAGGTGCCTTTGTAGTCGGACAACATTTCTTCTAGCAGCTCTAGTGTCACCATATCCAAGTCATTGGTGGGTTCATCCATCACGATTAAGTTCGATGGCTTAAGTAGTAACTTAGCTAAAAGAATACGGTTACGCTCACCGCCTGAAAGAGCTTTGACTGGTGTACGCGCACGTTCTGGTGAGAACAAGAAATCTTGCAAATAGCTGTAAATGTGACGACGGTTGCCATTCACATCGACATGGTCAGAACCTTCTGACACGTTATCTTTGACAGATTTTTCAAGGTCGAGAGCATTACGTAATTGGTCGAAGTAAGCCACTTCCAATTGCGTACCTGTTTTCACCGTACCCGTATGTTCTTGTTCGCCTAAAATGGCTTTAATGAGGGTAGTTTTACCGACACCGTTGTCACCAACAAGACCAATACGGTCACCACGGAGCACCAATGCAGAGAAGTCTTTGATGATAGGTGCATCATGACCAAAGCGAACACTTAAGTTTTCAATTTCAAAGACTACTTTACCTGAACGGCTAGCGTCTTGTGTTGCCATGCTGACTTTGCCTTGCTGCGAACGGCGCGCTTTCGACTGTTCACGTAATTCTTTTAAGGCACGTACACGACCTTCGTTACGGGTACGACGCGCTTTAATCCCTTGGCGAATCCACACTTCTTCTTCAGCTAAACGTTTGTCAAACAGTGCATTCTGCTTTTCCTCAGCTTCCATTTGCTGTGCTTTCAGCTCGAGGTAACGTGAGTAGTTACCTTCATAGCTGCGTAGGGTGCCGCGGTCGAGTTCAACAATTCGAGTCGCAATGCTGTCCACAAATGAACGGTCATGCGAGATGAACAGTAAAGTTAAATTATTTTGATCAAGTAAAAACTTCTCGAGCCATTCAATACTTTCAACGTCCAAATGGTTGGTTGGTTCGTCCAGTAATAGCACATCGGGTTGAGTAAGGAGCGCACGAGCAAGCAGCACACGGCGCTTACGACCACCCGATAAATCGGCCAAATCGGCATCTGGGTCTAGGCCCATTTTACTTAAAATAGAATTGACTTTGGTTTCTAAAGCCCAGCCATCCAACTGATCTAGTTTGTGTTGCAAATTACCCATGCGGTCACATGCTTCCATGTCTCCAAGTACACAAGCATCACTGGCTTCATGATAGGCTCTGAGCACATCAGCGGCTTCACCTGCGCCGTCTGCCACGATATCCGCCACTTTGCCCGAGTCCATCGGCACGTCTTGCGCCAACATCGAAATGGTGATGCCATTTTGTAGAGAAACTTCACCAGAATCGGGTAATAGGCTTCCCTCGATCAGTTTAAGTAAAGTAGACTTACCTTCACCATTACGACCAATTAAACACACTCGTTCACCGCGCTCTAATGAAAAGTTCGCGCCGTCGAGCAAGGCAGGTCCACCAAACGCAAGTTGGACATCCCTTAAAGTAATATAGGCCATAATGTTTCCTGAAAAATCTCAAATGAGGACTTGAAGTGTCTAAACAACAAAATATTGATAATCAAGCGCCATTGTCCGCACCCATTGAAGATTTGCAAGTCCGAATTGCATTTTTAGATGATTTAGTTGAACAGCTCAATGAACAATTGGTGATTCAAGGACTGGAAATTGCTGATTTAAAAAAACAAATGAAAATTTTGTATCAACGTGTTGAATCTTCAGATTTGTCCGATGGGATTGCGACATTTGACCCGATGGCTGATCGTCCACCACATTATTAAGTTCATTTGCTGTCTTGGGCTAAAAAATGCTGTGATGTGGGGTGAAGATATTGCTGAGTCTTCTCTCTTTTTTTTGTTTTACCCAACTCAAAGCTCGATTTGACTGACGAAATCATTTGACCTTTGATGCAGTTCCTACTCTAATACCCGCTTTCTGGTGCATCCCATAAAAACTGTCCTATGACCCAAAAAGTTGTTCTTCTTGACCTTGAAAATAATGTTCCGACGGCCAAATTGTTGCGCGAGATTGTGGAGCATTATCCGACTTTGTATTTGTTTCATTGCCAAGGTCAATTTGAGTATGCATTGCAAGATTTGACGGAACTGGCTGCTTGGATCAGTAGTGGTCAAGTGGTGATTTTAGACACGCCCAAAGCCGAGCAAAAAGAGTTCGAATATGCTGTTGTGGTGGGGCAGTTAATGGCTTTGCTTGAGCCAGAGACGCAGGTTGAAATTATCTCTGCGGTCAAGACAACAGAAATACTTTTGGACTTAATGCAATCTTCGGATATTCAGAGCAATTTGATCCTCATTCAGTCTGAAGCTGTACCAAGTCAACGTCATCTTCCCAGTTTAGACAGCATCAAAAATCAGCCTTATTTAAAAATGGTCAAAAAATATTGTGATGCTTTGGGGAAAATGTCAGGTAAGCCGAACACATTGGACGGTCTAAAAAATTCAATAAGTAATATTTTGCAACTCGTACCTGAAAAGACGCAGCGGGTGGTGGGGATGTTGATTAATCTCAAAATCATCAAACGCTATGATGAGCAGATTCGCTTTCGTAAAAAAGTATTGAAGCAGTGGTTAGCACTGAATTTAGATGAACAAGACCCCATTACACAGCCGCAAAACATGCAAGAAGTGCTACAGCAACTGCAAAAAGACAGTGTCGTGGATAAGCTTGAACCAACTGCAGATACGCAGTCCGCGCAACAAGAGTTGTTTAAAAACTTTGCACAGATTGACCCTGTACAGCTTGAGGTCGCACGAAAACTGCGCGAGTTAAAAGCCAATAAACCCAAAGATATCTATGCGCTACGTGATTTGCTTGAGCAAATGTTTCCGAAGTCAGATGTGCGTATGTTACTGAAAGAGCTACTCGATAAAGGCTATATTTACTGGAATGGACATGAAGTTCTATATAGTCATGAAATGTTCTTAAATTAATTTTATCGTTCAAACTTGCGTTTTATATTGTGCTTATGCAACTCTAATAAAGGAATAAAAAGGTTGTGCTATGGAAAATACTGGAATTTGGGTTGTCGGATTTATCATCTTATTCATCCTCGGCTCGATTTTTGGACTTCGTGTAAGTCCAAGAGAGAAAGCTTTAGGTGAAATGCGTGATAAAGCGCGCAAGATGGGTTTACACCCGCGTTTAGTCGCAGCACCTGACTGGACGAAAATACCAATGGCTTCGGAAAACCGTGCCAGCATGGTGGCGTACTACAGTGTCCTGATTCCAGAAGCACGCCTACCTTTAATGCGCGCTCGCGTTGTTGATCAGCAGCTTGAGCTCATTACAGGTGATGACAAGTTTAAACATTTACCCATTGAATTAAAGGGTATTTATGCTATTGATATGCAAGCAAACTGCGTGGGACTCTATTGGGATGAGCATTCTGACTTAAGAGCAACCCAGTTAGATGCCATGAAAGCATATTTGCAGTCTTTGGCTGAACTTTAATTTTACAGACCCATTGAAACAGGATTAACGGTTAATATGGCGAAAGCTCCTCGGTCCACATCCAAAAGTACTACAGCAGATTCTCCTGAGGCTGGGAAAAAGCGTGCTTTAGTGATTGTGGAGTCGCCTGCAAAAGCGAAAACAATCAATAAATATTTAGGCTCGAATTACATTGTGAAGTCGTCTGTGGGTCACGTGCGTGATTTACCTACAGGTGGTTCTAGTAAGACTGCAGAAAAGAAGCCAGCAACACGAACCAAACTGACCGATGCTCAGAAAGCTGAAAAAGCACAAAATGCACTGGTCAATCGTATGGGGGTTGATCCTGAGCATGACTGGAAAGCACATTATGAAGTGCTTCCAGGCAAAGAGCATGTGGTTGCTGAACTGAAAAAGCTTGCTTCGCAAGTTGACGAGGTCTATCTCGCAACGGACTTGGACCGTGAAGGAGAAGCAATTGCTTGGCATTTAAAAGAAGTGATTGGTGGGGATGACTCACGTTATCAACGTGTGGTATTCAACGAAATTACCAAAAATGCCATCCAAGATGCATTCAAGCATCCAGCACGCCTTGATATCGATAAAGTTAATGCGCAACAAGCACGCCGCTTTTTAGACCGTGTTGTCGGCTTTATGATTTCGCCCTTACTTTGGGAAAAAATTGCTCGTGGTTTATCGGCAGGTCGTGTTCAGTCTGTCGCAGTTAAACTGGTAGTTGAGCGTGAGCGTGAAATTCGTGCGTTTATTCCTGAAGAATACTGGCAAGTTTTTGCAGACACTAAGTCACAGACCGATGAGATTCGTTTAGAAGCCGTCAAACAAGCAGGTAAAGCCTTAAAGCTACGTAATAAAGCTGATACCGATGCTTTGCTGAAGCTCATTAAAGACGCCGATTACAAAGTTTCAACACGCGAAGATAAACCGACCAAGGTGAATCCGAGCGCGCCGTATATCACCTCGACTTTACAACAAGCAGCCAGTACACGTCTGGGCTTCTCTGTGAAGAAAACCATGATGTTGGCGCAGCGTCTGTATGAAGCGGGTTTTATTACCTATATGCGTACCGACTCGACCTTTTTGAGTGACGATGCGGTGAATATGGTGCGTCATCATATTGAGACCGAATTTGGTGCGAAATATTTGCCTGCTAAGCCGAACCGCTATGGTAACAAAGCGGGTGCACAAGAAGCCCACGAAGCGATTCGTCCATCGAATGTAGCTTTAAAAGGCGACAGCTTGGTGGGTGTGGAACGTGATGCACAACGTTTGTATGATTTGATTTGGCGTCAATTCGTCGCGTGTCAAATGACACCAGCCGAATACTTGTCATCGACTATTTTAGTGGATGCCAACGGTGTTGAACTTAAAGCCAAAGGTCGTACCTTAGTCTTTGATGGTTTCACTAAAGTCCGTGGTCAAAATAAGTCGGACGATGATGTGTTATTGCCTGCGGTGAAAGTTGGTGAAATCCTGACGCTTGAAAAATTAGATCCATCGCAACACTTTACCAAGCCACCTGCACGTTTTACTGAAGCGTCATTGGTGAAAGAGCTTGAGAAAAAGGGCATTGGTCGTCCATCGACCTATGCGGCGATTATCTCGACCATTCAAGACCGTGGTTATGTCAAACTGGAAAACCGTCGTCTATTTGCTGAAAAAATGGGTGAGATTGTTACTGATCGTTTAGATGAAAGTTTCAATAACCTCATGAACTATGACTTTACCGCGGACTTAGAAGGTCAGCTCGATAAAGTGGCTGATGGCGAACGCAACTGGAAAGAGTTGCTCGACAGTTTCTATGGCGACTTTAAAAAACGCCTGACCAATGCACAAGGTGAAGGCGGTATGCGCCGCAATCAACCTGTAGAGGTGGAAGCGGTTCACTGTAAAGAATGTGACCGTCCAATGCAGATTCGTACGGGAACCACAGGTGTCTTCTTAGGGTGCTCTGGCTATAACTTACCGCCGAAAGAGCGTTGTAAAGGTACGTTGAACTTAACCCCAGTTGAATCACTTGCCGCACTTTCTGATGATGACGCAGCAGAAACAGCAGATTTGATGTCGAAAAAACGCTGTCCAATCTGTGAAACTGCGATGGACAGCTATGTGATCGATGGTGGTCGTAAGCTACATGTCTGTGGTAATAACCCCGACTGTGCTGGTTTTGAACTTGAAGAAGGTGAGTTCAAAATAAAAGGTTATGATGGCCCAACCATTCCATGTGATAAGTGTGATGGGGAAATGCAGTTGAAGACGGGTCGTTTTGGTCCTTATTTTACTTGCTCAAGCTGTGATAACACACGTAAAGTCTTAAAAAGTGGTCAACCTGCACCTCCACGTGTAGATCCGATTAAGATGGAACATTTACGTTCAACCAAGCATGATGACTTTTTTGTATTACGTGATGGGGCAGCAGGTTTATTTTTGGCGGCAAGTAAGTTCCCGAAAGTACGTGAAACACGTGCACCAAAAGTTTCGGAACTTCGTAGTGTTGCCGATCAGCTCGATCCGAAGTATCAGTTTATTTTGCAAGCACCTGATGTTGACCCTGAAGGGAATCCAACTTTGGTGAAGTTTAGCCGTAAGAATCAAGCGCAATATATTGGTTCTGAAACGCCCGAAGGTAAGCAAACCAAATGGTCATTGGTGTTCAATGATGGAAAATGGGTTGAAGCTTAAGTTTTAATTACTTAGAAATAATCAAGAAATGCTCACTTTGGTGGGCATTTTTTATGTCAAAATGATTCTCAAATAATCATAATATTTGGGGTGTATGTGGAAATACAAACAAAAAAATTTGCAGTGCTAATTGATGCTGATAATTCATCTATTAGTGCAATTCCATCAGTACTTGAAGAAGTAGCTAAATATGGTATTGCCAGTGTCAAGCGTGTGTATGGTGATTGGAGTAGCGACACTTTGAAAAATTGGCGTGAGGTTCTCTTACCTCATGCAATCACGCCAGTTCAGCAGTTTGCCTACACAAAAGGTAAAGATGCTACAGATATGATTTTAATTATTGATGCGATGGACTTACTTTATGCTGGGGCCTTGGATGGTTTTTGTATCGTTTCTAGCGATAGTGATTTTACCCCTTTAGCATCTCGTATTCGTGAAAATGGCTTAAGTGTTTATGGATTTGGGAAAAAGAAAACTCCGGAGGCTTTTAAGAAAGCTTGTGATAAATTCATTTATATAGAAAATTTAATTTCAGATAGCGATCTTAAGAATAATGAAGAAGAAGATATTGTGGATTCTGATAATAAGAAGATAGCGGAAACATTGAAAGTTATAGATCAAAAGATGAGTAGTCAATCAAAAGAAAGTGCTGCTCCTGAAATGATTGATCGAGCAACTTTAAATTTGGTTTATAAAGCCGTTAAAGATAATGCTGATGAAAATGGCTGGGCTAATTTGAGCATGGTAGGGCAATATATTAGTGCGGTAAAACCTGATTTTGATTCACGAAATTATGGTCGCGCTAAATTGTCAGGATTAATTAAAACACTTAATTTATTCGAAACTAAAATTGATATGAGTCAAATGTATTTAAGAAAAATGAAAAAGCAGAGTGCGTCTTAATATGTGGAAAAAACTTCGTATTTTAATCTTACTGCTGATTTTATTGGTGGTCGCTTTGAATGCTTATCGGGATCAGAACCAAGATTGGAGCAAGCCTATTATTGTATTACTCCATCCAGTTAATGCTGATGGACAAGGTACAACTCAGCAATATATACAGCAATTGACGCCTGCAAACTTAAAAGGGGTACAGGGTTATTTAGAGCAGATGTCGGCGACATATCGCGGCCAACCGATTGCGATTTATTTCCAACTTGGGCGCGAACTCAAACAGCTACCACCGAAAGTGCCTGAGCAGGCAAGTTTATTGGATACGGTCTTGTGGAGTTTAAAGTTCCGTTATTATGCATGGAAAAACCATCAAGGTTCAGATGGTGCACCAACTGTTACTTTGTATTTGAACTATTATGACCCAGCACTGACTAAAGAGCTGAAACACTCGACAGCTTTGCAAAAAGGTCGCATCGGTTCGGTGAATTTATTTGCATCTAACAAGCAAGCCGAGCAAAACAAAGTCGTGCTTGCACATGAGCTTTTACATGCCTTTGGTGCCAGTGATAAATACGACTTAGCCACAGGACAGCCGATGTATCCTGCGGGTTATGCTTATCCAAATCAGCAACCGCTGTTCCCTCAAGCCAAAGCTGAATTAATGGCCGGGCACATTCCAACCTCACAAACACAGAGTAAAATGCCTGAGTCGATTGATGAAACATTGGTGAATGAGATCACTGCGATTGAAATTGGGTGGAAAAAATAACTGTGGATAATGCTGAGTTTATCCACAGCATGGATTGTTTGTGTGGATAAACTCAAACCTACAAGTTCACTGCAAAACATGTTAAAACTAAGTGAACGAAAATCAAACTTGAGAAGAAGATGAAAACAGTCGGTAATGATTTAGTTCGCCATCAACTCCATGAAAATCGTAAATGGTATTTGGGTTTAGGGATTTTATTGGTGTTGTTTGGTTTCGTCCTTTTGGCCGCTTTGCCTTTTGCCACCTTATCCGTAGTGTTTATCTTTGGCGTGCTGATGATGATAGGTGGTGTTCTACACTTCATCGCAGCCTTTAAGATATTTGAGGGTGGCTTCCGCTGGTTATGGGCATTGTTTGGTGTGTTGTATTTGGTTGCGGGCTATTACGCATTTACTACACCTGTGAAAACAGCCATTGTCTTGACCAGTGTTTTAGCGGTCTTTCTGATTATTGCTGGGGTCATTCGTATCTTTAATGCAATCTTATTTCGAGCATTCCAAGGTTGGGGCTGGACACTTTTTTCTGGTGTTTTAACTCTGCTGGCAGGCATTATGATTTTAACTACACCAGATGCTCCATTTTGGGTGCTGGGCTTATTCCTTGCTTTTGATATTTTATTCCAAGGGATTAATTATCTGACTCTAGCGGCAGCCATTAAGCAGATTCCACCAGCAAGCCAATCTGAATAAAACGTGATTAAAAAATAAAAGGGAGCCTCATGTAGGCTCCCTTTTTTTTGTGCGGTTTATATCACTTGCAAAGCTGAATGGCATGCTTATGGATTGACGGTATATTGACTTGAAATCGCAATACGATTCCACGTATTAATCACAATGGCGATCCATTCAATAGCGGCAACTTCTGCCTCGGATAAACTTTTTGCTGCTTCTTGATACGCCGAATCGGGGAAATGCTGCTGGGCAATGAGGGTAATTTCTTCAATTAAAATCAGCGCGGCGCGTTCTTTTTCGGAAAAATATTCACTTTCTTGCCATGCACTGATGAGGGCAATCCGTTCCATTGATTCACCTGCTTTCATGGCATCTTGTGTATGCATACGCACACAGAACGCGCATTGATTAATCTGTGAGGCTCTCAGTTTCAGTAAGTGTGAAAATCCAATCTCAAGACCTGCTTGTTGGACTTTTTGCATGGATAAATTTTCGAGTTCTAATACTGTTTTATACAGTTCAGGTGCGAATTTTCCCAAATTGATACGTTGCATACATCACCTATTTTTTAAAGAGCGTTGAATATTTAGTGATGATTTTATTGGCTAATTGATTTGCACTTTGTTTAATTTATGCATTAAAACCAAATGAACAATGGGGGCGTTTTGGTGACGCGCACAGTAAAACTCTTCTATGTTTAAAATTAAAAAATCATTGAGGCTATTTTAACTTTATCGAGATGTACTCAACTTCAATGATATCGAACTGTGTCAAGGACAATGAAAAGAGAAAAATGCGGGCGGGAAATTTATAAATCGTGTTATTAATAAATTAAATTTTCTAAAAAAATTATGGATGATGACAACTTTTATTTTAGCGCCTGATTCCTTTAAAGAAAGTATGACTGCAGAACAGGCCTGTGCAGCGATGCAGCGCGGAATTCAAAACATAATCCCTGATGCTGTATGTATACATGTGCCCATGGCAGATGGCGGCGAAGGCACAGTCGATGCTTTATTAACATCTTTATCAGGCCAAAAAGTCGAATGTGAGGTAACAGGGCCATTGCCATCACAACGAGTTAAAACGTATTGGGGCTTATTTGATGGCGGGCAAACGGCCGTTATTGAAATGGCCAAAGCCAATGGTATTCATCTGCTTGAGCCCACACAGCGAAACCCACTCCTGACCACAACTTTAGGGACGGGGCAAATGATTCGTCATGCCTTGGAGGCAGGTGTGTCCAAAATCATTCTGGCACTCGGAGGCAGTGTCACCAATGATGCAGGCAGTGGCATGGCACAAGCACTTGGAATAAGGTTTTTAGATGTACAAGGGCGGGAAGTGCCCGTTGGTGGTGGCCATTTACGAGATATTGAACGGGTCGATATGCAAGCTTTAGACCCACGCTTACAAAGGGTTCAAGTTTTGATAGCCTCTGATGTGACTAATCCACTATGTGGTGTGCAAGGCGCTTCGTATGTGTTTGGCCCGCAAAAAGGGGCGAGCGCAGAGATGGTTGAGCAGTTGGATCAAAATTTGAGTCATTTTGCAGATGTGGTGGAAACACAGCTTAATCTACAGATACGTAATGTTGCAGGGGCAGGCGCCGCAGGTGGGCTAGGATTTGGTCTAATGGCTTTTACAGGCGCTCAGCTTCAGTCTGGCGCGACATGGGTGATTGAGCAAACTCAACTGGCGGAGAAAATAAAGCAAGCCGATTATGTCTTTACTGGTGAAGGCAGTATCGACTTCCAAACCAAGTTTGGCAAAACGCCGTGGGCGGTGGCTCAGTTAGCTAAGCAGTTGAATAAACCTGTGATTGTCTTTGCTGGACGTGTCGGAGAGGATGTTGAGGCATTATTTGATGAAGGGTTTAGTCAAATTGTTTCGATCAATGAACCCAACTGCGATTTAGCAATAGCATTGAAAAATGCAGAACAGCATTTGCAAAATAGTTGTGAGGACATCACTCGACTTTTGCTTTTAAAGCATACTGAGTAAGCTTAATTTTAAATTTTTGAGGCAGGAAGCGGTTCGAGCATAAGGTCTGGGTCATAGATCTGAAGGTGTATTTCAGACAGAAATGGATAATCATTGCTGGAGCCTCATATTGACGTCATAGATTTGTTAGACTAGCAGCATCCACGAATTGATGAGTGATTATGAGTTTAGCCAGCCTAATTGATGAATTAAACCCGCAACAAAAACAAGCTGCCACGACTGAGTCGCAACACAGTCTGGTGCTCGCAGGGGCTGGCTGTGGCAAGACGAAAACCATTGTGGCACGAGCTGCATACTTGATTGATCAAGGGATTCCTGCCAACCAAATTCAGATTTTAACCTTTACTCGTCGTTCAGCCAGTGAAATTGTGGCGCGAGTGGAGCTGGCTTTAGGTGAGCAGGCAAAAGGGCTGCGTGCTTCTACTTTTCATACTTTTTGTATGTATCTGCTGCGCCGTGTACCGAAAGCCTTTGGTTTAGAGCAGTTTTCAATTATTGATCGTGATGATCAGCTGATGATGTTCCGTCTGATTCGTGGGAAAGATGACAAGAAAAATCCCAATCAACTACCTAAACCGCAAGAACTGTGTGATCTGTATTCTTTTGCACGAAATACGCGTCAGAAGTTGAGTGATGCCTTAGAAAAGCAGCATCCTGAGCATTTGGGCTTTAAAGATCAAATTGCGGAAATCATGAAAGAGTACGAGACACGTAAGCGTGCGCGTAGCTTTTTAGATTATGACGATATTTTGGCGATCGTGGCCTCAGCACTCGACCAGTCAGAAGGTTTAGCCGACTATGTGGCATCGCTCTGCAAACACATGCTAGTTGATGAAATGCAGGACACCAATCCTTTGCAGTGGGCCTTGCTTGAGCCCCTTAAAGACAAAGTGAGCCTGTTCTGCGTCGGTGATGATGCACAGTCGATTTATGGTTTCCGTGGGGCAGATTTTGAAAATATTCACCATTTTAAAGACCGTGTGCCGAATGCTCAGGTGTTTAAATTGGAGCAAAACTATCGTTCAACCCAAGAAATTTTAGACTTCTCCAATTGGCTGCTCGATCAATCTGAGATTCAATATAACAAACGCCTAGATGCTCATCGGGGTGAGGGCGTGAAGCCTCGCATGCACATTTTCCCAAATGAGTTTGATGAAGCAAAATGGATCGCGATCGACATTAAAGAGCGCCATTACTTACAGGGACAGCGCTGGTCGGATCATATGGTCTTGGTGCGTTCCAGCTTTGCAGCACGGCATATTGAGGCAGCATGTATTGCAGCCAATGTCCCCTATCGCTTTATTGGGGGTATGAAACTGCTTGAAACCGCACATGTGAAAGATTTACTGAGCTTGCTACGCGTGATTGCCAATCCTCTCGATGATATTGCATGGATGCGTTTTCTTACCTTGTGGAATGGGGTGGGAGATGTGGGTGCAAGTCGTCTCGCTCAGCAACTTTTACTAGAGCCTGAGTTTGATTTGATCTTTGATAAATTAGAGAAATTTGGGCGGATTCCAGCTGAAACCTTGTTGATCATGAAGCAAATGACGGTACTGAAACAGGAAGTACAGGCTTGTGTCAGTTTGGGTATTCAAGCGATTGAAGCACAATTGGCAGAAAATTATAAAAAAGACTGGAACCGCCGCCAAGGTGACTTTGAGCTGGTGAAGCAATTGGCTTCTAAACATGCCCAGTTGAGTGAGTTCCTAGAGGAATATGTGCTTGATCCTGTGTCGATTTCTGAAATTGAACGCCAGTCCGATAGCGATGTCGTCACCCTGATTACCATTCACTCGGCCAAAGGTACAGAGCAAAAAGTCTGTTATGTCGTCAATGTCACCCCGGGGCAATATCCGCATGCACGTGCCCAAGGTGATTTTAATGATGTCGAAGAAGAGCGTCGGGTCTTGTATGTGGCACTGACCCGTGCTCAGAATGAGCTGATTTTAACCAAGCAAAATTTAAGTCTGTGGGCGCGAGACGTGATTGATGAGCAAGGGCGCAAAGTCGAAAGTTATTTTTTGAATGATCTGACGCGAAATTTGTGTAGCATGGAAACCCATCATAAGCCTCGTCAGCAAACGGTAAAGAGTGCTTTAATTGAGCGCCAATCGATTAATTTAGATTTTGGGATTAATCTCGATTAAACTAAACAGATTACATTGTGGTATTTGTTGTGCAATGTTCAGAAAGTAGCGTAGGCGATTGCTTTTTGATGATTTTGCCTATTTTTGAAGGTTGTAAGATGAAAATTTTAGTTCGTAATTTAGAGCGTACAGTGGCTGAAGCTGAACTGCTTGAATTATTTAAGCAATATGGCACAGTTGCATCATGTAATTTAATCCTTGATGCAGCAACAGGTAAATCGAAAGGTTTTGCTTTTGTTGAAATGCCGCATGCACGTGAAGCGATTAAAGCCATTAAAGGGCTTAATACACTACGTTTACATGGCACTGGTATTCGCGTCAAACAGGCGGAAGATAAGCCTGAGAAGCCAGAAGCATAAATAAAAAGGAGCAATTGATGCTCCTTTTTTATGGGATAAAATGAAAAAAATCTATCCAGCTTTATCGATTGTTGCGCCGATGGGGCGACAAATTTCTCAAGGAAATAAAACCTTAGAGATCCGTTCTTGGCGACCAGAGCAATGGCCACTCAAAGATTGGATTATTGTGGAAAATAAGCATTATTTAACCCACGAGGACGATGAAGAGTTGGGGTATGCTGTTGCTATGGTTGATGTTGAGTCGATTCACTCATGGAGAGAAGATGAGCTTGATTCGGCGATGGCATCGTATTGGGAAGAGGGGTATTGGGCTTGGGTACTGACAAATGTACGTCCCATGCATATTTCAATGCCTGTCATAGCAAAAAGAAAGATTTATTTTATTGAAATAGATCATGCATAATTTTTATTATGCACTGCTGTATAGAAAGATTACTCTTAGAATTGTTATAAACGCCAAAACTTAGGAACACCCTTCATGACCCGTGTTGCCCGTTACCATGCTGATCGCACTAACCAAAAACTCTACTTTGCTCGACTTTCATGTCAACAAGCAGAACAAATTGATCATGTGCAACAAGCTCAGGCTTACCGTGAGGCTGCTGTGTTTCACTTGCATGGTGCTGTGCTTGCATTTCTACAAGAGTTGGTCCGTTATTACCGCTTAAATGACTTAAACCCAACGTTGAAGTCTATAGAAGAGCATATGGCAGCTAAAGGGCAAGTCTCGCCTGAAGTGACTGTAATGCAACAACTGTCGAAAGAAGGTTTCATTGCCGAGTTAAAACGTGCTTATCGCTTGTGTCAGTATGCGCCAGAGCCGAGTACACCTGAACCTGAGTCAGAAACTTCATCGAATCTGATCATCAAAGTCACTCAAACCCCTCAGGCATGGTTACCCGATACCAAAATTTTACGTGAGTGGCATCGAGACTTAACGGCGTTGATCGATGGCTTTCGGAATGAGATGGTTGAATTCTAAAAGCGATGACCAACGCTTGAAGTTTGAAAATTTGTCCTTATATCAATAAGTCTAAGCGAAGCAAAGTGCAACTGCCTTTGCCACCATGTTGAACATGGAGGAAATATGTCTATAGAACAATTGAAAGAATTATTTGGAAATCAAGAAGCCATTTTAGAATTGGTTCAACTTGAAGGTGGTGAGCTCGCACTACGTAACGCAGGTTCGGAGAGTGCACCTTTAGTCACGATCCAGTTTAATGAAGAGCTCAAAGCATTATTGGGCGACCAGACAACAGTCGTTGCTCAGCAGATGGTGCAAGCGGCTTTATATGGCTTACTTGAAAAACAAGTGGGCGAATGGCAAGCGGAAGTTGTGGATGAAAAGCCACAGTTCTTTAGTTAAGCTGAATAAGAAAAAAACGCACTGAACAGTGCGTTTTTTTGTATCCAGTATTTGTTCCCTAGTGGGTGGGTGCTTGATGATGTGCAATCTGAATTTGATTTAAAATATGATTGCTCATATTTTTCGCCATTTCCTCTTTTGCAAAATAAACTTCACCAATTTGATCGCGGCGAATCACTTCAGCTTCTTCTTTACTTTCTGCACATACCAAAACCTGAATCTCAGGATTGAGGGTTTTGGCAATATCCACGATTTTATGAATATCTAAAATATCCATCGGGGAAAGTACCAGCAGGCGCGCATGTTGAATATGGGCTTGAATCAGTACGCCAGGGTCTGTCGCCATCCCAGAAACAGCCGCAATGCCTTTTTCACGCAGGTTTTCTACAATTTCACGGTTTTCTTCCGCAATCACCACTTTAATGTCTTCGGCCATCAATTGTTTGGTAATTCGACGCCCCACTTCACCATGTCCAACAATTACCACTTGATCACGTAAGTAGTCTTGTGAAACTTCATCAGGTAGCATTGCCAATGGGTCACCACTACGTTCCAGTAAGCGTGCTAGATGCGAGCGCTCACGAATCCAACGTTGTACAGGCTCAATTGCGGAGAACACAAAACTGTTTAAGGTGATGGAGATGAGTGCTCCTGCCAAAATTAGGTTTTGCCCTTCTAGGGACAAGAGTTTAAGTGAAACCCCGAGTGTTGCTAAGATGAAGGAAAACTCACCAATCTGTGCCAGTGACGCACCGACAGTGAGGGCAGTATTGATGGGGTAGCGGAAAAAGAGCACTAGTGCCATGGCCGCAATGGTTTTGCCGACCATAATAATCGCAACGACAGCAAGCACATGCACAGGTTGTTCCACTAAGATGCGTGGGTCAAATAACATGCCCACTGCAACAAAGAACAAAATGGCAAAAATTTCACGTAGTGGGAGAGTTTCTTCTTCGGCACGATGGCTAAAGTCAGACTCTTTAACGACCATCCCGGCAAAGAAAGCGCCCAGTGCCATGGAAACACCGAAAATTTTGTACGCCCCAAAGGCGATGGAGACCGCAGCAGCCACCACGGTTAAGGTAAACAGTTCACGCGAACCAAGGCGAGCGACAAATTGCATGATCATTGGAACAAGACGTTTCCCGATGATCAGCATAAAAGCGATGAAGCCTACAACTTTAAGTAAGGTGATGCCTAAGGTAAGCCAAATGTTGTCATCAGCACCGCCTGCAAGGGCTTCTCCACCGAGTAGCGCTGCTGTTGCAGGTAAGAGTACCAGTACCAAGACCATGACCAGATCTTCAACCAAGAGCCAACCTACAGCAATTTTACCGTTGACCGAATTGACTAGACCACGGTCTCCCAGTGCTTTGAGTAATACCACTGTACTGGCACAAGACAGGCTTAAGCCGAAGACTAAGGCAGAGCCAAAACTCCACCCCCAGATCATACTGACGCCTATTCCGAGCAGGGTCGCGACAGCAATCTGTAAAATGGCACCAGGCAGTGCAATGCGTCGAACTTGTAATAAGTCATTGAGGGAAAAATGCATGCCCACACCAAACATGAGGAACATGACCCCAAGTTCAGCCAATTGGTTCGCCAGATGAATGTCCGCGACAATACCAGGGGTATTGGGACTAATAATGATACCCGCAATCAGATAACCAATCAGCGGGGGAAGGCGTAAGCGTACGGCAAGATAGCCGAAAATGAGCGCAAGCCCAAAACCGACAGCAAGTAATATAATGAGATCTACGTCATGAGGCACTAAAAACTCCTTAAGCAAAAGTTAAGGGTGAAAAAGAAGCAAAGCACAAAAGGTGCCAAAAGAGATTAAAAGTTTAACAAGTCGAACGAAAAAAAAGCAAAAAAAACGACCTAAAGCAGGTCGTTTTTTCCAAAAAACTAAAATTATTTAATTTTAGCTTCTTTGAAGATTACGTGTTGACGGATTTTTGGATCAAATTTTTTGATTTCCATTTTTTCCGGCATAGTACGTTTGTTCTTAGTTGTGGTATAGAAATAACCTGTACCAGCAGTAGAAACTAGGCGAATTTTATCACGCATGGTTCAGACTCCTTAGATCTTTTGACCTTGAGCACGTAGGTCAGCAACAACCTTCTCGATACCCAATTTGTCGATAATACGCATACCTTTTGTAGTTAGACGAAGACGTACGAAACGTTTTTCGCTTTCTAACCAGAAACGGTGGTGATGCAGGTTCGGCTCGAACCGGCGTTTGGTTTTGTTATTGGCGTGCGAGACGTTGTTGCCAACGACTGGACGCTTGCCGGTAACTTGGCAAACCTTAGACATGGTGAACTCCATTGCTAGACAGCACCGATTGTGCGCTAGTTATTAAGTAAACGGATGAAATCATTCAAGGGGCGTTTTATACCAAAAATGCGCTTAAAAGACAAGCGATTTTCATTAAAACTAGGCATGAACCCGTGCGATAGGTCATGCCTTGATCATTTAGCGAAGAAGGGTCTTTGAAATCAACTTGTGAATTGGTTTGTTAAACGGTGGGAGAATGAATTTCAAGCTATATAACTTGGGATTCGACATCACTGACCGTTCATGCGACAAAC
Source organism: Acinetobacter sp. 797_lipA (assembly GCF_058243025.1). Lineage (NCBI taxonomy): Bacteria > Pseudomonadati > Pseudomonadota > Gammaproteobacteria > Moraxellales > Moraxellaceae > Acinetobacter > Acinetobacter sp. 797_lipA. The sequence continues at coordinate 2,970,857 of NZ_JBZAYQ010000001.1, read as the reverse complement.
TGAAGAAACCTTCTGGACCATGATATTTCCCCATACCTGATGCACCAACGCCACCAAATGGTAAATCGTCTTGTGCGACATGAGTCAAAACCGTGTTTTGTCCGAAATGCCCTGAATGAGTACGCTGTGCGACATAATCTGCACGCGCCTGATCAAAGTCGAAGTAGTATAAAGCAAGTGGACGCGGACGGCTATTAATAAACTCGATAACATCGTCTATTTGATCATATTCCATGATCGGCAGCAGTGGCCCAAAGATTTCCTCTTGCATAATACGCATGTCAGGCGTGACCCCTGTTAATAGTGTAGGGGGCACTTTGCGTGTATCGGAGAAGGTTTCATGGGCTGGGTTGACCTCAACCACCTGTGCACCGTGCTCACGCGCATTTTCGAGATAACCTTGTAAGCGGTTGTATTGGCGGTCATTAATAATCGAGGTGTAATCTGGATTATGCAGAATGTCGGGATACATCTCTTCCACACACTCGCGGAAGTGCTCAATGAACTCGGCAGTTTTACCTTTAGGTAAGAACATATAGTCAGGTGCAACGCAGGTTTGACCTGCATTCCACAGTTTCCCTGCAGCTATACGCTGCGCAACATCCCTTAAATGAATAGAAGGATGTACTAATACTGGTGATTTTCCGCCAAGTTCGAGGATCAGTGGAACGAGGTTCTCTGCGGCAGCAGACATGACGGTTTTACCGACATTGGTTGAACCTGTGAAAATCAGTTTGTCAAAAGCCAAACGACAAAAGGCATCCGAGATCGCGCCACCGCCATTGGTCACGGAAACTAACTCTTGAGGAAAGGCTTCAGAGAGCGCTTTTTCAAGGATGCGACCAAAGTTGCCTGATGAACTAGAAATCTTGATCATGGCATGGTTGCCTGCCGCCAAAGCACAAATCAGGGGGCCAATCGAGAGTAATAAAGGATAGTTCCATGGGGTAATAATGCCGATCACACCTAAAGGTTGATATTGCACCCATGCTTTAGCTGGCTGGTGAATGATGGAAACGTGACGTTTCGAGGGTTTCATCCACGTGGTTAAATGCTTGCTATAATATTTGATGTGTTCAAGGCAGGTGAGTAATTCCCCAATTTTGGTTTCACTGGTGGAACGGTTGCCGTAGTCTTGATTAATTGCCTCTGCAAATTGATCTTGATACTTAACTAAGATACGCTTAAGTCGTGCCAAACGGTCAATACGCTCTTTTGCGGTTGGCAATGGATAACGTAAATAAGCGTGCTTTTGCTGTTCAAGCACATCATGTAGGTGCTGAATATCATAAGAATGTGGTGTCAATGAAGTTGTTTTTGTTTGACTGTTCATGCCGCACTACCATTTCAAATTTCAATTTATGTTTAATTTTTAGAGTAATTACTCTAATTAGTCAAGTTACTTTATGTGTTAGTCTTCTAATGCACTGAATGAATGGTTATTTTAGGATGTCTCAAACTAAAACGTTGAAAACCAAAGAACGTATTTTGCAACTCAGTTTGCAGCTTTTTAACGAGCGTGGAGAACGTTCTGTTACGACCAATCATATTGCCGCTGAATTGAATATGAGTCCGGGCAATTTGTATTATCACTTTCGCAATAAAAGTGAAATTATCAAAGAGCTCATGGAACAGTATCAAGGCGAAACGCTACAGATGCTGGCTTTGCCAGATGACCGTCTGTTAGATGCCAATGATAAAATTCGTTATTTTCAGGTGCTGAGCAGCCAGTTATGGGCTTATCGGTTTTTACACCGTGATGTCTATCATTTGGTTGAAAACAATGAAGACTTTCGCAAGATGTATCCGCGTTTTGCAGGGCAAGTGATGCAACAAGGGCAAAAAATTTATCAGGCCTTTGTTGATGCAGGTCTGATGCAAATGACGTCGTCAGAAATTGAAGCTCTGATTATCAATTTATGGATTGTACTGACCAACTGGACCAACTTCCTTTATATGTCGGGTCATATCACTGACTCCAATACATTAGAAGAAAAGTGGGTTTGGCAGGCACTCCGTCAAATGGTGTTCTTAGAAGGGGCTTATTTGCGTGGTGAAAGTCGTGAGACGTATGAGCGCTTGTTGGATACGATGGGGCCATCTGAACTGTTTTCGAGCTTGGCGTCATTTAAATCGGATGATAAGCCATAAGGTGTTTTGACAGCTGAGTAAAAAGCGCTAGAATACTCGGCTTGATTTTCATTTTACTGATTTAAACTGATATGAATATGACAACTGCTAACACGGCACGTTTACTGATTACTTGTGAAGATAAGCCAGGGATCGTGCAAGCTGTATCGAGCTTTTTGTATCATCAAGGCGCGAATATTACTGCGCTTGATCAATACGCGACTGAAGCTCAGGGCGGACGTTACTTTATGCGTGTTGAGTTTGAACTAGATAATTTACAGTCTCGTAAAGAAAGCATTACTCAAACTTTTGCTGCAAATGTAGCAGAGCGTTATGAAATGCAATGGCGTTTGGCGCTGGTCAGCGACGTGAAAAAAGTCGGGATTTTGGTGTCTAAAGTAGACCACGCCTTACTTGAGCTATTGTGGCGTCATGCGCGTGGTGGTTTGCCGTGCGAAATTACCAAAGTGATTTCTAACCATGAAACTTTACGTGAAGCGGTTGAGAACTTTGGCATTCCGTTTGAAGTTGTCCCTGTAACGAAGGACAATAAACGCGAAGCTTATGCTGAAATTGATGAATTAATGCAAGGCAATGATTTATTGGTACTTGCGCGTTATATGCAAATTCTAGATGAAGCATTTGTCGAGAAGTGGGAAATGAAAGTGATCAACATTCACCATTCTTTCTTACCTGCTTTTGTTGGCGCAAACCCATATAAGCAAGCGCATGAAAAAGGTGTAAAACTCATTGGTGCAACTGCGCACTATGTCACTGCGGATCTGGATCAAGGTCCGATCATTGAGCAGGATGTAGAGCGTGTGAACCATGACTTTACGGTTGATCAATTACGTGAATTGGGTCAGGATGTTGAACGTAATGTCTTGGCACGTGCAGTGAAGTGGCACTTAGAAGACCGTATTATTGTTGATGGTAACAAAACAGTCGTTTTCCAATAAAAAATTGGTTGCAAGCAAGATTGAAAAAGGCATACATTAAGTATGCCTTTTTTGTTTGGGTATGATTAGAAAAAACCATAAAAAGTGACAAATTAATAGTTGCAAATGAAAACACTTCTCATTTATCATTGCGCTACTTTATTGTACTAACCGATAAGCGTTATAGTGGAAACCAACCCAGTGGCCACTCCGCTTAAATTAGGTCACCGATTTTAATGAGTTCAACAGTTATTTCTCCTATGCAGACTCCCAACCCGATGAAAAAGAAAGTTCTTGCTGCTTTGATCGCGGTTGTCGTGGGCCATATGGGCGTATTGTGGGCAGTGAACCACATGAAAGCTCCTGAACTCAAACCGATTGAAAAAGAACCCTTGAAGGTTCGTTTCGTTAAAATTCAAGAACCACCAAAACCGCTACCGCCTAAGCCGAAAGAAGAACCGAAAAAGGAACCGACTAAGCCGAAGGAAGTGAAGATTGTGGAAAAACCACAACCGACTCCACCGAAAAAGGTAGAAAAGGTTCAACAAGTTAAAAAAGCAGAAGTGGTTAAACCGGTTGTTAAACCAACCGAAACTCCAGTAAAACCGACAGTCACCACGACGATTACAGAGAAAAAAGTCGAAAAACCTGTCGTGCAACCAGAGCAAGCGAAACCTGTTACTCAGGCTGCACCAGCTGATACTTCACCGAAGTCGGTGTCGATTGGTGGTTCAGGTGTGCAATGGAGCCGCTCTCCAAAACCAGTTTATAGTAATCAAGATTTACAAGGTGAAAACCGTCGAGTCGTGGTGCTGATTGAGGCGAATGAAAAAGGGTCGATTGTGAATGCCCGTATTACGCGCTCAAGTGGTGTGCCTGCTTTAGATGAAAAGATTTTAAGAGCTGTCAAAGGCGCTAAATTTAAACCTTATAAAGAAAATGGTGTGGCTTATCCAATTCGGGCTGAGCAACCATTTGATTTAGAATTGAATACAAAACGCTAACTTTATCAGGAGTTCGAGTATGAACTTTTCAGTTTATTGGCAACATGCTGATGCAGTCAGTAAGACACTGTATTTCATCTTGTTGGCAATGTCGATTGCAACGTGGACCATCTTTGTTTTACGTATCATGGGTACACGTCAATTGAAACAACAAGCTTATGCTCAACTTTCACAAGCTTTAGCTAAGTTAAAATCAAAGTTTGCTGTATTGAACTTTGAACAACGTAAAGCCGTTGCAGAACAAGCACTTCTTCGTCAAATTTCTGCTGAAAAAGCGAATGCGGAAAAAGGTGTTTCAGTTCTAGGTACGATTGCATCGCTTGCACCGTTCGTGGGTTTGTTCGGTACAGTATGGGGGATTTTCCATGCCCTTGTTGCGGTTGGCAAAAGTGGTCAAGCGGGCTTAGCGCAAGTTGCAACCCCTGTAGGTGAAGCATTGATCATGACGGGTTTAGGTTTGGCCGTCGCGATTCCTGCGGTGTTAGCGTATAACATCTGTGCGCGTGTAAACCGTACTTTGGCACATGAGCTTCAAGACCAAGCACACGGCTTGCTCATTGATACTATGTTGCAACAAGACTCAGCACCTGCGGCAGTAGAAAGTAAAACGACTCAACAAGGTTTAGTTGGAGATCAAGCTTAATGGCTTTTCAATTGGGTGACGATAACGATGCTGGCATGAATGAGATGAACCTCATTCCGCTGATCGATATTATGCTGGTTTTGATGATCATCTTCTTGGTGACAGCGACCGTTGCCAACCCATCAATTCCATTAACTTTACCAAAAACCACGGCTGATATTGTAGATCCCCCACCTAAAGCCATTACGGTGAGCATTAATGCAAAAGGCGAAGTGGCTTGGGATAATCAAGTGATTAGCTTGGAAGAACTACAAACGCGTTTTAATGAAGCGGGTGAGTTGGAAACCAAGCCAACGGTTCAACTTCGTGCAGATAAAGAATCTCGTTACGATATGGTCGCACAAGTCATGTCTCGTGCGAGTGAAGCTGGACTGGCGGATATTGCTTTCGTCAGCGATAACTAAGTGTCTTGTCCTGAAATAGATTGACAGTATTCCACTTCAAACCGAGTTAAGCAATTAGCTCGGTTTTAGTTTGCTCATACATCTGATTCGGGGTGTTCATATTTAAACTTAAATGTGGTCTATAGCAATTATAAATCATGATAGATTCCGTAATTAAGTGATCTAACTCCTTCATGGTTTGACATCGTGTAGTTAAAAACTCCTGCTTTAATATTCCATTAATCCGCTCTGCTAATGCATTTTGATATGAGAAACACTGTTTCGCAAGGTATCCATCTGTCATGGAAGGACATATCCCATAATGGCGCAATGCCGATTGATATAGCTCAGAGCAATACTGAGAGCCTCTGTCTGAATGATGAATCATCCTAGTCGCTCGATCCGTCACATGCTGCATCGCCATATGTAGAGCCTGCATAACATTCTCCGCACGCATATCATTCGATAACTTATAACCTTTAATCTGACGGGTATAAGCATCTGTCACCAATGATAAATAATGTACGCCTTCAGCACTCTCAACATAAGTAATATCACTAACAAAGACTTCGTTGGCTTGCACTGCTGAATAATCCTTTAATAAATTTGGATGCTTCTTCATCCAATGCTTGCTATCCGTAGTTTTTGTATAGCGACGCTTGGGGCGAATCAATAAATTATGCTCTTTCAATATTTTAAATAACTGATCCCGTCCACACTTTAAACCACGCTGCAACAATTTGCCTTTAATAAGCCAATACAACTTACGTGTTCCGATACTTGGCATGAGACAACGATATTCCATAACCAACTCAAGTATTTGTTCAGTTGCTTGTGCAGTCATTTGAGCACGTTTTTCTGCTTGATAATAAGCTTGTCGGGTGATTCCCAACCACTGACAATAACGTGAAACGCTTAGTCCTCTTTGGCTTTGCCAATCTTTGAAACGTGCTCGGTATACTTTTTTCCAAGATCAGTCCCACATTCTTTATCAATGTGATAAATCACATCCTGAATAAATTCAGTTTTAAGCTTTTCTGCGGCTAACTGCTTTTCTAATTGGCGGATTCGTTGTTGGGGTGTTAATTGGCGTTTAGAAGAAGGCGGCATATTCGAAGTCCAGTCCTGTTGTCCGTGCTTGCGTAACCATACCAGCACAGTTGATCTTCCTTGAATACCATATTTTGCCTGAGCTTGTTTATAAGTAATTTGCCCTTTTTCTACTTCATGTACAACCATCATTTTAAAGGCAAAGCTATAATCACCTTGTGTACGTTTAACTCTTTGTTCTCGTTCATGTTCCATAAAATAAGCCTCTTAAAGGTGTAAACTTATTTCAGGACGGGACAAAGTTGATGTTAAAAAAAGCGACTCTTGAAGTCGCTTTTTTTTTATAGTTAATTCTTGAATTATTTGTTGTCTTTCAATAAAGCCTGAAACTTAGAGCGCAGCTTCATCAGTTTTGGCGGAATGGCAAAGTTGCAATAGCCTTGAGAAGGGTTACGAGCGTAAAAGTTCTGGTGATAGTCTTCAGCCGAATAGAACGTTGGTACAGGACTGAGTTCGGTCACAATGTCGAGACCTTCTGCCTTTAAGTCGTTAATCGCTTGCTCTGCATCAGCACGCTGCGCATCATTAAAATAATAAATGACTGAACGATACTGGGTGCCGATATCATTGCCTTGACGGTTGAGTGTTGTCGGATCATGAGTGGCAAAAAATACATCGAGCAGCTGAGCATAGCTGATTTGAGTTTCATCAAAATCAATTAAAATAACTTCGGCGTGGTTGGTATCGCCACGACAAATATCTTCATACGTCGGGTTATCGGTATCTCCACCTGCATAACCACTGGTCACTTTATGTATGCCCTGAAGCTCTAAATAAACCGCTTCTACACACCAAAAACATCCACCACCAAAGAGTGCTTGTTGCATTTTAAAATCCTAATTGTGTTTATATCTGTTTATATAAGGGCTGATTGGTTCAGTACAATGTTGTCTGTTACAGATTAAAAAAGCCTGTGATTACAGGCTTTTTATAGAAACAATTTAACGTGGTTGAATGGCAGAGCCAAACTGTAGCAGCAAGTTACCATGTCGATCGAGTAGTTTCAGTGTTTTACCAAACACTTGGTAATGCGTCACTTTTGCCAGCGCTTCTTGGAACTGTTGCGGGACAGCACTGTTATTGATACAGGCCATTCGGGTGGTTGCGAGCTGGCTCAAGGTGAGCGTATCGCGTCCGACGGTATAGCTGCCCATAATGCGGTTACAGCCATCTGCACCACTAATGCGGTTATCGGCTGAAAACTGAAGGCTTGGAATATTACGTTCATTGGGTGCTGTTTTAATTTCGGTATTGCCCATTTGCGTCAAAATCCAAGTCCGCTGCTGGAGCTGTTGAATGTTGGCCATTTCAATGGTATCCGCTGGAGGTGGTGTCGTTTGGCAGCCAGTTATGATTAAGCTACTCGCTAAAAGACTGCTTGCAATCAGTTTTTTTAACATGGGATCAGACTCTTATTGTGATGTATCGTCTGAACTATCAAAGCAAATTTTGTCGCTGATTGCCAGTTTTAACTTGCAGCTTCTCGTTGCAGACCTTAGCGAGTTTGGTCAACGGGTAGGCCCTGACGAATGAGCTGTGAATACTCAGGACTGGTTAACTCTGTTTCTTTGCTTACACGTGGGTTGATATAGGCTTTTTGATACCATGTTTTCATATCCCACTGTGGACTAATTGCGCCTAAGTCATACAGATAATTCGGCAAATAACCTGAAGCTAAAATACGATAGTCGGTTGGTAAAGCGTCATGTGAAACGGCTTGAACCATATCAAACACCAAGGTGGTGCAATTACTGGTGAGGGTGTTATACCACTTAGGATGCTTGGCGAGCTCGTCTGCCTTATGTAAATACTCTATAAACAGTGCTTTACTTTCAGCCTGTCCGAGGCGAACAGGAAAGAAATAGACTTGTTCATGACGAATATTGCTGCGGGTATACACAATATCATGCTCATCTGAGGCCACTAAACTCAGCTCATATTTTCTAAAAAAACCACCAATCGCTGAAAATTCTTCATTTTTCTCTTTGCGAATTTCAATGGAAAAGGTCAGCGGTGCGGTATTGGCAAAATCAAAACTGACCAAAGTATGTGCAATTTGCGGCCCCATCCAGTATGAGGTAATGATATTGACCCCAGTGATTTGATTCAGATTGAAAGAGCGGGTATCCCAATGTTCAGTATAGGAGCCGTCAGGGTGCCATGTGAAATTGCGGACATTATGAAGGGTGACATGGTCGCCTTGTTTTTCATAATGCAAGATTTTTGCTACTTCAGGTTGCCAGTCGCGGTCTTGGCGAGCATCTAAACTAAAATACCAAGACAAAGCCAGTAAAAAGCCAAGGAGATAAAGGATGATATCGAGGCGACGACCAAAAAAGCTTTGGGTGATATAGATGCCCAAAATGCTGAGCGCAAAAGCAATCCAGATTCCAATAAAAAGACGGCTGACCAACCAGCCCAAAGGCTCTTGAATCCACAATGCAAAACACAGCCAAATTGAACTCAACAAGACAAAAATACTAAACAGGGTGTGGAGTAATCCAAAGCCCAGTGTCCGCCAAAATTCTATTTTGATCATGTTGTGCATCGTGCTTTTAGCAAAAAGAGTATGCTTTATTTTTGATAGGTTGCGAACTCAAAAGCAATTCCAGTTTTGTCATCAATATGTTGTTCTGACGCGACTTTTTTGAATGCTGCTGGAATGGCAGGGTAATGCGCATCACCTTGCACATCGAGTTCAACATGCGTGAGTTCTAAACGGTCCGCAATGTCGATGGTCTGTTTAAAAATTTCACCGCCACCAATGATAAAAATACTGTCAGGTTTTTCTGAAGCTTGAACATCGGCAACAGCTTGCGCTAAAGCTTCTTCGATGCTGTAAGCCACCTTTGTACCGTCAAAAGTCCAAGAAGTGTCGCGAGTAATGACCCAATTGACACGCTTGGGTAAAGTACGGCCCATCGATTCCAGTGTTTTACGGCCCATAATGACCACACCACCTTGGGTGATGGCTTTGAAGTGTTTTAGATCGGCTGAAATATGCCAAGGTAGGTCATTGCCTTTACCTATACAGCGTTGCTGATCCATTGCGACTACATGTACAACTTCTAAGTTTTGAAAGGCCATAACGCGCTCAAATGTTGGGTCATATTTCTTACTCTTCCTCAAGGAGAGGAAGAATATCTATTAGTAAACCTTAATCCCGCTGATTCAATGCGAGATTGAATTGGACTTGATCTACTTTAAACAGCAACAGGTGCTTTAATCCCTGGATGTGATTCATAACCTACGATTTCGATATCTTCAAATTTAAAGTCGAAAATATCTTTAACCGCAGGATTAAGTTTCAGTTGGCAAAGCCCTAAAGGTTCACGGCTTAACTGAAGCTTCGCTTGCTCAAAATGGTTGGCATATAAATGCGTATCACCACCCGTCCAGACAAAGTCGCCCACACCTAAACCGCACACTTGCGCGATCATATGGGTGAGTAGCGCATAACTGGCAATATTAAAAGGCACACCTAAAAATACATCGGCACTGCGCTGATAGAGCTGACAAGACAGTTTGCCGTTATGAACAAAGAACTGGAAAAGGGTGTGGCACGGAGGAAGGGCGACTTGCCCAGCTTCTTGTGGATTCCAACCCGATACAATCAGACGACGTGAGTTTGGATTGGTTTTAATTTCATTGACTAACCAAGCAATTTGGTCAAAACCATCTTTTTCATACAAACCGTCGGCTTTTTTGGTTGCACCGAAATTACGCCATTGATGACCATACACAGGCCCCAGTTCACCTTCTGGGCGACCAAAACGCGCAGTTTGTTCTGCGGTTGACCATTCGTCCCAAATACTGACTTTATTGTCCTGTAAATATTGCACATTGGTATCGCCTTTTAAGAACCACAACAGTTCAATCACGATTGAACGAAAGTGCACTTTTTTAGTGGTTAATAAAGGGAAGCCTTGAGAAAGATCAAAGCGCATTTGATGACCAAATACTGAGCGCGTACCTGTACCAGTACGGTCGCCTTTATCACCGCCGTGATCGAGGATGTGTTGTAGCAGGTCTAAATACGTTTTCATAAAACTCTCAAATAAACACTTTGGGGGAACAGACCTCTTAATAGAAGTGCCTGTTCTTTCCACTCTAAATTATAAAATCTGTGGATGATTATACTGAATTGTGCCTTATTGCGCACCCAAGATTAATGGCTCAGGTAAGATGATTGATCATATAAAAGTTATGTGAAAGCTATTACAGAGAACCAGAATAAAGTGGTTTTGTGCAGGATTTAAACTGGAATGATTGAGTTGTATCGGATCTAAATAAGCAGCCGTTTAGATGGGCAATCCATTCCATATCTAAGGACTTCATTAGCCAATGGTGAAACATTTGAGCTTAAGGCGAAAAAGGACTTGGGTGAGGATTAAATTTTTTTAGTTAATTTAGGTTTCAAAAAGTACAGAGAAAAGAAAACTTTAGAAAGGTTGTGTTGCATTTTGAAAAAAAATATTACATTTACGACATGAAAGTTCAATGCTGAGCGGTTAGTATTTCGAACTCGAAATGTTGCACAGCCCTAATGATTGGGAGGAGAGTTGGTTTTAGTATGCCTTATGATCAAAACGTAAATATGAATGACGTCTATGCGCCTGCGCAAACCAATATCATAATACGTTCTCAGTCAGAGCGAAATGTCACCGCTTCGGATATTTTAAGCTCGAAGCAGGCACGAGAAAGGGCCATTAGTAACCATCAGCGTGTGGATCTTGAAAAATTTACAGGTTTCTTAAGAAATATTACCCGTCAAACCAGCACCCAAAAATGTGCTAAAAGTATTCGCATTGGCTTAGAGTCCGCGGGTGCGCGCTTCAAAAACCATCCTGTGGCTGCGGCGGATTGGGGTAAGACCTTAACTAGCATTGGTTATCGTAAAATCAATTTATCTTTTGATCAGCCTAAAAAAGGCGATATTTATATTATCGACCGTACTGCAAAGAACCGTTATGGACATATTGCCGCTTATTCAGGCAATGGCTGGGTTTCTGATTTTAAACAAAGTGGTTATGCGGTTTACCGTAACCAAAATGTGAACTACAGCTATTATCGAATGGATTAAGCAGATGTTGACGGGATGTAGAGCAACTCCGCATCCTAATTAAACTCTTTTTTCACGCTGTGCGTGAATCGATACTAAAAATAAACCAATTCCACTAAAGCCGATACACTGAAGCGCCAGCGCAATTTTATCTTGCGGGGGTAGATAGCCCAGCAAACAAATCAGGGCAATTAGGGGTAGAAAAATAACCAAACGCGAAAAGCCTTCCCGATACGGATTGTCCTGAGCAATCTTCAATTGCACACCGCGTAGCGGATGCGTTGCAATGCCAATCACTAGACTCAAACCAATAAAAATCGCGCCAAGCTGTTGAACTTGTGCTGCCATAAAAATCATCACGCAAGTCGCAATACAAACGATGAGTTTAATTTGACGGCTACAGCGTTCAGAATACCAAAAGTTCAACATGGTTTATTTGGACTCAGGCTGAGTATTGTTATGCAAAAGAGATAGGGGGGAAAATAGGCAAATCCCCAGCGCCATAAAACCAATCCCTTGTGCACCTGGAATCAGCAGCTCACCATCTTTAATATTCATAAAAATCAGCGCCAAGAGTAGGGCAATAGGAATCCAAGTCAGTAGACGATACAGAAAGCCTGTAGGGTTCTTGGCCGCAAAGTGAATTTTGCAGTAACGACAAATCAGAAAAACAATCCCAGTACCCAAGAACATTAAAATGGCATTGAGGCTCAGGGGTTCCATCCAATACAACACACCTGTTACAACAGCAATTGCAATAAAAATAAGTAATTTTTTAAGAATAGAAATTGAGGGATTAAACCAAAATTCGAGCATGGGAGTGATGTATTTAAAAACCAAACATATGTCACTTTAGCATAATTTGGCCCTAAAAAAGGGGGCAATGAAGCCCCCAATATTTAATCCGTTCATCGGATTAGCCATTATTCTTTTTTGGACCCCAATCATAGATTTTCTTTTGATAGGCATACCACATCATCCACGCACCGACCAGAATCATTGGTAGACTGAGGAATTGACCTTTACTCATCCATGCAATGAACAGCTGTCCGTTGTCAGGCTCACGGAAGAACTCGACGATGAAGCGGGCCATACCATAACCGATCAGGAATAACGCTGAAACCGCCATACGAGGACGTGGCTTTGAACTGAACCACCACAGTACGATGAATAACAATAACCCTTCAAAAAAGGCCTGATAGAGCTGAGAAGGATGGCGAATTAGCTGTAGCGGATCCGTTGGGAAAATCATACCCAGTGCAAAGTTTGGGTCTGCAACAGGGCGACCGTAAAGCTCTCCGCCAATGAAGTTACCAATACGACCAAACATGAGCCCTGTAGGCACACATGGCGCAATAAAGTCGAGGGTTTGAAACCAAGTCATTTTGTATTTCTTGCACCAAAACAGCATGGCAAGCATTACACCCAAGAAGCCGCCGTGGAAACTCATTCCACCTGTCCAGACTTGGAATAGCCAAATAGGGTTGGCAAGGAATTGCTCAAAGCCATAAAAAAAGACGTAACCGACACGACCACCAATAACCACACCTAGAGCGCCATAAAAGATCAAATCGGAGACCATATCCGGTGTCCAACCTCGTTCTTTCGCGCGGTAGCTTGCAAGTCCCCAAGCAAACAAAAAGGCCAATAAATACATCAGTCCGTACCAATGGACTTGTAAAGGGCCAAGTGCTATTGCGACGGGGTCAATATTTGGATAGGTCAGCATGCATATTCCTAGTCATTATGTTTTGAACAGATTTTAGCTGAAAGAGATGAAAAATGTTGTACATTCAATGTGTAAAGATGATGAGTATCGTTTATGTGTATTGTGGCAATAGCATGGCAGGTCTTGGATGAGATGCCATTGTGTTTGATTTCAAATCGAGATGAGTTCTATCAGCGCCCTTCGAGCCATTTAAAGCAATGGGAAAATAGTCCGATTATTGCAGGGCAAGATTTGCAGTCTGGGGGCACATGGATGGGTATAACGCCAACAGGACGTTGGGCCGTCTTAACCAACTTTCGCGATGGAGGGGATCAAACCAGCTATCCAACGTCTCGTGGACATTTGATTCAATCCTTTTTAGAGTCTGAACAAACCCCGATTCGTTTTGCTCAGGACTTAGAGAAAAAACAATGTGACTATGCGGGTTTTAATCTTTTTATGGGGGATCGGCATCAGGCGGTCTATATGAGCAATCGTGGTGAAGCACCACAGGTTCTTCCGAAAGGCGTGTATGTGGTGTCGAATGGTTTGATGACCGAACATTGGGAAAAAACCAAACATTTACGTAAGCGCTTTACTCAAGAGTTCCTACCGATGTTGCAACAATCTAATATCTTAAAAAGCGAGTTAGAGAAGACAGCTTGGGATATTTTGGAGGATGAACGCAAGATTATTTCAGACCTGTTGCCACAAACTGGAATCAGTCAGGATATGGAAGAATTACTGTCTTCGACCTTTATTCAAAGCCCTATTTATGGGACACGTTGTTCTAACTTCCTGCGCATGACCCATGAACAATGGTCTTGGCTTGAAAAGCAGCAGCAGGGCGAGTTTAAAGGGAAAATCACGGAACAGGCGGTATTCTTTAAACCATAAAAAATGCCGACTTATGTCGGCATTTTTTTATGAGTGTGTTACTTAAGAGGCTTTGGTTTCAGTCTTTTTCTTTTCTACTGATGGCATCAAGTCTGCTGTTAAATAACCGACACTTGCACTATATCCATTGTTGTAATTTGCTAAAGTTGCTGCTTTTAAGTCCTCAGATAAGCTCTTCATGTCACCCGCATGTTGGAAGTTACTCATGATATAAGTCCAACCATTCACTGAGTCTACTGCATGTAAACCAGTCGATTCTGCACCTGCAGGGGTTGAGAGTAAACGTACAGGATCTGCTTCGGTATCCACGTTATAAGCCCATAAGAAGTTATTTGGATGGTTACCACTGTCTTCACCAATGAATAGGGTGCGTAGTGTTTCAGAGAACTTCAAATTGTCAGGGCTTGCAATTTTATCTGGATTTGCTGTGTTACCTAAGCTATCCACTGTGATGTCCTCACCCATCAATAGCATTTTCGATTGATACGGAATCCACTCGCTGTTGATAGGTTGACCATCGGTTGTGCTCTGTCCTGCTGTTAAATCATGTGCCAACACGCCACCTGCAGTGATTTTCTTCGTGAATGAAACATTGTGTGCGGCAACCCAAGCTGCATTGTCTTTGATCATTGAATCTTGGATATTTGCTAAAGCAGAATACGCAACTTTGTCTTTAATGTTGATGGTGGTCCCTTCCATCTTCGTGAAGGCCATGCTGCCACCTTTGAGTGCTGCGTAGCGGTGGGTTTCAAGGAAGGCTGCTGCTTTTTCCATACCTGGTTTTACTTTTACCCAAAGTTTCTTCTTGGCCAAAATAATTTCGGTATATGATGCGTCATTTGGATTAGTTGTTAAGCTTTCCATGATGTCGCTAGGTTGGATATTGTCAATATTAACCATTTTTTCAATTTCTTGACTAGTTGCATGACCTAGCTCAATCCATTTGATTTGTCCTGTACTGCTCTCTGTCAGTTCAGATACATATTTAGCGACATAAAGTTTACCTGCTGACAAATCTTTTGCGACATCGGCAATGAACATAAAGAAGCCACCGTTGGTGTAGTCATCACCCATAATTACGGTACGGTTATCGGGCATGACATGTACCAGTTCATGCGAAATACGGCCCATACAGAAGTGTTTAATAATACTACCACTGCCGTCTTTATTTACGATCACTTCAGGTAAATGACCATAGTTATATGGTTTAGCTGCTGCCTCATCACCAAAGAAGTTTTTGCTGATTCCTTTTGGACTTGGTCCACCAATGCCTTGTTCAAATGCATCAGGTTCATATTCTTCACTAGATAAATGTGTGTTCCACGGTGACATGCTTGCACCACAGGTAATCCATAAACCATGAACAGCGGAGGTATCGACATTAAAGTATTTTTTAAGCTCTAAATGACCTGTGGTTTGGTTCTGGTCTAATGTCAAAATTGCAATTGGGGAGGGTAAGTTGCCATACTCGCTCGCGCCTGCTAGGTTTTGTGAGGCATATTCAAATTGCACCACATGGAATACTGGGTTATTCACACCTTCGACTTGAGCACCGTCTAAATGAATAAGCGAGGAGCCATCTGGACAGTCTGAAAAGAATTGGCGTGGCGACGTTGGAACAGATGTATCCATAATTGGGTCGCCGTTGGCGTTAAAATATCCCCCAGCAATAATTTCACCACCGCCCCATTTAGGCACAGTATTGCCTGTTTCAAAAAAGCTTTTATAGCCAAGTTGATACTCTGAACTGGTTGAGTCATCCCAGTCGATTTTGAGTTTCGAACTGACTGATGTTTTAGCACGGTCTGCAATTGCAATAGGCGCTGCCATCGCTGTAAATGTTGCAGTTTTTAAATTTGCAGGTTTTGTCACAGGTGGTGTTACCGCTGTGTCATTGTCACTATCATTACAACCGCTCAATGCTGCTGCAGTAGTCATTGCCCCAAGCGGTAAAAAAGGGATTCCCGCAAACCATTTTAGAAGATCACGACGACTTGGCTGATTTGTTGTGGCTGTCATAGTAAGTCCATATCAATAATTGTAAGTAAGTCGAGCTAGATTGTATGAAGCAGAAGTGACGTTTTATTTACAGTTTAGGGTCAATTTGAAGACAGTATTTGATAGGGCAATAGATACGACATGAAATAAAAAATCCTCCATACAGTGTTGGAGGAAATAAGATAGAAGTTTGTAATTCTCAAGTTTTAGTGGCTTGTTGTTTTTCTTTTCTCTAATAATTTTCCGAAAAATAAACCAATTTCAAATAACAGCCACATGGGTACCGCAAGCATAATCATAGAAAGTGCATCAGGTGGAGTGACAAACATCGCAATGAAAAAGCATCCCACGACAATGAAACGACGCTTTTCAGCGAGACTCTGTGTGCTAACGACACCAATTAAAATTAGGACTAAAGTAATAATTGGGATTTCAAAAGTGAGTCCAAAAACTAAAAAGAGTTTCAAACAAAAACTGAGATAACTATTGATATCCGTCATTGGAGCGACGCTTTCAGGCGAGACACTGATAAAAAAATGTAAAATTGCTGGAAGCGTAATGAAGTAAGCAAACGCGATCCCGATATAAAACAGTGCGATACTACCCACAAGCAGTGGAACCGCCAAGAAGCGCTCTTTCTCATATAGTGCAGGTCGCACAAAAGACCAAATTAAGTAAATGATGACTGGCATTGCTAACACCAGAGCAACAAATAGATTTAATTTAAACGGTGCCATAAATGTTGCTGTGACATCTGTCGCAATCATGGTTGAGTTGACTGGCAGTTGTTGGCGTAGTGGCTCAGATAACAGTTGATAAGTCGTATTGCGAAAAGGCAATAAACAAAAGAACAGCAACAGGGTAATGCCGACGATTTTAAATAAATACTTGCGCAGTGTAATTAAGTGCTGCATGACAGGCATTTGTTCTAATTCTTCATCTTGGCCTGTGTTTGAGTCTGGCCTTGTTGACACTTGATTCATACGGCTATCTTCAATTGGGGCTGAATAGGTATATTTGCTGCAGTAAACAAAGGTGTACCATGTTGTTTAAGATGGTTGATTGAAAATGGTGTTAATGGAGAGGGTGTGAGCCACTGATATTCATATGCAGTCGTATTTTCAGTCTTTGTTATTGGAGCTGATTTACTGAGATGCTCGAGTTGTTTTTGTAAGCGTTGTTCTATTTCGGTCATACGCTCAATTTCTTTTTGGATTTCCTGACGAAACTCAGAAAGCTTTAGCTCACGATCTACCTCAGTTTGAACGCTATTCATAAAACGTTTGGCTTTGCCATACCATTTGGCTGCAAAGCGTGCTGCTTCAGGTAGTTTCTCAGGACCTAGAACTAATAATGCAACGATAGCAAAGCATAAGAGTTCCGTCATACCTACATTTAGCATGGCAGTGCTCGCTTAGCTTTTAATAGAACTTTCGGTGCTTTTGACATGAGCATCAATCGTTCGTGGCTCATTGAGTTGAGCTGCTTCAGCTTCCTCATCACGGATCGACTTTTTAAAGTCTTTCACCGCACCGCCGACATCTTTGCCTAAGTTCTTAAGTTTGGCTGTACCAAAAAGAAGAATAACCACAATTGCAAAAATTAGTACGTGCCAAATTGATAGTCCCGCCATGGGTAGATCCTCATCATTTTTCGTTTTCCCTATATCAACAGGCTTGTGTGACATTGCGGTGACGATGATATTTCAATTTCAAGACAAAACGATCGCTTCGCACTGATTTTGAGAAAAAGCAGTGTATGATGATTCGGTGAAATTTCAAGGATATTGAAGTGACGTTGCTGCTCCCTCTGTTGGCCTTTCTTAGTGGTTTATTTCTTGCATCCACCCCTTTGGCAACACGGTTGAAAACAGGCTTTTCAAGTCTTTTAGCACGTTGCTTTATTCCGATTGTTATTGTCTACAACATGGTGTTTTATCAGGCTGGTAGCTTTAGTCTGATGTTATTCAGTTTTGTCGTGGCAGTGCTCTTATTTTACTTTTTCCTATATTTTTCAAAGAATAAATTAAGCGCCCTATGTTTTAGTTATGTCAATATGGCATGGCTAGGCTTTCCTTTTGCGATTGCGTTGTTTGGCACAAAAATTAGTCCAGCAATGGTGGCCTTATATATCGGTGGTTCTATTTTTGGCAATCTCTGGGCGGTGACGGCAGTGAGCCAAACATCGTTAGCTTTTTCATTTATTTTAAAAAAAGTGCTCTGTGCTCCACCCATGATTGCTTTGATTCTGGCCCTTATTTTGCGTTCCGTTGGGGTGCAACATTGGTCACAGCATGATCTGATTGATGTGATTTATAGTGCAGCCAAATTTTGTATGAGCTTCTCTGGCATGTGTGTATTGGGTATGTGGTTGAGGCACACCAAAGTTGAGAAAGCGGACCTGTGGCAAAGTAGTCAGACAGCTTTATTAAAATTGGCATGCGGCGTGGTGCTGTGTGGGCTGAGTTATCGTTACTTCGCTATTCCTAATATTGAACAATATATTGGGGTCATGTTCTTATTGTTCTGTTTACCGCCAGCAGCCAATATTGTGGCTTTGGAAACGCATTATCAGGGTACAGGCACGTCGGCAAAATACATTGCTTCAGGTACGATCATCAGCTGTGCCGTGGTGAGTATTTATGGTTTATTGCTGCATGTATTTGCTGTGATCTAAGCACTCACTTTAGCTAGAAATGCATAGTACTGCTGCGCAAGGGCGATAGAGGAGAATATAGAAAATTTTTCGCCACCTTCCTCCCCAAGGGGAGAAGGGGCAACATTACACAGCTTAGTTTTTATTGTTCTAAACTGGCTTTAAACAGTTGCATAGCCTGACCACGATGGCTGATTTTATTTTTTTCTTCTTTGCTCATTTCTGCACTTGAAAGCCCTAACTCGGGTAACCAGAACAGCGGGTCATAACCAAAACCATTTTCACCACGTGCAGCCTCCAGTACTTCACCTTTCCAAATGCCTTGGAAAATTTGTGGAAGAGGATCATCAGCATGTTGCACTAACACTAAAACGCATACAAACATGCCTTCAATCGCTTGAGCGTCTTTACGCAGTGGCTTGAGTTCAGCTAAGAGCTTTTGGTTATTGGCCGCATCATCGCCGTGTTCACCTGCATAACGCGCAGAGTAAATCCCTGGAGCACCATCTAAAACTGGGACACAAATCCCAGAGTCATCTGCAATGGCTGGTTTTCCTGAAATTTTAGAAGCATGGCGTGCTTTAATAATCGCATTTTCGACAAAGCTCAAACCATCTTCAATGGCATCTTCAATATTCAATTTACCTTGAGCAATCACTTCAACAGGTAAGTTCAGCTCTGCAAATAATTTTTCAAATTCCGCAATTTTGCCTTTGTTATTGCTTGCGAGGACTAAGGTACCTTGAGATAACCAATCAGTTGATGCCATGTGAAAGATCCGTGCTTTAAAAATTATGCGGTTATTTTAACAAGTCCGACTCATGGATAGGCAATAAAAAAGCACCCGAAGGTGCTGAGTATGGAAATAAAAGCTTATTGAGCTTGAATCCACTTGTCTGCACGGTCACGTGCTTGACGAATTTGATCTTGTGTTAAGTTTGCCGCTAAGGCTGTTTTCTTGCCTTCAGAAAGCGTAATCACTTTATTGTCGAGCATGCCATCACGGGTTGAAAGCTCATACCATTGATAAGCACCCATGTAGTTTTTCTTTTGCTCTTCCATCATCGCCAAGTTAAAGCTTGCGCGGTTATCACCACGGCTGGCTGCTTTTTCAAAGTATTGACGTGCTAAAGATTCATCTTTTTTGGTGCCTAGGCCATCTGCAAGCATACGACCAACATTTAGCTGAGCAGCCGAAAGACCTTGATCTGCAGCGGCTTTGTACCAAGCAAAGGCCTGTCGTTCATCTGCAGAGATATCTTTACCTTGTTGATACTTGGTTGCAAGATAGAACTGCGCAGCAGGCTGACCTGCTTTTGCCGCTTTAATTAAGCTATTGATATCCATAACAGAATACTGTGCAGCTTGACTCGCAACAGACGTGGTTGGGGAAACATAATCTGCATGAGCTTGAATGCTCAAAAGTCCAACCAGTAGTGTCGTGCTTAAGAATAGTTTTTTCATAGAGCGCTCACTCGATAAATTGCGACTTCACCAAACAAATTCGGGAGACGTTTACTGAGTAAACTATCTTGTTGATCCCCATTTACAGCGAGTCGATTAATAATTCTGATGTTATTTTCCGCACAAAGTGCTTCAAAATCACGGAAAGTACATAAGTGGATATTGGGTGTGTTATACCACATGTACGGCAAAACTTCAGAAACGGGCATCATTCCTTTCAGTGCCAAGAAAGAACGGGTCTTCCAATGGGCAAAGTTAGGAAAAGTAATGATCGCCTGTTTCCCTACGCGCACCATATCACGTAATAAAACATCTGGTGCATCTACCGCTTGCAAGGCTTGTGCCATAACGACATAGTCAAATGACTGGTCTGCAAAGCGGCTTAAACCCAAGTTTAAGTCTTGTTGGATAATATTTAACCCGCGACCGACTGCAATTGCAATCTTTTCTTGATCAATTTCCAGTCCATATGCGCGAATATTGTGCTTTTTGCTCATATGAGCCAGTAATTCACCGTCACCACAACCTAAATCGAGTACGCTAGAATCAGGTTTGATCCATTTTTCTGCCAGTTGATGATCAATACGCATTACACAGCCTCCTGGGTTGCTTGAAGGTGTTCAGAACCACCCAAAAATGCACGTAATGCTTTTACATACAAAGGAATCGGGAACAGGAACGAGTCATGGCCTTGTTCAGCGTCGATATCTAAATAGCTCACTGGTTTGTGGTTGGTGATCAACGCATCCACAATTTCTTGTGAACGTTGCGGGGTAAAACGCCAGTCGGTGGTAAAGGACACCACAAGGAACTGACATTTGGTCTGTGACATGGCTTTAACTAAAGACTGTTCATACTCACGCGAAGGATCAAAATAATCCAAAGCTTTGGTCATAATCAGATAAGTGTTGGCGTCAAAGTTACGGCTAAATTGCTCACCTTGATAGCGCAAATAGCTTTCGACTTGGAATTCGACATCGAAACCATACATAAATTTGCCTGACTTTAAGTCGCGGCCAAACTTTTGTTTCATGGCTTCTTCAGATAGATAGGTAATATGACCGACCATACGTGCCAAAATTAGGCCACGTTTTGGATAGCTATCATTTTCAAGATAGCGACCATCATGGAAGTCTGGATCAGACAAAATTGACTGTCGTGCGACTTCGTTAAAGGCAATATTCTGAGCAGACAGTTTCGGCGCACTGGCAATAATCACGCATTTTTGCAAACGATCAGGATAATCAACCGACCATTGCAAGGCTTGCATACCACCCAGCGAACCACCAATCACCGCACTCCAGACTTGAATACCCAGATGATCGGATAAAATAGCTTGGGTTTTAACCCAGTCACGGACGGTGACTAAAGGAAAGTCAGGACCATAAGGACGGTTATCATTTTCAGGGTTTGGCGAAGTTGGCCCTGTTGAACCGTTACAGCCCCCAATATTGTTCAGTGCAACCACGAAAAACTTTGAAGTATCAATCGCTTTACCTGGGCCAATACAGGCATCCCACCAACCTGGTTTTTTATCGTCAGCATGATGGTAACCCGCAGCATGATGATGACCCGATAGCGCATGGCAAATTAAAATCGCATTGGATTTATCTGCATTGAGTTCACCATAGGTTTCAACCATCAGTTCATAACGAGGGAGAATACGACCGCATTCGAGCTCTAAGGGCTCTTCAAAAGTAAACTTTTGTGGACTAACGATACCCACGGAGTCAGCAGGAAAAGACACAGGAATAATACGCCTTAAATCTTTGGGGTTAATAAACAAAAGGATACCACTTGAGGGTATCCTTCTAAAGTCATTTTAGTGCTAATTATTATTGCTAATACTTATACCGCAGCAGCAATCACTTGATCTGTGCTTAACACACCTTGATCAATTAAGCGGTTGGTACACGCAATAATAGCTTCAATCGATGAGGTCACAATGTTGTCGTGAATACCCGCACCGAAGGCTGATTTACCTGTACCTTTGACTTGTAATTCAACCAAAGCCAAGGCTTTTGCATTTGCCCCAGAGCTAATACCGCGCTCTTCGTAGCTCAACACGTCGATTGGTAACTGTAAAGCATCCAACATTGCAGAGATTGGACCATTGCCTTCGCCACGTAATTGCTGCGTTTCACCATTTACTTCAATTTCAAGCTCAACCACTTGTTTGCCGTTGTTGTCATACAAACGGTAGTTCTTAGTCGAGTAATGCGTATCTTTGGTGTCCACATAAGTTTCTTTGAATAATTTCCAAATTTCTTGTGCGGTAATTTCAGTGCCTTCTTCATCGGTACGTTTTTGTACGGTTTGAGAGAATTCAATTTGGATACGACGTGGCAATACCACGTTGTAATTTGCTTCTAACAAGTAAGCAATACCGCCTTTACCTGACTGTGAGTTGACGCGAATTACAGCATCATAGTCGCGGCCCAAGTCTTTCGGGTCGATTGGCAAGTATGGCATATCCCAAATTTCTTCGTTCTTTTGGAACTCGAAACCTTTCTTAATGGCATCTTGATGTGAACCAGAAAATGCGGTGAAGACCAAATCACCTGCATATGGGTGACGAGGGTGAACAGGCAAACCTGTACATTCTTCTACCGTTGCAATGATTTCATTGATATTTGAAAAATCTAAGTTTGGCGCAACACCTTGAGAGTACATATTCAAAGCAATTGCAGCGACGTCGACGTTACCTGTACGTTCGCCATTACCAAACACACAACCTTCGATACGGTCTGCACCGGCCATAATCGCCAATTCTGATGCAGCAATCCCACAGCCACGGTCGTTGTGACAGTGCACAGAAATAATCACGCCATCACGACGAGCAATGTTGCGGTGCATCCATTCGACTTGGTCTGCATAAACATTCGGTGTCGAAACTTCAACCGTAGCAGGTAGGTTTAAAATCACTTTATTGCTTGGTGATGCTTCCCAAATTTCGGTAACTGCATCACACACGTCTTTTGCAACTTCTAATTCGGTTGCAGAGAAACACTCTGGGCTGTACTGGAACACCCATTCCGTTTCCGGATATTGCGCTGCATATTCTTTAACTTTGCTGGCTGCATTGACTGCTAATTGCTTCGCACCTGCAACATCGACATTTAAGACTTTTTGGCGGAAAGTTGGAGCATTTGAATTATAAATATGTACGATGGCACGTTTTGCGCCCGCTAAAGACTCAAAAGTACGCTGGATCAAATGATCACGTGCTTGAACTAAAACTTCGATATACACATCATCTGGAATGTGATTTTCTTCGATTAATTTACGGGTAAAGTCAAAGTCAATTTGAGATGCTGAAGGGAAACCGATTTCAATATTCTTGAATCCAATTTTCACCAACATTTGGAACATTTTAAATTTTTGTTCCATGTCCATCGGTTCAAAAATTGCTTGGTTACCATCACGCAGGTCAGTACTCATCCAAATAGGCGCTTTTGTAATTTCGTTGTTTGGCCATTGACGGTCTGGCAAGTCAACACGTTGATACATGCGACGATATTTTTTACTTGGATCAGCCAACATCATGAGGTAACTCCTTACATAGTACGGGTTGCATTTGAGTGGGTAATAAAAAGCAACCTACTACTGAATATAGATTGTGTCTATGGTCTCTATTTACAAGGGAGTCTTCAGGGTGTTTGTAAACGTAAATATTTGATACGACTTAGATTTACCGTGAGTAACCTTGTAACGTTATATTTAAGAGTTTAATCCACTTCGGTCGAAAAGATTTTTCTTTTTTTATGGATTTTAGTCGTATCTGAAAAAATATTTCCCTCTAATTTGATATATAGGGGAAATATTTCCGTGTATTTTTGAGATGTGTTTGATCTTTTTCTTCATTTTACGAATTTGATTCATTTCATTCGCTTTTTTGAAGAGGTTATGAGAACTCTATGACCATATCGGGCTGTATATCTGCAAGGGTTGCAGTGCCCATCAACGCCATGGTGATCTCAAATTCTTCTTTTAAGATTTTAAGCACATGGGCAACGCCCAAGGCACCCGCAGTGGCAAGACCATAAATACATGGTCGCCCAACTAAAACCGCGGAAGCTCCCAAGGCAATAGCCTTAAACACATCTGAGCCGCGACGCACACCCCCATCATATAAAAGAGGGAAGTCATGCGGAACGGCTTTTTTGATGAGTTGCAAGGCTTTGAGTGGAGGAATACAGGTATCTAAAACACGACCGCCGTGGTTAGACACAATTAAGCCTTGTATGCCATGTTGAATGGCCAGTTGTGCATCGAGTGGACTGACGATGCCTTTTAACAGGATGGGTAAATCAGTCTGTTGAACCATCCATGCGATGTCGTCCCACGTCGGAGCAATTTTCATTAGCCCATTAAACACGGGATGATCGCCTTCTTGCAGTTCAGGCAGTGGAATATGGGCAGGAGTGTGCGGATGCTGCATGTTTTCAGGGAGGTGAAAGAAAGCACGACGTTCACGATCACGGATGCCTGTATGTGGTGAGTCCACAGTGATCACAATGGCTGTGAAGTTTTGTGCCTCAGCGAGCTTAAGCAAAGCCAAAGACTTATCGCGGTCACCTTGCCAGTACAGTTGGAACCATTTGAAGGGATTCTCTGGTTTGAATGTGCGCATATCGGTATTGGTAAAGGTACTCAAAATCATATTACTGCCGAGTACTTCTGCTGCCAGTGCAGTTGCAGCTTCTGCTTCAGGATGAAACTGCTGTTGATGACCAATCGGTGCCACAAAAATAGGATGTGGAAAGGTTTGTCCTAAGATTTCACAGCTCGTATTGCCTTGAGTGAGATCTCTTAACATGCGTGGTATCAAGTGCAGGTTTTGGAACTGAGCGAGGTTATTCCGAACACTGATCTCATCCATAGCACCACCTTGCAAATAGTGCCAGACCATCTCAGGCAGATGCTTTTCTGCCTCAATTTCATAGTCTGCAATCGTTTGTAATGAGGCAGGAATTTGGGTGAGTGGTGGCAAAACAGTTTTTGATGTCATGGAACGGTCCAGTTACTACAGTAGTTAACGTTGAGCTGGGATTATTGTTTTACAGTTCAGCCCATTTGCGCATCAGGTTATGATACAGACTGGTGAGCTTGACCACTTCTTGATGTTGATCACCGAGTTGTACACGTAGGTTCTGAATGGTTTGATCAAGATTAAATAAGATATGGCGGTCAGCATCATTTCGAATCATACTTTGAACCCAAAAGAACGAAGCGACACGGCAGCCTGAGGTCACTGGTGTTACCTCATGCACGCTAGTAGATGGATATAAAATCATATCACCCGCAGGTAATTTCACTTCATGATAACCATAGGTGTCTTCTACCACCAAATCGCCACCTTCATATTCGTCAGGTTCGCTTAGAAAAACAGTGCAGGATACATCGGTACGAATCCGATCTTTGCTTCCGGCTACCCAGCGAATGGCATTGTCTACATGGAAGCCAAAAGTTTCGCCTTGTTCATAGCGGTTAAAATATGGCGGCAAAATATCTAAAGGTAGGGCAGCGGACATAAAGAGTGGATGTTGTCCAAGTGCTTCTAAGATGATATTGCCTAAGTGTTGCGTGAGCGGGTGATCTTCAGGGAGTTGTTGATTTTGTTTTACATTTTTTGAGAGTGATCCTGTGGTTTTTTTACCATCAATCCACTCGACTTTTGCCATTTCATCACGGAAGTATTGAACTTGCTCTTTTGTTAGTACATTGGGAATATGATGGATCACAACGCGACCTGCTGAAAATGAAAGATCTATTTAGTCTTTAAGCATATATAAAAATAGCCTCAATGAGAGGCTATTTTTATCAAATCTCAGGATGAAAAAGATTTTAGTTAAAAACTTAGTATTTGAAGTTTAGAGACAGTACTGCGCTACGACCTTCAGCTTCAGTTGCATAGTGAGATGAATATGCTTTAGTGAAGTAGCGTGTATCAGCCAAGTTGTTGACATTTAACTGCAGGTCAACATTTTTGTTTACGTTGTAACGCGCCATAGCATCGTAGCGAACGTAGCCCGGTACGTATTTAGTATTTGCAGCATTAGCATAGACTTTGTCCATGGCAATTGCACCCGCACCTAAAGTTAACTGTGGCATGACTTGGTAAGTAGTCCAAAGTGTTGCAGAGTTCTTAGCAACGTTTTGAACTTGTTTACCATTATTGCTGTTTGGTGCGTAAATTGGAGCAGCTGTTGTACCAATATTCTCGAAACCACCATCGATGAGTTCACTGTCTAAATAAGTATAACCCGCAGATACAGCCCATTTGTCCGTAATGTTACCGTTCACGCCAAGTTCAATACCATCGACACGTGTCTCACCGATATTTTGGGTTGTGCCTTCGTCCGTCGTTGCACGTGTATTGGTTTTTTCGGTACGGAAGATCGCAGCGGTTAAATTCAACTTCTCATTCAGCACATCCCATTTCGTGCCAATTTCATAAGTTTTAACTTCTTCAGGTATTAAGTTCTGAATAGCTGCTGTAATACCTTCTGAACCATCACCACCATCTACACCCACTGGATTTGATGAGGTTGCATAACTTGCATAGATCGAGCCATTTTCGACTGGTTTGTAGACTAAGCCGACTTGGTAGTTGACAAAATCAGAGTCATTTTTAATCGCTACTTTATCACCAGCTTGAGCCGTGATAGGTGTGTTATTAGCGCCAGTGACTGAATTGTTAAGTGCACCATAGGTCATAGTCTGCTTAGCAGAATAATCATCCCAACGAAGACCTAAATCTAAAATCCATTGCGGGCTAAATTCAATGCTATCTAGGAAGTAAATAGAGGTATTTTCATTTTCAATGTTATAACGGTCAGCGCCTTCAGTACTGATTGTACCAGTCCATTGTCCACGATTCGGATTTTGGACAGAAGTACACCAGCCCGTAGCAATGTTTTCTGGTGTACATGCATTGTATCCAGCACCTGTTGTATTTTTACCATCAATAATATATTGGGTACGATCAGTTTCTTGGTCTGAATACTCAGCACCTAAGTTAAAGCTGTGCTTTAAGCGACCTGTATTAAATTTACCTGTTAAAGCCAATTGGTCTGTAAAGGTATCAGTATCGGCTACACGTGAGTTTGCACGCGCCCAAACATTTCCTGTTAAAGCCCCTGTAGCACTATAAAAGTTACCTTTTGAGTCATCTGGATTTGTCCAAAGGTAGTCATTTTTAGATTTGTTATAAACAGCGGTATTGCTAAGGGTTAAATTATCAGTAAGATCATGTTCAAGCTTGATCGTTCCTGATTGGTTTTCCTGTTTTTGGAAATCACGATCTTTCCAGCCGTAATACATGCCTTGTTCAACATCAATAGGCTTACCATTACCATTTAATGGTCGGTAATCAATTGCTCCAGGTCTTGGAGCACCAAATGGGTTGTTATATGGAATACCTGAATCAGGGGTATCATCAGTTTTGAGGTAGTAGTAGCTTAAAGTTGCACGCGTGTCGCTGTCTAGACCAAAAGTAATACTTGGCGCAATACCCGCACGTGCATATTCAGTACCATCTTCTTGACCCGCTTTGTCGTTGTGGTGCCCCATTACGGCAACACGAGCAGCAATACCATTACCAAAATCTTTGTTACCGTCTAAAGTAATACGTTGGTAATCATCCGTTCCTGCACCCACAGAACCTTCTAAAAAGTCACCTTTTTTTGCAACTTTAGAAATCATGTTGATGCTACCACCAGTTGTACCTGCACCGCCCATAGCAGATGCAGAACCTTTGGTAATTTCAACTTGTTCAATCGCAAACATTTCGCGGTTTTGCGAAGATGAGTTGCGTACGCCGTCTACGTACATTGAACTTTCAGAGTTGTAACCACGGATAAATGGACGGTCACCATTTGGGTTACCACCTTCACCTGCACCAAGTGTGATCCCAGGCACTGTGCGTAAAGCATCGCTTAAAGTTGTAACTTGAGTGTCTTCAATCAACTGCTTAGAAATAACCGACACTGACTTTGGTGTGTCGAGTAGGGGAGCAACGAACTTGCTGTTTGCAGATTTGTCTACTTTCAAACTTTGTTCTGCTGCCGCTTCCGTGTGAATTGTTTCTAATTGCGCGATTTGATCTTGAGCAACAGCATTGACTGCAACCACAGAGAGTGTTGAAGCGATTGCTGAAGAAACCAGCTTTTTACGTGTTTTGATGAAGGCCATAACGAATCTAGTTCTAGCGTTGTAAATTAGTATGCGAATAATAATGATTCTTATTTTTTGTAGCATAACTATTACATTGGAATTGTCGATGCTTAGATGTATTTGTGTAGAAAAAATAAATGTAATAATGTAATGAAATTAATGTAAGTTTTTGATTCTTATTTGAATTGGAAAATTAGATTATATTTTTATAATGTTATTGGAATTTAGAATCCATTATTTTTAAGCTAAGTTTGAAGGTGTTTCTCAAGTGAATATGTATAAATTATGCTGGATCTATATTAGCTATGTATGAAGAAAACCCTGCCGAAGCAGGGTTTTGCATGTAGCTTAGAACTTAAAGGCCGTACTTAGCTGAACGCGTCGTCCTTCTTGGGTGTTTGTATAGCGGTTATAATAAGCATCTTCAGTGGAAACATATTGATAATCAACAAAATTGACATCAAAAATATTATAAAGTGCGACACCAACTTCGATATTGTCATTCACTATATAGTTGGTTCCAAGATGTCATTGTGTATAGCCTTTATAGTCACCTAAAGTGTTTTTAACGTTACCATCTTCTCGGATTTGACTACTACGATATTCACCACGTACCCAAAGTGATGCATTATCAGCAGGTTGGTAATTAACTAAGAGGTTAGCCATGTGTTCAGCATTATCTGCATCATCAATGGTACGACCTGTCGCATCAGTTAGTTCACCTTCTGTCCATGTATAATTGCCAGAAACTTGCCATTGGTTATTAATTTGGTATGAGGCACCAACTTCAATACCATGTGACTCAGCTTCTTCTGCGTTATAAGGGCGTGCAAGTGTTAAGCTACGATTTTTTGCAGTTGTCCAGTCTACGCCCCATTCTTTTAACTTAGCATCACAGGCTGCTTCATTACCTGTACAGTCAAACTTGATCGGACGACCATCATAGCTGACACCAGGTACATAGGTACCATTTTTGGTCAGTGTATCTACATCACTTTGTCGAATAAAAGTAAGTGCGTAGTTTGCACCCGATGTTGTAATTTTATCTTTGGTCTTATTTTGGAATAATGTTAGGTTCGCATTAAAGCCTTGTTGGTTATCAAAATAAATGCCTAACTCTGTACTTTCACTCGTTTCAGGCTGCAAATTAATATTACCTAAAACTGATGTGCGTCCTTGACCAGCAATGTTGGATAAACCTTGGGTAAGTTGTTCTAAGCGAGGAACTTTATATCCTTCAGCATAACCGCCTTTAGCAGTCCACTGATCATTCATATTCCAAACTAAATATGCGCGTGGGGTAAAGAAATCACCAAAAGCACTGTGATCATCGAAACGGCCACCTAAGGTTAAATTTAAGTTTGGTAAAATAGACCACGTGTCTTCAATAAATAGGCCATATTGCTCAAAAGTTAGTTCAGGGTTGGCACGACGAATACCATCTTTTTGGCTGGCATCCCACCATTGACCACCAATGGTAATGTTGTGATTTTCAATGTTTTGCGTGGTGAACTTAGTATCAAAATAGATATCCTCACTTTTTAATTCACGATTAACGATTTTTTGGTTTTCTGGTGTCGTTAACATGCCCGAGGGTAAAAGCCGTCCAACAGTTTCTGTTTCTACATGAGAAATACTGCTTTCTAAACGACCAAAATTTGTTTGCCATTCATGAGAGATATAGGCTTTGGTGCGTTCATATTCTTGACTAGGTCCATAGCCTTGAGTGCTATTGGGCGCTAGTGGCTTACCATTATTGTCTAGGTATGTACCAAGTTGTCCACGACTGTTATCAAACCATTGTTGAGTGTTTTCAACGTCAAGTGCAAAACTATGATCAGGATGTGGTGTAAAAGTTAAGCGGCCACCAAATGTTTCAATATCTGATTTTGTCGGACTATTTCCTTGAGCTAACGTATTGATCTCGCTATTTGCAGCTGGGACTTTAATATATGATTGTTGGCGTTCAGCTTTCCGTGCGCGGATTTGTAAACCAACCAAATCTTTTACCAGTGGACCTGATGTAAATATTTCGGCAGCGTATTGGTTACCAAACTCTGAGCTATTTGGTAGGACCGTGCCGTTTAAGTTTACAGAGCCAGTCCACTCATTAGACACTTTTTTAGTAATGATATTGATAACGCCGCCCATAGCGTCTGAACCATATAAAGTTGACATTGAGCCGCGAATGACTTCAATTCGCTCAATAGCTGAAATTGGTGGAATAAAATTATTATTAGATTCGCTAAAACCATTCGGTGTAATGTTTCCTACACTATTTTGGCGCTTACCATCGATTAAAATTAAAGTGTATTCAGGTGGCATACCACGCATACGAATATTGAGTGTTCCTGTCTTACCTGCAGTAGGACTAACATCTACACCTTCTACACCACGTAAAGCATCTGCTAATGAGTTCACGCGTTTGGATTTGAGATCTTCTTGATTTAATACAGTAATAGACGCTGGTGCATTTTTAATATCTTGTTCAAAACCCGCAGCTGAAACCACAATGGTGGACAGCTGATGGGTAGATGAATCTTCAGTTGTTGTTTCTGCGAAAACAGGAGTGGTGATTGCCCCAAGCAATGCCAATGAAAGAGGGTGTAGATTAAACTTACTCATAACTAGAGTTTCAATGATGGACGAGAAAAAAATTGAAAAAAACGATCAAAGTTGACGCAAATATTAATGGTAATATTTATCATTTTCAACAAAAAGCCATAAAAAATATAATACTTTGCGCTTAATCAGTAGCGATTTAAAAATATTCAAAATAAAAAACGATAAATGAAGAAAAAATATGTGGTTTCAATCGGGTGTTTTGTATATCGTTCAATGTTGTCATATAATGTGGCACTTTTTAAAATTGTTCTTACCAAAAGATTGAGGAAGCCATGCAAGTAACTTCTGAAGCGGTTTCGGGTGTTACCCGTCGTTTAAATGTATCTGTACCGACGAGCCGTGTTAACGAGCAGTTCGAAGCTCGCTTAAAACGCACTGCTAAAACTGTGAAGATCAACGGCTTCCGTCCAGGTAAAGTGCCAGTAAATGTTGTTCGTCGTGAATATGGCGCGGGTATCTACCAAGAAGTCGTAAGCGACATTATTCGTGACACAGTATTTGAAGCGATCCAACAAGAAAAAATCAATGCTGTTGGCATGCCAAACATTGAAAAATCTGAATTAAAAGACGACGCGCTTGTATACGAAGCGACTGTTGAAGTTTATCCAGAAGTTAACGTGAAATTTGATGGTTTAGAAGTTGAACGTAAAGCATCTGAAGTAAACGACAAAGATGTTGATCAAATGATCGAAAACCTTCAGAAGCAACGTGCTTCTTGGGCTGAAACGAAAGGCATGGCTAAAAAAGACATGCAAGTAACTTTCGACTTTGAAGGTTCAGTAGACGGTGAGAAGTTTGAAGGCGGTTCTGCAGAAGACTTTAAACTTGTTTTAGGTTCAGGTCGTATGATCCCTGGCTTCGAAGACGGCATCGTTGGTATGAAGAAAGGCGAAGAGAAAGTTATCGATGTAACTTTCCCTGAAGATTACCAAGCTGAAAACCTTGCTGGTAAATCAGCTCAATTCAAAATCACTGTGAAGCTTGTTGAAAAACAAAAACTTCCAGAAGTTGATGCTGAATTCCTTAAAATCTTTGGTTTAACTGAAGAAGAAGGCATTGAGAAGTTAAAAGCTGACGTTCGTAAAAACATGGAACGTGAAGTGAAAAATGGTTTGCGTAATCAAGTGAAAGGTGCAGCTTTTGATGCACTTGTAGCTGCAAACGAAGTTGAACTTCCTGCGTCTATGGTTGCTCAAGAAGTTGACCGTCAACGTCAACAAATGATCCAACAGTTCACTCAGCAATTTGGTGCTCAAGGTGCGAAAGCATTTGACTCAAGCATGCTTCCAGATGAGTTGTTCAAAGAACAAGCTGAAAAATCTGTAAAATTAGGCGTATTGGTAAGCAAAGTTTTAGCTGATGCTAAAATTGAAGTAGATCAAGCACGTGTTGATGCTTACATCGAAGACATGGCTTCTTCTTATGAAGATCCAGCTGAAGTGATCGAATACTTCAAAAATGACAAGCAACAACGTTCGCAAATCGAAGCTGTTGTGTTAGAAGACCAAGTGGTTGATCACATCTTAGCGTCTGCTAAAGTAACGGATACTGCTGTAAGCTACGAAGACTTATTGAAAGAGCAACAAGCTCGTCAACAAGGCTAAGTTTAGCTAAAGTAAAAAAGGCGCTTTGAGCGCCTTTTTTATTGTGATTTAGGTTTGTAAAAGGCCTTGCGTTCACAAAGCTTATGCAAAAAATATCTGTTATTTACTTGGGAATATTTTGCATTTTCAGCAATTATCCCTCATATTGTGACTATGAGTTGAGTAACAAAAAATTTAGGAATAAGTAAACGTATGTATATTCCAACTATCGATAATGCCTTAGTTCCAATGGTTGTAGAACAGTCATCTCGCGGTGAACGTTCATTTGACATTTATTCACGTCTTTTGCGTGAACGCGTCATTTTTATGACTGGTGAAGTTGAAGATAACATGGCGAATTTGATTGTCGCGCAAATGTTGTTTTTAGAAGCGGAAAATCCAGATAAAGATATTCATCTTTACATTAACTCACCAGGTGGTTCAGTGACTGCTGGTATGGCGATTTACGATACCATGCAATTTATTAAACCAGATGTTGTGACCTACTGTATGGGTCAAGCAGCATCAATGGGTGCTTTCTTGTTGAATGCAGGTGCGAAGGGTAAACGTTATTGCCTTGAAAATGCACGTGTCATGATCCACCAACCGTTAGGCGGTTTCCGTGGTCAGGCATCTGATATTGAAATTCATGCACGTGAAATTCTGTTCATTAAAGAACGTTTAAACCGTTTAATGGCAGAGCACAGTGGTCAAGACTATGAAACTGTGGCACGTGATACTGACCGTGATAACTTTATGACAGCGCAAGCTGCAAAAGAGTATGGTCTCGTGGACGAAGTGTTATCTAAACGTCCATAAGTTTTAAAAGTTTAGAATTGGAGTGAATATGTCCGAACATCCTCAAGGACAAAAGCATTGTTCATTTTGCGGTAAAACGCAGTCTGAAGTTGGGAAACTGATTGCAGGCGAGGACGCGTACATCTGTAATGAATGTGTGGACGTATGCTTAGACTTGGTGCAAACCAGTCAACAAGTTGAGTCGGGTGACTGGGCTGCAAAACCCTTGCCTAAACCTCACGAGATTCGTGCGGCACTAGATCAATATGTCATTGGTCAAGATGTGGCAAAGAAAACCTTGTCAGTTGCTGTCTATAACCACTATAAACGTCTTAAAGCGACACATGGTGGGCATAAACACGACGATGCTGTTGAAATTGCGAAAAGTAATATTTTATTAGTAGGACCAACAGGTTCGGGTAAAACCTTGCTTGCGCAAACTATGGCACGTCTTCTCGATGTTCCTTTTGCTATGGCTGATGCAACGACACTTACCGAAGCCGGTTATGTCGGTGAAGATGTTGAAAACATTGTACAAAAGCTTCTACAAAAAGCAGACTACGATGTAGAAAAAGCGCAAAAAGGTATTATCTATATCGACGAAATCGACAAGATTACCCGTAAGTCTGAAAACCCATCGATCACGCGTGATGTGTCGGGTGAAGGTGTACAACAAGCGTTACTGAAAATGATCGAAGGTACGGTTGCCTCTATTCCACCTCAAGGTGGTCGTAAGCATCCGCAGCAAGAATTCATTCAAATTGATACTTCAAATATCTTGTTCATCTGTGGTGGGGCATTCTCAGGTCTTGAGAAAATCGTACAGCAGCGCCAAGAAAAAGGTGGAATCGGCTTCACGGCTGAAGTGAAGAAGAAAGATGAAGGCAAGAAATTGTCTGATTTGTTCCGTCAAGTTGAAGCGACAGATTTGGTGAAATTTGGTCTGATTCCAGAGTTTATTGGTCGTTTACCTGTAATTGCGACTTTGGAAGAGTTAGATGAAGAAGCTTTGATGCAAATTCTGACTGAACCGAAAAATGCATTGACCCGTCAATATCAACATTTGTTTGATATGGAAAATGTTGATCTGGTTTTTGAAGACTCAGCACTACGCGCTGTGGCGAAAAAAGCCTTAGACCGCAATACGGGTGCACGTGGCTTACGTTCTATTTTGGAAAATACGCTGCTTGAAACCATGTATGATTTACCAAGTCGTACCGATGTTGGTACGGTTGTGGTGAATGAAGACGTGATTAACGGTACGGCTGCACCATTATTTAAGCCAGAGCGTTTACCAAGAATCGAACAGAAAGATACAGCTAAAGTTGATTTAAAAGTGATTAATTCAAAGTCCGCTTAAGTTGTTATTCATCCGAAACGTGTGAAAATCGAGTGTTTTCACACGTTTTTTTATATTCAAAAAAAAGAGGGAATGCTACTCTGCATCAATAGGCTGGGATGCCTAGATTAAAACTAAAAATTCAGTATCAAAATAAAAAATATGCCGTGAGGAATAGTCATGCGTGCAATGACGATTACGCTTTTAAGCAGTTTAATTTTATTGGGTTGTCATGGAAAAGCGACAGTTGAACAACCTGAATTAACATCAACGCTCAGCCATGAGGTCGATTTTGAACATGACCCAGGCATGATCGAGCAGTACCGTATTGGGGTGTTTAGCGTAGGTGGGTGGGTCAATCAAAAATTAGGACAGCGTTTTCAGCGTGTCCAACCCCAGCATGAACAAGCGGCGATGGTTTATCTGTATCGTCCAGACTCAAAATGGAACCGACAAGAAATTGTGGCGTCGAGTTTATTTATCAATAAAGAACGCATTCCAAGCCTGCTGAACAATCATTATTATTGGGTCGAATTGCCCGCAGGGACTTATCGTTTATCGAGTAGTCGGCCTTTGGGCATTAACCATTTTCAAAAGCCGAAATATATCGATTTTAGCGTAGAAGCGGGGCAGTCTTATTTTATCAAGTATGATGAAGAGAATTTATCCACACGCCGTGATGTTTCGGGGCCTTTGGCAGTTATCCCTGAAAAAATTGCGATTCAAGAAATTGCATTTACCCAGTTAAAGTCCAACAGCTACAACTTTGTAGCGGAAGATCAACACACGGGTGAGCTACGAAAGAAAGCGCAAAAACTTAAACCCGCAAAATATGATCCAAGTGAAGAGGTTCAGCTGATGAAGCCCTTTAAGCTGTGGAATCCTTTAACCTGGTAAGTGAGCTATTGTGCTTTTTTGGCTTGTTCAAATAATGGTGTCAGGGTCTTTTCAATTTGACGATTCATTTCTTGCTGAATAGCCGGATCTTGCATCATTTCAGCAGACATGGCGATGCTATTACGCATGATTTCACTCATCATTTTGCTGCTTTTTTTATTGATAGACTGGCCTAGAGGGGTTTCGAGGAACTGAATGTTGGCCAACACTTCCTCTTCGGTAAAGGTCTGCATATAGACATTTTTAAGCATTTGCATAAATTTTGGATCTGAAATCAATTTACTGCTAAATGATGCCGTGATTTCAGCGATTTGCTTGGCTGCTTTTTGTTGTTCAGTATTGAGTGTTGAGGTTTTAAAAATATTCTTAATAATTTCTTCGGCTTGCTGGTCATAGACGGGGCGCATTTCTTGCTGAGACTGCGCTAAAGTGCCTTTAATATCACCCAGTTTGAGCGCCTTTTCTACCGATGCTTCGGTCGCTGGCTTTGCAAAAGACGCTGTACTAAGGACACATAAGGTAATACCGCAAAGGATGTGATTTAATTTTTTCATTGTTGGTCTATATCTTTTGATTAAGTCTATAAAAGTAGGTAAAAAAATACCCTTAACATGACCTTAGCATGTTAAGGGTATCCAAAAAAGTAAAACTTAAGTTTTAGCCCGCTGCAGCATCGACTACTGGAATTTTACCAATTTTGGCTTGCCAAATTTTTGGTGCTGTTGCGTGAATAGACGTACCATTCACATCAACTGCTACCGATACAGGCATGTCTTTCACTACAAATTTGTAAATCGCTTCCATACCTAAGTCAGCAAAAGCAACCACTTCAGCTTCACGAATTGCTTTAGACACAAGGTAAGCTGCGCCGCCCACTGCCATCAAGTAAGTCGCTTTGTTGTCTTTAATTGCTTCAACAGCTGCAGGGCCACGGTCCGCTTTACCGATCATGCCGAACATACCTGTTGCTTCAAGTACTTGACGTGTGAACTTGTCCATACGTGTTGCTGTTGTTGGACCAGCAGGACCAACCACTTCATCACCGACTGGATCCACAGGGCCCACGTAGTAAATGAATTTACCTTTTAAGTCGACAGGAAGCTCTTCACCATTGTTTAGCATGTCTACCATGCGTTTGTGTGCAGCATCACGACCTGTATAAATTGTACCATTCAGAAGTAAGGTGTCGCCTGGTTGCCAAGCGTTCATTTCTTCTTGGGTAATGGTGTCGAGGTCAACGCGCTTAGAGGTTGATGAATCCCAAGTGACTGATGGATAGTCTTCAAGTTTAGGTGCTTGAATGTGTGCAACACCTGTACCATCAAGTTGGAAGTGCGCGTGACGAGTCGCTGCACAGTTTGGAATCATGCCCACTGGTTTGCCCGCAGCGTGACATGGGTAATCTTTAATTTTGATGTCTAGAACTGTGGTTAAGCCACCTAGGCCTTGCGCGCCAATACCCAATGCATTTACTTTTTCGAAGATTTCCATACGAAGTTCTTCGATTTTATTTTCAGGGCCGCGACGAAGTAATTCGTCCATGTTGATTTCTTCCATGAGCGATTCTTTCGCAAGCATCATGGCTTTTTCAGCAGTACCACCAATACCAATACCCAACATACCTGGTGGACACCAGCCAGCACCCATAGTTGGAACAGTTTTAAGTACCCAATCCACGATTGAGTCTGATGGGTTTAACATAGCCAGTTTAGATTTGTTTTCTGAACCGCCACCTTTTGCCGCAACGGTAATATCGACTTTGTTGCCTGGAACAAGTTTGTGATAGATCACAGCAGGGGTGTTGTCTTTGGTGTTTTTACGACCAAAAGCAGGATCAGCCAATACAGAAGCACGCAGTACGTTTGAGTTTTCTAAGTAACCTTGACGTACGCCTTCGTTGATTGCATCGTCTAAGCTCATAGTTAAATCAAATTTAACATCCATGCCCACTTCAACGAATACGTTGACGATACCTGTATCTTGACAGATTGGGCGGTGACCCTCTGCGCACATACGCGAGTTAATTAAGATTTGTGCGATCGCATCCTTCGCAGCTTTGTTCTCTTCACGATCATACGCACGGCTCATCGCTTGGATGAAGTCTTGTGGGTGATAATAAGAAATGAACTGAAGCGCGTCTTTGACCGATGTGATCAAATCATCTTGCTTGATAATAGTGGTCATACAAATATCTCTTGAGCGGGCTGATAGCTAGCGGGCTAAATTATAAGACAAAATGCCGAGGTTGTGGATGTTTTGCGAAGCCTTTGGGCGAAAGTTTAATAGTTGAACAAAATTGATGAGAAAATGAGGTTATAAACGGTGGTAAATATGACAAAAATATCTAAATTTAATGAAATATTTCATGTCTAAATTTGGATTATGAATATGATTTATTACTTAAGGTATTGAATATAATGTAAAAATAATAATATTGGAATATGACAACACTGTCATAAAGTTGTCATAAAACTTTCGCATAATGCATTCATCAAACAATAGGACATCGAGCATGTTGACAGGTTTAGTGATGGCTGCGGGCTTTTGTGTATATATCGCAGCGACTTGGATGTACGGTCAAAAAGAAGATCAGGCTTAAGCTTTATCTTCTTTTTTTGTTTTAAGCTTTCTTCAAATCTTCAAATCTTCAAATCTTCAAATCTTCAAATCTTCAAATCTTCAAATCTTCAAATCTTCAAATCTTCAAATCTTCAAATCTTCAAATCTTCAAATCTTCAAATCTTCAAATCTTCAAATCTTCAAATCTTCAACTAGCTAAAAATTGTTTAACGCCTTAAGATTCCAGTTTCAAATCTTAAAAAAATACAATGAAATACTATTCCTCTACTTCAGCCTTGCTATTTATCGGATGCTTTTTCTTCTGGTCTATTTTCCTGTTTTATTTAATGGCTCAAAAGCATGCAGGCAATGTCATTGTCGAAGATATATTTAAATTTAATTTTTACTGCATGATGCTTGCAATGTTGCCTTTGCTTTTGAAAAAAGCTCCGCCTAAGAATGATGTCGAGATGACGATTTTTGAAGAAAAGCAACATATGGAAATGCGCCATCAAGTCCTGAGCCAATCTGCTCAAGAGCGTCGGAAAGCTTATTTGATGAGTGCTTTTTTCGGTTTTTTAATGTCGAGTTTAATGATGAGCTTTATTTTGATGTTAGATAAATAAGCTGAATGTGAGTTTATCCGATCTAATTTTTCTCACTTTTCCGCATTTGGGATGGAGAGTAGCCAAAGTGCTTTTTAAAGCGATGACTAAAATGGCTGCTGGAGCTAAATCCATACTGCTCCGAAATGTCTGTCATATTAGCAGTCGTTTGCTGTAGAGCTTGATGTGCCAGTTCAAGTCGACGTTGCATTACATATTGGTGTGGTGGCATGTGCATGGATTGCTTAAACATATGGGCAAAATGATATTCACTGAGCTGAGTTTGTTCAGCCAAATCTGATAAGGTCAAGCTTTGCTGAATATGCTGATCAATCCACTCTAATAACTGTTTCAAAGTATACGGGGACAGCCCACCTTTGACTTCAGGGGCTTGCCACTCGGTATGGCTATAATTTTTAATCAAATGGTTGAGCAGAAGCGTGGTGGCAGTACTCATCTGCAAGTGATTTTCACGGTTTTGCCAAGCCCCATTGAGTAAAAAGTGTCGATAGATCATGGCAATCTGTGGGTCGGCCACGAAACTTTGCGGATTTAAAGTAATTTGGCTCGGCTCACGATCCCACACCTGTTCGGCGACGCGTTGTAAGTGTTGTTCAGTATAGTACAGATGCACAAAAGTCAGTGAGTCACGCAGATCCCATGTCGACTCAAAATTCTGTGGCATCAAGCACATATGATCTGGCCCACCGCCATTATGCCAACCTTGAGCTGTCTTTTGATAACTTTGATATCCACCTTGAATATACATACTGAGTGTATGGTGGTTACTACAAACACTGACACGGTCTTGATTGTTTTGCCACATGGCCAACTGCATGCCCGAACCCAGTTCGACCGAGTCGAGGAGTTGAGCTTTATGTTGTTGTAATTGATCTAGAATCTGATATTTCATCATCTATACGCAGTGCCGAATGGAAGATTAAGTGTAGAACTTCGCTAAGATTTTGTCATCTAGTAAAAAAGATCAGGAAAAAACCACAAGTTGGTGATACTGACCGCAAGATGGTGCAAGCAATGTGAGGTCTTCACCCAGCAAAATAGTGTGAGTCGTTTTGAGTTTGGTAAAAGAGTATGAATGCGCTGTTATATGCTTTGGTGGTGGTGATCTGGGGGACGACATGGATTGCAATTAGCCTACAGCAACAAAGTAGTATATCTGCCCATGTAGCGGTGTTTTGGCGCTTTTTCATTTCGGCTTTGGTGCTGTTTGCTTTTATTGTGTTGTGCCGAAAGCTGCAAAAGCTAGCTGTAAAAGATCATTTGTTTTGCGTACTACAAGCGTGCTGTATTTTTGGTTTTAACTTTGTCTGCTTTTATTATGCCGTTCAATATATTAGCAGTGGTTTGGAGGCTGTTATTTTCTCCATGGCGGTTATTTTTAACACTCTTAATGCCAAACTATTTTTTGGACAACAGGTGTCTACACGGTTTTATCCTGCGGCTCTGTTGGGTGGGTTGGGGATGCTTGCCTTGTTTTGGCATGATCTGGTGGGGAATACGCTAAACAACCATACATTGATTGGGATTGGCCTTTGTGTGTTGGGAACTTATGGTTTTTCACTGGGCAATATGATCAGTGCGCGCCATCAAAAACAAGGTCTGGATATTTTTACCACCAATGCTTATGGCATGCTATATGGTTCAATCTTGATGGCATTGATTGCTGGATTTAAACAAGACGAGTTTTTCCCTACTATGGAATTCAGTGCGGTGAGTGCTTTATTGTATTTGGCTGTTTTTGGTTCAGTGATTGGCTTTACCGCCTACTTCTATTTGGTTGGACGGATTGGTGCGGGTAAGGCAGCTTATAGTACTTTGTTATTTCCTTTGGTGGCTTTGGTGATTTCGACCATTTGGGAAGGGTATCAATGGCATATGAATGCGATCATTGGGGTGATTTTGATTTTATGTGGTAATGCAATTTTCTTTATCAAGCCGCCCAAGTTGAAATTCAGTCAAATGTTGAAGCGAAGTTGAGCGATGAATATCTCAAAGCACTGTAGTTTATAAAACTCAGGCACTAGATTAGGGTTTTTAAATCTATATTCTGTTCGTTCTAGTGAATAATAATGTTTCCTAAACGGTACTTAATATTTTGATTTTATAAACTCGAGTAATTCTTGGAATAGTGGATGCCAATCTGCGGTTGGTGACTCAAACAGAGGGTGCCAAAAGAAATTAAATTCTAATCCACCGTCATCATTGCATAAATGTGTCCAGCGCTCTTTTAAAGTCTCTGTGCTATGGCATATAAATACATGCCAGTTAGGACCTTGCTCAGCTGGATGATGTAAACCCAAGTATGAGTGAATGCGTGCAGACGAAATCCCTGATTCTTCATAAAGCTCTCGCAAAGCTGCCTCTTCTAGTTCTTCATTCTTCTCAACTGTACCTTTTACGATTTGAATACCTGCAATAGGATGTTTAAACACTAATATTTCTGTTCTTTGATTGATATCCCGAAATATAACTGGGACTACTTTTTCTATTAATGTCATTTTTCAATGTTATCCATTAAGTGGGTTGTTGTAGTGCCTGAATAAAATCGAGCTTACACAACTGAATTGTATACAGCACTGCCACGATCAGCACCGATTATCGTGGCTAATCGCGAGACCAAAAGCGATCAGGGAATTTTTTAAAATAGCTTGAACCAAAGCTGCATGAGCTTGTTATGACGCTGTATTAGCTTTAATTCGAAGCGCTTCCATCTCCATTTCAACCATTTTCTGAGCATTTTTCCATTTCTCATTTAGCTCAGCAAACCTCTGTCGATCTGGTGAGTCCGATAAGATGATATTACCCATTTCGATTTGGAGATTATTTTCTTCTTTTAACCTTTCACGAGCTGCTGTGACTTCAGCATTTTTGAGTGTCACAGCATCGTATTTTTGATTCAGGCCATGAATTTGCGTAGTGGTTTGTTTAACAGCCGTCATAAGCGCATTCCTATTACCGCTGTCTATCGCATACTGCATGCCCATAAAAGAATCTTGAGCCTTTTTTTTGGCTGTTTGAGATACAGCTCCAAGAACGATGAGATCATATTTAATGTCTGCAGCATTATCTTGACTCAGATGTGAGGTGGTCTGCGGTGCAGTGCGAGCCGCGACATGGGGTTCGGTATTTGGTTTTGGTTGTTGTCGCGTGTTGTTTAATGCCCCTGAATTCAGTTGAGGGTAAATCATGTGTTGTAAGGCTCTCATTTCACTGATAGAGCTTTGTTGTATGACGCTGATTTCTGCTTCAAGTGCTGTTATACGCTGCATCTGTGGTGGACTTTTAGTATTTTCTTGTGCCAGTTCAACACCAAGTAAATGGACTTGCTTAAATTTTTCACTGAGCGCAGCAACCTCACTGCTTTTGAACTTTGTGGCATCTAGTGCAGTATTAAACACAAGAGAATGGGTTTTCAGTTGTTCTAGCAGGGCGGGGATGGTATCGACTTCTTTATTTTGACGAGCCGCGTTAAGTGCATCTTGTGTGTTCAAAATGGCTTGAGAGTTTTTATTCGAAATCTGATCTAGGGCATCAAGATCCGCTTTAATGTCAGCTGGATTGGCTGTACTTAAGTTTTTATATGCTGTGGTTGAGTCTGACGGTGTTTGGTGCTGCTTAGATTCATTACATGCTGTCAGTGAAAATGTTGTCATTATTAGAATTGGAAGCCATTTTTTATTCATTATGAGACCAATGATTTAGGATTTAATTATATCGCTTGAGTATATTTCTTAAGTTTCTGAAAAGTAAAGTCTTACTGTTTTATCTGTGTTTGGGCTATGTTCGTAAATATAAAGAAGTTAAGCTTTGGTCATATTGTTGAGCGCTATAAAATAAAAAACCATCCAACTGCTCAGTTGGATGGTTTGGATCACATCAAGTTACTTTAAGCTGTTGCTTGCTGTTCTGCTTGAATTGCAGTGAGTGCAATCGTAAACACGATGTCATCCACCAAAGCACCACGAGACAAGTCATTTACAGGTTTGTTCAAACCTTGCAACATTGGGCCGACGCTTACGACATTGGCAGAGCGTTGCACGGCTTTATAGGTCGTATTGCCTGTGTTTAAGTCAGGGAAGATAAACACATTGGCACGACCTGCAACTTTAGAATCAGGTGCTTTTGAGCGTCCGACACTTTCAACCGATGCTGCATCGTACTGAAGTGGGCCATCAATCAATAGATCAGGACGGCGTTCTTTCGCTATACGTGTTGCCTCAGCGACTTTTTCAACTTCAGCTCCAGCACCAGAGGTACCCGTAGAGTATGAAATCATTGCAATACGTGGGTCTAAGCCGAAGGCCTTTGCTGAATCAGCCGATTGAATCGCAATTTCAGCGAGCTCTTCGGCATTTGGGTCTGGGTTAATCGCACAGTCGCCATACACATAGACTTCATCGGGTAACAGCATAAAGAACACGGAAGAGACCAGTGAGTACTCAGGCGCTGTTTTAATCAGTTGGAAGGCTGGGCGTACAGTATTGGCTGTGGTATGAATCGCTCCCGAAACCAGACCATCTACCTGATCCAAGGCCAACATCATGGTGCCAAGTACAACAGTATCTTGCAATTGTGCTTTGGCTTGCAACGCATCCAGCTTGCCTCTGCGTAACTCAACCATTGGCTCGATATATTGATCACGGATAGTGTCTGGGTCAATAATCTGTAGATCAGCAGGGAGCTGAATCCCACGTGCCTTGGCAACCTCGGCAACAGACTCTGGTTTTGCCAAAAGGATACATTGGGCAATGCCACGTGTCTGGCAAATCACGGCAGCCTGTACAGTACGTGGTTCATCACCCTCTGGGAGTACAATACGTTTTTTCGCTGCAATCGCTTTCTGTACCAGCTCATAACGGAAAGCTGATGGAGAGAGGCGAGGATGTAGGTTGTTCTGAGTATGTTGATCCAGCCAGTTATTGTCAATATGACTTGAAACAAAACGGGTAACCTGCTCAGCGCGTTCAATATCATCAATTGGAATTTCATTGCCAAAACGATTTAAGCGTTGTGCTGTTTCAAGTGTATCAAGTGAAGTATGCAGAATTGGCAAACCTTGCTTAATTGCACTTTGGCAAAACTCTAAAACATTGTCTGAGGGTGGCGCCTGTTCAGTTAAAACCAATCCTGCCAATGGTGTACCATTGCTACTGGCGAGACTGGCTGCAAGCAGGGTGTCGGTACGCTGTGAGGCACTGATGATCAGCTCACCCGCAATAAACTTGTGCAGTTCAGATTCAATATTTGAGGCAATCAGGCTGGTATGTAAAATACGGCGCTGTTTTGCTTCGCCCTGATGCAGCCATGTCCCCTCAACAATTGCTGCAATATCCAAACTACGTGGCACACTCAGGATATTGC
Source organism: Acinetobacter sp. 797_lipA (assembly GCF_058243025.1). Classification (NCBI taxonomy): domain Bacteria; kingdom Pseudomonadati; phylum Pseudomonadota; class Gammaproteobacteria; order Moraxellales; family Moraxellaceae; genus Acinetobacter; species Acinetobacter sp. 797_lipA. Next base: position 2,926,899 of record NZ_JBZAYQ010000001.1, on the reverse strand, counting down.
TGAATGGAACCAGACCGATAATTGGCAATTCATCTGTTCCCATAAAGCGGTTATAGCGTTGCAGCTCTAATGAAAATTCGGCAATTTGCTGGTCCAGACGTAGGCTTGGGTCAAGTGTGACAGGAATTTCAGCCGTGCCGTCTGGAAGCCCCTTGGTTCGCATGAACAGAACCCCTGTAGTGCGGGGTGAGGCTGCGCCGCCAAACTGACGTAGATGGGCATCGACTTTTTCTGCTGTCTTGCGTGGATCAGCCAGATCGGCAGTACTGACCAAAACCACCTGTGCATCGAGTGCTTGTGCGAGTGCGGCATTGATTTCACTGGCAAAATGGTCTTGTCCATTGGGTACAAGACCCTCGACAATAATTACATCATGATCAACCGCAATCTGGCGATGCAATGCAACCGCCTCTTCAAGCAGTTCATCTGTCTCACCTAATGCAATCAGTTGAGTCAATCTTTCATAAGTAATCGGTTCAACCGAACGACGATGGAATAGATGACGATATAGGGTGGTAGTGCGGTCAACCGTCGTATCTGCAATTTGTGAAAATGGCTTGAGGAACCCCGCATTAATTCCTTTACAGTCCAGTGCGTAAATCATGCCTAAACAGGCAGAGGTTAAACCAACACCCTCACCTGTAGGAATCAGTAAAATTGTATTCATAATGACCTTGGTATTATCTAAATATGATTGTTTAAGCTATTTGTGCAAGCACCTGACGGGTCTCTTTGGCGATACGACCTTCTTCATCAGTTGGAATCACCCAGATTTGTGGACCAGTTCCTCCATCAATGCGTCCCTCTGTGCCACGTTTTAAACTGTCATTGGCTTCTTTACTCAAGTTAAAACCAAAGTGCGGTAGGAAAGCGACTGTTTTTTCACGAATATATGCCGAGTTCTCACCAATACCACCCGTGAAGAACAAGCCATCAAGACGTGGTAGACCACAGCTCAGTGCAGCCAATGATTTTGCGAGGCGGTAGCAGAACACTTCAATAGCTAAAGTCGCATCTTCATTGCCTTGTTCAGAGGCTTCAATCAAAGTACGCATGTCATTTGATAGATCAGACAGGCCGAGTAAGCCCGATTGGCTATTCAACATTTTATCAATTTTATAAATGTCCCAGCCTAGGTTGTTGGCAAGGAAACTATGTAAGCTTGGATCGACATCACCACTGCGTGTGCCCATCACGACACCTTCAAGTGGAGTTAAGCCCATTGAGGTATCGACACTCTGCCCATTCCAAATTGCACAAGTAGAGCTACCATTACCCAAGTGTGCGGTTAACCAGCCTCCTTGTTTGAAGCTACCTGCCAGTTCTGAACCGCGTTCAGACACATAAGCATGGCTCGTACCGTGGAAGCCATAGCGACGGACATTATGCTCAGTGTATAAAAATTTTGGCACAGCATAGCGATAAGCATGTGCAGGCATGGTTTGGTGGAATGCTGTATCAAATACAGCCACTTGTGGTAGCTCTGGGAATAAACGCATCGTGGCGTCAATCCCAACCAAGTGTGCAGGGTTGTGTAATGGAGCAAGTGGTGTTGCTGCACGAATGCGTTCGACAATTTCTTCTGTTAAAAGCTCAGCTTTGGTCAATGTGCCGCCATGTACCACGCGGTGACCAATGGCTTGAGGGTTATAATGTGAAAGGCGTTCTAAGATGGTTTCCAATGCTTTTTCATGATCGGCATGTGGAATAGACAATTCAAGGGGTTGACCACCCGCTGTAATGCCTTTGATACGAGCGTCAGCAGAACCTAAGTTCTCAGCTAAACCGAAAATACGATCTTCACGACGTTCAGAAACGAGCGCATATTTGATTGATGAAGATCCGCAGTTAATTACTAATACTGATGTAGACACGTTTTAATACCTGATTCTAATTGAATTATCCGTCCTAGAACTGATCTTCATGCAGTACGTTCTTATGCAATCTTGATCATTTTTTATGTTGTATCATGTGTATATTTTTAGTCCAAGATAGACTTTAGGTGATTAGACTTAAGCACTATCGACCGTCTCATGAATAATAATTAAAATTTATCGGTTCATGATTTTCATTTATTCATGAAATGATGCTGAATTATTCATCAGCTTCAACCCTTTAAAAATAACACGCTATTTGGTGAAAAGAGCTGAATATATTGTGGCTTTCCTGTTTGTTTTTGATATGTCATTTTAAGTCCACACATAATCACATACGCAATCAACGTGACCATCAAAAAAGCATGATTTCCTCTAGATTTTAAGGATTCGCAGAAGCAGAGAATGTTCAGATATAAAAAATGTTCAGCCCTTTGGAAAGAGCTGAACATAGATATTTAAAATGTGCTGGATGAGTTATTGGCGAATTTGACCATCGCCAAACACAATCCATTTTTGTGAAGTCAGGCCTTCTAAGCCGACTGGGCCACGAGCATGGATTTTATCCGTTGAGATGCCAATTTCTGCACCTAAGCCATATTCAAAACCATCGGCAAAACGGGTCGAAGCATTGATCATGACAGAACTCGAATCAACAGCAGCCAAGAACTCGCGGGCTAGAGAGTAGTTTTCGGTGATGATCGAATCAGTATGGTGTGAGCCATATTTGTTGATATGCTCAATCGCTTCTTCCATACCAGACACCACTTTCACTGCTAAAATTGGACCAAGATATTCCGTGTACCAATCTTCTTCTGTCGCCGTTTTGACTGCTGTACCTAAAATGCGCTGAGTTTCAGCACAGCCGTGCAACTCCACTTTTTTTTCAGTGTAGAGCTCAGCGACACGCGGTAAAAACTCATCAGCGACTTTTTCATCGACTAGCAAAGTTTCCATTGCATTACACACGCCATAACGGTGAGTTTTTGCATTGAGCGCAATTGGTAGGGCTTTTTGTAGATCAGCTTGTGCTTCAACATAAACGTGACAGTTCCCATCCAAGTGTTTAATCACAGGGACACGGGCCTCATTGCTGATACGTTCAATCAGGCCTTTGCCTCCACGTGGAACAATGACATCGACAAATTCAGTGAGTGTAATCAGTTGCCCCACGGCTGCTCGGTCTGCGGTGTTAATGACTTGAACCGCATGTTCAGGTAAACCCGCCAGTTTTAAACCGCGTTGGATGGCTTCAGCAATGGCTTTATTGGATTCGAGCGCTTCCGAACCACCACGTAAAATAATGGCATTACCAGACTTTAGTGCTAAAGATGCGGCTTCTAATGTCACATTTGGGCGAGACTCGTAAATCATGCCAACCACGCCTAAAGGAACGCGCATCTTACCGAGCTGGATTCCTGACGGACGATAGGCCATGTCGGTGATTTCACCGACAGGATCTTTGAGACTAATTACATCTTTTAAGCCTTGCAACATGCCTTTAAAGCGTGCGGGAGACAGTTCTAAGCGATCAAGTAAAGCACTGTCTAAGTTGTTGCTGTGCGCTTTGTTCATATCTGCTTGGTTCGCCGCTAAAATAGTGGGCTCACTGTTGACTAAAGCAGTATAAATAGCTGACAACGCATTGTTTTTAGTTTCGGTAGAGGCACGCGCCAAAATACGAGAAGCTTGACGTGCTTGCTGTCCTACCGTTTGCATATATTGTTCAATCGACTCTTGCATAGCGGTTTGATCACTTAGAAATTTCACAGAAGATAGTAACAGCCTAACACTCGACCGCATAGTCTCTACATGAAAAATCCAGTGTAGAGGCGGACTTATACATATTTTGAAATTGTTTTTTATCTAAAACATGATGAGCGGTTACACAATCTGTTGCGTGTAAAACAGTGCTCTGTATAGAATGAATTTTAGGACATGAAGTCCTTGCATAATTATTACAACACTGAACACCCTGTTGTCGTTGACAGGCGTGATCGTGCATTTCTTGCAAAACAAAAAGTACAGGCAAGAGTAGAGGGAAGGAACATGAATTCTATGATTCAAATGGATGCCGAGCTAGATGACGCGAATTTACGCTTAGGTTTTTTTGATGTTTACCATCGTAACAGCTTTAAAGAACCTGCACGAACCACATGGATTGAGGGCTGGAAAGTCGAATATATGGCGATTGCTCGGCCAGAGTCATTCCATCGCACGCCTATCGTGATTATCGGTGGGGCATTCCAAAACTTTAATTCCTACAAATACTGCGTTGAGCAACTGCTCGATGCTGGTCCGATTGTCCTGATTGATCTGCCTTCAATGGGTGCCAATCAACAAATTCGTAATATCGATACAGGCTTGTCTGCAGGAACATTAGAACTGGGTGATCTCGCGAAAATGCTCGGTGTTTGGTTAGACATTGAAGGATTAGACAAAGTTTCAGTGATGGGCATGTCACTGGGCTCAGTGGTGGCGTCTTGTCTGGCCGATCAACGACCAGAGCTGATTGACCGTATGATTTTAATGGGAGTGATGCAAAAGACCCGTAAAAGTTGGAGGATGTTGCTGGAAGAGTCGTTACATTTAATGCGTGAACAACGCATGGATGAATTTGGTCAGGCCGTGATTTTGTATTTGGTCAATCATGCCAAAATGGATAAAACCAAAATGTCACCCACAGCCAAGCGTTTGTTCTTCAGGCAGATGGCGGAGTTTACCGCAACAGAACAAGAGCGTTATGAAATCAACTGTAATCGTTTGCTTCGCCTCACCGATGTGCCGATTCCACAGTGTAAAGTCTTGGTGGCCTGTGGCCAATATGATAGTTTTACCTTGCCACATGAAAATGCCAATTTTGCATTGCAATGTCCTGACATGGAATATGCGCAAATTGCCAATGCAGACCATGTGCCACAACTACAACGTCGTAAAGAAACCATGCACCTGTTTGCAACGTTTTTGAAGGAGGAGTCCATTCAGCACTTAGACGGGATTATCCCCTTTAGTCGAGCACAAATGTTGGAAATGGAGCGCCGTGGTGAAGAGCGAGTTCAGATTCAACAGCCCGAAACTTTCTTAAGCTATCGACATTCGGATTTGGTGATTGCGACAGAAGTGGTGGATTTGAACTACTTTGGGGTACTTTTACGCTTTGAGTCAGAGTTGGCTGCTGTGGCGGCTAAATATCAGCGTGATTTAGCTTTACACTTGAGCGATGAAGAAGGTGAGTTTCAGATTGAATGTTTAATTTTTGCGGAAGATGGACCGTATATTCGTGCCTTATTTAAACATGGCAGTTTTGAACTCGCGGAGCGATTACTTCGCTTTGTGGGGCGTCAGAAACAAGAACAGACGTTGCTTGAAGCCGTGAGTTAAGTGAAAGTCAAAAATAAAAAAACAGCGTGTCATCGCTGTTTTTTTATGGGGACTAAGTTTATTGCTCGGGTTGATTGGGCTTTTGCCATTGGCTATGTATCAACCAGACCAAGTCGCCTAAGTGATCCTGCTGATCTAAGTTTGAAGTGTCAGACTGAGTGCTATTGAAAGCTAAAGTGGGTTGGTGAACGGTAACAGTGTGGAAGCCTACTTGTTTGAAAAACTGAGCCGCTTCAGGCGGACTGACAAAGTGAAAGCCAAAGGCGCTACGAGATATCCATTTTAAAAGCTTGCTACTGCTCCAGATAAAATTAGCCAGCTTATTTTTCACAGGTTCAGGGTAGAGGTCAGTCAGATAATATAACTGATCAAACTGCTGTCCGTATTGGACAATGCCTTGTAACAGTTGAGCGAGCATGTTTTTGCTAAAGTAGTTGATCAGACCTTCACTCACCACCACCAAAGGGCGGTTTGGGTCAAACACCTCAAAGGCACGGGCAAAATCTGCGCTAAATAAGTCGGCGGAGAGAACCGTTGGACTGGTCTGATCGATCTGTTTTAAGGCCTGAGTTTTCATTTGTGCCATGTCTGGTAAGTCGAGTTCACGATAGTCAATCTCAGGATACTGTTGGCGAAAGCTCCAGCCGCGTGGGGACAGGCCACTGGCAATTTCTAAAACTTGTAAGTTTGGATGCTGCTGGATTAGTGTGCTGAGGTGATCATCAATCATTTGATGACGCTGTTTTAAGGTCGTGCGCATACTGCCACCGACATATTTCTCAGCCCAGCTTTCGAGTGGATGCACTAGTTTGGCCAGTAACTTCCCTTTGCGGGTGGCAAATACAGGATGTGAGATGCCCATGCTATACCAAATATAGCCTGTATAGTGCGCAGTAAAAGAGATGTGGCGATGAGCCGATAAAGCATCTGTCATGGTATCCGTACCTGATATTTTGTTATTTTAGCGTTGTTGTTTGGGCAATGCAGAGCAAGCCTGTTGATTTATTTTGAGTTTATCATAATGAAAAAAGGACATCTTGTGATGTCCCTTTGTCCGAAATGTCGCGGTTGAAATGGTCAAAGATGAAGTGCTTAACTTAATCTAAATAGTTCCACTTGGTCGCGTACTTTGGCCCAATCTTCACCTAAATGCAGCGTCGATTGAACATTGACGTTTGAAATCTGACCACGCATGCGTTCTAAGCGAGCTTGGTTTGGCAGCGCCAGTTGGTGAATCCCCTCCAAAGCCACGCATGCGGCTGCTCGGTCATTACACACCAGTCCCATGTCACAGCCTGCATGGAGTGCGGCTTGAATGCGTGCATCTGCACCGCCTGCAATACATGCGGCTTGCATGCTTAAATCATCTGAGAATAAGACCCCATCAAAGCCCAGTTGCTGACGTAGAACGGTTTGAATCCAATACGGCGAAAAACCTGCTGGGTTTGGATCGACTTGGTTATAAATCACATGTGCAGGCATGAGTGCATCCAACTGTGGCATCAGTTTGATAAAGGTCTGCATATCTTTGGCGTAAATTTCATCATATGTGCGTGAGTCGATGGCTGCTGCGACATGCGAGTCTGCTTTGACTGAACCATGACCTGGAAAATGTTTACCTGTCGATGCCATGCCTGCGGCCTTCATCCCTTTTAGGAATGCACTGGCCAGCGGTACGATGTCTTGAATATTTTTGGCAAAGCCACGGTCACCAATCACATCACTGATGTCATTGAGGTCGAGTACAGGGGCAAAGCTAAAGTCGATGCCGACGGCAAGCACTTCTGTCGCCATCAACCAGCCAGATTGTTCTGCCAAGCTTAAAGCCTTTTCAGGTTCGCTTAAGAATAGCTCGCCAAACTTACTCATTGCAGGAAGTAGGCTAAAGCCCTGTTTTAAGCGTTGAACGCGTCCACCTTCTTGATCGACAGCAATCAAAATATCAGGACGAATTCGGCGCATGTGGTCGGTGAGGGCGCGAACTTGTGCAGGAGATTCAATATTTCGTCCAAATAAAATCATGCCACCGACTTGCGGTGCTTGTAATAGTGCAATATCTTCTTGAGTAAGTTCTGTGCCTGCGATGTCGAGCATCAATGCGCCAATCATATTGGGTGTCCGTATTTGATTTTTTGGTCAGTGACTGTTTTGGCTCTGAAAGGTGAGCGAAACAGGTCGTCGAAAACAATACCCGAATTTTGCAATGATTTGCTACATTTTGTCAGCACAGATTATGATAAAACTACACGACATAAACAGATTAAGTTGTTTAAGATTTTGAATATTCTCAATTCATGTCGAAAAATGACATTGTAATTTTGGTCAAAAACCAAGGAACTAAGAATTATTTATGAAACTTCAAACCATTGCTTGTGCGGTTGCAATTGCAACGGGTGGATTCTTTTTCACCCATGCCATTAATGAAGCCATTGCAGCGACTGAAACTACCGCTGTAACCAAACAAGCTATTGTTCCGTCGCAGGAGCAGGCTTTGGTGTCTCGTCAACTGGCGACCTTGGTTGACCGTCAACATTATCTCAATCAACGTTTAGATGCGAAAACATCGGCGCGTATTCTCGATTTCTATCTGGACAGTTTAGATCCAGACCATTCGCTGTTTCTTGCCTCTGAAGTAGAGAGTTATAAGCGTAAATATGGCTCAAACTTAGGTGCGGCTTTAAAAGCAGGTGACTTAAGTGGACCGTATGCGATTCATGCACAGTATCGTGATCGTTTGACCCAGTTTTATACCTATATGCTGGATGAGCTGAAAAAGCCGCAGAACTTAAAACAAGCCAATGTTTATATCGAAACGGATCGTGAAAAGGCACCGTATTTTGCCAATGAAGCGGCGCAGCGTCAGCATTGGAACAAAATGTTGGTTTCGCAGCTGATTAATTTGACCATTAGTAAAGAAGAAGAGTTGGCGAAGCAAAAAGCGCTTAAAGCCAACCCAGAATTGGCCAATGGACAAGATCTCACTAGCTCGGAAGATTTAACCCCAGTACAGACATTAACCAAGCGTTATATGCGCCAGTTAGAACGTATTTCACGGGTGAAAAGTGATGATGTGTTAGACAAAACACTCAATGCGATGACGCTTACCTATGATCCGCACAGTAACTATTTCCCACCTGTCGATGCAATGGAGTTGAACCGTCAGACGACTTTGCAACTTGAAGGGATTGGGGTGTCGATTCGACCTGAACGGGGCAATGAAGACTACACTAAAATCGAAACCATTGTAGAAGGTGGTCCAGCAAGTAAGTCTGGACAGGTGAAGTCGGGCGACCGCATCATTGGTGTGGCGCAAGATGGTGAAAAAATGGTGGATGTTATCGGTTGGCCGAGCAATGAAATTGTGGGCTTAATCCGTGGTAAACGTGGTACCAAAGTTACCATACGCTTACTCGGTTCAGGTGCACCGATGAGCCAAGCGCGTAATGTGACCATTACCCGTGACGTCATTCAAGAAGAAGATGCAGGAGTACGTTCACGTACCGTGAATGTAACGCGTGATGGACAACAATACACCTTTGGTGTGATTGAAATTCCGTCTTTCTATTTGAACTATCGTGCACGTCGTGCGGGCACAGAATATCGTTCTGTATCTGAAGATACCAACAATGCGTTGAAAACTTTAGCGGCCAAGAATGTGTCAGGGATTATTATCGACTTACGTAATAACCCAGGGGGGTCGCTTGAAGAAGTGGCTCGCATGCTTGGACAGGTGATTAAGTCAGGTCCTGTGGTGCAAATTCGAGATGGTAACGGCAATGTGAGCGTTTTCGAAGATGATGACAATGGTGCGCAAACCTATGCAGGTCCACTGGCAGTGATGGTGAATTTAGCATCTGCGTCTGCAAGTGAAATTTATTCTGCTGCGATTCAAGACTATGAACGTGGCATTGTGATTGGTAGTACCACTACAGGTAAAGGAACGGCACAAGTTCAGCTCGATAACTTGGCGCATGGTCAAGCGACACTAACGCAACGTAAGTTTTACCGTGTGACGGGTGGCAGTACACAAAACAAAGGCGTGATTCCAGACGTGAAATTGGTAGACATTTACAATGAAGAGTTTGGTGAGCGTAAAGCGAAAAATGCGCTTGAGTGGGACACAATCCCAACAGCACCGTTTAAACGAGAAGGCAGCATTGCACCGTATGTAAAACGTTTAGGTGAGCTGTCGCAAGCACGCGTTAAAGTCGACCCGCAGTTTAACTATCTTGAACAGCGTAAAGAAATCTCGAAAAAGACCGAAGATCAAAAACGTGTAGTTTTAGATATTGATCAACGTAAAGCTGAATTGTTGGCACTGGAAAAACAGACTTTAGATTCGGAAAACAAGCGCCGTCAGATTGCAGGACAAAAGCCTTATGCAAACTGGGAAAGCTATCAAGCTTCTATGGAAGCTTTGGTTGAAGCACGCGCTAAAATGAAAGCGAATCAACGTCCTGCATTGCCTGAAGAGGAAGCATTTGTGACTGAATCTGCAAATGTCTTATTAGATTATGCCAAGTTGCAAAAAGGTACTGCAAAATAGTTTAATCTCTGACGCAATGTATTAAAAAGCCAGTTTCGACTGGCTTTTTATTTAAATTCTGATTCAAAACACAAATTTGGGATTGGCATGCTGCTAAAGCAATCTGCTAGGTAAAATAAATCTATAAATTCTAATGATATCTCTGTGATTTTTTCTTGACCTGAACCTGTTTGTATAAGATTCTTAATCGGGTAGTAATGCTTTTCGCCTTTGATAAAAAGGATATAAATGAAGAAAAAGAGAAATTAATACGGACATTTTATATGATGCATGTGCATTACGATTTTAGTTTGGTATTAGGTTCAATTGTTGTGGCATTGTTGGCGTGTTTTTTTGCAGTGTCGACCGAACGCTTATTATTTCGTACTTGGCGTAAAAAATTTCAAACAGTGCTCATTTTACTCAGTAGTTTTTTCTTAGGCTGTGCCATTTGGGCCATGCATTTTGTGGGTATGTTGGCTTGTGATTTGCCGACGCATAGTTATTTTGACCCTGCACTGACAATTCTTTCTTTTTTTATTGCTTTTATTGCATCTGTTTTTTCAATTTGGTTGACCACGCGTCAGACCTTACCTTTTTTAAGATTGGTTTTGGGGTCGGTATTGATGGGGCTTGGTATTTCGGGCATGCATTATACTGGCATGATGGGGCTGATTATTGAGGGCTATCAGAGTGTTTACGATCCTTTATTAACAGTTTTTTCTATTTTACTTGCCATTAGTGGCTCGGGTTTAACTTTTTGGCTGATCTTTAAATATAAAAGTGCAGTCAGTAAGAAACTGTTGTACCAATGGTATGTTGCAGGGATGATGACCTTGACCATCGTGAGTATGCATTATACCGGTATGCTAGCAGTCTCGTTCTATCCAACCCATAGTGACAAGCTGGTGATGCCCCTTGAAGCAGGTCAAAGCATTGTTTTATTTGTTGTTATCTTTATTACCTGTTTGATTTTGGTGGCGGCATTTGTTGTTGCGGTGTTGGAGCAGCGTTTGGAAGAGCGTAATATTCAACTCTCTCTGGCCAATAAAGAGTTGGCAAATCAGGCGGTACAGGACAATTTAACCAAGCTCCCCAATCGATTGTATTTGGCAGAATACGCCCATTTCTTATTTACAGATCACCGCCTCCGAAATGAAAGTATCGCCTTTTTGTATATCGATTTAGACCGCTTTAAAGCCGTGAATGATGTCTTTGGACATCATGTTGGGGATCAATTATTGGTTCAACTAACCACTCGGATTCATCGTAACTTAAGTAAAAATGAAAAAATTCTCAGAATTGGTGGGGACGAGTTTCTAATGGTACTGGAGCAGGCGACTGCTGAGCAAGCGTGCCAAATGGCCGAGCACGTACTGGAGTTGATTCAAGATAGCTTTTTGATTGCGGGTAAAGAAATCAATGTGTCGGCCAGTATTGGTATTGCGATGTATCCTGAGCATGGTAGTAATTTGCAAGATTTATTGATTAATGCCGATGCAGCGATGCTGACCTCAAAATATCAGGGACGAAATACCTATTCTATTTTTAACTACAGTTTTGACCAACAAGAAGCGAAAAGCCAAACTAAGCTGATTAATGACTTGTATAAAGCCGTAGAAGAACAACAGTTTGTTTTGTATTATCAGCCCAAATTTACCATCCAAGATCAACGGATTTGTGGGGTCGAGGCATTGATTCGCTGGAAGCATCCGACTTTAGGTTTGTTGACCCCTAATATGTTTATTAAAGGCGCAGAGAAAACAGGGTTGATTATCCAGATGGGGTATTGGGCTTTGGAGCAAGCGTGTAAGCAACTACAAATTTGGGAACGAGAGAAAATTGAACTGTATCCAATTGCTGTGAATTTATCGGCGGTGCAGTTTGAGCATAAGCATTTATTTAATAATCTTGAGCATCTTTTTGATAAATACAAAGTCAATCCAAATCATTTAATTATTGAAATCACTGAAAGTACGGCCATGCACCATATCGAAGCTAGCATTCGTACCTTACAGCGTTTACGTGAAATGGGGATTCGTTTGGCGATTGATGACTTTGGGACAGGACATTCTAGCTTTTTATATTTAAAAAACCTACCTGTAGATGAGTTGAAGATTGATCGCGGTTTTATTCATGAGCTGACTGTTGGCTCAAAAGATGAAATGATCTTAGAAAGTATTGTTCATCTAGCGATTCGCTTAGGCTTAGTCGTGACGGCAGAAGGTGTAGAAAGTCCTTTGCAAATGGAAATCTTGTCGCGGTTAGGCTGTCAGCAATTACAAGGCTATTTGTTGGGTATGCCTATGGATGTTAAGCGCTTAGAAGAGTTTGAGTACACATCGTCAACTTATTTCAATTAAGCCGTTGATTGAAACGCTTTGGCGTGAGGTGCTTTCTCGCTTCGCTCGATAAAAGACAATAGAAGCTCAAGCGGTATTCGGATACAATTAGCCCAATTTAGAATTTCTTTTATAGGACTTTGTGGTCGTATCGACCATGAGGGCTATGATCAATTGCAGATTTAATTTATGTTTAAAAATGAATTAGCCGCGCAAGTTGCGCAGCGTCGCACCTTTGCGATTATTTCCCACCCCGATGCTGGTAAGACCACCATGACAGAAAAATTGCTGTTGTGGGGACAGGCCATTCAGATTGCAGGTATGGTGAAAAGCCGTAAATCGGACCGTGCAGCCACTTCGGACTGGATGGAAATGGAAAAAGAACGTGGTATTTCGATCACCACCTCTGTCATGCAGTTTCCATTTAAAGACAAGATGATCAACCTGCTGGATACGCCGGGACACGAAGACTTCTCGGAAGATACGTATCGTACCTTAACGGCAGTCGATTCAGCTTTGATGGTAATTGACGGTGCAAAAGGTGTCGAAGATCGTACCGTGAAACTGATGGAAGTGTGTCGTATGCGTGACACACCGATCATTTCATTTGTGAACAAAATGGACCGTGAAATCCGTGAGCCTTTAGAGCTGTTGGATGAAATTGAAAACGTTCTCAAAATTAAATGTGTGCCGATCACTTGGCCGCTCGGTACCGGTCGCGACTTCGCTGGGGTGTTTAACCTGATCGAAGAAAAGTTTTATGTGTATAAAGCAGGTTTTGGTTCAACCATTACCGAAATCGAAGTCCGTGATGGTTATGACTATCCAGACTTACGTGAAAAAGTCGGTGAGCTGGCTTGGGCGGCATTTGAAGAGTCTCTAGAGTTGGTGCAAATGGCCAATGAGCCTTTAGACCGCACAGAGTTCCTTGCGGGTCGTCAAACGCCTGTATTGTTTGGTACAGCATTAGGTAACTTTGGTGTAGACCATGTGTTAGATGCATTTAGCAACTATGCGCCTGAACCTAAAGCGCACCCAACAGAAAATCGTTTGGTTGAAGCAACTGAAGAGGGTTTTACTGGCTTTGTTTTTAAAATTCAAGCCAATATGGACCCGAAACACCGTGACCGTATTGCCTTTATGCGTATTTGTTCAGGCAAATATGAAAAAGGTTTGAAAATGAAGCATGTGCGTCTAGATAAAGATGTGCGTATTAGTGATGCTTTGACTTTCTTGGCTGGTGATCGTCAGCATCTAGAAGAAGCATGGCCGGGTGACATTATTGGTTTACATAACCACGGTACAATTCAAATTGGCGATACCTTCACCTCAGGTGAAAAATTGCAATTTACGGGTATTCCGCACTTCGCCCCTGAAATGTTCCGCCGTGTACGTTTGAAAGATCCATTGAAATCGAAACAGTTACAAAAAGGCTTAAAAGAACTTTCAGAAGAAGGTGCAACACAGGTCTTCATGCCGCAAAATAGCAATGACTTGATTGTGGGTGCAGTGGGTGTGCTTCAGTTTGAAGTGGTGGCATACCGTTTGAAAGAAGAATACAAAGTCGATTGCGTCTACGAGCCTGTGAGTATTAATACAGTGCGTTGGGTGTCATGTGATGATGACAAAAAATTCAATGAATTTAAGAAAAAAGCACATGATCAATTATCGGTAGATGGCGGTGGTCACTTGACCTACTTGGCACCGAGTCGTGTGAACTTACAACTGATGCAAGAGCGCTATCCAGACATCGTGTTCCGCAATACCCGCGAACACTAATCGGGATGTTAAAAAATAAAACAGCTTCTTCGTGAAGCTGTTTTATTATGCAAGATACTTTAATTTTAATCATGAATTTCATGGAAGACGCATGTTGCAGAAACAGGCTATTTATACAATATTGGTGAGTTTGACTGTCGTATTGACGGCATGTGACTCCTCTAAACAATCTGAAATAGACGCAGATTCCAAAAGCTCGGTATTTAAAACAGAGCAGGCTGAGGTATTACCGTATTTAAATATTCAGCAACAAGCGGCGGATATTGCACAGCCATTTTGTGAAACCAAGAATTGTATTGAATTAGATCTGCAAAGTTTAACAACGGCAGATCCGTGGTTAAACCAATGGATTGCCAAAAGTCAGGCTCGCGTGATTCAAGATCAAATTGGCTTAAAACAAGACATGAGCTTACAGCAAGCCATTAATGCCTATGTGAAAAAGTCGGATACATGGCAAGCCGAATTCAAGGGTAACAAGGCTTATAGCTTGGCAATGTATACGCGTATACCGTATCAGCGCAATCAGTTTGTGCTCATGCAAATTGGGGTTGATACCAATCAAGAGAATGTAAATGTTAAGGAACGTTATTATTTCTTTGTTGCGGATCGTAAAAACCAAAAAGCGGTGGCATTATTAGATTTAATTCACCCGAAACAGCAACTGGCGATGAATGTGTTGGTGCAAAATGCATATCAAGACTGGCTGAAGAAACAAGAACCTGAAGTGAGAAAATCTGCACCAGCGAAGTTGTACTGGGGGCAAGCAGATTGGTTTTTTGACCAAGAGGGCATCGGTTTACATTATCGGACTCATGAGATTGTAAAAGATGGCACTCAGCTTGATATTTATTTGACGAAAGCACAAACTCAACAGGTATTAAAAGCCGATGTCTATACCCAGTTGTTTTAGTGCATTGGCCAAAGCAAGAGCCGGCTTCACAAGGTAATAGGTTATATATGTTAAAAAGCAAAACAATATTGACAATCAGCGTACTTGCAGCTGCCATTAGTTTGACAGCCTGCCAACCAAAAGATAAAGAGCCTCAAACTCCTGCAACGCAAACCACAGCGGCTTCAGAGATAGAAACAGCCTTAAAGCTGGTCGGTGACACCGAAAAATTACAATTCGAATTACCTGAATGCGATGGCAATGCTTGCCCAGAATTAAACATTGACCGTTTACAAAGTAATCAAGCATTTATTGATGATTTTATTGATCAACAAATTGTGAAAGATCTCTCGCAGATTATTGATATTTCGCCTATGCATAGCAGTTCTGATACCACGGCATCAAGTGCGGTGGCGGCAAGTTCTGAACCTGCGGTAGTGGGCCAAGTCCTCACGCCTAAGCTGAAACTAGAGAAACAAGTCCAACCTTATTTGGCCGCTTTTCTGGGTTTAGACCAAGAGTTGAAAGCCTTAAGTTCTAACCATCAAATTAGTTTGATGATTAAGCCTAAAATTCTAAATGCCAAAGATCCTTTGGCCACGGTGGTATTGAACACCAGCAGCTACTTAGGCGGTGCACATGGTTCATCGTCACAGCATTATTATAATTTTGACTTGAAGCAGCAAAAACTGGTGAGTCTGGATGATCTATTGTTGCCGAATCAGAAGGCGGCGTTAAATAGAGTAGCGCATGAAGCCTTTCGTGCTTGGGTTGTGGACTCTAAGTTAGCGACCAATGTCGATGAATATGAGCAAGCGTGGAAGTTTAGCTTGAGTAACAATTATTACTTGGGCACTGAAGGTCTGATTTTGCAATATGGCGAGTATGAAATTGGCCCTTATGTGGTGGGTTTACCGCGCTTAACTCTTGGCTATGATCAACTCCAGAAAATTTTAAAGCCTGAGTATTTACCCAAAGCCAAACAGAGCGCACAGGCTGCTTCAGGAGCCAAGAGCTAATCAAGCATGAGCTTGCCTCTGTTCGACACCCACACTCATTTTGATGTTGCCGATTTTGATACTGATCGGCAGCATTTGGCCGAGCAAGCAAAATGTGTTGGGGTAGAGGCACTGGTCCTTATTGGTTTTCTTGAATCACGATTTGATGCGCTGATTCAGACCCATCAGCAATTAAAAAGCTGGAAGAATGTTCCATGCTCTTATCTTGCCCCAGGTTTACATCCGTTTTATATCGAACAGCATCAGACTGAACACTTACAACGTTTAGAACAGGTTTTGCAGCAGCAGGACTGTGTGGCTGTGGGTGAAATTGGTTTAGACACCTTTTTAAAAGAGCATAAACAGCCTGCACTTTTCGCCAAGCAGCAATCTTATTTTTCTGAACAACTGGAACTTGCTCAGCAATATCAAAAGCCAGTGTTATTACATATTCGCAAAGCACATGCAGAAAGCATTGCCATTTTAAAAGCCCAAAAATTCAAATTTGGTGGTATCGCTCATGCCTTTAGTGGTGGGGTGGAAGAAGCCAAGGCCTTGGTCAAACTCGGTTTTAAAATTGGGGTGACAGGGCAAATCACTAATCCAAACGCCAAAAAATTGCATCAAGTGGTGCAAGCACTTGGTAGTGAACATTTGGTGATTGAAACGGACTGTCCTGATATGACGCCGTTGTGTTGTCAAACATCGACTGAGCACCGTACCCGCAATACGCCAGTGAATTTACCTTATGTTTTGGAGAGTCTCGCACAGACACTGGATCAGTCTGAGCGCTCGCTAGCAGCTCAACTCTGGCAAAACTCATTGGCTGCATTGCATTTAAAATTTTAGAAGAATAAGACAATAATCTCGATAAAAATAAGATAACCAAAAGGGAACACATTCTTTTCTAAACAGGCTTACATTAAAGAAAGAACATCATAATAAATAAATTCGCCAATACTGGGAGGGCAACCGAATGGCCAGATATAGCAAAATCAATAGTTTCAATGCATTACAAACACTCACGGTGGGTGAAAAATCCTATCAAATTTTTAACCTCCCTCAAGCCGCCCAAACATTGGGTAATATTGATCAATTACCCAAGTCTTTAAAGGTCTTACTCGAAAATTTACTCCGTTTTGAAGATCAAAAAAGTGTAAAAGTAGAGCATATTCAAGCCCTAGTCGATTGGCAAAAAAACAGAAGCTCTGATCAAGAAATTCAATATCGGCCTGCACGTGTACTGATGCAGGATTTCACTGGGGTTCCTGCCGTGGTTGACTTGGCAGCCATGCGTGCTGCAATCGCACAAGCGGGTGGCGATCCGAATTTGATTAATCCTTTGTCCCCTGTCGATTTGGTGATTGATCATTCCGTGATGGTCGATCATTTTGCGGATAAAGATGCCTTTGCTGAAAATGTCGAAATTGAAATGCAACGCAATGGTGAGCGTTATCAATTCCTACGCTGGGGACAATCGGCCTTTAATAACTTTAGCGTTGTCCCGCCGGGTACTGGGATTTGCCATCAAGTCAATTTAGAGTATCTGGCTCAAGCGGTATGGCTAGGGGAGGATGAGGGACAAACTTTTGCGTTCCCTGATACCTTGGTGGGAACAGATTCACATACCACCATGATCAATGGCTTAGGCGTGTTGGGCTGGGGTGTTGGCGGGATTGAAGCTGAAGCGGCGATGCTCGGGCAGCCTGTATCCATGTTAATTCCTGAAGTCATCGGTTTCAAACTCACAGGAAAACTCAATGAAGGCATTACCGCAACGGATTTGGTTTTAACCATCACACAAATGCTACGCCAAAAAGGCGTGGTTGGTAAATTTGTTGAATTCTATGGCGATGGTTTGGCCGACTTGCCTTTGGCTGACCGCGCGACTATTGCCAATATGGCCCCTGAATATGGTGCAACCTGTGGTTTCTTCCCGATTGATGACGTGACCTTGGCCTATTTAGCGTTGACGGGTCGTGAGCAGCAACGGATTGATTTGGTTGAAGCGTATAGTAAAGCGCAGGGCTTATGGCGAAATGCAGGTGATGAACCCGTTTTTACCGATACTTTGAGCTTGGACATGAGTACAGTGCAGGCCAGTTTGGCAGGCCCTAAACGTCCGCAAGATCGTGTCTTGCTAGCAGATGTACCTAAAACTTTTCATGATTTGATGGAACTAACGCTAAAGCCCGCCAAAGAGGCGAAAGAGCGTTTAGAAAATGAAGGTGGTGGCACAGCTGTTGAAGCTAAAAAAGCTAATCTACCGCATGAGGAGCCATCTTGCACCATTGATGGAAAATCCTACCCCTTGAATCATGGTGATGTGGTGATTTCAGCCATCACCTCATGTACCAATACATCCAATCCGAGCGTGATGTTGGCTGCAGGACTCCTCGCCAAAAAAGCCATTGAAAAAGGCCTACAGCGTAAACCGTGGGTGAAAAGTTCGCTTGCACCTGGTTCTAAAGTCGTGACCGATTATTTGGCTGCGGCAGGTTTAACACCGTATTTGGATGAATTGGGTTATAACCTAGTCGGTTATGGCTGTACCACGTGTATTGGGAACTCTGGACCACTGCCTGAACCGATTGAAGAAGCCATACAGTGCCATGATCTCAATGTCGCTTCAGTGCTTTCAGGCAACCGTAACTTTGAAGGGCGTGTGCATCCTCTGGTGAAAACCAACTGGTTGGCTTCGCCGCCTTTGGTGGTGGCTTATGGTTTGACGGGCAATATCCGTACAGATTTGACTACACAACCGATTGGTCTAGGCAAAGATGGGCAAGCAGTCTATTTGAAAGATATTTGGCCGAGTCAGGCTGAAATTGATCATGCGCTACAGAGCGTAAATACCGCGATGTTCCATAAAGAATATGCCGCAGTATTTGATGGTGATGCAGCATGGCAGGCGATTCAGATTCCTCAAAGTCAGACCTATGCTTGGCAAGAGAATTCAACCTATATTCGCCACCCGCCATTTTTTGAAGAGATAGATCAGCCACCGAAACCGATTACCAATATTGAACAGGCACGTATTTTGGCTGTGCTTGGAGACTCGGTCACCACCGATCATATTTCCCCAGCGGGTAATATCAAGAAAGACAGCCCCGCAGGACGCTATTTGCAACAACAAGGGGTTGAACCCAAAGACTTCAACTCTTACGGGTCTCGACGTGGGAATCATGAAGTGATGATGCGAGGCACTTTTGCCAATATCCGCATTAAGAATGAAATGTTGGGCGGTGAAGAAGGTGGAAACACGATCTATATTCCAACAGGAGAAACCTTGCCGATTTATGATGCTTCTATGCTTTATCAGCAGCAGCATACGCCATTAATCATTATTGCTGGGAAAGAGTATGGCACAGGCTCATCACGTGACTGGGCTGCCAAAGGCACGAACTTATTGGGGGTTAAAGCGGTGATTGCCGAAAGTTTTGAACGAATTCACCGTTCGAATTTGGTTGGTATGGGAGTATTGCCATTGCAATTTGTCGATGGACAAACGCGCCAATCCTTAAATTTGACAGGTCGTGAAATACTTTCGATTCATGGACTGTCGGATGATATTCAGCCGCATCAAACTTTGGATATTCAGGTGCTTCGAGAAGATGGCAGCCAAGACCAATTTACAGTGTTGTGCCGTATTGATACCTTGAATGAGGTGGAATACTTTAAAGCTGGCGGTATTTTGCATTATGTACTGCGTAATTTAATTGCAGCCTAATCTCAATGTAATAAAGTCCTGTCAGTAGCAGGGCTTTATTGTTTGTAGCGATACATTCAATCCAAGGTCGTATTCAGGTAAAATGAACACGATTTTACCGATATAGATGTACGCATGACTGATCTGCAACATGATGAATATGACCGCCGTTTTGCTGGTGTAGCCAAAATTTATGGAGACGAGGCCTTTTCATATTATGAAAAAAGTCATGTGATGGTGATCGGAATTGGTGGTGTAGGTTCGTGGGCAGTCGAGGCTTTAGCGCGTACAGGCGTTGGAGAATTAACACTGGTTGATATGGACTCGATTGCGGCTTCCAATATTAACCGTCAATTGCCAGCCATGAGCTCAACCTTGGGTCATGAAAAAATTGAAGTGATGGCCGAGCGTTGTCGATCCATCAATCCACGGATCAAAATCAATTTGATCGATGACTATTTGACCCCAGAAAATGTCAAAGAAATTTTAGAACATCGACCAGACTTAATTTTAGATTGTATTGATGACGTCAAAGCTAAATTAGCACTGATGTTGCACTGTCGTTTTAATAAGATCCCATTGATTGTTTCAGGGGGAGCCGGGGGGAAGCTCGACCCATTGAAAATCCGAGTGGCTGATCTGTCTAAAACCGAACAAGATCCCATGTTAGCAAAGCTTCGAACTCAGTTGCGTGGCATGGGGATTTGTAAAAAACCAAAAGAAAAGTTCGGCATTAGCTGTGTCTATTCCATCGATAATCCATTTTCCAGCGCAGATGTGTGTCCAAGTGCAGGCCTACGCTGTGGTGGCTATGGTTCTGCGGTGGTGGTGACTTCAAGCTTTGCGATGGTGGCAGTGGCGGAAGTGTTGAAAAAACTAGATGGAATGAAAGCGAAACAATAATACTGTTTTAGGTTTAATTGGACTGTATACATCGATATATTGATACAGTCCATAGACCACAAAAAATATTGAAACCAATAGAAAAAAGAGAAAAAAAATGAGCTTTTTAAAAAAATTATGGGGTTCTCAAAAACAAAAAACGCCTGCGAATGAAAATGCATATACTGCATTTTGGCAATGGTTTCAGCAGCATCAACAGCATTTTCACCACATTGTGAATCAAGGCAGTAAAACTGAAATCGAGCGGGATTTCTTTGATCGATTGACGCCTGAATTGGAAAAAGTCCATAGCGGCATCTTTTTTCTGACGGGCATGCTGACCCCGCAAACAGCTGAATTAATTCTTACCCCCGATGGCATCATTCCAAATATTGTTTTTGTGGAAGAGCTGATTGCAGCTGCACCTGAGATTGCAGGGTGGAAGTTCACTGCGCTTAAACCTGAAAGCGATATTCATCAAGTCGGGATTAATATGCATGGCTATGAGTTTAGTCAGCAGACTTTGTCTTTTTATTTTAATCAGCAAGCCGAGTATCCCGATGAGATAGATCTGATTGTGGTACATGATGAATATAATCCAGCTGAAAACGATGCGTTTTTACAGGCTGTGTATATTTTCCTCGATAACTATTTGGGCGAGTATGATGCGATCACCAAATTAGACAATGTTTCTGTGCAGTCTAAGCAAGGTGCCGAAAAAGAATTGCTACCGATTCACTTGCTCAAAAAGATTTTAATTTTAAAAAGTAGCGAAATTTCAAGACTAGATAAAATTACCCGTTCAAATACGGATGCTGATGAATTTGTCAGTTTGGAAGGTGAAACCAATGAAGGTCTACCGTTGCTGGCGACTTTAAATCGTACACTTTTAACATGGGATCAAAAAGCCTCACATCCGTGGATGATGTTGATTGAAATCTCTTATGATGGTCAGCATTCAAATGGCATGCCTGCATCTACAGATTATGAGCTACTGAATTTGATAGAAGACGAATTATTACAAGAGCTTAAGGATGTGGATGGCTATTTAAATATTGGTCGTGAAACGGGTAATCACTTAAGAACCATATATTTTGCGTGTAAAGAGTTTCGAAAGCCATCCAAAGTCATTGATCAAGTAATTGAAAAATATAAAGACAACTTTGAAATAGAGGTCAGTCTGTTTAAAGACAAATACTGGCGTGCTCTGAGTAAATTTACCGGTTAAGCTCTTATTTAAAAGAAGAGTTCGCCTGAAGCACTTTTAAAATATAACGGGATAAAGCAACTCCATGACTCATCTTTCAGGGCATTCCAAACTTGATGTTAAAATAGTGGCTTTAGGGATCATTTTGAGTTGTGGTGTTGTATATGCTATTTACTCAACCGTTCGTCATTTTTATGTTTTAAATCAGGTCAATGAAGCCAAAGAAATGATGAGTGATATACAGTCATTATTGGTTTGGTCAATGCATCAGCATCATGATGATGTCACGCAGGCTTGTCATTTTAAAAATATACAACAGATTGCTCAATCCGTAGAATTTCAAAATATGAATCGTATTTTAAAATTACAGGATCAAATTCATCAGCAAAGTCAATTTGTTGAACAGATTAAAGTAAATGCCACCCCTGATTTACATGGTTGTATAACTACGGCTTACTTTAGAAAAGAACCCTTTGTCAGCGAGCTTATTGCAGGAAAGTATATTTCCTATCATTATGATTTTAAGACTGAAACAATAAAATGTGTCACCAATATACACAAGCGTGCTTTAGTGAAAGCTTGTACTCGGCTATAACGGTGAAACATAAAAAAGCGAAGCAGATGCTTCGCTTTTTTCGTTTAGATCAACGTTCTAAATTACTGAGCTAGAGTGTGTTCTTTTAAATAATCTTCGGTGCGTTGCATTGCGTCTTTAATGTTAAGAATTGCATTTTCAACATCGGCAAAAGTCTTGGCATTACCACCACTTAAAGCCTGACGCCATTTTCGAGCACCCGGAAGGTTTTGGAATAAACCCAAAATATGGCGCGTGATAATCGACAATGGCGCACCCTCAGCCATACGCTTTGCAATATACGGCAGCATTTGGTCAATAATTTCAAAGCGATCAGGTAGATCCAAATTCCACAGCTGTCCCAGCTCTGCCAAAAGGTAGGGATTATGGTAGGCCTCACGACCAATCATCACACCATCCACATGTTTGAGATGTTCCTGTGTTTCAGCAAAGGTTTTGATCCCGCCATTAATCTCAATCAATAGATTTGGACGTTCTTGCTTTAAACGATAGACATCTTCATAACGTAGTGGCGGAACGTCACGGTTTTCTTTCGGAGAAAGTCCCTGAAGCAAGGCAATACGCGCGTGTACAATAAAATTATCACAGCCCGTTTTGGCCACGGTATCAACAAAATGCAGCATTTCTTCATAAGAATGCATGTCATCAATCCCGATACGGTGTTTTACCGTCACTCGAATATCTACTGCATTTTGCATTTCAGCGATACATTCTGCAACGAGGTCAGGTTCTGCCATGAGGCAGGCACCAATTTTATTGTTTTGTACACGGTCACTTGGACAGCCGACATTTAAATTGACTTCATCATAACCCCAGTCTTGTGCCATTTTGGTACAAGTGGCTAGGTCTTTAGGGTTAGATCCACCCAATTGTAAAATGATCGGGTGTTCTTCATTGTTATAGTCGAGATGGCGATTTGCACCGCCAAACAGAATCGCGCCAGTGGTCACCATTTCGGTATAAAGGATGACATTCGGGTTAAATAAACGCGCAAAGAAACGATAGTCTTTGGTTGTCCAATCCATCATCGGGGCTACGCTGATTCTCGGAGATTGAGTGTTTTCAATGTTTTTGTTAATAGTCATTAAAAATCATACCTTTAATCTATATTCTGCAACCTGCGAGAATTTGTTTGAACCTGTGTTTAGGTGGGTGAATCCGTTTGCATTTACACCAAATTTTACACCATAATAGAAAAAATAGCTTTTGGTGTAAATTATGGGTTCAATTACAGCAAGGAAAGGTGCAGATGGTAAAGTTAACTATCGTGCTGCGATTCGAATCACTCGAAAGGGCTTTCCTGCTTTTTCTGAAAGTAAAACATTTCACTCAAAGAAATTAGCTGAAAACTGGATTAAGAAACGAGAAGTCGAGATTCAAGAAAATCCTGATATTTTGCTTGGCAAAGAAAAGTTGATTGATCTGACCTTATCAGATGCCATAGATAAATATTTGGATGAAGTCGGGAGCGAGTACGGAAGGACGAAACGCTATTCTCTGCTCTTAATTAAGAAGCTACCAATTGCGCGCAATATTATCACAAAAATAAAATCAGTACATTTGGCCGAGCATGTGGCTTTAAGGAAGGGTGGAATTCCGTACCTCGATCTTGAACCTATTGCGACTAGTACACTGCAACATGAGCTTTTACATATCAGAGGTGTTCTTTCTCATGCTGCTGTTATGTGGGAAATGGATATTGATTTAAATAGCTTCGATAAGGCTACTGCTCAGTTAAGAAAAACACGTCAAATATCCTCCAGTCAAAAAAGAGACCGACTGCCTTCGAGAGATGAATTGATTGCATTGACGAAGTATTTTGCAGAACGATGGAAGCTAAATCGTTATGGCTCTAAATACCCAATGCATTTGATTATGTGGTTTGCAATTTTCTCATGCAGACGTGAAGCTGAATTAACACGATTGTATCTTCGAGATTATGACCCACATCATTCAACGTGGAAAGTGCATGATTTAAAGAATCCTAATGGTTCTAAAGGTAATCATAAGTCATTTGATGTACTTGATCCTTGTAAGGAGCTGATCAAAAGACTGAAACATTCAGAAGTTCGAGAACGGATGCTAAAGCTTGGACATAATGAAAATTTGTTATTGCCTTTGAATCCCAAAAGTTTGGGTAAAGAGTTTAGAGAAGCTTGTAAAATTTTGGGGATTGAAGATTTACGATTTCATGACTTGAGACATGAAGGCTGTACTCGATTAGCTGAACAGAGTTTTACTATTCCTGAAATTCAGAAAGTAAGTTTGCACGATTCTTGGGGGAGTTTACAGCGTTATGTATCAGTGAAAGCGAGAAGAAATATATTACAGTTGGAGGAGGTGCTACGCCTCATCGATGAAACGTAGCAAAATCTTTGGATGCCTCTGAATATTGCTTATCCAAGACAGCAGCAAGATCCTTAATGTGTACCAAAAATGGAGCACGTTTACTTTTATCTATTTTGAATACTGAGAAAGGGAATTGTTGATTATTCGCTTTTCTCAGTGCTTCGGCTTTGCTGAGGTGGGGATAATAGTCAGAAACTACTGTCATTAGTTCAACGGTCATAGAACGATACTTTATAAAAAGTAGTTCGGTAGTATTAATTTGAAAGCAATTCATGAAGTGGGTATTCCATACATAAAACTTTTTTAATTTGAATGGGTCACCTTTGAAGTAAGGCTGACCATCCCTATGTCTTAATCTTATTTTTTTGATGTAGGTCTTTATGTAATACTAATAATTAGAAATAATATTTTACTAGAGTTGTGGTATAACATATTGAAAACATTATTTAGATTCATAAATGAAAAATTGCACACTTCTTGATTTTGAGCAATTGCAGGATGAAATTCTGAATTGCTTTTTGGATCATGCTGGACGTTTTTTAAGAGAACATAAAATAATAAGCGATCCTGACTCAAAGACTGAGTTTGAAGCGTCAGAACGCGAATTTTTGGTTGAACTGATGGTAGAGCATAGCCAAATGCAGTTCTTTGGTGAAACGTATTCGGTACAGGACTTGCTGAATTTGCTTGGTCAAATTAATACGGTAATAGAGGGGATTCGTGATTATAGACAGCAGCAGATTAATGAGAAATATTCTGAAATATTAAATAAATATATTGAGTTGGTTGTTGATGAAGGCGGTAGAGTCTACACCTATAACCCGAGTTTGAAGCGTAGAATCAATGGAATTTTGAATATAAGAAAACGATATGCGCCGCTGTTGCATAAAAAGCTTGAAATATTCTATTCAGAATTAACTGGTTATGCTCAAAAAAATGGCAGATTTAAAAATGCTTCGCAGGCAGTACAACTGATTTTACCCACGCTGCAAATCAAGTTTAGAAAGTTTGATTTGCAATGGGTTCAAAGCAGATTAGAGACAAATAAACAGAAAATTTTAGATTTAACAGAAGCCAGAAAAAATAACGAAAATAAAGACACCTGTGAAGATGATGATTTTGGTGTGTCATTTAAAATTCAGGATAGAACCTATCTAAACCAGATCAGGGAATTACAGAATGAAAATAAAAAATGGGAACAGTTTCTACAGCATCCAGAGCGGTATTTTCCACAGCAAAAGCAACTCCCATTTAATACAGCATATTGCGATGAAGTGCTGGTCAATCACTTAAGGCGTCGTCCTGATTTATTGAAAGAGATTATCCAAGTTCAATTATGAATATCATTGAGGTGATGAGGGGGGCTCGTTCTTAGGCAGCAAGTGGATGAGGTGTACTATTGCTGCTTGCTCCTAGAAATGAGTAACTGTTAGCTCAGGTTTGAGTTGGTACAACTTCATCGTCATTTTGTACGGTATTGCCATATTGATGATGCTGATCAAATCCTAAAGCATCATTTAAATTTGATCGATTTTTCATTGTTAAAAATTGCTTTTGTTTTGCGCATTCATTTCTCAATTGAGTTTCAATTTCGCTAAGTGCTTCGGGTGCAAGAGTTTGGTTAATGCTTTGTTGATCTGCTTCGTTAATCACGCCTAAAAAAGCTTTAATTCTCTCTAATTCAATGGTTTTATTTGTAGCCAATTGAATTAGGTGTTCCTCAAACTCTTTTGCAGATTTGCTCATGTTTTCGTGGATGATATTTTTTTGGTGCACGAGCTCTTTTTCGAGTTCTGTAATTTTTTCATCCTTTAATTTCAATTCTTGCTTTAAATTAGAATCATGATTTGAATTCTGTTCTTTTTTGAGTCTTGATATTATTTTATCTTTTTCACTTAATTTAAAATTATGTGCTTCAATTAAAAATTCTAAACAGTTATCTAGACTTTTAAACTTACAATTTTTTTTAATTGTCTCAAGTTGTTTTAATATATTTTCGTTCATTGTGATTTGTTTGGTGATACGGTTGGCTTTCTTTTTCTCAGAGTGGTATTTAAATAAAAGGAATTTCTTTTTTAAAATTGAAAAATGTTCATCATTAGTTTTAATAATAAAATTTGTTGTCACACATATGAGGGGGTTTGTAAATATTTCGTTTATGTGGGATGTCCTAGCCAGGTTTTGTAGAGAATATGATATTAAATTCTCATGTGATCTAGGTTGGGGGTGATTTGTAGATATGTAAACAATCTTTTGGCCAGGTTTATCAAGCTTACTTAATAGACTTTCCTTCATGTAGCTCTCTTGATCCAAGAAATCTTTTTTTAAGTCCGTGTCAGTCGATAACCATTTATCTAAGGTTAAATGTGGTCGTGCCATTTTAAAATTCATAAATATTTACTTAACATTTATATATCAGTAATTAAATATTAAGTAAATATTAAGTAAATATTAATTATACAGTAACTGTTAAAAAAACAAATTTCAATTATCATTTCATGCCTATCATTATTGCTGTAAAATACATATACCCAAAGGAGAACTTGGTGTGTGGGAATTTTTAGCATGAGTATTCAGGATTCTGAACAGCGCTTTTTGGCGCTATTTATGGCTTTCTATCAAAGGGTGGAGGGGCAAATTTCAGCCTATGCTTTTTGGGCATTAATCACGTTTATCAGAAATTTTGGAATCGGAAGTACATCATTGCCACTCGGTGAATTATCAAAAGTGATCGGCATACAGGTTAAAAAATTACGGGGTGTATTGAATGAGTTGGAACAACAGGGAATATTAAAAATAGATTTTCCTGAAACTGGAAAAAGGTCTAGAGTTCGTCATTTACAACTTAATCTTACTTATATAAGGCTTGATTCAGCCACGTCTATTGAATGGTTAGAAAATAGTAATAAGCGTATGGTTAGGCAGATCCCTTTATTAAAATTAATTCAGACTTTATTTATAAAGAGTGATGGCATAAGTATTAGCAATTCACCTAAAAAAATAGAGATCGACTGCTATCTTGATTATCGAAGTTATCTTGTTTTATTACGGTTGCTTTACGGTGCAGACTCGTTTGGGATTGTTATAGGGTGTGGAATTGTTGAAATTGAGCGAGCCACGGGTTTAAGCAAACAATCTATTTATCGCGCTATACAGCAGCTTAAAAAAAACGGATTTATCCGCTGCCAAGCGGATGGCGCAATTCGAAATAGTTTTATTCAAACAGAGTCTCCAATATACGCTTTAAACCTTTCGCATAGGTTTTTGGGGGATGCTGCGATCTACGGCAAATTTTATATTTTGAAGTACCCCCAGCCGCATGTTTTTGAAGTTCAGAAAGTGGCCTCTATTTTTACTATGCTGAATCCAAAGAGCGACTTGTTGTCAAACACTAAAAGTGAAGATTCAGATGTTGGCTTGAAGGTGTTGAATTGCAAAAACTATTATTTGTTACATGATCCTTTGTGCTGGATGAAACCGTTTATTCTTCGGTCTCGTGATGCTGTAGGTTATGCAAATTATGTTGTGTTACAACAGCAGGAAATAATGAAGTTATATGATCATTATGTCGAGCTAAAGCGGTTACATCCAGAGAACCCATTATCAGCGACGTTTTATTTAAAGCCGCATGAAAATATTTTGAAGGATGAGGCGGTTTTGGGTCATTTAGCATCTATCCAGCATACTAAACTCAGCGGGATGAACAACCGCTTAGGTCTTTTTCAAAGCATGCTTGAGCAGTGGTGCTGCCAGATATACAGTCGGAATAAATCGCTTTTTAAATTGCTGAAAGAAGCTAACCCAGTAGTAATCGATAATGAAAGCTTTGAGCGTTTAGGGTGCACAGACTTTCTCTATCCGTATTCATTGCAAGCGACTCAAATCAAAACAATCAAAGAGGATATGACGCTAAAAAATGAGTCTGATAAAATTGAATCAATGATCACCTTCAAGTTAAATGCTGAGCAGTCCAGAATTCATCAGTTTTTAATGGCCCTTATGGATCTAATTGCATATAACCAAATTTATTTTTTTCAGCAATGTATGCGGAAACATTCTGATATTGACCAAAAGCTCAGTGCAACTAAAAGTAGTTTGGGAAGGGTGTTGGTAAATGCAACTGAAATAGTGACGCCTTTTAGGATTTTACCTCGGTCATTTATACAGAATACATACAGCTGTTGCTTTGTCCCTGATCAGCATGCGGAAGCTAACAGGTATTTCTTAAGTGAATTGGCGTTTCAAGAACCCTTTCAGGATGGAACTCGCTTTGATTTTCCTACACAGCAAATAACAGAAACTTCACCAACACTGGCAGAACTTAAAAATTACGGACTGCTGTATCAACACTGTTTGTCATTATTCGAATAGTTTTTTTGCGCTAAGTTTTTTTTGGAAAAACCATTTTTCTGACCTAACTATCGTAACGTTAAACATATAAAAAGCCTAGCTTAGCCGAAGATTTAGAAATCGTGCTGATCGGCTGGGCTATCATTATTGCTTTTACGCCAAGACGGTTTTATATACTATTAATATAGAGATTATTAATACTAATAATAGATTAATGACTATAGCGTATAGAACTATAAATACTAGATATATCAATACAATCACTGTTACTCATACAGATAACAAGAACAGTTAGACATGTCATTCAGATCTGAATATATACCCAATATGGATGATGATAGGGACCAATAGTCCATGTAGGATGAGATCACTATTCGATATATGGATGGCTTGTCCTTACTTGAGATAAGGACTCCATTTAAAAAAATAAGTCGATTGCTTAACTATGACGTGAATCATAGTTAAGGAAGTTCAACGTGTTGCAATTCGATTTAGATGATCAGGCAGGGGTGATGTATGCCATTCATACCTTTGTGGATGTATGTCTTAATTTTGATATGTTTAATGAAGCGTTCATTTTCAATCTCGAACGCTTATGGTGTGCATTTGAAGCGTTTAAACAAGAAGGGATTGAGTACGCAGCATCGATTAGGGCGTTTATTGCAGTCACAGAACATGTCGATAGCCAGCGTGGAATGCTTAGCTTTGGTAAATATCTATCAGGGTTGTCTATAGGCGAAATTAAGGCATTAAGACGAATCCTGCATGCGCATCGAGGGCTAATACGTGAGGAGATCAAAAGCTTTACAAGACGGAAAGAATTGAATCGAGTAGCGTTACTTGAGGAGTTCGAAGGTGCAATTAAAGCTCATCATGAAGTATTGGTGATCAGGGTGGATTTATACTATGCCAGAGATTGTCTGAAAGACATTACGATATATGACTTCTATCAGCATATCGAAAAATTACGTGATTTGATTACGGATAAGAATGGATATTTTGATGCACTTTTGACTTATGCGATTGCGCTAGAGCATGGAATAACCAAAGGCTTTCATGTGCATCTGGCATTTGTTATTAATGAGTCCAAATATCGCAATGATTATAATATTGCTAAATGGGTGATTGAAAAATGGCAGGAGATCACGCTTGGGAAAGGCTATGGATGGAATAACAACACGACAGAAAACAAAAAGAATTATCGCGATCAAGGTACTTTAGGGATTGGGATGATTCGTCGTACAGAGCCTGATCAAGGCAATAATGCTTTAAAAACCGTTGCATATCTCAGTGATCCTGAAAAATACAGGCAGACGTTATTGGTTAAACCACAAGGACGTAGAACTTTTTATAAAGGAGATTATCAGCATCACGGTCGCCCTATACCTGATACTGAGGAAAATAGAAGAATCAAAGAATGGAATGCACAGACTGCTTTAGTAAATCTGGAAGAGGAGGTTTGGTTTAAAAAAATATGAATGTGCCAGTTCTATGAAATCAATTCATTCATAGGACAACACATGAGTAATTTAGCATTAGAGTTTGCAGCTGTACGCTTAGAACAAAACATGATTGAGCATTACAAACGACTCAAGTTTGAGCGGGTTCCAGAAGGTATCGAGTTCAAAGATTATAAAAATGCTTTAAATCAGGAGTTAAAACAAGCACTGATGAGCTACTTTGATGATTGGCGTATCCTGATGGTGGCTTGTGGAGGGCAGCACAAGTTTTCATTTTGGGTGGATGCTTTTTATCGTGCTTACAGCAGTGTGTTACTAGAAACAGGCACTCCCTATTTTACAATGGAGGGTGCTACCACAGCTTCTCATTATAATGATCAAGCATCTGCACATATTGATAAAATTTTGAAGCGACTGAATAAGTTATTTAAAAGTGCAAGCTTTTTAGAACAACTCCAGCAGTATAACCAGTATTACACGAAGCAGATCGACAAAATTCGTGAATCCTATTGTGCGGTGAGTGAAATATATCCCAATGCTATTGATTTGAAATTTGAACTGAGTCTAGAAGGATTGCACAATCAATGGATTGATATCTCTGGGTGGAATAATTTGCTTTATCACTTTCAAAAGCAGCTCAGACAACTCTCTTGGTATAATGCCCAAGCCGTATTTACGTTTTATCAGATTATTCGGGTTGATCAACGCTATGTTGTGAAATTCTTTCTAACCTTCGACCCCTTATTGTATGGCGAACCTTCAGTGTATAGTCGAGAAATAGATATTTGGTGGAAAAGAGTAACTCAAAATAGGGGGATTTCGTTTTGTCCACTAGTAGACTTTCAGCAATATCAACATGAAGACGAATATCAACTGATTATCAAAAGGAATGCTCAGGATCAAGCTTTAGACCCTTTAAGTGCTTTAGATGAGATGCCTGATCGAGAAACCAGTAGCGAAGGTTTAGCCAATAGAATCTGTGTTTATCCTAAAGGTTTTAAATGGTTTCACGGCGCACCCGTACGACGCTAAAAATTCATATTACATTCCTGTACTTGCTTGACGCATCTAAGATGCTCAGATTATCCTTAGCCTGCTGACCTACATCGTCAGTCGGTTTTGACAGACCGTTATCATCTAGCACATCAAAAAAGTAATTTTTTGGTGGCGAACTCGTTCGTCCCCCTTCGTTGCGGTAGGGCGAGGGAGGGACGCCTTGTGCGTGCCGGTTCCTAGATGACTGGTCTGTCAACCCTTTCTCGTTCTGCCACCATCATTTGACAGTGACTTGGTAGAACTTCTAAACCATCTAGGAGTACGCCATGCGCTTACATCAATACCGTCTTTTATATTTCTCTTTTTTCATGTTTGTGCCGATTGGCGATTAGACCTGATGCTGTGCAGTCAATGCATAGCTGTGTCGATAACTTTCTAAGAATAAAACTTTTTCAAGTACATATTACCGATATGAAGATGAATCTCTCATGCTGTTTTGAGGGGCATAGATCCGTGTGCTTTATCGTCTATAACACTTCAAAAAAACATAGATATTCATTCTAACATTCATGCATGGGGAGCACTGCGTCTGATTAAGACCAAGACCAGTGATGCCTATAAAAAGAGAAAATGATGATGTTTAAAACTTTCCTAAAAACTGCCCTTATTTCATCACTGCTTACAGGCGCATCATTGACGCAGGCAGGCTGGTTTGCACAAGCCAGCGAAGCCTATTTTGTTAAGGCCCGCAATTTGGGTGGTGGAGTGTATCAGTGCATGTATAAAACCAATCCGGGCAACCGTGGTTGGCGCAATTTCACGGTGAACTTTCAGGGTGGTTGTCCACGCTTCGTTCACTTTAATGCTCAGAATGGTCAAGTCACTGTACCCAACTAAAGACGGGGAGTATTTGAGATGAACCAAAAAACCATATTGGGCTTGGCGGCAATCTTAGCCCTGACCCTGATCAGCATTGCAGGCTTCTATTTCTTCAGCCCCAAACATGTAACTGAAAAAACGGTTCAAGCCAGTACTTCTGAGGCCAGCTCTGCACAGCCTTTAGAATCCGCCACTTCTGCCGCATCAACCGAGATTCCCGCAGCGGAAGTGGATGGGATTGATGTCAAAGAATTGACCACGGGAAGCAAGAGTCTGAGTCCAGCAGACCATGAACCTGAGCTGCTGAGTTTTGAATTTGATAAAAACCTAAAGTCTGTCGATACCTTGCTGTCGATGCTGCCTTATGACGAACTGCCTCAGTTTGAGCAGGACAACATAGACAAGTATCAACGCTATGTCTTTGCCAAAGCAGCAAAAGATACAGGCAAATCAGTGAAAGACTTTAGCTTGCAAGAACATGGCGCACTGGAGTCGGAGCAAGCGGGTAATCGCTACTACGTCTATAAATTTGATAACGGCACAGACTGTGAAATCCATCTGGCCAGCATTGACTTAAATACAGGCGATTATGGCGTGAGCTATAACTACTGCTAAGGATGAATTTGATGAAGCAACTTTTAAAACCCTTACTCTTCGCAGTGACTACAACGACAGGCATCATGTTGAGTGGCTGTAATGCTGGCCTTGATCCAAACACGTTTACGGTCGAACTCGATGTAATTGATACCAGTAACTGGTATGCCCAAAATCAATCCGCTACGGTATTAACGATCCGTTCTAACAGTGCAGATCCGATTGATGTGACCAATGTGCTGATCAACAACGGTGAATGCAGTTATGAAGGTTATCGCCGATCATTGGAATATCCGCAGCATTTTAAAATGGGTTTGCGTTTAAGGCTGAAATTAACCGGTTGTGGCTATGACAATGTGGTGCAGGTTGATGTCGAGACAGATAAAGGCACTGCAAGCTATAGCTTTCAATAGCGACTCTCCTCGACAAAGTAAAATTTAAATCAAACCGTGTCCTCAATGGGCACGGTTTTTTTATGCCCTCAATTCAGCTTTTCGTACCCAATTCATTTAACAAGGAATATTCAATGTCCTTAATTCAATGCCCCTATTGTCAGTCCACCCATGTCAGACAGACTGATTCAAGTCATGCAAACGCCAACTATTTCGAACAACTGCAACGCTGTATTTCACCGACACAGATGGCGCTGTTCGGCATGCAGCTTGCCAAAAAGGCAGGATTCCCGCCTTTTACAGGCGCAGCCATCGGTGTTGTGGTGGGTGGTGTATTGGTTATTGTCAGTCAGTACTGCTATGAAAAATATTACAGCAATGCCGAGCAGTATGTCTGCTTGGATTGCCAACAACAGTTTGCATGGGCGAGGTAATCACTTCTCAGCCATTGCACTGGTACATCGTTGAATAAATCGATTCTTTAAAACATCACATTACACATTCTTTTTAGGAATAATCAAAATGGCACATCAAATTGAACAAATGGCGTATGTCGGACAAACCCCTTGGCATGATTTGGGTAATAAACTGACACCTAATCAACCGATCGAAGTCTGGGCCAAACAGGCAGGGATGGATTGGCGTATTGAATCATCCAATGTCAGCTACATGGCTAAAAATGATCGTGGACAAAGCATCATTATGCCGTATGAAGAACAACGGGTACTGTACCGTTCAGATACCCATGCTCCTTTATCCGTAGTCAGTCAGCGTTATCAAGAAGTCCAGCCGATGGAGATTCTGGAATTCTACCGTGATCTGACTGAGCAATCAGGCTTTGAACTGGAAACCGCAGGTGTTTTAAAAGGTGGGAAGAAGTTCTGGGCCTTGGCACGTACAGGTCAAACTGCAGAATTGAAAGGTGGGGATGTCAGCAATGGCTATATTCTGCTGGCAACCGCATGTGACGGTACGTTGGCGACCACCGCACAATTCACCAATATCCGTGTGGTGTGTAACAACACTTTAGCCATTGCCTTGCGTGGACAGAGTTCCAATGCAGGCGTGGTCAAAGTACCACACAGTACCAAGTTTGATGCTGATAAAGTCAAAGATCAACTCGGTATTTCAGTCAAGACATGGTACGACCACATGTATGAAATGAAACAACTCACCCAACGTAAAGTCACCCAGAAAGAAGCAGCAGCTTATTTTGATGCGGTATTTAACAACAATAGCCTAAGTGCGATGGAACAGGAGGATAACATTATTCAGTACTATCGTAATGTCGCGTCTCAAGCCAATCCACAGCCCAATAAAACTGAACCGAATGGACGTGCCATGACCAAAGTCATGAATATGTTTAATGGGCAGGGACGTGGAGCAGACTTATCTTCAGCCAAAGACACCGCCTATGGACTACTTTGTGCGATCACCGAGTTTGTCGACCATGAACGTCGAGCAATGAGTACTGATCACCGCCTCGATTCGGCATGGTTTGGTGCAGGGGCAGCATTGAAACAACGTGGATTGGAGCAAGCTTTATATCTTTCAGCCTAAATTTTATCTCGTATCCCTCTTTGCCACATCTTCGGATGTGGCTTTTTTATGCCGTTTTAAAATCAATGATAGAAGGATAAATCCATGAATCAGATTATAAACCCAGCAGTAACGTCTCAATCTCAGTATTTACCAACTGTAGCCAATGACAAGCTTAAACAAAGTCAATCAGGTACAAAACGTAGTTTAAATGCCAAACGTCTGATCAGCACCAAACAACTGGACTATCAGGCATGGCTGGAAGTGCGTAAGCAGGGAATAGGCAGCAGTGATGCCGCAGCCGCCTGTGGCATAAATCCTTATATGTCGATGCTGGAACTGTGGATGATCAAAACAGGACGGGTACAGCAAAACATTGATAATGAAAGCTCAGGGCATGCACCTTTATATTGGGGCAACCAGTTAGAACCGCTAGTGGCTGAATACTACAGCATGCACACCAATAATAAAGTCCGTCGGGTCAATGCGGTGCTGCAACACCCTGATCCTGACAAAGCCTTTATGTTGGCGAACTTGGATTATGCCGTAGTGGGCAATGAAGACGTGCAAATACTGGAATGTAAAACTGCAGGAGAATATGGCGCCAAACTATGGAAGGAGGGCGTTCCTCTGTATGTGCTATGTCAGGTACAACATCAACTGGCGGTGACAGGCAAGCAAGCGGCACATATTTGTGTGTTGCTGTGTGGACAGGAAACCAAAATCTACAAAGTCAGTCGTAATGAAGCTTTGATTGAACAGATCATTCAGGCGGAACGGTTGTTTTGGGAATGTGTTGAAAATGATGTTTCACCAGCAGTGGATGCCAGTGAATCGGCAGCCAAAGCTTTACAACAGCTCTATCCTGAACATACCCCACTGAGCTGTGTTGACCTAACGGAGGTCGAACTTGCCAATGAACTGTTTGATCAGTTGATAGAGGAAAAACAGCAGATTGAACAACACCAAAGCCAGTTTGATCTACTCAAACACCGTGTTCAGGCACTGATGCAGGAACATGAACGTGCCGTATTTCAGCAAGGTTCAGTGACATGGAAAAAGAGCAAGGACAGTATTAGCCTAGATACCAAGTCCTTACTTCAGCACCAACCTGAACTCATCCAACAATACCCATTGCAGAAAGCAGGCAGTCGTCGTTTCAACATTTATCACGATTAGCTCAAAGCTTAGAGTTAATCACTCAGCAAGAAAAAACCTGAAATCCCGTGCAGTCCTGCATGGGATTTTTATACCGATTTCATTTTTAGCAAACAGTGCAACACATCTAAACATCAACATCTATACGAGAGGAATTTCAACATGATTAAAGGTCTAGCAATCACACCACCCATCTTGGGCCGGATCAGTATTGGTCGTGTAGTCGAAAAGAATGGCAAGCGTCTGCCTGAGAAAGACGATCAGTTCACCATTACCAGTCAAATACAAGGCAAGGATGGTTGGGTCAAACACCCCTTGGATGAGCAATTGCGTAGTCAAGCACCGAATCAAAAGCTGCGTAGCATTCCTGTGCGTATGATATTCAATGATCCTGAATTGAACTTACGTGCCGAGTACAGCTTGTTTGACCGACAGACAGGTCGCCCGATTTGTGTGGGGAATGGTCAGACCTGTCAACGTATGACATCACAAGGTGTAGAGCAACATCCTTGCCCATCCCCCGACTTATGCCCACTTGGACAAGGCGGGCACTGTAAGCCTTATGGACGCCTGCATGTCAATTTAGGCGAAGCCGATGAGTTTGGGACTTTTATTTTCAGAACCACTGGTTTTAACAGCATTCGCACTTTGGCTGCACGATTGAGCTACTACCATGCAGCATCAAATGGGTTGCTTTCATGCTTGCCACTGCAGCTGACCTTGCGAGGAAAGAGTACAACGCAAAGTTATCGTCAACCTGTGTACTACGTGGATTTAACGCTCAGGGATGGCATTCATTTACAAGAGGCGATTCAAACAGCGAAGGAAATTGACCAGAAAAGTAAGTTGTGTGGTTTTAATCAGGCTGCTTTAGATCAAATGGCACGGCAGGGTTATGGTAATGCACGATTTGAGGTGAATGCTGAGGAGGGACTAGATTTGGTTGAAGAGTTTTATAATGATAAGGGTTTTGAGTCTGAATCGGTACAAACTGAAATCAAAAATAAATCTAAATCAGAGCTTAAGTCCCATCAGGGAGAGGGTGTTGTACAAGAGATTCAGAAAAGCTTGAAGCAGAATGTAAGGATTGTAAATTAAAAAATTTAAAGAGAACAGCGAGTTCTCTTTAATTTATTTTTTTTGTATTAAAAAACAAATAAGATGATTGAATCTAATACCAAGCGATACCAAGCAAAAACTTTTAAAGTATGTTTTTCTACAAATTTAACCATGGCTTTTACCACAAGCAAAGCTGCGATGAATGCGGTTACAAAGCCTACGGAAATATTCAATAAATTTTCTGAAGTTAAAACATCAACGTTGCGAAATATGTCTAAGTAACGGCACCAATAATGGTTGCACCAGACCGTGAAGTCCCCGGAATCATCGCAAGACATTGAACCAAACCAATAACAATGGCCTGTTTGAATCCAATATTGGTTGCCTCAATGGTTTGGACTTTAAAATTTTTAGCTTCTACAGCAAAAATTAACAGTGCACCAATAATCAGTGCAGATGCCACAACCGAAGGACTGAATAAAACTTGTTTAATAAAATCAACAGCTATAACTCCGATCACTACTGCAGGAATAAATGAAATGAAGACATTTATCGCAAAACGTCTCGCATGGTAATCACCTGATATAAAACCATGTAGTAGATTAATAATTTTTTTACGGTAGAGCCAACAAACGGCTAAGATTGTGCCCAGTTGAATGACAACTTCAAAGACACAGCCTGAGCCTGAATGAAAATCAATTAAATGGCCAAATAAAATTAAATGACCAGTACTGGAAATGGGTAAAAACTCCGTTAAACCTTCTATAAAACCTAAAAATAAGGCTTTAAGTACTGAAATTATATCCATAAATAAAGTGAGTCACAGAATAATAATAGCCATCACTTTTAAGATATTTTTCTGCATTTATAAGTGCATTGAGCTAAATTTTTACGCTTTCTTTACGCGGCATCCAAAGTTATGAATAGAGACTTTACGGTCTTATTTTTCATACTGGATTTTGGAATATCCCAATGCTTAGGATGAAAAACATGAGTGCGGTCATTCACGCGCATCAGCAGGTACAGCATCAAAAAAATTGCGTTGTACTAAATAATCAAAATAAACGTTATTTCAATATCTGCATGCAGATTTCAGCTCTGAAACATAGGAGTGAAATGCCATGTTAGAGTTTGCTTTGCTTTTAGCCATCGTCTTTGTTCTGGCTTATCCCTTGGGTAAATACCTCGCAGCAATTATGCACAACCGCGATATGAAAATTGATCCTCTATTCAATTGGATTGAAAAGCCCATTTACGCGGTTTTAGGAATCAATCCCAAACGGGGGATGAATGTCAAAACCTATTCATTCAATTTTGTCATGAGCTGTGCAGTGATCGGTTTGGTGACTTGGACTCTATTTATGGTTCAAGCCAGCCTGCCGTTGAACCCAAACCATGCACCGAATATGTCATGGGATTTGGCGCTGCATACCATGATTTCGTTTCTGACCAATACCAACCAGCAGCACTATTCAGGACAGGCGCAACTGTCTTATTTATCGCAAATGGTCGGCATTGTCGGCTTGCAGATCTTCACGCCGATGATGGGCCTGGCGATGGTGGTGGCTACAGTTCGAGCACTGTTCTACAAACAATCCAATGCACTTTCTGAAACCGATCAACAGACCAGCTTTAAGCATAAAGTGCAACAAATTAATGTCGGCAACTATTGGGCCGATGTGATTCGTCCGACGTTCCGCTTTCTGATTCCTTTATGCATGGTTTGGTCATTATTGCTCACTAGCCAAGGCGTACCATCGACTTTTCAAGGCGGCCCAGAAGTTCAAGTCATCGACCAAAGCAGCGAATTAACAACGCAAAAAATACCTTTAGGCCCTGTTGCGCCCATGGTAGCAATTAAGCAATTGGGCAGTAATGGTGGTGGCTGGTATGGTCCGAACAGCAGTGTACCTTTGGAAAATCCGACACCATTGTCAAACTTTCTGGAAATGCTTGCGATTTTACTGATCCCTGTTTCGGTGATTTTTATGCTGGGCTTTTTCACCAAACGCGCCAAATTCGCAGGCTTGGTCTTTGCTTCAATGCTGCTGATGTCGATCATTTCTGCGACTAGCGCTATCTGGTCAGAAAGCCTTTCATCGACTTCGACATTGCTTTCCGCCATGGAAGGTAAAGAAGTGCGTTTTGGCGAGGCATCATCTGCTTTGTGGTCAGCGGTCACCACCCAAGTCAATAACGGCTCAGTGGATATGATGCATGATTCATCTGCACCGCTCACAGGTATGGTGCAATTGTCCAATATGCTGATCAATGCCATTTGGGGCGGGATTGGCTGTGGTTTACAGCAATTCATTATTTATCTGTTTTTAGCAGTCTTTATTGCAGGCTTAATGACCGGCCGCACCCCAGAATTGTTTGGCCGCAAAATTGAAGCCGGTGAAATCAAGCTGCTCGCTGTTGTGATTTTGATCCAACCCATCGTCATTCTTGGTTTAACCGCAATAACTGTATTTTTTCCTGAATTGACGGGCAACAGTAATCCGCAATACCACGGCATTTCTCAAGTGCTGTACGAATATGTGTCTGCATTTGCCAACAATGGCTCAGGCTTTGAAGGACTATCAGACAATACCGTGTGGTGGAATGTCACATGCGGTATTGCTTTATTGCTCGGCCGTTTCCCGACATTAATTATTCCTTTAATCATCGCTACACGTTTAGCTGCTAAACGCCAAGCACCTGAAAGCAGCGGCAGTTTAAAAGTCGAAACGCCAACATTCGCACTGACTTTAATTGCCATTGTGGTGATGTTGACCTTATTGCAATTTATGCCAGCCCTGGTCTTGGGGCCAATTGCTGATCATCTGTTATTGGTTCAAGGTTAAGGGGGAGTACAATGAATCATTCAAAACACACTGTTCAAACACAGCAAAACACCATAGCTTCAACCTTATTTCAAGCTGAAGCATGGAAAAATGCTTTTATTAAACTGCTGCCGCAGCATGTGATTAAAAATCCGGTGATGGCCATCGTTTGGCTTGGGACGCTGATTACACTGGTTAGTACAATTCTAGGTCAATCTAGTTTGGTTTTTGGCTTATTGGTGACGTTGATTTTATTTGTGACGGTTCTCTTTGCCAATTATGCCGAAGCGGTTGCTGAAGCCAAAGGCCGCGGACAGGCGTCATCCCTGCGTCAAGCGCGTCAGAATTTGACGGCGCGCCGGATCCATTCTAAAGATGATATGGATGGGGTGCAGATTTCAGCGGCTGAATTGAACATGCATGACTTGATTGAAGTGCGTGCAGGGGAATTGATTCCCGCAGATGGTGAAATAATTCAGGGCTTTGCTACGATCAATGAAGCTGCAGTAACAGGTGAATCTGCGCCGGTACTCCGTGAAGCGGGCACAGATAAATCTGGGGTGATTGGCGGAACCAAAGTCTTAACCGACCGGATCATCGTGCAAGTGACCGCAGAGGCGGGAAATAGCTTTCTCGACCGAATGATTGCTTTAGTCGAAGGCTCAAACCGTCAAAAAACACCGAATGAAATTGCCTTAGGTATTTTACTGACCGTGATGACTGTGACTTTTATCATCGTCGTGGTCAGCCTGCCGTTGATTGGACATTTCCTGCATATTGAAATCAGCCCGATTTTATTGGTGGCGCTATTGGTCTGCTTGATTCCAACCACCATCGGCGGCTTATTGCCAGCTATTGGAATTGCAGGGATGAACAGAGCGCTCAAAGCCAATGTGATTGCCAAATCAGGCAAGGCGGTTGAAGTTGCAGGCGATATAGATGTTTTACTACTCGATAAAACCGGAACTATTACTTACGGTGACCGTCAGGCGACTGCTTTTTATCCCTTAACAGGAGTGACGGAGTCTGAACTTCGCCAAGCGGCGGTACTGACTTCTTTGGCCGATCCAACGCCAGAAGGTAAATCGGTGGTTGCTTTGGCCAAAGAGCAAGGTGAAAGAGTGGCCGAGCCTGAACAGGCTGAATTTATCGCTTTTAATGCGTCCACACGCATTTCAGGCCTTAACTTGGCGGATGGTCATCAAGTGCGTAAAGGCGCTATGGATGCCATTCTTAAATTCGCTTCGCAAAACCTTGAAAATCATGCCGAACTGAAAGCGCGCGTAGAACAAATAGCTTCAAAAGGGGCAACGCCGCTGGTCGTGGCTAAAGACCAGAATTTGTTGGGTGTCATTGAACTATCAGACGTGATTAAGCAAGGCATTAAAGAAAAATTTGCGCGCTTACGTGAAATGGGCATTAAAACTGTGATGGTGACCGGAGATAATCCGCTCACAGCAGCGGCCATCGCAGCAGAGGCTGGTGTGGATGATTATATCGCTGAAGCGAAACCAGAAGATAAACTCACATGCATTCGAACCGAGCAAAACAAAGGACATTTGGTAGCGATGGTCGGTGACGGTACTAATGATGCACCGGCGTTGGCCCAAGCAGATATTGGCTTAGCCATGAACTCGGGAACGCAAGCAGCCAAAGAAGCAGGCAATATGGTGGACTTAGATTCTGATCCAACCAAATTGCTATCTGTGGTTGAAATAGGCAAACAGCAGCTGATTACTCGCGGTGCATTAACCACCTTTTCCTTGGCGAATGATGTATCAAAGTATTTTGCAATTTTGCCGGCATTATTCGTCGCGGCAATTCCGCAAATGCATGTGTTAAATGTCATGCAACTAGGCAGTTCTGAAAGTGCCATCCTGTCTGCGCTGATCTTTAATGCGATCATTATTCCTCTGCTGATTCCAATTGCACTGCGCGGTGTGAAATTCAAACCTTCGACATCTACCCAATTATTGCGCCGCAACATGCTGATTTATGGTGTGGGCGGGGTGCTGCTACCGTTTATTGCCATTAAAGCGATTGATCTGCTGATCAGTCCAATCTTGGCCCTATAAATTTTTTGAGGATGACAAAGTGAATATGCAAAATCATCAATTGGCAGACTCATCATGGGGTGAGAAACTGCGCGCTTCGTTTGGAATGACCATCATTGCTCTAGGCTTATGCGGCTTTGTATATAGTGCTGCTGCAACCAGCTTAGGACAAATGCTCTTTCCAAAACAAGCCAACGGCAGCTTGATTGTCGAAAATAATCAAGTGATCGGTTCACGCTTAGTGGCACAGCCTTTTGCCCAAGTTCAATATTTCCATCCGCGTCCATCTGCCGCAAATTATGATCCTATGGCGATGGCCGGAAGCAACATGGCGAGAACCAATCCTGAACTGCAGAAAGCCATAGAGGAACGGCTGAATCGAATCGCAGCGAAGGAACAGATTGAAAAATCTAAAATTCCTGCGGATCTGGTCACCGCTTCAGGCAGTGGCATCGACCCTGAAATTAGCGTGCAATCAGCCATGATTCAAGTGAAGCGGATTGCCCATGCACGGCATATGCCTGAACAGAATGTCGAAAAACTGATTCAGTCGCATACGGTTCAGCCGATTTTTGGGATTTTAGGGCAGGCACGTATCAATGTGCTTGAATTGAATTTGGCTTTGGATCGGGGCGGGAAGTGATATGAATGGCTTGAAGATTAAAATATAGTGATTGAACGCTATTAAATAATTTGAATTAAGTTACATACGATTGTTGGGCGAGGGGATGTTCTATACCTCCGCCCAACGGTGGCATCCATATTGCCCAGCAATAGCCAAGCTGACTTTAGACGCATTTAAATGAATTTAAAAACATCTTTTTAAAGCAATAAATAAAGATTACTTCTATGACTGATCAACGAACCAATAAAGCCGATGTTTTGCTGCAACATACACAGCGTTATCAGTCTGGGCGGCTGACGATTTTTTTAGGCGCAGCTCCGGGCGTGGGAAAGACCTTTGCCATGCTGGTTCGTGCGCATGAACTGGCGCTGCAGGGTATTAATATCGTCATTGGCTATGTAGAAACGCATGGCCGTAGAGAAACTGAAAATTTAATTTCTGGTTTAGATATAATTCCGCGCAAGGCTATTGAATATCAAGGGCAGCATCTGGAGGAAATGAATCTAGATGCCGTTTTGGATAAAAAGCCCAGTATTGTTTTGGTGGATGAATTTGCCCACACTAATATGCCCGGCAGCCGTCATGAAAAACGCTGGCAAGACATCAATGAATTATTAGATGCTGGTATTGATGTTTTTACCACCATGAACATTCAGCATTTGGAAAGTTTGAATGATGTGGTATATCAAATCACTGGGATTCGTGTCACTGAAACCGTGCCAGACCGGGTGTTCGAATGGATTAGAGATATCCGCTTAATTGATTTGCCTGTGAATGAGCTGTTGGAGCGCTTAAACCAAGGGAAGGTTTATGTGCCTGAGCAGGCGGAACAGGCCTTACAGCGATTTTTCAACAGCTCCAACTTAACGGCACTGCGTGAACTGGCAATGCAAACCGTTGCCAATTATGTTGATAATGATGTACGCGAAAATTTCGCCATTCAAGGGCTTGCTCAAATCCCCTTAAAAAATCATGTCTTAATTATGATTGATGGCAAAGGGCATTCTGAA
This sequence comes from Acinetobacter sp. 797_lipA, assembly GCF_058243025.1. NCBI lineage: Bacteria > Pseudomonadati > Pseudomonadota > Gammaproteobacteria > Moraxellales > Moraxellaceae > Acinetobacter > Acinetobacter sp. 797_lipA. The sequence continues at coordinate 2,883,428 of NZ_JBZAYQ010000001.1, read as the reverse complement.
GCTTTAGTTCGGACTGGATGCCGTATTGCCGAGCATCGTGCGGCAAACTGGACGGTTGTTGCTTTTTCTCATGATACGCAAATCATGAATAAACAGGAAAACTCGCAAAGCCGTGAAATAGAACGGGCTTTAAACTTAACGCGTCAAATGGGCGGAATGACAGAAGTCCTTTACGGCCAGCAACATGCTAAAACTTTATTTGATTATGTGATGGACCGCGGCATTTCAACCTTAGTTTTAGCGCAAGCGGCTCCGCAAAAGTTTTCGCTGAATTTAAGGCTCAATTTGATTGATCAATTACTGCAATACCGGCCCAGTTTTGAACTCAGTATAGTGCCGATTATTGCAGAGAATAAGCATCTGTCCTTTTTCACTCAAAGGGCATTCTTGTCGCTGAGAGAAATACAGTACGTACTAGCCACCACGGTCATCAGCATTGTGATTGCAAGCTTAGGGGAAAAGTATTTAGGGATTGAAGATCTTTCGGTGATTTTTATCACCGCTGTGGTTTTTGTGGCATCAAAAACACGGATGCTGGCTGCAGCTTTTTCAGCCATCCTATTCTTTCTAGCTTATAATTTTTTCTTTATTTCCCCGCAATTTACATTTCAGATTTCTGCACATCAGGGGATTGTCACCGTGATTGCATTTTTGGGCGCGGCTTTAATTTCGAGCCGATTAGCGTCACGTTTGAAAGAGCAGGTGACTGCACTCAAAACGGCGAACAGTTATAACAGCATTATGCAGGATTTAGGGCAGAAGCTGTCCACAGCATTAGATTTGGCACAAATCAAGGAGATTGCTGAACATAGCCTGAGTAAAAATCTCAATGCAGATGTCTGGCTGTATTTCCCAGATACTGCAGCAACTCAAGCATCATCCACTATCATGAGTAATAAAGAAAAAATTTCAGCCGATTGGACATTCAAAAACCATCAACCGTCCGGTCGCTTTACCCAAACCTTGACGGAAAATGAGTGGTGGTTTTTGCCCTTATTGGCTTCCAAGCAATGCTTAGGCGTGGTGGGGTTGAAACTTAAAGATGTGCAAGCAGTAATCAATACGGAGCAAAAACAGCTCGCTGAACTCATGGTAGAGTATCTTGCGCAGGCGATTTTCCGCACCCAGCTGACCAAGGCTTTGGAAATAGCCAATGTGAATTCTGAAACGGAAAAATTGCGCTCGGCATTATTATCATCCGTATCGCACGATTTACGCTCGCCTTTGGCGTCGATGATTGGAGCAGCGGATACTTTGAGCACTTACCGCCATTCCATGAATGAAAATGATCAGGACAGCTTGCTGGAAGCGATTCATTTAGAGGGGGAGCGTTTAGACCGCTATATTCAAAACCTACTGGATATGACCCGTTTAGGCCATGAAGGCTTAAGCTTGAAGCGGGACTGGATTGGAGTTGATGAACTGATCGGTTCAGCAGTGCGCCGTTTAAACCGTTATATGCCAGATGCATTGGTTGAAGTGCATGCGCCTCAAGAATCTTTGAGTTTATTTGTACATGCCGCCTTGATTGAACAGGCCATTTTTAATGTACTGGAAAATGCCGCAAAATTTTCACCAGAAAATAAAGCTGTGATGATTGAGGTGCAGCAGGTGAATGAAAATGAGATCGAAATTGCCATAACTGATAAGGGGCAGGGTATCCCGGAAGGTGAGCGGGAACGCATTTTTGACATGTTTTATACCATGCAGCGCGGCGACCGCGGGCAATATGGTACAGGCTTGGGCTTGACGATTGTGAAAGCGATTGTGGGTGCGCATATGGGGAAAATCATGGCATCATCAGGCAAGAACAATCAAGGAACATGTATCCGCATACAGCTTCCTATTCAGCAAATTACTTAAAGCATCTAGCAGCTTTTAGGTGGGAAAATGCCAGAACAGAATGAATCAGCCAGCTCCATGACCAATGTCTTGATTATTGATGACGAAAATCAGATTCGAAAATTCTTGGATATAGCACTCAGAGCGCAAGGCTATAAAACGCTTTTGGCTGAAAATGGCCAAAAGGGTTTGGAACTCCTAGCTTTGCAAGGCGCGGATTTAGTGATCCTCGATTTGGGTTTGCCAGATTTGGATGGTTATGAGGTTTTGTCTGAGCTTCGCACATGGTCGCACGTTCCAGTGATAGTGCTGTCTGTGCGGGCAAATGAAGAAGAAAAAGTGAAGCTTCTGGATGCTGGCGCAAATGATTATGTCACCAAGCCGTTTAGTGTTCAGGAGCTGGTGGCGCGCATTCGTGTACTGCTTAGGCAGCACCAGCATAGTACTGTTGATACTGTAATTTTTGATGATGGCGTATTAAAAATCGATTTTTCCAAACGGCAGGTTTTTTTAAATCAACAATTGCTCTCCTTAACACGCAAAGAATATCAGCTGCTGAATTTATTGGCGAAAAATAAAGGCCAATTGATTACTCAGCCGCAAATATTGAAAGAGCTGTGGGGGCCAACGCACCAAGAAGATACGCATTATTTACGGATTCTGGTGGCTAAATTAAGAGTGAAGTTAAATGATAATGCTGTGCAGCCTAAATATATTATTACTGAACCGGGAGTGGGTTTGCGATTTTTGAAGATTTATTAATATTAAATATGCCATTTATTTTACATGAGTAATTAGACCTCTTTCATAAATCATTTTTTGCTCAGTTCCAAGTTGTAGATTCCAGCGATTAAATTGAATCTCAAACTAAGCCTTTTACATCTATTTCGATAACGCTCAGCAAGGATTTTGAAGGTTTTCAGGTTGCCAAATACATGCTCAATTCCGATTCATCTTTTATTGATTTCTTGATTATAGATTTTCAATTCAGGATCCAATTTACAGTGTCTTTTGGCTTTTAATGGCAACAGGCTATTCGGATACAACACATAAATCCGCTGATAGCCTTTATCTGCCAGGATAAAAGCCCCAAAAGGAATCTGGTTTAAATTGCGTTTGAACAACTCGAAATCATGCACTGCCCCGCGACTGGCACATAAACTCAGAATTTGCTGAGTTTTGTAGTGAATCATGGCTTGTACTTTAAAGGTATGGGTCTTTTTTTTGCCGCTATAGCTTTTCTTCTGTTTTTTTAGGCCTTTGGATTGGAATTTCCGTGGCATCCACGATCACAACATTCCAGTCGATGCCTTCGCCCTCGGGTAAATCTTTGGGTAAATTAAACAGATTGGACCGAAGCAGGCAGTCTTCAACATGACGGACAATTCTTGAGGCTGTGGGCTCTGAAACCCCGTAACTCGTCGCAACGTGAAATAAGGTTCGGTATTCCCGCCAATAGCTCAGACAGAGCAGAACCTGATCCTCTAGGCTTAACTTGGGCGGTCTGTCTTTGGCAGAGACATGCTTCTGCAATTGCTCAACCATCAAATAGAAAGTTGACCATGAGATGCCTGTGTATCGCTTGAACTGAGGATCAGAAAGCTTGTTTGAATCGATGTATTTCATCCGCAGATTATGCACGAATGCTAAGAAATCCGGAGTGCAAATATTAACCAAAAAGAAGATCGTTTTTTGATTTATGAAAGAGATCTATTGTTATTTTTATGTTTTAACTTATTTTAAATTAGCTTTTTCGTGGTTTTAATAGTTTAAAAAATAATCATATTAGTTGGGTGCTTTTTTACGGTTTATTTACGTTACATTCGGTAGAACTTGTTTTATTTTGATCATTGTTAATATTTAACAGGACAAAATAATGAGTAATTTACTCATGGCTAGACATAATATAGCTGACGAAGAAGCGGTCCCTGAATCCATGCCATCTGCGCGTCAATGCTGCGATATTGAAGATATTCTATTTTCAGAAGAAATCGAAAACTATCTGCAGCGCTATCCCAATACCCGTCATGTTGAGATTTGCCTGCACGATCTGAATGGTCATGTCCGCGGCAAGCGCATAGATATTGTCGGTCTAAAAAATATTGCACAAGGCTGTTATTTCCCAATGTCTATTTATGCCATGAGTCTTGATGGAGAAGTGATTGAAGAATCGGGTTTAGGAAAATCGATCGGTGAGCCGGATTATTTATGTAAACCTATATTGGGAAGCCTGCAGCCCTGCGCTTTAAATCCAGAGTCCAATGCACAGTTATTCCTAACCATGAAAGATGACAATCATCAAGATTGCGAAGTTGAACCGCGCAATATTTTAAAAAAAAGTTTAAGAGCGCTGCATGATCAAAACTTTTATCCTTGCATGGCCGCAGAATTGGAGTTTTATTTATTTGACAGCAATGAAAAATCTGGCTCCAATCAGATTTATTTAAATCAATGTTTTGATGTGAATGCGCAAGATAAATATCAAGACGTTCTGGATGAAATTGAACGGATTGCCCTTTTGCAGGGGATTCAGATTACAGGCTTAGTCTCGGAATCATCTTCCGGACAATACGAAATTAATATTCAGCATAGCGGTGATATTTTGAAGCTATGCGATCAGATCATGATGCTAAAGCGCACCATTAAGCAAGTCGCTGTAGAACATGGGTTACATGCAAGCTTTTTGGCTAAGCCTGATCTGAATAAAGCGGGCAGCGGCATGCACTTTCACATGAGTTTGTTAAATCAAGACCAGCAGAATATTTTCAGCATGAAGCAGAATCCTTTACCGTCACGGCAATTATTAAAGGCGATCAGCGGGCTGATAGTCTTGCTGCCGCCGTCCATGGCCGTGCTTGCCCCGAATGTAAACTCATTCCGCCGGTTTAAAGCTGGAAACCATGTGCCCTTAGAAGCTAATTGGGGCGTGAATAACCGCAATGTGGCCATTCGCATACCACGTTCGGACAATGAAAATCAACGCTTGGAATATCGTGTTGCAGGTGCGGATTGCAATCCTTATTTAACTGCAGCCCTGATTTTGATCGGCACACTGCATGGGTTGACACAGAATCTGGAAATTCCACAGCAAGCCACTCACATAAAAAATAAAGATCAGCTGCTCTTTTTAAGTACAAATCAGCCGGATGCTTTAGCGCTTTTTCACAGTAATTCGGTTTTGCAAAAACATCTCGGCAAAAGATTTATGGAATTATGGTGTGCTGTTAAATGTGCGGAGTATCAGCATATGTATAGCCAAATCACTTTAATGGAACAGCATTGGGATATTTAGCTACATAAAAATGTATAACACGATAAATAATGAAGATGATGCTAAAAATCAGAAGCTCAATGAAGAATTATATTTGAAGTATAGTTTACAGGAAATTGATTCTGAAATTTTAGTAAAGAAATACCAGCATGCGTCAAAAAATATGAAAAAAATAATTCATGCTATTTTAAAAGAAAGAGGTTTTAATCGAAGTGAGGTAGAGTATTTATTGAATTCAATCAAGTAAAATGATTATGCCAATAGTATTATTGATACTATTGGCATTAGACTTTTAAAAAGATTTAGTCAGGGTAAATACGGCTTCAGTTTTTACCCCTTTTTTATTTTGATTTGTAAAGTCTTTGGTTTTTAAATTACTACCAACTGCTGCTAATTCTACATTTATTCCCATTGGGTTATAGCGGTAAGTTGCACCAATTTTCCAATCAAAAAAATGGTCTTCTGCTTCAGAACCATAAATGTCCTGATTTGCTTTAGAATAGCCTAAGCTAACATTTGTGCCAAAATTAGTTTGGGCAATCGGTGTAGTATATAAGACATTAAAATACCAATTTGAGATATCTTTACCTGTACTGTCACTTGCAGCTTTGCCGCCATAGTTATCGGTATAGCTTATGCTTGGTGTGAAGCTATCGTTCTGATGCAGCAACGCATTAAAGATCATTTTGAAATAATATTCATTATAATTTAAATCGCTGTTATCGATGTAATTGTAGCGCAGGATGCCAAGATCGACTGCAGGATGGATTGAACCTAGCGCGATTGGCGCTGTATAGCCCATCTGGGGATCCAGTTCTAAATGCGCTTCGTCATCAAAATCAACATTCGATGCAAATGCAGCAAGATAAAAGCCAGAAGCGTGGCTTAAAACAAAGTTTGCCTGTAAGGCTGGGTCATTCTGGGTTTGCGTTTGGCCGCGCCATCGGTACTCGCTGGCTAATGATACATTACCTGAAAAGCTTAATGCGGGAGAGCTTTCATCTCCAGTAGCAAAAGCATAACTTGAATAGAGCGGTATAAGGCTAAAAAGTAGATGGTATAATTTTTTCATAACATTTTAAATTAGTAGTCAGTGAAGTAATGTATGTTATGGATTAATTTATTGATTTATAATAAAAATATCGTAAATTTTGCGTAAAATAAGTATAAAATTTAAGATGAATATTTTTTAAAGTCGCAGATTCAAATCCCAAGTGCAACACATTTGTAGTTAGTTGAAAAAGTTAGGTGTATTCATAGAATCATTAGACTTTACCGCAAGGAAGGGTTTTGCCAATGCACGGTTTGAAACGGATATAGAGGAAGGGTTAGAGGTGCTGGAGGAATACTACCCTGAACAAGAACAAAACCGTACGGTGGAGCAACAAGCTTCGCCTGAAGGGTTTGTGCAGGGTATTCAGCAGGGGTTGCAGCGATCAGTCAGACCCGTCAATTAATCGATTGGTTGGAAAAGAGCAACTTTCTAGGTTGCTCTTTTTTTTTACGACATTATAAGACGTAGCAGTTGTTAAAGGACTATTTTAGCTAAAGTTATCCCGTTAAAATGACAGGACTTTATTAATCTCTATTTTTTTTGTTAAGTGCATGACTTTTAATAGGTCATTGATATGCTAACTTAGCAACATTGTTTAACATTAAGTATAAAACCAAAGCGGTTGATCTTGGATTGAGGAAATAAAATGCATTCATTGGAACAAAAGTTTCTAAATGACTTAGATGACAAGCTTTGGAAAGCCGCCGATAAATTACGCAGCAGTCTGGATGCCGCTAACTACAAGCATATTGTTTTAGGACTGATTTTCTTAAAGTACGTATCAGATGCTTTTGATGAACGGCAATCTGAACTCAAAGAATTGTTTGCACAAAAAGACGATCACAACATCTATTACATGCCGCGTGATCAGTACGACAGCGAAGAAGAATACCAACAGTCTATTGCTGATGAACTAGAAATACTGGATTACTACCAAGAAAAAAACGTATTTTGGGTGCCAAAAGCAGGCCGCTGGTCAAATATCCGTGATGCAGCCGCTTTACCAATTGGCTCAACCATTTGGCAGGATGAACAAGGTACAGATGTCAAACTGCGTTCTGTATCCTGGCTGATTGACAATGCCTTTGATGCAATTGAAAAAGCCAATCCAAAGCTTAAGGGTATTCTTAATCGTATTGGACAGTATCAGCTGGACAATGACAAGTTACTTGATCTGATCAATACTTTTTCTGACACCAGTTTTACTAATCCAGAATATAACGGTGAGCAACTCAGTCTGCACAGTAAAGATATTCTTGGGCACGTCTACGAATACTTTTTAGGACAGTTTGCTTTGGCTGAAGGCAAGCAAGGTGGGCAGTACTACACGCCTAAAAGCATCGTAACCTTAATCGTTGAAATGTTGCAGCCTTATAAAGGTCGTGTGTATGACCCTGCAATGGGTTCAGGTGGATTCTTTGTATCCAGTGAAAAGTTCATTGAACAACATGCACAGGAAAAGCGTTACAAAGCGTCTGAACAGAAAAAGCATATTTCCATCTATGGTCAGGAGAGCAACCCGACCACATGGAAACTGGCAGCCATGAACATGGCGATTCGCGGGATTGATTTTAATTTCGGTAAAAAGAATGCAGACAGCTTTTTAGAGGATCAGCATCCAGACTTGCGTGCCGATTTTGTCATGGCTAACCCACCTTTTAACATCAAGGATTGGTGGCATGCTTCTTTAGAAAATGATGTGCGTTGGAAATACGGCACGCCACCGCAAGGTAATGCCAACTTTGCTTGGATGCAGCACATGCTGCACCATCTATCACCTACGGGCAGTATGGCATTGTTACTTGCCAATGGTTCGATGAGTTCCAATACCAACAATGAAGGTGAGATCCGTAAAAACTTGATCGAAGCCGATCTGGTGGAATGTATTGTCGCATTACCAGGACAACTGTTCACCAACACGCAAATTCCAGCCTGTATCTGGTTTCTAACCAAGGACAAAAAGAATGGCTTGTCTTTAGATAAAAAGAAAGCCAATCGTGAAGGCAAGACTCTGTTCATCGATGCCCGTAATTTGGGCTATATGAAAGATCGCGTACTGCGTGACTTTACCGATGCAGATATTGCTAAAATCACCAATGCTTTACATGCTTGGCAACAAGGCGAAAATTTTGAAGGCGAAGCGTATCAAGATGAGAAAGGTTTTTGCTTCTCTGCTGAGTTAAAAGATATACAAAAGCACGACTATGTATTGACTCCAGGACGTTATGTGGGTGCAGTCGAGCAGGAAGATGATGGCGAGCCATTCGCTGAGAAAATGCTGCGTTTGACTGCTCAGCTCAAAGAACAATTTGCTGAAAGTGCTGTCTTGGAAAGTGAGATTAAAAAGAATCTAAAAGGCTTGGGTTATGAGTTCTGATCATCCTTTATTGCAAGAAATTCAGAAGGGTGAAAGTCAAACCCTTGAATTTAAAGAGCAGTTACCGAAAGGGCAACAGGTCGCAAAGACCCTGATTGCTTTTGCCAATACCAGTGGTGGTAAATTGGTAGTGGGTGTAAGTGATGATCGCCAACTCGTAGGTATTCAAGATGATATTTTTGAGTTGCAAGATCAGATCACTTCGATGATTAATGAACTGTGTATGCCAAACATTCTGCCGTATATCTATATCGAGAATATCCAAGGCATAGAGTTGCTGGTGATTGAAGTGAGCCGTGGTTCGTTATTGCCTTATTATCTCAAGCCGCAAGGTAAGGCACAGGGAACCTATATCCGTTTGGGTGCAAGTAATCGTGTGGCATCGCCTGAGTATATTCAGCAACTCGAATTGCAGCGTCTGAACCAGACTTTTGATGAGCAGCCGAATCCGCAATACAGTTTAGATGATATTGATTTACAGCCGTTGCAGAAAGCCTTTGCTGAGGTGGGTAAAGAGCTGTCTTTGCAGAAAATGCGGAATCTCAAATTGATCATTCAGCAGAATGGACAGGATTATCCTAGTCATGGGTTACTCATTTTGTTGGGGCTTTATGAGCAGGTTGAGATCAAATGTAGCCGCTTTAAAGGCACGACCATGACGGTGTTTTTGGACAAAAAAGAATATCGTGGAGACCTATTTAGCCAGTTGAAGCAAACCGAGCAATTCATTAAAAACCATTTGCATCTACGGGCGGAGATTTTAGGGTTACAACGTACAGAAAGTTATGAAATCCCCATTCCTGCAATTCGTGAAGCCTTGGTGAATGCAGTGTTGCATCGTGACTATAGCAATGCAGGGCGTGATATCAAGGTTGGCATTTATGATGACATCCTGAATATTGTATCCCCGGGTGGCTTGCCCAATGGTCTGACTGAAGAAGATTTGGCTCAAGGTCGTTCTGAGATCCGTAACCGTGTTTTGGCGCGTGTGTTTAAAGAGCTGGGTTATATCGAGCAGTGGGGCAGTGGTATTGCGCGGATCAAAGATCTTTGTTTGAAGGCAGGCAATGTCGAACCTCAACTGAAAGCCCAAGGAGATTTTGTCGATTGGGAGTTTTACCGTCCTTCGACTGAGCAAGCAGGTGGCTCAATCGGTGGCTCAATTGGTGGCTCAATCCAAGAAGATATGTTGACAGATCGGCACAAAGAGATTTTAGTTTTAATTCAACAGAACCCAAAAGTTTCCTATCGTTCTATGGCAGAGCAGCTTGGTATTAATGATTCAGCAGTGAAAAAGCATCTGAATCATTTAAAAGATGCAGGCTGGCTTGAACGTGTTGGTGGAACTCGTGGCTGTTGGGTGATTAAGAAAGAATTTGGGGGTGGAATGTGAATAATGAGAAAATCACTTTGGCAGATGCATTAGAATTTGTTGTAGATAATAGGGGTAAAACTGTACCTACAACAGAAAAAGGATTTCCATTAATCGCTACTAACTGTATCAGTAATGATAATCTCTATCCAAGCTTTTTAAATGTTAGATATGTATCAACTGATACTTATAATAACTGGTTTAGATCGCATCCATTACCTGACGATATTATTATCACAAATAAAGGTAGTCAAAATGGTGCTGTATGTTTTGTTCCAAATCCAGTAACTTTTTGCATTGCACAAGATATGGTTGCGCTAAGAGCAAAAAGAGATTTAATTTATCCTAAATTTCTTTTCGCGGCTTTACGCTCGCAAGAGGTTCAAAACCAAATTAAAAATTTAAATGTAGATGGTGTTATTCCTCACTTTAAAAAGGCTGATTTTAATAAACTAAAATTACCTAATCCTTGCTATAAAAATCAAAAAATTATTGGTGATTTTTACTTTAATTTCTGTGAAAAAATTAATCTAAATAACCAAATTAACCAAACTTTGGAATCTATTGCCCAAGCCCTATTTAAAAGCTGGTTTATCGACTTTGACCCTGTCCGTGCCAAAATTGCAGCTAAGCAGGAAGGCAAAGATCCTGAACTTACTGCTATGTGTGCCATTAGCGGTAAAAGTGAAGTGGAACTTCAGCAAATGACTGAAGATGATTTGGCTGAATTGCGAGCAACTGCTTCGCTATTTCCTGATGAGTTGATGGAAAGTGAGTTAGGGGAAGTGCCGAAGGGGTGGTTTAAAACAGATTTAAGTATTCTTGCTGATTTGAATGTTCAATCTTGGACTAAGAAAAATTGCCCTGAAAAAGTAACTTATGTAGATTTATCAAATACAAAATGGGGGACTATTCAGCAAACGGAAGAATTTATTTTTGAAAAAGCACCGAGTCGAGCAAGACGTGTATTGAAAATAGGGGATACAATTTTTGGTACAGTTCGACCTGCAAATGGTTCTTATGCTTTTATTCAACGAGAAAATTTAACAGGTAGTACAGGTTTTGCTGTTCTTTCGCCTAAGCATAAAAATTATGCTGAATTTATTTATATTGTGGCAACTGATAAAGAAAATATTAAGCGTTTAGCTCATTTGGCTGATGGTGGGGCTTATCCTGCCGTGAGTTATGATACTGTTTTAAATACACCTTGTATTTTACCTATCGAAAATAAAGATGGAATTTTGAATTTATTCCATAAAAATGTAAAAGAGTTTTACCTTCTTTCGGCGAGTAAGTTTGAAGAAAATAATATTCTAGCAAGTATAAGAGATACGTTATTACCTAAATTATTGTCGGGTGAAATTGATGTGTCTTTATTAAATAGAGCGCAGGTTTAATTTATGACTCAATATGAACAACATGATTGGGACCGAATTCCTGTATGGAATAAAGAAAGCTTAAAAGACAGTTTCATTTTAATGAATGACCAAATTAATGGTCGCATTCCTGTTACAAAGTTAGAGCACTGGAATCAATTTACTTCATTTTTAGATACTGACTTTTGTAATCGTAAAACAGTTGAGCTAGTTTTCCGTGGGCATAGACGTTATGACTGGGGGCTAACACCAACTTTAGCTCGGTTTAATGAACAAAATACAATTGATAAAAAGTTGGCTGAGGCGCAGTTGAAACTTTTTCGTAAAGCTATACGTGGCAGAATTTCTGATCACTCTTTGTTTAATAGTGGTGATAAGCGAGAGGATGATGAGTTGTGGGCAATTGGTCAACATTATGGATTAAAAACGCCATTGTTAGATTGGACATATTCACCTTACGTCGCTTTATTTTTTGCTTTTGCTAAGGCAGATGAAGCTGAGGAAACAGATAATCCCTATAGAGCCATTTATATTCTAAACAAAACGGCTATCTCAGATGATGAGTACTTTAATGATATTCGAGTGCTAGAACCTCGAAAAGATGATCATGGACGTTTGGTCAATCAAGCGGGACTTTTTATTTTTTCACCCAATGATCTCACGATTGAAAATAAATTGATCGAAGTTCTTGGAAGCGAAGAGTATCCAGATGCAGAACTAAGGAATGCTTCACAAGATGAGGGGGAAGAGCCTGCTATTTTAGCTAAGTATATTTGTAAAGTCTTTATCAAGAATGTTCAGCAAAAAGAATGCTTAAAGTTTTTGAGACGTATGAATGTTCATCATGCAAGTTTGTTTCCTGATCTTATTGGTGCTGCAGATTATTCAAATATTCTAATTGAAGAGTGGGAGCAAAATAGAAAGGATAAAGAAGCTATTATCTTACAACCTGAACCAATAATTATTGCCCCACCAAGTATCGATACTGAGATTGTTGTACCTAAGCCAAGTCTTGAGTCACAGGATGTGGCACCGATCCTTGAATTATTGATTAATTCTTTACAGCAAGAAGAAACTTTAGAAAAGGATTTAATAAATAGGATTGCTTCCGAGATAGTAAAAATCATTACAGAGTATAAAGAAGTTGATTTTGAAGAAAGAGATGATCTTGCCTTAGAGTTGCAAGCAAAGCTCCGTTTAGTTTTGAGGAGGTTGAACTATCCTGAAACTCATAGGGAAGTAGTTATTGATAATATTTTTGATTTTGTGATACAGGGGGAATCTTAACCATGAATGAAACACAACTAGAAAATTTATGTTTAGATTGGTTTTCTGAAAATGGTTGGGAAGTCGTTCATGGTATTGATATTGCGCCCGACAGCAGTAATCCCCTACGCAAAGACTATAAACAAGTCTTAATTGAATCAGACTTACATGCTGCATTTGAACGATTAAATCCGCATCTTCCCATAAATTGTTTTGAACAAGTCTTACAAAAGCTGAATCAACCTGAAAGTTTAGATATTGTCACCAATAATCGCGCTTTCCATCGTATGTTGTTGGAAGGTGTACCTGTCACGTATAAGAAGCAAGATGATTGGGTACATGACCATGCCTTCTTAGTGGACTTTAATCATGTGCATCAAAACCGTTTTGTTGCGGTCAATCAATTTACGATTCTAGGCACCAAACAACCTAGACGCCCTGACATCATCTGTTTTATCAATGGTATTCCGTTTGCCGTGTTGGAGCTAAAAAGCCCAACCGATGAAAATGCAGATATCTGGGATGCCTTTAACCAGTTGCAAACTTACAAAGAAGAAATCTCGGATCTGTTTGTATTTAATGAAGCTTTGGTAGTCAGTGATGGTGTAACAGCACGTGTCGGTTCACTGACGGCGAATCAGGAACGCTTTTTACCGTGGCGTACGATCAAGAATGAAGATGATAAACCCGTTTTAGAATGGGAGTTAGAGACAGTTATTCGAGGCTTCTTTGATCGAGAATTGTTCCTAGATTACATTCGATTCTTTGTGTTGTTTGAAACAGATGGCGAAAAGACCATTAAGAAAATTGCAGGCTATCATCAATTCCATGCGGTTCGGGAAGCGGTACATGCGACCATTGCAGCAGCCAATCCAAGTGGTGATAAGAAAGCAGGCGTTGTATGGCATACCCAAGGCTCGGGTAAAAGTATCTCCATGTGTTGCTATGCAGGTAAACTTTTACAGCAGCCCGCTATGCACAACCCAACCTTGTTAATCGTGACTGACCGTAATGACTTGGATGGACAGCTCTTTGAAACCTTTAGCAATGCTCAAGAATTATTAAAGCAAACCCCAGTACAAGCCAATAACCGTGATGAGCTAAGACAGCTTTTGGCTGAGCGTGAGTCTGGTGGAATCATTTTTACTACAGTACAAAAGTTTGCATTATTAGATGGTGAGAGTGAGCATCCATTATTGAATGGACGCCATAATATTGTTGTGATGTCAGATGAAGCACATCGTAGCCAATATGGTTTGAAAGCAAAACTAAACAATGATGGCACATACAAGTTCGGCTATGCCAAGCACATGCGTGATGCTTTAAAGAATGCTGCTTTTATTGGCTTTACTGGAACTCCAATCTCAAGTGAAGATAAAGACACCCGAGCCGTCTTTGGCGACTATGTCTCCATCTATGATATTCAGGATGCCGTCGATGATGGTGCAACAGTCCCAATCTACTACGAATCACGCTTGGCAAAGTTAGATATTAATCAGGCTGAAATCGAAGAGCTATCTGATCAAGTTGATGAGGTTGTAGAAGATGAAGAATATGTTGGTAACCGAGAAAAGACTAAAAGTGAGTGGAGCCGACTAGAAAAGCTGCTGGGTGCCACACCACGGCTGAAACAGATTGCTGCGGATTTAGTCGCACACTTTGAAGCTCGTACTGAAGCGACGGCGGGTAAAGGTATGATTGTGACCATGAGCCGAGAGATCTGTGTCCACCTTTACAATGAGATTATTGCCTTACGTCCAGATTGGCATGACCCTGATCCTGAAAAAGGCAAAATCAAAATTGTGATGACGGGTTCAGCTTCAGATAAACCATTATTACAGCCGCATATCTACAATAAGCAAACTAAAAAACGTCTTGAGAAACGCTTTAAGGATGTAAACGATCCTTTGCAGTTAGTGATCGTGCGCGATATGTGGCTTACAGGTTTTGATGCGCCTTGTACGCACACCATGTATATCGATAAGCCAATGAAAGGCCATAACCTCATGCAGGCAATTGCACGCGTGAACCGGGTATTTAAAGATAAGCAGGGTGGTCTTGTTGTCGATTATATCGGCATTGCCAATGAATTGAAGCAGGCTTTAAAAACTTATACTGATGCCAAAGGGAAGGGTGAGCCGACTTTACGTGCAGAAGAAGCCTATGCGGTTCTTGCTGAAAAGATGGATGCGATACGGGGAATGTTTGCTAAAACCAATGAACAGGTAGGCATGGATTTAAGTGCTTACGAAACTCAGGCACACCGACTGATTATCCCCGCAGCTAACTATGTGCTGAGCTTGAAGGATGGTAAAAAGCGTTTTCTTGATTTAGTTCTGGCAATCAATAAAGCCTTCTCTTTATGCAGCACCTTGGATGAAGCGAAGAACCTGCACAAAGAAATTGCCTTTTACTCAGCCATTAAAGCGGTCATTAGCAAGCATACCTCTGTAGATCGTAAACTGTCGCAAGCTGAAAAGGACAGTACGCTAAAACAGATTCTGGATAATGCTGTCATTGCTGATGGCGTAACAGATGTCTTTGCAATGTGTGGTTTGGATAAACCGAACATTGGTCTGCTATCAGATGAGTTCTTAGAAGATGTAAGGCAGATGCCATACCGTAATTTGGCAGTTGAACTGTTGGAAAAGTTACTCAATGATGGCATCAAAGCAAAGACGCGAAACAATGTGGTACAGGAAAAACGCTTCTCTGACCGTTTGCAGGAAACCTTGAGGAAATACAATAACCGAGCTATTGAAACCTCTCAGGTCATTGAAGAACTCATTCAAATGGCAAAAGAGTTTCAGGCCGAAATGCAGCGTGAAGCTGCACTTGGTTTGAATCCTGATGAAATCGCTTTCTACGATGCCTTGGCGAATAATGAAAGTGCGGTCAGAGAGCTTGGAGACGATACGCTGAAACAGATCGCACGAGAGATTACAGAGAAGCTACGGAAATCAACGACTGTCGATTGGCAGGTTCGGGATAGTGTGCGTGCTCAGCTGAAAATATTAGTACGTCGTACTTTGCAGCGTTGGAAGTATCCACCTGATAAAGCAGCTGAAGCGATTGAGTTGGTGATGAAGCAGGCTGAGCAGTTGTCGAATGCTTGGACCAATACATAGTTTCATTTTAATCCACAGGTTTACTTCTTTTTTTATAAGATGTTTTTGTCTTGATTTTTGATGAACTTTTTTTTCAATTGTTTATACATTCTTAATAAATCTATTTTTTGGAAAATTATATTATGGCATTTAAAAAACCGATTTTAAAAACAGCTGTACCAGAGAGTCCAGATAGACTTTTCATTGACTTACCTCGTAGGAAACATGCAAGCTTATTTGATCACCAAGGTCAAATTTTAAGAAGTTATGTCGAACAAGCATTAAATGAGAAAGACGTTGCTATTCAACTGCCTACAGGTAGTGGTAAAACTTTAGTTGGCCTGCTATTAGCGGAGTGGAGGAGAAGAAAATTTAACGAACGAGTAGTATTCTTATGTCCTACCCGACAACTAGTAAATCAAGTCGTGGAAGAGGCGAATAATAAATATGGTCTACAAGTTGAAGGTTTCGTTGGTTCAGCTAAACATTATTCGCCTGATGCAAAGTCGGCGTATTTAGATGGTAATAGAGTTGCTGTAACTACTTATAATAGTTTATTCAATACTAGACCTTTCTTTAATAATGCTGATGTCATTATTATTGATGATGCTCATGCTGCAGAAAACTATTTACAATCTCTTTGGACTTTCAGTGTTAGTCGTACTGAGGAAAGTGATCAGATCTTGTATAAGGCGATATCGGGAGTTTTAAAGTCCGTTTTACCCGAACAAAATTTTGCAAGATTATCAGGAGCATGGTCTGGTATAGAAGATGCAACATGGGTTGATAAAATACCTACAAAAAAATTATTAACTATTGCTCAAGATTTAAGAGCAGCAATTAATGCTAATTTATCAAATGAAAATGATCAAAAATATGCATGGAGTATGTTGCAAGATCATCTAAATGCATGCCAACTTTATGTATCATCTAACGAAATTCTTATTAAACCTTTAATTCCACCAACATGGGTACATAGCCCATTTGCAAATGCGAAGCAAAGAATATATATGTCTGCCACTTTAGGTTTAGGGGGAGACTTAGAGAGATTAACTGGTAGACCTAATATTAAGAGGTTACCTATTCCTGCTGGTTGGGATACTCAGGGTATTGGGCGTAGATTTTTTATTTTTCCTGAAAAATCATTAGATAGTGAACAAATAGTTCAATTGAGAAGAACGTTAATGACCAAAGCTGGTCGTAGCATAGTCTTAACATCTAATAATGAATCTGCTAAAGAAATTTCAAATGATATCGATGTACATTTAGGTTTCCCTGTTTTTACCGCAAGCGAGTTGGAAAATAGTAAGTTAGATTTTATTAAAGAGAATCAAGCAGTAGCAGTAATTGCAAATAGGTATGATGGTATAGATTTTCCTGAAGATGATTGCAGATTATTATTCGTTGATGGACTTTCTCAATCTACCAATCTACAAGAGCGTTTTTTCATAAATAAAATGGGAGCTAGCTTACTATTTAATGACCGGATTCAGACGAGGGCTCTACAAGCTATTGGGCGTTGTACTCGTGGACTCAATGATTATTCTGCAGTAATAATCACGGGAGATGAATTAAGCTGTTATTTAACAGATTCAAAAAAACGAAAATATTTTCATCCCGAACTCCAAGCAGAACTTGAATTTGGTATTTACCAATCTACTGAAGCAGATATACAAGATTTAATTGAAAATTTTGAAATTTTCTTTGAACATGAAACTGATTGGGAGGATGCAAATCAATCGATTTTGGAAAGTAGAGCCATTGCTGTGCAAGAGCAATTTCCAGCCATGGAAGAATTATCTAATGCTGTTAAATACGAAATTAAGTGGCAAAAAGCTTTATGGAGTGGTGATGCTATAGAAGCACGAGAAGCAGCACGAGAGGTTCTAAGTTTCTTAAAGCATCCTGATTTGAAGGGCTATAGAGCACTATGGCAGTATTATGCTGGTTCAGCTGCAGATCAGGCATATTTAGAAGGACATACCGGTTTTGATGCGGTTGCTCGTGAACATTATTTACAAGCAAAAAAAATAGCTATTGCAATACCTTGGCTTACTTCTCTTTCAAGAGAAATGAAGCTTGTATCTGATGAAGAAAAAGAAGATCAAAAAAATCTATTGGTAATGCAACAAATTGAGCAAATTGAAAGTAATTTGATGAATTTAGGATTGATTTCAAATACCAATTTTGTAGTCAATGAGGCAAAAATTAGAAAAGGACTCAGTAACCCAGAATCATTTGAAATGGCACAAGTTCAACTTGGTAAATATCTCGGTTTTAATGCTGATAAAGTTGAATCTGAAGCTTCACCTGATCCTTGGTGGTTTAAAGGTGACTTCGTAATAATTTTTGAAGATCATGTTGATGCAGAAAATACTTCCTCTTTAAGCGCAAGTAAAGCAAGGCAAGCAGCATCTCATCCAAAATGGCTGCATGAGCATGACCAATCATATAGAAATTGTAAAATTTTACCGGTCATATTAACACCTGTGAAGAACGCAAGAGATGGAGCACTTCCACATCTTGAAGGAGTAAGCTATTGGGGAGCTTCTGAGTTTATTGAATGGTCAGAGAAAGCGCTAAATGTCATTAGAGAATTAAGAAAAACATTTGATGGTCCTGGAAACTTAGCATGGAGAGCTACAGCTGCTGAAGAGTTATCTAAAATTAATGCTGATGTTTTAGGACTATATGAGTGGCTGTCTAATAGGCCTGCTCAAAAATATTTAAATCGTATTCCTGATTAAGTCAATTAAACCTTTAAACTTGCTTTAAATTAATTTAAGGCAAGTTTACACCAAATTTACGCCATTAAAAATTAAAATTATTATAATTAATTGTTTTTAAATAATAATGTTTATTAGTTTGTCCAATCCATCATCGGTGCAACACTGATTCGTGGAGATTGAGGGGTTTCAATGGTTTTGTCAGTATTCATTAAAAAATCAGGCTCTTGATCAGTGTTTATCAGCTTTTGTCTGCAAAGACATGGTGAACAACCTATGTCTTAGAGCGGAAGCGGTGCAAAGAAATATGTGGGAAATTACATGAAAATCAGATGTCGCAAAGCCAAAGCGTCAATCCATTTATTGAGCAAGATACAGCACAATGTAATGAGCTGAAATGCATTCATTACCGATAGGAGGATCTTTGGGAGTGGACGAAAAATGAAACTCGATGCTTCATTTTATTCAGGTATTTCCGATAGCACGTAATACTATCACAAAAATGGAATACATTCATTGAGAGGTATTATCTGCTTTTATCAAGCTTAGAATTTATAATTAATGGTAAGAGGAGCAGCCAATATTCATTAGATACATTGAAATATAGAAAACAGAATGTTTTTTTTCGATAGAACATTCACACTGAACTTGTGGGATTTATCAATCACTATGGTCCTAGCAGGATTGAATTGAATTTAGCTTAATCATTCAGTATGTTGAATACATAGAAGAATAAAGTATAGGAAAAGCCGATGTTGCTTTTAGAAGAAATTTTTAAAACTAAAAAAGTACAACAGAGTGATGAGTTTAATCTGAGAATACATCGTGGGCTGAGTTGGTTAAAGCAAGCATTCCTGCTCGATCATGATCCCGATTTGCAATTTATCAGCCTCTGGATTTCTTTCAATGCGATATATGCACAAGACTTGGGTCAAAGTCAGGACAAACAGAGTTTACGTCAGTTCTTACATTTAATTTGCCAGCATGATGCCGATCATAGAATTTATAGCATTTTATGGGACAAGTTTAGTCAACCCATTCGTATGCTCTTAGACAATCAATACACCTATCAAGGCTATTGGGACTATCAAAATAAGAAAATTGGTTTAGAGGTTTGTAAGGCTCAGCTTGAACAAGAAAAGAAGAAAGTGGCGAAAGCGTTACAGCAGAAGCATTCGGTTGATGTTTTACTGATAGTGTTTAACCGTTTATATACCTTGAGAAATCAACTGATGCATGGTGGTTCAACCTATAAGAGTTCATTGAACCGCAAGCAGCTACAAGATGGCTGTCAAATTTTATCGGCTTTGCTGCCCGCATTTCTGTACATTGCTTTGGAGAATGCCGATAGTCTCGACTTGGGTAAACCTTTTTACCCCGTAGCTCAGGTCAGTTAGCGCTCAAAATGAAGTGCCCAAACAAAAAGACAGTTTACTGAGTAAACTGTCTTTTTTGAGGGTTAAGCAATACCCTGTTTTTTGCTATACAGGGTATCCAGCAGAGCAAAGACACCCGCCATCATCACCAGTGTAATACCGACCAAACATGTACTAGTCCAGCCGCCGTGATGCCATGCATAGACACCCAGTGCTGAGCCACACGCACCACCAATAAAATATAAGGTCATATAGATGGAGTTCACCCGCGACTTCGCATCGGGGCGTAAACGGAAAATCACGTTTTGGTTACAACTATGTGTAGTTGCAAGTCCTAAGTTAATCAGTGCATAACCGATGATGTAGCTGATGAGTGAACTCCCGCCTAAATATAGGAACACCCAACTGAGGGCTAAAGTCCCACAGCCGACCCACGTCAAAAGCAAGGTATAACCGCGATCAGCCCATTTACCAATCCACTGGGTGGAGAGTGCGCCAAATACGCCGACCAAAGTCACTACGCCGACTAAAATATCCGAAAGTTGAAATGGCTCAGCGGTTAAAAGTAGAGCTATGGTGGAAAAGAGCATGCTCATGGCAGCAAAAGCAAATCCACCCGTGATTGAGCGAAACACCAAACGAGGCTCTTGTTGCAGCAGACTCCCCATGGACTTAAAAATGTCGAAATAGGTGATTTTGAGTTTTGGTAGTTGCGGCAGTTTTCCTTTCATCAGAAGAGCCAAAGCAAACATGGCGATGCCACTCAGCACATAAATCATTTTCCAGTGCCATAAGTCTGAGAGTAATCCAGCCACACTGGTCGACAGTAAAATCCCGACCAATAAGCCACTCATAAGGAAACCGACCACTTCTCCCGTTTTTTCAGGTTTGACTGCCATCGTAGCCAGAGGAATCAGCACTTGTGCTGCAACTGAAAAGAGTCCTGTAATAATGGTGCCTAACCAGAGCATCGATAAGTTTGTGGATGTCGCACAGATAAACAGCCCAGCAGATGCGCCAAACATCAGGAATGGAATCAGTTTGGCTTTGTTCAGCATGTCGCCTAAGGGCACAATGAACAGTAAACCCAAAGCATAGGAAACTTGCGCAAAGGTCACGGTCAAAGCCACTTGTTCTTCTGGTGCTTGAAAGCTTTGCTGAATAGAGGAAATCAAAGGCTGGCAATAATAGTTTGCCCCTGCACATAAGCCGCAGACAATTGCCATCAGCCAGAGCAGAGATTTGTCTCGACTGATGTCGAAAGAAGTATTCATAATGAGCCTTTGATGAGGGAGTATTTTTTAGAATGACGTTTACATCGTGCTTGAGTTAAATAGATGCATCGTTTCAGAAATTGTATACGAAGCTGGGACAAAAGCCTAAAACAGGTGAGAAATGACCGCATCAAAAATGAGTCGAAGATCAAGACACAGAAAATAGCATGACCTGTTCTCAGGCCGACGTTTTCATCTAATACAATCAAAAAATGATGATATTTAGAATTTCCTGTCAAAAAATAATAAAAATCTTTAAAAAATTCTGAACGCACCCGTCTATTTTGTATGAAATTGTTGCATTCGATCATTTTTACTCATCTTGCACATCAAAGATTTGGGACAAATTACTGAAATATTCATCTATTTAAGGTGGTTTTGCTCAATTATGGTGCATTTTTGCTTAAGGCTAGTGCGTCAATGCACGCCATTATCATCCCATAAAATATGAAAAAAACATTTTTGTTGGTCGTTCCGCGTTTTAGATCTATTTAAACGTGATTAATCCTTCCTCGTATTTTTATATGATCCACTTCAAATACACGTTTCAGTTGGACTAAATTTTGAGCATTGGCATTTTTGATCGATGAAACATAGGAACAGGCCAATTCTAAGCTTTTGCAAATGGGGCAAAACTGTCATTCAAGTCAATGCCTGCAAAGTTTGCGCGACGGCAGATGGTAAAGCTCGATGAATGACAGGTTCGGGTTAATGTGAACGTGGTGGTTCATATTCTTGGATTGGTCAAAAAGATCAATACTGCGGAATTAAAGGACTTGGTTTTGTGCAAAAAAAGTGCAGATTTTAGTGTAAAAAGATCTGTAGCTCAGAATTTGAATAGAAATAAATCAATTTTTAAGCGGATTCAAAGTAAATAAACGAGATATCACCCAATATTTTTTATGAATCACCAGTTCAGTATATGGGTATTTATTAAATAAATAGTGGGTGGTATTTTAAAAAAGTTTCATTAGAATCCAAAAATTCATAAGAACATCCTGTGAGAAAACATTGCCTAATCGGTGATGTTTACTTTAAGAAAAACTAGCTTGAGGGACGCTCATGCAGATCGGAATTCCAGCCGAAACTGTCGTCGGTGAAAATCGTGTAGCCGCAACGCCAGAAACGGTAAAAAAGTTGATCAGTGCTGGTCATAGTGTAGTAATTGAACGTAGAGCGGGTGTGAAAGCTGCTTATATCGACAGTGCCTATGAGCAAGTCGGTGCTACGCTGACAGATGATGCCTATACCGGTAGCCAAATGATTTTGAAAGTACGTGCCCCTCAGGGTGCTGAAATTCAAAAGCTTGCGCCAAATACATCGGTTATTGCCATGTTTGACCCGTACCGTAATACGGAGCTTGATCAATTTGCATCACAACAAGTGTCTGCATTTGCTTTGGAGCTACTGCCACGAACTTTATCTCGTGCGCAGAACATGGACGTATTATCTTCACAAGCTAACTTGTCGGGTTACAAGTCAGTGCTTCTTGCTGCGGCAGAGTACCAGCGCATGTTCCCAATGTTGATGACGGCTGCGGGTACTGTAAAACCTGCACGTGTCGTGATCATGGGGGTCGGTGTTGCTGGTCTACAAGCGATTGCGACAGCAAAACGTTTGGGTGCTGTGGTTGAAGCAACGGATTTACGTCCGACTGCGAAAGATCAAGTGGAATCTTTGGGTGGCAAATGGCTAGACGTACCTATGTCAGCGGAAGAACAGCAAAAAGCAGCCGATGCTGCGAAAAACGGTTATGGTTGGATGCCAGGTGAAGACTATATCCGCGATCAAGCTATTATTGTGGACAAAGCTGTATCGAATGCTGACATCGTGATTACCACTGCACTTTTACCAGGTCGTAATGCACCACGTCTGATTAAGGCGGAAACAGTTGCCAAAATGAAACCAGGTTCAATCATCCTCGATATGGCGGTTGAAACAGGCGGTAACGTTGAAGGTTCTAAGAATGGTGAAAATGTTGTGACTGACAACGGCGTAACCATTTTAGGTATTCCAAACATTCCTTCTACAGTTTCAACTGAAGCTTCTGCTTTGTATGCACGAAATGTCTTGAACTTCTTAGATACTTTATTTGATGCAGAGAAAAACTTTGCTATCAATCCTGAAGAAGAAATTCAAAAAGCCCTTCTAGTAACTCATGGCGGTCAAGTACTGCTGAAGCGTGGTTAAGGAGATAGATCATGGTTGAAACAATTACAATTTTCGTCCTTGCCATCTTTGTAGGCTACTATGTCGTGTGGGGCGTTACGCCAGCACTACATACACCGCTTATGGCAGTAACCAATGCGTTGTCATCGATCATCGTGGTGGGTGCAATGATTCAAACGGTGGGGATTCCTGCAATTGGTGTTGATGCGAATGTTGCATTCCAAAGTGTGAATGTCGTGAGCATCTTAGGTGCGATTGCGGTGTTCTTAGCAAGTATCAATATTTTTGGTGGCTTCGCAGTAACTGCGCGCATGCTTGAAATGTTCAAGCCAAAGCAAAAGAAAAAAGAGGGCTAATATATGGAATTCATTCGAGACTATGCGGATTGGTTCTACCTGATTGGTGCTGTCCTCTTTATCTTAACTTTACGTGGTTTGTCTGGCCCGAAGACGGCGATTCAAGGTAACCGTTACGGCATGATCGCAATGGCGATTGCTGTAGTGACCACCTTCTTTGTGGCAGATCATCCTGTGATTTGGATGATTGGCGGTGCGATGGTGCTGGGTGCGATAGTGGGTATTGCCCGTGCGCGTACTGTACCTATGACGCAGATGCCTGAAACGGTCGCATTGATGCACTCTTTGGTGGGCTTGGCTGCGGTATTGATTGCGATTGCTGCAATTCTACATAACAACCAACTGACTGCGTTATTTGCACAAAATGAAGCTGCATTAACTGCTGCGGGTGTGCAACATGCACACATGAGCAAGGTTCATTTATTTGAATTGTTCGTGGGCTGTTTCGTCGGTGCGATTACCTTTACAGCGTCTGTATTTGCTTATGGTAAATTGGCTGCAAAAAAATGGGCGAAAACCATTTCTGGTGCATGGGTTAAACCTGTACAAGCACTGATTTTCCTTGCAATGTTGGCGTGTGGTGTGTATTTCTTCACAACAGGCAACATGAATGCATTTTGGGCTATGACTGCACTTGCTCTTGCATTCGGTTGGGTGTGGATTGCACCAGTCGGTGGTGGTGATATGCCGGTGGTGGTATCGCTATTGAACTCCTTCTCTGGCTGGGCAGCAGCAGGTATTGGTTTCACACTTGAAAACAATATGTTGATCGTTGCGGGTTCACTGGTGGGTTCTTCAGGTGCGATTCTGTCTTACATCATGTGTAAAGCCATGAACCGTTCAATCATCAACGTTTTGTTTGGTGGTGCAATGGGCGGTACAGCGGTAGCTTCTGCGGACAAAGGCGAACAAGCACAGCGTAACCATCGTTCTGGTTCAGCAGATGACGCTGGCTTCTTGATGTCAAATGCAGACAGCGTTGTGATCGTACCAGGTTATGGTATGGCGCAAGGTCGTGCACAAAATGCGGTGAAAGAACTGTGTGAAATCTTGAAAGAACAAGGTGTAAAAGTTCGCTTCGCCATTCACCCAGTGGCTGGTCGTATGCCGGGTCACATGAACGTACTTTTGGCTGAAGCAGACGTGGCGTATGAAGACATCTTAGAGATGGATGAGATTAACTCTGACTTCCCTGCAACAGATGTGGTGCTTGTGATTGGTGCGAACGACGTGGTGAACCCTGCGGCGAAAGACGACCCAACATCTCCAATTTATGGCATGCCAATTCTTGAAGCACATAAAGCACGTACCATTATGGTCATCAAACGTTCTATGGCGACAGGTTATGCAGGTCTAGACAACGATTTGTTCTATAACGAAAAAACCATGATGATCTTCGGTGATGCGAAAAAAGTGGTTGAAGATATGACCAAAGCAATCAATGGTGGTGGACACTAATCCTCCTCCTAGAGTGTATAAAGACCACCTTCGGGTGGTTTTTTTATGTTTGCAGCTTTTGCTAAGATGATGTGTATCTTTTCAATAAGAAAACAATATGAACATAAATCAGATCAGGTTTCAGGTACTGCTGATATTTGGTGTGTGCGTTTTGAGTCAAGCTACTCAGGCTCAGGTCTTCGAAATAAAAAATGCATCGAAACGCTATGATGTAAAAATGACGACGAACTGTATGGACAATAGCTGTGATGGACAAGCCAATATTGATCTTTACCTAAAAGGGATAACACAGCACTTTCAGTATTTTTCCTCGGCTGAATTGACGATGGATTTGGACGAAACTTACAAACCGTCTGTCAATGTGGTGCAGCTTTATGGTGAGCAAAGCGCATTAATTTTTGCTGACTTTAACTTTGATGGGAGTGAGGATGTCGCCATCCGTAATGGTAACTATGGTGCCTATGGTGGACCAACCTACGATGTTTATGTCTTTCATCGAAC
Source organism: Acinetobacter sp. 797_lipA (assembly GCF_058243025.1). Lineage (NCBI taxonomy): Bacteria > Pseudomonadati > Pseudomonadota > Gammaproteobacteria > Moraxellales > Moraxellaceae > Acinetobacter > Acinetobacter sp. 797_lipA. The sequence goes on along the minus strand of NZ_JBZAYQ010000001.1, from coordinate 2,857,903 downwards.
CAAGAATGAATTTTTTCTGAGTGAGGAGTTGTCGGCCTTAACCCATGAAAATCTGGGCATGTTTGAGGTCGATCCAAAACAGAAAAGAATATTAACCTTCAATAAAAGTGGGTGTTGTTATCACATCCGTTCGGAATATATCGTGATTCCTAAACACGGCTTGAGTCTAGTTAAAGAATTTATTGAAGATGCAACAGTTCAAGAGGGAAAGGTTAAAGTGACGGAGCGAATGCTGAATCGTGGTCGTTGGATAGAGAAGGTCCACTATTATGCTGTGGATGAGTACTATAAAAACTAAAAGCCATATTTTAGCAATTAGCTTATAAATTCATTTTGACTTCTTGTATGGTGTATCATTTTTTCACCTTGTTTGAATTGTCCATTTATATTGGTGGGCATGGATCATGATTAAATATCTGTAAGGTGTTGGAACACTGGCATTGATTTTGCAGTTGAGATGAATAATCTTTGGGGGATTATTCATGAAAAAAATAAAATACTTACTCTTCTTTGTGTGCTGTATTACTTTACCCAGTTTTGCTGCAGAGCCCCTGCCCGCACAGGCTCAAAATATTCAAGAAATTCGTCTCTCGCTTGACAGTGTATGGGTGGTGCTCGGTGGCATTTTGGTGTTTTTCATGCAAGCAGGTTTTGCCCTGATTGAAAGTGGTTCGGTGCGCTCTAAAAACACCATTAATGTACTCATGAAAAATTATATGGATGCGTGTTTAGGGGGCTTGGTCTTTTGGTTGGTTGGCTTTGGTTTGATGTTTGGTGTCAATTCGAGTGGCTGGATAGGAACCTCACATTTTGCCCCCAATGCCATGGATGACTGGCACTGGAACCTCTTGTTCTTTCAAATGATGTTTGCTGCCACAGCCACGACGATTGCCAGTGGGGCGATGGCTGAGCGGATTCACTTTGTGGCGTATATCGTGAGTGCTGCGGTGGTCAGTGGTTTGATCTACCCGATTTTTGGTGCATGGGCTTGGGGGAGCTTATTTGATGGTGAAGGTTGGCTAAAAGCCATGGGCTTCATCGACTTTGCTGGTTCAACAGTGGTGCATTCGATTGGTGGATGGGTGGCCTTAGCTGGAATTATCGTGCTGGGACCCCGTTTAGGGCGGTTTGGGCGCAATGGACAGGTCCATTATTTGGCAGGGCATAATTTACCGTTGGTGGCGCTAGGCGGTTTTGTTCTATGGTTGGCATGGTTTGGTTTTAATGCGGCCTCTACTGTGAAGGCGGATGTGAGTATTGGGCGGATTGCCTTGAATACGCATTTGGCGGCGTGTGCTTCGGCAGTTGCCTATATGGTTTATACCCTAATACGTGGTAAAGCAATTTTAATGCGCGGCACCATTAATGCCTCTTTGGGTGGACTGGTTGCAATTACGGCGGGCTGTGCAACCATGAGTCCAGTGTATGCCATCATCAGTGGTGCGGTTGCAGGTGTGCTGGTCAGTATTTTACCAGTGGTGATGGAAAAACTTCGCTTGGATGATGTAGTTGATGCGGTGACTGTACATGGTTTTTGTGGGGCGTGGGGTACATTGGCTGCGGGGCTATTTTTTGAAAACAATATGTTTAATGCGGGGATCATTGCGGTACAAGGCTTGGGGATTTTGACAGCCTTTGCGTGGGGTTTTGGTGTGGCATTGATCGTCTTTAAAGTCTTGGACCTCGTTCTTGGTGGTTTGCGGGTGAGTAAACAACATGAACAACGTGGCTTGGACTATACCGAACATGCAGAACTGTCTTATCCCGAGTTTCAGCGTGATGTGACGTTTGAAACTGATGATATGACCAAACGTCATTAATGAAAGAGGATAGCTCATGTCGACTGAAACATTAACTATTTTACAAAAACGCCAAGCGATCGAGCGTGGACTGAGTCGGTACTTACAAGGAACACTTTTAGAGCAAGTATTGAATCACTGGGAAGCGAAATATGGTGATCAACCCTCCTTTGTCCTGAATCGTTTTTTGAGTGAAATTTGCACCACAGAGGAATTGCGTTACTTTCGAAAGGACATGCTCAAAAATGTCTTGGCCGAGATGGCCCAAGTTGAAAAACAGGTTTTGTTGAATCCCTCTGCAAAAGCATCGAAAAGCGAACAAGGGGGAGCAGTGTTACTCGATGCATTGACGTTTTTTATGCAAAATATCTGTCAAGCAGTCAAAGCCGTTGATGTGCAGGAGTTTGAGCGTGAAGTGAAAATGCAGCTAGAGGCTTTATCCATTGTGATTGATAGGTATCAGGCCTTGAATGATCGAGCGGTGCTCGAAGCTTTGCCCATGACTCAATATGCGCAGATCTTGACAGTCTGTTATGAAAATTATTGTGAGTTTTATGGTCCTGCAAAAGCAGATCAACTCTATGCCCACGTGAAGCGCCAAGTGAAAGAGCGTTACCCAATGGTCGATATGCATCGCTTAATTTAAATAAAATTAGACATAAAAAAAGCGACCTTCAGGTCGCTCTTTTCATATTAGGCTACAGTTTCTTCTGGGGCTGCACGCCAAAGGCTTTCTAGGTCGTAGAAACGACGTGCTGTTGGCAACATCACGTGCACAACAACAAAGCCAAGATCAATCAAGATCCATTCTGCATCACGTTCGCCTTCGACACCGAGAGGGCGAAAACCTGCTTTACGTGCTTCTTCAGCAACGTTATCAGCAAGTGCTTTGATGTGACGCGTTGATGTACCGCTTGCAATCACAATTGCATCAGCGACGTTGCTGATTAGGCTGACATCAATCGCTAAAATATCTTTTGCTTTTACATCTTCAAGGGCTTCATGTACAACTTTTAAGCAAGCTTGTACGTCGGCAGCTTGGGTATTCATTGCGAAATCGTGAGAATTAGAAGCGCTGGGCGATGGTTCTAAATTCATAAAGGGAATTTTTCCGGACAATAACTCATCTTATAATATAGCGTTTTTAGGCGAAAATTTCAAATCCGCAATGGTTCAACTTTGAGGATGTGCAGCAAAGTATTTTGCCTTCCATGCAAAGGACTGAGTTGAAACAGTTTTTGGTCGATATTCAGCCGCAATAAAACCGTCATAACTGCTGTGTTGTAGCCATTCAAAAATATTTGCATACATAATTTGTGCAGTATCTGGCTCATGCCGCCCCGGACAGTCTGCAAATTGGATGTGACCAATAGCTTGAATATTTTCTTGTAGTCCTTGCAACACATCTTCACCCATCATGGCCATGTGATAGCAGTCGTATTGCATTTTAAGTGCAGGGTGTTGTACTGCTTCTAGCATTTCCTGTGCTTGGGCAATATTTTGCACTAAGAAGCGCGGCATATCGGTGCCGTTGATCATTTCAAATACAGGCTGAATGTCATGTTCACTGAACATATGGCAGGCCAGTTTCAGGTTCTTGGATAAGGTATTTAAACAGGGCAGTAGGTCGGCATCTAGGGGTTGTTTGCCAGCAAGGATATTCACACTTGGCACTTTGAGTGCGCTGGCATATTGCACTGCTAACTGAAGAGCGTGATGAAACTCTAGCTCTTTGCCTGGGACTCCTGCGAGTCCATTGCCACCGGTCATTAAGTCGCCCGCAGGAACGTTAATGAGGCAGAGGCTTAAGTTATGAAGCGTAAGCTGAGTTTGAATTTGTTCAATGCTGAGTTCATAGGGAAATTGGATTTCCACATGTTTAAAGCCTGCGGTTTGAGCCAAAGCAAAACGCTCAAGCAGCGGTACTTCGGTAAAAATCATGGATAAATTTACAGCAAGTTTGGTCATGATTTTCTCCTAATTTTATTTGGCTTGTTGTTCTACTTGTAATATGACTGAGGCAAGATCAGCTTCAGCATAGCCTTGTTGTTGGTGTGCTTGCAATTGCTGAAGTGCTCGCGCTGCAACAGGAATGTCGAGTTGGTGCTGCGCAGCAAGCTGCACAGCATTGTTCAAGTCTTTGGACAGGGTTTGAACTTTCCACTGTACGGGCTCAAACAGGTGAGTCGCCATACGTGGACTTAAAATTTGAAAGGGTTTCGAATCGGCAAAACCGCCTGCAAGCGCAGGTGCAAGTAAGCGAGTGTCCACGCCAGCTTTGGCTGCTAAAGCAACTGCTTCTGCAATCAGCGTGCTATTGGCTGCCACAATCAGTTGATTACAAATTTTGGTGGCTTGTCCTGTTCCAGTATTGCCCATACAGGTGACACGTTGTGACAAGATATTATAAATCAAAGACAAGTCTTGAATCGTCTGTGCATCGCCTCCTGCAAAGATCACCAGTGTGCCTTGCTCTGCTCCGACAATCCCCCCTGAAACAGGCGAGTCGATCCATTGCACCTGTTTTTGTTCGGCACGTGCTGCAAGGCTCAGGGTTTGCTCCACCGAAAGACTGGAAAAGTCGATAATCACTTGCTTCGCCGTCAAAAACGGTTCGATTTGTTCATAAACGCTGAGTGCGGCTTTGTCGTCGGCTAAACAGGTCAGAACTACAGGGTAGTCGGCAATGTTTTGTAGCGCTAAGTCTGTCGCCCCCAAATCAATGAGTGCATCGCAGGCACTGCGGGTACGGTTCCATACAGCGACTTCGAAACCCGCTTGAAGTAAGCGGGTGGCCATACGGCTGCCCATGAGTCCCATGCCGAGAAATGCAATTTTAGTGTGTCGATCGAAACTCATGGGACCCTCTTTGATTGTCAGTGCTTAAATACTGTTATTTGTATTGGCGTGGTAGATACTGCACGTCGGGTTGTTTATCTTTTTTACGTGCGATTTGGCTATTTTTACCTAACAGTAATTTGAGCTGCCAAATTTTTTCCAAACGTAAGGATTTTTTAGGCTCATGCTGCATGGCATCTAGCACATATTTTGAGGCCATGAGCGCATCTGGTGAGCGTTGTAACATTTCTTCTGCAATGGCTTGAGCTTTAGCAAGCGGTGATTCATCAAGATGTGTGACTAAGCCAATTTCTTTGGCATAAGTTGCATCGAAAATACGCGCCGTAAGCGTTAATTCTTTGGCAAGATCTAGTCCGATTAGACCTTTCAAAGAGCGCGTCAGTCCCATATCCGGGACCAGTCCCCAACGGCTTTCCATAATCGACATTTGGGTTGCAGGGTGTGCGACACGAATATCCGCCGCTAAAGCCAGTTGCATACCAGCGCCAAAGCAAAATCCTTCAATCGCGGCAATCACAGGAACAGGCAGTTCTTGCCAAATCAGGAAGGCTTTTTGAAAGAGGCTTTGTCCCGGTTTGATCAGTTCCCACGCGGCATAGGCGCGATTCTTCGGATTGTTCAAATCGGCAAGATCAATGCCTGCACTAAAGACTTGCGCTTCACCAGTAAGGATGACACAGCGAATGCTACGGTCTTTTTTAATTTTTTCAGCAGTTTTAACCAATTCGCGCAACAGGTCGAAACTCATCGCATTGCGTTTGTCTGGACGGTTAAGTGAAACAGTGGCAATGCCGTTTTTGTTTTCAATGCGAAGTAAAGCCATGATGAGAACTCTTATTTTTTGCTCGCACGGAGCATAGCATAGCTCCCCTGCGGATAAATGACACCAAGAGTCACGTCGAAACTTACCTTTGGTGTCATGCTCTTTTGAATGTTTTATGGACTATGTTTGATTAGAATTTGCTGTGCCGCATGTTGTACTTGTTCAATCACAACTTTGAGTTCATTGAAGCGCTTTATGGTTTCTTGAACAAATTGTTTATCTGCTTTACGACGTTCTTTACGTAAGGTTGAAACAAACTGTTCAAATGTTCCTGTTGCTTCTTGTAAGTTGGGTACACCGACATAGCGTGTTGCACCATACAGACGGTGTAGCACATGTTCTAATTGTGGGAAATCTTCCATTTCAATCAACTGCTTCATTTCATGTAGCTCAGTATCAAAACTATCCATTAACATACGCAGTAAGTCGACTGCTAAGTCTTCTTTATTGGCGGCTAACTGTAAGCTTTGCTGCCAGTCGAGTACCTTCGGATCGAGTGCTTCAATCACGATGGCTTTTTCAACAGGTGAGCCTTTGTTGAAACGGTCAGTGGTCCAATGGGTCAGGATTTGAATGAGCTGATCAATTTGAATCGGTTTGGTGACATAGTCATCCATGCCGACTTGCAGTAGTTTTTGTTTTTCGTCCGCCAATGCATGTGCGGTGAGGGCAATAATGGGCAAACGCTTATGATTTTCAATGGTTGACTCTAGCGCCCGAATGGCACGTGTGGTGTCGACACCCGACATGACAGGCATTTGAATATCCATAAATATCAAATCAAAAGCTTTGCTGTCGTGTTCAGCGCGCTCTTGTAAAATCTCTAAGGCTTGTTGACCGCTTAAAGCTTTTGTTGTCGTGACATTCAACTCGCCTAGCAGGGCTTCAAGGACAATCAGGTTAGGGAGATGGTCATCTACCGCTAAAATATGTAAGCCTTGACCATTGAATGACTCCATTTCGTCTTCTTCAAATAGCGGTTGATTGCTGAGTAATTGAATCAAAGCACTCCGACTGAGCGGTTGGTATAATGGTCGTGCGCGATACTCATTCAGCGTAGTCAAATCGAGTGACATCTGGTAACCATAAACCGCAAGGTTACCGCTATAACGTTGACGAATTTCTTTTAATAAAGCTTCGGTATCCCCACTATGGTCAACAATCAACCATGTGTTTTCCACATCTTGAGGCAGTCTGTTGAGGTGACTGAACAAGTCTAAAATTGAACTCGATTCGATGTGCTCCACAGCATAGTCTTCAAGATAATGACGCAGAATATTGGCCGTTGCAGGATGTGCCAAATACGAAACCACTTGCATGTCGCTAAACTGAGGATGCTCAACGTACTCATCTTCTTCATTAACCATAAACATGGCCGTAAACCAGAAGGTGGAACCTTTTTCGGTTGGCGCGCGTTCTTGGTTGTCCTCAAATCCAATTTGCCCCTGCATCAAATGCACCAGCTGTTTGGAAATCGCTAAGCCCAGACCTGTACCGCCAAATTGACGCGTGACCGAAGCATCGCCTTGCGAGAAAGACTCAAACAGTTTTTTACGGTCGGTTCCACTGAGTCCGATACCGCTGTCTTGTACACTAAAGTGCAATAGGCACTGTCCAATATCATCTTGTTCCATTCTTGCGCGGACGATGATCTCACCATCAGGAGTAAACTTAATGGCATTGGAAATCAGGTTGGTTAAAATTTGTTTGAAGCGTAGGGCATCTCCAACCACATGCTTTGGCACATTGTCGGCATAGTAAAAGGCCATATCGATATGCTTTTGTGCAGCAAGAGGAGACAGCATATCCATAACATCAAAAATTGCTTCTTCTAAATCAAAAGTTGCAGTATCGAGTTCTAGTTTACCTGCATCAATTTTTGAAAAATCTAAAACATCATTAATCAGTGCCAGTAAGTGTGCAGATGATTTTCGGATGGTTTGTAAATACAGGTTTTGATCATTGTTGAGGTTGTCTTGACGCAGTAACAGGTGAATAAAACCATCAATACTGTTCAGTGGCGTGCGCAGTTCATGGCTGATATTGGCCAAGAATACAGACTTGGACTGACTTGCTGAAATGGCTTGGTCACGCGCTTGACGATAGGTAATGTTTTGCACTTCTAAAGTGTCAAGGGTTCGACGTAAATCGTCTTCCGTTTGCTCAGTGTGTTCTTTCAATTCTAAAAAACTAAAATGCAGGCGTTTCACCACATTGGCAATATCGCGCTGTAGTAAGCGTAATTCACCGGTGCTGTTAATCAGCATGTGTTGATCGAGGGTGTCGGCATTTAAACGTTGCAGCTGCATGCGAATTTCATACATCGGCGCAATCCAGCGACGCGAGTAGAAATTTAAACAGAGTAAAAGTAGTAATAGTGTCAACAGACCTGTCGCAATCAACACAATCAACACGCGATAACGGGCAATTTGTAAGGGCTGGTTATCTAACTCAACCACCAACTGCGCAGGCGTGCCTGTAAATTGGTTGATGGGCAAACCATATACTGTATTACCTTTAAAATTCATTGGGCCAAAAAAATCAGTATTTTTTTTCAGCGCAGGCCACGGCGCTTGGTCTTGGTAGCCAATGCTGAGTTTGTTATTGCCTTTGTCATCAATAATTGCGGCACGAATCAGATGTTTTTCATCTAACATTTTTTGCATCAAATAACGTGCATTTTCATACTGCCAAGGGGAGGCATTCACCAAATTGATTGCTGCTTCTGCATCCAGTTGGTAGCGCGTTAAAATCGCTATCGCCATTTGTCGCTGCTGGGCTTTGGCGGCATTTGAAGTTTCGGTAATGACCAGTAATGCACCTACACAGGCCAAAATCATAATCGGCACAAAAATAAGTGCAATGAGCTGTCCATAAGCATGGTTTAAGTGCAGACGATTAAATAACTTTTTATTGATATTTGACATGGTGCAAGTGATTTATTCCCTATGCTTTGAAGTGTAGCACGCTTTATAAAAAATCGATGGTGCTTTAGTCACTTTCACGAAAAAGCACGCTAAATGGGTGCAGGGACTGGCATTTTTCCATACAATAGGCGCACCTCGATCAAGGTAAAAAGAATGAGTACTACATCCACTGATTTTAAAGCAGACGAATTTTTGTTAGATCACTATGTGGGAAAAACTCCACTGGTGCGTTTACAGCGTCTGGCAAGTCACACTCAAGCAACAGTATTGGCAAAGTTAGAAGGCAACAACCCCGCAGGTTCTGTCAAGGACCGTCCCGCGTATAACATGATTATGCAAGCGGAAAAGCGAGGGCAAATCCAGCCGGGCGATACCTTGATTGAAGCGACCAGTGGAAATACTGGCATTGCATTGGCGATGGTTGCTGCGATGCGTGGCTATCAGATGAAACTGATTATGCCCAACAACATGAGCCAAGAGCGTAAAGATGCCATGCGTGCTTATGGCGCGGAACTGATTGAAGTGACCAAAGAACAGGGCATGGAAGGTGCACGTGATTTGGCTTTGCAAATGCAAGAAGAAGGCAAAGGGTACGTACTCAATCAGTTTGGTAATCCTGATAATGTTGAAGCACACTATTTAACGACTGGGCCTGAACTTTGGCAGCAAACAGGTGGCAAAATCACTCACTTTGTGAGTTCAATGGGTACTACAGGTACCATTATGGGGGTCTCTAAATATCTCAAAGAGATGAACCCCAACATTCAAATTATTGGCCTACAGCCATCGGATGGTTCAAGTATCGCTGGGATTCGCCGTTGGCCGGAAGAATATTTACCAACGATTTTTGACCGCAGTCGAATTGATCAGATTATTGATATTCCGCAAATTGAAGCGGAAAAAACTATGCGTAAATTGGCGCAAAAAGAAGGGATTAGCGCAGGAACTTCTTCAGGTGGTGCGGTGTGGGCATCAATTAAAATTGCTGAAGAAAACCCTGGTGCCATCATTGCGTGCATTATTTGTGACCGTGGTGACCGTTATTTATCGACGGGTCTTTTCTCTGTGGTTGATCCTGAATAAAACAATAAAAGAGAGTCCTGCTATGCGTTTACCTGTTCTCACCTTTGATATTGAAACAATGACTGATTTGAGATCGGGGGCGCATTTATATGGTTTAGATTTGCCTGAGGCTGATTTGGAGGCGGCACTGACCAAATTGCGTCGCCAAGAATCAGGTATGGATTTTCAGCGTTTGGCTTTGCATGAAATTGTGTGTATTTCAGGCTTGTGGTTGGATGACCAAGGCCAGATGAAACTTTTTTCTTTTAGCCGTGAGCAATATTCGGAAGCAGAAATCCTCAGTAAGTTTTTATCAATATTTAATAAGCGCTTACCAACTTTAGTGAGCTGGAATGGTGCTCAGTTTGACTTACCTGTAATTATGCTTCGCGCCATGTATCATGGTTTAACTGCACCTGCTTTGTTCGATCAGGGCGAAATTGACACACAAAAGCGCTATAATAACTATCAGAACCGTTATCATCAGCGACACATCGACCTGATGGATGTGATGGCAATGTTTAATGGGCGTCATTTCCAAAAGCTAGATGATGTTGCCCATTTATTGGGGTATCCCGGTAAACGAGGCGATGGGGCTTATCATGTACCTGAATATGTTCAGGCGCAGGAATGGCTCAAACTCACCAGTTATTGTGAAGGTGATGTGCTAAATACATGGTTGGTGTATTTGCGGTGGCTCTTGCTCAAAGGGCAATTGCTCGCTCAAGACCACCGTCACTTTATCGATCAAACCATCCAGTTTTTACAGGCTCAACCGCAGCATCAAGACTTTTTGTCGGTGTGGCGCGAGACCTCACAGCAGACGGCTTTTACCGCTGCCGATTTTTCTCCTTCCCATCTTTAGGTACACATGAAACATAGAGCCAAACCTCGTCCAACTCAACAGCCCAGTTATATTTTTCAGGTTGAGTCACTTTCGCATGAAGGACGCGGCATAGCGCACTATGGTTCGCATCCAGACCACCCCGCAGACAAGCAGGGGAAAAAAGTCTTTATTAGCTATGCGTTGCCGGGTGAAACGGTCAAAGCGCAGATTACCCATGCGGTAAAGCGCTTAGAGGAAGCAGATGCTATTCAACTCCTTAGTGAAGCCTCTACTTTTCGTGTTGAGCCGAAGTGCGCGCATTTTAAAAGCTGTGGTGGCTGTAATATGCAGCACATTCATCCCGATGAACAAATTCGTTTAAAGCAAGAAGTGCTTAAATCGCATTTGCAGCATTTTGCGGGGATTCAACCTGAAGAATGGTTGCCACCTTTGCGCTCTTTACGTGAAGACTACCGCCGTAAAGCGCGCATTGGGGTGCGTTATTTGCCGCACAAAGATCAATTGGTCGTGGGTTTTCGAGAGCGTCAAACCAATAAACTGACTTCAATTGATCGCTGTTTGGTATTAGATCAAGAGTTTGGTTCAATCACACGCTTGAAGCAGTTACTCCAAAGTCTAACAGCCAAAGCAGTCATTGGTCATATAGAATTGGCCATGGGGGATTGTGACATCGCCCTCACGGTGCGACATACTGAAAAATTAAACACAGAGGATGTCAACCGATTAAAACAATTTACGTTAGACAGAGGGTGGCAATTGTATTTACAAGCTGCAGGCCCAGACAGTCTAAAGCGTATGGATGATGAACATGCAGAGATGCGTTTACATTATCGTTTAAATGATTTTGATGTGGAATTTGGATTTAACCCACATGACTTTACTCAAGTAAACTCAACCATTAACCCGCAAATGGTGAAATTGGCATGTGACTTGCTAGATTTAAAACAAGGAGAACGTGTTCTCGATTTGTTCTGTGGTCTAGGAAATTTCTCTTTGCCTTTGGCTCGATGCGTGGGAGCAACAGGACAAGTGGTTGGTGTTGAAGGCAGTGAAGAAATGGTTCAACGTGGTGCAGAAAATGCGGAACGTAATGCGCTTCGCCAGTTGAAGTTCTTTTCACAAGATTTAACAAAAGATTTCTCGCATCATTCTTGGGCAAATCAAGGATTTGATGCATTATTGATAGATCCTCCACGTGCAGGCGCAGAGGAAATAATGCATTATATGCCTAACTTTGGTGCAAAAAGAATCGTTTACGTGTCGTGTAATCCAGCGACACTCGCAAGGGATGCGGGGCTGTTGGTACAACAGGGTTATCGATTAGTCAAAGCCGGTGTGATGGACATGTTTACCCACACAGGTCACGTTGAGTCGATAGCATTGTTTGAAAAAGATAATGAGATAAACGATTAAAGAATATGAAGCGTAAAAGTGTAGGAGAAGGGTATGGTCACAGTACGTGAGCAACTACCTGGGCGACTCAATGAGTTGTCTCAGGAGGCGACTGTAGAGCATGCCGAACAAGCTCAACATGATTTGGCTGAATGGTTAGATCGTGTTCGAAGCATATTAGATGATGCGAAGCTTGAGCAACTCGAAGAAGTTGCCAATTTGACTTTACAAAAAGAGTTAGAAACCACGGTTAATCATCGTTCCAATACCTTTTATACCGGTATTGAAATGGCGGATATTCTGGCCCATCTACATGTCGATGAAGACACCTTGGCTGCTGCGATGCTCTATCGTGGTGTACGCGAAGGCGTGATTCCATTGGCGGAAGTGCAAGAGCATTTTGGCGAACAAGTGCATGCACTGGTCAAAGGCACTTTGGCCATGGGTAAGTTGTCCGACCTCATTGAGCAGAATAAACGCCTCGAAGATCACTTTAATAACAATCAGCGCGAGCACTTAAACGGCATTTATAAAATGTTGATTTCAGTGACGGAAGACGTGCGCGTTGTACTGATCAAATTGGCTGAGCGAACTTATGCACTGCGTGAATTGGCGACTTCATCTAAAGAACGTCAAGAGCGTGTAGCACGAGAAATCTTAACCATTTACTCACCTCTGGCACACCGTTTAGGGATTGCGCAGTTAAAGTGGGAACTGGAAGATTTAGCCTTTCGCTATTTAGCACCCGATCGCTATAAAGAAATTGCGACGCTGCTGAATGAAAAGCGACTGGAGCGTGAGCAATATATTCAGTTTGTGATTGATACATTGCGTGCATCTTTGAATGAGCATGGCATTGAAGCTGAAATTAGCGGCAGGGTAAAACACATTTATTCGATTTATCGAAAAATGAAAAGTAAGAACCTGAGCTTCGATCAGCTCTATGACATTCGTGCCGTTCGGGTCTTGGTTAAAACGGTTCCTGAGTGCTATCACTCGTTGGGGATCGTGCACCAAATTTGGCGGCATATACCGCATCAGTTTGATGACTATATTACCAATCCGAAAGCCAATGGTTACCGCTCACTGCATACGGCTGTGATTGCGGAAAATAAGTCACTGGAAGTTCAGATTCGTACCAAGAGCATGCATGAAGAAGCAGAGCTTGGGGTGTGTTCGCACTTTAACTATAAAGAGGGCGGTAAGAATACCGATCGCTCTTTTAACCATCGTTTACATTCATTGCGTGCAGTACTTGAACACTATCAAGAGCGCAATGATGCGAATGTACATAAGTCGGATGAAGATTCTGAAAATTTTGAGCAAATTCAAGATTTTGAAGACTTTGAAAAGATTTATGTCTTTAGCCGTGATGGCGATATTAAAGAGCTCCCACGTGGTTCGACCGTACTCGACTTTGCTTATCATGTGCATACTCAAGTCGGTAATAAGTGTTATGCCGCGCGAGTGAATCAGCGTTATGTTCCGCTGACTTATACCTTGAAAACGGGTGAGCAAGTTGAGATTTTAACCAAGAAAGACCGTGAGCCAAACCGTGATTGGTTGGTGAACTCTTTAGGTTATATCAAGACAGCACGTGCGCGTGACAAGCTGCGTCATTGGTTTAGACAACAAGACCGCAGCAAAAACTTGGAAGTGGGTCGTGACCTGCTCAACAAAGAACTTTCACGTTTAGCAATTCACCCAAAAAGTATTGATTTGAATGATTACTGCAATCATTTCAATGTTAAAGCGGGTGAAGACATTCTGATTGCACTGGTCAATGGTGACATTAGTCTGCATGCCTTGATCAATCAGGTGAACCGTCATATGCATTTGGATCAGGACGAACCTGAACTGGTGCTGAAGCCAACTTTGAATCCACGTGCTAGTCATACCTTGTCAGCGCATGGCATTCTGATTGATGGTTTAGATAACGTTGAGCTGCATGTGGCGCAGTGTTGTCAGCCTGTGCATGGTGAGTCAATTGCGGGTTATATCACCTTGAACCGTGGGGTGAGCATCCATAAAGTGGCATGTCCTGACTACTTACGCATGATTCAAAATGAACCTGAACGTGCAGTAGAAGCCGATTGGGAAATGCAGCCAACGCGTGGTCAGAGTGTACAGATTGTGGTGGAAGCTTATGATCGCCGTGGTTTGCTCAAAGATTTGACTCAAGTGATTTTCTCCGATCAAATCAATATTCGTCAGGTCAATACCATCTCTGAAGCAGACGGTATTGCCAATATGAAATTGTTGATTGAAGTTAAAGGTTTATCACAATTATCAAAACTGTTGGCACGATTGGAGCAACAACCGGGCATCATTAGTGCGCGTCGTTTAGTGCAAGGTAACTAAACAAACTGAAATAGAAAGAGCCTGCAATTGCAGGCTTTTTTTATTTAGAAAGGTACAAATTAGTCAGGCGGTTGAGAAATTGGGGGCTGATTTTACTCAGTTGAAATAAAAGCTTGGCTTTGGCGCCCACGGCTTGATGCGTTGCAGTGAGTGCCGTATCTTTTGCAACAGCACGTTGAAAAACGTGGTGCGCTACATCTTCTGCAGTTAAGTGTACCCCCATGTTTTGAATACTCTTCGCTTGCATATCCTGCACCATGGCAGTTTGTACAAATAGCGGCATGACATCTAATACGCGAATGCCATATTTTTGCCATTCGGTATCTAAGCCTTCGGTGATGCCGCGTACTGCAAACTTACTGGCAGAGTACGAGACCAAATCAGCTTGACCATAGATGGCTGAAGCTGAAGAGAGGTTGATGATGCGGGCAAAATTCGCTTGTTTGAGGTAGGGCAATGCAGCGTGGCAACCATTCAGTACACCATTGACATTGATCGACATGGTTTTGTGATGTGCGCTGATCTCTGTTTGTTCAAAAGGTCCAGAGAATAGGATGCCTGCATTATTGACCAAGATATTGAGCTCGCCCGCCCATGCGACAAACTCCGCTAAAGCTGTTTGCCATTCTTGATAGCTGGAAACATCGAGCTGTCCTGCTTTGGCATTTGGGCCGAGGCTGGCAGCCAGCTGTTGGGCTTGAGCGCTATTGATGTCATAAATCCCGACTTTATAGTGATGTGCATAAAATAAGCGGGCGATGGCTGCACCAATACCTTGGGCCGCACCGCTAATCAAAATACTGCGCATTGAAACTGCTCCTTGTTGCTCTTTTTCTTGATGTTATTGTTGTGATTGGATTTAGCATAACAAATGAATGCCGTCATAATGTCATTTTTATCAATATGATTTTTGAAGAGAGATAAACATGGAACAATTGCTGAACGTGATACGTGAATTACGTGAAAAATGTCCATGGGATCAACAACAAACCCCAGAAAGTTTAACCCGCTATGCCATTGAAGAGGCTTATGAAGTTGAAGCTGCTGTGCGTTCAGGTAACGCTGATGAGGTGCGTGATGAGTTGGGTGATTTACTGCTACAGGTGGTTTTCCAGTCACAGATGTATGCCGAGCAAGGGGCTTTTAATTTTCAAGATGTGGTTCATGCCATCACAGAAAAACTGATCCGTCGTCATCCCCATGTCTTTCAAGCACAGCAGTTTTTAGCTTTGTCTGCCGAAGATGTGGGCGAGCTTTGGAAGCAAATTAAACAGCAGGAAAAACAAGGTAAGGTACAGTCACGATTAGACAGCATCAAACATGGTCCAGCCTTACAACAAGCGGAACAGATTCAAAAAAATGCAGCACAAATCGGTTTTGACTTTCCTGATGTAGCAGGCGCTTATACCAAGCTTGAAGAAGAATTAGCTGAATTGAAACATGCGGTTCAACAGCAAAATTCCGATGAAATAGCAGATGAATTTGGCGATTGTTTATTTTCAATGATCAATGTTGGGCGTAAACTGGGCGTCTCAAGCGAAATGTCGCTTTTGAGTACGATTCATAAATTTCGTACTCGTTTTGCTTTCATTGAAGATCAGGCTTTGCAACAACAAAAAAAGATTGAGCAGATGTCTTTAGAAGAAATGGATCAACTGTGGGAGCAAGCCAAATTACAACTGAAATAATAAAAATGGTGGCTTGACTTGATAAAAATAAAAGTAAGTTTGTTGATCATCGCGTTGCTATTACTGAGTTTATTGGCTTGGGTGCCGACCAGTTATGCACAGTCTTTTGATCAGAACTACCAGAACTGGAAAGCAGAGCAGCAGGCGTGGGATGATCGTATTCAAGCCCCCAAGAGCGTGAAACGTGCTGTGTCTCCTGTTCAGGCCCAACCTGTGTCGAGCGCAAATAAAATTAGTTTAAATCAAGCCAGTGTCGATCAGTTACAGCAGCTTCAGGGTGTGGGTCTAAAAAAGGCACAGGCAATCGTGGCCTATCGCCAGAAACAAGGGGCATTTAAATCTATTGATGAGCTACAACAGGTGCGCGGGATTGGACCGGCAATTTTTGCAAAAAATAAAACCCGTTTGGGCTTGTGAAAAAAGCGGTGTCATTTATTCGTGAATTGATCAGAATCCTGCTTTGCTTTCGATAATCAAATTGCCCTTTGATTGTGTTAGATATATGATTAGCGTCATCTTAGAATTTTACGTTTAGGCGTAGGAGACAGCGGCTTTTGCAAACTTTGCGCGCGTCAAAATGTGGTTTATCAACCGCTCAATTACCTTCTTACATTTTAGATGTGATCGATGCATTAACTAAGGCAGGCTATGAAGCGTATATCGTCGGTGGCGGTGTTCGCGACATGATGCTTGGCCTAAATCCCAAAGATTTTGATGCAGTGACCAATGCAACACCGTCACAGGTAAAAGAAGTTTTCGGACGACGTTGCCGTATTATCGGGCGCCGTTTTGAGCTGGCTCATGTCTATTCAGGTCGTGAGTTGGTTGAAGTGGCAACTTTCCGTGCACCGCCGAAGAAAGAAGTCACCTCTGCGCAAGGCATGATTTTGCGTGATAACAATTGGGGTACGATAGAGCAAGACTTTGCTCGCCGTGATTTTTCAATTAATGCAATGTACTATCAGCCACGTAAGGGCGTTGTCTTAGATTTCTGTCATGCTGTGGATGACATTAAAAATAAAACCTTACGTCTACTGGGCGATGCACAAACACGTTTTGAAGAAGATCCTGTGCGAATGCTGCGGACTTTACGTTTTGCTGCAAAATTAGGTTTCTCAATTGATCAGCAAATTCTTGACGTTTTTACCTTGGAAATGACGCAGTTACTGCGTGATGTTTCGCCGCACCGTTTATATGATGAATCTCAGAAGTTGTTCACGATGGGACATTTAAATCGTGTGTTGCCAATGTTGATCGATTTCGGCATTTGGAAGCAGTTATTTGCAGATATCCAACCGAATATCACCCCATTTATTGAACGTGCCGCTAAAAATACCGATCAGCGCATTCAAGTGGGCAAAACCATCAACCCTGCATTTTTCTATGCGGTGTTGTTATGGCAGCCGTTCTTAGAGCGTTGTGAGTTTTATAGCAGTAAAGGTATGGTTGCGGCTGAAGCTCGTGCACAAGCGGGACTTGATGTATTAAAACGCCAAGCCACGCGGACTATTATTCCGCGCTTTGCCGAAACCTTCATTCGTGAAGTGTGGGAAATGCAAACGCGTTTACTCAATCCGAAAGCACAGCAAATTCAAGCCTTATCTAGCCATGCACGTTTCCGTGCAGGCTTTGACTTCTTGTTGCTTCGTGAAAAATCCGGTGATGAGGGTACGCTCGGCATGGGACAGTGGTGGGATGCCTATCAGTTGATGAGCACCGATGAAAAAGAACGTGCCATTAGTCAATATAATCGCCAACGTGCAAAATCACGTCGCAGTGGTAAAGCAAGTGCTGAAGAAGCGGCGATTGCCAAAACGGTAAGTCATGAAATTGAGCCTTTGGTGCAAGAGCAAGAATCGCGTAGTCGTCGTGCACGTAAACCGAAGCAACACGCTGAAGCTCGTACCCAGACTGGTAAGGGAACAGGTCACAGCTCAACCGAGATTAGTGCAGATCATCCAATTTTAAAACGTAAACGTGTTCAGCGTGATTTAAGCAGCGTGATTTTTGGACCGACACAATGAGCATCGTCACGTACATTGGTCTAGGTAGTAACTTAGGCGATTCTAAAGTGATTTTGACTGAAGCGGTGCACAAGTTGGCCAGTCTAGGAGATGTAAAAACCTCCAAGCTGTATCAAAGCCCACCGATGGGACCACAAGACCAGCCTAATTATTTAAATGCCGTGGTGCAACTCAGCACAAACTTGGCGCCGTTGGCTTTGCTGGATGAGCTGCAACGTTTTGAGCAAGAATCGGGACGTGTACGTTTACGCCGTTGGGGTGAGCGCAGTTTAGATTTAGATTTACTGATCTACGCACAAGAAAAAATTCAGCATGAACGTTTAGTTGTGCCTCATGTTGGTGTAATGGAACGTGATTTTGTGTTGATTCCATTGCTGGATTTAGACCCAGATTTACACATTGATGGTATTGCGTTGAAACAGTTGCCTGCTGTACAACAACCTACGTTGAGCGTGCTGGATGCAGGCAATTGGGCAGAGATTTAATTTAGCCGAGCTAAAGATGTTGAAAGGAATGGTTTGATGATTAGTTTAAATGACTTAAGAAAATTTAAAGCAGAAGGTCGCAAATTTTCCTGCCTGACTTGCTATGATGCGAGCATGGCAAAGGCAATGGAACTTGCTGAAATTGATACGATTTTAATTGGTGATTCACTAGGTATGGCGATTCAAGGTCGTGACTCCACTTTGCCTGTTACGGTTGAAGATATGGCTTACCATACCGCAGCTGTACGCCGTGGTAACCAGCATGCCTTGATCATGACCGATTTACCGTTTATGAGCTATGCCACCTTAAATGATGCTTTGCAAAGCTCAAAAGTGGTGATGCAAGCGGGCGCACAAATGGTCAAAGTTGAAGGTGGTGCGTGGCTGGCTGAAACGGTTCAGGTTTTGACACGCAATGGTATTCCTGTATGTGTACACTTAGGTTTAACTCCACAGTCTGTACATGTGTTTGGTGGCTATAAATTACAAGCACGTACACGTGAAGCGGCAGACCAACTGATTGCGGACTGCCAAGCGGTGGTTGATGCGGGCGCTGCGGTGTTGTTATTAGAGTGTGTGCCTGCGCAGCTCGGTAAAGAAATTAGTGAGTTGTTCCCACATGTACCTGTCATTGGCATTGGCGCAGGTGTGGATACCGATGGTCAAGTCTTGGTAGTACAAGACATGCTTGGACTGACTTTTGGTCGTGTTGCAAAATTTGTGCGTAACTTTATGAAAGAACAAGCAGGGGAAACGGCGATTTTGGATGCGTTCAAGGCATACCATGCAGCGGTGCTTGATAGCTCATTCCCTGCAAAAGAACAAACATTCCAAGTCGAGCTGTAAAACATGAAAACTGAAACCACGATCCAAGGCCTATCAGCATCATTGAACCCTGCGCGAACGGCTCGAAAAAGTATTGGTTTCGTCCCGACCATGGGGAACTTGCATCAGGGACATTTGAACCTTGTGCGCGAAGCGAAAAAACTCTGTGATGTGGTTGTAGTTAGCATTTTTGTGAATCCGATTCAATTTGGACCCAATGAAGATTTTGACAGTTACCCACGCACCTTGGAGCAAGATCAGCGCTTGTTGGCCGAGGTTGGTTGTGACATCGTGTTTGCACCATCGGTTGAGCAAATGTATGGCAACAGTCCACGTTTGACCAATATTACTGTTTCAGATATCACCAATGATTTGTGTGGTCTACAACGCCCAGGTCATTTTGATGGTGTCGCCGTTGTGGTGACGAAACTGTTCAATATTGTGCAACCTAATTTTGCTTTCTTTGGTGAAAAAGACTATCAACAGTTGGCTGTGATTCGTCAGTTTGTTCGTGATTTGAATATGCCGCTTGAAGTGATGGGTGTGGCAATTGCACGTGCAGAAGATGGTTTGGCTTTAAGTTCCCGTAATGGTTATTTAAGCGAAGAAAACCGTCAAAAAGCACCGATCATTTATCAAAGTTTAAAAGCGGCAGAACAGTCGCTACAAACTGGTACCGCTTTAGTTGATGTGTTAGCAAATATAAAGGCGACATTGACACAGGCTGGTTTTGTTGTGGATTATGTGGAAGCACGCACACCTGCATTGCAGAAATTGGATGCGTTTGACCAAGATGTGGTGCTTTTTGTTGCGGCAAAACTCGGGGCAACTCGTTTAATTGATAACTTGAAAGTGAAACATATTTAGGCAAGCTCACCTCTCAAAGGATTAAGATGAAGCGCATTTTAATTGTTACAGGACAGTCTGGTTCAGGTAAATCCTCTGCATTACAAGTATTGGAAGATCTTGGTTATTACTGTATTGATAATTTGCCTTTGGCCTTACTCCCAGAGATTGTGGCTAAGCTGGATCGGGAAAACAACCTTGAGCAGTTGGCGCTTGGTGTGGATGTACGCAGTACACGTGCAGATTTGCAAGAGTTCGACTTGGTGTTTGAACAATTGCAAAGGCATGGTACGGTCGATATTATTTATTTGACCACACGTGATCAAGAGCTGATTGCGCGCTTTAGTGCTTCACGTCGTCCGCATCCGCTGGCGACACGCTTTCAAAGTTTGAACCAGTGTATTCAAGAAGAAAAAACCCTTTTATTGCCGATTAATTTGCGCTCAACTGTGCATATTGATACCACCGATAAAAGTGTGCACGATTTAAAGCATACCTTGCTGTCAAAGTTGGGGCAGTCGGATAACCTGATTTTGATTTTGCAGTCTTTCGGCTTTAAACATGGCATTCCGTTAGATGCTGACTATGTGTTTGATGTTCGACATTTACCCAATCCCCATTGGGATTTAGAACTGCGGAAGTATTCAGGACTGGATGCCCCTGTGCAAAAATTTTTGGAACAAAGTGAGCAAACGCACGAAATGTTCCAAGATATTTATAAGTTTTTAGATAAATGGTTACCAGCTTTTGCTGAAGGGCATCGTCACTATATGACCGTGTCAATTGGTTGTACGGGTGGGCAGCATCGCTCTGTATATATTGTGGATAGACTAAAAAAAGCCCTTGAGGCAAAATGGTCTATTCAGGTCCTCCACCGAGAAATGAAGCACTGGGCATGATTGATACAACTGTTGACGTAATTAATAAACTAGGGTTACATGCGCGTGCATCTGGCAAGTTCATTGAAGTGACCACCAAATTCCGTTCTTCAATCCAAATTGGAAAAGGAGACAAATTGGTGGATGCCAAAAATATTATGTCCCTCCTGATGCTAGGCGCAGGAAAGGGCACCACTTTACGCTTGGTGCTTGAAGGCGCAGATGAAGAACAAGCTTTATCTGAGATTCAGGCACTATTTGCAGCAAAATTTTACGAGGCAGATTAATCGTGGCACGTCGACCGCATAGTTTTACTGAAGAAGACTTTGAATCTTTAGAAGGACGTGCAAGTAAAACTGAACAGAAAAAAGCCGTACAACGTATGGCATCTTTGGGTTCTCAACTTGCAGAGTTGAACACTAAACAAATTCAAAACTTACCTGTTGAAGAGCGTTTGATTGAAGCTCTTTTGGATGTGAAACTGATTACATCAAATGAAGCTCGTCGTCGCCAATTTTTACGCATTGGTAAGTTGTTGCGTAATGAAGATGAAACGGTGATTTTGTCTTATTTGACACCGCAACAAGGCGCGAAAAAAACCGCTCAATTGCAGCGTTGGGTTGATCGTATGATCAAAGATGGTGATGTGGTCATTAATGAGTTTTCCAAAACTTATAATGCCGCGGAACGTCATACCATTCGTCAGCATGTATTGCGTATTCACCGTGATATGAAACAACAGACGGATGAAGAACAACTTAAAGCTTCGCGTTTGAAGTTGTTTAACTACATTCAGCAAGTGGCTTTAATTTCAGATAATTAAGTCATTTAGACATAAAAAAGCGACCTTCAAGGTCGCTTTTTTATTTGAGAATATTTGCTTGTATAGACTGCTGAATGTTTAGCTAAACTCGCCCGTTGCACGCTCTTTGGCCCAATCGCGTAGAACAAATTTTTGTAACTTGCCTGTCGACGTTTTTGGAATTTCTGTAATCACTACATCTTTCGGTACTTTAAAACGTGCCAGATGTTGCTTACAGAATTCAATGATTTCCTCAGGTGTGGTTTCTTTCCCTGCTTTGAGTTCAATAAATGCGCATGGCACTTCTTGCCAGCGAGGATCGGGTTTCGCGACCACCGCAGCCGTTAAAATAGCAGGATGTTGATAGAGAATTTCTTCAACTTCTAGTGATGAAATATTCTCACCTCCAGAAATAATGACATCTTTAGAGCGGTCAGTAATTTTGGCATAGCCATCAGGTTGGCAAACGGCAAGATCGCCTGTATGGAACCAACCACCAGCAAAGGCTTCTGCCGTGGCTTCAGGGTTTTTGAGATAACCTTTCATCACAATGTTACCTCGGAACATAATTTCACCCATAGTTTGACCGTCATGCGGTACAGGTTGCATCGTGTCTGGATCCAGCACTTTCATATTATCTTGCAGTGGGTAAGGTACACCTTGGCGTGAGTGCAACTGCGCTTGTTCCTGAATAGATAAGTCAGACCAACCCGCTTGAGAGGCACAAAGCGCAGAAGGTCCATAGGTTTCAGTCAGTCCATAAACATGGGTGACATTTATACCAATATGGCGCATGCCTTCAATGATTGCAGCAGGAGGTGCAGCACCTGCCACCATCACTTCAACGCGATGCTCAAAGTGGATCCGTTGCTCTTCAGGGGTGTTGATCAGCATGGATAGCACAATTGGCGCACCACAGAAATAATCGACTTTATGCTCAGCGATGACTTTGAAAATGAGTTCAGGGTCAATTTTACGTAAACAGATATTGGTGCCCCCATTGGCTGCCATGGTCCATGCAAAGCACCAGCCGTTACAGTGGAATAAAGGTAAGGTCCACAAGTAGGTCGCACGTGGTGTCATGCCGCAAGCAATGATGTTACTGGCTGCATTGATATAAGCGCCACGGTGGTGATAAACCACGCCTTTTGGGTTGCCTGTGGTGCCAGAGGTGTAGTTAAGGCTAATGGCATCCCATTCATCTTGAGGTAAATGCCATTCAAAGTTGTCATCGCCTTCGGTTAACCAGTCTTCATACTCGATTTGCCCAATCGGGGCTGCAAAACAGTTTTCGTACTCAGCATCATCTACATCAATCACGAAAATATCGCGTCCGACCAAAGCCAAGGCTTCTTGTGCAACCGATGCAAACTCTGGATCCACCAATAAGACTTTGGTTTCTGCATGATCAAGCATAAATGCGATGGTTTTGGCATCTAAGCGCGTGTTCAATGTGTTGAGGACAGCACCTGCCATTGGGACTGCAAAATGTGCTTCGATCATTGCAGGGACATTGGGCAGCAAAACAGAGACAGTATCGTTTTTTGTGATTCCCAGTTTTTGTAATTGTGAGGCAAATTGGCAGCAGCGAAGGTAAGTTTCACGCCATGAAATATGGCGGTGCCCATGAATGATGGCATCTTGATGAGGGTAAATATAAGCAGCTCGTTCTAAATAACGCAGCGGTGACAAAGCCACAAAGTTTGCGGGGGTTCTTGGTAACTCATCATAAGCACTCACCATGTTGATCACTCCAAATTCAGTATTATTTTTCCATTGATTAAAAGATATGCATTTTTCAGCCATCTTGCATTTATGCTTTAGTCGAGTTGCTCTTTTTAGATGAATTTATTGAATTTTTTTTGTTTAGTTTATCTAAACTGAATCTATGGATTCTGTGCGATATAAACCCTTTTAGTTAGATTTTAGCCTGCTTTTTAAGCAAAATGTGTATGCTTGTGTTGCTGTATTGTTCAATAAAAAGTGACCGATAGAGTCATTATAAAATGTAGCGATAAGGATTGCGGCACATCAATTCCCTCATTTTAGTGATGCTGTGGGACTGGCAAATAAATTCAAAATGCGCTGAAACGTGAATTTTATAGGGGAAAAGGTTTAATCCTGTGGATAACACGTGTAAAATTCGACTGATTTTATTTATCCACCGTTTTTATCTTTTGAGGTTTTACCTCGATCATAATCTCGCGGTGATATGCTCCATGGTACGGGGCATCACTCCTTAAGGATTTTTTATGCCAATTATCACTTTGCCAAATGGCGATCAAAAACAATTTGATCAAGCTGTATCTGTGATGGACGTTGCACTGAGCATCGGTCCGGGTCTTGCGAAAAATACAGTTGCAGGAAAAGTCGATGGTCGTTTAGTCGATGCATCTGACTTGATTACCACGGATGCCAGCCTTCAAATTATTACGCCTAAAGACGAAGAAGGTGTCGAAATCATTCGTCACTCTTGCGCTCACTTGGTGGGACATGCGGTTAAGCAATTGTTCCCTGAAGCGAAAATGGTGATTGGTCCTGTCATTGAAGATGGCTTCTATTACGATATTTTTAGCGCAAAGCCATTTACGCCAGAAGACATGGTAGCCATTGAAGAGCGCATGAAAAAGCTCATCGATCAAGACTATGATGTCATCAAAAAAATGACACCACGTGATGAGGTGATTGCAGAATTCACAGCGCGTGGTGAAGATTATAAATTACGCTTGATTGCAGACATGCCTGAAGAAACAGAAATGGGCTTGTACTACCATCAAGATTATTTGGATATGTGCCGTGGTCCACACGTGCCAAATACTAAATTTTTAAAAGCATTCAAGTTGACTAAAATGTCAGGCGCTTACTGGCGTGGCGATGCGAAGAATGAACAGTTACAACGTATTTATGGTACAGCGTGGGCAGACAAAAAACAGCTTGCAGCGTATATCAAACGTATTGAAGAAGCTGAAAAGCGTGACCACCGTAAAATTGGTAAAGCTTTAGACCTGTTCCATATGCAAGAAGAAGCACCAGGTATGGTGTTCTGGCATCCAAACGGTTGGACCATTTATCAAGTACTTGAACAATACATGCGCAAAGTACAACAAGACAATGGCTACCTCGAAATTCGTACCCCACAAGTGGTTGATTTCACGCTTTGGGAAAAATCAGGCCATGCTGCAAACTATGCAGATGGCATGTTCACGACGCATTCAGAAAGCCGTAACTATGCAATTAAGCCGATGAACTGTCCTTGTCACGTACAAGTGTTCAACCAAGGTTTAAAATCATACCGCGATTTGCCAATTCGTTTGGCTGAGTTTGGCTCATGTCACCGTAACGAACCATCGGGTTCATTGCACGGCATTATGCGTGTTCGTGGCTTTACTCAAGATGATGCACACATTTTCTGTACCAAAGAGCAAATTGGTCAAGAAGTGGCTGACTTCATTCAACTGACTTTAGATGTGTATAAAGACTTCGGTTTCGAAGACGTGCAAATGAAGTTGTCTACACGTCCAGAGAAACGTGTGGGTGATGATGCACTTTGGGATATGGCTGAAAAATCTTTAGCAGATGCTTTAGATGCTGCTGGTTTGGAGTGGGAACTTCAACCGGGTGAAGGCGCATTTTATGGTCCGAAAATTGAATTCTCACTGAAAGACTGCTTAGGCCGTGTATGGCAATGTGGTACAATCCAATGTGACTTCAATTTGCCAGAACGTTTAGATGCGTCATATGTCACTGAAGACAATGATCGTGATCAACCGGTAATGTTGCACCGTGCAATACTTGGCAGTTTTGAACGTTTTATTGGTATACTAATCGAACACTATGCGGGCTTTATGCCACCTTGGTTAACACCAATCCAAGCATGTGTGATGAACATTACCGATTCACAAGCGGAAGCATGTGAGTCAGTCGTCGCTAAACTTAAAGAAAACGGTCTCCGTGCGATTTCAGACTTGAGAAATGAGAAAATCGGCTTTAAGATTCGTGAACGTACATTAGAGCGTATTCCTTACTTACTGGTACTTGGGGACCGTGAGGTAGAGGAAGGTACAGTGAACGTGCGTACCCGCTCAGGAACAAATTTGGGTACTATGTCAATCGACGCTTTCGTTGACCTAGTAAAAGCAGCCGTTGCCGAACGCGGCCGGTACATTGTGGAGTAACAGCGATTAAACAGCCTGACCGTAATCAACAGGGCGGTAACAAATCAAACCGTCCTGCTTTGAATGATGAAATTCGTGCGAAAGAAGTCCGTCTTGTAGACGAAAATGGTGAGCAAAAAGGTATTGTTAGCTTGGCAGAAGCATTACGCGCTGCTGAAAGTGTTGAGCTTGATCTTGTTGAGATCGTAGCAAACGCTGAACCGCCTGTTTGTAAAATCATGGACTTCAACAAGCATTTGTTTGATCTAAAGCAAAAGCAGAAAGAAGCGAAGAAAAAACAGCATCAAGTACAGGTGAAAGAAATCAAACTCCGCCCGGGTACTGATGTTGGTGATTACAACGTAAAACTACGTGCAATTACTAAGTTCCTTGAAGAAGGCAACAAAGTAAAAATTACTCTTCGTTTCCGTGGTCGTGAAATGGCGCACCAACAGCTTGGTTTGGCTCAACTTCAAAAAGTTGAAGCAGATGTGGCTGACTTGGGCGTAGTTGAACAAGCACCGAAAATGGAAGGTCGTCAAATGGGTATGTTGCTTGGTCCTAAAAAGAAAAAGTAATGATCCATTGATCTTAAAAAAAAGCACTGCCTATGCAGTGCTTTTTTTATTTTGTTGATTGACTATGCCGAAGTGTTTTCAGTTGTTAATTTCTTTTGTCCGATTGGAATTCGGCATGGCGCTTTTTCTTCTGGAACAATCCGTCGTAGCTGGATGGTGAGTAAACCATTTTCATAATTGGCCTCTTGTACTTCAATGTGTTCATCTAAACGTAAGGATAATTTAAATGAACGCTGTGTGATACCTTTATGCAAGAACTCAGCATGATTGTCTTTGGTCTGATCAGCATGTTGACCTGAAATATTAAGTACCTGATTCTCTAAGTCAATCGCGAGCTCATCTTGGTTAAAACCAGTCGCAGCTACGACAATGCGGTAGTGATCATCACCGACTTTTTCAATATTGTACGCAGGATAATGTGGTGCTTCACTGAGCATTGCATGATCAAACAAATCGTTTAAACGGTCAAAACCGATACTACGACGGAATAATGGCATTAAGCTTAAATTACTCATTGATAAAACCTCCATCATTAGGAAAAGTGATATAAATAAGCAACCTATGCGACTCAATTAGCATGGTTGTCACAGCAATAATCGGTGTGGATGTTTGCTGTACTTTTAATATTTGGATGCTCTGTGAAATTTCAAGATTAAAAAATAAGATTTTTTTAAAAATTCTCTTTGGTTGATAATTATTCTATTTATATGAAGCTAGTCATGCATATTTTAAGATTTCAATTTCAGTTTAACCTAATGTTTCTAGGCTGGAATCATGTTATAAACAGTATCAAACCTCGACAATATGAACTAAAACGAGAAAAGTAACAGGATAACCACATGATCGATTTGTACTATTGGGGAACACCCAACGGACATAAAATTAGCATCGCATTAGAAGAGATGGGTTTGGAGTATCAAGTCTTTCCCATCAATATTTTAGAAAATGATCAGTTTCAACCCGACTTTCTACGCATTTCACCCAACAATAAAATCCCTGCGATTGTGGATCAAGATGGTCCTAAAGGTGAAGCCATTTCTGTGTTTGAGTCAGGGGCGATTTTGCAGTATTTAGGGCGTAAAACAGGACAGTTTTACCCAAGCGATGAACAGTCTCGTGTTGAAGTTGAGCAGTGGTTGATGTGGCAAATGGGTGGTTTTGGTCCAATGCTTGGACAGAACCATCACTTCAGTAAATTTGCTCCCGAACGTATTGCATATGCAACTGAACGCTATGTCAATGAAACCAAGCGCTTGTATGCTGTACTAGACAAGCAGCTTTTTGGTCAAAACTATGTGGCTGGCGAGTACTCGATAGCGGATATGGCAATTTTTCCATGGATTTTGCGTTATGAGTGGCAGCAAATTGATATAAATGACTATCCAAATGTGAAGGCTTATATGGAGCGTATTCAAGCGCGTCCTGCAGTTCAGCGTGCGTTGGCGCTTCAAGTTAATTAGTTACAGAAGCGGTGACTTGAACTGTGTTAAGCTTAGTGCCTTCAAGGTATAAGCCATTCTTTAAAGCCACCGATGGGTGGCTTTTTTGTTGAAAGGTTGTTTGGACATCAGCGTAATGAAAAAAGAGTTTTTCCTCAATTTAACCCGTATTATTGAAGCGAATCCTAAAATCTATCTCAGTATTATTGTGGGGATTGCAGGATGTTTGGTGCTATTTGTAGCTGAAGCGGTACACATCCAAAAAATCATTGAACTGCTGAATACCAAAGATCAGGTGGTACTGCGTGCTGCAATTGAACCGATTGCCGATAAATATTCATGGTCACGTTGGTCTTTGTTGATTTTGGCACTGATCTGGTCAAGTTTTGCTTATAGCTCAACCAAGAAAAAGCTGGGTTTAAAATCATAAAATGATGTGGGCCTTAGGACTACTTTTCCTTTCTGCTTTTGGGGCAGCGACACTGCTGCCGTTACAGTCAGAAGCAGTCTTGGTGGGATTGTTGGCTCAGACGCAGTATCCAGTGTGGTTGTTGGTAGCAGTTGCAAGCCTAGGTAATATTTTAGGTAGCTGTGTGAATTGGTGGCTCGGCTTGAAAGTTGAGCAATACAAAAATAAAAAATGGTTTCCCGTCTCAGAGCAAAAGATGTTGCAGGCGCAGGGCATTTATCAAAAATATGGTTTTTGGTCTTTATTGCTCAGTTGGGTGCCCGTTATTGGTGATCCGATTACCCTCATTGCAGGATTACTCAAAGAAAACTTTGTTCGTTTTGTCGTGATGGTGAGTATTGCGAAAATAGGGCGTTATCTTTTTGTGTATTGGATGTTTAGTCAGTTCTAATTATTTTCAGAGACCAACTGGCCACATGCTTATATGTGCTGAATGGGTTCAAAGTTTATATAGAGAGATGACACGAGTGAGTGAGAACTCGTGTCATGCTAAATTTTTAACGACAAGCATTTAGATCGAATTCAATCGCATCTTTAAATTTAGACTTTTTATAGAGCCACAGTGTACTTGCTGTGCGTTTAACACTGACTTTGCTATTTGAAACGGCTTGTAAAACTTGTTGATCAAGCGCGTAAATACCTGAACCCTTTGTAATT
Organism: Acinetobacter sp. 797_lipA; assembly: GCF_058243025.1. Classification (NCBI taxonomy): domain Bacteria; kingdom Pseudomonadati; phylum Pseudomonadota; class Gammaproteobacteria; order Moraxellales; family Moraxellaceae; genus Acinetobacter; species Acinetobacter sp. 797_lipA. The sequence continues at coordinate 2,828,988 of NZ_JBZAYQ010000001.1, read as the reverse complement.
TTTGGCTTCTTAATGTTGCCGTGTTTATCGGCTTTAAAGCTAAATTTAATTTGACGGTCATGACTATTCAACTGCGTTGAATCTAGAGCAAGCTTAGGTTGAGCCTGATATTGAAAAGGCACTTTTTGCTGCTGCTGTTGTGCACGCCAGTTTTTCGAGTCAAAGCTATAGTTGCATGCTTCGGCATCATCTGGGGTTAAGTTTAAATTAAAAACTTGATAACCAATGATAGCTAAAGCGGTGTCGTCCTCTATAAACGGTTTTACTTTGGCTTGAAGCACGGCATTTACCAGCTTTTCATCTAAAGCTTTGAGTCCAGTCGTTTCTTGGACTGTCGCTTTGGTTACATCACCTGTTTCATCTGCATACACACGAATAATTGCTGCACGGTTTTGTTGATTTAAATCACTATTTTTATATTGGGGTTTGGGAAAATCTACCCATTGAATACGCGTGGTCAAATGCGCCGATTGAGCTGAACTTTTTTGAATGGTGAGTTCTAATGGTGGCTGAGCTGCATGACTGAGATGAAGGGGCAGTGTAGATAATGCGAGCAAGAAGAGTGGTTTCATATGGTCGATTTCTTTTATAACGCATCCAGTGCGCATGACTTAAATAATTGTTGCGAGTATTTCCTGAATTAGAAAGACTCGCAAGTTATATTGTTAAATTAAAACTATTTTTGCTCAGCTTGGGTGATGTCTACACCAAATAAGTCTTTGGTTTTAGCCCAACTGAGTGCGACCACCAAGAGCGTCATGCTGCCGCCAAAAACCGTTGCAATCACAGGCCTAAATATTTTGCTGCAAGACCTGACTCAAATGCCCCCAGTTCATTGCTACTCGACACAAACATGCCATTTACCGCTGCAACACGGCCTCGCATATTCTCAGGAGGGTAAATTTGTAAAATGGTCTGACGAATTACCACTGAAATACTGTCACATGAACCCGTCATCGCAAGAGCAAATAAAGACAGCCAGAGGTAATTTGAGCAAGCGAACAATAAGGTGAATAGGCCAAAACCTGCAACAGCAAGCAGCATATTGCGCCATGCATGTCGGGTGGGCGGAAAACGCGTCAGCGCAATCATGGTGATGAGTGCACCAATCGATGGCGCTGCCCGTAAATAGCCCAAGCCTTCAGGCCCAATTTTCAAAATATCTTCAGCAAAGATCGGGAGTAAAGCGATCACACCGCCGAACAGCACCGAGACTAAGTCGAGTGAGATAGCCCAGGGGACGATTTTAGTTTTAGCAATAAAGCGAAAGCCTTCACCTAAACTTTGTAGTACACGTTCCGTTTCAATTTTAGGAAAAGTGCGTTTGCTTAAAAGATTGACGAGTAAGAAACATAGGCTGAGCAGTACCGCCACACTGATGAAACTGGTTTCACGGCCTAAAAAGGCTAACATCAACCCACCCAGTATTGGCCCAATAATCACCCCGCTTTGCCAACCAATGGTGGTCCTTGTAGCACCATTGGCATAAATTTCCCGAGGAATTAAAAAGGGTTTGAGAGATGTTGCGGATGGATTATAGAAACCTCGAATTGTTCCTAGGCCAAAGATCACGGCATAGACACCCCATGACAGGGTGGAGAGTTCAATTTGCTTTAAGCCATAAGCATGAAATACCCCCCATAAAACCAAGGGTAGAGGAATGGCAAAGAATAAGCAGATTTTCATGATGGTTTGCTTATTAAAGCGATCGGCAAAATAGCCGCCCCATAAGGAGAGCGCAATAAAGGGGATTGCTTCTGCCAGACCAATCAAACCTAGAGTGAGAGGATCTTTGGTAATTTTATACAAAGAATACGCCACAATAATTTCCTGAATCAAAATGGCAAGCGTCAGACAAAATTGATTGAGTGTAACAAGAGAGAAGTCTCGGTATCGGAGTGCGGCAAAAGCATCCTGTGTAGCGTTCATAAGGGTACAGTATGGAATGGATGAGGCATTATACGACTTGGACTAAACCTCGGTTATAAATTCATCGCTTAAAGCTTATCGGGAAATAAACTAAGCTTGCTTTTATTGTTGATTATTTGCTTTTGTTTTAGACAAAGTTCGATTAGAATATTCGCTCCCTTACCTGCAGGTCGTTTTGCAATGGTGCAAACGTTCCGAACAGGTGTTCAAAAGAGGTTGTTATGCCTAAGATGAAAACTCGCCGTGGTGCAGCTAAGCGTTTTAAAGCTACTGCTAACGGTTTCAAGCGTAAACAAGCGTTCAAACGCCACATTTTGACCAAAAAATCTGCTAAGCGTATTCGTCAATTACGCGGCTGTGTAATGGTTCACGTGAGTGACGTTGCTTCAGTTCGTCGTATGTGCCCATACATCTAAGGAGATTATAAATGGCTCGTGTAAAACGTGGTGTACAGGCTCATCGCCGTCATAAAAAAATTCTTGCTCGTGCTAAAGGTTACTACGGCGCTCGTTCACGCGTATATCGCGTAGCGTTCCAAGCAGTAATCAAAGCGGGTCAATACGCTTACCGTGACCGTCGTCAGAAAAAACGTCAATTCCGTGCTCTATGGATTGCGCGTATTAATGCTGGTGCTCGTCTAAATGGTTTATCGTACAGCCGTATGATCGCTGGCTTGAAAAAAGCTCAAGTGATTATCGACCGTCGCGTACTTGCTGACATCGCTATGCATGACGCAGTTGCATTTGCTGCTTTAGCTTCTAAAGCTAAAGATGCATTAGCTGCATAAGTCTTTAAGACTTAAAGAAAGACCGCTTTTTAGCGGTCTTTTTTATTGTTTGAATGAATGATGCTTTTATAAAGTGCATATAAAAATGCAATCGTTAGTATAAAAGTATTTCCCCATGATACGGAATAGAAAGCCAAAGTCCACAATGCACAGTAACACCAAATGATGTGCCATAAAAATTTCATGATTTTGAATAAATTAAAAGAGCTTACAGCTACGCACTTTGTTTCTACTTGATGTTCTATGTCTTTTAGGTGTGCGGTGTTTTCTACTACATCGTTAGATGTCCGAATTTGAACGGTATTTTTTTCAATAGAAAAAGAAGAATTTTTTGTTGTTTCTGGAATATTGGACAAGTAATTACAATTTTTAATGTCTGAAAACTGATATTGATTTGCACAGTGTTTAAAGATTAGTGGGCGGAGTAGGGTCAGTTGATTATAGGCTGCTGAAAAAGTATCCCTTTCGTTATTATTCATTTGAATATAATCGGAATATTCATTTTTTGAATGTGATGCAGCGGAATATTGCTGTTCTAATAAAGCTGTATTTTCTATCAAATTCGAAGCGTAATTTTTTCGGATAGTGAATGGAAATATCGGATACTGCTCTTTTATAGAATCATTGAATAAATCGCCGACATAGCAATTATTGATATCTAATGGAATTGGATAACTGCCATATTGTTTTGCCATATCATTAAAATAAAGACGTGCTTCTGTGTCTTTAAAAAAAGTATCCCAATTGATTGGCTTTAAGTCTTGTTCTATAGTAGAAATTGCTTGAGGGGATGGGTGGTGTAACGTGTATGCCTCTACATTTTGGTAATAATTGGAATAATTATAAAAATCTTTGTTTCCATGTTCATCAAAACTTTGCCATGTTGGTGTTTCATCGCTATGGATTAAAACTTTATATTCATTATGAGGATAATGCACAACAATACAGAAACTTTCTTCATCGGTTGAAAAATAAAAAATCGAAGAGTCATTGAGTTCCATATGCAAGTCTTGAGCAACATGTAAACTCAGTTTTATGGCTCCGGATTCTTGTAACCTACTTAAGAGATGTGAAGCAGAACCGCATAAAAGCGTACCGTATTTAGTATCACGTAATATTGGAAAATGGTTGAATAATAATGGATGCCTATCTAGGATCTCTGTATCAACCGCACCATTTAAATATTCATTTCCATAACTCACAAATGCAATTTGGCGATAAGCTCTATTTAGGTACACTTTTTAATTCCGATAACTATATTTTACTAATTGAATAAATACTAAAAATTATTGTTTTGTCGGTGCAGAGAATATCGGTGTTTACGTTTTTAGGCTATTACTTTAATTGTAATTTTATTGCTAATAATGTTTTAAGTATTGAAACTTCTAGATATAGTTTTTTTAACTCTTTTCGAGTCTTGGTAGATGGTTATGAAAAGAATCAATGTTGTAGGAACTTCTGCTACAGGCAAATCTACATTTTCCAGAGCTTTGGCCGAAAAGTTAGATTTGCATTATATCGAGTTGGATAATCTATTTTGGCTTGATGACTGGCAAGAATGTCCCGATGAGGTGTTCTTTGCCAAGATTGAGGCAGAAGTACAGAAGGCGACACAGGGCTATGTGATCGATGGTAACTATACCCGCGCCATTCCTGTGAAATGGGCGGAAATTGATACTGTCATTTGGTTGGACTTACCTTTTCCAGTCAACCTTTACCGTTCTGTGAAGCGTGCGGTTCAGCGGGCATGGGCACAACAGGATTTATGGGAAAACTCGAATAATCGGGAAAGTTTGCTGCGGATGTTTGGTCGGGACTCGATTATTTGGTGGATGATTAAAACACATGCTAAAAACCGACAGAAATACCTAAAAATGATGCAGATGCCTGAATATCAACATATACAGTGGATTCATTTAAAGACACCGAAGCAGGTGAGTCATTTTTTAGATCAGTTGGCTGTTGAAAAGCTTAGCGTTTAAATCAGAGAATAGCAGTGCATACTCAGCGATTAAGATGAACCTCTAAGCTTTAGTTACATAAATCTGCTTTAATCTCAAAGGTGGTCGATGCCTAATAAATAAAAAGATTAAAAAGAAAAGGAGCGGGATATGCTTGCAGAAATTACTGGAATGGGACAGGGAAGTATCACGGTGGAATTACAAATGATTCCCAGAAAAGGTGAGTCAGTCAAAATTATGTATGGACCTGATGCGGAGCTAGAGGGGGAGGTTGTTTCGGTTAATCATTATATTAATCAACATGCCAATCAGCATAAGGTACAAATCAAGATTCGGCCCTTCAATCTTCTAATTACTGCCTAAAGAAATTGAATCCATAAAAAAGCGCTCATTGAGAGGAGCGCTTAGATATCTCGGTAATAACTTATAAGCCAAAATAATAGCCAACTAGGCAGATCAAAATCGTAATCACGATTAAAGCAAACACCCCAGTTTTCCCCGATTTATGGTGTATTTCATGAGGCCTGCTCTCTATCGCACTTAATTTAGGTGTTGGATGATTACGTGCATCCAGTGGTGTAGTTGTGTCTTTGGGTGTGAGCTGCGCGGTTTGATAGTGATTGGCCACTTTTACGATAAACTTGGTACTTAAATCATCAATCTTTTGCTCAAAATGACGTAAGTTCAATTGCTCATCTGGCGTGAGTACTTGGCCTTCTGCATTATAAGGATGTTGAATCTTAGTCTGGATCAATGCTGATAGTGTATCTAAACGATACAGCGTTTGGTGTGCATAATCAGCAGCGTAATCTGTTGGTAAAAGAGCGAGACGGTGGACTGCATCTGTGGCATCTTGTTGCCCATAGTAAGGTAAGTTTGCCGTCTCTGGCTCTACTAAATCTTGTGCAAATGGCGCACTAAATAGTTCTTGTTCGGTAAAGTTCTCGATTTCATCCCATTTCGGCGTTTGTAAATCCGCTTCAATGCGTTTGCTGAGTTTGTGATTCAGTTCAAAACGCCATAAATTTTCGCTACGGATTGAGCTTTGTTGTGCCTTTGGAACTATAAAATCATGTTCAGCGCTGTACCACTCAGCCAGTTCTTTACCAAAAATCCAAGCAGTTTTTTGCTGTGCTTGATGGCTCACAATAATATGTGGTGTAGCGAGGAGTTCAATATTTGAGTTGGGGTTCTTTTCATCTGCTAGCAATGTTGAGCTATGCAGACTGAGCTGTTTGACCCCTTGTTTTTTTAAGGCTTCAAGCCATACCTGAAAATGCTGAGCCAGTAAATGTTGGCTATTTAGGTCACGGAACTGAAAGCAATGTCGGTCAAAAATGGCATGTTCTAACCAACGTTGGAAACTTAGGTTGTGGCGTAAATATTCATTGCCATAAGTCACTAAAGTAAGTTGTTGTTGCCAAATAGGATCAAGCGACATCGTTTGTTGTTCTCTTCTGTGATGGCCCTATCTTAACCTGATTATAAAACCATGTACTAAACAAATTTTCCTGATCGTAGAGCTTCATCAACGTGCTTAAAAACTGATAGAATATGGGGTTTTATTAATTTTATAAATTGTTGCTTTGAGAGTTACTATGTCACTGGAAGCCCTGACCACTGAAGCGCTTGCTGCGATTGCAGCAGCAGAGGACCTTGCTACACTCGATCAAGTACGAGTGCAGTTTACGGGTAAGAAAAGCCAGCTCGCTGAGCAATCAAAAGCTTTAGGTAAAATGGACCCTGAAGAGCGTAAAAATTTTGGTGCGCAAATTCATGCAGTCCGCGAAGCGATTACCGGTGCTTTAACTGAACGCCAAACACAATTACAACAAGCGGCGTTGGCGCAAAAACTTGCAAGTGAAACGGTGGATATTACTTTACCGGGTCGTGGTCAAACGATTGGTAGTATTCACCCCGTTACTCAAGTACAAGAGCGTATTTGTCAGTTCTTTACCAAAGCGGGCTTTGTGATTGAAACTGGGCCAGAAGTTGAAGATGACTACCACAATTTTGAAGCTTTAAATATTCCAGGGCATCACCCTGCGCGTGCAATGCACGATACATTCTATTTCGATGCGACACATTTGTTACGTACCCATACTTCTGGTGTGCAGATTCGTACCATGGAAACCCAGCAACCCCCGATTCGTATTGTATGTCCAGGTCGTGTATACCGCTGTGACTCTGACCAAACGCATTCGCCAATGTTTCATCAAATTGAAGGTCTGTATGTCGCTGAAAATACCAGCTTTGCAGAACTGAAAGGTTTGTTGGTTAATCTATTAAACGAATTCTTTGAAAAAGACTTAAAAGTGCGTTTCCGTCCATCTTATTTCCCATTCACAGAGCCAAGTGCTGAGGTGGATATTATGGATGAGCGTGGTAAATGGTTAGAAGTGCTTGGTTGTGGCATGGTACATCCAAATGTCTTGCAGGCAGCAGGGATTGATCCTGAAAAATACAAAGGCTTTGCTTTCGGTCTAGGTGTGGAACGTTTTGCGATGCTTCGTTATGGCATCAATGACTTACGTATGTTCTACCAAAACGATGTGCGTTTCTTACGCCAATTTGCTTAAACAGATTTATACCTCTCCCAGCCTCTCCTTGAAGGAGAGGAGTTATTTGTGATGACTCGGGGTTCTCCTTCTTTTCCAAAAGAGGGAGTTAGAGGGGGATTCAAAAATTTAGATTTATAGGTTTTTAACAAAATGAAAATTAGCGAAAATTGGTTGCGTACATGGGTTAATCCAGCCGTTGATAGCAATACTTTATCTGATCAACTGACCATGTTGGGTTTAGAGGTCGATGATTTATCGCCTGCGGCAAAACCGTTCACTGGCGTGGTTGTTGGTGAAGTGTTGACGGTAGAGCAACATCCTGATGCAGACCGTTTACGTGTGACCACAGTGAATATTGGTTCAGGGGAACCTTTACAAATTGTTTGTGGTGCACCAAACGTACGGGTTGGTATGAAAGTCCCAGTGGCAACCATTGGTGCTGTGCTTCCAGGCGATTTCAAAATCAAGAAAGGCAAACTTCGTGGCATTGAATCACAAGGGATGTTGTGTGGTGCATCTGAAATTGATCTAGAAGACAAAATTGATGGCCTTTTAGAGCTGCCCGTTGATGCACCTGTCGGTGTGGATATTCGTGAATATTTAAATTTAGATGATCATGTCATTGATATCAGCATCACGCCAAACCGTGGTGACTGTTTCAGTATTCGTGGTATTGCCCGTGAAATTGGGGTAATTAACCAACTGACTGTGACTACACCTGAAATTAATGCCGTTGCTGCGACCATTGCCGATGAGAAAAAAGTGGTGGTGAGCACTGAAGGCTGCCCGCGCTATTTGGGTCGTGTGATTAAAAACGTGAATACCAAAGCCGCAACCCCAGAATGGATGGAACGTGCTTTGGTTCGCTCAGGGATTCGTCAGCATAGTATTTTGGTTGATATTACCAACTATGTACTGATGGAGTTGGGTCAACCGCTCCATGCTTTTGATGCAGCAAAAATTCAAGGTTCAGTCCAAGTTCGTCAAGCGAATACGGCGGAGAAATTGGTTCTACTGAATGAACAAGAAGTTGAGCTCAATGAAAAAGTCATGGTGATTGCGGATGATGAAAAAGCATTAGCGATTGCAGGCATCATGGGTGGCTTGTCTTCATCTGTTACCGATGAAACCCAAGACATTTTCTTAGAGTCTGCATTCTTTGCCCCATTAGCAATTGCAGGTCGTGCCCGTAGCTTTGGCTTACATACCGATGCATCACAGCGTTATGAGCGTGGCGTGGATTTTGAACTACCAATGCTGGCAATGCATCGTGCATCACAATTGATTGCTGATTTGGCGGGTGGTGAATTTGGTCCGATTACTGTTGCTGAACAAGCTGAAGTTTTGCCTAGGCGCGAAGCGATTGAGCTAGAACAAACACAAGTCGATCAACTGTTGGGTTATCGCGTAGATGCTGCATTTATTGCGGATGCATTAACCCGTTTAGGTTGTGCTGTGACGGTTAAAGCAGAAGGCCAGTGGTCTGTAGTGCCGCCTTCACACCGTTATGATATGGCGATCTACCAAGACCTGATTGAAGAAGTTGCGCGTATTCATGGTTATGACAATATTCAAATCAGTTTGCCAAAAATTGAAGCGAAATTGGCTCAATATCAAGACCAATTTGAAATAGCTCAGCTTCGTCAAACCCTCGTGACTTTGGGTTATCAAGAAGCGATTAGCTTTAGCTTTGCAGACTTAAAGCTTGAGAAGCAACTCAATGCGGCTGTGAATCCTTTGGCTTTGGCTAACCCAATTTCAAGCGATTTAGCGGTGATGCGTTCAACACTGCTCTCTAGTTTGATTCCTTGTGTGCAATACAACGTAAACCGCCAACAAAGTCGTGTACGTTTCTTTGAACTAGGCTTACGCTTTGACTATCAAGACGCTGAATCTATTCATGATTTGAAACAAATTCCTACCCTTGCAGTGATTGCAACAGGTGCAAAAACTTCAGAAACTTGGCATGCTAAACCTCAAGCTATGGATTTCTTTGATTTCAAAGGTGAAATTGAAGAAGTATTGGCAGCAGGTCGTGTGCAAGTAGACTATGTTCGTTCTGAGCGTAGCTGGTTGCATCCAGGACAGTCTGCTGAGGTTTTAGTCGATGGTCAATCTATTGGTTACTTTGGTCGATTACATCCATCTTTAGAAGATGCATTGGATTTGAGCACAACTTGGGTGGCTGAACTTGATCAATCGGCTGTTTTGCAAACTTATGTATCTAATTTTACAGAATTATCACGTTTTCCGTCGGTTAGACGTGATATTGCGCTTTTAATTAGTGATAAGATAAATGTAAGTGAAATTCAGCAACTTATCGAAAAAACAGGTGGTGAGCTTTTAGACTCGACTTGGTTATTCGATGTGTACACTGGGCAAGGTGTTGAAGACGGTAAGCGCTCATTGGCATTTGCACTTCTTTGGCAACACCCATCACGTACGCTTGAAGATGCTGAAATTAAATCCGGTATGGATCATATTTTACAAGTGTTGGAAAACACTTATCAGGCGACATTGAGGGCTTCATGACAGCATTAACAAAAGCGGAAATGGCTGACCATCTAAGTGAGCTCACGAGTTTAAACCGTCGTGAAGCTAAGCAAATGGTCGAGTTGTTCTTTGACGAGATTAGCCAAGCGCTAATCTCTGGTGAGCAAGTTAAACTTTCTGGTTTCGGTAACTTCGAGTTGCGTGATAAACGTCAACGTCCAGGTCGTAACCCGAAAACGGGTGAAGAAATTCCGATTTCTGCACGCCGTGTAGTAACCTTCCGCGCAGGGCAGAAATTCCGCCAGCGTGTGGGAAATGAGCAGATCGATTGATCTGCTTTTTTTTGCTTAGAATTTTTGGTGATTGTTTGGCTGATTCAATTCTTGCCAGATAATGGAATGTCGTTTTTTGATAAATTTTGAGCGTAAAAAAAGAGAGCCAAGGGCTCTCTTTTTTACTGACTAATCTAAAGGATTAGTGAGCAGCTTCAGAAGCGGCAGCTTCAACAGCTTCAACAGCTTCAGATGCAGCAACAGTAGCTTCAGAAGCAGCAGCAGCAGCGTCTACAGCAACTTCAGATGCAGCTTCAACAGCTTCAGATGCAGCAGCAACTTCAGATGCAGCTTCAGCAGCAGGAGCTTCTTCTTTCTTAGCACAGCCAACGAAAGCTAAAGTAGTAGCAACTGCAGCAGCAATAGCAATTTTTTTGAATAACATGGCATCACTCTCTAAAATATGAGATTAAAAAAAACCGACGTTAGTCTGTTGTGTGCTTTTATTGTTCCTAATTTTGCTAGGGACTAACAATGCAGGAGCAGCCTAACTGGTCTGCAAATATGCTATCACTGCGCATTTTGAATTGCTACTAGCTGGGATGAAAAAAGTGATAAAAAAGGTCTAAAAACAGGGCTTTTTTAACAGAAAATAACAATCAATGATGAGGTTTGTATTGGAGAAGTACTGAATAAACATTTAAAAAGATGAAGATTTTTTATTTCAAATTTTTGTTTATCAAAAACTTGCAAATAAGTTTACAGAGAATCGGATGAAATGTTGCTTTGTGTAAGCTAAGTCAACCAAATAAAAAGGCTGTCGTTAAGACAGCCTTTTTAGGTGAAGCAGGTCGGATTAGCTGGTCGCTTTACGCTTCATTTGATCAAAGAAATCATCGTTGGTTTTAGTTTCTTTCATGCGATCAAGTAGGAACTCCATTGCTGCAAGTTCATCTTGGGTATGAAGTAACTTACGTAAAATCCAAACTTTACGTAGATTGTCTTCAGACATTAAGCGCTCTTCGCGACGGGTGCCCGACTTTTTGATATTCATCGCAGGGAAGACACGTTTTTCCGCAATACGGCGATCCAGTGTAATTTCTTGGTTACCTGTACCCTTAAACTCTTCGTAGATCACTTCATCCATTTTACTGCCTGTTTCAATCAGAGCTGTAGAAATGATGGTTAGTGAGCCACCTTCTTCAATATTACGTGCTGCACCGAAGAAACGCTTAGGGCGTTCCAGCGCATGTGCATCCACACCACCAGTTAAAACCTTACCAGATGAAGGAACAACGGTGTTGTAAGCACGTGCTAAACGGGTAATTGAGTCGAGAAGGATGACAACATCTTTCTTGTGTTCAACCAAGCGCTTAGCTTTTTCAATTACCATTTCAGCTACTTGCACGTGACGAGCTGGAGATTCATCAAACGTTGATGCAATAACTTCACCACGAACAGTACGTTCCATTTCTGTCACTTCTTCAGGACGTTCATCAATCAGAAGAACGATGAGGAAGCATTCAGGGTTGTTACGCACGATCGACTGAGCGATATTTTGTAACAACATGGTTTTACCCGCTTTTGGCGGTGCTACGATAATTGAACGTTGGCCTTTACCGATAGGTGCAACCAAGTCAACCACACGTGCGGTTAAATCTTCTGTCGTCCCATTACCAAGTTCCATCACCAATTGCTCGGTTGGGAAAAGTGGTGTTAGGTTTTCAAACAAGATTTTATTGCGTGAGTTTTCAGGAGTGTCGTAGTTAATTTGGTTCACTTTTAACAGTGCAAAATAACGTTCGCCTTCTTTCGGTGGACGAATGGTTCCTGTAATGGTGTCGCCAGTCCGTAGATTGAAACGACGAATTTGCGATGGACTAACATAAATGTCGTCTGGACCTGCAAGGTAAGAACCCGCTGCAGTGCGTAAGAAGCCGAAGCCATCTGACAGAATTTCCAAAACGCCATCACCAAAGATCTCTTCGCCATTCATCGCATGGCGCTTTAAGATGGCAAAAATAATGTCTTGCTTACGATTACGGGCCATTCCTTCCAGGCCCATAAATTCGGCAATTTTGATGAGTTCGCCAATCGGTTTTTTCTTGAGTTCGGTTAAATTCATAGGAGGTCAGATAAGAATCAAAAATTCTAAAATACAGGATGAAAAGGAAGCAACATTTAGCCGCAGACATGCAATGAAGTAACGCAATTGTATTTGCACAATAACAATTCAGAGGACTGATTCATTGTTTAAAGAAAAATGTGTCAAAACAATTTGTATTGCCGAGCGGCGATCTTATGTGTTGTGTCTTTTAAGAAAATGGCAGGATTGAATAATCCTTTATCTCTTGATCATGCAATATAAGAGAGAAAGTTAGACTTGTCAATTTATAGCCGAAAAAAATACGCTGTTGTTTAAACAGCGTATTTCATTTTTTGATCTAAACAGATGCTTAAATGTTTTCTTCAATGAAAGCCGTTAGTTTCGATTTTGGTGCAGCGCCCACTTGTTGAGCGACAACTTCTCCATTTTTGAACATCAGTAATGCAGGAATGTTACGGATGTTATAGTTCACAGCCGTTGCTTCACAAGCAGTGACGTCAACTTTAACAATTTTCACTTTACCTTCGTATTCGTTCGCCAATACTTCTAATACAGGTGCAATGGCTTTACACGGTGCACACCAACCTGCCCAGAAGTCAACGAGCACAGGAACGTCTGATTGCAGTACATCAGCGTCGAAGTTTGTATCAGTTGTATTTACGATATTGCCAGACATGGATAACTCCAGTTTCAATTTTTGGATAGTTTTATGGCTAATAGTATGTCATAGCCTGCTATCACTGAGTAGATGGATTCCTAAATTTTCAACCTTTAGTTTGAGTTTGTCTAATTGATGCTCACGATGTTACTGATCGTGTAACACAATTGTCATATATGCTGAAATTTTAAAAGCTCGTCAATTTCTGACCATAAATGGCTTTTAAATTGCATGGAGGTGAATTAATCTAAGCACAATTCTGTATAGGTTTATATTAAATCATGTCTGATTTTTTAATTGATGAAGAGTTACTTGCTGCCATCGATATGGGGTCGAACAGCTTCCACTTAGCGATTGCACGAGTGGACCATGGCGAAGTGAAAAAAGTTGCGTCAATGTCAGAAAAAGTACAGTTAGCAGCGGGTTTAGATGAAAACAAAAACTTAACAGAAGCCGCACAGCAGCGTGGTTTGGCCTGTTTATCTCGCTTTGTCGGACGTTTAGGTTCGGTTCAGCCGAATCGTTTAAGAATTGTGGCGACCAATGCGCTACGCCAAGCCAAAAATGGACATGAATTTATTCAAAAAGCGGCAGAAATTTTGCCGAAGCACATCGAAATTATTGCAGGTCGTGAAGAGGCTCGTCTGATTTATTTAGGTGTATCTCATACCATGGTAAACAGTGGACGCCGTCTTGTGATTGATATTGGTGGGGGGTCGACAGAGCTGATTATTGGTGAAGAATTTGAGCCCATTCATACCGAATCTTTACAAATGGGCTGTGTAGCATTTACAAAAGCCTTCTTTGTCGACGGTGAAATTAACCAAAAAAGTTTTGATAAAGCTGTGGTAGCAGCGCGTAAGGAGCTGTCTGGTATTGCCAATACCTATAAAGAAGCGGGTTGGGATACGGTGGTCGGTTCGAGTGGAACCATTAAAGCGTGTCGTCAAATTACCGTGAATATGGGTTGGAGTAATGAAAAAGAAGAACTCACCCGTGACGGTTTAGATAAGCTCAAAGAAAAATTGCTCAAATATAAACATGTCGCTGAGATGGAATTTGATGGCCTAAAAGAAGACCGTCGAGCAGTTTTGCCAGCCGGAATCGCTATACTTTATGCCATTTTCGATGTACTTGAACTGGATAAACTGGTGTATTCAGATGGTGCCCTGCGTGAAGGGGTGATGTACGACTTGCTGGGACGTTTTCAACATGAAGATATTCGAGATCGTTCTGTACAAGCGTTAATGGGACGCTATAACGCTGATCCAAAACAAGCTGAACGGGTCGTGAATATGGCTCAGCATTTGTTTGATGGTGTGGCGGATTTACTGAAATTAACCACAGAAGACAGTGATTTACTGCGTCGTGCAGCTTATCTGCACGAAATTGGTTTAGCGATTAGTCATGCGGGCTACCATCGTCATGGCGCATATTTATTGCAACATTCTGACATTGCGGGCTTCTCACAAATTGATCAAAACCATCTGTCGCATTTGGTGGCCCATCACCGTCGTAAGCTGCGCAGTGACGCGCGTGTCGATGTGATGAAGGTTGGCGGCAACAAATTAGTCTATCTGTGTTTGTTACTTCGCCTCGCTGTTTTACTGAATCATAGTCGTAGCGATCAGATGCTTCCTGCCATTGAATTAACAGTAGGCAATGCGCAACAATGGCAACTGAGTGTTTCTGGTAATGCCGCGCAATGGCCTTTGCTGGTTGCAGACTTGCATGATGAGCAAGCGCAATTTAAGCATTGGGATGTTGAGCTGGATATCCAATCAGAACAATTTGTCGATGAATAAATTGGTCAATTAGGGATTTATGGTTGAGCTATGAAGAATAAAGCTGCGCAATCCAAAGCATGGACGACGGTTCAAATTGCACGTCATCCTGAGCGTCCGCAATTTTTAGATTATGTGAGTGAAATTTTTACCGAATTTGATGCTTTGCATGGTGATCGCTTATTTGGTGATGATGGTGCAATGATCGGTGGATTAGCTCGCTTTGATGGTCAGCCAGTCATGATTGTGGGTCAACACCGTGGTCGCAGTACGCGTGAAAAGTTACAACATAACTTTGGTATGAGTAACCCAGAAGGTTACCGTAAATCACAACGTTTACTCGATATGGCTGAACGTTTTAATCTACCCGTCTTTACCTTTATTGACACCATGGGTGCATATCCAGGTGTGGGTGCAGAAGAACGCGGTCAGGCTGAAGCAATTGCAACCTCTTTGGCACAACTTTCAAGCTTGAAAGTGCCTGTAATTGCAACTGTACTCGGTGAAGGCGGTTCAGGTGGCGCACTGGGCATTGGTGTGGCTGACCGTGTGGTGATGTTATCCCATAGTATTTATTCAGTCATTTCACCTGAAGGCTGTGCATCTATTTTATGGAAAACAGCTGAAAAAGCAGAACAAGCCAGCGAAGCTTTGGCCTTGACTGCGGAAAAACTACAGAAAATTGGTATTGTTGAATATGTGGTCGATGAAGGTGAGGGCGCTCATCTCAACCCAGAACAAGTCATGCATGCTTTAAAAACCGTTTTAAAAGATGCATTGGCTGAGTTGCAACCAATGGATGCGAATGAACGATGCGAAGCACGTTACCAACGTTTAATGAAGTTTGGCAGCGACAATTTAGGGCTAGTGTCTTAACTGAGTTTCAGGATACACCTGAACAGCCTCATTTTTTAATCGGATGTAGTGGTGGCATGGATTCCATGCTGCTGCTACATTTGATGTCTCATTTATTTCCCAAGCGCATTCGCGCCATCTATATTGATCATCAATTGCAGGATGTCAGCCCGCAGTGGGGTAGCTTTGTTCAAGAACAATGCTATGTCTTGGATGTCCCATGTGTGATTCAAGCGGTGGATGTTGATCTAGGCAATGTAGAAAGCCAAGCGCGTAGTGCACGTTATGCGGCCTTTCAGAAGCATCTTCTTACCAATGAAATTTTAGTTCTCGCCCATCATCAACAAGATCAAGCCGAAACCGTTTTACTCCGTTTACTCTCTGGTGCGGGAATTCATGGACTTGCCGCCATGCAGAGCATCGATATACGAGAACAATTTACAATTTGGCGTCCTCTATTGGCTTTGTCCAGACAGCAAATTGAGCTGTGGGCTGCTGAGATGCAGCTGAGAAATATTCAAGACCAAACCAACTTTGATACCAGTTATGATCGGGCATGGTGCCGAGCTGAATTGTGGCCAATTTTAGAACAACGCTTTCCGAAAATGCAGCAAGCTTTGGCACGCACCAGTTATTTGATGCAAGATGCCGAAACGATTTTGGCCGATGTGTTGGCGCAAGATTGGGCCAGTTGCGGGAATGCTGCGGTTTTAAATTTAACCCCATTTCGTCAGTTATCTGCACCGAGACAGCGACAGTTACTGTCCGCTTGGATGAAAGGTGAGGATTTGTATCGTCCAGCTTTTGATATGGTGCAACGCTTGTTTGATGAAGTGATTGAATCCAAAGTGGATGCCCAAGCCGCATTGCATTGGAACCAATATTATTATGTGCGTTATCAACAGCAACTCTTTCGTGTCAGTAAAGCAGAGTATTTGGCGGAAGAATGTCAGATTATTGAGTCAATTGAGCAGCGTTTTAGTTTAGATCAAGCTTATGCATTGGCTTCAGGGCAATATCGGATTGAAACACAAAAATATGGACTGTCTTCTGCACTATTGGAGCAGCCTTTACAGATAAAACCGCGCTTAGGTGGGGAAAAATTGCATTTGTATGGGCGTGTTGGGGCTTGGCCGTTGAAAAAAGCCATTCAGAGCGCACAAATTTTTCCGTGGCAACGTCATACAATACAAATATTAAGCATAGATAATGTTATGCTTGGTGTTTTTACGCCTAAAGGATTTTGGTTGGTCGAGTCGGCTTATTGTGAAGCGGGTGGATGGCAACCAAATTTAATCGCTTAGTTAAAAAATTCAGGATAGAGAAATAATCATGAGCGCAGTGTTGAATCGTAATATTTGTTTTATCGGCGGTGGTAACATGGCTCAAGCCCTCATTGGTGGCTTGATTTCACGTGGTTTACCTTCAACTCGCATTACGGTTTCTGATCCTGTTGAACAAGTTCGTCATTTATTGGCTGAAAAAGACTTGGTGGTGACTGAGGACAATGCATCTGCGATTCGTGAAGCCGATGTCGTGGTCTTAGCGGTTAAACCTCAAGTTTTAGCCGATGTTTTAAAACCATTAAACGGTTTATTTGACGGTAAGTTGATTATTTCGATTGTTGCGGGTGCTGAAATTGCAACGATTGCTGCATTAGCTGGCACTAATCGTATTGTTCGTGTGATGCCAAATACGCCTGCTTTAGTACAAACAGGTGCGCATGGTTTATATGCCACTGAGGCTGTAGATAAAGAAGACCGTGATTTGGCGAGCCAAGTACTTGCTGCGACAGGTTTGACTTTATGGGTAGGCGATGAAGCGCAAATTGATGCTGTGACTGCGGTGTCTGGTTCAGGTCCTGCGTATTTTTTCTATATGATGGAAAGCATGATCCGTGCAGGTAAAAACCTCGGTCTAGATGAAAAAGTAGCAACGGCGTTGACGTTGCAAACTGCATTGGGTGCGGCACAAATGGCAATCACGAGCTCAAATACACCAGCTGAATTGCGTAAAAATGTCACTTCACCGAATGGTACAACCCAAGCGGCACTTGAAGTGTTTGATCGTGCACAAATTTCACAAAATATCCAAGCTGCATTGGCTGCTGCTCAAAAGCGAAGTCAGGAACTTGCTCAAGAGCTGAGTGAAAGTAGCAAATAATCGTTTTATTTAGGAAAGTTCAAGTATGGGTGCAAACTCTGCGCTAATTTTTGGCATCATTATTAACGTTGCAATTTTACTGGTGTTCTTCCGCTTTCTCATGCAGTTGGCAGCGGTTAACTTTTATAACCCAGTGGTGATGTCGACCGTAAAAGCCACAAAAATTGTGGATATGTTTGGTCGTATTTTTCCAAATGTAGCGAAAGGCCGTGTTAACTTAGCGGCTTTAGTACTTTTGGTTTTATTGTACTTACTGAAAATTTTTGGCGTCATGTATCTCTCTGGAGCGATGCCGAATAGTCCTGTGCATTTGGTTATTTTAACTTTTGTGACCATGATTCAGGACTTGATTCGTTTCTGTCGTTACCTGATTTTTGCAACAATTATATTAAGTTGGGTGGTGATGTTTACGCAGTCACGTTCGCCTTATATCGAAGTAATTCAGGAGCTTGCTGAACCATTATTGGCACCGTTTCGCCGTTTGTTGCCCAATATGGGCATGATAGATCTTTCTCCAATCGTGGCGTTCTTAGCGCTGTATATTGCTGAAATGATTATGAATGAAGTGGCGATTGTTCTGCTCACTGGTTTATAAGATTGTAGCGAATAAAAAAAGGACTCGATTGCGAGTCCTTTTTTTGTGGTTGAAATTTTTAGGTGAAGACGTTGATATTTCTTCTAGGAGGTAAATGAGCTTCATACCAGCCTTCCTCCTAAGAGGAGAAAGGCGCAAATGTTTTAGTGGGCTTCATCCCAGTTTCGACCTTTGCCGACTTCAACCAACAATGGCACAGAAATTTGCAAAACAGATTGCATGACGTCTGCTAGTTTCGAAGCCAGTTCATCCGCAATACTTTCATCGACTTCAAAAACCAATTCATCGTGTACTTGAAGTAGCATTTTGGCTTGATTTTTAGGCAGCATTTGATCAACTGCAATCATCGCCATTTTAATAATGTCCGCAGCAGAACCTTGCAGCGGTGCATTAATTGCGGCACGTTCAGCCGCTTGTTTGATTATTTTATTGCTTGCCATAATATCGGGCGTATACAAGCGACGGCCTAAAATGGTTTCGACAAAACCTTGTTCACGTGCAATTTGACGGGTACGTTCCATATAGTCGAGCACGCCCGGATAACGTTGGAAGTATTTCGCAATATAGCCACGCGATTCTTCGCGGCTAAAACCGAGTTGACGGGTTAAGCCAAACTCAGACATGCCGTAGAGTAGACCGAAGTTGACGGCTTTGGCCTGACGACGTTGGTCTGACGTGACATCTTCAAGTGCAACACCTAAGACTTCAGCCGCTGTACGACGGTGTACATCTTGTCCATGATTAAAGGCATCGACCAAGGCTTCATCTTGTGAGAAATGCGCCATTAAACGCAGTTCAATTTGTGAATAATCGGCTGCCAATAATACGCGACCTTGTGGTGTAATAAAGGCTTTACGAATTTGACGCCCAATTTCCTCACGCACAGGAATGTTCTGTAAGTTGGGGTCGGTCGAAGACAGACGACCAGTTGCGGTCAGTGCTTGGTGGTAACTGGTATGCACACGATGGGTATCACTGTTGGCTTGTTTTAATAAGCCATCGGTATAGGTGCTTTTTAGTTTGGATAAACCGCGATAGTCCAAAATTAGCTCGGTAATTGGGTGGTCAATCTTTTCTAAAACACTTTCAGAGGTACTGTACTGACCTGTTGCGGTTTTTTTGCCGCCCTTGAGTCCGAGTTTATCAAACAGAATTTCACCGACTTGCTTCGGCGAGCTGACATTGAAACTTTGTCCTGCCAGTTCGGTAATTTGGCTTTCAAGGTTGGCCATGGTATTGGCAAACTCAACACCAAGTTGGTCAAGGAAGCCTAGATCCAATTCAATGCCATTTTCTTCCATGATGGTCAGGACACGGGCAACTGGCATTTCGACATTGTGCAAGATATTGACCAGTTCGGGATGCTTTTGTAGTTTGGCATCGAGCACTTCAAACAGTCGATAGGTCACATGGGCATCTTCAGCTGCATAGTGCGCGGCGGTTTCGATCTCAATTTGGTTAAAGGTTTTTTGTTTTGCGCCTTTACCTGCCACCTGTTCAAAGGTCGTGGTTAAGTGGCTGAGGTAGAGACGCGAAACGTCGTCCATCCCGTGACGAGTCGCCACAGCATTGAGTACATAAGATGCCAACATGGTATCGAAATACCAGCCTTTTAGTTCAATGCCATGATTTTCTAAGACATGCGCATCATATTTCAAATGATGACCGATTTTCTGAACCGATTCATCTTCTAAAATAGGTTTAATTTGCGCCAAGATCTGTTCACGATCTAGCTGCGCAGGTGCATTTTCATAATCATGCGCAAGTGGAACGTAATACGCATCTTGCGCATCGAACGCGACCGAGAAACCAACAATTTGTGCTACGCGATAGTCTAAACTGGTGGTTTCGGTATCAAAGGCAAAACGTTTTTCTGTACTTAAACGTTTGAATAATTGAGTCCACTGTTCTGCACTGAGCACAGTATGGTAATTCGCTTGCCCCAGTTGGTCATCGACGCTGCTTTGAACGGCCTGATCTTCTGTATTGATGACGGTTTCAGATTGTGCTGATTTGGCAATGTGTTGCGTCGCTTGTTTGTAGGTTGCACTATTGGGATTGTTTGGATGATCGAGCGATTGTAACTGCTGGCGGAATTCCAGTTCGGTATACAGTGAACGTAAGGCTTCAGTATTTGGATCTTGGAGTTTAAGATCGTCAAAGGTCAGTCCTGTCTCTAAGTCACAGACAATACTTGCCAGTTGATGATCAAGCGCAATGCCATCAGCATGTTCTTTGATGTTTTGACCGACTTTGCCTTTAATTTTATCGACATTTTCTAAGATGCCACCAATCGAGCCATATTCTGTTAACAGTTTTGCTGCGGTTTTAGCCCCGACACCCGGAACGCCCATAATGCCGTCAGAGGCATCGCCCATTAAGGTCAGATAATCAATAATTTGGTTTGGCCACACCCCAAACTTTTCAAACACGCCATTCACATCCATCGGCTTGTCTTTAAAGCTGTCTTCTAAGGTGACTTTATCGGTCACCAACTGTGCCATGTCTTTATCGCCTGTGGAAATCAGCACTTGCTGTCCCGCGGCTTCCGCACGTTTGGCTAAAGTCCCGATGATGTCATCTGCTTCTGCACCTGGGAGCATGTATAAGGGGATACCCAAAGCACGAATTAAGGCATGCAAGTATGGAATTTGTTCTGATAATTCCTCAGGCATACTTGGGCGGTCACCTTTATAAATTGGCGATAGCACATGACGAAAAGTTGGTTCTGGCGTATCAAAAATGACTGCCATATGTGTTGGCTGGGTACGACGCATCAGTTTTTGGATGGCAGAAATTGCCCCACGAATTGCATTGGTATGTAAGCCAGTTGACGTGGTGAGCGGTGGCAAAGCATGAAAAGCACGAAATAAAAAGTATGAGCCATCGACCAAGACAAATGGTGGCATTGCAAGATTCCTTATCCAAATAACCCGTTTATTGTACGTGATTTTGACGCAGAACAAAGTGTATTGATGTACCGATTGGCATAGATGGTTACGGTTATGCGCTTAAAGATGCACTACAAGCTGATGTATTATTTGAAGATGAGAAAAAGAGATTGAGAACGGATGCAAACTGGACAGCGTGAAATTCGCATGATGTGGTTGATGGGGCTCACGATTGTTGCTATTGCAGCATGGTTTCTGGCTGTACCGCTGTTGAGTGCATTGTGTGGAATTGCTTTGATCATGAGTGTTATGCACTATGTCGATAGCATTGAAAACCCCAGTGCGAGGTTGGCGGAACAACGGGGCATTGCTTTTCAGCCAACGTCAAAAGTGCCGCTTTACCTTGCTGCTTTCGTCATTTTGATCGGTATGGTGGGACAATGGGGCGGACTCATTGGATTGGGGATCAGTGGCTGGTTGTTCTTTTTCTTTCGATGGTTGCGTCATCTAGAATATCTATTGTTATCCGTGCAAGCACAGCCATATCAGGTGATATCTGACCGATTCACAGAATCTGAAAATTCTCCCTCTTTACCCACTACTCTAAACAACACAGATGATTTAAGTCTCAGTGAGCAAGTGAAACGCTGGCTTTGGCAGGGCAATCCTGTCTTAAAAGTTGCGATTGTGATACTGCTGATTGGGCTTATTTTATTATTACGCTTTGCCACCGAACATTGGCAGTTGAGTCTTGCTGTTAAACTGAGTCTCGTTGCTGCGGTAAGTCTGGGCGTTGTGGTCTTTGGTTATGCGCTCCTACAAAAGAACCGTAGTTTTGCTTTGGCTTTGGAAGCACTTGGACTGTCAGGTTTATTTTTGACTTTATTTTTTGCTTACTACAACGGTGTGATTGCAAGTTTAGTGATTGCAAGCCTGTGCTTTGTGGTGGTGATGGCGCTTACACTTTGGCTCAGTTTAAAACAGCAGTCGATTGAGCTGGCGTTGATGGCACTGATCATTGCTTATTTGGCACCTTTTACTTTGCCTATACGGAATGCCACTGCGATAGAACTGGTGGCCTACTATTTGGTCATCAATATTGCGGTTGCTGTTTTAAGCACGTTCAGGCCGTGGAAAGTCCTTAACCAAATTGCTTTTTTAATGACGGTGGTCGTAGGCGGAGCTTATGCCTTTTATCAGGGTAAAGCGTCTGAGCGAGACATGCTGGCCGTGTTGGTTTTGGCACATAGTGCGGTCTTTATTTGGTTGAGTTTTCGTTATAGCCAACTGTTGGCACGCGAGGATTTAACTCAGTTTAAGTTGAAACCGATCTTGGATGTGGCTTTGATTTTTGCTGCACCCATTATTGCTTTTGCTTTTTTGTATGTGATGTATTTTGAGGAAACGACTTGGCAGGCAGGCTTTAGTCTCGGCTTTGCAGCGCTCTATGCCATGCTTTATCAGCTGCTAAAAAGAGCCCATAGCGTTGAGCTGATTGCGCAAAGTTATCTCAGTTTGACTTTGGTCTTCTTGGCGCTGATTCCCCCTATTTTACTGCCTGATCAATGGGGTGTGGTGGGGTGGAGTGTTGAGGGTGCACTGATCTTTATGTATGCCTTATATCGAAATTCCGCCTTGAATCGTTATTTGGCGATGGGTTTATTGGCCGTGGCTGGGCTCTCAAGTCTGTACTATGTGGTGGAGCTCAATCGTTTTCCAACGGAAGTCTATTGGGCGCTATGTCTGAGTTATTTTGCTGTGGTTGCCGTTGCCAACAGTGTAGAGCGCTTTAGACAACAGTTGTCTTTTGCCACCATTGCCTTTTTTTGCTTACAACTGCTTTCAGCAACCAGCATGTTGTTTATTTTACTTTTGGATGAAATCCACAGTAAAAGTCAGGTGACGATGGCGCTGCTGATCATCGTACTTTTATATACAGTGCTGAATGAATGGTTGCTCTACCGTAAAGCCAGTTGGTCATGGCTATTACCCAAATGGATTGGCCTGATTCCGTTGTATGCAGTTGCCTTTATTTTCTTGGTGGGCTTGAGCCATGATGGCATCATTATGTGGTCGACTGGTTTAGACCGGCTATTGTTTGCTTTAACGAGTGGATTACTCACGTTGCTGTGGCTCCGCCCGTTACAGGGCGTAGAGGATGAGCAGGAGTGGGTGAGTTTGGGTGCTTTACTGAGTTTAGCGCTGACCAGCTTAACCCTCATTCCAAGTATGCCGTATTTAAGCATGGTCATTTTGCCGCTGGCCTTTGCTGCATGGTGCTACACACAATCGACTCAAACGCGATGGAGACAGTTTTGGCAAGCACGCAATACCTTAGTGCTCATGTTGTTTTGGATCGTGTGTTCTCAGATCTTTAGCCAACAAGCTTTTGCAGGGTACTGGCTACCCATTTTCAACCCATTTGACTTGGTTAGTATTGCAATGCTGATTGGTTTCATTTGGATGCTGAATTTGCAAATGAAAGAGGGCTTGGAGAAAAGTCTGGGTGCCATTTTGATGATGTCGAGCCTACTTTGGCTCAGTAGTTATGTGGTGCTACGTGCGCTGCATGTCTATTTCCTAACACCCTATAATGACTGGAAAATGTGGGAAAATGCTTTGGTGCAACTCAGCTTTACTTTGCTTTGGGTTAGTTTGGCTTTCATTTGCATGCTGACGGCAACCAAACGCAACCTGCGTTCATTGTGGATTTTTGGCGGCTGTATTTTAGTTCTGGTGACGCTGAAATTGGTATTGTTTGACTTATCTCACATTGGGACACTCACCCGCGTGATTTCATTTTTAGGTGCAGGTTTGGTGATGTTGGTGATTGCGTATATTGCACCGATGCCTGAACTTGAGGAAAAGACCAATTAAACAAATTCAGCTCCTTATGTCTGCAGGGATCATAAGGAGCTGAGGCTATTTATTTGATATTCGGTTCTCGTTTCAAGGCTTGCGCATTGGCATATTGATCAATTTCTTCATTGGATAATGGACGCGAAAGCGGATGATCGACAAAACCCATTTTCGGCACAGGAATTTCGATTTGGTTATCTAAGAAACCATTACGAATACGTTCCTGCATTTCATCACGCACTTGCAAAAAGTGTTCTTGCTGACACCACACGGCAAACAGTAACTCAATCGAAGACTCACGAAAGGCGGTGACGGTGACGGCAGGTTTAGGGTCTGCAAGCACCAAAGGATATTTATTAGCCACATCAATCAGCACTTCACGTACTTTAATGATGTTCTCATGAAAGTTAATCGCTAGGGTGATGGGAATACGCCGTATTGGAAACTTAGAGAGGTTGTGAACAGGCGCTCGAATCAGTTGTTCATTCGGCAGTCGTACATAAATGTTGTCCTGAGTGAGTAGCTTAACCGAGAGGAGGTCAATTGAAATGACTTCACCTTCAATGGTATTGCCACGAATAAGGGTGATTGAAATGGTGTCGCCAATTTCAAAAGAACCTTCACCAATTAGGAACAATCCACTGATTAAGTTGGATGCAGAGGTTTGTGAGGCAAAACCCAAAGCAACCGTCAAAATACCTGCTGCGCCTAAAAACACACTCAGTTTAAAACCAGCCTCTTTGAGGCTGGCCATCACAAAAATTAGGAAAATAAAGTAAAAAATACCGCGTCGCCAGACCAGCCGTTGGTGGGCGTTAAACTTGGTGCCAATGGTTCGGATAAAGGTATTTGAAACCAGACGTGCCAAGAGAAAACCAACAAAACACAGCACTAAGGCAATTAAGATTTCCGTTAATCGTTCTGTATTGATGTTGGTAAAAATGCCTTTTAGGCTACTGGTAATTTCTTGGGGAATATTTGAGTTTGGCATCTGTCCCCCTTAGAAGAATGAATCAAACATATTAAATAATGCGCTCGCCGAAGAGCGAGGTGGATGTACATAAATCACTTTGCCTGCATGCGGAGGCGTACGGTTCTCGATACGGATTCGCGGTGGCCGATCGGCGCCTTCATGTAAGACTTTAATTTGCGATGTCCAAAGTCGATCCGTACTTTCACTATAAAATAAAGGCAGGGCTGAAACAGGTACGTTCATGCGGTCAAAACGCAGTTGTAAATGGCTGGTGTTGTGGAACTCAATGGGCGTCACTGCACGAAATGCACGTGGTTTGAGTTGATGCAATTCAGTTCGACCATCGACAGCCGTAGCGTAGGCAATTTCACCTGTACGGTGGTTTGGCCCAAACCAAGTTTCTTTGGGTAAAATCACAGGAATATCAAATAGGGGATCGCGCTGACCTTGAATAAAACCCGAAATCCATAATGGAGTGCTGATATACAGCGTCCCGCGCTGACCCGCTGGAATATAAATCGGATCGACAGGTTTAATCACCACTGAACGATCGGCCAAACGTGGCATCAGCTGAATCGTATGATGGGTGTTTTTAAACATGTAACGTTTAATTTCAACGGGTTGTGGAAAGGCGAAATGTGGGTCCTCTATCGCATGCCATTTTTGCTCATAGTCATATTGAACTTGAGGACGATGAAACTCTAAACGCCATTCTTGTAGACCGCGGGTGAGGCGAAAAAGTAATGAGCCGAACTGCCACGCACGAGCTTGATTCAACTCAAAGTTGTATTCCCCCCACCATTTTAAATTGGGGCTATCCGATTCAAACAGTTCATTCATATTAGGCAACAGCACATTTCCTTATATTGCAAATCAGTGAAAAACAGACTTCACGCTGTCATATGCTTAGAGTACACTCAAAATAATATTTTTCATCATTATTATAATTTTAAGATGCAAGTGCTTAAACAATTACAAATTCCCTATAGTTTTGCGAAGCGTCATGGCGTGCTGTTGCGTTACGAAGGCGATCAAGCCTTTATTGTGCGCCGTGAAAGTACGCCGTTGTTGGCTTTGCAAGAGGCACGTCGTTTTTTAGGTGTGGCAGCACAACATCAACTGTGTAGTGATGAAGAATTTCACCAGCTTTTAAGCAGTAGCTATGCAGGGGACAGTGGTGAATCACAACAAGTGGCCGCAGGTTTAGAAGATCATCCCGATTTACTTAGTTTAGCCGACCAAGTGCCTGAAGCTGAAGATCTGATGGATCAAGAAGATGATGCTCCAATTGTTCGTTTGATTAATGCGTTATTGTCTGAAGCCATTCGTGTTGGCGCATCTGATATTCATATTGAAGCCTTTGAAAAGAAACTATCGGTGCGTTTACGTGTCGATGGGCAATTACGTGAAATTGTGCAACCACGCCGTGAACTAGCACCGCTGTTGGTGTCTCGTATTAAAGTCATGGCAAAACTGGATATTGCGGAAAAACGGATTCCGCAAGATGGGCGTATTTCACTGCGTTTAGCTGGGCGTGAAGTCGATGTGCGTGTTTCGACTTTACCCTCATCACATGGCGAACGTGTGGTGATGCGTTTATTAGATAAACAAGCCGGTCGTTTGAACATGACTCATTTGGGCTTATTGAAACCTGACTATGAACGCTTGACTCAATTGGTGCATCGTCCACACGGGATTATTTTGGTCACAGGGCCGACAGGTTCGGGTAAAACTACAACGCTTTATGCGGCACTTTCGGACCTCAATGATGGTTCGAAAAATATTTTGACCGCAGAAGACCCGATTGAATATCAATTGGAAGGGATTGGACAGACGCAAGTCAACACCAAAGTCGATATGACTTTTGCGAGAGCCTTAAAAGCCATGCTGCGTCAAGACCCAGATGTAGTCATGGTGGGTGAAATCCGTGACTTGGAAACGGCTGAAATTGCGGTACAAGCATCGCTCACAGGGCATTTGGTTTTATCTACACTGCATACCAATACGGCCATTGGTGCGGTGACCCGCTTAAAAGATATGGGCATTGAGCCATTTTTGCTGTCGAGTTCTTTGATTGGTGTCATTGCACAGCGTTTAGTGCGAACCTTATGTAGTCACTGTGTGACATGGCATGAAGCCGATACTTTTGAAACACAACTGTTTCAGCATTTGAATCCAAAAGCAGAACTTCAGTTACCTCAACCGAATGGCTGTGAACGTTGTTCACATACGGGTTTTATGGGGCGGACGGCGATTTATGAAATTGTCGCTGTGGACGATCAGATGCGCCGTTTAGTTCATGGCAATGCCGCTGAATATGACTTAGAAAGTTATGCACGACAAAACTCTGGCTCTATTCGTGATGATGGTTTACGTAAAGTGTTGGCAGGGAAAACCACACTGGAAGAAGTATTGCGTGTGACCAATGAAGCGGCAGAGTAATGAATATCGACTAGTAGATACGGGTTATGCGTGTAGTTGTATTATCCTGAAATTACCTGATGTGTTTGTATGGCAGCGTCCGTTTTACTTTTAGAATGAAAATAAAGAACTTTATAATGATGAATAAATCCTTAGCCTTGTTTGGTGTGTTGAGTGGTATGGTATTTTTTACTCCTCTCAGTTTTGCAAAAGATAAAACTTTTAATGTTTATAAAAAATGCCATGATGAAATGGAGTGGTCATGTGATGTCATTAGAAATACCAATGGCAAGAAGGAAAAAGTTTATGGCGGTATGAAATCACCAAACATTGAGCGTTTAAATCAAAGTTATTATCATGTTCAAATGTCATGTGGTAGCCCATGTCAGGCTCATAGTTTTCTATCGAGAAATAAACAAGAAGATGATGCGACTCAAGAATTTATCGCTATTGATACGAAGAGTAATTGTTTAATTGAAACTGATTCTAAACACAATAAAATCACAGCTCGCCAATTAAATTCGAAAAAAAGACATACTTTGATCAGTACTCAGCACCCTATTTTTCAAAATGTCCCTATTTTTGATATTGCCCAATACACTGTGTTCCAAGGCACTTCTTATTTTGATCAAAAAGGAAATTTGATTTTGCTGGCAGATGAAATCGATGATCAAAAGAAATTTAAAAAGATATTTCCAAATCCTTGTAAGTTATGAAATCTCTATCCCAAAGCTATGACTTTAGGATAGAAGAGATGACTTAAACAATTACATTCAACGTCACATCAATATTGCCACGCGTTGCATTTGAATAAGGGCAAACAATATGTGCTGCATCCACTAATTTTTGCGCTTCTGCTTGCTCTAAACCTTCTAAATGAATGTTCAAGGTGACTTGAATACCAAAACCTGTTGGAATAGGGCCAATACCTACATCACCTTCGATATAAACATCCGGTGTAATTTTTAATTGGTCACGGTTAGCAACAAACTTCATTGCACCTAGAAAACATGCAGAATAACCTGCGGCAAAAAGCTGTTCAGGGTTCGTTCCACCACCTGCGCCGCCCATTTCTTTAGGAACAGTGAGTTTTACATCTAAAATTCCATCAGAAGAGGTTGCGCGACCATCACGGCCACCTGTCGCTTTAGCATGTGCTGTATAAACTACTTTTTCTAAAGACATTGTGATTCCCTGAATATTGTATTTGAGTTCTTATCCTGTCCTAAATTGCAGAAAGAATAAGCAGTGTTTTTGTAAATTTATACAGAGTATGCTTGCGTTTAAATTGAGGGTTTAGTTAATTAAAAATCAATGGTATAGAATCCTATTATTGTTTTTTAACATTCGCAATCGGGGCTTATCGATGTGAATGAAAACAGAGAGTGATTCGAGCTACTATTAATTTTAAAGATAAATAGAGTCATGTATTTTATGAGAGCTAGAGCTACTCCATGAAAGAGCAGTAGTGAATCAATATGAAGTTTTTGTGCGAAGAATAACCTTGTCTTAAACGATCGCAGCGTGATTAAAATTGCACTAATTTTCGGTGTTGCATTAACGGCATGCTTTCACGGATTTGAGCTTGTTCTGCCAAGTCAAAAGGTACAGTAATCAACTGTGCACCCGGGTTAAGAATTAAATCCAAAACTTGACCACGGCTATTGGTTGCTGCTGCATGTCCCCAAGTTTGTCTCTTTTCACCATGCCAACCTTGTTGCGCTGCGCCTAACACGATGCTTTGGCTATCCATCGCACGGGCTTGTAATAATAACTGCCAGTGCATTTGCCCCGTAGTGTAGGTAAATGCAGCAGGAGCAGTCAAAATATTTGCACCACGCGCGCGTAAAGTTAAAGCCAGTTCAGGAAAGCGTAAGTCATAGCAAACCATCAAGCCAATATTACCAAAAGGCGTTTTTGCCACAACGACATCTGTACCAGGTTCAAAAAACTTCGATTCTTGGTAGCCACCCACAGCATCGCCAACTTGTACGTCAAACAAATGAATTTTGTCATAACGTGCTTCAGTACGTTCAGGGCTAATGCAAAGACTGACTGTACGAACACGACCATCCTCAATAACAGAACCATCTGGACGGAACGGGCATGGGAGAGTACCCGCGACGATCCAGATCTGATATTGATGAGCAAGATTTTCTAAACGCTTTTGAATGTCTTCAAACTGTGCTGCGATCTCACGTTGTTTGCCTGCGGCAAAACAAACGAAGTTTTCGGGGAACACAATAAGTTCAGCACCATTTGCTTTACTTTGTTGAATGAGAGACTCAATGACAAGGAAGTTTGCTTGGATGTCATTTTGAGAGTTCATCTGTACAACAGAAAGTAAAGTCATAAATGGGCCTACAAAATTTGTTGTTATGCGTTTTGTTGCTGTGACACTTGATCGAGGTTGTCTTGTTCTTTTTGCAACTGTTTGACCAAAGGTTCAAACATATTTTGATTATTTTGATTCAGTTCCATCAAAGTTTTATGTGCATCTAGTACGGTGTTTAGCATATTACGATGTGTAATGTGCTCTTCCATCAGTTCGAGGGTACAAACATTTGGATCGCCACAGTAGTTTAAAATCACAAAAACCTGCCCTAGCCCCATACTGTTGGCTAAGGTAGTGATATCAGAGTTGGTGGACAACATGACAGCTTGGATATTATGGATCTGTTTAAGCTTTAAGCCTAACTTTGCCAAAATGCCTAACACAGTGCTGTCGATGAATGTAGTTTGGGTTAAATCTACGATTGCACCAACAACATTTGACTGTTGTTCAATACGGTTTAAAAGTTTGTCTAGACTGATACAAGATTGGGCACGCACTTCGCCAATAAGCTTAAAAATATGCGTTCCATTCAAGCTTGCATATTCAACATGACCTGTTGACATATAAATGCCATTTGCAGAGAAGGATAGGAAATTATCCCATAGGGCAAATACTTACTCAAGTATCTAACAGTCTTAGAAGATAGGATATTGTAATAAGTTATTGATAATTTGATTAATTCATTCGACGTAAACTTAATATAGCAATATCGTCTGCAACATGTTCTGGTGCTTCAAAGGATTGATTTTGCAAATGATACATCAATTGTGTGAACTGATCATTCAGTCCCCCATTGAAGGGTTCGAGTGCACCATCTGAACAAATAATGAAGCGGGCATGACGGTTGAGTACACATTCATGCTCTTCAACTTCCAGCTCTTCAGTAAGGCCTAAAGGAAAACTACTGGTATGTAATATTTTAGGAGCTTGATTTGGCTCAAAGATAATTGCGGGGGGGTAATGTCCTGCACTCGACCAGCGAAGTTGATGGGTTTCGAGGTTTAAAATCCCTGCAATCATGGTGATGTGCTTTTCAATATTCTCTTGAACCAACATGCCATTGAGTTTCTTAATTAACCCACGCGGAGTTTTGGCACGACCATGAAAAGCCGCCATCCAAGAGGTTAATAAGCTACTGGTGACCCCATGACCAGATACATCAGCCAAATAGAACATCACTTCTTTATCGCTAATTTTCCAATAATCAAACCAGTCCCCAGACAAATAAGCAGAAGGCTGAAAAAACGTTTCGACGGTGTAGTTTTGGAGTTCTATCGGGTTTGGTAAAAGTCGCTTTTGTAACTCTGCTGCGGAAGGCAGATCGCGACTGTCTTGATTACGCTTATATTGCGCATCAATTTTGAGTAAGGATTGCTGTGGGTTACTGGGCAGCTTATTCCACATCCAACCTGCTAAAGCACCGAGTTCCCAAGCTTGGGCTAAAGCACTACCTTCATTTTCAAAGGCAAGAACAATGGTAGGCAGTGTCCATTTATAATCTAAATAATCTTGGATATCGGCAATAGCAATAATAGTCGGGTCATAAAGATCAATGTCTTCTATGCGAATCATTTGCACACTTGGTAGTGTGTCTAGCACCTGTTCTAAATATGGAATATGGCGAGAAGGTTGAATGAAATACATAAAAAAAATGGCTTATCCTTAGCATTAAGCTATTGCTTTACTATAACAAGCAAATTACAGCTAGAGAAAAAAAATTCAACTCTAGCTGCAATACATTGTTATTCCGTATCTAACATTTGATGCGATTCATTGGTTGATGGAGAGCTAGAAGAATCATCATCACCGACATCATCAATAAACATCCCTTCCGCTTCTTGGCCTTTTTTCTCAGCAATAATGAAGTTTTTACGTTGTAAATAAATATCACGAATTGAGGAATATTTGTCGCCTTGAATCGCACCCTCAATATCAATCAGTTGCGATCGCACATCAATACCACGTAGAGTCTGTTCAGCCCAATATAGGCCTTCTTCATCTTCTAGAATGTATCTTTGTGGGCGTGCATAGCCATCGACCACTAAGCCAAAACCATCACGGAAAGTACTGGGTCCAAAAATAGGAAGCACGAGATATGGGCCAGATGGAACACCCCAATAGCCGAGAGTCGTACCAAAGTTTTCATCTTCAGTTTCTAAACCCAAGCGCGAAGCAGGATCTGCAAAACCTAAAGTAGTTACCGTATTAATGGTAAATCGACCTAAAGTTTTTGCGGCACGGCCGGGACGACCTTGTATAAGTTGGTTCACCGCATTCCAAGGTTCACCGAGGTTTTTACGGAAGCCACTATAAGAGTCACGAATCGGAGACGGGATCTTTTCTTTATATTCCACCGCAATTGGGCGAACGATCGCACGGTCTAAAGCATCATTGACGGCAAAAATTTGTCTATTTAAAGGCTGAAGTGGATCTTTTACATTATCAGGTTGTGCTGCATTGGCATCTACTTTTAAATCTTTTGCTTTAATATTCTTTAATTCTTTAAGCGAAGAAGATTGAGCTGTTTGCGGATCAGCACTGGTATCTATTTCGCTGGCAGCCGCAGGCGCTACATCTTCAGCAAATGCAAATGTTGTAAAGCCTACAAAGAGTAGACCAGCACATAAGTGGCGAATGTGTTGCATATAAAAGAGTTCCGGAACTTTATAATCAGCAGGTGAATTAAAAAAATAATGTTTTAACTATCTTAACAGCTCTTTATTGCTCATTGTTAAATCAAATTTTAAGAAATGTTAGTAAAAAAACGCCATTTTGCTGAATAAATAAACAAGTGGAAGTTTTTTTATAAAAAATTGAATAAAGGGGGTTGTGTTGGTTTGGAAATACTGTAGAATGCACATCCATCGGCGGTGATGTTGATTAAAACTTGTTGAGAAACAAGGATTTAGCCCAAGCGGTAGAATCTGGAAGTCTTGAATAGGTTTAAAAATAATTAACAAAACCAGTTGACTTTCTCTTGAAAGAGAGTAGTATAGCCGACCTAGCTTGCTGGTGACGAATCAGCAAGAAGATCATTAAGAGATTATGAAGAACAACTTGTGTGGATTTTTACTGATTGATCGATCGAAAATATTTCATTGATTGAAGGTAAAAATTACTCGAAGTTTATTTGAGAAATATTTGTCAGAAAATTGATGAGCCAAGATTTGTAGCCATAAGCTACTAATGATTTTTAACTGAAGAGTTTGATCATGGCTCAGATTGAACGCTGGCGGCAGGCTTAACACATGCAAGTCGAGCGGGGTGATGTAGCTTGCTACATTACCTAGCGGCGGACGGGTGAGTAATGCTTAGGAATCTGCCTATTAGTGGGGGACAACATTCCGAAAGGAATGCTAATACCGCATACGCCCTACGGGGGAAAGCAGGGGATCTTCGGACCTTGCGCTAATAGATGAGCCTAAGTCAGATTAGCTAGTTGGTGGGGTAAAGGCCTACCAAGGCGACGATCTGTAGCGGGTCTGAGAGGATGATCCGCCACACTGGGACTGAGACACGGCCCAGACTCCTACGGGAGGCAGCAGTGGGGAATATTGGACAATGGGCGAAAGCCTGATCCAGCCATGCCGCGTGTGTGAAGAAGGCCTTTTGGTTGTAAAGCACTTTAAGCGAGGAGGAGGCTACTTGGATTAATACTCTAGGATAGTGGACGTTACTCGCAGAATAAGCACCGGCTAACTCTGTGCCAGCAGCCGCGGTAATACAGAGGGTGCGAGCGTTAATCGGATTTACTGGGCGTAAAGCGTGCGTAGGCGGCTTTTTAAGTCGGATGTGAAATCCCTGAGCTTAACTTAGGAATTGCATTCGATACTGGGAAGCTAGAGTATGGGAGAGGATGGTAGAATTCCAGGTGTAGCGGTGAAATGCGTAGAGATCTGGAGGAATACCGATGGCGAAGGCAGCCATCTGGCCTAATACTGACGCTGAGGTACGAAAGCATGGGGAGCAAACAGGATTAGATACCCTGGTAGTCCATGCCGTAAACGATGTCTACTAGCCGTTGGGGCCTTTGAGGCTTTAGTGGCGCAGCTAACGCGATAAGTAGACCGCCTGGGGAGTACGGTCGCAAGACTAAAACTCAAATGAATTGACGGGGGCCCGCACAAGCGGTGGAGCATGTGGTTTAATTCGATGCAACGCGAAGAACCTTACCTGGTCTTGACATAGTAAGAACTTTCCAGAGATGGATTGGTGCCTTCGGGAACTTACATACAGGTGCTGCATGGCTGTCGTCAGCTCGTGTCGTGAGATGTTGGGTTAAGTCCCGCAACGAGCGCAACCCTTTTCCTTATTTGCCAGCGGGTTAAGCCGGGAACTTTAAGGATACTGCCAGTGACAAACTGGAGGAAGGCGGGGACGACGTCAAGTCATCATGGCCCTTACGACCAGGGCTACACACGTGCTACAATGGTCGGTACAAAGGGTTGCTACCTAGCGATAGGATGCTAATCTCAAAAAGCCGATCGTAGTCCGGATTGGAGTCTGCAACTCGACTCCATGAAGTCGGAATCGCTAGTAATCGCGGATCAGAATGCCGCGGTGAATACGTTCCCGGGCCTTGTACACACCGCCCGTCACACCATGGGAATTTGTTGCACCAGAAGTAGGTAGTCTAACCGCAAGGAGGACGCTTACCACGGTGTGGCCGATGACTGGGGTGAAGTCGTAACAAGGTAGCCGTAGGGGAACCTGCGGCTGGATCACCTCCTTAACGAAAGATTGACGATTGGTAAGAATCCACAACAAGTTGTTCTTCATGACGATGTATCTGAGGGTCTGTAGCTCAGTTGGTTAGAGCACACGCTTGATAAGCGTGGGGTCACAAGTTCAAGTCTTGTCAGACCCACCAAATCTGACTAACAAGCATTGTTAAATGCTGAATACAGAAAACAGAAACATTGACTTATTGATAAGCTGGGGACTTAGCTTAGTTGGTAGAGCGCCTGCTTTGCACGCAGGAGGTCAGGAGTTCGACTCTCCTAGTCTCCACCAAATTTCAAGACAAGAAAAGCATGCTTTTCCTTGAAATTTAAGCAAGAAGCTATGCTTCGCGCAGATAGGTTGGATTATAGAATTTAGTAAGTTGAAGCTTATTAACTTCTGTGATTTATCACAGTTTCCTGACCTGACGAAGGCTGGAAAAATCATTAACAGAATATATTTGAGTTGAAATAATTTGTTCATACTCGTTTTTAAGATCGACATTAACAGTGATTTATTACTGATTGATGAAGATTGAAGAAATGAGTTACTAGCGAAATTAACTGAATCAAGCGTTTTGGTATGTGAATTGAATTGAAGCTGTACAGTGTTTAAGTACACAGAACAACAAACTGTAAGGAAGTGATGAGAAATCATCATAGACTGTCTTAATCCTACTTGTAGGGATTAACGACTGTTTGGGGTTGTATAGTCAAGTAATTAAGTGCATGTGGTGGATGCCTTGGCAGTCAGAGGCGATGAAAGACGTAATAGCCTGCGATAAGCTCCGGGGAGGCGGCAAATATCCTGTGATCCGGAGATTTCTGAATGGGGAAACCCACCTGTCATAAGGCAGGTATCGTATGATGAATACATAGTCATACGAGGCGAACGAGGGGAAGTGAAACATCTCAGTACCCTTAGGAAAAGAAATCAATTGAGATTCCCTCAGTAGCGGCGAGCGAACGGGGAAAAGCCCATTAAGTCATATAAGTTCTAGTGGAATGCTCTGGGAAGTGCAACCATAGTGGGTGATAGTCCTGTACACGAAAGGGCTTATATGATGATGTCGAGTAGGGCGGGGCACGTGAAACCTTGTCTGAATATGGGGGGACCATCCTCCAAGGCTAAATACTCCTGACTGACCGATAGTGAACCAGTACCGTGAGGGAAAGGCGAAAAGAACCCCTGTGAGGGGAGTGAAATAGATCCTGAAACCGCATGCATACAAGCAGTGGGAGCCGACTTGTTCGGTGACTGCGTACC
The DNA here is from genome assembly GCF_058243025.1 of Acinetobacter sp. 797_lipA. Taxonomy (NCBI): domain Bacteria; kingdom Pseudomonadati; phylum Pseudomonadota; class Gammaproteobacteria; order Moraxellales; family Moraxellaceae; genus Acinetobacter; species Acinetobacter sp. 797_lipA. The sequence goes on along the minus strand of NZ_JBZAYQ010000001.1, from coordinate 2,793,356 downwards.
TTTTGTATAATGGGTCAGCGACTTACATTCAGTAGCAAGGTTAACCGCATAGGGGAGCCGTAGAGAAATCGAGTCTTAATAGGGCGTTTAGTTGCTGGGTGTAGACCCGAAACCGGGTGATCTATCCATGAGCAGGTTGAAGGTTGGGTAACACTAACTGGAGGACCGAACCCACTGTCGTTGAAAAGCCAGGGGATGACTTGTGGATAGGGGTGAAAGGCTAATCAAACTCGGTGATAGCTGGTTCTCCCCGAAAGCTATTTAGGTAGCGCCTCGGACGAATACCATTGGGGGTAGAGCACTGTTTCGGCTAGGGGGTCATCCCGACTTACCAAACCGATGCAAACTCCGAATACCAATGAGTACTATCCGGGAGACAGACTGCGGGTGCTAACGTCCGTAGTCAAGAGGAAAACAATCCAGACCGCCAGCTAAGGCCCCAAAATTATAGTTAAGTGGGAAACGATGTGGGAAGGCATAGACAGCTAGGAGGTTGGCTTAGAAGCAGCCACCCTTTAAAGAAAGCGTAATAGCTCACTAGTCGAGTCGGCCTGCGCGGAAGATGTAACGGGGCTAAAACTATATGCCGAAGCTGCGGATTTGCAATTTATTGCAAGTGGTAGGGGAGCGTTCTGTAAGCCGATGAAGGTGTATTGAGAAGTATGCTGGAGGTATCAGAAGTGCGAATGCTGACGTGAGTAACGACAATGCGAGTGAAAAACTCGCACGCTGAAAGACCAAGGGTTCCAGTCCAACGTTAATCGGGGCTGGGTGAGTCGACCCCTAAGGCGAGGCCGAGAGGCGTAGTCGATGGGAAATTGGTTAATATTCCAATACTTCTATGTAATGCGATGAGAGGACGGAGAAGGTTAAGTCAGCCTGGCGTTGGTTGTCCAGGTGGAAGGTTGTAGGCATGTATCTTAGGCAAATCCGGGGTACTGTATGCTGAGAACTGATAGCAAGCTGTACTTGTACAGTGAAGTGGCTGATACCATGCTTCCAGGAAAAGTCTCTAAGCTTCAGTTACATAGGAATCGTACCCGAAACCGACACAGGTGGTCAGGTCGAGTAGACCAAAGCGCTTGAGAGAACTCTGCTGAAGGAACTAGGCAAAATGGTACCGTAACTTCGGGAGAAGGTACGCTGCCGACGGTGATAGGATTTACTCCTTGAGCTATTGGCAGCCACAGAAACCAGGCCCCTGCAACTGTTTATTAAAAACATAGCACTCTGCAAACACGAAAGTGGACGTATAGGGTGTGATGCCTGCCCGGTGCTGGAAGGTTAATTGATGGGGTTAGCGTAAGCGAAGCTCTTGATCGAAGCCCCAGTAAACGGCGGCCGTAACTATAACGGTCCTAAGGTAGCGAAATTCCTTGTCGGGTAAGTTCCGACCTGCACGAATGGCATAATGATGGGGGCGCTGTCTCCAGCAGAGACTCAGTGAAATCGAATTCGCCGTGAAGATGCGGTGTACCCGCGGCTAGACGGAAAGACCCCGTGAACCTTTACTGCAGCTTGACATTGAACTTTGATCTTACTTGTGTAGGATAGGTGGGAGGCTTTGAAACCGAGACGCTAGTTTCGGTGGAGCCAATCTTGAAATACCACCCTGGTAATATTGAGGTTCTAACTCTGTCCCGTTATCCGGGACGAGGACCATGTCTGGTGGGTAGTTTGACTGGGGCGGTCTCCTCCTAAAGAGTAACGGAGGAGTACGAAGGTGCGCTCAGCGTGGTCGGAAATCACGCGTAGAGTATAAAGGCAAAAGCGCGCTTAACTGCGAGACCCACAAGTCGAGCAGGTACGAAAGTAGGTCTTAGTGATCCGGTGGTTCTGTATGGAAGGGCCATCGCTCAACGGATAAAAGGTACTCTGGGGATAACAGGCTGATACCGCCCAAGAGTTCATATCGACGGCGGTGTTTGGCACCTCGATGTCGGCTCATCTCATCCTGGGGCTGAAGCAGGTCCCAAGGGTATGGCTGTTCGCCATTTAAAGAGGTACGCGAGCTGGGTTTAGAACGTCGTGAGACAGTTCGGTCCCTATCTACCGTGGGCGTTGGAAATTTGAGAGGATCTGCTCCTAGTACGAGAGGACCAGAGTGGACGAACCTCTGGTGTACCGGTTGTGACGCCAGTCGCATCGCCGGGTAGCTATGTTCGGAAGGGATAACCGCTGAAAGCATCTAAGCGGGAAGCCTACCTCAAGATAAGATTTCCCTAGGACTTTATGTCCTCTAAAGAGCCGTTGAAGACTACGACGTTGATAGGTTGGATGTGGAAGCATAGTGATATGTGAAGCTGACCAATACTAATTGCTCGTGAGGCTTGACTATACAACACCCAAACAGTTGGTGTTGTGGTTCAAATCACTGCAAACAACTTGATTTAGTTATAAAGCTAGATAAAATATCCAACTCAAATATACCTGTTAATAACTCATTTGATGAAAGTTAGGCACGAAGAGCACTGCTCTGAGGTTAGACCCAACGAATAGTCATAAACAGTTGTGCTGGCGACAATAGCAAGAGTGAACCACCTGATCCCTTCCCGAACTCAGAAGTGAAACCTCTTAGCGCTGATGGTAGTGTGGAGTTATCCATGTGAGAGTAAGTCATCGCCAGCTCATTAATTCTAAATCCCCCTAACTCAAATGAGATAGGGGGATTTTTTTATGCGGAAAATATTAAATAATAAATGAATCAATCGTCTAATTGAGATTTATCGTAATTAAATAAAACATCCTAAATAGTCATAATTATTATTTAAATGAACCTTTCTATACTTATTTTTCTTTTTTACTATCAGTTAATTTTTACTATCAACTAAATACTATATTTTTATCTAATTTAAATTAGGCCTTTATTGGTAATTATTATTTTATTTCATATCAGAAAGACAAGTGTTAATGGTTGGTTTTATTTATTTTTAATGCGAATTAAATCATTTATTTAGACTAATGTTGAATTTTTATATCACTATAAATTGTGTGAATATAACACCAAATTACTTTGGTGAATGACTTCTGTTTGGGCTGGATTAGCACATTATAAAAACTGAAGGGCGCTAGTTAAAGTGCAATGCAACAATAGCTCATAGGGGCTTTGTTGCACAAAGATTTGAAATGCAAAGCGCCCCTAATTGAGCTAAATTTAAGGCGTAACTTGGGTAAGTGGTCGACCTAATTCCGTAAATCTGTTAAGGACTGCTACACGTGCATGGATTTCATTCACTTGGCTATCAAAACTCCTTGCGCTGAGTTTATCTCCTAATAATTTGATGCAATGCATCTTAGTTTCAACCAAACTTCGCCGATGATAGCCTGACCATTTTTTCCATAGTGTCCTGCCTAAACGTTTAATTGTTCGAAGTAATTCATTTCGCTCTAGCGAGCTACTCTTTGTATCTTTCCATGGTTTCGCATTTTTTCTAGGTGGAATCACCGCATGCCCTTGCCGATCTGCAATGACCTGACGGCATTGCTTGGTGTCATAAGCTCCATCGGTATAAACAGAGTCAATCCGCTCATCTTGTGGAATCTGATTAAGTAAATCACCAAGCACCTGTGAATCACTGACATTATTGGTTGTAAGCTGAACTGCTCGTATTTGTAGGGTTTTAGCATCTATACCAATATGAAGTTTACGCCATTGGCGACGATATTCAGGTCCATGTTTCTTGCGTTTCCATTCGCCCTCACCTAGAAACTTCATGCCTGTAGAGTCCATGAGTAGATGCAGCCCATCGCTACTTTTTTGGTAGCTGATTACAATATCAATATGCTTTTGTCTTCTACAAAGCGTGGTGTAATCTGGAGCTATCCAATTTAATCCGCAAAGTTTAATCAGACTTTGCACAAAGCCAGTGACCATACGTAAAGACAGACGGAATAAGGATTTAATCATTAAGCAGCATTGGATGGCTGCGTCGGAGTAGGTTTGATTTCGCCCTTGTTTGCCTTTTGATGGCGCATACCATTGCGTAGCAGGATCAAACCAAATGGCAATATTTCCGCGACTCATGAGTGCTCGGTTATATGCGGGCCAATTGGTTGTGCGGTAGATTTTGTGTGTAGGCTTCTTCATTTGAAAATTATATCGCTGAAAAACCCTTTACAGATAGGTTTGTGCAACAAAGCTCGGCAGAGTAAAACTTGAAGTGCGACATAAACCACCTAATTAATTTAAAGAGTTTATGGAGTATATAAAATTGTCATACCATCATCTTAACTTTGAAGATCGTACTGCATTAATGCTTGAGTCAAGAAAAGAAGGCTTTTCAGCCAGAAAATTTGCTGAACTCATTAAAAGACATCCTAGTACGATCTATCGTGAGCTTAAAAGAAATAGCATCAATGACGTTTATCAAGCTCAATATGCTTCTGATAACACCTTCGCTAGACGTAGACGTGGTCACATAAAACTCAAAATCGATTCAATCCTCTGGAAATTTATTGTTGAAGCGATCCGTTGTTTATGGTCTCCTCAGCAAATAGCAAAGCGTTTAAAGAGATTTCCTGATTTGGATCAAACAATGAATGTAAGCCATACAACGATTTATTCAACGATACGAGCATTACCAAAGGGTGAGCTGAAAAAAGACTTACTATCCTGTCTGCGACATGAAAATAAAAAGCGAAAAGCTAACGGTGAACCTAAAAAAGATTCTATATTACAGGATATTAAAACTATTCATGAGCGCCCAACCGAAGTTCAAGAAAGAAAAATACCGGGTCATTGGGAAGCCGATTTAATTAAAGGTAAAGACAATAAAAGTTCGATAGCAACACTTATTGAACGAAAAACACGGCTCTGTATCTTGGCAACATTACCTGATGCAAAGGCAGAATCAGTGCGCAAGGCTTTAACTGAAGCTCTGAAATATTTACCCGCAGAACTGCGTAAAACATTGACCTATGACCGTGGACGTGAGATGTCAGAACATAAAATCCTCGAAGAAGATTTAGGCATAGATGTATATTTCTGTGACCCACATTCGCCATGGCAGAAAGGCACATGCGAAAATATGAATGGTTTAATTAGGCAATATTTACCTAAAGGGATTGATTTAAACCAGGCAGATCAGCATTATTTAAATCAAGTTGCCATGTCACTGAATACTCGCCCTAGAAAAGCGTTAGATTGGCTTACACCATTAGAGAAATTTGCTCAGCTTGTTGATTATCATAAGGCTTTTGAAACTGTCGCACCTCATGTTTGAATTCGCCCTCTTTCATATATGAGATCAGTCTTAAAAAATCAAAAACTGGAAATGATGATTTCCCAAAATTAGTTGAAAATGGTAAAGAGAAAAAATATTTAATGTCCATTCAATTAGAACTTTATTTGAAAATTTTTTAATTATTTTAGAAAATAACCGTGATTCTATATATAGTAGAACAGGATGTAAATGGTTTGACATTCCTGAAGAAATACCTATATTAATTAACCCGAATCCTGTTTAAGCTAATGATTCCATAATTTGAATTTTTGGCTTATTTCGTTGGGTTAATTGATATGCGCATAACGATGCGTAAATCCCACTTAGAAATCCATGAATACTCCGTGCTTTACTCGTCACTAAATTGTATTGACCTTTCAATAAGCTGAATAACGTTTCTATTTTATTGCGCTGTTTTAAGTGATATTCATCTGATGTACAGAGTTGAACAGACTGCATATTCTTTCGATGATAGGTAATCAAATCAATACCTTGACTTTTTAATCTGCTTTTTAACTCTTGGCTGATATAGCCACGATCCGCATAAAGCCTTGCTTCTAAACCATCAACATCAACTAAATGCTAAACCATTTTTATGTCAGACACATGTCCATTAGATAAAGCAGAACAAGTGATTTCCCCCAATTGATTCATCGCGATATGTAATTTACAGCCATAAAACCAGCCCATCGAGCTTTTACCACGTGATGCAATTTTGGCTAATGATTTATGGCGTTGAATCCGTTGATTTTTACAGACAGGTAAAGTAGTTGAATCAATCCATAAATATTAGCTGTGTTGGCCTTTCATTAAGGCGGCATGTAAAGCATGTAGTGCCAATTGATGCATATTGATGAGATGAATCATCCGTTGGTAGCAGGGTAAATTTTTAAATAAATTAGGACTTACGCACTATTATTTATAGATTCTCTGTGGTAGCAGATGATTTTTATCGAGAATAAAGTCATCAATGAAGTTTTTGATCATTGGTCTAAATAATTTCTTCTGCCAACGATATACATTTTCAAAGATCCGCTCAAACTGGTTCTTTTGTATCTCGACGTAGGCCATCAAGGCTGAAAAAATATGATTCAAAATCAGTTTAGATCGTCTTACTTGAAACTTTTCAATATGACAAACCTGTTTAATCACCCGGTGATATTGCTCTATTTTCCAATGACTTGAATGTAATTCATGAAAACCCTCAAAGGACAATAAATCATCTTCATCTTGATGCACAATATAAAACCTCTGCTGTTCTTTTAACTGAGTCTTAAATAATTGTACAAAGCCAAAATCTTTGAGCCAGACCACTTGACCCTGATGGAAATTTGGCAATAAACGCAGTTGAAACCATTGTCCTTTTTCAGGGGAAACCTTACGGTTACAGTCGATACCAAACATAAATCGAATACCATGTTTTCTTATGGTTTTTAGATTTCCAGTCGATGAATACCAACTATCACCTGTAATAAATTGAATCTTTGCACCCCAACTAAGTACTTCACTTAACATATCCATAAAGTAATCATTCTTGGTTTTACCTTCAGATTTGTCATAAATTCGGAAATGAATTGGAATATTTTGACCATTTTGATCTGTCGCATACAAGGTAATGAGATTAATACCCTTGACGGATCGGTGGTGTTTGCCTGACCAAAAATAGCTAACCAAGTCCATATGCTGACTATACGGTTTATCTAAAACAGTATCATCAATACTGACTATAAGTTTATTATTATCAATATGTTGAATTGCTTCTTGATATAGGTCGTGAGGTGTGTAGTCTTCACGCTCTAGAAAGCGATTTACACTATCATGCGAGATGTTATAAGTCTCGGCAAGTTGTGTGCAGCTAATAGAGTTCGGTTCTGTCATGAGAAAGCCCATATAAATGGGTAGTGTACAAGTTGCTGTAGAAGCATTTTTAATTCGTCTGATCACAGATACTTTATAAAGTATTTTAATACTTTTTTGAATCCGTCAATGCGTAAGTCCTATAAATGATTTTTATCCTGTTTCAACCATGAAAAGAATGCTTTGAAATTGTTGATATGAGAACACTTATACCAAATGGCGATAAAATTGATTTCTGAGATACTCAATTGGGCTGGTCGAATTTTTACAGAATGACGACATTGTTTGAGAAATTTCCAATAAGTTGCTTCAAATTTAAGAAAGAAATCATCGATTACGCAGAATAATTCGGTACTATTGAACATCAGGACTAGAGCTTTAAGTTTAGTGTGGTAACTCAACTGATGGCTCTAGTTCCTTTATTTTTCAAGTCAATTTCTTATCCGCGATTCGGGTTAATTAGGGTGTGTTGACACTTTTAGCTTAAAAAATAGCGAAGTAGTAAAATCAAATCGCCAAACCCAATTTTACTATTCGCTATGCCTCGTACCATGCTGACAGATCAACACTGGCAAAAGTTGAAAGTTATTCTGCGTAATTTATCCATTCACCACAACTCAAATTTACGCAATTTTATTGAAGCTATTCTCTATAGAATTAGAACAGGCTGTCCGTGGCGAGATATTCCTTCTTGTTTTGGTCATTCAAACTCTATTTTCAAACGTTTTAATCGTTGGTCAAGCAGCGGTAAGTTACTTAGATTATTCAAATTACTAGCCTCATGCCCCGATATGGAGTGGATTTTTATTGATGGCTCTCATGTACGTGCTCATCAACATTCTGCCGGCATAGCGAATCAATCTATTTCTAAAAGTGTAGGAGGAAACTCCTCAAAAATACATTTGATTGTTGATGCACATGGCAATCCTATTGATTTCATGATTACCGATGGAACCACACATGATGTTAAAGTTGCACCTGATTTAATATCAACATTAGATTTAAAAGAGACAAAAGTGGTATGTGCAGATAAAGGCTATGATTCAGAACCACTGCGTGAACAGATCAGGAAAACAGGGACTAAAGCGAATATACCAAAGAAAACAAATAGCCAATCAACAATGACCATATGGACTGGTATTTATATAAAATCAGGCATTTAGTTGAAAATATGTTTTGTAGATTAAAGCAATTTAGAGAAATAGCTACTCGATATGACAAGCTCAAAAGAAATTATCAAAGTTCTGTTGCTTTAGCCTGTATATTTTTATGGCTACCTTTATAGGGTTAATTATGAACAGTAAATGTCAACAGACCCTAATAAACTAGAAGAATATGATAGTAATTCAACTATGTTTAGATATCCTATTAGTATGGATAAAAATTTAGATTATCAAAAATCTACTTTTAAAAAATGTAATCTTGTTAAAGGAAAAACTCCAAAAGAGTTGAAAAGTGAATCAAAATCTAAGATTTTCTTACTTGTTCATAATGGGAACGATGAAATCATCGAATCATACGTAAGCGATAATGAAGTGTTAAGTGAGATTCATGAAGTTCTAAAAGAGTTATCTGAACAGTTATCAGGATTACACTTTGGTCTGAAATTCGATTTAATTAGGTAACTTATTATGAAACTCAACTCATTCTCCCCAATTCCTGAAAACGATGATGAACTGCATTTACCTGAACTGGTGTATTGGGCATCTTTAGGTGAACTCGCTGAAGTAGAAAAAAGTCTCGCCAATGGTGTAGATGTGAACTCGACAGATGATGAAGGCTATAGCGCACTTCAAGCGGCGACTGAAAATGGCTATCTAGATGTAGTGAAACTACTGGTTGAAAAAGGTGCGAATGTCGACTACAAAGGTGAATACACAGCGCTTCAACTGGCTGAAATGGCAGAACAAGTAGAAATTATTGAATATTTAAAAAGTCTGTAACTTTTAAAAATGAATAAAAGAGCCTGCTCAATATCAGGCTCTTTTTGTTTTATGGAGTCTTAAACGGACGAATTGGATTCAAGTTCTTTCAATATTGCTTTATTAAAAGCGGGAAGGTCTTCTGGATTGCGTGAACTGATGAGTGTCCAGCCACTTGCATAACATGTGTGAACGGCCTCATCGACCCACATAGCACCTGCATTTTCCAGATCGAGTCTTATATTCTTATGCGAAGTCAGATGCTTAGTTTTAATCTGTTCAGCTTTAATCAAAACTAAAGGTGCATGACAAATCACAGCTATCGGTTTGGCTTGGTTGCTAAAACTTTGGATAATTTCGAGCGCTTTGGGATGTTGGCGTAATAAATCAGTATTAACTGTACCGCCGGGGATAATCAGCAAGTCGTAGTCGTCATAATGAACATGATCCAAATCGACGTCTGGAGGATAGCTTGCTGCCGATTCTGAGTCCATTTTAACAGTTCGAACTTCGCTAGCTTCAATCGCGGCATGAATGCATTCTATGCCTTTGGACTGTAGAAAATGGAGAGGCTGAATTAGCTCATCATGTTCTACGCCTACATTTGAGGTTATGAACAATACTTTTTGAGTCATATAAACCCCCTAAAAAATGTCTATGCTTTAGCCTAACAAAGCAGAATGATTCAGATGTTTTGATTTAACGGACTCTTGTAAGTAAGTGAAAGCAGCCGATGTAGTGTTTCGTGTAACTTTAGTCTGTGTGAAGGTATTAATGATCCTTTTCAATAATTGATATGCACTAAGAACATCCATAAAGTCTAAAACTATGTAGGAAATGAAAAAACAATCTGCTCAAAAAATGTAGGTTTTTTGAATTTTCTATGCTATAAAAAATAAACGGCACAAAAATTGCTTATAAAGCGTGCTTTAAAAATAGTTGTATTGACGAGTAGGGTTTTATGAAGTTATCGGTTGGATTGAAAGTTTCGAACTCTTTGTCGCTAACCCCCCAATTACAACAAGCTATTCGATTGCTTCAATTATCGAGCCTTGAACTTGAACAGGAAATTCAGATTCAACTCGACAGCAACCCGCTCTTAGAAAAAGTAGAAGAACAGTCATCTATCGAAAGCTTATCCAGTGTGCAAGAACAAGAACAGGATAAGAAAGATTTGACCAACGAACTCAACGCCGACCATTTACCCGATGATTTACCAGTCGATACCGACTGGGATGATGTCTATACGCATCAACCGACCAGTTTGGGCGCAGCAGAATTTGAAGAACGAGAAGATAATCGCCAAGGTCATTTGGGCTTAAAAGAGCATATGTTGGAGCAAATTAATCTGTTGCATTTTTCGCAAGTAGATATGTTGATTGCTTATTGCATTATTGACTCTTTGGACGATAAAGGTTTTTTAGACAGTGATATTTCAGAAATAACGACTTCAGTTCAACATCTTTTAACAAGCATGGACTATGACGACGAAGTCGAAGATGACGAAGTGGTTGTGGTGCTCAAGCATATTCAGCGTTTAGACCCACTTGGCGTTGGGGCGCGGAATCTTGCAGAGTGCTTAATGGTACAGTTGGAAGCCTTGCCGATGCAGACCGCGTGTCGAAATGATGCTATGAATCTGCTGAAAAACTATGAACTATTGATCAGCAATGAACTAGCGAAACTGATTAAACAAACGGGTTTAAATCAAGAGCAGCTCAAGTGCGCGGTTGATTTATTGAAAACGCTAAAAGCGCATCCAGGGCTTGAGTTTGAAGATAAAGACTCAGATTATCAAATTCCTGATGTCGTAGTAATGAAGAAAAACGAACAATGGCAAGTGGCTTTAAATCCTGATGTGATGCCAAAACTTCGTGTGAACTCGTTTTATGCCAATATGATTAAGCGTGCTGATCAAAGTGAAGATAATCAGTACTTACGTAATCAAATGTTGGATGCGAAGAACTTTATTAAAAGTGTCGATGAACGCCATAAAACTTTACTGAAAGTGGCGACGTGTATCATTGAACATCAGCGTGCATTTTTAGAAATTGGTGCTGAAGGGATGAAGCCTTTGGTACTTCGGGATATTGCAGAAGAAGTTGAATTGCATGAGTCGACCGTTTCTCGGGTGACCACCAACAAATATATGCTGACGCCACGCGGCTTGTTCGAGTTGAAATATTTCTTTTCAAGCCATGTGGGGACTACGTCAGGCGGTGAAGCATCTTCAACTGCAATTCGCGCCAAGATTAAAAAATTGATTGCTGAAGAGAATGCACGTAAGCCTTTGTCTGATAACGCAATTGCCAATCTGTTAAAGGACGATGGAATTGATGTAGCGCGTCGGACAGTGGCAAAGTATCGTGAATCGTTACATATTCCGTCATCTTCTGAACGAAAAGTCTTGATCTAAAATTTAAAATCTGACTATTCTAGAGGTTCATTATGACAACATAATGAACCTCTTTTTTCTTTAAGGAATAGCGAAAATGATTTGATGTTTCTATGCGCGCTGGTTATTTTGCAGTCATTAAATCGTCTTAGCTTTTCCTCATTAATCCTAATGAAGGTGAGGGATAGATATATGCAAATAACAATTCGTGGACATCATTTGAGCATTACCCCAGCTATTGAAGATACCATTCGCTGCAAATTTGCAGAAATGACCAAGCATATTGATCAGGTGAACAGTATGCAGGTGAAATTAACCAAGGATCATCAGGTCGATAAACATACTAAAAAAGGCAGTAGCAATCATATTGCAGAAGCAATTATCCGTTTGCCGGGCATTGAATTTTTTGCTCAGGCTTCAGCAGATGATATGTATACGTCGATTAAAAAATTATCAGAAAAACTAAAAAGACAGCTCGATAAGCACCGTAAAATGCAGCAAGTTTACCAACCGATCGCCATTTAGTTTGATTTTTATGCAAAAAGAGGTTTTTTAAAACCTCTTTTTTTATATATAAAGTGTGCGGGTTTATGATTTATTTTTCAGATTTATAGTAAAATGGCAGGTTTTTACACCGTTGGTCCTATAAGAGGTCTTTGTGATGAATAGTGAACAGCTCACTGAAATTTTAAAAGCTGCTTTTCCTGAAGCTGAAGTTGCAGTTAGTGGGCAAGGCGGAAAGTTTGACTTACGTATTGTCGACGACCAATTCGAAGGCAAACGTCCTGTTGCACGTCAGCAAGCTGTTTATGCACCATTAAATTCTTATATCGCAAGTGGCGAAGTGCATGCGGTGACTATTCGTGCAATGACTAAAGAAGAATGGCGTAAAGCAAGCTTATTCGGAGCTTAAAATTAGATGGATAAATTTTTAATTCAAGGTGGCACTAAGCTCGAAGGCGAAGTTCGTATTTCGGGTGCTAAAAATGCTGCCTTGCCGTTGCTTGCAGCAATGATTTTGCCTGAAACCCCAACCAAGCTCACCAACGTGCCGCATTTAAAAGATGTAAATACCTTGGTGCAGTTGATTGGTGGTCTAGGCATTACCATGACCTACGAAGGCGACACGGTTACTGCGGATACTTCAACACTAGATAATCAGTTTGCACCGTATGAGCTGGTGAAAACCATGCGTGCATCTATTTTAGTGCTGGGTCCATTGGTGGCGCGCTATGGTAGTGCAAAAGTATCTTTGCCGGGTGGATGTGCGATTGGCTCGCGCCCAGTCGATCAACATTTAAAAGCTTTAGAAGCTTTAGGTGCAGAGATTGAAGTTGAAGCGGGTTATGTACACGCTAAAGTTGATGGCCGTCTGAAAGGTGGCGAAGTTATTTTTGATATGGTGACCGTGGGTGGCACCGAAAATATCTTAATGGCTGCGGCATTGGCCGAAGGCGTGACTACGATTCGTAATGCGGCACGTGAACCTGAAATTACGGACCTTGCGAAAATGTTGATCGCGATGGGTGCAAAAATTGAAGGATTAGACACAGATACCTTAGTGGTAACAGGTGTTGAAAAACTACATGGCTGTGAATACGCTGTGGTTGCTGACCGTATTGAAACAGGTTCGTATTTGGCTGCTGCGGCCATTACTGGTGGTCGTGTAAAAACCACACATACTGATCCAACTTTGATGGAATCGGTCTTAGAAAAGTTTGAAGAAATGGGCGCGGAAGTGACCCGTGGTGATGATTGGATTGAACTGGATATGATGGGTAAACGCCCGAAAGCAGTGAGTTTCCAAACGCTTCCACATCCTGATTTCCCAACTGATATGCAAGCACAGATTATGGCGGTCAATGCCATTGGTCGTGGTTTTGCCACCATTTCTGAAACGATTTTTGAAAATCGTTTTATGCATGTACCTGAATTGTCACGTATGGGTGCCAATATTCAGGTCGAAGGTAATGATGCTGTCGTGACGGGTGTAGAGAAACTTTCTGCAGCACCTGTGATGGCAACAGATTTACGTGCTTCTTTCTCTCTAGTGTTAGCTGCACTTGCTGCTGATGGTGAGACGCTGATTGATCGTATCTATCATATTGACCGCGGTTATGAAGATGTCGAAGCGAAATTACAAGGTATAGGCGCCCAAATTAAGCGAGTAAGTTCATGAGCGATATGAGAAACGATGATCCAAATTTTGATGTAATGGGCAATTTTGATCATGGTTTAACATTGGCATTGAGTAAAGGTCGTATTTTAAAAGAAACCCTGCCTTTACTTGAAACGGCTGGAATTAACTTACTGGAAGATCCTGATAAGTCACGTAAGTTAATTTTCCCAACCACCCATAAACAAGTCCGTATTTTAATTTTACGTGCTTCTGACGTACCCACCTATGTGGAAAATGGTGCGGCTGATATTGGTGTTGCGGGCAAAGACGTGCTTATGGAACATGGAGCACAAAACGTTTATGAACCACTCGATCTAAAAATCGCAGTATGTAAACTGATGACTGCAGGCAAAGTTGGCATGGAGCGTCCCAAAGGGCGTTTAAAAATTGCCACTAAATACGTAAACTTAACCCGTCAGTACTATGCAAGCTTAGGTGAGCAAGTCGATGTAATTAAGTTGTACGGTTCAATGGAACTTGCACCGTTGGTGGGTTTGGGCGATTACATTGTTGACGTGGTCGATACTGGGAATACTTTACGTGCCAATGGTTTAGAACCTTTGGAAGAAATTTGTAAAGTGTCTTCACGTCTGATCGTGAACAAGGCAAGTTTCAAACGTAAGCAAGCATTGTTAAACCCAATTCTTGCACAGTTAGAAACAGCAGTCGCTGAACGTGAAGCGTTAAAAAACAAATAAGTTGATCTTTTTTGTTTAAAGAAACCGCTATCGATGATGGCGGTTTTTTTGTACCTGCTCATTTTTTAATATTTTTATTGGATTGAAATACAATAGGATTGAATTTGGGCCAGTTGATTCAAATTGTTAAAATTATAGACATCACAAGCAGAAATTCGGGATGTCTGCTGGGTGTCATGAAATTGCGCTTCACCTTGAACAATCACATGATGACCCGTTTCATGAATTGCTTGAATATGGAACTCATGTGCGACGGTCGAAAAATAATGTTCGATAGACTGGCAATGCTTGAGCACTTGATCAAAACCTGACAGCTGTTGTTCACCTACAATTTCCCATGTAATGGTTTGTGAAAAATGCTGTTGGATTCGGCTAAATTGCCCCGTTGAAAAGTAGGTGGCTATGTCCGTGAGGGGCATCTCGTTTTGCCTGTTTTTTAGTCATGTTTAATAATTCTAGTTTAAAAATCATAGTCACATTCATTTCCCGATGAAGTTAAAAGTAATTTTTCATTACACTCCGTGTTTAGCTGGAGGATTGTTGCCCACAAAATACAGGAAACAAGGTAAACTAAAGCTTCCCTTTATTTTCATTGTGGATAAATTGATGCGACGTTTATCGACTCAAGATCAGAACTTTAAACAAGTCTTTGCTGATTTGTTGGCTTTTGAAACCGTGAGTGACCCAGAACTTTTAAAAACCGTAGATCAAATCATCGCTGATGTTCGTCAGCATGGTAATGCTCATGTTCTTAAACTCACTCAACAGTTCGATCGACATCCCGCGCATCAATTCTCAGATTTAGAACTGACCCAAGAACAATTAAAAACCGCTTTTGATGGTTTGAGTACCGAAGTCCGCGAGGCGTTAGAGCTCGCTGCAAACCGTATTCGTGAGTTTCACCAAGCGCAAAAACAAGAAGGCTGGACCTATGTGGATGCCTTGGGGAACACACTTGGGCAAAAAGTAACGCCTTTAGATCGCGTTGGTATTTATGTGCCGGGTGGTTTGGCATCTTATCCGTCGTCTGTACTGATGAATGCTGTGCCTGCGCATGTGGCGGGTGTGCCTGAAATTATTATGGTGGTGCCTGCACCAAATGGTGAGTTGAATCCATTGGTATTAGCATCCGCTTATTTGGCTGGTGTCAGCCGTGTCTTTACCATTGGTGGGGCACAAGCGGTTGCGGCTTTAGCCTATGGTACAGAAACGATTCCAGCGGTGGATAAGATTACGGGGCCGGGCAACCGTTTTGTCGCGGCTGCGAAACGTGCAGTATTCGGACAAGTCGGTATCGACATGATTGCAGGGCCATCTGAAATTTTAGTTTATGCTGAAGGCGTGAATAACGCACAGTGGTTGGCAATGGATTTATTGTCCCAAGCTGAACACGATACTGTGGCGCAAGCAGTGTTTATCACATCGGATGAACAGCTGTTAAATGAAGTAGAACTGGCTATTGAAGCGCATTTGCAAGCGTTACCTAAAGCGGAGATTGCGCGTACTTCAATTGCCAATCGTGGCGCATTAGTGCTTGTGAAAGACCGCGCTGAAGCAGTTGAGCTGATTAATCAAGTGGCGCCTGAGCATTTAGAGCTTTGCCTAGACGAAGCGCAGGAAATGGCTGAACATATTCGCCATGCCGGTGCGATTTTTATGGGGAGATATACCCCTGAAGCGATTGGTGATTATTGTGCAGGCCCGAACCACGTGTTACCTACCTCGGGTACGGCACGCTTTTCTTCGCCGCTGGGTGTATACGATTTCCAAAAGCGTTCAAGTTTGATTATGTGCTCTGAGCAAGGTGTGAAAACTTTGGCGAAAACCGCAGATATATTAGCGCAACAAGAAAACTTAGATGCGCATGCGCGTTCGGCACGTTATCGTTATCAATAATATAAATTTAGATCCCTCATTTGTTCAGTAATGAATGTTCCTCTCCCTATGGGAGAGGTTAGGAGAGGGGAAAATATTTAATTCAGTTTGGGACATCATAAACCTCTCCCAAACCCTCTCCTAGAAGGAGAGGGCTTATATAAAAGTAAGTTGAGTGCATAAATGAGATAGACAATGTTTAACATTACTACAGAACAAATGCGTTTTTGGAGTCCTGAAGTACGTGCATTAGAACCGTATGTGCCAGGCGAACAACCGAAAATTCAAAATTTATTGAAGCTCAATACCAACGAAAACCCATATCCACCCTCACCAAAAGTGGTGGAAGCTGTTCAAGCAGTCTTGGCAAACTCAGCAGATGTACTGCGTTTATATCCAGATCCAGATGCTTCTGCGTTAAAGCAGGCGATTGCGAAACAACAAAATGTTGCTGTTGAAAATGTCTTTGTTGGCAATGGTTCAGATGAGGTCTTAGCGCATATTTTTAAAGCTTTTTTTGTGCAAAAGCTGCCTTTACTTTACCCTGATATTACCTATAGCTTCTATCCTGTTTATAGCCAATTCTTTGGGGTCAAAACCAAAATTTTACCACTCAATGATGACTTTGAAATTGTGGTGGATGACTATAAACAAGCCAATGGCGGCATTATTATCACCAATCCAAATGCACCAACCAGTATTGATATTGGTTTAGCTGCAATAGAAGCAGTGCTTCAGGCCAATCCAAATTCAGTGGTGGTGATTGATGAAGCTTATGTCGACTTTGGTGCTGAATCGGCAGTCAGTTTGGTGGAAAAATATGAGAACTTGGTGGTGTGCCAAACCACGTCTAAGTCTCGCTCACTGGCGGGTTTACGTGTTGGTTTTGCGATTGCTCAACCGCATTTGATTGCGGCACTTGAAGCGGTGAAGAATAGTTTTAACTCTTATCCAATGGACCGTTTTGCGATAGCTGCTGCGGTCGCTTCATTTGAAGATCAAGCTTATTTCGAAGCACAAAATCAAAAAGTAATTCAAAGCCGTGAACATTTGGTTGAACAATTGACCGCACTGGGCTTTAACGTTTTGCCATCAAGTGCCAACTTTATCTTTGCATCATTCCCTAGCAAAGATGCAGGTGAATTAGCGGCTGAATTACGTGAACAAGGCATTATTGTGCGTTATTTCAATAAACCGCGTATTAACCAGTTTTTACGTATCACGGTTGGAACTGATGAACAAAATCAACGCTTAGTCGATACATTGAAAAATGATATTTTAAAATAAACTTTCAACAGTTGTGATCTTTGAAAAGTGAACCTTCACTGATGTGAAGGTTCACTTTTTTATTTTGGTGGTTATTCAGCGTCCGTTTGCACAAAAGTATTGAGTAAATTAAGCAGTGCTGAGACCTTGTCAAAGCACTCTTGGTATTCAGCTTCACACTCTGATGCAATGGTAATTCCACCGCCAGCCCAAAGTGAAACCTCATCTTGGAATTTTTGAATGGAACGAATCAGAATGTTCCAAGAACCAGTACCATCGAAATTAAAATAACCCATTGAGCCACAGTACGCTCCACGTGGTGCACCTTCGAGTTCTTCAATAATCTGCATTGCTCGAATTTTAGGTGCACCTGTAATAGACCCGCCAGGTAGAGCAGAGAGCAGCACATGAAAGGGATGAACTTCTGCTTTAAGTGTTGCTTCGACTTCGCTGACCATATGATGGACTTGCTTAAAGCTTTCAATATTAAACAGTTTAGGTGTTTTGACTGAGCCCGTTTCTGCGTAAACGCTCAAGTCATTACGCAGTAGATCGACAATCATCACATTTTCAGCTTGGTCTTTTTCCGAAGCCATTAAGCGTTGTTTAGATTGTTCATCTAAGACTGGATCTGCAAAGCGCGGCATGGTGCCTTTAATCGGCTTGGTAATGATTTTTCGATGAGCTTGAAAATCAATAAACAACTCGGGTGAACAACTTAAGAGTTCAAAATCATCGATACGGAGATACCCCGAGTAAGGTGCATCGGTCAATTGCCAAAATGCTTCGACTGCACTTAGGAGTCGACCATGTGCCTTGGCTGTGAACTCTTGTGTCAGATTGATTTGATAGCAATCCCCAGCTTTGATGTATTCCTGTACTTGCTGAAAGGCTTGTTTGTATTCGGTTTTAGTCCAGCGTGCTTGGCAGATCGATGCGAGTTGGAGTGGATGGCTTAAGGCCGATGGCTGGAATAAATACGATTCAATTTTGCGATAAATGTGTTCAGCTTGTGAATCACTACTGCAAAATAGCCAGCCTGCATCAGTCCATTGTAGATAACTGCTGTATAAACCTAAAAATAGGCTTGGCTGTGGCTTAATTTGAACAGGAACGTGTTGCTGGGCGGCATAATCATAACTGACGAATCCAATGAGTCCGCCACTAAAAGATGCTTCTTTTTGTTCTGAGTTTGGCTGAATATTACTGGAAATGTCTATTTCTTTGTCATCGTGGATGTAACAAAAATCCTGAGTGCGTTGAAAGAAAAAGTGCTGGTTTTTTTGAAAAACTTGATAACGCTCGGGTAAAAAAGCAATGACAGGTGCATCGACATTTTGTAAATAGACTAACTGTGTGAGCTCATTCAATGCCTGTAGTATATGAGATACAGAGAGGCTTGAATCACAAATTATCTTTTTAAATGATTGGCTTAGAGTCATGCTAACGCAAATAGGATTAAAAAATTCAGGCTATTTTACCTCATTGTACGTGTACGCATAGAGGAAATACCGTTTATCGGTAAGCTATGGATTGCGACCAACAGCAGTTGATCAAAAAATCACTCGCATATAACTTAGTTCAGGCAATGAAGTCACTCAAGGATAGATCTTAATACTAATGTGGTTCCGTTAATTAGACCACTCAATTCAGTTTTATAAGTGATAAATCCGCTCTAAATATTTAAATTATGCTGCCATTACTTTTAGTAAATGTTGATCATAAAATTCATTTGGTGTTGCCTTATTCAAACTTGAATGAGGACGTATCATGTTATAAAAATCCAAATATTCAGCAATTGATAGTTTCGCTTGTTTAACCGTATCGTAAGCCTTCAAATAGACTTCCTCATGCTTCACGCTGCGCCATAAACGCTCGATCATTACATTATCCATCCATCGTCCTTTCCCATCCATACTGATACGGATATTTCGCAATTTTAACTCATTCAAAAATGCCTCGCTTGTGAATTGACTGCCTTGGTCTGTATTAAACACCTCTGGACAACCATATTTCACAATTGCTTCTTGCAACGCATCTATGCAAAAGTCTGTTTCCATACTGATCGATACTCGATGAGTCAGTACTTTACGACTATGCCAATCTATAATTGCACACAGATAGACAAAGCCTTTAGCCATAGGAATGTACGTGATATCTGTACACCAGACTTGATTAGAGTGATCGATGACCATGTTTTTCAACAGATATGGGAAAATACGGTGTGCAAGATTAGGCTTACTGGTATTGGGTTTTGGATACAAGGCATGTATTCCCATCAAGCGCATTAAACGTCGGACTTTACGCCGACCTATTTGATGTCCTTGACGCTGTAGCATATCTCGTATCATTCGACTGCCCATAAATGGGTAGTCGAGATGAATTTCATCGATTAGACGCATCAAACTCAAATCAGTTGATGAAATCTCTTTGGGCTTGTAATACAACGTACTGCGATTGATTTGAATCAATTGCGATTGTTGTCGTACCGAAAGTTGATGGGTCTTATCGATCATTTTTTGCCGCTCAGCTGCCCTATTTTTCTGAGCGCACCTTCTAAAAAATCAATTTGCAATGCCTGATGTCCTATCTTGGCATGTAGAGCTTTGAGGTCAATCTCTGGTTCTTGTTGTGCTGTTGGTCGTGAAAAAATATTGACTGATTGCTCAAGCAGTTGATTTTTCCAATCGATGATTTGGTTTTGATGTAAGTCGAATTGAGTAGAAAGTTCAGCGAGTGTGTGGTCGCCTTTAATTGCTGCGAGAGCAACTTTAACTTTAGGTGGTGTATCAAAAAGTATGCTAAAAAAAAGCAGGTTGAATTTTGATAAAATAGAGAAATGCAAATAACTCTAGAAATCAAATGTCCAACCTGCCTCAGTGACAGTATAAAGAAAAATGGTATCAAAGTAGATGGGAAACAAAACTACCAATGCAAAGACTGCAAACGTCAGTTTATTGGTGACCATGCTCTGAGCTATCTAGGATGTAATTCTGGCATTACTCGTAAAATATTACAGTTAATGGTCAGAGGCAGCGGTATACGAGATATCGCTGAAGTTGAGCGCATTAGTATCGGTAAAGTCTTACGGACTTTAACTGAATCGGCCTATCAAATTCAGCCTAAACAAAGTCATTATGAATCTCTCGAAGTAGATGAATTCTGGACTTTTGTTGGAAATAAAAATAATAAACAATGGCTTATTTACGCCTACCATCGAAAAACAGGTGAGATTGTTGCTTATGTTTGGGGTAAGAGAGATTTAGCTACAGTCCAAAGGTTGAAGACAAAGCTTAAACAATTAGGTATTCACTACACCCGAATTGCAAGTGATCATTGGGACAGTTTCATCACTGCTTTTAAAAACTGCAAGCAAAGTATTGGTAAGTTTTTTACTGTAGGAATTGAAGGTAATAATTGCAAAATAAGGCATCGAATAAGGCGTGGTTTTAGAAGAAGTTGCAATTTCTCCAAAAAGCTTGAAAACCATTTTAAAGCCTTCGACTTAACCTTCTTTTACATCAATAATGGCTTCATTTAATGTCAGCATACTTTTTAAAACACCACCTAACTTTAAACTCTGCTGAATGATTACGACGTTTTCTTCGTGTCATGGTTGACTCCAAAAACAAGCATTTCCCATGCTTATTGGGGAGTAGATTATCACTTATAGGCGTGGTCTAAAATCCTATACCCACATCATGCAATTGATGAATCGGGTGATATTCGTACTGATATACAGTCCGCTAGTAATAAAACGACGGCGTGTACACCACTACTAACAACGGGTGCAACCTTAACGACAGATAACAATCAAGTACAGTACCGAATTGGAACATTGGGTGCGACAGATACTTCAAATAAAGCTGTAACCTTCCGTATCCTCTTGGCAAATCCTATCTTTGATAAAATTGATGGCGCAGTTATTGGTGCAAATACCAATATTGTGAGTGATGTGAATAGTGAAGGAAAACAGACCTCTACAGTGATTGGTGGGGCACGCGTTAATCTCGGTAATTTATTGTCTGCCAATGTTAATGAAAGTGCTTATATTTCCCTCAGTGATTTTTCTGGTGCAGGGGTAAAGTGGAGCAATATCTATAAAGCGTATTTGAATAACTATTATGAAAAAAATAGCATCGCCAATCGAGCGGCTGCGGACTTCCGTGAGGGTGAGGTTTCAATTGAAATTGCTGAATGCTATAAGGTGTTAGCAAAATAATATTGTTGTAAACACAAAAAAAGCCCATCATCGATGGGCTTTTTTTGATATTAGGCAACATTAACCTGTATGGTCTAAGCGTGTACCTAGGGTTTCGAGATGAAGATTAAATTGATTACTTTTACGGTCGGCAAAATAGTGACGTAAGGTATGTTCGACACTAGGGAAAGCCAGTTCTGACCAAGGAATTTCATCTTCTTCAAATAAACGACATTCAATGCTTTCTTCGCCAGCACCGAATTTTCCATCTACTAAGTTCGCTTTAAAGAGCACATAAATTTGACCAATACGCGGAATATTGTACATGCAATATAGCTGTTCAATTTCAACTTCCGCTTCAGCTTCTTCACGGGTTTCTCGTGCAGCACCTTGTTCCATGGTTTCAAACAACTCCATGTAACCTGCTGGTAAGGTCCATAGCCCATAACGTGGTTCAATGGCACGGCGGCATAACAATACTTTATTTTCCCAAAGTGCGAGTGCACCACAAATTACTTTAGGGTTCACATAATGAATAGAACTACAAGAGGTGCAAACACGACGCAATTGATGGTCGCCAAGAGGGATTTGTTCTGTTGTTTTTTGTCCGCAATTGCTGCAAAAGTCCATATTCATCATCAATGATAAAGTTCAGACTCAGCATAACTTAAAAATTAAATTTTGGCATCATTTCTCTTTTTTCAGTATCAAATTCAGCTATGATGAAAAAAAGAATGATGGGGACGACGTTCAATGGATGAACATTCATTAACACGCATACTGCAGCAACAGTTACGGTTTTCAAACAAAATTAAATCGGCAGATGCAGCTGTGTTAATCGCGATCACCAATGAAGACAATCCCAAAGTTTTACTGACCCGCCGCTCTGTTTACCTATCTAATCATGCTGGTGAAGTGTCTTTTCCTGGCGGAAAAAGAGATCCGCAAGATACCAGTAATATTGTGGTTGCCTTACGTGAAGCCTATGAAGAAACCGCATTGAATCCTTTTGATGTACAGCTGCTCGGTGATTTGCCGATGCAAAAGGCCCGCAATGGTATGCTGGTCAAACCTGTGGTCGGGCTGATTCCGCCTGAAGTTGAACTGGTTGCCCAGCCGACAGAAATTGATCGTATTTTCTTTGCGTCACTTAAACAGCTGATGGAAGTACCTGCGGTGCCTTATGAAGTTCGTTTTGCCCATCAATCTCTCTATTTTCCCAGTATGCGGGTGGAAAATGAAATTGTTTGGGGGCTGACAGCACGGATGTTGGTTGCATTATTTCAATATGGTTTAGGCTACCATAAAGAGTGGCCATTTTTAGTCAATTCACCGACTTTTCGGTTCCCAAAGTAAGTTGAGTATTTTAAGGAAAAAATATGTTGTACAAATTTAAAGGTCATTCCCCACAAGCAATGCATCAACCATGGAATGGTTGGATTGCGGAAAATGCCACAGTGATCGGTCAAGTCGAATTGGGGCAACAGGTTAGTATTTGGTTTGGGGTGGTCGTACGTGCAGACAATTGCAAAATTCGTTTAGGTGACTTTACCAATATTCAGGAAAATGCGGTTTTACATACAGATGCTGGGATTGAAATGAATATTGGCAATTATGTCACGATTGGGCATCAAGCCATGTTGCATGGTTGCACTGTGGGAGATAATAGTCTGATTGGGATTAATGCCGTAGTTTTAAACAATGCCGTGATTGGTAAAAATTGTATTATTGGCGCGAATGCGCTGATTCCTGAAGGGAAAGTCATTCCAGATAATTCTCTAGTTATGGGCTCACCGGGTAAAGTGGTCAAAACTTTGGATGAAACGGCTGAGGCTCGTTTGAAAATGAGTGCACTGCATTATGCAGAACACTTTAAACAATTTATCGATTTAGAGCCGGCACAGTTATAAGCTTATTTTTCCCATTCAGCCTAGATTTCTCTAGGCTTTTTTAGTTCTGTTCTGAGAACATCTCGCCTAGTGCTTTTGAGTGGAGTATCATAGCCACGTTTTTATAGATTAAATCATTAAGGTTGTGCATGAAAGTGCTGGCATTGGAATCTGCAAATGAGCAGTGTTCCGTCTCTATTGTAGATGAAAATAAAGAACTTTTTTTCCAATTGGATACGCGCGCAAAAGCACAAACGCAAACGATTCTCCCAATGATTGAACAAGGGTTTTTACAGTTGGATATAAAGACAGAAGATTTGTCTTGTATCGCTTTTAGTCGTGGTCCTGGTTCTTTTAGCGGCGTTCGTATTAATGCTGCCGTGGCTCAAGCTTTGGCATGGTCGCATGATTTGCCTGTGGTTCCTGTCTCAACCTTACAAGCGCTCGCACAAGCCGCATATCGCGTGCATGGTCTAACCACAGTCACCGCAGTTTTAGATGCTCGTATGAGTGAAGTCTATATTGCGAGTTTTCAATTAGATACGGACGGCATCATGCAAGCCGTCGATGAAGAACAGCTTTTAAGCTATGCAGCAGCTACTGAATGTGCACCGTTTACTTTAGTTGGTTCAGGTGCAACCTTAATTGATCCATCACAAATACAATACAAAGATTTAAGTGCAACTGCGCAAGATATTGCCACAATTGCGCGCAAGAATGCACAGCAACAACACTGGGTGAGTGCTGAACTTGCACTTCCAGTCTATTTACGTGATAACGCTTGGAAAAAAATCCCGGAACAGGGCAAAGCATAATTAGGGTTTTTTATGGATCTTTTACTGCTGCTCAAAGCGGCAATTATGGGTATTGTTGAAGGTATTACTGAATTCTTACCCATTTCGAGTACTGGACATTTAATTTTAGCTTCAGAACTCATGAATTTCTGGACCAAAGAAAAAAGTGATGTCTTTGTGATCGCCATTCAAATGGGGGCAATTGCAGCCGTCATTTATGAATATTGGGCACGTTTGTGGGGAGCAGCAACGGGGATTTTTAGTGGTGAACCCCAAGGTCGGCGTCTTGGGATTGGGCTAATTTTAGCGTCGATTCCTATTGTGCTGATTGGTCTGACATTTGGTCAAACGGTGAAAGAGCTTTTATTTAATGATATTGCCATTGCCATTGGTTTGATTGTAGGTGGCTTGATTATTATTTGGATTGAAAAGCATCCACCACAAGAGCGCGTCCATGAAGTTGAAGACCTGAGTATCAAAGATGCGATTTGGATTGGTCTGATTCAAGTACTGTCTTTAATTCCAGGGACATCACGTTCAGGGGCAACCATTATTGGTGCGATGTTTTTAGGTGTATCGCGCAAAGCAGCCACTGAGTTTTCATTCTTCTTGGGTATTCCAGTAATTATTGGTGCGGGTCTTTTAGATTTATACCAAAGCGCACATGTGTTTGACGGACAACAAGATTGGATCGTATTGGCAACAGGCATTATTGTTTCTTTTATCTCGGCTTTACTGTTGATTCGTGCTTTAGTCGCTTATGTGGCGAAGCGTGATTTCATGATTTTTGCATGGTATCGCATCGCTTCAGGCTTAGTGATTCTACTGTTTGCCTTTACGGGTTGGAAGTTATGGTAGGCCCAATGCGCTTATATGTGGAACAAGAGCATTTAGAAAAAGCACAGCACTATGTTGCTGTGCTTTTTTCTCGCGGTGTCGAGGTCAGCATCGAAGTCGCCGAAAAGTTAAATGCACGTTTCTTCCGTTTTCATCCTGAACTGGGTCTGTGTGCCGATGCCGATGGGCTTTGGCTTTGTGCCAATGGCATGAAAATGCAGCCGGATTGGAAAGCTGAAGTTCCACGTTTAAAGCGTGCGTCGTTAAAGTCTGAAATGATTGCTCGTGCTTGCTACTTGACTGAAAAACCTAAGCTCATTGATGCAACGGCAGGGCTTGGGCATGATTCACTGCTCATGGCATATTTGGGCGCCAATGTCACTTTGGTAGAACGCCATCCCATTTTATTCACCTTGTTAGAGTCAAGTAAGGAACAGGCTTTGCAGGATGCATTTTTAAACCCTGTGGTGACTCGAATTCACTTGGTTTTTTCAGATTCCGCACAGTATCTGCAGCAACAAGCAGAGCAGGGCAATACGGTCGATGTGGTTTATCTAGATCCGATGTTTCCGCAACGGGATCAAAATCAGCAAGCGGTGAAAAAACAGGCACAAGTGAAAAAGCAAATGCAACTTTTACATATGTTATTGCCTGAAGATGGTGAGATGGATTTGGGCGATAATCTGCTTGGCTTAGCGCAAAAAGTGGCAAAACGGGTGGTGGTCAAACGTCCTCGCTTGGCCGTATTTTTGGCAAATCAAGAAACTACTCATCAGTGGCTGGGGGATGCATGCCGTTTTGATGCCTATTTTCAGCATGAACGCTTAGACTGAAGTGGAAGACTGCTTCAAAAGTATGCAAAGATTTGTTATATAGTTAAAAACATCATTGATAAAATGCTGATCAAGCATAAACTTAGTGTGTCCCTACGCAAGTCACAATTTAATTAGAATCTTATGATCGACTTCAAACCCTCCATCAACTTTTGGCATGATTTTAAAAGCAACCAAACTGCGGGGATGTGGTTGTTTCTAGGTTCACGACGCTCTTTGCAAATTGTCCATCCTTCGATTATGCAGCTCATTTTTTGGGGGATTTTAGGTGGCTCAGCCAATACTTTATTTAGCTGGTTGAGCGCAGGAGAGATCGGTGACTTTAACCCACAAGGTTTGGTTAGTTACGCACTTTGGCCTTTCATTGCCCTGATTGTCGGGATTTTTCTGTCTCAACGGGTGAATAATCCGCGTTTGATGTTGGTACCAGCACTGCTCTGGTTGGTGTTGGATACGCATATCGCGTTATTACAAAGTTTTATCCAATATTTAGGCATGGTTGATGTCCTGCCGTATTTCTTCTACGACTACCTGCCGAATGTATTCATGGTATTGTTTGTCTGGCAGAGTTTGGCTGTGGTGTGGGTGTTTTCGCGTGAGCTGAAATGGCCTTGGTGGGAGCGTGCCCTGATTGTCTTGGCCACGCTGTTTACCCTTGTGGTTTGGCAAATGTCAGTGACCAGTCAGCCGATTTGGAAAGTAGAAGAAACGCCACCAACCTTTGCAGAAGATGCCTTCTATGCACAAAGTCGCTTACTCAATAAAGCACTAGAGTCCGTGCAATATGGCGAATTTGCCCAGTCACATTGGTATTTCCTTGGGGTGGCGGGAGCGAGTTATCAAGATGTATTCCGTTCGGAAGTCGAGCGAATAAAAGAACAGTTCGATACGCGTTTTGGTACGTTGGGCCGTTCGATGATGTTGGTGAATAACCCTGCTACACGAACAGAAATTCCGATTGCCTCTAAACACAGTATTGAAATGGCGCTGCGTCGTATGGGACAGCAGATGAACCGTGAAAGCGATGTGTTATTTTTATATATGACTTCGCATGGTTTACCGAACCAATTCGAAATGGAAAATGCACCTTTAGACTTAACTCAGGTCGACCCGAAATGGTTACGCGAAACCTTAGATGCATCGGGTATTCGCTGGCGTGTGATTGTTATTTCATCGTGCTTCTCTGGAAGCTTTGTACCAGCACTGCAAAATGACAATACTTTGATCATTACCGCTTCGGCAGCAGACCGTCAGTCTTTTGGTTGTACCAATGAAGCAGATTATACTTATTTTGGTCGGGCGTTTTTTGATCAAGCAATGCGTGAACAAAACAGTATAGAAACGGCGTTTAGCCAAGCACAAAAGACTGTGAGCCAATGGGAAACAGCACAAGGTTTTGAACCGTCTGAACCACAGTGGTCGATGGGTAAAAATATGGAGCTGATGCTTCCTCAACTTGAACAGCGCTTGTTTCCACCTAAAGCTGTTGCAAACCCTTAATTTGGATCTAAAAAGGAACCCTGATGGAATTAGTACAATCTAACCGTAGTTTTGATGGTGAACAGCGTATTTACCGATTTAATTCCATCAGCCTTCAAGGCGAGAGTAAGTTCGGCATTTATTTGCCGGCTCAAGCGCTAGCAGGGCAAGCGTGCCCAACATTATTTTATTTGGCAGGTTTAACCTGTACCGAAGAAACCTTTGCTATTAAAGCGCATGCGCAGCGTTTAGCAGCACAGCTAGGTCTGATTTTGGTAACGCCTGATACTTCTCCTCGTGGTGAACAGGTTGCGCAAGGTGATCATTGGGATATTGGGCAAGGGGCAGGTTTTTATATTAATGCCACCCAAGCGCCGTGGGCTGAGCATTTCCAGATGGAAAGCTATGTTGTTGAAGAGTTGTATGATTTAGTGATTCAGCAATTTGCTGTACAAGCAGAGCGTATTGGTATTTTCGGGCACAGCATGGGCGGTCATGGCGCTTTAACCTTGGCCTTGAAATATCCTGAGAAGTTTAAGTCGGTGTCTGCATTTGCTCCGATTTGCGCACCCAGCCAATGTCCTTGGGGCGAAAAAGCGTTTTCAAACTATTTAGGTTCAGATCAAGCTGAGTGGCTGAAACATGATGCAACCGCTTTGGTCCAAACAAAAACAGCTCATTTTGCCGATATTTTAATTGATCAGGGTTTGAGTGATCAGTTTTATAGCCAGCTCAGTCCTGCATTATTTCAGCAAGCCTGTCAGGCTGCGGGCCAGCCACTGACGCTTCGCGAACATGCAGGCTATGACCATGGTTATTATTTTATTCAAAGTTTTATTGATGATCACCTGCAGTTTCATGCCGTACAGCTCGAAGCTTAAATCTTGATTTGTCGTATTTATTCTTAATTTTTGACTAGAAATCATCCAGCACTGGCATTAACATGGTTGGGTGATTGATTTTTTGTTCTTGAAAAATAAAACAGTAAAATAATAGATAGGGTATACATGCAAAATTCAGAGGCATCTTTGCCACCTGTAGAGGCTTCTTTTGAAGCAAGCTGGCCACCTCCACCAGCCGTTCCCACGGATGAGCCAAACGCCTATTTGGGACAGACCTTTCGTTTCCAATTCCGTGGTAATGCCCGTGAGTACTTTGGCATTTGGATTGTGAATATCTTATTGACCATTGTTACCTTCAGTTTATATGCGCCTTGGGCGAAGGTTAGACGCTTACGCTATTTTTATGGCAACACGGTGTTTTATCGCCGCAAGTTTGATTTTACGGGTGTACCTACACGTATCCTGATTGGTCGAATTATTGCTTTGGGCGTGTACTTTGGCGCTTCAGCTTTGGCTCAGGTATCTTGGCAAGCTTCTTTAATTGGTTTCCTCATCATCTTTTTATTGGTTCCGTGGTTGGTGCGTTCAACCATTCGTTTCCGAGCGCGGAACAGTAAATTTGGCAATAGCCGCTTTTATTTTACAGGCACAACCAAAGAAGCCTATATCTTGGCGCTGAAAGGCATTTTGATTTACATCTTTACCCTCGGGATCTTTTTCCCAGTGCTGTTTTGGTATTTTAAAAAATACACGCTGGATAATTTACAACTCGGGCAATTACGTTTTGAGTTACATGCCGATTGGCCTGACTATATGCGTGCTATGTACGTCCCTGTGTTTTTGTTTATTGGAATTGTCTTTGTTTTAGGATTATTCGTTGCCTTCACTCTTCAAGTTGGGAGCAGTTCTCCAACCCAGTTTGGGATCATCGTGGCGGTGATTTATATGATTGCTGCTTTTATGATTTGGCCGTTGATGATGGCGCGTATTTTTATTACCACATGGAATAAAGCCACGCTGGGGCGTAGTCCTTTCCAAACGGACTGCGGTCAGATGCATTATGCATGGATCGTGATGACCAACTGGATTTTAAAAATCCTCTCGCTCGGTTTGTTATCTGCATGGGCTGCGGTGCGTTTGTATCAGTATCAAATTGAGTCATTAACTTTAACCCTAAAAAATGATCCAGATCGTATGTACAATTTGGCTCAAGATGACCCGAATGCTATTGCTGAAGAGCTGAGTGATATTTTTGACATCGATATTTCGCTGTAACGAGGCTTAAATGCAGGAACAAAACATCACCTTTTACGATGGGCAGATTTCTAAGCCTTATCCAGCCACGATTGCACCGATAGACCGAGAAACGGTGTTGATCTGTTATAACCAGCAGCAGCGTCGTTATTACTATGCCGATATGCAGTTGATTGGGGCATTGGGGCAGATTCAACCTGTGATTGAGTTGAAAGATGATGCACGGATTGAATTTCCACAAGCATTGCCTGACTGGTTTGAGCTGAACAAAAAGCATGTACAGCATTCGATTTGGAAATTAGAACGCTCACCAAGTCTCATCTTATTTAGTGTGGTGTTTGTTGCCGCTTTTATCTTTGCCATTTTAAGATGGGGTATTCCAAGCGCAGCACATTATGTCGCGATGCAACTACCTGCCGATACCATCTATAAACTCGGCGATGAAGCGCAAGAACAAGTGTTTAAGCTGACGGGACCTTCGACTGTCCCTCTTGCACGTCAAAAACAAATCATGCAAAGCTATCAAGACCTTGTTGCCAATGGGCAACCTGCCAAAGTATTGTTTCGTGCAGGTGGACAAATTGGAACGAATGCTTTAGCGCTGCCAAACAACACCATTATTCTGACCGATGAACTGGTTAATTTAGCTAAAGATGATCATGAAATTATTGGGGTTTTAGCACATGAGCAAGGGCACTTGGTCGAGCGACATAGCTTACAGCAAGCCTTATCCAGTTTAGGTTTTAGTGTGCTATTGATTGCGGTGACGGGGGACAGTTCGGCCTTATTTACAACTTTGCCCGTGGCTTTGGTTGGTGCCAGTTATTCACGCAATTTTGAAAGTGATGCGGACTTGTATGCCATGCAAGTGCTGGATAAAAACCATATCTCCAGCTTACATTTGGCAAACTTTTTAGCACGTATGGAAGATGATGCACGTGCCGAAGAGGAAGAAAAGCAGCCGCAAGGGAAGTCCGAAGAAGAGGAGGACGGTGGCATTGGTTCATTTTTCCAAAGTCACCCTGCGACCCAAGAGCGTATTGCAGCTATTCGCCAATTTAACCAACAGCAACGGTTATCAAACTAATTCATTCAGCCGTTGACTTAAACTTGTGTCCATGTTGCTGTGAGTGGCGTTTGTCCCATACGGATCAGGTGGTCTAAGACCACGTGTTCTAAGTGACTCAATTTTTCTTCACTCGCCTCAATGCTGACATGTAAATGTTCGGCTTGAGGGCTTAACAGTACCCGTGCTTCAGGCATGATAATGGTAAAACTACTGGGTTCTTGTTCGATTTCAAACTTATGTTTCCAGTGATTCACCAGTCGTTTTGCAATTCGAGCCGCATCTGTCGTGACAATATCCGCAGTACTTTTCATATTTACCTCGTCGATTGATCATTTACCATAGCAGTTTCAAGCCAAATGAAAAGTTGAATGTTGCAACGCTACGTTGCAAATTTAGAAAGCTTAGCGCTTTCTTTTTTCACAAGTCCCAGTTCAAAAGCTGAATTTGCTATAATGCGTTCATTCCCTTTTGTATAAGCCAGGTACACGCATGTCCAAGCCTTATTTAATTGCACCATCTATTCTCTCTGCTGACTTTGCTCGTTTAGGTGAAGACGTTGAACATGTACTTGCAGCAGGTGCAGACGTGGTTCACTTTGATGTGATGGATAACCACTATGTGCCAAATCTGACTTTTGGTGCGGGTATTTGTAAGGCTCTCAAGAACTATGGCATCAAAGCCCCAATTGATGTGCATTTGATGGTCAAGCCTGTCGATCGCATGATTGGTGACTTCTTAGAAGCAGGCGCGGACATTATTACCTTTCATCCAGAAGCCTCTGACCATATTGACCGTTCTTTACAGTTGATTAAATCAGGCGGTGCAAAAGCGGGTTTGGTCTTTAACCCAGCAACGCCGTTATATTATTTAGATTATGTGCTCGATAAAGTCGATCAAATTTTGTTGATGAGTGTGAACCCTGGTTTCGGCGGTCAAAAGTTTATTCCGATGACTTTAGACAAACTACGTGAAGCACGCAAAATTATTGATGCTTCAGGGCGTGATATTCGTTTAGAAGTGGATGGTGGTGTGTCACCTGCAAATATTCGCGAGATTGCAGAAGCGGGTGCAGATATGTTTGTTGCTGGTTCAGCTATTTTTGGAAAACCAGATTATAAAGCTGTGATTGATGATATGCGTGCAGAGCTTGCAAAAGTCGGTGCGGTAAAGGTTTAAGCTCATAGGTATAAATACTATGCGTTCTGTGGATAACTTTATGGATAAACTGGTGGATATCTATGTTGATAACGATATGGATAACTTGATTAATATTCAAACGTTTACACAGCAATGGTTTAGTATTTAGACGTTAAATGTATAAAAAGGACTCATTTGAGTCCTTTTTTATGGTGTGAAAGCCTGATTCTTACTGATGCTTTATTCATCTTTACTTAAAAATAGCACTGTTTAAAAAATAACTTTATTGTTTAAGTGTGCGTAGTGGCTAAACCGTCGCAGTAATTGAATTTAAATTTATAAACTTGTGTATAAACTATTCTTTGCTTATCCTGTAGATTGGGATCAGCAACAAAAGCTTAGGCATTTACATGCACAGAACGTTTTGTTGCGTTGAAATATCATTCTTCACTGACTAAATAGGATTGATTGTGCGTTCACTGCTCAAGACACATTCTTGGTTTGTCTTACTCATTACCTTGGTAATGGGGTGGAGTGGTATTGCCCAAGCTTCGGCAGCGCCGATGCATCAAATGATGCAGCTGAGTATGCAGGCTGCAACCAGTGAGCAAAGTTCTGCGCATGCAACAGGTATGCAAAGCATGCCCGACTGTCATCAAACGAAATCATCGAGTCCAGTCTCTGGACATCAAATGCATATGGCTCAGACCGACATAACAGCGAAGAGCAATTGTCATGCCTCGGATATGCTGCAAAATAAGCAAGTTCAGTGTCAGGAGTGTGCACAGTATCACTGCCAAACGACGCTGACGCTTTTAGACGTTGAACCGCTTGCAGTGGTTCAGCTTGAAGCCGCTTTAGTACAATCATCCCCCCATTTTCGTTATCAAGCTCAACATTTAGTGGGCTATTGGCAAGAAATTCTACGTCCTCCTAAAGCCTAATCCTGATTTTTAAAACTTTATTTTTAAAATTATTAGGATTTAGTCATGTCTATTCAATTTAAATAAAGCCTCATCCTTGGGGCGTGTCTGATGTCATCTTCTTGGAGCTTTGGCGCAGTCAAAGAATACCAATTAGTCATTGATGAAAGTCCCGTCAATTTAACGGGAAAGTCGTTAAAACGCATTAGCGTTAATGGGCAGTTTCCTGCACCTCTGCTTGAATTTGAGGAGGGCGATGATGCGGTCATTCGGGTTAAAAACAACTTAAAAAAACAGGATTCATCGATCCACTGGCATGGTTTGCTTTTGCCCGGGCTAATGGATGGTGTGCCAGGTTTTAACGGGTTTAATGGTATTCAGCCGAAGAGCGAATTTGTCTATAAGTTCAAAGTGCGCCAAAGTGGAACCTATTGGTATCACGCACACTCGAAAGGACAAGAGCAAGATGGGCTGTATGGCGCATTGGTCATTTATCCCAAAGACAAAAAGCCTTTAGCTCAGCATGAAAAAACTGAGCGTGACTATGTGGTGATGCTGTCGGACTTCCATGAGCAGAGTAGTGAACAAATTCAGAAGAATCTGAAAATTTCTGCCGAATATTATCAAAATCAGCGTGAAACCGTTGCTGATGTGTGGAAACAAGTACAGCGCGAGGGCTTAAAAGCCGCGTGGCAAGACCGTTCCATCTGGAACCAAATGCGCATGCTAAAAACGGATCTGTCCGATGTCACGGGTTATACCTTCCTGATCAATGGTAAAACGCCTGAGCAGAACTGGACAGGTATGTTTAAGCCGAATGAGAAGGTTCGGTTGCGTTTTATCAATGCTTCAGCCATGTCATTTTTTGATATCCGTATTCCTCACTTAAAAATGACCGTGGTCAGTGCAGATGGTCAACCCGTCAAACCCGTTCCTGTGGATGAGTTTCGGATTGGAACTGCTGAAACTTATGATGTGATTGTGGAACCGAAAGCAGGGCATTATCAAATTGAAGCAGAGTCGATTGACCGTTCAGGCTACGCCATTGGAACTTTACACAATGAGTTGACTCCAATGGCACAGAGCATACATATGCCTGCGCCACGTCCACGCTCATTGTTGACCATGGAAGATATGGGGCACGGCTCAGAACATTCAGGTATGGATCATTCACAGATAAACCATGAAACAATGCCTGAAATGGATCACTCCAAAATGAACCCTGAAGCGATGGCTGGTATGGATCATTCAAAGATGAATCATAAGACCATATCTGAGATGGATCATACACAGATGGGTCATGCGCAACAGAATACGACAGCAAGTTCGGTACAGGAAGCTGTTACACCAGTGTATGGGTGGGCGAATGCCTCTACGCCTAAAGGTGATAAGGCATTGCAATATAGCGATCTGAAATCCTTAGAGCCTCAAAAAGATACCCGTGAGGCGACGAGCGAGTTAGTGATTCGTTTGGGTGGAACTATGGAACGCTATTTGTGGACCATCAACGGGAAAAAATTTAGCGACGCTGAACCGTTGAAAGTGAAGTATGGCGAGCGTATTCGGATCAAATTTATCAATGACAGCATGATGGCGCATCCGATGCATTTGCACGGTATGTTTATGCAACTGGAAAATGGACAAGCCGCCGTTGATATGCCGAATAAGCACACTTTGATTGTACCACCGGGCAAAACAGTGACTGCTTTACTGACCGCAGATGAGTTAGGCGAATGGGCGATTCACTGTCATCTGCTGTATCACATGAGCTCAGGCATGATGAATAAACTGATTGTGGCCAATGTGAGTGATAGTCAAGTGTCCACCACCCCAATTCAAGAGCAAAAAACAGCAGCTCAAGCTGAACCAAAAGGAGATGAACATGCGCATCACTAATCTTTTTTCAGGTTTTGCCCTAGCTGTTAGTGTCTTATTGAGTTCGTTTGCTATGGCTGCCGAATCTCATGCACATCATGAAAAACAAAAAGCCAAATCTACAAGCCAAGATCAGTCCAAAGAAATGGCACATGAGCATCATCAGCATAGTGCCGATGAGCATACTCAGATGCTGAAACAGAAAAATGCGGTTGGTCTGCCTTCATCGGAGAAGCAAGCTCAGACTCAACCAAGCAAACAGTCGAAGGCTCAGAAAGGAGATCATCATGTACACCATTAATCTTTTTTCTAAAAGCATAGTGAGCAGTTCTTTCGTGTTGATGAGTGCTGCGGCTATGGCGCATGAAGGGCATCATATGCCTGCTGAAGCAAATGCAAATATGTCCATGACAACTGAGTCCGTGATGTCACAACATGCACAGCATCAGGCGATGACCACTCCAACTCAAGCTGTTCCACAGACTAGCGCACAACATGTACAGCAGATGAATCATGATTCAACAGCACATACGCATGATCACCGCAAAGAGCACGGCGCGCAAATTTATGCGGTCACCACCGTCGATAACAAGTGGTTGCTGAATGAAGATGGCGATGGTGGTTTAAAGTCTGAGTTTGAAACCCGTATCGGGACAGATGAAAATAAGCTGTTTATCAAGGTACATGCGGATAAGCAGGAAGCGCATAAGGCTGAATATGATGCCAAAGTGCTGTATAGCCGTATGATTTCAGACTTTTGGGATATACAGGCAGGTGCACGATACCGAGCTGAAAAAGTAGAGTATGAACAGCAGGGATGGGATACGGAAGAAAAAGTGGATGGGGTGCTTGGCTTACATGGTTTAGCGCCGTATTTCTTTGAAACTGATGCTTACGTATATGCTGGTGCAGACAACTATGCTGCGTTTAGTTTAGAAACCGAGCGGGACTTGTTACTGACCCAAAAGCTGATTTTTAAACCTTATTTAGATATGAATATTATTTTCAGTGATGACTCTAAATATGCCAAAAAATCGGGTCTCAGTAGTGCAGCCGTTGGTCTTGAGACACGTTATGAGATCAGCAAAAAAGTCATGCCTTATGTGGACATTGCCTATGAATATAGCAAAGGCAATGAAGCGACGGCTTGGCAGGCTGAAAGTGACGAAGAGAAAGGTTGGCAGTATGGAATGGGTATTCGCTTTAAGTTTTAAGTCGGACGTTTAGGTTTAAAGTAAATATTTGAGATTGCACCAATGTTGTGCTGAAAGAGTGATCTGCTGGTTCGGATCACTCTTTTTTGCGCTTTAATGATTTCTAAGTATGAAAATAATTCATTTTGGTGCGCTCTTTGCTATAATTTGAGGCATATTTAGGATGAACGACCTCCCTCATATTGAGAAAATTCGTCAGGACGGCCTGACTCTAGTGAAGAGGAGTCAGTAGCATGGCTTGGGTTTTTCTTATCTTTGCGGGTCTGTTTGAAATCGTTTGGGCATATTCAATGAAACTGTCCGAAGGGTTTAGCAAACTCACACCCAGCATCATTACCATTGTGTTCATGATTTTAAGTTTTGGTTTACTGGCCTATGCAATGCGAACATTGCCGCTAGGAACCGCGTATACCATTTGGACTGGGATTGGTGCGATTGGATCTTTCTTGGTGGGGATTTTTATTTTAGGTGAGCCAGCAACTGCTATGCGGATGTTTGCTGCGGTGCTGATTGTATCGGGCCTGATTTTGATGAAACTCTCATCCAGCTAAATTCATTTAAATATGTAGAGCTTCAAGCGATCCTTCGTTTGAAGCTTTGTTGTTTCTGCTCGGAATAAAAGGTGTTTTGCGTATGGCGTGGGTGATTTTAATTGTTGCAGGTTTGCTCGAAGTGGTTTGGGCCTATGCAATGAAAGTATCGGATGGTTTTACTAAACTGACACCGAGTATTTTAACCCTCGTATTTATGGTGGCCAGTTTTGCGTTGCTGTCTTATGCCATGAAGACCTTACCTTTGGGCACTGCCTATACGGTTTGGACAGGGATTGGCGCGATTGGTTCATTTTTGGTGGGTATCTTGATTTTAGGTGAACCTGCCAATGCCATGCGGATGCTCGCAGCGGTTTTAATTATTTCTGGGCTTGTACTGATGAAACTTTCATCGTCATAATGTTACATACATAGACAATTTTTGTGGTGAACCATGCGCTTATTTTTTAAATATATGCCATCTCCTGTCGGGGTACTGAGACTGGTGGCACATGATCAAGCCTTGGTTGCCGTATTGTGGGAAAATGAAAATCCCAAACGGGTACGTTTAGCTGAACTGGTCGAACACAATCAGCATCCGATTTTGCTGGAAACAGAGAAACAGTTGAGCGAATATTTTGCGACAAAACGTCAAAGTTTTGATTTGCCTTTGGATTTTTGGGGGACAGATTTCCAGAAGCAAGTTTGGCAGGCTTTATTGCAAATTCCTTTTGGTGAAACCCGAAGCTATAAAGATATTGCGCTACAGATTGGTAATGTCAAAGCCGTTCGTGCAGTGGGTGCGGCTAATGGCAAAAATCCAATTTCAATCATTGCGCCGTGTCATCGGGTTGTGGGGGCGAATGGAAAATTGGTCGGCTTTGCAGGCGGTCTGGACAATAAAGATATTTTATTGACGCTTGAGAAAATTGCGAATTAAGCGTGTGTTTCGGAGTTTTTACGTTCGTATTTTAGTTTAATAATTTAAAAGTAAGTACTTTGTTTTTTAATCTGTATTCTTTTGAAGAATCGTGTCTCTAACTCAAATAACGATGAATAATATGATGAGTCAAATTGTGGGGAATGTGTTTTCAGAGCTGTGGTGGATGCTACTGATCTTGTTCGGGATCGGCCTTTTAAAAGCGTTTAAGCCCTATCTGAAAGGGAGGTTTGGCGAGTTCGCAGTTCAAGCGCATGTGAAATTGTATTTGGATGAGCGTTATACTCTAATTAACGATGTGACTTTGCCTGATGAGCAGGGCGGAACGACTCAAATTGACCATATTGTATTGAGCCCCTTTGGTGTTTTTGTGATTGAAACCAAAAACTATAAGGGCTGGATTTTTGGTGGTGAGCGTCAAAAGATGTGGACGCAGAAAATTTATAAAAAGAGCTTTAAATTTCAAAATCCGCTGCATCAAAATTATAAACACGTCAAAGTGCTGCAAAGTGTGTTGCAAGATATTGTTGATGTAGATTATATCCATTCTGCTGTGGTGTTTATGCCTGAATGTGAGTTTAAAACTGCAATGCCCAGTACAGTATTTAAAGGTAAAACATGGGTCGATTATATTAAGACCTTTAACACAGAAGTGATTCCAGCGATGAAACTGAAACGGATTCAGCTTCGGATTGAAAAAGAAGTGTTAGAAAAGTCATGGAAAACCAACCGTGAGCATGTCGCACATTTAAAACAACGCCATCAAGACCGTTAAACAAAACCCTGCATACGCAGGGTTTTCTACTTAAAAACGCTTGGGAATTTTTTGACCGCCTTCAACAGGTGTTTCTGCCTGTTTTAATACACCAAAGAGCCATGTTTCGGCATGATGTACTGCGACTTTAACACTGTCACCTTGCGCCAAACGACCCGCAATAAAACTTGCCAGCGAACAACCTGAACCGTGATATTCACCAGCTAAACGCGGGCAGCGAGTTTCAGAAATGAGCTCGCCATTCACAAACAGGGCATTACGAATATAGTCCGGTGTGTCTTCATGACCACCTTTGACCAGTACCGCTTTGGCACCCATTTCAAATAGTTTTTGCGTTGCGGTAGCTAAGTCATCGAGACCTGTTAACGCTCGTAGTTCAACTGTATTTGGGGTAATAATGTCCGCCAATGGGATCAGCTCAACAAAAGCTTTGACTAAGGTTGCTTGATCACCCAGTGAACCGCCACTGTTCGCCACTAAAACAGGGTCGAGTACATATTTGTACTCAGGATGTTCACGTAGAAACTCAGCCAGTGCTGCAATATTATCAGTGGTGCCTAACATGCCAGATTTGACGGCTTTAATCGGTAAATCACCGACAACAGCGTTCGCCTGAGCTAACAGCAATTCTTTTGACGTCGCTTCAAAGCCAAACACTTGTTGCGAGTTTTGAACAGTGAGTGCTGTACACGCAATGGCTGCATGCGCACCACTTTGACCAATCGCTTCGATATCGGCCTGTAAACCAGCACCACCTGAAGGGTCTAAACCAGAAAAGCACAGTACGGTTGCGCGCACAGAAATATCCTTGTTGCGAAAATTTGCGATAGTATAGGCAACTTTGGCAGAACTCTCGATAGTATTTTATTTAAAGCCCAAGAAGGATCAGCTGTGATTAAACATATTTTGCTAGATTTAGATGGAACATTAACAGATCCGAAAGTTGGCATTACCACAAGTGCGCGTTATGGCTTAAACAAAGTCGGACACCCCATTGCTGAAGATCTAAACATTGACTGGATTATTGGGCCACCCCTAAAAGCGTCTTTGGCAAAACTCTTAAATGTTGCAGTGGACGATGTTTTGGCAGAGCAAGCTTTATTGGGCTATCGTGAGCGCTTTGCGGTGAAAGGTTTATATGAAAACCATTTATTTGCCGATGTTGAACCGACCTTAAAAAAACTGACCGAGCAGGGCTATCACTTGTATTTGGCGACAGCAAAACCTGAAATTTATGCACGTCAAATCTTAGAGCATTTCAATTTACTGCAATACTTTATCCATCCCTATGGCAGTGAACTGAACGGTGAGCGCACCAATAAGGGAGAGTTGATTGCTTATATTTTAGAAAAAGAGCAGTTAAAAGCGGAAGAGTGTCTGATGGTTGGTGATCGTGAGCATGACATTTTGGGTGCACGTCGTAACGGCATTGAAACCATTGCGGTGGAATACGGTTATGGTTCTGATCAAGAGTTGACGGAAGCCGCACCTAAAGCACGAATTAAAACCTTTGCCGATGTCTTGGACTTGATTTAACGCAGATAGGATTTAATTCGGACAGGATTTAAAGAACGTCTTTTTCGACTGCGCACGACTTTTCTATATTGAAACAGTCGTGCGCAGGGATTAAAAATTAAATGCCTAACATACGTCTAATTTCATTTGCTAACAGTGCAGGATTGGCCTGTTGATGCGGAATGCTAAGGCTGTTGAAGCTATCACCACGAAATTTACGATCCACTTCCAAAAGTACATGGGTTTGATGTTGCTCTGCCACAAAGGACACTTCAACTTCATTGATGCTGTTGAACAATTGCGTAGGTTTAAATTCAAGTTCTTGATAACAACCAATGCTCGAGTGGAAGCCGTTGCCACATAGTTGACCTTTTTCAACATCGACGGTCATTAACTGAAAACCGCATTGCTGCATGGCTTGAATAAACGCCTGCATAGCCGGTGTCGGGAAAATCTGTAAATAGTCTTTGTCAGTGGCATCGAGTCCCCAGCCCACATCTAAATGCGTATGTAACCACACTCGGGTTTTATTGATGCGGCAAGGCACATCTGTAACTGGCGTTTCAAAGGGCAGTTGAATCGAAAAAGGAAATGCATGTGACTGATGGGCTTGTAACTCAAAAGTCCCGCTAATGTGCCATTCGGCAATACTTAACGCACTATTGTACTCAGCATCATCCGATTCAACCTCGGCTGTGGTCATGAGCTTTAAATAAATACCGTTGATAATTTTATTAGACGCGGCACCTTTAAAAATAACCTCACCTTGAATGGCTTGACCCGCTTGTGGTGCGGTGGTGTGTAGACGAGTATCGACTTGAATGCCTTGTAAGCCAAGACTAGACATAAGTTTGTTAAACAAGGTGCAGAACTTCCAATAGGGAATCGATAGATTTTAAACATTTAAAGTGAATGCATTTTTAAAATGCATATTTTTAATAAGCTGTTAGCGAATATCCAAATAAAAACTTTCTTTGACTTCTTCCATCACAATATAACTGTGCGATGACGCTGAAGAGGGCAGTTTTTTTAGTAAATCACCCAATAGGCGTCGGTAGGCACTCATTTCTTTTAAACGGGCTTTGACCAAATAATCGAATTCACCTGAAATCAGATGGCATTCTAAAACTTCAGGGATTTCGACCAAGTCACGTGCCACTTGATCAAACACATCGCCAGACTTGGCCGATAGCTTAATTTCTAAAAATACCAATAAGTTTCGATCGACCAGTTGTGGATTGAGGCGTGCGTAGTAACCCATGATAATACCATCGCGCTCTAAGCGTTTGACACGTTCTGAACAGGGTGTGGTTGAGAGGTTGACGCGAGAGGCCAATTCACTAATCGCAATTCGTCCATCACGCTGTAAAATGTCTAAAATCTGCTGATCAATCCGATCTAATTTACGCATTATAAATTTCCTATGTTTAGAATTTTAGCGCGACAAAAATGGCGATTTACCTAGATTATAATATTAAAAACAGTGAAAAAAACTATTAACCTAAAAATATACTAGTGAAATAAACTAGTGTGTGTAAGGGATCAGTCATGCGTGTAATTGTCTTAGGTAGTGGTGTCATCGGTGTTGCAAGTGCATATTACCTTGCACAACAAGGCGCAAGCGTTACGGTTTTAGACCGTCAAGCTGGTCCTGCTGAAGAAACTAGCTTTGGTAACGCAGGGCAAATCTCTCCAGGTTATTCTACACCGTGGGCTGCACCCGGTATTCCGTTTAAAGCCGTAAAGTGGATGTTCCAACACCATGCACCTTTAGCGATTAACATCGATGGTAGCATGTGGCAGTTGAACTGGATGGCGCAAATGTTGAAAAACTGCAATCCACAAAGCTATGCTATTAACAAAGAACGTATGACGCGTGTTGCTGAATACAGCCGTGACTGCTTACGTGAACTGCGTAAAGAAACAGGCATTCACTATGAAAACCGCGCGAAAGGAACTTTGCAGGTTTTCCGTAATGAAGCACAACTAGATGCAGTACAACGTGACATCCAAGTATTAAAAGAATGTGGCGTCGACTACGAATTATTATTAAAAGATGACTTAGCCAAAGTCGAGCCAGCTTTAGCCTATGCCAAAGACAAACTGGTTGGTGGTTTACATCTACCGAATGATGAAACAGGTGACTGTTACCTATTTACCAATGCTTTGGCAAATCTTGCGAAAGACATGGGCGTAGAATTTAAATTTAACCAAAATGTTGAAAAATTAGTGGTTGAAGGGGATGAAATCAAAGGCGTGGTGGTTGATGGTCAAGTGCTTACAGCAGACCGTTATGTGCTTGCTTTTGGTAGTTATTCACGTGATTTCTTAAAACCATTGAATTTGAATTTGCCTGTGTACCCTGTCAAAGGCTACTCATTGACCATTCCAATTATAGATCCTGCATTTGCACCGCAGTCTACGGTTCTTGATGAAACTTATAAAATTGCCATTACGCGTTTTGACCAACGTATCCGTGTGGGTGGTATGGCTGAACTGAGTGGTTTCAACCACGGTTTAAACCAAGACCGCCGTGCGACCTTGGAAATGGTGACTCAAGACTTATTCCCAGGTGGAAATTTAGCTGAAGCAAGTTTCTGGACGGGTTTACGTCCAATGACACCAGACTCTACGCCGATTATTGGTGCGACTCGTTTTAAAAACTTATTCTTGAATACAGGACATGGCACCTTGGGTTGGACCATGGCATGTGGTTCAGGCAAGCTTATTAGTGACTTGGTGATGAACCATCAACCAGACATCAGTACTGAAGGCCTATCGATTCAACGTTATCCTTCAGCAGCCTAATTCGTTTTAGGTCATATTGATTCAAGGAAGAAGAAAATGCCACGTCCAATTACTGCAGTGATTCATAGTCAATCACTGCAGCATAATTTAAATGTTGCTCGCACGAAAATGCCGAATAGCCAAGTCTATGCGGTGGTCAAAGCCAATGCCTATGGTCATGGGATTGAACGCGTCTATCAAGCGTTCAAATCTGCCGATGGTTTTGCGCTGCTCGATTTGGCAGAGGCGAAACGCATCCGCGCTTTAGGCTGGATAGGTCCGGTTCTGTTACTCGAAGGTATTTTTTCAGAGCAAGACCTATTTGACTGCCATGAGCTGGGCCTAAGTTTCAGTATTCATAGTGAATATCAACTCGAATGGTTAGCGCGTTTTCCTTTAGAGGCGCAGTTCGATGTTTATTTAAAAATGAACAGCGGCATGAATCGTTTAGGTTTCCGTCCTGAACAATACCGTCAAGTGTGGCAGCAGCTTTCCAGTTTGCCTCAAGTTCAACGCTTGACCCATATGATGCATTTTTCGGATGCCGATGGTGAGCGTTTCGGACGTGAAGGCATTGCGCATCAATGCCAGTTATTTGATGCCATTACCCATGATCTGCCGGGTGCACGTTCTGTTAGCAACAGTGCAGCCATCTTACGCCATGAACAGTTGCAGTCGGATGTGATCCGTAGCGGCATCATGCTCTATGGCAGTTCTCCAGATTATCCAAGCCATTCGATTCAGGACTGGGACTTGCAACCTGCCATGAGTTTGCGCAGCGAGTTGATTGCCATTCAGCAATTAAAAGCAGGCGATAGCGTCGGTTATGGCTCAAAGTTCATTGCTGAAAGCGACATGCGTGTGGGTATTGTGGCTTGTGGTTATGCCGATGGTTATCAACGGATTACCGCAACAGGTACGCCTATTTTAGTTGATGGACAACGCAGCAGCTTGGTCGGGCGTGTCAGCATGGACATGTTGGCGGTCGATTTATCTCACCTTCCAAATGCCCAAGTCGGCAGTGAAGTGGTGCTGTGGGGTACATCGAAACAGGGTGCTGTACTCAGCATTGATGAAGTCGCAGCAGGTTCAGGCACGATTGGCTATGAGCTGATGTGTGCTGTCACTGCACGTGTCAATTTTATCCAAGATTAAATTTTATTTTTATACAGTTTCATACAAGGAAAGACCTATGTCACATTCAGACATTCAAAAATTCAACACCAACGAAGTCATGAGTGCAGTCACTGTGTTTAATCAAGTGGTGTATTTGTCAGGGCAAGTGCCAAAAAATAC
Source organism: Acinetobacter sp. 797_lipA (assembly GCF_058243025.1). Classification (NCBI taxonomy): domain Bacteria; kingdom Pseudomonadati; phylum Pseudomonadota; class Gammaproteobacteria; order Moraxellales; family Moraxellaceae; genus Acinetobacter; species Acinetobacter sp. 797_lipA. Next base: position 2,749,752 of record NZ_JBZAYQ010000001.1, on the reverse strand, counting down.
CGACAATGATGTCGCAGGTCAGACCCGTGAAATTTTAGCAACAATTGATGAGCTTTTAGCTTTGGCAAATACAGATAAATCACGTTTGTTATCTGCTCAGCTTTACATCAAAAATCTCTCTGATTTTTCTACAGTCAATGCGATTTGGATTGACTGGATGAATGGTTGTGTAGCACCTTCACGTGCCACGATTCAGGCTGATTTGGTTAATCCAAACTGGTTGATCGAAATTGCAGTGACGGCTGCACAAAACTAATTTTTAAACTCTCCCCGTGTATATCAGCGCTTGGGTTTCAACCGAAGTGCTGATGAGCGTATAAATGCCGCCCGTTAGGATAACGAGCACTGTATGAACATGGTTTATACGCAAAAAAGGACTTTAACAGGATGTTAAATTATGACGACTACCCCACAAGCTGACGGTGCAAATGCATCATCGCATGAATTACAACGGAAATTATCCAACCGCCACCTGCAATTGATTGCCATTGGTGGCGCGATTGGTACGGGCCTGTTCATGGGTTCGGGCAAAACCATCTCTCTTGCTGGTCCTTCTATCTTAATCATTTATATGATTATCGGGACCATGTTCTTCTTCCTGATGCGTGCATTGGGCGAAATTTTATTGTCAAATTTGCACTATAAGTCGTTTATCGATATGGCTCATGATCTGATTGGGCCAGGTGCGGGTTACTATATCGGTTGGTCCTATTGGCTCGGTTGGGTCTTGGTCGGTATTGCGGACTTGGCAGCCATTATTAACTATCTTGGCTTTTGGCTCCCACCAGACATGGCCTTTACTCCTATGGGACAGGCTTTAATCAGTGTCGGCTGTGTGCTGTTTGTCCTTGGGTTAAATTTGCTGACCGTGAAACTCTTTGGTGAAATTGAATTTTGGTTTGCTTTAATCAAAATTTTAGCCATTTTAGGGCTGATCGTGATTGGTGGCTTTATGGTGTTTAGCCATTTCCAAGCACCGGGCGGTTCAGTTGCAAGCTTTAGTCATGTTTGGTCGCATGGCGGGATGTTCCCTCAAGGTGGCAGTGGCTTTTTAGCAGGCTTCCAAATTGCACTCTTTGCCTTTGTCGGTGTAGAGCTGATTGGAACCATGGCTGCTGAAACCAAAGACCCTGAAAAGAACTTACCGAAAGCAGTGAATGCGATTCCAACCCGTATCATTTTGTTCTATGTCTTGTCGCTATTTGTGGTGATGTCGGTGACGCCGTGGAATCAAATTCCTGCGGATCAAAGCCCGTTCGTTTCACTATTTTTACATGCAGGTATCCCAACTTCAGCCATCATTATGAACTTGGTGGTACTGTCTTCAGTGATGTCTTCAATGAATAGTGGTGTGTTCTCTACATCACGTATGCTGTTTGGTTTGGCAAGAGAAGGGCAAGCACCACAGAGCCTAGCGCGTCTGTCAAAACGTGCGGTGCCAGCAAAAGGCTTATTCTTCTCATGTGCTTTTATCATGGCAGGTGCTGCGCTGCAGTACTTTGTACCAAACACGGTTGAAGCCTTTACATTAGCCAGCTCATTGTGTGTGATTCTGTTCATCAGTATCTGGAGCATTATTATGGTGTGCTATATCCGCTACCGTAAATTGCGTCCTGAGCTACATGCAAAATCGACTTTTAAAATGCCGGGCGGTGTTTGGATGTCTTATGTGGTCTTAATCTTCTTGTTCTTTACGTTGATTATTTTGAGTTTAGAGGCGGATACTCTTCGTGCACTCATGATCAGTCCACTATGGGTGATTGTTCTAGCCGTGACGTATCAACTGCTGTACAAGCCTCGTATGAAAAAACGTCTGTTAGGGCAGCAACTGGATAACTAAAATTCATTCTGTACTCGTGATGTTTGAAAGAAAGCCCTGCATAAGTAGGGCTTTCTTTTTGCTTGAGCTGAATTAATCGGTTCTAATTCAGTGTTAGATAATTGTATGATTTTATATATAAAAGCTGTCTAAATCAGGTGATTTCACTTTTAATGAGGCACTTTAAAATTTTAATAATGATTTATGCGTAATTATAAAATAGACATCCTGCGTGGCGTGTCCATCCTGTTGGTGCTGATTCACCATTTCAATATTCCTTATAAATTACACGATACCTTTCTCGGCATCTCAATTGGGGGCGAGAGCTTAAGTACTTTGATTGCAAGAAATGGCAACTATGGTGTGACCATGTTTTTTGTCATTTCAGGTTTTTTGATTACTCAGCATACCTTGCAGCGCAGTGGATCTTTGGCGCAGATTAAGCTGAAAGATTTTTATATCCGTCGTCTTGCTCGAATCATGCCGTGTCTGGTGTTATTGGTCACGATGGTCAGTGTGCTCGGAAGCTTAGGATTACAACCCTTTATCAATCAGTCGCCCAATGGCGTAGAAGTGTCCTATGCTGTCACCGTCCTTTCAGCTTTGAGCTTCTGGATGAATCTACTGATTATTGAATACGGCTGGGTGAACTATGCTTTGGGCGTATTGTGGTCTTTATCGGTTGAAGAAGTCTTCTATTTAGCGTTTCCTGTCCTGTGTTTAGCACTGGGTCGGGGCAAAGGCTTTATTATTTTTCTGCTCGTTGTCATTGCGTATGCACCGTATTTTCGTGCCCTCCATTTTGGCGAGGGAAGCGGCGCTTATCTGTATCATTATTTTTCTAGTTTCGATGGAATTGCCATTGGCTGCCTCACCGCAATATATGCGCAACATATTAAAGGTGTAATTTACAATCAAAAAATGATTGTTGCAGTAACAGCGTTTCTAATGACCGCTTTATATTTTTATGCACCCATCAAAGAGGTGAGTAGTTGGGGCATCAGCGTATTTGCTTTACTTACAGCGTTACTCATATTGTGTTTTACCCAAGACCTGAAAGTTAAACCTATCTCATACACGGCACGGAGTTTGGTCTGGATTGGACAGCGTAGCTATGAAATGTATCTGTTTCATTTGATTGTTCTCGGCTTAATGAAAGTGGTGTATTTCCCAAAAGAAACTTTAGCGGCTGAAAAGTTGATGTTGTTGCCTGTTTATTTTATCGCAGTGTTTATTTTGAGTTGGGTGATTGAGAAATATTATTCAACCCCGCTCAATTTAAAAATTCGTCAATCTTGGATACGCTCGTAATACTGATCTTGAACTGTGCTGTTGATTTTGTACAGACATTAAAAAGCCCCGAATCAATCGGGGCTTTTTAAGTGTGGGATTTTAAAATGTCGGTTTAACCACGACTAAAATCACCACAGCAAATAAAATGAGGGTCGGCATTTCATTAAAGAAGCGCCAGAACTTGTGTGACTTGTAATGCGCATGACCAATCAATTTCTTACGGTAATAACCGCAAACAAAGTGATAAATCACCAATAGTCCAACCAAACCGACTTTGAGGTAGAACCAAAGGGCTTCATGGTAGTGGCGCGTTGCATCACCCCAATCGACCAAGAAATGTGCCGTGATCAGTGTTGCAATCATCGACGGCCACATAATACCACGGTACAACTTACGCTCCATGACCTCAAAACGTTGATGACTGACGGCATCATCACTCATGGCATGGTAAACATAGAGCCGTGGTAAGTAGAACAATGCAGCGAACCAACACACCACGGCAATAATATGTAATGCTTTTACCCACAAGAAAGCATCAGAAGGAGCATCCATCAAGTCACCCTAAAATGAGCGGCTTAGCCTTCCCACTTTTTGAAAATGAGACATGCATTTACGCCGCCAAAACCGAAACTGTTACTCATCACAGTATTCAATTTTGCGTCACGTTTTTCAAGCACGATATCAAATGGTTTTGCGCCTTCATCCAGTTCAGTCACGTTGATGTTGGGTGCAATAAAATCATTTTGCATCATTAGGACAGAGTAGATTGCTTCTTGTACGCCCGCTGCACCTAAGCTATGACCTGTCATTGACTTGGTTGAGCTGAGTGGAGGAACTTGACCTTCGCCAAATGCACGTTCCATTGCTTTTAATTCAGTGATGTCACCGGCAGGCGTCGACGTACCATGCGTATTCACATAGTCAATTTTGTCTACGCCGTGTTGTTTTGCTTCTTCAAGTGCCATCAGTACACAACGTGTCGCACCTTCACCCGATGGCGCAACCATGTCTGCACCATCACTGTTTGCCGCATAGCCCACAACTTCAGCCAAAATGTTGGCACCACGTGCTTGCGCATGTTCTAAAGACTCAAGCACTACAAAACCGCCACCGCCAGCAATCACGAAACCGTCACGGTCAGCAGAGTAAGGACGAGACGCTGTTTCTGGTGTGTCATTGTATTTTGAGCACAGTGCACCCATCGCATCAAATAACAAGCTTTGAGACCAGTGATCTTCTTCACCGCCACCTGCAAGCATGAGGTCTTGCTTGCCCAATTGAATCAGGTTATAAGCATAACCAATTGCATCAGCAGACGTTGCGCATGCGCTGGTAATGGTGTGTGCAACACCTTGCATTTTAAAAGCAACGCCAACGTTTGCCGTAATTGTGTTCGACATATTACGAGGTACGAAGAACGGACCAACTTTACGTGCGCCTTTGGTGTCTAACAATTCTTTCATTTCAACTACAGATGCAGTTGAACCACCACCTGAACCACCCGCGATACCATAGCGTGGATTGCCACCAATTTGCTCTGCTGTTAAGCCTGCATTTTCAACCGCAGCAACCGCAGCATTGTATGCATACATGGCACAAACACCCATAAAGCGTTTTAGCTTACGGTCGATGCCATCAAAGTCTTGTTCAGCAGCAGCGCTGATATGGCTTTTAAAATTGAGTTCAGCATAGGTTGGGTTAAAACGTGTCCCAGAAATCCCGTTTTGTAATGCATGAGTAACTTCTTCCAAAGTATTACCGATACATGAGTTGATACCCATGCCAGTGATTACTACACGTTTCATTTAAAGATCCCTTATATGGTGGTTTTGCAGAGTTGCGCTTAAAGATGAATCAACAATTTATTTCTAAGCCAATTGCAACTCTTATGTTTTCAATGCAGATCATAATAGCAGAAAGAATTTTTAATTCTTATGGCAAATCCTATGCCAATTTGACTTGTCTTAAAATCAGGAGCAGGGCATTTCAACTTTACTAAAAGACACATATTCTTATTGAGATAAATGCGTACTACACCTAGTATTTAGCTAGAAATGAAAGATTATAAAGTACGGGGTACGGAATGGCGGATTCAAACAATAAACAGCGCAGTGGTTTCTTTTCAAATGCCTTCGGAGTGGCTAAAAAGCTCAGTCATACAGGTTTAAACATATTAAACCAAGTGAGCCCAGATACGGCCTCAGCACTGACCAATACTACAACTGGTGATAGTGCGAGTACAAAAACAAAATCGAAAAATAAGCGTTATGAACACCCGCAGCAAGTCTTAAGAGACCATCTGCCGACAGTATCGCGTCATTTATTGGGACGTCATTATGTCAACGCAAATCGAGTGGCACATTTTGTGTCGCCACAACTTTCCGATAAAGCCGCAGATTATTTTTTTAGCCAGCTCAATCAATTTAGCTCAAGTATGAGCTCGGTCGATGCCGTTTTAGATGAAGCAGGCGTGCGTGATTTAGAAATGCTGACCCAAGATGTCGACCGTTCAAAACGGATTAGTCAGGCATTGTCCGAACAAAATAAAATTATTGCTATCTTGCAAGGCGCACTGACTGGAGCAACGGGCTTTGTGGGCTCAACCGTAGATGTCCCTGCTTCCTTGGTGATGTCGTTACGTATGATCTACCAAGTGGGACGTTCTTATGGTTTTGACTTAACTAAAGAGTCCGATCAAGACATCGTCCAGTTTATTTTTAAACAGATTGATCTTGGGCTGATTGCGGAAAAACAAACTTTGTTGATGGCGATAAAAGCCATTTCAAATACCTTGCAAACCCATGATGTCTCTCAGTTACAACAGCTTTTAGGTTCAAGCAATGATATTGAAGCCTTAAAGAAATGGTTGACCAATGCCGATGGTCAGCTGAAATGGGGGCAGTCGATTGCTAACCTATCGCTACTGAATAAGTTAGCAAAACTCACACCAATTGCCAGTGCAGGGGTGAGTGCAGCTTATAGTTGGCGCCTTGTTGATGATGTACACCAAAAAGCACAACTGGTTTTTTCAGAAGCCCGTCAATATATCATCCAACAAAAAGATACCAGCCTTAGTGCTTTAACAGCATATGAACGCTCACTTGAGCTTTTGGTGAAAGCCTCACCAAGACTATTGTCACAGCGCAGTACATCAGAGACCGATGGTTCAGATTTGAAACTTGGGGCTGAAGTGGAGTTAAATGGTCATCAAAGCATTACCAAGGTTAAAATCCAGAAAAAGTCTGACAAAGTTACAGAGCCTGTCGCAACCGAAGAACGTGTTCAACAAGGGCTGGAACAACTCGCAGATCAAATGATTGAACCCCATGATGCTGTTGCACCGCAGCAACCAGCCCTACAAATGGAAGAGGATCTTGCAGATTTATATCCAGTGGATGAGGTTGAGGAGACCACACAGAACAATAATGAGTCTTTTACGGAAAATGAACCCAATATGGCTTCAAAAGTCACAGCAAAACCCGCTGTAGAGCCGACTGAAAAAAAGGTTACAAAAAGACGAAATGCGCCAAGTAAAAAATAAACCCTTTAAAATAGATAGAAATTTGTAAAAGCCCTGATTTGGTCAACATTACATGTAGTTTGAAATGTTGACCATTTTTACGTCTTAGCTTACAATTGCATGCCCTCAAAAAGTCGTCTTTTTTTGGGTTTTTTATTAACGGGAGAATTGCCAAATGGCAACAACAAATCAGTTGATCCGTAAGGGTCGTACGACTTTAGTTGAAAAATCTAAAGTTCCTGCGTTGAAGGCTTGTCCACAACGTCGTGGTGTTTGTACACGTGTTTACACAACTACACCTAAAAAACCTAACTCAGCAATGCGTAAAGTTTGCCGTGTGCGTTTAACTTCTGGCTTTGAAGTTTCTAGCTACATCGGTGGTGAAGGCCACAACCTACAAGAGCACAGTGTTGTTCTTATCCGTGGTGGTCGTGTTAAAGACTTACCAGGTGTACGTTACCATACCGTTCGTGGTTCTTTAGACTGTGCTGGTGTGAAAGATCGTAACCAGTCTCGTTCTAAATACGGTACTAAACGTCCTAAGAAATAATCTTTCGAGATTAACCTCTTAGTTCGCTAGAACTGCAATCCTTTATCGTCTCGCTTGTCTGATTTCTGCATTAATTTTGTGAAATTCAAGCGACGTGTAGTAAGGCCAGCGAAAGCACATGACACTTTGTGCTACGGCTGGATTAACCTGAAGTGTCATATATATAGGTAGTTTAAAATGCCAAGACGTCGCGTAGTTGCTGCTCGTGAAATCCTTCCGGATCCTAAGTTCAGCAGCCAAACAATCGCTAAATTCATGAACCACGTAATGCAAGATGGTAAAAAATCTATTGCTGAAAGTATCGTTTACGGTGCTTTAGACCGCGTTCAAGAAAAAAACAAAGTAGACCCAGTTGAATTTTTCGAGACTACTCTTGAAAAAGTTCGTCCTATGGTTGAAGTAAAAGCACGCCGTGTTGGTGGTGCTACTTATCAAGTACCTATGGAAGTACGCCCATCCCGTCGTACTGCTCTAGCTATGCGTTGGTTAGTAGATGCTGCTGCTAAGCGTTCTGAAAAAACTATGGCTTTACGTCTTGCTGGTGAGTTGCTTGATGCAGCTGAAGGTAAAGGCGCAGCGGTTAAAAAACGTGATGACGTGCATCGTATGGCTGAAGCCAACAAAGCATTCTCTCACTACCGCTTCTAAGCGACTAAAACAGCCCCTATTCAGGAGGGTGACAGCTTGGCTTACGCCAAACTGTCATCGAATCGCTTTAAGCTGTTCGTCAGCTTAAAGCGCCTGTTTTAAACAACAAAATTTAGGAATGCAAGAAATCATGGCTCGTCAAACCCCAATTTCTCGTTATCGTAACATTGGTATTTCTGCGCACATTGATGCGGGTAAAACCACAACTACAGAACGTATTTTGTTCTACACAGGTGTATCTCACAAAATTGGTGAAGTACACGATGGTGCAGCAACAATGGACTGGATGGAGCAAGAGCAAGAACGTGGTATTACCATTACTTCTGCTGCTACGACTACATTCTGGTCAGGTATGTCTAAACAGTTCCCTGAACACCGTATCAACGTAATTGATACACCGGGACACGTTGACTTCACAATTGAAGTTGAACGTTCTATGCGTGTTCTTGATGGTGCGTGTATGGTTTACTGTGCTGTAGGTGGTGTACAACCTCAGTCTGAAACTGTATGGCGTCAAGCGAACAAATACCAAGTGCCTCGTTTAGCATTCGTGAACAAGATGGACCGTACAGGTGCAAACTTCTTCCGTGTTGTTGAACAAATGAAGACACGTTTAGGTGCAGCTCCTGTACCTGTAGTAATCCCTGTTGGCGCTGAAGAAAACTTCCAAGGCGTAATCGACTTGATCGAAATGAAAGCGATCATTTGGGATGAAGCTTCACAAGGTATGCAGTTCGAATACGGTGAAATCCCGGCTGAACTTCAAGCTACTGCTGAAGAATGGCGTGTAAACATGGTTGAAGCTGCTGCTGAAGCTTCTGAAGAGCTAATGGACAAATACCTAGAAGAAGGCGAACTATCTAAAGAAGATATCGTTGCTGGTCTACGTGTTCAAACTTTGGCTTGTCAAATTCAACCAATGCTTTGTGGTACAGCGTTCAAAAACAAAGGTGTTCAACGTATGTTGGACGCAGTAATTGAATTCTTACCGTCGCCTACAGAAGTTAAAGCGATTGAAGGTGTTCTTGACGATAAGGCTGAAACTAAAGCGATTCGTGAAGCATCTGACGAAGCTCCGTTCTCTGCGCTTGCGTTCAAAATCATGAACGACAAATTCGTAGGTAACTTAACTTTCGTACGTGTTTACTCTGGTGTTCTTAAACAAGGTGATTCTGTTTATAACCCAGTTAAATCTAAACGTGAACGTATCGGCCGTATCGTGCAAATGCACGCGAACGATCGTCAAGACGTTGAAGAAATTCGTGCGGGTGATATCGCTGCGTGTGTAGGTCTTAAAGACGTAACTACGGGTGATACACTTTGTGATGAGAAAAATGTCATCACACTTGAGCGTATGGAATTCCCAGAGCCAGTAATTGCATTGGCTGTTGAACCAAAAACTAAAGCTGACCAAGAAAAAATGTCAATTGCTTTAGGTCGTTTGGCTAAGGAAGATCCATCATTCCGCGTTCGTACTGACGAAGAGTCAGGTCAAACAATTATTGCTGGTATGGGTGAACTTCACCTTGACATCATTGTTGATCGTATGAAGCGTGAATTCGGTGTTGAAGCAAACATTGGTAAACCAATGGTTTCTTACCGTGAAACGATCAAGAAAACAGTTGAACAAGAAGGTAAATTCGTACGTCAAACTGGTGGTAAAGGTAAATTTGGTCACGTATACGTACGTTTAGAGCCAATGGATCCTGAATCAGAAAAAGATTACGAATTCGTTGAAGAAGTTGTTGGTGGTGTAGTTCCTAAAGAATTCTTCGGTGCTGTGGATAAAGGTATCCAAGAGCGTATGAAGAATGGTGTCCTTGCTGGTTACCCAGTTGTTGGCATCAAAGCTACATTGTTTGACGGTTCTTACCACGATGTCGATTCGGACGAATTATCGTTCAAAATGGCAGGTTCTTACGCATTCCGTGACGGTTTCATGAAAGCAGATCCTATCTTGCTTGAACCGATCATGAAAGTTGAAGTAGAAACTCCAGAAGACTACATGGGCGATATCATGGGTGACTTAAACCGTCGTCGTGGTATGGTTCAAGGTATGGACGACTTGCCTGGCGGTACTAAAGCAATTAAAGCTGAAGTTCCACTTGCAGAGATGTTTGGTTACGCGACTCAAATGCGTTCTATGTCTCAAGGCCGTGCAACATACTCTATGGAATTTGCTAAATATGCTGAAACTCCACGTAACGTGGCTGAAGGCATCATTTCTAAATTCCAGTCTGGCGGTAAAAAAGGTGACGACGAGTAATCTTTCGATTACTATAAGCCCAAACTAATTCATAGTTAAAAACCAAGTGCTCATGCAGTGATCCTGCATGAGTAGTTTAAAAAGGAAGATCTCATGGCTAAGGCTAAGTTTGAACGTAATAAGCCACACGTTAACGTGGGCACAATCGGTCACGTTGACCATGGTAAAACAACTTTAACAGCTGCAATTGCAACTGTATGTGCGAAGAAATTCGGTGGCGAAGCGAAAGACTACGCTGCAATTGACTCTGCACCAGAAGAAAAAGCACGTGGTATTACAATTAATACTTCACACGTAGAATACGATTCTCCAACTCGTCACTACGCACACGTAGACTGCCCGGGCCACGCCGATTATGTTAAAAACATGATTACTGGTGCTGCTCAGATGGACGGCGCGATCCTTGTATGTGCTGCGACTGATGGTCCAATGCCACAGACTCGTGAACACATCCTTCTTTCTCGTCAGGTTGGTGTACCTTACATTCTTGTATTCCTTAACAAGTGTGACCTTGTTGATGATGAAGAACTTCTTGAATTAGTAGAAATGGAAGTTCGTGAACTTCTTTCTACTTATGACTTCCCAGGTGATGACACTCCAGTTATCCGTGGTTCAGCTCTTCTTGCACTTAACGGTGACGCTGGTCAGTATGGCGAAGAAGCAGTTGTTGCGCTTGTTGACGCACTTGACACTTACATTCCAGAGCCAGTACGTGCAATCGACCAAGCATTCTTAATGCCAATCGAAGACGTATTCTCTATTTCTGGTCGTGGTACAGTAGTAACTGGCCGTGTAGAAACTGGTATTGTGAAAGTAGGCGAATCAGTTGAAATCGTTGGTATCCGTGATACTCAAGTAACTACAGTTACTGGCGTAGAAATGTTCCGTAAATTGCTTGACGAAGGTCGTGCGGGCGAGAACTGTGGTGTTCTTCTACGTGGTACTAAGCGTGAAGACGTACAACGTGGTCAAGTACTTGCTAAACCAGGTGCAATCAAGCCGCACACTAAATTCGATGCAGAAGTATACGTGCTTTCTAAAGAAGAAGGTGGTCGTCACACTCCATTCCTTAACGGTTACCGTCCACAGTTCTACTTCCGTACAACTGACGTAACTGGCGCGATCAAATTACAAGATGGCGTTGAAATGGTTATGCCTGGTGACAACGTAGAAATGTCAGTAGAATTAATCCACCCAATCGCAATGGACCCAGGTCTACGTTTTGCGATCCGTGAAGGTGGCCGTACAGTTGGTGCTGGTGTAGTTGCTAAAGTAACTGCATAATCATCTGATTGTGTAAAAAAAGCGCTCCTTCGGGGCGCTTTTTTTATTTATTCATTTTTACTGCGAAAGTGATTATTTTAGGCAAGATACGGCATGCTTTAGTGTTCATCCTAAAAATAGCGTAGAACTTTACGCACACTAAATTGTCTAACAATCCACCCTGAAAACTGTCCTAAACTGATATTTTGCTGACCCTAACTGCACTTATGGGCGGAGCCTAATCACGTAAGATAAAAAGACGAAAACAACTATAAGCAGTGGATGTCTTCAGGATATTCATAGGAGCAAAAATATGAATGCGAAGGTAAAAATCACAAACCGTGCGGGCGCGAGTTTCCCTGTACGTCGGATGAACTTTGAGTTTGAAAGCGTACCTGAATATTGGATGAATGGTTCAGCTGGACTGACCCATTTTATGACCGCACTGTCAGCACTCTTTCCAGCAGGTGAAATGTTTTTTATCGACAGTGTTCGTGCCGTTAGACAGCATCCCTCAATCAAAGATAATGCCGAATTACAAAAAGAAATTTCAGCCTTTATTGGTCAAGAAGCGATGCATACGCAAGAACATGAAGGTTTTAATGCGTCTGCGCAAAAGTATGGGCACGATGTTGCAACACTTGACCGCTATACCGACCGTGCAATTCAAACCACACGTAAAGTGTTTGCTTTTCTAGGCAAGCCTGTGGGTATTACACAAGAGATGGTGGATTTAACAGCAACCACCGCGCTGGAACATTTTACTGCAACTATTGCCTCTCAGTTGTTGGTCAATAACCACATTCAAGAGCTGATGAGCGATGAAACCATGAAAACCATGTGGTTATGGCATGCTATTGAAGAAAATGAGCACAAAGCTGTGGCTTATGATGTATTTGAAGGAGTTTTTGGAAAGGGAATCAAATCCTATCTACTACGAACGGGATCACTGGTTGCAGCCATGGCCATTTTATTCTGCGTGCAGTCGTATTTTGTGTTTCGGTTATTAAAGCAAGATAAACAATTGAACAGGGCTGCGCTGAAAGATATTTATACCTATGCATATAGTCCATCGAAAGGAATTATTACAGGGATGGCACGTGAAATGATCATGTACTTTAAACCAGGTTTTCATCCTAATCATCACGACACCGACGCTTTACTTGAGAAGTGGAAGCTAAAATTAGGTTTTTAAGCAGTTTTGGCTCTTTGAGCGATGTAAATCACTCTTTTTTTTGTTCGGTTTTTAGCACAAATTTTTTATACTGTGACCTCCACATTTTAGAAAGATAAACGAAGATGATTCGTTTAATGCAAGCTGCGGACTTAAGCCAAGTTGCGCAGATTGAAAATTTAGTTCAAACCCATCCTTGGAGCCTAAAACAGTTCCAAGAGTCCATGCAGTCTTATCACAGTACCGTGATTGAACAGGCAGGGCAGGTCGTAGGCTTTTGTATCCTCCAACCCGTTCTTGATGAGGCCAATTTATTGTTGATGGCCATTCATCCAAGCCAGCAAGGCAAAGGGTTGGGTTACCAGCTATTAGATGCATCACTGGCACAACTCAAAAACAACCCAATACAAGTGTTCTTAGAAGTCCGTGAGAGCAATCAGGCGGCCATTGCCTTGTATGAAAAGTCCGGTTTTCATCAAATTGATTTGCGTAAAAACTATTATCCTAAACCAGATGGTGGTCGTGAGCATGCCATTATTATGGTGAAATCATGTAGTGATGACTTTTCCGAGTTGTTTAAATGAGAGAACAGTTAAGCTTCTGTATAACGCCATTATTTAATAATGGCGTTATTCCACCCCGAAGGTAGGGTGGTCATTAAGGAGTTTCCCAGTTGCTGCACTTCCTCGCTGCTCAGGCTGTGATTGAGTCTGCGCCACTGACCATCAATCAGTAACTCTAGCGGTAAATACTGCGATTTGTAGTTCATTTTTTCTGAGTGTGGTACCCAATAGCCCAAATACACAAACTGCAAAGCGCGTGCTTTTGCTAGCTCGATTTGTTTTAAAATGGCGAAAGTGCCGAGTGAGCGTTTGTTTTCATCGGGATCAAAAAAAGTATAAACCGCAGATAAGCCATCATCTAAAGGGTCGCAGGTCGAAACACAGATGAGTTGGTCTTCTTTCCACAGCTCTAAGAAAAAGCTCTCGGTACAGCTATGCACGAGGAATTTATCAAATTGATCGCGGCTAGGTGGGAACATGTCTCCATCGGCATGGCGTTTAAAGATATAACGCTCATATAAGTCATAATGTTTTTTGGTGGCATCCGCAGTGCGGGTAATTTTTAAAGTCAGATCTTGATTGCGTTTCCATGCTTTTTTTTGACTGCTGTTCATCTTAAATTCGCGTACAGGTACGCGGCTCGACAAGCACTGTCGACACAGATGACACTCTGGGCGGTAGACAAAATCACCACTCCGGCGAAAACCCACCCGAGAAAGTTCGGACAGCGTGACGACATCAATACGATGTGCTGGATCGAGAAATACCATCCGGGCTGACTTTTTTTCTAGATAGCTGCAGTCATGCGGTGGCGTGATGTAATACTGTAAATCATTCAGTAGGGACTTCGGGTGATACGAATTCATGATAAATCCCTCTATTATTCTTTATTCGGTCAGTCGCGCATTTTGCGCTATTGTTTTACTTGAAAATACACCCTCCTGATACATTTTCCAATCGATAGCGGGTTGATTTACAACATCTTGTAACGATTTTAAATAGGTTTGCCGAGAAAGTGTACAAGCACCGAGGCTTAACAGATGATCATTGACCAATTGGCAGTCGATCCAAGGCAGCTTATTTTCACGTCCAATCAACATCAGCGTATAAAAGGCCATTTTTGAGACATCCGTTTCGGTACTGAACATGGACTCCCCAAAACAGCCGTGTCCAATGCTGATGCCATATAGTCCACCAACCAAGCGTGTTTGATCCCATACTTCAACACTATAGCCATAACCTGCATCAAACATTGCGCAGTAGCCATCTATAATGTCTTCACTGATCCACGTGTCATCAGCGTAGCTGCGTGGTAGTGAGCAGGCACGGATCACCCGTTCAAAAGCTTGATTGATGGTGATGCGATAATCTTGCTTTTTCATGCTCCGAAGGAGAGTTTTACTGGGCTGATAATCCTGCGGACGGATGATGCAACGTGGCTCGGGGCACCACCAGCAAATGGGCTCACCTGTAGAGAACCATGGAAATAAACCATGGGTATAGGCTTCAAACAGGGTAGAAGGGGAGAGGTCTGCACCGATACAAATTAAGCCTTCACCCTCGGGGTCAACTTCAAGCGGATCGGGAAAGATATACTCAGAAGGCGGTAACTGCTGCATAGTGATGTGTATACATGATAAAAAATGACTTTAAGATCATACATAAAAAAACCGCCTATGGAAGGCGATCTTTTTCAAGGCTTAGATTATTCGCCTAAAGCATCCAAATACTTTTCCGCATCTAGCGCAGCCATACAGCCAGACCCCGCTGAAGTGATCGCTTGACGATAAACGCTATCAGCAATGTCGCCTGCTGCGAATACACCAGCGACGGAAGCAGCTGTGGCATTACCAGATGTACCGCTTTGAACTTGGATATAGCCATCACGTAAGTTCAATTGACCATCAAACATTGCGCTGTTTGGTTTGTGGCCAATTGCAACAAACAAACCTTGGACATCAATATCTTGTGTAGATTCGTCTTGAGTTGATTTTAAGCGAACTGCGGTTACACCCGTGTTGTCACCTAAAACTTCATCCACTTGGTGATTCCAAATGATGCTGATTTTGCCTTCTTTTTCTTTCTCAAATAAATGATCTTGAAGAATTTTTTCAGAACGTAATGAGTCACGACGGTGAACCAAAGTCACATGCGATGCAATGTTAGACAAATATAGTGCTTCTTCAACGGCAGTATTACCGCCACCGACAACCATGACTTTTTGGTTTTTATAGAAGAAACCATCACAGGTTGCACATGCGCTCACGCCTTGGCCCATAAAAGCAGCTTCAGACTCAAGACCTAAGTACTGAGCGGTCGCACCTGTGGCAATAATCAGTGCATCACAAGTGAACTCATCCATGTCACCTTTGAGTACAAATGGACGTACAGAAAGATCGACTTCATTGATATGATCGTAGATGATTTCAGTACCAAAGCGTTCAGCATGCGCTTGCATACGTTCCATCAGTGCAGGACCTGTTAAGCCTTCAGGGTCACCCGGCCAGTTATCAACTTCAGTCGTTGTCGTTAGCTGACCACCGAGTTGGATACCCGCAATCAATGTCGGCTTTAAGTTAGCACGCGCGGCATATACCGCAGCGCTGTAACCCGCAGGGCCTGAACCGAGAATAATCAAACGTGAGTGACGAGCGTTCATACGTAGAATCCTTTTTTTATTTAGAAATTTGTGGAATTATACGTGAAACTCTATAACAGTTGTGTGAGTTCAATGTCGATATTATTGATCAATCAAATCGATTTGAGCTATATAGAAGAAATATACGGTGTAGAGCGGGAAAAAGTGGAAAAATCATCTGCTCGCTATACATAAAGCATTTAAGAATAGTGCATCTTTTTATAAAGAAGAGGTGCATAATATGACGTTTATTGTGAAACTTTTGCTTTAGGTTTCGAACAAAAACATTAATGAAGAATTTGTTACAGGACAGTATATGACTGAGGTGTCGGGTGCTTATGCACAGCGCTTATTAATGACATTATTTTTAGTCTCGTTTGGCATTTATTTGTTCCTTGCTACCGTGACCTATACCCCATTTGATCCGGGCTGGATGCATATATCAAGTGATACCTTGCAAGTCTCGAATGCCAGTGGCGTTGCTGGGGCGTGGATTGCTGACTTACTGTTCGGTTTTTTAGGCTGGGCAAGTCTACTTATTCCTGTGTTTTTGTTCATTGAAGCCATTCAAGTCTGGTGGCCGCATAGTTTTTTAAACCGCCCATTTCGTTATGCTGCACAATTCTTTATTTTGCTTGCAACCGCCAGCTTACTGTTCTTGTTTTGGAAAGTTCCAGCGGACACTTTAGACAATGCCTCTGGCGGCATTATTGGTTATGAACTGGGACAAAGTTTGTCGCAGATTTTAACCATTTACGGTGCAACCTTATTTTTGGTCGTGTTTACCGTGGTCTTATTGACCTTGGCTTTCGGTATCAAATGGAACCGTACTTTCGCGACCCTCAAAGCAACTCCTGCATATTTACAAGATTTATTTTACCGCAACGTACCTGAAAGCGAGTCTGCCTTTGATCGTACGACGCCAAGCGTCAAAAAAGAAGTGATTGCAACGGCACCGAAAAAGGGTATTGAAGCAACGGAATTGGTCGAGGCGCCAGTAGCCGTGCAAGAGGCATCAGTTAAAGCACCTCAGCGCGACTATTCAGCAGAGCATTTGTTTAATGACATGGTGGCCAAAGAGCAACGTGTTCAAGAACAACAGGTGGATGTGGATGATGAGGTAGAGCTTGAGCGGACTATAGAAAAAGCGCACCAATTAGAACAAGACAGTCAGCGCGTGGTAGCGACAGGGGAAGTGTGGCGTGCATTAAACTCAGGTGAAGATCAACGTCATAAAAATGATATTGATGCTTTACTTCGTGCTGCCGAAGAAGATCGCCCATTTAGCCCAGAACAACATTTTCAAGCAGGGGTTCAAGATCATACAACCCCAATTGCTGATCCTCATTATTTCCAAGACGATGCCCCTGCACAGAAGAAAAATGTCGATTGGGATGATGATGAAATCTTTGACGAGCTGCTTGCTGCCGTACCCAATGGCAAAACAGCAACGGATGTTCACAGCCCCTTCAATACGCCTGAACTGGTATCTCATTTACATGTGGTTGAAGATCCAATTGCGGTGGCTGAGGTTGCAACCTTAAGTGCTGCGGCAAGTCCCGTTGCGTTACAAGCAGCGCCGAGTGGAATTGCAAAAGCACAGCTTGATGAGTTGGATGATTTAGACGAATTCCTTGCTGAGGATTGGTCGGAGCAGAAAGTTGCTGCTTCAGATGTACGCACCAGCAGTAGTTATGCGCAGTCATCTGCTTTTGTACAAGCACCTATTCAGCATCATAATACCGTAAGCACAAGTACTACAGCGGCTGTAGCCAAAGAAGTTTTGTCCAAAGAAGCGTTTATTGAAGCATGGCAGGACACTGCTGGAAAACCGCAAGAAGAAGACGACTTCGATTTTGATGCGCCATTGACGGATGCATCAGGCCGTCCAATGTCTTTGTCCATGCAAGTAGCAGAGCATCGTCGTGATTTATCACCGCTGCCAGGACTGGATTTACTGGATGAAGTTGACCTCAATAAAAAAGTCAATTTCACTGCTGAACAGTTGGCGCGTTTATCTGAATTGCTTGAAATTAAACTACAAGAGTTCAATGTCAAAGCCAAAGTGGTCGAAGCGCAGCCAGGGCCTGTAGTGACTCGTTTTGAGTTGGATTTAGCACCAGGCGTTAAAGCCTCTAAAGTGACCAATATCTCACGAGATCTGGCACGTTCAATGTCCATGGCATCTGTACGTGTGGTTGAAGTTATTCCGGGTAAACCGTATATCGGGATTGAAGTGCCGAATAGCACACGTGAAATGGTACGTTTAATCGAGTTGTTGACCATTCCTGCTTTTACTGATCCGAATAGCATTCTTTCGATGGCAATGGGCAAAGATATTTCAGGTAATCCTGTCATTGCTGACTTAGGTAAAGCGCCGCATATGCTGGTTGCAGGCACCACAGGTTCAGGTAAATCGGTGGCAGTGAACTCGATGATTTTGTCGATGTTGTTGAAATATACGCCGAATGAGTTGCGTTTAATTTTGATTGACCCGAAACAGTTAGAACTTGCTAACTATAACGATATTCCACATTTGCTTACCCCAGTGGTCACGGACATGAAAGATGCAGTCAGTGCTTTGAACTGGTGTGTGAATGAAATGGAACGTCGCTATAAGCTGATGTCTTTCCTAAAAATTCGTAAGCTTGCGGACTATAACCGTAAAGTGGAAGAAGCGATTGCCAATGGCGAAGAGCTGATTGATCCGACTTGGAAAGCCAGTGATTCGGTTGCTGGTGAGCGCGCACCACGTTTGACCCCATTACCATCGATTGTGATTGTGGCGGATGAGTTTGCCGATATGATTATGCAGGTCGGTAAGAAAGCTGAAGAAATGATTACGCGTTTGGCACAAAAGTCACGTGCCGCAGGCATTCACTTGCTACTTGCAACGCAGCGTCCTTCGGTCGATGTAATTACTGGTCTGATTAAAGCCAATATTCCAACACGTGTGGCTTTACGCGTGAACTCAAAAATTGACTCACGCACGATTTTGGATGCTGGTGGGGCGGAAGACTTACTGGGTCATGGTGATATGTTGTTCTTAGGGCCGGGTAAAATTGAACCTGAACGTGTACATGGTGCCTTTATTGCCGATGATGAAGTGAACCGTATCTGCGATGCGTGGCGTGAACGAGGCTCACCAAATTATGTCGATGAAATCTTAACGCCATTTGATGAAGAGCCAAGCTCTCGTGGCTTTGAAGATGGCGATGGCGATCCAAACCGTGATGCACTTTATGACCAGTGCGTATCCTTTGTATTGGAAACACGCAAGGTTTCGGTGTCCTCGCTACAACGTAAGTTTAGTTTAGGCTATAACCGTGCCGCGCGGATTGTCGACCAAATGGAAGAAAACGGGATCGTGAGTGCGCAAGGTGCGAACGGTAAGCGAGAAATTTTAGTTTAAAAAGAAAGCCTGCGGATTGCAGGCTTTTTCTTAATCATTCAGTTTAGGCATCCAGTCATGCAAATTATTGATGCATTAATTCCATTGGTGGTACTCATTGCCATGGGGTATGTATTAAAGCGGTATCGCTTTTTAACGGTAGAATTTTGGCAAGGTGCTGAAAGACTGAATTATTGGATTTTGTTTCCTGTTTTGCTGTTCAGTAGTCTAGCCACCGTTCATTTTAATGTCGGGCAAGTCCTGCCAGCCCTTGCTGTGGTCTTTACTGTGACCTTGCTGATGAGTGTGGTGCTATGGGTATTAAAAGCGGTGTATGGTACGCCTGTGTCGCAATTTGGCGTTTATTTACAGAGTCATATTCGCTTTAATACTTATATTGGTTTGACCAGTATGGCTTTGATTTTTGGCGCTGCAGGGATGCAAGTCTTTGCCATGATTATTGCCTTTGTTATTCCATTGGTGAATGTACTTTCCGTACTTGGTTTTTCTCAAGGGCAGGGACTGTCTTATAAAAATATTGCGTGGTCGGTTGCGAAAAATCCGCTGATTCTGGCTTGTCTGGTCGGGATTATTTTTAATTTTTCAGGTATGCATTTGCTCGAGAGCATGAGCCAATCTTTAAAGCTAGTAGCAGGGATGAGCCTTCCGCTTGGGCTCTTGTGTGTGGGCGCAGCACTCCAGTTTAATGCGTTAAAATATGCTGGCCGAGCGCTAATTCTAAATACCTTTGGGCGTTTAATCTTCGTGCCTATTTTAGCCTATGTAGGCTGTCTTTTATTTGGTTTAGCAACATTTGAAACCATGATTGTGGTGGTATTCTTCTCGCTCCCAACAGCCTCAGCAGCCTATGTCCTAACCAAATATTTTCAAGGGGATAGTCAACTCATGGCGGCAATCATTAGTTTGCAAACTTTGTGTTTCGGTTTGACTTTTCCACTTTGGATGTGGTTTTTACAGACATAAAAAATGCCAGTTCTACCGTACTGAGCTGGCATTTTAAAATTGCTGTTTTTGAAGAGTTAGGCAAATTTAGCCAAGACTTCTAAAAACGGTGCTGCTTGACGTGGATAAGCGGCAATTACGTCATGGATACGTTGACCTTCTGGATTGGTGGCATTAATGTCGCGACCATCCGTTTTAAATTGGGTGAGCAGACGCTCATAATCACTTGGGCGCATGTGTTTAAAGGCATGGTACAACACATGAAAGTCGCCATTCACACCTTCAGGAGGAAGCTGAGTTAAGTAGGCAAATACACGCTCATCTGACCATTCTTCATTGAACGTTGCTGGCTGAGATAATGCCATAGCAATCTCCTTGCTGGTTTAATCATTAAAAAAGGCAAAATATGGGAGACAAAGAAAATACTTTCTTGTGTCTGCGCATATTCTGCCTTGATTCAATTTACTTGACTAATCAAAAATCAGATTAACGTTCTTCAGGCAAATTGATATTCATTTCAAGCATTTCAATATTCGCTTCAGAACGGACAGCCATTTGAATGTGCTGTTCATCTACACCGCGAACATAGCGATTCACCACTTGCATGATTTCTTTCTTCATTTGGTCGATTTTGTCTTGGCTAAGACGTTTACCTAAACCGCTTTCAGACGCTACGATGACTTTCAAACGATCTTTTGCGGTTTGAGCACTAGACGGTTTTTCATCATTACTAAAAAGCTTACTCCAAAATCCTGCCATGTCTACGCTCCAAATAGTCGTGCTAACCAGCCTTTAGGCTTCACCGTAATATGACGGTAAGGACGTTCTTCACCTAAGAAACGTGCCACAAGGTCATCATAGGCTTGGCCTGCTGCTTCTTCAGTAAAGAGAATCACTGGTTTACCTTCGTTAGATGCTTGTAAAACACTCTTACACTCAGGAATCACTCCCAAAGTTGGCACACGTAAAATATCTTTAGAAATGTCGTCAATGGTTAACATTTCTTGTTTATCCGCACGTTCAGGGTTGAAGCGTGTGATACACAAGTGTTTACGAATACGACCTTCATTCATTTCAACTTTTTTGGTTTTGCTGTCGAGCATACCAATAATACGGTCAGAGTCACGTACAGATGAAATTTCAGGGTTGGTCACAATAATCGCTTCATCGGCATGGTACATTGCTAAAATTGCACCGCGTTCGATACCTGCAGGTGAGTCACAAATAATGTAGTCAAACTCTTGTGACAACTCATCCATGACACGTGCTACGCCTTCATCAGTTAAGGCATCTTTATCACGGGTTTGCGACGCAGGTAAAATATATAAATTCTCGATATCTTTATCGCGGATAAGCGCTTGTTGTAATCGAGCTTCGTTATTTAATACATTGACAAAATCATACACAACGCGGCGTTCACAACCCATGATCAAATCAAGGTTACGTAAACCTACGTCAAAATCGATCACAACAGTTTTGTGACCACGTAGGGCTAAACCTGTTGCAAAAGATGCGCTTGTCGTAGTTTTGCCTACGCCACCTTTGCCTGATGTTACGACAACAATTTTCGCCACCGAATCCACTCCTGTTATGGTTTAAATCCCCTTATTTATCATTTGGGGCTTTTGGTGTTTATTTATACATTAAAATTCAAGCGCTTCAAATACAAGCTCTTGTTGATCATTTAAGTAAATATGTGTTGGGCGTTTTAAATGCTGCGCTGGAATATCATCTGCAACACAATAGGTCCCTGCAATTGAAACCAATTCGGCTTCTAAAGCATGACAGAAGATGCGTGCAGCGCTGTTTCCGCCCGCGCCGGCAATGACTCTACCACGAGCACTACCATAAATATGTATATTTCCTGAAGCAATCACTTCCGAGCCACTGTTAATCCCTGCGGTAATAATGATATCGCCTTGATTTTGCACCAAGCACTGACCCGTACGTAAAATTTCGTCATGGTATGAAGTCGCATGGCGAATAACAGGTGCTACCGCAACTGGCGTATTGGTAGAAGCTGTCGCAGCAGGAGCAGGGGCTTCAACCACTTGCTCTTTGGTTGCTTTGACTTCTTGAAGTTGCGAGCTAATACCATGACCTTGCGCGGGAATCACAGGGAACTGAATGGCACGGGCTTGTTCAGCCAAAATTCCTTCTTGTACTGCCATTGGCTGTACATCCAGATCCAGTAATAATTGAATCAAGGAAATTAACTCTTGCTCAACGCTACTTTCCAGAACAACTAATGCTCCAGCAGTCGATGCATTTTGTAATGTTTTACTTAATTGCTGTCGGATTGCATCATGATCATTGGTGTCAAGGGTAATGCGAATCGCATTGACCATTCTGCCAGTTATCCGGATATCAGCCATAATTTTTCCTTAAGACTTCTCAGATTTATTTTTTACTAAAGAAGTGATGTTGTAAATAGAGCAAATCCTAGAACAAAATGAAGGATTGCACTAGCTGCGTTTGTAATATTTTTACCTTAATGCTTATTCTTTGGCTTGATCATCTTTTTCAAGCTCTTCTAACCACTGTTTCACCTTAACTTGCTTGCGAATGGCATCCAAACTTTCATAGACCACAGACTCAACCAACTGTTCCAAAGACTGATTATCGATTTTTAAATCACTGACTTTTTCAGCTATCAAGCGATAGGTGGCATTGGGCTGTGCAGGATTTCCCACCACCATTGGTTCCAGTAAACCTTGTGTGATGTTTTCACCGAGTCGTTGTCCGATACTTTGAATTTGTTGCTCAATTCTTCCACCCACAATTGGGATTAAACGCAGTAATTGGGTGAGTTCAGGGGTATCTTCAATCGCACGATTCACAATCAGGCCGACATTTTGAGCAATAAAATATTGACGTTGTTTCAGTTCAGTGGCGAGAGATTCTTGTAAAATTTCAGCCAATGCTTGTGCAAATAAAGTCCGATGATGATCGACCAGGTCATGGATAATTTTTTTATGGGTCGAACTGGTATTTAATTCGTGCTTCACCCCATCCAATACAGTAATCACGACGCGGTCAGAGAGCTCTTCCATCACCACGCGGTAGTAAAATTTGGCCTTGGCTTGTACCGACTCAGGAATCACGTTATAGCCCAACTCATGCAGGCGAAAAGCAATCACCCCCGCACGAAATAATCTTAAAAAACGTAAATGAGGAATAATGGCTAAAATTTCGTACCAATGAATGAAGGGAAAGAAAAACCAGCGACGATGGTGTCGATACACGATGGCAATGCCCCAACGCACCAATAATTCAGTAATCAAGAACAGAATAAACCAAGCTTCTGTGGTGATGACCCACGGATGCAAATGCTCACGATAGAAGCTTAAGACACTTTCTAGGTGAATGGCATGGAAAAACCATCCACCGATATTGCTCATGATAAAAAAATTAGCACACAAACAAAACAAGTTAAAAATGATGAGAAACACCATAAAAATGTCATAGATCAAAAACAGTTTGAAATACAAACTTTGTGGATCAACCTGATGATATTTAGACTTTTTGACTTGGTTATTCTGCATCATGCATAGACCCTTACTGGGTTAAATTGGACGTTGAGTATTTGGCTTTCATTTTTTCAATCAATTGGTCTTTTTCAGTCCAAAGTTGATCGACCCACTGTTGGAATTGTTCACGAAAGTCTGCATCGTCTTCATAGTTTCCAGCGAGTACCCATGCAGGAATATCAAGCTTACGCAAATTAACCGCAATCCGTGGGACTTCTCCGAGCCAAAATTCGCTATAGCCAGGTGCGCCGTCGGGATAGACAATGGTCATATCTACCAAGGCATCAATGTTATTACCTAAAATACTTAAGGCCAAGGCTAAGCCACCCGCTTTCGGTTTAAGTAAATTTTGATAAGGCGATTGCTGCTGTGCATGTTTTTCTGGAGTAAAACGCGTGCCTTCCAAATAGTTTAACAGGGTGAATGGTTGGCTAAGCAGTTGTTCACAAGACTTGCGTGCCTCTTCCATATCGCGTGTTTTCAACGCAGGATTTTTTGCAATTTGTTCTTTACTATGCCTCTTCATCATCGGGAAGCCTAGAATTTTAAAAGCTTGGCCGACAAATGGAATAAAAATAAGTTCCCACTTGGTAAAAAAGCGGGTGAGGGGCATACGGGTTAAACCAAAATATTGGTTAACCGTGGTGTCGACCCAACTTTGATGGTTGCAAGTCATCAGGTAACGACCCTGCATACTTAGCTCAAGATCATCATCGACAGAAATGTCCCATTTCGTGTTGGGTAGGACATGATCGATTAAATAATTGTTCACAGCCAACCAGCTGTTGGTGATTTGAATATTGGTCTCATCCACTTTTTTTGATTTTTTAAACAGTTTGGTCAGGCCGAGTGCCAGCACTGGCGGACCATGAAAAAAAGTACTGCCTGTAATGACTGAACCAACAGTTAAACCACGTGTGATTTTTTTTAATAAAGGTTGTTTTTGGTTTGGTGATGACATAAAAATAAACCCTAAAATATAATGCGTTTCGCAACTCGTTCTATTTTCTAAAGGTCAATATAGTACGGGATGATCAAATAGAAAAGCACCAAACATTAACTGTGTAGAAATTGTGACGAAGAAAGCCTTGAAAAGGAAATTTTTTATTACATATTGTAAATAAAAGCTTTATTATTAACAAAAAATCAATGGTCTAGATCATCGTTTTACGACAATATTCGTTCTATAAACAAAACACACAAAGAAGGAGGCATGCGATGCGTGCACTAGCAATTTCCGCAGTCGTTGGGGCAATGGTTCTTACAGGTTGTCAAAGCACTGGTAATAACATTGGTGGTGTAGAATACGATAAAGCTGCTTTAGGAACCTTAATTGGTGCTGCTGCGGGTTATGGTATTTCTAAAGGGAACGCAAATACTAGCCGTCAAAACAACCGTGCTGCAGCGATTGGCGCAGTTGTCGGTGGTGCAACTGGTGTTTACCTTGACAACAAAGAGAAGAAACTTCGTCAACAAATGGCGGGTACTGGTGTAGAAGTTAACCGTAATCCAGATGGTTCTGTAGGCTTAATCATGCCGGGCAACATTACTTTTGATACCAACAAATCAAACATCAAGCCGAACTTCTATTCAACTTTAAACAAAGTTGCGCAAACCTTAACTGAAGATAACAAGAGCGGTATTCTTGTAACAGGTTATACAGACAGTACAGGTAATGATTCAATCAACATTCCTCTGTCTCAAGCGCGTGCGCAATCTGTAGCAAGCTACTTGGCATCTCAAGGTGTTTCTACAACACGTATTAATGCACAAGGTCAAGGTTCAGCAAACCCAATCGCGTCTAACGCGACTGCTGAAGGCCGTGAGCAAAACCGTCGTGTAGAAATCAGCATCTACGCAATTCAATAATTTTTATTGAAGACTGAAAAACCACCTTCGGGTGGTTTTTTTATGACTGTTAAAATATGAATTTGCATTATGCATCTGTAGCGGAGATGACTATAATCGAGCTCGGAATGAAATAGAGGAAAGACTATGTCACTGGCAAGTCAATTAAACGACAAGCAACTTGAAGCCATGAAATACACTCAAGGACCCTTGTTAGTACTTGCAGGGGCTGGTTCAGGTAAAACTTCGGTGATTACCCGTAAGATTGCCTACTTGGTGAAACACTGCGGCATTCCTGCTTATCGTATTACCGCGATGACGTTTACCAACAAAGCAGCACGTGAAATGAAAGAACGTGTCACCAAGCTGCTGTCACGTGAAGAGGCAAAAGGGCTTTCAGTCTCGACCTTCCACACCTTTGGCCTAAACATGTTGCGTTTAGAGCTGAAACACACGCCATTAAAAAATAATTTTTCTATTTTAGATGCAGACGACTGTAAGCGTATTTTGATGGACTTGATGCACCGTGACAATTTATCGGGTGCGGAAAGTAAAGAACTGATTGCCAAAGCCATGAAGATGATTTCAGATTGGAAAAACGATCTGATTCCACCTGAGCAAGCACACACCACCTGTGAAACCGCAGAAGATGTTCAGTTTGCGCACTTGTATCAACTGTATGAGCGTAATTTACGTGCCTATAATGCGGTCGATTTTGATGATCTGATTGTGATGCCGACGCGTCTTTTACAAGAAAATGCTGAAGTACGTGAGCGCTGGCAAAACCGTATTCGCTATTTATTGGTCGATGAGTATCAAGACACCAACACCGCACAGTATATTTTAGTGAAATTGCTGGTTGGGGTGATGGGACAGTTCACTGCGGTGGGGGATGATGACCAATCGATCTACGCATGGCGTGGTGCCAAGCCTGAAAACATGGCTTTGCTCAATGAAGATTTTCACAATTTAAAAGTAATTAAGCTCGAACAGAACTATCGTTCGACCAGTCGTATTTTAAAAGCGGCCAATACTGTGATTGGTAACAACCCGCATATTTTTGATAAAAAACTGTGGTCAGATAAAGGTCATGGTGAAGTAATTCGAGTGATTACGTGTCGCAATGATGACGATGAGTCAGAGCGCGTAGTGAAAGATTTAATTACGCATAAACTGATGAATGGTAAAAATTGGAAAGATTACGCCATTTTGTATCGAGGTAATTTCCAAGCACGTGCACTGGAAACACAACTGCGTCAAATGCAGATTCCGTATAAATTATCGGGTGGTCAGTCGTTCTTCGGACGGGCTGAAATCAAAGATGTGATGAGCTATTTGCGCGTCATTATTAACCCTGAAGATGACAGTGCATTTTTACGGATCATCAATACACCTAAACGTGCTATTGGGCCTGTGACTTTAGAAAAGCTGGGGCTGTTTGCACAAGAAAATCATTTGTCTTTGCTTTCAGCAGCGGGTGATCAGCGTCTCACTATGGTAATTCCTAAAAAAGCCACCACGCAGTTGGCGGAGTTTGCAGACTTCATTACCACCTTTACCCGTGAGTTGCTTGAGGATGATGAACCTGTACCGATTATTCGCAAGATGATGGTTGAAGCGGGTTATATCGACTATGTCAAAGAGTCTGCGGCGACGCCTGCGCAAGAAAAAACCAAGCTAGATAATATTGAAGTGCTGTATAGCAGTATTCAAAGTTTGATTAACCGTGCTGAAGATGTTGATGAGAAAAACATTGAAAGTGTAATTCGTAAAATGGTGTTGCTAGATATGTTAGAGCAGCAGCAAGAAGAAGAAGACACTGACAAAGTAAACTTGTTGACGCTGCATGCATCTAAAGGTCTAGAGTTTCCATATGTCTATCTGATTGGTCTTGAGGAAGAGTTACTGCCGCACAAAAACTCGATTGCTGCAGATACGGTTGAGGAAGAGCGTCGCCTGATGTACGTGGGCATCACCCGTGCGCGTCAGGGTTTAACCATCACGCTTGCAGAACAACGTAAGGCGGGCGGTCAAATGAAGCAAATGACACCAAGTCGCTTCTTGGATGAGTTGCCGCAAGATGAGTTGGAATGGTTGGGGCGTAAAAAGAAACTGGCGGGCAATGTCGATCCGAAATTACAAGCGCAACACTATTTGGACAATTTACGTGCGTTGATTAAGCGCTAAATATTTTTTTGTTTTAGAAATTTATTGTACTAGGAAAAAGAGAATGAAAGTTCAGGTTAAAGTGTTGGATTCACGTTTAGGCAATGAATGGCCAATGCCAACCTATGCGACAACGGGTTCAGCAGGCTTAGACCTTCGTGCATGTGTTGATGCTGCGACCGTCATTGAACCGGGACAAACTGTTTTGGTCAAAACGGGTTTATCTATTTATATTGAAGATCCACACTTTGCAGGTTTAATTTTACCGCGTTCAGGCCTAGGTCATAAGCACGGCATTGTTTTAGGTAACTTGGTGGGATTAATTGATTCGGACTATCAAGGTGAATTGATGGTGTCAGTTTGGAACCGTAGCCAAACAGCTTTCAGTTTAGAACCGGGTGAACGTCTTGCACAGTATGTACTTGTACCTGTGATTCAAGCCCAGTTCGATATTGTGAATGAATTTGAAGCAACAGAACGTGGTGCAGGTGGTTTCGGACATACTGGTCAAAACTAATCTCTCAGTGATAAAGTAAAACAACAAAGCCTCTCCATAAAAGAGGCTTTGTTGTTTTAATGCTGAATGATCATTTTTAGTTCATAAAAAGTTACAACTCTTTTTTGAATCCTTAGTAAAATTAAACCCAGCGTTAAGCATAACAACAAGGACAGCTGAAAGAGCTGTTGATCTGAATAAATTAGAAGTTAGACCTATGGATTTTCAGCCAAAATTTCCTGCACATATATTTCGTGCCTATGACATCCGTGGCAAATTGGATGTTATGAGTGCTGAGCTGATTCGTGCCATTGCACAAGCGCTCGCAACTCAATATTTAAAGACTGGGCAGACACGTTTAGCCATTGGTTATGATGCTAGACAAAGCAGTCCTGCTTTTGCAGAAATTATTTACAAAGAATGTCTTAAACAGGGCTTAGATGCGCAAATCATCGGATGTTGTGCTAGTCCTGTGTTGTATTACACGGCACGTCAGTTTGATGGCAACGGCATTATGGTGACAGCCAGCCACAATCCGAAGTCGGATAATGGGATCAAATGGATTATGCAGGGTGAGCCTCCTTTACCTGAGGCAATCCAGCAGGTGGCACGCGATGCAAATGAATATTTTGACAGCCATGCAGAGATGAACTGGCAAACGTTGCCACATCAGATCGTGCCTGAATATTGTCTGGCTTATCAGGCGGCATTGCTCAATGATATACAGCTCATGCCTCAACCGCGACCCTATAAAGTTGTGGTGGATGGTTTATACGGTTCGGCGGGACGCTGCGCCGTCTTGGTCTTAAAGGAACTCGGCTGTGAGGTACATGCTTTACGCTGTGAGGCCAATGGTGAATTTCCTGAACATGCCCCCGATCCCTCTCAAGCCAAACATCTATATCTGCTACGAAACGCCGTGCAACAGCAGCATGCTGATATCGGTATTGCCTTTGATGGTGATGGTGATCGTGTTGTATTGATTGATGAAATGGGCGTAATCATTTCAGCAGACCGTTTATTGTCCTTGTTTGCGCACATGTGTTTGGCCGATCATCCAGAACATGAAGTGGTTTTTGATGTGAAATGTTCCACCATGGTTCGAAATACAGTACTGGCCCATCAGGGTATTCCAAAAATGATTCGTACAGGCAGTTCTTTTTTGCGGAAATATTTGGCGCAATCTAAAGGACATGCGGTTTTTGGCGGTGAATATGCAGGGCATTATGTGTTTAATGATGGTCGTGGTTTTGGTTATGACGATGGTTTATATGCCGCACTACGTGTGTTGGAATACTTAAGCTTGAAGCAATGCACTTTGTCGGAAGCACTGGCAGACTACCCAGAGCGTGCCAGTACAGAAGATATTTATATCAGCACCCATCAGATTTCACCCGCGCTGGTTTTAGCGAATGTGGAAAAACAAAGTCAGCACTTTCAAGCGGAAATGAGTAAAATTGATGGCGTAAGACTTGATTTTGAGGATGGATTTGGCATTATTCGAGCATCGAATACGGGCGAGTATTTTACTGTGCGTTTCGACGCGGACAGTGATCAGCGGCTCCATCAAATTCGCCATAACTTTGTGCACATGCTGACGGCAGATTATCCGCAGATTGCACAAGACCTATTAGACGCCCATTAAGGAGAGGCACATGCCACATCAACATACTGGCCTCGACAAAGCACAAGTCCTGACTGAAGCTTTGCCGTACATTCAACGTTTTGCTGGAAAAACGCTAGTAGTGAAATATGGTGGCAATGCAATGACCGATCCTGAGCTTGAGAGCTCGTTTGCACGTGACATCGTTTTGTTAAAAACCGTCGGTTTAAACCCAATCGTGGTGCATGGTGGCGGTCCACAAGTGGACTCGTTTTTAAAGCAGTTGGGGCGTGAGTCTGACCGTATTGATGGCATGCGAGTGACCGATCCAGCGACCATGGAAGTGGTTGAAATGGTGTTGGGCGGTAGTGTGAATAAATCTATCGTGAACTTGATTAATCAACATGGTGGTCGTGCCATTGGTTTAACGGGTAAAGATGGTAATTTACTGCGTGCACAAAAGTTACTGATGGAAAAAACTGCGGAAGATGGCACGGTACAAAAAATTGATCTAGGCCTAGTGGGCGAAGTGACCAGTGTTAAAACTGATGTATTGGAAATGTTTACCAGTGGTGATTTTATTCCTGTGATTGCACCTTTAGGTGTGGATGAAGAGGGCAATACCTACAACATCAACGCGGATTTGGTGGCTGGAAAAGTGGCTGAAGCCTTAGGTGCTGAAAAGCTGATTTTGTTGACCAATATTTCAGGTGTTTTAGATGAAAATAAAAACCTGCTCACTGGTCTAACCACTCAAGAAGTTGACCGTCTCATTGAAACGGGTGTGATTTACGGCGGTATGATTCCGAAAGTGGGTTGTGCTCTAGATGCGGTGAAAGGTGGTGTGGTGAGTGCACATATTGTGGATGGCCGTGTGCCACATGCAACGCTGTTGGAGATTTTCACCGATCATGGTGTCGGTACACTAATTACCAATCGCAGTAATAAACACTAAATATTTTGAAAAGCCTCCTCGGAGGCTTTTTTTAGGCCTATACGTTTTATAAAAATGGTTTTATGCGTGAATGTGGTCGGGTTATCAAGCATTGTGAATTGCAAGCCAGTCAGGACTCATGCACAATAAAACCATCATAAATAAATATGTTTAAATAAGATCAAGATTATGTGCCAACTGCTCGGAATGAACTGTGCAACACCGACTGATATTACCTTTTCATTTCGAGGCTTTTCACAGCGCGCGGGGATTACTTCAGACCATTGTGACGGTTTCGGGATTGCTTTTTTTGAGGATAAAGCCTGCCGTTTATTCGTTGACAATCAATCTGCAGTTGAATCGCCGATTGCTGAATTAATTCGTAATTATCCAATCAAATCACGCAATGTGATTGCACATATCCGCAAAGCGACGCAGGGAAAAATTAACTTAGAAAACTCACACCCATTTAGCCGTGAGTTATGGGGACGACAGTGGATTTTTGCCCATAATGGCGATTTGCATGACTTTGATCCTGTACTTTCAGGACGCTTTACCCCAGTGGGTAATACCGACAGCGAACGTGCATTTTGCTATTTACTGGACCAACTGGTGAATAAATTTGGCTATACCGAGCCAAGTCTAGATCAAGTTTTTGATTTATTAACGGATATTTCTCCACGGATTGCGGAGCATGGCACGTTCAATTTCTGTTTATCAAATGGGCAGGCCCTGTTTAGTTATGCCATTACCAAACTGCATTGGTTGGTGCGTGAGTACCCATTTAAACCTGCGCAGCTGATCGATATTGATGTTGAAGTCGATTTTAGCCAAGTCACTACTGTAGACGATCGCGTGGCCGTGATTACTACCGAACCGTTGACTCAAAATGAAGCGTGGACAGCCTTTGCACCAGGGGAAATGATTTTATTTCAATATGGCAAAGCGATCCGTCACCAAATGACCCATGTGGAACGTTTAGTCCGAGAAGCCAAAGATCCGTCTTTAAAACGCGTTACTAAAGCAGATCAATATTAATTTATTTTAAAATGATTAGAATATAAAAGCATGTTGATAATAAAATAAAACATGCTTTTATTTTGATGCATACTTATAAAATAATAAAATCGATTAAATAATAACTGATTCTTTTGGTCGGTTTTAAATTTATTTACCTATTTAAAATAAATACTTAAGTTTAATTTTGTGAAAATAGTATAAAACCAACCAATTTGATTCACTTTTATTTTTAATTATAGTCGATATGATTAATTCATGTAATTAATCTATTAATTTTTATTGGGTGGTCGGAGTGATAATGAAGTGGGTTCCAGAATATAATACTGGTATCGATGTGATTGACGATCAACACCGTCGTATTCTCGATTATATCAATGAAATTGATGCGATTGATGTCAATACTGACCGTGAACGCGTGAAACAGATTTTAGAAAATATTATTGATTACACACAGTCTCACTTCACTTTTGAAGAGTCTCTCCAAGAAGAGGCGGGTTATAAATATCGTGTACCCCACAAACGTGTACATGATTTATTTATTAAAAAAATTGAATCTTATCGGGACCGTTTTGAGCTGGGTCATTCAATCGAAGCTGAGCTGCATGAAGTATTGTCGAAATGGCTGATTAACCATATCCAGCATGATGATGCAGATTATGTTGGTGCCGTAAAAGAAAATATGATGGGCATTATCAAAGAAAAAGAAAAGAAAAAAGGGAAAAACTGGTTTGCTCGGTTCTTTTCATAAGTGAGCTAAACGAGGGATAAAAACAATAAATTTTAATTATATTTAGCGCAGCAAATCATCAGTTTTGATGGTTTGCTTTTTGTTTTTGATTTTCATAAGAGAGCAAGGCAAAATAGCGCAAGACTTATTGAAGGAACGCATCATGCAAGACAATGCTCTGTCACGATGGTTATCGCCGCTGATGGCATTTTGTTTATCATTTATTATCATTGCCACACTTGCACCCTTGGTGGGAATTCAGGTTGAACGTCAGCTCGACTTTTGGTTACTTTGGTTAGTGACCATGGTGATCTTGGCTTTACCTGTGTGTTACTTAGAAATTGCCTTAGCCAAGCGTTCAAAAACCACGGCATTGAATGCTTTGTCGAGTTTGACGCGTGATGCCGATGCTTCACAGACGTGGCGTCTTGTGGGATGGCTTGCTGTCGTCTTTATTCCTTTTTTAGCGGGTGGCATGTTGTCTAATGCTGCGCAACTATTAAATCAATATGCACTGGCCGATATGACATCGTCTGTGATCTTTATTGCTTTGGCTGTGGTTGCCATTGCGTTGTCTTTTGCACCACGTCTATTGACCTTAGCGTTAACGGCGATCGGTGTGCTGATTTCCTTAGTGCTTGCAAACATCTCTGGTACAGGAACCGCTGAGTGGCAAGTAACGCCTGTTGAATTTTCAGAATGGGGCAGTGCAACAGTATTGGCTCTGGTGGCAAGTGGTTTAGGACTCGGCCTGTACTGGCAGAACAGTTTGGCACAAGTTCAGCAGCAAGATGCTGCAAGCAAGACTGTTTTACCGATTTGGATTGCACAAATTTTGGCGGTGGTTGCTTTTGCATTTTTTGCAGTCCAAGCGGCATTGCCTGCATATGCAATTGCCTTGACTGCGGTTGCTGCAGCGGCCGTATTGTTACAGATGGCACGTGAGCAGTTGGCACAGCGCCAGTTAAATATTGTGATTCAGTGGCTCGTATTGCTAGCTGCAACGTTGGTGTGGTTGATTCCAGCCACTGGCCCGATTTTTAACATCTTACTGATGCTGTGGGGCTTAGTAATTTGTTTGATTTATGCCATTTTTGCTGGTTGGATTATGAAAATTAGCCATTTACGTAAGTCGATGAACTTTAGTAATGAAGCTTTTTATAATATTTGGCGCATCGCCGTGCGTGTAGTATT
This sequence comes from Acinetobacter sp. 797_lipA, assembly GCF_058243025.1. Classification (NCBI taxonomy): domain Bacteria; kingdom Pseudomonadati; phylum Pseudomonadota; class Gammaproteobacteria; order Moraxellales; family Moraxellaceae; genus Acinetobacter; species Acinetobacter sp. 797_lipA. The sequence continues at coordinate 2,716,146 of NZ_JBZAYQ010000001.1, read as the reverse complement.
ACCTGTTTCTATCGTATTGGCAATTGTAGCCGTGCTTGGAAAACTGATTTAATGCGCATGCTTCAACAAGTCTGGGTTGCCTATGCAACAGCAGACCAGCAGTTCCATATCAGTGTGCCGTTTTCTGAGGGAATGACGGCACAGGATGCAATTCAACTGAGTGGTATAGGCTCGCAGGTTGAATTGTCTGAACCTTTGCAATTGGGCATCTTTGGTGTCCGCTTGAAAGACCTTCAACAGGTTTTGCAGGCAGGGGATCGTGTTGAAATTTACCGACCTTTGAGCATTAATCCTAAAGATATTAGAAGGATACGTGCACAAAATAATCCTGTGGGTCGCTTTGCAAAAGGCAATCGCTTAAAACAATCGAAATGATATGAAAAACCCCTCAGTTGAGGGGTTTCTTTTTTAGAATAAGGCTTTATAGTGGGGGCGCGTTTAGAATCGCTTCTTTCGATGCTGGTAAGCCCGGCTGAGATGCAGGAATGGTTTCTAAGCCTTCAATTTTTTGCACAATACCGTTTGGGTCGAAATAGACTTTCAGATGTTGACCTTGTGCAGCAGGAATCTTGGCTTTTTTAGCATACGTTCCTGGGGTATAATTGTAGATATAGTCCCAACGTAGCGGATTCATTGGATCTGAAACTGTCGGGCTGCCAAGCAAAAAGCGAACTTGTTGATGGCTCATGCCAACTTGTATTTTTGACGCTTGTGCTTGAGTTAATGGCGTACCTTGAGGAATATCAACTTTATAAACGCCCAAGGTCGAACAGCCTGCGAGCAGTGAAGTGACGAATAACGCCAACATGATTTTTTGCATTTTGCTACACTATCCCAAATTAATTATGATGCAATTGAGCCACGGATAGATCATACTGCATCTACACTTTGTTGCATATTCTAACTTTAAATTTGTTGAGAGACCTTTTTACATGCCAATTTCAAATCAAGATCTACGCAAAGCTGGACTTAAAGTTACACTTCCACGAATTAAAATATTAGAACTACTAGAAAATTCAAAGCAACACCATTTAAGTGCGGAAGATATTTATAAGACTTTACTTGAACAAGGTGAAGATGTCGGTTTAGCAACTGTTTACCGCGTGTTAACGCAGTTTGAAGCAGCGGGCATTATTCAGCGCCATCACTTTGAAAATAACCATTCTGTTTTCGAAATCATGCAAGACGATCATCATGATCATATCGTTTGTCAAAACTGCAACAAAGTGGTTGAGTTTAGCAACGAAGTGATTGAGCATGAGCAGCACGAAGTTGCTGAAAAGCATGGCTTTACTTTAACAGGTCACTCCCTAAACCTATACGGTTACTGTGATGCTGCAGAGTGCCAAGAAGCACTTCGTAAAAAGTAATCACTTAGATCTAAAAAAAGGGCTTCATGAGAAGCCCTTTTTTATTGTTTAAAGGAATACTTAAGCTTGTCCATCAAACGTGATGTTTGCACTGGCATGCAATAGACGATCACCGCCTTCTTCGGACAACTTGATTTGTAAACGTAAGTCGTTTGGAGAGTCGGCGTGTTTCAGCGCATCTTTATAGGTAATCTGCTTGGCTTTGTACAAATCGAATAAGGCTTGGTCAAAGGTTTGCATACCGAGTTCACGAGAACGTTTCATCAGGTCTTTAATTTCGTGGATTTCACCTTTACGGATCAAATCGGAAATTAACGGTGAGTTAATCAAAATCTCAATCGCAGCGCGACGTGAATTACCGTCAGGTGTTGGAATCAACTGCTGTGCAACCATCGCTTTAAGGTTTAAAGACAAGTCCATAAACAATTGGCTATGACGGTCTGCTTCAAAGAAGTGAATAATACGGTCGATGGCTTGGTTGGCATTGTTGGCATGCAGCGTTGCAAATACCAAGTGACCTGTTTCAGCAAAGGCAATCGCATAATCCATGGTTTCACGGGAACGAATCTCACCAATCAGAATTACATCGGGTGCCTGACGTAAGGTGTTTTTCAGTGCGATTTCAAAAGAGTCCGTATCAATGCCCACTTCACGCTGGGTAATGATACAGCCTGCATGCTCATGAATAAATTCAATTGGGTCTTCAATGATAATGATATGACCTTTTGAGTTTTGGTTACGGTAACCAATGATCGAAGCTAAAGAGGTCGATTTACCCGTACCTGTTGCACCCACAAAGATGATGATGCCACGTTTGGTCATGGCCAACTCTTTGAGTACAGGCGGGAGTTTTAACTCATCCATGGTTGGAATTTGCGTCTCAATTCGACGCAAAACCATACCTGGCATATCACGCTGTTGAAAGGCACTGACACGAAAACGTGCAGTTTTATCCCGATTCATAATCGCGAAGTTGCACTCACGTGTGTCTGCAAATTCTTTACGCTGCTTGTCACTCATAATCGAGTTGAGCAGTTGCCCCGCGACATCACCCGTCAGCTTACCCTTAGCCACAGGCACAATTTGACCATTAATTTTCATGGAGGGCTCAACATCAGCGGTGATAAATAAATCCGACGCTTTTTGTTGAATCATATAATTGAGTAAGTCGTTAAAATCCATATCTATACCCCAAATCCATTGTTTTCTTATAAGAAGGTTTCAGGTTGCTTGGCAGCTGTACGCGCAGTCTGTGGACTGATCACCCCTTTGGTGACCAAGTTTTTCAGACTTTGATCCAGTGTGGTCATACCGTAGTTTGCACCAGTCTGAATAGCAGAATACATCTGTGCCACTTTGTTTTCACGAATTAAGTTACGAATGGCAGGAATACCAATCATGATTTCATGCGCGGCAACACGGCCACCGCCATTTTTCTTGAGTAAGGTTTGAGAAATCACGGCTTGTAGCGATTCAGATAACATGGCACGAACCATGTCTTTTTCTTCAGCAGGGAATACGTCAATCACACGGTCAATGGTTTTTGCCGCAGAGGTGGTATGTAGTGTACCGAAGACCAAGTGACCCGTTTCAGCGGCAGTGAGCGCCAAACGAATGGTTTCAAGGTCACGCATCTCACCCACGAGGATAATATCGGGGTCTTCACGTAGTGCAGAACGCAGCGCTTCGTTAAAACCATGTGTATCACGGTGCACTTCACGTTGGTTGATCAAGCATTTTTTTGACTGGTGTACAAATTCGATTGGGTCTTCAACCGTTAAGATATGGTCATAGCGGTTATCGTTAATATAATCGATCATTGCCGCCAAGGTGGTAGATTTACCAGAACCAGTAGGCCCCGTCACTAAAACTAAACCACGTGGCAATTCACATAACTCTTTAAAGGTTTGTCCTAAACCTAAGTCTTCCATGGTCAGGACTTTGGATGGAATGGTACGGAATACTGCACCTGCACCACGGTTTTGGTTGAATGCGTTCACACGAAAGCGAGCAATGCTTGGCACTTCAAAGGAAAAGTCCGTTTCTAATTTTTCTTCGAAATCACGACGTTGTTTGTCATTCATGATGTCATAGACCAGTTTATGCACTTCTTTGTGTTCTAAAGCTGGTAAATTGATACGACGAACTTCACCATCGACACGAATCATCGGTGGCATACCTGCAGATAAGTGTAAATCTGATGCCCCGTTCTTAGCCGAAAAGGCTAGTAATTCTGTGATATCCATTATTTCCCCGAGTTCATTTAAATGCTAATTATTTTGATAGAATAATAAGGCTTTCAATCAACTTAACCAACAGTTTGTTGAAAGGCAAAGCAAAAAAGATGACCGAAATGAGACCCTTGTCAATGAATATCTTGCAAAATTCACGTCAACACGTGTTATCCCAAATTCAACAGGCCTGCGAAATTTCAGGGCGTGACGTGGAGTCTGTAGAACTTTTGGCGGTTTCTAAAACACATCCGAGTGAAGTGTTACGAGACATGTATGCTTGTGGTCAACGCGCCTTTGGTGAGAACTACTTACAAGAGGCTTTGCAGAAGATAGAGGCGCTACAGGATTTAGAGATTGAATGGCATTTTATTGGGCATGTACAACGCAATAAAACCAAACATTTGGCTGAAAAGTTTGCATGGGTGCATGGGGTTGATCGTTTAATTATTGCAGAGCGTTTATCGGCGCAGCGTCTGATAACACAACCACCATTAAATCTTTGTCTACAGGTCAATATCGATGCTCAAGACAGCAAAGATGGCTGCCAACCTGATGAGGTTGCTGAGTTGGTAAAAAGTATCAGTCAGTTGCCTCACTTCAAGCTGCGTGGTTTGATGGTGATTCCTGCACCGAACAATACTCAAGCCTTTAAGGCCGCGAAAGTGTTATTTGACCAAGTGAAAGAGCTGCATGTACATCCTGAAGACTGGGATACCTTAAGCATGGGCATGTCAGGCGATATGGTCGATGCGATTGCAGCTGGGTCGACTATGGTTCGTGTTGGAACCGCCTTGTTCGGAGCGAGAGATTATTCGCAGCATTAAGTCTAAATAGGGCTTCTTGAGCTTAAAGGCTGTGAGAAGCGCTTAACTTACAATTATATAAAACTAATGGGCTGCTGAAAAAATAGGCTTAATTTAAACTCATGGATTGAATCGTCTACAAATTGGACTGATTGACCATGAAAAATGATTGCCTGACAACGATAAAAATTGCATTTAGGATGAAGCCAAAATGAAAAAACTCTATTTATTTATCTCCCTGCTTCTGAGCTTATTTGTAGCAGCTTGTAGCAGTACAAATACTAAAATGAGTGAGATGAGTGCGGAATCTACGGTTCAGAATGCTCAGGTCGCTAAAAGTGAAAAATTAGGCACCAATTGGGGCGATGAGATTAGTTCAAACGTCATGGAAGTCAATTTAAAACGTTTATCCAGTAGTCCAATTGCTGAATCACAAGTTCGCTATGCCAGCAAAAAATACGTGGGGAAAGCCGTGAACAGTCTGTCATTGGCCGCTGGAAAAATCAGTTTTTCGATTGTAGATGATGCTCAGCGTCCACTGCCTTTATTTCGAGATGGTCAGCAGTATTATTTATCTGGCAAAGATGGACAAAGTTATCAACTCAAATACCAGAACCATAGCAATAGCACGTTTGAAGTGGTTGCCAGTGTGGATGGTTTAGATGTTATTGATGGACGTGCAGCATCACGTACTAATTCAGGTTATGTGCTTCGTCCACAGGGGGAGTTGATTATTGAAGGCTTCCGTAAGAGTGACTCTGCGGTGGCATCTTTTACCTTTAGTCGACCTGAAGATGCCTATGCTGCAAACTCAGATCATGGTTCCATCCAAAATACAGGTGTGATAGGTACCGTGATCTACCCGCTACAGTCTGTGGCGACTACAGACAAAGCCGCAGATGCATCTAAATATGCACCTCCACCAAAAGCATTCCCAGCGGATTAAAGCATTCGTTTGGATCTCACAGGGAGCATTTACATCAAGTAGGATGCTCCCTTTATTTCTAACCGAGAGGTGGTGTCTTAAAACAAATCAAACTTTGACTTTCAAAAATCTGAAATTATCCCACCACCTCAATGGTACTGGCACCTGCGCCCAAAGCTTTGACTTGGATTTGCACAGGAATACGCTCATGCATTTCTTGGATGTGTGAAATCAGCACCACCTTACGTCCTTGATTTTGCAGTTGATCGAGAGCATTCATGACCATGTGCAGGGACGATGCATCCAAAGTCCCAAAGCCTTCATCAATAAATAGAGATTCGATTTTCATTGAGCCTGAGGCCATATTGGCAATGGCAAGAGATAGGGCAAGGGCAGTCAGGAAAGACTCGCCCCCAGAAAGTGATGCAACGGAGCGGATCTCTCCATCCATATCATGATCAATAATAGCCAGACTCAGCGAATGCTCTAAACGCTTTAAGGTATAACGCTGTGAGAGTTGGTTGAGCTGTTGGTTGGCATGCTCCAGTAAAATATCGAGATTATATTGCTGCGCATAATCACGGAATTTTTTGCCAGTGGCATCTCCCATCAGACCTGAAATTTTCCCCCAACGGTGTTCTTCCTGTTGTATGGCTTGAATCTGATCTGAAAATTGCTTTTGTTTCGCGATATTTTGCTGATGCAACTCAAGTTTGAGTTTGAGCTGATCGCGTATTTCAAGTTGTGTTTGCATTGCCGCTTGATGCTCCTGCATTTGCTGTTGTAACTGTGCTGGGTCAATCTCAGGTTGATGGCCCAGATGTTCACTCAACTGCTCTTGCATAGTTTTCAATGCAGCATGTGCTTCATTTACTAGGCGTTCTGCATGCTGTAATTTCTGACGGATGTGTTGTTCCTGAGCCAAGTTAATTTGAGCCAGCGCATCTAAATCAGGCTTATGGAAATCAGGATGCGCATTGAGCCAGTGTTGAAGGGTATTTTCTACTTGGCTGGCACTGGTCTGATTCTGCTGTAACTGGGCTTTGAGCTGTTCTAGCTGATTTTTTTCTTGTTCGAATTGATGGCGCAATTGATCAAAATGCTGTTTCAGCTGTTGATAATGGCTTTGCGTCTGCTGACGATATTGATCGTGCTGGATGAGCCACTCATTGGCTTTAATGTCCGTTAAGCCTGTCATTTGTTGGATTAATTGATTGGCTATTTCTGTATTTTGCTGTCCTCTTTGTTTGATCTCACTGAGCTGCTTGTTGGTTTCAGTGATGTGTCTACTGGTATTTTCGATATTCAGTTGATTGGTCTTGAACTGTTGCGTGGTTTGTTCGCATTGCTGACGCCATTGTTCCAACTGTTCCAGTTGTTGTGAACGGGTATTTAGACGTATCAAGATTTGCTGAGCGGTTTGGGTGGTCTGCTGTTGCCAAGTCGTTTTCTCAGCCTCAGATAAGCACTGCACGATATGCTGAACATGGTTGTGCAAACCGTTCGCTGTTTGTAATAAATATTCAATCTGTTGAATGTTTTGGATGCATTGTTGCTGGATTTTAATATTGTGTTGCAACAACTCAGACTGTTGTTTGAGTTGTTGCAAATCCAACTGATATTGCTGAGCCATTTGCATGAACTGAGTCTTCAATTCTGATGCTGTTAGGGTGAAGTCGAGCGTCATATTTGTCGTTTGACTGTGCTCGATTAACACGTGTTGCAAAGTACTAATTTTTTCAGAAAGTTGCTGAATTAAAGTTTGGCGTTGTTCTATTTCAGTATTCAGTTTAGTCAGCTGCTGCTGCGCTTGTTGCCAGCCATCAAAGCAATTTTGTTCTTTCAGTGTTGCCTGTTGTTCCTGCTGTTGTTGAAGCTCAAAGAGGGCCTTGGAGAGCGCAGTATCTTCCCCTTTATAAGGATGTGAGGTACTGCCACAGACTAAACAGGGTTCGCCGTCTTGGAGTGCCGAGCGTAAATCTTCGATATTTTCAGCATGCAAAAGTCGTTGTTGTTGCAAAACCTGTTGCAGTTGGATGCGTTCACTTTTGGCAGATTGAAAGGCATGTTCTGCTTGTTGGCTATTGTGTTGCACGGCTTGAAGCTGTGTTTTGGCATTGTCGAGTTGTACTTGCTGTTCTGTAGACTCAGCCTGTAAGTCAAAAAACTGCTGAATTTTTTGCTGAATCAGCTCGAATTGACTGAGCTTATTAATTTTCAACTCACGTTGCTGCTGTGTTTGCACAACTTTGATTTCAAGTTGTTCGATCGTCCCGAACTGTTGAATCGACTGCTGCAATTGTTCTTTTTCTGATGCTAGCCGATGTTCTGCCTGAGCACGAGGCCCGAGTTGATGTTCAATTTTTTGATATTGATGAATGAACTGTTCTAGCTGTTGAGTATGGGCGCTGAGACCTTTGTCTAAGTTTACAAACTGTTGTGAGCTTTCCAGTTGCTGCTTACACTCAGTTTGTTGTCGATCAATATGTTGAATCTGCTGTTCAAGCTTTTGTTGTTGCAGGGTTAGGGGGAGCTTAGACTGCTCTAAAGCCTGCAATTTTTCCTGAACTTTCTTAAACTCAGCCCCAATAAAATCACGTTCTTGAATACATTTACGCACCTCATTCAATGCAGCATGATGGGTACTTTCAAACTGTTGTAGTTCATTCACTGTCGTTTCAGCTTGCGTAAATTGGGTTTTTTCACTTTCAAATTTAAGCTGTAAATGATTGAACAGTTGTTGCTGTTGTTGAATACGGGGCGTCAGTTGCTGCACCGTTTGCTGTAACTGTTGTTGCTGGAAGACCACAGCACGAATTTCTGAAAAGATTTCCAAACGAGCCAAGTGTTCGCGCTCAGGAGCTAAATCTTGTTGTAACTTGCATTGCGTATTGAATAGTTGTTGTTTATTGATGATTTCACTGTCGAGTTTGGATTTGCGTTCAAACCATTGTTGTTGTTTTTCCAGTTGCGACTTTTGAGCTTCAAGCTGTTTATAATCCCTATCGCACTGCTGAAATTGTGTCGATAACGCTGTGACTTGTTCATCGGTTAACAGTTCAATATGACCCAGTACATTTTCCAGTTCTTTGCGCTGCGTGGCGACGGATTTGGTTTTTTCATAAGCCAGTTGACCAATTTTCCCAAAAATAGCGGAATTGGTTAGATATTCCAACAATTCGCCGCGTTCATTGTCCCGTGCTTTTAAAAAAACGGTGACCTCAGATTGAGCCAATAAAACGGCACGAGTAAATTGTTCAAAACTGAGTTGAGTGATGCGTTTAATATTTTCATCGACGGCTTTGGCTTTATCCGCAACCACAACACCATCGGTGACACATTTTAAAGAGCGCTGCACACTTTGCAGTTTTCCGTCTGCTTTTTCCCGTGAACGTTTTAATTCCCAACGCGCGATATAGCGCTTTTGGTCTTGTGCAATAAAGCATAGCTCGGCATAGCCATGTGCAGTGCCACGACGCAGTACGGTCAAGGGGGAGTTGGTAAGTAGCTCTGAGCCATCGACATCTTGAAGTTTGCCATCACTGTCTTTTAGCCGTGGAATACGGTTAAACAATGCCAAGCACATGGCATCTAAAATGGTGGATTTACCTGCACCTGTTTTCCCTACAATGGCAATCAGACCTGCACTGGCTAAGGGATCACTTTCAAAATCAATCAAATGTTCGCCAGAAAGTGAAGCAAGGTTCTTAATTCGAATCGATAAAATATTCATACTAAACCTTTAAGCCTCGTGTTCATCTGCAAGGAATTGTTCTGCTTCACGCATTAAGCTCATAAAGTCGTTCAACACTTCTGCATCATTGTGATAACCCTGTTTTTCCCAAATTTGCTGAAACAGTTTTTCTGGTGTTGGTGGTTCTAAACTTACTTTAGCGGGTGCATTGGGGTCTTGCTCGGTCGCTAAATATTGACGTGAAATACGGACTAAACGATAACGGTCTTTGGGTAATGCCTCTTCGAATTGTTGTCTTAAATTGGGCTGCGGTGGAACAGCAGTATGGTATTCAATATCGACATATTCACGTTGATCAATCTCTGGGATGGCACCTTGAGGCAGTGCTTGCAGCTTTTCCAGTACTTCATTGAGTTCACCGCGTATTTTATGCAGTTGAATACTTCGTGGTATTGCTAAAACATTCAATTGAAAACGGGATGAATCGTTTTGTGTGGGATCAAGTGTCACTTCAACAATTTGATGTTTATAGTTAATTTCACTAAAAGATAGTGGAATCGGGGAGCCACTATAGCGGATATGCTCTTCACCGACTTTTTGAGGTTTATGCAAATGCCCGAGTGCCACATAGTCAATGATTTCATCAAATAATGTCGTGGAGAGTGCTTCTTCATTCCCAATCACAATAGGACGCTCAGAGTCAGAGGTTTCGCCGCCTTGCATATGTGCATGAGACATTAAAATCAGGGCTTGATCCGTTGTTTTTCGAGCTTTAGCCTCGGCGATCAATTGTTGATGCAAATAGGCAATCGCGTTTTGGCTATTGGTGGTGTGTTCATTAAAGCCTGTAATTTCAGCAGGACGTAAAAAGGGCAGGCTCAGACACCATGCCACAGTATTTTGTTGCTCATCTAAAATTGGCACCAATAAGTGCTCAAGATCGATCTGCTGTTGACTATTTTTATGAATCACTCCCACCGCTTTGGCATTGTATTTGGCCAATAATGGTTCAACTTGTTCAATGCGGTAGCCTGAGTCATGGTTGCCTGCAATCATCAGGGTTTGCATATGCGGTGCACGTGCATGCGCATCTGCTAAGAACTGATAGAGTTGCTTTTGTGCGGACGATGCAGGGTTGATGACATCGAAAATGTCTCCTGCAATCAAAAGCGCATTTGGCTGTCTTGCACTGATTTGTTCCAGTAACCATGCTAAAAACTGTTCATGTTCATACTGACGGGAATGGTTATAAAAAAACTGTCCCAAATGCCAATCAGATGTATGAAAAAAACGAACAGCCATAGATACCCCAAGCTCAAAGCGCAATAGAGCTATAAGCTAACATAAATCAAAATTATTCGATGGATAATTGTCGCTACGACGACAATCTTTGACCTGATAGTTGAGTGCCTATTTTTAAGTTGAATTGCACAGAAAAACTATTGAGCGATTAGGTGAAAAAGAATGTGATGGGTTTATATGATTAACACTATAGTAAATAGATAAATTATGATTAAAAAATGTTCTTTTAATGGGGTATTATGTAATTCTGTGAAATTGTATATCGTGTCGAAGTCATAAATGAAATGTGAACATCGATCACGGATTCAATTTTGAGACTTTATAAGAATGATTTATGCAGAATGTCTAAAAAATAAGTCATGCCTTGAATAGGACAAGGTATAAGGAGAACATAACTATGTCTGATTCTATTTTCAGTTCGCCCCGTATTGTCAATGATCTGGTATATAAGACGCTGATTGAATCAACACTTGCTATTCCTTGGAGTATTGATTGGGGTACCAAAAAGTTTAGTTATATTGGCCCACAAATTGAAAAAGTGCTGGGTTGGAAGCAAGACTCGTGGAGAACAGTCGAAGATTGGGCGATGCGAATGCATGAAAAAGATCGTGCATGGGTGGTTGATTTTTGTGTGGCGCAGTCGATTTCTGGGGTTGATCATGAGGCGGATTATCGCGCACTGACCATAAATGGAGAATATATTTGGATTCGCGATGTGGTGCATGTAGTGCGCAAACCCAATGGGGAAGTCGATAGTTTGGTTGGATTTATGTTCGATATTTCGGAGCGTAAAAAACAGGAACAAGAGTTAGAAATACTGAAAAAACAACTGGAAGAATATTCGTATCAAGACGGTCTGACGGAGATTGCCAACCGTCGCTTCTTTGAAGATAGCTACCAACGTGAGTGGCTCAATGCCCAGCGTGAACAGCAACCTTTGACCCTCATCTTATTGGATATCGATTATTTTAAACAATACAATGATCATAATGGTCATCTTCTCGGTGATGCTTGTCTGAAACAAATTGCACAAATACTGAAAAAAAGTGTCTCACGACCACGTGATTTGGTCGCACGTTTTGGCGGGGAAGAGTTTATTTTGATATTGCCTGATACAACACAAGCGTCTGCAATTGAAGTGGTGGAGCGTATTTTACAGAGTATCCGTACCGCTGATATTTGCCATAGTACATCACCATTGGATCAGCGTTTATCGGTCAGTTTAGGGGCGAAGACCATTATCCCAACGCAAAAAAATGACAAAATGGCCTTTTTAAAAGAGGTCGATCAGAATCTGTATTTGGCCAAAGAGCGGGGACGTAATGGTTATGTCATTCAGGATGCAGAAGACGTCCAGCACTTAAACTCATATTAACTTTTAAGGGCTTCTTCATCTATTGAGGTGGGGGAGCACTGAAAAATCAGTCCTCAAAAAAATAAAGACCGACGATTCGAGTGATGATGAAATCGTCGGTCAAAGAAAACTGCTTCACGCTTAAATGTCGGCTGCTGACAACATTTAAATTTGGAGCCAATCTTATTGCTCTAGGAAAGGTCACCGTACGTATTGTGGATGCCGGTACAATGTTGACGGTTGCTGCGACCTTGTATCCTATTTAACGCACATCAACTTCGATTGGTTGACATGAAAATGAAAAAAAACTGAATTTTTTTTATAATGATTTTTTGGTTGGGTTTAAAGTAGCGCTATGATTTCGCTAACACGATATTTTCTCTGGTTTTTTTTCATATGTTTTGTCTTTAGTTGTGTCTGTGGTGTACTCGCTGCTCTACTTCCGACAGGGATGGGAGCAGTATTAACGGCTGTACCTTATTTGGTGGCCATGATTTGGGTTTTACTTAAATTTATTAAGCAGCAGCGCCGTGCGCCAACCCAAGCAGAGCGGAAGAAATTCACTTTAGGTTTTAGTCTGATTTTTTGGAGCTATAACTTTGCCTTTCTCATGTTAGGTTTATTTATCTTTGCGCAGGGAGATGCTGAAGTTTGGCAAAACTTTATGCTCTACGTCCAACAACCGCAATTTATCAGTATGGTGGTGATTCTGATTTTATTGATCGCGATTCCGCTGTATGTGCTGACCTATTGGTTCTATGGTAAACAAGCGGAGCGTATGGCGGCAAAAATGATCGATCAATCGTAAAGCTTTCCTCTAAATGCTATAGTTTGAGCAAAAGCATCATTTGAGATCACGCTATGCAAAAAGAACGTGTATTGGTTACAGGAGCAAGTGGTTTTATTGGTTCAAACTTGCTCGATTATTTATTAGAAAAAGATTATGAAGTGATCGGCTTAAGTCGACAGAAAAATTTGCCTAAAATTCACCCACATTTGACTTGGATTCGAGCTTTAGAAGAACTCAAGCATGATCGCATTGATTATGTGGTGAATTTGGCTGGGGAAAGTATTGCTCAGGGGCGTTGGACAGATGCCCGCAAACAAAAGCTGATCGCCAGTCGCGTTGAAAAGACGACGATGCTCTATCAATATCTCGCTAAAAGAAAGATTAAACCGAAATGTATTATTTCAGGTTCAGCGGTGGGCTATTATGGTATCGATCCGACTGAACAATGGACAGAGTGTTGTAATGAGCAGTCAGCGCCGCAGTCTATTTTTATGTCAGAGTTGTGTCAAAAATGGGAACAATCTGCACGGCAAGACACATCGCAAAATACCAAAATTATTCGTTTAGGTGTGGTCTTTGGACGTGGGGCTGGCATTTTGCCGCAAATGTTGTTTCCGATCAAAATGAACTTATGTGGACGTATTGGTTCGGGGCGGCAACCTGTGGTCTGGGTGCATATTCAAGATGTGCTGCGAGCGATTGAGTTTTTAATGTTGCATGAAACGACTGAGCAAGTTTTTAATGTCGTCAGTCCAGAAAAAGTCATCCAGTCAGCATTTGCACAAACCGCAGCGAAAATTCTGAAACGTAGACCTGTACTTTCTTTACCTGCTTTTGTGCTGAAGTTACTTTTAGGCGAGCAGTCTCAACTGGTGCTGAATGGTCAATTTGTTCGCCCCGAAGCATTGAAAGCGCAGGGGTTTGAGTTTAAATATCCCACTTTAAAAGAAGCATTGCTTCATCTCATTCAGCCCAAAGCCTGATTGTGGCGAAGCATCATCACGCAAAATGTGCTAAACGTTCTGGAGTATAGGCAGTCGCATCAACCGTTAAGTTTTGGTCTAACATCAATTCTCGTAGCAGTCGTGCAGATGCAGGCCCCATACATAGACCATTTCTATAGTGACCGAAGTTTGCCCAGAGATTGGCTATTTCAGGAAATGCTCCGATATAAGGGACGCCCGTTGGCGAACTTGGGCGTAGACCCGCCCAATGCTTCACAATGGGAAAATCGGCCAGCTCAGGCACCATGTCCAAACAGGCTTTATAAATATTTTGCTGGGTCTGTAGAGAAGGACGTTGGTCAAAACCGACATCCGCCATGCTTGAACCACAAACGATATGACCGTCTAAACGTGGAATCAGATACATGACTTGATTCATACACATGGTTGGTAGCCAGTTTTCCGGGGTTTTAAACAGTAACATTTGCCCTTGTACGGGGTTCACTGGAATGCTGCACTGGAGTTGTTCGGACCAATGCTGTGACCATGCGCCTGTTGCAATCACTACATGATCTGCATGGTAGCTTTGTCCATCGGCAGTTTTTATCCCTTGAACTTTCTGATTGAACATGTCAAAGGTATGTACCCACGCTTGCTCATGAAAGGTGACTTGTGGCTGCCGTTTGAGGTATTCCACAATCGACTTGAGCAGTCGAGGATTACGGACATTGGCTAACTGTGGAAAATGGATAGCTTGTTGAAAGCGTGAAGAAATGCGCGGATTGACCTGTTCCAGTTGTTCGCGTTGCAAAAGTTCACAATGCTGCATCGGTTCTTGATGTTGGTCTTTATAATTTAGGCCAATGTCAAAATCAGTTTCATCAAAAATCAGCATGCCTGTTTCATGGATTTCAAAATCTATCCCCGAAACCGGACTAATTTTTTCATTCCATGCTTGATATATGCTTTTGCCATATTTGGCGAGGTCATTGACACTTTGTGGATAGCGCCATGGGTACATCGGGGAGAGAATCCCTCCACCTGCCCATGAAGCCGCTTGTCCCGCTTGCTGTTGGTCAAAAATATCAACCGAACAACCGTGTTCAATCAGCTCAAGCGCTGTCAGTAAACCACTGATTCCTGCGCCAATGATGGCAATATGCATTGAAATTCAATCCTTTTAAACGTGCTGTTATTTCATGTCTTTTAGTTTCAGTGCAGCTTCTTCTGCAAAATAGGTCCAGATACCATCTGCACCCGCGCGGCGGCAGCTCATCAGTGATTCAATAATCACGTTGTCCGATAACCAGCCGTTTTGGATGGCCGCTGCGAGCATGGCATATTCGCCACTGACTTGGTAAACGAAAGTCGGCACACCGAAGTTGTCTTTGACTTCACGGACAATGTCCAAATACGGCATACCCGGTTTCACAATCACCATGTCAGCCCCTTCTTGAATATCAAGGGCAATTTCATGTAATGCTTCTGCGCGGTTGCCGACATCCATTTGATAGTTGTATTTGTTGCCACCTTTAAGGTTGCTGGATGAACCGACCGCATCACGGAAAGGGCCATAGAAGCTCGACGCGTATTTTGCTGAATAGGCCATGATTGAGGTGTAGATATGACCATTGGCTTCAAAGGCTTGACGAATCGCCCCGATACGACCATCCATCATGTCACTTGGTGCAAAGACATCTGCTCCAGCTTCAGCGTGGCTTAACCCTTGTTTGATCAGTGCTTCAACGGTTTCGTCATTGAGTACATAACCCGTGTCATCAATGATGCCGTCTTGACCGTGCGTGGTATACGGGTCAAGTGCGCCATCGGTAATCAGCACCATTTCAGGTAATTCTTTTTTCAGCAGACGTAGCGTGTTTTGAACCACACCATCTTCACGCCATGCTGCTTCGGCACTTAAGCTTTTATCTTCTTGGGGAGTAACTGGAAATAGCGCCAGTTTCGATACGCCAAGTTCAAGTAAACGTTCTGCTTTTTTTAAGAGTAAGTCCGCAGATAGACGCTGTACCTTCGGCATACTGGGAATGTCTTGCGTTTGGTTTTGTCCCGGTAGGACAAATACTGGATAGATAAGATGATCTGTCGTTAAATGGGTCTCGCGAACCATAGAGCGCAGATGTTCATTTTTACGAATACGGCGCATGCGAGTAGCGGGGAAGGCGGGACGATTGAACGTATAGGTCATACAAATCTCGATAATCGGTATTAAACTAGGTCAGTATTGTAGACCTATCTTATGGCTTTGGGCACATATTGACGGGTTTTTATTGTTTTGAGAGTGAAGCAGAGTGTTATGAGTAGTGGTGAAAGAAGCTGGACGGGCAGCATACACTTAGGAGCAAAAGTGGATATTGATGTGGTTTTTGAGCAGTTGGTTAAGGCTTTTAATGCGTCGCCATTTTTTAAGCACAACACCATGACTATGCGAGTCGTTGACGGGCAAATTGAAGCCTATATCGATATGCAAGATTACTTAATTGGCAATGTTGCGTTCCAAATTTTACATGGTGGCGTGGCTGCAACGGTTTTGGACAGTATTGGTGGCATTGTAGCGATGGGGGAACTGTATAAAAAAGCGGAACCTGACACGATTGCGGACACCATTAAAAAAGTATCCCGTTTAGCTACAGTGGATATGCGGGTCGATTATCTCGCGCCGGGACGGGGAAAGTACTTTATTGCCCGTGCTGAAACCCTAAGATTAGGGCGTAAAGGCTGTACCATGCGCATGACCATGGTCAATGATGAAGGCAAATCGATTGCCACAGCTATTGCTTCTTATGCTTATTAGTTTTAAATTAATTAAGTATTTAATATTCAAGTGAAATTTATAGCATCTAATAGGAAGTTGGATGCTAAAAACTAAAATAGACTGAGCAGTTACAATTTATTTTCTCAAAATGTGATTATTTGCTCTTAGAATGCATCAAATTTTATTGTGACTTTCTCATCGACACCAATGCAGACAATACTTGTCTGATGTCCCTTTCGCAGGGATGATGCCGGCTGACCAAGTCTGTTAGATTTAGGAAAAATCAATGACAGATGCCTCAAATACACTGCCAGATACTGATCCAGCCGATCAAATCAATGATCAAGCACTGAAAGCCAAACGTAAGAAAAGCTTAGGTTTCGTGGCTATGATCCTGATCATTGCTGCCATTTTATTCTTGATTTGGAAACTGTTCTTTAACCATTCGGTTTCAACTGATAATGCTTATGTGGGCGCAGAAACGGCCTCGATTACCTCTATGGTGACAGGCCAAGTTGAAAAAGTGTTGGTCAGTGACACGCAAACTGTAAAGCAAGGCGATGTGTTGGTTTTGGTCGATCATCGTGATGCTGAAATTGCTGTAGCCCAAGCTCAGGCCGAATTACTTAAAGCGCAGCGCCAGTATAAACAAAGTGCGGCCAACAGTAGCTCTCTAAACTCGCAAGTCTTTGTAAGTGATGACGCCATTCATAGTGCTGAAGCACAAGTGGCTAAAGCCAAAGCGGAGTTGGATAAAGCGCAAGATGATTTGAACCGTCGTCAGCAGTTGAGTGCGACAGGCGCGATTTCTAAAGAAGAATTAAGCACGGCACAAGCTGCTTTAAATAATGCGCAAGCAGGCTATAACTTGGCGCAAGCGGGTTTGGCGCAGGCTAAATCCAGTCAGAAAGCTGCACAAAGCAATTTGGCTGCAAATGAAGCCTTAATTAAAGGCAGCAATGAAAATTCGACCCCCGATGTTTTGGTTGCTCAAGCAAAACTAAAACAAGCTTTACTTGATTTAGAGCGTACTGAAATTAAAGCACCATTTGATGGGGTGGTGACGAGCCGAAAAATTCAAGTTGGACAGCGTGTCGCACCGGGTTCGGTGCTCATGGTGGTGGTGCCAATTTCACAGTTATATGTCGACGCGAACTTTAAAGAAAGCCAGCTTGAAAATGTACGCCCCGGTCAAAAGGCCGTTTTAACCTCAGACCTCTATGGCGACTCAGTTGAGTTCCATGGCATGGTCTTGGGCTTTTCCGGTGGAACAGGTTCTGCCTTCGCGCTGATTCCTGCACAAAATGCCACCGGTAACTGGATTAAAGTGGTACAGCGTTTGCCTGTACGTATTCAACTTGACCCGAAAGAGTTGGCTGAACATCCTTTACGTGTTGGCTTGTCGATGGAAGCTCTAATCGATTTGAAATCGAAGTAGTTGCGCATGAATAGCTACGTTCCCTATGGTGACTTAAAGGGTGGTCGCCTGATGCTGGCGGCTTTCGTCCTTGCTTTGGCCAACTTTATGGTCGTGCTGGACATGACCATTGCCAATGTTTCTGTGCCTCATATTACGGGAAGCCTTGCAGTATCGAGTTCGCAAGGGACATGGGTGATTACCTCTTATGCTGTGGCTGAAGCGATTTGTGTCCCTTTAACAGGCTGGCTCGCAGGTCGTTTTGGTGGCGTGAGGGTTTTTACCTTAAGTCTGATTGGCTTCACCATATTTTCGGTACTGTGTGGTTTATCGACAAGTTTAGAAATGTTGGTTTTCTGCCGAATTGGTCAAGGTTTATTTGGTGGCCCGATCATGCCGCTCAGTCAGATGTTACTGATGCGGATTTTCCCTCCAGAAAAGCAATCCCAAGCGATGGGCATGTGGGCAATGACGACAGTGGTTGGCCCGATTCTTGGTCCAATTTTAGGCGGAACCATCAGTGACAACATGTCTTGGCATTGGATTTTCTTTATTAATATTCCTGTTGGGATCGCATGTGCTTTTGCAGCGATGCGTCTGCTTAAACCTGCGGAAACCGCAACGGCCAAACTCAAAATTGATCGCGGTGGATTGATCCTCCTGATTTTATGGATTGGGGCATTACAGCTCATGCTCGATCTGGGGCATGAACGCGACTGGTTTAATAGCCCTGCGATCGTGATACTGGCTTTAACGGCTGTGATTGGCTTGGTGATTTTTACCATTTGGGAGCTGACCGAACGGCATCCAGTGGTGAATATTCAAATCTTTAGATACCGTAGCTTCACGATTTCTGTCTTGGCACTGGCCTTTGGCTTTGGCGCATTTTTTGGCAGTATTGTACTGATTCCGCAGTGGTTACAGATCAATTTGGGCTATACCGCAACTTGGGCCGGTTATTTAACCGCAACCATGGGTTTTGGTAGTTTAGCTATGTCACCTATTGTGGCGAAATTAGCAACCAAATATGACCAACGTGCCCTGGCCAGTTTTGGCTTGAGTATCTTGGGCGGGGTAACCTTGATGCGCTCGTTCTGGACTACCGATGCAGACTTTTTTGCATTGGCATTACCGCAAATCTTGCAGGGCTTTGCTGTGCCATTTTTCTTTATCCCATTATCAAACATGGCGCTGTCATCGGTATTGCCGCATGAAATGGCATCTGCCGCAGGTTTAATGAACTTCTTAAGAACTATGGCAGGGGCGATAGGCGCCTCTATTGCTGTCACTATTTGGGACGACCATACCAAAGTTGCACGTAGCGAAATGGTCGGCAGTTTGCATACAGATCAAACCCAGTCGGTGTTGATGCAGCAGGGAATGAGCGCGGAAGGTGCATTAGGCTATATTTCTAGTTTAGTGGATAAAGAAGCATTGACCTTGTCGGCAAACTATATTTTCCTGATCTTGGCCTTGGTGTTTCTATTTGCAGCATCCATTATTTGGCTCTGTCCTAAACCTAAAATAGGGGCAGGCGGTGGCGGACATGCGCATTAGGGTAATAAAAAACCGCTTTTAGAAGCGGTTTTTTATTCTGCATGTTATGCAGTTTTATGATGTTTTGAATATTTCAAAACAATAGAATTAAATAATCAAAGTTCTGACTTTGCGCGTCTTAAAGCGGATTGCCATTGTTGTAAGTGAAATTCACGTTGATCTGTGTTCATTTTGGGTTCAAAAGCACGTTCAAGCTGCCAAGACTGTGCAATTTCATCCAAACTTGAAAATACGCCACACCTTAAGCCTGCCATGGCCGCCGCACCCCATGCAGTCGACTCCTGCATCTTAGGGCGTAGTACAGGCACATTCAAAATATCGGCTTGAAACTGCATCAGCATATCATTTTGACTGGCGCCACCATCGACGCGGAGCTCTTTCAGCGGCTGCTGAATATCGGCTTGCATGGCGGTCAGTACATCAGAGACTTGAAAGGCAATGGATTCTAAGGCTGCACGAGCAATATGGGCTTTGTTGGTTCCACGTGACATTCCACATAAGAGGGCACGCGCTTCACTGTCCCAATGTGGTGCACCGAGTCCAGTAAATGCCGGAACCAGCATGACGCCATCGGTATCTTGAACTGTACAAGCTAATTTTTCAACATCGCTACTTTTTTGAATAATGCCTAAATTATCCCGTAACCACTGAACAATCGCACCTGCCATAAATACACTGCCTTCTAGGGCATAAGTGGTTTGATGTTGCGTTTTCCAACCCAGTGTCGAAAGCAGTTTGTTTTTACTGTATTGAACGGTCTCGCCTGTATTGAACAGCATAAAACAACCTGTGCCATAGGTGTTTTTTGCAGTCCCAATGTCAAAACAGGACTGTCCAAATAGTGCAGACTGCTGGTCGCCTAATATGCCTGTGATCGGAATATTGGCACCGAGCAAGCCTGCCGCGGTATCTGCGACGTAGGTATCTGAGTTGATGATTTTCGGCAGTAATGCAGACGGAATATTAAATAAATCTAATAGCTCTTCATCCCACTGCTGGGTACTTAAGTTCATGAGCATGGTGCGAGAAGCATTGCTGACTTCGATGACATGTTGAGCACCTTGGGTAAGATTCCAAATCAGCCAACTATCAATCGTGCCAAAGGCCACATGCCCCTGTTCAGCCAATCTGCGTAGACCATTGACATGCTCAAGTAACCAGACCAGTTTTCCTGCACTAAAGTAAGGGTCAATTCGGAGTCCAGTTTTGGATTGAATCTTATCTTTTAAGTTTTGCTGTAGGAGCTGATTACACCATTCAAATGCGCGACGGTCTTGCCAGATAATGGCTGGTGCAAGCGGCTGTCCTGTACGTTTATCCCATACGACAGTCGTTTCTCTTTGGTTAGTAAGACCAATTGCTTTGATGTCTTTGGCTAAAATACGAGCAGAAGCCAGAGCCTGCTGTACAACAGCAATTTGTGAGCTCCAAATCTCTTGGGCATCTTGTTCTACCCAGCCTGATTGGGGGGTATGTATACGTGTTTCGCGTTGCGCCGTTGCCTGAACTTGACCTTGTTCATTGAAAATAATGGCACGACTCGAAGTGGTTCCTTGGTCGAGTGCAAGTAAGTAGCTCATAAATTATTTTATTGTTGGACTTGAAAAGCAAAATATTAGCGCAATTATGTAATTAAGCGCATCAATATGTGTGTTTGTTTAGAAAATAGATCGTATTTTCTAGCAACTATGCTATGATTGCCGCTACTTTGGGGGTGTTTCTGGCTTCGACGCTGGTGATGAAACTCATAGATGCATGTCGAGAGCGCATTTTCTCTCGTAAATCAAATTTGCATTTTTTAGTCGCAAACGACGAATCATACGCTCTAGCTGCCTAAGGGCAGCTTGTCCGCCTCTCCGAATACTTGTGGTTAGAGAGTCCGACTGAAGCGCACGCACACAAGTCCGTATAAAACCAAGCCTCGGGGTTTTGTACTAAATTAAGAGGATCGCGATTTGTACCCTGTTCGTCGGGTCACAAAGAGTTAAAACAATAGACGATATCTAAGCATGTAGTATTCTCGAGCGTAGTGCTGGCGGACGCGGGTTCAACTCCCGCCACCTCCACCAAAATTCTTTCCGAAGTAGTCCATCGGAATATAAAAAAGCCTTTAAACTCAATGTTTAAGGGCTTTTTTATTGGCTGTATTGTCCGATACTGTCCTAAGCGATTTGACCCTATTTTTGCTTTGTGTGGGTAAAAATTGGCAAAATTTACCCAGAAATTAACACAACAAATTCTGGTTAAAGATATGTCACTCACAGATGCAGAATGTAGAAAAGCTCAACCGAAAGACAAGCAATATCGTCTATCAGATTCACATGGTTTATCGCTGATTATTACGACTAAAGGTCAGAAGTATTGGAATGTCCGCTATACTGTTCATGGGCAGCGTCAATCTGAGTCACTAGGACCATACCCAGAACTTAGTTTGAAAAAAGCTAGAGAAATGGCTTATGAACTTAAGTATAAACATTCAAAATCAGTACTTCATGAGGACATAAAGCCTTTCTTTAAAGAAGTAGCTGAAGATTGGTTTGAGAATCAGAAAGAAACGTGGTCCCCGAAGCACATTAGCAATGTCAGAGCATCTCTAGATGAATTGTATCTTTCATTAGAAAATAAGCGTATTAATCAGATTCAAGCTCCTGAAATTTTACAGATCATAAAAAAGATTGAGGCAAGAGGCTCACTTGAAGTAGCCAAACGTACCTTATCTCGCTGTGGCATGGTCATGAAGTACGCTATTGCACACGGCTATCGCTACGATAATCCTGCAGGTGATTTGGTCTATGCACTAAAAAATAAGCGTGTGAAAAATTTAGCATCATTACCTGCTTCAGATATGCCTGAATTTCTAAGAAAAGTTAGAGCTTATCCAAGTGATGCTCAGACACATCATGCCATCATTTTAATTATGCTGACTGGTGTTCGAGTCAGTGAGTTACTACAAGCACATTGGGATGAATTTGATTTGGAAGGGCGTAAGTGGGATATTCCTGAAGACCGCATGAAGAACCGATTGCCACATCGTGTGCCATTGACGGACATGATGATTGAGGAACTGAAAGCTTTAAGACTTTCTCATAATCAGGAACTGCTATTTCCACATCGTTTAAATAATAAAGAGCCTATGCGTAGTGAATCGATCTTAGCTGTGATTAAGCGTTCAGGTTATGTAGGACGAATGACTACACATGGGTTCAGATCATTATTTAGTACTGTCGTGAATGAGTCCAATTTATTTAACCCAGATGCCATTGAACGCCAGCTTGCCCACGTGCCACAGAACAGAATCCGCTCAGCCTATAACCGTGCGCAATATTGGGATGAGCGGGTAAGGTTGATGGAATGGTACGGGGAGCAAGTAAAAAATTGGATGAGTATTGCTAAATAGCTCAAAGTTCAGTTTGTATGTTGATAAATGAACATTACTAATATAGAGCCTGTAAATAAATTTCAGTAGTTTTATCATTTATTAGGGATGATGGAATTCAATTTTATTTTTTGTCAGGCTTCTTTAGCGAATTCATTTAAAGGCTATTTATTCACTTTTTATAGTAAAAGTGCTCAGATAGATATCCTATCGTTCGTATTGTGAAGAAATTATCTTATAAGATTTGACTTCAAAAATTACATATCGCGCTCTAAAGTCAAGTCTTTAAAATGAGCACTGTGCAATATAAAAATCATTCAAATGCACTAAAAAACAGTTTGTGAGAGAGGAATAGTAGATGAATACACGATCTACCATTATGGATACCAATAGCTTCCGTGCCGAGCATGCGAGTGCACTAGATTCTGAAACCCGAAAACTGACCGATCGACGTAGTCAAAATTTAGGCGAATCTTACCGCCTGTTTTATCGAAACCCTGTGCATCTCGTAAAAGGTCAAGGGCAGTATCTTTGGGATGCCGCAGGCAATCAATATTTGGATGCTTATAACAATGTTGCCAGTATTGGGCATTGTCATCCTGCGGTCATCAATGCTGTCAATGAACAAATGCAGATGTTAAATACACATACTCGTTATTTACATGAGCGCATTTTAGATTATACCGACGAGCTTTTAGCGACCACACCGACTGAAATTAACAAAGCCATGTATATGTGTACGGGTTCTGAGGCGAATGATTTGGCTATTCGTATTGCCCGTGAATACAGTGGTGGTACGGGCATTATTGTGTCTCAAGAAGCCTATCATGGTACTAGTGATCTTACTTCGGGCTGTTCGCCTGCGCTTGGTAAAGGACAGACCTTAGCTGCTACAACTCGTTTGGTGTCAGCACCTGATCAATATCGTTTTGAGGGCGAAGATTTAGGTGACTGGTTCGCCGCGCAAATTCAAGCACAAATTGATGATATGAATGCCAATGGCATTAAGTTTGCGGGCTTCTTAGCCGATTCCATTTTTTCATCAGATGGGGTAATGCCAAATCCTATTGGTTTTCTGAAAAAAGCAGTGGATGTAGTGCATGCCAATGGTGGTATTTTCATTGCTGATGAAGTACAGCCTGGTTTTGCTCGTACAGGCGATTCTTTTTGGGGTTTTGGGCGTCATGGTGTGGTGCCCGACATCATTACCACAGGCAAGCCTATGGGCAATGGTATTCCAGTATCAGGTTTACTCGCGAAAGATCATGTGTTGTCTGCCTTTAGTCAAAAAATCCCTTATTTCAATACCTTTGGGGGGAATCCTGTGGCAATGGCAGCGGCGCAGGCCGTGCTGAAAACTATTCAAGAAGAAGAGTTACAAGCCCATAGTCAGCGCCTTGGTGGTCTACTTTTGACAGAATTGCGTAAGCTGATGGAAAAGTATGACTGTGTTGGTGATGTGCGTGGTGCTGGTTTATTTATTGGTTTCGAATTGGTACAAGATCGTTTCACCAAAATGCCTGATAAAGCTCTGGCACTGGATTTGATTGAAGAATTGCGTAATACGCATCGTGTGCTGACCTCTGTTGCGGGACCATATGGCAATGTCTTGAAGTTACGTCCACCATTGGTGTTCCAAGAAAAGGATATTGATTGGTTGGTTGGAGCGTTGGATCAAGCCTTAAGTAAACTGCAAAAATAAACTTAAATGTCATACATATTTAACCCCGCTCATTGAGCGGGGTTTCTTTTTTATTGATGTCTTACCGCTTAATGTCGTAATTGGCGCGGCGTACAGCCAAACCAACGCTTGAATGCACGGGAAAAGGCACTGACTTCGGAATAGCCTAATAAAAATGCTACTTCAGAAATCGGTAAATTCTTCTGTTGAATATAGTGTTTGGCCAGTTCATAACGAACTTGATCAATTAGTTGAGTAAAGGTGATGTCGTGTGATTTTAAGCGCCGTGATAAGGTACATGGACTCATATGTAAATCTAGTGCAACTTTTTCCAAATTAGGTTCACCATGAATCAAATCTTGCTGAATGTGCGCACGGACTTGATTGGTTAAACTTTGTGACTGCGATTGCGTATTCAGAATTTTTAAAGTGTCGAGCATCATGGTGAGCAGCAACGGGTCTGACTGTGGCATTGCGGTTTTAAGGTCTGATTTGGCAATCAAAATTGAATTGAATGGCTGATCAAAAAACACTGATGCATTAAACAGTTTACTGTGTTCTTGCCAAAACTCGGGACGTGGGTGTTCAAAATGAATTTCGCGTGGTGAATAGTGTGTGCCCAAGACTTCACGAATTACATTCATAAACATGCCCACTGTGAGTTCGGCATCTTGTCGTCGCGATAAAATTGCACCATGCTGGACTTGGTAGTCGAAACGGTAGGCATCATTGACTTCAACCATACGGCATAAAGTATCTTTTTGATGCAGATTAAAATGCGAGGTCATGTTCTTTAATGCATCTTCCAGCGATGCTGAACATAAACCAATATAGCCAATCAGTCCTAAGGCTTTGGGATGAAATTGCTGCCCATAATGCAGTCCGAAATTATCGCAATGTGATAGTTTTGCGGATTGTTCCAAGACTTCGCAATAATTGGTGAGTTGCAAACTGAGGGTCGGGCTGAGCAATAATTCAGGATTAATACCACTGATCCCAAAAATGCGATCGACATCGGCACCTTTATGCAGAATAAAGTCACTCAGGCCTGTCGCGGCAGCTGATAAAATGCCTTGATTGCTGATGTCTTGAGCGTTGATGGATAGAGGATTAAATTGAATCATGCATAGCCTCTTTTAATACAGAACCGATATTGTTCTAAATTAAGCAAGAGCTATGCCATTCAATGTTTTTACGGTTTGATACTGCCTACAGGTATTTTTTTATATACCTGCTGGAATCTGGTTGTTAAGATATTTTTTGCAAAGTCGCACAGTTTCATCCGACCATTGCGCTCCCAAACTTTTGGCCATGTCGGTATAGGCATGTGAACCGAACCAAGCCATCAATTGGATTCTACGTTGCATAATAAAGGTGGGAATCAACGCATACTCTTCTCCACTCACATGCCCAATTTTTTCATAACCATTCAACCATTGTTCGACCCACTTGGGTGCAGCAGTATAGTGTTCATTAAAACTAATTGCTGCCGCTAAGTCATGCATAAACCAGCCCATGCCGCAGTCGTCAAAGTCAATCACACCAACCTTTTTTTCATTCAACAACAGATTGGTCAGTCTGAGATCAGCATGGATCAGCCCATAGCGATCTTTGGACTTCCCAAATTGATTTAGCTCGGTGGCAACACGGCAAATTGCCTCATCAATCACGGCATGATCTACCGATTTTAACTGTGGGGCATGACGCCAGTCACCCCAATGTCCATCGGCAAAAACCATACTTTCATGATCCCAAACAATACGTTGGAAGTCGGCGGGCATCTCCCATGTTTTACTGTGCAGGTGCAGTTGTGCTGTGATTTCACCCAACTGCTTAAAATCACATGGATCGACATTATCTGCTGTAGGCATCACACCTTTTACCCAATGAAACAGCACTGCATGCCTTGAAATATCTGGGCTGAGTGCCAATGTTTGGACTTTATCTCCATGACAGTCGGCAATGGCAATCGGCACCGCGATGCCATGCGCATTTAACGCATCTAACCATGCTAGTTCACTTTCGATTTGTTGTTTGGAATGATAATTGGGACGATGAATGCGTAGTGCATATTGTTGTTGAGCGGTTTTCACAACAAAGGTGGCATTTTCAGATTGGCAGAGTAATTTGATCTCGCCTTGATAGCATGCTGGATAGGTTTGCATGGCTTTTTTTGCCAATTCGTAGAGTTGTTGAATGCTTAAATATTCATTTTGTTGGACGCTCATGTTGTACTCCTTTTCATGCTGATCTTGGGTGCGGAGTCCCAGACTTTGAGCTGATCTTATAAAAGAAAAAAAAGAGCAACTTGACTTCAAGCGACTATGCTCATGATTTATTGTCAAGTTTAAAGCCGATATTTCACCGATATTAAAGTGGTCGAATTTGGTGAAAAGGTGATCGAGCATCATGAAAAATGAAATGATAATGACGGAGAGTGTCGCAGATAACACCGAATATTTTGCCCAACGCCAACTGAAAAAGGGTGCCGTCGGTTGGTTACTGTTGGTGGGGTTAGGGGTGTCTTATGTGATTTCGGGTGACTTCGCAGGTTGGAATTTTGGTATTGCGCAAGGTGGTTGGGGCGGATTATTTGTTGCTACGATTGTAGTGGCATTTATGTATCTATGCATGAGCTTGTCGATGTCAGAAATGTCGACCATGCTGCCAACAGCAGGCGGGGGCTATAGTTTTGCGAGAGTGGCGTTTGGGCAATTTGGTGGTTATCTTACAGGGACTGCAATTCTGATTGAATATGCAGTCGCACCTGCCGCAATTGCTGTTTTTATTGGCAATTATTGTGAAGCTTTATTTGGCATAGGTGGCTGGCCGATTTATCTGTTTTGCTATGTGTTTTTCATGGCAATTCATTTAAAAGGTGCAGGTGAGGCTCTGAAAATAATGTTTGGCATTACCGCAATTGCTTGTGTGGCGCTGTTGGTGTTTATAGTGGCAATGGTTCCACACTTTAATGCTGCCAATTTATTTAATATTGCAGTAATGCCAAATACTGCGGGGGCGAGTTCATTTTTGCCTCTCGGTTACATGGGCATTTGGGCTGCTGTCCCGTTTGCAATCTGGTTTTTCCTTGCAGTTGAGGGCGTGCCTTTGGCTGCTGAAGAAGCCAAAGATCCAGTCAAATCTTTACCACGTGGTTTAATTGGTTCAATGTTGATTCTGGCTGCATTTGCCCTGCTGATTTTGTTTTTAAGTGCTGGTGCGATGGGTGCAGAGCAAGTGAAAAACTCAGGAGCACCATTGGTTGATGCATTAATTGCAGTCTATGGACAGCATTCATGGATTGCCAGTTTTGTGAATTTTGTGGGATTAGCAGGTTTAGTAGCAAGCTTCTTCTCGATTATTTATGCTTATTCGCGTCAAGTGTTTGCCCTATCGCGTGCGGGTTATTTACCGAAAATATTATCGCTCACCAATAATAAACATGCGCCGAAATGGGCGATTGTGATTCCTGGGGTAATTGGCTTTGTATTGTCATTAACGGGTGAAGGAGA
This sequence comes from Acinetobacter sp. 797_lipA, assembly GCF_058243025.1. Lineage (NCBI taxonomy): Bacteria > Pseudomonadati > Pseudomonadota > Gammaproteobacteria > Moraxellales > Moraxellaceae > Acinetobacter > Acinetobacter sp. 797_lipA. The sequence goes on along the minus strand of NZ_JBZAYQ010000001.1, from coordinate 2,688,414 downwards.
TTTGCTGATTTTGATTGCGGTGTTTGGTGCCACCATTTCTTATGTGTTGATGATGATGTCGCATATTAAATTACGTTTTTCCCGTCCAGATTTAGCACGACCATATAAAACACCCGGCGGCATCGTCACTTCAAGTATTGCATTGGTTTTGGCCTGTGCTGCAGTGGTGGCTGGTTTAATGGTTAATCCAAAAGTATGGTGTTTGGCAGCGCTAATTTATGGTTTATTCATTCTGTATTATCTGCTGTATAGCAGACATCATCTGGTGGAAGGCACGCCTGAACAAGAGTTTGCATCTATTGAAATCAGAGATGAATAGTTGAGTGAAATTTACCTAATTTTTAAGAATATCAATCCCATTTTTAATGGGCTTGATATTCTTAAATGCTCATTAAATTATTTATGGATTGATTCAACGACATTAGCTGTCAGGTATAAATAATCATCTTCGGCATTGTATATCGTTGACGAGCATGATGATTGAAGAACTGTAGCCTTTAAGGCTTACTAATGTACTCGCTCAGCCTAAACCGTGCACAGTACAGGGATGAGCGTGTAAAAACCATGGAGTAGTATGGTGAGCAAGTGGAATTCTGCTTAAGAGGCTGAAACTATGACATGTTATCTATAACCCGAATCATGGATAAGAAATTGACTTGAAAAATAAAGGAACTAGAGCCATTAGTTGAGTTACCACACCGAACTTAAAGCTCTAGTCCTGATGTTCAATAGTACCGAATTATTCTGTGTAATCGATGATTTCTTTCTTAAATTTGAAGCAACTTATTGGAAATTTCTCAAACAAAGTCGTCAATCTATAAGAATTCGACCAGCCAAATTAAGTCTCTCAGAAATCAATTTTAGTGCCATTTGGTATAAGTGTTCTCATATCAACAATTTCAAAGCATTCTTTTTAAAAATTTACCCTGCTACCAATGGATGATTCACCTCATCAATATGCATCAATATGCATCAATTGGCACTACATGCTTTATATGTCGCCTTAATGAAAGGCCAACGCAGCAAATATTTATGGATTGATACAACCACTTTACCTGTCTGTAAAAAACAAAGGATTCAACGCCATAAATCATTAGCCAAAATTGCATCACGTGGTAAAAGTTCGATGGGCTGGTTTTATTGCTGCAAATTACATATCGTGATGAATCAATTAGGGGAAATAGTATGTTCTGCTTTATCTAATGGACATGTGGCGGACATAAAAATGGTTGAGCATTTAGTTGAAGGCTTAGAAGCAAGGCTTTATGTGGATCGTGGCTATATCAGCCAAGAATTAAAAAGCAGATTAAAAATTCAAGGTATTGATTTGATTACCTATCATCAAAAGACTATGCAGTTTTTTCAACTCTGTGCATCAGATGAATATCACTTAAAACAGCGTAATAAAATAGAAACGTTATTCAGCTTATTGAAAGGTCAATACAATTTAGTGACGAGTAAAGCACGTAGTATTCATGGATTTCTAAGTGGGATTTACGCATCATTATGTGCATATCAATTAACCCAACGAAATAAGCCAAAAATTCAGATTATGGAACCCTTGGCTTAAACAAGATTTAGGTCATCTATAAAAATAGACTTTAATATTAATTTAATAAGTATGGGATTTAGATATTCACCCTCAAGTTTTAATAGAATTTTTTAATTATTGCTCAAATACCTGGTTTTTCTTATTTAGTGTGGAGTTTTTATGAGAGAGCTAGATGTTTTGTATATATGATAGTTACCTTGTTGAGATATAAATATAATTAAATTGTCACTGTGGTAGTGTAAGAGGTAAGGGGGGCGAATTCAAACATGAGGTGCGACAGTTTCAAAAGCCTTATGATAATCAACAAGCTGAGCAAATTTCTCTAATGGTGTAAGCCAATCTAACGCTTTTCTAGGGCGAGTATTCAGTGACATGGCAACTTGATTTAAATAATGCTGATCTGCCTGGTTTAAATCAATCCCTTTAGGTAAATATTGCCTAATTAAACCATTCATATTTTCGCATGTGCCTTTCTGCCATGGCGAATGTGGGTCACAGAAATATACATCTATGCCTAAATCTTCTTCGAGGATTTTATGTTCTGACATCTCACGTCCACGGTCATAGGTCAATGTTTTACGCAGTTCTGCGGGTAAATATTTCAGAGCTTCAGTTAAAGCCTTGCGCACTGATTCTGCCTTTGCATCAGGTAATGTTGCCAAGATACAGAGCCGTGTTTTTCGTTCAATAAGTGTTGCTATCGAACTTTTATTGTCTTTACCTTTAATTAAATCGGCTTCCCAATGACCCGGTATTTTTCTTTCTTGAACTTCGGTTGGGCGCTCATGAATAGTTTTAATATCCTGTAATATAGAATCTTTTTTAGGTTCACCGTTAGCTTTTCGCTTTTTATTTTCATGTCGCAGACAGGATAGTAAGTCTTTTTTCAGCTCACCCTTTGGTAATGCTCGTATCGTTGAATAAATCGTTGTATGGCTTACATTCATTGTTTGATCCAAATCAGGAAATCTCTTTAAACGCTTTGCTATTTGCTGAGGAGACCATAAACAACGGATCGCTTCAACAATAAATTTCCAGAGGATTGAATCGATTTTGAGTTTTATGTGACCACGTCTACGTCTAGCGAAGGTGTTATCAGAAGCATATTGAGCTTGATAAACGTCATTGATGCTATTTCTTTTAAGCTCACGATAGATCGTACTAGGATGTCTTTTAATGAGTTCAGCAAATTTTCTGGCTGAAAAGCCTTCTTTTCTTGACTCAAGCATTAATGCAGTACGATCTTCAAAGTTAAGATGATGGTATGACAATTTTATATACTCCATAAACTCTTTAAATTAATTAGGTGGTTTATGTCGCACTTCAAGTTTTACTCTGCCGGGTGAATAATATTAAATTCTGATCCAGTTAAATATTAAACTAATTGTTTGTTAAAAACTTATGTGTCCTTTTTATATTTATGCATAGTATTGGGATTAGGGTTCAATACTATGGGGCGTAATTATTGGATTTTATAGTAAACAAGATTTTCTGTTAATAAAGTCCTAGGAGTTTTTAAAATCAATTTAATACATGAAATTTGAATTAAATTCTTATGATTAATTGAGGGGTAATAAATCTTTGCATCAGTTTGACTTGTATAGGTGTTGGTACATTTAACATGAATGTATAAGATCAAATTAGCTTGCACAATTGTGATTAATATTATTTAAAAATGTATTTTTTGGGACTGTAAGTTGTGATTAATAGGTTTTTTTTCTTATTGTTGTTGACTTTTAATTAGTTATATTCAATTATTTAAGTTGGTTTTAGTGTGATTTGTACTGTGTATGAATAAAATAGATCTGTTTAAGCTGCTTAGATTGAGAACTTATCATTCATATGCAGAATTATCACAAGAAGAACGAGATAGAATGACCTTTTTTAAAGAGTCAGTTGATGCCTTGGAGTATTACTCTAAATTTGTTGATGATGTAATAGGTGATAAAAATTCAATATTGAAAGCATTCGAAATAAATTATAAAAATGGGATTGATGATTTTGGGGAAGATGTTCGTTATTATTTTAATAAGCTCAATAAGTTATCTAATTTTATTCCAAACATAGATTGTAAATTTGGACAGGATGTTATTCCTTACGGATTATTTGAATTTTTATCTCAAATAAAAAGTAATGAAATACCATATTTTTGTGATAAGACACCTAGTCAAAATTTTTCAGCTAGATACATGGTGGAGTTAATTAATTGGATTAGGGGAAATAAAGGAAGTATCGATTGGAATAGGAGTAGTGATGATAAGTTATTCTGGAGTGAGTTCTGTAATTTATGTACAGAGTTTGATGCAATCATAACAAATCATCTAGACATAAAAATCTTATGTCTAGATATTAATCTAAAGAATAATTATAAGGATAATTGCGAAAATTTTAGACGTATTAATTGGGGTTATGTTAGTAAGATTCACAATTATTTAAATGATTTTCCTGACTTTATTCATGGCTTTTTTAAGTATGAAAACGACCATCAGTTTGGTTTGAATTTGCAGTGTATCTTATTTTTTGAGGGGAAAGGAAAGCTCAATACAAAAGCTAAAATAGAGAAGTTGAAAGAAAAAATCATACGAGATAAGTTTGAATCAGGTATACAAATCAGTGATTGGTTAGTGCAATTGAAGAAAGTCACTCAGCAAGATTTTTCAAAGATTTCATACTTTCAGCAAGAACGTATTCAAAATTTTAAGTATTGGGTTTTGGGCTATTACACTTATATAGATAGAATTATAAAATTAGAGTGTAAAGATAGCCAGAATGATTTTTTGCCAATTAATAATGTTTTTTTGAAGCAAGATCGGTCTGTGTCTATTGATTCTCAGGAAGCTTATCGTAAGCATATTAAATTTTGGCAAAATCTAATCGAAGGTAAGAATCCTCAAAAAATCTGGCAGTGCCAAAATCTCAATAGGAATGCAATTGAGCGAATAGCAGTCACCGAACTTGTTTATAAAGAATACGCAAAGTCAGATACAAGATTTGCAGATTTAGCTGACGTTGGAGTACGTCTAGAGATTTTTATTGAAAACTTATTAGCTTCTAACGGAGGTCTTTTTGATTTTCCACGTCATTATACTGATTTTAACTCACTAACCACCGATGAACTAACGTATTCAATCACTAGAGCTTGCCAACAATATTTTAGTCTACTTGATGAGCAAGATAAAATTCAGAGATTATTAAAATACTCATCTGACGAAATGACGAGCTTCCTTCTTAAAAGTATTACGGTACAGCTCAGTGTATTTTTTTCTAGGTGTGTGGTTGATGATAAATTTAATTTAGGTTTTCAAAAAATCAATGAGTTAAATGTGAATAGTTTAAGGTTGAAAAAAAGGTATCAACTTCAGACTTATCAGGATGGAAGTCTTAAGATCAGAACCAATCAAGTTTCTCAAAATTTCAATAAATCTGAGGCAAATATAATCCAACACAAAATTTGTGCGAGACGATATGCAACAGCAATTGATTATCTAGATCAGATGTTTACCCAAGATTTAGTAGTATATAGAATAGGACTTACGCATTGACGGATTCAAAAAAGTATTAAAATACTTTATAAAGTATCTGTGATCAGACGAATTAAACATGCTTCTACAGCAACTTGTACATTACCCATTTATATGGGCTTTCTCATGACAGAACCGAACTCTATTAGCTGCACACAACTTGCCGAGACTTATAACATCTCGCATGATAGTGTAAATCGCTTTCTAGAACGTGAAGACTACACACCTCACGACCTATATCAAGAAGCAATTCAACATATTGATAATAATAAACTTATAGTCAGTATTGATGATACTGTTTTAGATAAACCCTATAGTCAACATATGGACTTGGTTAGCTATTTTTGGTCAGGCAAACACCACCGATCCGTCAAGGGTATTAATCTCATTACCTTGTATGCGACAGATCAGAATGGTCAAAATATTCCAATTAATTTCCGAATTTATGACAAATCTGAAAGTAAAACCAAGAATGATTACTTTATGGATATGTTAAGTGAAGTACTCAGTTGGGGTGCAAAGATTCAATTTATTACAGGTGATAGTTGGTATTCATCGACTGGAAATCTAAAAACCATAAGAAAATATGGTATTCGATTTATGTTTGGTATCGACTGTAACCGTAAGGTTTCCCCAGAAAAAGGACAATGGTTTCAACTGCGTTTATTGCCAAATTTCCATCAGGGTCAAGTGGTCTGGCTCAAAGATTTTGGCTTTGTACAATTATTTAAGACTCAGTTAAAAGAACAGCAGAGGTTTTATATTGTGCATCAAGATGAAGATGATTTATTGTCCTTTGAGGGTTTTCATGAATTACATTCAAGTCATTGGAAAATAGAGCAATATCACCGGGTGATTAAACAGGTTTGTCATATTGAAAAGTTTCAAGTAAGACGATCTAAACTGATTTTGAATCATATTTTTTCAGCCTTGATGGCCTACGTCGAGATACAAAAGAACCAGTTTGAGCGGATCTTTGAAAATGTATATCGTTGGCAGAAGAAATTATTTAGACCAGTTATCAAAAACTTCATTGATGACTTTATTCTCGATAAAAATCATCTGCTACCACAGAGAATCTATAAATAATAGTGCGTAAGTCCTATAGAATTCAATTTAGAGTAGAAAGAAATTGGGGGGCCTTGTCTCAGGAAGAGTTTTCCACGCTTTTTACCAGCTTTATACGGTTTTCGAAAAGATCTAAACCACTTTCGATGAGTACAGGATATTTAGGAAGTTGGAATGTTGGTTATGAAAGTAAAACATCAGCGGATGTTTTATTTTTCTTTCCACGAACGAAGCTTGAGCAACTCGATGAAGTAGGAGTATCCATAATAAAATATTGGGATAGATTTCTTAACAATCATATACAAGCTAAAATTAATCGAGAACCGCTAGATATTATCAATCCAACTGAATGTATTGAAATATTTTTGTCCCAACCAGAATTTAGTTCAAAATACGTTGTGTTTGCTGCTAATGATAAAAAGAAACAGAGATTGTTCAAAAATACAATCGTCAAATACCTGTGTTATAAAGAGATTTTCCAACCAAAACCAGCAGCTCCGATCAGAAAGGTATTAATAAAGGGTTCAACTGCTAAAATGATAAAAGTGAATAATTAAAAAATTAACTTTAGCTTCTCTTTGCTCGGTTAATTCATGTGTTCTATGCTCAGTCGGTCTAACCAATTTGTTGTTAAGCCGTAGATTGGCCTTAGTAGGTTATTAAAGTTATTAAATATATTATTAATTATATATTTATCAATATCTTGCTTAATTGTTGAATGATTCTTTACTCATATATATGGTTAAACAATTAAAAGATTACAGACATGGCTGTGATATGAATCCTAACATGATGAGTATCACGACATGAATTTGACTACAGTGATCTGGAATGAATCTAATCTTTGCACTGCAATTGAAGATTTTGTTTATGATGTCTGTTTCGAACAGGTGGGTGAACAACAATTCAAACAGTCACTCAGTACATTATATGAAGCCTTTCAACACTTCTATTCAGCACAGCTTCACTACGCTGAATCCATTCAATATTTTATTCAGTGTAAGTATTGGATTGATCATTTTCTAAATGGTCAATCAGCATCATACATCTTAAATTTTAATACTCAGCAAGTTCAAACCCTATGCTGTGTACTCTATCAATATCGAAATGATTATTGGAATGAGTTGAATTGTTTCATTCAGCAAGAACAGCAGAATCGAAATTCACTGTATCAGTATCTGACTAAACTCATTACCCACTATTCTGAGCTGTTATTTGTGCGTGTCGATTTGGGTTATCTCGAAGAACAACAGGTCTATATAGGTATTCAAGATGTTCAACAGCATATGAATATTTTAAGAAATCGCATAGCTAATCAAGATGGATGTTTCATGGGGTTACAGGGCTATGCATGGGCATTAGAGCAGGGTGCAAAAAAAGGCTATCATTGCCATTTATTGCTAATTTATGATCCATCTAAACGTCTGAGTGACTGGTATCTCGCTGATCAGGTTGGGAAATTATGGCAAAGTATTACAGGTAATCTGGGATGGTACTTTAATTGTAATACGACTGAACATAAGCAGAAGTTTATGCGGAATAATCGATTAGGGGTAGGAAATATCCAGTGTAATGTTCAATTGGAAGTAAGCAATGCTTTTAATACAGGAATGTATCTGGTCAATCCTGAAAAGTATGCACAGCATTTACGCGCAAAGATACCGTATATGCGCAGCTTTGGTACGGGCCAGTTTGAAGTGCATTGGCGTAGAGGTGTAGCCCAAACCTTGCAGCAATGTGGATTCTAGATTAGATCACCATTAAAAAGTTACGGCACTCCTAAGTCTATGAAATAAATAACTTAGGATGTGTTTTATCATGACGACTTACAATGAATCTCAAACATTTTGTGAAATTGAAATCTTTATTCAAGCAATCTTAACCAATCAAATCAGTGTTGAGCAATTCAAACAGCAGATCATTCCATTGATTAAGAAATCCAGACGATTCTTTGTAGATGGGAATAATTATATTGCTGCCATTATTGTGTTTAAGCATCTTGAGCAGATCATCTTTAAAGCCAATGCGTTTAAGTTCTACGATTCTATTCAAGACTTGCCTGATCATGTGGTGGAAGGTTTTATAAAATATGTACAAGATCAAGCTGGGTTGATTGAAGCGGATTATCAATCCGATCAGAACGAGTATAAGAAACAGGTGAAAAAGGCTGAACGCTTCTTATCAGAATGTATACAGCAACAAGATCAATTAACCATCTTTCCAATTTGTTTAGGGGTTCAACCTGAAGCGCTATCAGTGATTCGCTTATATGATCTTGATCTTTACCTCAGTGCTTTTCTAAAGTTAATTCGATCCAGAGATACTGAGCTGTTTCGTTCAATTCATTCGGTGCTGTGGCAGATTAAACATGATCCAGAGCAGGGCTACTATGTTCAGTTATTCTGTATCTATGCTGGACAAGCACAAGCTGTCACTCTAACGGATCATGCACGTAGAATCGGTGAGCAATGGTTGGAGGTCACCAATGGTTATGGTGCCGTTTCATTCGAAGAGCATGATTTAAAAGGTATCTCAGTGAATTGTTTGGATGACAAGCAGATTCAACGCGCTTTGCAAGCGGTAAAAAACCGTTTAAACAGCCATGCCAATAATCATTACTTAAGAGTGACAAGGCATCGTAGAAAAACCTTTGATTGTCAGCGGATAGTTCTAAGTCTGGTTTAAATGGTTGCTTTCTGTTTTGAGCGACTGTTTGATCATTATTTATCTTTTATGATTTCGTCACCAATCCAGTTTAAAAAGTGGTTCACTTTGAGAATGTTCTCATGGGTACGTGGATAAACTAAGTGGTGTGCAGAGATGGGTACGGATAAGTCATCAGCAAAGACTTTCACAAGTTTTCCTGAATCTAGATAATTTTGGGTAAGTAAATTGCTTTCTAGGACAAATCCAAGCCCATGAGTTGCAGCTTCAAGTGACATATATGAGCGATCAAAACTAAAAGTATAAGGAAATTCAGGAATGCTTAACCCTTGATGTGCAAACCATTGGGGCCATGTCACGAGTGTGGACTTTGATAAAATTAATTCTTTTTTTAGTAAATCTTTAGGCTTAGAAACAGGACTGCGCTCAAGTAATTTGGGGGAGGCAAGAACTTCTAATTTTTCACTTCGAACCGTTCTAATTTCGACGCCTGTCCAATTCGGAATACCATGACGAATATCAATATCAATTTTATCTCGTGTGAAATGAAGGTTTTCATAAGAGCAAGATAAATTCACCTGAATGAGAGGATATTGTTCTTTAAATGATTCCAATCTTGGCAATAACCACAGAAGTCCAAAGCTAGGTGAAGAATGGATATATAAACTATCTTTTGGGCTTTTATCTGATGCTTGTTCAGTCGCTAACATCAAATTATGCAAGATAGTCGTTACATCTTGATAATAACGTTCACCAGAAGGTGTTAAGGTCACTCCGCGTGCGCCCCTTATAAATAAGCTTTGACCAATCATTTCTTCTAGTTTTGCTATTTGATGACTGACAGCAGATGGTGTGAGGCTCAAAACCTCTGCCGCTTTTGCCACATTTCCTAACCGAGCAGTTTGTTCAAACGCTTGTAAGGTTTTTATTGCAGGCACTTGATTGTAATTTTTTTCACTATTGTTCATTTAAAATTCCATTTTTCTTTCGAATATCAACTAAAAATATCATAGGCATGAATATTATTCATGCCTAGTTGAGTTTAACCTTATTGCTGCTCACTGTGAAAAAAGAGAATCTAACGATGAATAAATATGTTGAAGAAAAGAGGAATAGACATGTTACTACAAGGAAAAGTAGCGTTAATCACAGGTGCAGCATCTGAACGTGGTATTGGTCGTGCAACAGCAGAAATCTTTGCACAGCAAGGCGCCAAAGTCATTATTGTTGATCTAGATCTTGCGCAAAGCCAGCATGCGGCTAAAGCATTGGGCGAAGGTCATTTAGGTCTAGCAGCAAATGTTGCTAATGAAGAACAAGCACACGCTGCTGTGGAACAAGCCCTTCAACACTACGGTAAAATTGATATTTTGGTCAATAACGCAGGAATTACCCAACCTGTAAAAACATTAGATATCAAGCGTAATGATTATGACCGTATTTTGGATGTCAGTCTGCGTGGAACACTCATTATGTCTCAGGCTGTAATTCCCTCAATGAAAGAAAATGGTGGAGGAAGTATTGTGTGCTTATCATCCGTTTCGGCACAACGAGGTGGTGGTATTTTTGGTGGTCCACACTACAGCGCTGCCAAAGCTGGGGTTTTAGGATTAGGTAAAGCGATGGCACGTGAATTTGGTGCAGATAATATTCGTGTGAATTCACTTACACCAGGTCTGATTCAAACAGATATTACTGGTGGTCTAATGCAGGATGATCGTCGTCATGACATTCTTGCAGGTATTCCACTTGGTCGCTTAGGTAAAGCTCAAGATGTTGCAAATGCAGCATTATTCTTAGCCAGTGATCTATCAGACTATTTAACAGGTGTAACTTTAGATGTAAATGGCGGAATGCTGATTCACTAAAACTCAGTATTAGTATTAGAAAATTTAAAATAGAGACATGGCCATGAGAGGATATTGTGGCCAAATGTAAAGGGACTCGCATGATGGATACCGTATTTTCATCTGATACAGATGCTATTCGTAAATCTGCATATCGAAAAATTGCATTTCGGCTGATGCCATTTTTAATGCTTTGTTATTTTTGTGCTTACCTAGACCGTGTAAATGTTGGTTTTGCCAAACTTCAAATGATGAGTGATTTACAGTTCAGTGAAGCTGTTTATGGACTCGGCGCAGGTATTTTCTTTATAGGATATTTCTTATGTGAAGTACCTAGCAATATTGTGCTTCACAAAGTTGGTGCTCGACGTTGGATTGCTCGAATCATGATTACATGGGGTATTTTGTCAGGCTGTTTTGCATTTGTTGAAACAGAGTGGCAATTCTATACCTTACGCTTCTTACTCGGTGTTGCTGAAGCTGGATTAGCGCCAGGTTTATTACTTTATCTTACATATTGGTTCCCATCTTATCGTCGGGCCCGTATGACTGTGCTGTGGTTTATTGCGATCCCAATTTCAGGAATGATTGGTGGACCTCTGTCTGGCTTAATCATGGATCAAATGAACAATGTGCAAGGATGGCATGGTTGGCAATGGATGTTTGTGCTTGAAGCTATACCTACTGTGGTTGTTGGTTTATTAGTCCTCGCAGTTCTAAAAGATTCTGTTCAAGATGCACATTGGTTAACAAGTGCTGAAAAGAATTTAGTTCAGCAAGAAATCGCACAAGATAATCAGCAGAAAGAAGGGCATAGCAGTATTAAAGACTTCATTAGTGATAAACGCTTGTGGTTACTTGCTGGAATCTACTTTTGTGTCGTAATGGGACAATATGCAATTACTTTCTGGTTGCCGACATTAATTCGTAACTCGGGCATTAGCGACAACTGGCATATTGGCTTGTTGACCAGCCTACCTTATATGTGTGCCATAGTTGTAATGCTATTAGCAGGCCGTAGCGGAGATCACTTTAGAGAGCGTCGCTGGCATTTAATTATTCCTATGTGTGCTGGTGCAATTGCACTGACCTTCGCAACATTGTTTGCCTCGAATCTAACCCTATCGCTGATTTGTTTATGTATTGCGGCATCAGGTGTACTCACCGCATCTTCTTTGTTTTGGATGTTGCCAACCAACTTTTTAGGTGGTGTTTCAGCTGCCGCAGGTATTGCTGGAATCAATAGTTTTGCCAATCTCGCTGGATTTTGTTCTCCGTTTCTCATCGGCTGGATTACCACTAATACAGGTTCGAATGCCATAGGTATGTTCTTAATCACAGCAGTCTTAGTTGTTGGCGCAAGCCTAGTACTACGCGTTCCAGCAAAACTGGTTAATCGTTAATAAGAGAAGCTAATCATGTCAAATATTAATAAAGAAGCTCGTATTGCTGAACTCCAGCAACGTGCATATAACATTCGTCAACATGCGTTACGTATGGGACAAGTACAGGGCCAAGGTTATGTTGGACAGGCCTTAGGTGCAGCTGATCTACTTGCAGTTTCTTATTTTCATGCAATGAAATATCAGCCTGACAATCCTGAGTGGGAAGGAAGAGATCGCTTTTATCTTTCAATAGGTCATTATGCAATTGCTTTATATGCTGCTTTGATCGAAGCAAAAGTTATTCCAATTGAAGAACTAGAAACGTATGGTTCTGATGACAGTCGTTTACCTATGTCAGGCATGGCAACTTATACCCCTGGTATGGAAATCACTGGTGGTTCATTGGGTCACGGTTTAGGCATTGCGGTAGGTGCTTGCCTCGGATTAAAGCAAAAGAAATCAGAGTCTTTTGTTTATAACTTCCTATCAGATGGTGAGCTCAATGAGGGCTCGACATGGGAAGCAGTCATGTCGGCTTCACATTGGAAGTTAGATAATCTCATTGCAATTATTGATGTGAATAATCAGCAAGCCGATGGGCATTCAAGTGAAATTCTAGCTTTTGAACCAATTGTAGATCGTTGGCAGTCTTTTGGTTGGTACACCCAACGCGTAGATGGCAACAATATGGAAGCTTTACTTGACGCTTTCGATCAAGCGAAATGCCACGAAGGAACATGCCCAAGAGTCATTATTTGCGATACCAAAATGGGTAAAGGTGTTTCATTTTTAGAAAGCCGTGAAAAAACACATTTTATTCGCGTGGATGAACGCGAATGGGATGAAGCTTTAAACATATTAACCCATTACGGCAAATAAGGAGTCTAGATCCATGAGCCAATTAGCGAACTCTCCTAAGAAAAAATTAAAAACGTCTGCCATGATTGCTTCGATTGCTGCAGAAGGGCAACCAACCAAGTCTGCACCATTTGGGCATGCTTTAAATGCGCTAGCGAAAGAGCGTGATGATATTGTTGGATTATCAGCAGATCTATCCAAATATACAGATCTACATATTTTCGCGAATCAAAATCCAGATAAGTTCTTTCAAATGGGAATGGCAGAACAACTCCTAATGAGTGCTGCTGCTGGATTAGCTCGAGAAGGCTTCGTTCCTTTTGCCACGACTTATGCTGTCTTTGCTTCACGCCGAGCTTACGATTTTATCTGTATGGCGATTGCCGAAGATAATCTAAATGTGAAAATTGTAGCAGCCCTTCCTGGTTTAACTACAGGATATGGACCAAGTCACCAAGCAACAGAAGATATTGCCATTTTCCGTGGAATGCCAAACCTAATGATCATTGATCCATGTGATGCATTGGAAATTGAACAGGCTATTCCACAGGTTGCTGCTCATCAAGGTCCTGTTTATATGCGCTTGTTGCGTGGTCAAGTTCCATTGGTACTGGATAAATATAACTACCAATTTAAATTAGGTAAGGCCCAAGTCATTAAGCCAGGTAAAGATCTCTTGATTATCTCTACTGGATTACTGACCATGCGTGCGCTTGAGGCCGCTGAAGAACTTGAAAAAGAGGGAATTGAGGTTTCAGTTTTACATGTCCCAACCATTAAGCCTCTTGATGAAGAAACGATTTTAGCTGAAGTTGCAAAAGGAGGTCGACCTGTACTTACTGCTGAAAATCATTCTGTGGTTGGGGGCTTAGGTGAAGCAGTTGGAACCTTGTTATTAAGAAATGGGCAACATCCACGTTTTGACATGATTGGGTTACCCGATGCATTTTTAGATGCAGGTGCACTGCCAACACTACATGATCGTTATGGTATTTCTACAGAAGCCGTTAAAGAGAAAATTAAAAATCATTTAACCTAAGAGAATCCAATTCTGTTAGTGAATTGAGCATGGTATGTGACAGGAGTCCCGCCATGCTGCAATTTTATCACACCACTTTTACTCCATTTAATCATTCAAAATAGCTCATTCAATTAGCTGTTTAGGGAAACTTATATTCAAAATTTGCAGGGATTGTGCAATGAAAAAAAGTAATTTTTTATGTCTTATTGGTGTACTTATTGGAACAAATACAGTTTGTTTTGCTGAGAGCTTATTTGATGTGAATCGGACAAATTTAACAGGGGACTGGGGTGGTGAACGAACAGCTCTAGCAGATAAAGGAATCAAATTTGATGGTAGTTCCAATCTCGATATTGCTTATTTAGCAGATGGTGGATATGCCCCACGACAAGACCCAACATATGTTAGCCAGTTTTCACTGGGTACAATCTTAGATTTAGAAAAGTTGTTAAATGTAGACGGGGTGAGTGTTCGAGCATTAATTATGGCAAGACAAGGACAGAGTGTATCAGTAGAACAGATTTCCGATCCGCAAGCACCACAATTGGCCAATGTACAGGCAAACTATGGTCGAGGTAATTCGGGTACAAGGCTTGCAGAATTGTCGATCGAGAAGAATTTTAGGAACGCAGCTACCAGAATTCGAGTTGGGCGTTTTGCCATGGGAACCTATTTCAATGTGATGTCTTGTGACTTTCAAAATAATTCATTTTGCGGTGCACAAATGGGGAAATGGCAAGGCAGTAAATGGATTAATGCACCTGTAAGCCAATGGGCTCTAATGTCTAAATATAGTTTTAACCCTGAGGCCTTTATACAATTTGGTGTATTCGAATATAACCCAAAAAACTTGGAAGAAAGTGAAGGTTGGAATTTTAGTACGAATGATGCAGATGGCGTGAATATTCCGGTTGAATTTGTATGGCAGCCTAAAAAAGGAATAAATGAATTACCAGGGATATATCGTCTTGGTGGATTTTACAATACAGCTCATGATGTTAAAAATCAGAAGGATATTGTTACTGGAGAGCCGCAAGATCATACATATGGTATGTGGGGAGTTGCGGAACAACAATTAACCCAAAAAGACTCAACT
Organism: Acinetobacter sp. 797_lipA; assembly: GCF_058243025.1. NCBI lineage: Bacteria > Pseudomonadati > Pseudomonadota > Gammaproteobacteria > Moraxellales > Moraxellaceae > Acinetobacter > Acinetobacter sp. 797_lipA. Next base: position 2,673,402 of record NZ_JBZAYQ010000001.1, on the reverse strand, counting down.
CATCAGGGATTGTATGCCTTTATGAACTTCAGCTTTCATGATCAAACCACTAACAAAGTTGAAAATATGCAACAAATGGGTTTGAAATATGTTGGACTTTTAAATCATCATCCTAATGATATTGTTGGTTTTGCTATGAATAGAGTTGATGTTAGTGATCGTTACAGTCAAATACACCAAGTCATTAACGAGGAGGCTGAATATAACATTGAGTTGAACTATTCATATTTCCCAATGAAATGGTTGATGCTTAGACCTAATATTCAATATGTAATCAATCCTGGAGCAACGAATAATGTTGATAATGCTTTAGTGCTGGGCTTAAGCTCGAAAATTATTTTTTAAAAATATGTCTACTGAAATTTGGGTTGTGTTTTAAATTATTGATATTAAAATAAATAATATTGTTGTGGTTAAAAGAAGGGAATATTTTTATTCCCTTAATTAATGGAAAATCTTCGTTATCAATAGCTAAAAATTATAGGTATAGGTCAATCCGCTGTTGGTGGTGATGGTCACCTCACGCACATTTTCAGCAGCGCAACCGAGATAGACTTGGGCCACTGAGCCATAGCGCATATTCTGATAATCATAAAAACCTTTGGTTCTACAATTGCCACGATTGATTGATACGTTGGTCAGAGAGGTGGGATCATTATTCAGTGACATGATATTGAGCTTATCCACATAGCCTGTCATGGAGTATTGTGATTCATCACGGCGAACACGGACTTCGAACTCTTCCTGTAAGGGCGGTTCCTGTGATAATTCTGTCATTTGCTCAGCATCAGCGCCATTTTCTAAAAATGATTTATCAACGACAAAATCATCCTCGGATTGATTGCTCGTCTCAGACTGATCAGAAGTGCTATTCGCGGTAGAGACCGTATTTTGATCTGCTGTTGCTTTGGGTTCTACTACGGCTTGAGATTCTTTGGATGGGCTACATGCGGTTAAGCCCAGTATTAATACACTGGATAAAAGAATCGGGTGGATCAGTTTCATGGCTGACTTCCTAAAAAATTGCTTATTTCATCTATGAATAAAGTCGTTGTTTGTTCTGTGTGGTTATTTGCATTTGCCTTTATGAACTGATTGCACCAAACGCGGTTCTGTTTTATCTGCATCTAAACGTAGGCAAATGGCTTTCTTAGTTTTGATGGAATTAGAAACCAGCTCTTCACCCTGAATCGGATTGCTACCACCTGCGTTATAAACTTGATAGCGTTTGCCTGTGGTGGTTTTAAAACTAAAGGCGTCGCCTGATTCACTAAAGCCTTCGATATTTTTAACAATCACAGTTGCTGAATTAGATTGTGCAAACAGCGAGGTGCAGATCAGACTAAGGCCACAGGCCAAGATGAGTTTTTTCATTTTGTTATTCCTCTGGCTTAGTTCTTAAAAATGGTCACAGGCCAAACCACGGCTTTACCGAGATTGTAGGCATAGCTGTAATGTGCGGTACTGCTGAAATTCTTGAAATACACTGAGCAAATCAGTGCGATCAGCACGTAGCCGATAATTAAATAGTTTTTCATGTGGTTCCCCAGATGCTTGAATTTATGACTGACATTGCTGAACAGCATTTGCCATCACCACGTTAAAATCTTCAGGTGGGTGCATTGTTTCTCGAACCGTGACATCCGCCATTTTTTCCATAAATTCAGGCGAGTAATGTGCTTCGACTTTGTCGTAAATACAGCCACAGGTAGAGCGGTCTAAACCACCCGCCTGATAACCTGCTTTAAAGTCACGTTTGACTTTGCTGTCACAGGCAGTGAGCAGGGTGCTACTGAAGGCAATGGTGATTACCCCAAACCAAGTTTGATATTTCATTTCTGTTCCAAGTCATTGTTATCTATTGTTCTTAAGTCATACGAATGGGTTTATTTATGCCAGCCTGCCAGATAAATCAGCAGCCATAGTCCGCCAAGCACAAAAACAAAGGGGCCTAGCATCGCCACCACGACGACAATTAAAATGAGCTGTACGATCAATTTCATAATGTTGTTCCAGCACAAAGCAGCCCCTGAATTAAAAAACTCAGTGGTTGATCAGTGCGGTGAAATGAATCAGTGCACAGGGCAAGACAATAAAGTTGGAATCGGAATGCAATACCGAAGTCGGCAAATAGGTATAAATGGAGCGAGTGCAGGGGAAGAAAGCACAGTAAATTGAATCATGATTGATGACTCCTTGGAATTATAAGAAGTTCTACCGAATCACTGTCAATTGATTATGGTGGCAGAACGAGAAGGGGTTGACAGACTGGGATCCAAGGAACCAGCACGCACAAGGCGTCCCCCTCCCGTCCTACCGCAACAACAGGGGGACACGAGGGTTCCACGACATACAAAATTACTTTCATATACCGTGCTGGATCTGCGGTCTGTCAAAACCGACTGGCAATGTAGGCCAGCTCTTGCATCATAATCGCTGATAAAAATCAGGTCAATTGATCCCTGTATCAAGTCATTAAAATTGATTTAAAAAGCGTCGATTAAAATCACATTCTAAAAAAATACAGATACATATCATCTAAATGAGAAGCATGTGGCTCCTTCAAAACAGCCCTATGCAATAACCCGATTCACGTTTTGCCTGCTTTCCCCCAAAGCAGGCTTTTTTTATTTCACTCATTTTTATTACAGGAATTATTCAGATGAGTTTGCCATGTCCTTATTGTCAGTCCCGAGACACAGTACTGTTGGAATCCCCACAACATTTCGTCATCAACAGCAATTCACCTTCAGCGCAAAACAATGTGATGTCACCTATAGCATTAGCGACCTTGGGTATCAGTGTTTCTAAGAGCTTGAACATTCCCCCGATTGCAGGCGCCCTAGTCGGGGTGCTGATCGGTGGCATTTGGATGCTGATGACCGAGGATGAAGTCCAAAGTAGCTCACATCCTGTTTATAGCCGACATTATTACTGCAATGACTGTGACCGCGATTTTAGTCCAAGCATCCGTAACTAATTTTTAAATGAATTTATCCAATGACCTTTTACAGCAATTCAAATTTTTATAGGAATTAAAATCATGGCACATCAACTTGAACAAATGGCCTATGTCGGTGAAACCCCTTGGCATGGCTTAGGCAACCAACTGACTCACAATCAACCGATTGAAGTCTGGGCACAACAAGCAGGTATGGACTGGCGCATTGAATCTTCAGATGTCAGCTATATGGCTAAAAATGATCGAGGACAAAGCATCATTATGCCTTATGAAGAACAACGCGTTTTATACCGTTCTGATACCCATGCACCGCTGTCTGTGGTCAGTCAGCGTTATCAGGAAGTGCAACCCAAACAAATTTTAGAGTTTTATCGTGATCTCACTGAGCAATCGGGCTTTGAACTGGAAACTGCGGGTGTACTCAAAGGTGGTAAGAAGTTCTGGGCATTGGCACGTACAGGACAAAGCTCAGCTTTAAAAGGTAAGGATGTCAGTAATGGCTACATTCTTTTGGCTACAGCTTGTGACGGGACACTCGCCACTACAGCACAATTCACCAGTATTCGTGTCGTGTGTAATAACACCTTAGCCATTGCCTTAAAGGGACAAAACTCAAGTGCAGGTGTAGTCAAAGTACCGCACAGCACTAAGTTCGATGCAGAGAAGATTAAACAGCAATTGGGGATTTCAGTCCGTGCATGGGATGAGCACATATATGAAATGAAACAACTCAGTCAGCGTAAAGTGACGCAGTTTGAGGCAGCGGCTTATTTTGATGCCGTGTTTAACAATACCAGTCTCAGCCCAATGGAACAGGATGAAGGCATTATTCAGTTCTACCGTAATGTTGCCACACAAGCCAATTCAGCTACCAAAGCTGAAAACAAGATGGAACCGAATGGCCGTGCCATGTCGAAAGTCATGACTATGTTTAACGGGCAGGGTCGTGGGGCAGAACTCAGCTCAGCCAAAGACAGCGCTTATGGCTTGTTATGCTCAATTACTGAATTTGCCGATCACGAACGTCGTGCTATGAGTCAAGATCATCGTCTGGATTCTGCATGGTTTGGTGCTGGAGCGGGTCTCAAGCAACGTGGACTGGAACAAGCTTTACGCATGTTGGCTTAATTCCAAAGCATCTATTGATTAGCCTAAGCTGACTCATCGCCTAACTGAAAAGCTCAACCTTACAAATAACTTAACTCATTCATTCAAAAGCTGTGTCTTCGGACACGGCTTTTTTTATGCCCAAAATTCAACAATGACAGGAAATTACTATGAACTCAGCCGTAATTCAACCAAACAACGCAACACTGAGTATCTACTCCAATCGCCCAAAACTGTTTACAGCAAAACGTTTCGTAGAGACTAAAAATATGACGCAAGCCGAATGGCTGGAAGTCAGACGCAAGGGCATTGGCAGCAGTGACTGTGCGGCAGCCTGTGGTCTCAATCCGTATATGTCGATGCTAGAACTATGGATGATCAAAACAGGACGCATTCAACAAAACATCGAAGATCAAAGCGAAGGCCATGCACCCTTGTACTGGGGCAAACGACTTGAACCCTTAGTTGCTGAATACTACAGCATGCATACCAACTACAAAGTGCGTAGAGTCAATGCCGTATTACAACACCCTGATCCAGACAAACATTTTATGTTAGCTAATCTGGATTACTCAGTTGTTGGAGATTCCGATGTACAAATACTGGAGTGTAAAACCGCAGGGGAGTATGGTGCCAAGCTATGGCGAGACGGTGTGCCTTTATACGTGCTCTGCCAAGTGCAACATCAATTGGCGGTGACAGGCAAGCAAGCAGCGCATATTTGTGTCTTACTCTGCGGACATGAAACCCGAATCTTTAAAGTGACACGTTCAGAATCCGTGATTCAGCACATCATCAATGCGGAGCGTTACTTCTGGGAATGTGTGGAAAAGGATACCCCACCTGAAGCCGATGCCAGCGAATCGGCAGCCAAAGCTTTACAACTGCTTTATCCAGAACATGTACCGCTTTCAACGACAGACTTATCTGAGGATGAGCAAGCCAATCAACAGTTTGAACAACTAATCCGAGTACGCAACCAAGTTGAAAAGCACCAAGAGCAATTTGACTTACTTAAACATCAGCTTCAGGCCAAGATGCAAGAGGCTGAACGCGCCACCTTTAAAACAGGTTCAGTGACGTGGAAGAAATCTAAAGACTCGATTACTTTGGATACCAAGGCTTTACTTAAATCACACCCTGAGTATCTCGATCAGTTTCCACAAGCCAAGCAAGGGACACGGCGTTTTCAGATTTATGCCAATGGTGCATAAGTCCATTTTTATCCATAAAAGCATCAAGTGAAATACCAACAAGCAAGCTCATATCAGCCCATGCCCACAGCATGGGCTTTTTTATGTCTAATTTATTTTACTCAAAAGAGGAAATCAACATGATCAAAGGTTTAGCCATTACACCGCCAATACTCGGGCGAATTAGTATCGGCAAGATGGTGGAAAAGAATGGTAAACGCATCCCTGAAAAGGATGACCAATTTACCATTACCTCTCAAATCCAAAATAAAGAGGGCTGGGTGAAACATCCCTTAGATGAACAACTCCGAGCCAAAGCACCCAATCAAAAACTGCGAAGTATCCCAGTCCGTATGATCTTCAATGATCCTGAACTGAATCTTCGAGCAGAGTACAGCTTATTTGACCGTCAAACAGGCCGTCCTGTTTGTGTAGGCAATGGTGAAACTTGTCGGCGACTGACCAATCAAGGGGTAGAACATCATCCTTGCCCATCTCCAGATTTATGCCCATTAGCACAAGGTGGACTCTGTAAACCTTATGGGCGTTTGTATGTGAATTTGGATGAGTCAGATGAACTCGGTACTTTCATCTTTAGAACCACAGGCTTTAATAGTATCCGGACTTTGGCAGCAAGACTGAGTTATTACCATGCAGCATCCAATGGCTTACTGTCATGTTTACCTTTACAACTCACTCTAAGAGGCAAGAGCACTACGCAAAGCTATCGAACGCCTGTGTATTACGTGGATTTAACTTTACGGGAGGGTGTTCATTTACAAGAAGCGATTCAAACCGCTAAGGAGATTGACCAGAAAAGTAAATTGTGTGGTTTTAATCAAGTGGCTTTAGATCAGATGGCTCGCTATGGTTTTAGCAATGCACAGTTTGAGGTGAATGCAGAGGAGGATGAGGAAATTGTTGGGGAGTTTTACGCGGAAGAATCTTCTCAAGCAGAACAACAGCCTGTTGATTCGAAAGCCAAGACTAAATCTAAGCTCAATCAAGATGATGGATTTGTACAGGATATGCAGAAAGGGTTGCACGGGAGTGTGAGGGCGGTGAATTAGTTAATTTTTACAGACCTCCTGATTATTTGAGCAGTAACGCTCGCATTATTGATTTGGAGTAAATTTCATGAATGCGTTTGTTGGACAAACTTTTCAAATGAATCAACTGATTAGTATTAAAGAAGTTATTAAATTTGTTGGTGTAGGTAGATCAACAATCTATGAAATGATGGATGAATACTCACCTTACTATGATCCGACTTTTCCCAAAAAAGTAAAAATTACACAGAATCGTATTGGTTGGTCTGCTTATGAAATTCATCAGTGGATTGAAAATAAGTTGGCGAGCCGTGAATAGAAAGGGAGTTTTTGCTCCCTTATTTTTTGTTTTTTAGTAGACTAATTGTGATTTTTAGCCTAAGTATTCGTAATTAAAACAATAGACTACTACAATAAGCATGCAGAAGAATTTACAGCTTCAACGTTTGAAGTTGATATGGAAAGTTTATATCAGCCTTTCTTAGCTGAGTTGTCTGAAGGTACTCGGATTCTTGACGTTGGTTGTGGCTCGGGACGAGATACGCAGGCTTTTAAAAATAAAGGCTATGAAGTTGATGCAATGGATTACTCAGAAGAGCTTGTAAAAAGAGCAATCCAGCTTACAGACGGTCAAGTAAAGCTGATGAGCATGAGGCTTATAATGGGGTCTGGGCATGTGCCTCTTTATTGCATTGTGAGCGTGAATGCTTAGCTGAAGTCATAGGAAAGTTGATAATTGCCTTGAAACCAAATGGTGTGCTTTATATGTCATTTAACTATGGCGACAGTGATCGAGAAAAGAACGGTCGTCAATTTACTGATTTAAATGATGCTCAAGCGGAGGTTCTATTTAGGCAGGAATTGTATTCATAACATAAAACCATGCTGTGCTGTTTTAGTTTAAAAGCAAGAAATTATCTAATACATATGTATTTATCTAACTTTGTTGAGATGCTATAAATGTTAATTAATTCAATGTTTATTTTATAAAGAAAAAATGAGTCAAGATACGAAGTACCAAGTATTTATTAGTTCAACATATACAGATTTAATAGAAGCGCGAAGTGCCGCAATCAATACTGTTTTAGAATCTTATAACTTTCCAGTAGGTATGGAATTATTTGGTGCTGATAATGATGAGCAATGGACAATTATTAAAGATTTAATTGATTCAAGTGATTTTTATATTTTAATATTGGGTCATCGATACGGTTCGATCTCGAAACAAGATGGGATTAGCTTTACAGAAAAAGAGTTCGATTACGCTATCAGTAAAGGGTTAAAGATACTTTGTTTTGTTCGTAATGATAATGTTCCTACACGCCCGCATGAACGAGATGCTAACAATGAAAATATTGATAAACTACAGCGTTTTCGAGAAAAGGTTCTGACTGATCGTTTGTGCGAATTTTGGGATACGGTAGATGATTTAAAACATAAGATTTCAAATTCACTTTATAAAAACATGAGAAAGCATAGGGGGGGCGGTTGGATCAGAGGAAACCAAATTTCAGGTCAACTTGCTGAAGAACTAGCTAAGCTCAGTGAGGAAAATAGAAAACTCCGCGAAGAAAATGAACGTATTAAAGAGTCGATTAAAGTAAAACAACCTTTACTTAAAGTAAGCATTAATGACATAGCGAATACCTCAATAGAAGAGTTTGATCAAATAGAGCTATTTTGGTTCAAATTAAGGGAGGATGACTACTATGAAAAACCTGAAAGAATTTCCACTCGCATGGAAATGCGACGTGCAGGAGATTTATTGACAACTCATTCAATTTTGGGAATGCATGATATAAAAAAATATATTCAAGAATATAATGATGAAGTTGATGCTATTTCAGAAGTAGATATAAATAATCATAATCACGCTTTAAGAGCACTTCATCAGTTAGAAGTAAGATCAAGTCAGTTAAATATTGCTGTTGAAAATATTGGTAGTAATTTGGCTAACATGATTAGTGTAGAAATCGAATTTCCAAATTTTATTACAATTATTGATGATAAATCTGATGAAGATATTAAATGGTATCAAAAGAACATACAGAAAAGTTTGATTCCAAATATTAAGTCACCCGAGGCAAGACAGCAGGAATATATGTCAGGAGTGTTAAAAAACTTAGCGACTATAGATTACGGAAGTTTAATGCCAAAAGTAAATATGGGCTTAAGTGATAGCTACTCCGATAAAAATACTATTTACATTATAACTAATTCACTTTTACATACAAGAAAAATAAAATTTGATAATTATTATCTAGTTCCTAACGCTATTGATGAAGGTGTAATAAAAATAAATATTATGTGTGCGGAATATACAGATCATATTTCTTTTGAAATACCAGTAGTTGTTACTGCTTAGAGGGGCTAATGGAAATTACTCATATCGTTGGACTGCTTGGTGCCTTAGTTGGAATTATTGGTATATTTTTTAAACGACAAGAAATCACAGCTTTGGCGCATAAAGACTATACGGCTAAACTTGATTCGACAAATAGATTTTTCGAAAACTTTTTTGAGAAAGATGGAGTTAGGAGATTAGTTCTTGATAGGGCAGCACAAGAACTAGCTAGGTTGGATTATGTTGACTATGATTTTATTTGTTATCTAGTAAAGTTACATGAGGCTCGGTTAATTAATTTAGATCAAATTATTAGACTATATAAATCTGGACGTAAATTTATAGAATATACTCCCCAGCAAAATGTAAGTGCTAGTAATTTTACATTAAAAATAAAAGATGGTCGTTCTGTCAAAAAACAAGTTATTATTTTTGGAGCTCAATATTTCTTTTTTGCACTACTGTTAGTATTGCCTTTTCTATTGGCAAGTATTCTAAGTAATTGGTTACCTACGCAGGTATCCTTGTTTGTTTATTTTTTTGGTGGTGCATATCTTTTTGGATGGGCAGAGTAAAACTTGAAGTGCGACATAAACCACCTAATTAATTTAAAGAGTTTATGGAGTATATAAAATTGTCATACCATCATCTTAACTTTGAAGATCGTACTGCATTAATGCTTGAGTCAAGAAAAGAAGGCTTTTCAGCCAGAAAATTTGCTGAACTCATTAAAAGACATCCTAGTACGATCTATCGTGAGCTTAAAAGAAATAGCATCAATGACGTTTATCAAGCTCAATATGCTTCTGATAACACCTTCGCTAGACGTAGACGTGGTCACATAAAACTCAAAATCGATTCAATCCTCTGGAAATTTATTGTTGAAGCGATCCGTTGTTTATGGTCTCCTCAGCAAATAGCAAAGCGTTTAAAGAGATTTCCTGATTTGGATCAAACAATGAATGTAAGCCATACAACGATTTATTCAACGATACGAGCATTACCAAAGGGTGAGCTGAAAAAAGACTTACTATCCTGTCTGCGACATGAAAATAAAAAGCGAAAAGCTAACGGTGAACCTAAAAAAGATTCTATATTACAGGATATTAAAACTATTCATGAGCGCCCAACCGAAGTTCAAGAAAGAAAAATACCGGGTCATTGGGAAGCCGATTTAATTAAAGGTAAAGACAATAAAAGTTCGATAGCAACACTTATTGAACGAAAAACACGGCTCTGTATCTTGGCAACATTACCTGATGCAAAGGCAGAATCAGTGCGCAAGGCTTTAACTGAAGCTCTGAAATATTTACCCGCAGAACTGCGTAAAACATTGACCTATGACCGTGGACGTGAGATGTCAGAACATAAAATCCTCGAAGAAGATTTAGGCATAGATGTATATTTCTGTGACCCACATTCGCCATGGCAGAAAGGCACATGCGAAAATATGAATGGTTTAATTAGGCAATATTTACCTAAAGGGATTGATTTAAACCAGGCAGATCAGCATTATTTAAATCAAGTTGCCATGTCACTGAATACTCGCCCTAGAAAAGCGTTAGATTGGCTTACACCATTAGAGAAATTTGCTCAGCTTGTTGATTATCATAAGGCTTTTGAAACTGTCGCACCTCATGTTTGAATTCGCCATGTTTCTTATTAGCATTGATGGGGTTGTTAGATTCAGAAAATATTAAGGATGCAGAAAATTTTCTAAATAAAATAAATGAAGACGATGCACCTTATCTCGAAATTACTAAGCAGAAAATGATGGAAGAGTCTAAAAATAAGAGAATAATTACATTAATTAATGAGTAAAATGAACTAAAGTCAGCCCTCCTAAGAGGGCTTTTTTATTATTCCTTATTTATAGCTTTTTGAATCTGCCTGACCTGTTCCTAAATAAAAAATAAAGTCGCAGTGATCCTAGACTGGGTAGTTGCTTTATATCAAGATTTTTTAAATTTTAGTGGGAATTTAGATGATTTGAGATAATATTTCATTTTATTTTAGATATAAAAAAAGAAAAGTCCTCAATTTACATCAGAGGACTTTTTTAATTTTATAAATATAATAAAAAAAGAGCTTAATTCCTTCTTTTCTTTAACTCTTTGAAGTAATCTTCCAGTTCTATTAAATCACTTTCTAACTCATCAATATCTGGAAAAACACCAGACATCGCTTCAGCCATATCATGTCCATTCATATAGGTACTACACTTACTCATAGCGGCATAAATTTTTTGGACATCTTGTTCCGTGATATCTGTTAGATATCTTGTATTTTGAGTTTTAATCTCACGGCTAAAACGTTCAACAACACTTTTAATTAACCATTCTTCAACAAGTCTTTCCCATGTTTCTCTCTTTTTTCCATAAATTATACATGCATGATGTTGATATTCTTCTATTGAGTTTTTTGCTGCTTTTCTGGCCTCTACTACTTTTACTTTAAGTTGCCCAATTCTATCGACAGTTTTTAAAGCATCCCATGGCGGACTATCAAGTGGTATTCCTGTTATTTTATTATGTCGAGTAATAGCTTTGATTTTTATATTTGTTGCCTCTTCTTGAAGCATTTTCAGAAAAGGTAAATCATGTGTTAAAACAATAACCTGGCGCTTGTTTGCCTCCTCTGCAATTCTTTTAGAGAATTTTAGCCTCCATATATGATCGAGAGAGTTTACTGGATCATCAAAAATAATCGCAGAATTTCGATTATCAGCAGTTAATTCAGCAAAAAATCCTGCTAAAGAAATGCATTTCTGTTCACCCTCGCTGGCAATATCAAGAATATTCACATTTTTTCCTGAGATTTCAAGACTAAATTTTTGATTACCTTTTGTCCCTTTTGTAAGTGTATTAACGTTGAAATGATTAAAACCTAGTTTTTTTAATTCAATGTTAAAGAATTCTTGTAATTTACCAATAGAGCCAGAACTAGTTATTTCATTATTCAATAAAGTAATAGGGGTAGTAGAAGTTGATCGTTTAATTTTACTAAATAATTCATTTTTTATCGCTTTTTTTATCTCTTCTTTTATTTGATCCTTCACCGATATTATTTTTTCTCTATCTTCAATTTCCAAGATTCTTTGTTTTTTTAATAAAATGGATTTTATTTTAATATCATCATTTAATACTGTTTTTTCAAGCTCTTCTAATTTTAAAATGTGAGTATTAAGCCTTGTTAATGATTCTAAATTTATATCATCAAAATCAAAGGAGGGTATATCTTTTAATATACTTTTTGCCCGTTCATTTAATTGGTCAATTAAATTATATAAAAGGAGACTAAACGCTTCATCTTTGCTTTTAATATCATTGAGTATGGCCTCGTAGGGAGTTTTAGAGAAATTTAATTTCTTAATTTTTTTTAGTACAGCATTCCAATTATCTAATGCAATTGCAGCTTCTTTTTGTAATTCATTCTGCAGATATTCATCAAATGTTAAAAGTCTTGCAGCTGTTGCATGATCCACTACTTGTAAGCAAGTCGGACAATGATCCCCTTCTAAAAGTGGAAAATTGTTATTTAAACATTCTATAAAATTTTTAACGGATTTCCACATTGTCATCCATTCTTCAGATCCGATTTCAGATATGGGTAATTCAGAAAAAGTTGATTTACTTAACAAGTCTGCTGCATTTTTTGTCTGAACTTTTTTTTCATGTAATTCTTTAATTTGTTGAAATTTTTCAGATCCTAATTCATTTATAAGTGATGTCAGGAATACTTGAAGTGGGACAAGTCTTAATCTTCTATTTTTATATTTTTCTCGAAGTTTTTCAGGTGTATTGTTTTCTAATTCCAATACTTCAACCCGTAGGTCAGATAGTTCTTTTAACTCTTCCTGCGTTGCACACAGCAGATCTACTTGATTTGGATCTAAAGATGCGCTTATAACTAATTTGCTAGGTGTTGTATTTGAATTCATCTTTGGCAGAACAGTGGCCGCAGCATAAAAAGTTTCTTCTGTTTTTGCTTTATTCATTATGAATTCACTTGTTTTTAGTAATTCATCCAATAATTTTAAAGCAGTAGGTTTGAAATCTAAGGGACCAGTCTTAGATAAATAGTGAATTGATGAGCTTGTATCAAAGACTCTAATTGATTTTAGGCGAGGATGTGGTTCTAGCTTATTGTTCCATTCTATTATTTCAGAAATACCATTTGATTCTATATGAAACTCAGCAGTTGGTATCCCAGCATTTTCTTGAAAGATATTACTTCTTAGTTCTGGTGGCTCACCTCTGGTTAGACATGCATTCTTAAGTATTTTTGCATAACTTGATTTTCCAGCCCCATTATGCCCATAAATAACTGTTAATCCAGTAGTTGAAAATTCAATTTTTTTTTGTGATACAAGATTTGAGATATTAGTTGTATTTCCAATAGAAACTAATCTTGTCTCTTCTACTTCTTCATGATAACCCGTAAGTTCTACTGGCTTAATTAATGAAGTGTAGTCTGCACACTTTTCTTCTAGTCCAAATTCCATTTTAGCAATTAAATATGCTTCCTCAAGTTCTACAGATGATAACTCACCACATTCAATGGCTCGATTTATGGTGAATCGCCACCAGTTTGGTTTACTTTTATTATTTACAAGCTCACATATTTTAGATGCTACAGGCATTATTTTCCCCTGAATTTATTATACGGAATTAGTGATTTTTATAATATATCAGTAACAATGAATAATTTATGTCATCATAACTTTAGTCTAGGTTAAGTGTATATAGTAAAGACCTTATTTTAAAGATGTCCCAAATTCGAGCTGTGTAGCTAAACCACTTATAGAGTAATTATGCGTAGCTTTTTCAACGATCCACTTCAGCTAGTCTACCTCAGCTTTAAAGCCCTGAAGCTTAATGGGGGACCCTGTACTGATTTGTGGTACACCATACGCTAAATTGATGCTGAATTTCGCCATTTGGCGCTTAATCTCAGCCATCTTCGCAGCACTCACACGTTCAGCTTCGGCTTTGTTGGTAAATGTCCCTTTTAAGTGTTTCACCTTGCCTTTCTCACCAGTGATAACCTTTTCACGTTTGGCTTTACCAGTGACATGGTAGCTTGTAGATACACCCGTATAGTCTGAGTCACGGTCTTGCTTTGAATAACGGAATTGGTCGCCATTTTTACGGGTAATGGTGATTAATGGTAAATCTTTACCAGAAGCAGTTTTTGCGGTACCAGCTTTAAAAATTAGTAAACGATCTTTTTAATCACCATTTCAGCGTCATTTTGCTTTGAGATCCGAACAAGTAGATTGAGATCTGATTCATTAGTCTGGTCGATATGCTGAAGGTCGATCTTCTTTAGATCATCGGCCATGACTAAAGTTAAGTATTGACGTTTCTTGCGTCCTGTGGCCATAGTATTGTTTGCGAATTGCCTTGGTTATTAAAAGTTTATAAAGGAAGGGTAAAATTGGGTATAAATCCAGATTGAATTTTAAGCTAATGCTAAGTTTTTAATGGATATTTATTCCGAGTTAAACTGACACCATCTCAGAAGAGAGGCGGCATAAATATTATTACTAGAAAATCCAAATCTGATGCCGCCATAGATATTTATAATTTTAAATGTTCTAAGGTTGAAATAAAGTCCGTAAATTTCTCACCTTGAATCACCACATGCGCTTTCAGCAAAGCCTCAGCTTCTTGTTCATCCCCTGCAAAAATGGCCTCTAAAATTGCGCTATGTTCTGAAAATGAATGATTCATTCGATGGTTAACGCGGAGTTGTAGGCGACGGTACGGGTGCAAACGTTTGTGTAAAGTACAGGCTTGTTCAATTAAAAAGGCATTATGACTGGCTTGATAAATGGCAAAGTGAAATAAACGGTTGGCCTCATAATAATTTTCTGAATCGTTCTGATTTAAATAGTCCTGACATAACTGATGTAAGCGCTGTAATTCTTGCTTTTCTTCAGGTTGAATGCGCCGTGCTGCTAAACGTCCACACATGGCTTCTAATTCAGCCATCACCTCGAACATTTCACAAAGGGTAAGTGAATTAATGGCTGGAATAATTGCACCACGACGTGGGCGAATTTCAACCAAACCTTCAGCGGCCAATAGCTTTAATGCCTCACGAATCGGGGTGCGTGAAGCACCATAGCGTTCGCAAAGCTCTTGTTCATCTAGCTTAGTCCCAGGTAGAAAAAAGCCATAAATAATATCATCCTCTAACTTTTTACTAATTTGAATAGAAAGAGGAAGTTCCGCAATTGAAGTCATACATCACCAAAAATTGTATACAATTTATGTTTATTTGAGTACAAAGCATTGTACGCTGGATACAGATAAGCTATAACTATAGCAAATTATAAGTCAGATTATTAGAAGCGCTGCATGATCCAGGGAGGATTCAGCAATGATTATTTACGGAACAGCCATATTGGCAGTCTGCCATTTACTTGGTGTTTATCTAGGCAATGCCCTCGGGATTGCTCTTGGTGTGCAAGCCAATGTAGGTGGTGTGGCCATCGCCATGATTTTATTAATTCTATCGAAGGAACTGTTAGCGAAACGTGGGCACTTACCGCAAGTGACTCAATTTGGTGTGTTGTACTGGTCAGGTATGTATATCCCGATTGTGGTTGCCATGTCGGCAGGCCAAAACGTAGTTGCTGCTATGTCGGGCGGGATGTTGGGGCTTGTTGTTTCGGTTGCCTCGCTTATCGGTACGGTATTGGTGATTCGTTGGTTGAATAAATCCAGTGGTGACTACGAAAGCTACGAATGGGCTGTAGAGCCGACTGAAAAAACCGCTTAAGGACAAGGGTGTTGTCTTAACACGAAATAACAATCAGTTATACGGTTACAAGGAAGAAACGCAATGGAAGAAATAATTACGGTTTTTACCAAAAATGCCCTCGTCGCGGCGCTCGCAGTGACTGGTTTGATGATGTATGTGTCGCATCTTTTGTCGAAATACCTCACCAAAGGGAAGTTACAAAGCTCAGCCATCGCCATCACTATGGGGCTAGTCTTGGCATATTTTGCAGGGATTTATACTCAAGGTGAAAAGGGCATTTCAGATATCGCCATTTTTTCAGGTTTTGCTTTACTCGGTGGCGCCATGATTCGTGACTTGGCCATTGCATCAACAGCGTTTGAAGTTGACGTCAAAGAAGTGAAAAAAGCAGGAAAGGTGGGTTTGATCGCACTTGCACTTGGCTGCGTGATTCCGTTTGTGATTGGTGCAATGGTGGCGTGGTTGATGGGCTATAAAGACCCCGTTTCGATGACCACGATTGGCGCAGGTGCGATGACTTATATCGTTGGACCAGTAACGGGTTCTGCCATTGGTGCAAGCTCAGAAGTGATTGCATTATCGATTGCAATTGGCTTAATTAAGTCAGTGTTCTTTATGGTGGGTACACCAATCTTTGCAAAATTTATGTATCTCAAAAGTCCACGTTCTGCCATGGTTTTTGGTGGAATGGCGGGAACGACCAGTGGTACAGCAGCAGGTTTGGCAGGAACTGATGTGCGTTTAGTACCCTATGGCGCATTGGTCGCAACCTTTTATACAGGTCTTGGTTGCTTACTTGGACCCTCTGTATTTTTTCTCACAATTAATGCCATCTTCGGCTAAGCACAGCATAAAGGTGACCCCATGAACCAAATGGTTAAGACGCGCTTATGGGATAAGCAGCGCACCCGTAGACAAGAAAAGTTGAATCTAGCCAAAGAAAAAGGCTTTGCAAAACAAGTTGAGCATGCTCGGGTGATTGAACTTTTGGAAACGGTAATTTCCAGTGGTGATCGCGTTTGTTTAGAAGGTAATAACCAAAAGCAGGCCGACTTTTTGTCAAAGAGTTTAAGTCAGTGTAATCCAGAGGTGGTTCATGACTTACATATCGTGCAGTCGGTATTGGCTTTACCCAGTCATATTGATGTCTTTGAAAAAGGCATTGCTTCTAAGGTCGATTTTTCCTTTGCAGGCCCACAAAGTTTACGTCTAGCACAATTGGTTCAGCAGCAAAAAATTAGTATTGGTTCGATCCATACTTACCTCGAGCTGTATGGGCGTTACTTTATCGATTTGACGCCAAATGTCTGCCTGATTACGGCACATGCGGCTGACCGTGAGGGCAACCTTTATACAGGTGCGAATACCGAAGATACGCCCGCGATTATTGAAGCCACTGCATTTAAAAGCGGCATTGTGATTGTGCAGGTCAATGAAATTGTCGATAAGTTACCGCGTGTCGATGTACCCGCGGATTGGGTCGATTTTTATATCGAAAGTCCCAAGCACAACTATATAGAACCGTTGTTTACCCGTGATCCTGCACAAATTACCGAAGTGCAAATTTTAATGGCGATGATGGTCATTAAAGGCATCTATGCGCCTTACCAAATTCAACGTTTAAATCATGGTATTGGTTTTGATACTGCGGCGATTGAATTGTTACTGCCTACGTATGGGGCATCCTTAGGACTAAAGGGACAGATTTGTACCAATTGGGCTTTGAATCCGCACCCAACTTTAATTCCAGCGATTGAAAGTGGATTTGTCGAATCGATCCATAGCTTTGGTTCTGAAGTGGGGATGGAAGATTATATTAAAGAACGTCCAGATGTGTTCTTTACGGGTAGTGACGGTAGCATGCGTTCCAATCGTGCTTTTAGTCAAACTGCGGGTTTATACGCTTGTGATCTGTTCATTGGTTCGACTTTACAGATTGATTTACAAGGCAACAGTTCTACGGCAACTGTAGACCGTATTTCTGGTTTTGGTGGTGCACCAAATATGGGTTCTGATCCGCATGGACGCCGTCATGCCAGTTATGCCTATACCAAAGCAGGTCGTGAAGCAGTCGATGGCAAACTGATTAAAGGTCGCAAACTGGTAGTGCAACTGGTCGAAACGTACCGTGAACATATGCATCCTGTTTTTGTTGAAGAGTTAGATGCGTGGCAGTTGCAGGACAAAATGGAGAGTGAACTCCCGCCCATCATGATTTATGGCGAAGACGTCACACACATTGTGACGGAAGAAGGTATTGCTAACTTGCTGTTATGTCGTACTCCAGAAGAACGAGAACAAGCCATCCGTGGTGTGGCTGGTTATACCCCAGTGGGGATGCAGCGTGATGAGGCCAAAGTGGAAGAGTTACGCCAGCGAGGCATTATTCAACGTCCAGAAGATTTGGGTATCGATCCAACACAGGTCAGTCGTGATTTGTTGGCGGCAAAATCGGTGAAAGATTTAGTTAAATGGTCGGGTGGTTTATATAGTCCCCCAAGTCGCTTTAGAAATTGGTGATCGACATGGAAAAGTTAAAATTTGAATTACAATCAGCACCGCTGAGCGCTGAACAAGCGGCTGTTATTTGTGGTGTCGTTGGTTCTGGAAATTTAGAAGTTCTGGTTTCACAGCATGATCAAGCGGATATTTGTCAGATTGAAGTCACGACATCAGCCGTCGGTTTTCAACATGTTTGGCAGTCTGTGCTGAATGAGTTTGCACAACGTCATGCAGTAGCAGGGCTTAAATTTCAGTTAAATGATATGGGCGCGACCCCAGCGGTGGTGAATCTACGCTTAAGCCAAGCAATATCTATGTTTAAGGGAGTATAGAACATGGATCAAGTGATGCTCAAAAACAGTTTTTATGAAAAAACCGCACGTGCGCGTATTCAAGCAGTTGTGGATGCTCAGAGTTTTAAAGAAATCTTAAAGCCAACGGAGGTGGAGGTTAGCCCGCACCTGTCTGCTTTGGATATTCCAGGTAGTTTTGATGATGGCGTGATTATTGGTACAGCGCGTGTAAACGGAACACCAGTACATATTATGGCGCAAGAAGGTCAGTTTATGGGCGGGTCTGTGGGTGAAATCCACGGGGCGAAAATTGTCGGTCTCTTACATAAAGCCATTCAAGATCAAGCGCAAGCAGTACTGTTTTTTGTCGACTCAGGCGGCGTGCGTCTGCATGAAGCCAATGCCGGTCTCATCGCCATTTCCGAAATTATGCGCGCCATGTTGCAGGTAAGAAATGCGGGGATTCCGATTATTACGGTGATTGGCGGCACCTGTGGCGCCTTTGGTGGTATGGGTATCAGCGCATGTTTGAGTAGTGCCATCATCATGACGGAAGAAGGGCGTTTGGCACTGTCTGGGCCAGAAGTGATTGAAACAGTGAAAGGCGTCGAAGAGTTTGACTCGAAAGATCGTGCTTTGGTTTGGCGTGTCACAGGCGGGAAACATCGTTATTTACTCAATCATGTACAGGCTTTGGTTGAGGATGATATTGCCGATATTCGTGATGCGATTTTAACGCAGCTAGATGCTAAGGCAGCTCCTTTAGACTTAGAACAATTATTGCAACAGCAGCAACAGCTTGAGCAGCAGTACCAACGCTGGTTTGGTAAAAATGATGGTTTACAGATTTGGCATGACATGGGAATTTTACAGCCAGAAAAAATTCCGATGCTGTCTGCCCATGAAGTTGTGTTGTTAAAGCAAGGATGAGCTCATGAATACAGAATTACTTTTACAACAGTTGTTTCCGCGTCAACTGGATTATCAGATCGAAGGTTATGTGATTAAGGGCAATGCGCAGACAGACGCAGGTCCAGTACGGATTTTGGGTACAGTTAATGCAGCACCCATCAATCAAGACATTGCCATTCAATTATCCTCAGAAATTTTGAAATTGGTACAACAAGGCAATAAAACTCCCGTGGTCTTTATTGTGGATACGCAAGGCCAAGATCTTTCCCGTGCCGATGAGTTACTGTGCTTAAACCGTACCTTCGCGCATTTGGCGTCTTGTGTAGATCTATTACGCCGTAGTGGACATGCCAACCTTGCGATTATTTTCGGTCAAGCGGTTAGTGGCGGCTTTCTCTCTTATGGACTCATGGCAAACGAAGTTTATGCACTCAGTGATTCGCAAGTGAAAGTCATGGACTTAAACGCGATGGCACGGGTCACTAAAATTCCAGTCGAAAAGTTAAAAGAGTTGTCGCAAAGCTCAGCCATCTTTGCCCCAGGGGCAGAAAACTTTTACAAAATGGGCGCAATCAATGCCATTTGGCCAGATTTGGAGACAGACTGGGTCAGCCAAGCACTGTTAAATCAACAACAACATCTTGAAGCTTATCGGACAGATCAACGCCGTGTGGTGGGGCAGCAACGTCAAGGGCGTGTGCTGTGTAATACTATTATTGAGAAAGTTGTCCACAGTTAAGGAAGCAGATATGGATCGTCATGACTTAGCTTATCTTCGTGATTCAGCAACCTTACATTTTTTAGATGTTTCTTTACCAGAAACAGTGAAACACAAGGTGTATCAGCTGCTGAGCCAATATATTCCAATGACCGTTTGTCGGCAGGACGATATGGATGTGGGACAAGTGAAGCTGGCGATCAACTGCTTGGTTGAGGGCTATAAATATCGTGTGGCGTGCTTAGTAGAGAAACACGAGATCAAGCAGATTACTCGACCGCTTTCTCTACAGGCTTTGTTAGAAACTGACTCGCAGATCTTACAAGCTAAAGTGCTGAGTGATTTTGCAGATAACTTAGAACAATTGGGCTGCAAAGTATATGTTTATGGTTCCTATGCCTATCAGTCTCTTACGCAGGAGGCTTATGTCAGGCCGACTTCAGACTTAGATCTGTTGTTGTATCCACAGCATCAACATGATGTACCAGAAATTTTACAGTTCATTCAACAAGTCCAAACCCAGAGTTCTATGCGCTTGGATGGCGAGATTCAAATACATCCAGACTGGCATGTGTCATTTAATGAATTAATTGCTGTTTTTCCTGAAATGAACCAGCAAGTGATCGTCAAAGGAATTCAGCGTGTCGAGATGCTGAGATTAGAACAATTATTCGAAGGGAAGCTTGAATATGCAAATGCTACAACCACATGAAGTTTTATGTCCAAGCATTATCGCTACTGCTGAAACATTAGACCGTTTGGCATGTATGGCGTTATTAGATGAAGCCAGTTTAGAGCATAAGCCTGGTTTGGTTTGTCCAAGTTCGCAGGGCAGTCATCGTGACATGGACTTTAGCTTGTTCAAATGTAGTGTGGATGCTTTACAGGGCTATTTTCAGGCGCAATGTTTAAATGGGTATCGCGATGCCGATTTTGAAGAGATTCGACAATGTGGCATTTTAGCTGAACAAAAAATGATGGCTGCAACTCAGCAGATTAATACCCATAAAGGGGCAGTTTTTAATTTGGGTTTTGCCAGTGCAGCAGTCGGGCAATGTCTAGCAACTGATAGTTCGTTGAATGCAGGCTCAATCAGTCAAAAAATTCAAAGCACTTGGCAGGATGAGCTGTTACATCATTTAGAGCGAAATCCCAACAGTCATGGGCAACGTATGCGGAGTCAATATGGCATCACTGGGGCGATTGAAGAAGTGGCTTCAGGTTTTAAAACGGTGATGGATGTTGCCTTGCCAACGTATATCGACATTTACACCAAAACGGCCAATGCACAGCAGGCTGCAATTCAGACTTTATTTAGTTTGATGGCCTATGTACAAGATACCAATATTGTTTGGCGCGGTGGTTTATCTGCCTTATATATTGTGCAGGATCTAGCCAAGCAGTTTTTGGCTCGTGGCGGTGTGTTACAACACAATTGGATGCAAGATGTGGCTAAAGTGGAAGATTATTTCGTTCAGCATCGCTTAAGTCCGGGAGGCAGTGCCGATTTATTGGGGGTGACTTTATTCATGCTGAAGGTGGAACATGAATTTTGCAATCATATTTAGTGGGCAAGGACTCCAAAGCTTAGCGCATGTGCAAGAGCTGCTGACTCTGGCTGGTGAGCTTCATGTATCAGATATTTTAAAGCAGCATTTGCCGAAGCTATTTTGTTCCGATTTAACCGAAGCGGATCTGTATCAGAATGAGTTCGCGCAGCCTTTTATTTTTGCTTTGCAATGGTGTCGTTGGCAAAAGTTAAAACCTGAGATTGAAGACCTTATGAGCTTCTCAGGTTATTCACTCGGAGAGTTAAGTGCACTCATTTGTGCAACACAAACTGGTTTGGAGCAAGGCCTGCATTTAGCCCAGCAGCGTGCCTCGTTGATGTCTTCAGCCACTCAGCACGCAAGTGGCTTAATGGCTATTCAGGGTATCAATCTCAATACGCTTGAACCGTTGTTGACGGAAACGGCAACCGCACTTTCCATCAAACTGAGTGATAGTAGTTTTGTTGTGGGTGGGGCTAATGCAAATTTACAGCAGCTGGCTCAGCAACTTGAATTGCGAGGAACACGTTTTGTTAAACGCTTGAATGTCACCATTGCATCGCATACCGTATGTATGAATGCAGCGGTTCAGCCCTATCAGCAGGTTTTACAGCAGCAAGACTTTGTTGGTTTATGCACGGCCATGATTAGTGGTTCAGGTGGGCATAAGTTTTTTAAGACTACAGATGCAGTGAATGCATTGATTCACCAAATGAATCATGCGATTGATTGGGATGCTTGTTTAAGTGCAATACAAGAAAATCAGCCTGATGTTGTCTTAGAAATTGGGCCGGGCAGCGCCTTAAGTAAAATGCTCTTGGAACGTAGTCCAAATTGTATTGTACGTGCGGTGGATGATTTTAAAAGTTGGTCTGGGTTCCAGGCATGGTTAGACAAACAGTCTAGGATGTAATTTAGAAAATGTGAAGATTAATTATGGATAGGTCTTTGTCTTGCAAATATATTTGAAATATTTATTTGGCCAAATCCTTAATTTAAATTCAAAATTACTTGATAGGGTTTAAATCCTTCGATTACTGCATCCGAAACCAATTGAATAAAAGCTTCGGTCTTCCCATATGCCATCCACTGATCCAAAGCCTCATAGTAAGCCAAGCGATTTTCAACAGTGATAACACAAGGCGGATAGCCAGCTTTTAATAATTCAAGATTCATCAATAGACGTGATGTACGCCCATTGCCATCAATGAATGGATGAATGCCAACAAAATCAGCATGTACTTTGGCTGCACGTTCAATTGGATGTAGTTTATGTGCTTCACTATTATACCAGTCTACGAATTGAGCCATCTTGTCATTTAATAACGTGTAATCAGGCGGGGTAGACGTAGCACCTGATATCAGGACATTTTGCTGACGATAACGTCCAGCATTATCATCATCAATATTCTTTAAGATAAGCTGATGGATATTACGAATTTGCCATTCAGAAAAAGACTCCTCTTTCCGAATAATATCTTCAACATAGTAAATCGCATTTCTATGATTGATCGCTTCGAAGTGTTCTCTTAATGCCTTTCCACCAACAGTAATACCTTCGAGTACTACTTTTGTTTCTAGCAGGGTGAGTGTATTACCTTCAATTGCATTGGAATGATAGGTCCAGCGGACAATAAGATCTTCTTGTAAATTTTTGACAATTGACGGAGAGAGAGGGCGATGTTGATCTAATTTTTTCTTTAAATCATCAATAGTTTCAAACATAACCTTATCCCTGAATTTGTCTTAGTCGATCATACATGAAAAAAGAAAGATCAGAAATGTAGTGATATATCATTACATTTTGTATGGGTTTTAAAAGTGGTAAGTGAACTGCTCCAAGTATTCTAGACACGAGACAGCTTCATTTTGGAAACACATTATTGTTCATTTCACCCACACATCTATGGCATGTTGTAGATGACCAGTTTTGACATAAAGCGTTGCGCCTGATGGACCTGCCTGAAATTTAGCAGCACTATTGAGGGGAAGACGGACCCACGAACCTGCTGGATATATTTCAGTGCCGCAAAATAATTGACCTTTAATAATGAACAATTCAATCCCTTGTTCTGATTTCTCTACGAAAATTTGATCAGGTTTTAGCTTTTCTAAATAGGTCTGCTCATGTTTCGATTGAAATAATGGGCATATTATCCGATGTTCGGTAAGCTTCCAATTCGCTGGATCATTGGTATTAATCCGGGTGGGTTCTCTCTCATGTTCAGTCATTTGCATCAGTTTCACAAAGATTAAACAACCTGCTTTACTGGAAACCCGATGAGTTGAATGATGGGGGTTACGTAAATACCAGCCTGCCGGATAATCATCTTCAGCATTCTCGGTAAAAATGCCTGACAATATGAGGACTTCTTCACCCAAAGGATGTTGATGTTCAGGAAAGGCAGATTCTGGTGCGTATTTCACAAGACTAGTTGCACGTGCTTTCTCATCGCCAATACGATCAAGCATCATTCTATCGACTTCACCTCCTGGAGATTTTACCCAATGGTAATCCTCTGGCTTGATGATGACGAGTTGTGAGAAGTCGGCATAAATAAACATAATGTTGTCCTGTAATGAAGAAACCTACGTATTTTAACGAGAATGCACAGGTTTATTTTAAAAGAAATAGCGATTAGTGAGCTCACTGTTTCAGAAAAGATAAGCATGTTAATAGCAGATATTACTCACTAAGCTATGAAATATTAATATTTTAGAGTTTAATCAACTGTGCTTTGTTTTTACATCAATGAGGAATGGCATGAAATATCAACCGCCTTATACGATCACCTCTAAAATTATTCACTTGATTGCACAAATTAGTGAATCAATAGGGCGTTTGACTGCATTAACTCAAATCCAAGATAGCCTTAAATTGCGAAAAGCCAATCGTATTCGAACGATTCAAGGGTCTTTAGCGATAGAAGGAAATACCTTGAGTACAGAGCAAATCACAGCGATTCTGAATGGCAAGACCATTATCGCTCCACCTAAAGAAGTTCAAGAGGTACGTAATGCCCTAAAGGCATATGAAGAAATTCAAGATTGGAATCCTGATCAAGAATCGCATTTGCTGAAAGCACATCAAATATTGATGACAGGACTGATTGATGAAATTGGACAGTATCGTCATGGCGGTGTTGGTGTGATGTCAGGGGATCGAGTCGTGCATATGGCTCCGCCTGCAAATCAAGTCCAGCGTTTAATGAGAGAGTTATTACAGTGGTTGGCTGAAGGTAATGAGCATCCATTAATTCAGAGTTCAGTATTTCATTATGAATTTGAGTTTATACATCCATTTGCTGATGGCAATGGGCGGATGGGGCGTTTATGGCAAACTTTAATCTTAAGCCAGTGGAATCCTATTTTTCTCAACATCCCTGTAGAAAGCTTGATTTATCAAAACCAAAAAGCTTATTACGATGCATTGCAAGCGAGCACAGATCGTTCAGATTCTGCACCTTTTATTGAGTTTATTTTGCAGATGATTCTAGATGCAATACTTAGTTCTGATGCCAGCGATCAAGATACCGCTCAAGCTAGCGTACAAGTTAGCGATCAAGTTAAACGTCTCATCCAGAATATGGAGCAGAAAGAATATAGCTTAACTGAGCTTATGGCTCTATTGGACTTGTCCCATCGAGCCACATTCCAAAAAAATTATTTAACTCCAGCATTAGAAGCAGGTGTGATTGAACGTACCCTTCCTGATAAGCCTAAGAGTCCTAAGCAAAAGTACAAATTAAAAAATTGAACTATACTGAGTTTGATGTGATTATTAATATCATAATGAGTTAATTGTAATGTTATAACATTGCATTTATTTTTAGGTGTAATTTTCTGCTATAATGCCGTACGTCACTTCAAATCCTGAATTCGGATTTGAACAAGATTTTAAAGTGATTCAATGCACTAAATCTAATCTGGGTCAAAATTGGGTCAATGAATTTTTTTATTCAATAAAATATATTTAGAATGAATGGGTTAGGATTTGAGCTCGATTGACGCCACCTCCACCAATTTTATAAATTCACATGACGTTAAATAACGACTTATGAATTGGAAAGCCCTGAATCTTAACGGATTCAGGGCTTTTTTATGTGTATTTATAAAGAATCATCAATAACTATAGTATTGCTTGCTGTGTATCACACCTTGTATCATTCGATAATTATTGAAACCACAGTGATACAAGAATGAAAAGGTCAGATATAAAAAAAAGACCACTTTCAGATACCGTTCTGGAAAACCTAGAATCAGAAGATAAAGATTATCGCGAGCTTGATGGCAATGGGCTTTATTTCTTTGTCAAAGCGAATGGTACTAAATCATGGCAATTGAGATTTAAAAAGCTAGATGGGAAATGGTCATGGTTAGGTATTGGCGGATATCCCTCAATCAAGGGAAAGCTAGCACGTAAGAAAGCACAGGAATTGCTAAATGACATCGGCAACGGTTTAAATCCAATTATCACAAAACAAGACCGTAAAGCGAAAGAACTTGAAGATAACACGGCGACATTTGAAGCTTTGGCCCGTGAGTGGTTAGACACTAAGCTCAATAAGTGGGTCGCGGATACGATGACTCGAAACAAAGGGGCATTAGAGAAGCATATTTTTCCCACATTCGGGAAGAAGTTATTTGCCTCCATTAGACCGATCGAATGGATGAATCACTTACAGGGAATACAGCAAAAGTTCAAAATTTACGAGCAAGTGAACCGCATTGCCGCGATGTGTAGAGATATTTACGACTATGCAAAAGTTACTGGGCGGATAGACTATAACCCCCTTGAAGGTATAGGTAAGTTTTTAGAGAAAGGCAAAAAAGAAAATATGGCTCATGTAAGTGAGAGGGAGTTGCCTGCCTTACTGCGGGCTATTAATGGCTACCCGACCTTAGACAGTCGAATAGGGTTACAGCTTTTAGCTATGTTGTTTTGTCGTCCTAGTGAGTTAAGAGAAGCGAAGTGGTATGAATTTGATTTAGAGCAGGGCCTTTGGAATATCCCCGCGGACCGTATGAAAAAACGCCGCGAGCATATTGTCCCATTACCGACTCAAGCGGTGCAATTACTTCGTAGCTTAAAGTTATTAAATGGTCAGTCTGATTACTTATTTCCAAGTAGAACAAATAATCATGCGCCCAAATCAGACACGGTATTCATTATGGCTTTGCGCCGCATGGGCTATCAAGGCAGGCAGACACCACATGGCTTTAGACATATTGCGAGTACATTGCTAAATAATCGTGGTTTTGATGAACGTCATATTGAGGCGGCTTTAGCCCATGTTAAAGACGGTGTAGCAGGGGTGTATAACAAGGCTCATTACTTGCCAGACCGTAAAAATATTATGCAGTGGTATGCAGATCATTTAGAGCAACTAGCAGATGACAGCGTGATTCAATTCAAGAAGACAGGGACTAATTTTCATGATTAATTATGCAGAGGCAATTGCCGAACTTCAAAAGCTAACAAAGCAAAAGTGTAATGAGTTCACTTTAATGCACTATGTCTCTAATGGTTATTTAGACATTTATATTAGGGGAAAATATGACATTTGCGAAGTGTTTGCACAGGGGTTCAAAGTAGATGGCGATTATCTTGCCAGAAAGATAGAAACTGAGTACAAGGGCTATCTCAAGGTAGGTATTGAGCCAACTAACACTCGTGAATTATGCAACGCATTGGTGGACGAGAGCATACCAATAGAGATTGTTTTAGTTATGAAGTGCGGTAAGGTCGGCGAGTATGTGCTACTTAAAAGTAAAATTAACGAAAATACGCACACAGTCGTTAAAAAGTTCCATGAAATAAAGGATCACGAATCAATTGAGTTAGCTTTGGTAGTTGCTGAACTTGGAGTAGGTAAAAAATTTACAAGGGGAGATTTTCTCTTTGACGAAGATCAAATTAAGTCAATTCCATCATTCCATCAGGCGCAAAATAAGGAAAATAAATTCTATGCACCCGAATTAGGGCTTGCTATAGAGTTGTGGGAAAAAATGTATCTTATTGAAAAAGGCGAACTACCAAGTGGAAAAACTAGGTCAACTTACATAGATTGGCAATTAGATAAACAGGAAATCGAAGCTAGCGGCTTAAAGAGGTTAAAAGAGCGAATGAGAGCAATTTTGAATCCGAACCCAAAAGCAAAAATAAAAACATCATGATTGATTAAAAAAACAACATTTGGTACTTACTGCCACTTTTATGGCAGTAAGTATTCTCCTGTATAAATATTCATGAAAACAGATAAACATGGATATTTCAAAATGCACCATATTACCCCGATCAGAATCCCCAAAAAAGAGGCTGCGAAGGCTCTTGGCTTGAGCGTTGACGGCTTAAATAAATTAATGCAAAAAGACCCTTCCTTTCCGAAGTTTTGCAAGATGGGCACATCAAAACAGGCGCATGTATATTTTGATTATGCAGAGCTTGTTCAGTGGCATAAGCAAACCATGTGTCTGGCTGTATAGGGAGAAGAAAAATGGAACATCTAACACAGCAAGCGGCTGAGTCACTTAAACTTTTAAGCCAAGAAGACATTAGCGAAATTGTGCTAAACATCATTGAGGAAAATGACGGAGTTTTTGCCCTTAACACAGAGGCGGGGATCAATAAAGCATGTCAGTACGCGGTTGACTTTTATGCAGCAGCAGGACACGAACTCAAACACGATGAAATTAAAATCGAGTTGGTTAAACAGATGAATACGTCAAAATAATTGGCGTAATCACGAGTTAAAAACAAACGCCGCTGCGGGTACGAATCACAGCGGCGTTAATCATTACGTTATGACGAGCTTAACATGAACGCAATTTACACCGCTGATTATATGGCTTCACTCACTTACGTCAATTCTAATTATGAAAGCGACGCTGAAACCCTCAACAAACTAAACAGCTTATATTGTGGTCGAGATGAATTGGCGAGCAAAGTGTTATCACTTGGTGGCAATGCCGCTGAGTTGTTAACGGCAAGACTAGACGCCGAGCTTGACCAATTACTATTAGAATCTTCAGCAGATGAAAGCAAAGTAATCACCGTACCGCCCACAGTATCGAATGAAGACCTAGAACAAATATTACAAGTTATGCATCAGCGTTATGCTGATAATGCAAAGTTAGCCCAGGCCTGGGAAGCGGAAATTTACAGCAACATACACAGCTATGATTTTGAGGCAATGGGCATCGAAATTAAACCTGTAATCGATTTTATTGTTTTGCAGTTTGAGGCGAATAAACCCACCACATACCAACAGATTAAAAAGCACTTAACCGAAAAGACAGGCGTCGGCTACTACGTTGAACCCGATCACAATGGATTAGAGCAGCAGTCAAACACATTTACTATTCGAGTGCATAACGTGAAGTCCAAGAAAGGATTAAATGCAGTTATCAAGCCCTTGGAGCATTACGGCGTAAAGCAAACGGACATTAAAGTAGCCCGCATAGAAGCCTCACTCGACTTCTATAACGCTAAAAGCAAAGGCTTGCTTACGGCGCTCTACAAATCATTGGCATACGTTAAAGACTCGACCAATCAGCGCGTATATAAAAAACAAGGCGAATTCCAAACGATCCCAACATCCCCTATTCACCTTTTAGAAAAACTAGAAGATGGTTATTGTATCGGCGTAAATCCTAAAGACTCACCCGTCTATTATCGATCATATTACAAGACGACAGACCGCCGTCTAAACCTCAATAAGAGTGAGTATAGGGTAAGAACAGAGGTCAATTGCGCTGTGTCGGAGCTTGGAGTTGATAATGGCCTAGGCAACTTGCCTGAGATAATTCAATGTGCCTTTAATCATTTGAAGTTCACTAAGCAAAGTAACAAAGCAACCGAGCAAGACAAGAAGCTCTATATGGAGTCCGTGGGCACGTTTGGAAAGCGGAATGATGCACACTACAGTAACAGCCGCCATAAACGCACCCTTGATGAATTACTGATCAAACATGCTGAGTTAAACAGCTTGCTGAGTAAGTGTGTGAGTAACTTAAAGCGCAACTTCAAGTAGAGTAACTTCGCCATAATAACTCAATTTTATGGTAGACAGACTTCGCAATAATTACTCACTTTTTAGATTGAGCATTTTTCGCAATAATTACTCACTTTTTTTTAAAGCTCGAACGTCTGAATCCCACACCGCAGTAAGTCTACAAGGTGATTTTGCGGTGTTTGTCTGCCTATTAACTTATAGGGCATATACACCACTTAATATTTAAACAAGAATTTACCCAACAAGCGGGAATAATATTTAACAGTGAGAGGAAGTTCGCGAAGCGAACTGACGAACCAATAAAAAGGAATGGAGTATTAAAAAAATAGCGAAATTTATTTAACTCAAATCTATCCTTATTTTTATCGAGAAAAACAATCAAAATTATAAATAAATTGGTTAAAAAATCATCATGTTAAGTTACCGCTTATCTCGGTTTTTCCAATAACATCGGTTTAGAACAATTTATAACCACCCATAATAAACCGAGGAAAAAATCATGAAAGTAGAAACCCTAACGGAAGAACAATTTCTAAACCTTGCTGACTCAGCAACACAAGAAACTTTCACAAACTTAACATCGATGGCCGTTCTAAAAAATAGAAAACGGAATGATCATACAAAATGTAAGCGGTGAGTATTTGCTCATCAGTGAGTAAGGCGCAATCATAAAAAAGTACAATGAGCGAAGTCTTAGAGAATTAGCTCATTGTGCTGTGTATAGCGTGTGTCGTGCGCGGAGTATTTTTCGCCAATCCTTGTCTCAAGCCTTTATGCCCCTATTTTCCCTGTATTTGATTTTTTAGTGGTTAGCTGTAGGGTTTATTGTTCTTTTAAATTTAAACTCAATATAGAGCAAACCATGATCAAATAGAGCATATATGCGGTCATATTTAAGGCATTATTTTTAAAACAACAAACAAAGGCACTAAAAACATGAAAAAACTATCCCTTATCAGCTTCGTTACAATTGCAATGCTTAGCGGGTGCGCAACAACCCCAACGGCTTCAAGTAACGCTAAAGAAGTAAGCCCCGATAGAATGTATATAAAAGAAGAAAACCGCGTGAAGACAAGTGAACGCAACGCAAGCCTAACAATCATTAGAGATGGCGGGGCTTGGGGTGCAGCGTGTAATCATCGGGTATATGTGGATGGCAAAAAAGCATTTACCTTGAAGCCCAGTGAACATGCAACGGTTTATTTAAAGCCTCAAGAGTACGATGTGAAAGTTGATTTAGCCGCATCATCACTTTGCCCATACGCTCAAGTTGATGAAGTAATCAATTTAGAACCAAACCAACAGCGGACATTTCGAATTTCGTCTGTAATGTCGCTGAATTCGGCGCTAAAACTGACTGAGGTAAAATGACCCATTTGCAACTCAATAAAGGGTATCTTGTATCACTATGTGTATCACTGAGTAATTTAATTTTTCAAAACTTGTAAATAACAATGCCTTATTTATTGAGTTCAATTGTCGCCACCCCTAAGGCTTTGTTGCACAAACCTATCTGTAAAGGGTTTTTCAGCGATATAATTTTCAAATGAAGAAGCCTACACACAAAATCTACCGCACAACCAATTGGCCCGCATATAACCGAGCACTCATGAGTCGCGGAAATATTGCCATTTGGTTTGATCCTGCTACGCAATGGTATGCGCCATCAAAAGGCAAACAAGGGCGAAATCAAACCTACTCCGACGCAGCCATCCAATGCTGCTTAATGATTAAATCCTTATTCCGTCTGTCTTTACGTATGGTCACTGGCTTTGTGCAAAGTCTGATTAAACTTTGCGGATTAAATTGGATAGCTCCAGATTACACCACGCTTTGTAGAAGACAAAAGCATATTGATATTGTAATCAGCTACCAAAAAGTAGCGATGGACTGCATCTACTCATGGACTCTACAGGCATGAAGTTTCTAGGTGAGGGCGAATGGAAACGAAAGAAACATGGACCTGAATATCGTCGCCAATGGCGTAAACTACATATTGGTATAGATGCTAAAACCCTACAAATACGAGCAGTTTAGCTTACAACCAATAATGTCAGTGATTCACAGGTGCTTGGTGATTTACTTAATCAGATTCCACAAGATGAGCGGATTGACTCTGTTTATACCGATGGAGCTTATGACACCAAGCAATGCCGTCAGGTCATTGCAGATCGGCAAGGGCATGCGGTGATTCCACCTAGAAAAAATGCGAAACCATGGAAAGATACAAAGAGTAGCTCGCTAGAGCGAAATGAATTACTTCGAACAATTAAACGTTTAGGCAGGACACTATGGAAAAAATGGTCAGGCTATCATCGGCGAAGTTTGGTTGAAACTAAGATGCATTGCATCAAATTATTAGGAGATAAACTCAGTGCAAGGAGTTTTGATAGCCAAGTGAATGAGATCCATGCACGTGTAGCAGTCCTTAACAGATTTACGGAATTAGGTCGACCACTTACCCAAGTTACGCCTTAAATTTGGCTCAATTAGGGGTGCTTTGCATTTCAAATCTTTGTGCAACAAAGCCCTGAAAATGAAAAAAACCAGAAAAAATAGGAGCTTAGAGCTCCTATTTTTATGTTGGCTTTCTAAGTCTCTATGTTAATTTGAAGAATGCTTCATCATAATGTCCGAATACAGCTATATTTTTTTGATTTCTACAATATCACTTGATTCAATTAGCGATTGGATATTACCAAATAAACTTTGAATATAATCAGAGGCTATATGGATATCTAAATCCTCCCTGCTACGCCATTCTTCTAAGAAGAAATATCTACTCGAGTCATTTTCACTAATATAAAGCTCATATTTCAAGCATCCTTCTTCTTGAAGCGTAGGCTCTATTACACTTTTTAAAAGCGCTTCTAACGTCTCTTTTTGATCTGACTTTGCCTTAAAGTTTGCAATTACTGAAATAGTCATTATTTCACCTTTAATTTGTTTTAGAAGTTTTCTAGTACAATTTTGCCTTTTGATTTGCCTGATTCAAGCAACTTATGCGCCTTCTCCAAGTTTGCAGCGTTAATTTTTCCTAGATTTTGGTTGAGGGTACTTCTAATTTTTTGCTGGTCAACTAATTGGGCAACCTGTTGCAATAGATTACCTTGCTTTTCAATATCATCGGTTTCATACATTGAACGGGTGAACATCAACTCCCAATGGATAGAAATAGATTTAGTCTTAAACGGCATAATATCAAAGGTTTGTGGATCATCGATCAATCCAAGCTTGCCTTGTGGAGCAATCAGAGAAACTATTTGCTTGATATAGGTTTCTGTATGATTGGTAGAGAATACGTATTTTGGTATTTTCAATACCTAGTGTCTCGATTTGTGCATTTAAATCTTTGCTATGATCAATGACATGGTCGGCACCCAATGATTTCACCCAAGATTTGGTTTCTTCACGTGAAGCTGTTGCTATAACGGTCAGATTTGTTTTTGCTTTTAGGAGTTGGATAGCAATTGATCCTACACCGCCTGCACCACCAATAATTAAAATACTGCCAACTTCTGTTTCTGAAATTTGAAACCGATCAAACAGCATTTCCCATGCCGTTATTGCAGTTAATGGCAATGCTGCTGCTTCTGCATTAGATACTGTAATGGGTTTAAGACTGATAATTCGTTCATCGACTGCTTGAAACTCAGCATTACTACCATCTCGGGTTAAATCGCCAGCATACCAAACAGAATCTCCTACTTTAAACGAGGTAACTTTTGAGCCAACTTCAATAATTTCCCCAACGGCATCCCAACCTAAAATACGATTATTTGCTTCAGACGAATTTTTTCTCACTTTGGTATCAACTGGATTCACAGAGATTGCCTGAACTTTTACCAGTACATCACGCTCCTTAAGCGTAGGCTTCGCTTTTTCAATATCTACCAATGAATTTTTAAAATCATCATGGTTATTTATAACATACGATACGGCTTTCATAGATTTGTCCTCAACTTTAAAAAATATAGTAAAAATGGGAGCGAAGTGCTCCCATTTTATGTTATTTAATAATTAAAACTCTTGGCTCGTTGGGCGCAAAACAATTTCATTAATATCTACATCCGCAGGCTGTTCAATTGCATAAGCAATTGCTCGAGCGACTGAGTCAGCTGGTATGGCTTGTTTGTAGAAATCAGTAACAAACTCTGAACTTTCTTTATGAGAAGAACCAAATTTTAGTTCTGACTCAATTGCACCAGGCTCAATAGTAGTCGTTCTAATTGTTCCCCCAACTTCATGACGAAGTCCTTCAGAGATGGCTCTTACAGCAAACTTAGTACCGCTATAAACAGTACCTCCTGGACTAAATACTTTTATCCCTGCAACAGATGCGAGATTAATAAAGTGTCCAAAGTTTTGTTTTTGGAAAACAGGTAGGGTAGCTGCTATACCATAAAGAACACCTTTAATATTAATGTCGATCATACGATCCCATTCATCAACTTTTAGCTCACTTAATGGTGCAATAGACATTAATCCAGCATTGTTTACCAATACATCGATTTGACCAAATGCGCTTAATGCCTTTTCAATAAGTGCTTGTACTTCATGTGGTTTGGTTATATCCATACCAATAAATTCAGCTTGACCACCTTCAGCACGAATGTCGTGAACAATAGCCTCTAATTTTTCAGTACGTCTAGCACCAAGTACAACCTTTGCACCTTTTTTAGCAAGTAAGCGAGCAGTAGCTTCACCTAAACCACTACTTGCACCTGTGATAACAATAACTTTATTTTCTATATTATTCATACAAGTAACCTTCAACCTATCTGTCAATCATATTTGATGGATTAAGTATTACAGCCTTGTTAGGTATAATAAATGAATAATATTATCTTTCAGAATTCCTATTTACGGAATAATTACCATAACACAGGATTGGACATGCAGAACAAATTGGAAATGATACGTATCTTTTGTGTCGCAGCAGAGTGTCGAAATTTTAAAGAGGCAGCAACTCAGCTCGGTATTTCCCCGCAGGTAGTGACACGGGCAATAAAGGAGCTAGAAGAGCAGCGCGGAGAAATTCTGTTCTACAGGAGTACTCGACAAATTAAAATTACTGCTGATGGTGAGCGTTTGGCAAAGCAAGCACGTTTTGCGGTGGGATCGATCGATGCTTTGCTTGTAAAAGACACCAAGGAAAAACGAGATGAAATGCGTGGGACTGTCCGTCTTACTGTGTCGTCTGTGTTAGGGCGTAAATTGGTAGTACCTGCACTAGCAGAATTTGCAACACGTTATCCAGATATTGTCGTGGATTGTGTGCTAACAGATTCACACTCGGATGTGATCGATGAGCGGATAGATATCGGGATCAGATTTGGATTTTTGCCGGACAATCGATATGTGGCAAGGGAATTGGCTAAAGTGAACTTTTATTCTGTGGGTACGCCAGAGTTAATTGATAAGGTTGGAATGCCCAAAAAAATTATTGACCTAGATAAATACCCTCTAACAGCACTAGTCGATCATAAAACAGGGCGTTACTGGCCATGGACATTCACTGAAAGTCGAAGCTTTACGCCATCAAAGCCCCGTTTTATTACAGATGATCTAGAAGCTGAATTTCAAGCTATTCTCGCTGGAGTTGGATTCGGACACATGCCTGGATTTCTAGTTTTGCCGTGGCTTAGGAGTGGTAAGCTCATTCAGATACTTCATGAGGAAACCTCTCCTGTTTGGCGCCTGTATTTATATCGTCCACAGCGGGGCCCGACACCTTTGCGAATCCGAGCATTGTTTGATTACTTAGTGGAAGTGCTGGGCTATATAGAAACCTGAATCAGATAAGACCATCATGTATCTAGAGTAACTACAATTTTTCCTATTTGCTGATTTGATTCAAGATAGCGCTGAGCATCATGCATGTCCTCAAAGTTAAAGCAACAGTCGATCACTGGACGAAGATATCCTGCACCTATACTGCTAAGAATAAATCGTCTGGCTTGCTCCCTTAGAACAGGGTCATGGAGAACCTCAAGGAACAAAAAACCTCGCATGGTTAAGCTCTTGCGTAACGCAACTTTAAGGGGAAATGGTGTGATCTCAGGGCTAAGTGCACCATGCATAACCATCGTTCCTCCTACAGACATCGCTTTTGCAATCTGTTCAATATGAGGTCCTCCTACAGCATCGAAGGCGACATCAAGATGTTCTCCACCTAAACGTAAAACAAGCGCCTCATACAAATCTGGTTCATCTTCAGTGGCTATAACATTTTTAACACCGAGATCCAGTAAACGTTGCTTTTTCTCTATCGTCTGTGTACTTGCAATGACCTTAGCACCCGCTGCTTCAGCTATCTGTATCGCAGCTAGTCCTACGCTACTTGAAGCTGCTGTGATCAAGATCGTTTTTCCTTTCGAAACTCCACCAGCATGGATTACACCACCCCAAGCCGTCAAATACTGCATCCAGATTGAAGAAGCTTCTTCCCAACTTAAACTATCAGGTTTGTGAACTAAAAAAGTTTCTGGAATCAGAAGCTTGTCCGCATATGTCCCATATTTGGCTAGATTGTCAGTCGGAAGAATCGATACTGCATCTCCTGGAGAAAATTGGCGTACACCTTCACCTATAGCCAGAACTATGCCTGCTCCCTCATATCCCAGACGAGAAGGGAATACTGCCTTTTGAATATAAGTACCACGCCGAAACATTACATCAGCCCGGTTGAGTCCGATCGTTTTCATCTGTATTAGAACTTCTCCTGCGGCTGGTAAAGCAACAGGAAGTGTTTCTAATGTCAGAACATCTGTATCTCCAATACAATTGAAGCGCCAAGTCTTGGCCTGAAGTGCGTTAAATGACATCGATAACTACCTTAATATTGGCAGAGCGATTTTGAACAGCATCATGAGCCTCAATCGCTTGGTCTAGAGTAAAATGACGAGGATCAACAATAGCACGCAGTTTACCTTCCTCAACGAGACGAGTTGCGGTCTTAAGGACATCACCATGATGAGAACGGCGATTGCCTGTTAACGTCGGCATTAGGACGAATACGCCAGACACTGTGGCACACCGTAGAGATGAATTCGCTAAATTATGATTGCAAATGCAGCACAGCTGGTGATGTGGCCATAGTGAGTCGTCATGGAAAGTGAAGCTTCGAGTACTGGACCACCCACAGTGTCGTAAACAATGTTAAAACCTTGACCCTCAGGGCTTGCAGCAATAATGTCATCGGAAGATGCTGATGTGTAATCGAGAGGTGTTGCACCGAGTTCTGAAATCAGTGATTGATCAGCTGTACGACCAGTCGCCCAAACATTTGCATCAAGTGCTTTTGCAAGCTGAACCACCATATAACCAACGCCACCAGCACCACCTTGAACCAGTACAGTTTGCCCTGGTTGGACCTTAGCATTATCCACTAAACCTTCCCAAGCGGTGAGGAACGTCAATGGTAGTACTGCTGCCTCGCGCATAGAGATATTCCGTGGCTTTAATGCGATCAGATCAGCATCTGCTACAACATATTCTGCTAAAGATCCTTGAAGATTACGAACGCCACCAATCAGACCGTAAACTTCATCTCCGACGTTGAAGTGAGTGACACCTTCACCAATAGCAGTTACAACCCCAGCCATATCTGTTCCCAACACGGCAGGAAGCTCTGGCATAGCATATGGTGCTTCACCAAGACGAATTTTATAATCAATAGGGTTTACACCACTAGCATGAATACGTACTAGAACTTGCCCAGCCTCTGGTTGAGGTATAGGGAGTTCTACACGTGTAAATTCATGATCACCAAAATTTTCTAGGATAAGAGCATTCATCATCTTATTCATAGTTGTTCCTTATTCTTAACTGGGGGATGATATGCACAGTACCAAAGTAAATTAATCCAATAAATGATATTTATAGGATTTAATAATTCCTAAATAATGAATAATAGATATCATCCGCTCACTAAAGATATGCTTTGTTGCACAAAACTATTTCTAAGGCTTATTCCGCAATATAATTTTCAAATGAATAATCCTGCACCTAAAATTTATTAACCGAGCTTTCATTAATCGGGGAGAATATTGCCGGTGGAGTAGTCAATGTTGAGTGCCATCTT
This sequence comes from Acinetobacter sp. 797_lipA, assembly GCF_058243025.1. Lineage (NCBI taxonomy): Bacteria > Pseudomonadati > Pseudomonadota > Gammaproteobacteria > Moraxellales > Moraxellaceae > Acinetobacter > Acinetobacter sp. 797_lipA. The sequence goes on along the minus strand of NZ_JBZAYQ010000001.1, from coordinate 2,635,900 downwards.
CATTCAGAATTTGCCCTGTGTGCTTTGGTGTAATTAAAGGTGCAGTCGGACGCGGTCCTGTATATTGCAAGCCGATACCAGCATAGACATCATCTGCTGCAATTTCAGTTTCAAAACGTTCTTTGTCTCGTTCTCGGATTTCTTGGCTAATTTCTTCAACATCACCCTGGTCAACACCCAGTTCTTCTAAAATTGCACCGCCAAATAGCATTGCCGACTCGAAGGTTTCGCGTATCATGTAATCCACATTTTGTTTTGCTAAATGCAGCGCATGTTCACGGTCATAAGAGCGAACCAGTAACTTGGCCATAGGAAATTCATGTTGCACCAACTCTACAATCTTATTCGTCGTTTCTTTGTGGTCTACGCAAACAACAATTGCTTCAGCCGTATCTGCTCCTGAGGCATGTAAAATATCTAAACGGGAACCATCGCCATAATAAATTTTAAATCCAAATCTTTCAGCGTTTTGAATCATGTCGATATCATTATCAATGATAGTCACGTCAATACCTCGAGCAAGCAATAATTGACTTGAGACTTGTCCAAAACGACCGAAACCAATCATCAGGACTTTTCCAGAAAGTCCTTCGGCAATACGGATATTTTCCAAAGAAGTTTGTTCTGTAGTTTGGGTAAAACGTTTAAACAGAATGCCTATGATGGGGGTCAAAATCATCGACAAGACCACAATCGCAGTCAGGTTTGAGCGTTCAACTGCACTAATAACTTGAGCACTCATGGCGGCAGTAAAGAGTACAAAAGCAAACTCACCCCCTTGAGCCATTAGTAATGCACGATCCAGTGCTTCGGAGTGTGGACTTTTGGTCAGGCGTGCAATCAGATAAATCATGGATGCTTTGACAAACATCAGCAGAAGTACAGCACTTAAGATTAACGCCCAGTTATTTTTCACGACATTAAGGTCTAATGACATGCCTACGCCCAGAAAAAACAACCCGAGCAATATGCCACGAAACGGTTCAATATCCGCTTCAATCTGATGGCGAAAAGTGGATTCGGAGAGTAATACCCCTGCAAGGAATGCCCCCATTGCCATTGATAAGCCACTGACTTGCATCAGTAATGCTGCGCCGAGCACCACCAAGAGTGCTGCTGCAGTCATGACTTCACGGGCTTTGGCTGCGGCTAATAAGCGAAATAAAGGGTTAAGCAACCAATAGCCAGCAGCGATTAAACCTGCAATTGAGATTAAACCAACCCCAATGCTCTGCAAACGCGTAGAAGTACTTTCAACAACATGATTCGGTGCGATAAAAGCGACAATTGCCAATAAAGGTACAATCAATAAGTCTTCAAAAAGCAGGATCGAGACAATTTTTTGTCCTCGTGGTTGAGCAATGTCTCCACGATCTCCCAAAAGTTGCATCACAATTGCAGTCGAGGTGAGTACAAAGCCCGCAGCACACACAAAACTCACTTGCCAAGAATAGCCATAGACCAAGCCTACAGCCGTTAGCCCCAATGAACCGGCACTAATCTGTAATGCGCCTAATCCAAAAATTTCTTTTCTTAAACTCCATAAATACGATGGACGCATTTCTAGTCCAATCACAAACAGATACATCACAATACCAAGCTCAGCAATATGCAGAATAGACGCAGAATCGTAGAAAAACGCTAGTCCAAATGGACCAATAATTAATCCTGCAATTAAATATCCCAATACCGAGCTTAATCCTAGGCGCTTGATTAAGGGGACTGAAATCACTGCCGCTGTGAGCAGTATGACAGGGGATAGAAGGCTGATAGATGTGGCTTCTGCACTCATATATTTCTCAGATTTTGTATAGAGTCTGTTGACACTTCAAGTATAAAAAGTAGATTCAAAACACAAGTGCAACACCTTTGTTTAAGTATTCACTATACCCGAATTTCAAGTAATCAATGGGATAGTTTTATCACTGCATTTAAAGACTGGCAGCAAAGTATTGGTAAGCTTTTCACTATAGGTATTGAGGGAAATAATTGTAAAATAAGGCATCGGATTAGATGTGTTAGTTCAGTATTGAGTGTGGCTTTAGCAAGAATACGGATATTAATGCTTCTCGCAATATTCTAGCGGTAGGACATACCACTTTGTCTGTGGAGGAAAGATGCAGTAAAGGTCGCTCTGTGAAGCAGAAAGCATGCCTAAATCCGTGAGGTTTTGCTTTTAAAATCCCTGAGAAACATGTTTCGTAAAGAGTTAGTCGAAAGTGGGGGGGAGTATGTCAGAAGTTTAATTTTATAAGTTATTGTAAAGATTCGGAAAGTTAATTATGGCATCCAGTTGCAGAGCCAATAGTGACTTCATTTAATCTCAGCATACTTTTTGAAACACTACCTAAATTTTTAAGGTTTATAAAAAATATTGCTTTTTTTATACTATGGGGTACTATAGTATAAAAGCTAGCAAATAAGGAGGTCTGATGCCTAATCAGGTTGAAGACAAAAAAAAGATTCTTCTACGCGTCAGAAGGATCAAAGGTCAGACGCAAGCGATTGAAAAAGCGTTAGAAGACAATGTGGAATGTGGTGCAATTCTGCAACAAATATGCTCTGTGCGTGGTGCTATTAATGGTTTAATGAATGAAATGCTGGAGGTTCATTTAAAGGACACTTTAGTATCAGGTGAAACCACAGAACAACAACGAAAAGAAGAATTGGCTGAAATCGCCAAGATTCTAAAATCATATTTAAAATAGATCTGTATAAGGAATTATTCCATGAAGTCACGTGCTGCTGTTGCGTTTGGTCCTGGTCAACCTCTTCAAATTGTTGAAGTTGATGTTGCGCCACCGAAGAAAGGTGAAGTATTAATCAAGATCTCCCATACTGGTGTGTGTCATACAGACGCATTTACTTTATCTGGCGATGATCCTGAAGGTGTTTTTCCTGCTATTCTCGGGCATGAAGGTGCTGGCGTTGTAGTTGAGGTTGGTGAAGGCGTGACTAGCGTCAAACCAGGTGATCATGTTATTCCACTTTACACTGCTGAATGTGGCGAGTGCGTATTCTGTAAATCTGGAAAATCGAACTTGTGTATTTCCGTTCGCGAAACTCAAGGTAGAGGTGTAATGCCAGATGGCACAACTCGTTTTTCCTACAATGGTCAACCGATTTACCACTATATGGGCTGCTCAACGTTCAGTGAATATACGGTAGTGGCAGAAGTATCATTGGCTAAAATCAATCCTGAAGCCAATCACGAACATGTCTGCTTACTGGGTTGTGGTGTCACAACGGGTATCGGTGCAGTACACAACACGGCTAAAGTACAAGAAGGTGATAGTGTTGCGGTCTTTGGTTTAGGTGGTATTGGTCTGGCAGTCGTACAAGCCGCACGTCAAGCTAAAGCAGGGCGTATTATTGTGGTTGACATGAATCCAGATAAATTTGCGCTGGCAAAAGAGTTTGGTGCAACGGACTTCTTGAACCCTAAAGACTACGACAAACCAATCCAGCAAGTCATTGTCGAAATGACTGGCTGGGGTGTAGATCATTCATTTGAATGTATTGGTAACGTGAATGTAATGCGTGCAGCCCTTGAAAGTGCACACCGTGGCTGGGGACAATCCGTAATTATTGGTGTAGCTGGCGCAGGTCAGGAAATCTCTACCCGTCCATTCCAGCTTGTTACTGGTCGTAAATGGCTAGGTTCTGCCTTTGGTGGCGTAAAAGGTCGTACGCAACTTCCAGGAATGGTTGAAGATGCCATGAACGGTAAAATTCAATTAGAACCATTTGTGACACATACGATGGGCTTGGATCAGATCAATGAAGCCTTTGATCTAATGCATGAAGGTAAGTCAATTCGTACTGTAATTCATTACGAATAATTCTGTCAGACCTTATAGTTTTCCATGCATGTGCATCATGAATGACATGCATGGAATCCTCTAAAACGGCACATTATCTGTAAAACTGATCTATCTGTGTAGGCATCGTGTATAGGTTCAACATACCTGCCTACATTTTAAATCTTTATCACTATTCTCTGTGGAGAATGTCGGACTCTTTGTTTACTCGATTTCTCATGAAGTCTTGCTCAGCATAGGTAATTGATTATGGAAATAATTGAGAAACATGCTTCTTTTGGTGGATCGCAAGAAGTGTATCGCCATCAGTCAATAGCATTAAACTGTTCAATGAAATTCTCAATATATCTGCCACCTCATGATAAAGATGAGCGGTTGCCAGTTTTATATTGGTTATCAGGACTGACTTGCAACGAACAGAACTTTATTACTAAAGCCGGAGCACAAAAGTATGCGGCTGAACATAAAGTCATTATTGTTGCACCAGATACCAGCCCACGTGGAGAGGATGTACCAGATCATGCAGATTATGATTTAGGCCAAGGCGCAGGATTCTATGTGAATGCAACACAGGCACCCTGGTCACAGCATTTCAAAATGTATGATTATATTGTGGAAGAGCTTAGAAATCTGATTGACCTGAATTTTCCGACCAATCAAGTCCAAAGCATTATGGGTCATAGCATGGGTGGTCATGGTGCATTAGTAATTGGGTTAAAAAATCCTGAGCTGTATAAAAGTATTTCTGCTTTTGCACCAATTGTTGCACCTAGCCAAGTACCTTGGGGGAAAAAGGCTTTTACACACTACTTAGGTGAAACCGAAACTTTATGGAAAAGCTATGATGCGATTGAATTAATCAAAAACGCTGAAGTTCATTTACCTATTTTAGTCGATCAGGGAACAGCTGATGATTTTCTTGAAGATCAGTTAAGGCCTAAGCTTCTTAGTAATATTTGTTTGGAACATGAATATCCTCTTACACTTAACCTAAGAGAAGGGTATGACCATAGCTATTACTTCATTGCGAGCTTTATAGAGAAACATATAGAGTTTCACAGCAAATTCCTAGCTAAATAACTTTCATAGATATGAGGATGTACAATATTGTTCTTGAATGCTTCTTGAGCAATATAATTTCCAGATGAAGAGGTCAGCTTATAAATCTAAGGACGAATCAATTGATCCTTATATAACTAAGATTGAATTTAATCATCTCATATCTTGATTTTTTGATTCAAATGTTAATGATCTTAACTTGAATAAATTCATAGCATTATGCCGAAATAAACATCCAAATTTTGGCTCTGCTATGGAAAATTGTTTTTAACCTTTGTACAACAAAACTTTCTGACATACATAAATTATCAGGTGGTGTTTCAAAAAGTATGCTGGCGTTAAACAAATCCGTTATTAAGGTAAAAGAAAGTCAAATCAAAGGCTTTAAAATGATTTTCGAGCTTTTTAGAAAAGTTGCAACTTCTCCTAAATCCACGCCTGATTCGATGACGAATTCTACAATTGTTACCTTCAATACCGACGGTAAAAAACTTACCGATCACTTGCTTGCAACATTGAAATGCTGCAATAAAACTATCCCAATGATCACTCGCAATTCGAGCATATTGAACCCCAAGCTTTTTAAGTCTAGCTTTAAGACGTTGAACCGTTGCTAAATCCCGCTTACCCCAAACATAAGCAACAATTTCTCCAGATTCTCGATGGTAGGCATAAATAAGCCATTGTTTATTTTTCTTATTCCCTACAAAAGTCCAAAGTTCATCGACTTCAAGACATTCGTAGTGGCTTTGTTTAGGCTGAATCTGATAGATCGATTCACTTAAGGTTCGTAATACCTTGCCAATGCTGATACGCTCGACTTCAGCAATATCTCTTACACCGCTTCCTCTGATCATTAAATGTAATATCTTGCCGGTAATACCTGAGTTACACCCTTGATAGCTTAATGCATGAGCACCAATAAACTGACGTTTGCAATCTTTGCATTGATGGTTTTGTTTCCCATCTACTTTGATGCCATTTCTCTTTATATTGTTACTTAGACAGGTAGGACATTTGATTTGTAGCGTTATTTTCATACCTCTATTTTATCAAAAGCCATATTGTTTTTTTCAGCATACTTTTTGAAACACCACCAATTATCAATGTCAGTATGAGTTTTAATTTTAATCAATTGTGGAGTTTTAGTCATGCTTAAAACAGCTTTATATGTCCGTCTTGAAGCTAAACCGGGTAAAGAAGACGAAGTGGAAGCTTTCCTTAAAGGCGGTTTACCAATTGTAATGGAAGAACCTGCGACAGTTGCGTGGTTTGGCCTACGTCTTGGACCTACAACATTTGGTATTTTCGATGCATTTCCTGATGAGGCGGGTCGCCAAGCACATTTATCTGGCAAGGTTGCAGCTGCTTTGATGGCTCAGGCCGATGAGCTATTTTCAGAGCCACCGTCTATTGAAAAAGTAGATGTTTTGGCGAGTAAACTACCAGCTCATACTGACGCTTAAATGTATGAGGGTGCTGCCTGAAATTTTGAATGAAAGGCAGCACTTTAACCCTGTGAGGTTTGTCAGAGGCTTTTTATTCAAGTTGGGCTACTTTATTTAATGGCTTAATCTCATCATTTACATGGGTCAATATCAAAACAGGGTAAATAAACGAATGCACCTATGTACATGCTTTATGTTGAACCAATCTATCTAATTTAGTGTCGCATTTGTACATCTGCTAAACCGTGCCAATCTGCTTTTAAAATATTTAATCATTGCTATTTTGTATGAGCCATTCACTGTTTTAGCCAATGCGTTCACGACCATGTCAGTAGTCATACGTGATGATACCTTCCATCCAACTATCGCTCGTGAAAATACATCAATAATAAAAGCGGTATAGAACAAGCCTGAATGTGTTTAACCATCACTCAAGTCTCCAAGCTGAAATAATTTTTATAAAAATAGACGACTGGTCTATTTTTATGTATAGTCACCACATGGTGTAGTCAAAAGCCGCAGTGTTGTCCAATTTTTTTTAAGTTTATTTGATGAATAACGGTGGCTTTTCAAATCAATTAGCTGATCATCCTAGGATAAAAATATGCTGAATTTTAACTTTTATAATCCGACCCGCATTATTTTTGGTGGCGATACAATAGTTAAAATCAATGACTATGTGCCTACAGAAGCAAAAGTATTAATGTTGTTTGGTGGTGAAAGTGCACGTAAGAATGGTACTTTAGCTGAAGTGCGTGAAGCATTAGGTGCAAGAGAAATTCATGAATTTGGCGGAATTGAGCCGAATCCGAGTTATGAAACCCTCATGAAAGCTGTAGAGCTGATTCGAGAACAAAAGATAGATTTCTTGATGGCTGTCGGTGGTGGATCGGTAATTGACGGTACTAAATTTATTGCAGCAGCAGTCAATTATACAGGGGATACATGGGAGATTTTAGAAACCCATGGTACTAAAATTACTCAAGCTTTGCCTTTTGCGAGTGTACTCACCCTTCCGGCAACTGGTTCAGAAATGAATAGCGGTGGGGTAGTCACCAGAAAATCGACCCAAGCCAAATTGTCATTTAGCAGTCCCTATGTTTTTCCGCAATTTTCCGTACTCGATCCGAATAAAACTTTTAGCTTGCCGACGCGCCAATTAGCAAATGGCGTAGTCGATGCATTTGTTCATGTCATGGAACAGTACTTAACTTACCCTGTCAATGCACAAGTACAAGATCGTTTTGCCGAAGGTCTATTGCAAACTCTGATTGAGATTGGACCGAAAATCTTGGACGATTCAGCAGATTATGACACGCGTGCGAATTTGATGTGGGCTGCTAGCATGGCACTGAATGGGCTAATTGGAGCTGGTGTACCACAAGATTGGTCAACCCATTTAATTGGGCATGAGCTCACGGCTTTACATGGTATTGATCATGCTCGTACCTTGGCCATTGTGTTGCCGGCCAATCTACAAGTGCGTCGTCAAGAGAAGCGAGAAAAATTACTACAGTATGCAGCTCAAGTCTGGCAGATTGTCGAAGGTGATGAAGAACAACGTATTGATACTGCTATTGCTCGTACTCGAGCCTTCTTTGAGCAACTTGGATTGCCGACTCGTCTTAGTGATTATGGACTGGGGGAGACAGATATTGAGATCATCATTACGCAACTTAAATCACACAATCTTACACAGCTAGGCGAACATAAAACTGTTTCATTAGAGATCAGTCGCCAAATTCTCGAGATGAGCATCTAAGCTAAATGCGCGTATCTGGCATGCTCTGACCCTGTAACAATGCTCCTCAATCATGAAAATTATCGGAGAAATAACATGAAAATTTTAATCGTTTTAACCTCACATAATCAACTTGGCAATACTGGTAAGAAAACAGGTTTCTGGCTAGAAGAACTTGCTGCACCCTATTACACCTTTATTGACTCTGGTGCTGAAGTTACGCTGGCGTCGCCTCAAGGTGGGCAGCCACCACTAGATCCGAAAAGTAATTTAGCCGATGCTCAAACTGAAACCACTCATCGTTTTGAAGCAGATCCAACTGCAATGCAAGCATTAACACAGACGCATAAACTTAGCGAAATTTCTGTAGCTGATTATGATGCAGTGTTTTATCCAGGCGGGCATGGCCCATTGTGGGATTTAGCAGAAGATCCGATTTCAATTTCTCTGATTGAACAGGCGATTCAGTCTGGCAAACCTGTTGCAGCAGTGTGTCATGCCCCGGGTGTTCTTCGTCATGTGAAAACGAGTAATGGAGCGCCTTTAGTTAGCGGTAAATTAGTGACTGGTTTCACCAATACTGAGGAGGCCGCTGTAGGTTTGACTGAAATTGTACCATTTTTAGTCGAAGACATGCTTAAACAAAACGGTGGTCATTATTCTAAAGTGGATGATTGGCAAGTATATGTTCAAGTAGATGGCTTGCTGGTTACTGGACAAAATCCAGCCTCTTCTGCTGCAACCGCTACAGCATTACTTCAATTGTTGAAATAAAGAGTAGCGAGTGCCTGTTGTGGTGCTTAGCAGTGAATAAAACTTCTGACTCTGAGCAACTGGCGCAATAAGCAAAATAACCCTCATTTAATGGTGAAGGGCCTGAGTGAATAGCTTTACTTCCTTTATTTTTCTATATACAGGAAGGAAGGGTATTTTTTTAATTTAGATCAATTTAGTCATGATGACTTGGATACAATGAAATGAAAGCCAGCAAATTTTTTCAAAACCTGAGCTTAGGCCCGTATGTTTTGCAAAACCGTATTGTATTGCCACCATTAACGCGGTCGCGCAGTACTCAGCCAGGGAATATTCCAAATGAACTGATGGCAACCTATTATCAACAGCGTACCGGGGCAGGATTTATGGTCACCGAAGGTACGCAAATCGAGCCACGTGGTCAAGGCTATGCTTGGACTCCCGGTATTTACAGCCCTGAACAGATTACTGGATGGCGTAAAGTGACGGAAGCAGTGCATGCTAAAGAAGGCATTATTTTTGCACAACTTTGGCATGTTGGGCGTGTTTCACATACATCTTTGCAACCCGATCATGCATCACCGGTCGCGCCCTCGGCTATTAGGGCTGATAGTAATGTTAAAGTCTTTATTGAAACCGGGCCCAATGCAGGGGCCTTGGCTGATCCTTCAATGCCACGTGCTTTAAGCAATGCAGAAGTTAAAGAATTAGTGCAACTCTATGCTCAAGCAGCGCGTAATGCATTGGCTGCTGGTTTTGATGGGGTTGAAATTCATTGTGCAAATGGTTATTTGGTAAATCAATTTATCTCTGCACATAGTAACCACCGTGAAGATGAATATGGTGGATCACTAAACAATCGTTTGCGTTTTTTACGTGAAGTAGTAGAGGCAGTTGCTGAGGTGGTTGGTGCAGATCGTTTAGGAGTGCGTTTTGCCCCGCTATTTGAAAGTACAGAGGAAGATCGTGTTTACATGGGGTTAGTTGAAGATGATCCACATGTGACTTATATTGAGGCTATAAAGATACTTGAAGAAGTGGGGATTGCCTATTTATCGATTGCAGAAGCTGATTGGGATAATGCACCAGAACTTCCTCATGATTTTCGTAAAGATGTCAGAGACACTTTCAGTGGTCGGATTATTTATGCAGGTCGATATACGGCAGAAAGAGGGACTCGAATTTTAGAGGCAGGGCTGGCCGATTTAATTGCATTTGGACGCCCATTTATTGCGAATCCAGATTTACCCGATCGCATCGCCAATGGTTGGCCATTGAATGCAGTAGATGCAAGTACTATGTATGGTGGGACGGAAAAAGGCTATATTGATTATCCAGCTTACGCAGATTAATCTCGACTAAGTGAGTTATTTTGCCAACCTTTGTGGTTGGCAAAATAAGGACTTAGGATTGCTGTTGCCAGCACAATTTCTTCTTAAAACAAATTCTTAAAATTTTTTAGCTGTGTAATGAGCCAACCTGCCAGTGGGAAAGAAATCAGTTGCGTTACTGGCACTAATACTATGACTTCAATCAACACCATCATCGGGAAACTTTGATGCTGTGTAATTGGCTTTAATAAAGTGAGAACCAGTAATAGTGTGGGATATAAGCCTAAATAACCAACTAAAATACGAGTCATGAGGGCTTTAGAAGGAGAATTCATTGTGCGCTATACTCATGGATTGTAAATTGATCTAATAGCAACACATTAATAAGTAATCATTGGGCTGCTATCATTAATTATGTAATTGATATTTAATTTAATTTTTATGAATCTTCACTTTTTAATAGAAATTTAGTTGCTCTCAGAGCTTGATGTAATGGTGTTTTATCTTTTTGCAACTTACTCAGTAATGCTGCACCTAACCACATTTGGTAAAGTACTTGTGCCAACGTCGAGGCCTCAGTATCTGCTTGGATAGACTGATCCTGTTTACCCAAATCAATTAAACCAGCAATACGTTCGATTACATCATCGACGCCAGCGGACATAATGGAGCGCATATCTTCAGATAGATCGGCAACTTCTGCGGCAAGTTTCACAATTAAACAGCTATCCGCCCAACCACACTGTGTTTCAGGATCTTCTATCCATAAATTAAAATACTCAATCAGCTTTTGATAAGGGGATTTATCGCTACGCCATACATCATTTAAACGGACTTGATAATTATCTACATAATGCTGTACCAATTCACATCCGAAAGCTTCCTTGGATTGGAAATAATGATAAAACGAGCCTTTGGGGATCTCACAGCTCTGTAAAATTTCCTGTAATCCTACACCGGTAAAACCTTTATGCAAAATCAGGTCTGAACTGGTGTTAAGAATGTGTAAGCGCTTCGCTTCAGACTTTTTAATAGGAGTAGGCTTCATATTAATTATTTACTCTATTGTAAAAAAATAGACCAGTCGTATTGTTTTTTATTATAACTCATCTACAATGGATGTAAAGAAATTTTAATCATAATTTTTGATTGTGAAGAGAAATACTTTTAAATAAAACATGGAGTTATATGTGTGAGAACAGTTATTAATCAACGCATCGTTTTAGCTAAACGGCCAGTGGGTGAGCCAAAACACAGCGATTTTCGTATTGAGCAAGTTGAGCTCAATGAACTTAAACAAGGCGAGATATTGTTAAAAACCATTTACTTGTCACTCGATCCTTATATGCGTGGTCGCATGAGCGATGCTCCTTCATATGCAGCACCGGTTGAAATTGGCGAAGTGATGGTCGGTGGAACAGTCAGTCAAGTAGTGGCCTCTAAAAACCCAAAATTCAAAGAAGGCGAGTGGGTTCTTTCAGGAAATGGCTGGCAGGGCTACGCAATTTCTAATGGGACTGCATGTCAAAGCTTAGGTATGCAACCTGAACATCCATCTTGGGCATTGGGTATTTTGGGAATGCCAGGATTTACTGCTTATATGGGGTTGTTGGACATTGGTCAGCCTAAAGCCGGTGAAACTTTAGTCGTTGCAGCTGCAACGGGACCTGTTGGTGCTACGGTTGGACAGATTGGCAAACTTAAAGGTTGTCGCGTGGTTGGCGTCGCAGGTGGGCCTGAAAAATGTCGTTATGCAGTAGAAGAACTCGGCTTCGACGCTTGTATCAATCATCATGATAAAAATTTTGCAGAACAATTACAACAAGCAGTTCCGAACGGTATTGATATTTATTATGAGAATGTAGGGGGTAAAGTGTTTGATGCGGTATGGCCATTGCTTAACTCTGCGGCACGTGTACCGGTGTGTGGTGTGGTTTCCCAGTATAACGCTACCGAGCAAGCACAAGGGCTAGACCGTTTACCAGGCTTTATTTCCACCCTTTTAAAAAAGCGTATTCGCATGCAAGGCTTTATTATTTTTGATGATTATGGCAGTCAGTATCCGGAATTCTATCAGCAAATGTCTGAATGGTTGAAAGACGGAAAAATCAAATATAAAGAGCATATGGTGCAAGGTTTAGATAACACGATCAATGCTTTCAATGGTATGTTGAAAGGCGAAAACTTTGGCAAAGTGGTTGTAAAAATTTAAAAAAATAGGAATTATCATGATTAAACTACATCATTTAGATCAATCACGTTCTTTTCGCATTTTGTGGTTACTTGAAGAAATCAAGCAGCCCTATGAGCTGAAACGCTATTATCGTGACTCAAGCACGCATTTGGCCCCTGAATCTTTAAAAACCATCCATCCTTTAGGGAAATCTCCAGTATTGGAATGGGATGGCAAAGTTATTGCAGAGTCAGGCGCAATCGTTGAGTTATTAATTCAGAAACTTGCGCCGCATTTAGCACCAGATATGGATGAATCTACTTATGTCGATTATCTACAGTGGATTCATTTCTCAGAAAGCTCTGCCATGCTGCCATTTTTGTTAAAAACGTTTAATACGATAGAAACCAAGCAGGGCACGAAGTTGGTATTTCTAGAAAATTATACTCAAGTTGAGTTCGATAAAGTATTTGGCCATTTAAATGAATATTTAAAAGATAAAGAATTTCTAGTGGCAGACCGTTTAACCGGTGCTGACTTTATGATGGGCTTTGGACTACATGCTTTAGTTTATCATATGGGACAAGGTGAAAATTATCCGCATATCCAACGTTATGTAGCAGGTTTAAGCCAACTACCTAGCTGGCAAGCCGCAGTACAAATTGAACAAAATGGTGTGAAAGGACAAAAATAGCAAGATTGATTTTTTAAAGGCAATTTAGAAAAAGAATCGTGATTGTCAAGTACATCTAGTTATAAAATAAGCTGACACTTATTTAAATTAAACGCCTAATGAATTTCATCGGGCGTTCTCTATTTTAAAGATAAGGAATTACCATTATTTAAGGGCTCTGTTGCACAAACCTATCTCTAAAGGCTTATTCCACAATATAATTCTCAAATGAATAAGCCCACACCTAAAATCTATCGTACAACCAATTGGTCTTCTTATAACAGTGCATTAATAAATCGAGGAAATCTCTCAATTTGGTTTGATCCCAAGACGCAATGGTACGCTCAACCCAAAGGTAAACATGGTCGAAATCAAACTTATTCAGATACAGCCATCCAATGCTGTTTAATGATCAAATCCTTATTTCGTCTTTCTTTACGCATGGTCACTGGCTTTGTGCAAAGTCTCATTCATCTTTGTAGATTAGATTGGACAGCACCAGACTATTCCACCATCTGCAGAAGACAAAAGCATATTGATATTGCAATTAACTATCAAAAAAGCAGTAATGGTCTCCAGCTACTCGTCGATTCTACTGGCTTAAAGTTTCTAGGCGAAGGTGAATGGAAGCGTAAGAAACACCAACCTGAATATCGTCGCCAATGGCGTAAACTTCATATTGGTATAGATGCTGAAACCCTTCAAATACGCGCTATTCAACTCACTACAAATAATGTGAGTGATTCACAAGTGCTTGGTGATTTACTCGATCAGATTCCACAAGATGAGCAGATTGACTCTGTCTATACTGATGGGGCTTATGACACCAAGCAATGCCGTCAAGTAATTGCAGACCGACAAGCACATGCGGTGATTCCGCCAAGAAAAAATGCGAAACCTTGGAAAGATACAAAGACCAGCTCGCTAGAGCGAAATGAATTACTTCGAACAGTTAAACGTTTAGGAAGAACAATATGGAAAAATTGGTCAGGCTATCATCGCAGAAGTCTGATAGAAACCAAGATGCATTGCATCAAATTATTAGGCGATAAACTCCGTGCGAGAAACTTTCAAAGCCAAGTCAATGAGATTCATGCACGTGTGGCCGTATTAAATAAATTTACAGATTTAGGTCGACCTCACACCCAAGTTGCCACTTAAATTTAGATAACTTGGAAGAAGTTTAGCTTTTGAATGTTTGTGCAACAAAGCCGTTTGAATGAGAAAATTTCTCGCAGGAAGCTGCTCATGCAATTGGATAAATTTGATTTCGCTTTATTGGAGCATCTGCAAAAAGATTGCTTAACGCCACTCCGAGAGTTGGCCGATTTAGTGCATTTATCAACTGCCTCGGTACAACGTCGCATCCAAAAATTAAGAGACAGTGGCTATATTATTGGCAATACCGCGGTGCTTGATCCCGACAAATTGGGACAAGTGATTACAATTTTTGTCGAGGTTCGCGTCAATCAAACCCACGTGACTGACCTTGACGAGTTGAAAGCAAGTTTTTCAATTCCAGAAGTACAGCAGTGCTATTACGTAACAGGCGAGGCGGATTTTATGTTGGTACTCTTGGTGCCAAGTATGAGTCGATTTCAAGCCTTATGTGATCAGCTTTTTCATCATAATGTGAATGTGCAATGGTTTAAAACTACCGTTGTATTAGAGCGTATCAAAACAACTTTAGAGGTGTCTTGTCAGCCATAACTTTTATTCTCTTTTCTATATTCCACCTTATATTCAATGGCTAAAGGGGCTGCTTGAAATAGGAAAAGAGAAAAGTCGTTTCTGAATTTTTAGGCACTCAAAATAACGCCATGATGGAATTGGGCTCCTATTTATATAACGAATTTATTTTTCTAATTTTGATGGTTTTGCACCTATAAAACTTGAGAAGGAGGCACGCTGTTATAGTTTTTTCAAGCCTTACTGTAGCTACTCATTCACACCAAAATAGCTGAAAATTTGACTCAAGAAGGGATCACAATCTTGATGGTGGCGTAATGTTTATAACACAGCAACTGAATACAATTTCTGAATTGGTTGAGGGGCAGGGTCTTTCAGATCAACTGCAACATCTACTTGCGCAGCAGTATTTAAACTTAGAAGCAACTTTGCTGCGTGCTAAAGTCTTACGTGATTTTTCAAGCGCTAAAGTTCAGTATATTGTGCAATCTGCCATTCAAGCAGAACATGCCGAGGTCGCATTTTTATTTGCGCCTTTTATCTTGGCAAATTTAAACCATCCTGTGATTTATAGCAGTCCCGCAACGCCGACCGTACTCAATATCCTCAATCGTTACTATCAAGCAGAGCAAAAACAAAACCTAAAAATAGATGATGTGCTTGAGGCTCTCAATGTTTATTTAGATTTGAGTGATAGCGTATTGAATGATGTCGATTTTTTCTATTTTTCATTGATCAAAGCACTATGTCGAACCGATGTCTCTCAGATTTTTTTGGTGACATCATTAGTGCTCAATACACAAAAACTTGCAGAGCTGGAACAGTTTTTTAAAGTCAAAATTAACTATATTTCTACCCATGCGCATGATGCCATCATCGACAGTAGTGAATGGAATATGCGGAAATTGTTCTTTAAAAACAAAGATCAGCAATATATCGATTTATGTGAAAAATTCGCCACATTGAATGCGCAGTTATTGTTGAGTTATGGCAGTTATAACCAGCAGCAAGCGATCCAGCTGGTTGAAGATATGTTCTATGCGGAGCATATTTATGAAAAGTTATCGGTCTATGCCGAGTATATGCAGACCTGTTTACAACATGGTGTGTCCCGAAAGCAGGCGACTTTTTTCGCCTAATTTGCATTTTTGATGCGCTATTCAAAACAGCTTTTCTTTCATATTGATGCATATACCTAGGTCATCCCCATGTTTTTATATACAGACTTTGATCAAAATTTATTAAATGAACGTGTCGCACAGTTTCGCGACCAAACCCAGCGTTATTTAGAGGGAAAACTGACTGAAGAAGAATATCGTCCCTTACGCTTACAAAATGGTTTATATGTTCAACGCTATGCTCCCATGCTACGTTTGGCAGTGCCTTATGGCTTAATGAACTCTGAGCAATTGCGCAAGGTGGCTGAGGTTGCGCAGAAGTATGACCGTGGTTATGCGCATATTTCAACACGTCAAAATATTCAATTGAATTGGCCGCAGCTAGAAGATGTCCCTGATATTTTGCAGGAACTCGCTACGGTACACATGCATTCTATTCAGACCAGTGGCAACTGTATTCGAAACACCACGACAGACCAGTATGCAGGTGTCGTTGAAGAGGAGCTCACAGACCCGCGTCCCACCTGTGAACTGATTCGCCAGTGGAGTACCTTCCATCCTGAGTTTTCATTCCTTCCACGTAAATTTAAAATTGCGGTTTGTGCACACCCAGAACAAGATCGTGCTGCCAAGACTTTTCATGATGTTGGGGTCTATTTGGTAGAAAATGAAGCAGGAGAATTGGGCTATCAAATTAAAGTCGGCGGCGGTCTTGGACGCACCCCTTTAGCGGGACATGTCATTAAGCCATTTTTAGCCCGTGAAGATTTAATTGCCTATTTAGATGCCATCATGCGCGTATATAACTTGCATGGTCGCCGTGATAATAAATACAAAGCGCGTATTAAAATTTTAGTGAAAGCCCTCACTCCAGCGGGCTTTGCGGAAAAAGTTGAAGCTGAGTTTGCACATACTCAAACACTGCTCAAAGTTCAGCCTAGTGTTTTAGCGCAAATGGATGCAGTATTTCGACCGTTTGCCTATGAACCTTTAGATGCAGAAAATTTTGAGGCGTTGTTCCAACAGTATCCGAAGTTTAAACACTGGTTCAATATCAATACCCATGCACATAAAGTCGCGGGCTACCGCATAGTCACAATCAGCTTAAAACGGGCGGGTGTGGCTCCGGGGGATATGACTTCCGATGAAATGCGTTTAATTGCAGATTTGGCTGACCAATATACCTTTGGTGAGCTGCGAACCACGCATGAGCAAAATATTGCCTTAACCGATGTACGCCAAAAGGATCTGTTTGAACTGTGGCAAGTCTTGGATCGTGGCAATTTGGCCCGTGCGCATATTGGCTTTCTGACCGATATGATTTGCTGTCCGGGAGGTGACTTTTGTTCATTGGCAAATGCCAAATCTATTCCGGTGTATGAGGCGATTGCTCGCCGTTTTGATGATTTGGATGCTTTATATCATTTAGGCAAGGTCGATCTGAACATTTCAGGCTGTATGAATGCGTGTGGACACCACCATGTCGGCAATATTGGCATTCTAGGTGTCGATAAAAAAGGCGCTGAATATTACCAAATTAGTTTAGGCGGTAACTCAGATCATGATGCATCCATCGGTGATATTTTAGGACCATCATTTCCTGCAGAAGATATTCCCGATGTGCTCGAAGAAATTTTAAATACTTATCTGGATCTACGTTTAGCACATGAATCTTTTTTAGAAACCTACAAACGTGTCTCGATCCAGCCGTTTAAAGAGCGGGCTTATGCGGACATAAATTGAGATGTTGCATGACCGAACTCGGCTGAAGAAGTTAAACACTGCGAGCTACCAAATCATCATTATTTTGGCCGTTTGGAGCTGTGCTGATGTCTTACAAAAGTTGCTGAATTTGCCTGTGGCATCAGGGGTACTTGGGTTTTTTCTGCTGTTGTTTTTACTTGAAATGAAATGGTTGAAATTAGCCCACGTTGAACGCGGTGCCGATCTGTTACTGGCTGAACTGCTGCTGTTTTTCATTCCGCCAGTGGTTGGCGTGATTCAATATCAGGATTTATTGATTGCCAGTGGTTGGAAAATTTTGCTGGTGATTTTAATCAGCACCGCTTTGGTGATGATGGTTTCTGTATATAGCGTGCGGTTGTTGTTAAAGCAGCCAGTGCTAAATCAAGAATCAAAACTGGAAGATTAGTATGACTGAATTCTGGGGAATTTTTTACTTGGTTTGGACCGTGCTGTGCTATTTCATGGCAAAGCAGCTTTTTGTTCGAACACAAAAAATCTATTTATCCCCCATTATTGTTGTTCCTAGCGTGAGCATCGTACTGATCTTTCTTTTACAGCATCAGTTCCAAGACTATTACTTTTATACCCAATATTTGGTGGCCATGCTCGGCCCAATCACGGTGGCTTTTGCTATTCCTGTTTTTCGTTATCGCCGCATGATTCAGCAACATTTTAAAGTGTTGCTCTTCAGTTCTAGCCTCGCCATGTTGGTGGGTATTTTCAGCAGTTGGTTTTTGGCGAGCCTATTGGATTTTGATGACATCGTTAAAAATAGCCTGTTGGCGCGTTCCATTTCGATTCCTTTCGCTTTGGTGCTTACCGAAAAAGTGGGGGCTCTATCAGCCTGATTCCGCTATTTACTGTGATTACAGGTTTGGTCGGTATGTTGTTGGGAGATCTCCTTTTGCTTTGGATGAAATATAAAAATCATCTTGCTTCGGGCGCAGCACTAGGTAATGCCGCACATGCTATGGGCATAGCTCGGGCAAGACAGCGGCATGAATTGGAAGGCGTCATTGCCAGTCTCTCGATGATTATTTCAGGAATCATTATGGTGCTATTTGCGCCATCGCTGATTGCAGTGACGAAGTATTTACTTGGCTTTATATCGTTTTAAATCAATAAGGAATCGAATATGAATCCTATGTCACATGCAAAGACAATCTTAAGCCCCAAAAGCTATCTCGCGGCCTTTGTCTTTATAGTACTCATGGTGGCGGCTGCCTATGGACTGAATGATCGTGAAATTATTCTGCCTGAAATGGCGGCGATGGCCGTTGGGCTATGGGTCTATCGAGATAAACAGTGGCTGAATCAGCCAGATAAAATTTTTATTTTACCCAGTTTGACCGCTGTAATCGGGTTCTGTATTAATTTGATGCCGATTTCATATTTGTTCAAACTGGTTTTGGTTCTCTGTGCTATGTTGCTCGTGATGCGGATGTTTAACTATATATTACCGCCCGCACTGGCCACAGGTTTCTTGCCGATTGTGACCCAAGCCTATGAAATATCGTTTTTGATTTCGATTTTTGCCACCAGTTTTATCCTGATGTTGAGTGTTGTGCTCTTTAAACTGAACCAAGGCGTGGAGAAGAAAGGCAATTTTGATCGACGAAAAATAGGTGTATATGCCAGTATTACCTTAATCGGTTTTGCACTCGCCGCTATTTTCAAGGTTGAAGCGATGGCGCTGATTCCACCGATTACAGTGGTGGTGTACGAATCATTAAATATGATGATGTATTCGTTGAAAATGTGCCTTAAGCAGATTGCTGCGTTGACACTGTCGATTTCAATGGCCGTGCTTATGCAGTTGTGGATTCAAGATTGGATCTTGCTCACCCTCATATATATGCCCTTGATGTTTCTTTTGCTCAAGCTCTTTGATATGCGCATTCCTGCGGTATATGCCTTTCCATTTTTGGTTTTTGTCTTTCCACAAGACAGTGTGATGCATTTACCTGTTGCATCCGGCCTGATGGCTGGCTTTTCACTTGGCTGTGTCTATATCTATCGCACCTATTTTCAGAATATGAGTGCTGAGAAATCCTATACCTAGCTTGAGAGAAATGACATGATCTGATCATGTCATTTTATCTCTGGGATGGTGATATTTGCAGTATGGGCAGTGAGTCTCTTCAAATAAAAAGATGGTTTAAATCAGTCTGGATTTAAACCATTCAACTTTTATTCAAATGCTTCTGGATAAATACATTGGATCAAGGCATCTAAGGCATTTTGAATACGTTCATTGATTTCAAATGAACAATTGATCCGAATATGATGTGGAATATTATCCGTTTGATAAAATAATGAGCCGGGCGCAATGCTGATATTTTTCTCTAAGAGCTGCTCATAAATTAAATTGCCATTGATCTGCTCAGGCAAGGTAATCCATAAAAAATAGCCCGATGGATAATAATGAATTTGATAATCTTCAGACAAATGTTCAGATAAATAAGTGTAATACTGATTTTTGAGACGTTTTAAGGTGTTACGCAAAGTTTTTAAGTGCTTTTCATAGTGTCGATGCGATAAATAATCGACCAAGGCATTTTGAATAAATGAGTTGACGGAAAGCGTGCTCATCAGCTGTAGATGCTGAATATGCTCCGAAAATTTACCCGCATAGACCCAACCAATCCGAAAACCCGCACCTAAAGTTTTTGAAAAAGAAGAGCAGTGTAAAACCAAATTTTTCTGATCAAAGTATTTCATCGACAGCGGTTTTTTATGATCAAAATAAAGTTCTTCATAAACATCGTCTTCAATTAAATAAATATCGCGCTCGTGCAGTAGCTTTGCCAGTTGGTATTTGATGTCGTCACTGACCGTAAAACCAATTGGGTTGTGACTGTTGAGCATCAGCAGACAGACTTTAATTGGATAACGTTCAATTGCATCTTTAAAAGCTTCAAGGTCAATACCGTGTTCTTCATGTTCAGGAATACTAATGACTTTCAGGCCCAAATGTTCAGCCGCTTGCCATGCGCCATAAAATATTGTTTTTTGAAGTAAAATGTAGTCACCCGGTTGGGTCATAGCTTGTAAGGAGAGGTTTAAAGCATCTAATCCGCCCGAGGTAATTACGATATCGGACGGGTCTGTTGGAATCCCTTGCATACAGTAGCGCTGCGCAATCAGTTTTCGTAGCTCAAAGTTTCCGGGAGGTAAACTTGGCATCTGTTCATAACTAAGACGGTGTTTGGCACGTTGTCCCAACGTTTGCATCAGCTTGGCAGAGTAGAGCAGTTGGCTGTTGGGAAAGGCAATGCCAAAGGGAACCATTTGTTCAGATTGGATCGATTTTAAGTATCTGAAAATTTTAGAGTTGATTTCAATTTTTTCGTTGAGGATGACACTATTGGAGTTGCTGTCTGAGCGTCCATCGCCTGTCACAAAGTAACCGAGTTTTTCTTGTGAATAAATCAGCCCTTGCGCTTCGAGTTCTTGATAGGCATTCATCACCGTCATCAGGCTAAAACCCGATGTTTCAGCTTGTTGACGTAGTGAAGGCAGTTTATCGTTGGCTTTCCAAAAACCACTTTCAATCAAATGTTTCAGGCTGAGCGCAAGTTTTTCTGATTTATACATATGGGTTCGCTGCAATTAAAAGGCACAGGACATGTATTGAAAGTCCCGTGCCTAATTCATAAAAAATGCTTGGCTGGCTTTAGTAAGCAAAACTCAGCAACAGCTTAAAGAAACCCGCAATCAGTGCGAGAGAAATAAAGCCAAAGCACCACAATAAAATAAACCATAATCGTGGGCTGAGTCGATCAACAAATTTTTTCATGTCTATCTCCTCAATTAATGATAACCCTGATCCCCTATACGTACTTTGTCACGGAACACCCAATAGGACAAGAAGGTATAGGCAATGATGATCGGAATGAGAATTGAAGCCCCCACCAAGGTGAACTTTAAACTTGACTCAGGTGCAGCGGCCTGCCAAATAGTGACCGATGGCGGAATAATATTGGGCCATAAGCTGATGACGAAGCCAGTAAAAGCCAAAAAGACTAAAGCCAAAGTATAGATAAACGGTTTTAGTTCATGCTGCTTTTTGCACGCCGATAGAATCAAGCCAACAAACAGTAAGACTAAAATTGGCACTGGGCTAAAATAGTATAGATTCGGTAGAGAGAACCAACGCTGTGCAATTTCAGGATGGGTCAGCGGCGTATATAAACTCACGGCACCGAAGATAATGAGTAAAGCAATAATCAGCCGAGGCATGAGATGAAACATCCGTTGCTGTATCTCTTTTTCGGTTTTCCAAATGAGCCAGCCACAGCCTAAAGTGGCATACATCACCACGACACCTAGACCGGTAAAACATGTAAATGGCGTGAACCAGTCCCATCCACCACCGCTGTAAATACCATTGGTGGTCTGAATACCTTGGATATAAGCCCCTAAAATCACGCCTTGGAAAAAGCTCGATAAGATAGAGCCCCAGATAAACGCGAGATCCCAGAGGTATTTGGTGCGCGTGGCTTTGAAGCGAAACTCGAACGCTACGCCGCGGAAAATCAAGGCAACCACCATAAAGATAATGGGTAAATACAGTGCCGATAAAACGGTTGAATAGACCAAAGGAAATGCAGCGAATAAGCCAGCACCACCCAGGACCATCCATGTTTCATTACCGTCCCAAACGGGCGCGACGGTATTCATCATCACATCACGTTCTTGCGTTCCGTTCATAAAGGGAAACAGAATGCCAATGCCTAAGTCGAAACCATCCATAACCACATAGATGAGTACCCCGAGCCCGATGATACCGACCCAAACCAAAGCGAGATCAATCATGTGGTTTCTCCTTACTATTTTGAGCAGAAGGATCAGTGGTATCGATAGATTCTTCAACAGCACTGAGTGGACGTAAAGGGGTTTTAAAATGCCCCGGACCAGTATCTTGCACGGCATCTAAAGGCGTAGAAAAAGCAGGGCCTAATTTGATCAAGCGCAGCATGTAGTAAATTCCCGCGCCAAAGACGACGGTATAGACCAGAACAAAAATAATCAGGCTCAAGCCGACTTGATCTGCGGTGACTGTATGCGATAAACCGTCTTTAGTCCGAATGACGCCATACACGACCCAAGGCTGACGGCCAACTTCTGTAGTGACCCAACCTGCTAGGAGCGCGATATAACCTGTAGGTCCCATAATGATGGCAAATTTATGAAACCAACTGCTTTCGTATAGAGAGCCTTTTTTACGTAGCCACAGTGCTGTTAATGAGAGTAAAACCATTAACATGCCCAAGCCGACC
The DNA here is from genome assembly GCF_058243025.1 of Acinetobacter sp. 797_lipA. Lineage (NCBI taxonomy): Bacteria > Pseudomonadati > Pseudomonadota > Gammaproteobacteria > Moraxellales > Moraxellaceae > Acinetobacter > Acinetobacter sp. 797_lipA. The sequence goes on along the minus strand of NZ_JBZAYQ010000001.1, from coordinate 2,613,066 downwards.
ATGACTCGGAAACTCCAAAACACAATCAGTGCATTCGGACGGTCTTCAGCTGCGAAGTCTTTTAAACCAGTGACCTGACCCTCTAGGGAATGCGTCAGAATCAAACTGCCCAGATTGGGAATACCAATCTCAAAATCATTCGACTCTGTTTCCATATTCGGTAAAGCGAACAGTAATAAAGGCATGCCATGATCACGATTGGTTTCCCAATGACCCTCAATGGCTGCCAATTTTGCAGGTTGATGTTTTAAGGTATTTAAACCGTGGTTGTCCCCAATCACAACTTGTAGGCAAGACGTGACCAGTACCATCCATAAACCCATAGAAAAAGACTTTTTCACCAACTCATCACGACGACCTTTCAGTAAATGCCATGCGGCGGTGCCAACCACCAAAAGTGATGAGACGAGGAAGGCCGCTGCTGCCATATGGGCAAATCGGTAGGGGAAGGATGGGTTAAACACAATTGCCCACCAATCTGTGGGGACAATAATGCCATTTTCGATGGGCTTTGTTGCACAAAGATTTGAAATGCAAAGCGCCCCTAATTGAGCCAAATTTAAGGCGTAACTTGGGTAAGTGGTCGACCTAATTCCGTAAATCTGTTAAGGACTGCTACACGTGCATGGATCTCATTCACTTGGCTATCAAAACTCCTTGCACTGAGTTTATCTCCTAATAATTTGATGCAATGCATCTTAGTTTCAACCAAACTTCGCCGATGATAGCCTGACCATTTTTTCCATAGTGTCCTGCCTAAACGTTTAATTGTTCGAAGTAATTCATTTCGCTCTAGCGAGCTACTCTTTGTATCTTTCCATGGTTTCGCATTTTTTCTAGGTGGAATCACCGCATGCCCTTGCCGATCTGCAATGACCTGACGGCATTGCTTGGTGTCATAAGCTCCATCGGTATAAACAGAGTCAATCCGCTCATCTTGTGGAATCTGATTAAGTAAATCACCAAGCACCTGTGAATCACTGACATTATTGGTTGTAAGCTAAACTGCTCGTATTTGTAGGGTTTTATCATCTATACCAATATGTAATTTACGCTATTGGCGACGATATTCAAGTCCATGTTTCTTGCGTTTCCATTCGCCCTCACCTAGAAACTTCATGCCTGTAGAGTCCATGAGTAGATGCAGTCCATCGCTACTTTTTGGTAGCTGATTACAATATCAATATGCTTTTGTCTTCTACAAAGCGTGGTGTAATCTGGAGCTATCCAATTTAATCCGCAAAGTTTAATCAGACTTTGCACAAAGCCAGTGACCATACGTAAAGACAGACGGAATAAGGATTTAATCATTAAGCAGCATTGGATGGCTGCGTCGGAGTAGGTTTGATTTCGCCCTTGTTTGCCTTTTGATGGCGCATACCATTGCGTAGCAGGATCAAACCAAATGGCAATATTTCCGCGACTCATGAGTGCTCGGTTATATGCGGGCCAATTGGTTGTGCGGTAGATTTTGTGTGTAGGCTTCTTCATTTGAAAATTATATCGCTGAAAAACCCTTTACAGATAGGTTTGTGCAACAAAGCCGGTGAAATCTATAAACGTAGCTCGGCAAACTCTTGGGCTGCAATGTCCTACGACCTGCAAATGAACACGGTGTTTTTACCGATGGGAAGTTCGTCAGTCGATGTTTGGGGCGGAAACCGTCAACCTGTAGATCATAAGTACAATTCTTCTGTTTTGGCTTTGGATGCAACCACAGGTAAAGAAAAGTGGGTTTATCAAACTGTTCACAATGACCTTTGGGACTTTGATTTACCCATGCAGCCAAGCTTGGTCGACTTTCCAATGCAAAATGGGCAAACCAAAGCTGCTGTTGTCATTGGCACCAAGTCTGGTCAGTTCTTTGTACTTGACCGTGTGACAGGCAAGCCTTTAACCAAAGTGGTTGAGCAACCTGTAAAAGCTGCAGATATCCCTGATGAGCAATACAGTGCAACTCAGCCACGTTCAGTTGAAATGCCACAGATTGGCAATCAAACTTTGACTGAATCGGACATGTGGGGCGCAACGCCATTTGACCAGTTGATGTGTCGCATTAACTTTAAGTCTATGCGTTATGACGGTCTCTTTACAGCACCGGGTTCTGATATATCTTTAAGTTTTCCGGGATCACTGGGTGGGATGAACTGGGGCAGTATTGCATTTGACCCAACGCATCGTTATATGTTTGTCAACGACATGCGCCTAGGTCTGTGGATTCAGCTGATTAAACAAACGCCTGAAGACTTAAAACTTGAAGCCAGTGGCGGAGAGAAGGTCAACACTGGTATGGGCGCAGTGCCAATGAAAGGTACACCGTATAAAGTGAATAAAAACCGCTTTATGTCGGTATTGGGCATTCCATGCCAAAAACCACCTTTCGGAACCATGACGGCGATTGATATGAAAACCCGTCAAGTGGCCTGGCAGGTGCCTTTAGGTACGGTTGAAGATACTGGTCCAATGGGCATCAAAATGGGCTTAAAAGCGCCGATTGGTATGCCAACTATTGGTGGTCCAATGGCGACGCAAGGTGGTTTAGTGTTCTTTGCTGCAACACAAGACTTCTACTTGCGCGCCTTCAATTCATCTAATGGTGAAGAGTTATGGAAAGCGCGTTTACCCGTAGGTAGCCAAGGTACACCAATGAGCTATATTTCTCCAAAAACAGGCAAGCAATATGTGGTCATTTCCGCAGGTGGGGCACGTCAGTCGCCTGATCATGGTGATTATGTGGTTGCGTATAGCTTAGCCGATTAAAACGTTTTATTGTATGGGAAGCCTGCCGAGATGATAGGCTTCCCATTTTTATGGTAATAACAAGCAAGGAAATATTGTGCGATTAACTTATTTGATGCCTGCGCCTTTTAAACAAGCCTTATTGACAGCGGTTATTTTACAATCTATGCATGCTTATGCAGAAGCGACAGAATATCAACTTCCTGTCATCACCGTCCAAGCGGTACATACCGATAGCGAGTTGTTATCGACTTCTGCATCCATTCAAAAAGTCCAAGCGGCTACAGTACAAAACAATGCCAATGTGAACCTATCCGAAGTATTACAAGGGGTTGCAGGCTTACAAATTAATAACCGCGAAAACTATGCGCAAGACTTACAGATTTCGATGCGTGGCTTTGGCGCTCGTTCAACTTTCGGCGTACGTGGCATTCGGATGTATGTCGATGGTATTCCTGCGACCATGCCTGATGGTCAAGGGCAAAGTTCCAATATTGACCTCAATAGTTTAGATCACATCGAAGTACTGACAGGGCCATTTTCATCTTTATATGGTAACTCATCAGGTGGAACCATTTTAGCTGAGAGCAAAGAAGGACAAGGGAAAGACTCAATTCAAGTGGGACTCAATGCAGGCAGCCATCATAAGCAACAAGCCAATATCCAATTACAAGGGGGTTCCGAACAGGCCAATCAACCTGCTTATGTGATTAGTTCTTCTTATTTTGATACCGAAGGTTTTCGAGACCATAGTGTTGCACAAAAAGTATTAAATAATGCCAAACTAACATGGAACTTAGACGATGGCAGTAAAATCAACTGGGTGATGAACCGTGTCGATATTGATGCTGACGACCCGCAAGGTCTCAGTCGTGAGCAGTGGAAAGCTAATCCGAAACAAGTGAATGACCGTACCAATACTTATAATGTGCGTAAAGAAATTGAACAAACCCAAACAGGACTGACGTGGACTAAACCGCTGAATGACCAGCAAGAGTTGTATAGCATGTTCTATTTGGGAAACCGACAAGTCGTACAATATCAGTCGATTCCTGAGTGTGCAATAAATGAAAATACAGGCAAATGTATACCGAATTCTTCACAACTCAATCCTCGCCATGCAGGTGGAGTAATTGATTTTGACCGAGATTACTATGGCGCAGATTTTCGCTGGACAGGAAAAGCACTTTTGCCGAATACAACTTTGGTTGCAGGACTGGCTTTAGACCGGATGGTCGAGGACCGTAAAGGTTATAACAATTATAATCATGCGGGTACATTTGGCGTGAAAGGTGATTTACGCCGAAATGAAAATAATACCCTGTGGAATTTAGATCCGTATGTACAAGCCTCATGGCAATTCTTACCCACATGGCATCTTGATACAGGCTTACGCTATAGCAATGTACATTATGAGTCAGATGATCATTACATCCTTGATAAAAATGGTGATGACAGTGGTTCAACGGATTATCAAAAATTATTGCCTTCTGTAGCTTTAGGCTGGGAAATTTTACCTGAAATTTATGCCTATGCCAGTTATGGCAAAGGCTTTGAAACGCCAACCTTTACCGAAATGGCTTATAACACTGATCCTTCGAAATCGGGTATGAATTTTGCGTTAAAAGCAGCAAGTAGTGATAACTATGAGCTGGGTCTAAAGTCGCAGAATCCATTCGGGCTCTTCACTTTAGCTGTTTTCCAGACAGATACAGAAAACGATATAGTGACAGCGGGAACACGTGATGGTCGTGCGACTTTTCGTAATGCAGATCAAACCACACGACAAGGTTTAGAGCTTTCATGGCAACAAACGATTTGGAAAGAACTCAACATACAATCGAGCTTTAGTTATATTGATGCTGAATTTGATAGTTATACAGCAGAAATAGCGAATCCAAAGGATTCAACGAAACCTTATGCGAAAGCCATTAATAAAGGAAATAAGATTCCCGGAATTGCCAAAAACCAAGTGTTTACCCGTATTGCATGGCAACCTGAACAGGGCTTTCAAGCTGGCTTAGAAGCACGCTATATGGATAAAATTTATGTCGATGATATCAATTCGGATACTGCGCCAAGTTATACCGTTGTAGCTGCAAATGTCGGCTACTTATGGGTAAACCGTGACTGGAAAGTAAACAGCTATGCCCGAGTCGATAACTTGTTTGACCGTAACTATGTTGGCTCAGTGATTGTGAATGACAGCAATAGTCGCTTCTTTGAACCTGCCGATGGTCGAAACTTTAGCGTTGGCATGAGTGTAACCAAAGCCTTTTAATGGAAATGGTTTGGCTAGGGAAAAATGCTGCATAGCCAAACCAGATGAATCGCGCCATGCGACTGCAAAAAACGCTTTTGTATGGCGCATAATCTATTTATGAATGGCTTTGATATTCCTGAATCACTTCCAGCGCAGCGCGGAACGCCTCTTGAGTCGCAGGTGCGCCGCAATAAGGCAAACTGTGTAAAAGGACTTCTTGAATTTCTTCAACCGTTGCACCGTTATTCAACGCACCACGAACGTGACCTTTCAGCTCAGTTGGACTTTTTTGTGCCGTCAAAAATGCAATGGTAATTAACGAGCGATATTTACGTGGTAAGACACCTTCACGTTGCCATGTTGAGCCCCAAGCATGTTCATTAATCCAGTCCTGCATCACATCAATGTAAATGCTAAATACCTTTTAATTATCAATATATTATGTATTTTATTATAAATTACAGCACTTTAATTTAATAAGTCACTAGTCGATTAATAACGATTAATACAGATTAACGAGTATTAAAGCATATCGAATTACGCCATAATTTACGCCATCTGAGAAAAACATTAAATGGCGTAAAAATGGGAACAATCACACAGCGCAAAAGCGTTAGTGGTGTCATTCGTTATCGTGCTGAAATACGCATTAGACGTACTGGTCTGCCAGAATACAAGGAAAGCAAAACCTTTGGCACCATGCGCACTGCATCAAACTGGCTCAACAAGCGTGAGCAAGAAATAATAGACAATCCTGATATTTTGCTCGGTATCAATAATAAGTCAATGACGATTGCTGCTGCTATTGCGAAATATAAAGAAGAAGTCGGTGATGAATTTGGTCGCACTAAAAACAGGTCGCTTGATTTAATTGCGAAGCTGCCTATTGCTAGAGTGCATTTAGAGCAAATTAATGCTACCCATGTTTCTGAACATGTAGCTCTACGAAAGAAAGGTTATAGCAAATTAGGTCTTGATCCAGTCTTGCCATCAACGATCTTGAATGAGCTTCAAAATATTAAATCCATCTTGACCCACGCTTCTGTGATGTGGCGTATCAATGTCAATTTGAATGAATTTAACAATGCCTGCCTGCAACTCAGAAAGACTCGTCAGATCAAGAAGTCAGACAAGCGAGATCGACTACTATCTAATGCTGAATTGAAAAACCTATTGCTGCATTATCTTGATAAATGGAATCGCGGGCGAACTGCATACCCGATGCACCTGATAGTCCTATTCGCTATTTTTTCATGCAGGCGACAAGCAGAGATAACTAGGATTCGATTAAGCGATTACGATAAAGATCATCAATCGTGGATGGTTCGAGATTTAAAAAACCCTAACGGCTCAAAAGGGAATCACAAGCATTTTAATGTGCTTTCAGACTGCCAAAAAATCATTGAGCTTTTAATGCAGGATGACACAAGAGCGAGAATGCTGAAGATGGCTGGTGATAGTGATTTACTTGTACCACTGTCTGCCGTTGCCATAGCGTCCGAGTTTAACCAGTCCTGCCATATTCTAGGCATGAGCGACTTTAGGTTTCATGATTTAAGGCATGAGGGAGCAACACGACTTGCCGAAAGTGGCTTGACTATTCCACAAATACAGCAAGTCACATTGCACGACACATGGAGCAGCCTTGAGCGATATGTGTCGGTGAAGAAAAGGGCAAACATTTTGCAATTGAATGACCTGCTACAGATCATTGGTGAAATGTAGCAAAGTCTTTTGATGCGCTTTGATGCTCTTTGTCTAGCGCATCTGCCAAATCCCGCAAGTTTACGAAATATGGCGCTGTACGGCTTTTCTGATCCAGTTTGAACACTGGGAATGGAAACTTGTTTTCAGTCGCCATTTGATGCACTGTTGCTTTTTTTAGGGATGGGTAGTATTCATCCGCAATATCAAGCAACTTCACCACAACAGAGCGATGCTTTAAAAACAAGTAGTCATAAGTTGAAAACTGCAATGCTCCCATCATTTCACCTCCAATCTTTTACCCGCTTTGATTTCTTCATCACTATTCAAAATAGGAAACCATGTAGCCTTTAAGTTTTTTGACTTTTGAATTAAGTATTCTTGGACTCGAGGCTCATCTTCTTTAGTCACATTAATATGCATAGTCACATGGAAGCCTTTGCGCTGCCTAAAAAAGTACAGCTTGAGATGTTCGGGTATTGATTCATATCCGCTATCTTCATCAATCCATTCAGACTCCCAATCCCATCTGAATAAATAATTCCAATCATCATCCCAATCCTTTGCTTCCTTATGGAAATCTTCCCAGCAATCAAATCTAAAATAAGTTTCAGTAGGTGAATCCATTCGCTGAAAATAATTTTGAGATTCGCAGTAGTAGGGGTGTTTTGCCTCATAAAGTTTCACGACACCTCTCCTAAACTCTCCACCACACCAAACTTGTCATACTTCGCGATATAGCTACTCAGCACGTGATAATACAAATCGGCATTGCAATTAATCTCAAGAATCACACCAGTACTATTGTTCACGCGATGTCTTAAAGTTGCTTCTAGCTTACGAACAAAGCCGCTGTGCAAGTGATGTGACTCGCTCGTTATGTTGTATAAAGCGCTTGTCTGACCTGCATCTAACACCAAATTGAAAGGCTTATCCTTGTGCAACTCACCAATGATGAAATTAGCTACAGCAATGTTTGTTTGTTGAATTTCAGTCATAAACACCCCGCCATGCGCCACTTATCTACGTAGTAAAAAGCCACCACTGCAATAGCTAGAAAAACAACCAATGTGATAACACCAACAACCGCGACTGCTTCAATTTGCGTTCTCTTGAGCTTTAATTCATTGTCAGTCATTGGCTGGCTCTTGTGCTTCAATCAAGAACAAAGATAGAATTTCAGTGCCTACTTCATAAGAGTAATCACCTTTATCTATGTCGGCTTGGGTAACAACATGATCAATTGAATATCCAGACTTGGCGAGAACAACTCCATATCCAACATCTTGAAAATTACCATCAGATCGTGGATCACTTAATTGATCTGCAAGACGCTCTCGATAGTGCTCGATTGCACATTCCGCTTCGTACTTTGCTTCCACCAAAGTGTCGTGAACTTCGTAGTTATCACCATCATGACTAAAAAATTTAGCATCTTTAATTGGTAGCAAAACAAACCCTTCAGGCACCGCTTGGGCTTTGGCTGCTTGCTCGAATCCATAAAACGCGCCATTTACCCATGCCGCCAATCCAACAGGCATACCGTTACTCTTCTCAACATAACAATCTAAGTGCTCGTCAAAGTTAAGATACTCAAGCTTCTCCTCAACATATTTAAGTTTCTCAAATTCAGCTTTTAATTTTTTAATATCCATCACACTCTCCTGAGCAAATATCTGCGCAAAATCCTGATTTATGGTTGAAATTGCGCAAATAATTGCTCGAAATATTTATTAAGCTATTTCTTCAATAGCGTTTTTTAATTGCTGTTTTTGCACTGGAAGCAAGGTTATTTGACCTTGAGTTAAATCTTCCACAAGCTTTGTGAAGTAGCCTATTGCATTACCTAATGTTGTTTCATCAGCTTGAGCAGGGCGCTTTATCAAAATATCAATCGCTTCTAAAAGTTTTCGCTTTTCATGCACTTCCATCACGCAACCTCGCATTCACGTTTATTTCGAGCGAAAATAGCATAGGCATCATCTTCACTAAAATCGATATCAATTAAGAAAAAGCCGTTTGGTGCAATCGGGTCCCACTTGGTGATATCACAATCATCCATCATGATTTCCCAATCATCATAATTAACAAGGCTCTCCATCCAGAACATCACAGTGTCTACACCAAAGTGGCTTTTAAATTTTTCCCACTCTCCACGACTTGCGTATTCTTCGTTTTCTAGATGCTCATTCATGTATTTTAAATAAACCGGATGTGTCCAAGTCCCCATTTCACTGCGCACAATTTCAGCTGGCTCTAGTTTGTTATCTTCCATCACGCCACCTCAATCTTTGCTAAGAAGCTATCAACCGTTTCATTCTCAAAAGATATAAAGCTATCTTCCAGAGTTGTTCCAAAAAACACATTCACGCCTTTTGAGACACTCACATAATCATCAAAAGGCTGATCGTCACCTTGAGCTAGGATTCGCTCCCTTACAAAACGCTCAGTCACAGCGCAAATCAAATCAACATTCACTACTGTGTTTTCAACTTTTATAAATCTTGCCATCACGCCACCTTCTTATATTTTCTATAATATTTTGCAAAACACCATGCGAACCGCTTTCTACCAAACCCTAACATCTGCTCACCATTCTGAATTTTGATGTGTCGAATCTGGTGTGTTGTGCCTTCATCAATATTTACTGCAAGTTGACCAACCCTAAACATCACGCCACCTCATTAAACGGGTCATGTTTCTTAAATTCTTCATACAAGCGCACGGCAATCTTATTTAGCTTCCTGTTCGCCATAATGACCACACCGCGAGGAAAGTTCTTATTCACCACCTCACAATAAAAATGCGTGTCACCTGAGCTGTGACGCACACCACGGTAGCCGATGCGGACAAGCCAGATAATGAAGGCTTCGCTCATAAGGGGGGTGGACGCGAGTTAATTTTTTCATGCTGCCACCTCATACCCTACGTTCAGCTCAGCCATTGCCTTATCAACAGCTATATTGAAATTAATTACAGACTGCTCAACACCTGCAATATCCAAGTCTTTTGCAGACGCTCGGATAATCACAATTTGCAAATGCTCTGGCAGGCGCGGGTCATAACTTACAAAGTCGCACCATTCACGACGCGTACAAGCCAACTGCCAAGTTATCTGAGGGATATGCTCCACAGGGATTTCTTTGGTTAGCAGTGTATTTAAATGAGTGGCAATAGAGGGACACTTAACCTCAATCTGACCATCTAAGTTGACCAATCCGTCTGGAGAGGCACCACTTAGCTTGATAACTGGATGATCAATTAAACCCGTACCTTTAACAAAATTACCTGTCTCGTTTTCATAGGCTGCAATTGCATTTTCTTCTTGATCAATACCCCATTGCATTACCTTTGAGGTTGGAGTTTCCTCCTGAACGCCAGTAATGCGCTCAGAAAGAATTGTTAATGTTAGGGCGTTGTATTTCTTACCCTTAACAGGTTTTGCACCAATGTCTTTAATGCGGCTTGCAGTCACTTTGCCACAGCGATCTGCAAACCAACCTTCACTACGCTGGAGAATGGTCATAGGTTTCTCCTTGGCGTAAAAGCGCTTGATCTGCAAGCTCTGCGATTTGTTTAAGACCTGCTGAGTGGGTAGTCCAGAAGTGATTCTTACAACCGCCCTTTGGTAATGCCACATAAGCTAACTGCAATCGATCTGAGCCAAACTGTGCTTCATTTTTAAGATTAACTAAATGTTCGTTTTCAAAGTCTTGATAACCTTCAGGCAAAACCAAATCATCACTACCTTGAACAGTTTTTACCGACCCACTTTCATTGATTCGCTCAGCTTCATCCTGGTCATAAATACCAACAAAACCGAAAGCCAAGCGTGCGCACTGGATCAAAGCCTTGTGACGTAAAAAGCGTTTTGGGTGTGACTGCCAAGGGCCAGCAAAGCTATTTTGCCCCATAGGCTCGCGGTACACTTCGTCCAGATATTCACGAACAACGGTAGGGCGGTCTCTATCCTTGCGGTAAATCAAACAATCCACCCACTCAGGACAATCAACCTTTGCTTTATTCATGCGAACCATGTTGTCTGAAAATACAAACTCAATACCGTTCAGGTTTGGATTGCTATTAATGATGCGAGACCAACCATCCACCCCAACCACTGGGATAATGCCTTTGCTTTTATCTGGGAAGGCATAAATTTCCTTAGTCCAAGGGTTGAGTTTGTATTGGCTTGCAACAATCAGCAGTGCGCCCATTTGCTCGCGAGTAATTTGCGTTGTGGATTTAAAAGCAGTCTGAATCAAAGTCTGCTCAAGCTCAGCTGGGTCAACATTATGCAGACCAAGCACAGCAGAAAGTTGACTGATCTGCGCTGTGATTAAATTTGCTTGTACTGGTGCATTCATATTCTTATTCCTTAAAATTTGATCGAAACGTGAGGCACTAAGCCTTTATTGATTGCATTTAGAACAGCTTTACCCTGATCAACGGTTAAACCAAGATCAGTCAGACCTTTAAGCGCCTCACTACAGATTTGCTTTTTGTGAGCCACATCAGCTTCACGCGCTTCAGCTGCTTTACGCTCAGCTTCAGCCTTGGCTTGAGCCTCTTGCTCAATACGTTTACGCTCAGCCTCAATCGCATTTTGACGGTCAATTTCAGCTTGTTTTTCACGCTCAATGGCTTGCTGTTTTAATTGCTCTTCACGTAAAAGAGCTGCTTCTTTTTCAGCTTTCAATCGAGCTTCGCGCTGTTCTGCTTCAAGCTTTTCACGCTGCACACGTTCAGCTTCAAAACGTGCTTTTTCTTCTGCTTCACGAGTAGCTTTTTCAGCAGCTTCACGAGCAATTTGTGCTTCACGTTCTTGCTGAATGCGTTGCTGTTCTGCGATGCGAAGACGTTCCAATTCTGCTTGTTCGGATTCAAATTTTTCACGCACACCTAAAGCCTTGCGCAACACTTCCAATGTTTCAAATTTGGCAAGCTTGGCTTGTTCTTCGTATTCCTCGAATGAAGAGTCAATTACACGGTTTTCAAGCGTTTCAATAGCTTCTTTAATTGTTGATGCAGTCCATTCGCTATCAGCCGCGGTTGCTAAGGTAGAGACCATGCGGATAGTTGCAATGTGATGCTCATGCTTCGCCACACGATCCTTTTCAGCCTGTTCCCAAGCATCACGAGGTGCCAAAATTTCATTGCGTAGCTCATCAAACTTCTTAACAGTTGCAATTCGGTCATCATCAATAAGCTTGATTTGGGCCTTTTGCTCAGCAACCAATTCCTTGCCACACTTCTCAATAAAGGTTTTAGATTTGCTTACCTTCATTGCCAGTGAACCAATCTGGTCGCGGCCTTTTTTAGTGGTCACATCAGGCACATGTGAACGCGCTTCTTGAGCAATGCGCTCGAATAATTCAGTGGTGCCGCCTGGTGTGCGAAATGCAGATACAACAATGTTTTGATCCGCGATTTCTAATTCAAATTTTGCATTCATATTCTTATCCTTGTGCCATTTCAAATTTTTCAACCGCATCTGCTTCAAGCCATTCATTCAACTCATAGACCTGAGATTCAGTTAGAATGAACTGAACACCCATTTTTGTTTCTTCAAAGTCAGAGCGAGTGACCAAAGCTAAAGTTTTGTTATCCACTTCAAGCTTGGTGTAATCCACATCACGTCCAAATTCAGGGTGAAATTGCTGTTCCACATAAATTGAATCCGTCAATTCAACCGCTTTGATTTCACAGTCAATGGACTCATTACCAACCACAAAAGAGAACTGCACATTGTCCGCATCAACTTCAATGCCTGACTTTTTGATTGAAAGCATCGGAAAGCAAGGCGCGAACAACTCAGGTTTGGTTTGGGTGTTCATACTTCTACCTCCCGAACTTCCAGTCGATACGTCTTACCCTTAAACTCAAACTGTAAACACACTTCCTCTTTTAAGAGGTGTTGAGCCACAGCACTGACAGCGGTATCAGTTACATCGTCTTTTTCACCAATAAACATTTGGTTTTTTGGATTAACACGGCCAGCATAAATTCGACCAGTCAGCATTGACGACATGACCTTGATAGGGTATTTACTCACTTCACACCCCCAGCAATCGCAGCGTTAATTTTTTGGATTTCGTACTGGTCGATATACGCATTCACAGTTTTATCGGAATGCACCACGTTCAGGATTTCAGTACGATCTACTGAAGCATCATCCATTTGATAGCGAACATAAATGCTGTATTCATCAGCTTTGACAGTAGCGATGCACACCTGATTGCAATTCACGCTTTGAACTTCGTATTGCTGTGCAGCGATGTTGACTTGAGGTTCTTCCAGCTCGATAGAAGTCTTAGCAGGCTGGAAAGCGTAAGCTACTGCTATCCCTGCGCTAATTGATGCTGCAATGAATACAGACTTGAGAATATTGAATTTAGTTGTCATAATGACCTCGTTGTGTTGAAGCCCAGTTCCCGTCTAAAGTTGCTGGGCTTTTTTGTGTTTACGAGGTTCATAGTAAACATGATGTGTACTGTAGTCAACACTTATAATAAACAAACGTGTATTTATTTTATAAACAACTGTTTTATATAGACATAAAAAAAGACCGCATAAGCAGTCTTAAAATTTCACTTTGTTTACTTATCTATGGTAGCGAATTTTGCACGTTAAATGCGTAAGCAATAACTTCAAACTCCTGGTCGATAATTTCTTGCTGCGTCAAAACTTCTTCTTTGTATTCATCACTATTAGCACTAACAATCCTTATGCCGCCCATTGGCATTCTGTATAGGTACTTAAACTTAAAAAGACCACCGTGGCATATTGCATAAATCTTGCCATCAATAACATTTTTTCTGCCTATATCAACGTAAACCGTTGCGCCATCATTTATGACTGGAGTCATTGAATTGCCAAACGCTGTTAATGCAAGCGCATTTGCTGGATCAACACCATAACGCCTTAATGTTGAGGCGCTTAGTCTCAATTTTCTTGTTTCTGTATTTATGATTTCGCCAAGCGATCCTGAGCCACAAGACACCAAAACATCTTTATAAAACGGCACTTCAACCTCATCGCTATCTAGTGGAGTGGAGCTATCCCACCCTGCAACACGAGAAACATCACTACTAGAGCTATCGCCCACACCACTTAAAATCCAGTTTGCAGAACAGCCAAACTCAGCGGCCGCTTTTAAAGCCCCAGCTTTTGATACACCGCGCTTCTTCCAATTGGTCAGCGTTTGCGGTGACTCATCAATACGCCTTGCTATTTCTTCCTGACTCAACCCATTGCTTACTTCAAGCAGTCTTTTAAATGATTCGTGCATAACAAACCCCCTTTTATTCTTGGTTTTATTATCCCAGCAGTAAACAAATTGTGTTAAACAAATGATTTGACATCAGTAAACACAGCGTTTACCATCTAATACACAAATGTTTAGTGGAGAGTGAAATGTCTATCAATACTGATAAAGACATCATTGTTGCTCTTGGTGGGTCAACAAAAGTTGCTGAGATGCTCGGCCTAAAGAGCAAACAGCGAGTCCAAAACTGGATGACAAGAGGGATACCTGCGGAAGTAAAACTCCAGTATCCGCACATCTTCTTAAATCCGCATATTTCAGGCGTGGTTCGCAACAAGGATGTTGCGTGATGGGAGTAGATGAAATGCAAGAAGCATTGGATTTAGGTTTTCTCGATGTGCATGGGAAAAAGACTGACTCAACATCAGTCCGCATGACACATGAGGCATTGCAGGCGATTGATGCGCTGGCAGCAATGGACGACATAAAACGCTCGGAGTGGATTCGGGATGCAGCCATAGAAAAACTCGTGAAGTTCAAGAAACAACATGAGTATCTCAGCAGGGCATTTGGTAATACCACAAATACGATGAATACATCGACCACAAATAAAGAAAGCCCATCTGCGCGAACAGATGAGCTTGATGTTCAATAAGGAGTCTAACCAATATGAACATGCCAATTTTAACACAGTTCGGAAATTCTGAGCAATCAATGGACACTCTGGATATTTCTGAGCTTGTTCAATCTCGCCACGACAAAGTTAAGCAGTCAGTTGAAAGACTGGCTGAGCGCGGAGTTATTACTTTACCCCCAATGGGGGAAAAGGCCACAGCAGGCCGACCAACAACTTTTTATGTTTTTTCTGGTGAGCAAGGAAAATTAGACTCAATTACTGTGGTTGCTCAGCTTTGTCCTGAATTTACAGCCGCGATTGTTAAGCGATGGTATGAGCTAGAAGGCAAAAACCGCGAACTATCCAAAATGGAAATCCTGCAAATGGCTCTCGAGTCTGAGCAGCAGAAATTGGTTCTTCAGCAGCAATTAGAAATCCAAGCTCCAAAAGTCGCATTCGTGGACAAATACGTTGCAGGCAATGGCAATAAAACATTCCGTCAGGTTGCAAAGCTATTGCAGATCAAGGAATACAAGTTCCGTGAATTCTTAGAGTCAAACCGAATTATGTACAAGCTCAATGGCGAGTGGACTGCATACCAAAACCATGTAGATGCAAAGCGATTCCATGTCAAAACAGGTGTAAGTGATTCAGGTCACGCATTTAATCACGCCTTGTTTACACCAAAAGGTATTGAGTGGATTGCTGGGGAGTTGGCTAAGTTTAATTTAAGAGGTGTGGCGTAATGGCTAGAGCAAGAAACATCAAACCTCAGTTTTTCACAAATGATGAGCTTTCAGAATTGCCACCACTGGCGCGTTTGTTGTTTATCGGCTTGTGGACCATTGCGGATTTTAAAGGTTGTTTTGAATACAAACCGAAGCGTCTAAAAGTTCAACTTTTGCCTTATGACGATTGTGATATAGAACAACTCGTGAGTGCTCTAGAGAAATCGCGATTTATCTCGATCTATTCGGTACAAGGTCAAACATTTGGGAAAGTGCTTAATTTTAACAAGCACCAAAACCCACACAAGAATGAAAAAGAGAAAGGATCAGACATTCCTGACATTTACCAAAATGATGCAGAAAATGTAATGTTTTCAGACAACTTAGAAGATATCGAGATTAATCACGATCAAAACGGAAGCGATCCTGCTGATTCCCTTAACCTGATTCCTGATTCCTGTTCCCCTATTACTGATACCCCAGTTTCGGTTTCACCGAAATTTGTATTCAAAAGTGAACTTAAAAAATTAGGTGTATCTGAAGAACAAGCATCTGAGTTCATGCAAGTACGAAAAGCCAAGAAGGCGGTAAATACCAAAAACGCTTTCGAGATGCTTATTGCTGAATCTCAAAAAGCAAACCTAAGTTTGGATCAGGCGATTGATTACTGTTTGAAACGTCAAAACCCATGGGGTGCATTTAAAGCCGCTTGGTATGTGAACGAGCAAATAGAAAATCAAAACCCTAATCAACACACCTTCCAAACAGCAGCCCAAAAAACCGCATCTGAACACAATCGCTGGAGACAAGCTGAACAACAAGCATTTGGTGAGCGGGATGTCACACCAAAAAAGTCGTTACTGATTGAAGAGGTGGGTCATGCGTGAGTTCACCAAAGAAGACGCTCAACGTCTGATTAATAAAATGCGCATTAACTACGGCAAGAAGTTTATCGACCAATGGGCAGGTGTCCATGAAGACGAACTCAAGCAAGCCATGGTTGAAGCCTATCAAGGATTGAGCATGGAGGATTTTGCCCGTGGTTATGCTCGTATGCTGCAAGAACAGTGGCCACCGACAATTCCTGAATTCCGTTCATGGTGCGAACCAAAGACCGACGACTGGTTAGGTTCACATGAAGCATGGGCGATTGCTGAAAAGTCTATTGGCTTTGATGGTCAAGAATTAACAGTGATCTGGACTGAGCAAATGGCCCAAGCATTCAGCCGTTGTGAAGAATTAATCAAGACTGGCGACAAGTATCAGCGTGCTGAAGCCAAGAAAATATTTTGTGATGCTTATGACCGACTTGTAACTCAAGCCAAAGACCAAGGATTGAAGCCGATTTATGTCACTTCACTTGGAACTGATAAGGACCAAGCGATTGCAGCGATCAAGCAAGCAGAAGTTGATGGGTTTTTAAAAGCACCTGAAGCAGCACTTCAACTTGAACACAAACAAACTAGCGCTGAAATCCAAAGCGATTCTTTGAAATACAAGACTATTGCTCAAGAAGCACTTGCGAAGCTTGCACCACACATCAAGCGCAATGTGAACAAGATGACCGAGGAAGTGAAAGAAACGCAGCCTTGGGAATCTATGGAAATGCAGCACATTGACCCGTTTGATGATTTTGAGGAGTACAAGGCTGTTTTACAGGCTGAACAGAAGAAATTGCCGCAAGCAGTTCGTTTTTTGGATGAAAAAGTAGGGGGTGGGGTGTGAAGAATAAACATGACAGCCTTGCGATTGATTGGCTTAAGCAAAACAAAAATAGAGGTGGTTTAAATGAGTTGGCTCTTTTCAAGGAGATTAATGGATGAATACTTGCCCGATTTGCAACCAAGAATTCAAACCGAAGCGGAAAGAGCAAGTCTTTTGCTCAGTAATATGTCGTCAAAAGAACAATGCAAAGGGACGTGCTGGTCAGAAAACTGGCTTGCAGTCCAAACAATACAAGCAGCGGCTCACGAAAGACGGTTACTTAAAGATGTATGCAGCCAAGCACCCATACGCCAATGGGCGAAAAGAAATGATGGTGCATGTGATGGTGATGGAATGCCACCTAAAACGACCTTTATCTGCAGGGGAATGTGTTCACCATGTGAATGGGAACAAACAAGACAACAGGTTGGAGAATCTTCAATTGATGAGTCATGCGGATCATTCTCGTCATCACAACAAGCAATTAACACAGACCAGAGAAAGGGATGTAGGGGGGCGTTATGCGTGAACTTGCATTATTTGCAGGCGCTGGTGGTGGAATACTCGGATCGCATCTCATGGGGTGGAATACAGTCTGCGCAGTTGAGCGTGATGCCTACGCAGCACAAGTTTTGGCGCAACGACAAAACGATGGAATTCTCCCGCCTTTCCCAATTTGGTCTGACGTGTGCAGTTTTGACGGAAGGCCTTGGCGAGGAATTGTTGACGTTATATCTGGCGGATTTCCATGCCAAGACATCAGCTCTGCAGGTAAAGGCGCAGGCATTAATGGGGAGCGCTCCGGCCTTTGGTCAGAAATGGCACGAATTATTGGTGAAGTACGACCTCTATACGTGTTCGTGGAAAACTCACCAATGCTTGTTTCCAGAGGACTTGCCCGAGTCATTAGTGACCTTGCCAAAATGGGGTATGACACTCAATGGGCGCGTTTTTCAGCATCCAATTTTGGAGCGCCCCATCAGCGTGATCGAATCTGGATTGTTGCCCACACCAAGAGCATCAGACTCAACACGAAAGGATTGCCCTTCGGAGAGAAGGCGAAAAAGCCCCAGCCTGGTGTCGATAGTAAAAACATGGCCCACACCTCAGGCATCGGATTGTCGAGATCGAGGCAATCTTGGTTCTCCTGTGATCCAGCGGAGGATCGCGAAGGGCAAGCAGATCGGGCTTTCTATGAGCGGGTCGGACACATCTGGGGCATTGAATCCAGATTGGGTCGAGTGGCTAATGGGGTGGCCAATCGGGTGGACAGGCTTAAAGCCATTGGAAATGGACAGGTTCCAGTCGTGGCGAAAGGCGCATTTGAATACTTAGGTGGTGCGGCATGAACGAAATCCTTCAACAAAGAATCGAGTCGGTACGAGTTGAAGAGTTAGGGGGTGGGGTGTGAATCAAGCATTTTCAAAGCTCAATAGCGCCGCCGTGCTAGAGCGTGGAATCGATGTTCTTTTAGTTGTTAAAAACACATCAGTAGCAACAGCATCAGAAATACAGCTACAGGTAATGCCGCAGGTGACGAAACGTGCTGTACAGCGCTATTTAAAAAATTTGGTTCAGATGGGGCTTCTGTATGCAAAACACAGTGAAGGCCTAGAAAATCGATATTACCTGAGTGGTAAAGCTAAACAGTTATTTGAGGTGAAGGGATGAATAAAGGCGATCGCGTAAAAGTAGATTTCGTAAGTGAATCAGCAACAATTTATTCAGGCAAACGCTTCACTGGGTACGGTGTATTGGATCGTGTTGAAGATGGTCGGGTATTTGGGCGCTTAGATGATGGAACGCCTTTCAAGTGTTTGTGTGCTGATGTTGAGGTGATTGGGATGAATGATTTTATTACCGATGTTGAGCAACAGTACGAGATGTACTGCAAAATCGCAGAAGAACACGGGTTTATTGATCTTAATGCCAAGAAAAACGGCTTTCGGTGCACAACCAAATCAAATGAATTTAATGCTGGATGGATTGCGTTTGTCGGTGCTGTCGCTGCGGTGCGTGATGAACAACAAGCCAAGATTGAGAAACTAGAAAATGAATTAAGCACCACAAAACAGGTTCTCGGCAATGTTATTGATATGGAAGTGGCTAAGGTTGACAACCTAAAAACCCAGCTCAACAACATGGAGGCTTGTTATATCGAGAAGAAGAAGCAGGTTGAGGGCCAGCAAAAGCGAATTGATGAATACAAGAAACTTACCACCAGTATAAGAAATGAATTTGAGTTGTGGTCTGATGATAGTGAGTTTGCGGATGTTATCGAGGCTCAAATTGAGAATTTAGAAGCCCTGCGAGGTGCCAATGACTAATCTCCGTATCACCGCAGCACAGGCACGAAAAGCCGGTATTGGCCCTCGATTTGGCGTAACAGCCAAGTCGGGGAAAAAGAAATCCAATCCAGATCTTATGCCAAAGGTTCCGGCCCATCTGGTCGAAGGGAAAGGATTTGGTGTGATGAATGATGAGTTGCTCTGGTGTGAAGTTTTAATCACACCTCCTTCGGTGAATCACTACTGGATACGTGGGGCGAACAAGACCAATCGATTAAGTAAGCGTGCAATCCACTTTATTGACGTTATGAAGCGTTTTATAGAGCCAGCGGGGTATCAGGGCAGAGTTCGAGTAAAGATCGAATACGCGCCACCTGATGCGAAAATACGCGACATCGACAACATCGTAAAACCATGCTTTGACGCTTTGTCGAAAGGTGGGCTGATTCTGGATGATTCTCAGGTGGATGAATTGCTTGTGAAGCGGTTGCCATCAGAAAAAGGCGGGAAGTTGATTATTCAAGTTGAAAAGTTAAAGGTTTAAGGGGATAGGGATGAGTGCAGTAACGGAAAAAATGACAAATTTGGAGTGGCTTACTCAGATCGGCCTTAAAGCGATTGAATACACCGAGGATCCGAAAGGCACTGGTGAGAAAGGTCCATCATGGGAAGACCGTTGCGGTGCCATTGCTTCAATTGAATGTCCAGCATGCAAAGCATACTGTGAATTGTTGGTTTGGGGTGATTATCGGGATAATACGCAGGCATTTGCTGAGGTCTGCAAGTACATTGCAAAAATCCTTTATTCCACAGCGGAAGAAAAGATGAATCGTCAGAAGTTCGACTTGCAATTATTTTGCTTCAAGATTGCAAGAATGGGTGTGTTTTATAATTTGCGACCAAAGTTAAAGGAAGAAAGAACACTGCAAGGGCAGTTAAACTTTTTCGGTATTACGGAAGTGAACGCTGATGGGTTTGCAAAACGACATAAGTATTTATCGTATATGGTTGAAAATATCCTTGATGGATTTCACGAGGAGATTGATTTCTATGTTGATGAATACCGAAAGAAATTAAGAGGTTGACACCTAAACGTCGCTAAGATATAGTTTCTGTACAGTGGTCGAACTGCATTCGTAAAAGACCATGCAAAAATAAGCTCATCGAAAGGTGGGCTTTTTGCGTTATGGCGGTTTCATTAATTTCTAGTGGTTTTTAAATTAATGCCGCCACCTAGATTACTGACAAAATTACTGACATTATTTCAGCATATTTTAGTCAAAAAATAAAACAAGTAATTGATTTTAAAAAATAAGATATTGACATTATTGCGGACAGATTTAGTTATTTTTAGCTATTTCGGTTTGCGATGAAATAAGGAGATCCACATGCTCCAATTCTTATTATGTTTATTCAGCCTACACGGTGCGACTGAGATCGACTACACGGTTGATGATGAAGAAATCAAAGTGTGTCGGGATTGTTTGAAAGAAGTTTAAGACCCTCGCCACTTCGGTGGCATTTGCCGAACGTATTACGGCAATCAAAGCCCCGCTGAGATAACAAACTTGGCGGGGTTTTTCTTTTCTTATTTGAACTATCCGGAAATACCGGAAGGTTGGGATTTATGGCAGACAAAGTACAAGCTAAAAAGGACTTAGAGTTTTGCAGTGCTGAGCTGTCTAAGTATCAGAATCTCAGTAGATCAGGATTAACACTGAATGAGATGCGCACCATTGACGGCATTATGATTAAGCTAAAAGAGCGTATTAATAATTTACGCACAGCTCTTTATGCGTAGTCCTAAGCGACTGGCTGAGATTCGTAAGCTTCCGTGTGTACGGTGTGGCAATCCAAACTCACAAGCGGCACATTCAAATAGCGCCAAGCATGGTAAGGGCAGATCGATTAAAAGTTCTGACCAGTTCACTGTTTCCCTTTGTTTTAAATGCCATGCTGCATTCGATCGTTTTGAATTGGGTAATCGAGCCGAGAGTGAAGCAATGTTTGATCAGTGGCTGGTGAGGGTTGAGCGGATGTTGAGTATGGAAGATAGAGAGGTGTTTTGATGAAGCAAGCTACGTTTTCACCGGTATTTGCATCAATGTATTGCGGCCTATGTGACATTGCCAGAAATAACGGCTATGCACTAACAGTCCACGGCACCATGAATCTTGATTTTGATTTAGTTGCCATACCTTGGACAGATCAGGCAATTGAGCCGGAAGATTTAATCGAGTTAATAGCTGATCGCTGTAATTTGCTAACCGATCAAGAGTTCGGCACAGGGATTTATCAGAAGGCTCCAGAAATTAAGCCGCATGGTCGATTGGCTTGGTTAATTATAATTGGTAGTGGTGCTGCTTTGGATATTAGTGTGATGCCTAAGCTAAGTAATTGAAAATATTATCGTACGAAGTTTTAGGGGTAGGAAATGCAAAAAGCCGTGTTTCCTATCCAGAGTCATGCAGACATCACCAAAGCCATTAACTACATGCATACCAATTACACTCAGGCGATTAATGAGGGTAAGCCATTGGTGGTGCGGATAGATCAGAAACAGGAAACGTTATCTAGCGCACAAAGAAGATTGTATTGGCTCTGGATGACTGAGTATGGAAAGCAGCGCGGTTTGGATAAAGAGGAATCGGCAGCATTCTTTAAATACAAATATCTGTCGATCATTTTTAATCGTGACAATGTTGGCGAATATCCAGAGACATTCAGGGTCATGCGTGATTTGAAAAATTCAGGAAGTTCAGGCTATGAACCACTGAGACAGTTCGTTTCCAATCGAATGAGTATCACAGAAGCCACAACAAAGCAGATGGCTGAGTTCTTAAATGATATTGAAATGTGGTGCTTGAAGGATGGTGTGAAGCTAACTTGTCCAGATGATCTTAAATATGTGGTGGAGATGAATCAATGAGTAATGAAGAATTATTAGAGCAACTTGAATCAGTTGCAAATTTTATGCGCGGCATGCAGTTCGATCCACGCATTCCTGCTGACACAAAAGAAGCATTGCTTGAACGTGCTCAAGAGATTGATGAGTTGGTCGATCAACATCTTGAGGAATAGCTCATGACATGCCAAGGCTGTGAAGCAAGACGCAAATGGATGAAAGAAGAATATGAGCGATCAAAAGAACGAATGCGGTTGTGTATCGAACGACTTACTTTTAAAGCTACTCGAACAGAACAGTCAGTTAATAAACCAAGTGGCCCAAGTCATCCAGATCAACAATGAACAGAATGCTCAGATCAATGAACTATTGATTCAGTTGGAAGGTGGTGAGGATGAGCAACCTAAGTCACAGTATTTGGATGGGTGATATGACATCAATCATAAGTAGAGCTGAGGCTGATAAGCGTCAGACGGAGTTAAAAGATATGGTCAATAAAGATGAAATACTAAAGGTGGTTGCCATCGAAGTTCCAAAAGGTGGTAAATGCCTAGGTACTAAGGTCAAGTTAAGTAATGGTCAATACCTTACTGGTATTCAGTCTATCTCCCTTCATGGTGATACTGAGTCGCAGCTGTGGTCACTAAGTCTTGATATGATTCCTGATTTTATGGATCAGCAAACACTTGAGGCTGTATTGGCTAATGTTGAGATGGTACAACGCCAAAGCAATTCATGCCTGATACACAACATCGAGAATCAAATCACTGATCTTCAGAACAAACTAGAATGGCTGAAGGGATTGGATAATGAAACTACCCAGACTGCAAAGCAAACTACAAGCGATGACACCGAAGGCACCGAGACCAATCAAGCAGGTCAGTGATTCATGGCGTGATAGCAAGTCGTCCACCCAACGCGGTTATGGTTATAAGTGGCAAAAAGCAAGAGAGCGCTTCTTGTCATTAAATCCACTATGTGTTTACTGCGAGAGAAACAATCGTGTGACTGTGGCAACAGTAGTCGATCATATCATCCCACATAAGGGTGATCAGGCACTTTTCTGGGATGAAAGTAAGTGGCAATCACTATGCGCTTCATGTCACTCATCTGTAAAACAACGTGAAGAAAAACAGATATTTAAATGATTTTTTGGTATAATTATTAGACAAAACAAAGCCCTAAAAGACGGCAATCTTAAAGGGCTTCTGATCACATTTATCTTGCTGGAGATAAACATGACCGCTGATAATTCTGCACACTTTAATGTATGTAGTAAACCATTAATCGCATGCGTGGTATGCAATAACTCATTTACCCCGAAGCGCAAAACATCTACCTGTTGTTCACAGCAATGTAGAGACAAGAATAAGTACCAAGCCAAGAAGACAGTTAACATCAAGCAATGCATCAGTTGTGATAAAGACTTTACAACCAAGCAAGGCCAGTCAAAGTATTGCTCATCAATCTGTAGAGTTAAACACATAGCGGATAAATCCAAAGAGCAGCGAAGGTTATTCACAGTGATAGCTGAAGCTCACATTCGGGTTTCATTTTGCGTGGTATGCAATGCACTCTGTGAGGCTCCATATCAAGGCAAGCTTAAGAGATATTGTTCACCTAACTGCGAGAACAAGAACGAAAGAACAACACCAAGATATAGGGCGAAGCGAGCGAGGCGAGATGCTTTAAAAAGGAGGGCTGCGGTTGTGGATTCTATTGATCCTATTCGCATTCTTACTAGAGATAATTGGACATGCTATTTGTGTGGCATTGATACACCATCAAAGCTGCGTGGTACTTATGAAGCCAATGCACCAGAGGTTGATCATGTTGTCCCCTTGAGCAAAGGTGGTATGCATGTTGAATCAAATCTGAGATGTGCTTGTAGAAGATGCAATAGTGAGAAAGGTGACAAGGTTCTCGCTTGAGGTGTGGGGGGGGTTAATTGTTTGGAGTCGTTAGATATTCTAGACCACGCCCACTCTCACTTATAAAAAAATTTCCCATTTCACAAATATGTTAAAGGAGGGCACATGGCTTTAACAGCAAAAAAGAAGGCATTTGCCCAATCTAAACATGATGGTGCAGATAACAAGCAAGCCGCTATTTTCGCGGGGTACAGTCCTGAATCAGCATCTCAAGCTGGTTCAAGATTAGCTAAAGATCCTGATGTCATTGCGCACATTGAAAGGCTCAAGATTAACACCGAAGTTAAAGCTGATTCCAAACCAGAACCACGACCAACCGTCACAAAAAAAGACATTGAAACTGCTGGCAGTCGTGCTGACCCGCTCAAATTTTTAGAAGAGATTTGGACCGATCCGGTTGAAGACATGAAAATGCGAATGGATGCAGCAAAAGCAGCACTTCCATATTTTCACGGCAAGGTTGCCGAAAAAGGCAAAAAAGAAACCAAAGAAGATGCAGCTAAGGCTGCAACAAAATCAGGCAAGTTTGGCACTTTGAATAACCAATTGCCGAGTTAGGAGGATTTATGTTTTTTAAACAAGAAAAGAAAGAAGAAACAGTATCCAAGGGAAACTATGTTGTGATTCTCCATAATTGGTTTGTTGAAACCCAAGGTTTTAAGCAATTCGAGTTTTCAGGCTTAACAAGATCAGAAGTTGAGAAAGAGGCTAAAGCCTTAAGGTGTGACCATGACTCAACTTTTAGTCATTGTGCATACCACATTATAAAAGTTGAATAATCCATGACAGCAACGCTCCCAGAATGGACAACATCCTGCCCAGACTGGGAGGAACTTATTGTCGCTAAAAAATCCATGATGCCTTGTGAACCACTTTTTCCAGAAGTGGCTGATGTAGCAGAGCGGATTTTTAAAGAATTAATCTTGGTCGATGTGATGGGTAGTCCAAAGATGGGCGAGGTCACACTTGATTGGGTGATTGAATTTGTCCGGGCAATCTTTGGCGCTTACGATCCAGAACAGAAGAAGCGCTTAATTCGTGAATTCTTCCTGCTGATTTCCAAGAAAAACACCAAGTCAACGATTGCAGCTGGAATCATGATGGTGGCTCTGATCTTAAATGATCGTATGTCGGCTGAGCTTATTCTGTTGGCGCCCACAAAAGAGGTCGCGGACAATAGTTTTAATCCAATTCGAGACTTCATTCGAGCTGATCCTGAGCTTCAGGAAATGTTCAATGTGTCTGAGCACACTAAAACAGTCACCCATTTGGGTACGAATGCGACCTTAAAAGTGATTGCTGCGGAAAGTAACGCTGCTGCGGGTAAAAAGGCTTCAATCATTCTAATTGACGAAGTTTGGTTGTTTGGGAAGCGATCAAACGCTGAATCGATGTTTCGTGAGGCAAAAGGTGGTTTGGCATCACGGCCCGAAGGTTGTGTGATTTATCTATCTACTATGTCAGATGAAACGCCATGCGGTGTGTTCAAGCAATTGCTAGATTATGCGCGTGATATTCGGGATGGGGTAAAGGTCAACCCTCAGTTCTTGCCGCTGATTTACGAGTTTCCTGAGTGGATGCTTGAAGCGGGTGAACACTTAAAACCTGAGAATTTCTATGTCACCAATCCAAACTTGGGTGCATCGGTTGATCTTGATTATCTGATTAACGAGTTTGAGAAGGTAAAAGAGGCAGACGAGGCATCGCTTCGTGACTTTCTTGCTAAACATTTAAACGTACCAATTGGCCTGAATCTTCGAGCTAACCGTTGGGTTGGTGCTGAATATTGGCTACAACAAGCCAGAGATACAATCACACTTGATCGACTAATTGAGAAATCAGAATTAATTACACTTGGTTTGGATGGTGGGGGGCTTGATGATCTTTTGGGGTTTAGTGCTCTTGGCAGGCTGAAGGGAAATTCTCGGATTTGGTGGCTATGGAACCATGCTTGGTGTAATAAAACCGCAGTCGAAAGACGCAAAGAGAACGCGCCAAAGTATGCTGATTATGAAAAAGAAGGCAGCTTAACCATTGTTGAGCGTGTTGGTGATGACATTGACCAACTAGCAGCTATTGCTAAGAAATGCTTTGACTCGGGCAAGCTCGACAAGATTGGTCTTGATCCATTGGGTTTAGGTGGCCTACTGGATGGCTTACTCGATGCTGGCATCCCTGAAGATAAGCTCATTGCGGTAGCTCAGGGTTTTAAATTGATGGGTTATATCCTCACGACTGAGCGCAAATTAGCTGAAGGCAATCTTTACCATGCAGGCCAAGGTTTAATGACTTGGTGTGTCGGCAATGCACGTGCAGTCATCAAGGGTAATGGAATGATGATCAGCAAACAAGAATCGGGTGTCGGGAAGATCGACCCATTAATTGCTACGTTTAATGCCGTTGCACTTATGAGTCTGGCACCGGAAGTTAATAACTATGACATTGACGGATATTTAGAGGACATCGTGATAGCATGAGCGACTTACAAGACACGGGATTCTGGTCTCGCTTCTGGTCACGATTGACTGGAAAAACTCAATTAAAGAAAGGGGATACTTCCTATCCAGTAGATAGCTATATGTCTTCTGGTGGTGCGGTGGTTAACCCTGAAACGTCCCTGAAGCTATCAGCTGTTTGGGCATGCGTAAAACTACGTGCTGAAACCATTTCAACCTTGCCACTTCACCTGTACGACACTGAAAAAAAGATTGCCAAGGACCACGAATTATATCGAATTCTGCATGATTCACCCAACGCAGACATGTGTGCGAGTGAGTTTTGGCAGATTCAGTCAGCGTGCTTGGATTTATGGGGTAATGCGTACAGCTATATTTCTCGCCGCAATAATCGCAGTGTTATCTCTTTAGAGCCATTATTTCCCAGCGAAATGGTTAAAAAGCGCCTGAAAGACGGAAGCTTTGAATACCACTACACTGAAAACGGTAAAGTTAAAATCTATACCGATGATGAAATTCTACATTTTAAGGGCTTTACCTTGGATGGATATGTGGGGTTATCGGCAATTCAATTCTTTGCTCAGACGATTGGCATGCAGTTTGATGCCAACAATCAAGCACAGGACTGGTTCAAAAATGGCTTAAAGGTTGGTGGTTTTCTTGAGACTGGTGAAAAAACATTGACTGATGAGCAGCGTGCAAAAATGCGCAAAGGTTTGTCTAGTTTTAGTCTTCCTGAGAATGCTGGGAAATACATGATTCTTGAGGCGGGTATGAAAGTAGCCAGCGCTTCAAATATTCGTATTAATCCGGTTGATGCTCAACTTCTTGAAAGTCGTTATTTTGGTATTGAGGAAATCTGCCGGGCTTTTGGCGTACCGCCGCAATTGATTGGCCATACCAACAAAGCAAGTTCATGGGCATCAAGCCTTGAACAAACCAATCAGGGCTTTCTTACTTATTCACTGAATCCGCAACTGGTTCGCTATGAGCAGACAATCGCTCGGAAGTTGTTATTACCGCAAGACAAATACAAATATCGACCTAAATTCTCGGTTGATGGGTTACTACGTGCAAACAACACAGCAAGAGCTGACTTCTACGTGAAAATGACTCAGAACGGTCTATATACCCGCAATGAAGTGCGAGAGCTTGAGGATATGCCAAAAGCAGATGACCCAACCGCAGATAAATTAATGGTTCAGATGCAAATGGTTCCGCTGGGCACCGAAAAAGGTGAAACAAATGAATAGAAAAAGTTTTAATTTAGAAATTAAGGCCGTCCAAGAGGACGGTTTTTTTTCGGGCTACGGTGCGGTTTTTGGGAATCTGGATTGGTACAACGACATTATTTTGCCGGGTGCCTTTAAAAATACACTGGCCAAATGGACTGAAAAAGGGAAATTCCCACCAGTTCTCTGGAACCACAGCTCCAATGAGCCAATTGGGGTCTATACCAAGCTGGTAGAGGATGAAAAAGGCTTGTATGTCGAAGGCAAACTATTGGTCGATGACGTCCCAAAAGCCAAATCAACACACGCTCTTTTAAAGGCTGGTGCAATCGATGGTCTAAGCATTGGTTATCGCACAGTCAAATCCAGCTACAACGAAAACACAGATATCCGTGAACTGATTGAACTGGATCTGGGTGAAATCTCCATTGTCACCACACCGGCCAATGAAAAAAGCACAGTGATTTCTGTGAAATCCAAATTAGAAGAAGGCGAACTGCCGACTTTACCAGAATTCGAAAAGTTCCTGAGAGAGTCAGGCTTTTCAAAATCGCAAGCCACTGCAATCGCTGGCAAGGGTTTGCGCCATCTTTTGAGCGAGTCTGAAGATAAAAAATTACAAGCGAAATCTATTTCCACTGCATTAAGTATTTTAAAAGGAAGTCAAAATGACTGATCAAATCGAAGTGCTCGCTCAAGAGTTCAAAAAACAAGTAGATCATGTGAAAGGCATTGCTGAAGAGTTTAAAGGCAAGGCAGAGCACAATGATAAAATCTCTGAAACCGCAAAACAAACTGCTGATGAAGCAATTACAAAGCTGAATGAAGCTAAAGCTCGACTTGATGAACTTGAGCAAAAAATGGCGCGTCGTCCACAGGATGGCAACGAAGAAGTTAAATCTCTAGGCCGTCAGTTTGTAGAATCTGACCAATTCAAATCATTGGTTGGTTCAGCTGGACAGCGCGGTAAAGCAAACCTTGAAATTAAAGCTACCATTACTTCAGCAACCACGGATGCTGCGGGTTCGGCTGGTGATCTGGTTCAAACCACACGCATTCCAGGCATTATTGCTCCACAGGATCGTAAGCTTACAATCCGTGACCTGTTGATGCAGGGTCGCATGGATGGTAATGCGCTTGAATACGTTCAAGAAACTGGCTTTGTGAATGCTGCTGATATGGTGGCTGAAGGTGCTAAAAAACCTCAATCAGATATCAAATTCGATCTTAAATCGACTACTGCAAAAGTTATTGCTCATTACATGAAAGCATCACGCCAAATCTTGGATGATGCATCGCAATTGCAGTCTTATATCGATGGTCGTTTGCGCTATGGTCTTGCTTTCAAAGAAGAGCAGCAAATCCTGAACGGTGACGGCACTGGTCAAAACTTGCTTGGTATTATTCCACAAGCCACTGGATACGCTCGCCCCGCAGGTGTGTCTACTACCGCAGAAAGTAAAATTGATACCCTGCGTTTTGCAATGCTTCAAGCAATTCTTGCTGAATATCCTGCAAGCGGACATGTGCTAAACCCAATTGACTGGGCTGCGATTGAAACACTGAAAGATACCTCTGGTCAGTACATTATCGGCAATCCGCAAGGCAATCTAAACCCAACTTTATGGGGCCTTCCAGTAGCCGAAACCCAAGCAATTGCTGCGGGTAAATTCCTGACTGGCGCCTTCTCAATGGGTGCTCAAATCTTCGACCGCTGGGCTTCACGTGTTGAAGTGGCAACCGAGAACGAAGACGACTTTGTTAAAAACTTAGTGACCATTCTTGCGGAAGAGCGTCTGGCATTGGCGGTATATCGCCCAGAAGCGTTTATCTATGGTGATATTACCCCAGCAGTTGCCGGCGGTTAATCCAAAATCCAATAAGGGCCAAATTGCTGGCCCTTATTTATTGGGAGATAGTCATGACTGAATATGATGTTAAGCGTGAACACTATGGCGACAAATATTACGCGACAGGTGATAAGCGCACAGCCAATCCAGCGGATGTGAAACACTTAGTTGATAAGGGTGTTTTAGTTGAACCTGCGGAAGAACCAAAACCAAAAACCACTAAAACCACAGCAAAACAGGCCAAACCAGAATGATCGATCTCGCAAAAGCCAAGTTGCATTGTCGTGTGGACCATGATGATGAAGATACTTTGATACAGGCATATATCGATGCTGCCAATGAGCAAATCCAAGCACATTTAGACCGCAAAGTTATCGCAACCGAGGCTGAGCGAGTAAATGAAAATGATCTGGTTGATAACAAGGCCTTAGATGCTGCACAGCTTCTCTTTGTTGCGCACCTTTATGCCAATCGGGAAGCCACCACTCAGGCAACGATTGAATTGCCTTTAGGATACTGGTCCTTAATCCAGCCTTTTCGTGATATGGGGGTGTGATATGGCCCAACGTGCCGGCGAACTATGCCACCGTGTAACGATTCAGCATAAAACCACGACCTATGATGAATACAACTATGAAACCGAAGCTTGGACTGAATATAAGAAACTCTGGTCGAAATTAGAATTCCTTTCAGTAAAAGATTCGATAAACGCCAAAGCCGCAGGATCAGAAACCACCGCTCGATTAAAACTACGCAAACGTGACGATATTGACTCAAGCATGCGCGTTTTGTTTGATGGTCAGACTTTCCAGATCGTGTCGCCACCTAAACCAGACAATGAAAATGGTCGGATTTATATGACGCTGGAGTTGTCATTAGTGGAGTAGGCCATGTCAGTAGAATTTAATATTGAAGGCTTGGATGAAGTTCAGGAGAAACTTAAAAGACTGGCGAATCCACGCTTGATGAAGAATGCTGCAAGGCGCTCTATGCGCAAAGCCATGGCGATTGTGCGAGATAGTGCTCGCAATGCAGCAAAAGGGATTGATGACCCGCAAACAAGCGAAAAGATTTGGAAAAATATTGCAATTGCCGCAGGGAAAACACGAAACCAGAATGAAGTGGTGATGCGTGTCGGTGTGCGCGGTGGTGCTTCATTTTCCAATCCAAATCCACCCAATACAAGCGGTGGTGATACGCGTCACTGGCGTTGGTTAGAATTTGGCTCTGTGCACAATCCACCAACTCCATTTTTACGCCCAGCACTGCAAAACAACATCCAAGCCGTAACCAATAGCTTTGCTGAAAATTTCAATAAAGAAATTGACAAGGAACTCGCAAAATTATGAACATTTTACCTGTAGTTCCGACACTGAAAGCCAGTCCTGAAGTCACAGCATTGCTCGGCACCAATCCTTTAAGAGTATTTGAAGACATTGCACCACACAAAACGCCACATCCCTATGCAGTCTGGTCGGTAGTCACAGCAAATCCTGAAAACCACTTGGATTGCCCAGCCAATATCGATCATGTGTCATTTCAGATTGTGGTTTACGACACCCAGCAGAAAAGAGCGTCAGATATTCGAGCAGCAATACGAAAGGCTTTAGAGCCACATTGCTATGTCACCAATATTCACCCGAACCATTTTGAGCGTATTGCCGATACCAATATCTTCGGTCGTGGCTTTGATGCGAATTGGTTTTTAGACAGATAACTTCACCACTTAATCAAACCGTCCTTATTGGGCGGTTTTTTTATGCCTGTTTTCAGGCAAACCACTGGCTAGAGCGACGGTTCGAAAAGCGCGTTTCCATGTTCAACGTGCCTGCCAGTTTCTTTTTTTGAGCATGATCAGGAGAATGCTATGAAGATGGTAGCGCAACCACAGACTGTATTTTTTCACAATACTCAATTATCAATTGTTGAATACAACAACCAGCCTTACGTGCCAATGAAATTGGTTGTCGAAGGTATGGGCTTGGATTGGAAGAGCCAGCACAGAAAGCTTGCTTCAAATCCGAGATGGGGTATGGTCAAAATGACCATCCCTTCAAGTGGTGGTATTCAGGAGATGCTTTGTATTCCACTGCGAAAACTATTTGGATGGTTTAATTCAATCAGTGCAAACAAAGTAAAGCCTGAATGCAAAGAGGCTGTCATCAAATACCAAGAAGAATGTGATGACGTGCTTTGGAATCACTGGACAGGCAAATTAAATGCTAGACACAAGGCTTTTGATGAGCTGAATGCAATTGATATGGATGACAAGATATCAAAAGCAAAAGGAACTCTTTTTAGTCTTGGTATGCACCAGCGTAAACGCGAAAAGAAAATCAACAAGCAGAAGCGTCAAGACTGGATTAATAAAAATACCCTATTGCTTAATTTTGGTGCTGACCTATGAGTGATGATTTAGATGAATACATCGAAATGCGCCAAGAGCTTGAGGCAATGACGCATGCAGAACTTGTTGAAGAAGTCATCAATCGAATGAAATTCCAGCAGCAAATTGTTATTGATAACTGGAATGAAAATAAAGAGCTTCGGAAAGAAGTTCAGGATAGTCGCAGATTTCTTGAATCCACTTCTGAAAATTTCAAAAAATGGAATGAAGACCTAGATGAGATTGTGGCAAAAGGGCTGTACTGGAAAAGATCCTTTTATGTCCTTTTGGTGCTCATGATCATTGTTCTTATTCATTCATTTATACAGACATAAACCCCGCCAAGTGCGGGGTTAATTATTTCCAAACCAATGCCACCACTCGGTGGCTTTTTTTATGCCTAAAATTGAGGAGTAGCTACTCATGGCGAAGAAAGGTGTTTTATCTCAGGGTACGCATGTATGGATTTTACATGGCGATACTCCAACACTCACAAAGATGGACTGCGTTAAAGCCTTTGTAATGGGCGATGACAGCACCACCGAAATCAGTACAACCTGTCTGGAAGAGCCAAAAACAGCAACATCAGACTGGGGCTTAACAACTCCAGGTGAAGGTTCGATTCAAATCGACACCGATCCTAAAAACCTTTCACACATGAAATTACTTGAGCTTGCAGCAGATCGCGCTGAAGTTGGTGTGTATGTTGGCTGGTCAGATGGCGAAGGCGTTCCAACTGTTGCTGCTGAAGATGAAGTGCTAATGCCAGCAACTCGGACATGGTCATATTTCCGCGCAATCCTGCGTAAAGGCTCTCCTGTGTTTGATGCCGACTCTCTAGTAAACCATACGGTGCCGATGAAGCGCCAGACTGAAGCACTTGATGTATTTAAGGTGGCTACACCATGAAAAAATTAAATACATCTGCACTTCTTGCGCTCTCGAGCACAGCCTTATCCGACCTATCTCCAAAGTCCCCAAAATTCATTATTAATGATGAGGAGTTTGAGGCGGATGTTTTGATTAAGTCGCTAAGCTATGATGAAGTATCAAATATGTTCAAGGGTGAAGATCCTGAAAAAATCACAGTTGCTGACGTGGTTAAGCGTCGGGTTTTGCTTACTGTCTTTAATGCGGATACGAAGAAGCCATTGTGTTCTACTATTGAAGAAGTTGGAAATCTTCACCCAGCCATCATTGGGGCGATTCATGATGCTTCGAATGAAGTGAATGATTTTTTGGGAAAGAACAAGTTAAAGTTGAAGAGCACGAACTCTGGTGTGAACTCGTCCTCAACGGAATCGGTGGAAGAACCATCGAGCAAGCCAAAAAGAAAATCACTCCAAAAGAACTAAGGGTTTGGCAGGCATATCGCAATAAATACGGCTCATTTAATATGGGCCGACGTATAGAGCAGGGCGTGGGCAATCTATACGCGCTTTATTTCAATGGCAAGGTTGAAGAAGACAAGCGTGTTGATGCTCGTATCTTTATGCCGCATGAAACAATTCCAGAGCTGACTTTTGAAGAGCAGCGCATGCAAGCCATTAAGAAGAAATCAGGTTAGCTTGGTTTCTTTGTTTTTAATTCCTTTAGCTCTTGATAAAGGGATTCATTCTTTTCCATAAGTCTAGCTTGGAGGAGGCGGCTTTGTTCAAGAGATTCGCGCATTTGCTTAATACTCTCTTCAAGAAGTCTTTGGCTTTCAATAAGTTGTGCCTGAGATATCATGGTTTTCTGATAAACATCAAAGGTTTTCTCATAAACATCAAAGCTCTCTTCAAGTCGAGCAACCACCTCCGAATTAATGGAGCGACCATGGTCGGTGGCAGATTGAGTAATTTTTTCTTTTAATTCTAAAGGCAAACGGATCTTTAGCTGCGGGTCTTCTCTGCTCATAAACATACACCAAGAAAAAAATATAGTTTATACCACCGTGGGGCATTGACAATAGAACCACCGTGGTTTAAATTTAATTAAATAGACCACGGTGGTTTATTTAAGGGAGGTTTAAAGATGAAAGAGCAAAAAAATCAACAGTACAAAATGCGGTTTTTAGATGATAAAGATCATCAAAGACTAAAAGAGCTTGCAAAGAAAGATCACTTGCCAATGAATTGGCTGATTAATCAAGCGATTAAAAAGTTTTTAAAAGAAGAGAGTGTGAAAGCATGAAATCAACAGACAACAAAAAAGCCCCTGAATCTTGGCGGAGTCGGAGCTTTAGTGTGGTCACAATAGGAAATGTAACTATGTCAAATATAACCCATATCACTGAAGCGAATCAAGTTCAGATCAGTGAACACCAATTAGAGCGCTTTGTTGATTTTATTAACAATGCAGAAGAAGGCTTTAGCGCACTAGAAACCTTAGTTCGCTTGATTATGGAAAAGTCTGAGAAGCACACCACTGCTTACACACTGGCAGCCATCACTTGGGATAAGTTGGATGACTGGGTAGGCGCATGTCATGAAGAAATCAGATACTTCAAACAGCACTCACCAAAAGCGGCGAACTTGGTTTTAAAGGAGTGTGCAGCATGAATGCAAAACTAAATAATACGGTAATGGTTGCTGATAAAGCTTTATCTATTGTTGAGTATCAAGGTCAGCGTGTTGTAACTTTTGCGATGATTGATGAAGTTCATGGGCGACCAGAGGGGACGGCTCGCAAGCGTTTTAACGACAATAAAGACCGCCTAGTCAACAATGAAGACTTCTATCTTGTTGATTCATCTCAAAAGTCCGAATTTCGGACATTTGGGATTGAGGTTCCAAACAGGGGTTTAACCTTGATAACCGAATCAGGCTACTTAATGTTAGTGAAATCATTCACTGATGACTTAGCTTGGAAAGTTCAAAAGCAATTAGTGAAAGGGTATTTCAAAGCTAAAGAATTGGTTGAAAACTTCGACCCAATGAAAGCACTCTCCGATCCTAACGCTTTGCGAGGCTTATTGCTTGGTTATTCTGAAAAAGTAATTGAGCTAGAGCATAAGGTTGAAGAAATGGCTCAAGATGTAAATGCTTATGAGCGAATTGCAAAAGCTGACGGTAGTTTCTGCTTGACCGATGCAGCTAAAGCATTGCAAATGCGACCTAAAGACCTTATTTCTCACCTATCCAGTGAGAAGATGAAATGGATATATAAACGCGCGGGCAACTCTCATTGGTTGGGTTATTCGGACAAAGTGCAGGCAGGCTGTCTTGAACACAAGGTTACAGAAGTAACGCGCGGAGATGGTACAACAAAAATCACCGAGCAAGTCCGCATTACTCCGAAAGGATTGGCGAAGTTGGCTAAGGATCAGGGTGGTCAAAGTGAAGCTTGATCGACTGGATGAGCATACTTTAAAAATGAGCAAGGAAGAGCTTCTGATTGAGCTTAACGATCAGATTGAGCTTACGTCTGAGATAATGCGCCTTGACCGTGAAGAAATTCAAGAGTGGAGATTGGAGTGTGATAAATATCAACAAAGCGCCTTCAGGTGGAGGTGGAGTTTTTATTTTCTATTCTTGATTCTGGTAATTATTGCATTCGCTCTCAACTAAACACAGACCCACTTCGGTGGGTTTCTTTTTATACAATAAATTAGTATCTTGTATTACTTATAAGAGGGTTTTTACATGAAGAAATTATTGATTGCGGCGTTTGTATGTTTAGGATTGACTGGATGTGTTAGTCCATCAGGTGACATGTTAAATAACAATTTCACGACTATTTTGCCTAACGATAAAACACTAAATGGATATTGGTCTGGAAACAATGGGCCTTATTTAGTTACCTTTAAGTTTAATGGAGATGGCACGGGATTAATGTGCTCTAGTTACAATGATAAAAACACATTAGAAAAACTTAAAATTAACAATGGTGTTATATATATGCAGAACGGACTAAAGCAAACAATTCTAAAAAGCACTGAAACAGATTTGGTTTTAAGGGTTAATTATCTTGGTTCAGCCACTTTTAATTATGCGCCAGATACAAATTTAACTAACGCTTCGCCCTACTGTGAGAAAAGCTTATAGTAGATACAAAGTATTTATAGACCTCGCGAAAGCGGGGTTTTTTATTGACCAGAGGTTTATATGAGCACCAAACTTGGAACCCTTACCTTAGATTTAATTGCCAAGATTGGTGGCTTTACTGGGCCAATCAGAGATGCTGAAAGACAAACACAATCCAGTTTTGACAAAATGCGAAAGCATGTTAATTCCTATGGAGCTATGGCAATTGCAGGTGCTGCTGCTGTTGGTGCCGGTGTATTTGCAATGGCAAAGGAATATGCCAATGCTGCGCGTGAAATTCAAACCTTTGCCTCAATTTCAAATGCCAATACGCAAGAATTTCAAAAGATGGCAGCTGGTGCGGAAACTGTTGGTATTCCGATGGATAAGCTGTCCGATCAACTTAAAGATTTTAATGAAAAATTAGGTGAGTTCATCACTATTGGTTCTGGTGGGGCTGTAGATTTTTTTGAGCAGATTGCAGTCAAGACAGAGGGTTCTGCAGAGGGCGCGAGAAAATTAGCACTTGAAATGCAAAACCTTTCAGGCCCGAAAGCGCTCCAGCTCTATGTAGATAAATTAGAAGAGGCAGGCGTTACACAACAACAAATGTCTTTCTATCTGGAAAGCATGGCATCTGATACAACCAATCTTATTCCGCTTTTAAAAGATGGTGGCAAGGGTTTTGGGTTTTGGGCGGATGCCGCAGAACGTGCCGGGCTAATGAGTGAGGAAACAATAGCTAAGGCTGGTGAGTTAACAGTTCAAATGAAGCTATTGGATTTGCAAGTTAAGGGCGCAAAAAATCAATTCATTCAAGGCTTAATGCCTGCACTTGTTTCTGTTGGTGATGCGATGTCTGGCGCAACAGTGGAAACAAACTTAATGTCTGAGGCAGGTGAAACACTTGGTGATGTATTTAAAGGTGTTGCCGTATTCGCTATTGGTGTGCATGCCACCGTAAAAATGCTATCAAATGCAATAGCGGGCTTGGCTGTAGAAACGGTAAAAGCAAAAAATATAATTGATTTATCCGCAGATGGTGGTACTTGGGCTGATAATTTACCCGGTATCAAACTGGCAAAAAACGCAGTTCTTACTGCTATTAATATGCGTGCACCAGACAGCGCAACGAATATGGCTCTACAAGATAATAGGGATATTGCAGATGACTCACTAGCTGTAATTAAGAGAATGTACAGTGGGGCAACTGAAGCTGCAACAAAAGCTGCGGCTGAACTTATAAAAAATCAACAAGGTGTTACGTCTGGTTCTGATGAATGGATTAAAAAACAAAACCAAGCTGCTAATGCAACAAATGCCGCAACTGATGCCCTGAAAAAACAGCAGGAGCAGGCGCGTGCTTCAATTTCGTATGATTATCTAGATGATTTTGCCAAGTTTGCTGAAGATCATAAGCGCCAAATGGCTGAAATTCAAAAAGCTAATTTCGGCCCACAGGAATCTGAATATTTAACCAAGGCTAAAGCGCGATATGAATTTGAAGAGGAGATGTATCTTCGTCAAATCACCGAGGAAATCAATGATTTCAAATGGTCTGAAGAGCAGAAGCTTAATTACTTCTATGAAACTCAGCGAATTATTGTAAATGAGTCGGGGAAATACAATGACGAAATCAAGGAATTAAAACTCAAGGCCTTAGATGAGCAGTACGCGCTTGAACTTCAAAAAGCTAGATTTCATGCTCAAAATGTGCAGCAAGCTATGCGGGACAGTATCAAGGGTCTCTCGTATGGGGTTGATGAAATCTTTGCTCAAGCAACCATGTCACCGCAAGATTATGCAAAATGGTCTTTGGAGAATGACCGATCTAATGCTCAGGCTAACCTTAAAAATCAGCGTGTGAGTGTTGAGCAGGACATCATGACCAGCGACGCCTATTCAACTGATGACGAGCGATACGAAGCATTACTGGAAGCGCATCAAGAATACCGCGACGCGATGGCTGCGATTGATGTTGATTACAATACTCAGGCGAAAGAACTGGCTCAGATCCAATACGAAGATCAGTTGCATTTATATAGTTCGCTTCTTTCTCAGTCATCTCAGGTATGGGGCACAATGACTGAAATGGTCAAGGACTCTAAAGGCGAGCAATCCAAAACATACAAAGCCATGTTCCTAGCTCAACAAGCTATTGCGATCGGACAAGCAATTATCAGTACTGAACTTGCTGCTATGCAACCACTTGCCCAGATGGGTGTTTTTGGTATTCCTGCTTCACTTCTAATTAGAGGTATGGGTTATGCATCAGTTGGCATTATCGCAGCTCAGACAGTTGCTGGTATGGCCCACGACGGTATCGATAACATCCCGAAAGAAGGCACTTGGCTTTTGGATAAAGGTGAACGTGTTGTTGATAGCCGTACCAATAGTGACTTGAAGAATTATCTTTCTGCTTCTAAGTCTGGTTCAGGTGTCAATGTAAATATCAATATTCCACCTGGCTATACAGCAAAACAAAGCCGTACTGAAAATGGAATCACTGTTGATATTGTTGAACAGATTGTTGATCAAAAACTTAACAATGTAAGACGGCCAAATAGTGCTGAATCATCAATCTTTCAAGAAGCCTTTGGCTTAGCGCCAGTCCGTTAAGGGGAAAATATGAACACATTTATGCTTTGCCCTTTGCAAGAAGGGTACAGCTTCACTGTGGGTAATAATCTGAGAGAGCAACAACTCGAAGGTGGAATGCCACGTCAAGTGGTGAAATTTATCGGAGCTGTACATACAGTCAATGCCAGTATTCTTTTAAAAGATCGTCGTGCGCGTCAGTATTTTTGGGCGTTTTGGCGCACCAATCAAACCCAAATGTGGCGGTGGCGGCTTTCACTGGATAATGGCGCTCTTGAGGATTGTTTGTGCCAGTTTTCTGCTGAAAATGCGCCACAGGAAAACTTCATTGATGGCCCAATCCGTAAAGTCGGCATTAATATTTATGTGGTGCCCATTAAGCGTGACTCTGCATTTGATCAATCTATTGTTGAGCTGTGGCAATCGGGTTTAATCAATAATTTAAGTGATCTTGAAAAAATTCCGAATGTTTGGCTGCCTGATGCCTTGGGGGTATAAGTGGAAATCACCAATGATATGTTAGCCGTGCTCGACCAATCAGCAGGACCAGCAGGCTTAATTGAATGTATTGAGATTTCACATTCTAAATGGCCTTGGGTTTTACGTTATGTCATCAATTCAAATGAAGCAATGACATTAACACATGAGGATGGACAAGCATTTGAGTACATCTATGCACCCGTGACGATTTCAAGATCTTCTGATCAGGATACTTTAGAGCAGGAATTAAGTTTTACTCTAGGCGATGTCGGTGAGGCTGTACCTGCACTGATTGATTTGTTTATTCATGATGAAGTAATCGAACTCCCCATAGTGTCTTATCGTGCTTATTTAATGGGGCATTACGATGCCCCTATATTTGTGGCACGTGATCTTGAACTCGAAAGTGTGATGAGAGACTGGAAAGGCACACGTGGAGATTCAAGAGCGCCGGGTCTTAATGACAATGGTAATGGTGATGTGTATTCGCCCAGTACTGACCCAAGCTTGGGAGGTTTTTACTAATGATCAATGCGCTATTTCATTGTGAATATAATCCACAGAAATTTCATTGCGTTCATTTCGTCATCCAAGCCGCGCAATTAATTTACGGCCTAGATTATTCAAAATGTTTTGTTGGTTTGACTGGATCACTGGATGAAGCAATTAAAACATCACGAACTACAGTGCATCAGAATAGGCTTATAAAGCGGCCTATTGAGGGCTGTATTGTCCTCATGACTTATCAAGACGGAAGCTCACATGTTGGGCTTTTTTATCGCCACCGCATTTTTCATTTAACCGAAAAAGGGGTGTCTAGACCCACATTAAATGAAATAAAACCATTGTTTAAAAGGATGCGTTTTTATGAGCCAAATTTGCATCATTCAGAATGGACTGGATCAGAGTGAACAAGAAGTACTACAGTCTGAAAATGTACTCAAGGCATTTTTAGAGGTAAAAGCAGAACACCCAAAAGCCCGTATTTATTTGGGTAATCCATGTCTTGAAAATGACATTACGCCCACTTCTCAAGATAAGGCCAGTATTGCCCAACTCTTAGAGTTAGATCAGGATTGCACGATTGTGTGCCATTCAGGTGATGTGATTTCTGCGGTCACGACTGCATTTGTTAAGCTTTTTGGAGCTGCTGTTCAGGCTTTTGTCAAAACACCCACCACTCAGTTTGACAGAGGCACGTCCACAGGTTCAAGCAACAATAATTTATCCAATCCTGAAAATAAGCAGCGTATCAAAGAGCGCCTTCCATATATTTTAGGTGCGCCCAAAGCGATTCCTGACTTATATGCACCGGCACTTCGATACTTTAAAGAAGGGGTTGAAGTAGAAGAGTTACTTTTATGCTTATGTGAAAATCCTGTGCAAGTCTCCAACTTCAAAGAGGGTGATACACCGGTTGCAGAAATACCAGGGAAGTCGGTCACTGCCTATGGTTTGAATCAATCGATTATTGGCACTGAAAATATTTATAAAATTGGTGATACCTTTACTGAAGCGCCTGTGATTGCGAAACAAAATAGCTCTGTGAATGGTCAAACTTTATTAGCACCGAATGGCACACGTGTTGAACGTAATGATATTTATTTTGTCTACCCCAACCAGATTAAAACCTTAAATGAAACAGGGAATTTTGAAAGCTTTTTAGTCAATGAATCAGTAATTATTGAGGGAGCAAATTATGGAATTGCCGATCTAGCCATTACTGGGCCCGTTGATATTGATTATGTGGCAGGTTCGATTTCAATCAGTTCAACACAAACAGCGGTTAATTTTCAGGACTTTCGCAAAATTAATATCACTGCGATGCTGATCACCGATCCAGTGAATGGCCAACTCGATTTAGCAGGTTTATATGATGTTGAAACAATTTCATATAGTTCTGGGGTCTACACGATTAAGCTGTTAAACCCAACCAATACCAATGCTAATTTTTCAAATTTAACGGCAGATGCGACGACCAATATAAGTGCCAATCTCACTGCCAATACAGCCAATATCTTCTTGGATGGCACATATACAGTGACGG
Source organism: Acinetobacter sp. 797_lipA (assembly GCF_058243025.1). Taxonomy (NCBI): domain Bacteria; kingdom Pseudomonadati; phylum Pseudomonadota; class Gammaproteobacteria; order Moraxellales; family Moraxellaceae; genus Acinetobacter; species Acinetobacter sp. 797_lipA. The sequence goes on along the minus strand of NZ_JBZAYQ010000001.1, from coordinate 2,571,868 downwards.
GAATTGATCGAGCCAATAAGCTGATGACATTGGCCACACCCAGTACCACCAATCCAGATTGGAATAAGTTGGCCAATCTAACAGGACAGCAAACCCCAGTCGGAAATATCAAACTTCGCGGGAGTCAGGAAAATTATATTGGTTGGTTTACGATTGATTCACAGCAAGCCAAAGGTCTGCTTCTAAATTTTCGCGCAGGAAATGGTATTTATCGAGGCTCAAATGCTTTAACTGTAAACATAGTGGTCGAGTATCAACAAGTCATTCATGGTGTGCCAACTGGTGCGATATTAAGTGAATCAGTCAGCCTAACAGGTAAAGCCAACAATCGGGATGCAGTCGGTGCATCTATGTGGATTGATCTACCATTTTCAGGTGCTGTACGTTTTCGTGCACGTCGAACCAATGACAATGGTGACGATGCAGATATGATGGATGAAACCAAGTTTTACCAGGCATATGCCTATCATCATTTAGAAAAATTGGTTTATTCAAATCGTATTTTGATTCGTGCCAGAACCGTGGCCACTGCTAATGCAACCAGTCAAGATTCACGGCAATTAAATTGTATAGCTGAAAGTTTGGTCTATAGCTATCGAGGCGGGGTGAGGTCGACAGAGCGTATTGCATCACGCAATATTGCTGATCTAACCATTGATTTAGCCTTGCACCCAAAAATTGGTAGACGCAATGAATCAGAAATTGATTTTGATCGTATTTATCAAGTGGTGGATGATATTGAAGCCTATTTTGGCTCTACACGTATGGCTGAGTTTAATTACACGCTAGACAATAGCAATATGTCATTTGAAGAAATGACGCGCTTAATTGCAGCTGCTACCTGCACACATGATCGTCGTGTCAATCGCAAGATTTATTACGAGCTAGAAAGCCTTGAAAATGAGCCTTTGATCTTATTTAATCATCGCAATAAGAAGGCTAAAACTGAATCACGTACTTTTAATTTTCGAGTTGAGAACAACCATGATGGCATTGAATTAAGCTATGTCGATTCAGATGGCGGGTGGATTGAAAAAACACTCAAAATCCCAGATGAAAACATTAAGAATGCCAAAAAAATTGAAGGCAAAGGCATTGTGTACAAAGAGCAGGCGCATATTGTCGCTTGGCGTGAATGGAACAAGATGTTGTTTACTCGAGTGACCGCACGTTTTACCGCATATGGTGAAAGTGATTGGGCATTTCGTGGCGACTGTATTTTGAATACGGATGATACACGGCTTGGAAATTGCACCAGTGGTGAAATTCTGAATTGGAATAATCTCTCAATTGAGGTTTCACAGCCATTTCAATTATTGGTAGATCAGCAATACATCATTCACTTACAGTTGAAAAGCGGTGCAATTGATGTGATGAAAATTGCGCAAGGCGAAGATGAATATCACTTTGTGCTAGAACGTCCACCGATTGAATCGCTTGTCACCACGGGACAGGTCAAAACCGTATATTCAGTCACGACAGACGATAGACAGAATGAACAAAAGTTTCTTGTATCAAGCAAGAAACCCATTGATGTGTTTGAGAATGAAGTAAGCGCGATCAATTTTGATGAGCGTTATTACCGAAATGATCAAGACATTATAAACAATTTGATTTAAATGAATTTCAACTTATGCCCGCTTAATTGCGGGCTTTTTTATGGAATATAGATATGGCTGAGATGTTGAGTAAGTCAGACTTCGATGCAATTAAACGTGATATTGAAGATGCAGGAAAGACTGTAAATACAGATGCGGTTATTGATCCGCGATACGGCGATCAGTACAAATCTTTTCCGATGCTTTCACGTCTTTTTGAGGCAATGTTGGATCAGGGTCTTTTAGACTTAGATGAGCTTAATCAGGTAATTCAGATTGCTGCGGCGGCTGGAGCTGGCGCAAATGGGTGGACCGCATCGCTTGTTATCGATGGGGATAAAACACAGAAGCAGATTAATGATAATTTGCTTGGCGACAACGGTTCTAAGTTCGTTAATCTAACTCTTTCAAATGTAGCAAATGCAGTTAAAAAAAGCTTATATGAAACAGTGATTGACCAAGTTATCAATGTGAAATGGTTTGGAGCAAAAGGGGATTGGAATACCACCACACAAACTGGCACAGATGATACAGTCGCAATTCAAAATGCTATTAACTATTACGCCACGTTAGGTAGTCGACGTGTTGGTGGTACAGGAGCAATTAAGCTCCCTGCTGGAAACTACCGATACAGCTCACTAACAATTCCTGACAATATTGGCTTTAACTTGTCGTTCATAGGGGATGGTAAGCAAACAACTCATTTATGGGCAGATCACAATGATCCAAATCCTGCATTCGATAGTAAAATTGAATTTGTACAGTTTATTGATTTAACAATATTTGGTGCGTTATCTGACAATATTGGATATACAAATGCTAAGACAGTTGGCTTTAAAGGGCAACTAACAAACAATTACGCAGATATTGATGTTGAATTCAAGAACTGCGGAATTTTTTGCTGGAATGAATTTGCAAACATTTATGGGCGTGGCTTTATTGCTGATGGCTGTACGATTGGTCTTGTACAAACATTATTAAATGTAGTTTGTAGTGAGGATACTGCGTTTATTGCAGGGCGCGCGTCTAATGCTATCAAGACGGGAATGCGCCACTATACCTTTCGTAATAATCGATTTGATGGTGTTGGTTGCCTTATGAAGGTTACGGGAACAGGTGCACAGAAAGATCATATTAATGACGTAATTATGATGGGTAATGATGCATTGTATGTGGATAGACTCATTCAAGCAGATGACGCGACCGTAAAAAGAGCATTAATTTTAGGTAATAATGCATTAATGTCATTTGCAGGTGGGGTAATCCAAGGTAAATCATTTAAAGGGGTTTCAGTTGCACACAACAACTTTGCAAAAGATTATGATGATACGGTTATTCCCTCATCTGCATCACAAGCTATCGATCTAATCCTATTGTCAACAGGCGCATCGGAAGGTGTAAATGTTTCTCACAATAATGTTAAGTGTTTAAAAAGTACGCCTGTAAATGTAGGTGCTGGATCTAAAAATATTAAAGTTGTTCATAACCAATTCGATTCAGCTTGGGAGCCAAACTTTGGGACATCATCTGGCACTAAGTATATTGTATATAGTGCAGGAGATATTGATGGTCTTAATATTGAGGAAAATCAATTCACAAGCATTGGGGCTACAGGCACATTTAAGGTATTTAATGATGCTGTTCAAACCTCAAAAAATACTCGGGTTCGAAGCAATCTAGCACCATTTAAATGGAATGATGTTCGATTATCGTTTATTCCAAAGTTACTTGTTAATGGCACAGCATCAGCTACAGCCTCTACCGCCTCACATGGGCGCTACTATTTAGATGATGCATATGTTTATGTTGAAGTGATGCTCTCTATTAATCCTGTAGAGTCTTCTGGTGAGCTAGCAATATCATTGCCTTCCGTTGCAGCTGTAGCAGAAAATTCTGCTATATCCACAGGGTATGCTGGTAACGGTGTTATTGCACGCTATGTTGGCTTTACGGCAGCGGCTGGAACGGCAATGTCACCAGTACTTGTAAATCCATCCAATCAGCAAGCAGAGCTGTGGAAAATATCAAATATGACGCAAGCGCGTCTAACTGCTGCCGATAGATCTGGCACTATAACTCTGTATGCAACTTTTAAATATCGTTACTAAGGTTTTTATTAACCAGTTTGGCTGTTAAAATGCCAAAAAAAGTAAACGAGTAACTTAATGGAATTTAGAAAGGATATTAATGGGTTGAGAGCAATAGCAGTAATTGTTGTTGTTCTCTTTCATTTTAATGTTGTTGGATTTTCTGGGGGGTTTATTGGAGTTGATATTTTCTTTGTAATATCAGGCTTCTTGATGACAAAAATCATTAATTCTAGAATCCAAGAAAATAATTTTAGTATTATAAATTTCTATTTGGCTAGGGGGAGACGAATTATACCGCCACTGGCAATTTTAAGCATACTTGTTATGGTTTTTGGGTGGTTTACTCTCGCACCCATTGAATATAAAACTCTTTCTAAGCATGTTGTGAGCAGTATTACTTTTCTGTCTAACTTTATTTATCAGAAAGAAGCAGGATATTTTGATTTAGACTCATCTTACAAACTACTACTACACACATGGTCTCTATCGGCTGAATGGCAATTTTATCTAATTTACCCTTTGGTATTTATTCTCTTTAAAAGGCACATCTTTAAGGCGATTTTGTGCTTAACGGCATTTAGTTTTGCTCTTTCAATTTATTACTCTTATAACAATCCTTCGATTTCTTATTTTCTTGTACATTGCAGAGCATGGGAGATGCTTGCTGGCGCAATAGTTTATTTTTTAAAGGAAAAACAGAGCGAACAAATAAAGTCTTACTTCTGGTTAGGGTTAGCATTAATTACTTTAGGGTTAATATTTGTAGATAAAAGCACTGCATGGCCTGGTGTTTTGGCATTGCTACCTGTTGTTGGTACAGCATTGATAATTTATAGCAATGTTCAGGATAGCCCTTTATTTAATAACAAGCCAACCATGTACATAGGTAGGTCTTCTTACTCAATTTATCTATGGCACTGGCCTGTATTTGCTTTCATGAATATTTACGGGGTTAGCTGGAATTTTGCTGCAATAACATTCGGCATTGGATTGTCATTATTGTTAGGCTTTTTAAGCTATGAACTTGTAGAGAAAAAAATTGATATTCGTCATAAGAAATACAAGGGAGTAGCTGTTTTTGCAGTAATAACAATGCTTGTGAGTACTCCTGCGCTTGCAGTATATTTTAAAAGTGGTATTCAACAGCGAGTATCGAATGAAGTAGTAAAGGCTGAAGTATTCACAAAACTTCGGAATGAATACAATCAAAAATGTCTACTTAAATCTGGCTTAGAAATAGCAAATTGCTATATAGGTAGAAAAAATCAGCACGAAGATCCATCTGTTATTATCATTGGAGATAGTCATTCAGATGCGAGTCTTACAGCAGTGATATCTTCATTGCCTAAAGAAAATAATGGGGTCTTATTTTTAGGCTATCAAAACTGTTTGCCGATTCAAGATGTGAAAGTGCATAGTGAAACTGAAGGTTTCGCATGTGGCGAATATAATAAAAAAGTATTTGAGTTTTTGAAGAACAACCACACAAAAAGTACAGTTTTAATTATTAATAGGACATCAGCTTATATTTATGGAACTAAAGAAGGAGATCCTGATATTAATTCCAAGCCATTAGCATGGTTTAACGAAAGACCATCCTATGTGAGCAATCAGTATTTGACCGAATTTGGAAATAAATATCGAAAGACACTTTGTTCATTTAACAATGGTGAGCGTCAAGTCTACACAACTTATCCAATGCATGGATTCTCATATGATGTGCCTAAGAAAATCTCCAGAGATCTAATGCAGAACAAGCAAATTAAAAAGCTTTCTATTGATCGATCAGCTTATGAAAAGCGTAATCAGTTTGTAAAATCACAGATTGATAAAGCATCTTTAGATTGCGGAGTTAAGGTACTCGACATAGCCAAGGTGTTCTGTGACAAAGATAAGTGCTATGGGAATGATGGAATTAATTCATATTATTACGATGGTACTCATTTGAATGAGTATGGGAACAAGAAATTGATTCCTTTATTTAGAGAGATGTTTTCTTAACACCCAACAAACCACCACCAACCCTGCCTTTTAATTAAGTCGGGGTTTTTTATTACCAAAATTTAGGGGGCGCAATGCCAAATGACTACTCATCTGATCCACCAGTAGCAACAGCAGGGCAGCTTCTTGCCATCTCAGACAAGATTAATGACATATCCAAAAACATGGATAAGTTAGCTGAAATGCCTCAAAAGCTCGACCGTATGAATATGCAGTTGGAGCAATTAAATAAAGAGCATCAACAGACACGAAATGACTTAACTCAAACTCGTGACAATCTGCAAGAAGATTTAGACCGAGCAAAGTCAAACTTTAAAAGTGAGATTAAGCAACTCAGGAATGAAGTTGAGCCAAGATTTAAGGATGTGGACTCACAAATCAGGGTGCTGCACGAAAGTAAAACCAAGATCGACAGTATTACCAATCTTGTACGCTTTGGCGGCATTTTCTTAGCAGGCCTATTCGTCGTTGCTTGGAATACTCAGACGAGCAAAACAGACACAGTAAATACTCAAGCCACGACCAACGCCCAGAGCATTCAGGTTCTTGAAAAACAATCTGATCAGCTTTTAAGAACGGTTGAGGAAATCCGAAACAAACTTTATGAACGAAATATGAGAGAGGAAAAATGAAAGTCATTCCTGAAAACGCGCTGAAATATACCAGCGTCAAATGGCCCCTAATTGGGGCTTTTTTATTGGGTGTAATTCCTGTTTTATTGCAGGAGGGTATTAACACACAGCTTATCCCGACCGAATACCATTCACTGATTTTAACTATTGTTTTGCCTGCGCTGGCGTATTTCGGTAAAAAGAAATATCAACCTGAATTACATCCCGAGCCAACACTTTTAGGCTTTGCAAAACTTCCAGTCGATTCAATCACTTTTGATGAAGCATTCCGAAGGTTAATTGGTCATGAAGGCGGTTACAGTACAGATCGGCGCGATCCGGGTAACTGGACTGGTGGCAAGGTTGGAGTAGGCGTATTAAAAGGCACTAAATACGGCATTGCTGCAAACACCTACCCCAATTTGGACATTAAAAATCTTACGATTGCTCAGGCTAAGGAAATCTACAAAAAAGACTGGTGGGATAAATTGGGCGGCAATGGTCTGCATTCGGCTATCACGTTTCAGCTGTGGGATTTCGCAATTAATGCAGGAAAGAAGCGGGCAGTAATGGAGTTGCAGCAAGCAGTAGGTGTAACTGCGGATGGGGTTATTGGTCCCAAAACCATGGAAGCTGTGAATGCTCAAGACCTAAATGACGTGATTCTAACTTTGACCGCTGAGCGATTAAGGTTTTATACATCACTCTCAACATGGTCCACATACGGCAAAGGTTGGACGAATCGTGTAGCGGATAACTTAAAATATGCTGCTCAAGATAATTAGCTTAATGCTGTGCCTCCTCTTATCAGGCTGCACAGCTCATTCAATTACGACGAATGTGAATGTGGGGATTTGTGTGAAGGCTCTATAAGGGCCTTTATTTACACCAAATTTACGCCTTAAAATCGCTATACGGTTTTATAGTGTTGATTTTAAATTGTTTTTAAAATTAATTAATCCAGTCCTGCAAAGGTTGGGTGAAAGGTACAGTATTGTCCTGAGCACGTTTAACAAAAGATTCGCCCATGACTTCTGTGCGAACTTTTAAACCATTTTCATAATCTTGTTGTGACATGGAAACCTCTGAATGTGGAGTGCAAATATAGTAGCCGAGCGGTTTGGTTTTTCATCAGGTATTTGGGTTGAAAAGATGTGCGCGGGAGTCATCATTCGCTAAATTCGGGAGTATAAAGATACTCTTAATCAAGCTGATGATGGTTTTTATGCTTGATTCAAAGGCTATAAAGAAGTCTCTTTCTAACTGAAAATCTTTTTGATTGAGCCCAATAAGAAAGCAGCCGAAGCTGCTTTGAATGATGTCGTTTTGTACTAAGCGGCTTTAAAGTCATTGATGATGAGTTCTAATCCAGTCATTTTTTGGATTTGTTCTAGGTTCACATCGCGTGCCAGTTCAACCAGTTTTATACCTTCAGCAGTGATATCCATCACGCCTAAGTCAGTAATGATACGGCTGACAACAGCTTTACCCGTGAGTGGTAGGGTACATTGGGGCACGATTTTTGGCGTGCCATCTTTGGCGCAGTGTTCCATCAGAACCACAACTTTTTGTACACCAGAGACCAAGTCCATTGCACCGCCCATGCCTTTGACTTTTTTACCCGGAATCATCCAGTTTGCCAAGTCGCCTGTTTCAGAGACTTCCATTGCGCCTAAAATAGCAATATTGACATGACCACCCCGAATCATGGCAAAAGATTCTGAGCTTGAGAAAAATGCAGCACCTTTACGTGCGGTGACGGTTTGTTTTCCTGCATTAATCAAGTCTGCATCGACTGCATCATGGGTTGGAAACTCATCAATACCGAGCAAGCCATTTTCTGACTGTAACCAAACATTGATCCCTTCTGGCAGATAATTGGCCACTAAAGTCGGCAAGCCAATACCTAAGTTGACATAAAAACCATCTTCGAGTTCAAGGGCAGCACGCTGCGCCATTTCATTACGTGTCCAAGCCATGATTAAGCTTCCTCTGCTTTAATGGTCAGTTGTTCGATCTGCTTTTTGGGAGTGGCGTTCAGTACCACACGGTTGATGTAGATACCTGGTAAATGGATGTCATCTGGATCGATTTCACCAATTTCAACCACCTGTTCAACTTCGGCAATCGTGAATTTGCCTGCCATGGCACAGTCAGGGTTAAAGTTACGGGCTGTTTTACGGAATACCAAGTTACCGGCTTTATCGGCTTTGTAGGCTTTCACTAAAGCAACGTCCGCAGTGAGAGACATTTCTAAAATATGCGGACGACCATCAAAGTCGCGGACTTCTTTACCTTCGGCAATGAGGGTGCCTACACCTGTTTGGGTGAAAAATGCAGGAATACCTGCGCCTCCTGAACGTAGTTTCTCCGCGAGTGTACCTTGTGGAGTGAGCTCAACTTCAAGTTCACCATTGAGATACTGACGCTCAAACTCTTTATTTTCACCGACATAAGAGGCAATCATTTTTTTAATTTGTTTGGTTTCTAATAATTTACCCAAACCAAAGCCATCCACACCCGCATTATTCGAAATACAGGTTAAACCTGTGACACCTGTATCTTTTAAGGCATCAATTAATGCTTCTGGAATACCACAGAGGCCAAAACCACCCACGGCAACCGTTTGATTATTGGCAACCACATCAGCCAATGCTTCGGCTGCATTTGCGAAGACTTTATTCATCTTTTATTTCCTGATCTTCCTTGCTTGTTATTTTTTTAGCATTGCGCTGCACTTTTTAGAAATTGAATCTTTCTAACGTATAATAAGAAAAACTCATTAATGCAGAATATTTACAAAGAAAAATAGATAAAAGAAGAGTCAAAGCATGTACGAAAGCTATGCAAATAATCATACGGCTTATTCTGAACTATAAAGGTTTAGCCTCAGTTTCGCTTAGTCAAGGAGGGAGAACTTAGCTTAGAAATGATGCCAAAGTGTGGTTTCAATAAATTGGGACGACATGTTAGACAGTTCATAATCTTTTTTATAAATAATGCCCACCGCGAGCTGCGCTTGATTGTCCTCAATTTCAACCAACACATTTTTTTCAAGGTCGATGAATTTTTGGAAGTGTCGTGGAATAGCACTGACGCCCATGCCGTAGGCGACAAAGTGTGAAAGCGAACTGATCTGGTGGCATTCGACTTTTAGATCCAAAACTACTTGAAGCGCAGCACAATGTTCCTCAATCACATGCCGAATAATCGAGGGGTTTTGTAAGGTCACAAAAGGATAAGAGCAGAGTTCAAGCCATGTCACGCTTTTTTGTTTGGCTAAGACGTGGTGTTTGGGCAGCAGAGCCAAAAAGTCTTCATTGAATAAGGGCTGAAAAATCAGTTGATCATTCGGTTTAGGTTCAAAACAAATGCCAATCTCAAAGATGCCTTCTTGAACTTTTTCAATGATTTTTTCATTGGTGATGTCATGGATTGAAAAACTGATGTTGGGGTGCTGCTGTGCAAAATCATGCATCACTTCGGGGAGTACCGCATGAGTGGCAAAGGGCATTGAGGCAATATTTAAAGTACCACGGTTGAGTTTAAAGCGCTGTTTTACATCTTTTTCCATATCCTCCCAGTTGGCCAAGAGCTTTTTGGCATAGGGAATGAGGGACTGACCTTCAAGGGTGATTTCTACCCGACGTGTGTTGCGTTTAAACAGTTTTCCACCGAGTTCTTCTTCTAATGTTTTAATGCTTAAGCTGAGAGCGGATTGGCTCAGACACAGTTCATTGGCTGCATTGGCATAATTAAGCGTACGTGCAAGGACCAAAAAGGCTTTTAATTGTTTGAGTGTCATGAGCTTCCCTGAGCAATGATGCAACACGATGTTGAATGAAAATGAACGTGTTGTTCTCAAATGGTTTACATGAAAAATACAACAGACGGTCAAAACAGATCAAGTGATGGAAGTGGGTGCATTTTTATCAAGTCGTCAAAGCAGTATAAATCGAACAACGTGATAGTCTGTAAAAATATGTTTTAACTGAATGAAAAATATAAAAAATAGTCATTTCGTGCGATTGTGAAATTTTACCTTTAACTTGATGCAATTAGTTTTATCAGTCTTGCTAGGGCTTGGATATTAATCAATTTTTCTTCTTACTCAATGATTATTTTCAAACAATGTGTGGGTTTATATGCATTATAGTCTGACCCAATAAGCTGAAATATTAATGCTCTGATGGATAAATATAGTACATAGATCAGAGTGCAAATAGACATCTCGTCATGAGGGAAATAGACGGTCTATGAATGCGTATTTGGTTTTTCCGCACAGGCTGATTGCACTGTGATTCAACTAGATTTGACATCATTCGCCATTAATATCACAGCACATCAAGACATATTTTCTTTAAGGATGGAGTAAAAAATATGTGGGATTTGGGTGTAATTTTATTGTCTCTTGGGCTACTGATGTATACAGCCTACAGAGGTTTTTCTGTCATTCTTATGGCACCGATTTGTGCCCTGTTGGCGGTTTTACTGATTAACCCTGCTAACGTTTTGCCTTTTTAATCAGGCGTATTTATGTCCAAAATGGTTGGGTTTATTAAAGATTATTTCTTGGTGTTTTTACTCGGTGCCATCTTCGGTAAAGTGGTTGAAATGTCAGGGATTGCCGAATCTATTGCCAAAACTATTGTGAACCTGATTGGCTCTAAAAATGCGATGCTAACTGTTGTACTTTTAGGGGCGATTTTAACCTATAGCGGCGTCAGTCTCTTTGTGGTGGTCTTTGCTGTTTATCCATTTGCGAATCAACTCTTTAGACAAGCCAACATTCCAAAGCGTTTGATTCCGGGAACCATTGCCCTTGGTGCATTTACGTTTACCATGGATGCATTGCCGGGAACCCCGCAAATTCAAAACGTTATTCCGACGACCTTTTTTGGTACAGACATTTATGCAGCGCCTTTTCTTGGTTTGATTGGTGCGGTATTTGTTCTAGCAACGGGTCTGAGCTATTTGGAATGGCGTCGCCGTGTAGCCGCTCGAAATGGCGATGGTTATGCCACAGGTATTGAGCTGACAGAAGCCGAGCAACAACAACTGAAACAAAACTTAGATATAACATCAAATGGTTCTACCGCGCGTCAATGGTTGGCTTTTGTACCTCTTATTTTAGTTGCTATGACCAATAAGTATTTATCCACTGCGATTAAAGAATGGTATCCAAACGGTTTCGACTTTAATGCCATTGGACTTGCAGCTTACACCGTCGATGTTGCCAAAACCTCTGCCATTTGGGCCGTGGGTTTAGCCTTAATTGTGGGCATTATCGCGGCAATTTCATTTGACTTCCGTCGTGTCTATACGGGCTCCAAAGATGGCGTCAATGCCAGTATTGGCGGGTCTTTACTTGCCGTGATGAATACCGCATCTGAATATGGTTTTGGTGCGATCATTGCGGCCTTACCGGGCTTTGCAATCATTAGTCATGCATTGGGTAATACTTTTACCAATCCGTTGGTCAATGGTGCAGTCACTACGACAGTTTTAGCGGGTGTGACAGGTTCAGCCTCTGGCGGGATGAGTATCGCTTTAAGTGCGATGGCGGATCAGTACAATGCTGCGATTCTAGCCATGGGAATTCCACCTGAAGTCATGCACCGTATTGTTGCGATGGCATCTGGCGGTATGGATACCTTACCGCATAATGGTGCCGTGATTACCTTGCTTGCTGTGACAGGTTTAACCCATAAACAATCGTATAAAGACATTTTTGCCATCACGATTATTAAAACCATCGCGGTATTTGTTGCTATTGCTGCCTTTACTTGGTTTGGTATTGTTTAAGACTTTGGAATGAAAAAAGAAGACAACGGAGTACATCATGAGTCAACTGTTAAAAGATAAAGTTGCATTTATTACCGGTTCAGCGAGTGGTATTGGACACGAAATTGCAAAGAAATTTGCTAGTGAAGGTGCAAAAGTTGTCATTTCTGATATGAATGTCCAGAAGTGTGCTGAAACGGTGGCGGCACTTCAAAAGCAAGGCTTTGATGCATTGTCTGCGCCTTGTGATGTGACCGATGAAGAAGCATATAAAACAGCGATTGAACTGACTCAAAAAACCTATGGTCGGTTGGACATCCTCATCAATAATGCGGGTTTTCAGCATGTTGCAGTGATTGAAGACTTCCCAACAGCAGTCTATCAAAAGTTGATTAATGTCATGTTGGTGGGGTCGTTCATTGGCATTAAGTACGCATTTCCAATCATGAAAGCGCAGCAGTTTGGTCGCGTGATTAATATGGCTTCGATTAACGGATTAATTGGATTTGCTGGCAAGGCCGGCTACAACAGTGCTAAGCATGGTGTGATTGGTTTGACCAAAGTGGCGGCTTTAGAGTGCGCGCGTGATGGTATTACGGTGAATGCTCTGTGTCCGGGCTATGTCGACACGCCGTTGGTACGTGGTCAAATTCATGATTTGGCTAAAACCCGAAATGTCAGTGAACAAAGTGCATTAGAAGATGTGATTTTGGCGATGGTGCCGCAAAAACGCTTATTGAGTGTAGAAGAAATTGCGGATTATGCGATCTTTCTTGCCAGTGATAAGGCGGGTGGTGTAACGGGTCAAGCCGTGGTGATGGATGGTGGTTATACCGCGCAATAACTTAGCTCAGCACCCGTTTAAAAATTGAAAGCCTCGGATGTTCGCATCTGAGGCTTTTTTATAGCGAGAAGTTTTGCAGAAAGACCTAGGTTTAAATAAGTGGTGAGCTTGGTGAATGACTCGGTAAATATAGAGTTATAGACTGAAGATTTTCAAATCCTTTCTCTTTTTCTGATTTATAGTTCAAAGTTTTACTTAACAAGGATGAAGGATTTAATGTAGATCAATTAAATCAAGAGATTAAGGATAAAATGGATGCATAACGACGATACAAATGAGCCCCAGAAATCACAAAATCAATAGGTACAGAGAACTCTCAGCACGGTATTCATTTGCTGATTGGGTATAAAAAACTAAATTTTAATAAAAATAACCAGTTTTAAATTAATAAAAAAAGATGGATTTTTATTTTTATCTTATTGAATGGATTATTCTTTTATTAAAGAGCATTGCAAATTACAGCTTCTGCCACACTTGATTTTCATCATCAAAAGACACCGTAAAATTAAAACGAGAATCTGCCGTTACCAAGTAACCAGTAGGTGTTTTCATGAGAACTTTGAGCACAGTGCCTTCTTCAAAGTTAATGGGTGGAAAGTCTTCTTTTGTCAGTGTGAGTGGTTTGATCAGTTCAAGTACTAGGGTTTCCATGTCATAGATCCAATAGTTTTTAATGAAAAGATAGTAGCATGAAGTCATTTTAAAATGTGCAAACTTCATTCTTTTATACATAAAATCAACAAGTAATCGTATGGTTGTCAGAGAAATACCATCATTGCACTCGCTTTAAATCCTAAGCAATTTTTCAGTTTGAAACCCAAAAGTTATAAGCAATAAAATATTATTTTAAATCTGGGGTAAAGCCCGTTCGTATTTTCATAAGTTATTGAAATAATTTATTTTGATTGTGATGTGACTGATCAAGTCGGAAAATAATGTCCTGAGCTCTTGTGAAGGGGCATACAAATCAAATAACGTATAACCCAATAAGGATAAGTAAAGTGTACAAACTTGCTGTAATGCGATTGTACTAAATTAAGAAATAAGGATTAGTATGCACGGATTGCATACCTGAAACATAAAAGGGATATATATCGTTCATGTTTAAGTCATTTTTCCCAAACCCTAGATGGTTCTTCATTTCAGTATTACTTTGGTCGGTGATCAATGTCGTACTGTGGTACACAGGGGGAAATACATGGGGAAGCGCCATAGGTTGGCCGCAAGGATATGCAACGGCTGAACTGCCTATAGGAGTGAGCCGTTTTTGGTCTCCAGCTTTTTTGTGGTTCTATCTCTGGTTTTTTATAGCGACAACACTCTTTGCCTTATTTTGGCGTTTTGTTTCAGACAATAAATGGCAAAGATGGTCGATTTGGGGCTCCGCATTTATTCTGTTTAACATCTGGTTTGGTGTACAGGTCAGTGTTGCCATCAACGCATGGTATGGACCATTTTGGGATCTCATTCAAAGCATGCTTGGTAAAGGTGGTAACATTAAAGACCTATATATGGGTACTTTAACCTTCTTGTATATTGCGATGGTTGCGGTCACTTTTGCAGTGATCAATGCCTTTTTCACCAGCCACTATGTATTTCGGTGGCGTACAGCGATGAATGAATACTACACCCAACACTGGGAAAAATTACGTCATATAGAAGGGGCATCACAACGTGTGCAAGAAGACACTATGCGCTTTGCTACTATTTTAGAAGATTTGGGCGTTGAGTTGATCAAGGCTGTGATGGTGTTGGTGGCTTTCTTACCAATTCTATTTGAGCTTTCAAAGCATGTTCCTGAATTGCCTATTGTGGGTGAAGTAAAGCATTCCCTAGTTTGGGCTTCTATTATTTGGGCTATTTTTGGTACGGTCTTGTTAATGGTAGTAGGAAGTAAACTACCAGGTTTAGAGTTTAATAATCAGAAGGTTGAAGCGGCTTACCGTAAAGAGTTGGTGTATGGGGAAGACCATGCAGACCGTGCCCAACCTGCAACATTGGTCGAACTGTTTAGCAGAGTAAGAAAGAATTATTTTAGACTTTATTTTCACTATGCTTATTTTAACTTAGTCGCGACATGGTATCGACAACTGGATATTTTATACAGTTTGGTGGTGTTATTTCCCGCAATTGCAGCAGGGAAAATGACTCTAGGTTTAATCAACCAAATTGGTAATGTGTTTGATAAAGTACGAGAGTCATTTCAATATCTAATTTTGTCATGGAAAACCATTATTGAACTGCTCTCGATTTATAAGCGTCTAAAAGCTTTTGAATCGACTTTGGATGACTAAATATTTTTGATGTATCTCACCTGCCTTTCACGGCAGGTTTTTTATGTGCTCAAGCATCATTTTGTCTGTAACTTTTGTTGTATGGTTCAAACTAAATTTATGAAATGTTGTTGAGGTTATCATAAAACAAAGCAGAATGATGTGTGCGTCAAGCTAAAATAAATAATAAAAACAGTTGTTTAAGTTTGTTATTTTATGTGCTTTCCGCTAATGTTTTTATGCGGGTGTTTAAGAGTAAAGTCGTAGTGAATTATAAAATTTTATGTGTATTTGGGGTTTTGGGGAGTGTGTTGCAGGGCTGTACCAGTCTGGGAAATATAGCACAAGCACCTTTTACAAATATTGCATCACCACAAGAACTAATCGTAGAACGAAAAATTAATGATACCGATAAAAACAGCAAAGAATACGTCTATCACACGGTAGGCGTAAAAAATGAAAAAGATATCGAGGCGCTATATCCGCGCAGCATGTTTAGTCAGTATTGCCAAGCACATGGTGGGCGCTTTAATCAGACACAAAAAAGTAGTTTCAGCTTAGTGAAAGATCCGTGGGCGAAAAAATTACTTCGTACCTATAACAGTTTAAAACAGGGCACGGGTACTTTTCGTTGCCAGCTCAATAATGGCGAACAGTGGCTGGTGAGTATTGAGGCATTGTCTGAACGCAAACTGCCTAACTCAAATGATACTCGTGTGGTGAATCTACAAAGCAAAGTACTGACTGAGTCAGCACCACGAAGTATGACCCCTATTACGCCAAGCAAAAAAACGGTGACGAAGGCACCTGCCACCAAGGCAGAAGTGAAGAAAGAGGAAGAAAGCAAAAAAGAAGTTGAGCCTAAAAAAGAAAGCAAAGTTGAAGTACCACCTAAAGTCGTCAAAGCTGTAGAAACACCACAGCAGCAACAGGCCAAACTGTATGTGGCTGCACGCCGTGATATTAACAGTGGACGCAACCAAGTCGCTGCTTGTAACAGTGCACAACGCGCATATAACTATGGTCGTTTGCCAGGGTCGGATGCCTCAAATGTCTATACCGAATCGGGCATATTAGTTGCACGCTGTTTAACGGGTATTCCAAGTTATAGCAGTCGTTTTTCCAACCCTAAAGGGCAAGCAAAATATGTTTTGCAGAACTTAGCCAAAAACCATAACCACACAGGTGCTAAAAATATGCTCAAGCAAATGAAGTAAGATTTTCGGCTGTTTGCGACCGAACTTCATGTGAGCACCTCAACCAAAGGAAGAACATCATGAGTAATGTCCAAACACCAGCCACCTATTTTACTGCGCCTTTGCTGGATCAGACCGTGCAAGAAATAGACGTTGATATTTCAGCTCAGCCTTATTTTTACAAAAATGACGGAACGCCTGAGTATTTAGCTGATCTATAAGATGCTATTGAACTTATTTCTGCATCATCGACCAATGCCCGTATGAGTATGGGACATGTTTATGATGTACCCAAAGAAATAGCAACGATCCAAGCCCATTGGGGAGAGCAGACTCAGTTAGCATTCGGGGGAAACTCTTTTGAGTTTATGCCACTCAAAGCCACGCCAGAAACTGCTGCCGCATTTGGTATGACTTTGCTGAAAGCTAGACAGGCGATAGAGGTACAGGCTACGCAGAAAAAGTTGTCTCAAATTAAATATCAATATGGCATGTTGGCGGGTCATTTTTTCCCTTATGACCCAACTCAAATCAATCTAGCCGCGAAAACATTATATCCTTTTGTCGTCACAGACTTAGAGCATCACGACTTTCCGCATGTTTTTGCTTCGACCGATCCAAATCAATTGCCGTTGGTGATCTCAGCAGGACGATATTTTCCAAAAGACCGAAAAATTTATTTGGCTGACTTGTGGGTAGAACATGGTGACGCACTTTATATTCCTGAAATGCCGAAGCAAGTTGCTCCTGAATTTATCGATTTACACAATAACCGTAATGCTGCTTTAGCGTGTTGGAAGGGCGAAAGTGATCAATCTACGATTCATATGCATACTTTGCTTGATCCCAAAGGTTATTTTTATTGGTTTTGGAATGCATGCCCGACTATACACCCACAGCTCACTGCATTTGAAACTGCTGAGTTGGATAGGGAAATCGCTTGAATTGAGCGATTTAATTTTCTCCAACTACACGGTAATTTTACAGTTCCATAACAGGCTGATCGACGGGCTTTGTGATACAAAGAATGCAATTGTTGATTGGAGTTGAGTTTATGTCACAGCCTGTTTTAAGCGTTTTACGAGGTCGGTCTTCTGTTCTTTTTCGTCATGCTTTTTTGGCCGCAGCATTGTGTGGTTCAGTCCAAGTTGCAACGGCCAGTACTACAGTCGACCAACTGAGTAATTGTTTGGTGAAGTCAACGACAGCAACAGATAAAACCACTGTGTTGCAGTGGACGTTTGCGGCACTGGCTGCACATCCAGATCTGAAAGTGTATAGCAATGTCACCGATGCACAGCGTACACAGCTAGATAAAAACCTCGCACAGGTTTTACAACGCATTTTGGTGGAGCAATGTTCAGCACAGACCAAAGCAGTGATTCAAGCTGAAGGCTTACAAGCGGTTGGAGACAGTTTTCAGGAACTTGGACAGATTACGGGTGAGGAAATTTTAAAGAACCCTGAAGTGAAAGGGCAGTTGCAAGGTGTCTTGCGCTATGTGGATTTAAATAAATTGGTCACGACTTTTTTAACCCCAGAAATTTGGAATAAGTTGGGTGTGACGAGATAGTTCGGTCTTTGAAAATTATGAATAGTGAGAGCGATTTATAAACTGAATCGAAAGCATTAATGTTATAAAAAAGCTCCTTGAGTCGCAGGAGCTTTTTTATTTTTGAATCTAAAAAGATGATAAACCATGCCATAAAAAATTCAGTTGAGGAACAACACAATTAAATCGTCACAGTCGCTCCTAAAGCTTGAATAAACTGTGCCATCCAAGCAGGGTGTGCAGGCCAAGCCGGCGCTGTGATCAAGTGTCCATCGGTTACAGCTTCTGTCACTTCAATGTCCGCATAAGTCCCACCTGCTAGTTTCACCTCGGCTGCGCACGCAGGGTAAGCGGAACAAGTACGGCCTTTGAGTACATCGGCTGCTGCAAGAATTTGAGCACCATGACAAACTGCTGCAATTGGCTTTTTCGCAGCATCAAACTCACGCACAATCTCAAGAATACGTTCATTCATGCGTAAATATTCGGGCGCACGTCCACCGGGAATGACTAAACCGGCATAGTCCGCAGTGTATACCGCTTCAAAGTTGTAGTTGA
This sequence comes from Acinetobacter sp. 797_lipA, assembly GCF_058243025.1. Lineage (NCBI taxonomy): Bacteria > Pseudomonadati > Pseudomonadota > Gammaproteobacteria > Moraxellales > Moraxellaceae > Acinetobacter > Acinetobacter sp. 797_lipA. Next base: position 2,553,361 of record NZ_JBZAYQ010000001.1, on the reverse strand, counting down.
TAGCAAAGTTATGACCGCGTTTTTCACTATAGGTCTGCTCACCTTCAAAGTCATGAATGGCTGTGGCGATGCTTTCACCTTCATTTTTATCGGGACAGACTGCGTGAACGGTATAACCGAGACCCGTTAAGAACTGAAAAGGCACCATAGTTTCATAGTCCTCGGCATAGTCACCGACGAGCATTAAAATTTGTTTTGACATTTTTAAACCCTCTTTATTGTTTGTGCATATTTATGTTTAATTTTGATCTAAATTAGCACAGTTCAGATGTCATTTTTAAGTCATTCAGTGCTCTTTAGTCGTATAGCTGACGTTATTTTTTATAAAAAAGCCCCAATCAATTGAGGCGTTTTAACTGTATAGAAAAGTATGTTAAATCAATCAGTTTATAGATTCATTGATATGAAATTAACTACGCTGACATGTTAATAGTCTAATGTGCAGGCTTTGCCGTTATATTCATAACGGTTGACATCATATTTTTGACCATTCCAGCGGTAGACAGCAAAACAAAATCCAGGGCCGCCATTTTCAATATCTGGCCAGCCGTCTTTTCCTTTGGTTTTTAGAAAAGTAGGGATGCCCATGTTTTCAAAAATGAGTTTCCATGTTCCATTTTTTGCTGAGCAACGATATGGTAGCCGACACCTGTGTTGCCATAGCACATGGTGCCGTAGTCTGAAATGACTGCGTCTTTTAGGCCGTCACCATTGAGGTCTTTGTATGTGGTGATTTCACCTGTGTCGCAGCTACCTTCCCAGCCATGTTTTGTTTTTGAAAAGCCAGCTGCTTTAAAAATTTGGCTGGCTTCTTTGGGTGGAACATTGAGTTTACTTTCTGCAAAGGCGGTGGTGTTAAGGAAAGCAAGGGTAGAAAGTGTGAGGATGGCAGTTTTCATTTTTGTCCTTTGATTTTTTGAAAGTGGTTAATTTTTAAAAATAGAATGTGTTTAGTGTAGTGGATTTTGGATAATTATATAGGTGGTTTGAGTTCACCTGAAAAAGAGGAGACTGTACTTATTAATTAAATAAAAGGTTTAATTTTTAAAGGTGGAAAACGAACGTTCACAAAGAGATGGTTTAGAAACCATATATATGAAAAATAGATATGTGGATGTATATAAAATATTTAATTAAATATTATTTATTGATTTGTAATAATTATTTTTAAGATAAGTTTTATTAATAATTTTAATAGGAAAAGTGATGGCGCGGAAACTTTTAATTTTTGGTAATGGCTTAGGGATGGCAGTCGATGCAAATCATTACTCTTTAACAAATGCATTAAATACCGTTTGGAGTAATGATGCATTATGGAATGACACAGTACATCGTGATCTCATCCAAAATTGTATTCCTTCAGGACAGTGTCCAGTCTCAGAAGAAGAATTAGACAAGTTGTATTTGGTTTCGACTTCTTGTGATTATCTTAATGATTTTCCTAATACAGCTAATGGAGAACATTGGTTATCTGATTATGGTCAAGAGTTCACGGATGCAACACAAGAATATATCCATACCGTTGCATCACATTTATTTAATTCAACTAATGTTTTACCTACTGTATTTAAAGCCGCTTTGATTAATTTTGTTAGTAGTACTAAGTCACATGTTGCAACACTCAATTATGACAAGCTACTTTATGAAGAGTTTATTAATGCAGGTATCTGTAGTGGATTTTCAGGACAATTAGTTGATGGATTTACAAGTAGTGGATTTGATAGCTCTAATCTAGTTCGACTTTATGGTCGAAATTTTGGATATTACATGCATTTACATGGATCACCATTATTTAAAGATATAGGTGGACTAACTTACAAATTATCGACATCTCAAGTTTCAGTTGGGAATATTTTCGGTAGTAAGCATATTGTTTTAACACATATTCCACATAAGCCAAGTGTAATCACAGCCTCAGAAGTACTATCAACCTATTGGAACTATTTAATTTTATCTTTAAGCGAAGTAAATGAAATAATTTTATTTGGGTATTCAGGGTGTGATACGCATTTAAATCAACTTTTAAAAGTACATGCAAATAGTAAATCCAAAAAAATTGTTGAGTGGGATGGTGATGGTCAAACAAATCCGCAACGTCAACAGTTTTGGGATGGCGAGTTAGGGGCTAATGTAAGCTTGCAAAGAATGGCCGATATTACCCAATTTACATCATGGTAAAAGAAAACCCGCTTTAGAGCGGGTTTTCTTTTAAAATTAGATTGTATTAACCAATCAATTTCTTCATCAATTCATTTACTTGTGCAGGGTTAGCTTTACCCTTAGATGCTTTCATTACTTGACCAACAAGACCATTGAAAGCTTTCTCTTTACCAGATTTAAACTCTTCAACCATCTTCTCATTGGCAGCAAGAACGTCTTTAATAATCGCTTCAATCGCACCTGTATCAGTTTCCTGCTTCAAGCCTTTTTCCGCAATAATTTCGTCCGCAGTTTTGCCTTCATCCCACATAAAGCCGAATACTTGCTTCGCAATCTTGCCGCTAATGGTGTTATCCACGATACGTGCAACCATGCCGCCCAGTTTTTCAGCCGAAACAGGAGAGTCTGCGAGCTCTAATCCTGCTTTGTTTAAAGCACCAGAGAATTCGCCCATCACCCAGTTTGCAGACACTTTACCTTGTGCAGTGCCGCCAGCAGCAGCCACAACCACTTCATAAAAGTCTGACATTTCGCGGGTCAGCGTCAACACATGCGCATCGTACTCAGTGACACCAAAGTCCGCTACGAAACGCTCACGACGCGCCGCAGGAAGTTCAGGTAATGCAGCACGAGCAGTTTCAATTTGCGCATCTGAAATAATCACAGGCAACAAGTCAGGATCTGGGAAGTAGCGATAGTCGTTCGCTTCTTCTTTCGAGCGCATCGAACGTGTTTCCATCTTCACAGGGTCGAATAGACGCGTTTCTTGGTCAATCGTGCCATCCCATTCCAAAATTTCCATTTGGCGTTCAATTTCAACATTGATCGCTTGTTCAATGAAACGGAATGAGTTGAGGTTTTTCAACTCGCAACGTGTACCGAACGGTTGACCCGGACGGCGCAACGACACGTTACAGTCGGCACGGAATGAACCTTCCGCCATGTTACCGTCAGAAATACCCAACCAACGCACTAAAGTGTGAATCGACTTGATATAAGCCACCGCTTCTTCAACCGAACGCATATCGGGTTCAGACACGATTTCAAGTAAAGGTGTACCTGCACGGTTTAAGTCGATGCCTGACATGCCTTCAAACTGGTCATGGATCGATTTACCTGCATCTTCTTCAAGGTGAGCACGCGTTACGCCAATGCGCTTTACCGTACCATCTTCAAGTTGAATATCGATATGACCCAAGCCCACAATCGGGTTATCCATCTGGCTAATTTGGTAGCCTTTCGGAGAGTCAGGGTAGAAGTAATTTTTACGTGCAAACACAGACGCTTGGTCGATGTAAGCATCAATACCCAAACCAAAGCGAATGGCTAAATCGACCACTTCTTTGTTCAATACAGGTAGTACACCTGGCATTGCCAAGTCAACTAGGCTAGCTTGGGTGTTTGGGTCTTGACCAAATTCAGTCGAAGAACCTGAGAAGATTTTAGATTGGGTCGCCAACTGAGTGTGAATTTCAATCCCAATAACGACTTCCCAGCCATCAATTAATAACGACTTGGGTTTCTTTTGAGCTTGAGCCATTATGCATTCTCCTCAGCAATTGCCGCACGTTTCGTATGCCAATCCGTCGCTTGTTGGTACTGATGTACCACAGACAACAGTTGCGATTCTGACCAATAGTTACCAATCAGCTGTAAGCCCACAGGTAAGTCGATAGGATCACAAGAACCAGATGTTCCATGACCTAAATCATTTGGATCACGAGGTTCGTCAGGATAATAATCTGATTGACGCGTTGCAAAACCACATGGGAAGGCAATAGCAGGTAATCCGGCTAAATTGACTGCAATAGTATAAATATCTTCAGCATAGGTGATTTCAGGTGCTAATTTTGCACCTAAGCGATATGCTGTTGAAGTTGTAACTGGAGCCGCGATTACATCAATATTTTCAAATGCTTTTAAGAAATCTTGTTGGATTAAACGACGTACTTTTTGTGCTTTCACATAGTACGCATCGTAGTAACCCGCAGACAACGCATATGTACCAATCAAGATACGACGTTGCACTTCTGCACCAAAACCTTCAGAACGTGAACGTTTGTATAAGTCCATCAGGTCAACTGGGTTCTCAGCACGGTAGCCATAACGTACGCCATCGTAACGAGACAAGTTTGATGACGCTTCAGCAGGCGCAATCAAGTAATAGGTCGGCACGTAGCTTTCAGTCATGTTGAGGTCGATCTCAACTAATTCTGCTCCCATACTCTCAAGTTGTCTTAATGCGCTGAAAATACGATCACGAACATCAACATCTAGTGGACGATCGTAGAAGTATTGTTTTGGAACACCAATACGTAAACCTTTTACAGGCATGCCATTCAAGTTCGTTACGTAGTCATCAACTTCTTTGTTGACAGATGTTGAGTCTTTCGCATCATGACCTGCCATCACGTTCATCAGGTACGCACAGTCTTCAGCCGAGCGAGCCATTGGACCGCCTTGGTCTAAAGACGATGCATAAGCGATCATACCAAAGCGAGAAACACGACCGTAAGTTGGTTTAAGCCCTGTTAAACCGCAGAGTGCAGCAGGTTGGCGGATTGAACCGCCTGTATCTGTGCCTGTTGCAAATGGAGCTAGGTCGGCAGCCACAGCAGCAGCAGAGCCACCTGAAGAACCACCTGGAATACGGTCAAGTGCCCAAGGGTTTGCTGTTATTTTGGCATAAGAGTTTTCAGAGGTCGAACCCATTGCGAATTCATCCATGTTCACTTTACCTAAAGTGACAAGGCCCGCAGCTTTACCTTTCGCTACAACGGTGGCGTCGTAAGGAGAGATAAAATTGTCCAGCATTTTAGAGCCCGCAGTGGTTTTAATGCCTTGGGTACAGAAAATGTCTTTGTGTGCAATCGGCACACCTGTCAATGCGGTTGCTGTTCCTGCTTTAATTGCAGCATCGGCAGCATCGGCTTGTGCAAGCGCTTGTTCTGCAGTCACGGTTACATAAGATTTAACTTGTGTATCCAGTTTTGCAATGCGCTTTAAATAATGTTCAGTCAGTTCGCGAGATGAAAATTTAGCCCCAGCTAAACCCTCAGAGAGTTCACGAATCGATAAGCGATGTAAATCTGTCATGAGAAATGTCTTTACGTTAATTTTTACAAAATAATGGTTTAACTGAATAGAAATTATTCAATCACGCGAGGAACTAGGTACAAACCGTCTTGCACTTGCGGTGCAATGGCTTGATATTCATCACGATGATTGGTTTCTGAAACCACATCTTCACGTAAGGGTTGTGGGTGATCAAATGGGCTTTTAAGCGGCTCAACACCATCGGTGTCGATGCCTTTTAAGGTTTCCATCATGCCTAAAATTTTATTTAGACTTTGAGCATATTCAGCAGATTGCGTATCATCTAGCGACAATCGAGCAAGATTGGCGATTGCTGAAACTGTTTGTGCATTTAAATCTGCAGAATGCTGTGCATCCGATGTAGACATAACATCACCTGAGTCAGTATTAAAAAATTTCAAAATATCGTGCGTTATAATAAGCGATTGACTTGTTCAAATCATCACATTTAGTTAAAGTTGCCACCTTGCGTCCACATAAAGTTTAATCGAGAACGTCTCCGTGATTCTAAAAAGACTAATTGGCTTGTTTTCGCCCGATCTAGCCATTGATTTAGGTACAGCAAATACACTTATTTATGCACCAGGACGAGGCATTATATTAAATGAACCGACAGTTGTGGCAATTCGTCACAGTGGTTCACAAAAAATCGTTGCCGCGGTAGGTCTTGATGCAAAGCAAATGCTGGGCCGTACACCTGCAAATATCTCTGCCATTCGTCCAATGAAGGATGGTGTGATTGCCGATTTTGAAGTGACCGAAACCATGCTGAACCAATTTATTGGTAAAGTACATGAAAAACGTCTGTTCCCACCAGCACCTCGTGTTGTGGTGTGTGTGCCTTGCAAATCAACTTTGGTTGAACGTCGTGCTATTCGTGAAGCTGTATTTAATGCAGGCGCGCGTGATGTTCGTTTGATTGAAGAACCAATGGCTGCTGCAATTGGTGCGGGTATGCCAGTTGAACAAGCATGCGGTTCAATGGTGGTCGATGTTGGTGGTGGTACAACTGAAATTGCGATTATTTCACTGCAAGGTTGTGTCTATGCTGACTCACTACGTATTGGTGGTGATGTATTTGATGAACAAATTATTAACTACGTACGTAAAGCACATGGTTGCGTGATTGGTGAAACCACCGCTGAAATTATCAAGAAAGAAGTGGGTATGGCTTTACCAGAAGCCGATGCCAAAGCACTTGAAATTGAAGTTCGCGGCCGTAACCTTGCTGAAGGTGTGCCACGTGCGATCACTGTGACTTCGGACGAAATTACGCAAGCGATTTCTGATCCATTACAAAGTATTGTTTCAGCTGTGAAATCTGCACTTGAGCAAACGCCTCCTGAGCTGTCTTCAGACATCGCTGAGCGCGGTATAGTGTTGACAGGTGGTGGTGCATTACTGCGTAACCTCGATAAACTTCTTGCACAAGAAACAGGCTTACCTGTGGTGGTTGCAGAAGATCCTCTAACGTGCGTCACTCGTGGTGGTGGTAAAGTTTTAGAATTCTTCGATAATCCAAATCACGACATGTTATTTGTAGGCTAATAAAGGAATCGGCGGGTGCAAACAAATCTGTTTTCCAGACAACCGCCATCTTTTCGCTCATTTATCATTGCAGTGATCACATGTTTGGTCGTGCTGTTTTTTAACTGGCGCATGCCACATGTGATTCAACCTGCAAGAGATGTCTTGTACGCCGCTTATAATCCAATTTATGCCGTAGCAAGTTATCCCGTGTTATCGCGAGAGTGGCTGAATCAACAAACCAAGTCTGAAGCTCAATTGCGCCGTGAAAATACCGCGATGCAAGCCGAGTTATTGCAGGCGCAGGTGCGTTTACAAAAATTATCTGAATTATCTGCGGAAAATACGCGTTTACGCGGTCTGTTAGATACCCCGTTGATCATTGATGGTCGTATGGAAATTGCAGAAGTCATTGGGACAGATGCCGATCCATTGCGCCATATTATTGTGGTAAACCGTGGTGCCAACAGTCAGTTAAAAGTCGGGCAAACCGTGCTCGATGACAAAGGTATTATGGGACAGATTATTAATGTCTATCCGCATAGTAGTCGCGTCATGTTGCTTTCAGATAAAGAACATTCTCTTTCGGTTCGCTTAGAGCGATCTGGAATGCGTGCCATTGTTTCAGGGACTGGAGATTTGGGGCATTTGAAAATGGAATACGTGCCGACCAGTGCCGAAATCAAAGTGGGTGAAAAAGTGTATAGCTCTGGTTTAGGTGAGCATTTTCCAGCAGGTTATCTGGTGGGCACCATTTCAAAAATCAGTCGTCATAATTCAGGTGAGTTTGCTCAAATTGATGTTGTTCCTGCTGCACAGTTAGCGGGTGGGCATCATGTCGTTGTGTTATTTTCCGATTCTTTAGCGATGGAGCAACCGCATGCCGATCGCTAAACTTCGTGCTGCCAAACAGCGTGACCCGTTATTTCCGATCATTTTTTCGGTGATCATTGCTTCAGTGTTAATGGTTTATCCTTTGTCTTATGCGCTCTCTGGCTGGCGTCCATTGTTTATGATGATGGTGATGCTGTTTTGGGTGCTGTGCCAGCCGACATGGAGCGGGATTTGGTTTGCCTTTGCAGTTGGGATTTTCACCGATTTACTACTTGATGCACCTTTGGGTTTAAATGCGCTTAGTTTTGTTCTGATTACTTTTGTGTCCCGTTTTTTAACGCGTGAACGTCGGATTATGACCTTTGCCAATATTTGGGTCATCACCACCTTGGCTGTGGTCGCGCATTTGTTTATTACCTGGATCGCACAAATTATGATTGGGGCACAGTTTTCCCTTGCACGTCATTGGCAACCGCTGTTGAGTAGTGTGCTTACTTTCCCCATTGTCTACTTCATCTTGAAGAAATGGCGCGTTTAATTTTAGCGTCCAGTTCGCCCCGTCGCCGCGAGCTGCTTGAACAGCTCGGTCTAGTCTTTGATATCTATAGTCCAGATATTGATGAATCTGTACAAGCAGGCGAGTCGGTAGCCGATTATGTAGAGCGACTGGCATGTGCCAAAGCTGAGGCAGTACAGCTTCAATATCCTGATGCAATTGTGATTGCTGCCGATACTAGTTTAGGGGTCGATCAAGAGATATTAGGCAAACCAGAATCTAAGCAGCATGCATTTGAAATGTGGGAAAAAATTTCTGGGCGTAAGCATGATGTATATACTGCAGTTTGTGTCCGTACAAATACGCAAATTTCAAGTATAGTAGTTCGTACTGAAGTCGAATTTCAGCATTTAAGCCTGAATGATATGGAAGCATATTGGGCTACATCTGAACCTCTTGGCAAGGCGGGAGCCTATGCCATACAAGGCATTGCAGCACGTTATATTCCACGTATAGAGGGAAGCTATAGCAATGTCGTGGGGCTACCGTTGCATGAAACGGTACAGTTATTACAGGCAGTTAAGGCACTAAATTAACTGTCTCAAAAGATTTTTTATAATGTTTTGAGTTTGTTATGTCTGACGAGTTATTAATTAACGTCACGCCTATGGAATGTCGCGTCGCGTTAATTGAAAACGGCACGGTCAATGAATTATTTATTGAGCGTACGGTGAAACGTGGTTTAGTGGGCAATATTTATAAAGGTAAAGTGGTGCGTGTTCTTCCGGGAATGCAGGCTGCTTTTGTCGATATTGGACTGTCACGAACTGCTTTTTTACATATTAATGATATGGTTTGGTCACGTAATCAACCCACACCCAATGTTTTTGAGCTCTTACAGCCGGGACAAATTCTTACCGTTCAAGTCATGAAAGATATGCTGGGAACCAAAGGGGCTCGGCTTTCAACCGACCTTTCCATTCCTTCGCGCTATTTAGTGATGATGCCTTATGGCAATCATACGGGTGTGTCTCAACGTATTGAGTCTGAAGCTGAGCGTGATCGTTTACGTTCGATGATTGAGCGTATTCAAGCGGAACATAAACTTCCGGGTTCAGTGATTGTTCGTACAGCTGCTGATGGGATTGCGGAAGCTGCTATTGCACAAGATATGGCTTATTTGGCAAAACTTTGGGAATTTATTCAGCGCAAGCAAATCAGTATTGCGGTGCCATCGTTAATTTTTGAAGAACTGCCGTTACCCCAACGCATTATTCGCGATCTTGCGAGTGAAAAGACCGCTAAAATTTCAGTCGACTCGCGTGAAATACATGGCAAGCTCCAAGAGTTTGTAGAAGAATTTGTCCCGAATATCAAAGAACGTCTCATTCACTATCCGGGTGAGCGCCCAATTTTTGACTTGTATAATGTCGAAGAAGACATTCAAAGAGCACTGCAGACGCGTGTTGCGTTGAAGTCTGGTGGTTATTTGATGATTGACCAGACTGAAGCTATGACCACCATTGATGTCAATACAGGATCATATGTGGGTGGCCGCTCTTTAGAAGACACTGTGTTTAAAACCAATATGGAAGCGACACAGGTCATTGCACGTCAGCTGAGACTACGCAATTTAGGCGGTATTATTATTATCGACTTTATTGACATGCAAGAGCAGGAGCATCGAACTGAGGTCATGACTCAGTTTGAACGGATGCTTGAGCAAGACCATGCAAAAACCAAAATTACACAGGTTTCTGAGTTAGGTTTAGTCGAAATGACACGTAAACGTACGCGTGAATCATTAGAGCACTTATTATGTGAATCTTGCCCGACCTGTCAGGGACGGGGTTATGTGAAAACAGCTGAGTCTGTATGTTACGAAATCTTTCGAGAAATCATGAGATATACACGTGCGTATCAATCTCAGACTGGCTTTACTGTCGTTGCGCATCCATCAGTGATTGACCGCTTGTTAACCGCAGAAGCGCCAGCAGTCGCGGATTTAGAGCATTTCATTGGTCGGGTGATTAAATTTCAGGTGGAAAATTTATATACGCAAGAGCAATACGATATCATTCTGAGCTGAAATTGTAACAATATATGGTTAAATAGTTGTTACAACTGAAATTTTACTTTCGATCTTAGATTTTTAATACTAGAAACACGGAAATAGCCAAAGCTTATTCTCCCAAATAGGTTTAGCAAATGAGGTGTGATATGGGTGTTAGAGAAGCAATTATTCAACCTGGTTTGAAACATTTATTAGATACGAAAGTAACGCATAATGCGTATATTGTGGATGATCAGGGTAAAGAAGTACAAATTACAACTGCCATGATTCGTAGTGCGTGTCATCAATTATTAAAACAATGTCGTAGCATTAAAAACTAAGGGGCTTATCGAAGCCCCTTAGTTTTATTAATTATTCTTGTATTTCTGATTCGTTTTGCGGCATCAACTGACCGCTTGCAACTTTGGGCCTTCGACCCCCACAATCGCTTCAAAGCGTTGAATCTCTTCCTCTAAGTGTGTGAGTAGATTCTGCATCTTCGGCAGTGCATTTCGACAAGCTGTCAAACCAACTTCAAGTTTATCTAAATAACTGGTCATGGTGATGTTGAGTGCCTGACCATCCAAAATGATGGAGGCAGGGTATAGTGCATCGAGTCGTGCCCCATTCCAATACAACGGTTCACGTGGGCCAGGGACATTTGAAATCACCAGATTAAACGCTTGGCGCTTAGGCATTAAGCCTGAGGCAATGTTGAGTCCTGCCGCACTATAAACAAACGCACTATAGTTTAGAATTTGGTTTGAGTTCATGCGTTTGAACTTTTCTTTGGCATTTTGCACACTGCGACGAACAATTGCGAGGCGCTCTAGTGGATCTTCTTTATGCGTGCCTAAATTTGCCAAAATCATGGTGATACGATTCGACATAGACGAATCATCATCGCGAACAGAGGCAGGTACCATGGCAATTAAAGGCTTTTTAGGAAGTGCATCTTGGGACAATAAATATTCACGCAAGGCACCTGAACAAATCGCCAGTACGATGTCATTAATCGTGACATCCAAACTTTTAGAAATATGACGTAAACGGTCAAACTCAAAAGACTGTGCTGCAAAACGGCGGGAGGAGCTAACCCGCTGGTTAAGAATAGAGCTGGGTGCTTGGAAGCTTGAAACATAATCTGGATTACGTCCCATATCTTTCATGACGGTTTGTGACAACTCATACATGACACGTGGTGTTGACTCAAGCTGGCCCATTACGCCATTCATTATTTTCTTAAAGCGACTAACATTCGGTTCTTTTAAACGCTTCGCACGAGGGCCTTCAACACACCATGGTGGCACAATACTCTTTGCGTTTGGATCTTGTGATAATGATTTTTCCACCAAACGCATACCCGCGATACCATCCACCATCGCATGGTGAATTTTGAAGTACATCGCAAAACGATTCCCTTCAATCCCTTCAATAATATGACACGTCCATAACGGTTTAGCGCGGTCAATTAAACTACTGTGTTCTTGTGAAATGTAGGTGAGTAGTTCAAGAATACGCCCTGGTTGTGGGAGTGCGATATGACGAAAATGGTGATCAAGATCAAACTCTTCATCCTCATCCCAAAACAAACCATTGAGTTTGTTGTTAAATGGAGGAATAGGAATAGATTTGGAGTTACGAATATCTGCAACTAAATTTTGAATGAAGCTAGCAGGTGCATTTTCAGGGATTTGGAATAAGAATAATCCACCCACATGCATGGGTTGTTGGCGTTTTTCAAGCGATAAAAAAATAAAGTCAATCGGATGTAATGGACGCATAGTCTGGATTGCCTCACTGCAATATCTGACCGCTCCTATATGAGCAATCTTGTTAGAATTATAGAACTAAACCTAGTATATCGACTTTTTTTAACAATGGGAGCGCTTTGTGTGTATCCATTGGTTGCGAAAAACCACTGCTTTGCAGTGGTTTTAGTCTTTACTTTTTTAAATTACCTGCATGCAGGCCACATTCTTTATGTGTCGCTTCCTCCCACCACCAACGTCCTTCACGTTCATGTTGGTTTGGTAACACTGGACGCGTACATGGTTCACAGCCGATAGAGATAAAACCGCGCTCATGCAATGGATTATAAGGTACCTCCATCATGCGGATGTAACTCCAAATGTCGGCACTTGACCAGTTGGCAAGAGGATTGTATTTAATCAATTGTTTGCCTTCGCCTGAAAAGCCTGCATCTGCTTGAATAACTGGAATCTCAGTTCGTGTGCCTGGGCTTTGGTCTTTACGTTGACCCGTAATCCAACCATCTAAAGTCGCTAATTTTTTACGTAAAGGCTGAACTTTACGGATACCACAACACTCTTTATGATCATCTTGATAAAAGCTGAATAAACCTTTTTCATTGATCAGTTGTTGAACGGCATCTGCTTCTGGGAAGCAAATTTCGATATTAATGTTGTAGTGTTTACGCACAGTTTCGATAAATTGATAGGTTTCTGCATGTAAACGTCCTGTGTCTAAGCTAAAGACACGAAAAGGTTTACCTAAGTTAGCAGCCATATCAATAAGTACGACATCTTCTGCACCTGAAAACGAGATGGCAATTTCACCCGTTTGATTCAGTGCAAGTGCTAAAATTTCACTTGGTGATTTGTCTGCATATTCAGCTGCGAGAGCATCAACAAGATCAATAGTTGGAATGGTTGTCATGAGTATCCTGGCAATAGGCTTGGAATCTAACAAGACCTATATTACGTTATTTGCTGTGCATTTTAATAGAGTTGAAATAAACCACTTATCACTAAAAAATAAATGCTTATGAAAAAAATAGATTTAAAAAACAGCAATGCATTAGACAAATATTAAGCTATGATAGTTCAAAATTTTTCCACGTAAATAAAAGGGAGTATTCATGGAAGTTGTTTGCCTTGATCTAGAAGGGGTGTTAGTTCCAGAGATTTGGATTAACTTTGCTAAAAAAACAGGCATTAAAGCGCTTGAAGCAACCACACGTGATATTCCTGATTATGATGTGCTCATGACGCAGCGTTTGAATATATTAAAAGAACATGGTTTAGGCTTAAATGATATTCAAGAAGTCATTGCTGAGATGGGCCCATTTCCAGGCGCAAAAGAATTTGTTGAATGGTTACGTACACATTTTCAGCTGATTATTTTGTCAGACACTTTCTATGAGTTTGCGCACCCATTAATGAAACAGCTGGGCTGGCCAACGATTTTTTGTCATAAGTTAGAGACTGATGAAAAGGGTATGATTACAACCTATAAGCTGCGCCAACCTGACCAAAAACGTGAAGCAGTTAAAGGATTGCATGGACTAAATTACCGTGTGATTGCCGCAGGTGATTCTTATAATGACACCACTATGCTGGGTGAAGCGGATAAAGGTTTTTTGTTTGATGCACCAGAAAACGTGATTAAAGAGTTCCCACAATTCCCTGCAATTCATGGTTATGCAGCTTTAAAAGAGGCAATTCGTAATGCTTCAGTTCGTGATATTCCTGCTTAATATATTGATTTTAAAATAATAAAAAATGGCGCAATTAGCGCCATTTTTCATTGAATTCAATGTTAGTTAACATAGATTAATTAAAAGCGATAGCCAATTTTCATACCATATGCAAGGGCGCTGTTATCTTCAAAGCTACCAACAACATTCCCACCTGTTTGTGCATCTGCATCACCTAACCATAGGTAACGTACGCCAGCAGCAATGAAATAGCTTTGTGCAGGGCTATATTGAGCGCCTAATCCAATACTCCAGTTTCCTTCTACAGGGCCAAGTGTCGTAACAGGGTTACCTGCTCCAGAGTCATAACCAACAGAAGCTGAACCAGCCCATTTATCATTAAACTTATGAGAAAGACCTGTTGTAATAGACCACTGATCATCTGAATAGTCGATTAGATTTTGTGCTTTACCTCTTGCAGCTTGTGTTGCAGCAGCTAAATATGTTGGCTTAACTGCAAATTGATCCCAATGTACCCAGCGAATATTTGCAAAAGCTAAGGTATCTTTAGCGACACCTGATTGCAAATCAATGTTTACAGACTGAGGTGTAACAACTTCTGTGTTTGAGTTGGGACGAACAACAGCACCTAGGGCAAATGTTTCTGAAGTATCAAGTTCATGTTTAATTTCAGAGCGATAAGTGATAGCAGCTCTAAGTGCAATTTCAGGAATAGAGTATGCGGCACCTGCAATCCAACCGAAAGCATCATCTTCTTTGAGATCTATGTCGTAGCCACCTAATAGACGAGTACCACCGTATGCGGCGCCACGTAATGAAACTTTTCCTTCAACTGTTTGATATACGGGGCCTGCATAAAAATTCCAGTTTTGGTTGGGTTGGTAACCAATCAGCGCAGTTAGATTATGAGTATCAACTTCAACAGAAGTTCCTTCCGTACCATTACCAAATGTACCTGCTGTTGATGAGTAGGTTGCATCAGCACCGAAAGGCTGATCATATAATAATCCTAGTGAAATATTATCGGTTGGCTGTATTTTAATCGCTGCAGAAGGGAAGTAGTAATCACCTCCCATATCACTGATTTTTTCATCTTTAACAACTGTAGAGGTACCTTCTACAGTTGGATCAATTACTGTAAAACCAGCTTCAGCATAGTTGCCCGATTGAAAAAAAGCAGACATTGATTGCCCAGATCGATCTAGACCGCCAGCTATGACAGAAGTTGTTGGGATTAAGCTGAGCAAAATAGCCGAGCGAAGAGCTGTAAGCTTCATAGGGAACATTCCTTGTTGTAGCTTTATGTAAGTGATTGGCACGAAAAGTAACATAAATACAAAAAGAGTAAATGCTCAACTACGGTTGTAAAATGAACTGAAAAGTTAAAAAATATACTTGTGTAGAGTAAAAACACTAAAAAAAAATATTAATTTTATGATTTATATGGATTTATTTTTAAATGCTGAGTGGCTGATTGAATATTATGCAAAATGTTTAAGTGTTTATTTGTTGCTCAAATGAATCACAAGTGTATAAAAAAGAGCGTAGGTGTCATTGTTGAAAATGAAAAAACCATCTTTGCAGATGGTTTTTTCAGTATTAGTAATTAGAACTTGTAACCGATTTTTAAGCCATAAGCTAAAGCATCATTGTCATTAAATTCTGCAACATAAGTATCTGATCCAAAGTTAGATGCGACTTGCGCTTTTGCATCGCCTAACCAGAAGTATTTAACACCACCAGCGATAAAGGTTGCAGGTGTTGGACTATATTGAAGTCCTAAGCCAACATTCCAGTAACCTTCAGTTGGGCCAAGAGTTGATATAGGATTACCTGCACCAGAATCCCAACCTACTGAGACATTACCTGCCCATAGATCATTAAATTTACGGCCTACACCTACGTTTGCTGACCATTGGTCATCAGTATAACCAACAATATCAAAGCCATTTGGGTTGTCTGGAGTCTGGCCTAGCGCACCTAGAGTATCTGCAACAGTTCCGAATTGTTTTAGGTCAATAGAAAAGTCTTTCCAATTCACCCAACGTACATTTGCAAAGGCAACTGTATTTGCCATGATCCCTGTTTGGAAATCAAGGTTAACAGATTGGGGAGTTGTAATATTTGCATCTGTTGCTACATCGTAAACAGGGCTACTGCCAACAAATGCTAATACGTTACTTTGACCATATTCGCGAGCAGATGCTTTGTGGTCAATTTCAGAGCGATAAGTGATAGATGTTTTTAAAGCAATTTCAGGAATTTGATAAGCAAAGCCAGCTAACCAGCCAACTGCACCATCTTCATCTAAATCAGCATTATATAAGCCAAGGCCGTTAGCTGAACCATATGCCGCACCACGTAATTGAACATTACCTTTAATTGTTTGATAAACAGGACCAGCATAAATGTTGAAATTTTCATTTGGCTGGAAACCAAAAATCATAGACAAACTTTGAGTGTCAACTTCTACTTCAGTTGCTTCACCGTTTAAGTGTAACAAACCTGTATTGAGACCAACAAGTGGGTCACTTGTTGAGTATGCAGCATCAGCACCAAATGGTTGGTCATAGATCAAACCAAATGAGAAGTGGTCTGTTACTTGTAATTTAAGAGCAGCTGAGGGGAAGTAGTAATCATCTCCCATGTCAGAAAGATTGCCGCCACCAGCAGTTGAAATAGCCTTCCCAGATACATCTGGATCTAATACAGAAATACCTGCTTCAAAGTAATTACCAGGTTGCAAGAATGCAGAGATTGACTGACCTGAACGATCTAGAGCAGCGGCAAATGCCCCCGTCATTGGTACAGTTGCTAAAATCATTGCTGTCGTTAATGTCTTTAATTTCATTCTACGTCTTTCCTTGAGGTGCAAATGCAAATGTTTGTTGCTCATTTTGTGTTTATGTTTTTTGGCTTTTGGAGAAGTCGGTTAACCGAAATCATTTGTTACTCCGTGTCACAAAAATAGCACAATTAAAATAAGAGTAAATGCTCTAGACATAACTAATCAGTTCAAAAAGTGATCGCAATAGAGTTTTTACACTAAAAAAACACTTTTTTTCAACTTAAGTTAATGAAAAATATAAATATATAATTTGAAATATAAAATTTATTTTTTGGTTAAAATTTACTCAATTAAGCGTAAAAATAAATCCTTTTTGTGATTCGTATCACTTTTTTCTTTACTGTATTTATAATACAAAATTATATTTCGTAGATCATTTATCGATTATTTTTATTTAGAAGATCAAGTTATTGTTTTTTACATGATTAATATTGTCTACAGCGACAATGATAATTGTTGCGGTTATATTGCGTTGTGTTATAAAAAATATATAAAAGCTGAAACAAATGTTAAGAACAAAAATCTTTAGTTTTAAATATAGATGAATGAATACAGGTGGTTATTAAGCGGTGTAATCAGCACTCAATCTTGACTTAAATTAAGCTGTAGTTTTGTTATACCGTTAAAAGCATAATTTATTAAAAAATTTAGAGTTTTAGTTCGCTATCGCTCTACTGTGAACCATAAATGATTAGAAGGATGGGCTTTGTTGTACAAACCTATTCTTAAAGCCATCTTTAGCAATATAATTTCCGAATGAAGAAGCCAGCACCTAAAATTGACCGTACAAGCAATTGCTCCTCATATAACCGAGTTCTCATTAATCGTGGAAATATTGCCATTTGGTTTGATCTTGAAACTCAGAGGTATGCTCATTATTGAACAAAGTAGCAAAACCAGAAGTCATACAATATGGCTTCGACTTTTGTCTCTTAACTCGGTTGGAGGAACGCCAAACCAACTTTTAAAGTTGCGACTAAAAATAGATAACTCTGCATAGCCCAACTGTAGAGCAATATCCGTCAAATTCACATTGCCTGCATCAAGCATACGCAGTGCTTCTTTTTTTCGGACATTTTCGAGTATATCTCGATAGCTTGTTCCTTGCATTTTTAAAGCGCGCTGAAGCTTTTTCGGATGCATGCCCATACAGAGTGCGATATTTTCAATGCTGCAGTCTCCTGTCGCCATCAGCATGCGGACTGAACTCTCTATCAGTGCGGTATTGTCTTCAGTTTTGGTGCTGCTTTGTGTTTCAAGCTGCTGTACGATCAGCTGATTGATGGCATCTTCATTAAAATTATAGGGTTTATAGCTTAAAAAGCTTGCAGGAAAATAAAGTGCATCTTCATCGGTTTCAAACTCTACCTGACATGAAAAATGTGCTTGGAAAGTTTGAGCACCTTTTTGTGGTGCTTTTTGCTTGAAGCAAATTTTTTCTGCATGCCACTGCGGGCCAATCAAATCTTTTAAAATATTCGCGACAAGGCAAATGGCCAGTTGTGATTTTTGTGGTACATCGGTGTTGTATTCACTTAAACGCACAAAGTTCAGCTTACAGAGCAGAGCATTATGTTGCGAGACGTGGAAGACAATGCCTTCAGCATGTAAATAGACATATTTTTGCGCCACGCTTAAGGCTTCAAGTATGGTCATTTGTCGGGACATATAGACGCCAATCAAACCGATTGTGCTAATATTTTGGAGTGCACCGAGTTTTAAACCGAAGCAATCATCCTGACAAGCTAAGGCCGCTTTTTCCAATAAATTTAAATAATGATCATAATGAATAAATGAATCTGGATCACGGAGTAAAGCAGGTAAAATCCCGATCTCTTTCAAGATTTCTATAGGGTTTACGCCATAACTACGGACTAAGTCTTCAAAACCGCCGAGGCTGGCTGCACGAATATAACTTCCCATTACAACATTCCGTGTTGTCCTAAAAGATCAATTTAGTGTCCTAAAAAGTCAAGCATAATTCAAGTCATTTGTTAAAGTAGGATAAGAGATTGTCTCAATCAACATAGAAAAGAAGTATTGAATCACCATTTTTAGCCGTGAAAGGAAAAGCATATGCAACTTACGGTTCAGCCTCATATCGAGCAAACAGTGATAGAACAGACATTACACGATTGTTTTCAATTGCAGCGCAAAAGCTTTCATCAACAAGGCATTGAAACGATTGCGCAACGTAAGCAACATTTACTGAATTTAAAAGCACTGATTAACGATCACCGTGAAGCAATTATTGAAGCCCTGAATCGAGATTATGGCAATCGTTCACGTCATGAAACCTTACTGGCAGAAATTATTACGGTCACAGATGATATTAACGGCAGCATCAAACACTTGAAACAGTGGACTAAAGTACAAAAAAGACATGTCGATCATAGCTTGTATTTTGGTGCGAAGAACCGCGTAATTCCTCAGCCACTGGGGGTGATTGGAATTATTGTGCCGTGGAATTTTCCCATCAATTTGATGTTTTCACAGTTGTCGGCCGTGTTTGCTGCGGGAAATACGGCTATGGTTAAAATGTCTGAAAATTCAAGACATTTGGCTGAATTGCTGATTGAGTTAAGCCCCAAATATTTTAAAGCGGAAAAATTACAGATTTTCGATGAGACTGGTGAAGTGGGTATCGCATTTTCAAAATTGCCGTTTGACCACCTGATGTTTACTGGTTCTGGTGCGACAGGGCGTAAAGTCATGGCTGCTGCAGCACAAAACTTAACCCCTGTGACTCTGGAACTGGGTGGTAAATCTCCTGCGGTGATTGACCCTGAATACCCTATTGAGAAAGCTGTAGAACGCATTATGTTTGTGAAACAGTTTAATGCGGGACAAATTTGTACCAATGTCGATTATTTATTTGTACATGAGTCGAGGTTACAAGCGTTTATTCAAGCGGCATCAGTTTGGGTGCAGGAACATGTGCCTGATATTCATAGCAAAGATTATACTTCTGTGATTGATGAGCGTGCATTTCAGCGCTTAGTACATAGCTTGGCAGATGCTGAAGCCAAAGGGGCTAGTTTAATTAATTTAAATCAGCAAGAGCCTGATGCTGCGACACGAAAATTTCCACTGACTTTGGTGTTGAACAGTAATGATGAGATGGAAATTGATACGCGTGAAACCTTTGGCCCGATCTTGATGGTCAAAACCTACCAAAAGCCTGAAGATGTTGTTGACTATATTGTTCAGCGTGATCGTCCATTGGCCTTTTATCCATTTAGCAATAACAAAAGCTTAGTCGAATTTTATATCAGCAGAGTTATGTCGGGCGGGGTTTCGGTCAATGATGCCTTATTTCATGTCGGGCAGCATGACTTACCATTTGGTGGAGTCGGTGCCAGCGGGATGGGGCACTATCATGGCTATGAAGGCTTTTTGACTTTTTCCAAAATGCGTCCTGTGTTTTATCAGGCGGGTTTTTCAAGCTTGAAGTTTCTCGCGCCGCCTTACGGAAAATTTGCCAATTGGCTGTTGAATTTATTGATTCGGATGAAGTCATAAGCGCTTAAATTTAAAAACAGAAAAATAAAACTATTAAAGGAGTTAATAGGATGAATAAAATAGATTTTGATTATGATCAAATTGTGATTGGCTCAGGCTTTGGTGGATCGGTCAGTGCTTTACGCCTTAGTGAAAAAGGCTATAAAGTCCTGATTTTGGAGAAAGGCTTACGCCGTGAAGATAAGGATTTTCCAACCACCAATTTAGACACCAAAAACTATTTGTGGCGTCCTGAACTGGGATTCAGAGGTACGATGCAATTTACTTTCACCAGTAAAACCACCATTTTGCACGGGGTAGGCGTTGGTGGGGGCTCACAAATTTATGCCAATGTACATTTAATTCCACCTGATGCTGTTTTTGAGTCCGAGGCGTGGACCAAGATTCGTAAAGACTGGAAAGAAACCTTAAAGCCGTTTTATGGTCTCGCTCAACGTATGTTGGGTACAGCGAATAATACTTATACCAATATTGCAGATGACACGTTAAAAGAAGTTGCGAGTGAAATTGGATATGCAGACTCTTTTAAAACGGTCAACACAGGGGTATTCTTTTCGCAAGCAGCTGGTCAGGAAGGTCAATTAGCGAAAGACCCGTATTTTAATGGAGATGGGCCAGATCGTAACTCCTGTATTTATTGTGGTGCTTGTATGTTGGGGTGTCGCAACAATGCAAAAAATACCCTCATGAAAAATTACCTGTATTTTGCTGAGCGTAATGGCGTTGAAATTCGTCCAAGTTCAGAAGTGGTGAAAATTAAACCACTGAATGAAGATGGTAGCGCAGGTTACGAAGTAATAGTCAAAGAAACCCTTGGGAAACAAGTTCGTCAGTATAGTTTGCGCAGTCATGGGGTGGTGTTATCTGCGGGTGTAATGGGCACTGTACCGATGTTGTTAAAAATGCGTGATCAGCATAAAACTTTACCCAATATTTCTTCATTGCTGGGACAGGAAGTTCGGACGAACTCGGAAACCCTGACCACAGTGAACAATACTGGTAAAAAACTGGATGATGGTGTGGCAATCAGCTCCTTTATTTCAGTCGATGCAGATACCAATATCGAGGTCACACGTTTCCCTGAAGGTGCGGATGCTTCATGGATTTATATTCCATACGTGCCGATGGTGACCGGTCAGGGCTTTATGCGCTTTATGAAGTTTGTGTTCAACACTTTAATACATCCCTTAAAAACCTTTAAAGTACTGCGTTATAAGGGTAAAGCCAAAGACTCTATTATTTTATTGGTAATGCAAAAGTCTGAAGCGTTTATTCATTTTGAATGGCGTAGAAAGTGGTATCGACTGTTCAAAAATAGTATCACTGCCGTGCAAAAAGAAGGGGACACGCCACTCACCGTTTCATTCCCAGCGGCTGAAGAAGCCACTAAAATGATTGCACAAAAGTTGGGTGGAGAGCCAGGTTCTGCACTTACTGAAATTCTACTGGGAACGCCAACGACAGCACATATTATGAGTGGTGTCGCGATGGGCAATGACAAGTCGAATGGTGTTGTGGACTTCACTGGTCAAGTCTTTGGTTATCAAAATTTACGCGTATTAGATGGTTCGATTGTACCTGGAAATTTAGGTGTGAATCCCTCACTGACCATTACCGCACTGTCTGAATTTGCGATGAGTCAAATCCCAGTGTTCTCCGCAGAGCGGGCAGCAAAGATTCAGCGTATTGAATTTAGTCAGCCTTTGGAGGGACAGGTGTCTGACTTGAAGGGTACTGGTGATTTAGCCAGTGCATTAAGCAATGCTTAAAAAAAGTGGATATGGTTTGGGCTGGTGATGGTGCCTAATACGGCAAATTAGACAGCCCAAGCAATACAATCTTGAGATCATTATCCCTCTAACGCTTTATGACAGCGTTAGAGGGCGTTGCTGATTTTATGGGCTATAATTCAGAAATTCCTAAGCTAAGAAGAGAGCGAAAAGCTGTCTTACTTTTTTACCGATTAATTGGGGGGCATTACTGAGTCTATTCATAGACCCAAAAGCCATAGTTTATTTTTACTTGTTATAAAATATGACTAGGGTGTGTTGACACTTTTAGCTTAAAAAAATAGCGAAGTAGTAAAATCAAATCGCCGAACCCAATTTTACTATTCGCTATGCCTCGTACCATGCTGACAGATCAACACTGGCAAAAGTTGAAAGTTATTCTGCGTAATTTATCCATTCACCACAACTCAAATTTACGCAATTTTATTGAAGCTATTCTCTATAGAATTAGAACAGGCTGTCCGTGGCGAGATATTCCTTCTTGTTTTGGTCATTCCAACTCTATTTTCAAACGTTTTAATCGTTGGTCAAGCAGCGGTAAGTTACTTAGATTATTCAAATTACTAGCCTCATGCCCCGATATGGAGTGGATTTTTATTGATGGCTCTCATGTACGTGCTCATCAACATTCTGCCGGCATAGCGAATCAATCTATTTCTAAAAGTGTAGGAGGAAACTCCTCAAAAATACATTTGATTGTTGATGCACATGGCAATCCTATTGATTTCATGATTACCGATGGAACCACACATGATGTTAAAGTTGCACCTGATTTAATATCAACATTAGATTTAAAAGAGACAAAAGTGGTATGTGCAGATAAAGGCTATGATTCAGAACCACTGCGTGAACAGATCAGGAAAACAGGGACTAAAGCGAATATACCAAAGAAAACAAATAGCCAATCGAACAATGACCATATGGACTGGTATTTATATAAAATCAGGCATTTAGTTGAAAATATGTTTTGTAGATTAAAGCAATTTAGAGGAATAGCTACTCGATATGACAAGCTCAAAAGAAATTATCAAAGTTCTGTTGCTTTAGCCTGTATATTTTTATGGCTACCTTTATAGGGTTAATTATGAACAGTAAATGTCAACAGACCCTAGTAAAATCAAAATAATAACTAAGATCAAAGTAATCATGACTGTTTCCATAGTTTGACCTCTAAATCTTATATTTTATCTAATTTTAACATGCTCATTCGATCACTATATATTCAATATAGATCATTTTTCATTCTTTAAATATGGAGTTGCATATATATGATTATTCATATATAAATATATGTAAAGATTCCATTGAGTTTGAGTAAATGACTGCTACTCCAAAAGTGAAGATCTATCACAATCCTGAATGTGGTACATCACGTAATACATTGGCGTTAATCCGTAATGCCAATATTGAACCTGAAGTGATTGAGTACCTTGTAACACCTCCATCTAAAAATGAACTGATTCAAATGATCGCGGATGCAGGTTTAACGGTGAGAGAAGCGATTCGTAAGAATGTTGATGCTTATCATGATCTAGAGCTAGAACGTGATGATTGGATGGATGAACAGCTTTTAGATTTTATGCTTCAGCATCCAATTTTGATTAACCGTCCATTCGTGGTGACTGAATTAGGAACTCGTTTAAGTCGTCCGTCAGAACTAGTTTTAGAAATTTTACCACTCCCACAAAAGGGTGCTTTCACTAAAGAAGACGGTGAACAAGTACTTGATGCAAATGGGCAGCGATTGAAATAAAAATTTCATGGATATATGTGAATATTGATATATCCATATGTCAGAGTGAGTGAAAGTATGGATCAAATCAATTTCTTTAAATGTTTGGCTGATGAAACGCGATTCAACATCGTCATGTTGGTTCTTGGAAATAATGAACAGTGTGTTTGTGATTTGACTGAAAAACTACAACTCAGCCAACCCAAGATTTCACGGCATTTAGCCTTATTACGCTCTTCTGGTCTTTTACAAGATCGACGTCAAGGACAATGGGTCTATTACAGTCTCAATCCCAATTTACCTACTTGGTGTATAGACGTACTTAATACCCTTAAAAATGCTGATTTACAGCCAAAAGTTGCTCCATCATTTCAACAAATCAATAGTTATTGCGAGTAGAACAATATGAAATTCCTTTTTTTGTGTACTGGAAATAGTTGCCGTAGCATCCTGTCAGAAGTGCTGTTTAATAGTCGTGCCCCAGAGGGTTGGAAAGCATACAGTGCGGGTAGTCAGCCATCAGGGCAAGTACATCCACTGACCATAGAAACTTTAGAAAATCTAGGTCTTTCAACAGATGGTTTGTGGAGTAAAACCATTGATGACTGTGAACAATATCAACCTGACGTAGTGATTACGGTTTGTGATTCAGCAGCGCAAGAAGCGTGTCCGCTTTATTTGGGTGGAGCGATCAAGGCACATTGGGGTTTAGCTGATCCTTCGCATTTAGACTTGCCGAAAGAAGAGAAGCTCAAAGCTTTCCAAGTGACTGTAGACCATATTAATCGTCGTTTAGATGCATTGTTGGCACTCGATACAGCGCACATGTCTCGTCCTGAATTGATTGCTGCAATCAATCACATCTCAGATATTGAATGAGAACATCATGGCTCAACAAAGACTGTCATTTTTAGATCGTAACCTCACGCTATGGATTTTCATTGCGATGGGGTTGGGAATTGCGATCGGTGTGTTCTTTCCACAAGCCTCAGTGGCATTGGATAAAATGAGTGTGGATTCCGTCAATATTCCAATTGCGATAGGTTTGATTTTGATGATGTATCCACCTTTGGCAAAAGTGGATTATGCCGCGCTACCACAAGTGTTTAAAGACAAAAAAACCTTAACTTTGTCTTTGGTACAGAACTGGGTGATAGCACCAGTACTAATGTTTACATTAGCCATTATTTTTCTACATAGCTATCCAGAGTATATGACAGGCTTAATCCTGATAGGACTGGCTCGTTGTATTGCGATGGTCTTGGTGTGGAACGGTTTGGCCTGTGGGGATAACCAATATGTTGCTGCATTGGTGGCCTTTAACAGTATCTTCCAAATTTTATTTTTCAGTACCTATGCTTGGTTGTTCTTGACCTTCTTACCACCTTATTTTGGTGTTGCAGGGCAAGTGATCAATGTCGATTTCTGGACGATTACCCATGCGGTACTGGTGTATTTGGGAATTCCATTTTTCCTTGGCTTTATGACGCGATTCACTCTAGTGAAAGCTAAAGGTTTGGATTGGTATCAACATGTCTTTTTACCGAAGATCGGTCCGCTGAGTCTGTTGGCTTTATTATTCACGATTGTGGCGATGTTTAGCCTGAAAGGAAACGATGTGGTGAGCTTGCCACTCGATGTCTTGCGTATTGCCATTCCATTGACCATTTACTTTATCGTGATGTTCTTCATCAGCTTCTTCATGAGCAAATGGATGGGGAACGATTATCCTAAAACCACAGCCATTTCTTTTACTGCTGCGGGAAATAATTTTGAATTGGCGCTGGCTGTAGCCATTGCAACTTTTGGTTTAGCTTCACCTGTGGCGTTTACTACTGTAATTGGTCCACTGGTTGAAGTACCAGTGTTGATTGCTTTAGTCAGTGTGTCTTTGTGGCTTAGAAAAAAGTTTTTTAAAGCAGAGGTGTAATTTCTATGACTCTCCAAAATGTAGATATGAATCTTCTCGATCAGCCGACTTTAGAAAAAGTACAGGCCAAAGCGCTAGATCATCCACCCCGTATTTTGCTGCTGTATGGTTCAAACCGTGAGCGTTCATACAGCCGTTTGGCTGTAATGGAAGCAGGACGTATCTTGGAGCAGTTTGGTGCCGAAGTAAAAATCTTTCATCCTAAAGGGCTGCCTTTACCTGAAGATGCGGACACTGAGCATCCCAAAGTTAAAGAGTTGCATGATCTACTCGCATGGGCAGAAGGGATGGTATGGTGTTCGCCGGAACGTCATGGCTCCATGAGTTCAATTTTTAAATCACAAATTGATTGGATTCCACTGGCAGGTGGTGCGATTCGTGCAACCCAAGGCAAGACTTTGGCGCTCATGCAAGTCAGTGGTGGTTCGCAGTCTTTTAATAGCTTAAACCAGATGCGTATTTTAGGCCGCTGGATGCGCATGATCACCATTCCAAATCAATCGTCTATTCCCAAAGCTTTTTTAGAGTTTGAAGAAGATGGACGAATGAAACCTTCAGCCTTTTATGATCGAATTGTCGATGTTATGGAGGAGCTGTATAAATTCACGCTACTGACGCGTGGGCAAAGTCAGTACCTTACAGACCGCTATTCAGAGCGAAAAGAGTCGGCAGAAGAATTATCTAAGCGTGTCAATCAACGGAGTTTATAAACTCTAGATGATCAAAGATGTTGAAAAGTAGCTTGTGTAATTGAAAAGTCCAATTACAGATTTGATCAGTTTTTAAAAGTCACTTAGTTTGTTGAATAGACTGGGCTTTTTTAATTATGAATATGGCTTCACTATAATCAAGAGGAGAGATGCTTTGGCACAACTACAAGCACAAGTCGATGTGGTTATTATTGGTGGTGGTCAGTCGGCACTTGCTACAGCTTATTTTCTCAAACGTAAAAAAGTTCCATTTGTGATTTTAGATGATCAATCGCAGGCGGGCGGTGCATGGCTGCATGCTTGGCAGTCGCTACATCTTTTTTCACCGCATACATGGAGTTCGTTGTCGGGTTGGATGATGCCAACGACTGAACACACCTACCCAACGCGAAATGAAGTGATCGAGTATTTGTTGGCATACGAGCAACGCTATCAATTTCCGACCATTCGGCCAGTCCATGTCGATCATATTGAACAAAAAGATGACTATTTAGATGTGTATGCTGGCGAACAATATTGGCGAGCTAAAGCGGTGGTCAGTGCTACAGGAACATGGAGTCAACCTTATATTCCACATTATGAAGGACATGAGCGATTTGAAGGGATACAAATACATTCAGCTCATTACGTAAATCCAGAGCCTTTCATCAATAAAAAAGTGATCGTGGTTGGAGGTGGCAACTCTGGTGCACAAATTCTTGCTGAAGTCTCAAAAGTTGCAGATACCACTTGGGTCACAGTAACACCACCTCAATTTTTATCGGATGATGTTGATGGGCGGGTCTTGTTTCTTCGGGCAACGGAGCGTTTAAAAGCCCAACAGGAAGGTAAAGTGATCAATCAGCCTGTTGGTGGTCTGGGTGATATTGTCATGATAGACACTGTCAAAGAGGCCCGTGAACGTGGCGTATTACATAGCCGAGAACCGTTTAATGCATTTGAAGAACATTCAGTTGTTTGGGCGGATGGTACAACACAAGCCGTAGATGCTGTGATTTGGTGTACAGGGTTCAAAGCTTCACTGAATCATTTAAGAAGTCTTGATGTGGTAGAACCTGATCAAACGGTTGCTGTCCATAATGGGCGTTCAATGAAAGTAAATAATTTATGGTTGGTTGGCTATGGTGAGTGGACAGGCATGGCATCGGCGACTTTAATTGGAGTGTCCAGAACAGCAAGAGCTGCGGCTGATGAAATTGCTGCCTACTTGACTAGCTAAAACGTATAAGTTTAAAGGGATGCATAGACAGGTTTCATGCATGAACAATTCGATTTGATTCGATACGGAGGAGGACGGAAATAGAATTCGCCGTGAAGCAAATGGAAAGCAATTATTGATGATTGATAGGAGATTCAAGCTACTCTAAGTAGCTAATTAAAATAAGAAAACCTATCTATTGAAATCAGAAAAGCAGCCGAAGCTGCTTTGTGTTTTTTTATCATCGTTGAACTTGCCTCTAAGGCATTCACCATCAGCACAACTTCCGCCAGACTTAGGCGTCTACTTTGGCGGTACGAGAGTTATGGCTTAATTCATCTGCATGTAGGAAATGCGTATGCTGCGGTGCGCGTTTGGTTTTGCTCCATTCTTCCAGCATGTCATATTTCATTTGTTCAGTAATCATGGCAATTTTTTGTGGTGCTTTTTCATCGTCATAGGCCAGTTCCAAACGATGGCCATTTGGATCAAAGAAATAAATTGAGTGGAAAATACCATGATTGGTAATGCCCAAGACCTCTATGCCATTGGCTTCTAGGTGTTCTTTAGCATCAATCAGTGCCTGACGGTCTTTGACTTTGAGTGCAATGTGCTGCACCCATTTTGGGGTGTTTTCATCACGACCCATTTCAGGCTGGGTTGGTAGTTCAAAGAAAGCCAGCACATTACCGTTTCCTGCGTCTAGGAATAGGTGCATATAGGGATCAAAGGCTTTGGTTGAGGGGACATGGTCTTCAGCAAAGGCGAGAATGAAATCCATATTTAGATTTTTTTTGTACCATTCCACCGTTTCTTTGGCATCTTTACAACGGTAGGCCACATGGTGGATTTTTTCAATTTGAATGGTCATTTTTATATCCTTATAAAAAACTTAAGCAGCTTCAGGCTGCATTTCAGGTGCAGCGTGTTGAAAGGCCTCTAAACTGTTGCAATGGGTATAGATCGAACAAATTTTTGGATAATCGGATAAATCAAGATTAAAACGTAGAGCGTTATAGACTTGTGGAATCAGGCAGCAATCCGCTAGGGTCGGCTGATTGCCAAAACAGAATTTGTCATTTGACTGTTCCAGTTGTGCTTCAAGGGCTTTAAAGCCCGTTAAAATCCAGTGTTTATACCAAGCCTTCTTCTGCTCATCACTTATTTCCAATGTACTCGTCAGGTACTGAAGTACCCGTAGGTTGTTGAGTGGATGGATATCGCAGGCAATACTTAAACTAAATGCACGGATCAAAGCACGCTGCTGCAAGTCTTGAGGGAGCAGGGCTGTGTCTGGGAATTTTTCTTCTAAATATTCAAGAATGCCTAGCGATTGGGTCAAGACAAAATCTTGCTCTGCCCATGTGGGCACCAGCTCACTCGCATTGATCTGACGGTAGCTTTCACTATGTTGTTCACCACCATTATTGACTAAGTGCACAGGGACATGTTCAGCAGTCAGACCTTTTAAATTCAGGCCAATACGAACTCGGTAAGCCGCAGAACTACGAAAATAGGTATACAGTTTCATCGGCAACATCCTAGTCTGCAATTATTGGGTAAAACCAAAATCTACTGCTGGTAGAATTTTGCCGCTGACTTCACCAAAGCCAATACGCAAATCATCTTTTTCGCAATAGCCTTTCATAATGACGGTATCGCCGTCTTGAATGAAGTTACGCTGTTCGCCATTTGATAGCGTTAAAGGTTTGGTGGCATTCCAAGTGATTTCGAGTAATGAACCATAAGAATCTGGGGTTGGTCCTGAAATGGTCCCTGAACCCATCAAATCACCGACCTGTAAGTTACAGCCCGCAATCGTATGATGTGTGAGCTGCTGAGCCATGGACCAGTACATATATTTAAAGTTGGTTGTGCAGATCACATCACTTTTGTCGTCATTCTCAGGCTGAATTTCAACCGACAGATGAATGTCATAGCTGTTGCTGCTGTTGTCTTCACGCAGATAAGCCAAAGGTTTCGGCTCTTGTTCAGGTGAACTGGTTTTAAATGGCTCAAGTGCTTCCAGCGTCACAATCCAAGGTGAAATAGACGACGCAAAAGTTTTGGCATTAAACGGGCCAAGTGGCACATATTCCCATTGTTGCAAGTCACGTGCAGACCAGTCATTAAACAGCACCATACCAAAAATATGATCCCAAGCATTTTCAATTGGAACAGGTTGGCCCAGTTGACTTGACTTGCCTACGATAAAACCAGTTTCCAGTTCAAAGTCGAGTTTACGACAAGCAGAAAATACAGGGCGTTCAGAATCTGGCAGCTTGATTTGTCCTGATGGACGGACAATGTCAGTGCCGCTCACAATAACTGAGCTGGCACGACCGTTATAACCAACAGGGAGTTCTGACCAGTTGGGCAGCAGCGCATTTTTCGGGTCACGGAACATGCAACCGACATTGGTGGCATGTTCTTTAGATGAATAGAAATCGGTATAGCCTGAAATGTGTACAGGCATATGCATTTTGACGTCTGATTGTTTGAAGAAAACTTGATCACGCAGGGCCTGATTGTCACGAAGTTCAGGATTATCTGCGGACAACAAAGCTTGTAATTCTGCGCGGACCTTAGACCAATTGGCTTGACCTGATTCAATAAACATATTCAGTGTCGGTTGATTAAAGACCAGTTTGCCATCTGTTAGTTTGCAATAACCATGCGCTTCCAGTACCGCCAGATCAATCACCCATTCTCCCAGTGCTACGCCAGCACGAGGCAGGAAATTTTGTTTTTCACTAAAAATGCCATAAGGCAGGTTTTCTAGCGGGAAATCTGAATGTGCAGCGATTTCAACAAATGACTTCAAGCGTTTGCTCATGGATATTGATCCTTTCCGTGGAAAATTTAAGTTCTAGATAGAATCATACTTATATTTTAAAATTACGCAATAAATAATTTATTTATGAATAGTGTAAATTGTTGAGCTATACTACTCTGAATGAGAGAGTCAGGTTTAGATGGCTCACATTTTTGATTTAAGTAGTACAATTCACCAATGGAGTTATGACAACTAATGCAGCTATGCAGGGTAAAGCGATGAGTGTTGAGGAAGAAAAAATACAGGGAGGGGTTCAGTCTCTGGAAGTTGGATTAACCGTATTGGATGCATTGACCGCACATAATGCACCGATGATGTTAAAAGAGCTGTCCGAAGTTTTATCCATGCATCCGGCCAAAGTACACCGTTATGTGGTGAGCTTGATTCGTAAAGGCTATGCTCAGCAATTAACTGATGGGCGTTATAGCTTAGGTGAGCGTGCACATGCTTTTGGGGTGAATGCACTCAAGCGAACAGATATGTTGGAATTAAGCCAGCG
Source organism: Acinetobacter sp. 797_lipA (assembly GCF_058243025.1). Lineage (NCBI taxonomy): Bacteria > Pseudomonadati > Pseudomonadota > Gammaproteobacteria > Moraxellales > Moraxellaceae > Acinetobacter > Acinetobacter sp. 797_lipA. Next base: position 2,522,670 of record NZ_JBZAYQ010000001.1, on the reverse strand, counting down.
TTATATTCAGGACATTCAGCAACATCTGAATTGCAGTATTCATGTGAGTAAATGGTTTGCTGATGGAGCGGTCGTGGTTCAGTCTCTAGAATCTAACCATGTCTTTAATATTATTACTCGAGTCGGTTCACGCATGCCTCTGCTGAAATCTGCGACAGGGCGCTTGCATGCCTGCTATCAATCTGAGCACATCATCAAGCCATTATTGGAAAAAGAATGGGAAAGTAGCGCTAAACCAGAGCAGTATCCTGCAAATTGGGAAGATTTTTTAGAACTGAAAGCGAAAATTCTGAGTCAAGGTTATGCTTCAGTCGCAGGAGATATGATGGCTGGGATCAATGCGATTAGTATTCCAGTCTTTAATTTCACGCAGCAACTGGATCATGTCATTACTTGTATTGGCACAGAAGATCAGTTACCCGAAGGACAAATGCGGCAGGCAATTGATTATGTTCTTGGCGTACAGCGACAGATCGATGCTTTATTTCATCCAGCTGCTGCCATATAAAAGCATCGCTTACATTGAAAAGATGAATTAAGTTTTAAATCCACCCTCTGGTGGATTTTTTTATGGGATGCGGTCGTGCTAGACAGTATCAATATTTCATCTTCTGACACCTTGTCTAAAGGAGAAGGGAAAATTAGGAACTAGATAGTGACGCTGAAACCCGTAGACTTAGGTTGCCTTGATTCAAATTCTGAAAAATAACGATAAAAAAGGCTTCTAACCCTAGAGTGAGAAGCCTAAGTGAACATGATCTATTTTAAGCAAGCACAGGCTCAGCGGAGCTTGCCGCTTTAAGCACAGTCGCCATCGACTCAGCCACATAATCAATATTGTTTAAATTCAGGCCAGCAGTACACATACGACCGCTGCGGACTAAATAAATACCATAATCGTGTTTCAGCAAATCGACCTGTTCTGCACTTAAGCCCGTATAACTAAACATGCCTTGTTGCTGGGTCAGATAGCTAAAGTCCATATCTGGTAGCGCTTGACTGAGTTTGTCTTCAAGTAAGCGACGCATCAGTAAAATGCGCTGACGCATTTCTTCTAATTCAGACTGCCATAGCTGAGACAACGCTGTGTCATTTAATACCTGACTCACCAATAGTGCACCGTTAGCTGCTGGGCTAGAATAAATGCGGCGGACTGTCGCTTTAAGTTGACCCAATACATTTTGGGCAATGTTTGCGTCATCACAGACAAAGCTTAAGCTACCAACGCGCTCGCCATACAAGGAAAAGATCTTGGAAAAAGAATGGCTGACAATAAAGTTCATACCAGACCGATCTAGCGCATGTATCGCATAAGCATCTTGCTCCAAGCCTTGACCAAAACCTTGATAGGCCATGTCCAAGAAAGGAATCAAGTCATTTGCTTTTAGAACCTCAATCACTTGATCCCATTCATGTGGTTCTAAATCTGCACCTGTCGGGTTATGACAGCAAGGATGTAGTAGTACGATACTTTGAGCAGGTAGCTGTTTTAAGGTATCTAGCATCGCATTTAGATTCACGGCATGGGTGTCCGCATCGTAATACGGATAGAAATGGGTTTGAACACCCGTGCCATTAAAGATCGCAATATGGTTTTCCCACGTCGGCTGACTGACCCAGATCTCGGACTGTGGAAAATATTTGTTTAAAAAGTCTGCACCTACTTTGAGTGCACCAGAACCACCCAACGTCTGAATGGTGACGACACGTCCTTGCTGACGAGCAGGGCTAGCCTGACCGAAAATGAGTTCTTGTGCAGCCTGATTAAAGCTCTTGAGCCCATCCATCGGCAAATACACTCGGACTTTGTCATAGTCAGGAATTAAATGAGTATAGGCTTTTTGAACCGACTGTAGCTGCGGCACGATATTATCTTCATTATAATAAAGTCCGATACTGAGATTGACCTTATTCTGGCGCGTATCTTTGCTGAATTCCTCCATCAGAGAAAGAATCGGGTCACCTGCATAGGCATCAATATGTTGAAACATGAATACATCCTAATATGATAAATACGATATTACGCTTCTGGTAAGGAAGTGATTTTACTTTTTTCAAGCAACGCAACATGATCTTCTTGCTTTCGTTTAAAGAGATAAGCCGTCAGTAAAATCGCAATCCAGACTGGAATCATGAGAACTGCAATTTGCATATCTGGGCTACGACTCATAATGAGCAGAATACTCGCCATGAAGGCAATACATAAATAATTGGTAAATGGATAGGCCACACTTGGGAAGTGAGTTTTTACCTGCATGCGATTCATGGCTTTTTTAAACTTTAAATGTGTATAAGAAATCACGACCCAGTTAATCACAATAGCCGCTACGACTAGCATCATGAGTAAGTTAAATGCTTTTTCAGGAAATAAATAGTTAATCAGAACACATATTAAAGTAAAGAAAGCTGAAACCATAATGGCATTTACAGGAATACCACGCGGATTAATTTTGCTTAAAAATTTTGGGGCATTGCCCTGTTGTGCTAGGCCAAGCAGCATTCGGCTGGTACAGTAATTGGTACTGTTATAGACAGAAACAGCCGCAGTCAAAACCACAAAATTAAAAACAGCGGCTACGGTTTGGCTGCCCAACGAGTCGAAAATTAATACAAAAGGACTACCACCTTCAGCCATCATATTCCATGGATAAAGTGACAAAATTACGACTAGGCTTAAGATATAAAACAATAAGACGCGGTAAACAATTTGGTTGACGGCTTTTGGGAGAGTTTTCTGAGGATTATCTGTTTCTGCTGCTGCAATACCTACCAGCTCAATTCCACCGAAAGCAAACATAATCATGGCCATAGCCATCACTAAGCCTGTAATACCATTTGGGAAGAAGCCACCGAGCTGCCACAAATTTTGTAAGCTAGACTGGCTATGACCACTACCGCTAGCCAGCAAGTAACTACCAAAAGCAATCATGGCAATAATTGCCACGACCTTAATAATGGCTAACCAGAATTCCATTTCACCAAATAATTTCACGTGCAGTAAATTAATGACATTAATGAAAATAAAGAAACCCAAAGCAGAAACCCACGTTGGAATATCAGGCCACCAGTAATGGATATAGAGGCCGACAGCACTGAGTTCAGCCATACACACTAAAATATTCAGTACCCAATAATTCCAGCCAGACATAAATCCCGCAAATTTGCCCCAGTATTTATAAGCAAAATGACTAAAAGAACCACTCACGGGTTCATGCACAATCATTTCACCGAGCTGGCGCATCATGAGAAAGGCAATAAGACCTGCGATGGCATAGCCTAAAATAACAGAAGGTCCTGCGAGTTTGATGGTTTGTGAAATACCGAGGAAGAGCCCTGTGCCGATAGAACCACCGAGGGCGATGAGCTGAATATGACGATTACTTAAACCTTTTTTCAGGTTTCCTTGTTCAATGTGCTGCATTTTTATTCTTCATCCATGTGAGATAAAGCCCTGAACCATGATGATGTGTGTACTTATTTTTATATTGTCATCGGAGCGGACTTTAATTTTACGAGTATAATTTTTGCGCAAAAGTTAAATTTCCCTGTACATAAAACTATATGTACAGGGAAATTCTAGAAATCGTTTAAGCTTTAGATACATCTAAAACGCCACGTTTAATTTGATCACGTTCAATCGACTCAAATAGCGCTTTAAAGTTGCCTTCACCAAAACCGTCGTCATCTTTACGTTGAATAAATTCAAAGAAGACTGGGCCTAGCATATTTTGAGAGAAAATTTGCAAGAGGAGGCGTTTATTACCATCTTTAGTATTGCCATCCAGCAAAATGCCACGTTTTTGTAGCTCATCAGCAGGTTCGCCGTGGTTAGGCAAACGTTCATCTAGCATTTCATAATAGGTATTGGGTGGAGGTGTCATGAACTTGGCACCTAAAGCTTTGAGTTTGTCCCAAGTGCTAATCAGGTCATCACAAATGAAGGCAATATGCTGAATGCCTTCACCGTTAAATTCATTGAGAAATTCGGCAATCTGACCATTTCCTTTATCCGAATCTTCATTGAGCGGAATACGGATTTTGCCATCTGGCGCCGTGAGTGCCTTGGATGTCAGGCCAGTATATTCACCTTTAATATCGAAGTAGCGAATTTCTTGGAAGTTAAAAATCTTTTCATAGAAATCAGACCAATACTGCATACGGCCTTTATACACATTATGGGTCAAATGGTCGATTTCATATAAACCTGTGCCGACAGGATGGGATGGTACATCATCAAAGAAGATGAAGTCATTTTGGTAAATGTCACAATCGACGAGGAAAATAGGAGAGCCACCAATCCCTTTAATCGCTGGGATATTTAGCTCCATCGGACCAACTTGGTTGTAAATTGGTTCAGCACCAATTTCTATCGCCTTTTTAAATGCCTTTGCCGCATTCTTGGTTCGGAAACCCATTGCACAGGCAGAAGGGCCATGTTCTTTATAGAAATAAGCTGCATACGATTCAGGCTGATAATTTAGAATGATATTAATTTTGCCCTGACGCCATAAATACGCATTTTTAGACTTATGCTTTGCCACTTTGCTGAATCCAATGGTTTCAAACACCGCATCTAGCTGACCATCTTCAGAAACAAATTCTATAAATTCGAATCCACATAGTTCTAATGGGTTGGCTAATTCATTCATACAACGTCCTCATTTCTTTTTTAAGCAATCCTATTGCTTATCTTTTTAACGATTCCTTTCAGAGCCAACGGGCTGGTCGCTACAATTCCAGAGCGAGAGAGACAAATCCGTTTGTCTGAAATGGGCCACCTGTTCAGCAACATTCTTAATGTTGAGTGAACAAGTGTAGAAATTTTAATTCATCATACTTGATCTAAATTATTATTCAATACGTAATTTAATTACGCAATAAATAAAATTGATAAATGATTGACCTATAAATTAAATTAATATTATTCATAAAAATATTTTTTAAAATAGGAGCGCTTTGTTATACCAAGATTTCAGGATGAAATCTGTGCTATAGGACTAAAATGGAAGGGAAAAATTGGGTATGGAATTTGGCTCATTTAGTGCATCTGTTGAGAACAGCTATTTGAAAATGAAACAGCCAAGCAATTGATTTGAGCACGAAAAATTAATTGTAAAAGATCAAGAACAGTTTGACTTACTAAAACCTGATTTGAAAACCCAGATGTAGGTGTCGCCGCGAGCAAGTTTGATCACGCTGAATTTTTTGCATTAACTTGAGCGGCTGTTGAATCAGCGCCCAAGATTGAAGGAGATTATTAGTATCTGGGCGCGATGAATTGAATTTTTAGTGTTTATGATTAGGCTTAGAGAGATTGAAAACAAATATAAAATGGTGCGCTCTGCGGGACTCGAACCCACGTCGGTCGCTTAGGAGGCAACTGCTCTATCCAGTTAAGCTAAGAGCGCAAAAGTGCGGTTAATGTAGCTGATTTTACTCAAAAAAAATAGTTATTGCCGAAACAATAACTATTTAAAAATGAATATTTTATGCTTTTCTATACAGAATTTTGTATAGAACGAACATTAATATGATCCAGATTGGAATCATGATCACAGCGCCGCTTAAACCTTGAGTCCACATGATGTAAAGCACTACAGCAATAAATCCAAGCACAAGGTAGTTACTGAAAGGCGACCAAAGTGCAGGAAATAATGGTTTTTTCGCTTCGCTTTTCATGGCCTTCATAAATTGAAGATGAGTTAAGCTGATCATGGCCCAGTTCAATACCAAAGCACCAACAACAATGTAAATTAAGTTGCTGAGAGCATCTTCTGGCGCAAAATAATTTAACAATACGCAACCGAAAATGAGCAATGCAGAGAACAAGACTGCTGGAATTGGCACACCTTGCTTATTGGTTTTACTGAATATTTTAGGTGCATTACCTTGCTGTGCTAAACCAAACAGCATGCGGCTGTTAGCATACATACCGCTGTTATATACAGAAAGTGCTGCAGTCAAGATAATAAAGTTCAGTAAATGCGCAGCCCAACCGATACCTAATTGACTGAAGATCATTACAAATGGGCTCTTATCTAAGCCACCAAGTTGCAATTCATTCCAAGGTACAAGCGATAACAAAATGGTCAATGAACCCACATAGAAAATGAGGATACGGAATACCACTTGGTTGATTGCTTTAGGAATTGATTTTTGTGGATTATCAGCTTCTGCTGCAGCCATACCAATCAATTCAATACCGCCAAAGGCAAACATGAGGAAGGCAAGCATATAGAAGAGACCTTCAACGCCATGTGGGAAGAAACCGCCATGTGACCAAAGGTTGCTGAATGAAGCCGTGGAATCTGCGCCTGCCGTAGCCAAAAGATAAAGACCAAATACAATCATGGCGACGACAGCCGTGACTTTGATAATAGCTAGCCAGAACTCTGATTCACCATAAAATTTCACATTACCTAAATTGACTAAGGTAATGATCACAAAGAAGGTGAGAACAGATGCCCATGCAGGAATATGGGGCCACCAGTAGTTGATATACTTCGCAACAGCGGTAAGCTCGGTCATGGCCACCAGAACATATAGAATCCAGTAGTTCCAACCAGCTAAAAAGCCTGCAAATTTGCCCCAGTATTTGTTTGCAAAATGACTAAAAGAACCAGCTACAGGTTCCTCAACGATCATTTCCCCGAGTTGACGCATGATTAGAAATGCAATTAAACCGCCAATTGCATAGCCCAAAATAATGGATGGGCCAGCAGATTCAATCACATGTGCGGAACCTAAAAATAAGCCAGTACCAATTGCGCCGCCCATGGCAATCAATTGAATATGACGGTTCTTTAAGCCACGCTGAAGTTGAGACGACTCTTTATTCAAGTTATTTCAGCCCGACAATGGATAAGTGTTTCCGATTGTAATAGATCGTGAAGAAATCGCATAGTAGCTCAAAATTCATGAAAAAAAGTTATTATTCATATGAAAAATAATGTGTAATGAATTGTAAATAAAAAACATACGAATCAATATATTAATTTTATTTAAATTATCAAATCAGGAATTTTATTTGGAAACCGGACGTTCACAAATGATGTTTTTTTAGACTTAAGTCTGTATTTTACGTAGGCATAGGGAAAAAAGGTATGATGAGCCTAAGTTAAATCAGATCTTTTGACTTAACACAATGATAAATATGAAGGATTCAATAAAAATGAGTTTTGCACCGCAAATCAAAATTCCAGCAACGTATATGCGTGGAGGGACCAGTAAGGGCGTATTCTTTAAATTAGATGATCTCCCAGAAGCTGCGCAACAGGCTGGACGCGTTCGAGATCAGTTATTGCTCCGTGTAATTGGTAGCCCCGATCCTTATGCAAAGCAGATTGATGGTATGGGTGGTGCAACATCGAGTACCAGTAAAACGGTGATTTTAGCGAAGAGCCAACAGCCCGAACATGATGTCGACTATTTATTTGGGCAAGTGTCGATTGATCAGCCGTTTGTCGACTGGAGCGGAAACTGTGGCAACTTAACGGCTGCTGTAGGCTCATTTGCGATTTCAAATGGTTTGGTCGATGCTGCACGTATTCCAGAAAATGGCATCTGCACAGTCCGCATTTGGCAGGTGAATATTCAAAAAACCATTATTGCACACGTACCTATTACGCAGGGGCAAGTTCAAGAAACAGGTGATTTTGAACTTGATGGCGTGACGTTCCCAGCTGCAGAAGTGCAAATTGAATTTTTAGATCCAGCCGATGATGGTGAAGATGGTGGTGCCATGTTCCCAACAGGGAATTTGGTTGACACTTTAGAGGTTCCAGAGATTGGCCGCTTCCAAGCAACGTTTATCAATGCAGGTATTCCGACCATTTTCTTAAATGCGGAAGACATTGGCTACACGGGGAGTGAATTACAAGACGCAATTAATGGCGATGCCAAGGCTTTAGCGCGTTTTGAAACCATTCGTGCCTATGGTGCAAAACAGATGGGGCTGATTCAAGACATTTCTGAAGCTGCCAGTCGTCAACACACGCCTAAAATTGCTTTTGTTTCTAAGCCAAAACAATATGTCTCGTCGAGTGGTAAAACCATTACAGAGCAAGACACCGATTTATTGGTTCGTGCACTTTCTATGGGTCAATTACACCATGCGATGATGGGGACAGCAGCTGTTGCCATTGGTACCGCAGCAGCGATACCAGGAACCTTGGTCAATTTGGCCGCGGGTGGTGGAGCACGTGAAGTCGTTCGTTTTGGTCATCCTTCAGGGACCTTACGTGTGGGAGCGCAAGCGATACAAGAAAAGGGTCAGTGGGTAGTAAAAAAAGCTGTCATGAGCCGTAGTGCACGCGTGTTGATGGAAGGTTGGGTGCGTATTCCAGCGGAAAGCTTGGATTAACGCTATGTAAAAAGCCTCTCTGTGTAGAGGCTTTTTTATGTCAACTCTAGGTCTGTGATAAGAAGGCTAAAAATAACCAAGAGCATGAGCAGTGAATTTTAGAGCCTGATTGCTTGTGTAATGGTTGCTTGAAATAGTAGAAAAGTCATTCTTATCACCTCGTCTGCAAAAATTAATAGAATACTGTGCCTTGTTTGTGATTTCGGCATAGAGAAAGCGGGCAGAAAGCAGTATCATGCCAACAGATCACTTCAAATGATCGGCTCAGGCAAACTGAGTACCAGATTAATTTATCCTATTGTTATTCGAGGCGAATGTGTCAGCACTAACCGACGTATCAGCAAATGCACTCCAACAGGCTCAACAACGTATTCACGATGATTTATTGACGGCACTTGATGCTTTTTCAATTCCGGAACCGTTAAAGAGTGCCGTGCATCATGCGGTCATGTTAGGTGGCAAACGTGTGCGTCCTGCGCTGTGCTATGCCACGGCACATTTAAATCCAAACAATAATGCAGCAGCCGTGCGCCGCGCCGCTGTGGCTGTGGAACTGATTCATTGTTATTCCTTGGCACATGATGATTTGCCGTGTATGGACAATGATCTTTTGCGTCGTGGTCAGCCGACCTGTCATGTGGCTTATGGTGAAGATACGGCTTTGCTTGCGGGCGATATCTTGCAGTCCATGGCGTTTGAAATTTTAGGTAGCCGACTGTTTGATGCAGGCCCTATCGTTGATCAGGGCATTGTACTGAAGCAGATGCAAATTTTAGCGACAGCGAGTTCTAAAATGGTGTGTGGACAAGTCCTCGACCTACAAGCCGAAGGTAAACGCGTCGATCAGGCTGCACTTGAAAATATCCACCGAAATAAAACGGGTGCATTAATCTCTGCTGCGGTGATGATGGCCGCGGTGACTGTATTTGACGGTTGCGATCAAGCGATTCCTAAGTTACGCGAATATGCGCAGGCAATTGGTTTGGCTTTTCAGGTGCAAGACGATATTTTAGATATCATTTCAAATACAGATGTGCTGGGTAAAACCGCAGGGAAGGATGAGCAAGTCGAAAAATCGACTTATCCAGCCTTGATGGGACTTGAGGCTGCACAAGACTATGCCAAGACTTTGCATAATCAAGCCTTTGCTGCTTTGGCTTATTTCCCAACTGATGCGGCAGCAGAACTTAATCAGATTTCACAGTTTTTATTGGCTCGCCAAAGCTAAGTTTCAGTGTTTAGATTAAAAAAAGAGGACATAGCGTGTCCTCTTTTTTAATGCTTGTTCCTTAGAGGCTTGAGTTTTTTCACAACCCCAATAAAAAAGACAGCTCGAAAGCTGTCCTCATTTAATCAAACCAAGCATCAGTTAGATGTCTTTACGTCCCATAACACCGCGGATGGTACTTAAAATATCGGCTGGTAACACCACTGTTTTAGCGTTGTTCGATTTAGACATATCTTGCATCGCTTTGACATATTGTTCACCCAACAAGTAAGCCACAGGAATTTCCTTATCGCCCACAGCAGAAGTGACCATTTCAATAGCACGCTGAGAAGACTCTGCTAAGACGACTTGCGCTTCTGCGTCACGGCGAGACGCTTCTAAACGGCCATCTGCCTCTAAAATCGCGGCTTGTTTTTCACCATCGGCTTTGGTCACGGTCGCACGACGTTGACGCTCAGCTGCCGCTTGCGCTTCCATTGCTGCTTGCATGGTTGAAGAGGGTTGAATATCCTGAATTTCAACGGTTTTTAGGGTAATCCCCCAGTCTGAAATATCATCCGAAATGGCTGCTTTAAGTTTGGCTTTAATGTGATCACGAGATGATAGTGCATCATCAAGATCCATTTCACCGACGATTGAACGCAGTGAGGTTTGCACTAGGTTTTGAATGGCCCATGTATAGTTTTCAATCCCATAGACAGCATTTACAGGCGTGGTGATGTTGATGTAAGCCACTGCATTCATGAGCAAAACGGCGTTATCGCGGGTAATCACTTCTTGAGAGGGAATGTCTAATACAATGTCTTTGGTCGTCACTTTATAAGCCACTTCATCGACATAAGGAATCACAAAGTTGAGACCCGGACTCAACGTGGTATGGTATTTACCTAGACGTTGTACGATCCATTTATAACCTTGTGGAACAATACGGACACCTTTAAAAATGGTGACAGCGGCAAAAGCCAAAATTGCTAAAACGACAATAAATCCACCAGACATATGCTTAACTCACTTTTATCTATTTTCGTTGGTTGAGAGATGTGCTTTGACCATTAAATCATTGCCCAGTATTTCAACGACACGCACTCGGTCGCCGACGTGGACTTTATCTAAAGTACGACAGTTCCATTCATCTGAACCGAGTACTGGAATGGGGAAACGAACGCGAATGTGTTCACTTTCAGGACTCGCTTGAATCACCATGCCAATTTGACCGATGGTTGCTTCGCGAGACAGTCCTGCTTTGGTTTTGTCAGTCGAAAGCGGTTTAATAAATTTAAACCAAAGTAAAGTGCATAAAATCGACAAAATAATCCACGTCACAAACTGCGTGGTAACACCCATCATGGGGAACATCCAGTACAAAATACCGACCATAATGGCCGCAATACCGAACCACAATGCGGCAAAAGCAGGCAGAATCAGCTCTGATAACATTAACAGAACGCCCAATACAAACCAGTGCCAAGGTTCAAAAGCAAATTCCATACATCTACTCATATATTCGTTATAGGGATATAGATGCAGAAGCATCTATATCAATTTAGCAGATGAATAAGTCTTTGAATATTAAAAATCAAATTTTTTAGAATTTGGCTTTGGGCGCAGGTTTAAAAGCAGCTGGGGTCTTTTTAAAATCGACAATGGCTTTTTCAATCGATTTAATTTTGAGCTGCGCGGCTTTTTCACCTTCTAAAATAGATTGATTGCTGGCTTTTAAGTCCAAAGTGCCTAAGTGTCCGACTTTGGGTTGAATCACCACAGTCGCTTGGCTCAATTCTTCATTGATGCTTTGCTGCCCCATAATATTAATGGTCTGGTCGAGCAAGCCCCACATATTGAGGGGCTTGTTGCCGGCAGGACGCGCTGAAATATCAATCGCAATCACAATATCCGCACCCATGTCCTTGGCTGTTTTCACTGGAATTGGGCTAACAAGGCCACCATCGACATATTTGGTTCCACCAATCACCGCAGGGACAAAAACGTTCGGAATACTACAGGATGCTCGAACAGCTTGACCCGCATTGCCTTTAATAAAGTCGGCTTTTCGTCCTGTATCCAGACGGGTAGCGACTGCAGCGAAGCGGATAGGGAACTGTTGAATCGGTTTGTTGCCGACGTGTTTATTGACATAGTCTTGCAGCTTTTGACCTTGAACAAACCCTTGGGAGTTGAGGGTTAAGTCTCGAATGTCCGATTCTTTTAAGGTCAAGGCAATTTGCTGAAGCTGGAAAGGCGTTTTACCACTGGCATAGATACTGCCCACAAAACTTCCCGCACTGGTTCCCGTAACAATTTTAGGTTTAATACCATGTGACTCTAAAACTTTAAGCACCCCAATATGTGCAAAACCTTTGGCACCGCCACCGCCGAGTGCAATCGCAATCACAGGTTCACGAGCTTGAATGGGAGTAGTTGTTGGTGTTTTCTTTGATGCAAGATCACATCCTGCCATAGTCAGTGTGAGTGCACCAATCAGAGATAAACGAGCAAAATTCATGGTCAACAGTACTAAAATGCAAAACAAATAATGGTGCACATCTCAGCAGATTCGACCTTGATTTACTAGCTATTTTTTAAGCGTTTTTGTAAAGGCTTGGCCAACCATTTTGGGTTCTTGGCTGAAAATTTGCCGATATACAGATCTAAAATATGCTCTAGGTCTTGCTCAAAATATCCAGTAGGATGAAACACGCCCAAGCAGTGAATAGTTTTTTGCGCATAGTCAAAGGAAAACATCACAATTGGAATCTGTGCACCATACGCAATGCGATAAAAGCCACTACGGATGGCTTCGGCTTGCTTACGTGTGCCTTCAGGCGCCATACCGACCCAAATTTTTTCTTTTCTGTGAATAATATCGATAATATTTTGGGTTAACCCTTGAGCATGGGTACGATTGACTGGAATGACGCCAACCCACTCAAGTAACGGTTTCAGTGGGGTATGAAACAAACTGTTCTTGCCAAAAATGGTGATTTGCAGGCCTAAGCCCAATAGAGCCGTAAAGCCATGCCATGCATCGATATTGGAGGTATGCGGTGAAATAATTGCTACCGCTTTAGGCAAGTTCGGAAATTCGCCAACAAAGCGCCAACCTTGCGCCAAATAAAGCTGCTTAAAAATAGCGCGAGTGAATGCAGATGAGTTACGACTTGGAACTTGATCTGGTAGCTCTGGAAAATATTGGTTCATTGTTATTATACTCAATCGACCAAGATGTATATCCTCTCATCATAAGCAGTGATCGGCTTGAATTCATTGGCAAAAAAAGTGAAGGGATAGCGATCTCAGATGAACATTTTGACCAATCCATGTATATAGGAACAGCATGCCACAGATTCGCAATGTATATATTTTGCTGTTTTCATTGTATTGGGCGCAGGGCTTACCCGTCGGGTTTATGACTCATGCCTTGCCTGTCATTTTAAGAGCACAGGGTGTTTCATTGGCACAGATTGGAGGCTTCGGACTGCTGATGTTGCCGTGGTCGATCAAAGTGTTTTGGGCGCCAGTGTTAGATCGTTTTGGGATCACTCGTTTCGGCCACTATCGGAGTTGGATTATTCCATTGCAGTTTCTTACGGTGCTGGTACTGATCGGACTATCTTTCCTCCCGATTGATGGATTAAATCAACCTATTTATTTATGGGCTTTCTTTGTGGGCCTCCTGAGTATGAATTTGCTCGGGGCAACGCAAGATATTGCAACCGATGGATTGGCAGTCAATATTTTAAAAGGGGAGCAACAGCACTGGGGCAATACCTTTCAGGTGATTGGATCGCGTATGGGTTTTATAGTCGGTGGTGGTGCAATCTTGTGGGCATTAGATTGGCTGAGCTGGCAGAGCACTTTTTTGATGCTGGCGGCAATCGTCTTTATAAACATGCTGCCGATTTTAATTTATCCAGAGCCAAAGCATCGAGAGGTATCAGCAGCTCAGACCACACCTTTTAATCTCCAGCAGATCAAAAACTATTTGGCTTATTTTGTCCAGAGTCCTTTGCTTGCAGCATGGTTAGCAGTGCTATTGAGCTTTAAAATAGCGGATGGTTTAGCAGGGCCACTTTTGAAACCTTTAATGGTCGATTTGGGGCTGAGTTTTTCTCAGTTAGGGCTTTATGTCACCATGTTAGGTGCATGTGCCGCCTTAATCGGTGCAGGACTTGCGGGCTATAGTTTGAAGTTGATTCGCCGTGACACGGCTTTAGTACTGTATTCGGTGCTAAAAATATTCAGTCTGGCGGCTTATACATGGTTAGCCTTTCAATATGAAAACCAGCACAGTATTCAGCCGTGGATGATTTATCTGATCAATGCCTTTGAAGATATGACTTCATCGATGCTGTTGGTGGTCATGCTCACCCTAGTGATGCAGTACAGTCGTAAACATCTGGCAGGCACGGACTTTACTTTTCAAGTGGCGCTGATGGCCACTGTCAGTGGTGGTTTGTATAGTGTGAGCGGTCTACTGGGAGATTGGCTCGGCTATTTTAATTATCTGTGTATGATTGTAGTCATTGCGATGTTGAGCCTGTGGTTTATCTTTAAATGGCGTGGTATTGCGATGCATTCAGACCTTTCATAATTCATTCATAAATAAATCATAAAAAGTGCTAAATAGTGACGTAAACAATTAAAAAATATAACTAAATAATTTTTTAATTGTTCTGTCATATATGTCTGAACGGTAATATTTGTAACAAATTTACCGTAGGATATTTTGATAATGAAAACACAAATTGCAGCCGCAATCGCTTTAAGTTTAGTGGCAGGGGTAACATTCGCAGCACCTACTTTTTATGGTGAAATTGATGTCACGGCCGATTATTTACCTGAAGACAATGCCTCGCCAAATAAAGACCGCGATGTGGTCGAGTTGAACTCTAACAGTTCGTTTTTGGGGTTAAAAGGTGAAGAGAAGCTGACAGATCGCTTAAATGCACTATACCAAGCTGAATTTACCTTCTATGTGGACAATGGCGGTAGCACGGATACTTTCGTTCCACGTAATTTACTCGTCGGCTTACAAGACCAGAAATTGGGAACATTGAAAGTCGGTAAAATTGATACCCCCGTTAAACAATTGTCTTCAGTGGTAGATACCTTTAATAACTATAGTCAAACTACTTTATTATTCATACAAGATTCGAAAAAAACTCGAAATAACTCATCGACTGAGTCGATCAACCATTCTTTACGCTTACGTTTAACCCATGCCCACATGTGTTCTATAGGATTTAAATCAGGGCTGTATGCAGGAAGCCAAAGAATTTTATGCCCTTGTTGTTCCAATAACTCCTGAATATCTGCTCTTTTATGAAATGCTGCATTATCCATAACCACTACACTATTTTCTGGTAATGCTGGTATGAGGAATTGCTCAATCCAAAAATGAAAAACATCTGAATTGATTTTGCAGTCAAATAAACCGACTGAAAATAACTTACCCTCATGGATTGCTCCAATGGCATTGGTCTGATTCTTTAATTGCCAATTATATTGCCATAAACAGGGTACTCCTTTTCGTGAGTAGCCATGAGGTCTATAATCATGTGACTTAAAACCACTTTCATCCAGATAAATAATCGGATGGTTTTTTTCTAATTCATTCACTTGCAGAATAAATTTATCCCTAAGCTTTGTATCTGCTTTAGGATGGCTTAACGTCTTTTTTTAACTGTAATATTTAAGCGCTTTAATGCAGCACCAATAGATGAAACACCACAATTAAAACGTGCAGCACGTTCATATTGATAAGCATCAGGATACTTTTCAACATCTTCACGTAAAGCATCATCGTTAATTTTAGAAGGTTTACGTACACGAGTTTTTTTAATCTCTATACGTTTCTTCCATTCAACAATGGTATTTTTATTAATTTCAAATTGTGCAGCTACCGCTCGAATAGAATAACCTTCCTCAAGCTTAGCTAAAATTTTACGTCTAAAATGTTCTGAATAACTCATTGCACCATTGTATTGGTTTTATAATGATTTGACTATATGTGGCCAACAAAGCCGATGTGGCGGGGATTTTCACGGGTGAAAACCGAGTCGATAACGTGCTGGTCTATGAAACACCTGCTTGGGGAGTGGGCGCGGGTAAACTGAAAGCTGCGGCACTGTTAGCAACAGGTGAAGCTGGTGGTATTGAAAAATCTAAAGGCGGGGCAAAAGTTGCAGGGCGTGGTCTGGGCGATGCTTGGTCAGCATCAGTGGTCTATGACAGTAAAAAGTTTGTTGCAGGTATTGGTTATGATAAGGCCATTCCGTCAACCTTTGCAGGCCGTGTCACTTTGAATGCGTCAGCGCCTGAGGTGACTGGCGGGGTGGCAGGTAGTGCCTTTGCAGCAGCAGATACCTTACGTGCCATTGGTCGAGTAAATCTGAATAATGGTTTAGCGCTGAAAGCCTTATATCAAACTTCTGAAGTGGCGGATGTACAAGGCAATGATGCTGCCGCGGCTGCCATAGACGACGCACAAGGCTGGTTGGTTGGTGCTGAATATAACTTACCGACTGCCAAAGCTTGGACTGTGAAAGCGCAATACAGTCAAAACTCAACCAGCTTTAAAACATCTAAAGAAGACTTTGATGCGCAGCAGTTTATTGCAGGTGCTGACTATGCCTTTACCAAGCAAGTCAAAGCTTATGGTTACGCAGGGATTTTGACGCTTGAACAAGCATCATTTGAAACCAAACAACCTGTAGTAGGTACGGGGATCGAGTACAAATTTTAATGTTTAAGTGATAGAAAGGGCAAAGTCTCTAAAGATTAATGCGAATGAGTTAAGGAGTTTTATAGAAACTCCTTAACTTTTTGTCGTTCATGATGGAATCTTCGTATTTTAAAATTCAATATTTGGAGCTCGTCCGTTCTTTTGCGTAGCCAAAAGAACCAAAAACATTTGTCATCCGCAAAACCTTTTGCTTTTCTGCATTTAAATGATCATTTTGCCAAAACATTCCTTTTAAATGGAGATGCAGGTTGCGGATGACGTTTCCGAGTATCAAATAATATTGGGCGGCTCAAAAAGGGCGTCTGATTGCTTAACTGATCGGTATGACTTTATATATTCGGCCACAGCGCCTTTTTTATTTAAGCGAGTTTTAAGTTTAGAAAACTACATTGGGGCATCCGCTCAGCAAGACATGATTTAAAATGTTCAATTTGCAGTCTATTTTTAAAGAAGTTTCACTTTCGCGCTTTAACGTATATTTGGCGCTGTGGTTAGCCGTGGTTTTAAATGTGATGTTCTATAAGCAAGTTCAGTTGCTTACGCCCTATCACGGTTTCAAAGCGTATGCTTTTATCGGTGCTACCGTTTTGGTGGTGTTGGCTTTTTATCATTTGGTTTTTCAGCTGCTACAGTGGCGGCCGATGGCTAAAGGGTTGGCTGCGTTATTGATCATCATTGGTGGAATGAGTGCCTATTTTGTCAACAGTTTAGGCGTTTCGATCACACCAGATCAGATCCAAAACATGATGCAAACCGATGGCAATGAAGTGCGCGACTTGTTGTCATGGCGTCTTGTGCTGTGGATTGGGGCGATGGTGGTACTACCTTTAGTGGTTTTATTTAAGGTCAAAATCCGCCGTGATCCTTTCAAAACCGTGTTATTGCACAAGCTGTTCGGTAGTGCAGTTTCTATTTTGCTGATTGCAGGCATGTTGTTTATTTTCTTTGTTGATTACGCCGCGATTTTCCGTGAGCATCGTGATCTCAAAGGGATGATTTCACCGCAAAATGTGATTAGCTCAACCCTGTCGTATTATAAAAAAAATCGACCACAGCAGCATTTACCGTTGGTGACTTATGGTGAAGATGCCCATTTGGTGAAGCAAGTCGGACAGCAAAACTTGCCGAAATTGATGGTTTTGGTGGTCGGTGAAACGGCACGTGCAGAAAGTTTTTCTTTAAATGGCTATGCGAAGAAGACCAATCCTGAGCTGGAAAAACTCAATGTCATCAACTTTAATCAAGTCAGTTCTTGTGGGACAGCCACTGCGGTTTCTGTGCCTTGTATGTTTTCAGGCATGCCACGTGAAAACTACGATGCACAGTTAGCGCACCACCGGGAAGGTTTATTAGACCTTGCACAGCGTGCTGGTTACAAAGTGACATGGATTGACAATAACTCTGGCTGTAAAGGTGTTTGTGATCGGGTTGAGCAGTATAAAATTCCTGAACCGATACAGAAAAAATGGTGTTCAGCAGATGGTGAATGTACCGATGAAATTTTGGTGGATAGCTTAAAAGCCTATATGACTGGTATTGCGGCTGATGATAAAACGCCACGTTTAGTTGTGTTACACCAAATGGGCAGTCATGGACCAGCTTACTATAAGCGTTCAACGCCTAAGTTTCAGCCTTTCCAACCGATGTGCGAAACCAATGCCATTCAAGCCTGCACACATGAACAGCTGAAAAATAGTTATGACAACTCCATTGTTTATACCGACCATGTGTTGAGTCAACTGATTGGTGTATTGAAGCAAAACTCAAACTTTGAAACCGGTTTTTGGTATTTATCTGACCATGGTGAGTCGACTGGTGAGCACGGTCTGTATTTACATGGTTCACCTTATGCTATTGCACCGAGTCAACAGACCCACGTGCCGATGCTGATATGGTTTTCAGAAACATGGCAAAAGCAGAATCCGCAACAAATCACTTGCTTAGGGCAACAAAAAAGCCAAGAATTAAGCCAAGATCATTTGTTCCCAAGCTTACTGAGTTTACTTGGGGTAAAAAGTACGGTGATTGTTTCAAAAAATAATATGTTAGAACACTGTACTGCGACCAAAGCGAGCGCTTAGACCATGTCAAAAATATTGATTATTGAAGATGATTTTATGATTGCTGAGTCCACACAAACGTTGTTGCGTTATCAGCAGTTTGATGTGGTGTGGGTTAACAATGGTTTTGATGGTTTAAAGCAATTACAACAATATCCATTTGATGTGGTGTTGTTGGATTTGGGTCTACCGATGATGGATGGGATGCAGGTCCTAAAAAATATTCGCTCGCTTTATCCGACTTTGCCAGTGCTGATTATTTCGGCACGAGATCAATTACAAAACAGAGTCGATGGTTTAAACCATGGTGCGGATGATTACTTAATTAAGCCTTATGAGTTTGATGAGTTGCTGGCACGTATTCATGCGTTATTACGTCGTAGTGGCGCGTTAAAACAGCAAAAGCAAAGCCAGACTTTGAGTTATGCAGGTCTAGAGTTAGATGAAGATTTGCACTTAGCCAAGTACAAAGGGCAGACCATTGATTTGTCGAACCGTGAATGGGCTATTTTAATTCCTCTGGTCAGTCATCCCAATAAAATTTTTTCCAAAACCAATTTGGAAGAAAAGCTCTATGACCTTGACTCGGAAATTAACAGCAATACCATTGAAGTTTATATTCACCATTTGCGTGCCAAACTTGGCAAAGACTTTATCCGTACCATTCGAGGTTTAGGCTATCGTTTGGGGCAGGTTGAAGCATAACGATGGCGAAGTCGACTCCTGTTTCCTTAAAGCGTCAACTGATTACCTATACCTCTTTATTTAGTATTGTGATGGGCTGTTTGTTGGTGATTGCAGCATATCGCATTGCACTTGAAGAGACCAATGAGATACTCGATGCACAAATGCGTAATTTGGCAGAGCGTGTTGCAGCGCATGATCCCGCTCCAATTAAGAGTGAATTTGAGGCGGACAGACACTATCACGAAGAAGATTTATTTGTAGATGTCTGGTCGTATGGACTGCCTGAACAACGGCAACATGAGTTTGATTTATTAATACAACCCGTTAAAAAAGCTGGATTTTATACCCATCACACGGCACAGGGGCTATGGAATACCTATGTGCTGCCAACAGAAAAGTATCAAATTCAAGTCAGCCAGCAGCGTAGTGTAAGACAAAAGCTGGCTTTAGAGCTGGCGGCCAATATGTTGATTCCGTATTTACTGTTTATGCCTTTGGCTTTATGGGGACTGAGTTGGATTATTGGGCGTAGTCTAAAGCCCTTAGATGAGTTTAAAGCGGAACTTGCACAGCGTGAACCATATGAACTGAGTGAGATTCGTCCAGACGGTTATCCACTGGAAATTCTTCCGACCATTAATGAAATGAATCGTTTATTTGAACGAATTTCGCTGTCGCAACAAGAACAAAAGCAATTTATTGCCGACGCAGCGCATGAGCTCAGAACCCCCATTACAGCACTGAATTTGCAAATGAAAATTTTGCTACATGAATTTCCAGAACACCAAGCATTAAAAAACCTAAGTTTAGGCTTAATTCGGACTCAACATTTGGTGTCACAACTGCTCAATTTGGCAAAACAGGATGCTTCTGTACCAAGTTTAGAACCGACACAAAGACTAGGATTAAGTGATGTGGCAGTTGAATGTATGGAGCAACTGATGGAGCTGGCGCTAGCGAAAAACATCGATTTGGGCTTAGAACAGCATGAAGCACTTTGGCTAGAAACTCAAAGTTCAGCCTTACATTCTATTGTCTATAATCTCTTGGATAATGCGATTAAATATACGCCTGAACAGGGCGTGATTAATGTCTCTATTTATCAGCAAGATCAGCAAGCCATTGTTCAAATTGAAGACAGTGGGCCGGGCATTGCGCCAGAACTTTATGATCATATTTTAAAGCGCTTCTATCGTGTACATCATCATCTGGAAGTCGGCAGTGGACTGGGCTTATCCATTGTCGATAAAGCCGCAGAAAAAATTGGCGCCAAACTGCACTTTGGACAAAGTACAGGATTGGGCGGCTTACAAGTTCAAGTGATCTTTAAGCTGTAGTTTGGGTTTGATTTGGGCTGGACGGTGTAAACTGTTTATAACACAGCGCATATGCCAGTACATTGACCAGCCAAATCACCCATGCCGTCCATAAATTGTGACTAAGGAAATGCGCTCCCCGCATCATTTGCGCCCAACCCATGACAAAGCCTAGAATTAGGGCAGCAAGCAAATAAAACCACGCGCGTTTGGGTTCATTTAGACGGTATACGAAATATCCCACAAAGAGCGCAAAACCTGTTGCGGCATGTCCTCCAGGGAAGCAATGCCCTGCGCTGGCGGATAAGTCCCAAAAGAAATCATGTGCCGTGGCCAGAGTCATATCCCATGGGCAGGCATGTGCGGATTGTGATTTTAAAATCCCAATGAGGCTGGTACTGATGAGGACTAAGCCAATGAAATAGCCATTTTGCCAACGCTGGGGCTTGAACGTAGCCCTTTTATATGAAGCGAGCCATTTCAGCAAATAAATCACATACACCGCGATGATGATGTCTTTGACATAACGGTGATTCAGTTCTGCTAAGGCCCAGTCGCGCTTTAGTGGAAAATGACCAGTTTGATCCATAAAGGGGTGAATTAGTTGTAAGTCGATGGTGCCTGCCACAGGGAAGAGCAGCCACAATATGGCAAAACCCAGCGTCAAAATAAAAAACTGAAGGATGAAAAAACGTTGCTGATCCGACACAAGTGAGGCCATGTTCTAAAAATAAGCGCTATTCCAACAGTGTCAGCTTAAACGAGGCTTAACATAAACGCTGTTTCATCTGCTTTAGCATGATCTGTACTTTGGTTATCGCTTTAAGGCGAATACAAAGTGTCGGTTCAGTGTTACATTTGCTCTCAAACACATGAGGTTTAAACATGTCGATACGTGCTGTTCTATTTGATTTGGATAATACCTTGACGCATCGTGGGCGAAGTGTTGCGACCTTTAGTCAAGATCTTGCCGATACTTATCAAAGCCAACTTAACTGCGTTGATGTGGAGCAGATTGAGTCGATTGTGAATCGGATCGACAATGGTGGCTATCCCTTAAAAGAGTATTTAACCCATCCCAGTATCGGTGCTTCAGTGGCTTATGCGTTGCTACAGGAGTTAAACTGGCAGGTGGCTCCGCATTTAGAAGCGTTAAGCAATTTTTGGTTTGCACAGTTTGGTTGCAGTGCTGTGGCAATGCCTGAGGCTGAGCAAACACTGACCCGTCTAAAGCAAGCAGGATATAAACTAGCCATTATTTCAAATGGCGGTCATGCCACACGGCTGTCTATATTAAGTGGCTTGGGCTTTCAGCATTATTTTGATGTGATCAATAGCTCTGGACTGTTTGGCCAAGCCAAACCCCAAGCTGATATTTTTATTGACACCGCACAGCAATTGGCTGTCGAGGTGGAGCAATGCTTATTTATCGGTGATCATCCTATTAATGATATACAAGGTGCGCAGCAGGCAGGAATGCAAGCCCTGTGGCTATCAGGCTTTCATGTTCCTTCAGTACAGATGACTGCACCGAGTATCACGACATTGTCCGAGATTTTTGATTATTTAGAACGCTAACAGCCTGTTATAATGTTCAATACGAATAAAAAAAAGCGGCCCATGTGAGCCGCATTAAAATGGAAATGCTTTAGAACATACTGTCATCTGAGTTGGCAGAGATTTTATGAATGGATAAATCGGCACCGCGGAATTCATCTTCTTGGCTTAAACGGATGCCCATCGTGGCTTTTAAAGCGCCATAGACCACCAATCCGCCAACGACAGCTATACCAATAGCCAATAGCGTACCAATCAGCTGTGACATCATCGCAACACCGCCCAAACCACCAAGCCATTTTTGACCAAAGATCCCGACTGCAAGCCCCCCAAAGGCACCACAGACGCCGTGCAAAGGCCATACACCGAGTACATCATCGACTTTTAGCTTGTTTTGAGTGTAGGTGAAAAGTTTGACAAAAATCAGTCCAGCAATAGCACCAATCACCAATGCCCCAATCGGATGTACGACATCTGAACCTGCGCAAATTGCCACAAGACCCGCTAAAGGGCCATTGTGTAAGAAGCCAGGGTCATTTTTTCCTGCGAAGTTGGCTGCCAAAGTACCGCCAACCATGGCCATAAGTGAGTTAATCGCCACCAGTCCTGAAATTGCATCTAAACGCTGCGCACTCATCACATTAAAGCCGAACCAACCCACGATCAAAATCCATGAACCTAAAGCCAAGAACGGAATAGACGAAGGAGGATGCGCACTGACACGGCCATCTTTTTTGTAGCGACCATCACGTGCACCGAGTAGAACCACCGCAGCCAGAGCGATCCATCCTCCCATAGCATGTACCACCACTGAACCTGCGAAGTCATGGAAACTTGCACCGAAAGTGTCTTGTAGCCACTGTTGTAAACCAAAGTTGCCATTCCATGCGATTCCTTCAAAGAAAGGATAAACCAAGGCCACCAATAACACGGTTGCAATTGCTTGTGAGCGCATTTTGGCACGCTCGGCAATACCGCCTGAAATAATGGCTGGAATTGCGGCCGCAAAAGTGAGCAGGAAAAAACAGCGCATCAGGTTATAGCCATGATCCGCCGCTAAGGTATCTCCGATATGGAAAAAATGATGCCCATAGGAAATGTAGTAACCTACAAAGAAGTAGGCGATTGCGGAAAGTGAAAAGTCCGTTAAAATTTTGCTTAAAGCGTTGACTTGATTTTTATGACGAACTGTCCCTAGTTCTAAAAAAGCAAAGCCCGCATGCATGGCAAGGACTAAAACCGCACCAAGAAGAAGAAAAAGTAAGTCAATATTTTGCATGTTTAGGTTCCATTTGAGTGCAAAATTTTGCAAAAAGAAACTCAGTATACTGATGCCTGTAATTTCGTGAAGATCTCAGCAAAAAGGAAATATTGATTAAGTTTTGCTTAAAAATAACAAGACTCGATATAAAGCAAAAGTATGCACCATGATGGTGTTTGTGCATTGCAGTGGTGCATGGGTTAAAATATAAATTAATATTAAGTTTATGAATATATTATGGTTATCTAAGTTTTTACATTTTAAATATACAGGTGTATATTTTATCTCTTGAGCTAAGCCAAAAAAGCAGTAACTCAAAAAATGATAAAAAAATTCGGTCAGCAACTATTTTTATTTGAGTCTTCGTTGCTTTGTTCTCTTTTGGAACGCTCATGCCATGAAATGTGCGTGCTGATTGTGCATCAGTGAAAGTTTTTAAACATGATTGTATTTTCTCATTCTTATTTTAATTTATCACAGATAAAAGATGAATGATCACATAACTACATGTAATTAATTGTAATTATTGTCATATATGATCAGTCCTATTTGATCGTTTTACATCTACAACGAGAAAAAATAGTCGGGCAATATTGGCTTTTTGCTGAAAAGTGATGATTACAGAGTTTGCACAAAAAACAAAGACAAGCAGCAGAATTGGCATTTTAGGTTTTGCTGCTTGAGCGTGATTTCTTAGAGGATATTGGGGCGTTTTAAACTGATATTTTTTGATGGATTATGATGAAGAAAAAACTAATAGCAACATTGTTTGGTCTCCCATGTGTGATGGCTTGGGCCAGTAGTGAAGTAACTTCGGATTGGAGTTATCAAGCACAAACAGCACCGCAGTATTGGAGCCAGCTCAATAGCAAATACCAAACTTGTGCGGGGCATAATCAATCGCCCATTAATATCGAGCATGTGATTTCAGCAGACCTTGCACCACTTGATTTTGATTATAAAACGGCTGCAACGAGTATCGTGAAGCTTCCTCATACTTTACAAGCCAATTTTCAGCAAGGCAGTTATTTAAGTTTAGAGGGAGAACGATTTCAATTATTACAAATGCATTTACATAGCCCTTCTGAAAATACGATCCACGGCAAAAGTTTTCCGATGGAATTACATTTAGTTCATGCTTCTGAAAAAGGCGAGCTGGCTGTGGTTGCGGTGATGTATGAACAAGGGAAAAAGAATCAAGCACTTGATGGACTATGGCAGCAATATAGGCAACCCCAAAAAGCACTCAATTTAAACGCAGATCAATTTCTGCCGACACATCGCGAGTACTACCGCTTTAATGGTTCGCTCACGACACCGCCGTGTACTGAAGGTGTACGTTGGGTGGTCTTAAAAGATATTCAGCAGGCATCAGCACAGCAAATCACAAACTTCGCTGCACTGATGGGGTATCCGAATAATCGTCCTGTTCAAGCCACCAATGCGCGCTTGGTTTTAGACTAGAGCGTGAATTAAAAAAGCAGATCGTATGATCTGCTTTTTTTAAGGTGGGATAAGACGTCTGTACTAGTGCAAGATCTTGTCTAAGAACTGTTGAGCACGATCACCACGTTTGGTGTTAAAGAAATCATCTTTGCTACAGTCTTCAACAATTTTACCTTGATCCATAAATAACACACGGTTGGCGACTTGGCGGGCAAAGCCCATTTCATGGGTGACACACATCATGGTCATGCCTTCATGTGCCAACTCGACCATCACATCAAGAACTTCATTAATCATTTCAGGGTCAAGCGCCGATGTAGGCTCATCAAACAACATGGCAATCGGATCCATGCTTAATGCACGGGCAATTGCGACACGTTGTTGTTGTCCACCTGAAAGTTGTGCTGGAAATTTATGTGCATGTGCACTCAGCCCAACCCGTTCTAAATAGCCTAAGCCTTTCTTTTTCGCTTCAGCTTCAGAGCGTCCCAATACTTTAATTTGGGCAATGGTTAAATTTTCAGTAATGCTGAGATGCGGAAACAACTCGAAGTGCTGAAACACCATGCCCACGCGACTACGTAATTTGGTCAAATCTGTTTTAGGGTCTTTGATGGGAATTCCATCGACGGTGATTTGACCTTGTTGGAAAGCTTCCAGTCCATTCACTGTTTTAATCAGGGTCGATTTGCCTGAGCCGGATGGACCACAGACCACCACCACTTCACCTTGGCAAATTTGTGTGGTGCAATCGGTTAATACTTGAAAATCGCCATACCATTTACTGACATTTTGGAGGTCAATCATTACTTTTTGGTCGCTCATACGCTTAACCTCCTTTGTAATCGTTTTACGGCATATGTGGCTAGCATACTGATGCTGAAATACACCAAGCCTGCAAATAAAATATATTGCGTTAATAGAGACATCAAATCGCCCCGCACGTAGTTGGTGCGGAAGAAGTCGAGTAGGCCAATGGCGTATACCATGGTCGAGTCTTGGAACAAAATGATGGTTTGTTGTAACAGCAGTGGTGTCATTTTACGAAAGGCTTGCGGCAAAATGATTAAACGCATGGACTGACCATAGGTCATGCCTAGTGCATAAGCCGCGGCAGACTGTCCTTTAGGAATCGATTGAATCCCTGCACGTACAATTTCCGAGAAATAAGCCGCTTCAAACAACATGAACGCCACAATACTTGAGACCAAAGCGGTATCAATGGTCAGGTAATTTCCCGTGACTGTGGTGTAGATGAACGGTACAGCAAAGTAGAACCACATCAATACCAACAGTAGAGGAATCGAGCGGAATAAATTGACATAGCCTTGGGCAATTAAATTCAAGATGCGAATTGAAGACAAACGCATCAGTGCCAACAGCGTGCCAATGAAAATACCGCCAATGGTGGCGATGATGACCACTTTTAAAGTGATGCTTAAACCATGCCATAGGGCAGGTGCAGATAACTGCAAATCATGGATAAATGCGGTGAGCCATTCCATTATTTAGCTCCTGCAATTAAACCTGGGACACGTAAACGTTTTTCAAGCAGCGTCATTAAGGTAATTAGGCACACGTTGATAACGATGAAAATAATCGTGACATAGGTATAGATTTCGATGGTGTTCTGTGTATATTCGCTGATGGTTTTCATCTGAGAAATAATCTCGGAGACCCCAACTAAAGAGGCTACAGAAGTATTTTTGACGCAGTTGGTCAGCTCGGAGCTCAGAGGCGGCAAAATCGTACGGAAGGACTGCGGTAAAATGACATAGCGGTATAGTTGTGCGGTACTAAACCCCATGGCATAACCTGCATTGACCTGTCCTGTAGGTAAGGCTTCAATGCCTGTACGGACTTGTTCGCAGACACGTGCTGCGGTAAACAGTCCAAGACCGATACTGGCTGAAATCAGCGCTGTTGTTCCTGCACTTAAATCGTTAATCCACCATGACTTAATCGGGCCAGGTAAGAAATTCGGCACAACATAAAACCAAATAAATAATTGGATCAGTAGCGGTACATTACGAAAAATGGTGACGTAGCCAGTGCCGATAGCACGTGCGGTTTTATTGGGAAGCGTGCGCATAATGCCGAGAATACTTCCGAGCACCATTGCAATGCTCCAAGCCACAATGGCAATAACAACCAGCCAGCCTAAACCAATTAAAATCCAACTGAGATAGGTGCTATCTCCGACGCCTGTGGATTGCCAAAGGACGCCCCAGTTCCAGGTATAATTCATGACAATCCCCTAAAATAGGTCAGGCAAAGAAACTTTGCCTGAGTGAACATTAATCTTTCCCTTATCGTTTACTGATCACGGTCATGTGGGTTTGCAATTAAGGCTTTAAGTTGGTCTGACATAGCAAAGTTCAGGTTAATGTTTTTCGGTGGAATTGGTTGTTCAAACCATTTGTTGTACATCTTGTTAATTTCACCTGAGCTATAAGTAGCTTTAATTGCATCATCAACCACTTGCTTAAAGCCAGTATCGCCTTTACGCAACATGCAGCCATAAACTTCTTGAATTGGTGCTGTACCAACAATGTGCCACTTGTTTGGATCTTTGGCTTTCGATTTTTCTCCAGCAAGTAAAATGTCATCCATCATAAACGCAGCAGCACGACCACTTTGCAGCATTAAGAATGATTCAGCATGGTCTTTGGCAGAAATCACTTCACCAATACCGAGTTCTTTTTCATGCTGACGGATATAGCGTTCAGAGGTTGTTCCTGCTGTCGTTACTAATTTTTTGCCTTTTAAGTCATCAAAGTCCTTCACACCTGAATCGGTTGCAGTAAGTAAACGTGAACCCACTTCAAAGAAGCCCACAGAAAAATCAACTTGTTGCTGGCGTTCTTTGTTGTTTGTAGTTGAACCGCATTCAAGATCGACTGTGCCATTTGAAACCAATGGAATACGGTTTTGGCTGGTGACTAAGTTATAGCGAACTTTCAAATCAGGCATATTCAGCTTTTGTTTAACAGCCTCAACCACTTTGAGCTGTAAATCATGTGCATAACCGACAGGTTGATTTGGATTATCTGCGATATAGGAGAATGGAATAGAGGAGTCACGGTAACCTAAAACAATGGTTCCTGATTTTTTAATCTTATCTAAAGTGCCTGACTGTGAAGCATCTGCGCCAGTGCTAGCTGCATCCGTTGCAGGTGCTTTGTTGTCGCTACATGCACTGAGGCTCAGCGCAAGTGCACTTGCACAAAATAAGGCAGAAAGATTACGTTGCATGGTCATGTACAAACTCCTTTTGTTTGCAGCATCAATTGCATTGTTTTTATCAAAAACGTCAGAATTGGGTTAAAGCTTTATTCTGTGCAAAAGATGTTCTTTTTATGGTATTTTTTTACAGCTTAGTCTGCATCTTAATCGAGATTGCTTTTGCTGCTCAAGTGGGATTTTTAATATTTTGTTAATAATGCTTTAAATAAGTGCATCGCTATATTCCTCTGATATTAAAAAGAAAATTATGCATAATGCGTGCCATTTCAAGTTTTATAATTCATTTTATTAGGCTAATGTCTAATGCCACAGGGTTGGCTATGCGTTTCGTTATGGATGCATGACAGAATGGATTTTGTTCGTGTAGAACATGCTAAAACTGCAATAGCAAAGAAAAGTGCTTTATTTTGAAGATGATCCGTTTTAGGACGCAGTATATAAAGGTCAGTTAGATTCGGTTTACTGTCCTACGTTTTCCGCAGAGGATTAAAAATAAAAAATAAAAGCGACTGTACGTTATGAACAAATGACGGGGCACAATCGCAAGGGGAGGAGATGAGCAGGTGTGTATCAAGAAGTGCTTAGTGCACAAACATATCCATATATTCACGGATTTCAGAAATAGCCGTTTCAATATCCGTCGTCAGCCATGTTGGCTCAAACAGTCCAATATAGTGATCTAAACGGTCTTGAGGTACAACTAAACGCACAGGACATTCTTCTTCCAGTAAGCGCCAAGGAATGATGGGTGTTTCATTGTCTAAAAAGGCTTGCACATTTCGAATGTCAATAATCATGGCATTGACACATTCAGGAAAAGGCATCACTGAAAACTCTTCAGTACGACGACGGAAAAACTCCAGATCGCCCCATTTTAGAATATAACTAGGCTTAGAAAATTCAATAATACCAATAAGATGTTGGTCTCGCGTGTAGTGCAAATGACATTGGTGCGTAACATCAGTGTCTAAATCAAGCGTTACACTTTGTTGACGATATGCCATAAAGTCCAAAAACAGCTAAAACAAGGTGCATAATTATAGCGCAAATTCAGTTGAAGAGCGCTGTTCGCCAGACTCTTTTTGTCTACGCCTATATGAAATACTTTTTATATGACCTTTAACATTGATTTGACAGAAGAGTGACTGTTTTTAAAACCATAAAAAATAACAACTTAACTTAAAATAAAGCGCTTGTTTACTATCTCACTATGCTTTGAAACACAATGCTACACAAGCAGTTGTTAGTATGAGAATTCGACAACTTGATAATAGAAAATTGAGGGGGAGCTATGACACATGATTTCAATAAACCGTCCCATGTACAAACGCCAGAGGAGCGGCAGAAGAAAAAACGCGTGCCCTTGTATATATTGGCATTGGTCGGAATTTTCTTAATCGCATTATTATTTTATATGTTTGCAGATACCAAGCCAAATCCGAATGAGGCGCCTCCAGGACATCCGAATCCGAGTGCAGAGCCTGCAACACCAAATAACAGTACCACTGCAACAGCAGGTGACGAAGCGACAGCCAACGATAGCAATACAGCGACTGCAACTGACCGCTAAATGTGACTAAAGCCCTTGTAATGTACAGGGGTTTTTTCTTTAGCAGTCATCAAAAGGTATTCCATTTCGCATTCATACCTCATGGCAGACAATCACTTCAAAACTAAAATCTGTAGTTGAGCAAAGGTCGCTGTGATGTAGACACAACAAGAGGGAGAACAAAATGAATGATTATGTAGGGCATCAGGGTCGATTTGATGCGATGTATTATTGGGACCAGTTTCACCCGATCCTGTCCGCAATCGCCATCCTGATCATTGGTTGGATTATTGCATTATTGATTGCAGGTGCTGTGAAAAAGGTTTTAACCAAACTCGGGACCAACCAAAAACTTTCCAGTGCTACTGGCCATCGCTCGAATATTGAAAATATTATTTCTCGAGTTGTGTTTTGGCTGATTTTGATTATTGCGGTGATCGGTGCACTCAATGTTCTCAATCTCACCAGTGTAAGTGGGCCATTTAGTAATATGGTTCAACAGTTCTTGTTGTTTATACCACAATTGTTGGCTGCTGTTGCTGTGGGCTTTATTGGCTGGATTGTGGCAAAGCTGGTCAAAGTGGGTTTACAAAAAGGATTGGATCGGACTCAGTTAGATGAAAAACTCAGTCAGGATGTCGGAGTCAGTACGCTGAGTCAAAACATTAGTGAAATTGTCTATTGGTTGATTTTATTACTATTCTTACCCATTGTTTTGTCGATACTCGGTCTGACTGGGCTGCTCTTTCCGATCCAAAATATGGTCAATGAAGCCGTACTGTATCTACCAAATATCTTTATTGCGGGTGTAATTGTTTTTGCAGGTTATATTCTAGCCAAAATTGTACGGGGCATTATTGAGGGCTTATTGAGAAGCCTAGATGTACAAAAACAGGTTGAAAAAGTAGGACTGTTTAAAAACTCAGATTTGGCTAAAGTGCTCGGATCTTTTGTTTTTGCAATGGTTATTATCACAGCGCTGATTATTGCGTTTGAAGCTTTAGGCATTGATGCAATTTCTCAACCAGCGACGGCCATGCTGTATGAAATCATGAATGCGATTCCGCACATCATTGCGGCGGCATTGATTTTAATTTTGGCCTATGTAGTGTCACGTTTTGTTGCAAGCCTTGTGGTTGAAGTCTTGTCGGGAACAGGTGTAGATGACATTCCAAACAAAGTTGGCTTGCAACGTTTCTTAGGAAACACCAAAGCATCTTGCGTTGTGGGTTATTTTATTGTGTTCTTTACCATGCTATTTGCGGTCTCTGAAGCAGCAAATCGACTCGGCTTTGAACAGATCAGTGGTTTGATTGCGATGTTTATCCAGTTTGGTGCAAACATCCTATTGGGTGCAGTCATTCTGGGCGTGGGCTTCTGGCTGGCGAACTTGGTTGCTCAGGTGATTGAGCGTGGTGAATACAACAGCTCTCGTTGGGTGGCGAACATTGTACGTGTCTTGATCATTGGCTTGGTATTGGCGATGGGCTTGCGTGCAATGGGTATCGCAGATTCGATTGTGAATTTGGCCTTTGGCTTAACGCTTGGTGCGGTTGCTATTGCTTTTGCACTGGCTTTTGGTCTCGGTGGGCGTCAACCTGCGGAACGGGTTTTGACCGATTTGTTAGATAAAGCCAAAAAAGAAGGTACGCAACCGAATCCACTTTATCAGGCCAAAGCTGAAAGCACACAATCCGCACAAGGCAAAGAAGAGCATGCCTCACTGAAAGAGCAAATGGATACACCAACGGTTGCAGAGGAATATC
Source organism: Acinetobacter sp. 797_lipA (assembly GCF_058243025.1). Lineage (NCBI taxonomy): Bacteria > Pseudomonadati > Pseudomonadota > Gammaproteobacteria > Moraxellales > Moraxellaceae > Acinetobacter > Acinetobacter sp. 797_lipA. The sequence goes on along the minus strand of NZ_JBZAYQ010000001.1, from coordinate 2,491,447 downwards.
AACATGCAGATGATATTCCAACTACAGCAGAGGTCGATCCTGCGCATAAACCTTTAAATAAACCTTTTGGTTCAACGGGTGAAGCTGAGCAAGATATTGATGTTCATCCCAAAGATCCAGACTAAATTAATCACCCTAAACACCGACCACTGATGGTGGTTGGTGTTTTTTATTGGAGTAAACCGATGTCAAAAAAAGCCCCAAATAAATACTTTGCCCCAATCATCATTGCAGGTATTACGGTTGGATTTTTTGTGAGTGCTTATAAATTTGTATTTGCAAAACCGAAGATCGATACAACAACACACGCTAATGTTGAAAAAATACCGACTGCGGCAACTGAAGGCCGTGATGCGGATGAATCTGATGAAAAATAATACAAAAGTCTATAGTGTGGAATGAAATTTAATTTGGTATGTTTGATGCATGTGGAATATGGATATTTCATAAATTAGAAATACTTACATGCCTATACTTTTGTGATAGCTGCATGGACATTTCACGATTTATTTTTATAAATTGCAGTTTAAAAAGGAAAAAACAGATGATACAAATATTAAAAAAAACATTGATGGCGAAACGTTCAGTGATCCAGCCGAGCCATGTCCATATTGCCATTGCGAAAATGGACTTAGCACTTGCCCGTCAGCGGAAGCAAAAGCAGTGCGTACTGCTACGCACTGATTATTTAGAATAATTTATCATTTAAGCAGATGGTTTAGACATATTCTGATGCTGCATGTGCAGATGACCATGCCCATTGGAAGTTAAAACCGCCCAAATGTCCTGTCACATCCAATATTTCACCCACAAAGTACAGGCCTTTTTGCTTTTTACTTTCCATGGTTTTCGATGAAACCTCGGTGGTATCTACGCCACCTAAAGTCACCTCAGCAGTACGGTAGCCTTCTGTTCCTGATGGTTTGACTTCAAATGCATGCAAGCGCGTTGCAATCTGCTCCAGTTTTTCATCTGACAACTGACCAATCGCTGTTTCAGCCAGCTCAGGCCAAATGAGGTTTTGCAGTTCAACCACCACACTTTTAGGAAAGTGTTCACCCAATAAAGTGCGAAGCAGGGCTTTGGGTTGACTCTGTTTCTTGGCTTTTAAGTAGTCGTGTAAATCCACGCTGGGTAGGAAATCAATTTTGAAGCTTTGTCCCACATCCCAATAATTTGAAAGCTGTAGCGAGCTTGGTCCACTGAGTCCTCGATGGGTAAATAAAAGAGCTTCGGTGAAAGAATTTAAATCATTCGATAAAGTTGCATCTACAGCATTGCCACTTAAGCGTGTGGTCACTTCTTTAAAACTGTCCGAGAAGGTAAAAGGCACTAAACCTGCGCGAGTCGGATACACATGATGACCAAATTGTTTTGCAATCTCATAACCAATGCCTGAACCGCCTAAGGTTGGAATAGATAAACCACCTGATGCGATTACTACAGATTCTGCTTCAAAATAACCCAGTGTTGTGGCAATTTGAAAACCTTGCTTTTCTAGGGCGGTGATGGCTTTCACTTCACAGTTGGTTTTAATGTCGACCAAACCTGTTTTTTCACACTCACTTAACAGCATAGCTAAAATTTCTTTAGCGCCATTGAGGGTGAAGAGCTGACCATGTTTACGTTCTTCATATTCAATGCCGTACTCACAAACGAGACCAATAAAGTCCCAATTGGTATAGCGGGTCAGGGCTGAAATTACAAAGTGCGGATTATGTGAAATAAAGTTGCTTGGCTCGACATAAAGGTTGGTAAAGTTACATTTACCGCCACCCGACATGAGAATTTTTTTACCGACTTTATTGGCTTTTTCTACCACCACCACTTTACGTCCGCGTTGAGCTGCCATATAGGCTGTCATTAAGCCAGATGCACCTGCACCTAAAACTAAGACATCATATTGATTTGTGGACATGACACACTCACGGGAGAATAAAGCAGGGCATTATAGACCATCTTTTTTGCTTTTTCAGGACTATCTAAAGCGTGGCTAAACGACCTTGCAGCCCACCTGAATGAATCACCAAAATGCGATGATCTAGTGCAAATGCACCTTGTTGAATTAAATCGGTTAAGCCCAACAGCATTTTGCCTGTGTAAATCTGTTCCAGTGCAATGTCATATTGCTGCTCAAAGTCTTGAATAAATTGCAGTAGTTCAGGCGTGGTTTTGGCATAGCCCCCACAGCAATATTGGTCGGTGATTTGCCAATTCCTTTTTTCGGTCAGTTGTTCGACTTCGGTGCTTAGGAAATCGCCTTTGAGTGCGGAGAAGCCCAAAATTTGCTGTTGTGAAGTACTGGCTTCAATCAGACCTGCAATGGTGCCACCCGTCCCCACAGCGCAACAAATCAGATCGTAATTTTGTCGATCTTCATCAGAAAGAATTTCTGTGCAGCCTTGAATGGCAAGGGAATTCGTCCCTCCTTCAGGAATCACATAATAGTCAGGATAATCTTGTTGTAACTGCACTAAATATGCTGGGCTTTGCTTTTGTCGATAGGCTTCACGGGTCACAAACTGCAACTGCATGCCGAATTGCTGTGCTGTATTTAGAGTTGGGTTTAAGGGTTTACTGGCTAGCTCTTCACCTCGAATAATGCCTAGACTTTCAAATCCAAATAACTGCGCTGTATAGGCCGTCGCGGCAATATGATTGGAATATGCTCCGCCGAAGGTCAGGAGTTTTTTATAGCCCTGTTGCTGTGCCGCCAACAGATTGTATTTCAGTTTAAAAAATTTATTGCCTGAAATGTGTGGATGGACCAAGTCCAAACGTTTGATGCTGATATTGATCCCACCAACGCTTATGTGCTGATAGGGAATGGACTGTGCAATCTGGTCAAACATAGGATTTTATCAACTTGGCTCAGAGCATAGTGTAAGTGAAAAGTCGTGGTTTCTGTACAGGGTTAATGCTGTGCAGATTGAGTATCGACCGAACTAATTACGGACATGCCGGGGCGTAAATTTTCAATGCCCGTTTGATTCGGGTCAATCGCAATCCGTACCGCAATGCGTTGCACCACTTTGGTAAAGTTACCCGTAGCATTATCAGCTTTAAGCACACTGAACTCTGAGCCTGCCGCAGGGGAAATTTGTTCGACATGACCTGTAAATTTCTGATGATTTAAGGCATCTACCGTGAACCATGCTTTTTGCCCAATTTTCATATTGGCAATTTGAGTTTCTTTAAAGTTAGCCGTGACCCAAGTCTGTTGTGGAATCAGATAGAGCAATTGTGTACCTGCTGCCACATATTGTCCCACACGCGGATTGACTTCACCCAGTTGCCCATCCATCGGGGCGATAATACTGCTGTAGTTTTTGGTGGTTTGGGCTTGATCCAGTTGTGCCGCGGCATTGGTTACTTGCGCTTTGAGTCCTGTTTCAGCCACTTGCGCGGTTTTGAGCGCTTCTTTTGCCACCAATACATTGGCCTGTGCTTGTTGCAGTAAGGCTAAATTATTTTGGGTATCGGCAAAGGCTTTGTCTTGTTCCGATTTAGACGCTGCACCTGTGTCTCTCAACTGTTGATAGCGCTGTTGTTGTGCTTGTGACAATTGATACGCTGCTCGCGCTTGTTCGACCTTGGCTTCTGCCGCGATAATATCGGCTTTACGCTGTGCAATATTTTGGGTTTGATTAGATAGGTTATTTTGCGCTTGATCCACTCCTGCTTCAGCCTGTGTGACTTTTTGGTCATAGGTGGTGGCATCGATATGCATCAATACCTGTCCTTTTTTGACGTGATCAAAATCACTGACCAACACATCTTTGACATAGCCGTTAATTTGCGAAGAAAGCACCGTGGTTTTGCCTTTGACATAGCTGTTGTCGGTTGACTCAACGGTACTGTCAAATGGCCCAATTTTCCATGCCCATAAAATGATCCCAATCCCGATGATGAGTACTAAAAACATCAAGATTAGCGTACGTTTCGCTGTTGGAATCAGTTTGCTCGAAGGTGGCGTAACCGTTGTTGCTGTTGCCGTCGGCTGTTCAGCCTCAGCCGCATTTTCAGAAGTTTCGGTTGTTTCAGTCGGAGCTGCTGGTTTTTGATCTTCAGACATAACAATTTCTCAATAAATAGGGAGCAGTGGCATTAGGTATGACCGATTTTCGCTTGTTGGCGCAGTTGGTATTGATTCCGTGCAATCAGTAATGTTCCCCACAGCAACAGCAGCATGGCCACGACGCCATTGAAGCTAATCACATCGTTATAGGCACGCACTTGAGCCTCTCGGGTTACCACCTGATTTAGATTTTTTAAGGCTTGTTGCTGCTCTAACTGCTGATCGAGCGTGTAGCTATGCGAACTTTGTTGATACGCTAAAAGACGCTGTGCAATCAATGGATTGGTTTCGGGCAGTTGTTGAATCATTTCGGCACGGTAGTTTTGAGTTCGAACCTGTTGATAGGTGGAGTAAAAGGATGAACCGACTAAGCCACCAAAAGTTTGGGTCGCTGAAAATAAAACAATAAACGTGACAATATGGGTGGGACCTTTTTGCATGGCGCTTAAGATCCCTGTGATCAAGAGTGGGCCAATAAAAACACCACTGGCAAAGCCCACCAAAAACTGACTACCGTAAAAGTTGGAAGGACGAATATCGCTGGTGAGGTGAAAATCCAACCCACAAGCAATCAACACCAAAGCTTCTGCTAACAGCAGGTGCCAAATAATCCGTTCACGTGAAAAAGTGATGGCACTAAATAAGGTTCCAGACACGATGCCGAAAAAGATCACCACATAGAGCGGAACAAATTGATCGGGGCCCATGCCCATAGTTTTGAGAAAATTTACCGCAGCATAGCTTTGCTCCGACATTAAGAAGCGAATTGCAAAGGCACCGATAATAAAACGAAGCGTAGATGATGTCCCCAGCCAACGCGTCATAATCAGAGGATTGACCCGATAATGCTCGTAGACCAAACCAATCACAATTAGGCTGAACCCTGCAATTAAAAGGTACGCCAACCACTTTGCTTCAAACCACCACAAGATTGGTCCTTGGGTCAGCACAATACACAAAAAGGCAAAACCAGGTGCAAGTAGTGCAAAGGTGAAGAAGTCCTGCTTTTCAAAAACAGCAATTCTTAAACTGCGCGGCAACTTAAGCGACACCACCATTGCGAAACAGCACAGGGCTAACCCAATTTCAAAGGTATACAGGACATTCCAGTTATTCACGTCAATGAGATAGGGAGAAATGATCCATGCTAAGGGAATACCGAGCTGTTGAAAGCCCAAAGCCAAATAGATACTGCGACCAAAATTTTCTCGCTTAAAGGCCTGCATAATGTAATACATGCCTAAGGAACTGAGAGGTGCTGCAACCATGCCGCTAATAAAACGTACCAATACCGCCATTTCAAAGGTATGCACAAAGACGTGTAAAACCAAAACCGCAATAAAAATCAGTAGACCAATTTCAGAAAATAGACGCAGACCATATTGCTGACGGGCTTTAAATAGAATTAGGTTAGCACTGACATTTGCCATGACATAAGCCGCAGGAATCCATGCCACCTCAGAAGGAGTGAGTCCATATTCACCCTGAATTAAGGGCAAATTTGCAGTAATAAAACCATTACTAAGACTCGCAGACAATGCGACAAATAAGCCAATAAAAAAATATATGAAGCGCTTAGGTGTGGAGTGTGCGATCACGGCAGGAGAGCCGGGCAGGGTTGGCTTTTCTTCGGGGGTCCAGTTTGGCGCGGGTTCAAGTAAACGCGGAGGCTGTGTCATGAGTTGTGACCTCTACTTTATGCCCGAATACCATTGAGTAACAGCTCAATTGCACGTTGTGCAAGTTGCTGTTGTTCTGTATCGGTCAGTCCCTGAAATGAAGTCCTTAAAATAGCCGTAATCATGGCGTAATCTTGGGTGGTTAAATCGGGGCGACACACGCCGTGCTGAATGGCTTGATCAATCAGCGGTTGCAAAATGGCATCGCGACGCGCGTAGATATCGACCATGACTGGATCATCACGCTCAATCACCCGCCAGTATTCCATCAGTGCAGTCAAATACGGTAAGTTATAGACATGGTTTTCAATTAAACGAATAAAACCATCTTCATATTGAGAAAACGCTTCTGCACGAACTGCGAGACGCTCTAAGGCTTGTTCCATCAATGCAATCACCAAGGCACGACGGTCATCAAAATTACGATAAAACGTCGCCCGTCCGACATTTGCTGCATCAATCACCTGTTGTAAGGGGGCATTGATACCGTGTGTACGAAAAACCTGAACTGCGGCTTCCAGCAATTCCTCACGGTTTTGTGCAGCACGCTGTTGACGACTGGTCATGGTGATTATTTCATTTAATTTGGAAGTGCTATTATTTAACGGACAAAAGTGTCCGTTGTAAATATTCAATCCTGTAAGATTTTGTAAATTACTTTGTCTTTTTCTAATTTAATCTAATTTCGATAAGAAATGGGCGATTCGGAAACGTCATCTGCAACCTGCATGGTGTAAATAAGATAATGTTTTATTCGCTATATTTTAATAAATCCAAGAAATGAACAGGTTTTGCAGATGACAATGGTTTTGCCTACTTTTGTCGAAACAAAAGTAGGGCGAGCCGCAGGCTGATGAAGAAATTGAATAAAACAAGATAAGACTCCGCCAAGATAGTTTTTTAAATACGTTGGATAAATATTTAAATCGAATTTTGGTTAACTTAAATCATTTATATTATTGTTTTATAAACGAATGATTGATTTTTCTTGAAATAAAAAAATACGCACAGAACCATCATGTAGATAGATAAGAGTTGTAACAAAGTCGATAGGATTGGAAAAATAAAAGTGCTATGCTGAAAGCACAATAATGATAAATGAGGGGATATGATGAAAACCTTATCTACCCTAGTATTAGTTTTATTGCTCACTCAACTGACCGCGTGTGATGCAAAAAAGGATTTGAATCAGCCTAGAACTGAGGCTCGTACCATGATTATTGGTGGTGTTCCTGTGCATGATCGTGATTATAAACTTCCATCACAAGAAATGGCTTTTAATCAGAAAACGCCTACACAGGCTGATGCGTACTAATAGGTAAAAATAGGGAGGCATATTGTCAGTACATGGTGGTGCAAGGTGCGATGTGCAGTATAAAAGATGCATTGTGCTACGTCAGATTTGTGAAAATGTGAAGTAGACGTCTTACTTCCTGCAAACGTTTGTTGAATTAAAGCCTTACAAACGTATAAAAGGCCTTGTACTCGCCCAATATGCCCAAACTGTTGTGGCTCAAATTGGCTAGATCAGTTCGATTTGCCAATTTGAAGCTTGAATCTCTAAGTTATTTTGCCTGAGTTGCTGGCTAATTGCATCCGCTTGTTTTTGCAAGTCTGCAACCGCAATGGTTTTAACCCAGCGAATTTCACTCGAACTATAACGACCATTTTCACGTCGTGAACTGTCGATGGCCTGTTGAATAATACGATGCTGTTGTGTGAGTAAATCACGTGTGTTTAAAACACTGAGCATGGATTGACCCGTGCTGGTTTTAGCTTGCGCATTGGTCGCATGAATTTTTGCAATCAGATGATGTAACTCTGTATTTACACTAAAGGCCTCACCCATCAGCGCATTAGGGTCTTCACTCAGTTCATCGCCTTCTTGGATTAGCACATTATTGTTGATACGTTGTTGTAAAGAGGCAAGTTTGGTTTGTAAATCACTACGCAATAAAAGTGCTTCTGCTAGTTTCATAGATTTATTTTTAAAGTTTTAGATAAGTCTTATGCTGCCTCTGTGCAATCAAAGCTGCAAGTGAGTTTTGTAATTTTATGAAATCTAAAATCATGAGAAAACGATAGAAAAGCACTTAGTCAGTTTCGGTATTTTGTTTAAAACGTGGAGATGTTTTTCCTATGTTGATTAGTCAATTTATTTACTAATGAGGTATAAAGTTTTATCTAATTTTTCTTTTTATCCAATTTAAAACTAGGTGTGTGCATTGCCTCAACTTTTCAATAAAGTACAAAAGGTGTTTGCGTAGGCAATAACCTTACTTTTGATAGGCCAAAAGTAAGCAAAAGCCTTTGTTATCCATACATAACATCCCTATTATGATGGATAACGTGTGGCATCCCTGCCACACTCGCGTATCCAAACGTTGCTTAAATTAAACTATGTATTAGTAGTGACATAAAGATGCTCTTATCGCTATATATTAAAAGCTTAGTGGAACACGGTTTCCAAAGCTTTCAAACCGACCTTTGGATCAAGCAGACCATTGTAAATTTCAGGGATTTCACGCTCCACCCCAAAGAATTCATAAATGGCAAGCATCGCTCCACGAACTGAATATTCCACAGTAAAGACTACGTCATCTTCAATTTCCACAAACTGTCCAAGGAAAGCAAAGTTTTGTGAGCCTTGCGGAATCACCTGTGGACGATCTCCCGGTTTACGGCAGGCAAACAGGGCAGAGGCGTATGGCATCATGGCTGTGGTAACATCAGTCGTTGTCAAAACATGATCTAAAATGTCGTCAAAACCGAGCTGTTTAATCAGTTCTGTTAGGATTTCTTGCCCTGTGGCTTCGGACATTGGTTTTTTGATGTAATCGCCTATATGGTCAATTTGGAAACCGTAGCCCCATAAGGTATATAAACCTTCAGGTAAGTCGGCAAAGTGTGGCTGTGCAGGAACCACAATGGATAAATGCCAACCCGACTCATACCAAGTCATCAGTGCGCCGGTACCTGGTTCATTGCCTGTATAGTCAATAATGCGTTTAAGCAACACGTCATCTTTCATAGTTAGTGTGAAAGACTCCCACTTATGTTCATCGACATTGCCATAAAAAGTCATTGGACGGCCAAAGTCTGGGGCTTTTTGTGCCAGTGTTTCCCAAAGTGTCCAGCCATGGTCTTCTCGATGACGAACGAGGGCAGGCACGTCATGATTACCACCATAACGTGAGTCCGCGGTAATGGAACCTAAAGTGAAAATAGCTAAATCATTGGCTTTCAGATTAATTTGCTCTGAGCCTTCAGGCAATTGTACATATAGTCGCGAGGCATGGCGCTTTTGAGTTTCAGCATTGGTAATGAAGTCCGCATCTGTGACATAGTGTCCAAAACGTACATCGACGCCTTGTGCGACTAGCCAACGCTGTAGGGGCAGAATCATCGAGTCATATTGATTGTACTTGGTACGTTTGACACCCGCTAAGGTATGAATGCGTGGCAATTCTTGAATAAAACGCAAGAAATAGCGTCTTAACTCTGCTGCACTGTGCCATTTTTGAAAAGCGAAAGTCGTGCGCCACATGCGCCAGAAATTGGTTTCAAAAAAGGCTTCATCAAAAAACTCATCAATGCGGCGACTGCCAATTTTTTCTTCTTTTGAAGCCAATAGGCGCAGCATCTGTGCACGATGTAGTGTATTCAGCCCAAGCTTTGCAGCATCCGCAATGACATGTTCGGCATCAATTAAACGTGCATTGGCGTGGGTTTTCAATTTTTCATTAAACTCACGACATTCTTCACGCACCGAAATGTCTGGATTTTCCAAAGATGGAATACTGGAAAATAAGTCCCATAGGCACAAATAAGTTTCATCGGTCAGCATTCGCCCACCACGTGTTACCCAAGCTTGCGCGGCATGCGGTGTATGTCCGCCATCCATCGAGCCACCTGAAATATCGAGTTCTTCTAAAATATGGATATTTTTGGCAGGGACTTTGGCATCACGGATCGCAAATGCAGCAGCAGCCATACCTGCAATACCACCACCAATGATCCAAAGATGGGACTGTTGTGCGTCTAATGGGGTGCGCTTCTTATTTTGCATGGTTCACCTTTAATTCTGATGTTAAAAATTATGAAGTTAAAAATGTGGTTTAGAGAAATAAAACCTTATAAATAGTAAGTCTTTTTATATATGAAAAATGTATGAAAAGGGAAGTAATTCCCCCATTATATTTTGTAATCGAAAATAAGCATATGATGGCTATTTTTAATACACATTTGTCTTTTTATTAAAATTGAATATGATCTAAATAACTGATTTTGCATTTTATTGTTGAGTAATTGCTCTATTGTTGTTTTCACGATTGCCTATGCTAAATTTCCTTAAAAATAGGCTTTTTTATTTATCATTAAAAAATATAATGGACGTACACGCTGCGGCTTGATCACGATATAAATGTGAAAAATAACTGATAAAGTGAATATCGTAAAAACTTTGTTTAGCGTAAAATCGCAGCTGATAAATTCTCTCAATTTAGAGGTCACTCTTGGAATCATTTTGGATTTTGGGCTCGATTGCCTTTGCATTAATGTTAGGCGCAATGAGCCCTGGACCGACGTCGATTTATGTAGCAAAAAATTCGATTGCGATTTCTCGAAAGCATGGCCTCTTTACCGCACTGGGGACTGGAACAGGCGCAGCTGTTTTTGGTCTGTTGGCTGTACTTGGTTTACAAGCCTTTTTGTTGGCAGTGCCGTCAGCGTATTTGGCCTTAAAAATTTGTGGTGGGATCTATTTGCTTTGGCTCGCATTTAAAATTATTAAACATGCCAAAGAGCCGATTGAGGCAGATCATTCCAGCTCAAAAGCAATGACTTTACGCCGTGCCTTTATGACTGGCTTAATTACCCAGCTCTCCAACCCTAAAATTGCGATTGTTTTAGCCAGTATTTTTACTGCACTTTTACCCAAAGAAATCCCAACCTATTACTATTTTGTACTACCTATCCTATGTTTCTTTATTGATGCGGGTTGGTGTTCGTTGGTTGCAGTGGCGTTGTCTGCTGAAAAGCCGCGCCGCGTGTATTTGAAGTTTAAAGCCGTATTTGACCGCGCAGCAGGGGCCGTGATGACGGTGTTGGGTTTAAAACTGATTTTTGGAATGAAGTGATAAGGTTCACAACAACAAAACTGGATTTTGTATAGGTAACTAAAAGCTAAATGGTTATAATCCCTTTGATTTTTTTAATGATTTTTAAATTAAAGATTTGAGGGATAAATTTTGAATAAATCTATATTTTTGGCCGTTTTGAGTGGCTTAGCATTATCTGCATGTTCAACAACAGAAACGTCAAAAACAATTCAATCACCGCAAGTAACAGCGGCAGTGGCGACAGTCAAATACGCTGGCACTAAAACGCCTGTTTCTGTAGGAAAATTTGACAACCGCTCAAGCTACATGCGTGGCATTTTCTCAGACAATGTTGATCGTTTAGGTGGTCAGGCGAAAACCATTTTAGAAACGCATTTACAGCAATCGGGCTATTTCTCTGTCCTAAACCGTGACAACCTTGCTGAATTAAAACAAGAAGCAGGCTTTACTAAATCATCTCAATCCATTAAAGGCGCACGTTATGTATTAACGGGCGACGTGTCTGAATTTGGCCGTAAAGAAGTTGGTGATCACCAGCTATTTGGCATATTGGGCCGTGGTAAAACCCAAATTGCTTATGCCAAAGTGAACTTAAATATTGTCGATGTAAAAACAGCAGAAATTGTTCACTCTGTGCAAGGTGCAGGCGAGTATGCACTCAGTGAACGTGAAATTTTAGGTTTTGGTTCTACTGCTTCTTATGACTCAACTTTAAACGGTAAAGTTCTAGATTTGGCTGTGCGTGAAGCGGTTAATAATTTGGTGTTGGATATTCAAACCAATAAGTGGTCTGCGCAGTAACTGGTTTGAATCAATGAAAAAAATCGTATTGGTTTTAGGTGTGATCTGCACCATGACTTTGGTGGGCTGTGTTTCAGCGCCAAAATCGTTATATAGCTGGGGCGAATACCCGCAGCAAACCTATTTGATGTTGAGTCTGCCAGAAAAGACTTCTCCACAAGAACAGATTGGCAAACTTGAAAAAGATATTGAAAAAGCCAAAGCCAAAAATGCAGCAGTGCCTCCGGGCTTGTATGCGCATTTGGGTTTATTGAATTTAAATATCAATAATGGGCCACGTGCTGTTCAGTATTTTGAGCTTGAACGCCAAACTTACCCAGAGTCGACAGTATTAATGGATCGTCTTTTGAAAAAAATGACGGCTCAGTCTGCGGTAGGGAGTGTGAAGTGAAAAATTTCAAAAAACTATGCATACTTGGCCTTGCTGTGACACTCTTCACAGGTTGTGCTACGACACCAAAAAGCAATCGTGACTTATCTGCATATCATGCCAATATGCCAAAATCCATTTTGGTGTTGCCGCCTGTAAATGAGTCACCCGATACACGGGCAACCTATGGGTATTGGTCTACTGTGACTTTACCTGTAGCAGAAGCGGGCTATTATGTGTTCCCCATTTCTGTGGTCGATACGCTATTTAAAGAAAACGGCGTAACCAACGGCTATGATGCGCAGCAAATTCCAATTCAGAAACTCAATGAAATTTTTGGAGCGGATGCCGCACTGTATGTCAAAGTCAAAGAATATGGTTCTAAATATCAGGTGATTCAATCGACCTCGACCGTTGCGGTCGAGGCGAAATTGGTGGATTTAAAAACCGGAGCATTATTATGGGAAGGTCAGGAAAAAATCCAACAAGCCAATAATAACAACAACGCCGGTCTGGTCGGGATGTTGGTGGGTGCCTTGATTGACCAAATTTCTAATCATTTATCTGACAAAGCTTATGTACTGTCTAACAGTGTGAGTACCCAGTTGTATGCTCCGCAGTTGATGCAGCAAAAAGGGTTGCTATATGGACCTCGTTCTCCGCATTTTGTACAAAACTCGATGAGTCCACAGTAGTAAAAAAAATCCCCTCAAATGAGGGGATTTTTTATGATTTAACAAACTTATATTTGGTTTGAAGTGACTTTTAACTCTCAGGCAAAAGAAGAGATAATTTTCGTATAAATTAATCCTTAAAATGCACAGGAATCCATTGATAGCTTTTACCATCTGCTGAATAGATATGTCCAATAGCAGGGAATGGCAAGTGTGGTGCTGCAATGGTTTGCACGCCTTTTGCATATTCAGCAAATTGCTTTAAGCGGGTTTGCACTGCTTTTTTCGGGTCGATGTCATAATCAATAGCGGTTTCTGGCTTGTCGAATTGCACGGTATGAGAGTGCACAATGTCACCAATAAAGACCACCGTTTCATCTTTGGTTTTCAGCTCATAGCTAAAATGTCCCGGCGTATGCCCCGCGGTATTAATGACTTTAAATCCCTGAACTTGATCGCCCAATTGATACGTTTTGAAGCGTTGTTTGGCTTGATAAGGCACAATGGCTTGTTTAATTTTTTCAACAGTTCCTAAGTAGCCTGCTTGTTTTTCTTTCGGGAGTTTTTCGATTTGTTTCGGGTTTAGCCAATAGTTCGCTTCATCGCTCGAAACATAAACCGTTGCATTTGGAAAGTTTGCCACGCCATTTTGGCTAATACCACACACATGGTCTGGGTGTAGGTGCGTTAGCAAGATGGTATCGACTTGCTCTGGTTGATAGCCTGACGCTTTTAAGTTGCTTAACACTGAACCTAAATGTGCGCCAAAACAGCTCGCAGCGCCGCTATCCACTAAAACCAGCGAATGACCTGTATTTACAAGGAAGGCATTGACAGAGGTCTGTACGCCTTTGGCTTGGTCGGCAGCATATTTCTTTAAAATTTCATGGACTTCTTTTTCTGGAGTATTTTGAAATAATTTAGGCGACATGAAGTTTGTGCCGTCTAACAGGGCAGTGATTTGTACATCACCCGCTTGGTATTGGTAATAGCCTGAGACTTGTTTTTGTTGGGGGATTGGGGCAGGTGGGGAAAGAGCGAAGGATGAAACACTAATGAGACTGGAGCTAATTAAAGCGGAAGCAAGTAACTTATTCATTTATAAAGTTTCACAAAATTTGTTGAATTGTCTATTTTTTAGCATGTCATGGAGAACCTTTAAACTCCTTTTTATGGATTTTTATTTCAAGAGAATTATTTTTATCATTTGGCATTTTCTGACGTAGATCTTCAACAATTGCAAATACTGTTGAAAATATAGATGATCTTGTTAATTGAATTAAATTTAGGAGACTATTTTCGAAGTCAGTGATTTTTACATAAGTATGTGTAGAGTCATTAGAGAGTTCAAAAGTATCTGGAACTAGAAATAAAATATGATGTTCGAGAGCATTTCGCCAAACTTTATAGAAACCAAATTGTCCATTTTTTTCATTTAGATCAAAAATAAGACTGTTAATTGCAATCAAAGCAAAATTTTCTTTGCTTTCTAGGGCAGATTTATTCTGATGCCAAAAATTATTGAACGCAGTATTTTTCTCAATTTTTAGTGAAAAATACTGACACAAGAAGATTGCTAACTTATCTAATATTGAGAAACATAGTCTGAAACAAGTTCTTAGCTTTTCAGATCTTATATTAATGATTTCTTTGTCATCAAGTTCCGAATAACAGCTTTCATAATCAAACTTAGAGCTATTTGTGAATTTAGACTCATAGAACATTACTCGCATCAAGGAAAATTCGGCTTTCAATCGGTTGAGATATTGTTCATATATAAGAATATTAGTCGGAGAAATTATACCCTCTAAAAGAGTTAAATTATCTCGTTCATTGGCAATGCATGAACAATACATTCCATGAATATTCAGAGTTAAATTTTCTTCTATACACCATTGTCGGAATTGAGTCATAGAAGAATATTCTTTAAGTGTCTCAGCTTCTTCAGAATCTAAGTCTTTAGAATCTAATTGTTCAGTTAAAAAATTGACTTGATTTTTGTAGTAAGGTTTCCAGGTATTCGGAGTTAAATGTGAGTTACAAGCGAATTTATACCCTTTAATTATTTCCATAATCATTTTTGCGGTGCGATGATCTAATAGTTGATCAAATTGCTTTAAACAAGATGTTCGATTAAGCCATGCTTGTGGATAGGGCGTATTTTCTTTTATTACTAAATCATAGAGTTTTAAAGCTTCCGAAAATCGAAATTGTTGTTTGAGAACATTTGCAAGATTAATTATATTTTGTTGATATAAATCGTAATTATCTTCTTTTTTTATTAATTTATAAGCCTTCCAATATAAGTTGGCGAATTCAAACATGAGGTGCGACAGTTTGAAAAGTCTTATGATAATCAACAAGCTGAGCAAATTTCTCTAATGGTGTAAGCCAATCTAACGCTTTTCTAGGACGAGTATTCAGTGACATGGCAACTTGATTTAAATAATGCTGATCTGCCTGATTTAAATCAATCCCTTTAGGTAAATATTGCCTAATTAAACCATTCATATTTTCGCATGTGCCTTTTTGCCAGGGTGAATGTGGGTCACAGAAATATACATCTATGCCTAAATCTTCTTCAAGTATTTTATGTTCTGCCATCTCGCGTCCACGGTCATAGGTCAACGTTTTACGCAGTTCTGCAGGTAAATATTTCAGAGCTTCAGTTAAAGCCTTGCGCACTGATTCTGCCTTTGCATCAGGTAATGTTGCCAAGATACAGAGCCGTGTATTTCGTTCAATAAGTGTTGCTATCGAACTTTTATTGTCTTTACCTTTAATTAAATCAGCTTCCCAATGACCCGGTATTTTTCTTTCTTGAACTTCGGCTGGGCGCTCATGAATAGTTTTAATATCCTGTAATATAGAATCTTTTTTAGGTTCACCGTTAGCTTTTCGCTTTTTATTTTCATGACGCAGACAGGATAATAAGTCTTTTTTCAACTCACCCTTGGGTAATGCGCGTATCGTTGAATAAATCGTTGTATGGCTTACATTCATTGTTTGATCCAAATCAGGAAATGTCTTTAAACGCTTTGCTATTTGCTGAGGAGACCATAAACAACGGATCGCTTCAACAATAAATTTCCAGAGGATTGAATCGATTTTGAGTTTTCTGTGACCACGTCTACGTCTAGCAAAAGTGTTATCAGAAGCATATCGAGCTTGATAAACGTCATTGATGCTATTTCTTTTAAGCTCACGATAGATCGTACTAGGATGTCTTTTAATAAGTTCAGCAAATTTTCTGGCTGAAAAGCCTTCTTTTCTTGACTCAAGCATTAATGCAGTACGATCTTCAAAGTTAAGATGATGGTATGACAATTTTATATACTCCATAAACCCTTTAAATTAATTAGGTGGTTTATGTCGCACTTCAAGTTTTACTCTGCCGTTCTTTACATCATTAAATAATTCTATATTTTTGAAATTCACGTCATCTTCTGAATAACCACAATCATTAGCTAATGCTAATTTTCCATTTGCTAAATTATAATAATAGTTAATATTAGATTGATTTTCATAATGCTCTGAGTAAGTCTCTAAAATTTGGATTCCTTTAGACACGGCACTTTTATTTCTTAACGATGTGCCTGCATCTATAAATTGTCCAGCTAAATTAAAGAATAGACGTAATACTGATTCTGATTTTTCATATTTTTCGAGTTCATTCAACATTATCTCAGAACCTAACAAAGCTTCTTCATATTGTTCAGTATCAATAGAATAAGAAATAGCATTTATAGCTTCGTTGATTTTCTTTAATTCTAATCTCATTTTATTAACTTACATAAAAAAGCCCCACTAAAATATAGCAGGGCTTTTTATGGGTGTCTAAACCTTAAGACACTTTATCACCAGCTTTAGCACCAGATTCAGGTGAAATCACCCAAACACCTTCGCCATTGCCCGCAGCTAAAACCATACCGTTAGAAATACCAAAACGCATTTTACGTGGTGCAAGGTTCGCCACCATCACCACCAATTTGCCTTTAAGGTCTTCTGGTTGGTAAAACTCACGAATACCACTGAATACATTGCGCGGTTCAGCTTCACCAACATTTAAAGTCAGTTGTAGAAGTTTGTCAGAGCCTACTACCGTTGCAGCTTCTAAAACTTCAGCGACACGTAGGTCAACTTTCATAAAGTCTTCAATGCCAATCACTTCTGCCTCGCCAACTTTTGGCTCAGGCTTAGTCGAGGCTTTCTTCTCTTTTTTCTTCTCAACTTTTACAGGTTCAGCTGCAGCAGCTAAAGAGTCTTTAGATGCATCGACCATTGCCGCAACTGCTTTCGGGTCTACACGTTGCATTAAAGGTTGGAACAATGCAATTTCATGATCGACCAATGCCGTTTGAGCAGAAGCAAAGTCAAAGCGGTCTAGTTTTAAGAACGCTTGCACTTGAGCTGCTAAAGTCGGAAGTACAGGTGCAAGGTACACAGCCAATTGACGGAATAGGTTAATTCCTACCGAACAAACATTGTGTACTTGTTGCTCTTCGCCTTCAACTTTCGCTAAAGCCCAAGGTTTTTTCTCATCAATATATTGGTTGGCTTTATCTGCAAGTGCCATGATTTCACGAATCGCAGCAGAGAACTCACGTGCTTCATAGGCTTTAGCAATTGAGTCGCCCGCATCAATAAAGCTTTGTACCAATTCAGGCTCTGCACAAGTTGCACTTAACTTATTATCAAACTTGGTGTTGATGAATTTTGCACAACGGCTGGCAATATTCACCACTTTACCAACTAAATCAGAGTTTACTTTCTGAACGAAATCATCCAAGTTTAAATCAGAGTCTTCAACTTTGTCCGAAAGTTTAGACGCGAAGTAGTAACGTAAGTACTCAGGGTTCAAGTGTTCTAAATAGGTTTCAGCTTTGATGAATGTGCCGCGAGACTTCGACATCTTCTGACCGTTCACCGTCAAGAAACCATTGACGAATAAACCGGATGGCGTACGGTAGTTTGCACCTTCAAGCATTGCAGGCCAGAACAGCGCGTGGAAGTAAACGATGTCTTTACCAATGAAGTGATAGACTTCTTTGTCAGAGTCTTTCTTCCAAAAGTCGTCAAAACTTAAATCAGGACGTTTAGCTTTGATGTAGTTTTCAAAACTCGACATATAACCAATCGGCGCATCGACCCAAACATAGAAATATTTATTCGGTGCATCTGGAATTTCAAAACCGAAATATGGTGCATCACGTGAAATATCCCAATCCGATAAACCCGCTTCAAACCATTCATCCAGTTTGTTGGCAATTGAAACAGGTAAGCGACCTTGGTCACGCGTCCATTTTTGTAAATATTCTGAGAAATTCGGTAGTTTAAAGAAGTAATGATCTGAAGATTTCTCTACAGGCGTCGCACCACTTAAAGTCGATTTCGGGTTTAAAAGCTCAGTCGCATTGTATGTTGTACCGCAGACTTCACACGCATCGCCGTATTGATCTTCCGACTTACATTTCGGGCACGTGCCTTTAATGAAACGATCCGATAAGAACATGCCTTTTTCAGGGTCAAAAAGCTGGTTGACAGGACGGATGGCAATATTGCCTGCTTCACGGTTTTTCACATAAATTTCAGAAGCACGAGAGCGGTTTTCATCACTATGGGTTGAATCATAATGATCGAAATGCACACCGAAACCGTCAAAATCACGGATGTGTTCCTTTTGCACATTGGCAATTTGATCTTCAGGTGAAATACCATTGGCTTCGGCACGTAGCATGATGGCTGTACCGTGAGCATCATCCGCACATACATAAGTCACATCGTGTCCCATTGCACGCATGGCACGAACCCAAATATCTGCTTGGATATAACCGAGTAAGTGTCCCATATGGATGGGGCCATTGGCGTATGGTAGGGCGTTAGTGACTAAAATATTACGCACGGATATGACTCTCTCATTCGTATTTTATATAAGGTCAACGATTTTACCTGATGAATGAGGTAATACAAAGCGATGCTTCCTAAAAAGTAGAATAAAAACAAGAGATGATTTAACTTCTACATGTTAGTCTAACTGCAATTTTATTTATTTAATTTAATAGCATAAGGTAAATATGAGCATATTCTTATTGGAGAATGGTCAATTAAATGCCATACAAGGAACAACGTTTATCAATGAATCTATTTTAGAGCGTCAGCATTTACAGCAAGCTTTAAAGCAGAATATTAGCGTGATTGCAGCGGATTGCTTAGTTTTAACGGAGGAATATGCAGAATGGGATGCTTCACGTAAACGTATTGATTTATTAGCAATTGATAAACAAGCAAATTTAGTGATCATAGAGTTAAAACGCACCGATACAGGTGATCATATGGAGTTACAGGCCCTTCGTTACGCTTCTATGATTTCTACCATGACTTTTGAGCATGCATTGGATGTATTGGTAGACTATAGAAACAAAAATGGAGAGGAAGGCTTTACAAAAGAAAATGCTAGAGAAACTATTGAGGATTTTATTGAATTAGATGCGATTAATGAAACAAATTTTGGTAATGATGTTCGAATCATTCTAGTTTCTGCTGAGTTTTCTAAAGAACTGACTACATCCGTAATATGGTTGAATGAGAGGGACTTGGATATTACTTGTGTTCGAATGAAACCATACAAATATCAAGATCAAATTTTGATTGATATCCAGCAAGTGTTACCTTTGCCTGAGGCAAAAGATTATCAAATACGAGCTCAAAAGAAAGCTGAAGAAAGAAGAGAAATACAGAAAAATCTAAATAGTAAGGATTATTCTAAATACTTATTTAACGGATTAGAGTTAAATAAAAGAAAACTGGTACTAGAACTAATTAAAACACATATTAAAAATAATAATATTTTATCTCTTGAAGATTTATTGTTTGATTTTCCTCAAGAATTAAGAAAGGGGAGAAAAATGTACAAGCGTTATGATGAAGTGATTCAGACAAATGATAAGAATAGATATTTTTCTGAAGTCGATGAGGTTTTAGATTTGACTGATGGAAAATTTGTTATTTCAAATCAATGGGGTGCAGGAAATATTCAGGCGATTTTAGACCGAGCTGATGAGTTGGGTTATGAGATAGAGATCGTTAGTGACAATGTTTCAGTAATTAAAGAAGTGATTTTTGGAGAGTATCAGATTCAGCAATTATCAAACTTAAGTATTAACATAAGCAAAAATCAAGTGCTGCAATCTGTTGCAAAACCTATATTAAGAGAAATTGCTATTAGAATTAATGTTGATTTAAATAACCTGAAAGGGAATGAAAAAAACACAAGATCATTAGGTTCTGACGTTATTCAGAGAATCTCTCAAATGGAAAAAGAAAGATAGAAAATTAGAAATGGTTATATATCCATTTTGCAATAACAGCGATAATACTTAGATTCAGCCCGTTTTTAAGAGTATGCCGTCAATGATCGATGATGATTTTGATTTCGACCAACCCGTGACCCGAATTCCGCAAAATCCACAAGCGACCAAACTATTGGGCAATCGTCTTTTACAACAAGCTGAACAATATCTTGCTTCAATGGGTAGTCGACCACATGCACAATTGGTCGAGTCGCTCCGTCAGCTCGAGTCTGAAGATTCGTACTTTGCGGTAATGGCGGATCAACTTGAGTATGAAAGTGATGAACCAATGGCCAATGACGTGCTCAATCTGTTGTTTTTCTGGCAAATGGCCAATGAAAAAGAAGCTGATATGACTAAGTTTCAGTTGCCCAATTTAATCCAAACGGACTATTTCCAAGCGACTTTGCTTGACGCTTACGACGCGATGGATTTGGGTGCATTCCAAGCTCAGCGCCGCAGCGTGATTGAAGAAATCTTAAAACTGTATCAACAGCAGTGTTATGCAGGTTGTATTACGGTTCTTTATGGTCAAATTGAAGGAATTTTGACGGATGCGCTGATTGAACATGGGTATTTAAAGCAAAATCAAACCAAGTTCGTCGATGTGTATAAAATTGTACCGGGTTTGAAAGGCCATGAAGTCAAAAGCCTATGGCATAAAGTTAAAATTGCCAGTGAAATCAATCCGTATTTTCTGAGCCTTGAAGCATTGAAAATGGATGCGAGTTCTAGTGTCACGGCCAGCCGTCATAATATGGTACATGGCGCAGACGTGACCCATTTCACTCAAGCCCGCAGTTTCATTTTGTTTATTTGGCTGTTTGCAGTTATTAGCTTTCTCAGTACCGTAAAGCGTTAGTCTCTTCCGTTGAGTGGTACAGGATGGTGTTTAAATTGCTGCATCCTGTACAGCTATTGTTTCCAAATGATGCAAATGACGTCAGCACTTAAAAAGCAAGGTATAACTCTGAGTTAACCAAAATTTTAAATACGAAAGAGGGCTGTGACATGACGAATGACAATAAACTCGATGATTTAAAAACCAAAGCGACTGAGTTGGGTGAAGATTTGAAGTTGAAAGCTCAAGCGGCAAAACTCGAAGGCGAGAAAGTACTGGAAGATGTCAAACATCAGGCCACTGAAGCCAAGCTAGATGCTGAAAAGCAGCTGACTGACTTAAAGCAGAACGCAGCAGAAAGTAAAGCCGAAGGCGATGCAGCTTTTGAGCAAAAGTTGGAGTCTGCACAAGCCAAAGCCGAGCATGCGAAACAAGTTGCACAGGAGAAATTGGATCACTTTAAAGTTGAAGCAGGGCATAAACTGGATGAGGCGAAACTTAAAGCCACTGAGTTAAAGCATGAGGCCGAAATTAAACTGGAAGAATTTAAGGTGCAAGCCACTGAAAAGTTTGACGAGTTGAAAAAGAAAGCCACAGAAACACTGCAAAAGTTTAAAAAAGACGACCAAGCTTAATCCGTCTGAAACGGCGAATGTCGGCCTTAAATGTTCGCTAATACTATGGCGTAGACTGTGTACTGAGTGCAGGGTCTGCGTCCAAGTTAAACCACATGATGCTCTGAATTTGATTGTTCACGGTGCGGATGGTGTAACGATAGTTTGCAATTTCATATACATATACCGTCTCAAGTGGGCTATTCGGTGCACTGTTGATTGGGGTAGAGGACATAGAAATCGGCGATAAATCGATTTTTTTCTGCATGTCTTGAACTTGATCACCGATAGTTACCGTTTGACCCGCAGGGGTTTTAAATGAATTGGTTGATGTACCTGCAAAACTAAAGATAGATATGGTGCAAGCCAAAACAACCACGGCCCAAAGTTTCATTATTTTCTCCCCAAATCGCGTAAAGATAGAACAACAGAATATAGATATTTTGCTATGCAATAACATCACCTTAAATGGGGAGATTGGATTGTACTTACAATTCTTTACGTTCAAATTTGATCCAATTCACCGATTTTATTTTTTCAGTTAGCTTAAGCGACTAAGCTTCGCCCTTTGATATTCAGCGTATAAAACCAACTAAAAAGCTAGGAATACTAAATTTCATGGCATAATCCATAAATACTGAACTTAACCTAAGTTCGTTTTGTGGTTAAACTATAGCATTCAGCTGAATACTCGAATTTGGAGTACATATATGTCGTGGCTTTCTTCTCTTAAATCAGTTTTTTCTCCTGCGCAGGAGGTAAAGGAAGAAGAAATCCAAACAGTACTGCAAAACTATATCTTGCCCAATTCAAACCATGCGTTGAAAGACCGCATTACTCAAGTGAATGTGCAGGGCAATATTCTGCAAATTACCATCAATACTTTTCCTGCCGAAGCAGATGATTTACAACAGATTCATGATGATTTGGCGGTTGCGCTTGAAGCATGCGGTATCAAAGAATTAAACATGCATGTGATTCAACAAAAAACGGGACATAAAGAAAAGTCAGGTGGCTGTGGACATCAGCATGCTGAAGGTGAGAGCTGTTCAAGCCAAGCAAAAGAGGCTGCACCGAAAAGCAATTTACCCCCAGTGATTGATGCTTCAGGCTCAGCAGCCCAAGCTGCTGCACAACCCGTTGAAACTGATCCAAACAATCCACCCATTCAAAAAGCAGCACCACAACAACGTGATGTGCCGAAGCATCCGCGTATTCAAAATGTGATTTTGGTGTCCTCGGGCAAGGGCGGCGTGGGCAAATCCACCACCACGGTAAACCTTGCACTTGCTTTGCAAAAGCTCGGCTTAAAAGTTGGGGTCTTAGATGCGGACATTTATGGTCCAAGTATTCCGACTATGTTGGGCAATGCGGGCAAAACGCCGATGATTGAAGCGGAAAATTTTGTACCCTTAGATGCCTATGGTTTGGCAGTGTTATCGATTGGGCATTTAACAGGTGATCATAATACTCCCGTGGCTTGGCGTGGGCCGAAAGCGACAGGTGCGTTGATGCAACTGTTCAATCAAACCTTATGGCCTGATTTAGATGTCTTGATGATTGATATGCCACCGGGTACAGGTGATATTCAGTTGACGCTTGCGCAGCGTATTCCTGTGACAGGTGCAGTGATTGTAACCACGCCACAGAATGTGGCGCTTATGGATGCGACCAAAGGCATTGAGCTATTTAACCGCGTACACATTCCAGTCATGGGTGTTGTGGAAAATATGTCGACCCATATTTGCTCAAATTGTGGATTTGAAGAGCAAATTTTTGGTACGGGCGGTGGTGATAAACTGTCTGAGCAATACGCTATTCCACTTTTAGGACGTCTGCCTTTAAATGTACAAATCCGTGAAAATGCGGATGCGGGTAAGCCTTCTGTTTTAGTGGAAGACAGTGCAGCAGACAGCTATATGCAGATTGCTGAAAAAATTGCAGCCGCACTGCCTCAGGCTGAAAAAGATCAGACTCGTATTTTCTAAATGAGCCATAAAAAAGCCCAACACATTAAGTTGGGCTTTTTTTTGTTTCTTTTTTAGGAGAGTGAATAGGACTGATTTTGTTTTTTGGCTTGCATAATATTAATGCTGATGGCGATCACCACCATCACAATCCCGATAATATCAGTCACAGTTTCAGGGATAATCATACATAAAGCACCTGCACCTAAGAAAATTCGCCAGAACCAGTTCAAACCAACTTTAAAGTAACCTTCAACTGCTGCCCCCAGTGCCAAAATCCCAACCACTGAGGTAAAGACAATACTCACAATAGTTGTCCAGGCAGGAAAAGCAAACTCACGTGCATTGACTGCGACATTGGCCGTATCAATCATCAGCATGGCAGGGTTATAGACGAACAGGAACGGGACAATGAAACCCGCTAAAGAAAGCTTCAAGGCTTGGAAGCCCGTGCGCATTGGGTCGCCCCCTGCGATTCCCGCACCTGCAAAGGCGGCTAAGGCGACAGGGGGGGTAATATTGGCAAACAGACCAAAGTAGAACACAAACATATGCGCCACTAGCGTGGGAATATCAAAGTTTGCCAAAGCGGGTGCAGCCATAGTCGCGGTAATGATATAGGCTGGAATCGAAGGAAGTCCCATACCTAAAATCATCGATGCAATCATGGTAAAGAACAGCGTTAAAAATAGGCTGCCTGCACCGATGCTCATAATCGAGGAGGTCATGACAGAGCCAAAGCTGGTCAGGCTCACCACACCAATAATAATCCCCACCACAGCACAGGCTGCCATGACCGAAAGGGATTGTTTTGCACCATCGGCGAGCGCTTCTAATATTTCTTTGAAGCCCATACGGGTCGATTTGCGGAAACTCGCCACAATCACAGTTAAGACAATGGTGTAGACCGCGGCATAACTGACAGGGATGGATTGAAAGAGGAAAAACACCAAAGCCACGATCGGAATAAGCAAGTGTCCTCGTTCCTTTAGGACATCTTTAACCCGTGGCAAATCCGCTTTCGGGACACCTTTTAAATTGTCTTTACCAGCACGGAAATGAACCTGCGCCATCACACCTAAATAGTAGAGTAAAGCTGGAAGGGTGGCTGCAAGGGCAATGGTGCCATAACTGACACCCGTGGTTTCAGCCATAATGAAGGCACTGGCTCCCATCACCGGGGGTAAAATTTGTCCACCTACAGAGGCACTGGCTTCAACAGCACCTGCAAAATTTTTGTGGTAGCCAATTTTTTTCATCAGGGGAATGGTGAATGAACCGGTCCCTACGACATTGGCCACCGCTGTGCCATTAATACTGCCCATAAATCCACTGGAAATGACGGCAACTTTTGCAGGACCACCTTGTTTATGTCCCGCAAGTGCCATCGCAAGATCATTAAACAATTTGCCCATGCCTGATTTCGCCAGAAAAGCACCAAACAAAATAAACAGGAAAATAAAAGTGACTGAAGCGCCAATAGCGGAAGAATAAAGCCCTTCGGTTTTTAAATACATTTGCCCGAAAATATCACTAATACTATATGAACGCGTCAATAAACGATCTGGGACCCAGTCATAGTGGCTAAAAAACGGGTAAGACAGAAAGACTAAACCTAAAATAGGCAGCATCCATCCCATGACCCGCCGAGCACCTTCAACCACCAGCACCACGGCTAAAATGGCAAAAACAATATCTAAAGTGTTTGGAATACCCCCACGCGTGGTCATAATGGCTTGATATTCTTTCCAAAGGTATAAAAAGGTTGCTAAAGCGGCTAAGGCAAGTAACCAATCCAACCAAGGGATGCTTTGTCGTGAACTGGACTGACGCGCAGGATAAAGTAGAAAGATCAAAACTAAACCAATAGCGACATGGGCGGAACGTTGAATCAGTTCGGGTAGTGGATTAAAGGTAATAAATAAATGAAATAAGGAATAGAAAATAGCAATCGCCGCTATGAACCATGCTACAGACTTGTTGCTTGGGGAACGAGTCACTGACTCACGATCAAATTTTTCTAAAATGGCTTGTTGTTGCTGCTCGTCTAATTGTTCAGGGGCAACTTTTTCTTCATTTTGAGTCATCGGCATTCTCCGATCTGCCATGCTTTCCACAAGGGCTGTTGTTGTGCTGTAATTTGCACCAAGGTGTAATCTGGATATTGTTGAAAAATAGGCCAGACGCGCTGGTGAATGATGATACTGCCTTGCATATTCTTGGAAATGATCCAGTTGATTTGATCAATTCGCCGATTAACTTTCATTCTGACTATACCGTCTTTTTGAAAGATGATGGGATAGTCATTCGGTGTGCCTGCACCGAAAGAAATCAGGTCGGTGTAGCGCAATATAAAGTGCTGTTGCTCCCGTTGATAGTTTTCAATCCAACGAGTTTTTTCAACTGAATGTTTCCACTGCAAACTAAATTGTGCTGTTGAAATTCGGCACTGCATTTGAGCAACAGTCACTTCGCTATAGCGCACAGGCAAGAACAGCAGCCCACATAAACCGAGTAGAAAAAGTGCAGTAAACACTGCACTTTTTTTCAGCTTCATTTTTTCGCTGCGAGTTCGTCGTAATAACGTTTAGCCCCAGGGTGTAGCGGAGCAACCACGCCTTTTTGAGCCGTTTCCAAATTAATTTCTGTCGCTGCCTGATGTGAGTTGGCCAATTGTCCTAAACTATCAAAGAAGGTTTTGGTCAGTTTATAGACATCATCCTCAGAAAGATCGGAACGTACCACTAAAGCATTCATAATGGCCGCAGTTGGAATATCTTCTGCATTGCCATAAGTGCCTTTCGGAATATTCAGAGATAGGAAATAGGTTTGGTTTTTGGCGATTTGTTTCACTTTCGCAGGATCGATCCCAACCAGTTGTAAATCGAAACCTTGTTGCAGTTCCATCAAGGATGAGTTGGGGATACCACTGGTTAAGAATGCAGCGTCAATTTTTCCACCCTTTAAAGCATCCGCGGCTTCTGCATAGCCTAGATAATCGACCTTCACGTCATTATAAGTAATACCAAAACCATTTAAGAGGGTGCGCGCATTAACTTCAACCCCTGAGTTTTGGGCACCGACAGCAATACGCTTACCTTTTAAGTCTTCAAGCTTTTTAATGCCTGATTTTTTTGAGGCCACAATTTGCACATAGTTGGGATAGAGTGCCGCAATTTGTTGGACATTATCAATTTTCCCACTGGCAAAACTACCTGTGCCATTTAGTGCTTCGGTTAAGCTATCACTCATGACAAAAGCCATTTCAACTTTTTTCTGTTTGAGTAAGTTAAGATTTTCTACCGATGCGCCTGTGGTTTGAGTTTTTGAATTTACACCATAGGTTTTATTATAAATTTCAGCCAAACTGGTGCCAATCACGTTATACGGGCCAGATGCGCCGCCTGTTGCTATGTTGACAAATTTACTTTGGAGTTTGTCGGATGTTTGTGCATTGGTTTCGGTTTGAGCATCGCCTGAAGTCGTGGTTTTATTGTCACTTGAGCATGCTCCTAGACCTGCAAGTGCAATTGAAAGTAGCGTGAGTTGAGTCCATCTTTTCATATACTTTTCCTCGTTTTATTATCTTCAAAGCCATTCACTTGGCTCTTTTATCCTTGACTTTGCGCGATCAGATTGATGAATAAAAATACGCATGTTTTAAAAAGTAACTGATTAAAAATCATTTGAATAGTTTTTTTTCATTAGTTATGTCTATTTGATTTATAAAATCATTGATTTGAAAAAAGAATAAAGTGTATGGAATTATCTTTCTGAAAGCTAGATTTGGTAAGGGTCTTAAGCTTCATTTATGTTACTTATTGAATGAAAATTAAAAAAACTGTTATCACGGTTCACTAAATTTGATTGCTTTCAGCATGGCAAGTCATTACGCTTATAGTTATATATATGTGGGTCTGTGAATATGGTCACTTGGTTTTTTATTGGTTTAGTGATAACCATTCTTTTAACTCCAGGACCAACCAATACCCTACTTGCCTCTTCGGGCATTCAAGTTGGTATTCGTAAATCTTTGCGTCTCATTCCAGCAGAAGCTTTTGGCTATCTCATTTCAATCACGGCATGGGGCTTCCTCATTGGAAAAGTGTCTGTACACTTGCCTTTATTGCCGACTATTTTAAAACTGTTCAGTGCAAGCTATATCATTTATTTGGCTATCAAATTATGGCGTACAGCCGATGCTGAAGTAAGTTTTAATCAACCGACTATTCGGGCGCGTGAACTGTTTTTGGCAACATTATTGAACCCTAAAGCATTATTGTTTGCTTCAGCCATTTTCCCAACCATTGCGTGGACAAAACTAGATTATTATCTGTCGCATATGTCGCTGTTTTTGGTTTTGATTATTCCAATTGCTTTCTTTTGGACTTTTATCGGGTCAATTTTAGCGAGCAATAAAATTCGTTGGCTGAACCAATCTAACCTGCAAAAAACAGCATCGCTGGTTTTGATGAGTTTTTCGATTCCGCTGAGCTATTCTGCGATTTTAAGCTTTTAATTTAGTAATTAAAGCCAGAAATTTTGAGAACTTAAACGCGCTTATTTTCATTGAAAGCGATTTCAGTTAAAGTACAACGCAATTATTGAAATTAAGCTTTTTTGGAAAGAATAAATGGCTATTAAGTCCGATCGTTGGATTCGCGAAATGAGCGAAAAACACGGCATGATCGAACCGTATGCAGAAAACCAAGTTCGTTTAGATGAAAATGGTCAAAAACTCATTTCTTATGGTGTGTCGAGCTATGGTTATGATGTTCGTTGCGCGCGTGAGTTTAAAGTTTTTACCAATGTTCACTCGGCAATTGTAGATCCAAAAAACTTTGATGATAAAAGTTTTATCGACATTGAAGCTGATGTTTGTATTATTCCACCAAACTCATTTGCTTTAGCACGTACCGTTGAGTATTTCCGTATTCCGCGTAATGTGTTGACTGTGTGTTTGGGTAAATCGACCTATGCACGTTGCGGTATTATCGTAAATGTCACACCACTTGAGCCTGAGTGGGAAGGTCATGTCACTTTAGAGTTCTCGAACACAACCAATCTTCCTGCACGTATTTATGCAGGTGAGGGTGTTGCACAAATGTTGTTCTTCGAATCTGACGAAGTGTGTGAAACATCGTATAAAGACCGTGGTGGTAAGTACCAAGGTCAAACAGGTGTAACTTTACCGAAGACCTAAGTTTTTGATATGTAAGAAAGCGGATCATTGATCCGCTTTTTTTTATGTCAATTCATTCATCGGAAAATAAATATTATCGGACAGTTGGTTTTGCATTTGTGCTGAGTTTCAGCATAATCAATTATGAAATAGAGTGCTTTGGTTGACGCAAATAAAAATTATAGTGCGCAGAGTAGAATGCCAAGCAAAGGATGCAGTACATAAAGATGCGGAGCATCGAATAATAAGGATGGTCGAGATGACGAATCGTATATATCCCGCAGGATTGAAAAAATCCTGTTTAGCTAGTCTTGTCGGACTCATGCTTGCGCAGTCTACATTTGCCCTTGAGTCACTTTCCGATGAATATCTAGCGGATACTACGGGTGAAGGCATTGCTTTACTTCCTGAAAACTTCAAGATGGTGTTTCAAGGGGCCAATGATCTCTCCACGGCTTCTAGCTACAACCGTGGCGTGGCCAATCCACAACAATACGACACGGGCTTTATTCGTATTATTCCTGTGGGTGAGAACTACTCCAAGTATACCGACGCAGATGATCTGAGCACGAAACGAACCAAAGCAGACATCTTTATTTATGGTTTAGCGCTTTCGCGGTCTGATAATAATGCCAATAGCCGTTTCAGTAATCAGGGCTTCACATGGGGAAGCGATGTTAATCCTTGGTTATTTCGCGCTGGCACAGCCACGGGGATTAAACAGTTTCATCAATCGAATGCAAGTTCAGATGTGAGTTTTCTAGGGCTGGAAGCCCCTTTAGCGACCGTTCTAGCCAGTGACGCAGATAATAATATTAAATTAGGTTTATGGTGGGATGCTTTTTCACGCAGTTGGAACTCCCAAAATAAAGTGGATCCTATTACAGGTGCACCAACAACAACTAATGCGGCAGCAGATCCTGATTTAAGTTTAAATCAAAGAATACGTTTACAGGCGGTTGCCAATGGATTGAGTTTAAATGGCTCACAGGTGCGTATGTTTCAAACTCAAGCATCTACCTTAGACCAGCAAAATAAAACCTTTGGGATGGCAGCCTTACTTCGGATCAATACCAATGGTGATCCATCTGGATTGGTCTATGCCAATGATGACGCAAATAAAGCGCTATTAAATACTAAAGTTCTTCGACTGAGCACAGCTGCGACCAACGATGGTACGGCAGTCACACCCGCATTAGATCGTTCATTGGCTCCAATTTTTGATGCGAGCGAGGGACTTTATTTATACAGCCCAAATATTAACTTGGTCTTGGGTAATATGTATCAGCCTTTTGTTGTAGGTTCGGAAGGACGCAATATTATTCTCGAAGTCACGCGTATTCCGAATGTGCCTGAGATTTATAAGCAGATTTATACCTACTACCCAGATGTACAGGGTGGAAACAATGCTGATTATAAAGGATCAACCTGTAATGTGGCCTATTGTGGTTCGAATTTTGTTCAAACGGGGGCAGGGAGTACCGCGATTCAGTACCAAGGGAATAACGCAACACATAGCAGTATTTCGATTGGTAGCGTGACACGAGATCCGACCACCAATACGCTCAAAGCCAATACGGCGACACAATCTACTGGTGTGGTATTCCGCGGGACTGGAACAGCAGTTCCTGTAAATCTCGGTTCGGTTGCTATAGATGGTGTATTGATCCAACACTTAAAAATTAAGACCACAGGGCTATAGGATACTGACATGATGAAAAAATTATGTGTAACCATGTTGATGTCTATATCCATGTTGTCTCAAGCGGGTTTGGTTGATTTGGATAATAAGGAACTGGTCGGTGTGACTGGACAGGGCGGTGCAGATTTGAGCTTAACCCTATCGATCAACCACCAATATGCCAATGATATGAGTTTAAATACGATCTCTAGGATCAATGGTGTAGATGCAAATGGGCGAGCTATTGTCACTGAAGCCTATTATCAAATGCGCGCAAATCAAGATTGCGCTTTATTAGAACTGTGTCGTATCGCTATTTCTCCAAATAATCATAAGGAAAATGGGCAACGAAAATGGCTGGTTTTCAAGCAGTTCCAAGGCACCATGCAAATTGATAAATTTTCGCTGGAAGGTACCACAATTCTGAATAAAGAAGGTAAGCCACAAACTGCGATGATGTTAAAGTTTTTCGATGATAAACCCCTTAAAATTCGTAACTTGGGTTTTGCCAGCCTTTCCGTAGAAAGTGGTGAAAATGGATATTTCAATACCTCAACGTATAACAGTTATGGTACGAGTAAAACTGTACCAACTTTTGATAAAGGTCAGGAACAAGGTTTTATGGGCTTAAATGTTCACGGAAACTTACATCTGGATGGAAATCTAAAAATCTTTAGCTATAACTGCTCGGGCACTGCGGGTAGCCGCTGTTAGACACATAGTTTCAAAAGGATATTGAGATGCATAAAATAATAAAACTAAACCTTCTGACACTGTGTATCTGTGCAGCGAATCAAAGTTATGCATTACAAGCTTTGAATGATCAGATTTTAAGTGATGTAACGGGTCAAAATGGTATTTCAATTACCCATGAAGCTTCAAAAGTTGACATTAAACAATTGAATTGGGTCGATCCAGCGGAAGTCGGAAAAACACCGATTAAACTGGGTTTACATAATATTGACGTTAAAACGGCGACTGGTTATAACAACATTAAAACCAAACTCGATTTTGATGTGGGAACAACACAATTAGCCAATGGTACGCAAGGGGTTGGCATTCAGCTCTCTGCCAGTGTGTCACCTTTTACCGCAACGGCTGCCCAAATCATGCTGATGTGTTCACCAAATTGTGCAACGGGTGAAACGGATCAAAATTTAGGAAGTTTTAAGCTTTCAACTATTTCACCTTTTGAAGTGTATTTGGCAACGACGAATGGGCTGTTCAACCGCGACTCAAAGGTGCATTTAGATTTTAAATTGCAGAATGCGAGCATTAGCTATGGACAAAATAATCAAGATTTAACATTAAAAGATTTCAATTTCAATTTATCTGCTGATGGATACCTCTATATCGATGAAACGGAAGGTGTAGTTCTCACCTCAAAGGGTAGTGTTGGCGATAATATTGTTGTTTTAGGTCGAGTGGAAGATAAGACAGATGTACATGACAGCCGTGTAGGCAATGCCACAAATCCGGGGTTAAACGTCGATTTACGTTATGGCTCAGCAAACTCGACTCACCGGAACTTAATTCGGATAGGGGCATCGGGTGCATTAACCAATGGCAAGATCGCGTTGAATGCTGACCAAACTGGTGTTGCTAAGTTTAATACGGTCAACCGTGTTAACGGTAATGTTCAAGAAAATGAGGTGGTTGCATCTGCAGGTTATGGTTTTAAGAATGCGGGCGGCTTACATTTAAATGTATCGGCTGACTTTACCCGTGCAGGGAATAGTTTGCTTGGTGCTAGCACACCAACAACGTTTGAATTAGGACACACTGGTACAGGTAGTTACGCCATCGAGTTTTCAAATTTATCACCGCTCAATGTACGTACTTCTACTGACCCCAATTCAGCAATAAACAGTCAAAATGTCTATATTGATTTTGGCCAGATTTATATCAATAACATTCGCACCAACTCAATGGGTTTTGTAGTCAATGACCAAATTAAGACGATATTGGGTGCGCAAAACTATGAGTTGATTTATAACCCATCACCAACGGGCAATGCTTCAAATATGGCTTTTATTGCTGTACGTGGACTCGATTTTCAAGCCATTGCACGTAAAGCTCGCTTTATTTCAGATAATTCTATTGCGGTAAACAATACTAACGAAGGGACATGGGGCTTAGGTATTCCAATTTATAACCTAAATGCCAATGCAGCATTTTTTGCCAAGAAATATACCAATACCGCTGGAACAGTGAAGGATGGGTTGGGTTATGACATCGCAGTATCAACTGATGGTTATGGTGAAGATAGTCAAGGCAACCCTAAAACAACGTCTATTATCGTCATTGATGGTGCGATGAGTAAGCATGGCGAAGAAGTTAACTACTATACAGGCTTACGTAATATTGATTCATATTTTAAAGCCAATGGTGTGATTGGTTTTAATGAAAATGAAATCTATATCAAAGCCGATAGCTTATTGTTTGCTGCCAATGCGGAAATCGCAATCGGGCAGCTTCCGGGTGCACTATATAATTGTCCAGCAGGGGTAAATAGTTGTGCCAAAGAAGTCGTACCGATTAATAACTTTGCCAAAAAAGATGATGTTCTCGCATCGATTGCTTTTATGTTGGATGGTAAAGGTGAACTCTTTATTATTCCAGGGCTTGAGGCTGTAGGCGGGACACCACAAAGCAACTATTTGTCATTTAAATCCAATTTTGAGTTTAATACGTTGAGTAGCACAGACCTGAGTAATGAAAGTAAAAAAGGAAGTTTTATTAGTTTAAGTAACACCGATAGCAATGGAACAACAACAAAAACCTCAAGTTTTAACTTAAACAAAATGCAAGGTCACTTAGGTTTGAATGGAAAAATTCATATGCAAAAGGACTCAGTGGTCATAGATAATCAAGTGCAATTTAACTATAAGGCATTAGCAGGTGGACAAGGAGCAGCCTTTAGGACGGAGGTCGCATTGTCTCCAACAGGTACCATGCAGAAGGTTGCCGATATTGCTATTACGGGTGGGGCTATGCGTAGCACATTAGGGATTACACCGCGCTAAAAAGGATGACAAGGAATAAATAAAATGAATAAGTCTTTAATTTCAATTTTAATCACAGCGACTTTAGGTTTGAGTCAAAGTTATGCGATGACCGCTTTAAATGACGAGGAATTGTCAAAAGTTGAAGGTCAATCTTTGATGAATCTAGAGTTTCAGCAGGGGACGAATACAACCGATGCACAAGGAAAAGCATATAATCAATCGAACATTGGTTTTTATAAGTTAGCCCTTAGTGCGGAATTGGAGCTGAATGCCAATATTAAAAAGCTTCAATTGGGATGTGGTGGCGACAATAATTCAATTCGAGCCAACAGTTGTGATATTGATATTGATCATATTGGTTTAAGTGGACTACCTGATGATCCAAACTATACATCGGATCAGCGCGCAGCGACTTCGGCATTAATCACAAATCCATTTATTCAGTTCGCCATTAAAAATCCGACCTCAGCAGCAACACGTGAAGTACTCGGTTTTCGTGTGAGTGCTGAAAAGATTAAAGGCTTGATGACATTAGGTACCAATAATGATGTAGATGCAAATAATAATGCGATACCCAATGGAATTAATACCTTTAGTGGATATATGAAAACCAAAACTGCATCTGGTACTGCAGTGACAGCAGCTCGTAGCATGACCTTTGCGGATACAGGATTAACTATGAATGGTATTGTGCAAGGACGATTACTCGGAAGTAGTTCTGGGACAACTTGTGTAGGTGGTTTTTTAGACCCTTGTTATGATATTTCATATACGTCTGATACTTATAATTTAAATTTATCTTCGACTACAGCGCCTTTTACGATTAATTCGACAGTTGTGTCGGGGACTCGAATGAAGGATGTAACTTTAAAAGGGACGGGTACTGTTGGGCAAATTGATTTTAGTGGACAATTAACAGCTAAAGTACTCGGTTTTTTAAACTTAGATAAACAGGTGTCCGGCAATATTACTGGGCTTAAAACAGATATCACTGTGAACCAAAGTTTAGGCTTAATTCATGCACTGTATTTAAACAACCCAGCATCATTATCTTTGCAATCACAAGATATCCTATGGACGGGTGCTGCGGTTGGAGCAAATAAAGGCTGGTGGCTGGCGATGGAAGATGAAGTCGAGCTGGGCAGCTTAAGTCCAACGACCAAAGTGGCAATTACCAATGAAGTCTTAAAACAAACCATTGCGGGTATTAATAAAGATCTAACGAGCAATCCTCGAAATTGCGGTAATCTTTTAACAGGATGTGTCGGTGGTTCTGCCTTAGTTGTTGGGAATGTTCCAATTAATACGACGACTTTGGATTTTCCACTGACCAATTTAAGCTTACAAGGGCAAAACTTTAGATCAAACTGTTACGGTGGTTTAAAATTCTGCTAATTAAATTTTCATAAAAAATCCCGCGATATACGCGGGATTTTTTTAATCTAAAATGAATTATTTTGCAATTTTCGCCAATAACTCTTCTTTAGAAATGTTTACAGATTCAGCATCACGACGGCCTTTATATTCAAAAGTACCAGCATCTAAGCCTTTCTCACCAATCACAATACGGTGAGGAATACCTGTAAGCTCAAGGTCTGAGAATTTCACGCCTGGACGTTCGTTACGATCATCCAGTAATACATCATAACCTGCTGCCGTCAGTTCAGCGTACAGTGCTTCAGCTGCTTCCAAAGTACGTGGAGACTTATGTGCATTCATAGGCACAATGGCAACTTCAAATGGTGCAATTGCCGCAGGCCAAATAATGCCTTTTTCGTCAAAGTTTTGCTCAATTGCAGAGGCAACCACGCGTGTTACACCAATACCGTAACAACCCATGGTGACAGTAAATGGCTTACCATCTTCACCTAGAACTTTACAGCCCAAAGCTTCTGAGTACTTTTGACCGAGTTGGAAAATATGCCCTACTTCGATACCACGTTTAATTTGCAGCGTACCTTTACCGTCTGGAGAAGGATCACCCTCAACCACATTACGTAAGTCATAAACTTCAGTGAACTGTGCATCACGTTCCCAGTTTAGACCAGTCACGTGTTTATCAACCTCATTTGCACCTGCAACAAAGTCAGATAGGATAGAGGCCGAACGGTCAGCAATGACCGTTAATCCTTTTTCAACTAAGCCTTGTGGTCCACAGAAACCAGCGGTTAAACCCAGTGCAACAAGTTGTTCTTCTGTTGCAAAAGTTAATGGTGATGCGATACGTGGATGTTTCTCCGCTTTAATTTCATTCAGCTCATGATCGCCACGTAAGAACAATGCCACTACCGGTGTTGCTTGGCCTTCTTCGGCTGCAATACCTTGTACTAACAAGGCTTTTACAGAGTGTGCAGGATCAGATTTTAAGAAGTTAGAGACGTCTGCAATGGTTTTTTGATTTGGTGTATCGACAACTTCTAATGCTTTGGTTGGCGCTGCACGTTCACCGACTAAAACAGCCTCAGCCATTTCAATATTTGCCGCATAGTCAGATTCAGTCGAGAAGGCGATATCATCTTCACCACTTGATGCTAATACGTGGAATTCATGTGAGCCTGAACCACCAATTGAACCTGTATCGGCTTGCACTGGACGGAAATCTAAACCTAAACGGCTAAAGATTTTGCAGTACGCGTCGTACATGATGTCATAGGTTTCTTGCAGTGATTCTTGGTTTGCGTGGAAAGAATAAGCATCTTTCATAATAAATTCACGTGAACGCATTACACCGAAACGTGGACGAATTTCATCACGGAATTTGGTTTGTACTTGATAGAAGTTTGCAGGCAATTGTTTATAGCTTTTGAGTTCATTGCGCGCAAGGTCGGTAATGACTTCTTCGTGGGTAGGGCCAAGTACGAAAGGGTTGCCATGGCGGTCTTTGAAACGAAGCAGTTCAGGGCCGTATTGGACGTATCGACCAGATTCTTCCCATAAAGATGCTGGCTGAGTTACGGGCATCAGGACTTCGAGTGAACCCGCATTGTTCATTTCTTCATGAACGATCGCTGCAACTTTATTTAATACGCGAACGCCCATCGGCAGCCAAGTGTATAAACCTGAAGCCAATTTACGAATCATCCCAGCACGTAACATTAGTTGATGTGAAATCACTTCTGCGTCATTTGGGGTTTCTCTTAACGTTGCAAATAAAAAGCGACTCGCGCGCATGGAAACTGTCCTAAAATTTTAAACTTTGAAAGTCAAAGATTATACGATAAAAAATGAGGAGGCATGTCGACACCGCCTCAGAAAAATGTTGATTATTATGACATGATTTTACGTACTTGACGCAGTATAAAGTTCTTAAAGTCATCTAAATAGGTGAAGATGACAGGAACCACCACTAAGGTCAGCAGTGTCGATGTAATGACACCGCCGATTACTGCATGTGCCATCGGTGCACTTTGTTCACCCCCTTCACCTAGCCCTAAAGCCAGAGGTATCATGCCCATTACCATAGCGCTAGTAGTCATCAAAATAGGCCGTAGACGTGTTTTACCTGCATCAATAATCGCTTGATAACGATCAACGCCGTGATCCATGGCTTTTTTAATGAAATCGATCAATAGAATTGCATTCTTGGTCACCAGACCCATCAACATGATAATACCGATAATAGAAAACAAGTTCATGGTGGAGTTGAATAAGAAGAGCGCTAAAAATACCCCAATCAATGAGAGTGGAAGGGAAGCCATAATAGCCGCAGGGTGAATAAAACTATTAAACTGCGAACCTAGCACAATATAAATAAACACGATGGATAAGGTGATTGCGGTCATGGCATAACCTGCGGATTCAGCCATATCTTTGTTTGAACCTTGCGTGTCAAAGCTATAACCTGCAGGAAGATCAAAGTTGTCTTCAATTTTTTTAATATCTGCACCAATATCGCCTGCAGGACGACCCGCGGTGTTGGCTTCGACTAAGACTTCCCTTGCTAGATCGCGACGATTAATCTGCGATGCCCCCAGACTTTGCTCTAAATGCGCAACACTAGAAAGGGGAATCAATAAAGCTTGACCATTGGCATCCGTTTTTTGCGATGTGAGGTAAAGGTTTTGTACATCACTAGGTAAGCTACGCGCATTTTCAGTTAAGCGCAGGTTAACATCATAGGTTTCGCCTTTGGCATCTTGCCAAGTGGTGACATCATCTCCCGCAATCAGTGGGCGAATCACATTGGCAATTTGATTGACCGATAGGCCCAAATCGCTGGCTAAGACCCGATTAATATGCACACCTAAAGTCGGTTTAGGAGCTTTAAGTGAGCTTTCTAAGTCGACAATGCCTTTGACTTGTGCAATTTCTGCGATAAAGCGGTCTGAAATTTTTTGCAATTCGGCTAAGTCTGGACCTTTGATGGAAATCATCACTGGCTTTTGTCCGCCCGATACCGTTTCATCTGCGGAGGCAATTGAGGTCACAGTAATGCCACCCACTTGTTGCAGGCGTTGGCGGAATTCATTGTTTAAGTCGGTTAAGCTTTTCTTACGTTCTGTACGTGGCGTAACGGTTACGCGAATACTGACATGGTTTTTACCACGATCCGTAACACCATTAATCACGGCATAGGTTGCTCGAACGTCAGGGTGCTGCTGAATAATTTTATCGACTTGCAGCAGTTTGGCTTGTGAATATTCTAAAGAGGCATCTACAGGTGTTTCAAACTTAATCCGAATCTCACCTTTATCTGGAACAGGGACAAACTCTGTTCCAATCAGTTTAGATAAGCCTAATGCACCGAATAGCGAAGCCACAGCAATCATGAGGGTGATGAATCGGAAGCGCAGAGCAAGCTTGAGTAATTTCTCATAGTCATGGCTGAGATTATCTAGTTTGCCAGAAATCCAATTAAAGAAACGTTTGACTCGATTGGGTGGCTTATGTGGATTTTGCTGTTCAGCCCAATGTGCAGATAGCATTGGATCTAAAGTAAAGCTGACAAACATGGAGATCAGCACAGCAGTACTGACGGTTACGCCAAACTGATAGAAAAAGCGCCCGATAATACCGCCCATAAATGCCACAGGTAAGAACACCGCAACAATGGTTAAGGTGGTGGCTAAAACAGCGAGTCCAATTTCTTTGGTGCCATCAAGGGCTGCTGTGACAGGGTCTTTGCCCATGTCTGCATGTCGCACAATATTTTCACGGACTACAATCGCATCATCAATCAGTAGACCAATGCTGAGTGATAGTGCTAGTAAGGTCATCATGTTGATGCTAAAGCCGAAGATCCAAATAAACGTCAGAGTGCCAAGGAGAGCAATTGGTAACGTCATGCCTGTAATGGCGGTGGAACGGAATGAGCCTAAAAACAGCAGGACAATCAAAACGGCAAGTGCTGCACCTTCAATAATTGTACGTGCAACATCGGTGATGCTGTTACGAATGCCTTTGGATGAATCTACCACCACTTTTGCTGTGGTGCCTTCAGGCAACTGTTTTTCGATATCTGCTAAGGTCTCATAAGTGCCGTCGACCACGTCAATTACATTTGAATCGGAACTGCGTAAAATATCAATCGCAACCGCGGTTTTACCGTCTAAATAGGCACTTGACTCAAGTTCGGCTTGGCTGTCTGAAATGCTTGCAACTTGGCGCAAATAAATCGGCACACCATTTTTATTGGCAATCACCAAATCGCCGAAGGCTAAAGGATGAATCACTTTAGACTTAATTTCGACCACAAGTTCACTGTTACCATGTTTCAACGTTCCACCCGGAACCTCGACATTTTCAGCTTTTAGCGTGTTGATGATCTGGTCAATACCAATCCCAAAACTTTGTAATTTGTGGGGTTCAATCTGTATGCGAATTTGTCGCTTGGCATCACCCAACAAGTTGACTGTCCCGACACCAGAAACGGTTCTAAACTGTGGAACGATGCGCTGATCCAAATAAGAACTGAGCTCTTTCAGTGACATGTTTTGTGATTCAAATACAATTGACATCACGGCATTGGCAGAAGGATCGTAACGTTCAACAATCGGGTCTTGAATTTCGTCTCGAAATTGAGCGGTGACCGGTGCAATTTTATCGCGTACATCTTGCGCGGCTATAGCAGAAGAAACATCGAGATCAAATTCAGCAATAATGGTCGATAATCCTTCGCTAGACTGAGAAATGACCTGTTTTAAACCTGAAATGGTATTGATTTGATCTTCCATTTTCTTGGTGATTTCAGACTCAACCGTTTCAGGCGATGCCCCAGGATAGGTGGTATAAACCACCACGAAGGGGAAATCGACATCAGGAAACTCCTCAACTCCCATTCTTTGCCAAGAGGCTAAGCCTAAAACCATCAGACAAAACATCATCATGATGGTAAAAACAGGATATTTCACACTAATACGGGTTAACCACATAGCAACAACCTTTTCTTATTTTATGGATTGATTGTCACCATTTGATGCAAATCATTTTCATTAAACTTTATACGACTAATCTGGTCGCCGGTTTGTAGTCCCTGTACCACAGCACTGTTGTTGCTATAGCGTTGTTCCAATACTTTTATGTGAACACGTTCAATTTTATTGTGGCGAATCACCCAAACATAAGGTGAATTTTGTATGTTTTGAATGGTATCCAGTGGGATAATTTGCCCTGAGATGGACTGTGAACCAAGTATGTCTCCCTCTACAAAGGTCCCAATACTCAATGAATTAATACTTTCAATTGGCTGAGCAAAAAACTCAATTTGACGGCTTGCGGGGTCTGCAATCGGGGAAATACGAGTAAGCTTGGCTGTCAGTTTTTGAGGATTGCCTTGCAGTCGATATTCAATTTTTTGTCCCAAACTTAAAGCGGCTTGTAGATCACTTGGAATTTTGGCCTGTATTTCTAAATGACTCGGGTCAATGATTTCAAATAGGGTTTGTCCTGCGGATACTGTTTGTCCAGGTTCTACCTGGCATTGAGTAATAACCCCTGAAATCGGGCTTAAAATAGTGCCATCGTGATCTGCTTTTTCGGCTATATCGACATAGGCTTGTTGTGCGCGAACATTTTCTAATTGAGCTTGATAGTCTACAAGGCTTTGTTCATATTCCACTTTAGAAATAAAGCCCTGATCGAGTAAACGTTTTTTTCTTTGAACCATGCTTTTTGCAAGATTGGCTTGGGCTTGGGTTGATGCAAGATTGGCTTGAGCTTGGGCAAGACGTGCAGCATTATCTTGATTGTTCAATCGAACCAACACTTGCCCTTTTTGAACAGCTTGTCCAACTTGAACTGAAACTGCGGTTGCTGTCGCTGTCACTTGAGCCTGAATGGAACTTTGATTGACGGCTCGAATGGTGCCAGTAAAAGCTGTACGTTGGATAGAAGGCCCTTCTTGGAACTGAACCAAGTCTTGTGCTATCAGCTCGATTTTAGCTGTAGACGAAGTAGGGGAGGTGACTTCGCCTTGTTTTTGGCAGGCAGAGAGGAGTAAGCACAAACACAGCGGACTGAGTTTAAAAATAGGGAGCACTTGGCGGCTTAATTTAGTTTTTATACATGGTGCAGCCTGCATTGAGTCAAATCCTTTGGTCTAGCGGCGAAAGTCAGCACACTGTAAATAAGACGCAGATTATTCAAGTGTTTTTAAACGAGCAATAATTCTGTCGTATTCAGCCTTGGTATTACGATAGTGACTTTGTAACGATTGTATTTGCTCTTTTTTCATCACAATATTTTTGGAATTATAATCAATCATATCTTGGAGCGGTTTCGGATTGCTTTTGCCTTTACGCATGTTCTCTTTTTCTTGGCGTAAGAATCCAATGCGGTCATTTTGTAATTGTTTTAATTCATCTTGCTGGAATTTAATCTGCTTTAAGATATAAGAAAGGGCGGTATTGCGTTTTTGAGTGGCGACTTGGCTGTTGGTATAAGCGCGTTTTAATTTAAGATCTGACTCGCGTTGCTTGGCTGCTGCTGCACGTTGCGGCGCATATTGCGCATCTTTTTCTGCGTTGTATGGGCGTGCCCGTTGAATCACTTGCATGTTGCTATCGAGTGCTTCATAACCATAACGAATATGGTTTGGGGTGACACTGCTACTGACGTTTGCGATGCCTTTACTGTCGTAATATCGATACCAGACCGCTTTAGGTGGATCGGCCATAATCGAGATGGTCTGCAAACTTAGCAAAGCCAGCAAAATGACTTTCGCAGTCATCCTTTTTTTCACGATCAAAGCAAGTTTGTGATTAAACTCCCTAAGCATCGATACCCCCAGTTTAAAGTTGACTAAATTACTTATTTACAAGCAATAAATAGTGCTATATTAGTCCTAAATTTAGGAATAAAAAATATAATCAGTCAAAAAAAAATCGACGGGTATAGGAAAGTGTGAAGCCGTTCTTAAAAAGAAGATGAAGTGTGGTTTTATGCGGAAACTGTTCGTTGAAAATATAAGTAAATATATGTTAAAAGTGTACGTAACTTGTAAAGCGTCTACGAATCTGTTTCTACAAACATTCTAAAAATGGGAAGGGTCATATTAAATGGACGATAAATTCCAGAATCTAAAAGTAATGGTCATTGATGATTCAAAAACCATTCGTCGCACAGCTGAAACATTATTGCAACGCGAAGGTTGTGAAGTGGTGACTGCAGTCGATGGTTTTGACGCATTGTCAAAAATTGCTCAAGCCAATCCTGATATCGTATTTGTCGACATTATGATGCCGCGTCTCGATGGCTATCAAACGTGTGCATTAATCAAAAATTCACAAAATTATCAAAATATTCCTGTCGTGATGCTCTCTAGCAAAGATGGTCTATTTGACCAAGCCAAAGGGCGTGTTGTCGGTTCAGATGAATATTTAACAAAGCCGTTTAGTAAAGATGAATTATTAAATGCGATTCGTAATCACGTTTCAGCATAAATAATATAAGTGTAATTGGGGGGAAATTATGGCGCGTATTTTAATTGTGGATGACTCACCTACAGAGACATTCCGCTTTAAAGAAATTTTGGGGAAACACGGTTTTGAAGTGATTGAAGCGTCGAATGGTGCCGATGGTGTAACCATGGCTCAAGCTGAACTTCCTGATCTTGTGTTGATGGATGTGGTGATGCCAGGCGTTAATGGCTTCCAAGCAACCCGTCAAATTGCGCGTGGCGCAACAACAAAACACATTCCCGTAGTGATCGTCAGTACTAAAGATCAGGCTACAGACCGTGTATGGGGTAAGCGTCAAGGTGCGTGTGATTATTTAACTAAGCCTGTTGATGAAAACCAACTGATTGATGTGATTAAGCAACACCTGAACGCAGGATAAGCTCTATGGCAGCAAATGGATTTATCGAATTACTTCGACTTGCTAAACGTGGTAATAAAAACTACGTTTCAAACGAAAATGAGGTAAACCGCTGGTCGGGCATTGCTTTTGAGATGATGGGGCAATATTTCGTTGCGCCATTAGGTGAAGTTGCAGAAGTAATTTATCCTCCGAAATATACCTTAGTGCCAAATACTCAGCCTTGGGTTGTGGGTTTGGCCAATATTCGAGGACGTTTACTTTCTGTTGCCGATTTAGCGCACTATGTATCAGGGCATCGCAGTGCGTATTCACCAACTCAAAAAGTACTCTGTATTAGTCACAATGACCACTATGTCGGTTTAGTTGTAGATCAGGTTCTGGGGATTCAGCACTTTAATAAGAAAAGTTTCTTTTCTAAACATGAAGATTTAGATCGGAATTTAAAAGAATATTGCCAAGGGTATTTTCACCAACACAACCAACAATGGCATGTTTTCTTATTCAGTCGCTTATTAGACAATCCAAAGTATATGAACGCATCTATAAAATTTATAAATTAATATCATTGTCGCGCGCGAAATTATAAGGGCGTAAATCGGGGAGAAGCTGCATGGGCTTTAAACTTAAAAAGAAAAATACGGATGGAAGCAGTAACCGCTCAGGTGGAAATGCTTTAGTAGCAAAACTTCAATCACAGACGGAACAGTTTTCACGTGTATTTGGTGATAGTGAAAAGTCCAAGCCATTAATTTTGGGTGCGGCATT
The DNA here is from genome assembly GCF_058243025.1 of Acinetobacter sp. 797_lipA. Classification (NCBI taxonomy): domain Bacteria; kingdom Pseudomonadati; phylum Pseudomonadota; class Gammaproteobacteria; order Moraxellales; family Moraxellaceae; genus Acinetobacter; species Acinetobacter sp. 797_lipA. Next base: position 2,448,060 of record NZ_JBZAYQ010000001.1, on the reverse strand, counting down.
TTGTATCGTACTGGCAATTTTCTTACTGTTGTACCTATTCTATAGTGTACCTCGAAATAACGAATTCACCCGTAGCTTGGGTGATTTACGTCTTTTATCACAAACGATTTCGCGTCAGGCAACTGAAGCAACAGCATCAGGTACGCCTGAAGCTATTAAAAAACTGACAGAATCACAAAAGTCTTTTGCTGAAAATTTAGAAACAGTAAAAGATATTCACGCGAGCACAGACGCACTGCGTGAAGTAGATGCACAGTGGAAAAAAGTTTCTGAAAATATTGATTTAATTGCTTCACAACAAAAAATCATTAACCAACTCTACGATACCAACATTGCGATTAGTGAAAGTATTCCGGGGATTCAGGCCGAATACAACTTAATGGTTGACCAAATGGCACGTCAAAATGTGCCAGCTAACCAAGTCGTAATTGCAAAAAACCAAGTATTCATTGCGGAACGTATTTTACGTTCAATTGGTTCGGTATTAACCGGTTCAGACAACTCGCGTGAATCTGCGGATGACTTTAGCTCAGATACAGAAACCTTCGCGTCATACTTAAACGCACAGTTAAATGGCAGTGCGGATTTAGGTGTAGAGCGTATTAATGACCCTGAAATGCGTGACTCTTTAACCAGTATTCAATCTGAATATGATGATGTACTGAAGTCAGCAGCAGCAACCGTCTTAAAGAACTCATCACAAATCGTTAAAGTACGCCAAGCGTCATCATCGATTTTTGAACAGTCGGATGCTTTGTTAAGCAATTTGAACAAATTGTCAGGTGGTACAGGTTTAGCGATTGCAATTCCTGCCTTAGGTCTAATTCTAGCCCTGATTGCCTTCTTATTCTGTGTATTTAAATTACTTGTACTTCGTGGCGAATCAGATAAAAAACGTGTATCTCGTCTACAAGATGAATATGACCGTAACCAAAACGCGATTTTACGTTTACTGGATGAGATTGCCGATCTTGCAGATGGTGACTTGCGTTCATATGCTACGGTATCTGAAGACTTCACGGGTGCAATTGCCGACTCGATTAACTTCGCAATTGACCAATTGCGTGACCTTGTATCGCGTATTACTGAAACCTCTCAAGAGGTTGCACAATATACGGCAAGTACGCAGGGGATTACCAACCAGTTAGCCGAAGCATCTGAACACCAAGCGCAAGAAATTGCGGGTGCATCTGCCGCGATTAACGAAATGGCAATGTCAATTGACCAAGTATCTTCAAACGCTGAAGAATCTGCGGTGGTAGCGGAACGTTCAGTAAAAATTGCTGCAAATGGCGCGAATGTTGTAAACCGTTCAATTGAAGGTATGGATATCATTCGTGAGCAGATTCAAGAAACCTCTAAACGTATTAAACGTTTGGGTGAATCTTCACAAGAGATTGGTAACATCGTTGCCTTGATTAACGATATTGCCGACCAAACGAACATCTTGGCTTTAAACGCAGCGATCCAAGCATCGATGGCAGGTGAAGCAGGTCGTGGTTTCGCCGTGGTTGCGGATGAAGTACAGCGTCTTGCAGAGCGTTCAGCTTCAGCAACCAAACAGATTGAAACACTGGTGAAAACCATTCAGACCGACACCAACGAAGCTGTAATTTCGATGGAACAAACCACGTTTGAAGTTGTACGCGGTGCGAACTTATCTAAGGATGCGGGTGTTGCGCTAGATGAGATTCAAAACGTATCGGGTAATTTGGCGAAATTGATTGCAAACATTTCGGATGCAGCAAAGCTACAATCCGCGTCTGCAGGTCATATTGCAACTACGATGAATGTCGTACAAGAAATTACCTCACAAACCACCACTGCGACGTTCGATACAGCACGTTCAGTCTCTGAACTTGCGAACATGGCGGAAGCGTTACGTGAGTCTGTAACAGACTTTAAACTGCCTGATTAAGCGCTTGCTTCGGGGGAGGTATGCTGCTCATCGCTTGAGTAGCATACCAAAATCAGGATACACATCAACTCAATTAGCTTGAGCAAAAAGACTGGTTTGGGATGATGGTTATAATGAAGTTTATGCACCTTTTTTGGGTAGCTGACAACGCAAGAAGCCTTAGCTATGAAAGAAATATTAAAACATTTAGTTGAAACGACAACGCTTCCGGAAGATAGTTATCTAGATCAAGATGCAGAAATTCTTGAAATTTTTGTTGAAGAAATTGAAGAAATCTTCGTTGAGTTAGATCCATTATTTGAAAAGTGGTACGCTGAACCGACCCATCAAGAAACCTTATTGAGCATACGTCGTCACTTCCATACCTTAAAAGGCTCTGGTCGTATGGTGGGGGCAAAGTCAGCAGGTGAAACAGCATGGGGGGTTGAAGATACCTTAAATCGTGTGATTTCAGGTGCTGTACCGCTCACAGCAACGGTTCAAAAATTTGCTAAGACAGTATTTAAACTGTATCAATTTAAACTGTATCCGACTTTTAAAGCGGTGCAGGAAATTGATCTTGATCTTCGTCCATTGGTTTTAATTGGACAACAATTACAACAAAATCAAAGTTTAGAACCTGCTCTAGAAGAGTTGCTACAACTGTCTAATCATCTAAATAGTAATGATGTCGTGACGGGACTAGAGCTGAGCGATATCGAAGTGGCTGAATCTGAGCCACAAGTTGCAGACGTTTCTGAGCAGGATGATCAAGTGCATGATGTCCTTGAAGAAACTTTAGCGATTTTCATTGAAGAAGCGGAAGACCATTTAGCGACTATCGATCAGTTCTTAAATGCAGATGAAACCAAAGTACAAGATTACAATGGTTTAATCCGTGCTTTACATACATTGCGCGGTAGTTCGTCTATGGCGCAAATTGAGCATGTCTTTAATGCCAGCTCAAAAGTTGAAAATTTATTTAAAACCTTGGTTCAAGAAGAGATCGTTTCTACTTCGAAGGAAATCTCTTTACTCACCCAATATGCTGAATTTGTACGTGACTATTTACATGTGCTTGGGCGTGGTACGAACGAACAGCTTGACGTGATTTATGCTACGTTCACTACGGCTTGGGATAACTATGGTTTCAGTATAGAAGACGTAGACGATGAACTGAACCCACAAGGTATGGTTTCGAAGCTGATCGAGTTAAATATTGATCTGCTGCTTGACGCCGAGTTTGAGTTTGATCAGCGGGCCAAAGCTGAATATCCAGACTATATTCAGCACTTAGGTGAACAAGCAAAACAATTGCTGGAATTCACCAATAACCGTGCTGCACAAGGAATCCATGACTTTACTTCTGAGCTATATGCTGGTTATCAAGCCTTACTGGAAAAGCCAGAATTACTCAATGTAGATTATGCATACGAGTTATTTGGTCAGGCACATCAAGAATTTATCCATTTATTTGACACTTTAGCTGCGGGTCAGCGTGTCATTCTGACTGAAGAAGTGCATAAAGTTCTGAATGAATTAATGGCCTTCGTACAGCAAGATGTTGAATCGACTTCGACGACGGTAATTGAACCTGTTGCTGAGGCTATTGTTTCTGGAAATACTTTACAACCAAGCCTTGATCTTGCGCAGATTTCGCAGCAAATTGCATCGGATCATCAGTACAAGCAATCGAATACGGCCAATACCGATTTTGATGATGATTTGCTCGATATCTTCTTGGAAGAAGCCGAAGAATTATTGATGGGGATGGATCAGGATCTCAATACTTGGTCTAAAAATGGCAATGATACCGCGGCACTCAATAATTTAATGCGTTATTTGCACACCTTAAAAGGTGGTGCCAATATGATTTCTGCACCTTTTATTGGTTCGATTGCACACGAATTAGAGTCTATTTATGAACGTGTGATTCGTCAGCAAATTGCCACAACGCCACAGTTGATCAGCATCATACGTTTAGTACAGGATGACGTCGCAGACCGAATTCAGGTCATTCGCACCGAGAAGGTTGATTATCCAGCAACAGCAACCATCAAGGTACTGCATAACATTCAGAGCTTAGTTGAGGGTACGACTGTTACAACTACAGTATCCGAGCCTTTAGTTGAAGCGTTTGTTGCGGCAGTTGAAGAACCTTTATCTAATATAGATAGAACGATTGAAGCTGAGGCAGCTGCGGTTGAGTCAGCAACTGCGATTGAAGAGCCGAGTGTAGTTGATAACACTGACGTTACTGTCGTTGAACAGCTGGATACTCCGTCACTTGTCCAAGAAGAAGCATTCAGCGCTGTTGAAGAAGCAGCTAGTCTTTTATCAATTGTTGAAGAAACCTTCTTGGAAGAAGCTGAAGAAATTTTAGCGACTACGGATGGCTTACTGAAACAGTGGACTGAACAACGTAGTGACCGTAGTGTGTTACTACAATTGCAACGTGCTGCGCACAGCTTAAAAGGCGGCGCGCGTATGGCGGAGAATGAACCCGTTGGTGCGATTGCTTATGAACTAGAAACCACATTTGAGCAATTTGCTGTACATAATTTCAGTTCAAACGTGTATGACCCATTATTGCAAACTGCATTTGAATGGTTAAAACAAGCCATCTTCAAACGTGATTTCAGTAATTATGATGGTTTGAAAAATAGCTTAGCATCTATTGATTATGTGGATGTGATTGCGCAATTACCGACGCGTGTAACTCAAATTGATTTACTCAATGCGGTACCAAGTTTTGAGTTTGTGCAGGGTGATGGTACGGAGCCGCCAGCAATGCTGGGTGAGTGGAAAGAAACGACTCACTTGGATGGCGGTAATGAGATGATCCGTATCTCAGCTGATTTGGTTGAAAAAATGATCGACCTATCAGGTGAAAATGCAATTAACCGTTCACGTATTGAAATGGATTTAGGTCAACTCGGCAATACGTTGAACGAGATGGAGCTTGCAATTAAGCGTTTGGCAGATCAGTTACGTCGAATGGAAGGCGAGCTTGAGAGTCAAATTATTGCGAAGCATGGTTCTGAAAACTCGCGCTACGCAGACTTTGACCCCTTGGAAATGGACCAATATTCATCGCTGAATCAATTGTCTAAATCCTTAGCCGAATCAGCTTCGGATTTGGTCGACTTTAAGAGCACTTTGGCTGAGAAAATTCGTGATGCGGAAGGCTTGTTATTACAACAATCCCGTATTCAAGCAGAGATTCAAGAAAGCTTAATGCGGACACGTTTGGTACCGTTCTCCCGTATGTTGCCGCGTTTGCAGCGTATTGTGCGTCAGACTGCATCAACCTTGAACCGTCCAACGGAACTGGTCGTCCATAACACAGAAGGTGAATTAGACCGTACGATTCTTGAACGTTTGGTTACGCCGTTTGAGCATATGCTACGTAACGCAATCGACCACGGTATTGAAGATGCGGAACAACGTAGTGCTGCGAAAAAATCAGCGACAGGCCAAATTGAACTGAACATTAGTCGTCAAGGTACGGATGTTATCGTCAGCTTTAAAGATGATGGTAAGGGTATTGATGAAAGCACGATTAAAGCGAAAGCGCTAAATTTAGGTTTAATTAAAACCGATCAAGTGCTAGATAAACAGGAAATCTTGCAGTTTATTTTCCATCCGGGTTTTAGTACGGCCAAAGAAGTGACGCAAATTTCTGGACGTGGTGTCGGTCTTGATGTGGTGCAAAGTGAAATTAAAGCACTGGGCGGACATGTCACGGTTGAATCGGAAATTGGATTCGGTACGACCTTCATTATTCGCGTACCGACTACGGTAGCGGTGAGTGATGCCTTGATGGTGAAAGCCGGTGATCAACAATATGCGATTCCATTGGCGCAGATTGATCGTATTGTGCGTATTGCTCCAACAGCACTGGATCACTATTTCCACAGCAAAGATGACCAATTCAAAATTGATGGTGTGAGTTATAAACTGCGCTATTTATCTGAGTTTTTATCCAATCAGCCGATTCCGCGTTTGAGTAATATTGGACATTCATTGCCAGTGTTGTTAATTAAAGGCAACAGTGGACAAACCATTGCATTGTTGGTTGATCAGCTGATTGGTTCACGTGCGCAAATTGTAGTGAAGCCGGTTGGACAACAGTTTGCCAGCATTGGTGCAATTGCGGGTGCAACGATTTTGGGTGATGGCCATGTGTGTTTGATTTTAGATGGTCAGAACATTGCACGTCAGATTTTAAGTACCAAGCGTGTGACGCATGCCGCCGATCACCGTGATTTTGGTCGCCATCAGGATACGCGTCGTTTAGTGATGATTGTGGATGACTCGGTCACGGTTCGTAAGGTCACATCGCGTTTATTAGAGCGCCAAGGCTTTGATATTGTGACAGCTAAAGACGGTGTCGATGCAATGGAACAGCTTGAGAGCGTTAAACCAGACCTGATGTTGCTGGATATTGAAATGCCACGTATGGATGGTTTCGAAGTAACGAACTTGGTTCGTCACCACGAAATTCACCAGAACTTGCCGATTATTATGATTACATCGCGTACGGGTGAAAAACACCGTGAACGTGCTTTCAGCTTGGGCGTGACACACTACATGGGCAAACCATTCCAAGAGGCAGAATTACTTGCCAACATTCAGCAGCTATTGGCTGAAAAGCAGGGGTAAATAAATGAACGCAAATGTTTCAAAGAGCATGAATGAGCAAATCAGTCAGCAAGAGTTGCAATATCTGATTACAGTATCAACAGGTTTTATTGATGCTTATATTATTGAGTGTCATGGTAAAAACCCCATGCTCTTGCCGCAAAATATTGTTTTATCTGCACTCGATAGTGATACGCAAGTGAAAACGGTGGAATGGCATGATCTACATTTGCCTGTTTATGCCATCAACCGTCCCGACCAAACGGAAGGCGTGGCGCTGGTGATTGAAGGGGATGATGCTTCTCAGCGCTTTGCTTTGATGTGTAATGAAATGCCGAAGTCAATTCGTTTGCGTATTTCTGAAATTGTTGATGATGAAAGCCCTGTGAATGATCCCACCATTTTCCAGTTAGTGCGTATGGGGGATGAGACTTACCATGTACCGAATTTAAATAAAATTCAGGCGAGTTTAGGGCTTTAAGCTTAAGTTTGAATGTAATAAAAAAGGAACTCAACTGAGTTCCTTTTTTATATGGGTTTGAATGCTTATACCAAAAGGCCTTCTAAAATTTGTTCGTAAATTTCAGCAAGTGGTTCAAGATCAGCGACATTCACATGCTCATCAATTTGATGGATGCTGGCATTGAGAACACCAAGTTCAAGTACTTGAGCACCTGTAGGAGCAATAAAGCGACCATCAGATGTTCCGCCTGAAGTTGAAAGCTCAGTTTCTACACCAGTTACATTACGAATGGCATTTTTAGCTGCATTCACCAACTCACCCACTGGCGTCAGGAATGGTAAGCCTGAATGTGTCCATTTAATGTCGTAGACTAAACCATGACGATCCAAAATTTCTAAAACACGTGCTTTTAATTCCTCAGCGGTCAATTCAGTTGAATAACGGAAATTGAAAGTCACGGTCATGGTACCTGGAACGACATTGGTTGCCCCTGTACCAGCTTGAATATTTGACACTTGGAAAGACGTCGCAGGGAAGTATTCGTTGCCTTGATCCCAAACCGTATCACAAAGTTCAGCAACAGCTTTAGAGGCCATGTGAATTGGGTTAATGGCTAAATGTGGATAAGCCACGTGACCTTGTTTTCCTTTGACTGTCAGTACTGCATTGAGTGAACCACGACGACCATTTTTAACAATATCACCCAGTTGATGGGTACTTGAAGGTTCACCCACCAAACACCACTTCATTTTTTCATTACGGGCTTCGAGTGTTTCGATCACTTTGACCGTGCCATTGATCGATGGGCCTTCTTCATCTGATGTGATGAGGAACGCGATTGAGCCTTTATGATTTGGGTGTTTTGCAACAAAGCGCTCAGAAGCAACCACCATTGCAGCCAAGGCCGTTTTCATGTCTGCACTGCCACGACCATAAAGCTTGCCATCACGAATTTCAGGGGCAAATGGGTCTGAGTTCCAAGCATCTAAATTACCTGTAGGAACGACATCGGTGTGACCCGCAAAGCAGAATACAGGTGCTTCAGTGCCTTTTCGTGCCCATAGGTTATCAACATCATCAAAGCGCATAGACTCAATGTTGAAACCAATTTTTTTTAAGCGTTCAGCCATAATATTTTGACAGTTGTGGTCCACAGGTGTAACCGATGGCTGACGTAAAAGTTGGAGGCTTAAATCGAGAGTAGCAGAAGAAGTCATGCGCATTTCAAAGTCAATAAAACAGTCGGCACTATAATAGGCGATTAATCTCTGGAATGCGAAACTTAGCAATAAAAAACCTTATCAATTGATAAGGTTTTGAAGTGCAGATATTAATTACTTGCGGATTTCATCTTGGGTTTTTTCAGCGGTATTTGATACAGCATTACCTGCTGAAGAGACATCTTTACCCATACCTTTGACGGTATTACAGCCTGTTAAAACAAAAAGCATCACTAGTGAACTTAAAACAATTTTTTTCATCTCTATCTCCAAAATTTTTAGTGTATTCATCAAATGATTTTGTTCTGATGTTGTTTAAGATTAAAAAATAAACACTATAAAAAATAGCATGGTTTTACAGGAGATAAGTAAGCGTATGTTGTATTATGTATTTTTGTATAAAGGAACTTCTGCAAAATCAAGTTAAAATCAAATTTGGATTTCGATACATATAAAACTGATTGTTTTGATTTTGTAAGTACAGGCCATTTGCCCACCAATGTGCATTTTGGCTGCTGATTTCTGCATTTGGGCAAATCCACTCTTGACGTTGTAGGCGATAGTAATTCAAGTCGGCCTTTGGAATGATGTTACCCCAAGTGCCTAGTCGACGGTCTGGGTTGAGCCAATCGGGAAGGGAGTATTGATTTAAAGCATCAACTGCCGTGAAACCATTTCTTAGAGGGAGAAAAAGTTGCCCCTTTAAAACGGCAAAGCGCGTTTGAATGTCTGTGTCTAAAGCTTGCTGGAATTGAAACTGTTTATGGGTAAAGTGTTTTAGTTTTCGGTTTAAAGTATCAGTACGATTCAACCCATACCATGTGGTTAAGCTTAGATCTGTTTCACCTAAATAATATTTCAAGGCGACTTCCCAATGCTCGACTTGATTGGTTTCGGTATTTTTAATTAAAAAGTCCAACTCGCCCGTAGTACGTGCACCATCAATGATTTGGATACTATGACCCAATAATTCATAGGCATGATAGCGATGATCCAATAACCAAAACCATATGAACATTTCAAAGCGCAGACCCAGACGGGTACTTTTCAGTTGAGCCATAAAGTCTTCGAGTTCTTTAGGGTCTTGATCGAGCTGTTTAAGGCGAGGTAAATAGGTTTGAAAGTGCTGTTGCCAGATCTGTGAGGGATGAAAATGAAAAGCATGTTGTATATCGAGCTCTAACGGCAATGCAGACAAAATGTTTGGACTTGCTACAGCAAAAGCCAACTGGCGAACCAATGGGTGTTTGAATTGGAGCCAGGGTTCGAACAACTGATGTTGTGAAATAAGGTGCATGCGAGTGCCTTAAAAAAGAAGCTAAATATGCAGAAGGACAACGGATAAACTTAAAAAACACTTTATACTACCGCAATTCGGTGTTCAGGAAAGTGGTATGAAAACGTTGTTTTGGCGTTGTTTAGTGGTGATCTTTGTCATCCTAGGCTTTATCGGTGCACTGTTGCCGGGTATGCCAACCACTGTTTTTTTGATCTTGGCCGCTTGGGCTGCATCTAAAGGTTGGCCACAAATGGATGCTTGGTTACTCAACCATCCTAAATATGGTGCAACGTTAAGAGCATGGCGTGCCAATGGAACTGTACCACGTAAAGCGAAATGGTTTGCCAGTATCATGATGTTGATCAGTGGACTGATCATGCTACTGACCAATGCACCATTTTTAGTGAAATTATTTACCAATACCACCATGCTGCTTGTCGCAATATGGTTATGGTTACGCCCAGAACCAAATACAGTAATAGATAAAAAACAAATAGAGGACAACTGATGTCTTATGTAATTGCTGATGCAGACGTCTTGATTGATCTGGCTGAACAGACTTTAACGCTGCCTAAAAAGAATAAATTTTATCTGATCTCGTCAGGAAAAAATGGCATTGGCGAAACTGAAAATAGTGGTAAAACCCCACGGGGGTGGCATCTCGTTGCAGAAAAATATGGCGCTGAGCAACCGCAAAATGCCGTTTTTATTGCTCGAAAGCCTACAGGGGAAGTTTACGACACCGATTTAGCCAACCAGTTTCCTGAGCGGGACTGGATTTTGTCTCGGATTCTATGGCTGAGTGGTTTAGAAGAGGGCTTTAATCGCGGGGAAGGCTGCGATACCTATCAACGTTATATCTATATTCATGGAACACCAGATAGTGAACCAATGGGGATGCCGATGTCGCATGGCTGTATTCGTATGCGTAATACGGATGTCATAGAGTTATTTGAACTAATTGATTGCAATGCGCTGGTTTATATTTCCGAACATAAACTTGAACTCTAAAAATAGATGTTAAAAAATGTGCAAGCTTATTTTATTGAGTATTCAACGCTGTAATTTAAAATATGAATATTGAGTAGAAGAAGGGGATTAGTCATAGAAAATGTGTATTTTGAGGAAAAGAAATTTAGCGAATAATCATTTTAATTTTCGCAAATATGTTAAATAACATACAGAAAATACTTGTTTTTATACCATTTGACCTATTTTTTAATCACTCGATTGCAAAAAAGCGAAAACAAGCCGAAAAGCGTTTGACAGCCTGTAAAGATTCTCTATAATGCACCTCACAAACGATAAAGACGTTAAGGGCGCTTAGCTCAGTTGGTAGAGCGTCTGCCTTACAAGCAGAATGTCGGCGGTTCGATCCCGTCAGCGCCCACCAAGCCTTTACGTTAAAGATCTTACGTGCAGCGGTAGTTCAGTTGGTTAGAATACCGGCCTGTCACGCCGGGGGTCGCGGGTTCGAGCCCCGTCCGCTGCGCCACTTAAGATTTTTAATATTGTTTGTACCACATTAGTGACTTTGTGTAAGTGCAGCGGTAGTTCAGTTGGTTAGAATACCGGCCTGTCACGCCGGGGGTCGCGGGTTCGAGCCCCGTCCGCTGCGCCATTTATACAGAATCCTTAATGAGGGCGCTTAGCTCAGTTGGTAGAGCGTCTGCCTTACAAGCAGAATGTCGGCGGTTCGATCCCGTCAGCGCCCACCAGATTTTTTGCGATGCAGCGGTAGTTCAGTTGGTTAGAATACCGGCCTGTCACGCCGGGGGTCGCGGGTTCGAGCCCCGTCCGCTGCGCCATTCAAAGAATCGATTAAATTTAAGTTCCTGAGCTTGAGTTTAAAAACTAAGACTGACAATCTTAATCAGGGCGCTTAGCTCAGTTGGTAGAGCGTCTGCCTTACAAGCAGAATGTCGGCGGTTCGATCCCGTCAGCGCCCACCATATTTTACGACGCAGCGGTAGTTCAGTTGGTTAGAATACCGGCCTGTCACGCCGGGGGTCGCGGGTTCGAGCCCCGTCCGCTGCGCCATTTAAAATATAAATTTAAGTCCCTGAGCTTAAATTTGAACACTAAGACTGACAATCTTAATCAGGGCGCTTAGCTCAGTTGGTAGAGCGTCTGCCTTACAAGCAGAATGTCGGCGGTTCGATCCCGTCAGCGCCCACCATATTCAAGCTGTAAAGCTTAATGACCCTAATTGCATTCGCAATTACCGTTGCAGCGGTAGTTCAGTTGGTTAGAATACCGGCCTGTCACGCCGGGGGTCGCGGGTTCGAGCCCCGTCCGCTGCGCCATTTTCTAGATCCCTTGTGCTAGTAAATGGAATCAAGCAAGATTTTTTTCTTGCATCATAAAATAGCGACGCTATTTTTATTTCTCAAGGGCGCTTAGCTCAGTTGGTAGAGCGTCTGCCTTACAAGCAGAATGTCGGCGGTTCGATCCCGTCAGCGCCCACCATATTCCCTTATCGTAAAAACCTTGCTTATTTCAAGCTGTTTTCATACACTTCTGTGCAATAATAATTTTAAAATATGACAGATTTATGAGAAACCCATATCAACGCAAAGCTGCGTCTAAAAATCAAAATATTGCTTACGATCCTCTTGAAATCTATCGTCTTTTTATCGAAACTATCGTGCATCAAGGCCATGTTATTGCCTTATACCAAGATGGCTGGGCTTTATGTGCTACGCCAACCGGTCAACGTTCATTTGCGATGTGGCAGAGTAAAGGTTTAGCACAGCTTTTAGTGAAAGATAATTGGGCAGGCTACGAAATCCAGAGTATTGGTCTTAGCGATTTAGTCGAAAAAGTGATTCCATTCTTACGTGCAGAAAAAACCACGGTTTCGATGAATTTAAGCCCAGAAGGGCAGAATGTCTTGGTTGCACCAGAAAAATTATTATTAGATATCAAAAACTATTTATATCAATTTTCAATGCAGAAGCCTGAATTATTTAAACAATTACAATTACCATCGCCACGGACAATTCGCCTCCATTAATTCATGAGGATTTCATTTTAGTATTCATTGAGTAGCCAACCACTCCAATATGCAAAATACTCACGTAACCATGCATTATAGCGAGTGGCAAGAGGTGTCTGAGCGCTGATCATGATAGGTGTTTGATAACCCTGACGTATGGCTATAGCACGACTACGGGGGATATGAAAATCGCTGGTCACAATAGCAATCGGTTGCTGTAGGGAAATATGCTGCTTGGCTAAAATCTTTTTACTATTGATCAGATTTAACTCAGTACTGGTGCTTTGATCTTCGGTGTAAATACGCTGTGCTGGGATATGGTGTACATCAATCAGATACTGCCGCATTGCTTCAGCTTCACTATTTTTTTGCTGAAAAGATAGGCCACCACTGACGACCATAATGCTGTTGGGATGTAGCTTGGCATAGTTTGCCGCTTGATCTAAACGGCTGGCCAATATTGGACTCGGTTTTCCATGCTTCAGACCACTCCCAAGAACTACAATAGCGGGTACAGCAACATGAGGGGTATTTTGTTGATTTGAAAACCCTAAAAAGACGAAGAAAATGACTAAGCTAAAAACCCAAACAAAGAAAATCGCCCAAGCCCAACGCCATATTGATTGTCTGATTGTATTGGTTTGAATATAGGCGATAAGTTTAGGATAGGCCAGTGCATAAATGATCAGACCTAGTCCAATCAATAAGGGCAGGAGCGTGCCAAAATTAAAGCGTAGTTGTAAAACAAAATATAAGCCGTCTGCGAACAGTAATGACCCGATAATAAAACTAATGACTCTTTTTGATTTTTGCATACAGGCTTGTGGGGTATCGTTTGCATGGATTCTAGCAAATTTATGCATGAAAAAAACCGAGCGCTGTGGCTCGGTTTTCACTTGGGCTTAGTGTTTAGTAAACATCACGACGGTAACGACCTTCTTGACGGAGTTGATCTAATTTTTCTTCGCCTAAGATTTCAATTAGCGCAGCATCGACATCGCTAGCCATACCATTAATGCTACCGCAGACATAAATTACGGCACCATTTTCAACCCATGTTTTAAGCTCAGTGGCTTGTTCACGTAGTTTATGGTGTACATAGACTTTCTCTGCTTGATCTCGTGAGAAGGCTAAATCTAAGCGTTGTAGCATGCCTGTGGTTTGCCACGCTTCAATCGTACTTTGATAGAAGAAATCATGTTCACGTTGACGCTCACCAAAGATCAACCAGTTTTGCGTATAGTCTAGGCGGGTACGTGCATGGAGTAGACTCATTAAACCAGCGATGCCTGTGCCGTTTCCAATACAAATGATAGGACGGTTGTCATTGATCAAGTGGAAAGATTCATTGGTACGAATACGTAGTGCGATAGGTTGCTGAAGCTCGGCATGTTGGGTTAACCAACCAGAACCTAAGCCCAGTTCACCTGCTGAATCTTGCTGTTGGCGTACGACCAAACGTAACACTTGTTGAGTCGGTACACTTGCAATCGAGTATTCACGTGTAGGTAAAAGGCTCAACTGTTCCAGTAAATGTTCCAAATTGGCAAAAGGCTCAATCTCTGTGTTGAGGTTCTTATCCCAAAGCGCTTGCTCAATTGAAATGGCTAAAGACTCAACGATGCTCTGTGCTGGAATGTGATGCTTTTGCATGAAGGCTTGGATACGTGCGGTGCTGTTACCTGGTTGAACTTCAGCAATATCACCTGCTTGCCATGTTGCATCGAAGTTGGTTTTTAGCTCAATATTATAAGCATGTGCTCCGACACTATTTGGATTGAGTACTTCACGTTGTGCCAAATTCCATTGATCAAAGGTTTTGTCAATATTCATGGCTTGAAGCTCAAGTTTGGTTGCAGAGGCAAGAGCACTGTTCCAACGTTGAATATCATTGTTATCTGCGTTGTTGACTTCAATTATTTCAAACAAAGCATGTGCGCCATTGGCTTTTAACCAACGGTCAATACGATGTCCAAAACTACAATAGGAGTCAGGATATTCTTGAGAGCCTAAAGCCAACACGGCATAGTGAAGGTGTGACAAATCCAAAGTTGTATTTAAAAATTTCTTTTCAAAACTACTGGCTAAGTCAGGTGCTTCACCCGTGCCATAAGTACTTGCAACAAGAAGCACTTGCTCAGCAGCTTTTAGGTCATCCTGTGTTAAGTGTTGTACAGCTTTAACGCTTACAGGTTGTCTTGCTTCTTGTAAGCTGGTTGCAGTACGCCAAGCAATTTGTTCAGAAACACCCGTTTGAGTTGCATAGGCAATGAGCCATGGTTTCGCATGTGGATCAACCGGAACATTCAACGCTCCACCACGGGCTTGCTGGGTGAGTTTCTTTTGCTTACGGCGTTTAAGATACAGCATCCAACCCGTTACAAAGAACAGTGGCATCATCAGTGATGCAAACATGGCAAAGAATTGATAAATTGGGCCAAAGAAGCTACCACGGTGCACAGGAAGCATACTGCTCATGATTTTTTCATTCAGCTTCTTCTGCTCATACAACTCCATTTTTTCAATTTGTGAAGTTTGATAATTGAAGACCGCTGAGTTTCTCGCCCGCTCATGCTGTGGAATTGCATCTACAAATGAAAGCTCAAGTGTACCGTCAGACTTTTTCGGAATATTTAGGGTCAGGGTTGAATAGTCTCGACCAACTTGTGCGTTAAATCCTGTCCATGTTTGGGTTAAAGCAATTTGCACTTGTTCAGGAGATAAGCCTTTACGCTCGCCATGTTGTTCGCTTTGCCCACGTTCGCCACGTGCAGCGTGCTCACCTTGTGGCCCGCCACGACCTTGCTCACGTGATTCGCCACCACGAGCACCAGCCTGTTCGCCACGTGGGCCTTGAGCTGCACCAGTATTTGGACGGGGTCCTTCTTGCATTTGTGCTTGTGGGCGTTCAACGCCGAGGACTTTAAACATGCCATCGCGCCACCAATCATAAGACCAGTACAGTCCTGTACAGGCCAAGATCAGATAAAAAATCACCACCCAAGTACCAACAACAGCATGCAAATCCCAAATGAAGTTACGTCCTTTCAATTTAGGTTTAATAAAAAACCATTGTTTGATGGAATGACGTTTGGGCCAACGTAAGTACAGGCCACTCAATACAAAGAAAATAAGCATGAGGGTACAAGCGCCAGTAATTTGTTTACCGACAGGACCAACAGTTAAATTACGGTGCAACTGTTGAATAAAGTTAAAAAACTCACGGCCTTTAACTTCGGGTAAGACTTCAGCAGTATACGGGTTCACCATCATGTTATAACCACGACGTGCGCCTTCTTTCTCGATATTAACCGTACTTGAAGTGGTTGGCTCTTGAGCAATCGTAATACTATTGATTTTGATGGCAGGATCTTGTTTTTGGAAATGTAGATACAGCTCAGCAGGGGTTAATTTATTGTTTTGTGTTGCTTGAACGGTATAGCTTTCTGGGTTCATCCATTTTAAGATTTGTTGTTCATAAGAATAGATGGCCCCTGTGACGCCCATAAGCGACAGGATAAGACCCGCAGTGATTCCCAAAAACCAATGCACTTGGAAAAATGTTTTTTTAAACATGGCGATACTTAATGGTGAGCGATTTGTTGTGCGGAAATTATACCTGAAGATTGAGAAGATAATATGGATTTAGAAATTAATATTTATTCTCATTATCATTTGTATTCGAGGGTTTGGGATATAAAAAAACCTCCAAAAGTTGGAGGTTTTTTACAGAGGAGAAAGCAGGACTTAAAGTGGCTGTGCTTCACCAACTGTTTCTTTTAAATGTTTACGAATCGTATTAAACGAGAAGTTTTTGCTATCCATGCGTTTTGGCAGAATGTATGCACCTTCTTGGCCTTTCACTTTGAATTTAATCAACAAAAACTCAGGTGTGTTGTACCATTCGTAGATGTCTTTCCAACCAATTGCACCGACACCTTCTTGCATTCCCATTTTCTGGCGCATAATCAGGCCGTGAGGTTGTACACCTAAACGAATGCCTTTAATTTCCTGTACTGGAAATTCATTCATTTTGCGCTTCACATACCATTCTAAACCGAATTTACGGACTAAAAGGTAAACTACGACGCAGGCGATTGCGACCCAACAAAAGATGGTTGAATAATTTTTGAGTAAAATTAGGCCAAGAATCGAAAGGGCTGTAACGACAGCCATGATGATCCAAGCTTTAATGCTAATTTTGTTTGTGCTACGCCAAATTTTTAATTGAGCATCGCGTTGTTCAGCTTCAGTGATTTCATAGGTCACAGGCTGTAAAGTATAAGCGTATAAATTTTTCGCGGTCATAGTGAAAGTAACAGATTTAAAACTGCAAAAAGTTTAGCATCATTTAGAGCATTTCAGTGAGTATATTGTTCCAAAATCACCCAAATTATAATGAAGCCAGTTCTGTGGCCTCATGATCCCGTTCGTGGCTTAAACTTTGCTTCAAACGACTAAACTGATTCAAGATGCTAAACATCAACGAAAGCTGTTGTAAAATGATCAATGCTTTCTGATCTTCCTCATTATTTTGGCTTAAACGCTGACGAATGGTCTGTAGCATATTTTGCGCAGTTAAATCAGGCATTTCATCCCGCAGGAGCGCACCTTGGATATTGTCAAAAGCGCGATCCATCAATTCTAAAATTTCTGGGTCGTCAATTTTTTCGCGATGAGCCCCCAAAGCTGCAATATAGCTAATAAAAGTATGATTGAGACACAAGAACTCAAACGCCAAGCTTTTTTGCGTTGGGTCAAAATCGGGCTCGGTGGCTAAAGTGGAAATGAGTGAAGCAACTTCGGCATCGGTATTGTGTGCCGCACGACGGACCACGCGATAATTCAGGCCATTGTTGCGTCCAGACTTATACTGTTCAATTACCTCTGCCAAATAATCGCATTGAGCGGAAAGCGAACGATAAATTGTGCGGGGTAGGCGACGGAACTTCCAGTCTGGGAAAATAAAACTTACACCTAACCATGCCAAACCACAGCCAATTAAGGTATCCATCATGCGCGGAAGGGCAGCTTCGTATCCCATACCATCTAAGTTGAAATTAATCAGCGCCAAAATAGTGATGAAAGCGGTGGCTTGAGCATATTGTTTACTACGAAGCTCAAAGAAAAGTACCCCGCTGATGACCAAGACGAGAAGTTGTCCTTCAATCGAAGGTACAAAGTACAATACGGCATACCCTAAAATGATTCCGACCAAAGTCCCTATGATACGTAAACGTAAACGACGTTTGGTTGCGTTGAAGTTGGGTTGACTGACAAATAGCGCTGTAAGTAGAATCCAGTACCCATATTCAATGTTGGTGACTTGAACAAAGATATATCCAACTAACAGCACGATAGACAGACGAATCGCGTGTCGAAATAAAACCGATTCTGGGGTGAGATGTTGTTTAATCCGAACCTTAATGTCATCCCAGCCTTTTAGATCATCATCTTTGAGCTGGCTTTCGATATGTTTGGTTTTATCGAGTTTAATATTGCGTTCAGTTTCTAAGTTACGTAGCTGTGCATCAATCGACTTTAAGTTTTGATACAGTGAAAACAGAGCATTGACCCAAATTTGGTCATATTGTTGTTCGTCTCTGAGCTTTTCTAGTGATAAACGGAGATTTTCAAAAGCATGTTTAAAGCGCTTATTATGGGTATAGGTTTGACGGTTTAAAATGCTGGTGCTTAAGTCCTTACAGGCTTTGGCTTGAATGGATAAAATTCGTTGAAAGCGGAATAAAATATCGCTGTGTTGAAAAATTTTCGCGAGTTTTTGATAGTCAATATGTGCTGAATCTGCACGCTCGTGAATATCTTGTGCCACAAAATAATATTGCAGACTGCGACGGGTATCTCGTTGTCCACGGTCACCTTTTAAACGGGTGAGTAGGGCGGTTTTCATGTCGTTGAAAATTGCAATTAATTTACCATTTTCCAACGACAGTTCAATCATACTCTGTTGATAGCTGTTTGCTGTCATATCGACATCAAAGAGGTTGGATTTGGCAAACAGAAAATCGGCGAGTGAGGAATAACACTTCGATAGATTGTCTTGAACCTGACGAACGGGAAAGAGCAGAAAACTGATAGTTGAAATAACGCTATACCAAATTGCTCCAATCACCAGCAGAGATGGTTGTGTATACCAGTTGTCAAAAAGTCCGACACCGAGCATGGAGTAAACGGAAACCACTAAGCAACCATAGGAAATGGTGGCATAACGACGTCCCAGTGAGCCCAGTAAAATTAGACCAATACACGAAACGATTAGACCCAGTGCGAATAAAATTGGATGTGGAAATAAAAAGTAAATCGACGTTGCGGTAATGAAAAAGCCAATATAGGTAAAAATTAAATTCATGATTCGCACGGAAAAGCGGTCATCAATATCACTTAAACCCGCAGCAACTGCGCCGAGTGTCAGCGGAATAGTTGCCAGCTGAAAACCCATAAAATATGGAACAAAAGCCGTCCCTGCAAAAGTAATAACCATGCGGAGGTTATACATGAAGGTTGTATTATAAGTAGCCTGTTTTAGACTGGTCAGCCATGCTTTCAAAGGGCACCTTTGTTTGTCACTTAGGGTTGGACAATTTTCAAATATGAGAATATGTGAAATTTCACCTGCTCTGCTATAAATCATACTATGGAGCGTGTAAACTTGTCTGCAAACTCTCCTTCCAAAACATAAATTAATCCTATGTCGACTACACAGGAAAAAGCGGTCTATTCCAACGCTTGGATTCTCTTACTTGCTTCACTGACTGCACTCGGTCCACTATCGATTGATATGTATTTGCCAGCTTTGCCACAAATGGCGAATGACTTCGGGGTAAGCACACAAATGGTGGCCAACAGCTTACCTGCGTACTTCTTAGGCTTGGCTATTGGACAACTAATTTATGGACCTGTAAGTGACCGAATTGGGCGGAAAAAACCGCTGTATTTTGGCCTGAGTCTCTACATTATTGCCAGTTTACTGTGTGTGTTTGCAAACAGTGAGTGGAGTCTCATTGCTGCTCGGGTTTTGCAAGCCTTAGGCGGTTGTGTAGGTGTGGTGATTGCCCGTGCTGCGATTCGTGATCGTTTAGATATGCAAGCCTCAGCCCAAGCATTTGCCAGTATGATGATTGTGACCACCATCGCGCCGATTATTGCACCGAGTTTAGGCGCGCTGGTACTGAGTTTCAGTAGTTGGCATAGTATTTTCGCCTTTTTGATGGTCGTTGGTTTGGGAAGCCTGTGCTGCGTACATTTTTTCTTTGAAGAAACTTTAGACCCGAAGCGCCGTTTAAAGCTTAACTTTAATCAAGTTTTAAACCTTTATGGCGCGATTTTGCAAGATTCGAGCTTTAGACGCCCGATGTTTGTTGGATGCTTTGCTGGGGCTGTACTCTTTTGCTATATCAGTGCTTCTGCTGCCATTCTGATGGATGGTTACGGCTTAAGTCAGCAAGTTTTTGCCTATGCCTTTGGTGTCAATGCGCTTGGGATTATGCTGTTCTCAACCTTAAATAAGCGCTTGGCACAAAAGTTAAGTGTTTTTCAGCGCTTAAAATTAGGCAGTTTTTTGCAGTTGGCTGGTGTGGGGCTGCTGTTGGTAGCGGGTAGCATGACGCATGCACCGTTATATATCGTTTGCGCAGGGATGTTTCTCGCTGTCGCAGCAATCGGCTTTACAGGGCCAAATGCCATGGCGATTGCAATGTCTGAGCAGGGTGCACGGGCAGGAACGGCTAGTGCGATTATGGGCAGCATGCAATTTGGTTGTGGTCTACTTTGTGGTGTGATTCTTAATTTTCTACTCTGGTCAGCACTTTTGAATATGGCCATTGTGATGGCTATTTTTGTGGCTTTGGCTTTGTATTATGTGTTTAAGCTTGAGCACGAAAAAGCCTAAAAATTTAAGTCGTGACTATATAAAAAAGAGACTCATTTTAGTCTCTTTTTTATATTTAAATGAATGCTTTAAATCTCACTCATTGTTTAAGAATACTGCAAAATCTTCAACTGGCACGCGTGGTGTTATAAAGCGATTGACGATCTGCTCAGGATCCGCATAACCCATCGTCATGCCGCAGACCAATTCTTCAAATTGTGCAGCATCAAGTATATTCAACACGAGAGCATGAAGATGATTTCATGCGGCTTGTGGGCAAGTCACTGAGTCTCGTGCTTTGGCTGTAATCATGACATTTTGCATCATCATGGCAATATCCATTTTCGTGCTGATGCCCATGGCTGGATTGACTGTGAAGAATAGTCCAACAGGTGTATCAAAAAATTAGTCATTACATGATTGCTGCTGTGCGATTTTCGCTTTTTCACCTTTTTGAATATTAAGCAAGCCATATAAGCCCCAACCATTTTCGCTGCGGTGCTCAATAAAAGGCGAAATCCATTTTTCTGGATAATATGCAAAAGTTTCTTATTATTAGATGTTTTTTCAGGATGTTCAGACGGTCTAAATTGAGTTTGACGAGTTTGCTCAAACATTTTGTTAGGAGTTTTCCTATGAGCACATCTATTTGCCATAACCGTGTATTCGTGCTTGCGGATATTTTATTTATCATGCGCAATAATCGTCTGAATAGTTGGGGTTTTTTGGTGCAAAGGTGTGATTTTGACCCATCACTGAGCATAGGTGGTTATCGATTAGACTAAGACTTTAGTTATAAGAAAAAAGTATAGATATCAAATAAAACTCAGTCTATATTTAAGAAAATATGAAGAATTGTTACTTAATTATTGCAAAAGTCTGTCTAAATTGTAATTTGATGCTTCAAAGCCAATCGCGAATAACATCAATTATAGTTCAAAATTGATGGCATTAGACTTTAGTGGCAAGAGTAATAAAAGGTCATATCTTAAAACATCGAAATGTGCGATTTTTCATCTTTATAAGATTACTTTGCATATGAAAAGACCAAAACGGAGTGGTCTTTTGTGCAAAAAATTTTACTGAAATGGAATTTTTGATTCACTATTAACAATGTAATAAAGGAAGTTTGTGTATGCGTTTAGCCATCAATAAAAAGCCATTTATCGCTCAAAGCCTAGCACTTAGTGTGGCTGCTCTGATGATGACAACAACTCATGCTGCAACCAAAGAACAACAAGAACTCGCGCAATTACGCGCTGAAGTTGCAGAGCTAAAAGCATTAATGCAACAACAGCAACAAGTTCAACAACAACAAGCCGTTCAGATTCAACAAGTCAAAGCACAGCCAGCTCCTGTAAAAGCTGAATCTCCACTGTCTTCGTTCAAATCTAAGTCTGGCGCAGACATTAACTTCTATGGTTATGTACGTGGCGATGCAAACTATATTATTGAAGGTGCGGATGACGACTTCAACAAAGTTTCAAGCTCAAATGGTCAAACTAAAGATAAACTTCGTGCAACAGCAAAAACTACGCGTTTAGGTTTTGATTTCAATACCAATGTGGCTGGTGATAACAAATTGGGTGGTAAAGTAGAAGTTGACTTTGCAAGTACCGATAACGATAAAAGTGAAAACCTTCGTATCCGTCATGCATATTTAACGTATAACAACTGGTTATTTGGTCAAACTACATCTAACTTCCTGTCTAACCATGCACCAGAAATGATTGACTTCGGGACTAACGTGGGTGGTGGTACAGCGCGTCTTCCTCAAGTACGTTATGGCTTTAATTTAGCACCAGCAACGAAATTATTTATTTCTGCTGAAGAGGGAAGCAGCAGTGGTACAAATATTAAATATAGCGTACCGAACTTAACTGCGAAATTGACACAAGGTTTTGCTGGCGGTAAAGGCTCTGTGTCTGCACGTGCTTTAGTTGAAAACTATAAATCGGCTGACGACTCTGATACAGCTTGGGGCTTAGCTGCTGGTGTAAACTATCAAGTAATGGACCCACTAAAACTAAGTGCTGATGTGTCTTATGTTGACGGTAACAGCAATTATTTATATGGCAGTAATTCTGCATATGTGGTTAATGCTGCAAATGACAAGATTGCACAGAATGAAGCATTCGGTGTACAAGTGGGTGGTACATATAAATTCAACGAAAAATTACGTTCGACTTTAGCGTATGGCGCACTCTTTGCGGATGATGGTACTGATTACGCGCGTTTAAACACAGCTGCAAACGAAGAAGTTTACCAAGCATGGATTAACTTCATCTATTCACCAGTTAAGCCATTGGACTTAGGTGTTGAATATATCAATGGTAAACGTGATACCTTTGCTGGTAATAGCTACAAAGACAACCGTGTTGGCTTAATGGCGAAATACAGCTTCTAATCATGTGATGATATAGATGTAGTTTAAAAACAGGAGCTTTAGGCTCCTGTTTTGTTTTAGTCGAGAAATTTATACAGACTAAATACATTTTGAATATAGACTTAAGTATTAAGTCAGAAAAGAATAAGTGAAATAGTTGGAAATTATTGTAAAAAAATAAAGATTATCTATAAAAAATCTGCATAATGTCCGTCTTTCGCCCATACTGTGCATTTATTGCTTGTTTTTAAAGCAATATGGGGCGGTTTTGTGATTTTTTTCAAAAAACCGTATCTGTGTCCAAACATTATTGGGCATTACGTTATTTCAGTTTACTCATCGTGTAGAACTGAACATGTTATGCATCAGATCGCTTAGTTTGTTACCAATTTACCCATTGCCTGAATTTCCATACGCAAGACTGAGTTTGTCTCAGATTTACGAAATATCTCTTGAAGTATCAATGGATTCGGTGGCTTATTAGCCAGATAACAAAATCTAAGCATCCGCTTTATGGACAATTGTCATGGAATTTACTTTTAACGCTTTTTATACCTTGATTGCTGCTGTCATTGTTTTGTTACTTGGCCGCTTCTTGGTAAATAAAATTGGTTTCTTGAAACGCTACAACATTCCTGAGCCAGTCGCAGGTGGTTTAGTTGCAGCGATTATCTCCTTGGTTGTGCATAGTCTTTGGGGCTATAGCATCACGACCAGTAGCGAATTGCAAACAAGCTTTATGCTGATTTTCTTTTCCTCAATTGGTTTAAGTGCAAACTTTGCCAAATTGCGTGAGGGCGGGATCGGTCTGGTTATTTTCTTGATGGCTGTCGCTTCATTTATTGTGGTGCAAAACTTTGTCGGCATTAGCCTTGCAACTTTATTGGGTATTGACCCACTTATTGGTTTGATTGCAGGTTCAATTACCTTAACTGGTGGTCATGGTACTGCGGGTGCTTGGGGTGAAATTCTAGAAGTTAAACATGGTATCCAAGGTGCATTAGCTTTGGGTATGGCGAGTGCGACATTTGGTTTGATTATCGGTGGTTTGATTGGTGGTCCTCTAGCGAAGTTACTCATTAACCGCTATCAATTGGCGACGCCACGTACCAATGAACAAATTGAAAAGAGTGATAACACACCACTGACTGATATTAATTCAACAGAATATGTACCGTTTGAATATCCACATCGTGTGCGTTTAATCACTGCGGATAATGCGATTACCACATTAGGTTTGTTTGCAGGCTGTTTGGCTTTTGCTGACTTTATGACTGGCCATATGAAAGGCACAATGCTTGAGTTACCGACTTTTGTTTGGGCGCTTGCAGGTGGTGTGATTTTACGTAATGTGTTGGAAGGTATTTTCAAAGTTCAAATCTTTGACCGTGCGATTGATGTATTTGGTAATGCATCATTGTCGTTGTACCTTGCGATGGCTTTGCTTTCATTGAAATTATGGCAATTGGCTGACCTTGCAGGTCCGCTTGTGGTGATTTTAGGTGCACAAACAATTACGATGGGCTTATATGCTGCATTTGTGACATTCCGTGTGATGGGTAAAAACTACGATGCTGCGGTGCTATCTGCGGGTCACTGTGGATTTGGTATGGGTGCAACCCCGACTGCGGTTGCAAACATGCAGGCGATTACCAACATGTATGGTCCTTCGCATAAGGCATTCTTAATTGTGCCTTTATGTGGTGCATTCTTTGTAGACTTGATTAACGTGGCTGTCATTCAGTCTATTTTGCAATATTTTAACTAATTGGAAATGCAATTTGCCCTAGGAAACTAGGGCTTTTTTGCTTTCAGGTCTCTCACAATAATTAGGATATCGAGATGAATGATCAATTAAATGAAACATTACTCGGGTGGGTGAATACACTGAATGGACCTCTGTGGGACTTTTTGGTGATTTTCCTTGTTGCGGTCGGTTTGTTTTACACGCTAATTACGGGTGCAGTACAAGTTCGCTTATTTTTGCACAGCATCAAGGTCATGAAATCAAGCCGTAAGGAATGTGATGATGATCATGGTATTACACCTTTTCAGGCTTTTGTCACTGGGCTTGCAAGTCGTGTAGGTGTAGGTAATGTCGCGGGTGTTGCGATCGCAATTGCGATTGGTGGACCGGGTGCAGTATTTTGGATGTGGGTCACTGCATTTTTGGGTATGAGTTCGGCTTTTGTTGAGTCATCTCTTGCACAGTTGTTCAAGGTGCGCGACCAAGAAAATAAACAGTTCCGTGGTGGACCTGCCTACTATATTACCCAAGGCCTGAAACAAAAATGGCTGGGTGTAGTCTTTGCTGTTGCGCTTATTTCAACCTATGGTTTTGTGTTTAACGCAGTACAGGCCAATGCAATTACAGGTGCAACAGCACATGCATGGGGATGGGATAAAGCCAATCTAGCATTTGAACTCGGTGGCATACATATTGTGGTGTCTTGGGTTGGACTAGGTCTAGTCTTGCTGACAGCAATGATTATCTTTGGTGGGATCAAACGTATTGCCAAAGTGGCAGAAAGTTTTGTGCCATTGATGGCCTTGTTGTATTTGGCTGTTGCTTTATATATCGCCGTAATTAATTACGCTATTTTACCTGATATCTTCCAGCTCATTTTCTCTAAAGCTTTTGAGTTTGAAGCTGCTGCTGGTGGTTTCTTTGGTGCGATGGTTTCTATGGCAATGATGATGGGGATTAAACGTGGTTTATTCTCTAATGAAGCAGGTATGGGTTCAGCACCGAATGCGGCAGCTGCATCGGATGTAAAGCACCCTGTAAACCAAGGTTTGGTACAAATGCTCGGTGTATTTGTGGATACCTTCGTGGTGTGTTCATGTACCGCGATTATTATTTTGGCATCAGGACTTTATCATGATGCGGGCTTTGAAGGCGTAGCGCTCACCCAAATGGCTTTAGAGAGCCAAATTGGTTCTTGGGGTGATGACTTCCTTGCAACGATTTTATTCATGTTTGCCTTTTCATCAGTCATTGGTAATTATGCCTATGCAGAAGGGAATGTGCAATTTATCAATAACAATGCCAAGGTGATGTTCGTCTTCCGTATCTTTGTTTTGATTATGGTGTATCTCGGCTCAGTGATGAGTGTGCCTCTCATTTGGAACACTGCCGATTTGTTCATGGGTATCATGGCCACCATTAACTTGTTTGCTATTTTGCTGTTAACACCATTCTTGTTGATGCTGTTAAAAGACTATTTGGCACAGCTGAAACAAGGTGTGAAAGAGCCAGTGTTTAAATTGGATAACCATCCTAAATTTAAAGACAAAGTGAAATCAGACATTTGGTAATCACTTAGTACATAAAAAAGCCTCTACATTGATAGGGGCTTTTTTATGGCTATTTAACCGTTAAAGTAAAACAACAGCTGATAGAGTGCAAAACTTAAAATCAGGCTTAGCCAAATCGGGAGTTTGGTTCGAAGCAGTAAAATAACAGCGATTACAAAAACTAAGTCAGTCCAATGCTTGAAATAACTTTGTCCCATTTGTATCACTAAACACAGCAGTAAACTGACTACTGCAGCATTAATCCCAATCACGGCTTTTCGTATCGCAGCTTGCTGCATAAGCCAAGACCAATAAGGCAAGGTTGCAAAGATTAAAAAGAATGAGGGCAGAAAGATTGCTAAGGTGGCTAGAACCACATTCAGCCAAATATAGTCAAATCATTATAAAACCAATACAATGGTGCAATGAGTTATTCAGAACATTTTAGACGTAAAATTTTAGCTAAGCTTGAGGAAGGTTATTCTATTCGAGCGGTAGCTGCACAATTTGAAATTAATAAAAATACCATTGTTGAATGGAAGAAACGTATAGAGATTAAAAAAACTCGTGTACGTAAACCTTCTAAAATTAACGATGATGCTTTACGTGAAGATGTTGAAAAGTATCCTGATGCTTATCAATATGAACGTGCTGCACGTTTTAATTGTGGTGTTTCATCTATTGGTGCTGCATTAAAGCGCTTAAATATTACAGTTAAAAAAAGACGTTAAGCCATCCTAAAGCAGATACAAAGCTTAGGGATAAATTTATTCTGCAAGTGAATGAATTAGAAAAAAACCATCCGATTATTTATCTGGATGAAAGTGGTTTTAAGTCACATGATTATAGACCTCATGGCTACTCACGAAAAGGAGTACCCTGTTTAGGGCAATATAATTGGCAATTAAAGAATCAGACCAATGCCATTGGAGCAATCCATGAGAGTAAGTTATTTTCAGTCGGTTTATTTGACTGCAAAATCAATTCAGATGTTTTTCATTTTTGGATTGAGCAATTCCTCATACCAGCATTACCAGAAAATAGTGTAGTGGTTATGGATAATGCAGCATTTCATAAAAGAGCAGATATTCAGGAGTTATTGGAACAACAAGGGCATAAAATTCTTTGGCTTCCTGCATACAGCCCTGATTTAAATCCTATAGAACACATGTGGGCATGGGTTAAACGTAAGCGTAAAGAATGGTTGATCGACTCAGTCGATGAGTTATTTCGAGTTTTTTTCGAATCTTGTATGAATAATAAAGTAGTTTGACTATACAGGGTGTTAAAGGCAGTAAAGCACCTAAGTAACTGGCGAAACTAAATAAGGGGCCGGGCATGAGTTGAGCCAGCGCATAACCCAAGTCAAATTGTTCGGCAGATAAAATATGGCTGGCAACAAAGTCTTGATGTAAAAATGGCAAAATAATATGCCCGCCACCAAAAACCAAAGATGCGGCTTGGTAAAAACTAAACAGACTTTGTGAGAAAAGTGAAGAAGATGGATACCACACTATAAAAACTACAAAAGGCAAAACAAAGGCAATCAGCCAAAGATAAGCCTGCTTTGCTTGGGCTTTTGTATTTAAGCTGCTGTCTTGAAGCTTTGATGTCGAATCTGATGCGAAATAAATCCCGACGAAAGCAGCAACTAAGATGACGATAACTTGGCTGAATGACCATGGTACAAAGTAAAGAAACAAGGTGCTAAGTAGCATCAGCACATATTGCCAAATAGTGTTGCAGAAACTTGTCAACATTTGCCAAAAGGCCCAGATCACCACAGCAAAAACGATCAACTGAATGCTATGTAGTGTCATCGCACTGAGTTGATTGAAGTACTGTTGACCCAGTACCGCAAGACATGCCATGAGAAGCATAGACGGCAAAGTAAAACCGAGCCACGCCACACATGCGCCGCGGTAGCCTTGGAGTTGATAACCAATGGCAATACCCACTTGGCTGCTGGTCGGCCCAGGGAGCAATTGTGCGAGAGCAACCAGTTGGGTGTATTCAGCATCACTCAACCACCGAAGTTGTTGTACAAAATGTCGGTGAAAAAACACCAAATGTGCAGCAGGCCCACCAAAAGACAAGCAGCCCAATTTTAAAAAATGCAGAAAGATGCGAGTGAGCTGCTGAGTGTGCATGTTGAATTATGCTGAAAAATTGAAACAGATTATAATAAAGGAATATGACGCTTTTACGAAAAACAACAGTACTTGGACTGCTGATTTTCATACACTATGCTGCTGGAAAACTTCGCTCTATCTCAACCTCGGTGAATCATGTTGAACATTAAACTTAGCCTTATGTCGTTTACATTGCTCGCTTTAGTCGGCTGTCAAAGCATGCCAAAAGTTGCTCAAGAAACGCCAAGTCAGGCTTTTTCAGCCGAAACTGAGTCAGGAGAAGCCCAAGAGCGACTCAACCAGATCAATTTTAAACAGCTCAAAAAAGAACAAAACCGCCCAATTATCGCCTTGGTGTTAGGAAGTGGCGGTGCACGTGGTTATGCGCATATTGGTGCGATTCAAGTTTTAGAACAGTCGGGGATTCGTCCCGACTTTATCGTGGGAACCAGTGCTGGTAGTATCGTCGGCTCACTGTATGCTAGCGGTAAAAATGCCAATCAAATTCGTGATATTGCGCTGAATATGAAAGCCAATGATGTGCGCGATATTCGTTTGGACATGAAAGGTTTCTTTGATGGTCAAAAAGTTGAAGACTATGTCAATGAACAAGTGAGCGATATCCCACTTCAACGCTTACCTATCCCGATGTATGTGGTGGCGACGCAATTAAAACAAGGTAAAAAAGTTGTCTTTAACTATGGCAATACTGGGCAAGCGGTTCGGGCATCGGTATCGATCCCTAGTATGTTCATTCCAACCAAGATTGGTACTGATGAATATGTAGATGGTGGTTTAGTCAGCCCAGTACCTGTTGATGTCGCACGTAAGTTAGGGGCGGATATTATTATTGCAGTTGATATTTTGGCGCAGCCGATGTATACCGAAACCTCAAATGTTTGGGGGCTGTTTAACCAAAATATCAATATTATGCAAAAGAACCTTGCACAAATTGAGCTGAAAAATGCCGATATTGTGATTCAGCCAGACTTGCGCGAGAAAGTACATATTTTTGATGTCAGCGGACGTGAGTTGACCATGCAAGCTGGGGTCGATGCAACCGTTGCACAGTTAGGACAGATTCAAAAAGTTTTTGCGCAGAAAAATTATAAGCAAAAATTGAATATTCAAAGTATTCAAGCACGAACGCATTGATCTGGTGTGATCTCAAAATAAAAGCCTGAATGGACTGGACTAGCATGTGTTTCTATAACTAGAAATACATGCTAATGAGGCTCAAAGCCATTTATGTGCTGCGAAAATATCACAGCGACAATGTTTTTGAATAAATTAAAATTTAAAGAAGGCCTATAGATTCAAAAGCTTAGTCTTCTTTATATATATATTTTTGAATGATACTTAAATCACTATAAATAATAATGATGGTTTTGTTACCAAATTTAGCGTTCAAAACCGATATAATAAATGTCACATATCCTATTATCTTACCAATTAGAGAACGCGATGTCCCCATTAGATCAAATTGCTGCGGCTGCGGATGACCAGTCTGAACTCACTATGTCGGTCTTAATGACACCTGATATGGCGAATTTTTCAGGAAATGTGCATGGTGGCACCATTTTGAAACTGTTAGACCAAGTGGCATATGCGTGTGCAAGTCGTTTTTCAGGAAGTTATGTGGTGACCTTATCGGTTGATAAAGTTAATTTTAAAGAGCCGATTCATGTGGGCGAGTTGGTGACTTTCTTGGCAAGCGTGAACCATGTCGGTCGTACTTCAATGGAAATTGGTATTCGTGTTGAAGCACAAAATATTCAAAAGCGTACAATACGCCATACCAATAGCTGTTACTTCACCATGGTTGCGGTAGATGAAAATGGTAAGCCAAAACAAATTCCTGCATTGAATTTGGACAATGACTGGAAGCGTTGTCGTTTTGAAGCGGCAGAACAACGTAAAGTCGCGCGCTTACAAGAAAACCACCATCCTTCGTGCAGTATTTATAAAAAAGCATCGCATAGTTAAGTTTTAAAAAACGATCTCCTACATAGGGGATCTTTTTTTATGTCTGACGTTGATGTTTTGAATAGAAGCTTATATGGGAAAACTACGCAAATTTGGCTTTTTGCACCTGTTGATCTCGAACTTCTATAGTCCATGCGCATAAATAAAAAGAAACCAAGACAGGATATATCTTGGTTTCAAGTGACGCTAAAAAGTTGTTGCGATCCAGCAGGAGAGTAAAGCCACTGGATCTCTCAATATTTCAATTATTTAGCGGCTTTTTCTTGATTCGGTTGTTCTGCTGATGCTTCCGAAGCAGGTGCATTTGCACTTAAGTCTGTAGTTTCAGCTTTTTCTTGGGTTGATACCACAACTTTGTCTTCTTGAGCTGGTGCTTGTTGAGGTGCAGCAAAAGTTGCAAAGCTCGCAGCTGTTAAAGATGTTGCAATAATTAAGTGTGAAAGTTTCATGGTTTTGGCATCCTTATATTTTATAGATAAAAATAGTTCAGACTGATCATCACATCAATTTGAACTGAGCTTCATGCTATCGCCTGAATATCTACGGTTCAATCGAAGCAACAATGTGAAAAGTGCACATTACCTAAAACTACAGATGATGAAAAAATGGTGGGCTTTGAGTAACAAGTAGAAGCTTTTTGTGAATAGATTGAGAGGGAATGAAGAATTAATGATCAGTGCGGATGTTTGAAAACTCACATAAACTGTACAAAGCATGCGAATTAAGTGCGGAAGCTTAATTTTGGTCCTGAGTAAAATGTAAGGAAGTTTGTCTAATACGGGTATCGATGAATGGAATGTCAGCCAATTGAATGCTGAGTGTTCGATGCCATGGATTTGAGATGAGAAAATTGGTTATTTAAATTAAGATGATGGCTTATTTTATTGTGTTGTTTTTATCATATTCCATGCTAGGTATAAAATTTTGAAACTGATGTCGATGCCGCAGGCGGTTCCTACGCATATTATTTCAGGCTTTCTTGGCGCGGGTAAAACTACTTTGCTCATGCATTTGTTAGGTCAGAAACCGGAACATGAAGTTTGGGCGGTACTGATGAATGAGTTTGGGCAAATTGGCGTAGATCAACAGCTCATGCCACAAACGGAAGGCTATGCGGTAAAAGAATTACTAGGTGGTTGTTTATGTTGTAGCAGCCAACTACCGATGCAAATAGCACTGTCTCGTTTGCTCTCAGAACAAAAGCCTGATCGGCTGTTTATTGAACCCACAGGCTTGGGACATCCAGCACAGTTACTGGAGCAACTGACCGAGCCACATTGGCACTCGACCCTGCACGTGCGTGCGCCGATCACCGTGCTGGATGGTTCGCGTTTACATGATTATGCTTGGACAGCACAAAATCTCTATCAGGATCAATTAAAAGCGGCGCAGATTGTGGTGGTTTCGCATCAAGCTCAAATGCAAAAAACAGATCAAGATGCTCTTGAAAAACTGCAAAGTGAATATCAGCCTTATGCTCAGCAGTGGTTGATGGCAGAGCAGGGCAAGATTGAGCTTACGCAAATCGATTTTGAGTACATCGGAACAAAACGACTCAAGCAGCCTTTACTGAACATTCAGCAACAGTTGAAAGCGACTCAACAAGATTTTCCCGAGATTAAACAGTTGCCGTATCATTATGTAGAAACAGCGCAAGGTTATAGTGTTGCAGGTTGGAAAATGCCGAAGCGTTGGTTTTTTGACTTTTACGATTTATTAGATTTACTTT
Source organism: Acinetobacter sp. 797_lipA (assembly GCF_058243025.1). Taxonomy (NCBI): domain Bacteria; kingdom Pseudomonadati; phylum Pseudomonadota; class Gammaproteobacteria; order Moraxellales; family Moraxellaceae; genus Acinetobacter; species Acinetobacter sp. 797_lipA. The sequence continues at coordinate 2,416,141 of NZ_JBZAYQ010000001.1, read as the reverse complement.
GTGAACAGCAAGATTGGCGACGGATTAAAGGAATTTTCCATACCAATCAGGGATGGAAGGCATTTAATTTCAATCCAGAACAATTTAACTATCAAGATGTCGAGGAAGGGATTGATAATCGAGTTGAATTGATTGTTCAAAATGAAAGAGATTGGATGGATTTTGAAAGCGCACTTTTTGCATGCCGCATTGAGCAATGACTTAAATTGTTTTAAGCAAAAAAAGCCGAAATCTTATATGCTAGTCGGCAAATTTGAGGATGGTATGTATGGCGCTTAAAGCTACAATTTATAAGGCAGATTTGAATATTGCCAATATGGATGTCCACCAATATGGGGACTATCAACTGACTTTGGCATTGCATCCTTCAGAAACCATTGAGCGTTTGATGGTGCGTTTGTTGGCATTTGCACGTTTTGCGGATGAAGCTTTAGAGTTTACCAAAGATTTATTTGAAACCAATGAACCTGCGCTGTGGGAAAAAGACCTCACGGGTCAGTTGGTGAAATGGATTGAAGTGGGTAGCCCAGACGAAGATAAAGTGAAAAAAGCCAGTGCACGTTGTAAGCAGGTGGCGATTGTCACTTATGGCACAGCGGTCGATGAGTGGTATAAGCGCAACAGTAAGTTGAAGACATTGAACAATGTAGAAATCTGGCAATTGTCGACTGCAAGTACTGAAGCAGTTCAAGCCTTGTGTGAGCGTACCATGCAACTTCAGTTGAATGTGATGGATGGTGAGTGGACTTTAATTGGGGACCATGCTCAAGCCATTATTGAATGGACGAAATTGCAATAAGCATGCAGTTTAACTAGATTTATTAATTGAATAGGTTGGAGCGAGAACATGAGCGCAGAATTAGAAATTATTGATTTGGTTGTCGGTGAAGGTAAAGAAGCAGTTAAAGGTGCTTTAATCACCACACATTATACGGGCTGGTTAGAAGATGGAACCAAATTTGACTCATCTTTAGACCGTGGAAACTACTTTGAAACCGTGATTGGGACAGGCCGTGTCATTAAAGGTTGGGACCAAGGGATTATGGGCATGAAAGTGGGTGGTAAACGTAAACTCATCGTGCCATCACATTTGGCTTATGGTGAGCGTAAAATGGGCAATATTATTCCTGCCAATTCAAATTTGATTTTTGAAATTGAATTGTATGATGTAAAAACACGTGATTAATCAAAAATATTGATAAATAAAAGAGTCAATTACAAGGATGTATTTGATTCATTTGTAAAAACACTTGGTTTTTAAGAAAAACATTTGTAGATTAATTATTAGGCAGAGCGTATTTAAGGGAAGAGTCGCTTTTGTATAGCTCATTGAGCAAACGGTCTTTGTTTGGGTTTGTTTTAAGCTGTTTGCTGGTTTTAAGTTTGATACCTTCGACGTGGGCACAATATGAAGCTGAGCCCACGCAGTATTATTTGCATCAAAAAAATGTCAATGACATTCAATTCACCGAACAAACCACCAGTTATTTAAAAGGTACATGGTCTTATTATGACCAAGAGCTGATTTCTCAGCCTAGTCGTAAACTCCCTTCTAAAACTACCGAATTGCCAATTTCATTTCAAGAACTTACAGGTAGTAATACGGGTTATGGGACTTTTGTCGGTCATTTCAAAATTCCGGATGAATTTATTGGCCGAAGGCTAGCCATTCATATCCCCAATCAAAATTGTGCTTATCGGGTTTATCTCAATGGCGATTTTTTAGTTCGTTTAGGGGATGTCGCGGATAATGCGGGAGCACAGCAAACAGAAAATGCACCGCGGATTGCTTATTTTGTCCCTGACAGCCCCTATTTTACTTTAAGTATACAAGCCTCAAACTTTAACAATTTACGCGGCGGCCTTGAAAGCCCCATGCATATTGGCATTGCTAAAACGATTAATCGACATTATCAGCAACTGATGATGAGTATCGCCATGATCTGTGGCGTGGTGTTTGGTGTAGGAATGTTCACCACCATGTTCTCGATGTTCCGTGGTTCAGATGAACGGAATAGTAAAAGTATTTTTGTTTTTGGTATTTTTATTTTATTTCTTGCCTTACATAATCTTTTTACTGCGCCATATGCTTATACGACCTTCCTAGATATCAACTGGTTGTGGGGCATACGTTTAGAATATTTATTTATCTATTTAGCGGTCATGTTTTTTTTGAGCTATATGTATTTGCTCAATCAGTACTATTTACAGCGTTGGATTTATACCGTTTCCATTTTGGTTTTGACCTTGAATATCGTCATTACCTTGTTATCCGAGCAAGTTGTTTTTGAGCAGCTGGCTTTTTATAGCGCATTTTTCAGTATTGTTATTTTGCTTAATTTTGCCTATGGTTTTTACCTTACTTTAAAGACCAAACAAAAATATTCGAAAATCAATTTATACGCCGTGGTATTGCTGTGTATATCGGTCATTCATGACTTTTTACTAACGCTACATGTGATTGATTCTATTCATCTATCTTTTATCTCTACCAGTCTGTATGCACTTTTGGTGATGTTCCGACAATCACGTAACTATGCTTATCAGACTTACCATACCGAACGTTTAAATAATAATTTAATTGAATTGAATGATTCTTTAGAGCAAAAAGTGCAACAGCGCACCTCTCAATTACATGACTTAAATGAAAAACTCGAATATCAAATTCAAATTGATGCCTTAACAGGCGCCTATAATCGGCGTGCATTGAATCAAGAAATTCAGCAGCGCTTTGTTGAAATACAACAAGATAGTCATGCAACTTTGGTTTTTGCCATGATGGATGTCGATTATTTCAAAAATTATAATGATTACTATGGGCATTTAAAGGGCGACGAAGTCCTGCAAAATCTGGTCAAAGTGATTGGTGCGGTACTGCCACATAATGCTTACTTAGCACGCTATGGTGGGGAAGAGTTTGCCATTGTTTTATATAATGTCCCAATTGTGATTATTAGCCAGATTATGCAAACCGTTTTAGATGCGGTGCGCAGTGCGCGCTTTGAGCATCATAACCGCCTAGATGGCAAAGATTATGTGACTTTGAGTATGGGAGTGTCGTGGATGGATCGTGAAACGAGTTATGCCAATATTCACGACCTTATGAAAGCGGCCGATTTAAAACTGTATCAAGCCAAAGAAGCGGGCCGTGATCAGATGAAAATGCCCAATGAATCATATGAAAATGAGTGATTTTTAGCTGAGTCATGCTTCGGTCAATCACCCTTAGGATAAGAGTTTAACCATAGCCACCATTTTTGGATTTGGGATGTCTTGGACGTGGATTTGAAAGCCATGTTTTTGATAAAAAGAGCATGCCGTTTGGGTGCTTTCTAAACTCATTTGGTGAATTTTTTTACGTTTAAGATGTTCAATAACAGTTTCTAATAAAGCTTTTCCAATGCCGCGCTGTTGTTCAGCGGATGAAATATAATTAAGTAAAATACGACCTTGATCACTGACCATAATAAAACCGACCACGTGCTGATTGAGTACATAGACCCAGCTGTCGTTATAGTGCATCCACATAATCAGGTTGGATTGGGTTTTATTTTCTAGCCAAATTTGAATCGTACTTTCATGGCGATGGTGGTCTTTGATACATGATCGAATACTGTCGTGCACGACATCTAAAATTTCAGAAATGTCCTGAATTTGGGCTGCCCGTATCATCTTTTCTTCTTAGAGCTATAGAAACAGCTATTTCATGCTAGCGACTATATTTATTAAATTGAATTACTGTTAGTACGGATGTAACTTTGTTGTTCAATCGCACTAAGTTAATTATTTTTTATAGTGATTTTGTGAGTGAAAAATCACATATCGTGATGCCTTTCACGTTTGTACGAATATGTGTTGAATCACTTGAATGGGTCTGAGAATCAATACTCAATTACAAGTCATCGAATTGAGCATTTGATTTCATACGTAGTCTGTTTTAATTAATTTGGTGTTTATTTGAGCGATAATGCTGTATTTTAAAAGGGAATATTTGTTACGAGAGCAGAGCATGGCGACATTTTTACTGATGATTTGCATACTCATTGCTTTGGTTGCAGCATCTATTATTATAGTCAAAATTCAAAAAAAGCACGGCTTTCTGAAGCGACAAAAAAAAGCGGTTGAATCGGAAGCAGCATCTGTGCAAATGGCAACGCATACCAATAGAGCACCTCAGATTGAGCGTGTTATTGAAGTTGATGCTTATGAACAAGAGCTGTTCGATGACGTGGCGACTCTATTTTTAGATCAAGCGATATTGCTCACGGTCGAAGAAGATGCAACGTTGATGCAAAGTACCTTATTGGTCAAAATGCCTGCGAAAACCCAGACGCAAATTCGCAAAATGGATTTAAATGAATGGTCTATTTTTTGGAGCTTCTATGATCAGTCGCTTGAATACTATGTAAGTCGTTATGGCATGTTTTATACGCATATTGACCGCAGTGGACGCGAGCATAAAAAAAGCCATCGTACTCGTGATTGATCTCCTCGCTTAAGCCTCTTCAGCGTCCATCACAGATATGGATAACTGTTTAAGAATTCGCTCTCCAACATGAGTTAGATAGAAGTCATCCTGTTTTAAGCGTGTCATTAAAATTGCGCCCTCATAATCGGCAACACTGATTTTAGCCAGTGCCTCAGCTTGAGCAATAGGCATGACTTGCTGAAAGTAGTGTAACAACGCCAATTCCCAATCTTGGAAAATCGATTGAATTTTGAGATGAATTTGTTCGGATAAATGTGGGACTTCCAAAGACAGCATCCCGACTAAACAGCCTTGAACACCCGCACTAAAAAAGCGGACAGCTTGCTGGTGCAAGTGTTCAAAGCGAATGCAATACTCTAAGTGCGTATCACACAAAATGCTGAACAGTTTATGGTTTAAGTATTGCTGGCTGACTTGCAAAATATCTAAAACCAAAGCTTCTTTATTGGGATAATAATAATAAAATGCCGCTTTACTGAGCCCACAAGACTTTGCTAGTAAATCCATACTGGTGCCTGCATAACCATGGGTTTTAAAGGTTTGCATGCAGTGCAACTGGATTTGTTCTTTACTCAGTTTTTGTGGGCGCATAGAGCTTTAACGTTCCGTAGTGGTTGGTAATGATAAATAGCCATTCAAAGTGTTCAGCATATCTTCCCAGATGGCTTCGGCCCCTTGGCGGAAATATCCCATGTGCCCAATTTCTTTCAAGCCATAGTCATTGGCTTCAATATTGAGGTAATGCATGTTCGCATGCCGATAATGCTGCATAAATGCATGCCTTGAGTTCGGTAAAGCCCAGTCATCATCCAGTGCTGAAACAGCATAGATTGGAGTTTTGACCTGTGCATATTGTTCCAGTAAGTGTTGCTGATCTGGATCTGCAAAAAAGTAGGTCGGATTTTTACACCATTTTCGCCACTGTGTGTAGACATCCACAGGTAAATCGGTACCCATTTTTAGCAGGCTCCAAGGCAGATAGCCCTTTAGTGCAACCATCGGCGGGAAAATAATATTCCACATGACGTGCACTTTCATTTTTTCCCGAAACGGCATATAGCCATGCCAACCCGCACCCGTGCCAAAGCAATACATCGCAGTGACTTGGTCATGGTTGTGGGTTAAACCGAGTGCTTGGCCTCCATAAGAGTGTCCAACCACAAAAATAGGTTTGTCATCTTTGCGGATAGAGTCAATGACAGCCGACAAGTCTAGCTGCCCCCAGTCCAAATAGGACATGCTGAAACCTTTGAGTTGTTTCGGTGCAGAAAGCCCCACACCGCGATAATCAAAAGTTAGGACTTGATAACCTAGAGCTACTGCATACTCGGCAAAGCGGCGATAGAACTGCTGTGGTACACCTGTTGCACTGGCAACAATGATGTTGGCTTTGATCGGCTCAGATGAGCGATAACGTGTACCAACAAGTATATAACCATCGGTTGCTGAAAATTTTACAGTTTGTTTCTCTATTGGGGTCGAATCTAAATGGGCGGTGGCTTGCATCATCGTTTCTTCTTTTTTGTTAAATACTAAAGTCCGTTCCAGACTTTTGAGCTTTATTGCCCTTTAAACTGAGCAGGTCGGCGTTGTAGCATCGCCATGACACCTTCTTGGACATCTTGGGTTTTGAGTAGCGGGCCGAGGTGCTCTTGTAAATGTGCAAAGGCATAGTCTGCGCCGTGTTGTACTGCTTGTTGCGCAGAAGCCAGCGTAGCTTGAACGGCGAGTGGTGCTGCTTGCGCAATCGATTCTGCAAGGGCCAATGCTCGCTCTAATGCAGCGTTTGGTGTGGATGCTTCTACGACCTCGGTAATTAAGTTCAGATTGAGAGCTACTTGCGCATTGAAGCTATCACCTGTGAGTAGATAGCGCATGGCTTTGTTCCAACCTGCGGCTTGTACAAAGCGAACCGTTGCACCGCCAAAAGGTAAAATACCGCGCTGTACTTCCATTTGGGCAAATTGTGTATTGGCATGGGCAATCGCCACATCTGCATTGAGCATCAGTTCAATTCCCGCGGTAAAGCAAAAGCCTTGGACTGCTACAACCACGGGTTTGATGCGAGGTCTGGAACTGGTGCCCCAAGGGTTAATTTGTGACGCGGGAAAGTCGAAAACGCCTGCAGTGAGTTTGGGTTGCAACTCAACCAAATCAAGCCCAGCAGTAAAGTGTTCTCCGTGCGCAAAAATTACAGCACAGCGCAGTGAAGGATCATCCTCATATTCGGTAAGGGCCAGTGATAAGTCATGAATCATATGACTATCAAAAGCATTGCGCTTGGCTGCGCGGTCTAAACCAATTAAAAATAACGAACCGCGAACTTCGCGACTGACACGACCTTGTTGTTCTGACATTTTGATTATTCCTGCATCGTTTTATAAGTTTTTAAACGATTGTTAGAAAACTGTCAAAATTTATGCGTATTCATTCTGTGACTCGATAGTTTGCTCAGATTCCCCGAAAAAAAATCGACGTTTAGATTGAGTGGAATTGTCTTGCCTTTATTGAGTTTTTTTTCATAATAGCAGCACTTCTTTGAATACCAGTTGAACCATGTCTAGCCTTGAAATATTTGCAGTCATCATTAGCTTAATCGGGGTGACGTTGACCATTAAGCGCAATATGTGGTGTTGGTGGTTTAACTTCGCTGCTTTCTTGTTATATGCCTATTTGTTTTATACCTATAAGTTGTATGGCGAAACCATTTTGCAGTTTTTCTTTGTGGTGGTGAACTTTTATGGTTTTTATCACTGGCTCAAAGGTAAACAACAAGATCATGATATTCGGATTGAACCGATTACAGCTCGGCAAGTGATTTTGCAAATGCTATTTGCCGCAGCGGCTGGTGCAGTATTTGGTCTGAGCTTAAAGTATTTGACCGATGCTGCTGTACCACTATTGGATGCGCAGCTCGCAGCGTTTAGCCTGTTGGCGACCTATTGGACCAGTCGTAAACATATTGCGACATGGGTGTTGTGGGTATTTGTCGATATTGTTTATGTCGGTATGTTTATCTATAAAGATTTGTTCCTAACCGCTGGCTTATATGTAGGCTTTGTTGGCTTGGCGGCTTTTGGATGGTGGCAATGGACACAGGTACGCCATAAACAACAACTGAAAAGTGTTTAGGCTGGGCAATGTTGATTGACTTTAAATATACACAGTTGGCTCAATTTGAGTCGGTCATTGAACGGTTAAAGGGAAGTCCACAGCGATATTTGGACTTTGCTTCGGTTGCGGATTTTTATCAGGCCACTTGGCTGGGTGATTTACCCAGCAGTGCAAGTTGGGCGGTTACAGGACTGGATGATGGGGCAGAGCATTTTGACATTCGCTTGGCCTGTTTTGAGCGCGTGGTTTTTATTTATATTGCAGATGATATTGTCATACAGAATGGCGCACATTGATATCTAGATCAAGGTATAGTCGGTGCTGGATCATCGTCTATATTTGACCCTTCTACAGGATGACGAGATCCAGTTTTTCAGTCCTGATCAGGGCATGGATGTTTACAAAAACAAAAAATAAAGGATTTAATGTTATGGCACATCAGTTTGTAGTCAATGCCACCATCAAAGGTGTTTCATTGGATGACTTCCGTCGACTCGCAGCCAATATCAGCTTACATGAAAATGTTTGTCGTCGTATTCCCGGTGAGAAGTTGGAAATTTTGGAGTCGAATAAAGTCGGCGATATTTATACCCTCAAGCGCGCGTATAATTTGGATGTCAATATTCCCGATATTGCGAAGAAATTTTTAAAAGATGCTTTTCGATTACAACGTACCGACGTCAGCAATTTAGTTGTATTGAGCTCGGAAGTTCGTTTAGACCCCAACTTACCTTTAGAAGCCGTGTGCCAACGTAGTGTATCGGGTAATGATGAGCAGATTCACTTTCAACTGGAATGGACGGTAAAAGTGAAAGTACCATTAATTGGCGGTATGTTAGAAAAACATGCTGAAGGTGAAATCCGTAAGTTTAGCCAAATCGAGCTGGATATTGTGGAAGATGAACTGCGCCAAAATCTGCATGCAGAAACCTTAAGCTAAAGGTTTTGACCTCATGTTTTCAAAGTATGTTGCATAAAAAGAAACCCTTCGATTGAAGGGTTTTATCATTTTATGGCTTGGTTTCAAACTGAGTTCGATAAACCAAAGCTGTGAAGAAGCAAACCAAACAGACCAGCCAAATATAATACATCGCGCCAATGTTGCTATAGAGACTGAGCCATTGAACCAAAGGCAGTGTGATGCCTCCTGCAATGGCATAGGCGACATTGTAGGAAAACGAAATGCCCGAAAAGCGGATCGGAGCAGGGAACATTTTGACCATGCTATAGGACACAAGCCCTACCGTGCCTGAAAAGAATCCCAAAAGCATATACAGTGCAAACACAGTAGTTGGACTGACCGCACCTAAACTGTGATAGAAAATGGTTGCGATAGCGGCGACACCGAGCGAGCCAAAAATCAAGACCTTGGCTGCACCAAAACGATCAGCCAATATTCCAGCGAGTATGCATCCCAGCATTTGCATGATGATCGCAGCACTTTGCATTTGAAAAGCATCGCTACGTTCAAATCCAAAGGCACCTGTCAGTAAGTTTGGCATGGCTAAAATCAGTACCACCACACAAGCAGTTAAGAACCAAGTCAAGAGCATACCAATCACCACGGCGGTTTTATGACGGGCTAAGACTTGTTTCACCGGCATTTCTTTAGAAAGCTCTTTACGTGCTTGCATGGCTTTGAATACTGGGGTTTCTTTCAAATAACTGCGTAAATACAAGGCCACTAAGCCAAAAATACCGCCCACAATAAAGGGAATGCGCCATGCCCAATCATGTATAGCTGCTTCACTAAACTGAAGAGAAATGAATAGTGACATTAAAGCACCGAGCAAGATGCCGAGTGACAAACCAGCCGTAAGTAAGCCATTGGCAAAACCAATTTTTTCAGAGGGGACATGTTCGGAAACAAATGTCCATGCCGCTGGAATTTCTCCACCAATTGCAATGCCTTGTACCACTCGCATAAGAAGTAAGAGCAGCGGTGCAGCATAACCAATCGTTTCAAAGGTCGGCATAACCCCGATCATGAGGGTAGGTAAAGCCATGAGCAAAATAGACAAACTAAAGAGTCGCTTACGACCAATGAGGTCGCCAAAGTGCGCCATGACTACACCGCCAAGTGGGCGGAAGAAGTAACCTGCGGCAAAAATACCGTAAGTATTCAGCATGGCCCAAAATGGGCTGAGCCCTGCGGGAAAGAACAACTCTGAAATAATTTTGGCGTAAAAAACATAAATAACAAAGTCATAGAACTCAAGTGCACCACCGAGTGATGACAGCCCAAGGGTACGTTTGTCTTCTCTGGTCAAACGTGGTGTTGCATCCATGCGTATATTTCCAAAGCTGAATAAAGGTTTATATTTGATTTTAAAGAAGTCTTTTTTGAATGAATAATCAATCTTTCTTTACTGGAGCTGAACTAAAAATTATACATGAATCAACATCGTTGATTTGACGGTCAACGTAAATATATAACGCAGGCGAGATAAAAAGCTTATGATATAAAAAGAATAAATAGGTATAAAAATTAGGATTTGTGTATGAGTGTCATTTTACCTGTTGCACAACGTGGTGAAGATATTTTAAGACTCAAAGCCGCTCGCGTCGCAGATGCAGAATTTAATAGCGACTGGCTCATGCAGTTGGCTTCTACCATGATTGCGACCATGTTAGAGCGGAGCGGTGTAGGCATTGCTGCACCACAAGTCTATATTTCAAAGCGGGTCATTATTGTGGCTTCACGGCCAAATTTACGCTATCCCGATGCGCCAGAAATGGACGCCGTGGTCATGGTTAATCCTGAAATTTTAGAGTTTTCGCAAGCAACGACCTTAGGTGAAGAAGGCTGTTTAAGTGTGCCGAATGAACGCGGTCAGGTACAGCGTGCGCAAAGTATTAAGGTGCTGTATCACACTTTGACTGGTGAGGTAATGGAAAGTACTTTTGAAGGTTTTCCTGCACGCATTGTGCAACATGAAATCGATCATCTAAATGGGATTTTATTTGTCGATCGCCTGAGTGCGTAGGGGAGGGTGTCATTTTATTCATCTTTATATTTAAACTGCTGCGGGGTCTGTCCCAAATGACGTTTAAACATGGTACTAAATGCACTCGGATTGCTATAACCAAGAGATCTTGCAATCTGCGAAACAGATTCACCACTGGCAATTTTACTTAAGGCATGGGCAATATGCATTTGCTGAACCCATGCGCGATAAGACAGCCCCGTTTCCTTTTGAAACATGCGCATCAAGGTTCTGGAACTGGTGCCAATTTCATCTGCCCATGTGCTTAAATCTTTTAACTGATCGGGCGTACTTAAAAGCGCTTGGCAAATATTCATTAAGCGTCGATCTTGCGGCCATGGAATCTGAATCGGCAACAGATTGGCCTTATGAATTTCATCAAAAATTAAAATCTGTAGAGATCGAGACAATTCATCTGAGCTGATCAGCTCGGAAGGTGGAATGTGTTCAATCGCATTGAGCCGAATGAGCAGTTCATGCAATAACTTGCTGACCTGAATAATAAAACAATGTTGCCCCAGCAGTGCAGCTGCATCGGCCTGAACCAACGCGGTATTGAGTTTAACTCGACTTAATGAAATCACACTGTGCTCAACATGGGTCGGAATCCATAGTGCACACATCGGTGGCACGATCCAAACATGGTTCGGGGTGAATACTTGAATCATCCCGGTCGAAGCATATAGAAACTGCGCCCGCGAATGGGTATGCGCAGGAGTGATCTCCCGATAGGTATGCTCAGAAGAGAGTCCAATCACCAATTCGGACATTTCGGTTTGAATCAGAGAGTTTGGCATGTGTGGTTTAAAATTGTCGGTTATACAATGATTATTGGAAGATAGTCTTATGAATGACATTTTACAATCAATGCCTGATGAAAAAATACATGGAGTTTGCGAGGTATGTCGTCTTCAATTCAAATGAAAGAGGGTATGGGTGAGGCTACGATCAATGAGCAACCGCAAGGCATGATCATTAAAATTGTGGGGGCTGTGGCGGTTGCGCATCTGCTCAATGACTTGATTCAAGCCGTTTTGCCAGCCATTTATCCGATGCTGAAAACCAATTTTTCCTTAAGCTTTGCGCAAGTGGGACTGATTTCATTGGTGTATCAAATTACGGCATCGTTACTGCAACCTTGGATTGGACTCTATGCCGACAAACATCCCAAACCTTATTTACTGCCACTGGGGATGGTGGTGACTTTTAGCGGTATTTTGCTTTTGGCTTTTTCGCCGAATTTTATTGTACTGCTCATGGCCTCGGCATTGATTGGTGTGGGATCTTCGACTTTTCACCCTGAGGCCTCTCGCGTGGCGCGAATGGCTTCGGGCGGGCGCTTTGGCACAGCACAATCGACCTTTCAGGTCGGTGGCAATACGGGCACCGCGATTGGGCCTTTATTGGCAGCGCTGATTATTGTGCCTTTTGGGCAGCATGCCGTGGCATGGTTGATTGTATTTGCCTTACTTGCGATTTGGGTGTTGTTTGGTGTCAGTCGTTGGAGCATCAGTCACAGTAAAAAACAATTGGCTGCCAAAGCGCATCAAGTGCAAAGCAAACTGCATGGGCGTCAACTCGTCATCGCGCTGTCGACCATTTGCGTGTTGATGTTTGCCAAATTTACTTACATCGCCAGCATCAGTAACTATTTCACTTTTTATTTAATGCACAAGTTTCACCTCAGTTTGCAAAGTGCGCAGTTACATCTCTTTGCCTTTTTGGCTGCGGTGGCTCTGGGTACATTTGCTGGTGGGCCGATTGGAGACCGAATTGGGCGTAAAGCAGTGATTTGGGTGTCTTTTGTTGGCATGGCACCGTTTGCGTTGATGATGCCGCATGCCAATCTATTTTGGACGACTGTACTGTCGATTATCACAGGTTTAGTACTGTCCTCTGCCTTTGCAGCCATGGTGGTTTATGCACAAGAAGCCGTACCAGGACGGGTTGGCATGATTGCAGGTTTGATGTTTGGTTTAATGTTCGGTGTGAGTGGCATCGCCGCAGCAGGCTTAGGATATTTGGCTGACGTCAAAGGCATTGAATGGGTGTTTGGCGTGTGTTCGTTATTGCCTTTACTCGGTTTGGCAACTTTCTTTTTACCAAAGACGCAAGCAGACTAACGGAATACGGCTGACCTTCAGTCTTAATCGCGCTATCTTATCAAACGAAGATAGCGCGATTGCATTTCGGTAGGGTGATTATCGTTATGTAAATGCATTGGGTATGTGTGTTTTGACTTTGGAGTTTTGAAGCGATGACTAATCTGAATAGTCTTCTCAAGTTTTCATTAGGCCTAGACCAACTTTCATTTGAAATGGATGGACAGAATATACAGCTAGATCAAGGTTTAAGCTATATACAGTCAAACAGTATGCGTCATGGGCTGTTGGATGAGCTTGCTATTGAGTCGATGATTTATGTGATTGAGGAGCTGTTAGAATCCGTTCAGATGAAGTATGCCCAACCCAAGACTGCTGCGACTTCAGATGCGTTATTCCAAAAGGTTTTAACATTATTTTTTCCAGATCAGCAGCAAATTGATCGTGTGCAGCTTGAAAGTGCTTTTAATACCTTTGTTGAGCTTAGGGAATACTATGTGTCGAAGGTAGCCGATAACTGTCTTTCTAGTTTGGTTTACTTTATGGTACTGCGGGAGATGATGCATCACTGGAATGTGGTGGAGATTCAATTAGAACAGCTTAATTTTTAGTGGAATTAAAAGCGTAAAAAGTAGGGAATAGCAGATAAAAGTAAGCCGATACCACCTAGCAATGCATTACTTTCAATAAAGTAAGGGAAGATCATTAAAACTAGACCTACAGTTAAAGGTACGGTCATTTTTTGCTTTTTTCCATACAAAAAATAGCCTAAGCCAATTGAGCTAAAGATAACACCTAGAATGAGTTGAGTACTGTTCATGATGATGTTTCGTGTATTGTTATTCTCTGGCAGATATTATGCCAAGGTTCTTAAAAGAAGATATAAAAACCAAGTGAGTTGTAATGAAACCTTATAACAAGAAGTTAAAACTTCCATCGCATGATTTACGTAATAATATGACCGATGCGGAACAACTGTTATGGCGGAAGTTAAGGCGTAAACAGATTTTAGGACTACAGTTTTATCGGCAAAAACCAATTCTCAACTTCATCGTGGATTTTTATTGTCCTGCTGCAAATTTGGTGATTGAGTGGGATAGTGGGCAGCATTACACAGCAGAAGGGTTGGAGGCTGATCGGGCGAGGGATCAAGCTTTGGCGCAGTTGGGGTTGAACATGCTGAGGTTTGATAATAGGCAGATTTTGACTGAGATTGATGGGGTGGTTGAGAAGATTTATTGTGTTGTTGAGCAAAGATTAGAACTTATTAAATTAGAATCCCCCTAAATCCCTCTTTAAGAAAGGGTGACTTTCCGTGAATTTTATGATGGTAGTGGATTCATGTTACTCCCTCCTTTTTAAAAGGAGCTAGGGTCTGTTGAGAATTACCGAGAGTTAATTAAACTCGCGCACAATTGAATCATGGCTTCAAAACTCGTATCTGTTTTACAACTACGCATCGCTATACGTTTAAATTCTTTTAACTTACAGAAATAGTTTTCAATGAGATGACGCCATTTATACATAATCGTATCAAATGCTCTCATTACTTTTCGATTAGATTTAGGTGGGATCACCACTTTCACTTTACGTTCATTGAGTTCTTGGATGAGCCAATCTGCATCAAATGCTTTATCAGCCAGTAATGCTTGAAAATCAACATCTTCAATTAAAGGTTTGGTTTCTACTAAATCGTGATATTGACCAGGCATTAATCGAAATTTAATAAGGTTGCCTAGACTATCCACTAAGGCAAGAATTTTACAGGTCATTCCACCTCGAGATTTACCTATAGACTGTTTGAAAGTCCCCCTTTTGCACCTTGCCCATGTCGATGAACTTTAACAATCGTTCCATCAATCATGGCGTATTCCAAATCAACATCTTCATTTACAGATGCAAAAATAGTTTCAAATACACCAGCTTTCACCCAATCACGGTATCTTTTAAAGACGGTATTCCATTTACCAAAATGAGGAGGTAGATCACGCCATGGACTGCCTGTACGGGCAATCCATAGGACTGCTTCTAAAAATAATCGATTATCTTTTCCACTACGACCTCGATCGGTCACTTTACCTAGGCAAAAAGGTTCCATTTTTGCCCATTGGGCATCAGTAAGTATGTATCTATCCATAGTACTATTATAAATTAATCAGTAGCCTTTGTTAATTCTCAACAAGCCCTAATAGAACTTAAAATTTATTCTAGGCTTTAGTGCTTTACTATTTGATATGGGAAGTATATGAATATACCTTGGGCTTTTGATTTTATCTTTGAAGATTTTGCATTAGGAGATGTTTGGGAGGCTACTCTCGCTGCTATAATTATTGCAATAGTTTTTTTCTGGATTCGAGAAAGAGTTTTTGGGCTACCAGACTTTTCGGGTCAGTGGTTTTTAAAATCAGTAACAAATACAACTGTATATAGACCTTATGAGAAAATGGAATTACAGCATAATTTATTTTTACGGCTAGAAGGAAATAATATAAGAGGCGCTTCTGAAAAAATTTACGAAGATTCAAGTTATGGAAAACGAAAAACACATTTGAGACATATTTTAGAATATACAGGTAAGCATAGAGCACGAGCTAGCATAGAAGGTTCAATTCAAAAGAATATCTTTGGTCCAGATATATTGACGGCGAATTCAAACATGAGGTGCGACAGTTTCAAAAGCCTTATGATAATCAACAAGCTGAGCAAATTTCTCTAATGGTGTAAGCCAATCTAACGCTTTTCTAGGGCGAGTATTCAGTGACATGGCAACTTGATTTAAATAATGCTGATCTGCCTGGTTTAAATCAATCCCTTTAGGTAAATATTGCCTAATTAAACCATTCATATTTTCGCATGTGCCTTTCTGCCATGGCGAATGTGGGTCACAGAAATATACATCTATGCCTAAATCTTCTTCGAGGATTTTATGTTCTGACATCTCACGTCCACGGTCATAGGTCAATGTTTTACGCAGTTCTGCGGGTAAATATTTCAGAGCTTCAGTTAAAGCCTTGCGCACTGATTCTGCCTTTGCATCAGGTAATGTTGCCAAGATACAGAGCCGTGTTTTTCGTTCAATAAGTGTTGCTATCGAACTTTTATTGTCTTTACCTTTAATTAAATCGGCTTCCCAATGACCCGGTATTTTTCTTTCTTGAACTTCGGTTGGGCGCTCATGAATAGTTTTAATATCCTGTAATATAGAATCTTTTTTAGGTTCACCGTTAGCTTTTCGCTTTTTATTTTCATGTCGCAGACAGGATAGTAAGTCTTTTTTCAGCTCACCCTTTGGTAATGCTCGTATCGTTGAATAAATCGTTGTATGGCTTACATTCATTGTTTGATCCAAATCAGGAAATCTCTTTAAACGCTTTGCTATTTGCTGAGGAGACCATAAACAACGGATCGCTTCAACAATAAATTTCCAGAGGATTGAATCGATTTTGAGTTTTATGTGACCACGTCTACGTCTAGCGAAGGTGTTATCAGAAGCATATTGAGCTTGATAAACGTCATTGATGCTATTTCTTTTAAGCTCACGATAGATCGTACTAGGATGTCTTTTAATGAGTTCAGCAAATTTTCTGGCTGAAAAGCCTTCTTTTCTTGACTCAAGCATTAATGCAGTACGATCTTCAAAGTTAAGATGATGGTATGACAATTTTATATACTCCATAAACTCTTTAAATTAATTAGGTGGTTTATGTCGCACTTCAAGTTTTACTCTGCCGACTATACATGCGACAGAATATGGTGAAAAAAGACAATCGACTATTTATTGTCGTTTTGAATTGAAGAAAAAGTATTTCTTTTTTAGTGATCGTATGGCAACAAAGTTTGAAGGGGATTTTTATTCTATGGTTGCTGATCAAAGAGGAACAGTTTGTCTATCCAAAACAGCATTTCAAAAGTTTATTCCTGAAGTTCGAGAAAAAGTATGAAAACTTTATACTTTTTCTTCACAATTCCATTTTATATGTTAGGTAAAGTTTTTATATTTTTTAATTTAGATAATTTAAATAATGATTTTTCGAAATGTTGTAATTATTTAGAAAACTTAAATATAGCATTAGACGATGAAATAATTGAGGTCTTGTATTTAGCAGAAGACCATAGATCTGATTTTCATTACGGTATTGATCATTACGCTATGCTTAGGGCAATTTACTTTACGCATGTGAAGAAAGAATTTCAAGGAGCAAGCACTGTAGCTCAGCAATTTGTAAGAGTTATTACGGGAAGATATGAAAGGACTTTATTTCGTAAATTAAGAGAACAGCTATTAGCAGTTTTAATTACATATGAGTTTAATAATAAGATTATTGGGACTGCGTATTTAAATATAGCATTTTTAGGATCAGGGATGAACGGCTTGACTGGGTTTTTAAGGCGTAAAAAAATATTATTGGGTCAATTGAATACATTAGAAAAAATAAAAATAGTTAGTAGATTAAAGTATCCAGAACCTATTAAAAATAAAAAAATATGGTCATGTAAAATGAAAGTTAGAGTGGGCAATATTCAGGCTAAAATTGTAAAGTATAAATCCCTCCCAACCTCCCTTTGAAAAGGGAGGAGCTGTCACGTAACAAATTGAATCACATGACATTCCCCCTCTTTGAAAAAGAGGGGTTAGGGGAGATTTTTTTATTCTAAATTAAACAATCGAATCATCTAAATTCGGTGCTAACCAACGCTTCGCTTCATCTAGTGTCCAACCTTTACGCTGTGCATAATCCTCAAGCTGATCTTGAGAAATCTTGCCCACATTAAAGTATTCACTTTCAGGGTGCGAGTAATAGAAACCACTTACAGAAGAAGGCGGCATCATTGCAAAGTGTTCAGTCAACTTGGTACCAATCTTCGCTTCCGAACCTAACCAGTCAAACAATACTGCTTTTTCAGAATGTTCAGGGCAAGCAGGGTAACCAGGAGCAGGACGAATACCGACATACTTCTCTTTGATCAATTCTTCATTGCCCAAAGTCTCATCGGCTTTATAGCCCCAGAACTCTTTACGAATACGCTCGTGTAAGTGCTCGGCAAAAGCTTCAGCAAAACGGTCTGCCAATGACTGAACCAAGATCGCAGAGTAGTCATCACCTTTGGCTTTATATTCGTTTGCCAACTCTTCCGCACCGAAGATTGATACGGTGAACCCACCGAGGTAATCCGTATTGTCTTTCGAGGTGCTAATAAAGTCTGCTAAAGATAAATTCGGCTTGCCTGTGACTTTGTCCGATTGCTGACGCAAGTGTTCAAAAGTATGCGTGACATTCTGACCAGATTCATCAAACACGCTGACTGTATCCGCACCTGTACGTTGTGCAGGGTATAGACCAAATACAGCACGCGCATCGAAACGATTATTCTCGATCACATCTTTGAGCATGGCTTGCGCTTGATTATACAGATCCGTTGCAGCTTCACCGACAATCTTATCTTCTAAGATTTTCGGGAATTTACCTGCCAAGCTCCAAGAAATAAAGAACGGTGTCCAGTCAAAATATTCCACCAATGTTGCAAGTGGGTAGTTGGTGAGGACGTGTGTACCCATTGTATTTGGAATTGGCGGTACATAATTCACATCGACTTTAAAGCCATTTTCAACCGATTCTGTATAGCTCAGTTTCGCAGCTTTCGGTTGCTTGTTGGCTAAACGCTCACGAATTTTGGCATATTCAGCACGCTGTTCTGCAATAAAGTTGCCACGCATTTCTTTAGACAGCAGAGTGGTTGCTACACCTACCGCACGCGATGCATCAGCCACATAAATCACCGCATCATTGGAATATTGCGGGTCAATTTTCACTGCGGTATGCGCTTTAGATGTGGTCGCACCACCAATCAACAATGGAATGTTGAAGCCTTTACGCTGCATTTCTTTGGCAACAAACACCATTTCATCTAAAGATGGAGTGATCAAACCCGACAAACCAATGATGTCACATTTCTCATCAATCGCAGTTTGTAGGATTTTTTCCGCAGGCACCATCACGCCAAGGTCAACAATGTCATAACCATTACAGCCCAAGACTACGCCCACGATGTTTTTACCAATATCGTGTACATCGCCTTTTACGGTCGCCATCAGGACTTTACCTTTAGACTGGCTACCGGTTTTTTCAGCTTCGATGTACGGGTTTAACCACGCTACGGCTTGCTTCATCACACGCGCAGATTTCACCACTTGCGGCAGGAACATTTTGCCCGAACCGAACAGGTCGCCGACCACGTTCATGCCATCCATCAATGCGCCTTCAATCACATCGAGTGGACGTTTGGCTTTTAAACGGGCTTCTTCAGTATCTTCATCAATATAAGTGGTGATGCCTTTAACCAGTGCATACTCAAGACGCTTTTCAACGGATTCATTACGCCATTCTAGGTTTTCAGCTTCGCGCTGCGCGCCACTATGACCACGGAATTTTTCTGCCACTTCAAGCAATTTTTCTGTGGCGTTTTGGCCTGATTCACCTTGGTTTTGATTCAGAACAACATCTTCAACCGCATCTTTCAGTTCTTTTGGAATATCATCATAAATCGCCATTTGACCAGCGTTTACGATACCCATAGTCATGCCTTGTTTAATGGCATAGTAAAGGAACACAGAGTGAATCGCTTCACGTACAGGCTCATTACCACGGAATGAGAACGATACGTTGGATACACCACCTGAGATCATGGCATGCGGTAAGTTCTGTTTGATCCAACCTGTAGCTTCAATAAAATCGACGCCATAGTTGTTGTGTTCTTCGATCCCTGTTGCCACGGCAAACACGTTCGGGTCAAAAATAATATCTTCGGCAGGGAAGCCAACATCATTGACTAAAACATCATAAGAACGTTTACAGATTTCACGCTTGCGTTTTGCGGTATCTGCCTGACCTGTTTCATCAAAGGCCATAACAATGATCGCAGCACCGTACTGACGGCATAAACGCGCTTTTTCGACAAACTCGTCATAACCTTCTTTTAAGGAAATCGAGTTGACGACTGGCTTACCTTGTACGCATTTCAAACCAGCTTCAATGATTTCCCATTTTGATGAGTCAATCATGATTGGCACACGAGAAATATCAGGCTCAGATGCAACCAGATTCAGGAAATGCACCATCGCATTTTGCGAATCGAGCATCCCTTCATCCATGTTAATGTCGATGATTTGTGCGCCTGCTTCAACCTGTTGCTGGGCAACCTCTAGGGCTTCAGCAAATTTTTCTTCACGGATTAAGCGTAGGAATTTTTTTGAACCCGTGACGTTGGTCCGTTCACCGACGTTCACAAACAATGAATCTGCAGTAATGTTAAATGGTTCTAAACCACTGAGACGACATGCAGGTCTGGTTTCTGGAATGTGACGTGGTTGAATGTCTTTAACAGCATTGTAAATGGCACGAATATGATCAGGCGTTGTGCCACAGCAACCACCTGTAATATTGATCAAACCACTTTCTGCAAATTCTTTAATGAAGGCTGCAGTTTGCTCTGGGGTTTCATCATATTCACCAAAGGCATTTGGTAAACCTGCGTTTGGATGGGCAGAAACAAAGGTATCTGCAACATCAGCAATGGTTTTTACATGCGGGCGCATGGCATCTGCACCCAAGGCACAGTTAAAACCAATTGAGAGTAAGTCACCATGACGCACCGAGTTCCAGAACGCTTCCGCAGTTTGACCTGTTAAGGTACGACCTGATGCATCGGTAATGGTGCCCGAGATCATGAGAGGAAGTTCACGACCAAGTTGTTTGAACACTTCTTTCACCGCAAAGATTGCGGCTTTACAGTTTAAGGTATCGAACACGGTTTCAATCAAGAGAATGTCTGCACCGCCCTCGATCAAGGCATGCGTAGCTTCTATATAGTTTTCTTTCAGTTCATCAAAGGTAATGTTACGGAAGGCAGGGTCATTTACATTGGGTGAAATTGAACAAGTACGTGAAGTCGGACCAAGTACACCAGCAACAAAGCGAGGTTTGTCTGGGGTTGAATATTTGTCACATGCCGCACGTGCTAGACGAGCTGCTTCACGGTTAATCTCGGGAACAAGGTCTTCCATGTGATAGTCTGACATTGAAACACGTGTGCCATTGAAGCTGTTGGTTTCAATAATGTCTGCACC
This sequence comes from Acinetobacter sp. 797_lipA, assembly GCF_058243025.1. Classification (NCBI taxonomy): domain Bacteria; kingdom Pseudomonadati; phylum Pseudomonadota; class Gammaproteobacteria; order Moraxellales; family Moraxellaceae; genus Acinetobacter; species Acinetobacter sp. 797_lipA. The sequence continues at coordinate 2,395,324 of NZ_JBZAYQ010000001.1, read as the reverse complement.
TGCATCGAGGTAAGCTTCATGAATGCCTTGAATAATTTGCGGCTGTGTCAGTACCAAAAGGTCATTGTTGCCTTTGAGGTCAGAAGCCCAATCTACAAAGCGTTCACCACGATAATCTTCTTCTTCGAGCTTGTGACGCTGAATCATGGTGCCCATTGCGCCATCGATAATAAGGATGCGCTCGGCAAGAAGTGCTTTTAAGGTGGCAAGTGTAGACATTCAAAACTCACAAACAGGTTTTCAAAACGTGCAATATTTTAGCAGAAAAGCAGATCGATTGATGCCTAATTCAAGTGGTATTGGCTATATGGCAAATAAAAAAGGCTGATTTAGCTTTAGTTTTCACGAAAGTGAAATATAGACCCGCTATGTTAATAGATCAGAAGAAATAGAGATGAAAAATATTGATTGGAGCAGATTGTTACAGACAGCACAGCCAAATGTAAGAAAATAATTCAGCGTAATCCGCACCGAAAAGTTAAATTTTGAGCCAGCACAGTGCGTTCAAGGCTTATAAGCGATTTACTGCTGATCTAAAATAAGCCAATTATGAAAAAATTGGCTTCATGTGACACGCATTTGTCATATAATTGTCACAATTAAATTGAACAATAGGGGATATTGATATCCTCTTTAGCCGTCTGCATGAATTCTAATATTCCTCCCGTCCAAGATCAGGTGCACGTAACACAGGTCAAGTCGACGAATGTGCACGTACCTACACCGAAATTTTTTATGCCGGTGTTTTTAACGGTCATTATTTCAACGCTAATTTATATTGGCTTTCAGCTTTCTGCTGACTTATCGCATGTTCCTGCACTGAATCTTTACTCTTTAATTCTTTTAGCGACGGCGTTGTTCATTGCTTTGGGTTTTGAGTTTGTAAATGGCTTCCACGACACTGCCAATGCGGTTGCAACGGTCATTTATACCAATGCACTGTCTGCACCTGTTGCGGTGATGTGGGCTGGTTTCTGTAACTTCCTTGGGGTTATGGTCGCAAGTGGTGCAGTGGCTTACGGTATTATTGCGCTTTTGCCTGTTGAGTTGATTATGAATGTCAGCTCAGGTGCAGGTTTTGCCATGGTGTTTGCCATGTTGATTGCTGCGATTTTGTGGAATTTGGGCACATGGTTCTTGGGTATTCCAGCATCAAGTTCGCACACTTTGATCGGTTCGATCTTGGGTGTGGGCATCATGAACTACCTGATGCATTCGGGTAGCGGTGCTTCGGGTGTAGATATGGATCAGGTGATTAAAGTCGGTAAAGCTTTACTGTTTTCACCTATGATCGGTTTTGCTTTTGCAGCAGTGTTGTTCTTATTGGTGAAAAAAATCTTTAAGAAACAACTGGAACTGTTCCAACCACCTGAAGGCAACAAACCACCACCTCCACTGATTCGTGCCATTTTGATTTTTACTTGCACAGGTGTAAGTTTTGCGCACGGTTCAAATGACGGTCAAAAAGGTATGGGTCTAATCATGCTGATTTTGATTGGTATTGTGCCTTTGGCTTATTCTTTAAATAAGAATTTAGATTCACAGCACATTCAGTCATTTGCTCAACTTTCAGATCAAACTGCAGCTGTGATTTATCCGAATCATAACGATATTGCAGATGAAAAAGCCCGTACGGTGATCACGCAATATATTCAAACCAAAGAAATGACTCCAGAAGTTGTACCTGCTTTAGCCAGTTTGACAGATCATTTGGGTGAGCGTGTTGGCCATTACGGAGATCTTAAAGATATTCCTGAAGCTGAAGTTTCTGCACTACGTAATGACATGTACTTAAGCACGACTGCGTTCAAACGTTTGGATAAAGCGGATCAATTGCCAGCGATGTCTGAAGCAGGCAAGAAGACAGTAAAAGAATATCGTAGTAACCTTGATTCATTCTTACAGTATATCCCAACATGGGTGAAAGTGGCTGTGGCATTGGCTTTAGGTCTAGGTACGATGGTCGGTTGGAAGCGTATTGTCGTGACTGTAGGTGAGCGTATTGGTAAAAACCATATGACTTATGGTCAAGGCATGTCAGCAGAATTGGTGGCGATGACCACAATTGCAGCCGCTGATGGCTTTGGTATGCCCGTATCGACCACACACGTATTGAACTCTGCGGTTGCAGGGACCATGGTGGCGAATAAGTCAGGTCTAAACTTTGCAACAGTGAGAACCATTCTTTCGGCTTGGATCTTTACCTTGCCAGCAACGATCTGTTTATCAGGTGGTTTGTTCTGGTTGTTCCTACAGTTTGTTTAATCTGATTGGTAAAAACCAATAATAAAAAACGCTACCGAAGGTAGCGTTTTTTTAGCTCTGTATTTTCTTGAAGCGGGTATTCAAGGTCTTACTTTTTCAGTAAAGCAAATACTTTGTTGAGTGGTAGCTTGTCTGCGGCAAAACCATAAAGTGCCGCAAAGGGGAGTGCGGTACGTGCTAAATAAGCTACACGCCATAAGCCACCGTGATTGGCACCATGCATCATCAGCTCTAATGGATGTTCAAGTTTGTTCTCTGGATTGGCTACAGACTCAGGATTACGCAGATCATGGATCCATAAAGCCGCCATGATTGCATTGGTGGTTTCAGGTTTAAAGGCTTCAACATCAAACAAGCTTGCCCCATTAAATGCGGCTTTGAGCAATGGGTTTTTGGTGACAGAGTGGGTTGTAGTTGATGGTGCAATATTAATGCTGACCCGCTGACCTTCTGAGCGAGCAAGCGTTGCACGCCACTGCTGAATACGTTTAGCCAATGCATAGTTCGGCCCTTGTTCAATGACTAAGCAGTCGGTGATGCCATAAGACTTGTCATTATCCGACTCGACGAGGTCATGTAGGTTTTTCTTAAAGAACAGTTGCCCGCTGAGGGTTGAAATACTTTTACTGATCATCTGCTGAGTTTTAGAGCGTCCACTGAACTTTTGCTCAGATGCTGTAATGACTTCCTCTGGAACTGCATAGACATCGGTAGGTGTACACATATACATCAAACTGGTATCTGCTTTTTGCGCACTGACATATTGCATAATCGCATCCATTGCAACAGAAACACGGACATGCTTTTCACCATCCAAATACGCAATCGCGGCCAAATCTAACTGATGTGGGTTTTGTACCAACCATTGTGCAATTTCAGGCACTTGGGTCAGTAAGTTCGCACCAAGTTTTTCTTTAAGCACAGACACAGGTGTTTCCGCGCTCAAAGCTTCAACTGATGGGGCATATAGCGTGGCATTGCCGTGTTGAATGGTGTCTAAAATTTTGCTCCACACGCGGCTATTCGGTAAATCAACTGCCACAATATTGGCTTTCCATTGGGCTAACCATGTGAGTGGACCCGCTTCAGATGCCGCACCGAACAAAACCATTGTGCGATCTGATAAATCAAACCATTCAGGATGTTCCACACAAGCAATCAGTGCTTCAGCATGACTGGGTTCAATCACACCTGCATCTAACCATGTTTGGATTTGTGCAAGTAAAGCACCCCCTTTAAGCTGTGTACCTTTGTAAGGCACTGACCACTCAGGTGCAGCATCACTTTCACCTTTGAGTTTGATGGTGTGTAGCGGTGTCGTTTTAAGTGACATTACATCTTTGAGGAGATGCTTTTGGCCATCGCGATAAAACTCAAACACATTCTGTGCTTTGTTGAGCCCATCTTGCGCAATTTGAATCGGTGCAATTTGATTGCGAATCCCAAATTCAACTAAGGATTTAAAATAGCATGGATAGAGTTTACGCCAGTTTTTTTCTGTAAGTGCGGCCACAGAGGTTTGATGATCAACATTGGCTAAGGCCTCTGCAATAATCTCTTTCCCTGTGCGTGAGGTACTAACTTTTTTTGTTTTCGAGTAAATTGGAAATTGAAGACCATCTAAGGGATTGGACATGCAAGAAATCTCACTGGCATTTGCTATTTATATACAGTTGTAAACATTATCTATGCCAAATCAAATTCCTGCTTGGCATTTCATGCCAAATTTATGTAAAAATATATGTAATAAAAAAGCCTTCTGAATAGAAGGCTTTTAAGTTTAGCAACGCCCTTTTTTTGCTTGTCCAGGTGGGCAAAAGTCTCCATGACCATCGGGGTAATAAGAACCATGTGGATCAACAACAATACTCCCCTCAGGTGTGTGTACCGCACAGGCTGTTAAACTCAAGCCCACCATCAGTGTTGCCAATATAGACATTATTTTCATCGCAATTTCCTTGGTTTATAGTTGTTCTGATGTTTATTGTAAAAATCAGGAGCATTCATTGCTGTGAAAAAATGTTACTGAGCCTATATGCGTATGGATGCAATCCATTTGCAAGCTACGGCTCAGCTTTAAAAAGGTAACTGGGTTAATTTGTTCAGAAAATGCGGAATAAGACGTGGCTCTAAAATTAAGGTCATGATGACCCCATAAGCAGCTCCCCAAAGATGGGCGCTATGATTGATGTTGGAGTTCCCTTTTTTACCAGACCAGATGCTATACGCCACGTATAACACTGCAAAAATAATCGCAGGTACTGGAATAAAAAACACAAAAATGAGCTTCCAAGGTTCAAACAACACATAAGCGAACAAGACCGCAGAGACTGCACCAGACGCACCAAGGCTTGCCCAGCGCACATCATTCTTATGTTTTAAATAACTCGGTAAAATGGCAAAAATTAAACCACCCAAATAAAACAAAACAAAACCTAAGTCAAAGAAGTATTGGCGGTAAAAACTTTCAATAATGCTGCCAAAGAAAAATAGGGTGAACATGTTGAATAGGAGATGCATACCATCGGCATGAATAAAGCCATGTGTAATAAAACGATCGTATTGTCCACGTTGCATCGCAGGAGGCCAGAAAATCAGACGGTTCATCACGTTCTGATTTGAAAATGCCACCATAGAAATAATGACCGTAATAATAATGATCGTAACTGTATGATTAAAAGGTAAATCCAACATTTCTGAGATGTTCTACATATAACTATCTTGTGGTCATAATGCCATTAAATTCAGCGAAAAGATGAACTTTCACAATAAATCCGACAATTTTGGTTGATTTTTTTTAATTACCCCGCATCTTCAGTTAAAATAGCAACTTCAGCTTGAGGAAATGATTGTTATGTCGACTGAGAACAGCAGCACTGCAGTTGCAGAGGAAATTCCAAACTTATTGATTACTCCGACTGCACAAGAGTATTTACGTGATTTACTAGAAAAACAAAATACACCGGGCATTGCTGTACGTGTATTTGTTGAAAATCCGGGTACACCACGTGCTGAATGTTGTATGGCATATAGCGCGCCTGAAGAAGTGATCCCAACCGATTACCGTCAAGATTATCCAGACTTTCCTGCGTATATCGATACACCGTCTATTCCATATCTATTAGATGCAGTGATTGATTACAACAAAGACCGTTTTGGTGGGCAGTTAACTTTCCGTGCACCAAACTCGAAAGTACCACGCGTCGGTCCTGATGCATCGATTGAAGAGCGTATTACGTATATTCTTCAGTCTGAAATTAACCCAGGTCTAGCAGGGCATGGTGGTAACTGTGCATTGGTTGAAGTTGTTGAAGATGAAGAACATGGTTTAACGGCTGTACTGAAATTCGGTGGTGGTTGCCAAGGTTGTTCAGCAATTGATGTCACGTTGAAACAGGGTGTTGAAACGACTCTGCAACAACACATTCCTGAGTTACGTCGTGTGATTGACCAGACGGATCATACGCAGGCAGAAGGCGCGTACTTCAAATAAATTTCAATCAACTTTACCAAATAACCTCCTTAAATTAGGAGGTTATATTTTATCTAAAGCTAAAATGTAATTGAGAATAATTATCAATATTTATTGTAATATGTTTATCGTTTGTTAAAATGCCCTACGAAATTTACACAATCTCTCCTTCTTTTGTATTTGGGTGTATGCGTTATGGGTAAAAATCTGACGAGATCAACTTTGGCTTTGGCTGTTGTAGGGGCAATGAGTTCATTTGCGATGGCGAATGAATCGCTAACTACTGGGGCAGAAAAAGATACAACACAATTACAAACGATTGTATTAACGGCTGAGGAACAGGTTAAGCAGTCTCTAGGCGCATCTATTATTACGGATAAAGATTTAGAAAAATTACCTGTTGTAAATGATATTTCTGAATATGTACGTCGGATGCCTGGCGTAAATTTAACAGGCAATAGTGCAACGGGACAGCGTGGTAATAACCGCCAAATTGATATTCGCGGTATGGGACCAGAAAATACCTTGATTTTGGTTGATGGTAAGCCTGTGAATTCGAGAAATTCTGTGCGTTATGGCTGGAGAGGGGAACGTGATACCCGCGGTGACTCAAACTGGGTGCCTGCAGATGCAATTGAATCTATTGAAGTATTATGTGGTCCAGCGGCTGCTCGTTATGGCTCAGGTGCCATGGGTGGTGTTGTTAATATTAAAACTAAAAAAGTCACAAACGAAGTTCATGGTTCGGTTGAGGTATTTACTAACCAACCTGAGAACTCAAAAGAAGGTTCAAGCCATCGAGAAAGTTTTAACTTGAGTGGTCCAATTATTAAGGACGTATTGTCTTATCGTTTATATGGAAATTATAACAAGACAGATGCGGATGCTGCAGATATCAACCCACTGACAGAAAGTGGTAGTCGTGCAGCAGGTCGAGAAGGCGTTGAGAATAAAGATATCTCAGGGCGTTTAGCTTGGCAGATTAATGATCAACAAAGCTTGACTCTTGACACTTCATTTGGTCGTCAAGGGAATGAATATACAGGTGATATTCAAAACAGTAATGCAGATGCAACCAATCCAGATTCTAGCTTTAGCAACATTGCGTACGTCAATGGATTGTTAGGTAAAGAAACTAATACGATGTACCGAGACAGTTATGCTTTAACCCATGAAGGAAAATGGGCATGGGGTGATACAAAATTATTGGCTCAATTTGATAAAACTAAAAATAAGCGTATTCCTGAGTCACTAGCTGGTGGACCAGAAGGAAGTCCAAATTCATTTGATAAAAAAACGTCGGTGCTAGATACCACACGTTTTAATGCTGAAACCAATATTCCATTGGATATATTTCTTCCTCAAGCACTCACCTTGGGCACAGAGTGGGTTGAAGATAAGTTTAGTGATGCAACCAGTACAGTACAAGCAGATGCCTCTGGTTTGGTACGGTTGCCATCTGATCGTACTCACATGAAATCGCGAATTGCTTCCGCATACATTGAAGATAACTTTAAAGTAACTGATGCAACAGATTTGGTCTTGGGAGTTCGTTTTGATGATCATAGTAAGTCTGGGTCAAACTGGAGTCCAAGTTTAAACATTACCCAAAAACTTGGAGATTACTTCACTTTAAAAGGTGGTATAGCAAGAGCGTATAAAGCGCCAAATATGTATCAAAATGCAGAAGGCTACTTACTCTTTACACGCGGGAACGGTTGTCCTGACACCACAGCAACGGCTTCGGGAAGTTGCTATTTAGTTGGAAATGCAGACTTAAAACCTGAGACTTCTATTAACAAGGAAGTGGGTATCCAGTTTGAAAAAGATATTGTGAATGCAAGCTTAACGTGGTTCCGTAATGATTATAAAAACAAAATCACATCAGGTGACGAAGTCGTTGGAACGACAACCGTAGGTTCAACAACATATCATTTATTAGAGTGGACCAATATTCCAAAGGCTTTAATTCAAGGTCTAGAAGGAAGTGTTAGCTTAGATTTTGGTAATATTAATTGGACAAACAACTTTACTTATATGATGGATTCAGTGAATAAAACCACTGGAAATCCTTTGTCAGTTGTACCTAATTACACGATTAATTCGATTTTCAACTATGATATTACAGATCAATTTGATGTGAATTTCGTTTATACCCAATATGGTCGCCAAAAACCACGTCAATTTGCTGAAACTCGTAATACAACGATGAACACGAAAAGTGTGCCAAGCTATGGTATCGCAGGGATTAATGTTGGATACAAATTTACAGATCAATTTAGCGGTCGTTTAGGTGTGAGTAATTTATTTGATGAGCAACTTGTTCGTAATAATGACTTGAACCAAACCTACAACGAACCGGGTCGAGCTTATTATGCGAGCTTGAAGTATGCATTCTAAATTATGAAAGAAAAAAGCCGCATAATGCGGCTTTTTTTATGGCTTTAAAATCGCTTGTGCTTGATCAGAATAATAAAACTGTTCTAAATAATAACGTGCTCGATCACGTAAGTAATGTGATTGGATGAGCTCTTGAATAATAGGATTCAACAAATCTTGAAGTTGATTTTGGACTAAGGCTTCGTCGATATTTAAGTCGCGTAGTAGTAAATCAAAAGGCCGTTCTTGGTTGCGAATGTACCAAGCGTAAACACCATCATGCACCTGTTGCTGCAGATAGTCTGTTTGACGCATATGCTCCCAAATTTCGTGCCCCATAGTGACAGTTTGAGGCAAGTCCTGTACTTCAATATAATTTTTCAAAACTGATAAAGGCATATCTTTGATTTTGTGCCAAAGATTGGCTTGAAAGTGATATAGCTTTTCATCATTAAAGTTTTGATTTAACACTTGTTCACTCATTTGACTGAGTTTTAAGATGTTCTTTTTTAAATAATGCCCAATAGTGTCATTTAGGTTTGAGTCTGTGACGGTTTCCAGTACCGACTTGCCCATTTTCATAAAACTAGAGACACCCGGCACACGTTTAGTCATCACTGAGTTGTTCAAATAGTCTTGAATCGAGTGCTGAATCAGCTGGGTAATCATGGCTGAAAAAGCTGGGTTATTTACTACAGTTTTAATTAGACGCTGACGATGCCCACTTTTACTCGCGACATACTGCGCAATTTTATCGATGGTGAGTACAGGAATCACATCGGCAATTTTTGTTGATGCATTGATGGGATGTATTAAAGCAAACTTGATGTGCTCAGCAATTTGTGAGATTAGATGATCGGTTGCAGGTGTGGCTAGGATTTGTTTTTGCAAAAGCGCATTGATGTCTTCAAAGCTCCACAGTTGCTGTAAAGTTTGTTTTCTAAACCAGTGATAAAATAGGATGAATTCATTTTGTACGGTACTTGCTTGCGAAAACTCATGATCTAAAAAACTAAGATGAGCTTCAATGAGCTGCTCAATCATCGGGTGTTTCTGCATACGTACTCAACAAAATTAATTTAGTGGAATCAGTTTATCAGCCAATGGATTTTTTAACTTTTGTGTTTTTGCAAGAAAAGGCAGGTAGTGCTGTGCAACTGCTTGTTCTGCCTCCAAAAGTGGCATATGACCAACATTGTTAAGGATGACAGGAGCTTCAGCACGTTTCAATAAAGATTTGAGCTCATTCGCCACTTCGACATTAATAATTTTGTCCTGCTTACCCCACAAAATGAGGGTGGGTGCTTCAATATTTCGGGTCACTCTAGCAAAGGAGTCAGTGGTATAAATTCGGTTCAAGGTCACCAATTGATCAATCACTTTACTGTTTTTTTCAGCCTGAGTAATTAACTGTTTTTCTTGGGCGCGTTTTAAATAATAGGGCATTTTGATTGGGGTTTGCATGACACGTTGCATCACATCATCTAAATCGCCCGGCTTGCTCACAATCAAGTGCTTTAAATAATGCGGGTCTTTGGCATAGTTGGTGTTGGCGTTTTTATAAATGCCTGCACTGTTTAATAAAAACAAACTTTGCGTGTCAAAAGGGTATTGCGCGGCATACAGGGTTGCAATAGAACCACCGATGGAATGTCCAGCAACATTCAGCTTATCTTGTATATGAATGGCTTCAACAAAACGACGTAAGCGCTCAGTGACATTTGGCATAGAGAGATCAAAATCATCTGGGACTTTGGTGTCGCCGTTGGTTGGAAGGTCGGGGATGACTACGTGGTAATAGGGGGTTAGAAACTGTGCCACACGGTTCCAATTGTCTCGATTTCCAGCAAAACCATGAATCAGCAAAATCGTTGGTTTATCAACTGCACCGCCTTCGTTATAGCTCCAAACGATATCATCCACTTTAAGTGTTTTGGTTTTTAAGCCGGCGGTGACGCGTTCTTGTAGAAGGTAGCTTTGTAAACTGAGTTTGTCTTTGATGATGGTATTTTCGACCGCATGACTGGCGAAAGGAAATGACAAAGCTAAGGCGAATAGACTGGCCTTTAGACTTTGTTTCAAGACGGATTTTGAGCGCATCATCATGGTTCATCCTTAAACGGAGATGAATAAAAAAACTGACCGAATAAGATAAAAATGCTCTGATTTTGAATAGTTTTTATGTTTATTTACAGGTCTGTTTGATTCTAATCGCTTTCATGCAAATGTCATTAATTATTTATTTGAAAGGATATGCGGCATTTTGATAAAGTGTGAACTGTGTAATGGTTTTATTGATATAAAATGCAACTTCAAAATTAAGCAAAAAAAGAAGCCGCTATGTTTTTTGCAAGTGACAATCAATTTCGCTGGGATTAAACTAGTCCAACTTAATAACAACCGAGTGGGAAAGGGAATGCTAACAGCTCAAGAAGCTTTAAGCCGTCTAAAACAAGGTAACCAACGTTTTGTAGCGGGTGAGACAACCCACCATAAGCAATTGTCTCACCAAGCACGAGCAGAGATGGCGGAAGACCAAAATCCATTTGCGATTGTACTCGGATGTTCTGATTCTCGTGTGCCTGCAGAAATGGTCTTTGACCAAGGTTTGGGTGATCTGTTTGTTATTCGTGTTGCAGGAAATGTAGTTGCACCTTCACAGGTTGGCAGTGTTGAGTTTGCTGCTGAGCGTTATGACTGTGCGGTCGTTGTGGTACTTGGTCATAGCCATTGTGGTGCGATTCAAGCCACCATTGACACCCTGATGAACCCAGATAGCCCACCGTCTGCAAACCTGATGTCGATTGTAAACCGTGTCCGTCCTTCAGTTGAAACCTTGATGCAAACTGAACTGAAACATGACTTATGCAAACTGTCTAAACATGCGGTGCGTTCAAATGTATTTGCCTCTGTAAATCAGTTACGTCATGGCTCAGCTGTGCTTGAAAGTTTGATTGCCAAAGGCAAGTTACAAGTGGTAGGTGCTGAGTATTCACTTGAAAGTGGTGAAGTGGTTTTTTTTGACTTCTGATCAGCGGATATGATCAGAATAAAAGGCGCTTTATAAAGCGCCTTTTATATAGGGGTAAGCTAAATTTAATAAAATAGGCTGTGCTTTGCCATTTGGATGAACCAAGTCTTTTTGCATCAGGCTTTTATTTCCCGCTACACCTTCTAAGAAAAAGGGCAGTAATTTCACTTTGTATTGTTGACTAACCACTTTGTAATTATTTTCAAATGCCTTGCTATAGGCTGTGCCATAGTTTGGTGGCATTTTCATTCCCAAAACAACCACGGTGGCATTGGCTTTTTGACTCTGTTGAATCAGTTGCACTAAATTTTTTTGAATCATCTGAGGTGGTTGACCACGCAGCCCATCATTCCCGCCAAGCTCAATCACCACCACATTTGGCTTATGCGTTTGCAACAGTTTGGGTAAACGAGCCAAAGCGCCACTGGTGGTTTCACCACTCACACTGGCATTGACCACTTTGTGTTGTTTCGGATACTGTTGGTCTAACCGTTTTTGCAGTAAATTTACCCATGCTTGCTGTGGTTCTATGCCATAACCTGCACTAATGCTATCTCCTAAAACCATCACGGTTTTTGCAAAAACCCAAGTGGGGCTTAGGCACAGTGCAAGCAAAACCAAGTATGAACTGATACGTTTTTTAAATTTGCGATTTTGCACGAATATTTGCATATAGGGATGTTATGACCCAAGTTCATAGTGATGTAAGCATCATGCCACAAGTGATTATTTCTGCCCAGCAACTGACACAAAAGATTAAACTTCCGCAAAAAGAACTGACCATTTTCTCAGATTTGAGTCTGAGCATATTAGCAGGTGAACAAGTCGCAATTACAGGACGTTCAGGTTCAGGAAAGTCTACCTTACTGGGTATTTTGGCGACCTTAGATCAGGCTAGCGGTGGTGAGTTAATCGTTTGTGGTGAAAGTATTTCCAAGCTCAATGAAGAACAGCGTGCACAGGTGCGTTTAAAGCATATTGGCTTTGTGTTTCAGTCCTTTCAACTGCTACCACACCTGACTGCTGTTGAAAATGTGATGCTGCCGTTACGGCTTCATGCATCATTTAACTTCGCTGAAGCGGAGCAACGCGCTTTGAGTTTGTTGCAAAAAGTTGGATTAGAGCGACAGGCCACCCAAACACCGAAGGTACTTTCGGGTGGGGAGCAGCAGCGCGTCGCAATTGCCCGTGCGCTGATTGCTGAACCAAAAATTATCTTTGCCGATGAACCAACAGGAAACTTAGACAGTCAAACTGCGCGAGAAATTGAGCAATTATTGTTTCAATTGAACCGTGAGTTGGGTACGACTCTCATTTTAGTGACGCATGACCATACGCTTGCAGAACAGTGCCAGCGTCATTTTGAATTACTCGATGGTCAGTTGATCGAACATCCTCGAACGGGAGGATAAAATGAATTCTCTATTTCAGCCCTTACTGAAGCAAAGTTTTAAAAGTAGCGGTGTGTATTTATTGATTATTGCATTGATTCTCGCGATCAGTGCGACGACCGCGCTGAAGTTTAGTAATGAGCAAGTTCAAAATGCCGTAGCGCTGCAAGCCGCCGAGATGCTAGCAGGGGATTTGGTTTTAACGGACAGTCAAAAGCTCGATCCGAAATGGAAAGCGCAAGCGACAGCTCTCGATTTAAAACAATCAGAAGTCACTGTCTTTAGTTCGATGGCATATACCGATGATCAGTTTGTTATGGTCAATGTCAAAGCCATCGATCAAGCCTTCCCTCTGCGCGGAGAGTTACGTATTCAGCCTGCGGCGAAGCATATTGCTTCAGGTGAAGTGTGGTTGAGTCAACGTGCTATGGATTTGCTACGGGTTAAACTGGGCGATCAGCTGAATATTGCAGATGGTACTTTCAAGGTGACAGGCTTGATTGAGCATGACTCCAATCAAGAGTTAGGTTTTTCTGGGTTCTCACCGACGGTGATTATTTCTGAAGCGGATATTACCAAGACTAATGCCATACAAGTCGGTAGTCGTATTGACTATCGTCTACTGATGGCAGGTACCGCACAAAATACCCAGCAGTTTGAAGCAAATTTTAAGAAGCAAAATGTATCTTCTGAAGATGCTGGTGCGGCAGCTCAAAGTCCTAATGCGGAAGAACCACAAAACAGCTTACGCTTACGCAATGCTAGTGAGGGTAATACCCGCTTAATGAAACCAATTGCAAATTTGGACACTTTTTTGCAGTTAGCGAATATTTTAACGATTTTGCTGTGTGGAATTGCGATTGCTTTGACCAGTCAGCGCTTTGTACAACAAAACCAAGATCACATTGCGCTATTGCGTTGTATGGGGGCGGCGAAGTCACAAATTCTCTGGGCTTACCTCAGTTTGTTGGGTGTGGTGTTTTTGCTTGCCATGTTGGTCGGGAGTGCAGTGGGGGTAGGGCTGGGCTATGGCCTGTTACAGTTGATGTTACAACTGATCCCACACTTAAGTATTGCGTTTTCAGCGTGGGATATGCTGCTCGGGCCGATTCCGATTGCTATGTTGACCAGTGCCGTAGTGCTTCTGGGTTTTGTCTTGCCGAGTTTTTGGGAACTGTTAAATACGCCACCGATCCGAATCATTCGCAGTCAAGAAAAATCGGTTTCGTCTATGTTTTGGATGTTGCTCGCAGGAACGGCAAGTCTGGTGCTGTTTAGTATCGTTCTGACTGAAAACATGGTACTGACAGCCATGGTGATTGGGGCAATTATCATTCTATGTGCAGTGTTATACGCTGTAGTCTGGCTGAGTTTGAAGTTTCTGCGTGGCTTGAAAAATGCGGTTTCTGCTTATGTTCGCACACCTTATCAAACTGCATTTCAGATTACCGCTTTGGCTTTGGGACTTAGTTTAATTACGGTCTTAGCCGTGCTACGCACTGATTTATTAGAGCGTTGGCAGCAGCAAATTCCTGAGGGAACCCCGAATCAGTTTGTATATGGTTTACCACCTTTTGACATGCCTAAGTTAAAAGCACAAATTGAGCAGAACCAATGGAACAGTACACCGCTCTATCCCAATATTCGGGGCAGGCTGATTGCCAAAAATGGACAGCCCTTTGCTGCGGATTTGGTCAAGCAAAATAATTCCTTACGCCGCGAATTAAATTTGACTCAAGCTGACAATTATCCTAAAGATAATGTAATTGTCTCTGGGGCATCAAAACTCACAGCAAAAGGACAAGTTTCGGTAGAAGCCAATACCGCAACAGAGCTTGGGATAAAAGTGGGGGATCAACTGACCTTTAGCTTACCAGAGGGTGTCATTCACGCCAAAGTGGCAAACTTACGAACTGTAGAATGGGAAAGTTTTAGCCCAAACTTCTTCTTTATTTTTGCGCCCCAAACTATGGATGAAAATGCGGGCAGTTATTTGGGTAGTTTCTATGTGCCTGAGTCTGACAAAGCGAAATTGGTCAGCATTATTCAGCAATTTTCCAACACCGTATTTATTGATGTCAGTTTAATTTTAGATGAAATTAAGCGCATCGTGACGGTGCTGGTGCAGATTGTCACGATCCTTGCAGTTTTAGTGAGTATTTCAGGTATTCTGGTTTTAATTGCTTGCCTGAACTTACTCATGGATGAGCGCAAACGTGAAGTGGCGTTGTTACGCTCATTTGGGGGTTCCAAGCAAAAACTCAGAAGCATGCTCAGTCTAGAAATAGGCTTTATTGGTTTTATGGCAGGTGTGGTTTCTTGCTTATTTGCTGAAGCGATAAGTGCGGTAGCATGTTATCGCATGGGCTTAGCCATTCAGCCACACTGGGAAATCTGGCTCATTTTACCACTGTTCATGACCTTACTCTGCGCGCTGATTGGGCGTTATCGCTTAAGTTATCTCAGTGATATTCCACCTTTACAAAGTTTGAGAGAGATCAATCAATCGTGATTGATCTCTTAATACGTTAAGTGTTGAATCTTAGAAATTGAGCTGTTGACGCATCATCATTAACACTTCTGACCATAAGGGTTGAATATAGACCACAAGGTTTTGGCAGTGTAAGTAAAACCAATACGAACCGCAGGCCGCCAAAACAAGGCTCAGCGGCATAATCCAACGCTGCTGTGCCTTTTGGGAGAGATACCAAAGTGCCGCCAAAACAGCACCCATCAACATGCCGCCAATATGTGCGGCATTGTTAATCCCTGAAATCATAAAGCCCATGGCTAAGTTGATTCCCATCACGATGAGTAAAGTCTTTTTATCTAAAATAAAACGTTGCTGTGGGAGCATCGGCAGTAGCGATAGAACCGTCAGTGCTGCCCCCAGTCCCATGACGGCACCTGAAGCCCCTGCACCGACACGAGGCAAGAGTTCAGGGTTTGCTAACCCAATACGAATCAGTTCATAACTTTCTTGAATGGCGATATAACCACTGAGCAAGCTACCCATGAGACCCGCAAGAACATATAGCGCAAGAAAATAGACACGTCCAAACATTTGCTCCAGCACACTGCCAAAAATATACAGCGCCCACATGTTCAACATGAGGTGAACCAAGCCAAAATGAAAGAACATACTGCTCAATAAACGCATCGGTTCAGCCAAGAAGGTGAGCGGTGCATAGTCTGCTCCCCAGCGTATGGCATCAGCTGTACTTGGATTGCTGACATCCATGCCATGCAGGACTTGCCAAAAAAACAGCCCAACATTCACAGCAATAATGACGGCGGTAATCCACCATAAATGTACGTCGAATTTTGTTTTGATTTGCGGAGGTGTAAGCTCGGTCATGCTATTCTTGCTAAAATTTTGCTATATTTGCCCAAGCTTAGCATGAATAAAAATGATTTTTGGAGTAAGCCACTGGCATGAAAGCTTTTATTGTTCGTAGTTTGTTAGTCGTTGTCAGCTTCGTGCTTTTGGTACAGTTGTGGATTTTTGCAAGTCTTGCGTGGTGGCGTTACAAGCCAGTGGAAACCACCATGTTTATGCGGATTGATTATTGGTCTGAGCCATCTAAACCCATTCAACACGAATGGCGTGATTATGACGAGATCAGTGAGTACATGAAAAAAGCCATTGTTGCGGCTGAAGACGGCAAATTTATGCAACATCATGGTTTTGACTGGGATGGGATTCAAGCGGCGCTTGAGCGTAATAATGACACGGGCAAAGTGGTTGCGGGCGGTTCAACAATTTCTCAGCAATTGGCCAAAAACTTATTTTTATATAACAAGCGTTCATTCATTCGTAAAGGTCAAGAAGCTGTTGCAACTTGGATGATGGAACGGATGTGGAGCAAAGAACGCATCTTAGAGGTATACCTAAACTCGGTGGAGTTTGGCGATAATATCTATGGCGTGGAAGCTGCAACCCAACACTACTTTGGTAAAAGTTCACGTAGCTTAAGCCGAGAGCAGGCGGTCTTTTTAGCGGCCATTTTACCCAATCCGAAATACTACCAAGACCATCAAAATGACCGTAAGTTGCAAAACCGCGAGCGCATGATTCGAAAGTATATGCGCTATAGCGATATCCCTTAATTTGATTGATGTGAAAAAGCCCAAATTTATGGGCTTTTTTTTATGAAATTGTCACAAAATTGAAGCATACTTATCATGATAAAACGCATTCAAATAATCAAAGGTTAGCTATGAATACGGCAGCAAGCACATCTCCAATACTACAACCTGAATACGCGTATAACGATCGCTATATTAACCGTGAGTTATCGATATTAGATTTCCATTTACGTGTATTGGAACAAGCCGTAGATCCTTTACATCCGCTGCTAGAACGGATGAATTTCTTACTGATTTTTTCACGTAACTTAGATGAGTTCTTTGAAATTCGTGTTGCTGGCGTCATGGAACAGTTGGATCTGGGTAATGAAAGTCGTAGCCCCGATGGCTTAACCCCACGCCAAGTACTCGATCAAATTTCGCAAACTGCACATGCTGCAATTGAACGTCAGTATCGTATTCTCAATGATGAAATTTTGCCAAAACTGCGTGAGGAAGACATTTGCTTCTTACGCCGTGGGGAACTGACGCCTGCACAGTCTTCATGGGTGAAGAAATATTTCCAAGAACAGGTCGCACCTGTCTTAACACCGATTAGCCTTGACCCTGCGCATCCATTTCCGCGTTTAGTGAATAAAAGTCTCAACTTTATCGTGACTTTGGAAGGGAAAGACGCATTTGGTCGTCAGATTGATTTGGCCGTTGTTCCTGCACCACGTTCATTGCCACGTGTGGTTCGTCTACCGGATGAACTCACAGGTGGAAAAGAGCATCATGTGATGCTTTCAGCTATCATCCATGAGCATGTTTCTGACTTGTTCCCAGGGATGACAGCAACTGGCTGTTATCAGTTCCGTGTCACACGGAATGCTGATTTAGCGCTCAATGAAGATGTGGAAGACTTAGCCAAAGCACTGAAAGGTGAGTTAAGTTCGCGTCGTTTCGGACGTGCAGTACGTTTGGAAGTTACCCAAAACTGTCCAGAACATATCTATAACTACTTGCTAGATGAATTTGATCTGCATCAAGAGCAGTTGTATAAAGTCGAAGGACCTGTGAACTTGGCGCGTTTATTGTCCAATTTTAAACGCCCACATCTACGGTATGACGCACATATTCCTGTTATTCCTAAAGTGTTGAAAAAGTCGGAAAGCATGTTCTCTGCAATGCAGAAACAGGATATTTTACTACATCATCCGTTTGAGTCTTTCGCACCTGTGATTAACTTGTTGCGTGAAGCGGCACGTGACCCACAGGTGTTGGCGATTAAACAAACCCTCTACCGCAGTGGTGCAGACTCTGAAATTGTACAAGTCCTAGCAGAAGCGGCGCGTAATGGGAAAGAAGTCACCGCGGTGATTGAGCTGCGTGCGCGTTTTGATGAAGAGTCAAATATCGAAGTGGCGAATGTATTGCAAGAAGCGGGTGCAGTGGTTGTTTATGGCATTGTGGGCTATAAAACCCATGCCAAAATGATTCTTGTAGTACGCCGCGAAAATAATAAACTTGTTCGTTATGTGCACTTGGGAACAGGTAACTACCATGCGGCTAATGCACGAATTTATACCGACTATGGCTTGCTCACGACCGATAAAGAGTTATGTGAAGATGTACACCGTATTTTCCAAGAATTGACAGGTATGGGGAAAATGGCGAAGCTGAAAAAGTTACTTCATGCGCCATTTACGCTCCATGCTCAACTGATCAACTTTATTGATGATGAAATTGCCAATGCCAAAGCAGGTAAGAAAGCACAAATTATTGTGAAAGTGAATGCACTAACCGAAGTGCAACTGATCAATAAGCTGTATGAGGCATCACAAGCAGGTGTACAAATTGATCTCATTATTCGCTCGATTTGTTGTCTACGTCCAGGTTTGCCAGGGCTTTCGGAAAACATTCGTGTACGTTCAATCGTGGGGCGTTTCTTAGAACATACCCGTGTTTTCTATTTTAGTAATAATGGCGATGCGCGTATTTATGGTTCGAGTGCCGACTGGATGGATCGGAATCTATTTAATCGTGTTGAGGCCTGTTTCCCAATTGAGGATCCTGCTTTGAAAAAACGTATTTATCAGCAAGGTTTGTTGACCTATTTACAGGATAATCAACAAGCTTGGTTACTACAGGGTGATGGAACTTGGCTTCGTTCGACGCCAGCTGAAGGCGAAACCGAGCATAATGCGCAGCGTTATTTGCTAGATGTGATTAAATAATTTTAGGGGTGCTTGAGTCTAAAAAGATTCAGGCACAAAAAAAAGGAGTCATGTTTGACTCCTTTTTTATGCACTAAAATAAGCTTAATGCAGATCTTGAGTAATTTTTTGCAGGATTTGTAATAGCACATCAAATTCGCTTTGTAGCGGGGTACTTTTACGTGTTACCAAAGCCAAGATACGGCTTGGAGCGGCTTCAATTTGTTTAACCATCAAATCTGGATTCGCTTTAATCATATTTGTATGAATTGCGATTTCAGGTAATAAGGTAAAACCAAGATCAGCCGATACCATTTCCACAAGGGTCGGTAAAGAACTCGCTTTTAAACGATGATCGTTTTTACGCTCACCAATTGGGCAGGCACTTAGAGTGTGGTCACGTAAGCAGTGGCCTTCTTCAAGCAACATTAAGCGTGAAAGGTCTAAGTCATCCAGCGATTTGGCTTGGCTTGCGATATCTGATTTATTGCAGACCAAAAACAAACTTTCTTTTGCGACTTCAGCAACTTTTAAGCCACGTGTATCAAAAGGTAGAGCCAAAACGACCATGTCTAAATTGCCATGTTCGAGTTTCTCTACAATTTTCTCACTTTGCGCTTCGTGCAAATGTAGTTGAATTTTAGGGAGTTGCTTATGCACTTCATCTAACAATTGCGCCAGAATAAATGGCGCAATGGTTGGAATAACACCTAGATGTAAATCACCAGTTAAAGGCTCGCTCATTTCTCGGCTTAAACGCATCAGGTCTTGAGCATCTGCCAGTAGAACACGAGCACGAGCAACGACTTGCTCGCCTAGAGGAGTTAAGCGCACATTTTGACGATCACGCTCTACAAGTACGCCACCGAGTAGGCGTTCAAGCTCCATAATCCCGCCCGACAAAGTCGATTGGGTTACAAATGAACGGCGTGCAGCTTCAGTAAAATGCAGCGTTTCTGACAGTGTAACGAGATATGACAGCTGTCTTAAGGATGGTAATGCAGCCATAGTGTCCTAATGATTATGATTTAAAGTGTTGTGCAAATAATTCGCTAAGATTTGGAATGAAGTGCGGTGGGATATCATGCCCCATTCCATCAATTAATTCAAATTTAGCGCCCATAATTGCCTTTGCAACGGCCTTTCCGTGACTAGGCGGGAGTAAACGGTCTCGCGAACCGTGTACCACAAGGGTCGGTTGTTGAATCTGTTTGTCCAGTTGCAATAAAGAACCTGTACATAATATTGCTAAAAACTGTTGAAGTACACCCGCAGGGTAATAACTTCGGCGATATAATTTGCGAGAAGTCTGAATTGACTCGATTGGATTGTGATAATCAGGCGAGCCAATGATCTTAAACACTTTCAAAGAGTGGCTCACAATTCCTTCTTCATCGGTCGATTCAGGTCGACCAATTAGACTAAAGAGTTGCTTTGGAAAAGGCGGCGGCAGTAAAGGTTGGTTGTTACTGGTGAACATTAGGCCGAGCTTTTTGACCTTCTGTGGATGACGCGCTGCTAGAATTTGCCCAATCATACCACCCATGGATGCACCAATCACATAACTTTCATCTAAACCTAAACGGTCTAAGAGTAGTGCTACATCGTCAGCCATGTCATATAAGTCATAAGGTGCACCACGGTTATCTAAACCTAAAGCAAAGCGCCCCATTAGTTTGAGGGTATTTAAGCGTGGCCCTTGATGTTTAATTTTTGAAGATAAACCAATATCGCGGTTATCAAAGCGAATGATACGGAATCCTTGATCAATCAGAGATTTGCAGAAGAAATCAGGCCAAAATAAGAGCTGTGCTCCTAAACCCATGATCAAAACAATGGTCGGATGATGGTCTTCGCCACCGATTTCGACATGGAGTTCAATACCATTGCCTAAGTCGACTTTGGTTTCGCGCATGAAAGAGGTATAGGGTGAAAGATTATATTGGAGTGCGCTATTCATTATTGTAATCCTCACATAAAGGACATCTATTGTTATAAATGTCCTTTTATTTAAACTCTAAACCTGTGCTGGAATCAAGTCTGGAACCAGTTTTGTTAATGCTAAACGTTGTTTCGCTGCGGTTGCACCGAGCAGTACGAAGCCGCGAAGTGTACCTTGACTGTCTAGGGCTTTGGCAATCATGCCATCGTCTAATTCCTCAGTTTCCCAGTTCACCTCTGCATCAATTGGTGCAGGTAAAACAGTGAGCGGCGCAGCGGGTGTTTTAACTGCTACAGGCATAGCAGGGTAATGCACCGCAGTGGTCTCGCCATTTAAGGTTTTCGCTAAAGCGCGTGCTTGCTGCATAATTGGCATGACATAAGGTAGCAAGAGTCCATTGACTTCAGCACAATCTCCGACCGCGTAGATATGCGGCTGATTGGTCTCAAGTTGTGTATTGGTCAAAATGCCACGACTGGTTTGAATATCTGCCTCTTTTGCAAGGGAAATGCTTGGTTGTAAGCCAATTGCAGATAAAACAACATCGGCAACTAAAGACTGACCGTTGGCCAAGGTCACAACATAGTCACCATTTTCAATTTTAGACACTTTTTCAACTGTGGTGCCAAGGACAAAATGAATACCCGTTGCTTCAAGGTTTTCTTTAAAGGCACTTGAAACATGCGCTGGCAATAAACGGCCCAAAGGCTGGTTTGCCAAGTCGATGACGGTAGCTTGATGGCCTGTATGTTGTAAATCATTGGCAAATTCGCAGCCGATGAGACCTGCACCTAAAATGACTACACGTTTATCTGCACGCTTTTCAAGTTCTGCACGAAAGGCTTTATAGTCGTCTAGATTGTTCACAACTTGAATGTCATTGCTTCCATCACCTGCAATGGCTAAGCGAATTGGGTTTGCACCTACCGCTAAAACCAATTGAGAGTACGGCTGTGTAGATTCAGCGCCATCTTTAACAAGGGTTAACTGCTGTTGTTCAGCATGAATCTCTTTCACCCAAGTATGCGTGGCAATCTGTATTTTCAGTTGTGTTGCCATTTTCTCTGCATCACCCAAAGCAATCTGTTCAGGCGCTTTG
The DNA here is from genome assembly GCF_058243025.1 of Acinetobacter sp. 797_lipA. Classification (NCBI taxonomy): domain Bacteria; kingdom Pseudomonadati; phylum Pseudomonadota; class Gammaproteobacteria; order Moraxellales; family Moraxellaceae; genus Acinetobacter; species Acinetobacter sp. 797_lipA. The sequence goes on along the minus strand of NZ_JBZAYQ010000001.1, from coordinate 2,373,461 downwards.
TTGGCAACAAAGGCATTGGACAATGTTGGTTTGGCATAATTAGTCGCATCATCTGCACATAGCATAAGCAGCTCTTGTTCAGGGTTCAGCTTGCGAAATTCACGTGCTACAGCATAGCCTGCCATACCTGAGCCAATGATGACGATGGGATGCATAAGGTTCTCCAGAGATTATTTTAAAGACGTAAAAAAAGACCATGCTGCATGGTCTTTAACACTATGAATTAGATTTCAACCATTTCAAAATCGATTTTTGACACGCCACAATCTGGGCAAGTCCAATCGTCAGGGATATCGTCCCATTTCGTTCCCGCCACGATGCCATCTTGTGGCCAACCTTCTGCTTCGTCATAAATCCATCCACAAACGATGCATTGATACTTCTTCATTTGACTCTCCAAAACGCTGAACAAGAAAGGGTTCAGCAAAATAATCCATTACGCAAGCTGCTACTCATCTGAGTGGTTAGCATACTTCGCTAATCTAAATTTTTACGCAGTTCTAATACGAATGTAAAGTAAATATCGGAGTTTAATGATTGAATCTATCGGCTAAAAGCGATGATCAGGACAAAACGTATCATTTAAAACCAGATCGCGTTTTGCGAATGTGTGAAGGTTATAGATAATTACATCTAAAAAAGATGCGTTTTTTCAGTCAGCTAGCCTTATAAAATTATTGATGTATAGACTAAGGTCGTGCTGTAAACTCAAAGTTAAATTGCTATTTTAATATTGAGTGTATCTATACCTAATATTTATTAAATAAATGATTTAATTGAAAACAATAACTTACATAAATATTTTGGTTGTTCAGTCGGCTGCATAGCCAGTGCTTGACTGTTTTTTTAACAGATAAAGCTGTAAAATTCATCTATTCCTTTTCAAATTTTATTGATCTCCTATGAACAACTTGTCTACAACGTTGTGGTCGCACATTCGTACGGTCCAAGATTTTCCAAAACCTGGGATTTGCTTCTTCGATTTAACACCATTGTTTATGAGCAATATTGAGCCTTTAACCGACGCGTTAATTGCAAGTATTCCTGCTGAGCAGTTGGCGGAAGTAGATAGTTTTGTTGCTGTAGAAGCGCGTGGTTTTGTGCTTGCGAGCTTATTGGCACAACGTTTAGGTAAAGGTTTATTGTTGGTACGTAAAGCAGGCAAGCTGCCACCACCGGTGGTGGGTGTCGGTTATAGTTTGGAATATGGATTAGACCGCTTAGAAATGTCAGCCAATACTCCATCGCAAAAAGTGATTATTGTAGATGACGTTTTAGCGACAGGTGGGACATTAAAAGCCGTTAATCAGCTGGTGGCAAAATGTAATCATGAAGTGCTCGGTGCCAGTATTTTTCTTGATTTGCCTGATTTGCATGCTGACTTAGGTTTAAAGATTTGGTCAGTGTTAGATGACAAATCGAAACCAGAATCTGTTGCTGCATAAGCACATTAAAAAGCCTTGGGACATCCAAGGCTTTTTTTATTTATATAAATATTGTTGTTCTAGATGTTCAATCAGTTGATTAATATTTTCAGGTTTAAGTAGTCGGTGATGTCCACCTTCAACTGCTTGAATCAACATGTAATTTTCTAAAATTTCCTGTGCTGCATACATATCAATTAATTCATCTCCCAGCTCCAAGTAGGCCACTTGCGGTACATTGTGGTCTAAGTCAGTGTCATTAATGTTCGGGTAATCATCGCGAAAGTCAGGGGCTAAGCGTGGGTTGGCAATCACACATGGAATTTGATGCAGCAGCGACATTTTCAATGCCCAATACGCACCAATACAATGCCCAACAATAATCTCAGGTTTTATTTTTTCAATAATATCGTCGTAGAAACTGGCTACGGTAGAAAAATTGAGATAGCGATAATCGATATCGATACAAAATTTCTGCTTTGCATCAATGGCATGGAACTTAGTGGACTCGCGAGAGGAGTCTAATCCATGCAAAAACAAAATTTTAGATTCGCATCTGCTCATGATTTATCATTCAATTAAAAAACTAAATTATTTTATGAGTGGAGAAAAGGTTACTTTTCCACGATTTATAATGTCCATTGTAGAGGGATTAACCGTGAAATGAAGTTAGCTTTTGGTCTAAGAAATAGACAGATCTTTTATACGGTGGGCGTCTTAGCTCTGAAATAAACAGGATGTATACTTTTTTATATACCGCGTGGTTTTTGATGATGCTCATTCGTCTGGAATTCTGCTATGCTATGCAACTTCCGTTTTTTAATACATATACGAGGCAGAGATGACGCAACAAAACGCTCAATCGACTTCTGAACAAGCCATTTCCGAAAACGATTTAATTGCACAGCGTCATGCCAAGTTAAAGCAGATTGAAGATCAAGCCAAACAAACGGGCACTAGCCCATGGCCAAACACGTTTAAACGTGAACATTATGCGCAAGACTTACAAGATCAATTTGAAGACAAAAGCAAAGAAGAAATTGAAGCAGCAGAGCATGTTTATGTGTCTGTAGCGGGTCGTGTGATGTTGAACCGCGGTTCATTCATCGTGATCCAAGATATGACGGGTCGTATCCAGTTATATGTAGCGCGTAAAGAGTTAGCACCAGAAACCTTAGAAACTATTAAGAGTTTAGATCTTGGCGATATTATCGCGGTGAAAGGTTATATTGGTCGTTCAGGTAAGGGTGACCTTTATGTGCATATTGAACATTTTGAGCTTTTAACCAAGTCGCTTCGTCCACTTCCAGATAAATTTCATGGTCTAAACGATACTGAAGTTAAATATCGTAAGCGTTATCTTGACCTGATTGTGAACGAGGAAACACGTAAGACTTTTGAAATCCGTGCCAAAGTGGTTTCAGGCATTCGTGCATTTTTAACTGAAAAGCGCTTCATGGAAGTAGAAACACCGATGATGCATGTGATTCCAGGTGGAGCATCAGCGCGTCCATTTGAGACGCATCATAATGCTTTGGATATGCCACTTTTCTTACGTATCGCACCTGAGCTTTACTTGAAACGTTTGGTTGTTGGTGGTTTTGAGCGTGTGTTTGAAATTAACCGTAACTTCCGTAACGAAGGTGTTTCGACGCGTCATAACCCAGAATTCACCATGATTGAATTCTATCAAGCTTATGCAGACTATAAAGACTTGATGGAACTTACCGAAAATATGCTTGAGCGTTTAGCGCTGGACATTTTGGGTTCAACTGATGTGCCTTATGGTGAAGAAGTGTATAGCTTCAAAGGTCCATTCAAGAAAATTTCGATGTTTGATGCCATTCTTGCACACAACCCACAGTTCACGCCTGAAAATGTCAATGATCGTGAATTCTTGGCAAAATTTGTGCAAGAAGAGCTGAAAGAACAGGTAAAACCAGGTTTTGGTCTGGGCAAACTTCAAACCATCGTATTTGAAGAAACTGTTGAAACTCAGCTACGTCAACCGACTTTCATTACAGAATATCCAGCTGAAACATCGCCATTGGCACGTCGTAATGATCATAACCCACACATTACGGACCGTTTTGAGTTCTTCATTGGTGGTCGTGAACTTGCGAATGGTTTCTCCGAGTTGAATGACCCGATTGACCAAGCTGAGCGTTTTCAAGCACAGGTTTCAGAAAAAGACGCAGGTGATGATGAAGCAATGCACTACGATGCAGACTTTGTTGAAGCACTTGAGTATGGTTTACCGCCGACAGCGGGTGAGGGTATCGGTATTGACCGTTTAGTCATGTTATTCGCTAATGCTGCAAGTATTCGTGATGTAATCCTGTTCCCACACATGCGTCATAAAAACTAAGTTTGATATGAACATAAAAGCCCGCATTTATTGCGGGTTTTTTTTGATCTTTACAACATTACTAAATAGAAAAGCTTGTAAAAAAGAGATAAAAAAATAAGGTAACACTTAGCTTTAAGTCCTGAGAATAAAACGGAATGTTTCTAAAAAAAACACTTGCAATCGCTGTGCTAATGGGTGCAACAACGAGTATCTTTGCTCAAGGTCTCGTTTTAAATGATCAAAATTTAAGAACAGATCTAAACTGGTTAAATCAGCAGGGTGTGATACAAGTTAGCACATCAACATGGCCAATGAGTGGTGATGAAATTCAAAGAGTATTGTCTCAGGCTAAAGTAGCGACTCCTGTTCAGCAAAAAGTTATTGAGTCAGTGCGAGTTCATCTCGATCGTGAGAACACGATGTTTAAAGCACGTTTATTTGCTGAGAGTGATCAAAAACAAATTCCGTAAGCTTTTGGTGATCAAGAAAAGGCACAGTACCAAGCAGGTTTGGAATTTAATGCCGGTGGTGAAAATTGGGATGTTCGCCTTAGAGTGAATGGAGAAAAAGACCCACAAATTGACAACGATCAAGACGTTAATGTTGAAGGATCTTACATAGCTGGAAAATTGTGGAATCAATGGTTAATTGCTAGCCAGATACCGACATATTGGGGACCAGGTCATGATGGGAGCCTTTTACGAGGTGATGCGAGTCGCCCAGTCTATGGCTTTACCGCTCAGCGTGCAGATCAATCAGCTTTTGAAACAAAATGGTTGTCATGGATTGGCCCTTGGCAGTATCAAGCATTTGCTGGCCAATTAGATGATTATTCTGCTGTGCCTGATGCCAAATTAGTGGGTCTACGTCTTACGGCACAACCTTTACCTTATTTAGAATTAGGCGCTTCACGTGCTTTTCAATGGGGTGGAGAAGATCGTCCTGAAAGTTTAAGTTCCTTATGGGATGCTTTTGTTGGTAATAAAGACAATGGCGGGACTGGAGAACCGGATCCATCTAACCAGGTTGCTGGTTTTGATGCTCGATTGAATTTTCAGCAGTTGTTGAACGTACCTATGAGTCTGTATGGACAATATGTAGGTGAAGATGAAGCTGGTGGCTTACCTTCTAAAAAAATGTATCTTGCTGGCGTGGATTATTCGTCATCTTTTAAAAACATGCCATATCAACTTTATACAGAATGGGCTGATACTCGAACTAATCGTGATGCTCTTGGTATTTCTTATAACCATACTAATTATACCGATGGTTACTACCAGCATGGCTTCCCGCTTGGGCATGCTATGGGTGGGGATGGTGAAATGGTGTCTTTAGGTGGTGATATTCGATTTGATGCAATGAACCGTCTAAATGGTCGATTATTGTTTGCGAAGGTAAATCAATCTGGCCGTATTACCAATGCAGCCTTTCCTGAAACAGATGATATTAAAGCTATCGATTTAACCTGGTCACATTACTTAAGACCATTTGTACCAATCAAAATTAATGGTTGGTTCAGTGATTCTGATTTACATGGTAATGATGCGGGTGCATCGATTGGTATAGAAATACCTTTGGATAAACGCGTTTTTCATTATTAATATTTGAGAGTGATAGAACCCGCATTCATTGCGGGTTTTTTATGGTTCGTGCAATTAGCTGAACTTTCTTTGCTATCATGTTGATATATACAATCAACAAGCTGGTTTGTATTGAGTTTGCTTTTTTAGTCTTCTAGATTGCGAGTCGGGTAAGTCATATACATAGAACCTAAATGAAACCGACTTTAGGTCTTTGTAGATGTATTGCCAAGCAGAAACATGGATGAAGAATCGAAGCGTGGAAGGCTGAATACTTTGAATGAAGTTGATGTAATATTTTGAGTTTATTTGGGGATATCTAATTGTTGAATAAAACTTATAGGGCTTATCAATTTTGTTTTATATGAGGTTTTTGCATATAAATATAATAAAACAAGCAATAGTGTGTATAACTAAATCTTTATAATGAATATATATATTTTTAAAAGTGTAATAAGTACACGATTTTTGTGAGTTGGTGCTGTCAATGTCATTAAATGAGGAAAGACTTACTCATCTTAAACAGCTTGAAGCTGAGAGTATTCATATTATTCGCGAAGTAGCTGCTGAGTTTGAAAACCCAGTGATGCTTTATTCTATTGGTAAGGATTCAGCAGTGATGCTGCATCTGGCGCTCAAAGCGTTCTATCCTGCCAAGCTTCCATTTCCGCTTCTACATGTAGATACGGGCTGGAAATTTAAAGACATGATTGCTTTCCGCGACAACATGGCAAAAACCCATGGCTTTGATTTGATCGTACATCAAAACAAAGAAGGGAAAGATGCGGGCATTAACCCATTTGACCATGGTAGCTCAAAATATACCGACATCATGAAAACTCAAGGCTTAAAACAAGCACTTGATAAATACGGTTTTGATGCGGCATTTGGTGGTGCACGTCGTGATGAAGAAAAATCACGTGCGAAAGAACGTGTCTATTCATTCCGTGACTCGAAACACCGTTGGGACCCAAAAAACCAACGTCCTGAACTTTGGAATCTTTACAACGGTAAAGTGAACAAAGGTGAAAGTATTCGTGTGTTCCCACTATCAAACTGGACTGAGCTTGATATTTGGCAATATATCTACTTGGAAAGCATTCCATTGGTTCCACTTTACTTAGCTGCAGAACGTCCTGTGGTTGAGCGTAGTGGCACCCTGATTATGGTTGATGATGAACGTATGCCTTTAAAAGAAGGCGAAGTTCCACAAATGAAATCGGTACGCTTCCGTACACTTGGTTGTTACCCACTTACGGGTGCAGTAGAGTCAACGGCAAATACCTTACCTGAAATTATCCAAGAAATGTTGCTTGCAACCAGCTCTGAACGTCAAGGTCGTATGATTGACCATGATGAAGCGGGCTCGATGGAGAAGAAAAAGCAAGAAGGTTATTTCTAAAATCTCCCTCTAGCCCCTCTTTAAAAAAGAGGGGGGGAACTCCCGAAATAAATGGAGGAAAGTCCTCCTTTATCAAAGGGAGATTTAGAGGGATTAAAGAGATTAAAACCGATTTCTAAAGAATATGTGGAGTTTTGAGCAATGTCTCATCAATCAGAACTGATTAGCCAAGATATCTTGGGCTATCTAAAACAACATGAAAATAAAGACCTATTACGTTTTCTGACTTGCGGGAACGTCGATGATGGTAAGTCAACTTTAATTGGTCGTTTGCTTTACGATTCAAAATTGATTTATGAAGATCAATTGCAAGCAGTAACTCGTGACTCTAAAAAAGTCGGTACGACAGGCGATGCACCTGACTTAGCACTCCTTGTCGATGGTCTACAAGCTGAACGTGAGCAGGGTATTACCATTGATGTGGCTTATCGTTATTTCTCAACTGAAAAACGTAAGTTCATCATTGCCGACACGCCAGGACATGAGCAATACACGCGTAACATGGCAACGGGTGCGTCAACCTGTGATCTTGCGATTATTTTGATTGATGCGCGTTATGGTGTACAAACTCAGACACGTCGTCATACTTATATTGCCAGCTTACTTGGCATTAAGAACATTATTGTTGCGATTAACAAAATGGACTTGGTTGAATTTTCTGAAGCGCGCTTCAATGAAATTCAGACGGAGTATGCAGGTTTTGTGGCGCAATTGGGTGATCGTAAGCCAAACAACATTATCTTTACGCCTATTTCAGCATTGAATGGTGATAACGTTGTTAATAAATCACCAAATACGCCATGGTATACAGGCGAAACTTTGATGGGTACGCTTGAGTCTGTGGAAATTAACCGCAGTTCAGTGACCAATGATTTCCGTTTCCCTGTGCAATATGTAAACCGTCCAAACCTTGACTTCCGTGGTTTCTGCGGTACGGTTGCGCTGGGTGATGTATCGGTAGGTGACAAAATCGTGGCTTTACCATCAGGTAAGTCGTCGACGGTTAAAGAAATCGTTACTTATGATGGGAACTTAGAGCGTGCCGTTGCAGGTCAAGCCGTAACGTTGACGCTGAATGACGAAATTGATATTTCGCGTGGTAACGTACTTGTGCGTGCGGATCAAGCTGCGCCAGAAATTTCACGTTCGGTCAATGCCACTGTGGTTTGGATGGCAGATCAACCGCTGGTGATTGGTAAGTTGTATAACTTAAAAGTGGGCACGCAAACTGTTCCTGCAAAAGTGACTGCAATTAACTACCGTACCAATGTCAATACATTGGAAAAAGTACAAGTCGATAGTCTTGAGCTGAACGCCATTGCTAATGTCACGGTTGAGTTTGATGCGCCTGTGGTATTTGATCGCTACCAAGACAGCCGTTATACAGGTTCGTTTATCTTCATCGACCGTTTAAACAACGTGACGATTGGTGCGGGTATGGTGGAAGAGTCTGTGGAATGGTCTGCGCATAGCAACCCTGTCACAGCGGAAGACCGTGCTGCACGTTTAGGTCAAAAACCTGCTGCGGTAACTGTATCTGTGAAAGCACTTGAAAATGCACAAGTACTTGAAAACTTGTTAATTCAACAAGGTGTGGTCGCGATTGCGAAAGCAGGTCTAACTGCTGATCAGGTTGCACTAGTACGTGAAACAGGTGTGGTTGTGGTGACTGACCTTGTCGATGGTACAGATGTCGCATTTACTCAAGATGCGGTTGAAGAGCTAGCTGATAAAATTGTTGAATTGGTTCGTCTATAAGAGATTGAGCTGATTTGAAGGAACCCACCCTAAGGTGGGTTTTTTATTTCTATTTTAGATGGATAAATATTATTCAAGTAAATAATGTGATATTTCAATAAAAATTCAGTGCTATAGAATGCCTCTTTTGTAGAGGGATATTATGAAAAAAATATTATTATTTATTGGTTTAACTTTAACTTTTTCTGCTGATGCTAAACAGTCCACGCAAAGTGATGAAGCGATTAAGCAAAAAATTATTCAACAATCGATACAAACGTATTCGGGAAATTGTCCTTGTCCTTACAATACTGCAAGAAATGGAAGTCGGTGTGGTAAACGTAGTGCTTACAATCGAGTCGGTGGTGCTGCGCCACTTTGTTATCCAGAAGACGTGAGTGATCGTATGGTAAAAGAATTTAAAGGGCGAGCGTAATTTAAGTTCGATTTACAAGACTTGGAAAATGAAAGAAAACCTGCGGAGATACAGGTTTTCTATTTTGGTGAGGGATTAGACAAGCTTCAATTATTGAGATTGTTAATCGATTGGTTTTGTTAGGAAGTCTCATTATCTTTGTTTAAGCGCTTTTTCAGTTTATTCACATAACGTTTAAATGGCCAAGTAAACTGCTTCACAAAACTGTTTGGAATTTTATAGCCGACTGTGCCATATACACTGGCCAAATGATTAGGCATATAAATCGATTTAAAAATCACGTCATAAAGTGGAATAAAGGCTGCATAATTTTTATCAATCGCAGGCTTTTCGGAAGAATGATGCCAGTGATGAAATTCAGGTGTTGCGATCAGCCAGCGCAGATAGGGAAAGCGAAAACGCACGTTGGAGTGAATAAAAATGGCATGGAACGAAATAAAGACCAAATAAGCAAAGACCGCAGACGTATGAAAACCTAACAGAAAAATTGGTAAGGTTGCGATAAAACGGGTCATTAATACTTCAACGATGTGTAAGCGTGAAGAGGCTAGCCAGTCCATTTGTTCTGTTGAATGGTGAATGGCATGAAAGCGCCATAAAAAATTCACTTCATGCATCGCACGGTGTAACCAATAGGTGGTGAAGTCCACCACGATCAATAACTCAATAAACTGCAACCAAATTGGCTGCGCCTGCACATAAGGCACAATCGGGTTATTGGTAATGTGCGTGATCCAATACTGAATAGGCATGACCGTTAAAAACGAAAAAAGCTGAATGCCAATATGGCTAAACATGAAATATTTCATGTCTGTCACCCAGCCAACGCGCAGAATTTTCTGTTCAGTGTTCTTTGCAAAGAATCCTTCAAGTGGTATGAAAACCAAAGCAAGGATGATTAAGGTAATAACGAAATAATCAAAACCTGCATAAAACGGGAGTGCGGGCAATGTCGGTGCTTTGATCAGCCCACAGCCTAAAACAGCCGTTAAAATGGTGATACACAAACCATAAAAACCATATTTATTCTGTTTAATGATCGCACTATAGGTACCAAAGCCAGCACTGAGGACGATACCAAACAGTAAGCTATAGTAGAAAACATCATAGTGTTTGCTATATAGCGGGCGTAGTTCTGGTGTGGTGAGCACAGTGGGGAATAAAAAACATAAAGCAGCAAGAATACCCAAAAAGCCTAAGGAAATAGAAAGAAATGCACTGATCTTGCCTTGCCCAGCATTGAGTTGTAGGTTTTCAAATTTTTTTCTAAGTTGATCTGTCATTTTAATTTAATTCTGAATTTTAGGAGTTTTGTCAGAGTTCACTTGAGGGGGGGTGAACGTGAAAACAGAGGTTAAATTTTAGCGGTATTGCAACTGTTCAGCAATCTTATCTAAAAATATCAAGTAATCCTTCACGGTTACCTATTTGATTTTAAATTTTGATGTTCTATTTCAGGGCTTGAGGTTGCAATTCTTAAAAAACAACTTAAGATATATCTTAGTAATTTAAAGATGTATCTTGTTTATGTCTAAAGCACAAAAAGTTGAACCCTTTACTGATTTGGAAATAGCGCCAGTGTTACGTAAACAGCGCCTATTTGAAGTGGGTCAGATGAAACTTTTAGCCTTACATCTCATTTCATTTGCACCTAAATATGGCTATGACCTCATTAAAGAGGTGGGTGAAATTGTGGGAGGGGGCTATTGCCCAAGTGCAGGAACGATCTATCCAACCTTGAATTATTTGGAAGAGCAACAGTTTGTTCAGGTCGCATTAGATGGCGCTGAACGTAAGCAATACCGTATAACAACCTTGGGTTTGAAGCATCTTGAGGTTGAGCAAGCAAATGTGGAAAAGATTTTATCTCGTTTCGACACGCGTAAACAAATTCAAAATAATGAACAATATCTTGATATTAAACGTGCGATGGAAAATCTCAAAGCTTCCCTAAAGCTCAAGATCCAACACAGTGAGCTAAGTGCTGAACAAATTCGTGTTATTGCAGAACAAATCGATCAAGCAGCAGTGAATATTGCACGTCTCTAGGAAAACAGAATGAAACAACATACTTATGAAGTCACCCTCAAACACATTGCAGATGCTCAAGGCAACCCATCGACCTATACCGATACTTTGAGTTTTAACACCTACAACCACGACGATATTTTTAAAGTGTTACAGGTGATTCAAAACAGTCAAATGCTGGATGCTGAAGCAGCGAAATCATTTGCTGTTGGTCTAAAGCTCTTTAGTGAGGTGATGCTAGAGCATAAAAACTTTCCACTCTTTAAAGATTTTATGCCACATTTTGGGCAGTTTATGAAAACTTTAAAACAAACCGTTAAAACGCCAAGCCAAAGCTAATTTTTATTTACTCAGGTCGATTATGTTCAACACGCTCCCCAAAATTCATATCAAACACTTAAATTGGTTAATGCCTTTATTGCTTTCAGGTCTGATGAGTGGTTCTATTTCTGGTTTTAACTTGCTGCTAAATAAAGGCTTAGTGCATAATTTCTTCAATCTTTGGCTCAAAAGCTGGAGCTTATCTTGGTTGATTGCATTTCCTCTGATTATGGTGTTTTTGCCTTTGGTTCGTAAATTTCTAATGCAGTTTGTATCTTTGCCTGATCAGCCACGCAACTGAATACCTGTGCTTTTCATCTGGCCCGAATCGTTCTAAGTAGTGTTTGAGAGGGATGTCGAGTGCAGTCGCAGCTTGCTTTTTTTTATCAATGATCAGCGCTATCGCGCAGCAAAATAGTCTTCAGACTATACATAAGTACGGTGTTATTCATTTCAATTTATTTCTATGATCAAATAGGTCTATGAAACTTGAAAAATATCGCAAGAGTTAGGAATAAATCATGTCACAAACAACGATGCAACAGGTCATTATTACAGAGCCGGGTGGTGTGGATAAGCTGGCATATGAAACAGTGACGATCCCTGAAGCAAAAGCAGACGAGGTTTTGGTTAAGGTCCATGCGTTTGGTATTAACCGTCCAGATATTTTACAGCGTCAAGGTTTATATCCAATGCCGCCTGGGGTAACACAAGTGCCGGGGCTTGAGGTTGCAGGTGAGGTCGTTGCAGTTGGAGCTGAAGTTACCCAGTTTAAATTAGGCGATAAAGTTTGTGGTTTGACCAATGGTGGTGGTTATGCAGAGTATTGTGTGGTTCCACAAAGCCAAACTTTACATATTCCAGAAAATGTAAGCTTTGTGGAAGCGGCGGCTATTCCTGAAACTTTTTTCACGGTCTGGGCCAATGTGTTCCAAATGGGTAAAGCTAAAGCAGGGGAAGTGGTGTTGGTACATGGTGGAACCAGTGGTATTGGCACCACGGCACTCATGCTATGTAAAGCATTGGACATTAAAACCTTTGCAACCGTCGGCAGCGATGAAAAAGTACAAGCCATTGCGAATTTGACAGATGCCATCAATTATAAAACCCAAGACTTTGAACACGAGATCAATGAGAAAACGGATAATGCTGGTGTTGATGTCATTTTAGATATGGTGGGCGCACCGTATTTAGAAAAGAATTTGAACTTGCTCCGCCGCGATGGACGTTTGGTTTATATTGCCTTTTTAGGAGGGGCAAAAGCCAAAGAGGTTAAATTGGGGCAAATTATGATGAAGCGCTTAACCATCACGGGCTCGACCATGCGTGCACGAAATACGGCTGAGAAAGCTGAGATTGCACAAGGTTTGCAAGATCATGTAGTGCCGCTATGGGCCAAAGGCCAGTGCTTGCCAATGATTTATCAAACTTTTGAGTTTGATCAGATTCAAGCAGCGCACGCGTGCATGGACACGGGTGAACACGTGGGTAAAGTTGTGGTAAAAATTCTGTAATATTTCTATAGTATAAAAAGTAGAGCTGACATCATGTTGGCTTTTCTTTTGTCTAAAATTTTCCAAAAGATAAAAATAATGTACTGAAAATAGAAAATAATTTAACAAAGATTAAAAAATGATAACTGTTCGACACAACCTGTCAAAACTGTGGTGTAAATTTTCAACTAAATTTAAACCTGACAAATTTACGTGGTTTTAAATGAAAAATAAAACAGAAAAGAGGGTTGTCATGAAAATTTTATCGACATCATATACACATGCACATGGTTTCCGTGCGCTCAAGCGCTTGCATAAGGCGGTTATCTATAATAGTGTTTTACCTGATGAGTTACACAAGTTGTATAAAGCCTTAATTCATTTTGAGCGCTATATAGAGCGATTAGCGCATCAGCAAACCGCTGTAAAGAAGAAATCTAACAAACATTGATCGATTTTTTTTGATAAAAACATGATATAGCTTGAAAGCTAATCGTTTGTCTTTTACTTAATATTATTCAGTTACTTATATTGAATATAATGCTTAGGCATTTAACTATAAATAAAGACACAATATTGATTGTGCAGCGAGGGCAATATGAAGCGTAAAGCTTCAACACATGAACGCCTTGCGGAGCGTTTAGCAAATATTTTGACTAAATTAAATACTGGGTATCAATTGGGGGTTGCAGAACTAGCACATGAATTTCAGGTGAGTACTCGGACAATAGAGCGAGATTTTGATCGTCTCAATACGTATTTGCCTTTACTTCAAGATGAAAATACCAAGAAGTACTTTTTAGATCCTGTTTATCTTGGGCGCTTTAAGCTACAAGACATTCAGAACTTTGCGCAGCTTTCTGGGATCAGTGAGCTCTATCCATCTCTAGATATGTCTTTTCTACGTGGCCTGCTTGATGAGCGTGCGAATCAAGTGTTCTCTGCCAAAGGTTATTATTATGAAAATGCACAGCAATTTGCTGAACATTTTCAGGTTTTTGCGGGCGCGATTCATAAGCGTCAAAAAATCAGTTTTATTTATAATGATCGTTTACGCCATGTTGACCCGTATCGTTTAATTCATCATCAGGGAAGTTGGTATTTGGCCGCAGCTGTAACTGATGAATTACGTGCTTATCGTTTAAGTAAAATAGATCAAGTGGTTGTACATGAGTCGGAGCTTTTCGAGCACCATTTAGAAGTTTTGACCCAATTAGAGCTCAGTGAGGGGATTTGGTTTGCAAAGCATAAGCAAACGGTGAAAATATCGGTGCGACCTGAAGTTGCTTTATATTTTAAGCAACGTCTGTTATTGCCAGAGCAACAAATTGTACTAGAAGATGCATCGGGTGGTTTATTAATTGATTGTCAAATTTGTCATGAAATGCAACTTTTACCTTTGGTACGTTATTGGATTCCATACATTAAAATTATTGAGCCAGCTCATTTTCAAGAAAAATTAGAACAAGATCTGCAACATTACTTATTACCACCCTTATCGTGATAAACAAATGAGATATTACTTTTAAGAGAGTCAATGTGCTCTCTTTTTTTTGTGCATTGTATTGTGACACTTTTCTGTAGGCATAAAAAAACCAGCTTAACGCTGGGTTCTTTATATGCACCATACTTAGAAGTATAAGAATGGTGCCCGAGGCCAGACTCGAACTGGCACGCTTTGTGGGCGGGGGATTTTAAATCCCCTGTGTCTACCGATTTCACCACTCGGGCTTTAACAAGATGGAGGCGGAGGTCGGAATCGAACCGGCGTCCACGGAGTTGCAGTCCGCTGCATGACCACTCTGCCACCCCGCCGCGTCTTGTTGATGCGTATATTAGCAAGCTCTGAAAAAAAAACAATAGTGCTTTCATTCGTATGCGCATAAAAACAGCATATAGCGAAAAATATTTAAAATTATCATGTATTATGTGCAAAATTGATTCATATCAACACTTGGAGATGTGCCGTGGCATTAGTTTTAGATGGTCGTGCATTGGCAAAACAAATTGAAGCTGACTTGTTAACTCGCGTTGAAGCGCTCAAAGCAAAATCAGGTCGTACCCCAATTCTTGCGACTATTTTGGTGGGTGACGATGGCGCATCTGCAACTTATGTACGTATGAAAGGAAATGCCTGTCGTCGTGTTGGTATGGACTCACTTAAAGTTGAACTGCCAAAAGAGACCACCACTGAACAATTGTTGGCTGAAATTGAAAAACTGAATGCAAATCCTGATGTTCACGGTATTTTACTTCAGCATCCAGTGCCTGAACAAATTGATGAGCGTGCATGTTTTGACGCAATTTCTCTTGCAAAAGATGTGGATGGCGTAACGTGTCTTGGTTTTGGTCGTATGGCCATGGGTGAAGCAGCATATGGTTCTGCGACGCCTGCCGGCATTATGACTATTTTGCAAGAAAACAATATTGAAATTGCTGGAAAGCATGCCGTTGTTGTAGGTCGTTCTGCAATTTTAGGTAAGCCAATGGCTGCGATGTTACTTCAAGCCAATGCGACCGTAACGATCTGTCACTCACGTACTCAGAACTTAGCTGACTTTGTGAAACAAGCCGATATTATCGTGGGCGCGGTTGGTAAGGCGGAATTGATTCAAAAAGATTGGATCAAACAAGGTGCAGTGGTTGTTGATGCTGGTTTCCATCCACGTGATGGTGGTGGTGTAGGCGACATTCAATTGGTCGGTATTGAAGAAATAGCCTCTGCGTACACACCTGTTCCAGGTGGTGTTGGCCCAATGACGATTACGACACTAATTCGTCAAACGGTTGAAGCGGCTGAGAAAGCTTTAGCTTAATTATTTTAAGTGGTCTAATGCTGCCTTGAAGCCAGTATTAGATACACGAAAACGTCATTCGCTGTTGTTTGAGTTAAGACTTTATTGTTTATTTAATGTTTCTGCGACTTTTTAAATAGATGGTGGTGTTTAACGAGTTCAGCGAATGACCATGGTTTTGCCTACTTTTGCCAAAACAAAAGTAGGTCTAGCCGAAGGCTAATTCCTCAATCTAAATCTTAGCTGCAAGATCCCGCAGTAAAAGCATAAAAATACTCAATAACTTATGAGCTGTACTTTCCAATTCCCTAAAGCCCCAGATCATTTACTTCAAGCCCTGCATGAAGTGATTCCACAGTGTGAATTGCTTGCGCAGCAGCTTCCTGAAACATCTATTTCCTTGTGGCTCATTCCTCCTGTATTTCCAACCGATAAACTGGATGATGAAATCATTCGCCGTATTTGGAATGAAACGCCATATTGGATCTTTTGTTGGGCTTCAGGCCTAGCCATGGCGCAGTGGTTACTGGCAGAGCCTCATCATGTCAAAGATAAGGTGGTGTTGGATTTTGGCGCAGGTTCAGGTGTAGTGGCGATTGCAGCCAAAATGGCGGGTGCAAAACGTGTGATTTGTTGCGATATTGATGCAGTTAGTTTAGATGCTTGCCGTGCCAATGCGGAACTCAATAACGTAGAGCTAGAGTATTTGGATGATTTATATCAATCGGAACTAGTTGATGTTCTATTGGCTGCCGATGTTTTATATGACCAATGCAATCGTTTCTTTTTAGATGAGTTTTTAAAGTTTGCACCTGAGGTTTGGGTGGCAGATAGCCGTGTTAAAAATTTTAGTCATCCGCAATACATAAAGCTTGATGAGCGTAGTGCCACAACTTGGCCAGATCTAGATGAGTCACTAGAGTTTCGCAATGTGAGTTTTTATCGAACGTTGAATGTTCAAAAAGGGCACTAAGCCCTTTTTATATATCAGAAGGTCTTAAGAGCACGTATAGCGTACAACATGTAGTGTGCTTGGTCGTGCTTCAAGTGACTCGCGTGTTGCAAAGTTTTCACCTTGGTGTAAGTCGGGTGTATTGCTTAATCCAAAAGTGGCACGGCTTTGACCAATTTGGCGGCCATATTCGGGAACATCCGCTGCGGTGTTAGGAATTTCATTAATACTTAAAATCGCCAATTTATAATTCTTTTGTGAGCCTAAAACCTTTTGGCAAGCACGTTGTAATTTGTTTTCATCGAGTTGCTGATTTTTACGAGCAGCAAGCGTATAAGCAAGGGTAGCGCTCGACGCTGATTGATGTTCAATTTGATAGCCAATATTGCCATTGTATTGGCGAGGCGTGCTTTGACATGCAGATACTGCTAAAACGATACAGCTTAAGCCTAAAAGTTTATACGTATTTTTCATATAAAAAGTTCCTAACATTATTCTTGTTCTTAGTATGCCATACACAGGTGTAATTCACGATATTTCAATCAATCAAGTTTCGGTAAAAAAATTGATCAAACATAAAAAAATGCCTTCATTCGAGAAGGCATTTTTTATGTTTAGCTTCTTAACTTACATGCTTACTTTAAGCATCAATGATCGGTAATCATGCTGTGCTTTTTGGTGTCTTTCATAAAGATGTAAGTCAGTAGGGATAAACCAATCATGAAGGTGATGTAGTAAAAGAAGTAGTTTTCATGTCCTGCATTTTTAAAGCTCAACGCCACAAGTTCTGCTGTACCACCAAAGATAGTATTGGCAATCGCATAAGGCAGGGCAACCCCTAGTGCACGAATATGTGCTGGAAAGAGCTCTGCTTTGACTACGGCATTAATTGCGGTATAACCCGTTACAATTACCATACCGCTCATACATAGCATAAATGCGGTTGTTGGGCTGCTGGTTGAACCTAGACCGTTGAAAATTGGAATCGTGAACAGTACACCTAATACACCAAAAGTGATCATAATTGGTTTACGACCAATTTTGTCAGACAGTGCGCCCACCACAGGTTGTAATAGCATGAAGACAAAGATCGCAGCCGTAGTGATCTCTGTTGCTGTGGTTTTTTCAAAACCTGAGGTGTTAACCAAGTATTTTTGTAAATACGTAGTAAAGGTGTTAAATGCCAGTGTTCCACCCGCAGTCAGCATAATCACAGTGAACGCTTGCTTTGGATATTTAGTAAATAAAGCAAGTGCGCTAGATTTTGGGCCACCATTTTTAGCCTGTTCTTGTGCATCTTTTGAAGATTGGGTTTCAACCAAACCACGACGAATCCAGAACACCACAATGGCAAGTACAGCACCAATGAAGAAGGGAATACGCCAGCCCCATTCAGATAACTGTGCTTCGCTCATCGTGCGTTGTAAAATGATCAACACACACAGCGCCAAGAGCTGACCTGAAATGAGAGTCACATACTGAAAACTAGAGAAGAAACCACGATGGTTTTTTCCAGCCATTTCCGTTAAATAGGTTGCGCTTGAACCGTACTCTCCACCAACACTTAAACCTTGCAATAAACGGGCAAAGAGTAATAAGGCAGGTGCGAGCATACCCACACTGGCATAGGTAGGTGCACAGGCAATAATCAGAGATCCCACACACATTAAAGATACAGACAGGGTAAGACCTGATTTACGTCCTTTACGGTCTGCATAAATGCCCATGATCCACGCGCCAATAGGACGCATCAGGAAGCCCAGTGCAAAGACGGCAGCAGCTTGTAAAAGTTTTACCGTGTCATCCCCTTCAGGGAAAAACTGTGGCGCGAAATATAAGGTAAATGCGGCATAGACATACCAGTCATACCATTCAACTAAGTTACCAGCTGAACCACCGAGAATCGATTTTAAACGGGTCTTTTTATCGATGCTTACTGGAGCAGCTTGGGGAGATAGATCAGTCACAAAAATTTCCCAAAGAGAAGTTCGGAAAATACATCTTTTAACTTTTTAAGTAGAAAAAGTTAAAACAATATATTTTAAGATTAAACAAAAAATTCTGTTTCGTTATACGCCCCTTATCCTTGGACTTCATTCGACTTTAGTCTAAATGTTGGTATGATTTATATGCTGTTAAGTTTTTCTAATGAATATCTTTATTTTAATGGGAAATTATCATTTTACTTATCTAAAACAAACTCTTGTGATTTTTTAATGTGTGAATAGTCAATTAAAATACAAGAGGTTATAGTGCTTTTTTATTTTATGGTGAATGTTGATTTTTAGAAAAGAAAGTGTTTTTTAGCTTGGAAATTAGTCGATTTTTCACTGAATAGTCAAAATTAAAAATTAAATTGTAAAAATAGATACGGTTATTAATTTATTTAGAGTAACGAATTTTCTCTGATTTGACTGGCTTTGGAATATGACAAGGTTGGATTTTGATGTTAAGTTTAGCGTGAAGAACAAAAATAACACAATAACTCAACGAGAGAGGTGGATATGCAAGACACAGATGCCATTTATGATATTGCCGTTGTGGGCGCGGGCATCAATGGGGTGGGCATTGCAAATGACGCTGTAGGGCGCGGTTTAAGTGTTTTCGTCTGCGAAAAAGATGATTTAGCCAGTCATACGTCTTCAGCCAGTAGCAAGCTCATTCATGGTGGATTGCGTTATCTCGAACAAAAAGAATTTCGTTTGGTGCGTGAAGCGCTATTAGAGCGTGAAGTACTGTTAAAAAAAGCCCCACATTTGATCCATCCTATGCGTTTTATTATGCCGCATTTACCTTATTTGCGTCCTGCGTGGTTGATTCGTTCAGGCTTGTTTATCTATGACTATTTGGCAAAACGAGAAACATTAGAGGGCTCGGAGCTTGTTCATTTTAATCTCGATAGCCCGTTAAAAGACACCATTAAGCGTGGTTTTGAATATTCGGACTGTACTGTGGATGATGCTCGTTTGGTGGTAGTTAATGCAATTCAAGCGCATGAGCTAGGGGCTCAAATTCGAACCCAAACGCGATGTGTTTCTGCGGTTCAGCAGGAGGGTGTGTGGTGTCTAACCTTAGAGCATCAAAAACAACATTACCAAATTAAAGCTCGAACTTTGGTTAATGCAACGGGTGCATGGGTCACAGATTTTATTCAACAGCAAATGTCCAAAACCCCAAAGGCAGGCATTCGATTGGTTCAGGGCAGTCATATTATTGTGAAGCGTTTATACCCGGAACCGCATGCGTTTATTCTACAAAATGATGATCAACGCATTGTGTTTGTAATTCCTTATTTAGATGATTACAGCCTGATTGGTACCACGGACGTAGAGTTTGAGGGTGATGCAAATTATGTCCACATTACCGAGCAGGAAACGGCTTATTTGATTGATGTGATTAATGATCATTTCAAG
Source organism: Acinetobacter sp. 797_lipA (assembly GCF_058243025.1). Taxonomy (NCBI): domain Bacteria; kingdom Pseudomonadati; phylum Pseudomonadota; class Gammaproteobacteria; order Moraxellales; family Moraxellaceae; genus Acinetobacter; species Acinetobacter sp. 797_lipA. Next base: position 2,353,530 of record NZ_JBZAYQ010000001.1, on the reverse strand, counting down.
CTTCAATTACAGCCAGAAGATGTAATCTCAAGCTTTGCAGGTGTAAGGGCGCTGTATGATGATGCAAGTAGCCAAGCCTCTAAAGTGACACGTGATTATGTACTGGCAATGTCTAAACCTGTTGCGGATGAAGCGCCATTGTTATCTGTTTATGGTGGAAAGTTAACGACTTATCGCAAGTTGGCGGAAGCGGCTTTGCTACAGCTAAAACGTTATTTTCCACACATGAAAGCGGAATGGACGGCTGAGGCAAAACTCCCGGGTGCAGAAGGTTTTAGTTCAGTCGAGGTTTTATGTGCAGAGTTAATATATGAAATCAAAGGGCTAGAGTCTCAAACAGCGCATCGTTGGGCAAATAGTTATGGTAGTCGAGTGTGGCATATGCTCGGTGAGAACAAAGATGTACAAACTTTAGGGCAGTCTTTTGGCCATGGTTTGTATCAGCAAGAAGTGGATTATGTGGTGAAACGTGAGTGGGCCATCAGCAGTGAAGATATTTTAAAACGACGGACTAAACTGTATTTAAAATTTGATGCACTAGAAACTCAAGCTTTAGACATCTACTTGCAGGATTTACACCTGCGTCGTATGCAGGGGGATGCTGCATAGTGTGAAGTATGTGTAATGGCTACAGTTGATTTCGTTCTATTAAAAAAGCCGCTATCGCGGCTTTTTTAGATTTAAATTTCGATACCGCCGAGCTGTTTACAGTCTACAGGTGTCTTCCATTTTACAGCCGTTCCCCAAACGACTGGGCGGACAATACGCCAAGGCCAAAAGCCAAATCGTTGGCTGGCATTATAGTTAATGACGACGTTACCACCGACTTGATGTGCACGTTCAGAAAAACGCGGATAGAGTTCAACCACGCTGCCATAAGTGCCTTTAGCGACTTTGATGCGCTTTTTGATTTCAAATTGAGTGGAATCAGGTGTGCCTTTGATTGCGCAAACATGAAGTGCTGGCTGAGTTGTTGCTACTTCTGTTTGAGCCATGACTAAGCTTGATAGGCCCAGTAAACCAATTGTAAGTGTGAGTTTTTTAAGCATGAATTACCCCTTGATAAATTTTTGTTGAGTTATAAAGTTTTAAAATTATAAATAGATTAAAAAAAGACCGCGTAAGCGGTCTTTTTTTGGCTTAATTTAAAGATTAAGCAGATTGCTTAACAGCATCTAAAAGTTCGTTTTGACGAGCTTTAAGTGCAGCTGGTAGGCGTTCACCAAGTTTGTCGAATAGTTCAGTGTGGCTTTCAAGCTCTTTGATCCATTGATCTTTGTCTTGAGAAGTCACAAGGTCAAACTGGGCTTTAGTGAAGTCAGAACCTGTCCAGTTCAACTGTTCATAAGTTGGAACTAAACCAATTGGTGTTTCAACTGCATCAGCACGACCTTCACAACGGTCAATAATCCACTCAAGAACACGCATGTTTTGACCGAAACCAGGCCATACGAAGTTGCCTTCAGCATCACGACGGAACCAGTTCACGTTGTAGATGCCCGGAAGTTTGTTGCCCGCAGCTTTCGCTTTTGCTGCTACTTCTTCACCAAGCTCTAACCAGTGAGAGAAGTAATCCGCCATGTTGTAACCCGCAAATGGAAGCATTGCGAATGGGTCACGACGAACAATACCTTGTTGGCCAACGGCCGCAGCAGTTGTTTCAGAGCCCATAGTTGCAGCTTTGTAAACACCATCTACCCAGTCAAATGCTTCTGAAATTAGAGGCACTGTGTCCGCACGGCGACCACCAAAGATGAACGCTGAAATTGGAACACCTGCTGGATTTTCCCAGTCAGCATCGATAGAAGGACATTGACCTGCTGAAACAGTGAAGCGCGCATTTGGATGAGCCGCTTTTTCTGCGCCAGTGTGAGGTTGACCTTTCCAGTTAGTCAGGTTAGCAGGTGCTTCTTTAGTAAGACTTTCCCACCATACTTCGCCGTTGTCAGTTACCGCAACGTTGGTATAAATCACGTTTTTGTGAAGTGTAGCCATACAGTTCGGGTTGGTCTTGGTATTTGTACCAGGCGCTACACCGAAGAAACCTGCTTCTGGGTTGATTGCGTATAAGCGACCGTCTTCACCTGGTTTGATCCAAGCAATATCGTCACCTACAGTTTCAATTTTCCAACCTTCGTAGCCTGCTGGTGGAATCAACATTGCGAAGTTTGTTTTACCACAAGCAGAAGGGAATGCCGCTGCGATGTAGTGTTTTTCGCCTTGAGGATTAGTCACACCAAGGATCAGCATGTGTTCTGCTAACCAACCTTGTTGACGACCCATAGAAGACGCAATACGTAAAGCTAAGCATTTTTTACCTAACAATGCGTTACCGCCGTAACCAGAACCGTAAGACCAGATTTCACGTGTTTCTGGGTAATGCACGATGTATTTTTCAGGGTTGCAAGGCCATGCAACGTCTTTTTCGCCATCAGCAAGCGGCGCACCAACAGTATGTACGCAAGGAATAAATTCACCGTCTGTACCAAGAACGTCATAAACAGCTTTACCCATGCGAGCCATTTTAGACATGCTAACTGCTACATATGGAGAGTCAGTTAATTCGATACCAATATGCGCAATATGAGAACCTAATGGGCCCATAGAGAACGGTACTACATATAAAGTACGACCTGCCATTGAACCGTCAAACAAACCATTTAGGCGGGCACGCATTTCAGCAGGCTCTTCCCAGTTGTTTGTTGCACCAGCATCTTCTTGTTTTTCAGAGCAGATGTAAGTACGACCTTCAACACGAGCAACGTCAGAAGGATCAGAATTAGCAAGATAAGAACCAGGATGCGTTTCTTGGTTAAGCGCTTGCATTGTGCCGTTAGCGATCATCAAGTTGATATAACGTTGATATTCTTCTTCGCTGCCGTCACACCATTCAATTTTCGCTGGTTTTGTTAATTTTGCAATTTCTTCCACCCACGCAATAAGCTTAGGGTGACGAACGAATTCTGGTGCGTTCACTTGGGTCATGGTGAGGCCTATCTCAAATATGTACACGTTTGTACAAAGTACAATCTCAGCAATAAAATTTACTGCAGAGATGAAAAGATGAAAAAAAGTGGCTGTATTAAAGCATAATTTGATAAAAAAAATAAGACCAAAGGCGTATCTAAATTATGAACAGTTCGATGGGGTTGCTTCATTTTAACTATTAAAAAACAATAGTTTGGTTTGATTTTTTGCTTTTATTTTGTGTATTTATTATATTTATGAGGATTATTCATTTAATATATTAGTATTAAAATCATATATTTGCATTTATTTTGTGATTGAGATTTATTATTGATTAAATAAATGGTAGTCATTTGAATTTTACATAACAAAACTGTTAAGTGTTGAATATTTGGACAAAAATAGAGCAATTACTTCAAGTTTAGGTGCAAAATGTCAGAGCAACTCAAACCTTTATCACTTATTTATAATAAAAAATCAGGTTTTCATGCCGCAAATAAAGATGAAGTGTATGAACAGTTGGTAGCAGATCTGAGTACCGCGGGTTTTGAAATACAGTCATTTGAGTTAAGTGAGTGCATGAACTTTGATCAGATGATGCAAGAGATTTTACTACGCCATCGTCAAGCGGAAAATGTAGGGGTCGTGGTTGCTGCAGGTGGGGATGGTACTTTAAATGCAGTTGCGTCTAAATTGATGGGAACGGATATTCCCATGGGGATCTTGCCTCTAGGTACCTTTAACTATGTTGCACGAGTGTTGAATATTCCGCTGGATTTATTAGACGCAGCCAAAGCCATTAGTGAAGGGCAGCCACGTTCTGTACATGTGGCACAGCTGAATCAACATATTTATCTGAACAATGCCAGTTTAGGGCTTTATCCTTTATTTATTCAAAAAAGAGAACAGTTTAATAAGCATTTTGGACGTTTTCCATTACATGCGTATACCTCGGCATTGGATGTTCTCATCCGCGATCGTAAAGAGTTAAAACTTGAAGTGGAAGTCGATGGACAGCGCTATCCAGTGAAAACGCCATTGATTTTCTTTGGCAATAATCAGCTTCAACTGGCTGAAATGAAACTACGTATTGCCGAGGCGGCGGAAGCAGGCAAAGTGGCGGGCGTGGTAGTAGCAAAAAGTGATAAGCGGACTTTGTTCAAGACCTTATGGCAGTTGATTAAAGGCAATTTGGATCAGGCTTCCGATGTCTATAGCTTTGCAGCAGATGAAGTGATTGTTCATTCAAAGCGCAATAAGCTCACGGTTGCGGTAGATGGAGAAATTGTCACGATGACACCACCGCTGAAAATTACAGTACGTAAGCATGCGCTGAATGTCATGGTTCCCGCATGATTTTACATTTGTCGGATTTACATTTTGGGACCGAACGCGAAGCCTGTTTGCAGGCCATTCGTCAGTTATGTGAGGAACACCCTTTTGAAGCAGTGGTGGTCAGTGGGGACTTGACCCAACGTGCACGGTTTATTCAGTTTTATGCTTGTCGGCAGTTTTTAGACAGTTTAAAGCTGCCGTATTTGGTGGTGCCGGGGAATCATGATATTCCGCTGTACCATGTGTGGAATCGTTTTTTTAGCCCCTTTGCACGTTATCAGCTGTTTTTTGGGGGGATGGAAAACACGTTGGAAACTGAACACTTTTATGTCATTGGGGTGAATAGTATTCGTCGGCGTTACCACACGCGAGGGCATATTTCACTGAGCCAAATTCAAGAGATTGACCTGAAGTTGCAGCAAGCACCTGCGCACAAAATTAAACTGATCGCCGCACATCAGCCTTTTTATACTCCGCCAGACCATAGTCATGGTGTGAAAGACTGTCCAATGCTTGGTCGTATTGCGTTGGAGCAATGGAGCCAGCATGGTTTAAATGGACTCTTACATGGGCATCTACACCATGCTGCCGTTTATGATTTAAATCAGATTTATCAACTTGGGGTATCGCATCCGGTGCTGGATATTCATGCAGGAACGGCAACGTCTTATCGTTTACATGCGGGCCTGCCCAATAGCTTGAATATTATTTTGCCGAATGCTGATGTACAACATTTGAGCTTTAACGCTGCAACCAATCGCTTCGAGTTGATGCAGCAAAATACGTCAGATTGAATTGAGTGTTTAAACTTTGATGAGGTTTGCTTAAAAAGAGCGCAAAAATATAAAAATATTTTGTGTTTGCCCTTGAAGCGTTTTATTCCATCCCCACAAAAGTGTCATATCAAAATTTTGTTGATGACCTAGGAATAAGAAGTCATCTTCACATCGTAAACAATGGCATTTTGAAAATGTCTATGGAGCTAGAAATGAGCAAAATTCGTCCTTTACATGATAACGTTGTGATTCGCCGCGTAGAAAAGGAAACTAAAACTGCAGGTGGTTTAATTTTGAGTACTTCTGCTGCTGAACAGCCAGCTCAAGGTGAAATCATTGCAGTAGGCAATGGCAAAATTACAGACAATGGCGTTCGTGCTTTAGATGTAAAAGTGGGCGACAATGTACTGTTTGGTGCATATGCAGGCACTAAAGTTAAAGTTGAAGGCGAAGAACTTCTTGTGATGAAAGAGTCTGATATTTTAGCGGTTCTTGAAGGTTAATTCAGAACGTTCATTTGCTGTTTAAGCAATACAATTGATTAAAATTTAAGAATATTTGGAGTTTAGTATGTCAGCTAAAGACGTAAAATTTGGTGATTCAGCTCGTTCTAAAATGATTGCAGGCGTAAACGTGCTTGCAGATGCTGTAAAAGTAACTTTAGGTCCTAAAGGCCGTAATGTTGTGATTGACCGTTCTTTCGGTGCACCGCACATCACTAAAGATGGTGTAACGGTTGCGAAAGAAATTTCTCTAAAAGACAAATTTGAGAACATGGGCGCTCAATTGGTTCGTGAAGTATCTTCTAAAACCAATGACATCGCTGGTGACGGTACAACAACTGCAACTGTACTAGCTCAAGCAATTTTAAATGAAGGCATCAAGTCTGTAACAGCGGGCATGAACCCAATGGACTTGAAACGCGGTATTGACCTGGCTGTTAAAGCATTGGTTGCTGAAATTAAAGCAACAGCAAAACCTGCTTCTGATACTAAAGCGATTGAACAAGTCGGTTCAATCTCTGCAAACTCTGACGAAACTGTAGGTAAACTCATTGCACAAGCAATGGAACGCGTAGGTAAAGAAGGCGTGATTACCGTTGAAGAAGGTTCAGGCTTTGAAGATGCTTTGGACGTTGTTGAAGGTATGCAGTTTGACCGTGGTTATATCAGCCCGTATTTTGCAAACAAACAAGATACATTAACGGCTGAACTTGAAAATCCGTTTATCTTGCTTGTTGACAAAAAAATCAGCAACATCCGTGAATTGATTACGGTGTTAGAAGCTGTTGCTAAAACAGGTAAACCACTTTTAATTATCGCTGAAGATGTTGAGGGTGAGGCTTTAGCTACACTTGTTGTTAACAACATGCGCGGCATTATTAAAGTATGTGCGGTTAAAGCACCTGGTTTTGGTGACCGTCGTAAAGCAATGCTTCAAGATATCGCAATCTTGACTGGCGCGACTGTAATTTCTGAAGAAGTAGGCATGACTTTAGAACAAGCTTCTCTTCAAGACTTAGGTACTGCGCACAAAATCACTGTGTCTAAAGAGAATACTGTGATTGTTGACGGTGCTGGTGATGCAGCTCAAATTGCTGAACGTGTCACTCAAATTCGTGCGCAAATTGAAGAATCATCTTCTGAATACGACAAAGAAAAACTTCAAGAACGTGTTGCTAAATTGGCCGGCGGTGTAGCTGTGATCAAAATTGGTGCGGCGACTGAAGTTGAAATGAAAGAGAAGAAAGACCGTGTGGATGATGCGCTTCATGCAACACGTGCTGCGGTTGAAGAAGGTGTGGTTGCTGGTGGTGGTGTTGCACTGGTACGTGCTGCAGCTGCACTTGACGGTGTAAACGGTGCGAATGACGATCAAAACGTAGGTATCAACATTTTACGTCGTGCGATTGAAGCGCCACTTCGTCAAATCGTTGCGAATGCGGGTGATGAACCTTCAGTTGTGATCAACGCTGTGAAAAATGGCGAAGGTAACTTCGGTTATAACGCTGCAACTTCTGAGTATGGCGATATGCTAGAAATGGGTATCCTTGACCCAGCGAAAGTAACCCGTTCTGCGCTTGAACACGCTGCTTCTGTGGCTGGTTTAATGTTAACGACTGAATGCATGATCACTGACGTTCCAGAAGACAAGCCTGCAATGCCTGATATGGGCGGCATGGGTGGTATGGGCGGAATGATGTAAGCTGCCTATATTTTGATTAAACTACTGTAATTTAATATAATTAAAATTTTATTAAATAAACTTACTCACAGTGTTACTCACATTTGAGTTTGTTACAAAAAAGGTCACAAATTTTATTTGTGGCCTTTTTTTAATTTTATAGTCCTATGCTTAGTTTTCTTCAAGAAGTCATAGTATGGATTAAGAATTTGACTACTAGATGAGTGGATATGTTAAAAAATCAGGCACTTTTAGTCATAGAACAACATTTACGTCAATCTGGCGTAAGAATGGAATCTTCCTCATGAAGAATACAGGCAAGCACATAACTATTAAGCCAGTAATTTTTACGCCCATCTTTTATTGGTCTTTTCACACGACCGCTTTTAATTCGATCATATAGTTCTTTTTCAGAGATATTCATTCTCAAAGCAAATTCAGCTGTAGATACGCGCCTTTCTGTGTTTGTAAGATCTATGCATACACCCATATAAATCATCTCCTTTATTATCTGGTTTTAATAGATACACTCTTAAAATAAAGATTATCAAATCAATATAAAAAAAGACGAGAAAAGTTTAAAAAAACAAAAAAAAGGTTTATTTTTTAATTTATTATATCAGTAAAATAATCTTAAGTTTGTTTAGGTGGGTATTGATTAAATTAGAAATGGTTTTTTGTAAAGTGGTTTATTAAAAAATATTATTATAAAATAAGAGTGCTTAATTTATAGAAACGCACACGACTTAGCCGACCGATGGTGTCGGTCGGCTATTAACGTTTACTGCTTTTTTTCTGTTAATTTTTTAAAATTTACTCATCGTAAATTTTGAACGGATTATTTAATTTGAGTAAAATTGAGTTCTTTTTATTGTTAAATTCTCTTCCAGTTTCTGAAATATTAAATTCATTTATCTCTTCAGTGTTAAATGATTTTCTATCAAAATAATCATGTATTAAATGGAGTTTCATGATCTCAAATAATATCTCAAGTGGATCATCGTCAATATTATTTAATTTAAGTAGTGATAGTAATGTTCCGCCTATAAAAAACTTTTTATGATTCTCTCTATTTCTCTTTTTAGTGTTTTTCTGCTTTTCTAAAGCATCATCCGTGTCTAAGATGTTTTGATGGATTTTTATTTTTATATTGTCAGGTAGTTTTGACATATAATTGTCTAACATTTTTTCAGCTAAAAAATAATGTTTAAGCACTGGTGGAACAACTTCTTTGATATAGCTGTAATCTAAAATATCCCGTTCTATTTTTGTAATATGATGATCATCTTTTTCTAAGATAAGCGTAAGTGTTTCATTGTATTTGATTCTTCTATTTATATATTGATAGGTTTTCTTGAGCAAATATTTTTCTTTATCAATAAGTTCTCCTAATTTTTTTTGTTCGATTAATTGAATGACATCATAATGTGTTTTTTCGAAAGCGGGATTATTCATTGCAAAATATTCTATTGAATAAATGTGATCTTGTGTTGTTAATGCTGTACGACTCATCTTGATATTTTCTCACTAAAAAAATAAAAAATGTATATCACATGTCAATTTTAAAACTTGAGAAAAGTTTAAATATTCAAAAAAAAGTTCTGCTTTTTTTCTGCTCTCTGTTAGTCCTGTTAATTTGGCTGTTAGTTCTTCTGTTAGTGATGAGAGATAAAAATCATTTTTTGCGAATGCAAAAAAAAGATTTTTATCTCGTCTCCGTGTTCATTTCAATTCGCTTTCAGCGAATCAAAATGAACCCTACGTCTCGCCCTGCGGAGCACTTTTAGTTTCTTAAGCTATTGTATTTAAATTATATTATTTATTGTGTATTGGAAAAAGCACTTGAAATGGCTAAAAAATATACAAACGTCTGTTACACGTTAAAAATTGGGGCTGTTACATGTTTTTTTGCTTAAAGTTTGTTCGGTGTTACACGTTAAAACGGGAGGTGTTACACGTTAAAACGGGAGGTGTTACACGTTAAAACTGGGGGGTGTTACACGTTAAAAGTACGTATATTTATGATGCTGTTATATTTTCTATAAAAAAATCGCATTATTTTTCATTTTCTACATCAAACGAATAAAATTTTTGAATAATTTTATATGCTCCATTTTCATTATTTGAAATTGGATTTGTATATGTATTATTTTGATTTACGTCATAATGTGAAAGAACTAAAAATTCAGCATAAAAATTTGCGTAGAGACAAATTTAGACATTCTTCAGAACTCGGTTATCACTACATTACGCGAACATTATATTTTTCAACGCATAAACAAGATATTGAAGAGCTTGAATATACAGCATCAGCCAATATGCCAATCTGGGCAGCTGATAGCCCCGAAGTATTTTGGAATGCAGCAGATCAATATGAAAGTATGAATGGTCGAACATCTACGCATATTACCGTTGCTCTGCCGAAAGAACTTGATTGTATGCAACGTATTGAATTGTCGAATCAACTTATAGATGAATTCTGCGGTCAATATCAGATGCCCTACAGCTTTGCCATTCATAATCATGTTTCAACCCTCGATGGGCGTTACGAACAACCGCATTTGCATTTATTATATTCAGAGCGAAGTATTTATGATGGTATTGAACGAACACCAGAACTGTATTTTCAAAGACACTGTCCAAAGAATCCTGAGAGAGGTGGTGCCAAGAAACTAACAGCAGATGTAATTGGACTCGGTCGTCATCAAATTAATCATTATCGAAAAATCACAGAAAATGTCATAAATAAATTTTTAAAAGAATATGCACCAGTTAAAGAAATTGAAATTTACGGTGTGAAACTACAGGTTGAAAATAAGGTCTCATGTTTATCGAATGAAGATTATAACCAAAAAAATGGGACAAATTTAAAAGATGTTCCGCAAATACCTCGCCATTATTTACATAGTAAAGATCCGGATATTCAAGAAAAAATTCAAATGGTTAGAAAAATAGTTAAAGAGATTCGAGAAGCGAATTTATATGAATTGCATCAAGCAGAGTATCAGTTTGAATTGTGCAAAAGAAATCAGTATCAATATGAAAATAACGATATTGCTCGGAAGCCTAAATCCAATGATTTAGACTTCTAATTTATTTTGATTGTCTGGCTGAGTCATAAGTAAGTTCAATCTGAATAAGTTGAACTTGCTCACTTGATTAAATACCTGTCGATTTGTAATTGCTCAAGTAGATGCCATTGATATCGCTCCTGACCACAAAAGGATTGTTTGATGTAGGCAATATGTCGAATCACGTGTTTCTGCTGTTTGTGTAAATTTTGGATGCGCTGATCTGCATAATGAATATCAACGCGCTGCTGCAACAGTGCTTGATAAAAATGACGATGATCAGGGTTCATATTTTTCAAAACTTCATGTGGTGCAATAGGATAGAGTGGCTGACTCAATCCTTGTGCCGTCGTATGTTCAGAAATGAAAATCTTCGACTGTACGGAACATTTCTCTTTTTTTAATGACTGCTCGTGTGTAATCGTCTGATCTTTGAGAGTGTGAAACGCCTGTTGAATTGACAGCGTTAGTGTATCAGCTTGAGTGTCTTTAACTGCATTTCTACTTCTTTCAGGCTTTGTAACAGTTGTATTTGTAGTTTGCATCAACGATTGCGGTTGAGCTTGAGTTTCAGTATTCGGCTGGATCAATTGTTTTAACTTTTTATAGTTAATTGAATAAAAGTTGGTTTGGAGCCATTTATTTTTTGAGAGCTTTTTAATCACTAAAATCTCTGCCTGTTTTAATTTAGCGACGATCCGTTTAATGGTTGAGACACTATAGATCCCGAGGGTTTGTTGCCATTGCTCATAGCTATGAAACCAATACTTTTTTCCTTTGTGGACTTGAGCATCACTTTTTTCTAAGCAGTAATGCAGCTTTTGTAAAAAAGTCGCGGCTGCGACGCCATACGCTTTTGCAAGCGTAGGCGAAGCAATTAAAGGGTAGTCCGAGGGAGCCAGCAGAATATGCTGATTATGCTTGGACATAACGTGCTCCCAAAAGACGCTCAGCACGTTCAATCAGGTTTTGACGTTGATGGGTTCGGAATGCCCAGAGCGATGGGGTATGATTATTTTGATTGAGTTTTGCGACTTCAGCGATTTGTTCATCATTCATCTGGCGCATGCATTGACGAATAATTTGGTGCGCATGTTCAAGCTCGGTCAGCATGGAGTCTGCAGTATCGAGTGCTTGATAAAGATGGGTTAAGCTTTGACGCTGGGGATTTGAAATGCTTTTGCCAAGTTCAACAATCAGTTGAGAGGCTTGTTTTTTAGATGTGCAAGTGTATGCACAATGAAATTTAGCGTTCATAGTCGTTTTCTCTGATAAGTTTTAAATACTTACCAACATCACTTTCCTACGGTGATGGTGGCAGCTCGACAGAAGTAGGAAATACCGTTCAGAGAGTACGGCCAGCACAAAGCTGTCCTGTCAAGCCGCCATAACGACTGCTAAAACAGTAGGCAAAAAAATAGCCGCTAAGCGACTTTTATTTACCGCTCTCTGATGATATCAGGTTTCCTACGCCTGAACACAGATTTTGCTGTGTCCTATAAGCTTATCTGCGTATCCATTGCACTGTCAACGCTGTATTTGATTATTTTTACAAAACGCAACATTTCATTAATTCATTGATTAAACTTTAGTTATTTTCGAAGTCTGACGGCTGGGTCTACCTATGATGAACAGGAAGGTATCGTTTGACGAAGTAGAGTTTTTCTTCAGATCCACTTAAAAAAGTGAATGTTTGGCGAAGATCTATTCAATCATTTTATTCATTTATTTTATTACAGAAGAGCAGTTCATTTTAGACCGATCCATAGCATCAAAATGAGCCCATCGATGGTTTTAATTTGAGCTTATGGTCGAAATCAACAACTTAACTGAATTTATTCAAGCCGATCATGTGAATTTTATCGTATCGCAAAATTGACTAAAGCGCTGGATAAATCTAATATGAGCTCGCTGGCCTACATTGCCAGTCGGTTTTAGCAGACCGTTGATCCAGCACAGAAAATAGCCTGTCTATTTTTTGTGGACCTTCTCGTCCCCCTTTTTTTCTATGGTAGGGCAGGAGGGGGACGTCTTTGACGTGCTGGTTCCTTGGATCCCAGTCTGCTAACCCTCTTTTGCTCTGCCACCATTATTTAGCAGTAATCGGCAGAGCTTCTTAAGATTCAAGGAGCTTCTCATGCTGTACCCATCTATTCTTTATTGTGCCTCCGCACCCGTTCAACCTTGTTGTTTCCTTCAACAGGGCATACAGCACTGATTTTAATTTTTAAGCTGTATTAAAAAACATTTTTACACGAACAATCTCTAAGGTGGATGGCTCAATCACGCCTATAAAAAATACTTATTTTTATATCCCCTTGTGATTGTCAATTGCATTGAACATGCGGGGAACAATGATGTCTGAATTCACTCAACCAAAAATCATTCCAATCGAAAATCGCCCACCAAAATCCAAAGTTTTTATAAAGTGCATCGTGGTGCCGATCGTCATTTTTTTAATTATGGCTAAAGTCTTTTCCTTTGGATGGTTTGGCTCTCTATTCTTTGGCATCTGGCTGTTGTGGTTTGTGATCACTTATTACTTCTATGAATATGGCAATACTTACTTTGCAGGCATGACGGAGCAACTGACCCGTCAAGGTGAACAGTTTAATTATCACAATCGTGGGGTCTGGATTAACAGTCAGCATAAAACCATTATTCTGTTTGATGAACCTGAACAGCGTTTAGTGAAATACCCATTTGACTATATTACTTCGGTTGGCCACTTCAACTTAGTTGAAGATAAAGTCTCTTATTCCAGCACAATCACCAGCAATCCGATGACGGGAACGCATATCCACCATCACGAACATCGCAGCCCAGTCAAAAGAGAATACCAAGTCAATATTGGAACACGCGACCCATTCAAACCGCATTACTGCCTTAAAGTGTTGTTTCCTTGGCGTAGCCCCAAAATGGCCAGTGAAATCCGCCAACTGCTGTCGGCTGATCATTACCAATAAAAACCAAGAATAAGAGGGAGTGTAAAATGATGAAACGCATAAAAAAGGGGACACCATCCATTAGAACCACCACCTTGATGCTGGCCATCAGTATGGCGATGGTTGGATGTGGTGGTGGTTCAAGTTCTGGTGGAGTAGAAGACTCAAATAATGGCAGCACTTCACCTCAACCCGTGACGTGTGCTGAAACAGAATATCTACAAGAAGGAATCTGTAAAAACAAGACAGCACAACGCTTTGAACCCTTAGAGATCCATCGCTTTCTCAAAGGTCAGGGCTATCAGTTAAATCTGAAGACGGATCAAGATCTGACCCTCAGTTTTAGCAGTCAGAGTCCAAGTATTTGTGACTTCGAACAAGGGGAGCTCAAAGCCTTAGATTTGGGCGAATGTAGTTTAAAACTGACACAGGCAGGAACCTCACAGCTTCTGCCTGTGAATAGCACAATGGTGGTGGATGTCATTGAGAATGATGCAGAGGATCTTAAGGATCTGAATGCCTGTCAGGCAGGGAGGCCCAGTGAGGCGGAGCGTCAGCTGTTTATCAATACCTTGAATGAGATCCGTGCCTTACACCATCTGCCGAAAGTTCGCTATGACCAAGCCTATGAAGATCAGATGATGCAAGCCTCTATGTTACTGGCGGTGAATGAAAAGACCTCACATTATCCGGATCGTACGTGGCGCTGCTTTAGTGATATTGGTTATCAAGGGACTTCGACATCGAACTTGAATTTTGTTCAAGCCTATCAGCCTTTAGCCAGCTACGGTGCAGATACCCATGTGATTAATTGGTTGATTGAAAAAAACTCGGTCAGCATTGGTCATCGACGTCATCTCTTAAGTCCCTTCCTGAGCAAAACTGCCTATGGCGAAGTCTCTAATACTGAGGCTAAAAGCGTAGCGACCATCTTAGGCGCTGCCATGAAAGTGGTCTATCCCTATGCATCGCAAACCCTAAGCACCACGATGCCGAAAGGGGTGATTGCCTATCCATATCATGTGTATCCGAAGAAATTCTTTTCAAAAACTGAACCTTTATCCCTGTCGATATTAGTCAATCCACAGAATGCCTATGCCAATAATCAAGTCGATTTTTCACAGGCGAAGCTCACAGTGACGAGACGGGATAATCAGCAAGCTCAAACGATCAGCAACATCCAGTATGACAATATCAGCTATGGTTTATTGGCCAATAACCTGCAATTTCATTTTAGCGCAATGGAATACAACGTGATCTATGACGTTAATGTGCAGCATGTGATGGTAGATGGAAAAGCTGAAGACTATGCTTACTGGTTTAAAGTTGATGATCAGTCTGGTGAACAACGCTTATCAGGAGAACAACGCTCAGCAGGAGAACCATCCGATGACATTTAAGTTGAGATCATTTTTACTCGCCAGTGCTTCATTGTTGGCATTGCAGACTGTGGTGGCACAGCCTGTGACTTTAGAGCAGGGCTTAAACTGTTTGGATTGGGCCAAGCAAGAACAGTCTTTTAGCAATCAACTGGCCACGGGCGATTGGACGCATACAGTAGCATCTAAGCTAACAACGCTGCAACAACAATTTCAGCAGCAATACACCCAGCAAAAATCAAGCGTTGTGGATGATCCAGACGATGAAAACTACTGTGAGGATTGTCCTGAAATTGAGGTTTATCTGCCCAAAGATCAACGCAATCCGATTCAACGGATTGAGGCTTTGATGCAGGTCAGTGTAGCTGGGGCAAGTACCTCGATTTATCGCAATGATGATATGGCCCAAACCAAAGATAACATTGAAGCGGGTTTAAAGATTCAGTTGAGTCACTATAGCGGGCAGCAATTTAAACGCTTTAAACAGCAGTGGGATCAAGCCTCAGCACATGACAATGAGAAACGAACCAAGACCCGGCAGGTCTTTCAACAGTATCCGCATTTAAAGGTGTTTAACGGAGAGGTCTTTCAAAACGGAAAGCGTTACAGCCCTAAACAGATTTACATCTATACCCAGCACTATAAACGGGATGTTTCTGATCTGACCGACATGATTGCCTATATCAGTCTGTATGACCATCCCGTGAATCCATCACAGCACATATTACAGTGTGGCTTTATTGACAATCTGTTTTAAACCACTTCAACTGAATAAATAACGAGTAGCATCATGAAAAAAATATTTTTAGCGGGCTTATGTCTCAGCCTTTCAAGCTGGGCTTGTGCGGGCGCCAAAGAAAGCCTGATCGGAAAGCGTCTGGTGATGGACATTCCTGAGGTTCAATGTGCCGGCTTGTCCTTCTCGAAAAATGGCAAAGATGCGGCGATGTATGCAGAACTGGGACAATGTCAGGATCCCTTACATCTTAGAGTCAGATGGTTAGATGACAAGACTTTTATTTTAATTGAAAAAGTACGTCTCAATGAAACGTCTCCGCCCCGTAGCTTTTTATACAAAGTCAAAAGTATCAATCAGGATTATGTCCAGCTGACAGAAATCTGGACAGGGTGGGGAGACTCAAAAGACGATACGCTGGGTTATTATTTTAGATAAAGCATTTAAAACAATGATCAAGACAGGCCCTTGCTGAGACAGGGGCTTTAAAAGCAAGAAATGAATGGTTTGATCAGTATTAAAGGAATTCGATCATGGTGTGTAGTCCAATATTTTATCCAGCAAAATTTGAACAAGAAGGTCAAGCTTACAACGTCTCATTTCGGGATATTCCAGAGGCAATGACTTGCGGTGACAATTTCGAGGATGCCCTACAGATGGCCAAAGATGCGCTGTTCACCAGTATGGACTTTTATCGTGAAGAGGATCGGACTTTACCTCCACCGAGTGAATGCCAAGAAGGTGAGATCATGATTGCTTTGGATCTGGCACTGAAATAAATCTCAGATGCATCAAAAGTGAGGAGATCGAGATGGAAAGAAAAGAACATGAATATTTAGAGCAACACAAAGACTTAGAGCAAACGACAGATATTTTATGTGATGTTTGTATGGAATCCACTCAACTGAACTATGCTGTCCTGTCAGCCAATTGGGGCAGTGGGTCGAAGCATAATGGAGAACAGTATGAACTGCATTTATGTGAGGCGTGTTTCTTCGCTACTGTCGTAACGTTAAAAAGAGAGCATCGGGTGAAGCAGATGTTTAATGATGATTAATGAAGCTGCCTTAGAAAAATTTGGTCTGAAATAAGTATATCAAGATGACGGATTGTGCCTATAGACGACAATATTAAAAGACTTTTAGTAGAAGCTGAATTGAAAAACTTATCAGCAGGCTCTGTGTTTTCTATTCAAGATATCAGTGTTGCTCTTTCTAAGAAGCAGCTATTAAGCTTTTTATCTGCCTATCTGGATCAGGGGGAGGTCAGTCAGGTTATCCCTAATATTTACTATAAAGTTAAATTCTCAAATCTTTTTAATCCGCCGAGAGCCTTACCCCCAGATCTCTCCAAAGTGTTAGCCGCGATAACTCGATTAACCGGTGAGACGTTTCAATATGATGGAGGCTATTGTGCCAATCGTTTAGGTTTAAGTACTCAAGTGCCTCTATATCATGTCTTGCATACCAATGGCTGTTCAAGGCGATTCAAACTGGCTGGGGTAGATGTGGTACTGAATCACACGGATGATCAGCGACTGCTCCAATACCCTTTACAAAAAGTAGGTATGGCGATCTCTGCTTTGTACTATTTAGGACCAAATGTTGTGGATGATAAGATCATCAAAGCGATCAAAGATCAGTTATCACCTGAGGAGTATGCAAAGTTACTTTCAGCCGATTTACCGAAATGGATCAAAAGGTTGACGAGTGATTATGAAAATTGGACTGCTACCTGCATTAGGCTCTAAATCTCTTGCTTCAGTATTTAATGCTAAGAATGTTTTGAATTCCTCATATTTTTCCTGAGTCCAATAAACAAGACAGTATTTAGTAATTAATGGGTCTCAAATATTGTATACATTGATTTTAGTTATACTATCTTGCAGTAGTTTATTTCATACTACTTGATGATATTTTTACATACTAATTTTTAATTCACAGGGGTAAAGACGATGTACTATTTCGCAGAGGATCCCTTCTAGGTAATGTTACCTAGGAGGAACAATGAAAAAACTAAAACATCAATACAAGCAATCAATACAAAGTACTCGACACGATTATCTTTGGAAGGTTTACCCTAATGTCAGAAGTTCTATATTTAAGAAATTTAGTACTCAGCAAGAGCTTAGCTTTTATTTTTTGCATCGTATTGAATACAAAAGCTATTCGCTTAAAATTCGTGTAGCACGTGGTACAGGCTTACCTCATGTTTGGGATGATTTTCCGACTTGCGTTTATAAAGTTGCTAAAAGTTGGAAACATAATTCTAAGAGAGCACATCAATACTACAAAGAACATGAACAAAAATAAAAAATGGGAGCTGTTGATCAGCTCCCATTTTTGTTGTTTCGGCATAAGCCACTTAAGAAAATAGGGCTAAAATTCCCTCTTTGAAAAATCCGATTGAGTTTATCCTAGACAGTTTTAAGCAAATATCGGTAACTGTCAGATTAAGTCAGAACTAATACAATTTAATCCATCAACACCTTGCTCAGAATATCTTTTCCACCACTTACGTAAGAAGATTAGAGGTAATTCAGTGTAAACAAAAAATCTCTTTCAGGCTTCTTTTTTCACAACAAGTTTTTTTTTCTTCTTAAAATTCTAATAAATAGAGCAAAGCATTTTGTTGTATTAGCGTGCTTTGTATACGTAGATATATGATAGTCTCGTTATGCTATAAAAAGACCTCTAGAAAGAGGTCTAATTTCAAAATTAACCATTGACTATCTCCCCACCATTCACATGTATGACTTGCCCAGTAATATAGCTTGCATCGTCAGAGGCTAGGAATAAATATGCAGGAGCGACTTCACTTGGTTGGCCCATTCTACCCATTGGGGTATCTTTACCAAATTTTTCAACTGTTTCAGCATCAAAGCTACTTGGAATTAACGGTGTCCATATGGGACCCGGTGCCACACCATTTACTCGAATTCCTTTTTTCTGCTTCATTAAATGGTTAGAAAGACTACGCGTAAATGTTGTAATAGCACCTTTGGTACTTGCATAGTCAATTAACTCATCGTGACCTTGATAACTCGTAATACTTGTTGTATTGATAATACTGTCCTCTTCTTTCAAATGAGGAAGTACTGCTTGAGTCAGATAAAACATCGAGTAAATATTTGTTTTAAATGTTATTTCTAATTGTTCTATCGTTATATTTTGAAAGGGCTTTGTTGCACAAACCTATCTGTAAAGGGTTTTTCAGCGATATAATTTTCAAATGAAGAAGCCTACACACAAAATCTACCGCACAACCAATTGGCCCGCATATAACCGAGCACTCATGAGTCGCGGAAATATTGCCATTTGGTTTGATCCTGCTACGCAATGGTATGCGCCATCAAAAGGCAAACAAGGGCGAAATCAAACCTACTCCGACGCAGCCATCCAATGCTGCTTAATGATTAAATCCTTATTCCGTCTGTCTTTACGTATGGTCACTGGCTTTGTGCAAAGTCTGAT
This sequence comes from Acinetobacter sp. 797_lipA, assembly GCF_058243025.1. Taxonomy (NCBI): domain Bacteria; kingdom Pseudomonadati; phylum Pseudomonadota; class Gammaproteobacteria; order Moraxellales; family Moraxellaceae; genus Acinetobacter; species Acinetobacter sp. 797_lipA. The sequence continues at coordinate 2,334,664 of NZ_JBZAYQ010000001.1, read as the reverse complement.
TAAACTTTGCGGATTAAATTGGATAGCTCCAGATTACACCACGCTTTGTAGAAGACAAAAGCATATTGATATTGTAATCAGCTACCAAAAAAGTAGCGATGGGCTGCATCTACTCATGGACTCTACAGGCATGAAGTTTCTAGGTGAGGGCGAATGGAAACGCAAGAAACATGGACCTGAATATCGTCGCCAATGGCGTAAACTTCATATTGGTATAGATGCTAAAACCCTACAAATACGAGCAGTTCAGCTTACAACCAATAATGTCAGTGATTCACAGGTGCTTGGTGATTTACTTAATCAGATTCCACAAGATGAGCAGATTAACTCTGTTTATACCGATGGAGCTTATGACACCAAGCAATGCCGTCAGGTCATTGCAGATCGGCAAGGGCATGCGGTGATTCCACCTAGAAAAAATGCGAAACCATGGAAAGATACAAAGAGTAGCTCGCTAGAGCGAAATGAATTACTTCGAACAATTAAACGTTTAGGCAGGACACTATGGAAAAAATGGTCAGGCTATCATCGGCGAAGTTTGGTTGAAACTAAGATGCATTGCATCAAATTATTAGGAGATAAACTCAGTGCAAGGAGTTTTGATAGCCAAGTGAATGAGATCCATGCACGTGTAGCAGTCCTTAACAGATTTACGGAATTAGGTCGACCACTTACCCAAGTTACGCCTTAAATTTGGCTCAATTAGGGGCGCTTTGCATTTCAAATCTTTGTGCAACAAAGCCTTTATAAAATGTATTCTGTTTACATCTATATCTGAAATTTATTTCACCTAACTGATATCAGAAGTAGCACAAATGGTTAGGCTGAACTCCATAGACTACAGTGGAGCGTTTCTATTAGGCAATACTTATGAAAAGTCACTATTACTATTGAGCATATAGTGTTTTGTAGTGTAGTAGATCAGTTCACTGTTTGGGGGAATGCAGGAGGTAAAAGTATGCAAGGGCTTATTAATCTACATGCTAAAGAAAAGGCTTTGTTTCTATCATGATCAAAACATTCATGCTGTGCATCCTGCTCTCAGCCTGAACAGCGGATTCGATTTTGATAAAGGTACATGTGACTGTCTTTGTGCAGTGTGTGAATTGGAATAGTCCATTTGTGAGGGCTGATTCGAATAATTCTTTTATGGAAAGTGGGGATGATTATCTTTTTTTTTGATCCCAAATGCTTTTCTCCATGCTAGTGGGCAGGTGCCATATTTTTCACGAAAATTTTTTCTAAATGACACAGTATTATTAAAACCTGAAAGCTCAGCTATCTTTTCGATAGACAAGTTTGTCGTTTCTAAGAGTTCACAACTTAATCTGATTCTTTCAGTATTCAGCCAATCGACTAAGGTCATACCTGTAGCTTTCTTAAAATGCCGTGTGAACGTCCTACGTGTCATATGTGTCCGTTCAGCTAGGCTTTCAATATTATGTTGTATAGCTAAATTCGTTCTTAAAAAATCAAGTAATAGGTTAATTTGTGCATCTTGACTCGATTCTGCTACTGGTTGTTCAATAAACTGAGCTTGTCCACCTTCACGGTGAGGCGGAATTACCATTACTCTAGAGACTTTATTCGCAATTTGTGCATTATAGATTTCACGTACCAAGTATAAACAGCAGTCTAATGCTGCACCTGTTCCAGCAGAGGTTACGATCCTTTGGTCTTCTACATACAAGGCATCATGATCAAGCTTAACCTGTGGAAATCGCACACAGAAATCTTGTTCAGCCATCCAGTGTGTAGCTGCTTTTTTATGGTCAAGTAAACCAGCATATGCCAATGCATAAGTTCCATAGCATAACCCTACAAGTCTAATTCCAGTCTGATATGCACAATTTAGGGCATCAATAAGTACTTGTTCAGGCTCGTGATTAAAATCATCCCACCCAGGAATAATAATAAAATCCGATTCTTTAATAAGTTCAATCCCGCCATCAGGCATAATCATCATTGATTGTTCTGTTTTTACAGGCTGACCATCTATAGAAAAAATTTTAAGGTCAAATAAGGGCTTATCTTCAATTTTGATATTGAAGATAATATAGGGGATAGAGAAGTGAAATGGATTTATATTGGGATAGACGAACAATCCAATCACTGGTATAGCCATTAAACCTACCTCTCTAAAATAATAAATATAGCATTTTGTCCCAATAGTTTCGATGATTGTCCTTCAGGACAATTTTTTTGTTTGATATTTTCTATCATGATCTAGGTATGACTAAATGATTGGATCTGGAACATGAATAAAATTGTAAGTAGTTCACTTATTACACTCTCTCTAGCAATGGCCTCAGTCCATTTATCTGCGAATGATAATGTGGTTCAGCGAGATACGTCTAAAGTTACGTATATACAAGAAATTCGCAATGCAACGATTAAAGTAACCTATGCTGATACGACTTTTTTAATTGACCCAATGTTTGCTAAAAAAGGATTCTATGAAGGTTTTCCTGATACTCATCGTAGCTATTTACGGAACCCATTAGTCGATTTGCCTATCAAGCCCGAAACGATTTTAGAAGGTGTAGATGCGGTAATCGTGACCCATACCCATCTAGATCATTGGGATGATGCAGCACAAGCGACTATTCCGAAAAACATGCCGTTGTTTGTACAGAATAAAGAAGACCAGAAAATCATTCAGTCACAAGGCTTCAAAGATGTTCGTGTATTAACTCAAGCGACCTTTGAAGGGATTAAGCTCACTAAAACTGGTGGTCAACACGGTACTGATGCCATGTACCGTATTCCTAAGCTTAAAGCTGGATTAGGTGAAGCAATGGGTGTGGTATTTGAAGCTGCTGGCCATGAAACTGTTTATGTGGCAGGAGATACCATCTGGCGTTCTGAAGTTGATCAAGCGATTCAAACATTTAAACCTGATGTGATTGTCTTGAATACAGGTAACGCCTTGGTTGATGGCTTTAAAGAATCCATTATTATGGGCAAAGAAGATACTTATCATGCAACTCAGAAAGCACCAAATGCTAAAGTGGTTGCTGTTCACATGGATGCAATTAACCACATGTCGGTAACACGTGCTGAGCTTGCAGATTACGTAAAGGACAAAGGAATCCAAGATAAGGTTTTAATTCCTATCGATGGTGAAACGCTTTCTTTCTAAAGTGACTTAAAGAAGTGGAAGCATTCCACTTCTTTAAAACATAAGTAGAACAAAACAAATATTAGTTAAGTAAAGGAATAGGTATGTCAAAATCAGCTTTATTAGTTATCGACTTACAAAATGAATATCTACCTACAGGTAAATTACCATTGGTAAATATTGAACAAGCTGCTGCTAATGCAGTGAAAGTAATTGCGAAAGCCCGTCAACTGGGTACTCAAGTGATTCATGTGCAACATATTGCTGATGCTGAATCTCCTATATTTGAACCTAGCTCAAATAGTATTGAATTTCAGGACACAGTTAAGCCGCAAGAAGATGAAGCTGTAATCATTAAAAATCACATCAATGCGTTCTTAAATACGAATCTCAAAGAAATTTTAGATAGCAATCAAGTGACTGAGTTAGTCGTGATTGGTGCTATGAGCCATATGTGTGTTGATGCTGCTGTTCGTGCTGCTTCTGATTTTGGTTACAAGGTAAAAGTTATTCATGATGCTTGTGCAACGCTAGACCAAGAATTTAATGGTATCAAAGTACCTGCTGGTCATGTACATGCAACATTAATGGCTGCTTTTGAATTTGCATATGCTCAAGTAATATCAACTGAAGATTATGTTAGCTAAAGACTAAGATTTTAATATTGTACTTTGTTTATAATTTTTATTGTAATAATCAATATCCTATATCAAACCATGATAGAGTTAAGCGCTCTATCATTGTTTTTTATTACTTTGACTCACCTAAAACAAGTTGCCTAACTTTAACTGCTTTCTCGAAGTGATCTAATTTGTGTTTCATAATCCACCAGTGAGCAGCCTCCATTAATAGTTCTGGATTATCATTTTTATTCTTGAAGAAAGCATAAAAGGATAGACCGACATTTTCTCCTTTTTTCTCAATTTTCTCGTTGCACCCACGAATAAAAATTTCTTTTAATTCATCTCTCATTTTTGACCTACTTCAATTGTTCAATTTCTCTAAAACCCGTATTCCTGCCGATTGTTTTAGTTTACTGTTCCCAACACTGGAATCATTCTAGGTCCAGCCTGTCTAGCCTTACCAATAATCTCAACCAGCTCATCATAAGTCAGCTCAAACTTATCCTCACTGTCAAAGACATAGACCATATTCTTGTCTTTGAATTCTTCAGGAGTAGGCGGCACGAACCGCTTAGGAATTAAAATCTGTGCCAATTGTTCATTTGAAAGTTTAAATAAATGCATAGTCTTATCTCACTCTAAAGAGTTCATTCCATTCGGTTAAATAGTTTGGGGATTTGCGTTCTTGATTCATTTGCCAGTGTTCTTCTTTTCGCCCACACAAGCCCAACGACAGCGTGTTCTTGCCATACTTGTGGGTGATGTGATCTAAGGTGTCGGAGAGCTTGGCTCGCTTAATCTGTAGAGAATAATCGGTAAATAGGTCAGGGGAGAATTTGGTTTTAGGTATGATCTCCATCAGGATGATGCCTGCCTTTTTATACTTAAATCCGGGTTTGAATATTTCATCAATGGCCTGCATTGCTATGCGGGTAATCTCTAATACATCATCGCTGTGTTCATGTAGCTGCATAATCACGTAAGGTGTGTATTTTGCACATTTATCAAAGCGACCAGTTTGAATAAACACCCCAATCATTTTGCATAGGAACATATCATCCCGAAGCCTTGAGACAGCTCTTTGCACATATAAACGCACTGAGGATTTGATATTTTCAATGTCGTAAATCGGTTGGCCATAAGATTGGCTACTGATGATTTGCTTTTTAGCAGGCGCATCACTCTCTAGATCGATGCATGAGATCCCATTCAACTCGCGTACAGTCTTTTCCATAACAATACTGAACTGCTTTTTAATCTCTGCTGGATGCGCTTGAACTAAATCCAAAACGGTACGGATATTCATTGTATTGAGCTTTTTACTGTTCTGGCGACCAACTCCCCAAACCTCGCCAACATCGATCTGTGCAAGCATGGCTTCAGTTGAGCAGGGATCCATATCGACCAGATTGCACACTCCATTAAAGAACTTATTCTTCTTGGCTAGATGATTGGCAATTTTGGCTTCAGTCTTTGAACGTCCAATGCCCACACAGCAGGGTAAAGTGAGCCACTGCCAAGCAGTCTTGCGAATGTCTTGGGCATAGTCGGTTAAATCAAATAAGTGCTCATAGCTGGTGAGATCCAAGAAGCATTCATCAACTGAATAAATCTCTTGCTCTCCTGGTGCAACATACATCCCCAGTAAAGTCATAAAACGACGAGACATGGCCCCATATAGGGCAAAGTTGCTGGAGAACACCTGAACATCATGCTTCTTGATGATGTCTTGAATCTGGAATACCGGCACACCCATTTTAATACCAATGTCTTTGGCTTCTTGGGAGCGCGCCACGGCACAACCATCATTACTCGAGAGAACAATGACCGGACGATTATTAAGGGACGGATTAAAAATACGCTCACAACTGACGTAGCAGTTATTCACGTCCACTAACGCGAATATACGATTTTCAGCTTTCATTTTTTATACTTCTTATTTGCTGGTCGAGCGTCTATAAAATTGCTTGAGGTTGAAAGTCACAACCCCTTGGATAGAGATAGACTGGCTGTCTTTAGGAATAATATGCTCGTAAGCTGGATTTTCAGCTCTCAGCCAAATAGGGGGAAGTTCATAGTCTTCATCCCCAAACATTTCTTTGATTTCTTGTTTTGACATCTTAGCGGTCATCATTAACCGCTTAAGTGTTATTTCACGCTCATCGATGAGGGCTAAAACGATATCTCTATGCTGTGCTGTAATGCTCTTATCGACCAAGAAAGGGTCATCGATTTCAAAACCAGCGTAAAGCATAGACTCACTATCAACCCGTCCCATAAAAGTGGATATGGGGTTGAAGATAAGAAAGTCATTTAAGTCGATCGACTTATCGATATGGTCTTTGGTACCAAAAGCAGGACCAGCTGAAAAACGTTCCAGTGCAGACGGAATTTCGAGGCGGGTTTTGACTGAAATTTCTTTAAGATCAAACTTAGAGCCTAGCTCATGCTTTTTTTGTATTTTTTCAAAGACAGCATTGACTGTAGGACTAGGAGCACCATCGGGACCCATGAGTGTTTGAAGGAATGACCAGACGTCATCCGAGAAATAGATCGGTAGTTTCTTTGACATGTTTGACTCCTACGCTACGAGGCGTGTTTGGAACTGAACTCTTTTTTTAGAATAGTCTGCGCTGAATTAAATTTCAAATTTAAAAGCTGTGGATAATCAAGGCACCTTCAAATTAAATTAGGTTGAGCACCATTTTCGGATAAGTGGGATTTAGGGAAGGTGATGTACTCATCCTGCATTTCAAAGAAGAACTCATGCGCCTCTTTAAAGCTGCAATTCAGCCATTCTTCGCGGTATTCGTCAGGGATTACGATGATCGAGCGCTTCTCATCTTTAGGTTTATGGAATTGCTTCATAAAGGGGTGTTTATCGGCATTGATGGTGAGCATGCTCATTGATCGGATTTGCTCCCCATCGATGACAGCATTCTCGTATATGGCCGCCACAGTAAAGGGCATGCCATCCTCACGTGCAATCCCATACCAGTGAGATTTCCCGTCAATGTATTTAGGCTCAAAGATGGTTTCGACAGGGATTAAACCAAATTGAGACTTATGCCAAGCCTCCCTAAAACTGGGTTTTTCAGCGACCGTTTCAGTCCGGGCATTGTATGTGTACTTGCCGAAATTCTTTTCCTTGGCCCACTTAGGAATCATTCCAAAATTAACCGATCGCCATTCGATCTTGCCGTCATTGGAAAAGATCAAAGGAGAGGGATAGTTAGGAAATATGTCTTCAGGAAATTGCAATTGATCAGGTTCAGGGAGATCTATCAGGAATGCACGATTCTTTCTTATCGCTTCGAAGTTTGCGCACATAGACTTATCCCTGTTTATTCTTCATGATCATCGCTCAAATAGTAACCCAACTAAGAATAAAATGATTTCAAAACAATTTAGTATCGTCAACGCAGTGCTCACATAAGAATTTGCAGTATTAAACCTAAAAACAGTGAGTTTTACATATCTATAATTGATACTCAGCTCTACAAGTCATATTTATTTATATAAGCTATACTGGTGATGGAATCGCTATGACTAATAAACAAACGCAAGAGTCCAATCCTCAAAAAGAATCAAACGATGACAAGGGTGATCAGAAAACCTATCAGAATCCAGATCCTCAGAAAAAACCAAATGAAGAGCCTGAGAATCCACTTAAAGAGCAAAAGTAGATCAAAAAGCCCTCGTCGAGGGCTTTTTGAAATCAAATGCTTACACTACTTTTAATCTCAAATAAATTCATGCTGGAATAGCTGCGACAACTTTTTCTCTATCCCACAAACGGTGATTTTGAATAGCTTGTTTGAATTGATCTTGGATCTCTTTAAAATTTTGAGTAGAGAATAGAGCTGCATCCTTAGTGAGCTGAAACTCATCTATTAAAGCGCATTTATCACCCAGGAAAACAATGGGCTTGAGATGTTTATATGTCTCTAATACATAATGTTTAGAAACTCCATCAGCCTTAAATACTTCTAAATTATTCCCATCAATCACGATTACGGCATCATAAGTCACTGAAGGCTCGCCATTTTGTCTTCCATCTACTGGTATTTCATTGCCATCACTAGATTTAACAGGGGCTGCGTTCGGTGCTAAAGTTTCCACAATAGCTTTTTCTGCTTCAGCCCATATTTTAATATCATCTATTGATGACGCATTTACACCGTCATGAACGAGCAAGGCAATTTTTCGCTGTTTAATATCAGATGCAGGAAAAGATGAGGTACTTAATCTTTTCGAAGATGCAATTACGGGTTGGTGCAGACTATCTTGCTGTTTAGGGGGAGTTTTAATACCTAACTCTTTCGCAACATATTCAGCTAAGTCCAAGTCAATATTAGCTAAGACAGCGTAAACTACACGTCTGCGGATATCTTCCGATTTAACCTTAGATAATTCAAAAGAATATGCATCCTTAATATGCTGTTGTTCATGTTTTTCCAAACTATGGTAGTGCATTGTGGCTTGCGAGAAATGATCAGCGAAACTTTCTGGTCGAACTCTTAGTTTGCTGCCTTGTACTTCTTCAGGATGTGTCTTGAAGGCACCACTGTCATTAGGTGATTCTCTTGGCCAATTTTCATCAACAGAATTTGGTTCATAATTTGCCTTTCCTTTATAAACTTCGTGATTAGCATAACCACCTCGTCTATTCGTATGAAAAGGACAAACGGGTTTGTTAATTGGAATTTGATTAAAATTTACCGTACCTAGTCTGTGTAAGTGAGTATCCGTATAGCTAAATAGCCGTCCTTGTAAAAGGGGATCGTTACTAAAATCTATACCTGAGACAATATTTGCAGGACTAAAAGCAACTTGTTCTGTTTCTGCGAAAAAATCATCTGTATTTTTGTTTAAAACAAATTTACCTAGTGGAGTGACAGGTACAAGTTCTTCTGGGATTAATTTTGTAGCATCTAAGACATCAAAGTCCCATTGTTTTGCATCTTCTTCAGAGAAAATTTGTGCGCCTAATTCCCATTCCGGGTAATTGCCACGCTCAATAGCATCCCACAGATCACGTCTGTGAAAATCGGGATCTTTGCCATTAATTTTTAAGGCTTCATCCCAGACGACTTGAGCTAACCCTTGCTTTGGAGTCCAATGGAATTTCACTAAGAATGCTTCATTATTCTTATTAATCAATCTAAATGTATGAACACCAAAACCTTGTATAGAGCGTAGATTTCTTGGAATTGCTCTATCAGACATTATCCAAGTAGTCATATGTGATGCTTCGGTGTTTAAAGAAATAAAATCCCAGAAAGTATCATGGGCAGATTGACCAGTTGGAACTTCATTGGCATCTTCTGGTTTTACTGCATGAACAAAGTCCGGAAATTTAATAGCATCCTGAATGAAGAAGACAGGGATATTATTCCCCACCAAATCATAATTTCCTTCTTCAGTATAAAATTTTATAGAAAAACCTCGTACATCTCGAACGACATCAGCCGAACCTCGCCCACCTTGAACTGTAGAAATACGGACAAAGATAGGAGTTCGATTATTTGTGTCCGTTAGGAACTTAGCTTTAGTCCATTTTTCATTACCGGTATAAGCTTGAAAGTAACCATGAGCACCGACCCCTCGAGCATGTACAACACGTTCTGGAATACGCTCACGATCAAAATGAATAAGTTTATCCCTTAGAAGAAAGTCCTCGAGAAGAGTAGGGCCTTTCTCATTAATTTTTAGACTATTTTGATTATCAGCTACGGGAACACCTAAAGAAGTGGTAAGAGTTTTACCTATAGGATCCACGTATGCTTCCTCAGAAAGCTGGTCGATTTTTGGTGTATTTGGTTCTTTCATATCACATTCTCTTATACATTTGCTTTATAACGTTTTATGAAAATAAGTATTTATTTTCACGTAAGTTAATGGCTTATTTGTTGACGGATATTTTGTGCTTATACAATTTAATAGGTTATCTACAATCGAATATGAGTTACTTGCAAGAAAACTCTTTTTTGGATCAAAGATACCCATATAAACTTTAAGTATTTACGCTTTGAGTAAGGTAAAGAAATGTGTATTTTTTGTTCGCTTAAACTATTCATTTTAAATAATATTGAATTAATCTAAGTCAAAACAAAAGCTTATTAATTTTGATATTCCTCACAATACAAACAGGATTTAGCCCATTTTGTATTTTGACAGCGAGGGCATTTTTCATTTAAATGATTTAAACGTTGGGTTTGACCACACAACATACAAGAATAAAAGTGATCGACATTATGATGATCTGCGATTTGGTATTCATCGGGAAACAGAGGAAGGCCCCATTTTATATTTTCTTTAGAATATGGGATCACGCTTAGGCAGCCATCAGTCTCAAGCAGTGCTATTTTAACTTGTCCGAGATGCTCTATTTTTTTTTGGCGCATTTCAGCAAAGAATTCATCGTATGAATACTTTTCTTGCTTAATATCCTCAACAATCAGTAAACCATTTTTGACGATGTATATAGGTCGACCTTCCAATACGGTCTCAATAGCATCGGATTTCATCATTAAATAAGTTGTTAAGCGATATAAAGCCATAATTACTGCAAAAACGATGACAGCATGTATGATCGGAACTTCTTCATAGAACATAGCATCGCCAGCAGCAGATCCTAAACTAAGAATAATTGCGATTTCAAAGATGGAAAGTTGCCTAACACCACGTTTACCAGAAAATCTTAAAACTAAGATAATCAGGAAGTACATCAAGACACTACGAAGTACAATTTCTGCTGCAAAAGTAAATGTAGTATCAGCTAATAGTATTTTTATAAAGTCCATTTTACACCTATTTAATTATTATTTAGATGTGCTGATAATGAGCCTAAAAGGCTCATTATCATTATATTGGCTTACATTTTGTCCCATGCATCTTTAATCGCATGTTTGGCTTGTTCCCACTTTAAGCGTGATTCAGCCTTTAGTTCTTCCCATTTTACTTTTAGATCACTTTCTGAATCCTCAAATCGTGCATCAGTACCACGCTCATTTCGGGCATGCTGACCTAATTCATAGGCTGAACGAAGATCACGGTCATAATCTACATCAGGAAGTTCTCGTTGGATATCGCCGTAATATGGGCGGTTTGAATAATCTGTACGCCAATCATGCTTGATTGGGTTTTCGTCTTGATGGTCATTGATAGTCATAATGAACTCCAATTCTATCCAACTAAGAATTCAAAAAAAATTCATAGTTGGATTTAATTAATGAATGAGTTTAAGAATTTAATAATATTATTCAACATGAAAAACTATTATTTCTGTTGAGCGTGTTGGTCATTTTTCTGGTTTTGGTTCGGTTGTTTTTGCTGATTCGGATTTTTTTGTGGTTGGTCTGGTTGCTGTTGCTGTTGTTGCTGATCTGGCTTTTTTTGCGGTTGATTTGGCTGTTGCTGATTTTTCTGCTGTTGATTTTGATTAGTCATTTTACTGAACCTCATAAGATTAGAATTAATCTACATTAATTAATCAGTAGATTTATTATTAATATCATAATTTGTGTTTTAAAAAACATCAGAGGTGTTACATTTTAATTTTTGAGTTAAATTGTGTTTGTTTTAAAGGTTTAGGTGTTGATAATAAATGGAAATATATATTTTGTTTTTTACAAAAGGCTAACAATGTTAAATTTTATTCTTAATTCAGATTTATATCTTTTTGATTGGATTTGTGTTTGTAATTTATTGATTTTTTTGAATTTGAAAAAATAAAAATCTGTGTTGGATCAATGAAATAACGAAAGGAATAATAACGGTGCTTGTACTTTCAATAAATAAAGTTAAAAATTTTATAAATTAGATATAATGCTTTTTACTAATTTTAAACACCATAATTTTTTTAATTCCAATGAGTGTGATTTATATCACAGATTGTGAAATGTTTCTTTATTTCAAATATTATAATTATTTACTTAAATTTTTGTATTTTAAAATAAATAAACTAAAGGATTACATTTGTTAACGTTTCTTTTCAAAGTTGTTAATTAATTAAGTGCAAGTGTCAATTATGTTGGTATAAGTTATTTACCGCGAGAGAATTATAATGCCTACTGCAGTAAAAGAGAGAATTTTAAATTTAATAACCGATGCCCATCAGAAATATTTTGAAATAACACAATTTTTCTTAGATCCATCAGTGTCGCGTTCTGCAAAAGAGTTGAAAGCTTTTCATTTCCTAGAAAACGAAATACTTCATTTGGATAGTGATTTCTCTGATTTTCCTACTAATGTTGATCAATTGGCAGTCTGGATGCAGAAACAAAATAAAACACAATGCTTGCATTACAAAGAGTACTTAGAAAGGCGTGAAAATGGGAGTGCAAGGGAGTTTTTTGGAACTACAAGTAAAGCTTATGAGTTTTTATACAAAGTAGCACCGACCAAACGTGTAGACGGGGCTTGGCTTTATAGCTTTACACAGTACTGGAATGATCCAGCTTTTAGAGACTTTATACAGATATATGTTGAGGAGTTGGGGTTAGGTTCCAGTCAAAGTAACCATGTAAAACTTTTCAATAAATTACTTCTATCACTTGGTCTTCATCAATTTTCAATGAATTTGCCTGATGAATATTATCACCAGTCAGCAATACAATTAGCTTTAGCTTATGCTCCATCAGATTTTATACCCGAGATTGCAGGTTTTAATTTTGGATACGAACAACTACCACTTCATTTACTGATTACAAATTATGAACTTAAAGAGTTAGGTATTGATTCCAAATATTTTAACCTACACATTACAATTGATAACTTTGATAATGGGCATGCTCAATTAGCTACAAATGCGATTAAATGTTTAGCCAAACGCTACCCAAATCAATCCGAATTTATTCGTAAATTAAAGATAGGCTTTTTATTGAATAATCGGGGAGTTAGCTCAGTTCAAATAATAAAGAACCTAAATACTGAGCGAGTGGTTCTGGAAATTTTCAAGAACAAAGCTTTGGTTGGAAAGCACATGCATAATGAGAAATGCAAGTTTAATAATAAGTCTGTAAATTCATGGCTATCAGAAGAAGATCAGGTTGAGGAATTCATTAGTGAGCTAATAAAAATAGGATGGATTAAGCTTAACGAAGATCCAGAACATAGCCGATTTTGGAAGCTGATCAATGAAGAAGATGGGAAAATGTTTGGAGTTTTCTCTGCTGCAGAAAAAACTTTTATTTATGATTGGATTGCTGGTGCTAATTTAAGTAGATGCATTAATCCAGTAAATTCAGAATATATAAAAAACTTTATAGAACTAAATGATTTTAGTTATTTGTCAGAAAAAGAATTATCGCTGTTACAGCAGCAAATTCAGATATCTACAAATACTGGGCATAAAATTAGCAAATTGATGCCATATTTAGCTCCACATCAACATCACCAAGAGATTGGTTTATGGGCTACGCAAAAAGTAGTTGAGTATATTTTCCCATTCTTAGGCAGTAATTTTAAATAAGAGTAGGCTAACTTATTAATTTATACAGAATAGATGTAGTCTATGACAAATAGATTGCATCTAGCTATTTTTTACAAGTATGAAATGAAATACCTATGACTCAAACGGACATTGCGAAGGATTAGGGCTTTTTTGAAATTACTTACAAAGAAATAAAGAGTACGATCAAAGTCTAGCCGTACTCTTTATTTTACGATAATTTAAATAGCTTGCCATTGTTGCTTAACTTCTTCTGAATTTTTAATCAGAACTACTTTGTCATCTTTGACCTCACCAATCCATGCCGTTGGGATCAGATGATGCTGATCATTTTCATCACGCGTCAGTTTGAGTTGGCTATCACCTTCGAGATGATCAACTGTTCCGACTTTGGTACCACAAGAAGCAATTACATCTGAATGTTTTTTAATATCTTGAATATTTAAAGTACTCATTTCTTAAACCTCTTTTATAAACATTACAACACAGAAGCCTTTAAGCTACTGCTTATTTCATCATAATTGTTGGATTTTAAATAATCCTTACATGATGATTTTATAGATTCACATAAACCTACTATTTAGTTAACAATGAAACAAAAGAAATAAATAGTTAAATAATTACGAATAATTATCTTTTCATTACAATTTATCTATTTAACTAAACAGATTATTTCAATTATTATTTAAATAAACTCATTTGAATTAAAATTTTAAGAATGAATAGAAAAATATTTATAAAAGGCTCAACTTTAGACATATTAAATCGCTTTGAGCAGTATTCAGCTGAAGAAAAGCTAAGTCAACGTCCGATTGTGTTGAAACAGTTGATTCATTCTGTTGGACGATTGCCTGAACCTGCTTCGGGACAAACCTATCAACGCTGGCAAATTTTTGCCCAGATAGCTGGCTTTGACCTAAGTTTAGGAAAGCTTTTTGAGTCCCATTTTGATGCTTTAAGTATTTTGCATGAACTCGGTTATCAACATGAAATCAATGAGGAGACATGGGCTGTTTGGGCTGCCGATGGTGGACCCGTGCCGTTACAGGTCGAAAATGGGCTTTGTCATGGAATTAAGCCGTGGTGTTCAGGCGCTGAATTTATTCATAAAGCATTAATCAGTTTTAAAGATCAACAGGGGCAATCTCAGCTCTGCATTATTGACCTCAACCAATCATTGATCACCATTGATCTGGCTCACTGGCAAGCTATAGGCATGAAGGGAACACAGACCGCAAGAGTCAATTTTCAGGGGATAGCAGTCAAACTCATTGGTCATCCCAATGACTACCTTGATCGTGTTGGTTTTTGGCATGGTGCTGCGGGTGTTGCAGCTTGCTGGTACGGTGCCGCGGTACGGTTAGTGGATGAGCTACAACAAAGTTGCCTTAAAACCCCTAATCCTTTTAAGAAAATGTATTTAGGGCGGTTGGTAACTCGACTTGCTGTAACCCGACAATATTTCCAATATATCGCGCAACTGATTGATAGCCAACCCAAGCTTAGCCATGAACGGGATGTACGGATCTTGCGTGCGCAGGCAGAACAAAGCTGTTTGGAGGTTATTGAAGGGGTAGGAAAAGCGCTTGGAGCACGGCCTTTTTGTGAACAAGCAACTTTTGCCAGCCTAATGGCTGATTTACCTGTATTTATTCGGCAAAGTCATGCGGCATTCGATGATGAGCAAATTGCTGAACGATGTTTACAGGAGCAAATATCATGGCAGCTCTAAAACATGCTTTAGTCGAAGATCGTATTATTGAAGGGCAAGGGACCTCCCGAGAACAATGGCTGCATGCATTTGAGCAGCAGCCGCTTTCTCTACTCAATTTTAAAAAATTTCAATCTAAAAGAATCTTGATTGTCGCACCCCATCCAGATGATGAGATACTGGGGTGTGGCGGCTTGATGCAACAATTAATTATGTTGAATTGTCAGTTGGTGATCGTTGCCGTCAGTAATGGGACACAAAGCCATCCACATTCAACCAAATACAGCCCAGATCAATTAGATCAAATTCGCCCACAAGAAAGCTTAGCGGCTTTACAGTGTCTAGATATTTCTGAATATGTTCAACGTATTGCATTAAATTTACCAGACGGGCAGATTCATTTGCACAGGGAACATCTGTGGCAAGAATTAGACAAGTTGGTTAAAGCGGAAGATATTTTAATTTGTAGCTATGCACTGGATGGGCATCCAGATCATGAAGCGGTAGGAAAGACTGTACAGGCATTTGCTCTAGCTCATGACATATCATATTTACACGTGCTGATCTGGGCTTGGCATTGGGCGCGACCACTAGATCCGCGTATCCACTGGCAAAAGGCTAGAGCTTACAACTTAACTCAGGCCCAATTAATCAAAAAACGTCAGGCCATCATGCAGTTTAAGAGTCAGATTGAAGCTGATGAAAGTACAGGCAATGCTGCGATTTTATCTCCAGCAATCATCGAACGTTTGTTAATGCCTTGGGAGGTTTATCTTTGTGAATGATTCTAATCAATATTTCGAAGCCTTATATCATCACAATAATGACCCTTGGGGCTATGATTTACATTGGTATGAAGCTCGTAAAAGGCAGATTTGTTTGGCATTGCTTACTCAACAGCGTTATTCATCAGTGTTGGAAATCGGCTGTTCCAATGGCCATTTAAGTGTACATTTAGCCAAACGCGCTGATCAGCTTTTATGTCTAGATTTTTCTGAACATGCTGTTCATTGGGCCGCTAAACGTTTACAGAATTTGAAGCATGTGAGCGTTCAACACCAAAAAATTCCTGAATATTTTCCTGAACAGAAATTTGATCTGATTGTCATCAGTGAAGTGGCCTATTACTTATCAAGCAATGAACTGCATGAACTGATCGATCAGCTCCAAGACAGTTTAACGCCACAAGGTGAAATCCTGTGTTGTCACTGGCGTCACGCCATTCAGGATTTTGAACTAGATGCTTATCAAGTCCATCATTATTTAAAACAATCTTTGTTGTTCACTCATTATTTAAGTCTGAATGATCCAGATTTCATCATTGATATCTGGACGGTAAATCCTTCATCTTTGGCAAAACAACAGGGCTTAGTATGAAAATAGGTATTGTTATCCCAGCCCATAATGAGGAACAGAATTTATCCGCTTGTTTGCAGTCAATTAAACACGCTATACAGCATATAGGTCACGGTCAGGTCGAGATTCTAGTGGTTTTAGACAGTTGTACTGACCAGTCCCTCATGATTGTAAAGTCACATCAAATGAATTGGCTTGAATGTAATTTTGCTTGTGTGGGCAAGGCCAGAGACCTTGGCATTAGGCAGCTAATCGATCAAGGAGTTACATGGGTCGCTTGCACGGATGCTGATACAATTGTAGATCCAGATTGGTTACTATGCCAAATGCGACATCAGCCAACAGATGCTATTTGTGGAATCGTTATACTGGATGATCTTAGTCACTTATCAATACAACAACAGCAAAAATATCTGACGCATTATCAAGACATGATGGATCATCAACATATACATGGGGCGAATTTAAGCTTTAGTGCCGAAGCCTATATTCAGGCGGGAGGCTTTGAACCTATTCCTTGTCATGAGGATGTCTCATTAATTGAAAAATTTATTAAGCAATGTTGCAAAATCACTTGGAGCAATTTGGTTCGCGTCACCACTAGCAGTCGATTAAATGGACGTGCACCTGAAGGTTTATCGTACTTTTTAAAACATTTATAAAATTGACCTAATTCGAGAGAGAAAGTTAATCCACAGCTTTAGCGGGTGACATATATTATTCAGCTTTATAAATGAGCTATTTAATTCTGTCATCTTTACAAAATTTAAGTAAATTCATATCTTTGCCTAATTAAATTGAAAAGCTAAGAAGAAAAAGTGTTAAAAATAAATGCTTTAATTTTATTTGGATAAGTAATAATAAGTTATTGATATATATAAATTTTATTTTTGTAAAAAATACTGTTTTTAGATTGGTTTTGTGTATAATTTCGTCATAAAAGCCTCTGTGGATTTATAGAACTTCTCTATAGATTAGCAGGGGTTTTTCTATGGCGATTTATCCGAGATGGACGCTCTGAGTTAATTTGTGTGGATGGTATTAAATGATCCTTTTTTCCAGAACTGCTCTTATTGATCCTGAAATTCAATTAAGTGCTCAACGTCTTTCAACTCGTTTTAGCTTTTTCGGTCTTGGTTTCGCCACGGCTGCATGGGCGCCGCTGATTCCTTTTGCCCAGCAACGTTTACATTTTAATCATGCCGATTTTGGTTTGTTGCTATTATGCAGCGGCTTAGGTGCAATGCTAGCTATGCCTGCAACAGGTAAAATTGTTCAGCGTGTTGGTTGTCGTGTGCCGATCGGTTTCGCTTTACTCTTGCTTGCCGTTTTATTGCCAAGCCTAAGCTTATGGACCACGCCGTTAATGATGGCGATCACCTTATTCTTATTTGGTACAGCAGCAGGAAGTCTGGGCGTTGCACTCAATATTCAGGCCGTAGTGGTTGAGAAAAATAGCTTAAAATCATTGATGTCTGGCTTTCATGGTATGGCGAGTCTAGGCGGATTAGCTGGGGTACTGACGATTACTGCATTGCTTGCTTTAAGTATTTCGGCTGTTATGAGCGCATTTGCTGTGAGTTTACTGTTGGTAATTATTATTTTTCTTTCAGTGCCATACAGCATAAAAGCTGTAGAAAATACCAGTCTTGAAGCATCTTCGAAAGTGAAAAAGTCGATACGCCAGCGCCTGCCACAACCTTTGATTATATTAATTGGTATTGCCTGCTTCATCATTTTCATGGTGGAAGGCGCGGCGATGGACTGGAGTGGTATTTATTTAACGCAACAATATGGAGTTAATACCACTTTTGCGGGATTGGCGTATACCTTCTTCGCGATTGCCATGACCACAGGACGTTTTACGGGGCATTATCTGATCCGTTATTTTGGTGAAAAAAAGCTTTTAACCTATAGCGCGATTTGTGCAACTTTAGGTTTAGCTTTGGTCAGTATCGCGCCTTATTGGTGGCTGGTTTTAGTGGGTTATACACTGGTTGGGACAGGTTGTTCTAACGTAAGCGTGCGCTGAACCCCATAGCTATTTTTTAATTTTGGTCGGGTTTCCAGCGGTGCGGCAGCAATTCTTCTATTTGGCTCACTTTATGTGTCGGCAACCTTTTCAGCACATTACTTAAATAGGCATACGGATCCAAGCCATTCAGTTTTGCTGACTGGATTAAAGTCATGATATTGGCAGCTCGTTGGCCGCTGCGCAGCGAGCCAGCAAACAGCCAGTTCTTTCGTCCCAAGGCCCAGGGGCGCATTGAGTTCTCAGCCCAATTATTGTCAATGGGCAGATTGCCATCATCCAGATAGCGGCTTAAGGCTTGCCAACGCTTCAGACTGTAATTGATTGCCTTGGCGGTTGGAGAACTCGATGGCACCGTCAGATAATGTTGGTTTAACCATTCATACAGTTGTTGCATCACCGGTTGACTATGCTGTTGCCGGTATTCGCAGCGTTGTTGCGTTGTACCATCCGTCTTTTTCCTGAGTTCTGCTTCTATGGCATACAGTTTCTGAATCAGCACTAATGCCTGTTCAGCGATCTGACTTTTCCCGGTCACATGCAGTTCATGGAATTTACGACGTGCATGTGCCATGCAGCCCACCTCAATGACATCGCCTGATCTAAAGCGGGCTTTATAACCACTATAATCATCACAGACCAAATGACCCTGCCAGCCTTTCAGGAAGGCTTCAGCATGCTGACCTGAACGGCTCGGCTGAAAGTCATAGATCACCGCCTGAACCGGATTGTACTGTGTCGTGGCATAGGCCCAGACATAACCTTTTTTCGGTTTTTTTTCATCATCACCAAGCTGCATGGTGGTGACCGGCGTTTCATCTGCATGGATCACCCGCTGCTGCAGCACCACCTGTTTTAAGACATCCGTCAAGGGTTCAAGTTCCACCCCGCAGCGACCAATCCAGTCAGATAATGTGGATCTGGACAGATCAATACCTGCGCGTAGAAAGATTTGACGTTGACGGTACAGCGGTAAATGATCGGCATACTTGGACACCAGCACATGGCTAAGCAGTTCAGGACTGGCAATGCCTTTATCAATCACATAAGCAGGCATCGCTTGCTGAGTCAGGGTGTCGCACTGATCACAGACCCATTTACCACGTACATGCTGTTCCTTATAGAACTGTGCCGGTCTAAAATTCAGTTTTTCACTGACATCTTCACCGATACGACGCAGTTGGCATCCACAAGCACATTGGGTTGATGCAGGTTCATGCTCAATACGGAGAGTGAGTAGATGATCTGGGAGCGGTCGACGTTTAGGTTTGTTGACGAGAGCTTTCTGTGTCGCTGCATCGATTTTATCTGCATTCAGCCGTTCCAGTTCCAAATCGACTGCTGCGATATCTTCTTCAACCGCTTCATCCCACAGATGGATTTGTTTTGCTGTTAGATGTTCGTTTTTACTGCCGAATTTGTGCTGTTTAAATAGTGCGAGCTCATGCTCGTATTTTTGCGTGAGAATGGAAAGATGTTGGTTGGTTACTTCAAGATGTTGAACTTTGGCATCTAATTGTTGATTTGATACTTCTAGATGTTGAATCTTGGTATCTAATTGTTGATTTGATTGCGCTAGAGACTGATGCTGAATCGCCAACTGTCTGGTAAATTCCAGCAGTTGCTCATAGGTCAGTTGGCTTAAATCAGGCAGCGTATTCATGACCGCAGTATGCCTGAGGTCATGATGCAGAGGAAATAGAACGTTTGGAGAATAGCAGAATGCACGAGCTTGGTTTAGAGCATAGTCACCACCTGCTGTCGTCCAATGCGCTGCCAGGGCAAACCCTGGATCAATGCCTGTAACTGTTCCGGACTGAGGGCTACGGTTTCACCCTGATGAACCTGCGCCCAGTGAAATTTCCCCTGTTCCAGCCGCCGGGCACACAGCCAGATGCCCAATCCATCATGCACCAGCACTTTCATGCGATGGCCACGTTTATTACAGAACAGGTAAGCGCAATGCGGTTTGATGTAACCAAAGGCTCTCACCACCTGAGCCATGGCAGTATCCATACCCGCACGCATATCCATCGGCTGGGTAGAGAGCCAGATTTCATTTATATGGATCATTGAGTCAAACCTTGGATGAGTAACAGTAATTCAGTTGCAGACTCCACTGGCCATTCGATTTCGATCACCTGATCTCTTGCGGAACATTGTTTCTGATGCAGTGGAATTCTGATATGAGCGACAGCTTTCTTCTCCGGCACAGATGGCGGAGGCGCTTCTTGTTTGACTGGAGTCGGGTGAAGAATGACCGGAAGAAAGTCAGTCTGTGGAATGGAGGGGGGTGTTAATGCAGAGGGCATTGATCTGGACTGACGAATCCATTTATGCAACAGATTCGCATTGACCTGATGTTGCATTGCTACCTTAGCCACCGATGTATCTGGCTGCTGGCATTGCTGAATAAGTTGATGTTTAAATTCAGCCGTGAAGGTTCGACGGGGCTTTTTTAGCGTTGCTGTACTGTCTATAACTGTCTTTAAATCCATAAATAGGTGTCCACTTAAATTTAGTGGACACTATCGCGGTATTAATGAGTTAGAAAAAGTGGGGTTCAGCGGACGCTTACGTTCTAACATCGTCCCGATCATGTTTTCCCGTGCTGGACGTCAGACGGTGATGCCGAGCGCAGTTGCATTGTCTTGTGTTTCGACCATGGCTTATACGGGTATTCTGGTTGGACCTGCTTTCATTGGAATGGTGAGTGAGCTGATTGGCCTAAGTACAGTGTTTATGGCACTATCGGGTCTATTATTATTGATTGTGGCTTTAAATCGGTTTACTTATGTGAAATAAGCATCATAGTGAATTGAACTGGCAATATCTGGATACTGCCAGTTCCTTACAAATCGAAGTACTATAAATTTTGATAAATAGGGTTAACGTTACGCATTCCCAGGAATCTGAAATCCTGCATAGCGGTTTTGTTCTGTAAGTCGTTAAGAAATGCATTGCGCCAGTCATTAATATCAAAATCTTTTAAACCTTTCATTAGTTGTTTGTAGCGTGAAATACGTTCTTGTCGTGGCATTTCCAGTGCTGTTTTTAAAACATCGACCATTGCCGTTTTATCGGTAGGATCAACCAGTAGTGCTTCTGACATATGCTCTGCAGCACCTGCATATTTGGATAGAATAAGTACACCAGGATTTGATGGATTTTGCGCGGCAATATATTCTTTCGCGACCAGATTCATCCCGTCTCGTATTGAACTGATCCAGCACACATCGGCTTGACGATAGATTTGCATCAAATGATGATGTTTTATTGCATCATAAATACATTCCACGGGTTGCCACTCTTCCTTTGCAAATTCCTGATTAATCATCTCGATCTTAATCTTGAAACGCTCAAATAAACGTTGATAAGCTGGAACTTCCAAACGACATGGGCAAGCAATTTGTAAATGTTGAATATGCTGCTGATACTCAGGATATTTCTCTAAGAACTCTGCATAGGACAAAAAGCGTTCCAGTAAACCTTTTGAATAATCAATCCGATCTACGCCGATAATGGTTTTTGCAGCATTCAGCTCTACTGGACGGGTAAGGAAGTCTTGTACATCAATAAACTTATGGGCCGCTTTTTGAATCGCTGTTGGATTTACACCAATTGGGTAGCATTTAATTATGGTTAAACGTTGATGGTAGCTTAACAAAGTTTGTTGAATTTTCTGTGCGTTCAATAAAGATGTGCATACTTGCATACACACTTTTTGATCTTTATCTGTTTGTAGACCCACCACATCGTATTGGCATAGATCCTCAATCAATTGTTGAGCACATGGAATTTTTTGCCAGATAAATAAAGGTGCAAAAGGAATGTGCAGGAAAAATCCAATTTTATTCTGCATACCGAGTTCACGGCAATATTTCGCCACACTTAAAAAATGATAATCATGAACCCAAATGGTATCGTCTGGATCTGCAATTTCGGCAAGTTTTTGAGCGAATAAAGAATTTACTTTTTGATATCCTTCGTATTCTGATGTTTTAAACTCAATCAGGTCTGAACGATAATGCATGGCAGGCCAAAGTGAATTATTGGCAAACCCTGCATAATAATCTGAATATTGAGTATTTGTTAAAGGACAGGTGACATAATCAACTTTATCCTTCCGAAAAATATTAAAATGTACTTCCTCTTGCTTATGAACTCGTTCGCCATTCCATCCGAGCCATACACCACCAATATCATCTAATGCATCTTGTATAGCGACTGCAAGCCCACCTGCGGTAGTTTTTTGCCCGTTGGGAATAGTGACTCGATTCGATAAAATAATTAATTTAGACATGTTTTCTCTCCATCTAAGTTGTTGTTACCCTTAAAATTGTTATCATGGCTTCGAATATGGTCTAAAAATAATTCTAAGAAATCATATACTTGCTTTGTGTCTTTAAGCTGATATTTGGCATGGGTAAGCCCTTGACCGACTTTGATTGAGATGCCATCTTCCAACTGATTCACAAAATAAAAACCATCTTCGTCCGTAACGTCATCACCAATGAAAATTGGTGTGTAAACCTCATACTGGTTTAAATGAGCTAAAACTTCCTTGATTGCCAAGCCTTTATTGGCTTGAACGGGTATTAATTCATAAACGAATTTCCCTTGAATTAATCTTAGGTTGGGGAATATCTTTTGAGCTTCTAACATTATTTTTTTTGCTATATCTTCGAGCTCTGGAGCTTTCCTATAATGCAACGCAATTGATGATTTCTTGTTTTCAATCAGTAAACTTGGATAGGCGATACATGCTCGAGCTAAAATTTTGTAAATATTTGAAATTTCTAAGAAACTCTTTGGTGTATGTAATTTTTTTTCATTTCCTATATATATTTCTAATCCATGCAATGCGGCAATTGGAAGATCAATGGATTCAAATAATTTACGTGCAGAATCAATATCTCGTCCAGTCACAGCTATAACAGGAATCTTCTTTGAAATAATTTGTCTTAAAATATTTAAAGTCTTAGTCGGAATATAACTATCGATAGGATTTAATTGAAAATCAGATAAAGTGCCATCTATATCTAAAAATAGACATGGCTTATTGTAATTTGAGCTAAGCTTATCTCTTAAAGAGTTCAAGTATTCTAGTTTTGAAATTGATTTATCTATTATGTCTCTCAATTTTTAATATCTCATATTGCGATTATATTTTATTATAGATCGATATTTTTTTTATAATACTTAAGTTGTCAATAAGCAAACACAAGCAGAACGTAATTTACATTAGTAACGCTTAGAATACATCGTAAATCTTTCTTACATGTTTAATAAGAATTCATTTTTTATATTTATTATGTCTTTGTTACACAAAGACATATAAGTTGAAGTCGCTTTATTGCATAAATTTCTTCTTGAAGGTTTTTTCAATAATATAAATTCCAAATGAAGAAGCCTGTACCTAAAATCTATCGTACAATGAATTGGTCCACCAATAACCGAGCCTAATAAATCGAGGAAATATCTCGATTGGATTTGATCTTACAACTTAATGGTAGCCTCCTCCCAAAGGTAAACATGGTCGAAATTAAACTTATTTGAACACATCTATCCAATGTTGTTTTAATGATCAAATCCTTATTTCATCTAATGTAAACCAAAAAGTAAAATCAAATTTTCCCATATTATTAACTTATTATTCCTTAAATGTCTCATTCAAAGCATTTTGCACTGCGTCCACACGTGTTTTACAGGCTTTGTATGCCACCATAGACTCTTCAACGATTTTCATTAAATTATCAATGTCGGGCTCTTCCTGTGACTCCAATAGCTCGGCATTCTTTTTAAGGACTCCATAGCCTTCCTTGAAAGAGAGTTCTTTTTTACTCATTACCAATTACCTTCATTACATTTGCTTGAATGGTACCATCCTGTAATTCGACCTGGATGTTATCACCTGAAATCTGTTGAATAGAGCGAATAGCTTTCCCTTCACTACGAACTATTCCATAGCCTTTAGCCAGCACGTTTCGCGGATTCTGGATTAGGGTTTCACGCATCAGCGATTCGACTTGATTCGTTGCCAGTTTGATCTGTTGCTGGGCTAAGTAATGTAGGATGCTTCGCATCAAATCTACGCTCTTATTTGCTTCATTAATTTGCCCATGCGCAAGCGTCTTAATCACTCTCATGTATTGATCATTTTGGCTTTGGTACGTCGTGATTTGATGTTGGGATAATAGCTTAATGGTTTGGAATGAATCTAAGACACCCTGAGTCCGTTCAGCGATAAGATTACGAATACCACCAATTACCTTACTTGGTGTGTCAAATGAACGGTTTGCAACTTCATCCAATATCGTACGGTCTTTCTCGTGACCAATACCGACCCAAATCGGAACGGTTCGTTTGGCCAACAATGCTGCCAGTTCGAAATCATTTAAATAGGCAAGGTCGTTCACAGCACCGCCACCACGGATAATCACGATGAGATCGGGTGGCGTATTGAAATCAGTAGCCCATTGTCTCAGACCATTACTTAGAGAAGTGATGATACTCTGTGCTGCCGTGTTCCCTTGAAATGTGGCTGAATAGTATTTGAAATGACATACACCAGATTTTTCTAAAGCATCAGCATCTTTTTTGAAGTCACCTAAACCTGCCGCATTCTCAGGAGCAATTACCAGGACATTCTGAATATCAAACGGAGTAGGAATGAGCTTATTTTTATTTAACAGACCTTCAGTGGTTAGTCTTTCTAATATTTGTTGATAACGCCGTGCAATGTCTCCAAGGGTATAGCTTGAATCAATATCTTCAACATTAACTGAAAAGCCATACTGTGGATCAAACTTGGCTCTGACTTTTACCAGGACATTTAAATCTTTTGAAAGCTCTACACCGCTTTCCCTTTCAAACTTAAGCACCATTTTTTGAGCTGTAAATTTCCAGATGGTTCCTTTACAACTCGCTATAACTTTGTCGGTACTTTCATCCTTTTCAGCTAACTCAAGATAGTAATGTCCGCCCTTAATATTTAGATTACGGATCTCAGCTTTCACCCATACAGGCTCATTGAAAGTAATTTGAATGACTTCCTGTACGGTTGATAGATAATCACTGAGAGAAAACTGAGGTTCAGACATTAGATCAATTATTTGAAGTGCTTAGATGAATAGTATTAAAGCAAAGCCAGAAGTGCAAATTGAGAATATGCTCACTTGACCCTGATCAAGGTATATGGCATATTTCTGCTATAGTGGACGTACATATGGAAATTCACTTAATTACCGTAAAAAGCTCATCATTTGATGGGCTTTTTTTGTTGCTAGATAATTTGGAATAAAATGTGAATGAGGTCTCAATATAAACCAAGTATATTAGTTGGTATTAAGTTCTCTATGATAGTTAATATCAGTTTATACCTGCACCTTCCCCAAGTTGCAGGTTTTTTTTCTTCATTTTTTATTCGATTAGGGTGTGTTGACACTTTTAGCTTAAAAAAATAGCGAAGTAGTAAAATCAAATCGCCGAACCCAATTTTACTATTCGCTATGCCTCGTACCATGCTGACAGATCAACACTGGCAAAAGTTGAAAGTTATTCTGCGTAATTTATCCATTCACCACAACTCAAATTTACGCAATTTTATTGAAGCTATTCTCTATAGAATTAGAACAGGCTGTCCGTGGCGAGATATTCCTTCTTGTTTTGGTCATTCCAACTCTATTTTCAAACGTTTTAATCGTTGGTCAAGCAGCGGTAAGTTACTTAGATTATTCAAATTACTAGCCTCATGCCCCGATATGGAGTGGATTTTTATTGATGGCTCTCATGTACGTGCTCATCAACATTCTGCCGGCATAGCGAATCAATCTATTTCTAAAAGTGTAGGAGGAAACTCCTCAAAAATACATTTGATTGTTGATGCACATGGCAATCCTATTGATTTCATGATTACCGATGGAACCACACATGATGTTAAAGTTGCACCTGATTTAATATCAACATTAGATTTAAAAGAGACAAAAGTGGTATGTGCAGATAAAGGCTATGATTCAGAACCACTGCGTGAACAGATCAGGAAAACAGGGACTAAAGCGAATATACCAAAGAAAACAAATAGCCAATCGAACAATGACCATATGGACTGGTATTTATATAAAATCAGGCATTTAGTTGAAAATATGTTTTGTAGATTAAAGCAATTTAGAGGAATAGCTACTCGATATGACAAGCTCAAAAGAAATTATCAAAGTTCTGTTGCTTTAGCCTGTATATTTTTATGGCTACCTTTATAGGGTTAATTATGAACAGTAAATGTCAACAGACCCTAATGATTTAATTATTTTGTTGTAAATAAAAACAACGATTCCTTGTTTCGGCGCAAAAGACCAAGGGGAAAGCCTTACAGAAATGTAGGGCTTTTTTAATAGGAGCTTAACTTAAATCGTATTGGTATAAATTTTAATTTTTTATCAGATGCTTAGTCGATAAAGTGCGTTCAAATAATTGCGCTTTTTTGTTGTGATATATTTTAATCATTACTTACAACAAGAAGAATAGAAATGAATATTTATATCGGTGGTGATTTAGATGGCAGGGTAATAGTGCTTGATAAACCATGTTTTAATGCTAAAAAAGTAAACAAGACAAAAGCAGCAAACTACATTAAGCAAATGTATGTCATACATGGTGACGTCTATTATTTTTGGCGTGATGCTGAGCTTAAATTATTGGAAGTTACTCAACGTATAGAGATCTTACTGGCAAAGACTAAGCGAAAATCTATTTAACTGTCCCTGATAGTAAGTTTTTTATTGTCTTTATCCGTAAAAGAAATTAGTTTAAATTGAACCAATTGTTAAAATAATTATGAGAACGGAAAAAATGAATAGAAAATTTGAACTACATGTGATTAGCCAGATCTATGACTTTTTAGTTGAAAGAGAGGCGTTTACCTCACTAAACCTTGATCGGAAAGTTACGGAGTTTTTTCGGGAAGTACATGTAGGGCGAGAAGAAGATTTTACAATTCTTGAATCAAATAAAATCTCAGGAAACTTTGGTGAAGTTTCCTATATCAATTTATTGAATGTCCCTAATTTCAACGATAAAGATAAATTTCTGAAATGGGCACATAAAGCTTTAAATTTATAAGTTGTAATAAATCAGTGTAATTTAATAGGAATTGTTTCATTGTTTAACAAATTCAATTACATAAATAATAATGTGGTTACATTATGAACAGTAATTCATCATAAGGCGGTTAGATAAATACAAATCACAGTGATATGTTTGAATCAAAAGTTCTACATGGATGGAATTAAAGATGAAATTCTTAACTTTGGTGAGCATAGGTGCGGTAGCAACTTTCTGTTTATTGTTAAAGAGTCACACTACTGAAAATTCATTTCATTCAAACTTCGATAAAGTTGTTCGAAATGCTGTCTTACAGGGATTCATATAAATATAGATGCCTAAGACATATACTTTTTAGGTACTTAAAGGAGGAATAAGATGATCAGATTATTAATGTGTATATTTGGCCTTCATGGTGCTAGAGAGATTGATTACACAAATGACCATAAAGAAATTTGTGTATGCCGAGAGTGCTTGAAGAAATTTAAAAGTCCTCATGATTAGGTATAATTTCTTTTTATAAAAAGACTGCCTAAAAAATCTGAGCATATAACCTCAATTTGGACAACCGAGCAGGATATTTTCTTAATTGAAAATAGTGTTATGGCGATTGAGGAGCTTATCAATCATCTGCCTTTTACTGAAGATGAAATTATTAAGCGCAAAGAGGTACTAGGTCTCACTAGAAGACATAGACAGATGCGTAAACTTTTAAGCAATCCATCTTAAGAGAGTTCTAAGCCTCTATTTTTTTAAATGGATCAGACATAAAAGACCCTGTTCGATATCTATTATTCGCGGAGGTTTTTTCTCTCTTATGAAATGTTGTTATAAAACTTTATACACTTAATCAACGTCACAGTTACTTTTATAAAACCTCTTACATGTCTATCCCTAGAATTTGTGATAATTGTTTGCATTTAGAGTCAAATGCATTCTTAATGACTAGAGCATT
Source organism: Acinetobacter sp. 797_lipA (assembly GCF_058243025.1). Taxonomy (NCBI): domain Bacteria; kingdom Pseudomonadati; phylum Pseudomonadota; class Gammaproteobacteria; order Moraxellales; family Moraxellaceae; genus Acinetobacter; species Acinetobacter sp. 797_lipA. The sequence continues at coordinate 2,306,313 of NZ_JBZAYQ010000001.1, read as the reverse complement.
AAATAGAACAATAGAAGGAGATGGATATGACCTCGCAAGAAGTACTCGTATTTTCAGCCTCAGCATTTGGTCTCACATTACTCATTTATGAGTTTGGACAGATGTCCATGATGTTTAGTTAAACCACCTTCGGGTGGTTTTTTATTGCAAGATATAACTACATCACAATATGGATAGAATATGTAAACTGGTTAAATTTTAGTGTAATTGTGAATTTACAATATTTACTGGAAGTTTCATTTACGTAACAAACGAGTAATTAATTATTGATTATGTATTCACATAATAGTTTAGGTATGATTTATATAAAGGAAATTATCATGCCACAATATCTAGCTTTGGCTGAAAAAGTCATAAAAGACATTAAGGATGAGGTTGGTATTGAAAGGGATCAAAAAGGCCTTTTCACATTGATAATCCTCAAAGTTAGAGAGTATACCCACTCAAGTAATTTAAAAGTTGATCATGAAATTTGTGCGACCATTTTTGATGATGAGAATAAAATTGAGGGTATTAAAAGGTTGGATTTAACCCTAATTCCTCGAATCTCAAATGAAGATGAGTTTCTGTTATGGTTAGCAGGTTTCATACAACATATTACTATTGATGAGAGTAAGAAAGACCAGATTCCACTATCTATAGTTATGAAGGGCTTTGTTGCACAAAGATTTAAAAAATAAAATACCCCTAAGTGACTCAAATTTAAGGCACAACTCGGGTGTGTGGTCTGCCTAATTCTGTAAATTTATTTAATATGGCTACGCGTGCATGGATCTCATTCACTTGGCTGTCAAAATTCCTAGCACTGAGTTTATCGCCTAATAACTTGATGCAATGCATCTTAGTTTCAACCAAACTTCGCCGATGATAGCCTGACCATTTTTTCCATAGTGTCCTGCCTAAACGTTTAACTGTTCGAAGTAATTTATTTCGCGCTAGCGAGCTGATCTTTGTATCTTTCCATGGTTTCGCATTTTTTCTAGGTGGAATCACCGCATGCGCTTGCCGATCTGCAATGACCTGACGGCATTGCTTGGTGTCATAAGCTCCATCGGTATAAACAGAGTCAATCTGTTCATCTTGTGGAATCTGATCAAGCAAATCACCAAGTACCTGTGAATCACTGACATTATTGGTTGTGAGCTGAATAGCGCGTATTTACAGGGTTTTAGCATCTATAGCAATATGCAGTTTACGCCATTGCCGACGGTATTCAGGCTGATGTTTCTTACGCTTCCATTCGCCTTCACCTAAAAATTTTAAACCCGTAGTGTCGACGAGTAGGTGTAACCCATCACGACTTTTCTGATAGCTTATCGCAATATCAATATGCTTTTGTCGTCTACAGAGGGTGGAGTAATCTGGTGCTGTCCAATTCAAGCCACTGAGTTTAATCAGGCTTTGAGCAAAGCCAGTGACCATACGCAAAGAAAGACGGAATAGAGATTTGATCATTAAACAGCATTGAATCGCTGTATCGGAATAAGTTTGATTTCGTCCGTGCTTGCCTTGTGGTTGTGCATACCATTGGGTATTCGGATCAAACCAGATTGAAATATTCCCTCGCTTGATTAAAGCTTAGTTATACGAGGACCAATTTGTTGTACGGTAGATTTTAGATGTAGGCTTCTTCATCTGGAAATTATATTGCTGAAGAAGCCTTCAAGAATAGCTTTGTGCAACAAAGCCAGTTAAAGCTACCAAAGCAGGCAAAGTGAGCTTTGGTCATCAACTGGTAGAAAAACTCAATATTGCCACAATTGCAGGTTTGCCTTTTGCTATTGCAATGTATTTTTGGGCAAATCGTTTGATTCCCGTACCATTTGATGGACGTGCGGATTGGGAAGTCCATAGCCTGTTTATTGCATGGTTACTCACTCTTATTTATGCAATTTTCCGACCATTGATGAAAGCATGGCGGGAGATTTTAGCTTTTGCAGCCTTAGCTTGGTTACTACTTCCTATTTTAAATTTTTTCACAACAGATCGGCATTTAGGTGTCGCCATTCCATATGGCGCTTGGGTGTTAGTTAATATTGAAATCGGATTGATGCTTATTGGTCTATTATTATTATGGGCAACATTGGAAGTACAGAAAAAAATAAACACCCCTATACCAATAAAAAATCGGCTAAACGGATAGTCAATGATGAAATTTTTTAATTTCTCTGACATTGTAAAATATCGTTGGATGGTGTTTGGTCGTTGTTTTCTAGCAGCTGTGGGTGGATTTTTGATTGCTAGCATTTCGGTATCTTTAATTGCATTGAGTTCTGAGCAAAAAGCACTTGCAACCTACACAGGTTTAATCATCAGTTTTATCATGTGGTTATTAATCATTATTTATGTATTTAGTGTCAAAAGTTCGATTAAAGCATGGTGGGCTATCCTAATAATTTTAATGGTTATGGCTACGGTGAATTGGGGCTTAAAACAATGGATAGTTTAATGTTTGGTTTGTCGGTAATTACTGTTTTTGCGACCAATTTTATCGGTATGGCAAACCTTAATTTTGCGATGGATAAAGCTCACATACAATTAATCAAATGCAAGCCTTTCTGGCTACCTGTCACTTTCCTAAAGCCAGTGTATTTAAGAGTTATGGGATGGATTTTTCTAGCTGTAGTCTTGAAGCTAAGTATTCAAATATGGGGCTTTTCGATTGGATTGGCAGCATATTTTGGTGTATTGACGTTTGGGGTGGGAGTACTGGTTTTTTTACTCAGTTATCAACTAGCATGGGTTATCAGGCTAGTAGGTTTGGCTACAATACTATGCATATTTTATGTAGGAATAATAATTTATTATAAATCAAAATTGTAGCTGGTAATTGGAATGATGTGGTGTGCGTTTAAGAACACCACTCTTTCATATGTATACTTTATTTTAAAGTAGTTTATTAATATTCCCATTTATCAATCATATCAGCCCATGTTTGTAACATAGCCTTCCTGTCTTTCAGCCACTTGGCATGATCATAAGAGGCACGTGTTTTGTTGCCTTTGGCATGGGCAAGTTGTATTTCTACCCAATCAGTATTGAAATTTGCTTCATGTAATTCTGTCGATGCTGTAGCACGGAAGTCGTGCATAGAAATATGACCAATACCCAAATTATCTAAAGCAGAATTAAGGGTGTTCTTTCCGATCATGGAGATTCCATCATCGCCGGGAAAAATGTATTCACTGTTTGGGTAAAGAATAAATTGTTCCTTTAGAATTTCAATCAATTGACTTGATAAAGGAATTATATGAATACGATTCTTTTTCATATTTCTTTTGCCAGCTAAGACTTCTTCATTAGTTGCTCTAGGAATAATCCAAGTTTTATCTTCAAAATTAATAAATGTTTTTTTAGCTCTTCGTACTTCAATTGTGCGGAGCATGCTGTAAAGCAAAGTTAAGATAGAGTTTTTAGTGCTGGTACATCCTCCGTAACTTTTTATGGTTGGAAGAATGATTTTTTTATCTTCATCACTGAGTGGTTGGGCATGTTGAACATCAGGTCTATGGATATAACGTCTTAATGCATATGTGGGGTCGGTAGTTATTCGTTGGGTAATAATTCCATACTGCAGTACTTCAGCACAAATCTGTCGTACAAATGTTGCTTTCACTTCTCCAGTACCACGTCTACTTTTGCGTATGCGTGTAATAGTGTTGTCTATAATGGTTCTAATATCACTAGAATTGACATCCTTGATAGGGGTTTTTCCTATAACCGGATAAATGTCTTTAGAAAAATATCGAGTTCTATTCATAAACCAGTCTTTAGATTTTCCTGTTTTGTACTTCTCTAGATATTCTTCTGCGACATTTTTAAAGCTATCTGCATTTGATTGAATAGCAGCTGTACGCTCTTCTTTCTGAAATTGAATAGGATCAGTACCTTTAGCTAGCTTTTCTCGATACTCCATTGTTTTACTACGTGCATAAGCGAGACTAATTTCTGGGTATTGCCCGATGGTTAGCATTTTGGCAATATTTAAATAACGGTATCTATACCGCCAAAATTTGGCACCTGTGGGACGTATCTCAATGCATAAACCGGAATGATCTGCAACTCTATAAAGTTTTTCTTTAGGCTTTAATTGTTTGATTTTAAGATCGTTTAGCATGGTGTGTGAGTAACAAGTTTGTTAATTAGATTTACTCACGATCTTACTCACATTTTTTTGAAATGTCATTGCATGCTAGGTTATACAAGGTGAAAATAAAAAACCATGTAAAACAATATGTTGCTTTTGATTTCTGGAAAGGTGATATATAGTAATAAAGCAGTGAGGAATGATGTAATCTGCACCATATTATTTTAGATGTAAAAAGGCCGCTTAAATGCGGCCTTTTTATTATTTGTAAATGTTGGATTGGTTTGGTGCATAATGCTTAAAGTGGTTTAGTTAGGCTGTTAAATTAAAATAATTGATATTTTTAGCCATTTTTAATCTGAATAAATTTAAATATTATCATACTTTGATCGTAATATTATGGTTCTATTTATTGATTATTTATATTTAACATTTTATTTATAAGTTGTTGAAGTTAAATTTGTATTAAATTTTTTATTACTGTGTTTGGTGTTTTTTGGGATTAATTTACGGCTATTTAAGCCATTTTAATATTATCTCATTTTGCTATTTTAGGTGTAATTAAAGAGAGTAACAATAAAAAACATAAATTATCATTCAAATATGGAAGTAACTAGATTAGAATTCCGGCCAATTTGTATAAATGACCACATTCTAAAATTAAATAATAAATCGCTTATGTCTAACAATATTTATGCTGCATTAGAGCAACTTGGATTGACAGCACAGAAACGTGCGATCCATGTGCAACTCTCAAATACATCTCTAAATAATCAAGTTTTCCTACAACGTATTGATGGGATGCATAGCCTCAATGAGGGTGCTCATCTACAATTGATTTGTCTTTCAACCAACGCCCAAATTCCATTAAAACAATTTATTGGGTGCCAAACTGCTGTTGATATTGTCACAGACAAATCTGAGTTAACTCGTGTTTCAGGTATTGTGACCCAAGCAGATATAGGTGCGAGTGATGGTTCTCTTACAATCTATCGTTTGACTGTCAAAGATTCTACAGCCTTATGGAACCATCGTCGTAATAGTCGCGTGTTTATGAATAAGTCGGCTGTGGACGTGATCCAAATCGTGTTTCAAGAATGGGTGCAACGTAGTGCGCTCTTCGCTTTAAGTTTGACTTTGGATAAAAGCGGCTTAACCAAAGATTATGATGTTCGTCCATTTATTATGCAGGCCTCGGAAAGCGATTTTGACTTTCTGATTCGGTTGATGAGAAGTGAAGGTATTAACTGGCTGATCGATGAAGCACAGCTTAAAGTGCTTAGTTCTAGTGAACAGATACAGCCGCAAAGGTTAAGATTAATTGATGATAATTCGCAATTTAACGTCCTAGACCGTCGCAGTATCCGCTTTCATCGCAGTAGTGCCGTAGAAAAAAGCGACTCTATTACTCATTTCGTAGGTCAGCGTTCAATCCAGCCGACTTCTGTACATGTACAACGTTGGCAAGCCGATGTGTTGGCAACTGAAGAAGGTGCGGGAAGTGTTCAAAGCAAGCATAACCATAGTGAAAATTATGACAATGCCAGTTTAGGTTTGGAGCAGGCATGGCACTTTAGCCCTGCATGGATACAGGACTTAAATGGTGAAGATGGTGCGACCAAATCAGACAATAGTCAGATTGAAAAGTTTAATCAAACCTTAAGTCACTACTACAATGTACAAGCTAAACAATTTTGTGCAACCTCTACAGTACGTGATGCACATGTGGGTTATTGGTTTGAGTTCAATGAACACCCCGAAATAGACCAACACGCAGATGCAGACAAACAGTTTCTAATCACTGCTAAGGCTTTTCACAACCAAAATAACTTACCTAAAGACCTGAATGATCAAGTGGAAGCTTTGCTTCAACAGAGCAGTTGGCAAACAAATAACATTACAATCAATAATACAGATGAACGCCAAGCCAACACACTCACGCTTCAACGACGTAACATTGTTACTGTTCCAGAATACAACCCGCTACAACATAGACCGATAGCATCACCACAACGTGCCAAAGTTGTTGGCCCAAGTGGAGAAGAAATCTATGTTGATGAATGGGGACGCATCAAAGTTCGATTCCTATTTACTCGTAACGAAGATAATACTCATGATGGCGGTGCTGGTTCCAATGACAACGATACGGATTCAGCTTGGATAGATGTACTGACCCCATGGGCAGGTGAGGGCTATGGGGCAAGATTCCTACCACGCATTGGTGAGATCGTGGTGATTGATTTCTTTGATGGTAATATCGACCGTCCATTTGTGGTTGGGCGCATCCATGAAGCACAACGCTATCCAACCAAGTTCGACAACAAAGGTAAACTACCTGATACTAAAAAGTTGGCGGGGATAAAAAGTAAAGAATATCAGGGTAGTGGATATAATCAACTTAGGTTTGACGATACGACAGGGCAAATCAGCAGTCAGTTACAGAGTAGTCATGGCGCTAGCCAACTTAACTTGGGCAAACTGAGTCACCCAAAAGACAAAGCTGAAAGTGATGATCGTGGTGAAGGCTTTGAGCTTCGTACTGACCAATGGGGAGCAGTACGCGCAGGACAAGGCTTACTACTTTCGACCTTCAAACAAGATCAAGCCAAAGGTGAGCATTTAGATAGTGAGATTGCCAAAAAGCAACTTGAAGGCAGCCAGACCAATAGTAAAGCGTTAAGTGATATTGCCAAGAATCAAAAGACCGATGAAATTGAATCGATTGAGCAACTCAAAGCTTTTGCCGAAGAAATTGAAAAAGATGTTGCCAAGTATAAAAAAGCCATCATGTTACTCAGTTCTGTTGATGGGATTGCCTTAAGCACCCCTGAAGATATCCATCTTTCAGCCACAGGTATTATCAACCATACTGCGGGCGATAGTATTAACCTCAGTACCCAAAAAAATCTTTTGGGACAAGCTTTAGGCAAAGTGAGTTTATTTGCTGCGCAAGGTGGAATTAAAGCTATTGCAGCGCAGAGTAAAGTTGAGATTCAAGCACAGTCAGATGCTTTAGATGTATTTGCTAAACTCGGTATTACCATCTCGTCTACAGAAGATCGGATAGAAATCAGTAGTCCGAAAGAAGTTTTGATTACGGGTGGCTCATCGCAGATTGCCTTGAATGGCTCAGGAATTTTTCCAAAAACGGGTGGGAAATTTGAGGTTAATGCTGGACAACATATGTTTAAGCCGAGTTCCAGCGTCAGTAAATCAGCGCAATTGCCTGCATCGAATCCACTTAAAGGTGCACTCGACTTACTAAAAAGTTACGGTGGACAAGACTTCTTTAAGCAGACTGGCTTTAAAGTAATTGATTCATTTGGGAAACAAGTTTCAGGAAAATTAGATAGTAATGGCTTTGCACAAGTGACGGGTATTGCTCCAGGGCCAGCCAAAGTCGAATTTGAAACTGATCCGCGGAGTGCATGGGATAAAGCAAGTCATTTTAATCGTGATTATACTTGGTCAGAAGAAGTGGTCGGTGGTGCCACAAGTTTTGCGCAAAATGCATTAAACTCAGTGGGACAAAATATAATGTCCCAACTCAAAAATAATTTATTCTCTTTGAATGCTGACTCATTGAAAGATATGGGAAAAAATGCTTTAAAAGATTTAGGTACGCAAAGCTTAGGATCGTTTAAAGACCAATTTACTCAAAGTGCATTAGGTTCAGTCTCTTCAGCATTGAATTTAAATTTATCTCCGTCACAGATGATGAACATGGGGCAGATGATTGCCAATCCAAGTCAGTCTTTACAAAGTATCCAAGACCAAGCATCAGCATTGTTTACTCAACAGACCAGTGGTTTAGTTTCTAATTTAACTACTGGAACAGGGTTTGGATCATCACTGGGGCAAGGCTTTGTTGCAGAGTCATTGGGTTCTGCTCACAATGGGTTGGATGAGTCAGTCAAAGTGGTTGATGAGGTTATTAAAAAAGATGAATGTTCTTCACGATTCCTAACCTATAGCATTACCAGCCGAAAAGGTGGGGCATCTGTATCGTAATCATCAACGACTCCACAAAGTATGCTTCATCATATGAATCAAACTTCCTCGGCTTTGGCACAGCATATTCCACGGCCTGCAAAAAACGCGGTCTATTTATAACATGGATAAAAATGTCCTACAGATGGATTTGGATGAATCCTGTTATATCGCTACACAAGAACCTGTACGGAAATGATAGTTGAAGAATCTGATGTATATAACGTGTGAAACAAATAATTTAACATTTTTAAAATTTTCATTGATTGAAATTAGATTAAAAATTAGAACGTATTAAGGTTAAGTTTATGGCATTTATAGACAGTAAAAATCAGACCACAGGGTCAAATACCCAGCAACAATCAGCTGCTAAAGAGACTAAGCCAGCAGTTGAGTTGGCCGTATTTAACTTATCCAGCGTGACACATACCGAAGACCATAAGTTTATCGCGCACCAAATTCAAAATTATTTACACGCTTGCGGAAATACCAGCTTAGAACAGATAAAAGCGAGCGCCAATGTAGCGACAGTTGCTAATATCTTTGCTTTATCAGGCAGTGTTTTAGACCTTGTTTTATTTGCCACAGAACCCAAACAAGCTGAAGCGGGCGTACAACAAGCAGCTCTACTGAGCATGAATTTAATCGGTTTATTTTTACAACCGAATACAGAAGCACATGTGCGTATGGCTTTACGTCCAATGCTGGGTTTAATGGCAGAATGTTTATATCCAACCAATGGCAAAATCAAAGAAGCTGATTTACGTCGTATGCAGCTACACTTAAATGCGCAGATGGCAGGTGATTTAGAAAAATTCCTACAAGAAACACAAGGTAAATTATCAGGTTTATTGTCTAGTGCAACGACACTGGGGACTTCAATTCTCCAAGCTTTTAGTAGCAGTGCTGTAGTTGGATTGCCCAGCGTTACTTCAGCAGGGGCAACAGCTGAAAAACGTGACCCAAGCAAACAGTTTAGCAACTGGGCACAGCCATTGATTGATTTGTTGGGTGCGCCTGCACAAGCAGATATGACAGCAAAGTTGAGTCCAGACTTAAAAACACGATTAGACTTAGAATCTACTAAAGCAATATCTGTGCTTGCTACGGCGATTCAACAACAAAGTAATGCAGGAACTCAATATAGCCTTGCTTGGTTGATTCAAGAAACACTGAAAGCAATACAAACACAAGATAAAAAAGCCACAGCCAGTGTGCCGTTAAACCAAACGGGTGAATATGAGCAGCATATCAATGGTGATATTTTAGAATTTGTGACCTTACAGCCTGATGCATTAAATGCTCCCCCATGTGATGGAGCCGACTCGCAAACAGGGCGTAGTATTAGTTATGCTATTGGGGCAGAGAGAATTAATCACTTAGATTTCTATTTGGCAAAGGTAGATTTTGCATTTCACCGCCAATACAATTCGCAAATGGACGAGTTTGATCACAGCATGATCGGGGCACGTTGGATGATGCCTTTTTCCAATGTAATGATCCAAAATGCACAAGGTTACTTATTTATTGATGGTAAAGGGCGTAAACATCAATTGCCATCCTCCATTCGCTATGAGGCTTATAGTGTTCCTTTTGAAGGTTTTACGGTTACGCCTCATGAAGATAATGATTTATTACTGAATTTTGGTTCAGCATGGAATTTCCATTTCCATAGTTTTAATGGCGGAAAGCATTATCATGTTGTTCAACAGTTTAATGATAAAACTGATGAAAAGGTTGTTCTAACTTATTTATTATTTGAACAGTTTGCTTATTTACAAGCTATTGATTTCCAATTGAAGCGTGCTAAACACGTACTCAAGTTTGCTTTTAATGAACAAGCCAAAGTGATTGCGGCTTTTGTCGATGATCAGGCGGAAGCTTTGGCACGTTATGAATATGATACACAGGGCAATCTGATCAAAGCCATTGATCAAAATGGACATACACGAAGTTATGAATATAACCAGACTCACCAGTTAACCCGCTATACAGACCGCACAGGACGTGGGCAAAATATCCGTTATGAATCGACTGCAGCTAAAGCCAAAGCTGTTGCAGAATGGGCAGATGATGGCAGTTTTAAAACTCGATTAGAATGGCATCCACGTTTACGCCAAGTAGCGGTATACGATGTTTATGATACTCCAACCTATTACTATTTTGATTTAGATGGTTTTACCTACCGCATCCGTTTAGCTGACGGGCGAGAGACATGGTTGTCTCGTAATGGACAAAAGCGTATTACCCGTCAGATTGATTTCGCAGGTTTTGAAACAGAGCAAATCTACAACAATCAGGGTCAAGTCATTAAAATTGTCCAGCCGAATGGTGGAATTATCCTTTTTGCTTATGATGAAAAGGGTAACTTAATCGAAATCAAAGACCCAGAAGGCAATATTTGGAAACAAGAATATGATGCTCATGGCAATGTCAGCAAAGAAATCAACCCTTTAGGGCATGTAACCGAATATAAATACAACAATGATCATCAAATCGTAGAAGTGACCGATGCCAAAGGAAGTTCCAAGAAAATCCAATATAACGATTTGGGGCAGGTGGTTTCCTATACAGATTGTTCAGGAAAAAATAGCGCATGGCAATATGATGATGAAGGCACACTGATTGCCCAAGAATCTGCCGATAGTCAAAAAGTTCAATATATTTATAGCACGCAAGGTAAAGACAAAGGACAGTTACAAGCGATCATTTATCCTGATGGTTTAACTGAACAATTTGAACATGATGAAGAAGGACGCTTACTTAAACATATTGATAGCAAAGGACAAGCTACCCAATACAAATACAATCAAATGGGTTTACTTGAGCAACGCATAGATGCCAATCATCATCAAATTACTTACCAATGGGACAAACTTGGACGTATTGAAAAGCTGATTAATCAAAATCATGCTGAATATGTATTTGACTATAATCGTTATGGACAACTGATCCGAGAACAAGCGTTTGATGGTGAAGAAAAATACTATAGCTATACTGATAATGGGCAATTATTCCAAATCCGTCAGCCCAATATTCTGACCCAATTTGGCTATCATGCAGACGGTTCGGTTGCGACAAAAACCTATACCCATATCCACACACGACATAGTCAAACAGAAGCATTTGAATACAACTTGAATCACCAACTGAGCCAAGTTAAAAATGCGGAAAGTCAGATAGATTTCTATCGAAACCCGATTGGATTGATTGTTAGAGAACATCAACATTATAAAATACCTAAGCGAACAGCACTGACCGCAGTGTTACGTTATGACTATGATGAGTTGGGAAATCTGATCAAAACCATCCGACCAGATGGGCAAGTTCAAGCCAATTTAAGCTATGGTTCAGGGCATATTTATGGCATTGCTTTTAACCAACAAGACATGGTGGCATTTCAACGAGATGATTTACACCGTGAAACGACACGTCGGCTTGCCAATGGATTAATACAAAGCAAGCGCTATAACGATGTTGGCTTACTCAGCTCACAAATGATTGTGGTTGAAGACTCAACAACAGACCTATCTCAACTACAAACGCCAAAATACCAAGCAGAACGACATTATCACTACGATAAAAACTATTTATTAACGCAAATTGAAGATAGTCGTTTAGGAAAATTGAATTATCAATACGATCCGATAGGACGTCTTATCAAAACCCAAAGTGCACATCAAACTGAAAGCTTTAGTTTTGACCCTGCAGGTAACTTGATAGACCCGATTGCAACCCAAGAATCACAAGTCAAAAATAACCTGATTAAACACTTTCAAGGCAAATACTATAAATATGATGCACAGGGCAACGTGGTAGAAACCACGCAAGCAGGTAAAACCCTAAAGCTGACTTGGGATAATTTAAACCGACTGATTCAAAGCGATCACAATGGTCAAATTACCGAGTATGGCTATGATGTATTTGGAAGACGTTTATATAAAAATGATCAGCAAAATACCAGCCTGACGTTGTTTGGTTGGGATGGTGATTTAATGATTTGGGAATCGCAACACAACCAAGGAAATCCAAGCCATTCAAAAAATCAGAATCATTCAAGTCCACAAGACTACACCAAGCACTATGTGTATGAACCGAATAGCTTTGTACCATTACTACAAACAGGTTATGCAGGTTTTATACAACTGATAAAAACGCCTGATTATCAACAAGATCAACATGTTCCCTATTCAATTTATAAAGATCCTGTCTGGAACACGGACAGCAGAAAGAAAAAAGCAGCATTAGAGCGAGTCACGTTTTATCACTGCGACCAAGTGGGCACACCGCAGACACTCAGTAATGAACGTGGCGAATGTGTATGGGAAATGACACAGGATACATGGGGAACGGCTTTAGCGATCAAGGCTTCAGACAACTTACTTGAACAAACCAACTTGAGATTCCAAGGTCAGTATTACGATAGTGAAACAGGCTTACATTATAACCGTTATCGATATTATGAACCGTTTAGTGCAAGGTATCTAAGCAAGGATCCGATTGATCTCTATGCAAGTCTTAACCATCATGCTTATGTGATTAATCCAACTTTATGGGTTGATGAGCTTGGTTTATCTCCGACCTATGGTGGACAGCTTATAGGATTAAGTCCGCAAGCTTCAGCTAATTTAGAGTATCAAGCATATAGAAATTATGATTGTTGGATGAAGACTGGGAATGTCTGTAGATTAGAGGCAGCACCTTTATTTGATTATGTTTATTGTTCAGGTGGTGTTGGGCCACTCGCTTATGCAGAAATTACTAATTTACATAATGGTAAAGTTTTTCAAGTTGGTGCTGCGTCACGACCAGATGTAAAAGGAGCTAAGGCAATTGGAAGAAATGCAATTGCGGTAATAGATGGTAGTAAGAAAATAGGCGCTGCTGATCTTTCTAAATTAAAAGGTAAGTTTTCTGCGAGTTGTATGGCTGGTTATATTTTTAATAAGCCAGAAGGTAGGGGGGATGATCAAAGTACAGATAGTTTCCTTACAGGGTTAGCAGGTAGTGCAAGTGGCGGAATGTGGGGTATACGCGCTGGCGTAGTACTACCTATTGATACAAGTTCAACATCTGCTAGTGAAAAAATTAAAGCTTATTTTTCATCTAAAACAATGAAAGGTTTGGAGGTGGGTGTTGGAACACCTGGTGCAGATTTCAATTTTGGATATGGTGTTGATGCTCAAGGTCGCTCTCTTACAGAAAAAATTAGGGATTAAATATGAAAATCAGAAGTTTAAGTTTTTGTATATGCATTATTATCACTTTAATGGGATGTAGTAATAATAAAATTCATGATGAACCATCAGATAAATACCCGTTTGATGAAAAAATGAAAACTGTTTTAGGTGAAAATTTAGAAGTTGTTAACTCATTAAATAGAGCAGAAGTTCAATTAGCGTATGTCGAGTTACCAGCAAACTCTATAAAGACTAAGAAAATAATAAAGTTGTTGGGAGATGATGGGTGGATACTGAAAGGAAGTGGAGTGAGTGTCGATACATATTGTCTGGATACAAAAAATAGCATAAATATAGCTAGCCCAATATCATTTAATGCGACTGATTTTAAAGGAAATAAGGTTAGAGTTACAAAAACGGATGTAGATATAATTTCTTATAGCTATAACAAGTGGGGGGATGAACTTTGTGAGTAATTGAGTTCATTCTAAATTTTTTGCATGCTTTTTTGAGTGAAATAAATAATGCTTCCGCTTTAAGCCGTAGAAGCATTGATTTTATGTTGCCTATTTCTATATCTCAAGGCAAAACTTAGTCCAAGTAATCATTTAGTTGTCTTTTGGGAAGTCAAATTTGGATATACGAGTGGTTATGATGTCATGCATGCTTCACTTCATAAATTAGGCTGGACTCCTAAATGGTAAAAGCCTACTTTACATTTGAAACGATAAAGGTTTGGAGGTAGGTGTTTGAACTCCTAGTGAGGATTTTAATTTTGGCTACGGTATTGAAGCTCAAGGCGGCTTTGTTGCACAAAGATTTAAAAATTAAGATTTCCCATATCTACTCAAATTTAAGTGGCAACTTGGGTGTGAGGTCGGCCTAACTCTGTGAATTTATTTAATACTGCTACACGTGCATGCATCTCATTGACTTGGCTTTGAAAGTTTCTCGAACTGAGTTTATCCCCCAATAATTTGATGCAATGCATCTTAGTTTCGACCAAACTTCGCCGATGATAGCCTGACCATTTTTTCCATAGTGTCCTGCCTAAACGTTTAACTGTTCGAAGTAATTCATTTCGCTCTAGCGAGCTGATCTTTGTATCTTTCCAAGGTTTCGCATTTTTTCTTGGCGGAATCACCGCATGTGCTTGTCGGTCTGCAATTACTTGACGGCATTGCTTGGTGTCATAAGCCCCATCAGTATAGACAGAGTCAATCTGCTCATCTTGTGGAATCTGATCGAGTAAATCACCAAGCACTTGTGAATCACTCACATTATTTGTAGTGAGTTGAATAGCGCGTATTTGAAGGGTTTCAGCATCTATACCAATATGAAGTTTACGCCATTGGCGACGATATTCAGGTTGGTGTTTCTTACGCTTCCATTCACCTTCGCCTAGAAACTTTAAGCCAGTAGAATCGACGAGTAGCTGGAGACCATTACTGCTTTTTTGATAGTTAATTGCAATATCAATATGCTTTTGTCTTCTGCAGATGGTGGAATAGTCTGGTGCTGTCCAATCTAATCTACAAAGATGAATGAGACTTTGCACAAAGCCAGTGACCATGCGTAAAGAAAGACGAAATAAGGATTTGATCATTAAACAGCATTGGATGGCTGTATCTGAATAAGTTTGATTTCGACCATGTTTACCTTTGGGTTGAGCGTACCATTGCGTCTTGGGATCAAACCAAATTGAGAGATTTCCTCGATTTATTAATGCACTGTTATAAGAAGACCAATTGGTTGTACGATAGATTTTAGGTGTGGGCTTATTCATTTGAGAATTATATTGTGGAATAAGCCTTTAGAGATAGGTTTGTGCAACAAAGCCGTTTTACCTTACAGGAGTGCAGGAAATGAATCTGTGAAGATCTGTGAGTGCTTCTGTATCCTCAATAAAGAATACTATTCACGTATTTTTACCTTTAATCTCAAAAACCCTGTTTTTTCTTGAAATATTTGGAATTAAATAAAATATACGTTTATAGATTAATTGTTGTTTTATTGATCGTCTCGCCGTGTATTTGATCAGCAGCATTGCTAGAATCGGCGCGGATTTTCAGTAATGTGGTATTTTTTGTGTTCGAAAAGCTTGCAGAACAAAGTTTAGCCTTAATGGGGTGGCAGATTGATAATCATTGGGATTTGAATATCGATCAATGTGTAATGATTGCAGCGCCACATACCAGCAATTGGGATGCGCTGTACGCTCGTTTGGCATTAAAGGCCTTAGGTGTGCATGTCCGTATCACTATTAAAGACAGCTATATGAAACTACCATTTGGGCCATTTGTTCGTGCAATGGGCGGGATAGGTATTGACCGTCGTCCGAAGCATGAAGGTGAACCACGTCCAAGTATGGTGCAACTCATGAGTGATCTTTTTAAAGAACACCCTAAGTTGGTGATGTTGGTTACCCCTGAAGGGACACGTGCCAAGCAGGAACAGTGGAAAACAGGTTTTTACCATGTTGCAGTCAGTGCAGGTGTTCCAATTGCGTTAGCCTATATGGACTATGCGAAGAAAAAAACTGGGGTGGGTAAAATTATTTATCCTACTGGGGACTACGAAAAAGATATGGCTGAAATTATGGCATTTTATGCGCAAATTTCTGCTAAATTTCCTCAAGATTTCAGTGTCGATACTCGCTATCACAACGACTCAACTGTGTCTTAATTTCAAATTTAAGTCATATTAAATTAAAAAAGACAGCTTTCGAGCTGTCTTTTTTATTGCTAACTGTATTCAAGGGTTTTGCTGGGGATTGGGTAAAACCCCACCTAGTGACTGGCATGCGGCCGTATAACTTTGTAGCTGTGTTTCAATCACTTCGGGCAGGGGCAGGTCAAAAATTTGATCGCCCTGTTGATAGCTTTCTACATAGGCTTGGGCTTTTTGTTTGCTGCTGGCAAGCACTTGTTCATGATAACTGGTCATACTGCTGTGGTCTGCCTGATCGCGCTCTATATTTTGACAGTCAAAAGATTGGAGAAGTTTTTCGGCTTGTTTTATTTCTTTGGATGAGCTTATGGAGCAAGCACTGATAAAGCAAATACTCAGTAGTGCAAGAGGCAGTTTCATATAGGGTGAGCGGTGGGTTTGAAGGTGTGCCAATTGTATAAAGATTTGTGAAGTTGGAGAAAGCCCAGTAGAGCTAAGTTGTTTAAAGATGAGCCTATTTTGACACAAAACACACAATTGCTGATCCAAGCCAATGCCAAAGTGCAGAGTCAGGTTTTTATAGCACTACAGAAAGCGATAGCTGATACATAGAAAACAGCCTGAACTAAACAATAAACCCAGTACCGTATGTTTGAACTGCCGCTCAGAAATCTTATAAAACAATTGCGCGCCGAGCATGGCCGGTAGACTCACACTCAAAAGTAAGATGCCCATATAGGGCAAATGTTGCAAGTTTAAATTTCCGCGGAGCAGATAGGTGAGTAAGGTGAATAGCTGAATGGCGAAATTAAAATGCCTTAAAATTGAGCGCTGTTGCTCTTTAGGAAGGTTTTTTAACATGACCCAAGCTGAAGGCAGTGAGCCACAAAAGCCTCCCACCCCACCCAATACACCCCCAAGAAAACCAATACTGCTATCGGCGTATTTTCCAGAGTTTTGAATGAAGCGAATCTGGGGATTAAGTAGCATCAATGGACACCAAAGAATCAAAAAAATTCCTAGTATCAGTTTAAAGGTCTGTGCTTGAATGATGTCTAATAGATAGGTTCCCAATGGAACGCCAATCAGACCTGCAAGGATATAAGGTGCAACGAGGCTTTTATCAAGTTGAAAGGGGCAGATTCTGACTTTAAGGAAATCAGGTGACTCCAGACTGAGGCGAACACCACCAGAGGCGCTGCGAGCTGAGGTGCCAAGATCCAGACCCAAAATGACATGGCGATTAAGGCAAATGCAAAGCCTGTGAGCCCCTGTACAAAACCCGCCACCATTGCACCTAAGATAAAGATCAACCAAGTCATATGCGATATATTTAAAATTTTAGCGAGTGTACGATTTTTCGTTTGGTGTACATAGTTTTTAGACGTAAAAACTGACTGAAGCCTTAGCTTGATTTTGAATATGTATATTTATCTTCGTACATAGCGTAGCTCAGAACTACACGAATATGCGCTAAGACTACTTTCTTTCGTGATGGCGTAAATCAAAAGGGCGTAAAGCCGTATTTATAGGGAAACTACCACTTTCTTTTGATATAAACCTGCACGAACAGTCCCAGCTTTGGTGTTCTTCACTTGCACCCACGATGCTGGAAGTTTTAACAGATTCAAATCCCTATCGGCTTCTACATAAATATAGCCATTATTTTGAATCAGCGGATCTGCCAAGAGGGCCAGTTCTTCCCATAGCTCTAGGCTATACGGGGGGTCTAAAAAGACCAAGTCAAATTGCTCTTTTAAGGTGGCTAATGTTTGCTGTGCAGTCGCTACTTTTAACTGGGCATGGGACTTAGGTACTTTAAGGAGTTCCAAGTTTTGCGTTAAAAACTGTGCTTGACTGCGGTCAGGTTCAATCATCACTACCTTTGATGCACCACGTGATAAGGCTTCAAATGCCAACGCACCTGAACCTGCACAAATATCCAAAACATTGCTATTTTGTACATCCCACATGAGCCAATTAAACAAAGTCTCACGTACGCGATCAGGCGTAGGGCGTAAACCTTCAATACTGGCAAAAGGCAGTTGACGACGTTTCCAGTCCCCTCCAATGATGCGGAGTTGGTTTTTCATAATTAGTCTGACTCCACAGGTGCAGAAGGCGGTGTAGTTGAACGGCTTGTATTTGCCGTTGTTGAAGCAGGTGCTGTATTGGAAGTACTGGTTGGTGTAGCTGTACTTGTCCCAGTTGTGGTCGCTGGTGGAGTGCTACCACTTGGTAATTCACCCGGTTTAATTCCCGCAGTCATCAAGCCGCCACTAATTTGATGGTTTTGTGGACGAATTGGATTTTTATGACGTGTGAGCAGCCAGTAGTCTAAGATCGGACGAGCCAGCTGTGCCGCAGAACCACCATGACGACCATTTTCCCAGACCACTGCAATCGCAATTTCAGGGTTTTCCGCAGGTGCAAAGCCTACGAATAAACCGTGATCCAACTGACGTTCGGTCAACAGGGCTTCATTGTAGCGTTTACCTTGAGCAATACTTTTGACCTGTGCAGTACCGGTTTTACCTGCAATTTTATACATTGGGGTACGAATGCCACGTCCAGTCCCTGTTTCAATGACATCGACCATGGCATCACGCATTTGTATCCAGTCTTGATCGGTGCCATTGAACTGGATTTTGCCATCAGGTGCATTTAAGTCTTTATGTGGTTTCGCACCTTTACTGGTTTGTAAAACATGCGGAATCACATGTGAACCATGGTTGGCGGTAATGGCTGTTGCCATAGCTAATTGCAGCGGTGTTGCTGTAAAAGCACCTTGTCCAATACTCACTGAAATGGTTTCACCTTTGAGCCACTTGGCATCACGGGTACGCATTTTCCATTCAGGGTTGGGGTAAAGGCCTGTACTTTCACTTGGTAAATCCACGCCAGTTTTTTCACCAAAGCCAAACTGGCGCATCCATGTGTTCATTTTTTCAATGCCCATACGGAACGACAGAATGTAGAAGAAGGTATCGCAAGAGACTACTTGTGATTTATGCAAGTTGACTACGCCGTGACCTGACTTTTTCCAGTCGCGGAATTTATGCGAATCGCCCGGAAGTGTGAAATAGCCATGATCGGAAATGGCCGTGCCCCAATCAATTAAGCCATAATGAATACCACCTAAACCAAACATCGGTTTAATGGTTGAGCCGGGTGGGTAAGCGCCTTGTACAGCACGGTTATATAGCGGTTGATCGAGGTTATCGCGTAAACCGCTATAGTCGGTATGACTAATCCCCGTGACAAACAGGTTAGGGTTAAAACTTGGACTTGAGACCAAGGCCAGAATTTCACCTGTACGTGGATCCATCGCCACGATTGCACCACGACGACCTGCAAGCTGCTCTGAGGCAACCGTCTGCAAGCCATAATCGAGTGAAAGATATAAGTCATTACCACGAACGGGTTCTTTGCGACCTAAATGGCGCAACACGTTACCGTGCGCATCGGCTTCGACCGACTCATTTCCTGGTACACCATGCAGCAAATCTTCATAGGAGTTTTCTACCCCAATTTTACCAATCAGGTTAGTGCCCGCATACAAATCTTTATTGATACTTTTTAATTCTTTATCGTTAATTCGACCTACATAACCAATCACATGGGCAAATAGCTCACCATGTGGATAGTAGCGCGTCATCTGGGTTTCGATATTAACCCCAGGGAATTGATACTTAACTTCGCTAAAGCGAGCGATATCATTTTCATTGAGATTAAGTTTAATGGAAACGCGTTCAGTTTTACGTGAGGCTTTAATACGACTGTTAAAGCGCTCAATATCATCTGGTGTGAGTTCTAAGATTGGCGTTAAACGTTCAATTGTGGCATCAATATCCGTCACATCCGCTCGACTCATCGTCGCGGTAAAGACTGGATAGTTGTCCGCCAACAGCACACCATTGCGGTCATAAATATAACCACGTGCAGGGGCTAAAGGTTGTAGGCGGATACGGTTTTGATCGGATGCAGTTGAAAACTCGTCAAATTGAACCAGCTGCAAATAGGCATAGCGAGTGACTAAAATCAGCAAGAAGAAAACCACAATACCCATGGAAATAAAGGTACGATTTCGAAAAATGCGCTTTTCTTGTTGGACATTTTTTAAAGGAAAGTGCTGTTTCATACCAAATCGACTTAAACACATGGATAAAGAGGAAAATACCTGCGCGCTATTCTAACGCATGTCACACTGTTTTGATATTTGTTATCGCTGCTTCTGCTTTTCATTTTTGCCTAAATTTTGACTTTATAGACATCAAAAATATAAATTGCTGTATATAAGTGTTTTATAAATTCTGCTACAGTCAAAATCCTGTAAAAAGGGACCAATTACTAAAATAACATTACGGATAATGGTGACAATAATGACAAGAATTTATCCAGTGTTGGCACTTGTTGCCTGTGCAAACGTAGCCTACGCTCAAGATAATTCCTTTTTGCCAGATGCGAAAATTCCTGCTGGCAGTGCTCAAACGTGGAATGTAGGGGCTGGTGTAACGCAGAAATTACTGCACACCAATTTGGAGTGGGTGAATCCTTATGGCATTGCATACGCAAAAGCTGGGGTATTTATCAATGATGATTACCCTGTAGGTGGTCAGCTGGGTTTTAGATTTCCAGTTCATTTTACTGGTAAAGATAAAAATGGCTATTATCTCGGTGTTTACGCAGGGCATATTGACAGCAAGAAAGTAGATGGCGAGTACGAATCTCGCCTTGGTGGTGGTGTAGATCTTGCTTATGTGTTACTTAGTCCTGAGCGAATCAGCACTTTCAGTGTGGGGATTGGCGCAGGGGAAAAACTCGAAGCCAAATCGGGCTATGTGGTTGCAGAAACTGAACCGAGACTACAATTTTCCTATACTCTAAGTTTCGGTTTATAGACACAATATCTTTTTTAAAACGCTATATAATTCAGTTAATAAAATTAAATATGGAAGTTATGCATGCTTGAGTACGTCAATCAGTTGTGGCAAACCTTTTTGAATCGACCCGATTTTTGGGCTGTACTCAGCATTATTCCTGTGACTGCTTTTGTGACTTGGGCACACGTTTGGATGGCCCTGAAAATGGTCTTTTACCCGATTACATTTTGGGGGTTTCATATTGGGCCTTTGCCTGTGGGTTGGCAGGGTATTGTGCCCAGAAAAGCGGGGCGTATTTCAGGCATCATTACGGATAACACCTTATCTAAACTTGGTTCTTTGCGTGAATTTTTAGATGCAATGGATCCTGAGGATATGGCGCGAATCATTGGTGAGCAAGTTGGTTTTGAACTTGAGCACCTGATTGATGAAGTCATGATTGACCGTAATGCTGTACTTTGGGAAAACTTACCTTATTCGATTAAGCGTCGAATTTATGCGCAGGCACACAAACAGCTTCCGGCTGTGCTCAGAGAATTAGTGACCGAACTGACCATGAACGTCGAGTCACTTGTGGATATGCGCGATATGGTGGTCAGCCAAATGGAAGGTGACCGCAGACTAATGGTGCGTATGTTCTTGAAAGTGGGTCAGAAAGAAATCAACTTTATTTGGCATATTAGTGCCCTCATTGGGATGTTCTTTGGTATCTTCCAAATGATTGTTTGGTTTGTGGTGCCATGGCATTGGACCGTGCCATTTTGGGCCGCGGTATGGGGCTTCTTAACCAACTGGATTGCGATTTGGATGGTGTTTAATCCAATTGAGCCACACTATGTTCGATACTTACAACTGACTGAATTAACAAAAGATCGTAAGTTTCCATGGATTAAACCTGTGATTCCGCGCATTGGGACTTATAATGTACAAGGCGCTTTCATGAAGCGCCAAGAAGAAGTGTCTGATGTGTTTGCAAGTGTAGTCACAGAAGACCTGATTACGTTAAAATCCATCATGACTGAAATGATGTATGGCAATAAAAAAGACAAGACCCGTCGTATTGTCAAACGTCATATTAATGAAATCATGGAAACGCCATTGGTGAGAACATCTTTGCAGCTGTCTTTGGGGCCACGTGAATACGCAAAACTCAAGACGGACTTGATTGATCGTTCAATTGAAATTACGATGGTGCCTGTATGCGACCCAGCGTTCAATGCGAGCCGTGCACAGAAAATCTATCAAATGTTTAGAGACCGTATTCGAGAGCTAACACCGAAAGAATTTCAAAACTTATTACGTCCTGCATTTCAGGAAGACGAATGGATTTTGATTTTATTGGGTGGGGTAACGGGCTTCATTGCGGGTACAATACATTTGTTTGTAGCTTTCTTATAATTAGATGCTAAAAATATGTCGAATTTTTCGACATGTACAAAGTGTCAAATACATTGTTTAAATGAGGATGTTTTTTTATGCGCATTATCTTACTCGGACCACCTGGAGCAGGTAAAGGTACACAAGCTCAGTTGATCTGTAAGCGCTACAATGTCCCACAAATTTCAACCGGTGATATGCTCCGTGCTGCAATTCGTGAAGGAACTGAACTCGGTCTACAAGCTAAAAGCGTGATGGACAATGGTGGTCTTGTATCTGATGAACTGATCATTGGTTTAGTGAAAGAACGTATTGCGCAACCTGACTGTGTAAATGGCTGTATCTTTGATGGTTTCCCACGTACCATTCCTCAAGCCGAAGCGCTTGAAAATGAAGGCATCAACATTGATCACGTGATTGAAATTGATGTACCTGACGAAGAAATCGTACAACGTCTTTCTGGTCGCCGTCAGCACCCTGCATCGGGCCGTGTTTATCACATCGTTTACAACCCACCTAAAGTGGAAGGTAAGGACGACGAAACTGGTGAAGAGCTGGTACAACGTCCTGATGACCAAGAAGCAACGATTCGTAAGCGTTTAGGTTCATACCACACTGAAACTGAACAGTTGGTTGGTTTCTACCAAGGTCGCGCAGCGTCTGGTGAAAATGCACCAACCTATGACAAGTTGAATGGCTTACGTCCAATTGACGAAGTACAAGCAGATTTGTTCGCGATTCTTGATCAAGACAAATAATTGCATGTTTTAAACATGGCAATGTTTTGACATTGAAAGAGCTCTAAGTCATATTAGGGCTCTTTTTCTTGATCCTCTAAAAATGGAGTCGCGTGTGGCACAATTTGGAATCATTGTTTTAATTATTGTTGCTGCGGCGGTATTGGTGGGTTTGTTTTACATTAGCGTAAAAATGCTACGCGATGTCAGTAAACAAGAAAAAATGTCGAAGAAGCAACCAGAACGTCAGTTACATCCGAAGTTGCAGCAAGACTTAAAAGATAAATCAAATCAACAATAAAAAAACTGAACTTTAATGTTCAGCTTCTATCGTCGTTGTGGCAATACGTGCTGCACCAAATTCAAAACGATCTGGCCAGTTACACACATCTGAAACAATACACTCATGGCATTTCGGTTTGCGTGCGATACAGCAGTATCGACCATGTAAAATCAGCCAATGATGCGAGTCAACAATAAATTCTTTCGGTATGACTTTAACTAAACGGTGTTCGACTTCAAGCACATTTTTGCCGACCGCTAACCCTGTACGATTGCCTAAACGAAAAATATGCGTATCGACCGCCATGGTGGGTTGTCCAAAAGCAGTATTTAAGACCACATTGGCGGTTTTTCGTCCTACACCGGGCAAAGCTTCTAAATCGGCACGGTTGTTTGGCACGATGCTGTTATGTTTTTCAATCAGTATCTTACAGGCTTTAATGACATTCTCAGCCTTTGCATTATATAAGCCTATGGTTTTAATGTAGGTTTTTAAACCATCGACCCCTAAGGCATAAATCGTTTCAGGTGTATTGGCGACTGGAAAGAGTTTATCTGTAGCTTTGTTGACACTCACATCCGTCGCCTGAGCAGACAAGGTCACAGCCACCAACAGCTCAAAAGGACTCGAATAATTCAATTCAGTTTTGGGATTTGGACGTTGCGCGCGTAAACGTTCAAAAAAGATTTGGATTTGCTTTTTGGTCATGCTTTTTACGGGTTTTCCGCTTGTAGTGAGCATGCTTAAGCTCCCTGTAACTGATGAAGCTGTTGGGTTAAGTCATCTAACAACAGACGTTTTTTCGTATCTTCACGCACGCTGAGCTGCTTTTCTAGTTTTTTGATTTGTACACGTAATTTCGCCAGCTCAATGGTGGCTTTTGCATCGAGCTTTGCTGCCATTTCTGGCTCTTTGTCGAGGATTTGAATATCAGGTACAGCATCGTTCTGTGCTGAAAACTGGGCAAATAACGCCGTATCAATTTCTGCACGAACTACTGGACCTTTACGGTGTAGACGCTGTTTTTCTTCACGCTGAATGTGCGCGTAATAGCGTTGTCTTAAATCATCTTGCTCAGCTTTGCGCAAGATTTCCGTCGGTATACCGCTTACATCTGGAATAAGGTCAATACAGTCAACAGGACAAGGCGGAATACACAGTTCACAGCCTGTACACAGGTCAGTCAAAATACTGTGCATGAGTTTACCCGAGCCAACAATGGCGTCTACAGGACAGGCACTAATACATTTGGTACAACCAATGCATTCATCTTCACGAATGATTGCTTTCATTCTCTGTGGGCGGCCATCGGCTTGAATAGGCCAAACACTTTCCTCTGCAATTAATGCTGGTCGGTTTAGCAACTGAGCCAATGCATCGGCTACAGGCTGCCCGCCGGGTACACATTTATTGGCTGCTTCACCTTCGCTGATGGCTTGGGCATAAGGCAGACATCCATCACGATGTCCGCAGAGTCCACATTGGGTTTGGGGAAGGAGAGCATCGATATTTTGGATCAGGGAAATGTGCGAATTCATGCGTAAACCAATCCTGCAGATGAATTTGCAGAGATATTAGAAGAAATAGGTAGATCACTGAATTTTACCATGTTTTTTTTGATTAATCCTGTGTTCTAAAATGGTTCATTGATTGCATCATTTCTGAGCAAAAAAAGATTTTAAACCTGTGTTTTCATTGGTGTTTTTTTATAAGCAGTTTCTAGGTATATTTTATATAAATAATTGTTATATAAATGATAAATATGTTTTTTAAAAGAAATGTGTTGTGAATTGTTGGTAAAAGATATTTAATTGTTTGCGCCAAAATTTAACATTGTTTATAAAATTTGACCAATTTTGATCCATTTTCTGCTGAGGATTAAGCGTTGAAATATAACAGCCTTAATGAGTTTTTAGATTACGTGAAAACACGTGATGAACATCAACCCGAGTTTCTACAAGCGGTAGAGGAAGTCATGACCAGCCTTTGGCCGTTCATTGAAAAAAATCCTCGTTATGCAGATCACGGTTTGCTCGAGCGTTTGGTTGAGCCAGAGCGTGCGATTCAATTCCGTGTTTCATGGGTGGATGATCAAGGTCAAACCCATGTAAACCGTGCTTTCCGTGTTCAATACAACTCGGCAATTGGTCCATTTAAAGGTGGTATGCGTTTTCATCCATCGGTGAATTTATCGATCCTAAAATTTTTAGGCTTTGAGCAAACCTTTAAAAATGCGTTAACCACACTGCCAATGGGCGGTGGTAAAGGTGGTTCAGACTTTGATCCTAAAGGGAAGTCTGAAGGCGAAATTATGCGTTTCTGCCAAGCGCTAATGATTGAGCTATACCGTCATCTAGGTTCAAATACGGATATCCCTGCGGGTGATATTGGTGTGGGGGGCCGTGAAGTGGGTTATATGGCTGGCATGATGAAGAAGTTGAGTAATGACACTTCATCTGTGTTTACGGGTAAAGGTTTGACCTTTGGTGGTTCTTTGGCGCGTCCTGAAGCAACGGGCTACGGCACAGTGTATTTTGCTGAAGAAATGCTGAAAACCCGTGGCGACTGCTTCCAAGGCAAAACAGTCACGATTTCTGGTTCTGGTAACGTAGCACAGTACGCAGCTGAAAAAGCAATGTACCTAGGTGCGAAAGTCGTTTCATTGTCTGACTCTGCGGGTACAGTATATGTGAAAGCAGGCTTTACCGATGCTTTACTGGCTGAAGTGATGGAACTGAAAAATGTGAAGCGCGGTCGTATCTCTGAGTTTGCGTCTAAGCATGGCTTTGAATACTTAGAGGGTCAGCGTCCATGGTCTATTCCATGTGATATCGCATTGCCATGCGCAACTCAAAATGAGTTAGATCAGGCGGATGCTGAAGTGCTCCTTGCAAATGGAGTAATTTGTGTCGCTGAAGGGGCAAACATGCCTTCTACCTTAGATGCAGTCGAAAAATTCGTTGAAGCGAAAATTTTATACGCACCAGGTAAAGCATCCAACGCGGGTGGTGTTGCGACTTCTGGCTTAGAAATGTCACAAAATGCTTTGCGTTTGGGTTGGACTTTTGAAGAAGTCGATGAGCGCTTACATGCGATCATGAAAGAAATTCACCGTAACTGTGTGAAATACGGTACACAAGCAGATGGTACTGTGAACTATGTCAATGGTGCCAACATTGCAGGCTTTGTCAAAGTTGCAGATGCAATGCTTGCTCAAGGCGTATTCTAAGTTTATATACACTTAGAAAAATTCCAATAAAAAAACCGAGGCTTGAGGCCTCGGTTTTTTTCTAGGTCATTGAACGATTACAATGAACCTTTTACCGCTTCACGTTCAATAATCATGTCTTGAACATAAGCATATTTTGATTGGTCAGCCGCAGGGTTGGCAATTTCATAACGTTTAACACGCACGATTTGACGCTCTTTCGGATTGTGGGTGAAACCATCGATATGGTTATAGAATAACGTCCAGTCTTTATTGACCTGTGTTTTTACGCCATTTTCAGCATATTTAATTTCATGAACTTGTAGGCATTCTATACGGGCAACTCCTGCAGAACATGTTTTGGTTTCTGGTGAAATTTCTAAGAAAACAGTTTCACCTTGGCTTTGATATTTCGATTCAGCAGTTTGCTTACCTGTGAATACAATTTTTTCACCTTTTGCCGATACCACGGTTAGTGTTGGTGCATCAGAATCATTTAGGTTTAAAACAAACGGTGCTTTACGGTTGTCAAATAAATCTGCTGCGACACCTTCTTGAGCCATGGCTTTTGGTTCACATGCCATTTGAGTCGCCATCAGGTTACCCGTCACGATTTGATTACTCTCAACTTTCCAACTGGTACCCATACTGTTACAACTGGTTGCAATGCCTAAGCGACCTGCTTGTTTGTCAAAGTTTAAAACCAAAGGTTTAGGCGCATCTGGGATATTCGCGCTCCAATGGTAGTTTGCGAGTGTTTGATCTGCATTTTGTTGTTGTAGTACAGACACAGCCAAATCTCCTACTTTTTGAATATCAGATGATTGGCAAGCAGCCAGTGCGAGTGGGAAAAGGACAATCGCTAAATATTTTAATTTCATGGCTTACAAGTTCTTGATTTAAAATAACAAAATACATGCTATCCGATGTTATTTTTAAAAGAATGGATACATTCAGTTCTTTTGGGTTTCAAAATGTATCCATAAATATTTTTTTGTTAATATATAAGTAAAATTTATACATTAATCAAAACGGTAAATGTCCATGCCCAGTGCACCCATGGTAAAGCTACTATGCACAATATTAAAACGATGACCTGTACCCATCGCAAAGAATATTGGGGCAAAGTGTTCTAACGTTGGGTGGTTACGACGGACAAAAGGAATCGATTCCCAGTCTAAAATGGCGTCAAAGTCCTGATGGCTAAGTTTCGCGACGACATGATTACGAAACGTCGATGCCCACTCAGGTACCGCTTGTGACTGACCATGCCAAGACAACTCGGCTAAGTTATGGGTAATACTCCCTGAGCCAATGAGCAAGACCTGCTGCTCGCGTAGTGGCGCAAGGGTTTGTCCAATTTTATAAATCTCCTCTGCCGACAGATTCATCGGGAGTGAAATTTCCACCACAGGGATGTCTGCATCTGGATACATATGGAGTAAAGGCATCCAAACGCCATGATCACGCGGACGGGTACTGTTTGCATGAGCTGAAAAACCCGCTTCTGCCAATAAATGTAGAATTTCTTCGGCTAGAACAGGTTGACCGGGTGCTGGGTAGCGAATGTCATAAAGCTCAGCAGGAAAGCCTCGAAAGTCATGCCATGTCTCAGGACGGACTCCAGTACTTACTTCAAGTGAGTTACTTTCCCAATGAGCGGACATAATCACAATTGCTTGTGGTGTCGGTAAGTTTAGGCCCAAACGATGTAACGCAGGCCCAACTTGCTCTGGATTCAACGCAAGCATGGGTGAGCCATGAGAAATGAATAAGCCGGGTAGCGTTTGTAAGTTCATTGTGAAAGCCTAATAAGGGAAGATGAAAAGGATTTTGTCAGATTCTTATCATCTGTGTAATGGGGGAAATATCAACGTATTGTTCCAAAAAAAGAACAATACTTGAGCTTAACCTGCACGATGATAAGGGTGATTATGGTTAATACTCATAGCACGATAAAGCTGTTCAATCAGCATCACGCGAACCATCGGGTGTGGTAAAGTCAGTTTGGATAAAGACCAATGCCAAGCAGCTGCTTTACGTACTGCTTCAGAGTGACCGTCAGGCCCACCAATTGCCAGTACAATATCATTGCCTTCAAGCATCCATCCTTTCATGGTTTCTGCCAGTTTTTCGGTGCTAAACTCACGACCACCGACTTCCAAAGCAATCAGTACTTCGTTGCCTTTCATTGCATTTAAAATGCTATCACCTTCAATTTGACGGTATTTTAAAATATCTGCTTCTGAATCATTTTTACCGCGCTTTGCCATTGGCAGTTCAATAATCTGCGTTTGCACAAAAGGTTGAATACGTTTGAAATAATCTTCAAAACCAGTCAGTACCCATGCAGGCATTTTTTGACCAATGGTCAGAATACGGATTTTCATAATGGGTCATGTATAAGGAGACGATTCATTATAACGGTGAAAGCAAGGCTTTGCAGTGAGACGAAACAAAATGCAATTGAATTCACTGAACTAGGGTCTGTTGAGAATTACCGAGAGTTAATTAAACTCGCGCACAATTGAATCATGGCTTCAAAACTCGTATCTGTTTTACAACTACGCATCGCTATACGTTTAAATTCTTTTAACTTACAGAAATAGTTTTCAATGAGATGACGCCATTTATACATAATCGTATCAAATGCTCTCATTACTTTTCGATTAGATTTAGGTGGGATCACCACTTTCACTTTACGTTCATTGAGTTCTTGGATGAGCCAATCTGCATCAAATGCTTTATCAGCCAGTAATGCTTGAAAATCAACATCTTCAATTAAAGGTTTGGTTTCTACTAAATCGTGATATTGACCAGGCATTAATCGAAATTTAATAAGGTTGCCTAGACTATCCACTAAGGCAAGAATTTTACAGGTCATTCCACCTCGAGATTTACCTATAGACTGTTTGAAAGTCCCCCTTTTGCACCTTGCCCATGTCGATGAACTTTAACAATCGTTCCATCAATCATGGCGTATTCCAAATCAACATCTTCATTTACAGATGCAAAAATAGTTTCAAATACACCAGCTTTCACCCAATCACGGTATCTTTTAAAGACGGTATTCCATTTACCAAAATGAGGAGGTAGATCACGCCATGGACTGCCTGTACGGGCAATCCATAGGACTGCTTCTAAAAATAATCGATTATCTTTTCCACTACGACCTCGATCGGTCACTTTACCTAGGCAAAAAGGTTCCATTTTTGCCCATTGGGCATCAGTAAGTATGTATCTATCCATAGTACTATTATAAATTAATCAGTAGCCTTTGTTAATTCTCAACAAGCCCTAATGTTGCTTAATTCAACAGATGAGAGGAATAAGAAATACTTGGAATAATAACAATGTGGCTCAAAACTTTAAAAAAACAGGCTTTTTTGTTGATTGTTGTACTGGGTACTTTCACAGGGCAGGTATTTGCAAGCAACGCCAAAATGGCTGATGAACAAAACCTACAAGTCTATTTGGAGCAAGTGATTGGTCAGGGCAAAGCACGTAACTATAAAAACCTTGATGAACTGAACCGTGTCTCTGCATGGATCAAAGAACAAATGCGCTTATTGGGCGTCCCATGTCACTATCAAAATTTTACTGCCAATCAGCAAATCTACCGAAATGTAGTGTGTAGTTTAAACGTCGGACGGGCAGACCGCGTGATTGTTGGGGCGCATTATGACGTCTTTGGCGATCAGGATGGCGCAGATGACAATGCCTCTGGCGTTGCTGGTGTGATTGAAACGGCGCGTATTTTGGCAGAGCAAAAGTCTAAATTGCCCAACAATGTGGACTTTGTGTTCTATAGTTTAGAAGAACCACCGTTTTCTAAAACTGAACAAATGGGCAGCTATGTGCATGCGAAATCGGTTCAGTCACAAAAAGATAAGATTAAAGGCGTGTATATTTTAGAAATGATCGGGTTCTTTAGCGAACAACCCATCCAAAGCTATCCTGTGGGCTTAAAGTGGATTTATCCAACCCATGGTAATTTTATTGCGACAGTGAGTAATGTCAGTTCACGTGATTTAGGCGCAGGCTATTGTACAGCGATGCAGCAACTTGATCAGTTAGAATGTCAGCGTTTGGTTGCTCCGAGCTTTGCCAACGCTTTTGATTTTTCAGATCATTTGAATTATTGGGAGTTTGATATCCCTGCAGTGATGATTACCGATACGGCATTTTATCGAAATGGTCACTACCATACCAAAGCAGACCGCTTAGCGACGTTGAATTTGTCCAAAATGGCGAATGTGATCGATGGGCTGGTACAGCATTTATTGAAACCTTAAGGTTTTTTGAGCAATAAAAAACGCAGTTCCCAAGTAGCGAGAACTGCGATAAAAGGTCATCTGTCTGGAGAATCAGATGACCATGCAATTTCAAATCATCAATAAAAGAAACATACAGCGCGTATCTGTTCTTATTATTTATATCGGGCTTTTTATCGATTTTTCAAGTCTGAGTCATGATAGAGGAAAAGGTTTAATACAAAAATTCAAACCAGCTAAGCGAAAATTTGGAGTTTCATCCCTTTCACGTCATGGAATGTAGGCCAATCATATTTCCTTCGCTATCAAAGGCCAGCACAATAAAACCATATTCACCAATGGCAGTTTTTGCTTCATGAATTTTTCCACCAGACTCAACAAGTCGGCTCGCTTCATTCGCACAATCATCACATGAAAAATAGATTAAGGTACTGTTTCCTCCTGCGGATAGGCCTGGCATCTTCACCAGTGCACCTGAAGCACCATAGGCTTGCATGTCTGAGGGGAAAGCCCACATTTGCAGTGAATTATCATCCGCTGGTGGAGTTAATTCAGTTAATTGAATGTTAAAAACAGATTCATAAAATTGTTTGGCACGAGATAAGTCATCCACATAAATCTCAAACCAGCCAATCGGGTTTTTCATTTTAGTTGTCCTACATGTATCCCTTGATCAAATTATTGTAGGAAATAAAAGCATAAAGATGTGTGGTGTTATCTACAGTAAATTGTAATAAAAAAGAGAGCCGAAGCTCTCTCTTTTTACGATGCGGAATTAGTGGCGTGCAGCTTTTTTGCCTTCATCGACCGCTTTGACAATTGGTGCTTTGACCAAAGGCTCAGGCATAGAGGTCAACGCCAGTGGTAAAATCTCATCAATCGACTTCACCGCTTTAATCTCTAAGCCTTCTTTAACATTGTCAGGGATTTCAGATAAATCACGGACGTTGTCTTGAGGAATGAAGACCAGCTTAATTCCACCACGGTGTGCAGCCAGAAGTTTCTCTTTCAAGCCACCAATGCGCATTGCACGACCACCGAGACTGGTTTCACCTGTCATGGCAATATCAGGGCGAATTGGGATGCCTGTGAAAGCAGAAACCAATGCAGTTGTTAACGCTAAACCTGCAGAAGGGCCATCTTTTGGTGTTGCACCTTCTGGTAAGTGAACGTGAACATCGGTTTCTTCGAAACGTGTCGACTCGATACCCAATTCATCTGCACGGGTACGCACGACAGTCATAGCAGCAGTAATCGACTCTTTCATTACATCGCCGAGTGAACCCGTGGTAATGAATTTACCTTTGCCTTTGACCGCTGCAACTTCAATGGTCAACAACTCACCACCGACTGAAGTCCACGCCAAACCGTTCACGCGACCGACTTGAGCTTCGTCTTCCGCCATACCAAAGTCAAACTTATGTGGACCTAAGTAGTCTGGAAGATTGGCCGAAGTCACATCAACTTGCAGGTTTTTCGCCTTCTTGCTGACCGCTTCTTTTACCACTTTACGGGCAATTTTAGAGACTTCACGCTCTAAGCTACGCACACCAGCTTCACGTGTATAACGTTGTACGATGTCACGAATTGCTTCTTCATGAACAGTCAATTCTTTCGCACGTAGACCATTGTTCTTCATTGCTTTCGGAACAAGGTAACGCTCAGCAATATTGACTTTTTCATCTTCGGTATACCCCGGTAGACGAATCACTTCCATACGGTCAAGCAATGCTTCTGGAATATTCATGCTGTTCGCAGTACAGATGAACATCACTTCAGACAAGTCCAGATCAAGATCTAAATAGTGATCGTTAAACTTGCTGTTCTGTGATGGATCGAGTACTTCAAGCAACGCAGAAGCAGGGTCGCCACGGTAGTCTTGTGCCATCTTGTCGATTTCGTCGAGCAAGAACAATGGGTTCTTCACGCCGACCTTCGTTAAAGACTGCACAATTTTACCCGGCATCGCACCGATATAAGTACGACGGTGACCACGGATTTCCGCTTCGTCACGTACACCACCGAGTGCCATACGTACAAACTCACGACCTGTCGCTTTCGCAACAGATTCACCCAGTGAAGTTTTACCTACACCTGGAGGGCCAACCAAACAAAGGATTGGGCCTTTGAGTTTTTTCACGCGAGATTGAACTGCGAGATATTCCACAATACGATCTTTCACGTCATCTAAGCCGTAATGATCGGTATCCAAAATTTCTTGCGCTTTGCTTAAGTTAATGCTTACTTTGCTGGCCTTATTCCAAGGCGTGTCTAAGATAGCCTCGATATAATTGCGCACCACAGCCGCTTCACTAGACGCAGGTTGCATTGCTTTGAGTTTACGGAATTCGCTTTCTGCTTTTTTGCGCACGTGTTCAGGCAAATCAGCTTCGGCAAGACGTTTTTCAATTTCAGCCACGTCATCTTCCGCGCCGCCATTCATGTCAGAAAGCTCACGCTGAATCACCTTCATCTTTTCATTGAGGAAGTATTCGCGTTGATTTTTCTCCATTTGACGCTTCACTGAGTCATGTAAAGTTTGCTCAATCTGTTGTTCTTCAGATTGCTGCAATAAATACGTCATCAGTTCTTGTAGATGGGCTTCAAACTCATCGTGTTCGAGGAATTTTTGCTTTACATCAATATTCAGTGGAACACGGGTCGCTACGAAGAATAACAATTGCAGTAAATCGTCAATCTTGTTCGCAGCAGCAATCAGTTCACGTGCATTGCGCAGCTTTGCTTCAGCATATTGAGCAAACAGGGCACGTAATTCTTGAACACGTGTTTCTTGCGTTGTTTCGTCAATGTGGACTGACATTGGGCTAAGCGCATGTTCTGCGGTTAGATAATCATTTTCATCAATGATTTTTTCTAGCTTTGAACGATGCAAGCCTTCAATTAATACTTTTATACAGTTTTCATCATTTTCATGATTCACAACTTGCACAATCTTCGCGACAGTACCGTATTGATATAAGTTGTCGTGATCAATTTCTTCTGAAAGAGAATCTTTTTGAGCAACTACAAATACTAGATTGTCACTGTTACGAGCCACATCAACTGCATTGATCGATTTTTCACGACCTACAAATAGCGCGATTTGCATGTGTGGATACACCACCACATCACGTAACGCTAAAAGTGGTAATACACTTGGAACCTGAGGCTCTAAGGTTTCTTGATTCATAATAATTTCAGACATGGGCACTCCTAATGAGTGACAACGGTGTTGCCATGTTTTTTATAGTGATGGGTATTTTAAAAAATACAAGGGCAGGTCAAAATAAATTGTATAAAAAATGACTAAACATGTGATTTTTAAGTATTCTCAACAGTCAAAAATGTCAATTTTAGCGCTTGAAGCGTAAATGCTGTTGCGGGGTAAGCAGTCCATCTAAAGGCTGATCCCATTTTTCTCGAATCAAGCGCTGTGGCACCAACTGGAAGTGATGAGCCAAACCAAGGCGAAATGGACGGTGATAGGGTGCAGAAGCCAAGGTTTTATCATAAAAACCACCTCCCATGCCTATGCGTGTGCCATGAGGATCACACGCCAATAAGGGCATGAGTAGCAGGTCTAAATGTGAAACGTGCTGGCCACGTGTTGCCATGGGCTCTTGCATACCCAGTGGATGGTGGGAAAAGCGTTTATTTTGAAATTGATTACGTGAAACTTTGACCCACACTAAGCGCTGATTCATATTGCAAATCATTGGTAAATACACTGCTTTTTTTTGATGAAAACAATATTCAATGATTTTACGGGTCTGAATTTCCCCAAAAGCATGTAGGTAGATCCCGACGCGAGTGGCATGTTTGAATTCGGGCACACGTCTTAGGCGTTGTAAAATTTGCAGTTCGGACTGCTGCTGTTGATAGGCGGAAACTTGTCTGCGTTGTTTGCGAAGCTGTTTTCTGAGTTGGGCAAGTTCAATCGACATGGTGAACGCAGTCCTGAGAATCGAAAAGGTGAGTGTGAAAATGAGCGCCAAATTTAAAAGATGGTATCTGTTTATGGCGCAGTCGTTGAACCTTTTTTCAGTTCTTGCAAAATTGGGCAGCAACTGTCAGTGGTGGTTTTACATTCATCCACCCAGTTTGAAAGGCGTTGTTTCAAAGCATTCAGCTCTTGAATCCGTTGATCAATTTTTTCCAGTCGTTGCTGAATCACATCACGGACTTTTTCTCGATCATCCAGTTGCAAATGCAATAGATCTTGAATTTCACTGAGCTGTAAGCCCGCATCTTTGCCTTTTTGTATAAAGCTCAACGTTTCAATATCTTGCTGACTATAGTAGCGATAGTTTTGCGTGGTTTCAGGAATGCGCATCAGACCAATCCGTTGATAATAACGAATGGTTTCCACATTCACCTGACAGTGTTTTGCCAGTTTGCCGATAGTGAGCATAAAATAATCTCCAAAAGGCTTGACTCAGTACCTAGGTACAGACTTTATGCTAACACAATCAAAAAATAAAAGGTGAGTCAGAATGAGTGAGCAACACAAAACGTCTTGCTGTTCCAAACAGAAATTAGC
The DNA here is from genome assembly GCF_058243025.1 of Acinetobacter sp. 797_lipA. Classification (NCBI taxonomy): domain Bacteria; kingdom Pseudomonadati; phylum Pseudomonadota; class Gammaproteobacteria; order Moraxellales; family Moraxellaceae; genus Acinetobacter; species Acinetobacter sp. 797_lipA. Next base: position 2,271,084 of record NZ_JBZAYQ010000001.1, on the reverse strand, counting down.
GCCGATGGTGGTGAATATCGATCCTGTCTGTGGGATGACGGTCGCAGAGGACTCTCCTCATGTGTATGAGCATCAATCAGTTCGTTATTTGTTTTGTTGCTCAGGCTGTTTAAAGAAATTTTCGGCTAATCCAGAGGCTTACTTAACATCAGAAAGAGCGCCCAGTGTTTGTTGTAGTCAATCCAAAACAGATATAAGCGATGCTTCATCTCAGGCGAAAGAGGAAAGTGCTGTAGTTACTTCCAAAGGTTGTGGTTGCGGATCAAAACCTGTGTCAGATGCAGAGAAGACCACATTTATTGACCCTGTGTGTGGCATGACTGTAACTGATTTAACTAAACCGCATACCGAGTGGCAGGGACAGGACTACTATTTTTGTAGTGAAAAATGTTTGCAAAAGTTTATTGCAACCCCAGAGGCTTATGTAAAAACTGAAGATGCAGTATCGGTGTCTACTTCTACTGCGGGCTGTTGTGGTTCAACTCCGAAAGAGGCAGAGAAAAAAGCATCCTGTTGTGAGCCTAAGCCTCAAACAGAACCAGACACCAAAGCCAGTTGCTGTGTACCCAAGCCGAAAGTAGAAGCTGCAAAAAGTAGCTGCTGTGGTGGAGGAAAGCATGAACATAGTGCTCCGTCTGGATCAGCTGAGTTTATTGACCCCGTATGTGGCATGTCAGTCGATCCGAATACAGAGTTAAAAACGGATTATCAGCAACAGACCTATTATTTCTGCAATCCTTCTTGCTTAGATAAGTTTAAAGGGGATCCTGAGTTTTATCTAATTCCACCCGATCAGCGTCCTGTGCCTGAAGGCGCTGCGGATATGGACTATACCTGTCCGATGGACCCTGAAATTGTACAAAAGGGACCGGGGACGTGTCCGATTTGTGGTATGGCACTAGAGCCGATGCAACCGACTTTAGATGATGCGCCGAACCCTGAATTGGTGGATTTTAGCCATCGCTTTTGGATGACCTTACCGCTGACGTTGATCGTGTTTGTACTGGCGATGGGTTCACATATTCACAGTTTCATTTCACCGCATATTCAGCCGTGGATTGAGTTGGTCCTCGCGACTCCTGTAGTGCTATGGGCGGGTAAACCGTTTATTGAGCGTTGCTGGACCTCGTATAAAACCCGCAACTTAAATATGTGGAGCTTGATTGGTGTTGGGGTCTTGGCAGCCTATATTTATAGTGTGGTGGCAACGATTTTCCCAAGTGTGATTCCAATGGAAGCCAAAACAGGGCATGGCGTTGCAGTGTACTTTGAAGCAGCTTGTATGATCGTATCTTTAAGCTTGCTCGGGCAAATCATGGAGCTGAAAGCGCGTGCCAAGACCGCAGATTCACTCAAAGCCTTACTGAAACTGCAAGCTAACACGGCCAAGTTGGTTCAAAACGATCAAGTGGTAGAAGTGGATATCGGCATGGTCAAACAAGGCGATATTTTACAGATTTCCTCGGGCGAGCAGATTCCACTGGATGGTGTGGTGGTTGAAGGTAAAACCTATGTCGATGAAGCCATGATGACCGGTGAACCTGTGCCTGTGAAAAAGCAAATGCATGACACGGTGATTGGCGGTACGGTCAATCAACAAGGCAGTATTCGTATTCAAACCACGGCGGTCGGGGCGAATACCACTTTGGCGAAAATGATTCAGACAGTGGCAGAAGCACAGCGCTCTAAAGCACCGTTACAACGTTTGGCCGATGTGTTTGCCAAGTATTTTGTGATTGTGGTGTTACTGATTAGTGTACTGACCTTTGCTGCTTGGATGGTGTTTGGTGGTGCGCAATTTGATCTGGCACTGATGTGTGCGGTGGCGGTCCTGATTATTGCCTGCCCATGTGCGCTGGGTTTAGCGACGCCAATGTCCGTGATGGCCACTACAGGGCGTGCGGCACAAAAAGGGGTATTATTTAAAGATGCAGAGGCGATTGAAGCTTTAAGTAAAGTGAATACCCTGATTGTCGATAAAACAGGGACTCTGACGGAAGGTAAACCAAGCCTTAAAGAAATTCAGTTGCTCAGCCCAAATGTGAACCAAGCGCAAGCGGAACAGTGGATTGCTTCGATTGAGCAATATTCAAGTCACCCGATTGCACAGACTTTGACGCAAATTGTGCCTGCACAGCAATTGCTTAAAGTGGCAGACTTTGAGGATGTGACTGGCTTTGGTGTCAAAGGTCAGATTGGCGAGCAAACCCTCTATATTGGTAGCCAAAAGCTGCTTGAGCAACTCGGCATCACCTTAGATGATGCTTTGCAAAGCCAGTTGAACCAGCAGCGTGCGACTGGGAATGTGATTAGTTTCTTAAGTAATAGCCAAGAAGTGCTGGCTTATATTGCTATTCACGATGCGATTAAAGCCAATGCTCAGCAAGTCATTCAGCAGCTGATTGATGATGGTATTGAAGTGGTCATGGCAACAGGTGACCACGAACAAAATGCCCAGTTGGTGGCTAAGGAATTGGGTATTCAACAAGTCTATGGTAACTGTACACCAACAGAAAAACTGGACATCGTGAAGAAATATCAGGCTCAAGGTAAAATTGTCGCGATGGCGGGAGATGGCATTAACGATGCACCAGCCTTAGCACAAGCCAATGTCGGAATTGCCATGGGGAACGGAACTGATATCGCTAAACAAACCGCGCAAGTGACCTTGGTTAAAGGTGATATTCGTGGTGCAGCCGATGCCCTGCATATGGCGAAACTGGGTGTGCGTAATATGAAACAAAACCTTGCTTTTTCTTTTGTGTATAACGGTTTGGGTGTACCTGTGGCAGCAGGAATTTTCTACCCATTGACGGGATTATTACTCACCCCGATGTTCGCTGCGGTGGCGATGTCACTGAGCTCACTGTCGGTGGTCTTAAATGCTTTACGTCTACAAAAGAGTAAATAAGTGCTTTTAGATTTTTACGGTCTCTTTTTAAGTTGAGTTTTAAAAAAAGCATCTTTTCAACAAAGGTGCTTTTTTTATGATGATTCGTAATGGAATGAAGCGCAGCGCGAATAAATATTGCTTTTTACAAGCGTCTTTTTTTGACTCAACTTGATTTAAAGAGCCTTGATTCGGTTAGACCGAGTAAGGTTGTAAAAGACGCAAAATAGATGTATTTGGGCAAGGCATAGCGCTTGAATGAGCGTCATCTCGTAAGAAATTTTGAAATTATATAAAACAGTAACTTAAAAAATAGTGGTAACTGCCGTACTATAAGCGGGATGGAGTAAAGGCAGGATTTAGGGTGAATTTAAAAAATCTAGAAGCATTTTATTGGGTTGTGACTTTAAATAGTTTCAATAAGGCTGCCACAAAATTACAAACGACTCAGCCTGCCGTTTCACAAAAAATCACCTCTCTTGAAAATGATTTAGGTTTTAAAGTTCTCGATCGCAGCTTTCGACAGCTTAAACCCACTCATAAAGGCATGACCCTGTTTAAATATGCTGAAAAGTTTATGCGTTTGGAAACCGATTTGGTGGCCGAGCTGACTGAAAACCAGCATCTAACAGGAACAATTCGTTTAGGTGTTTCCGAGACGATCGTTTATACGTGGTTGGTTGAATATATCGAAAAAGTACAAAAAGAGTTTCCCAAAGTTTCTGTGGAAATTGTGGTGGATTTAACCCCAAATTTGCAAGAAGGTGTGCGTACTGGGGATTTGGACATGGCTTTTTTGCTAGGCCCGACTTTGGCTTTCGAGTGTGTAGAGCAGGCGCTGTGTGACTTTGAGCTGAGTTTCTTGGCAGCGCCATCTTTTAAAGGTGGTGTGGGCCAAATGTCGTTTAAAGCATTGATGTCTCATACCATTTTAACCTATCCGAAAATTACCTATCCCTATAAAGAGCTCAAGGCCAAAATGAAAGAGCAGGCACTAGACGAGCCGCTTTCAATTACCAGTTATTCGCTTGCGACCTTATTGCGTCTTGCGGAGCAAGGTTTGGGGATCGCCGTTGTGCCGACCTTAACGGCGCTAAAGGAAATTACCGATGGTCGTTTAGAGATTTTAAATACCCCGATCCAACTCAAAACTTTTCATTTCACCTCGATTTATATGCAAGGAAATGATGCTGCCTTGAAAGAGAAATTAACCGATGTCGCAGTCACTGTTTCTGAAAGTGCAATGAAAAGACTGCTTGAGAAAATTAAAAAATAATTGAGGCGCACGCAGCTTTTTGACAAGTGATGTTTCTTTATCTCAAACCGTAATTTGTTTGAAAAAGTATAAAAGCAGCTTATCGTGCGTGATAAGTAAAATTTATCATTAGACTTTTAATAAATAAAAAATAATAAAATACAGTTATTTAGTTTTAATAATGGATGTAAAAAGTCGTATTGTTCATCGCGCTTGCCTATGTTCTTATTTCAAATAGAAGATTTGATCCGCCATGGCTTTGGTTGGGCAATAGGGAATCTTTGTCAGTTAAAGGGATTTAAGAACAGAATTTGTAAGCAAAATGATGTTCTTGGTTCAACTTGAAAATAGCGTTATTAAGCTCAAATGGACGAGGAACGCATTAAATATGTCTTTATTAAAATCTTCTTTTTTATCAGATCGCCAATGGGCCATTGTTGCTTCAATCTTCATGATGGCAACCTCCGCCATGGGACCTGGTTTTCTAACTCAAACCGCAGTTTTTACTGTGAAATTGGGTGCGGCGTTTGGCTTTGCCATTCTCGTGTCTATTTTGATTGATTATGTGGTTCAGCAAAACATTTGGCGTGTCGTAACGCTGACGCAAATGCGTGCCTCGGATATTGCCAATAAAGCCTTGCCGGGCAGTGGTTACTTACTGGCTTTTCTGGTCATTTTGGGTGGCTTCTTCTTCAGTATTGGTAATATTGCAGGCGCGGCTTTAGGTCTCAATGCCTTATTTGGGTTAGACACTAAATGGGGCGGCATTTTAAGTGGTGCTTTAGCCATTTTAATTTTTGCTTCAAGAAAAGCCACGCTGGCCATGGATAAAAGCATGATCGTTTTGGGGTTGCTCAAAATCATCTTGATTATCATTGTTGCTGTCATTGTGATGCCACCTGTGGGCCAAGCTGTTCATCAAACGTTTGCACCCGACCAGATTGATTTTGCCATCATCACCACGATTGTCGGTGGAACGGTCGGCGGCTATATTTGCTATGCAGGCGCCCATCGTTTACTGGATAAAGGCGCGGTTGGCCCTGAAAATATTGATGAAGTCGCAAGAGCTGCAACCAAAGGTATTGTGGTTGTGGGCATCATGCGTTATGTGCTGTTTTTAGCTTTCTTGGGCGTGGTGGTGAGTGGTGCAAGTATTGATTTAGCCAGCCATGATGCCAATCCAGCAGCGCAAGCTTTTCAATATGCCGCAGGGACTTTTGGTTATAAATTATTTGGTCTGATTTTTTGGGCAGCAGGGATCAGTAGTACCATTGGCGCCGCTTATACTTCGGTTTCATTCTTTACCGCATTTAAGAAAAATCTCAGTCCAAAGCAAACCAACTACACCACCATTACATTTATCTCTTTAGCTTTATTACTGTATGTCGTACTGGGCGCAACCCCTGCTGGATTATTGATCTTCGTTGGTGGCTTTAATGGCTTGGTACTGCCAATCGGTTTGACTATTTTTGTTTATGTTGCCGCTTGCCGTAAAGATATGATGGGGAATTATAACTATCCAAAATGGTTACTTATTTTGGGTGTACTCACATGTATGTTGACATGGTGGATGGGCTATATGTCCTTTACCACAGTCTTTAATTATTTAACCAAACTTTAAGCCAGACGACGGTGAAGTGATATAGGAATTAAGCCATGTTTGTAGATTTAAATAGTGACTTAGGTGAAAGTTTTGGTTCGTGGAAAATGGGCAATGATGACCAAATTCTACCCGTGGTGACGAGTGCCAATATTGCATGTGGCTTTCATGCAGGAGATCCGCTGGGGATTTTAAAAACACTGCGTAAGGCTGTTGAATTAAATGTCACGATTGGCGCGCATGTATCTTATCCAGACCTCGTCGGTTTTGGTCGCCGTAATATGGATGTGTCGCGTGATGAGCTGATTGCCGATGTGCTGTATCAAATTTCTGCACTAGATGGCTTAGCTAAAGTGGCTGGTTCTCAAGTGCAATATGTGAAACCACATGGCGCCCTGTATAACACCATTGCACACGATCACGCTCAGGCCGCTGCGGTGATTGATGCTATCAAGATGTATAACCCAGAACTGGTATTGGTGGCACTGGCAGGTTCCCACTTGGTTGAGCAAGCACGTGCAGCAGACTTAAAGGTTGTATCTGAGGCTTTTGCAGACCGTGCTTATAACAGTGATGGCTCATTGGTTTCACGTCGTTTGGACGGCGCTGTTTTACATGATTCAGCCTTTGTGGCACGCCGTGTGGTGTCTATGTTGAAAAATGGCGGCGTTGAGTCGATTGATGGTGTATTTACTGCTATTCAAGCGGATACGATTTGCTTACATGGTGACACCGCGGGTGCTTTAGAGATGTCGGCTGCGATTAAAGCTGAACTGCTAAATCATCATATTGAAATTCGCCCCTTTGTCTTAAAGCATGAGGAAGTACGCAATGTATAAGGATATCCGAGTCGATTCAGCGCAGCTTGAAGCCGCTTTAGCCGCACGTTTAAAAATCCGTGCAGGCTTTGACAAACCAACGGCAGGTATGGCTGCGGGCATGACGCAGGTCAATATGATTTCGGTGCCTAAAGATTGGGCTTATGATTTTCTACTGTATGCACATCGCAATCCGCAAAGCTGTCCTGTTTTAGATGTGCTAGAGGAAGGTGTTTATGCCACAAGACTGGCAGAGAACTCAGATATACGCACCGACTTTCCACGTTATCGCATCTGGAAAGAGGGTGAAATGGTCGATGAAGTAACGGATGCGAGTGACATTTATCATGCACATCCTGACTTGGTGACGTTTCTAATTGGCTGTAGTTTTTCTTTTGAAACTGCATTGCAAGAAGCAGGTATTGAAGTTCGTCATATCCATGATCAGACCAATGTACCGATGTATTTGAGTAATATTCAATGTCAGCCTGCGGGTCGTATTTCGGGCAATATGGTGGTGTCTATGCGTCCAATTCCATCCCATCAAATCACGGATGCCGTCAAAATTACAGCACGGATGCCGAGTGTTCATGGTGCGCCCGTGCATATTGGACATCCTGAAGGTTTAGGCATTCGTGATGTGAATCAGCCAGACTTTGGCGATGCTTCACGTATTGAGGCTAGGGAAATTCCAGTGTTTTGGGCTTGTGGTGTAACCCCACAAGCAGCGGTGATGAACTCAAAAATTCCTTTTGCCATTAGCCATGCACCCGGTCATATGTTCATTACCGACATTCCTGATCGTGCATGGATAGGTTAAGCGGCACTAAAGAATACTTAAAAGGATAGGCATATGCGTTTTTTATCGGTAAACGCGGATTGTTTTCTTATAGAGCTTGCCAGCCTAGAGGAAACATTGGCGTTGTACAATAAATTGCACACGATGCAATTGAATGGAATTAAAGACTTAGTCCCTGCTGCAAAAACGATTTTGGTTTTTTTTAATGAAATCGAGACCAGCTTTAAAACATTGGTTACTTCGATTCAGACTGTAAAAATCGGTTCAGGCGGTGAGCGTAATGTCCAAGAGCTGATTATTCCTATCTGCTATACGGGCGAAGATCTTGCTCAAGTTGCAGAGTTACAAGGGCTTTCAATTGCTGATGTGATTTTGAAACATCAGCAAAGTGTTTGGAATGTGGCTTTTATCGGCTTTGCACCGGGCTTTGCTTATATGAGCAGTCCCGATCGACCTTTTACAGATATTCCTCGCTTAACTGTGCCACGTAAAAAAATACCGTCGGGTTCTTTGGGACTGGCAGGACAATATTCAGGGATTTACCCGAAAGATAGTCCGGGGGGCTGGCAGCTGATTGGTACGACTGCTGAAAAAATGTGGGATTTGGAACGTAAAAATCCAGCGCTACTGTTACCGGGGATGACGGTACATTTTGAAGATGTTACACATCAACCGACCACGGTTAGCGTAGCACAGCAAGTCACTCGTACAGTTGAGCCCAAACAATCCATGCCTTTGTTTACGGTAACAGCACCGAGTTTACAGATGCTGATCCAAGATGAAGGACGTTTTAATCAGACCAAGATTGGGGTTGGTGTTGCAGGGGCGATGGATGTATCGGCGATGCACAGTGCAAATCGAATTGTCGGTAACCCAACTCCGACGCCTGTGATTGAAGTTTTAAATGGTGGTTTGAAAGCAAAAATGCATCAGTCCGCAGTCATTTCGGTTACGGGAGCAATTTCAAACATCCACGTGAAATTTAGTGATGGCCAAAAGGCTGACTTTGAGAGTTATCAAGCGATTGCCCTTGATGAGGGTGATGAATTTCAGATTCAAGCACCGACGGCTGGACTGAGGAATTATCTGGCGGTTCGTGGTGGTATCGACGTGCAGCCTGTGCTGAATAGCGCCTCATTTGATAGTTTGGCCGTATTAGGACCAGAACCTCTAAAAATGGGGGATACGGTTTATCAAGGACAGGTTGAAGTTTCAAATATCAGTAATACCGAAATTGCGAAGTTACACTTGCCCAAAGTCGGCGATGTAGTAGAGCTCGACATTGTGATGGGACCGCGAACGGATTGGTTCGAAGCGGAGAGCATTGAGCGCTTATGTCAGCAAGCTTGGCTTGTGACTAATGAAAGCAATCGAGTTGGACTGAGGCTTTCAGGTGAACAACCATTGCAACGCAAAATTACCCATGAGTTGGAAAGTGAAGGAACTTGTATTGGTGCCTTACAGATTCCACCCAGTGGTCAACCTGTACTGTTTATGAATGACCATCCTTTAACTGGTGGTTACCCCGTCATTGCGGCTGTGGCGAAGCACCATAGGGATTTGGTGGCACAGATTCCAGCAGGGTGCCAAATCAAATTTAAAAAAATGACCGAATTTACAGATTTTGAGAATGAATGATGACTACTGAAAAATTATTAATTGCAAACCGTGGTGAAATTGCCGTTCGTATTATTCATGCTTGCCGTGATATGGGTATTAGCTCAGTTGCGTTATATGCCGATGACGATATGGACAGTATGCATGTCGAACTGGCGGATGAAGCATGGGGGCTGGCGGGTGCAACTGCACGTGAAACCTATTTGAATATTCCAGCCATTCTTGAGGTTGCTAAAAAATCCAAGGCGACCATGGTGCATCCAGGTTATGGCTTTTTATCTGAACGTGCTGAATTTGCACAGGCCGTAATTGATGCAGGCTTAAAGTGGGTCGGGCCGTCACCAAGTGCCATTGAAAAGTTGGGTGATAAAATTGAAGCACGTAAGATAGCCGCTTCAGTGGGCGCACCTTTAGTTCATGGTACACAAGACCCCTTAAATAATGCTGATGAAGCACTCGAGTTTGCAAAGCAGTTTGGTTTACCTATTGCGATTAAGGCCGCTTTTGGCGGTGGTGGTCGCGGTTTAAAAGTCGTTTGGAAACTGGAAGATGTAAAGGAGCTGTATGATTCGGCTGTACGTGAAGCACAAGCCGCTTTTGGCCGCGGTGAGTGTTTTGTTGAGCAATACTTAGATCAACCACGCCATGTTGAAGCACAAGTGATTGCCGATCAACATGGCAATGTTGTGGTTTTAGGCACACGTGATTGTTCGCTACAGCGTCGTAATCAAAAACTGATTGAAGAAGCGCCAGCGCCTTTTATCAGCGATGCAATTTATGAAGAAATTTTAACTTCGGCTAAAAATATATGTCAGGCAGCTAACTATGTCGGTGCGGGTACCGTTGAATATTTGCTGAGCCGTGATGGAAAGCTTTCATTTTTAGAGGTTAATACCCGTTTGCAGGTGGAACATCCTGTTACTGAAGAAACGGCCAAAGTCGATTTGGTAGTCGAGCAAATTCGTGTGGCTCAAGGTCATGAACTTTCAATCAAAGAAACCCCGAAAGTGCAAGGGCATGCCATTGAGTTTCGTATCAATGCTGAAGACCCTGCTCGTGGCTTCATTCCTGCATTTGGTGTATTGAATTTATTTGAAGCCCCGTTTGGTCAGGGCGTACGCGTAGACACAGGTGTTCGTACAGGCTCTTTGGTGTCGAGACATTTTGATTCACTCATGGCCAAACTGATTATCACAGGTCCAACACGTGAGGTTGCGATTGCCCGCGCTAAACGTGCGCTGAAGCAATTTAAAATTGAAGGGGTTGCGTCGGTTTTAGACTTTCACCGAGCAGTATTAAATGAAACTGATTTTACCGACACATTTGGTGTCCATACTCGTTGGATTGAAAATGATTTTAAACAGGACTTAAAGCCAACGAAACGCAGTATTCCGAATCATCAACAGCCGATGTTACTCAGCTATATTGAAATTGATGGGAAATTACACCGTTTAGGCTTACCTGCGGGCATGTTTGCACAAAACCCTACAATGACGTCTCAAAACCAACCAGCTACAGAAACAGCAGTGAGTGTTGAACACATACTTGCACCAATCAATGGCGTAATTAGCGCTTGGAAAGTAGAAAACGGGGAGCAGGTCGCAGAGGGGCAAGTGGTGGCGATTATGGAAGCCATGAAAATGGAAGTCCCTGTACTTGCACATCAAAGCGGGGTAATTCAGTTGATAGCTCAGCAGGGAGTGACCTGTCACGCAGAGCATATTATTGGATCGATTTGCTAAAAAAATTAAATCATGTGAATAAACCTGATGCAGCATTCAGCTAAGTCAGGTTTTTCGTTTTGAAATTCTTAAAAGTTGAGGGTTGGTTAGTTTTGTCTTATGGATAAATGAAGTAGAAAAATGGTTCGATAAAGATTCAATAGTCCAATAAAACGTTATTTAACGAGATAGAGATATTCAATAATCACTTTGGTTAATTTGGATAGTAGTGGGACTAAATTAAAATAATAAGCTTGAAAAATAAAAATGAAAGAGTATTAGCGATGTATGTAATTATTATTTTTAACTAAATAAAGTACTCCGAAGATGCCGCTGCATGTGTCGTTACCCTGAACCCGATGAGTTCAAGGTGGACGCGACGTATACTTGCTGGGTTTCCCACATGAAAGTGGGCATACACTCTAAATATACAGAACACATCCATAAGTTTAAGTATCGGCAGGGGAATAGACCCGCTGGCGAACACCTCAGAGTTGCCTTAAGTATAACGAATCTCACGCTGATGGCAACTCATACACCACTACGAACTGTAAACAACTGGAGTAAGTGTTGATACTTTATTCAATTAAGTCGAGTTTAAACAAGTTCCGCAACATCATCGATAATATTTGCCAGTAATCGTTCTGCGTGTGCATACTCTTGCAGTGTTTTATTCATCGACAACACTTCTTGCATTAACTCTAGTGCCACCATAATGATAATTTTACTGGGTTCTACCCGTGGCGCTTTACGGCGAAATTCATCATATTTATCATTTAAAAGCAGGGCTGCACGTTCAAGGTCGGCTTTTTCTTTTTCCGTTGTGACTAAACGAAAGCTATGACCTAAGACACGTAATTCAACGGTAATTGGTTCACTCATGATTAAACTTCCTCGCCAGCTTCAGTAGGGTGGGCAAGTTGTTGAATTTCTTGCGCGTGATGATCTTGCTCTGTGCCTAAAATAGCCAAACGTTGGATGATGGCTTCGACTTTAGCTTTAGCATGCTCATTTTTTTGTAACAATCTTTCACGTTCTTGCTGAAGTGCTTGGATTTCTTGCTGAGCTTGACGCTGATCATTGTTCATTTTTTCTTTAATTGCACGTAATTCATTACGTTCAGCCAAGATTTCCTGAAAGCGATTTTTTAAATCCGTACAACTTTTTTCCAAACGACTATAACGATCGGCCAAAGCAGTCGCATCAGTGTTTAAGTGTTGATATTGGGTCTGAGCGCTGCTTAATTGCTCAGTTAAATCGTCAATTTGTTCTTGCTTCTGCGTAATTAAGCTATTTTTTTGCACAACTTGAGAACGGTGCTGTTCTTCAGCATCCAGTTTAGCTGCATTTAAAGTGCTATTTTCACTTTCAAAATGAGCAAGTCGCGTTTTTAAAACGCCAATATGCGCCTGTAGACGCTGTAATTCTTCTAACATATCGTGGTCGCACAGTGCTGCAAACAAAGGTAATATATAAGAAGTATAGAGATTGGATAAACGAATGCAAGACGATATTTCAGGTTGGTCAGAATGGCAGCCAAATTTTTCTAAAATTGAAGAGATTTCTAGCCCAAGTGAGTTACATGGTTTACTTACAGGTATCATTTGTGTAACTCAGGCACCGAGCCGTGAAGAGTGGCAACACATCCTCACGACTTTGGAAATTCCAGAGTTAAGTGAAGAAGCTTTGGCTTTGTTAGCCGATGAAGCAGAAGATGTCGCACATGCACTTTCTGATGATGAGTTGGACTATTTACCGTTACTTCCCGATGACACTCATACGCTGGCAGACCGTGTACAAGCTTTGGCTGATTGGTGCGCAGGCGTAGTGCTGGGCTTTGGTTTGGCGTCTGGTCATATTCGCCCAGATGAAATGGAACTGATCGAACATTTACAAGATGTCGCGGCAGTTGAGTTTGAAGAAACCGATGATGACGAAGAAGGTGAAGAGAGCTATCAAGAGTTATACGAGTTTGTACGTTTAATTCCTGTGAGCTTATCTGTAGGCCGTAAAAAGATTGCGGTTGATGAAAGTTCGCTGCTTAAACACTTTCATAACAAGCAACAAATTGATCGTTCTGTAACAGACGCGAACAATGTTGTAGAAATGTTTACGCCGCATCGCCCAAGCTGATTGGCATAAGACTTGCTGCGCGTACATGATAGGGTGCGCGTGGCACTTTTATTCTTTGGTATAAAAAAGACAGATCAAACATGAAACTAACGCAAGTGGATTTTCAGGAACGCCGTGACCGTTTGGCTGCACAAATGGGTCCGAACAGTATTGCCATTATTGCAACCAGTCCAGTGGCGATGCGTAATCGTGATGCAGACTATAAATACCGTACCGATAGCAGCTTTTTTTATCTAACTGGTTTTGCTGAGCCCGAAGCCGTGGCGGTCATTGAAACTTTTGCCGAAGACGATGAAGACGGCTACAGCTACAGTTTGTTCTGCCGTGAACGTGACCGCGAGATGGAAATCTGGAATGGTTATCGCGCGGGTGTGGATGGCGCGGTAGACGACTATGAAGCTGACGAAGCGTATGCGATAGATTTGTTAGATGAAGAAATCATTGAAAAACTCTTAAGCAAAGAAAAATTATTCTATCGTATTGGGCAACAGCCCGAATTTGATGCGCGTGTAGCAAAATGGATCACGACGGCCAATGGTGAGTCACGTCGTGGGACTGCTGCACCTGCACAAGTGATACAGCTCGATCGTATTTTAGATGAAATGCGTTTGTTTAAGTCAGAACAAGAAATTGCATTGATGCAAACAGCTTCAGATATTTCCGCACAAGCGCATACTCGTGCCATGCAAACTGTTAAGCCAGGCATGATGGAATATGCTCTAGAAGCTGAGCTGAATTATGTATTTGGTCAAAATGGCTGTGTACCGTCGTATAACAGCATTGTCGGTGGTGGTGAAAACGCTTGCATTTTGCACTATGTAGAGAATAACAAAGAGCTAAAAGATGGCGATTTGGTGCTGATCGACGCAGCGTGTGAATATGAATATTATGCTTCAGACATCACCCGTACTTTCCCCGTCAATGGAAAGTTCAGCCCTGAGCAAAAAGCTCTTTATAATGTAATTCTCGATGCACAACTTGCTGCAATTGACGCAGTGCGTGTAGGCAACTCGTATAAAGAACCACATAATGTTGCTGTGCGCATTCTAGTCCAAGGTCTACTTGATCTGGGGATTATGCAAGGTGATATTGAAGAGATAATCCAAAAGGAAAGTTTCCGTCAGTTTTATATGCATGGTACAGGACACTGGCTCGGTATGGATGTGCACGATGTCGGTTCATATAAGCAAGAAGGTGTGTGGCGTACCTATGAAGAAGGCATGGTGGTGACGGTTGAACCAGGCTTGTACATTGCACCTGATGATGAAACGGTTGATGTGAAATGGCGTGGCATTGGTATTCGTATTGAAGATGACATCGTAGCAACCAAAAACGGTCCACTGAATTTGACTGCGAAAGTGGTGAAGTCGGTAGAAGAGATTGAAGCGTTAATGGCGCGATAAATATAATTTACTGTATAAAAGCCGATCATGAGATCGGCTTTTATTTTTTATAAGGTGTTTATGGAGTTGTTAAATAGACAAGTAGAATAGTGTTCTTGCATAAGTCGTTTTTTGAACTGTATTGAAATCACAATGAAAGTTCCCTTTCCTTTTCAAAGGAGAGGGCTAGGGAGAGGATTTATATGAAGAATCATCCCTCATCCTGACGTTCTCACCAAGAGAAAAGTGACATTCAACACTCATTATATTGCCAATAAATGATCGTTTTTTGACTTTTGCAATAATTCTAATATTTATAAATAAAAAAATTTAGTTATTTCATCATCATTTTTATTCACAACAGAAATTAGGCAGCATGAAAGATTTATCTGATTTAAAGCATAGGATTCGGGCAAAGACGTTAGATTTAGTTACACAGCGAAATGGGGCATCGGTGTATCAAGGGCAATCCTCTCAAGGAGAAGTCTTTATCAAAATAGCAAATATTCAAACGGCTAATGATCGTTACTGTAACATCTTAGAAGCTCTCAAAGAATTTCCACTAACCCCAAATGTATTAAATAAGTTTGAATGGGAAGGTTCTTCTATCCTTGTCATGAGTGCCATAAAAGGTAGGCAAGTCGATCAAGTATTAAAAAATTGTACGCGGGTACAGAAAATCTCTTTGCTTGGGAATGCAGGACGAGCTTTGGGCGAACTTCATCGTGCGCTTCCACAAACGCGCATATTGAATATGAGGTTCTGGCAAGATCGAGACGGCTTATCAACACATTGGGTATTGTGGAAGCAACAATTAGAATTAATGATCTCAAAATGGATGTCACGTATAAATCCATTGTCATCTGATTATCATGAGTTTTGCGACTAATTGAATCAGTTACAAAAATACGCTAAAGCGATATGTGAGCCGACACAGCTTCATTTACTGCATTGTGACTATATTGGGCGAAATATCCTTGTAGACAGAGAAAATCAGGTTTCGGGTATTATAGACTTCGACGCTGCTCGTATTGGAGATGCGGTCTATGATTTAGTTAAAATTATTTGGGTGGATATAGATTTCTCTGATTTAGAATTACGAAATGCTTTTTTAGAGGGTTGGGTATGTACGTATAAGCAGACTGTGCCTAAAATGAAATTTCTATTCTATGTTGGCATTCAATGTCTTGCAGCAATCGCTTAGACAGATAAAAATCCTTCTGCTGATTGGACAAATGCTGTTTTTCGTGCTTCCGCAATTCGAACGTTGAGGATTGTGCTAAAGGAGCTAGAAGCACTTTGATTGAATTCTAATACTCTTGTTGCGTATAAGCGCCATTATGTTAAATAGGGGAGAAACTAAGCTAAAATTAGGGTTTTAATTTAGAGAAAGTAATGTCTCAGATAAAAATTTATGCTTTAAATGAAACAATAGAATTACATCGTGATAATTTAAGTAAAGCTATCCATCAGGCTTTAGTTAAAGAATTAAAATACCCTGAAGAGAAAAGGTTTCAACGTTTTATCGCACTAGGGTCTGTTGAGAATTACCGAGAGTTAATTAAACTCGCGCACAATTGAATCATGGCTTCAAAACTCGTATCTGTTTTACAACTACGCATCGCTATACGTTTAAATTCTTTTAACTTACAGAAATAGTTTTCAATGAGATGACGCCATTTATACATAATCGTATCAAATGCTCTCATTACTTTTCGATTAGATTTAGGTGGGATCACCACTTTCACTTTACGTTCATTGAGTTCTTGGATGAGCCAATCTGCATCAAATGCTTTATCAGCCAGTAATGCTTGAAAATCAACATCTTCAATTAAAGGTTTGGTTTCTACTAAATCGTGATATTGACCAGGCATTAATCGAAATTTAATAAGGTTGCCTAGACTATCCACTAAGGCAAGAATTTTACAGGTCATTCCACCTCGAGATTTACCTATAGACTGTTTGAAAGTCCCCCTTTTGCACCTTGCCCATGTCGATGAACTTTAACAATCGTTCCATCAATCATGGCGTATTCCAAATCAACATCTTCATTTACAGATGCAAAAATAGTTTCAAATACACCAGCTTTCACCCAATCACGGTATCTTTTAAAGACGGTATTCCATTTACCAAAATGAGGAGGTAGATCACGCCATGGACTGCCTGTACGGGCAATCCATAGGACTGCTTCTAAAAATAATCGATTATCTTTTCCACTACGACCTCGATCGGTCACTTTACCTAGGCAAAAAGGTTCCATTTTTGCCCATTGGGCATCAGTAAGTATGTATCTATCCATAGTACTATTATAAATTAATCAGTAGCCTTTGTTAATTCTCAACAAGCCCTAGAATCCAAGAATTTTGTATATCCAGTAGATCGCAGTAAATCTTATATAATTATTGAAATTTCTATGTTCGATGGACGAACAAAAGAGACTAAAAAAGCATTTATTAGGTCTCTATTCGAAAATATAAACAATCTATGCGGTATTGATTCAAATGATGTTGAGATAACTATATCTGAAACTCCTAAAGAAAACTGGGGCATTAGAGGGAGAAATGCGGATGAACTACAGTTGAATTATAAGGTAAATGTTTAAATTTGCTAAAAATAACATAATACACCTTATACGTAATCCTTTAAATTACATTTTAAATTCAATTGCTTATGTTTTATTGAAGAGCTCAATCTGAAGTGGTTGGGCTTTTTTATATATTATTCATTTTTCATGATCATTATTTGTTTAAAGTTGCACATTTCTTATAAGTCTGTTTAAACAGTGTTCTGAAGAAGTTTTGAGGGCACTTTAAGACTGTCTTTTCAGAAATCATGGCATGACACTTTACGTTGAAAGTACGTAAAAACATCCATTTCATTATAAAAAAGAAAATCTTTGATGTAATATAAATCCATTAAAACTTAGAGGTATTTGAAGTTTTTGACTTTAGATACGCCATAAAAAGGATAGAAGCATGCAACAAGAAGTCATCATAGTTGGTGGTGGTATGGTCGGACTCAGTCTGGCGTTGATGTTAGCCAAACAAAACATTGCGGTGAAGCTTTTAGAGGCGATCAAATACCCAAATTATGATGATGAAAACCTTGCGCCATACCACTCTAGCTTTGATGCAAGAAACAGCGCCTTGTCTCGTCGTACAGTTCAAATTTACCAAGAACTGGGTTTATGGAGCGCTTTACAAGAACATGCAACGCCTATTTTAGAAGTAAATATCACCGAGCAAGGTAGCTTTGGTAAGGCGCGCCTTAAAGCAGAACAAGAAAAAGTCGAAAGTTTCGGTCAGGTCATCGAAAATGCATGGCTCGGTCGTGTGCTACTGACGGAAGTTCAAAAACAGCCACTCATTGAGCTGATTGATGGTGTACAAGTCACCCAACTGACCCAAGATGCCGATATGGCCTACATAGAAGCCAGTCGTGGAGAAGAACAACTGTCACTGCAAGCAAAACTTGTCATTGCTGCAGATGGACGTGATTCATTCTGCCGTAAAGCCTTAGGAATTGGTGCTTCAGAACATGATTATGATCAGGTCGCTATCGTGACCACGGTACAAACCTCAAAACCGCACAACCATGTGGGTTTTGAGCGTTTTAGTAGCTTAGGGCCATTGGCACTGTTGCCGCTTCCAGGTGAATACCGTCGTTCAGTAGTTTGGCCTGTGAAAAAAGGCACAGAAGGTGAATGGTTGGGTGATGAAAATGACCAACATTTCTTAGATGCTTTGCAAGAAACCTATGGCGACAGAGCAGGAAAGTTCCAAAAAACAGGTAAGCGTTTTAGTTTTCCATTGTCACAAGTGCTAGCCGAAAAGCAGGCCGTAGGACGGGTGGTCTTAATGGGTAATGCTGCGCATACCATTCACCCCGTTGCGGGGCAAGGTTTTAACTTGTGTATGCGAGATGCGCACGTCTTGGTACGTTATTTAACGGAGCAAATTGCGCAAAATGCCGACTTGGGCGATGCTGAGATGTTACAAGCCTATGAAGCTTCACGTTTGACCGATCAACAACGCGTAATTAAGTTCTGTGATTCGGTGGTACGAGGCTTTAGTAATAGCAATCCAATCTTAAAGTTTATTCGTAATACTGGTCTGGTCGCATTTGATACGATTCCAGGTATTAAACCACTCGTTGCCAACTATGCCATGGGGCTAAAAGCATGAGTCATGTTCAAACTGATGTTTTAGATGTCGTGATCATTGGCGGTGGTTTGGTCGGTGGGCTGACAGCTTTGCTTTTGGCGCAAGGCGGTGTGCAGGCTACCGTACTGGATGCTGCACCTATTTTAGATGAACAAAAAAACTTAAGTGTTGCAAACCCACGTGTTTTGGCACTCAGTCAGGCAACGATACACTTACTTAAAACCGTTGATGTTTGGGATAAAATTGCCCGCCAGATGCCGTATAGCGGCATGCAGGTGTGGAATAAAAATGGCTATGGTGAAATTAACTTTGGTCATGCGTCCAAGCAGGAACCACATGGCGAACAAGCCCTCGGTTCTATGGTTGAGCCAAGTTTGCTTAATTTAGCCATTCAACAGCAGATGCTTGCTGTACTCAACGATTACCGCACCCAAGTTAAAGTTACGCGTGTCGAAGAAGGTGTTGGGCTATGGTATATCCATTTGGCCGATGGTACGGTGTTGAAAACCAAACTGGTGATTGGTGCAGATGGTGCAAACTCTTTTGTACGGGAACAAGCGTTTATCGATATCGATGTGCTGGACTACAAACAGGCTGGTTTAAGCTGTGCCATTCGCACTGCACAGCCTCATCAACACGTTGCACGTCAGATTTTTTTAGAAACGGGGCCTTTGGCATTTTTACCAATGGCGAGTTTAAAACCAGAGCAAGCAGGACATTGGCAGTCTATCGTATGGACGCTCCCCGATGATTATGCAGAAGAATATGCTGCACTTTCAGATGCTGAATTTACCCAGCTGTTAACGCGAGAAAGTCATCACATGTTAGGCGAAGTATTGGACGCGACACCGCGTGCCACTTTCCCACTCAAAGCACGTGCTGCACAGCAATACGTCAAAGCGGGCTTGGCTTTAATTGGTGATGCGGCTCATGTGATTCATCCGTTGGCGGGGCAAGGTGTGAATATTGGTTGTCTTGATGCGGCTGTACTGTGTGATGTATTACTACATGATCTAGCACGTGGCGTGTGGGCACATGAGCAAACACTGAAACGCTATGAACACCGCCGTAAAGGACAAAATGATGCCATGATGCATAGCATGTCTGCCATCGGTTGGATGGAAACCACACAACTCTTTCCTGTGGTGTGGGCGCGAAACTTTGGTTTGAAACAGGTTGAAAAACTGCCTGTATTAAAAGATGCTTTTATGGCACAGGCCAATGGTTTAGGCTTACTCAAAGAGACGCGTTATGCTGTCTAAGAAAGGAAGTGTTAATTTTTAGCCAGTCGTAAAATAAGATTACGATTTTGATTAAAAAAGATACGATTTTCCGTTGAATAAGACTATGCGAAAGGCTGAGAGCTTGTTAAATTTCAACATAATTGGAAACCAGTAATTCATGGGAACCTAAAATGTCATTTGTGGGGAGATTAAGATGACTGATTCAAATGATTATGATGATGTAGAAGACTCAGCAGTCGACGAAGACGAAGCTCAAGCAGCAGAAAAAGGCGCATCAGATTCTTCTGATAATGCTGCAAGTGATGGTGATGTTGCCGAAGCTGAAACACTGACGGTGACTGCAAAATTAAAACAACGCCAAGCACTTGAAGACGAAGTTGCGGCATTTCTTGCTCGCGGTGGACGAATTACTGAAGTGCCAACAGATGAGTCTGCGAAAGACTAAGAGAGTTAAAAACACCACGCCTGACGTGGTGTTTTTTATTGTGTTTTTAAAGCTGATGCACAAATCATTTATACTTGAATGAGTCCTGTAATAGTCGTGATTTGTTGTGTTATAGGGATGGCAGCAAACAAAGGACTACTTTTTCAATAGACAGGCTATGCCTGTGATGATTGCACCAACTGTGGCTAAAAGCATGTCTTGGTGTGCGTCCCAAATATCACCTTGTTGCCCATTGTAATTTTCAGCATCTTCAGGTGATAAGCCCATTGCAATAAACCATTCAATCCATTCGTAAATGAGGCTACTTGCCATCACAAATTGAATGACCAGCAAGAATAGGGTGAGTTTAGAAAGTTGAGGCAGCCACACTTGAAACAGACGGTAGAAAAACGGGTAGAGCAGCAAACCGTACGCTAAATGTACAAAGCGATCATACATATTCCGTGTCCAACCTAAACTCTGGTTGAGGTCTATATTTAAATATTGGATAGACCATTCATTATAGGGTACATAAGAATATAGATAATGCGCACCGAGTATATGAATCAGCAAAAAACCAATATAAAGCATAAAGCTGATTAAGCTGAGCCCCATTTTATAAAGACAAATGATCAGCGTCACCAACATGAATACGGTTCCGACCTGATGCAAAATATAAGAGCTGAGTTCAAGGGGATGGATCGATGCGAAAGCAATGGCGACAGCAAGTACAATGAGTGCAATCCAATGAGGCTTTTTCAGTTGATAGTCAAGGTGAGCTTTCGTTGCTGTACTTTTCAGGATTGTCATCATTTTTATTGGTTTTTCAATTATGCATATAGGAGATTCTTGTTTGCATTATAGATAAAAAAGCGAAGCCGAAGCTTCGCTTTTTTTTCAATTTCTAACAATTAGATTTTAGAAATTAAGTCAGCAACTTGTTTTGCTTGTTCAGCTGCGTTACCTGTATAGGTTGCAGGTGTCATTTCCGCTAAACGTGCGCGGTCAGCAGCAGGCACAGCTTCAAGTTCATTACCATTGACGAAGTCAACCATCATGTCACGTGTCATGGCTTGACCACGAGTTAATGCTTTTAGTTTTTCATATGGTTTTTCAACGTTGTAACGACGCATGACAGTTTGAATTGGTTCAGCTAGAACTTCTTGCGCATTGTTCAAGTCTTCATCAATACGTGCAGCATTCAGTTCAAGTTTACCAATGCCTTTTGAACAAGCTTCAAAAGCAATCAAGCTTTGTGCAAAACCAACACCCATGTTACGTAGTACAGTTGAGTCCGTTAGGTCACGCTGCCAGCGAGAAATTGGAAGTTTTTCGCCAAGGTGCGCAAGTACAGCATTGGCTAAGCCTAAGTTGCCTTCTGAGTTTTCGAAGTCAATAGGGTTTACTTTGTGTGGCATCGTTGAAGAACCAACTTCACCATCTTTGAGTTTTTGCTTGAAGAAACCAAGCGAGATATAACCCCAAACGTCACGGTTAAAGTCGATCAAAATCGTATTGAAACGACGTAAAGCATCAAATAGTTCCGCCATGTAGTCATGCGGCTCAATTTGAGTGGTGTACGGGTTAAAGCTCAAACCTAAAGACTCAACGAATGCTTGTGAGTGTGCAGGCCAGTTGATGTCTGGGTAAGCAGAAAGGTGAGCGTTATAGTTACCTACCGCACCATTAATTTTGCCTAAAAGCTCAACTTGTTTGAATTGTTTGATTTGGCGCGCAAGACGGTACGCTACGTTTGCCATTTCTTTACCCAAAGTGGTTGGGCTTGCCGTCTGACCATGTGTACGAGACAACATAGGTTGGTCAGCATGCTTTTCAGACAATGCCACGATTGAGTCAATGATTTGCTGCATAGATGCAACCAATACATCACGACCACTTTTCAGCATTAATGCATGAGACAAGTTGTTGATGTCTTCAGACGTACATGCAAAGTGGATGAATTCACCTGCATTTTTAAGCTCTTCGATGCCTTCAATTTTTTCTTTCAGGAAGTACTCAACCGCTTTAACGTCATGGTTCGTTGTACGTTCGATGTCTTTAATACGGTTGGCGTCGTTCTCAGAAAAGTCAGCAACAATTGCATCAAGTGCAGCATTGGTCTCAGCACTGAAAGCAGGCACTTCAGTGATTTCTGGACGGTTTGCAAGCGCTTGTAACCAACGCACTTCAACAGTCACACGAGCATGGATTAAACCAAACTCAGAGAGGAAAGGACGAAGCGCATCACATTTGCTAGCGTAGCGTCCATCTAATGGAGAAAGTGCGGTTAAAGCGTTCATAGCGATTCCTTAAACTTTGGAATTAAACGTAAAACTAAAAAGCCCGTCGATCATGTGTTAAATCACCTGATACTGTAAACGAGCGAGATCTTGAATATCTTTAAGCAACTTGCGTTTGCTAAACACCATGCCCCATGAACTTCCACCGAGCTGACGCCATAAATGTGCCATTTGTAAGCCAGTAAAGAGGGAAGCTCGAATGCGGTTGGTATGCGATGAGTCTTTAAATGCTTCTGCATTTCCTCGCACCATAATGCGTGGGTTAATTTGTCCCGCGGTGTCGACGTAGGTTTGAGCGAGGTTGGCAATGATGCTTGGATGTAAATAGTTATTATCGAAAAAAGAAAGCTGTCTTAAGATTTTTTGTTGGGACTGTTCAATAATTTCAATGAATTTGGGGTTGCTATACACTTTCTTTTCGAGTTGTAAGAGCGCCATGGCATAGGTCATGGGAAGTTTAGCAGTGGATAATTTAGGAATTCTAGTTTTGGGTGAGGTATTAAAGGGCTGGGTAATGCTACTTTCTAAGGTTTTTAGTCCTAAGGAGATGTCCGCCAGTTGATGAAAGAAGTCTAAAGTTTGTCCGCTTTGGTTGCCCTTCGGTCGGATATTTAAACTGGCTTTAATCAACTGCTCTAAATAGAAGTTACCGCTTTCCCCAATACTTTGTTGACCGCTCAATGCGGTCATATGCGTCAGTTGCGCGGACTGAAAAACAGCCGCCAACGCCAAAGCTCGGTTTTGGCGTTCGTTCAAAGTTTGAGGCTGTTGAAACGGTAACTCAGCCATGTCTTAAAATCCTTTAAATAAAATCAGGTTTAGGAGCATTGGTATGATGAATCACACCACCGCCTAAACAAACTTCACCTGAGTAGAATACGACACTCTGACCCGGAGTCACGGCACGTTGGGGTTCATCGAACTCAACACGTACGCCACCTGGGGTAGTCGGATCATTAAAGATCACACAATCTTGGTCATCTTGGCGATAGCGCGTCCGTGAGGTACAACGGAAACCTGTTTCAGGAATCTGCATTTCACCTGCGACCCAGTCAATCGTTTCACTCCAAAGCGCAGTACTTTGCATCAGTGGATGTTCATGACCTTGACCAATCACCAAACGGTTGTTTTCAATATCTTTATGTAGAACGAACCATGCGCCTTCAGCTACACCTTTCAAACCACCAATACCAATACCACCGCGTTGACCGAGCGTATAGTACATTAAGCCGTGATGTTCACCAACCTCTTTGCCATCATCTAAGACGATTTTTCCAGCTTGTGCAGGCAAGTATTGTTTTAAGAAGTCATTAAAACGACGTTCACCAATAAAACAGATGCCCGTTGAGTCTTTTTTCTTCGCTGTGACTAGGTCATATTGTTCCGCAATTTTACGTACTTCAGGCTTTTCAATTTCCCCTACAGGGAACAACGTCTTATTAATTTCACGGCCATGTACAGCGTGTAAGAAATAGGTCTGGTCTTTGTTTTTATCTAAACCACGCAGTAAAGGTGCATATTCCTCACCTTTAGAGTTGGTCGTGGTTTCGCCGCGACGCGCATAGTGACCAGTCGCAATAAAGTCTGCGCCCAGTTGCATAGCATGATCTAAGAACGCACGGAATTTGATTTCTTTATTACATAAAATATCTGGGTTTGGAGTACGGCCTGCAGCATATTCCGCTAAGAAATGCTCAAATACACGATCCCAATATTCCATAGCAAAGTTGGCGGTGTGTAGTTTAATCCCTAGTTTGTCACAGACGGCTTGAGCATCGGCTAAGTCTTCCATAGCTGTGCAGTATTCCGTACCGTCATCTTCTTCCCAGTTCTTCATGAAAAGACCTTCAACTTGATAACCTTGTTGAAGAAGAAGAGCAGCAGAAACAGATGAATCTACACCACCCGACATACCGACGATGACACGTTGTTGCATGGGACTAGGCATCCAAACTTGAAATAAGGGGAGAATTTTGGTGCTCATAAACGAGCGATAAAGGATATTTTTGCCCCGCGAGTGCGTCTTGAACCGCTTTAATCACCAATGGACTACGTGCACGAGCCGTTTCGAGCAGCTCATCTAAAGTCATCCATACTGCACCCACGATACCTGTATCGAGTTCGGCGGTTGGATGGTGATGGAGTGACTGCGCTAAAAAGCAGAAACGATAATACGTGCGGTCTGGAAACATGGGTGGTGTATAGGTATAAATGCCCAATAACGCATCTATAGACACTTCATGTCCAGTTTCTTCCATAGTTTCACGAATGGCAGCTTCGATGAGTGTTTCACCTGATTCAACATGGCCTGCAGGCTGGTTAAATACAGTGTGTGTCACACCCGCAGTATGCTCTTCTACAAATAGAAATTTTCCGTCTTTTTCAACAACAGTTGCGACGGTGACGTGAGCTGTCCAAGCGGTCATGTAAAAGCACCATGGGGTAAAAGGAGTATTCTACAAAATTTAGGCGGTGGTGGCTATGTTATGAATATAAAATTAGTAGCTTAGTTCCAAGCTTTAGGTATTGTCTTCATCCGCTAGGCTATGTAGGTATTGTGGTGGACTTGGACTGCCAAGTTACCAGAGCTGATTATTCATAATGATTTAAAAGAAGGGCGTTTGGTCAAAGTGATTCCAAACTGGGAGCCAAAACCCGAACTGATTCAACTGGCTTATACCTCTCGACGTGGCTTATTACCATCGGTAAAAGCCCTAATTGATTTTTTAGTGACAGCGTTTGAGAAGGATTAATCCGCAGATTCAGCATTTTTGAATGTGATGCTTGTGATTTGAGCTGATATTAAAAAAGGGGGGAGCAAAATGCTCCCAATGATTATGATTCTAAATAATGCCCCGATACTTTGACATAGTTTTGTGCTGAGTACGGTAAAAATGCCAACTCTTTTTCTGTCAGAGGACGAACTTTTTTGGCAGGACTACCGACATATAAGTAGCCACTCTCAAGCACTTTCCCTGGGGGAACCAGTGTTCCTGCACCAATCATAACGTCGTCAGGAATGATGACATCGTCCAAAACAATGCTATTGATACCAATCAAAACACGGTTGCCGATGGTACAGCCATGTAAGGTGACATGGTGACCAATGGTAACATCTTCACCAATGATTAAAGGCGAGCCATTTGGTTTATCTACTTTTTTATGACTAACATGCAGCATTGCATGGTCTTGTACATTCGAGTTTTTACCAATCCGAATATGGTTCACATCACCACGAATCACGGCAAAAGGCCATACAGAGACATTCTCAGCCAAGATGACATCACCAATCACCACTGCCATGTCATCGATATAGCAGTTGTTGCCAAGCTGTGGAGTGCTGTTCAAATAGGGGCGAATATTTTTAGCCATGTTGGTGTTCTGCCTTTGCATAGGTGCCCATTATAAAATAAAAAAGCACCCAGACCGAGGTGTGGATGCTTTAACTTAAGTCTAAATATTACTTAGAATAAGTTTGAGAAGAATTGTTTGATGTGGTCAAGCATACGTGCAAAGAAACCTGCTTCTTCAACATCTTTTAGCGCCACAAGTGGTTTTTCAGCAATCACTTTACCATCAAGGCTTGCTACATATTTACCAACCACTTGACCTTTTTTCAACGGTGCAGTCAGTTTCGGTTGAACCACCAGTTGTGTTTTGATTGCGTTGGCTTGGCCTTTAGGCATAGTCACGTTAAAGGTTTCAGCTAAACCAATTTGTACGTCACTTTCTTTACCAAACCACACTTTTGATTTTGCTAAAACTTGGTTCGCAGCTTGAACATTTTTAGTTTCAAAGTTTGCATAACCCCACGCTAAAATTTCACGTGTTTGCGTTGCGCGTTCTTGCATGCTTGGCGCACCAAAAATCACAGAAATCAAACGCATTGGGCCACGTTTAGCCGAAGTTGTTAAGCAATAACCCGCTTCGTCAGTATGACCAGTTTTTAAACCATCGACACTTGGGTCAGTATAAAGCAGGGCATTACGGTTGCCTTGTTTGATACCGTTAAAGGTAAATTCTTTTTCAGAATAAATCGGATAATATTTTGAACTGTCGTGAATGATGTGCTGTGCAAGCGTTGCCATGTCTTTAGCGGTCGAGTAGTGACCTTCAGCAGGCATACCTGTTGAGTTCATGAAGCTGGTATTGGTCATGCCGATACGTTTTGCTTCAGTGTTCATCATGTGAACGAAAGTACCTTCGTTCCCAGCAATGTGCTCAGCCATAGCCTTAGATGCATCATTACCCGATTGGATGATAATGCCGCGTAACATCTCTAATGCAGTCGCAGTACCATTTAACGGCACATACATACATGATTCCGAACTACTACCACGACACCAAGCAGACTCGTTCATCCGAACTTTTTCATCTTCGGTTAGCTCGCCCGCCAACAACTTTTGCTCAATAATGAAACTCGTCATCATTTTTGTCATTGACGCTGGTGCTAATTTTTCATTTTCATTTTTAGATGCGAGGATTTGCCCAGTCTCATAATCCATCAGCACATATGATTTATTATTTAATTCTGGTGGTGAGGATAAGACAGTTGCTGCAAATGAAATGCTTGGTACGAGTAATGCCGCAGCAAGGGCGCTTTTTTGAATCATTCTAAGGGGTTCCGATTTCTTTAGTATAAGCACGAGAGCTTTGCATTTTAGGACAAAGTTCTGCCGACTTCTACGGGAGAAATCGGCTTATTTCAAAGATATTGTAACCAATTGGTATTATTTGCTGTAAGTGCTCAATTCTTTACAAATTTCTTGGTTTTTCACTTTACCTGCTTTTTTCGCATCGGCTTGAGCTTCGGCTAAAATAGGCTTAAATTTTTTCTCTTTGCTGAGATTTTTGAGGTATTCGGTCGGGTTTTTCTGTTGTGGTAGATACTCTTTGGCCAAAGTGTTGTAGCCATTTTCAAACTGACTTTGGTCTGAAACGAGACTTGGACAAACTTCTGACAGGACATAAATTGCAGCCAACTCTTGCTGCGTCACTTGTTGCAGTGGAGTCACTTCAATATTTTCGTCTTTATTGGCTGCATGAGCCGAACCGATGGCAATCAAAGAAGAACCACAAACTGCCAAAATCACTTTTTTCATTACATTCAAATTCATTCTAAACCCTAAGTGCATATATGTTGTTGCCATAATAGGATGAGCTTAAACAAATTTTAAGTAAATGTAAGCGCAAAAATGTATAGAAGCTGTTGAAGTCGCTTCATCGTTTTTACATTTTTCAGTCCAATAAAAAAGGATGAATAACCCCATTATTCATCCTTTCTTTACGATATAGATGTAGAACTTGAATTAACCTTCAAAGTTTACAACGTCATCACATACTGACTTTTGTTCTGCTTTGTCAGTACCCTTTGCATCTGTACGAGCTTCTTTCAGAATCGATTGGTATTCGCTGTCTGACTGCAATTTTGCATAGGTCATCGATTTATCTGAGTAGTCTTGTAAATAGGTTTGAATTAAAGTTTGAATGTTGCTTTCAATTTTAGGGCCTTGACCCACCAAAGCAGGGCAAAATTCGGTCATGACTTGCGCTGCTGCAATATCTTCTTTCACAATGGTGTTGGCTTCTTCTGTGCTTAATCCCTC
This sequence comes from Acinetobacter sp. 797_lipA, assembly GCF_058243025.1. Lineage (NCBI taxonomy): Bacteria > Pseudomonadati > Pseudomonadota > Gammaproteobacteria > Moraxellales > Moraxellaceae > Acinetobacter > Acinetobacter sp. 797_lipA. The sequence continues at coordinate 2,243,132 of NZ_JBZAYQ010000001.1, read as the reverse complement.
TAGTGCAAAAGCAGATTGAGAAATCATGATAGCCATGCCTAATCCGAAGAAATTACGTAATGTTAAGCTTTTAATCATTTTTAAAATCACATATTTATGGTGGATGCGGAGACTCAATATATATATTTTCAATTAGAATTCAATGAAAAGTTCTGACCAGTCATTTTTTAATAAAGTTTTTTGTTTTGGACCTTTTAATCGCCAATGATCATCCTAACGACTTCTAATCTTCAGTTTTGGCGGTCTTTAGGATGATCTGCTTGTTGGTGCAGGAATAATATTTAGGGATAAAAAATGCTTACGATAGGTAAGCAGTGAACTCAATAGCCCTTAGATGAGAGCCATTGGGTTTGATTTTCAAATGTTCAAATATTGAGAGCTAAAAAGCACTATAAGCTTCGAATAGCCGTAATCTCATCTTGTGTCATGTCGAGTGACTCTAAGAATTTTTGATGCTCCTCAGGTTCCATCTCTTCAAATTTTTGATGCCACTTAATCATATCTTCTTTTGATAAACCTGCTGCGATCATAATCTCTACCCATTTGGCTTTATTCACGAACTTTTCCTTTAATAAAATGGACTTTTTCAATAACTCAATGATGGCTTTTTGATGAGCTCTTAAGTTATTGATCTCTTGTTCCAATGCCCGAAAATGATTTTCCAAGATCTGCCTTTGGGATATGCTAAGTGGTTCTAAAAGCAAGCGAATATCTGAAATGGATAGTCCGTAAGACCGGTAAGAGATGATGCTTTTAAGACGCTCAATTTCACTTTCACCGTACCACCGGTATCCATTTTCAGCGATTAAGCTTGGTTTTAATAAACCCTGTTTCTCATAATAGAGAATAGTCGTTCTGGATAACCCGAGTTTTTTCGCTAAGCGAGATACAGTAAGCATAGTTTCCATCATTCGTTCATTGTTCCATTAAGCTAAACCCTTTACTTATAGACGGGTCAATCAGGTGAATTCAAAAATATCGCAAATAAATTGATGCGAATAGAACATTTGTCATGGCTTATTTTACAGCTGTCTTTACGGGTAGCGAGCGACAACATGAGCTTAGCTGTTTAACTCAGCTCAGCTTGCTTTTAAGTCAAATTAGAAAGCGAATGAAAAGTCTATAGATGTTGTGGTGTTGAAAGCCATAAACAGCCTCTATGGGCGAGGTCTTTGAAATTTAAGATTGATTTCAGTTGTGAGCACTATTATTCAGCATAGACAAAAGAATAAGGTTTGGGTGCGTATCATGACTGAAGAAAAAACACTGCATGAAGTGCTGAGCAAGGTGCCTGAAGTCACTTTGCTGTTTTGGATCATTAAAATTGCGGCAACAACACTGGGTGAAACAGCGGGGGATGCCTTATCCATGTCGCTTAATCTGGGGTATATCGTAAGTACAGGCATCTTCGCCATTATTTTTGCAATATTTGTTGCAGCACAGATTAAGGCCAAAAAATATAATGCATTTTTTTATTGGTCTACAATTATTGCAACAACAACTCTAGGGACAACTATAGCGGACTATGTTGATCGTACCTTAGGACTGGGCTATTTAGGTGGCAGTCTAATCTTATTTGGTTTGCTTATTTTATCTTTATTGGCGTGGTACTACAGCAGTGGGTCAATTGCGGTACAGAGTATTCAATCTTCTAAAAGTGAAGCGTTTTATTGGCTGACTATCATGTTTTCCCAAACATTGGGCACAGCGCTAGGGGATTGGACAGCAGATACGCAAGGTTTGGGCTATACCAGTGCCGCACTTATCTTTGGCGGTTTACTTTTATTGCTGACGATGCTTTATATGTGGACCAAAATCTCTAGAACTTTCTTATTTTGGGCTGCATTTGTACTCACGCGACCATTAGGTGCCGTACTGGGGGATTTCCTAGATAAGCCCATTAGTCACGGAGGGTTGGATCTGAGTCGATTTGGCGCATCCTTTGTTCTATGTGCTTTTATCGTCTTTTGTTTGGTGGCTTTTAAACCCAAAGCAGCAGCGATTGCTCACTAAAAAGCTCTTAGCTTTAACACCTGCTCAATGCATGATGATCCATACAAAAATCGCTATTCTTCATTGTGTTTTTTAGTACAGAACATTTTAAATTTTAAGGTCTGAATAGAGATAGCTTTCATTTGAGGGCTATTTCAAGTTTTAGTCATAGAAGTGTCATTTTATAGCTAGAAAGTTAAACCTTATTCACCCTCAGATATTTTATACTGTCGTTTAATATTTTGTGTTTTCACTCCCCAAATGGACGAGGCCGTTCTACTTTGGTGATGCTTAAAACTTTTCATGCTATCAAAAACTTCTAGCACCTCCCAGATAAAAGGGTCGTGGCTTTGCTTGACCTCAAAAGAAATGCAGCCTTCTTCTTGATGAGTTAATTCAATATGTTCTGGAAGGAGTTTCATCACCAGATGGACTTCTTCTTTAGACACACAGATTAATAGGCCATCGAGTTTAACCATAGGACTCCTTATTGATCTCCGACATTGTTAGCGTTTGTTTGTTTAGCCGAATTCATTTCATGTCTGACGCGACTAATCTGGTCATATATGACTTTGCGCATTCGGTTTATCGCACCCAGTGGTTTATGTTCAGCTAATGCATGCCATGGTGTAAAGGATAGGTTTTCACAAAACTTATTTTGCTCAGGGGTATCAAAAACTTGCTGAGGAATACGAATAGTGGCCACCTTATAGAAGGGAGCTTGGTCTTCTTTCCATTCCGTCATCGAGTCTTCAACAGACATTGCGCTGGATGTCCGAGGTTGTACTAAAAACTCCATGCAGGCATCACGATCTTGTAACGTCGTTCGAAGTGTCTCTCTTAAAAAGTCCTTTTGAGGAGTAGCTGGAATCGGGCTAACAACGCTTGAACATGCACGAGCAGAGTACTTTACTGCTTGACGATGATCGCCGACTCCTAACTGATAGGGAACCATAGACCAGTATCTGGTTTGCAGTGGATTTGAAATTTTATTTCTAGTGTTTAAGGCAATCCAAGTTCCTTTCGTTCCTAATGCAAAAGGGACATGCAGTTTTTTTAGAAATCGATCGCTATTGATATCTTGCATAAATGATAGATAACGAGCGGGGTCATTTACAAAGAATACAGGGTGATTGATCATGATTAAATCTTGCGTAGACGCAGGTTCATCTAAAAGGTTTTTCTCTGGCACGGCTAAAAGTTTGATCGCCATGCCGCGTGCATCTTTTTTTATATCCGCCTGTTTTGCATTACTCGATCCATTCGAAAAACGAATCCACGCTTGATAAGTTTTTCCTGGAATAAAAACACCATAAGCCATGTTTTGAGGCAATGTCTCATTTATTTTAAATTCTGCGCGTACGCAACCATGTGCTTTAGGATGTGCATCACGTAGCGCGATATCTGTGGCATATTGTTTTCGGATCGTCATTTCAATGATGTTCGCGATTTCTTTAGCAGTGGCGGCCTCATTCGGATAAAGGCTTTCATTTAGACCATGATCTACATCTGGGTATATAAAATCTTTAGGATAAGTCAACATTACAGGTGGTGTATTCGCTTCTACGTTAGCGGCGATACCTGTGAGTAATATGGCATGAAAAAGTAGACCTAAACGCATAGGCCTTGCGGAGTTAGGCATTGATTGTCTCCTTGCTCTAAAGCTGGATTTTTTTAATTTTTAGCCTGATGATATGGACTTGTTTAGTCTTATTTAAGACACAGAATTATGATTATATCTGTGGCATTTTTTTATTCATGGCTACTGTCTAGAAAAAACTTAATGAGGAGCTAATCTTAGAGGTGCTGAAAATTTGACATTGGTTTAAAATTTGTTCGATGATGTTTATCTCCCCAAAACCAATAATGATTATAAAAGAGAACGAACATGAGCGAAAAAAATCAAAGTCATGAATGTTTAGTCTGTGGGCAGAAATTCCTCATTAAAAATCTCATTCCTATGGGGGCAATACGAAAATCTATTACCGAAGAAATTTCACATGATTTTCCAGAATGGTCGCCTCAAAGTTATATATGCCAAGCAGACTTAACCAAATATCGAATTCAGTATGTTCATTCACTGTTAAAGTCTGAAAAGGGGGAGGTGACTGATCTTGAATATGAGGTGATTAAAAGTTTGCAACAACATGAAGTGATCACCAAAAATGTTGAAAATCAGTTGGATCAAAATTGGACTTTAGGGGAAAGGCTGGCAGATAAAATTGCGACCTTTGGTGGTAGTTGGGCTTTTCTTATGTGCTTTGCGACTTTCCTCGCCATTTGGATTATTGTCAATACAGTGGTCATGGTTACGCACCCTGCCGATCCATATCCCTTTATTTTATTAAATTTAATTTTATCCTGTATTGCAGCGATTCAAGCTCCTGTGATTATGATGAGCCAAAATAGACAGGAAGCCAAAGACAGATTGCGTTCGCAAAACGATTATAAAATTAATTTAAAGGCAGAGTTAGAAATTCAACACTTAAATGAAAAACTAGATCATCTGTTGATGCATCAGTGGAATAGGTTAGCCCAAATACAAGAAATACAACTGGATTTGTTATCCGAAATGAGTAAAAAACGCGAATAAATTGGCTCAATATACTCATACTTAAAGCGTGTTTTTATAATAGTGTATACTAGCTCAAACCTGAGCTGATAGTTACAGATATTTGCTTAAGACTGTTAGGTTAAATTTGAGCTAAATTCTTTTCAGCCCAAATACGTTTTTCATGGAGTAATGTTGCAAATGGCATTCTGCCATTGAGTGGTAGGATTAAACCAAATTAATATATTTACTCGATTGATTAAGGCTTGATTATAAGAGGATCAATTCGTTGAGCGATAAAATTTAGTTATAGGTTTATTCATTTGGAAATTATATTTCTGAATAAGCTGTCAAAAATAGGTTTGTACAACAAAGCCGTGTAGAAATAGAACGTTTAATAAGATATGAGTTCTTCTAAGTTTTTAATTAAATATTTAAATCATTTTTTTATATTTGATTTTATGAATGTGTTGTGATAAGGGGTAATGTGAAATTTATAATATATCCAATTTTAATAATGGTTATTATTCAACCTTTTATTAGTGATTATTTTTTTGAAAAAAGAGCAAGACAGTTGGCGCTAGATGATAAAAATATTATTAGGGGGTGCTTGTTCTTAGAGAAAAAATATCGTCATAGAAATAGTAGTGATTTTTTATTATATGATGTGAATATTGATGGTAAAGTTTATAGTACCATGGATATAAGTATTAGTGGTTTTCCATATTACGCTAAACAATTTACTTTTGAAAGAAAAATGGATGTCAATATTTCTTGTTATAAGATTGAATATGTAAAAGTTGGTTATTGGTTTTTTGAAAGGAGGTATATATATGATTTATCTTAATGAAAATAATATGAATGTTTTTTAAAGGTGGCGAATTCAAACATGAGGTGCGACAGTTTCAAAAGCCATATGATAATCAACAAGCTGAGCAAATTTCTCTAATGGTGTAAGCCAATCTAACGCCTTTCTAGGACGAGTATTCAGTGACATGGCAACTTGATTTAAATAATGCTGATCTGCCTGATTTAAATCAATCCCTTTAGGTAAATATTGCCTAATTAAACCATTCATATTTTCGCATGTGCCTTTTTGCCAAGGTGAATGTGGGTCACAGAAATATACATCTATGCCTAAATCTTCTTCGAGTATTTTATGTTCTGACATCTCGCGTCCACGGTCATAGGTCAACGTTTTACGCAGTTCTGCAGGTAAATATTTCAGAGCTTCAGTTAAAGCCTTGCGCACTGATTCTGCCTTTGCATCAGGTAATGTTGCCAAGATACAGAGCCGTGTATTTCGTTCAATAAGTGTTGCTATCGAACTTTTATTGTCTTTACCTTTAATTAAATCAGCTTCCCAATGACCCGGTATTTTTCTTTCTTGAACTTCGGCTGGGCGCTCATGAATAGTTTTAATATCCTGTAATATAGAATCTTTTTTAGGTTCACCGTTAGCTTTTCGCTTTTTATTTTCATGACGCAGACAGGATAATAAGTCTTTTTTCAACTCACCCTTTGGTAATGCTCGTATCGTTGAATAAATCGTTGTATGGCTTACATTCATTGTTTGATCCAAATCAGGAAATGTCTTTAAACGCTTTGCTATTTGCTGAGGAGACCATAAACAACGGATCGCTTCAACAATAAATTTCCAGAGGATTGAATCGATTTTGAGTTTTCTGTGACCACGTCTACGTCTAGCGAAGGTGTTATCAGAAGCATATCGAGCTTGATAAACGTCATTGATGCTATTTCTTTTAAGCTCACGATAGATCGTACTAGGATGTCTTTTAATGAGTTCAGCAAATTTTCTGGCTGAAAAGCCTTCTTTTCTTGACTCAAGCATTAATGCAGTACGATCTTCAAAGTTAAGATGATGGTATGACAATTTTATATACTCCATAAACCCTTTAAATTAATTAGGTGGTTTATGTCGCACTTCAAGTTTTACTCTGCCATGTATTGAAATCAAATGACATCCAAATCAGCATGGATGGTAAAGGTCGATGGGTTGATAATGTGATGGTTGAACGATTATGGCGGAGCGTTAAATATGAAGAGGTGTATCTCAAAGCCTACAGCAATGTTTTGGATGCGAAGAAGCAATTAAACGCATATTTTGAATTTTATAATTTGAAACGACCTCATTCGAGTCTGGACAAAATGACTCCAGATGAGTTTTACTATGACCAGCTACCACAACAAAATAAGGTAGCTTAACTAGAGCAGAGTATCACTTATAAATAAGCTTTTAGTTGTTCAAACATGTGGGACCACCTCTATTTAAAAAAAGGAAAGAAGATGAAAATTAAGTTTTTAACAGTTTCATTGATGCTTATTCTGCCATTTTCTGTTTTTGCAGCAAATACTGTAGTAGAAAAAGCGGTCATTGAATCAAATAATACATATAAGGCGAAGTATAACTTAGAGGATATGACTGAGTTTAATCAGGCTCAAAAGGGCTTTATTGCCAAGCCAACAGGTCAAATTAAAAGTGAGAAAGGCAATGTTATCTGGGATTTTGATGCATTTAGTTTTTTACAAGATCAAGCACCAAATACCGTTAATCCCACTCTATGGCGACAAGCAAAATTAAACAACAATGTTGGGCTATTTAAAGTAACAGATCGAGTTTGGCAAATTCGTGGTTTTGATTTGGCAAATATGACCATCATTCAGGGTGATACTGGCTGGATTATTGTGGATACATTAACCTCTAAAGAAACGGCTGAAGCAGCACTTAAATTTGCTAGACAGCATTTAGGTGAGCAAAAAATTTCAGCCATTATCTTTACCCATAGCCATATCGATCATTTTGGTGGTGCATTAGGCGTTCTTTCTAGCGAAGAAATTAACGCTAGAAAAACTCCAATTATTGCGCCAAAAGGCTTTATGGAAGAAGCGACCAGTGAAAATGTGATGGCAGGTTCAGCCATGATACGTCGTGCGACTTATATGTATGGAACTTTTCTACCTAAAAATGCGGAAGGATTGGTGGATACAGGTTTAGGTAAGGCTGTTGCTGTGGGAAAAATGGGCATCCTTGAGCCTACACAACTGATCACTCAACCAGAACAGAAAATGACGGTTGATGGCTTGGATTTTGTGTTTTATAACGTGCCGGGTTCAGAAGCACCAGCAGAATTAACGTTCTCTATCCCATCATTGAAACTTTATAACGGCGCAGAAATTCTATCTCATACCATGCATAATCTTTATACCCTTCGGGGTGCTAAAGTCCGTGATGCCTTAAAATGGGTGGGCTATCTAGACCAAGCAATGCAGCATGCCAAAGCATCCGATGTATTGATTGCACAGCATCATTGGCCTGTCTGGGGCAATGACAATATTCAAGATTTTATTAAAACCCAGCGAGATGTTTATAAGTTCACGCATGATCAGACGGTGAGATATATGAACTCTGGTTTTAATGGCGCTGAAATTGCCGAAAAAATTAAGCTTCCAGCGGCACTTGATCAAAAACTATATGCTCATGGCTATTATGGAACCCTAAAACATAATGTAAAAGCAGTATACCAATATTATATGGGATGGTTCGATGCCCATCCTTCCAATTTAGATCCATTACCCCCTAAAGCTGTTGCAAAAAAATATATTGAGTTAGCAGGTGGGGAGAACAATGCATTGAAAAATGCGCGGGATGCCTACGCTCAAGCTGACTATAGATGGGCTGCCGAGATTTTAAAACATATTGTGTTGAATAACCCTCAAAACCAACAAGCAAAAGACTTATTGGCGAATACTTATCGTCAATTGGGCTATGCTGCTGAGGCTTCAACTTGGCGTAATTTCTTTTTGGTGGGCGCTCAAGAGCTACAAAATAATGTACCCCTACAAAATACTTCTGATCCGAGTGATTTATTGATTCATACACCAACTGAAAGATTTCTTGAAGCTATGGCGACAAATTTAGATGTGGAAAATTTAAAAAATGAAAACCAGTGTATCAATCTGGTTTTGTCGGATACCAAAGAGCATTTTTCATTATGGGTTGAAAACTCAGTCATGCAGTTTAAGCGTTATGATGAAAGTAAAGATTTGGCATTGGATTGCCCTACATTAACCTTAACCAAGCCCTTATATCTAAAAATGATTACAGGTCAAATAGAAGGGGTAAAAGTCCTGCTTTCTAAAGACAGTAAAGTCAAAGGTAATCCACTGAAAATTGGAAAATTCTTTGCAATGTTTAAACGTCCAGATTCAATTTTCCCGATTGTGACTCGACCAAATGGCTAAGCTCAAATAAGTAAAGTCGAAACTTAAATTAATAGATCCAAAGAAATGGGTGAAATTATCAACTTGGTTCTCCCAATCTTATAACAGGAATACAAGAAATTATTTCTTGTATTCCTCTTTAAAATTAAAAGTAAGCTATATGTATTTTAACTCTATTGATACTTTATTAAATGGTTTTTGAATTTTTATACTTTATTTTCGATGGAGATATTTTTATTAGTAGCTTGTTTAAAAAAGATTTGTTTATTTTTCTATTAATTGCTTCTAAATAATAACTTCAATATTTTTGTGGTTAAAAGGCAAGGGGGTATTATGATGTGTTTTTTATTGAAAATAAGCTTTTATATTAGGGCGAATTCAAACATGAGGTGCGACAGTTTGAAAAGTCTTATGATAATCAACAAGCTGAGCAAATTTCTCTAATGGTGTAAGCCAATCTAACGCTTTTCTAGGACGAGTATTCAGTGACATGGCAACTTGATTTAAATAATGCTGATCTGCCTGATTTAAATCAATCCCTTTAGGTAAATATTGCCTAATTAAACCATTCATATTTTCGCATGTGCCTTTTTGCCAGGGTGAATGTGGGTCACAGAAATATACATCTATGCCTAAATCTTCTTCAAGTATTTTATGTTCTGCCATCTCGCGTCCACGGTCATAGGTCAACGTTTTACGCAGTTCTGCAGGTAAATATTTCAGAGCTTCAGTTAAAGCCTTGCGCACTGATTCTGCCTTTGCATCAGGTAATGTTGCCAAGATACAGAGCCGTGTATTTCGTTCAATAAGTGTTGCTATCGAACTTTTATTGTCTTTACCTTTAATTAAATCAGCTTCCCAATGACCCGGTATTTTTCTTTCTTGAACTTCGGCTGGGCGCTCATGAATAGTTTTAATATCCTGTAATATAGAATCTTTTTTAGGTTCACCGTTAGCTTTTCGCTTTTTATTTTCATGACGCAGACAGGATAATAAGTCTTTTTTCAACTCACCCTTTGGTAATGCGCGTATCGTTGAATAAATCGTTGTATGGCTTACATTCATTGTTTGATCCAAATCAGGAAATGTCTTTAAACGCTTTGCTATTTGCTGAGGAGACCATAAACAACGGATCGCTTCAACAATAAATTTCCAGAGGATTGAATCGATTTTGAGTTTTCTGTGACCACGTCTACGTCTAGCGAAGGTGTTATCAGAAGCATATCGAGCTTGATAAACGTCATTGATGCTATTTCTTTTAAGCTCACGATAGATCGTACTAGGATGTCTTTTAATGAGTTCAGCAAATTTTCTGGCTGAAAAGCCTTCTTTTCTTGACTCAAGCATTAATGCAGTACGATCTTCAAAGTTAAGATGATGGTATGACAATTTTATATACTCCATAAACCCTTTAAATTAATTAGGTGGTTTATGTCGCACTTCAAGTTTTACTCTGCCGGTTTTAGGCTTGGTTAGGTTTTTAAAATAGTTTTTTTTGATTTTTTATAAATATAGATGAATTAACATGAGTAAAGTTGGAGGTGAAATAAGTAATGTTTTAGAGATAAGCTGTGATACAGTAGATAGTGAACTAGCGAATGCAGTTAGCAGTAAAAGTATTGGATGAGGCCGTAACAGATTCTGCCTTCTTTTTCTTTTTTCATCAACAGGGTTTATATCGTCTTTTAACAAGGCCCTAGATTCATCTTTCTTTTCACGGGCCTCTGCAAGTGAAACAATAGGATATTCACCAAAACTTACCGTTCCTTCCTCTTAATGTATATTTGAATCGCCAGATTTTCTTGCCAGTGGGTCTAACTTCAATGTATAACCTTTCTGCATCAAGCACTCTATATACTTTTTCTTTAGACTTTAGTGATTTTATTTTAGTATCTGATAGCATTAAGTTACCCGCAAAAGTCCCCGTTTTTTTTGACAGATTAGTGCGAACTAATACAGACTAAAATAGATTAAATTTAAAGTTAAATAAAGATTTATATATATTTTCTAAATTAATATAGATTTAAGAAGATCCATCAGTGAATATTTTAATAGCTAATGACGATGGTGTTTTTGCACCAGGTATTCAAGCGCTCGCACATGCTTTACGTCCATTAGGTCGCGTGGTGATTGTAGCACCTGAAAGTGAACGCAGTGGTTTTTCCAGTGCTTTAACTTTAGATCGACCTTTACGTCCAATCGAAATTGCATCCGACATGTGGGCAGTCAATGGTACACCCGCGGACTGTGTCTATTTGTCCATGAATGGCTTATTTGACTTTGAGTTTGATCTGGTTGTTAGTGGCATCAATAGCGGGGCAAACTTGGGTGATGATGTACTCTACTCAGGTACAGTTGGAGCAGCCTTTGAAGGGCGTCTAATGAAACAGCCAGCCATTGCGGTATCACTTGCGGGCCCTGAAGTCCGTTCGTACAACCGCCCAGAAGATTATCATCATGCGGCACAGTGGGTGCATGACTTTGTGAAACAAGGCTTGCCAGCACTACCACCACGCCATATTTTAAATATTAATATTCCAGATGTGGCTGAGTTACAGGGCGCTAAAATTACCTATCAAGGACGTCGTCGTCAGTCTAAGCCGATTACCAGTCATGTTGACCCACGTGGTCGTCAAGTGTACTGGATTGGGCTTGCAGGTGAAGCTGTGGCGGAACCGAAAAGAGGCTATGATGAGGTGGAGTCAGACTTTTTCGCCGTGGCAAATGGTTTTGTCAGTATTACGCCTATTCAGATGGATGCAACCAACTATGAAGTTTTGCATGCATTACAAGGGCAAATAAGTGCTTAAAAGGCGCTACAGCTGAGCAATACAAGGAATGTATTCAGCTGTTTGTTATAACTTTGTGAAAATACGCGCAGAGATACTATTTTCACATACTTTTTTGCTAATCTTAGCGCAAATTAAACTGATTATTTTTTGTATTTTTAGAGAGTAAGATAAATGTCTGTGTTGTCTCAAATTCGTTTCATTGCAATTCCTACAGCACTACTGAAAACCGTCGTGTTATCCACTGCTGTAGTTTCAACTGTTATTTTGAGTGGTTGTGCTTCTAAACCACAGGTTAACAATGCAACACGTTTTGCGAAAGCACCAGACTATTATACAGTTCGTTCAGGCGACACGCTGAGCGGTATTGCAACTCGTTATGGGCTGAGTTATACCTCTGTTGCAGACATGAATGATATTGCTGCGCCGTATCGTATTTATGTGGGGCAGTCATTACGTTTAAAAGCCTCTGGTAGCCCACGAACAACTACGACGCAACCTATTACACAAACGGCTCCAATTCAACGTCAAAATGTTGGTCTCCCGAGTCAAAATACGACCACCACAACCACAACAACTCCTGCTAAAGTACCGATCGCACCTGTTGCGAGCTCGAAAAGTTCAACTTTACGCTGGGTAAAACCAAGTAATGGCGCGGTTTTGCAAGGTTATAATTTAGCAAATAATGTAAAAGGTATTCGCTATGCTGGTAACCAAGGTGATCCAATTTATGCAGCAGCAGATGGCCAAGTGGTGTATGCAGCAGACGGATTGAAAGAATATGGGAACTTAATTTTGGTTAAGCATATTGATGGTTATATCACAGCATATGCACACAACAGTGCGATGAATGTGAAGAGCGGTCAAAATGTGACGGCAGGACAGAAAATTGCTGAAATGGGATCCACAGGTGCAACGCGCACCATGTTAGAGTTCCAAGTACGCTTAGATGGCAAGCCAATCAATCCGACTATAGTTTTACCATTAAATTAAAAAATCTGGATGCAACGCAAAAAATTCACCGTATAATACAATGAGTTGTTTTTATCAAATAGATGAAAACTTCTCATGAATCCAGAGAGAATTTTATGTTAGATCAACTACGGGCAATGGGTGTTTTTGCTTGTGTTGTTGAAAAGAGTTCATTTAGTGGTGCCGCGCGTGAGTTAGGCATCACTACAAGTGCTGTGAGTCAGCAAATTCGTTCTTTAGAGCAAGAGATGGAAGTTGTTCTTTTACATCGCTCAACAAGAAAGTTGAATTTAACTGAAGCAGGCCAGGCTTTTTTCCACAGCTGTCAAGAAATGCTCGCCGCTGCTGAACGTGGCAAAATACGTATCAATGAATTGCGCGATGATCTCGTGGGTGAGCTGCGAATAGCCACTACGCCAGAGTTAGGTGCCAATCATGTGATTCCTGCTTTGTCGCATTGGATGTCTGCACATCGCGGATTATCTATTCATATTGAAGCAGATAATCATTATGTGGATTTGATGAATGGGCGAATTGATATTGCCTTAAGAATGAGCCCAACAGTTGACGATCAAAGCGTACATGTCGTGCCATTGGCGCGCGTGGAACAGATTTTGGTTGCTTCACCGAGCTATTTGAATCAGTCTGCACCAATTTCACGACCTGAAGATTTGAAAAATCATGATCTTATTCCGATCACGATTATGAAAAATAATCATGATTTTGATTTTAAAAATGTGGTGACAGGTGACGCGGTTAAACTTGACATGAAATCAAGAGTAGCCAGTAATAATATTTTAGTGACAAAGACTTTATGTCAACATGGGCATGGGGTTGCACGTATTTTATATTTGGATGTGCAAAAAGAATTGGTTAACGGTTCTTTAGTGGAAGTTCTTCCAGAGTGGAAGCTCCCTAACTTTACGCTATATGCCATCATTTCAAAGCATGAACAACAGCCGATGAAGATCCATCGTTGTTTGGATGCCTTGAAACAATACTTTTGCCAACTACCCGGCGGTCGTATTTACCAAGAAGCAAGCTAATTCGATAGAGATTGTAACTGACGATCAGTCAACCCATACACATGCTTATAAATTTTAAATGACATAACTACATAATTTGAGTTAAGCGGTTCGCATGGAACCGCTTAACATGGAGAGCAGCAGAGAAAGGCCAAAGCACTTACGTCTGTTGCTCTTTATTTTTTCATTCAAAACAATAACAATACTTTTATTTCAAGCTACCGAAGCCTATTCAGCCTGATTTTGAGTTAGTTCTAAAGCGCGTTGGTATGCAATTTTCTTTTTGATGCCGGTCAAATCAGCCGCTAACTGTGATGCAGCTTTCACTGACAAATCTTGTAAGAGACGCATTAAAAGCTGGTCGAGTTTTTCTTGTGCCATATCTTTCTCAGTGGTCGCGCCACCGACGACCAGCACAATTTCACCTTTTTGTTGATGATGATCATTTGCAATAAATTCAACCAACTCACCTAAAGTCATCTTCTTGATGGTCTCAAAGGTTTTGGTAATTTCACGGGCAAAACCGACAGGGCGGTCAGCACCAAAGACTTTGGCCATGTCGCTGACACTGTCTAAAATACGATGTGGTGCTTCATAAAAAATCAGGGTTTGTGTTTCGTCTTTGAGTTTTTCCAAACTAGCCAGTCGTTGGGTTTGTTTCGAGGACACAAAACCTTCAAAGCTGAAACGGTCACTGGGTAAGCCCACTGAGCTTAAAGCAGCAATCGCAGCACATGCGCCCGGTACAGGAATTACGCGGATATTATGCTCTTGTGCGGCACGAACCAATTTAAAGCCTGGATCACTGATAAGAGGTGTTCCTGCATCACTGATAAGCGCCATATCTTCACCTTTCAACAAACGCTGAATGAGGATATCAATTTTGTTGCTTTCGTTATGATCGTGGCATGCGGTAAGCGGTGTTTGAATATTAAAGTGTTTCAGTAATTGCGCCGAAGTTCGTGTATCCTCAGCAGCAATGATTTTGACTGATTTTAGTACATCAATTGCGCGGTAAGTCATGTCATCTAAGTGCCCAATAGGGGTTGCGACTACAAATAACTGGGCACTCATGGGTTTTCTCCGCGCTGCAAAATAATAAAATAATAGGTTGGCTTGAGTGCTTTGATGCATTCAACCGATACCGCGATAAGCATTCTACCTGAATTGTCCGTCGTGGCGTGAGCTAGAATGTTGTCGGCGATGGATTTGCAGGAGTTGGTAAGACATTCGACTGAAATCTAAACGCCAAGAAAGCTTTAAAACGTAGAATGAAATGAATTGATTGGTTCGAGAGACTCACAGCAGCGGTTTTAAGCATCAAGGCGTGAGATTTTTGATCGATATTTAGTTTTTCGAAATGTGATGATTAAAAAAATAAAAACGAAGTAGGGAAGATAAAGAGATGAAACTGGGACAATGGGCAGAGCAACAAGCTTTGACTGTGCTAGAAGAACAGGGTTATGTTCATGTGCAGTCCAATTATCATTCGCGCTTTGGTGAAATTGATCTGATTGTACAAAAAGGGCAGGAATTGGTTTTTGTTGAGGTCAAAGCACGCTCAAAAACGCGTTTTGCGCAGGCTATTGAAACAATTTCCTATTCAAAACAACGTAAAATAGCCAAAACGGCGATGTTATTTTTACAAGATCATCCACATTTCCAGCAATATTATTGCCGCTTTGATGTGATTTGTTTTGATTTTTTTAAAGAAATTGCAAAAACCATACAGCAAGATTTTTCAAAATTCACTTATGATCAGCAATGGATAGAAAATGCTTTTACTTTTGATCAAGACTTTATTAATCTTTGAACAAAATCAAAGCTGAAATGCTGAATTAAAATAGTTTGAAAAGTTGAGGAGTCTTGCTGAGTGTTCAATCGTATTGCAATGACCGTATTATGCGTCGCAAGTTTATCTGGATGTGCAAGTTTCATTTCGGGTGGGACAGGAACAGCCGCTGTAGGAACAGAAAGCGGTGCACGTTCATTAGGGCAGGTCTTTATTGACTCTTCAATTGAGCGTACTGCAAAAATTAACTTATATAAATTGGACAGTCGTTTTAAACAGTCACGTGTCAATATCGAAAGTTTTCATGGCAATGTCTTATTAACAGGACAAGTACCCGATCAACACTTACGTCAATTGGCTGAAGACAATGTACGGGCGATGTCGGACGTCAAAACCGTGCATAACTACATTACAGTTGGAAACCAAATTAGTTATAGCACCATCATGCAAGACACCTCAGTTACAGCAAATACACGTGGCTTGATCATGAAAGCTGCTGTTGTTTCAGATGCGAAAGTGCGTATTCACACCGAAGATGGCGTGTTATATGTGATGGGACGTTTAAATGGTGCTGAAATTACCGATTTAAACCAAGTGTTACAGCAAGTGGGGAATGTGACTAAAATTATCACACTGGTGGATAATATAGAGCAACAGACGCAAACGACCAGTGCATTTGCATCACCAATGATTAATTCAACACCGACAGAGCAAACGCCTGTTGCGATAGACCCAGACCAAGTTGAGCCAAATAATGTTCAATAAGCTTCAGCCTTTTGTTCAAAGACTGAATCGTTCGGTAGAGTATGCAAGATTACTCTATCGTGACTTTCGTATTTATGATGTCGGTAGTTATGCCCTTAACCGTTTAACACCGCGTAAGGGTTATTCGGTCCAAGAAAATGTAGCTTATGGGTTACGCGCACGACACCGTTTAGATCTCTTTCGCACGCAAACACCGCGTGAACACCGTCCTCTAATTGTATTTGTGCATGGTGGCGCATGGATGCATGGTGATAAAAAAGATTATCGTTTTATTGGTGAAGCCTTTGCCAAAGAGGGCTTTGATGTGGCTGTAATTAACTACCACTTGGCGCCTGAGCATATTTTTCCTGCCTCTATTGATGATCTCAGCTTGGCTTTAAATTATCTCAATGTACATCAGCTTAAATATCAAATTTCGACTGAAAAAGTGGTGTTGATGGGGCATTCTGCGGGCGCGTTTAATGTGATGTCTGCGCTCTATCATCCGAAGCCATATGAAATACAATGCCGCAGTCAAATTACTGCTATTATTGGTTTGGCAGGCCCTTATCATTTTGACTATAAAGGTGATCCAATTTGTGCGGATGCTTTTGATCAGAACAGACCTTATCAAGAAGTGATGCCATATTATTTCGTCGAGTCGAATAGGGTTAAACATTATCTGTTGGTTGCTGAGAATGATGATGTTGTTGGGTTAAGCAATGCTGTTGATTTGGATCGTAGGTTGAAAGAAAAAGGCAACTACAGTCAACTTTGGACGGTGCCACGCATTGGTCATATTTCAATGATTGGTTCAGTATCGAGTTTGTTTAGTCGTTACTTCACGACCAAGCAAAAAATTATGCAGGCGCTCGAGGATGCGCTTAAGCACTAATTAGGTTTTAAAGTGTATTTGTTGTAGCGATGGTGAGTGAGCTTACAGCCACTCACGTGTGTCATCCGCGACCGTTGTGCCTTCTGTCGCATGCATGATCATGGCATGTGCAATACTGCCTTTGAACGGAATTTCAGGCAATTGATCAAACTTAAAGAACTGGGCATCGCTGATTTCTTCTTCTTGTAAGCAAAGCTCACCCGATGCGTATTCTGCTTTAAATGCAATCATTAAGTTACTTGGGAAAGGCCAAGGCTGGCTCGCTAAGTATTGAACATTTTTAACTCGAATGCCTACTTCTTCCAAGGTTTCGCGGCGTACAGCTTCTTCTAAGGTTTCACCGACTTCAACAAAGCCTGCAATCAAACCATACATATTGCTGCGGGTATTACGCGCATTTTTTGCCAACAGAATTTCATCTTCACCTCGTGTAATGACGGTGATAACACAGGGTTGTACTCGTGGATACTGATGATAACCGCAGGCAGGGCAGATCATGGCATATTCGCTGGCATGCGCTTCTGTGGCGTGGCCGCAATGACTACAAAATTTATGATTGCGACGCCATTCTAACAGTTGAATAGCTCGACTGGCCTGTTCGAATTGTTTGGTGCTCCAGAGTGGAAGCAACTGGCGAATTGGGATGAGTTCTAAGCCATCAGGGATTGGCTCATTGTCTAGCAGGTCTCGGGCAATCACTTGATCATCCGAGTGAAAACTTAAATCACTTGCTAGCTTTTCTACACGAGGCAATTGAAAGTTATGGTCCACCAACAATTGTTGTTGGTGGAAAATATAAGCAAGTGAAAGTTCTGACATTAGGCAACAGTCTTTAGTTTTTGGCTACTGTTCAATGCTACATCAAACATACTGTGTAATACAGGCTGTTTGTTTTTTAAGTTATCAATCAGAATATCTGCACTTGCGAGAGCATCAAGTACATGATTCACCTGAGCGGCAGTGAGCGCAGTTTCAGCCGTGATTTGTTGTTGCACAAAATCTGCTGAAAGATTCAGAGCAGTTTGACCATTTTCAGCGCCTAAGAACAGCATTGCGCCAGCAACTTCACGTAGTTGTGCAGGAGTATTCTCAAGGGCAGTTAAATCTTGTTCTTGCTGATATTGCGCCAACGCTTGACTACTTAAGTCAATAGACGTTTTAGCCTCAGTCAATAAAGCAGCATGGGCTTCATCTAAACGGTCTAGTGAAATATTCATGTTGTTCACACGAAGCTGTAGGCGGCTTGAAGTATGGTGACGTTCTAACACGCCAATCGAGTTCATTGCCGACAAGATCACGTTCATCAACTGCTGCGCAAAACCTTCATCTTTCAGCATATCTGCTTGACTAAGTGATGCTGCTTGACGGTTTAAGTCATTATGCGCTTCATTTAAGTTCAATACTTTGAAGATGTTCGCCAAATCGACCAGTTTTGCTTGGAGCTCTTGGGTTTTCTCAGGCGTCATGTTTTGATAGTTGTACTCAATGTCATTGCGGATTTGCGACATTTCGGTGGTCACCAAATCACTAATGGTATGCATCGTGTCGAAATCTGGGCCATACAGATGACGACTGAAAACTTGCAGCTGCGTATCTGTGAGTAAGTCATCGCCAATATTGAGTTTGCCACGGATGTGTTGAGAAACTTCGTCTTCTTGGCTGATACATAGGCTGAGAATGTTGGCAAGATCGGTGAGGCTGGCTTTGAAACGTTCAGGCGCAGTAAAGAACTGTGCAATGTTACGTTCGATGCTAATCAAAGTGCGTAAACGTGGTTCATTAATGAGCAATTGTTCAATTTGATTGAGTGCAACATAGACCAAGTTCCAATATTGTTTACTCGGCGTTTGTTCTGCTAGACCCGCTAAATAAGTGCCCACCAATTTCATTGCTTGTAAATCAAGTTCGCTTTCTTCTTGTTTCAGCATTTGGCTTAAAGACAGCTTGTACAAGCGGTGAACATATTGAGATTTTTCAAGACTTGGTGCTTGAGGGAGGCTGAAATCTGGGGTAATACAGTCCAGTAAGGACTCGATGTGTTGACCTTCTTGCGTTAGAGGCTTTGCTAATGCAATTTCAAGACGGTTTAAGGTATCGAGTAAAAACTGTGGAATTTTCACTTCTCTTAAGCAAATGAACTCAATATAGCGCTTCAGCATGGTCGTGCCTTCGCTGAGTGCAATCACATCTTGCGTATTAATCTGTGCAGGATTCCCCATGATCTTGCGCATAAGCTCTGCGGAATATTCAGCAATTTTGGCCAAGCTCGACATATCAATCAATGCAAGCACTTGAGCACATTGCTCAAATTGGTTTAATGCATCATCAATCCCAAAAGGTAAAGTCTGATCTTCTGCTAAGGTGCTCACAGCTGATTCAACCAGCTTAATGGAGTTATCCACTTCATTTTTTATTATCAGCAGCGCCGTTGGATCAAAATGAATAGAGGTTTGGTAAGACATTGATCTGCACCTATCCTAGTGTTTTATCGTGTTTATATGTGGCCCAAAGAAGGCATAGCAACTTGTTCATCACTATAGCCTAACTGAAAAATCTTGTAATACAAAAGTTAACAAAAACTTTAGAATTTATTTGGCAAAAAGGCAGGGTGTGCCATGTTTTTCTTGGTATTGTTTGACCCAAGTCTCATGTGCTTCAAGCTCTTCTGCAGAAGGGTGAATTACCGCCAGTTCAATATTCAGTGTTTGACGCTGACTTTGCCCATTTTGTTGTTCACTATGTGACAGGGCATCCATATCAAAGGAAACCTGACCACCTGTCATAGCCAAGTAAACGTCGGCTAGAATTTCAGCATCCAGTAAGGCCCCATGGAAGGTACGGTCACGCTGTGGAATTTCGTAACGGCGAACTAAGGCATCGAGTGAGTTTTTTTGCCCCGGATGCTTAGATTTTGCCATCGCGAGGGTATCTGTCACTGCACAAACTTCAGAAAGCGCAACAAATCCTGCACGCTTGAACTCCATGTCTAAGAAGTTCATATCGAAGCTTGCATTATGCGCAATGATTTCCGCACCTTTGAGATAGGCAAATAAAGTGTCTGCAATCTCTTGATACAGCGGTTTATCTTTTAAAAAGTCATCAGAGATACCGTGGACATTTTCAGAGTCGCCTACAGGTTTTTTCGGATTGATGTAGATATGAATAGAGCTGCCAGTGAGCTTCCGGTTCACCATTTCAATCGCACCAACTTCAATAATGCGATCGCCATCTTGATAATAGAAACCGGTGGTCTCTGTATCGAGGATGAGCTGTCGAGGCCCAAAGACCTCAACTTTACGTGGAGTAATCACAATTTGTGGATGTTGTTTGAGTTGTGTTAAATCCACACTTGTTGCAACTTCAGGCGTTTGTTCAATAGAAGGCACCGTTGTAGCAAGTTCTGGTTCAGCGACTAAACTTGGCTTTTGTTCTGCAACGTCTATTTCACTTTCGGTTAAATCTTCGCTGTCATCGGCTTCTTCGTTATCGAAACCCAAACCAAAAGGGTCGTTTAACAACCAGTCTGGTTCAACTTTTTTTTTATCTACAGACGGTTCTGTTGTCGCTGTTTTAGACTGACGAAGTTGAGCCTGTGTTTGATCGGCACCGAGGTTTGCCAATTGATCTGCCATTTCATTACCTTCATGACCTGCATGGCCTTTGACCCAGTGCCAGTCGATATCACGGCCTTGGCAGGCTGCGTCGAGTTTTTTCCACAAATCTGGATTTTTAACGTCTTTCCAGTTCTTGTTTTTCCAACCCGTAATCCACTCGGTAATGCCGCGTTTGACATAGGTTGAATCGGTCCAGACTACCAACTTCGCATCGGTTGGGCAAAAAAGAATGCCTTCAATGGCCGCGGTGAGTTCCATACGGTTATTGGTGGTGTTGTCTTCACCGCCACACAGTTTATGTTCTTCAGTTTCTGTAATAATGTACGCGCCCCATCCCCCAAGACCAGGGTTTCCACGACAAGCACCATCGACATACAGGGTAATTGTTTGTGACATACACAACTTCCGTAAACTGAAAATAAAACTAAGCGGGCACCATTGTATAACGCAAATGCACTAGAGAAGTGTATAAGATGCAGCTTTTTTAATTTCTTGTAACATTTATACTGATTTCAAGTTAAATTAACGCCTTGTGTCTGCGGCGTGCTTTACTACAATGGCAGATCTAAAAAATAAATTTTATACGAGTTGTTTGGATTTTCTTATGTATAAGTCAGCTGCCATTTTTGGCCAACCGATGTTACCGACATTATTTAAAATTACAGTACTCGGTTCAGCACTCGCGACACTTGGACTGGCTGGTTGCTCCTCGACGCAAAGTGCAACGCAAACATCTAAATCCAAACAAGTCGGATCGAACTACTTAGACGCAAATAGTCTAGATTCTTTAGAAGATTTACTTTCTGCAACCGACATGCGTGCGGTGGAAGGGGACCGACTGTTGGTGTTAAAGCACGGTGACGTTTGGAAGCGTATGACCGTGGGCTTTAAAATGAACACCGATCATTGGAATCCGCGTATTGATGCACAGCGCGGGTGGTTCATTTCACGCCAACCGTATTTGGATCGTTTAAGTGCACGTGCATCACGTTATTTGTATCACACCGTTAAAGAAGCCGAGCGTCGCGGGTTACCAACAGAGCTGGCTCTTCTGCCTGTGATTGAAAGTTCGTATGACCCTGCTGCAACCAGTAGTGCTGCAGCTGCGGGGTTATGGCAGTTTATTCCAAGTACGGGCCGCATTTATGGCTTAAAACAAAGTAGCCAATACGACGGTCGCCGTGATGTGGTCGAGTCAACGCGTGCTGCGTATGAGTTCTTGGGCAGTTTATATAACCAGTTTGGTTCGTGGGAACTTGCACTAGCGGCTTATAACGCAGGTCCGGGCCGTATTCAACAAGCGATTAACCGTAATAAAGCCGCAGGTTTGCCGACAGATTATTGGTCATTAAAACTGCCTGAAGAAACCATGAACTATGTGCCACGCTTCTTGGCGGTTGCACAGATCATTAAAAATCCAAATGCCTATAACATCAACTTACCGCCGATTGCCAATCGTCCGCACTTTAGAGAAATTACTGTGGGTGCGGTGAGTCTAAATGAAGTTGCATCGATTACAGGTTTAAGTCGTGCCGAGCTGTATCAGTTAAATCCGGGACACCGTGGTGAATGGATTGATGGTGCAAGTCCAATGCGGATTTTAATTCCTGCGGATTTGAGTCCTTCAGTGGATGTACGTTTGAAAAAATTACAGGGTGGTTCAGGCGGCTTGTGGGCATCTGCAAATACCAAACTGCCTGAAAATAACCAAACGATTCAACCAAGCAAAATTGAACCGCCAACGTTGAACACCAAAGCGATCACACCGTCGAAAACTACACCACCTGTTTTAGCGACGACAACAACAAAAACCACAACAGGAAAGCCTGCCACTTCGTCTACAGTGACGTCGTCAAGCAGTACTGCTATTGCGACGCCTACCCGTGGTTCAACGCCTAAAGGGTCTAATGCACTGGCTGCTTTTGCTGCCAATAGTGATATTCCAAGTGCGCCGCGTATTCCAGTTGCGGTTACGCCAGCGACCCCAGTGAAACCCGTTTCGGTTGAACCACTAATTTCAGCGGCAGAGCGTGAGCAGTTAACCGCGGCAATTCAAGCCGAAGGTCAAAGCAAAACTGTCGATGAAGTTCTGAAACCAGTTGCGACGAAAGCAGAACAAGCTGAGGTGGTAGCTGAAATTCAGGCTTTGGCTCCTCAAGGGACAGAAATTGTAGATCCTTTGGATGGTAAAATTAAGCTGACTGCAATTCAAACCAGTCAGTCAGTGGCTGAACTGCAAGGCAAAGAGTTAACCAAAGGTTTTGCTTATCCAAAGTCTGTGGCTGACAATACTCGTTTAGATTCAGATGAAGTGAAGCGGAATCAAGGCAAAAATTTTGTTAAGACTGACTCTGAAATTGTGATTGTGCCGCCAAAAGGTAAACGTTCAACTTATACCGTACAACCGGGTGATACTTTGGCGCTGATTGCTGCCAAAAATGGGGTGAACTGGCGTGATGTGGCGAAGTGGAACCAAATGGATGCCAATGCCACACTTTATGTCGGTACATCGATTTATTTATATGATGCAAAGCCACAAGCTGAAAAAGTAGAAGTACGTTCTACCGTGAAAGCTGAGACTAAACCTGAGAGTTATACTGTTCGTGCCAATGATACCTTAACCGGTATCGCGGATGAGTTCGGTTTAAGCTTAAAACAGTTGGCTGACTATAACGGCTTAAGTGTGACCAGTGGCGTACGTGTGGGACAAAAGCTTTCTTTAAAAGAAACAGCACAATCCCGTACTAAATCCAACGATGAAAAAACCAGCAGCCCAACCAAAGTGGCAACCCAGTCTTATACCGTGAAACGTGGTGAATATCTGAAACTGATTGCAGACCGCTATGCGCTGTCAAATCAAGAATTGGCAGATTTAACAGCGGGTTTAAATGCGGGCAGTAACCTGTTGGTTGGACAAAAAATTAATGTGCCACTCAATGATGTCAAAAGCTTAATGACAAGTAGTGCCAAAGCATCTCCAGTCAAAGCTGAGCCACAGTTCAAAGTTGAAAGTTATAAAGTACAACGTGGTGACACATTGTATAGCATTGCATCACAGTCGAAGATGAGCTTGTCGGAGTTGGCTGATCTCAATAATCTGTCAACCAATAGCGGCTTGCAAGTGGGTCAAAGTATTAAGATCCCTGCGGGTTCAACCGTGCCAGATACTTATACCGTTCAGTCAGGAGATTCGTTAACTGCGATTGCTTCGAAATATAATTTGGGTATGGATTATATTGCTGACCTCAACAACATGAGTCGTACAGCGGGCTTACGTGCGGGTCAAAAACTCAAATTAACGGGTGAAGTGCCTGCTGTTGAAACGCCGAAAACAGTCGAAAAACAAACTACTGCAAGTAATAACTCAACCGATATTCACGTTGTGAAATCGGGTGAAACCCTAAATAGCATTGCGCGTAAATATCACTTGCAACTGAACTATTTGGCTGAATTAAACAACCTAAGCCGTACGGCGAATGTTCGTGTTGGTCAGCGTTTAAAAATTGAAGGTGATGTTGATTCAGCTCCAATCAAAACAGAAACAGTGGCAGCAAAGCCACAAGCGACTTCTAGCCGTGCAACTGAAGCCTATAAAGTGAAGTCAGGTGAGTCGTTAAACTCAATTGCAAACCGTGCTGGGATGTCTGTGTCAGAGCTTGCTAGTTTAAATAATTTGAGTCCGCGTGCGGGCTTACAAGTTGGGCAGACCATTCAAATCCCAAAACTGATTTCACAGTACACAGTGAAACGTGGTGATACCTTAATTGGACTGGCAAGCCGTTATGGTATGGACACTTCGCAATTGGCTGAGCTCAATGATATTAAACCGAATACGCAGTTGCGCATTGGCGATGTAATTAAGGTGCCGAACTAATATTGAGTTGAAATGCAATTTCAGAGAAAGCTCCGATGAAGGTTAGAACAATATTCTTGCTGTTCAGCCTTGTAGCGATTCCATTTAAGGCATGGTCTGCACTGCAGACCATGCCTTTTATTGCACCTTATGCTACGCCAAAATACAGCCAATTGGATCATCTGCCTTATACCAATGTGCAGGCACCGAAGGGTGGCGAATTAACACGTGCAGTCATTGGGAGTTTTGATAACTTAAACAGCATGAATGGTCGCGGTACTGCGGTTGAGGGAACCAACTATTTATTTGACTCACTCATGAGTAGTTCTTTGGATGAGCCTGCGGTGATGTATCCATTGCTGGCAGAAAAGGTCAGCTACGACCCGGAAAACTTTAACGCTATCATTTTTCATTTAAACCCAAAAGCACGGTTTAGTGATGGTAGTCTTGTTACCGCAGCCGATGTAAAGTTCAGTTTTGATATCTTTCAAAGCAAATCCAATTTTGGCTTACAGATGTATTTGTCAGATTTAGCCAAGACAGAAGTGTTGTCCAAATACAGCGTCAAAATGCATTTTAAAACCCGAAATAATGTAGAAATGCCTTTGATTGTAGCCAGAATGCCAATTTATTCCAAAAAAGACTGGCAGGGCAAAGATTTCAGTCAAACTTCAGTCAAACCGATTTTAGGTTCAGGCCCTTATCTCTTAGAGAAAATCAATGCCGGGCAGCGGGTTGTTTATAAGCGTAATCCAAAGTATTGGGCCAGAGATTTAAAGGCCAACCAAGGGCGCTATAATTTTAACCGCGTGGGTTATGTGTATTATCGTAGCAAAGATATTGCTTTTACTGCGTTTAAGGCGGGTTTATATACCTTGCATGAGGAAGAGTCCGCACGACAATGGGTGACTGCTTATAATTTTCCTGCAGTGAAACAAGGTCTCGTTAAAAAATATCGCTTTAAGCATTTCAATCCAATTCCAACGCAAAGTTTTGTATTTAATACCCGTCGTCAGCCTTTTCAAGATATTTATTTTCGCCAAGCTTTAACCTATGCCTACGATTTTGAATGGCAAAACAAAGCGATGTTCTATGGGCAATATCAACGCCTGCAAAGTTATTTTTCTAATAGCGAACTAGAGGCGAAGGGGCTACCTTCGGCTGCTGAAATCAAAATCTTAAAGCCTTATTTAGCGAAATTGCATCCTGTGCAGCGAGAAGGTGTTTTAAAGAACTGGCGTTATTCAGCTTCAGATGGATCGGGCTACAATCGAAATAATTTGCTTATCGCACGACAGATTTTATTAAAAAATGGCTATAGATATAATGCCAAAGGTCAACTGTTAGATCGGAAGAATAAGCCGATTCAGTTTGAGTTTCTGATTCAGCCGAGTGATGCTGTGCGTGAAATTACGCCTTTTGTTCGCCATCTAAAGCGTCTAGGAATACAGCTGAACATTCGACAGGTTGATACACCGCAGTACTATGAGCGTATGCGGACTCAAGATTTTGATATGACCCTACAAACGATGCCACAGTCTTTGACACCGGGCAAAGAACAGGTGCAACTGTGGGGCAGTGCTTCAGCCCATCAGGTGGGAAATTATAATTATTCGGGTATTCAAAATCCGGTAATTGATCAGATGATTCAACAGTTGATTCAAACGCCTGATCGTAAGCAAGTGGTCGTGCAAACGCGTATTTTAGATCGATTACTGCGTGCAGGTTATTATCAAATTCCAACCTATGGTAAAGCGGATCAATGGTATGCCTATTGGAACATGTATCAAAAACCGGCACGAAGTCCACAGTTACATGTCGGGTTGGATTATTGGTGGAGTGATGCCAAAAAGGCGAAACAGGTGAGTCAGTATTTAGGTCAGTCAGCCAAGCAATAAACAGGCATAGGGGTTTTTGAGATGCGTAAGTATATATTCAAAAGGCTGTTACTGATCGTTCCGACCTTATTTCTGATTTTACTGATCAATTTTGCTGTGATTCAAATTGCGCCCGGTGGTCCTGTTGAGCAAGCCATTCAACAAGCGGAAGCTATGCAAACTTTGGGTAATCTGGGCGGTGCAGGTACGGGCTCAAATGTCTATCAAGGCGCGCAAGGGCTCAGTGATGAAATGCTCGCAAAGATCAAAGCACATTATGGTTTTGATCAGCCCATGCATATACGCTTTTTTGAAATGGTGAAAAATTACGCGCAACTGGACTTCGGCACGAGCTTTTTTAAAGACCGGTCCGTTACAGCGCTGATTAAGGATAAATTACCTGTATCCGTGTCCTTGGGGCTGTGGAGTGCTTTGCTAATTTATCTGATTTCGATTCCTTTGGGCATCAAAAAAGCCCGATTGCACGGCACAGTATTTGATCAGTCTACATCGCTCCTGTTGGCAGTGGCTTATGCGGTTCCTGCGTTTATTTTTGCAATTCTCTTGATTGTCTTTTTTGCAGGCGGATCTTACTTCCAATGGTTCCCCTTACAAGGTTTGGTTTCGGAGAATTTTGCGGACTTGTCACTATGGGGCAAAATTAAAGATTATTTCTGGCATATGGCTTTACCGCTTTTAGCGATGGTGATTGGTGGTTTTGCTACAGTGACTTATCTCACCAAGTATTCGTTTATGGAAGAGCTCAGCAAGCCTTATGTGCTGACGGCACGGTCTAAAGGCCTGACTGAGTCTCAAGTGTTGTATGGTCATGTGTTTCGTAATGCGATATTAATTGTGGTGGCAGGCTTACCTGAAGCTTTAATCGCTTACTTCTTTGTGGGCAATTTATTTATAGAGATCATATTTAATCTGGATGGTTTAGGCCTATTGGGCTTTGAGGCGATTGTGCAACGAGACTATCCTGTGATTTTTGGCACATTGTTCATTTTTACTTTGTTGGGCTTGCTGCTGCGTCTGATTGGCGATGTGTTGTATCAGCTGATTGATCCGCGAATTCATTTTGATTCGCAAGGGAGAGGCTGATGTCACCTATTTTACAGGCAGGTTTCAAGCGATTTAAGCAAAATAAGCTTGGTCTTAGTTGTTGTATTTTATTTCTTTGTGTTTTTGTACTGTCTTTAGCTGCAGAATTGATCGCGAATGATAAGCCGCTGTTGGTTAAGTATGATCATGCTTTGTATTTCCCTGTATTGAAACACCATCCTGAAACGACTTTTGGCGGTGTGTTCGAAACTGAAACTGAATATAAAGATCCAGTGGTACAACAGCTGATTCAAGCAAAAGGTTGGGTTGTTTGGCCGTTGATCCAATATTCATATCAAACTCCCAATGTAGATTTGACTGTCCCTGTACCGTCACCACCCACGATGCAAAATTGGCTCGGGACAGATGACCAAGGTCGTGATGTTTTGGCACGAATATTATATGGCTTACGTGTCTCATTGTTGTTCGGTTTTGTTTTGACTTTCAGCTCAGCTGTACTGGGCATTGTGATTGGTGCACTACAAGGTTATTACGGTGGTTGGGTCGATTTAATCGGACAGCGTATTTTAGAAGTGTGGGGTGGGCTACCCATGCTATTCATGGTGATGATTTTAGTCAGCATGTTCAGCCCAAATATCTACTGGTTATTTTTAATCATGCTGTTATTTAGTTGGACGATTTTAGTTCCACTGGTACGTGCTGAGTTTTTAAGGGCCCGCCAGTTGGACTATGTCCGTGCTGCGCGAAGTTTAGGTGTCACCAACCGAGCTATTATTTTTCGGCATATTTTACCTAACGCAATCAGCTCGAGTCTGTCACAACTGCCTTTTATCTTAACAGCCAATATTACAGCGCTAACCGCACTGGATTTCTTGGGCTATGGCCTACCGCCTGATGCGGCATCATTAGGTGAGCTTTTGTTACAAGGCAAGAATAATTTAAATGCACCATGGTTAGCTCTGTCTGGCTTTTTTAGCTTGGCTATTGTGCTTGCGTTGCTGATGTATATCGGGGAGGCTTTGCGCGATGCATTTGACCCTAGACGCCAATAGAACAGCTCCGATACTTGAAGTGAATGCCCTGAGCATTCACAGTTCAGAACGGGTATTAGTCGATCAGCTCAGTTTTGAACTACGTGCTGGGCAGACTTTGGCGCTGGTTGGAGAGAGCGGTTCAGGAAAATCGGTCAGTGCTTTAGCCTTGATGGGTTTATTGCCGAAAGATTTACAAGTGCAAGGCTCAGTATTATTAGACGGAAAAAATCTCTTAAAGCTGAGCGATGCGCAACTTAGGCCGATTCGTGGGCAAAAAATCGCGATGGTTTTTCAAGAGCCAATGACCGCTTTAAATTCTTTGCATCGGGTGGAAAAGATCATTGCCGAGACTTTATGGTCACAGGGTTGGTCGAAAGCTCAAGCGCGACAACGAGTAATTACCTTGCTAGAGGATGTGGGTATTCCAAATCCTGAAAGTGTGTTACAGCGTTTTCCTTATGAGTTGTCTGGCGGGCAGCGTCAGCGGGTCATGATTGCCATGGCACTGGTGCAAGAGCCTGACATTTTGATTGCTGATGAGCCTACCACGGCACTAGATGTCATGTTACAAGTTCAAATTTTAGACTTGCTGAAGTCTTTGCAACAGCGCCATAACATGGCCATGATTTTGATCAGCCATGACCTCAATTTGGTGAAAAACTATGCTGATGATGTCGTGGTCATCCATCAAGGTAAGGTCGTAGAGCAAGGGGCGGTTGCGCAGATTTTTGAGCAGTCGCAGTTTGCTTATACTCAAAACCTACTCAATCATTCTTTTGGTCAAGCCATTAGCGTACAAGATGCAGCACCTTTGCTCCGCTTAAAACAACTTGAGGTTAAATTTCCGATTAAAAAAGGCTGGTTTAATCGCACGACACAGTATCTTGCTGCGGTTGAAGCTTTGGACTTGAGCTTGGCTCAAGGGCATTCTTTGGGAGTGGTGGGGGAAAGTGGTGCAGGCAAAAGTTCTTTGGCACTGGCTGTAGCAAGGCTGATTGAAAGTCGTGGGCAGATCCAGTTTGGAGAGCATGATTTAAACCAACTCTCGCAAAAGGCATTACGTCCGCTACGTCGTGATTTTCAAATCGTGTTTCAAGACCCGTTTGCAAGTTTGAACCCTCGTATGAGTGTTGAGCAAATCATTGCAGAAGGTTTAACTTTAAAGCCTTTGTCTTTGTTTGAGCGAACACAGCATGTTGAGAATGTCTTAACTCAGGTGGAGTTGCCAGTCGCATTTAAAAGCTATTATCCACATGAGCTATCTGGTGGGCAGAGGCAGCGTGTGGTTTTGGCACGAGCCTTGGTGCTTCAACCTAAACTATTGATTTTAGATGAACCAACTTCGGCCTTAGACCGAAGTACGCAGCGTTCGATTGTGGCGTTATTACGCCGTCTACAACACGAGCAGGGTATGAGCTATTTGTTTATTAGTCATGACTTACAAGTGGTACGAGCACTCTGCCAACAGGTCTTGGTCTTGCGTCATGCTAAGGTGGTGGAGTTGCAAGCCACTGAACAACTTTTTGAGCAACCGCAGTCTGACTATACGCGTCAATTGATTCAAGCCAGTCAGTATCAGTAAAATTATTTTGCTAAATAAAAACTTAAAAGATTTGACAAAATGAATTGTCAAATTCTCTTGACTGTAGCCAAAAAACACATAGAGTAAAAACACTAAAAAATATTAAAGGATGTATTTTCATGAGCCAGCTTGCAAGCGCAATCGACGTAGGGCAGGTCCATTTTAAAAATAAGATGATTAAAGGGGCGATGAGTGAAGCACTCGCCAATCATGCAGGCCAGCCGAATCATTTGCACTTAGGCTTGTATGAGGCTTGGGCAAAAGGTGGCCTAGGCTGTGCCATTACAGGCAATGTGATGGTGGACTTCCGAGCTAAAAATGAACCAGGCGTGGTGGTGATTGAAACCGAACGTGACTTAGAACCACTAAAACAATGGGCTGCGATTGGTAAAAAACATGGCATGGTGCAATTGGTGCAGTTGTCACATCCAGGCCGTCAGTGTCCTAAGGGTTTAAATAGGGAAACGGTTGCACCTTCAGCAGTACCGTTTAGCCCTGCTTTAGCAATGAGTTTTGGAACTCCGCGAGCGCTTCGTGAAGATGAAATCCTTGATATTATCCAGCGCTTTGCAACTTCAGCTGCAGTTTGTGAGAAAGCAGGCTTTGAAGGCGTGCAATTACATGGTGCACATGGTTATCTCATCAGTCAGTTTTTATCGCCATTGACAAATAAACGCCAAGATCAATGGGGTGGCTCTGCTGAAAATCGCATGCGTTTTTTATTGGAAATTTATAAAGCGGTACGTGCGGCAACGTCAGAGCAGTTTATTATTTCGGTCAAACTCAACTCGGCAGACTTCCAGCGTGGCGGAATCTCGGAAGAAGATGTCATTGCGA
Source organism: Acinetobacter sp. 797_lipA (assembly GCF_058243025.1). Lineage (NCBI taxonomy): Bacteria > Pseudomonadati > Pseudomonadota > Gammaproteobacteria > Moraxellales > Moraxellaceae > Acinetobacter > Acinetobacter sp. 797_lipA. Next base: position 2,212,268 of record NZ_JBZAYQ010000001.1, on the reverse strand, counting down.
CATTTAAAGCTATTGATGTGGCTGGGATCGATTTGATTGAAATTTCAGGGGGCAGCTATGAAGCGCCTGCGATGGCAGGGGTGAAGCAAGAAAAACGTAAAGCGTCGACCATTGCACGTGAGGCTTACTTTTTAGAGTTTGCTGAAAAAATTCGTGAACAAGTCCAGTGTAAGCTGATGGTGACAGGCGGTTTTCGTACTGCTGCGGGTATGAACGCAGCCTTAGCGAGTGGCGCGTGTGACTTTATTGGGATGGCGCGTCCATTTGCGGTAGAACCCGACGTGACCAATCGTTTAATTGCAGGGCAAGATGTACGTTATGCAGTCGATAAGATCAAAACAGGCATTTCGATGATTGATAAAATGGCGATTATGGAAGTGATCTGGTATGCCGCACAATTTAAGGATATCGCAGAAGGTAAACAACCAAATCCGAAACTGTCACCGCTCAAAGTGTTTTTTAATTATTTAAAAGGCAATGTGAAGGCGGTGATTAAAGGGCAAGTCAACTCTAGAAAGTCAGCTTAAGCATAGCCTCACTGTATGATAGACCAATAGTGTTCAAAATATGAAGCAGACCATTGCCCACGTGCCATTGCAGCATTGAAGGCAGGTCTGCTTTGTATTTGGGTAAAATAGTGTTGAATGGCCTGATACTGAGCAAACTGCGGTGTGGCATAACTGGCTGCATAGAGTGGAAACCACATCAAGATATCGGCATAACTAAACACATCACCTGCAAAGTATGCATGCGTGTTTAAGTGGGTATCAATTTCTTTAAGTTGTCGATGTAGCTCAGGGTTTAAATAAGCACGATTGAACGCGCTTTGAAAGGCCAAACTCACAAAACGTACAAGCAAAGGTGTTTGTTGTTTAATGTGTTGGAAAACTTATTTCAATGCCAAATTGGGCATGAGACTGGCATCGCTATAATGGCTATAAAAACAGAAGTTCCAATATTGTGTATGCTTATGAGGAATAATCAACTTCTGGCACAGTTGGCATAGGTATTCTACGATTGCGCTGCTTTCCGTAAGTCGTATCGTCTGAGTATCATGTGGAATGTCGAGCGTTGGAAATTTCAGATTCGTTTGTCTAGCTTGTGTTGCATCATACAGCTTGAGTTCATAAGATAGCTCAAGTTCCTCAAGTAGCCAAAGAATACGTTGTGAACGCGAGTTTTGAAGATGATGTAAGATCATAAATATTTTTAGTTTTAAGTGATTGATCGTATCTATAAAAGAAGAATAAAGGAAATCTAGGATGAAAAATAGAAATGTTGCGATTTTAAGTGCTGTTTTACTGTTGGTAAGTCCTCACCTGCTATGGGCGAATATGTCCTATCAAACGGGCGATATTATTTTTCATGTTTCGAAGTCTCAGCAAAGTTTAGGGATACAAAAAGCGACCAAGTCCCGTTATAGCCATATGGGTTTAATTGTTAATAGAAATAGAAAATCATGGGTTTTAGAGGCGGTTCAGCCTGTGAAATATACTGCACTTCAGCAGTGGATTGATCGCGGAGTTGAACGGCATTATGTGGTGAAGCGCTTTAAAACGAATTTGACTGTTCAGCAAAAGCAGCACTTGATCAAGAACGCAGAACAATACTTAGGCCAGCCTTATGATCTTTATTTTGAGTGGGACAATCGTGCTTTATATTGCTCAGAAATAGTCTGGAAGGCCTATCATGATGCTTTAGGCATTGAGTTGGCGCCGTTATCCAAACTGAAACAATTTAATTTAAGTTCGCCTGAAGTCAAGCAACTCATGCAACAGCGATATGGGAAAAACATTCCCTTGAATGAAACTGTGATTGCGCCACAGGCTATTTTTGCCTCGACCGCTTTAATTGAAGTTGATCGTAAATAGACAAGCAATAAAAAAGCCCAAATCATAATGCTTGGGCTTTTTTATGAGATGACTTTAGGAAAAATCAATCTCAAATATGGCGTCCCTACGGGGATTCGAACCCCGGTTACCGCCGTGAAAGGGCGATGTCCGAGCTGTCATATTTCATGGCAACATTTATTGTAAAGTTTTGTAATTTTATTGTAAAACAGGTAGGCGTTTCAAAACATCATGTAAATGTTCAGGAGCTAAATGCGCATAACGTTGTGTAATGCGAATATCAGAATGACCCAGTAAAGTCGAAACGTGATAGAGGGGAACACCATTTTTAACCAAGAAACTGGCAAAAGTGTGGCGTAAATCATGAATCCGAACGTGTCCTAAATCGGCTCTTTTAACAGCATTTTCAAAACCCCTCCGAAAACTTCTTATATTTTTGCCTGTAGTGTGATTGTAAAAAACATAATGTTTATGATTTTTTAATCTCAGAAATGCAGCGACACAAACATTATTAATTGGTTTATAGACCGTCTTTTTATTCTTAGACAATGCATTTCTAATCACAATATAGCGGTCATCCAAATTCACATTATTCCAAGTCAAAGTGGTCAATTCAGAAGATCTACAACCCGTATTTAAAGCCAACGTAATAAAGTCATAGAGCATTGTATTGTGAAAATCTAATGTTGAAGACAATAAGCGTCGACACTCAATAGAGCTTAAAAATCTTGGAACATAATCATTTTCAAACAATCTAAATCTATTAAATGGATTCTTAAAATTGGCAGTATGGTTGTAGGTTAGGTAGTAATTAAATGCAGCACGCATCAAATTTATTTCGCGATTTATTGTTGAGTTCTTCACTCCCTCCAGCGATCTATGTGTGCAATAGTCAGTAATCACATCAATTGTGATTTGATCATGAAAATAAAACCACTCTAAATATTTAATCTTGTCATGGTACTTATGCTTTGAATTATAAAGACCATTTTTAATATAAAAATGCAAAATTTCTTGTACATCCATAATTCACCCACAATTATTTTTTAAGTGAATTATCACTATATACGATCAGTTCGCACCCTACGGGATGCTCTGTATATCCCGTTTGAAATCAAACGGGAGCTTGTAATCAAGGAAAGGAAGGTTATAAAATCGAGACCTCGAATCACTCGTAGACACTCGTTCTGAGATAGCAATGTTTGAAAACCTAATAAATAAAAACAGATACGTATCAAACACAAATTTACTGTACAAGATTGCCAAGGATGCATTGCTTGAAAAGCATGTGATTAAGCGAGGAAATCAAATATTGGTTTATGAAATCAGTAGTTTGAAGAAAAAAGGGCGATTCATCAAAAGCCTAGAAATCAACAAATTCCCAATCACACTGAAATCCAAAAAAGCAATTAAGTACGCAAAAGTTCCTGATCGCTCAGAGATTATCAGAGACTTTAATATAAACAAGAAACGCTAAAAATGAACCTCATTTAAAGCAAGTAAATAATCCATTTGCATAAAATGCATAGGAATATCCGAGGTAAATACCCATTACAAATATAAAGAATATAAAAACGAAAACTGCATCTGTAGGCCACGGATAACGGCTCTTTAATCGCATTCTCCATAAATATTCTCTTACATGAGCATCATGTTTTCTCATAGTGAATTAGCCCCTGTAATATCTCTTGGAACTGGTGTACCTAATGGGATTTGTTCTGCTTTAATTTCTGCATCTACCTTGGGAACTTGTTTCTCAACTTCCTGAATATCAGGTTTACGAGATTCCTTATTATCTGTTTGAGTAGGTACTGGAGCATTAGAATTCACCTTGTTTGGGTCGCGTGTGTAATCAAATAAGCGCTCACCGTTGAGCCATCGCTTACAGTCTGATTGAGATATTTGAGGCATGATGTTGCCCTGTTGATCAATTCCACGATAACGTCCTTGTAGATCGCGAGCACAACCTGTCAAACGTGGATAGTCTTTCACTTCAATAAATGCTTGGGGCTGAAATGCATAAGGGTCATTCGAATTGTATGAAACCCTAGTCGCTTGAGCTGATGTAGTAGCAGTCGCATTGGAATAATTATTGAACCATTCAACACATTCAGGACGTTCTACATTGACACCTTTACGACAATCTTGATTAAGATCAGTCATAGGCGGTAGGTCTTTGGCTGTTTGTTCAGGAATTTTATCTTTCATGGTTTCCTGTTCCGTTGCTTCTTTTTCAGTAATACCAGTCGATTCCATGCCACCATTTTTCACATATAGCCACCCAGTAACACCAAGAATGAGTAGAAGCATCCAAATCGCATTGATGATCTTCATAGGAATTTTAATTTTCCCGTGCGAATCCGTACCACCATTGGAACTTTTATACATATCAAAAAGATGCTTTGGATATGTAAATGTTCCAGAATCTTCGGCATCTGCTTTTGTTGATTTGGTGTTCGGATTTAACTGGTGATACTTCCAAAGCCACCATGTTGCCATTTTCATGCCCATTGGACGATGTAAATGTATATGCGTGCCAACCATGTCTAAAACGTCAGGATTCAGCAAACGCGGTGCTTGTGTGATGTAAATAATGTCTAGAAATTCTGCATGTCGGTGTGTCTGTAAAAACTCAACTTCAGGATGCATCTCGTTTTTATTAGGATGTCTGTATTTTTTTGAGAAATGCGTAATCTTCTGAGCTTCATCAATTACAACTAATGAACGTGGAGGATAGTCATTGAATGATTCTTTTAATGGTTGAGCTGTATCAAGCTTTAAACCATCGATGTTAGAGAAAATATTCCAAGGTTCAGCTTCATTGACACGTGCAAATATTTCTTTAACTGCCCACAATGTTTTGCCTGAGCCTGGCGTCGCTGTAATCAAGTAAATCATTTTTAAAATCCTCTTTGCAGTCGTCGTTGTCGTCCTCCTTACGTCGTCCTCCGCCTCCTTCTGCAATCGTCTTTTTATGTCTTTTGGAAACTCATTGAAGTTGACGAAATCATGGCTCTAGCAATCATTGCTGAGATGACAATCGAAATACATTGATCTAATCCGCTTACACCGACCAGTGAAGCCAAATCACCAACAACAAAGAAGTCAGAAATAAAGCGATCAATCAAAAAATTAATAACAGTCAAAATAACCGTGCCTGAAATCAAAGAAATGCCAGCACCTTTGATCAATTTGCTAAGAAAACCCTCTGCAAAGCTGTCTAGTAAACCTTTAATTAAATTACCCAATTCGTGCAGCTCCTATAACAATGTAAGCAGCATACAAATAGGAACAAGCAACCAATGCAGGTCGAGCAAATTCCAAGACAGTACAAATCGGGGTTAAATCAAATGAGAAATCAACAGAGATACCACTCAAGCTAATTGTGTGTGTTTCAGCAACTGGACAAGATTTAGAAACATTAAAACGGTCTTTTGAAAAGATTGATGTATCAAATTCTTCAGGTTCTTCTACATCAACTTCATTATCAGGGTTCTCAGAATCAGGATTTTCTTTTGTCCAATCAAACCATTCTGTGATCTTTTGCCATAATGATTTTTCTTCTGCCTTATGTTCTGTATCACGGTTCATCCATGTACATAGAGTTGCAGCATATTCACAGAATGCAGGTAATTCGGAAGTTTCTGGATTTGGTTTTGTTTGTGTCGATGTTTCAGTTTTTGTTGATGTTGAGCCGTCAGGCATGGTCGTTGTTTCAGTAACAGTTGTTGTAACTTCGCCCGTATCGGGATCGGTTTTAGTTTCTGTACGTGTTGTAGTCGTTGATCCATCAGGGTTGGTAGTTGTACTGGTTTTTGTACCATCAGGATTTTGGGTTGCGTCCGTCTGAGTAGAGTCTGAAATAGAAGTTGTATATGGGTTTTGGAGATTGGCATCTCGGTGTTCCATATAGTTGTCCATCATCTCATCGGTGATTTCATTTGGACCGAATGATGGATCTGAACCCTCTGGGGATTTTGGCAAGGCATTACCTTGTGAATCTTTTGGTGAATAAATATATGTAGTTACTGGATCAGTGATTGAATGCGTATTATTTTTAAACCAATTATAAAATGCATCTTCCATTTCACCATCAGAAACAACAACATTTGAAGGTTTTGGAGCAGATGGATTATAACTTGGATTAGTAACTTGAGTAATTTTAGTAGTATTGTTAGGTACAGATCCAGTACCTACAATTGTTTGGCAAATATCACCAGAAACACCGACATATTGAACATTTCCATTAGTATTAATTGACTGAAACCATTTATAACAAACACTATTTTTAGTAGGTGCTTTAAAAGTATTACCAATTGAAAAATAATAAGGTAAAGAGGGATCATTATATGGATGATCGTCTAAATTTGGTTTTTTAGTTACTTTTCCACCCTCATCAATGACCCATCCAACACCATCCAAGATAAGCTGCATTGCAGCAGCAGCACCGACAGCAACAGCACCACCTTTTAAGAGGTTTTTTGCATGTTTAGCGGTATTTCGCTTGAAAGAATCATCATTGGCAGGGATTGAAACTTTCGTGTTAATCGTTGCATTTGAACCATCTACAGTGACACGTTGAGTAATGTCAGCGTTAATCATGCCGTTAGCAGCTTTAACATTTCCGACACCAATGCCGTTACGAGTACGCATACCCATATCAGCAATAGTCATTTGACGTGGTGATGCATTCCATTGTTCAGCAGCACCCGCAAAAGCATAAATCGGTGAATAAGCGATTATTAAGGACAATAAAAACGTGATGATTTTTTTCATTTTTATTTCCTGAATAATAGATAGAAACAAACGGACATGAGAATGAAGTAATAGAAACCAATAGACATATGACCTCCGAAATAAAATGGGGAGCGAACTCCCCAAGTTATTAGGATTAAGTACGGTTAAACGCTTGCTTAACGTATCCCCAAACCTGAATTGTTGCGTTCGGTACAATTTTGGCAGCACCAACAAGTGCAATTACACCTACAGCACCCGCTAAAACAGTGATACCAGCAGAAGCATCAACACCTTCAGCAGCGAAAGCAGTTGAACCAACAGCAGCAGCACCAGCAGCTAAAGCTAAGCGTTGAACATTGGTTTTGATTTTTGAAACCTGAGTTTCGTTTTGTTTATTTGGCATAGGATTCTCCTTTTATTTGCCGTTAAATACGTCGTTAATGACGTTGTAAACCCATACTGTTGCAAGACAAACGAGCGTTTGACTCAGTAGCATGTCCGCTTCAGCAGGAGTCATATTCAACAAGTTGAAGGAACTTTCAGCTTGTTGAATCCATGAGACACAAGTCTGCAAACCATTGATGATTTCGACGCTTTCACAGACGTATGCCATTTCTTAAAATCCTTAAATTAGTCGTAAACACCGAGTAAAAACAAAACGATGAACAACATGAACGCAACCACACAAGCTTCAAAAGGCTTCATTTTGCTTATTTAGGCTGAGACTTATTTACTGGAAGCACGTCATGAACAATGGTCATTTGTTTATTACCATTTGTCACAAGCTCCATTTGAATTTCACATTCAAGTGGGAAAGACAAATCCTGAATCTTTTTACAGTTATCAGAAGTGCCCCATTTGTATTCGACAGTTGCAGAACCAAAGCCCGAATCGCCAAATTCAGTCATGACATAAATTTTTGTGAAGTTATGAAGCACACCATCAACTGAATTGTTGTAAGCCTTAGCACCAGTAACGACAGCATTCGTTTTAAATTTCATTTTTGTACTTCCTAAATAGCCTAAGCAAAATCCCTAACCTATGCAGGCAACGCAGTAGGTGGGAGCGATTGAACAAAATCTACGGTTAGCGGTTTTAGTCGTTTTGGAAACTCGTCCTTTGCAGGCATTAAGATGTCCAAGACTTTTGAATCATCCCCGTAGAATTTGCGAAAAGCGTTTAAATACTTGCCAAATTGATGGCGTGTAATTTCGATAGCCTTGTCCCAAACGATTTCGGCTTTTTTTTCTAAAAGCTCAAATTTGATGGCTTTTTCTTGATCATCAAAAATATGAAAACATGGGTAAGACGCTAAGAAGTGTTCAGATGCATTTAACAGAGCATCAAGAGGGATGTAGTAAGAGCGAGACTTAAACTCGACTTCAACACGTGTCCAAAGACTATTTGGATCACCTAGTTGTTTTCCTTTTTCGTAGACACGGCAGAATTTTGAACTTGTTCTTTTTCCCACATAAGCGGTACGACCATTACCGTCAGGGCGCTTCCAGCAGCCGTCAGTGCGAAAGGCAGGAGGTCTTCCCCCACAAGTAAATCCCCCAAGAGTATCTTGTTGATCAGCCCAATCAGGCGAGACAAGAACTCCATGAAGATCATCAAAAGCGTAATCAATACGAGTAATCTTCGGGCGATGAGCGTAAAGCGATAGCCAAGCATGTAGGTCTTCTTCCCAACCATATTTCCCATGAGTACATCCCATACCTGAGATTGAGAGCATAATTGTGTTGTTTTGCCCGCCAATGCAGATAAAACCGCAATCATTTTCTAGTTGGTAGGTTTCTTCATAATAATTAATCCCCTTGACCATCTTTTTTTCTATGCCGAAGCCGAAAATATCTTTAATGACGTTTTCCAAGGCATATACGCAGTATTCATCGGGCTTTTCTGCATGCTTAGATGCTACTGAGTTCATAAAGGTATCTTTATGCATGGTCAGATTTAACCAATCGATAACTGCTACTTCACCATGAGCAGGACGACGAATCATCACAGGCTTTGGGCCATCATCGGTGATTACAGTAACGGTCTCTTGCAATGGGTAATCTTTGTAAGCTTTTTGGAGCTGCGATAGGGCATCTTGTTGGCACTTTTCCCCCGTGTTACTACGGGGGGAAATTTTCTCAAAAAGAGGTCCCCACACTGGTAATGTGGATAAAGGGTTAAGTGCTTGATTATTCATATAATTAGTTTTCATAGCCATAACCCCCATTAAATTCGATACATTCTTGATTGTGTTTATCAAGGTCGTCAGATAAGGCAGAAACAACCGCAGACGGTGTACCTTGATCGTTTAAATAATTTTCAATATAAAAAAGGACTGAAACAGTGTCAGAACATGGGTTGCCATCTTGAATAGAGGAAACACCGTCTAAATGTATTTGTCTGGCAATAAGCTCAAATGCTTCTAATTCAGTCATTTTTTATACTCTTTAGATTTGTTCTGGGATTTCTAATAAACGAGAGTTATATGCAAAGCTGTATTGCAGTAACTTCATATTTAATTCGTTAAAGTCGAAAATATTAATTAAGCCAATGGCTCTTAATGCTTCTACCTGACCAGTAATACGCAACTGGTGCATATTCATAATGTCGGGTGAGCCATTAAAGCGATCTAAATGTGCAAGCTGATCTAATACGAATTGTTTTGCGCCTGCTTCATTGCAGCGATATTCAATTTCAATTCGGCATTCAGGAGTTTCCCCCTGATGCTTTGGATATGTTCTTGTATATACACCAGTGCTAGTCATTCGATGCCCCTTGTGTTTTTTTTGTATTAACTTCCCAAATATGGGAAGTTGTGGTTAAAAAAAACTTCTATAATCTGGGAAAGAATGTACTTCCAAATTTTGGGAATAACAAGAGGTGTAAAAATGATTAAAGAACTTATCGAGCGTTGCAAAGAACGTTTAGGAACGTATGAAAAACTATCTTGGGCGTTAGAAGTTACACCTTCTAATATTTCTGATTGGAAAGCAAAACGTAAAAAACCCAACGTCATTCAAGTCATGCAAATGGCTGAAATCGTTGGGTTTGATAAGTACCAAACACTCTGCTTAGTCATGGAAGAAATCGACACGAAGAATGCAGAGCTTTGGAAAAAATGGCGTCCCTACGGGGATTCGAACCCCGGTTACCGCCGTGAAAGGGCGATGTCCTAGGCCTCTAGACGATAGGGACAGTACAGAAGTGATGTTTTAAAACCGATTACTTTTGATCTTAAGTAATGGCGTCCCTACGGGGATTCGAACCCCGGTTACCGCCGTGAAAGGGCGATGTCCTAGGCCTCTAGACGATAGGGACTTAATAAAACTTTACTTCTGAAATTGGCGTCCCTACGGGGATTCGAACCCCGGTTACCGCCGTGAAAGGGCGATGTCCTAGGCCTCTAGACGATAGGGACGTTTCAGAGGTGGGCGTATATTAGGGCGAAAATAGAGGGGTGTCAAACGCTTTTCTCTAAATAATTCCAGTTTTAAGTGTTGAGTGCGTAAATTTAAAACAATCTAGATAAAATGATTAAAAATCATATGATTTAAGCCGATTTTTTAAGCAAACTTAGCAAGTTGTTGATGAACTCGGGATGGTGTAAATAGCCTTCGATCAGATGAGGATGAGCAATATCAGTGGTGATTTTCTTGTTGATAATCGCGGGAGTAAAAGCAAACGGTTTTTGGTTCAGTGGAAAAGCACTTAGAAAATCAGCATCTGAATAAAAATTGATCCAATCGCCATATAAAGCAGCGGGCCGTTGAATGGGTTGCTGCAAATGACACTGAATAACGCGAAAGGCAAGTGGTGAACCGAGGGTAATCAGTGTTTGAATCTTAAGTTCAGGGTGTTGAATTAAATAATTATAGGCAATCACGCTGCCTAGAGAGTGGGCAATCACAATATTGGGTTTCGTACCGTGTAAGTGCTCATGCAGACGCGTATGCACTGTGTGGATGAAGTGTGGATTGGATAAATATAGATACGCTTCCATCAAAAAACGATGAATAAAGCTGCTATGCAACTCCGGAAAGTGGTTGATTAAACTGGCTAAGTCACGTAAGGCCAGATCTTTGCCGAGGAGGCTGATGTATTTAATTTTATTATTGAATGAGAGTTCATCTGAAATGGTGAGCTGAGGGTTTTTAGAAATTTCAGCTTGATGTTCGATATTGGGTGCGGCGGTGTGCGTCAGGAATAGGATTACAAAAAGGAAAAAGGAGACCAATGCTGTGGCATGAGGGTGCTGGCGTTGAGGGTGTTTTCTAAATGCTGCCGTGTTAGAAGTTCTCCATAAAAGGCCAGCCGACTGTGCCGCTGAAGATAAGTTAGGTCATATGCGTAGCCAAGTTCGCTCAGTACCTGTTGTAAGATCACAAGCCAATGTTGAAGCAGGGTACGCGCAGTCTTATGCTGCTGATTCATCCCATGAATCCATACAATATTCATCGTGCATGCACCGATGATGTACTCGATAAAAACAGTATAAAAAAAGAGCGACCGAAGTCGCTCTTTTTAACAGTAAGGATTAAGATTTCTTGTGATAAAAGGTGTAATAACTCGCATAACATACGGCAATAAACAGTAAACAACCAAAGAAGCTAATACGCATACTTGGATCAAACACCATACTAACGCAGGTGATAAAGCAGAAGATAAAGCCAAGGATTGGCAAAATAGGAAACAGGGGTGCTGCAAAACCTAATTCTTCTTTTTTACGTCCTTGTTTATACCATTGGCGACGGAAGTTAAATTGGCTTAAGCAAATACTCATCCAAACTACGACCATGGTAAACGCTGCTATACCCAGTAAATTGGTAAAAATAGCTTCAGGTGCAAACTGTTCAGACAGTAAACCCGGCATACCCCCGATCATAGTCACGATGACTGCCACATAAGGGACACCACGTGCATTGATTTTTGAGAAGACTGCTGGCAACTGTTTTTGGTAAGACAACGACCACATCATACGCGAAGCGGCAAATAGTCCCGAGTTCGCAGCAGATAGCAACGCAGTGATAATCACAAAACGAATGATATCTTCAGCATAAGGAATGCCAATGTGTTGGAATACGGTTACAAATGGACTACTACTCACGCCTTCAGCCGCTAAACCTGCCTCTTGATGCGGAAGGAGTGAAGTCACGACCAAAATGGTACCCACAAAGAAAATCAATAAACGGAAAATCGCGGTATTGATGGCTTTGGGTACGTTCTTAGCAGGATCTTTGGTTTCACCCGCAGCAACACCAATAAGCTCTGTACCAGAAAATGCAAAGTTCACGATCAACATGGTGGTAAAGATAGGGAACAAGCCTTCTGGGAACCAACCCTGAGCCGTTAAGTTGCTAAATAAAGGCGCAGCTTCATAGCCTCTGTAGCCAATCACGCCAAAAATAGCGAGTAGACCCAATAAAATAAAAATAACAACGGTGATAACTTTGACTAAAGCCAACCAAAACTCAGATTCAGCGAACCATTTGGTCGAGATCATATTTAAACTAAATACAAAAGCACCAAAAATTAGAGTCCACATCCACATTGAACTATCTGGAAACCACTCCTGCATGAGAAGTGCAGCAGCTGTAAACTCGGTGCCTAGCGTGACGGACCACGTCAGCCAGTACAGCCATGTGATGGTATAACCTGTACCTGGTCCGATATAGCGTTTGGCATAGGCGCCAAATGAGCCAGACTCAGGCATATGAACAGCAAGTTCCCCTAAACACAGCATGACCATATATGCAATGATCCCGCCGAGGAAATAAGAAATAATGGCACCTACAGGCCCCGTTTGTGCAATGACTTCACCCGACCCTAAAAATAGGCCAGTCCCGATTGCGCCGCCAAGCGAAATCATAACCAGATGTCGAGTACTCATAGCGCGTTTTAAAGGCGCAGAATTGCCCTGATGCGAAGCATCATTCGGAGATGAGTGCATAAGCGTTAATAAGTTCAGGAATGAAGCGGGCTATTGTAGTGAAAAACTGCAAATCTGCAATGAAATAATAGTAATTATGAATAAGTGTTGATCGGATAAGATCAAGATATGGCGTCCCTACGGGGATTCGAACCCCGGTTACCGCCGTGAAAGGGCGATGTCCTAGGCCTCTAGACGATAGGGACGTTGCGAGGTGATGCGTATATTAAGGATTAAAGGCCTATTTGTCAAAAGGGTTTTTGCTCTGTGATGGTTGAAAGTTCAAACATTAGGCAAAACAAGTAATTAAATTGAATGAATTTTTTATTGTTACAAAAGTGAGCTCAAAAAATAAGCTTGAGCTCACTTTTGGTTAGAATGCTTAGTTTTTATTGTGATAGAGCCAATAATAACTGGCATAGCAAGCCGCCATAAAGAGCAAGCAACCAATAAAACCTGAAAGCATTTCAGGGTCAGCCGCCATACTTAAGCCAGTTGCTGTACAGCAGATAAAGCCTAGGATCGGAACCAACGGATACCAAGGGGTACGGAATTTCAGCTCCGATAAAGCATGGCCTTGCTTTAACCATTGGCGACGGAAGTTAAACTGACTCCAGCAAATACTCATCCAAACAATCACCATGGTAAATGCTGCGACACCCATCAAGTTCTTAAAAATGACATCTGCACCAAACTGCTCTGAGAGTAAGCCCGGCAAGCCACCAATCATGGTGACCCAAATGGCAATATAAGGCACGCCAGATTTACTTACTTTAGCAAAAAGCTTGGGGAGTTGGTTTTGTGAGGACAGGGCCCACATCATACGTGATGCAGCATATAAGCCTGAGTTCGCGGTTGATAATAATGCCGTGATAATCACAAAACGGATAAAGTCTTCAGCATAAGGAATGCCCATTTGGGTGAATACAGTCACAAATGGACTGCTGCTTAAGCCGCCATGCCCGCCCACTTGCAAACCTGTGTTGGTGTAGCTAAGCAGGGAACTGATGACAATGATAGTACCAACAAAGAAAATAATGAGGCGCCAAACCGCGGCATGAATGGCTTTGGGCACATTTTTTTCTGGGTTTTCAGTTTCACCTGCGGCAATACCAATCATTTCTGTGCCATTAAAAGCAAAGTTCACAATTAATAAGGTGGTAAACAACGGAATAAGACCATTTGGTAGCCAGCCTTGTGCAGTCAAATTGCTAAATAAGGGCGCAGATTCATAGCCCTGAAAAGGGATAACACCGAAAATACAGGCAAAGCCTAATAGAATGAAAATAAGTACAGTTGCGACTTTGATCATGGAGAGCCAAAACTCAGATTCTGCAAAAGCTCGGGTTGAACTGAGGTTTGAAATCAGTACGCCACTGGCAAAGATTAACGTCCATAACCAGATTGACGTTTGTGGGAACCATTCCTGTACCAAAATGGCTGCTGCGGTAAATTCGGTGCCGAGTGTTGCCGACCAGCCGAGCCAATACATCCACGACACCATATAACCTGTGCCAGGGCCAATATAACGTGTTGCAAAGGCACCAAATGAACCAGAAACAGGTAAATGTACTGCAAGCTCCCCGAGGCAAAGCATGACCATATATGCGATCAACCCGCCAATAATATAAGCCAGTACAGCACCGAGAGGGCCTGCCTGAGAGATCACTTCGCCTGAGCCCATGAACAGGCCTGTGCCAATGGCACCACCAAGCGATAACATGATCAGGTGGCGTGTGCTCATGGCACGTTTTAATGAGGTATTTTGCGGTGAATCAGTTGAGGATTGCGAAGGCGGCGTTGCAGATTGCATAGAAAATCAAACAATGGGCTTAAAGTTATATTCTAGTTTTTAATAAGATGAAAAATCACGTGAATTGAAATTTTCTGATGAACTATCGGTATCAATTTAAAAAACAAATGCTTAAAGACTATTTTTTAGTGGTCGGGTGTTGGATAAGAAGAGCTGTTTTCAGCACTTGAGTGGATTTCTTGTGCAACAGGGTCTTGTTTGGTGTTATTGGTCCCTTGTTGGACAAACCATAGATAAAAAATAGAAGGCGATAGAATCAATAAAAAGATTAAAAATTTCTTAAGCATAGCAATCAACCTTGAAAAATACGAAGCATCGTATAGCGAGCGTATGGTTAAAATTGAAATGAAATATCGGTGGTCAATCAGAACCGATTAAATGAAAAGTGATGTGTTCTAGAAATAGAATAAGATGGCGTCCCTACGGGGATTCGAACCCCGGTTACCGCCGTGAAAGGGCGATGTCCTAGGCCTCTAGACGATAGGGACGTTGCGAGGATGGCGGTATCTTATTGATCCGCCACCAGAGTGTCAAGTAGGTGTGGTGCGAGTTTGTTCAAAATATAACAGAACAGTTCAGCGGTCTTTTGAGTGTCGTATAAAGCCGAGTGGGCCTCTCTACCATCGAACTCAATCCCTGCTTGAATACATGACTTCGCAAGAACGGTTTGTCCAAACATCACAGCACTTAAGGTGACAGTGTCAAATACAGAAAAACTGTGAAATGGGTTTTGATTTTTAGTCCCTGTACGTGCAATCGCTGCTTGTACAAAGCCTAAATCAAAGTGGGCGTTATGACCGACCAAGACCGCATGTGTACAGTTCTGTTGGCGACGGACTTCATTGACGGCTTTAAAAATACGTTTTAATGCTGTTTTTTCGTCTTCAGCCATGGCCATGCGCATGGGATTAAAGGGATCAATACCAATAAAGTCCAGTGAGCGACGGTCTAGATTTGCACCTTCAAAGGGGTTGATATGCGCGTGATGTGCAGGACCCGGTACAAATTGACCTTCTTCATTGTAAATAATCGGAATTGCAGCAATTTCCAATAAGGCATCGGTCTGTGCATTAAAACCTGCTGTTTCGACATCGACAACAACAGGTAGAAAACCACGGAAACGCTGACCAATTATTGGCAATGTTTCATTTGTCACACTTTTCTCCATTGAATGGTTTTACCCGCATACAGCGGAATAATGTGTTCACCATCCAAATAGTCTAAACTTTCAGGGATGACTTGGTCTTCTTTTACGAGTGTAATTGTTGAAGTATTGCGCGGTAGACCGTAGAAGTCTGCACCAAAGTGGCTGGCAAAACCTTCAAGGCGTTCAAGTTTACCCACTTGATCGAATGCTTGAGCATAAAGTTCAATTGCCGTTGGTGCGCTGTAGCAGCCTGCACATCCACATGCATTTTCTTTGGCATTTTTAGAGTGTGGTGCACTGTCTGTGCCTAAGAAAAACTTAGGGTTGGCACTGGTTGCAACTTCGAGCAAAGTTTGCTGATGGGTTTGGCGTTTTAAAATGGGTAAGCAATAGAAGTGCGGTTTAATACCACCAACCAACATATCATTGCGGTTAAACAGTAAATGCTGCGGAGTAATGGTTGCAGCCACATTGCGGTCTTGTTCTAAAACAAAGTTGGCCGCTTCACTAGTCGTAATGTGTTCTAAAACCAATTTCAGTTTTGGAAATTGTTTCAGCAACGGAGAAAGAACTTCGTCTAAGAAGCGCTTTTCACGGTCAAAAATATCGACATGATTGTGTGTAACTTCACCATGCAACAGTAATGGAACCTGATGCTCTTCAAGTTGCTCAATGACAGCATAGACTTTACGAATGTCGCTTACACCATTATCTGAGTTGGTGGTCGCGCCAGCAGGGTAGAGTTTAATCGCATTTACAAACTCAGAGTTTTTAATTTTCTTGACTTCTTCAGGCGAAGTTGTGTCAGTAAAATACAACACCATGCGTGGGTCGAAGGCATTGCCTTCTGGTACATGCGCCATGATGCGTTCACGGTAAGCATTCGCTTCCTCAACCGTTTTAACAGGCGGTACGGTATTTGGCATACAAATAGCGCGTGAAAACTGTTGGGCTAAATCGGGAACCGTACGTTGTAATGCAAGACCATCACGAAGGTGAGCGTGCCAGTCATCTGGCTGGAGAATCGTAATCGTATTCAAGGCGATTTCTGTCAAAGAAATAAAACAGATGATAATGCATATACGGCAAAAATGGTAATGACAAATAAAGGCATCTTGTCTGATTATTATGATTTATCTTTGTAAATTTGTGTTATTTTTAAACAACTACAAGAATTAAATCTGGTCTGGTATGGAATATAAATACAACCTCGCCAAACTTCAGTACGATAAAGAAAAAATGGAAGAGCTGATTACACGACACAACCGTCGTATTGGTCAGGTTTTTCCTCAGAAATTAGAACAAGAGTTTTGGCGACTAAACTTAGAGCGCGCGCGTCGCAATATTAATGACTTTCTTTGGTCTGGTGTTTTGGCTTATTTTATTTTTGCCATTTTAACGATTCCAGGGGATTACTGGATTATTGAACAGTCTCATTTTAAACAAGATTTTATTCATTGCTTACTGGGATTGCTGAATGGTGCAGTTTGTCTTTTATTCCTTTATTTTTTTTCACATTTTACCAAGCTGAAGCCTTTTTTTGCCTATGCAGCCATGTTTTCTGTGTTTTGGGCTGTGGTCTCGACGACTTGGTTGACCATGTCGGTGCATACCGAAGCTTTACGTCATCAAGCAATGATGATTATCTGCATGATTTATGTCTTGGGGTATTTGCTAACTGGGGTAAAACCAGGATATGTTTTTATCACAGGCGTAGTAGCTGCTGGGGTTTCATTTTTAGTCCTGATTTCGACTCTGGTCAAGTTTGATGCGATCGTGATGGGGCGTGTGATGTTGGGTAGCTGTTTGCTGGGGTTTATCATCAGCCGTATGATCTATGCCCGCGAGCGCATCATTTTTCTCAATATTCGCCGCGCTAAAATTAGTGAAAAAATACATCGAATACACACCTCAGAATTGCTGCATTTAAGTCAGAATGATGAGCTGACGAAGATATCAAATCGGCGTAATTTTGACGAAATGATGGATACCTATTATGAGCAATCACGTCAGGATGAAACACCTTTATCCATTTTGTTTATTGATGTTGATTTCTTCAAAAAATATAACGACTGTTATGGTCACCAAAAGGGCGATGATGTGATTTCATCGATTGCAAAATCTATTAAAAATGCGATTCGGCATATGGATTTTGTGGCGCGTTATGGTGGCGAAGAATTCGTAGTTTTATTGCCAGAAACCGATGCACATGGCGCTTATGCAGTTGCTTCGAATATTTACCGAGCGATTGAGCGGTTGGAAATTCCGCATGAAATGTCTGAAGTATCGCCATTTGTCACCATTAGTTTAGGGATTACAGTCTTTAAAGGCGAGGTTGATTTGAGCAAAGTCGAGTTGCTGGGGATCGCAGATCAGGCTTTATACCGTGCCAAGCAATTGGGACGTAATCAGATTTATTATCAGCCTTTAACCACATCGACGTGTATAGAATGAATCGCTAAAATAAAGAAAACCGCTCTTATGAGCGGTTTTCTTGGCATTCAACAAACTTATTTGTTTTTGTCTTTTAACTGAGGAACAGCAGAACCAGTACCGACTGCAAGCAAACCAGTATTGGTATAAATACCAAGTTTCGCACGAGTATCTGTGATGTCCAAGTTACGCATAGTTAACTGACCAATACGGTCCATTGGCGTAAACATTGAATCGCCTTTCTCCATCGTCAAACGCTCAGCTTCATAAGTGAGGTTTTCAGACTCTGTGTTCATGATGGTGTAGTCATTACCACGACGAAGCTCTAAAGTCACAGTACCTGTGATGGCTTTCGCAACCCAACGCTGTGCAGTTTCACGAAGCATTAATGCTTGAGAGTCGAACCAACGACCTTGGTAAAGCAAACGACCTAAACGTAGACCGTTAATACGGTACTGTTCAATCGTGTCTTCGTTATGAATACCAGTTACAAGGCGCTCATAAGCAATATGTAGAAGTGCCATACCTGGTGCTTCATAAATACCGCGAGATTTTGCTTCAATAATACGGTTTTCGATTTGGTCAGACATACCTAGACCATGACGACCACCAATACGGTTGGCTTCAAGGATGAACTCAACAGGGTCTTCGATACGTTGACCATTGATTGCAACAGGGAAGCCTTCTTCAAAAGTAATCGATACTTCTTCAGCTTTAACTTCTACGTCGTCTTTCCAGAATGCAACGCCCATGATTGGGTCAACAATTTTGATCCCTGCATTGAGGTATTCAAGATCTTTTGCTTCGTGGGTCGCACCCAACATGTTTGAGTCAGTTGAGTAAGCTTTTTCTTTTGACATTTTGTAGTCAAAGCCGTTGTCGATCAAGAATTGCGACATTTCAGCACGGCCACCTAATTCATCAATAAACGTTTGGTCTAACCAAGGTTTATAGATTTTAAGTGCAGGGTTGGTCAACAAACCATAACGGTAGAAACGTTCAATATCGTTTCCTTTATATGTTGAACCATCACCCCAGATGTTGACATCATCTTCTTTCATTGCGGTAACAAGCATAGTCCCTGTTACTGCACGACCCAATGGCGTCGTGTTGAAATACGGTACACCACCAGTTGAAATGTGGAACGCACCACATTGAATTGCAGCAATACCTTCAAGTGCAAGCTGTAAACGGCAGTCAACTAAGCGAGCTTTTACTGCGCCATACGCTTCCGCTTTTTTTGGAATCGCATCGTAGTCGTCTTCATCAGGCTGACCTAAGTTTGCTGTATAAGCATAAGGTTCTGCGCCTTTTTGTTTCATCCACAAAAGTGCAGCTGAAGTATCTAGACCACCAGAGAAGGCAATACCAACTTTTTTGCCAACTGGGACATTCTGCAAGATAGTTGCATTATCAGTCATTGTTAATCCTAACGATATAAATATAGGCACCGAGAATGGGTGGCCTGAAAGAATACATATGTCCGCGATTGTAGCACTTTTCCAAATGGTTTTTCTAAAAAATCATAGGGCTTTAAAAATATTAAAGCTCATGTGCATATCGATACTGTTGAAAAATTTCTGGATAAAATCGGTTTCTATATTGTGTGCTCAAATTTTGTCTTTTTAGAAGATGTTTAGACTGTAAATTAATCAGAAAAGTGGTGAATTTGGTTTGGTTTTAAATTGGTATTACCAATATTGTGTGATTTTTCCATTTTTGAGGATTAAGCTGGATTTAAGTTGGGTGATTATTTTTTATATTATTAGACTAAAGTCTAAAATTGGCATTATTTACATAAAAATATAAGTAAAAACAATGGCATTAATTTGATTGAAATATGATCTAGTTTATAAAGGTATCTTATATTGGTCATACCAATATTAACTTTTAATTGAAGTTTTACTTCATTTTAAATCAAAATAAGCCAAGTATAAGTCATTATTGGTTTGTTTCTCTTTACAGTTGCTCATATTGGTCTGTCCAATATTGGTAAAAGTGCCAATAATATGCTCAAAATTAAATCTTAGTAAGCATTTCAAGGAGATGACAATGCTTCAATGGCAGCAAATGTATGACCCGATGGGGAATATTTGGATTTCAAGTCTAATAGCGCTGATTCCGATTATCTTCTTCTTTTTGGCGCTCGCGGTATTTCGTTTAAAAGGCAGTGTGGCGGGTACGATCACCGTAGTACTTGCACTTCTTGTCTCTTTATTTGCCTATAAGATGCCAGTGCTGATGGCATTCGCATCGATGGCTTATGGTTTCCTCTACGGTTTATGGCCGATTGCATGGATCATTATTGGTGCGGTATTCCTGTATAAAATTTCAGTGAAGACAGGCCAGTTCGACATCATTCGTTCTTCTATTCTTTCGATTACTGAAGATCAGCGTTTACAAATGCTGTTGGTGGGCTTTGCTTTCGGTACCTTCTTAGAGGGTGCGGCAGGCTTTGGTGCCCCTGTGGCAATTACCGCTGCACTATTAGTCGGTTTAGGCTTTAAACCTTTATATGCAGCAGGTCTGTGCCTCATTGTAAACACAGCACCTGTGGCTTTTGGTGCGATGGGTATTCCAATTATCGTTGCTGGACAAGTATCTGGTGTCGATACGATGGAAATCAGCCAAATGGTGGGCCGTCAGCTACCATTTATGGTGCCAATCGTGTTGTTCTGGATTATGGCAATCATGGACGGCTGGCGCGGTGTTAAAGAAACATGGCCAGCAGTTGTGGTAGGTGCAAGTAGCTTTGCAATTGCACAATACTTAACTTCTAACTTTGTTGGTCCAGAATTACCCGATATTACGGCTGCAATTGCATCCTTGGTTTCTTTAACAATTTTGTTTAAATACTGGCAGCCGAAGCACATTTTCCGTTTTGCAGATCAAGACGCAACGATGAGTGAAGATGTGGCTGCACAAAAACAGCAAAAATACACTGTAGGACAAATTGCAAAAGCATGGTCTCCATTCGCGATTTTAACTGTGATGGTGACGATCTGGAGTGTGAAACCGTTTAAGGATTTATTTGCCAAAGACGGTGCATTGCATGATCTCGTGATTTCAATCAAAGTACCATTTTTGCATCAAATGATTCAAAAAATGCCACCTGTAGTTGCTGAAATTAAAGACTATGACGCGATTTACAAATTTGATTGGATCTCGGCTACAGGAACTGCGATTTTTATTGCAGCATTGATCACTATTGCCTATTTGAAGATGAAACCGAAAGATGCTGTCGTGACTTTTGGTGAAACCCTGAATGAGTTAAAAGTTCCCATTTATTCAATTGGTATGGTGTTGTCTTTTGCTTTTATCGCAAACTATTCGGGTATGTCTTCGACCTTGGCTTTGGCTCTTGCACATACAGGTTCGGCATTTACGTTCTTCTCGCCTTTCTTGGGTTGGTTGGGTGTATTCCTCACGGGTTCAGATACCTCTGCCAATGCACTGTTTTCAGCACTTCAGGCTACTACAGCTCAGCAAATTGGTGTGCCAGAAGTTTTACTGGTGGCAGCCAATACCAGTGGTGGTGTGACCGGGAAGATGATTTCACCTCAATCGATTGCGATTGCGTGTGCGGCGGTAGGACTGGTTGGTAAAGAGTCTGATTTATTCCGTTTTACCTTAAAACACAGTATAACGTTCACAATTATGATGGGTATTATGATTACTCTACAAGCCTATGTGTTCCCATGGATGATTCCATAACACAAATTGTGTATCAACGTTAAGGAAAGCAGATGAAAGTCTC
Source organism: Acinetobacter sp. 797_lipA (assembly GCF_058243025.1). NCBI lineage: Bacteria > Pseudomonadati > Pseudomonadota > Gammaproteobacteria > Moraxellales > Moraxellaceae > Acinetobacter > Acinetobacter sp. 797_lipA. The sequence continues at coordinate 2,190,605 of NZ_JBZAYQ010000001.1, read as the reverse complement.
CGATAAAGCTGTACAAAGCCTGCGTGTATTGATTGAACAAAGCAATATGCAAGTTGGAGACCGTCTGCCTGCTGAAAGAAAACTGTGTGAACAGCTTCAAGTCTCTCGCTCTTCTTTAAGAGAGGCCATTTCGCAGTTGACCAGCATGGGTATGTTGGTCAGCAAAGTGGGGGCGGGGACTTTTTTAAAACAATTACCAGCAACTTGGTCCAGTTATCAAATCGTACAACCGATTAGTAATTTGATGAGTGAGGATCCTGCCTACCGATTTGATGTGCAAGAGGCGCGCATTATTTTAGAAGGTGGAACAACTTGGTATGCAGCACAACGCGCAACCCAAGAAGATCTGGTGAATATCCGACATCATTATGACCAGATTAACCATTTTCAGGCTTTGGGAAATGATGATGAGGCGGCTCGTGCAGATGCGAAATTTCATTTGGCGATTGCTGAAGCCTCTCATAATTTGGTTTTGATTCAGATGATGCGTGGTCTGTTCGATTTGTTGCAGTTCAACGTCGCTTTGGGACGTCGAAAAGTCTATAGCGAAGCACACCGTTTTGATCAATTGCATGATCAGCACTTTCAAGTCATGAATGCAATTGAACGTCGTGATCCAGAAGCTGCACGTAAAGCAGTCTGTGGACACATTGAGTTTGTAGTACAACAGGTGCGAATGATTGATGAGGAAGAAGCTCGTCGTCAGCGCGCCAGTCGATTAAACAGGATATAAGCATGATTATTTCTTCTGCCAATGACTACCGTGAAGCGGCACGACGTCGTTTACCACCATTTTTATTCCATTACATCGATGGTGGTGCGTATGCAGAATATACCCTGAAGCGTAATGTAGAAGATTTATCAAAAATTGCTTTGCGCCAGCGTGTACTGAACGACATGTCACAGTTAAGTTTAGAGACCAAACTGTTTGATGAAACTTTGTCGATGCCTGTTGCATTATCTCCTGTGGGTTTAACAGGCATGTATGCACGCCGCGGTGAAGTTCAAGCTGCGGTCGCTGCAGATAAAAAGGGTATTCCGTTTACACTGTCTACCGTTTCAGTGTGTCCAATTGAGGAAGTTGCACCTGCGATTCAACGTCCAATGTGGTTCCAGCTCTATGTACTGCGTGACCGTGGTTTTATGAAAAATGCCTTGGAACGTGCTAAAGCGGCAGGCTGTTCAACCTTGGTGTTTACCGTGGATATGCCTGTTCCGGGCGCGCGCTACCGTGATGCCCACTCGGGTATGAGTGGCCCAAATGCAGCAATGCGCCGTTATATGCAGTCGTGTTTCCACCCACACTGGGCGTGGAATGTCGGCATGATGGGACGTCCGCATGACTTGGGCAATATTTCTAAATACTTAGGTAAGCCTACAGGTCTAGAAGATTATATTGGTTGGTTAGGTTCTAACTTCGATCCGTCTATTTCGTGGAAAGACCTTGAGTGGATTCGTGAGTTTTGGGATGGGCCAATGGTCATTAAAGGAATTTTGGATCCTGAAGATGCCAAAGATGCAGTGCGTTTCGGTGCAGATGGGATTGTGGTTTCAAACCATGGTGGTCGTCAGCTCGATGGCGTTTTATCTTCTGCACGCGCACTTCCACCAATTGCAGATGCAGTCAAAGGTGATATTAAAATCCTTGCGGATTCGGGTATTCGTAATGGTCTAGATGTTGTGCGTATGCTGGCGTTGGGTGCAGACACGTGTATGCTTGGTCGTGCCTTTGTTTATGCTTTAGGTGCAGCAGGCGGTGAAGGTGTTTCAAATCTTTTAGAATTGATTGATAAAGAAATGCGTGTTGCTATGACCTTAACAGGTGCAAAAACCATTGCTGATATTACTTCAGATTGTTTGGTGAAGTTAGAGAAAGAATTGGCTGAGTAATTCATTATATCAGTAGAAGCGTTCTCACACGGTAAACGGGCATTCAATAGGTATTTACATCAATACCGTGATTATTGCTATTTATATAATCCCTCCCAACCTCCCTTTAAAAGGGAGGAGTTATACCGATTAGAATTTATGTTGCAGGTATAAATAATTTTTCTTTTACTTTAAATGCCTAAGGTAAAGAAAAAGTCCCTCTTTGGAAAAGGGGGATTTAGGGGGATTATAATCATTGGAAATAACAAATATGAACCCTCGATCTCCACAATACGTTATTGAAAACTTAATAAATATCGTTGGTAAACAACACGTTTTAACTGACGATAAAGACACACGTTTATACCGCCAAGGTCGTCGTTACGGTGCAGGGAAAGTACTCGCTGTTGTTGCACCGGGGTCATTACTGGAACAGTGGCAAGTATTGCAAGCGGCTGTTGATGCAGATTGTATTGTGATTATGCAAGCAGCCAATACAGGTTTGACCGGTGGTTCAACGCCTTTTGGCGATGATTATGACCGTCCTGTGGTACTGATCAGCACGCGTCGTTTGGTTGGCATTCAGGTCATTAATGACGGTCAGCAAGTGATTTGTCTACCCGGCGCAACGCTAGATCGACTTGAAAAAGAATTGGTGCCATTTAATCGGGAGCCACACTCGGTGATTGGTTCATCGTGTATTGGAGCTTCAGTTTTAGGTGGCGTCTGTAATAACTCAGGCGGTGCTTTGGTGCGCCGTGGTCCTGCTTATACTGAGTTAGCTTTGTATGCCCGTGTTAATGATGATGGTCAGTTAGAGTTGGTGAATCATTTAGGGGTAAATCTCGGAGAAACACCTGAAGAAATTCTAAGCAAGCTTGAAACGAAAAATTATCAAATCGGCGATATTATCAATAACTCAGGCTGTTGCGCATCGGACCATCGTTATGGACATGATGTTAAACAAGTTGATGAAAATACGCCTGCACGTTTTAATGCGGATCCGTCTCGTTTATATGAAGCATCGGGTTCGGCAGGTAAAGTGTGTGTTTTTGCCGTACGTTTGGATACCTTTGAAAAAATTCCAAGTCAGGTATTTTACGTCGGTACAAACTCACATGATGATTTGACTGAAATCCGCCGTTTTTTACTAAAAGATTTGCCGCGATTGCCGATTGCAGGGGAATACATTCATCGCGTGGCTTATGACATTGGGGCAGAGTACGGTAAAGACACCTTTATGTTTATTGAAAAACTCGGTACAGCCAAAGTACCTGCTGCATTTGCAATGAAAGATAAGGTCGATGCGTACTTAGAAAAATTTGGTATGAAAGGACTGTCAGATAAAGTCCTGCAATTGATCACCAAATTTTTGCCCAATCATTTACCGAAACGGATGAATGCCTTCCGTGATCTGTATGAACATCATTTGGTTATTCGGATTGAAAATCAAGATGTCGAGCAAGTTGAAAGCTTTTTAAAACGTTATTTCCAAGATAAAAGCTCAGGTGATTTTTTCCACTGTAGCGAGGAAGAAGGACGTAAAGCATTTTTACATCGTTTTGCTGTTGCAGGTGCAGCAATTCGCTATCGGGATACGCACCGTTCAGAAGTTGAAGATATTGTGGCTCTGGATATCGCATTGCGTCGGAATGATCGAGAGTGGGTGGAAACCTTGCCCAAAGAGATGGATGATCTGATTGTTCATAAACTCTATTATGGTCACTTTTTATGTCATGTGTTCCATCAGGACTATATTGTGAAAAAGGGCGTGGATCCTTTGGCGATGGAACACCAAATGTGGCATTTACTGGATGCACGTGGGGCGGAATACCCAGCTGAGCATAATGTCGGACATTTATATGTAGCAAAACCTGCACTACGAACGCATTATGAAAAGCTCGATCCAACCAATAGTTTTAATGTGGGCATTGGTCAAACCAGTAAGCTGAAGCATTGGCAGTAAAGGGCTTTGGTCTAAAAAACTAAACCAGTGAGGGCAACGTCACTGGTTTTTTATTGTCGTATGTTTTTGAGCGCTCAGTTGAATTGACCGTAGATGCCAAGAATTTTTTATAAATTGTCATCCCAATATTTTAAAAAACAGCTAAAGTAGTATGCAACAAGTTGCAAAGCCAGAGATAAGGATTCATGATGACAACCAATAGCTATGCACATATTTTAAAACCCTTACATTTGGGTTTTACCACCATTAAAAACCGTGTGGTGATGGGCTCCATGCATACGGGCTTGGAAGATCGTTTTTATAATTATCCAAAATTGGCAGCATACTTCGGTGAGCGTGCTAAAGGTGGAGTCGGCCTGATCATTACAGGTGGAATTTCTCCAAACCGTCAAGGTTGGCTCCTACCTGCGGGTGGAACGATGAATACACTGGGGGATATTGCTCCGCATCGTCTAGTGACACATGCCGTACATAAGCATGGTGCAAAAATTCTCATGCAAATTTTGCATGCTGGACGTTATGGCTACCAACCCTTTGTGGTTTCTGCCAGCCCAATTAAATCGCCAATTTCGCCTTTTAAACCGCGTCAAATGTCTGAAAAACAAATTTTGAATACCATTGATGACTATGTTAACTGTGCCAGTCTTGCCAAAAAGGCGGGCTATGACGGTGTGGAAATTATGGGTTCAGAAGGTTATTTACTGAATCAATTCTTAAGCCGTCATGTGAACCAACGTGAAGACCGTTGGGGTGGGCCGATTGAAAACCGTATGCGTTTTGCGGTCGAAATCGTCAAAGGGATACGTGCACAAGTCGGTGAGAAATTTATTATTTGCTTCCGTTTGTCATTGCTGGATTTGGTGCATGACGGTAACACTATGCAGGAAGTAATTACTATTGCGCAAGCACTAGAAAAAGCAGGCATTACCTTGTTGAATACAGGGATTGGCTGGCATGAAGCACGTATTCCAACCATTGTGACTTCGGTGCCGCGTGCTGCTTTTGTTGACTATACTGCGGAAGTGAAAAAGCACGTGGCTGTGCCAGTGATTGCTTCAAACCGTATCAATATGCCAGACACGGCAGAAGAGATTTTGGCATCTGGCAAAGCTGATATGGTGCAAATGGCGCGTCCCTTATTGGCCGATGCTTTTTGGGTGAATAAAACAGCAACCAATCGTGTAGACGAGATCAATACGTGTATCGCTTGTAACCAAGCATGCTTAGATCATACTTTTAAAAATCAGCGTGCAACCTGTTTAGTTAACCCACGTGCAGCGTTTGAAACAGAGTTGGTTTATTTGAAAGCGAAACAACCGAAACGAGTTGCAGTTGTTGGTGGTGGTGTCGCAGGTATGTCTGCAGCGACGGTTGCAGCCAGTCGTGGACACCAAGTGACTCTGTTTGAAGCAAGTCATGAGGTGGGTGGGCAGTTCAACTTGGCAAAAGTTGTACCCGGTAAAGAAGAGTTTCATGAGACTATTCGTTATTTCAAAGTACAGATTGAAAAAACTGGCGTCGACTTACGTTTAAACACCAAGGTGAATCGTGAGCAGCTTGAGCGTGAAGGCTTTGAAGAAATTATCATTGCCACAGGCGTTGTTCCACGTGCATTACGTATCGAAGGGAGTGATTCACCGCAAGTCTTGTCTTATGCAGAAGTGTTACGCGGCGCACCTGTCGGTAGAAAGGTTGCAGTGATTGGTGCTGGAGGGATTGGTTTTGATGTGTCTGAGTATTTATTGAAACCAGAGCATCAACCTCAGCCACAACCGCTTGCAGATTGGCAACGTGAATGGGGTGTAGATCCAAACCCGAATTATGTCTCTGAAGGGGGCATGCAGATTGCAAAAGTTCATCCGCCTATTCGTGAGATTTATTTATTGCAACGTAAAACCTCTGCATTGGGTGCCGGCTTAGGTAAAACCTCAGGCTGGGTACACCGTGCACAGTTGAAAAAACATGCAGTTCGAATGCTACGTGGGGTGCAATATAAAGCAGTGACTAATGAAGGTCTTTGGATAGATTTGGCAGGACAAGATCAATTGTTACGTGTCGATACCATCGTTGTGTGTGCAGGACAGGAGTCAGTGAAAGATCTGATGCCAAGTGCTGAGCAAAATACACTAGCGAATTATCACATTATTGGTGGTGCTAAACTGGCAGCCGAGCTAGATGCGAAGCGTGCGATTCGTGAAGGGGCTGAAATCGCTTCGAAATTATAAGTTTTTGATGAAACAATATGCAGTTGGTTGCTTTGACGGTAAGTTTTACTTGTCATCAAAACAAAAGCTCCGTATGATGGCGCACATGGAAGCGTGGCAGAGCGGTTTAATGCACCGGTCTTGAAAACCGACGAGGGCTTATACCCCTCCGTGAGTTCGAATCTCACCGCTTCCGCCAAATATCAACGACTTAGCCCTGACATCCTCAGGGCTTTGTTGTTTCTAGGCTTATGCAACGTAAGCCTGTAGTAAGCATAATAAAAACTTGGTTTGAGTTTAAATTATTGTTCAAGACTAAATACAATCTCAAATTGGATACCGTCCCAAATAGTTAATTCACCGATCCAATCGGTTTTTGCATTAAATCTTTTGGGGTATTGACTGCCATCTTTACCATCTAAAATATTCTGAAAATCCGAGCTTTTATCGAGCATAGCTATAATTGGTCTAATTTTTAATTTTTCTTCTAATGCAAGATCAAGGTTTTTCTTAAATTCATTACGTCCATTACCAGACCATCTATCAATACGGTCACGATAAACTTGTTTTCTTTCAGTTGGATGTTTGGACATTAAAGGTTTATGACCCCATAAACTAACAATTAGTTCATTATTAGAGCTAATTGAGGATACTGACCAGTTTGGATTTTTTAGATCAGCATCAAATTTTTTAAACTCAGAAACGATACCCACAATAATACTCATATTCAAATTTACCCTTGTTTAAGATATGCTGATCGGCATAAATTACAAGTATTTAAGGTTAATAAATGTCTGATACTCCGACTGTTTGGGGTGTACACATGGGTGTACATGTTGGAACTGAGCCAGTTGAAAAAAATTACATTGTCAGTGGCAGTGAACTTTGTTTCATAAATACCTAAAACTATGGTTTTATTATATTTATTTTTTATTGAAATTTTCGCAAATTCATTAAAAACCAATATCTTGCAAAATATTTATGCAACAAAGCCAATCTATATTAAACCAGCCTTTCAAGGATTCGGTTTTTTACCATGAAGATAAAACATCGTGACTGTTTCTTAAGATGTATTGCAGAGCAACATAGTGTTGCGCTTGTGCAACGGTTATCATAGAGTCAACAAAGCGTTGGAAGACATTATGAAAATCGTGGCAGATGAAAATCTCGCATTTACCGATTATTTTTTTGCCGAATTTGGTGAAATTGAGCACAAAGCAGGGCGTACTTTAACCCATGCCGATGTTGTAGATGCCAAAGCACTGTTGGTGCGTTCAGTAACTCAAGTCAATCCAGCATTAATCAATAACACCACACTTCAATATGTAGGGAGTGCAACCATTGGTACAGACCATTTAGATATTGAAGCTATTGAGAAACAGAATATTCAATGGGCGAATGCCGCAGGTTGTAATGCGCAGGCGGTGGCTGAATATGTGATTACGGCTTTGCTCCATCTCAATCCAGCATTGCTGAACGCTGAAGAAAGTTTTACTTTGGGCATTATTGGCCTAGGAAATGTCGGTTCTCGCTTGGCTTATATGGCCAAACTATTGGGCTGGAATGTGATCGGTCATGATCCTTTTGTACAGCAAGATACGATTCAGCAGGTCGATTTAAATACCTTATTAAGTACTGCCGATGCGATTTCATTGCATGTGCCTTTAACCAAAACAGGACCCCATCCAACCTACCATTTATTCAACGCCGAAGCTTTCGCTGCGATGAAAGTGACAGCAATATTAATTAATTCTGCACGTGGGCCTGTGATTGAAGAGCAAGCTTTATTGGCCGACATCGAAAAAACACAGCGTAAAGTGGTATTAGATGTCTTTGAGCATGAGCCTGTGATTTCTGAACAAGTATTGAAAGCTGTGAGTCTGGTGACACCACATATCGCAGGTTATAGCTTAGAAGGCAAAGCGCGTGGTACACAAATGATTTATGAAGCCTTTTGTAAAACCTTTCAGTTTGAAGTACATAAAAGCTTCGAGTCGCAGTTAGCTGTGTGTGCTCAATATTTTGAAGGGCAAGATTTAAAATCTGCACTTCAAAAGCATTTAAATGAAATCTATCCAATTTTACGAGATGACCAAGCCTTACGTGCTTGCTTAAAAGAGGGGATGATCGATCAAAAAGCCTTTGATTATTTAAGAAAAACTTATCCATTACGCCGTGAATGGGCTGCACACGGAGGACCGAAGGCATGAGTCAGGACATGATCCATTATCAGCCAACCTGTGACTTAAAAGCCATGCGTGCTCGCGCGCAAATGTATAGCCAAATTCGCCAGTTTTTTGCTGAACGTGAAGTGCTTGAGGTTGAAACCCCGATTTTATCTCAAGCTGGTGTGACCGATGTGCATTTGGCTTCAGTTCAAGCACAGCGCCATGTACAAGGCAAACAACAAACGCATTATTTGCAGACCTCACCTGAGTTTGCCATGAAGCGCTTATTGGCCAGCGGTAGTGGGCCGATTTATCAAATCTGTAAAGTTTTCCGTGATGATGAACATGGCCGTAAACACAATAGTGAATTTACCATGCTGGAATGGTATAGACCGAATTTCAGTTTGAAGGATTTGATGTTTGAAGTGACAGATTTATTGAATGTCACATTAAAGCAGCGTTTTGGTGAGGTTCGCCCTACAATTTTGAGCTATAAGCATGCGTTTATGGATCGTTTAGATTTGAACCCTCTGCAAGCCAGTTTGAAAGAATTAAAAGACTGCTGTAACCGCGTGGGCTTAAATTTGGACTTGGGCGATGACCGACTGGGTTATATTGATTTGCTCTTTTCACATTTTGTAGAGCCAAGTCTAGGTTTTGATACGCCTGTATTTCTAACCGATTTTCCGCCAGAGTTGGCCTCGCTTGCCAAAACTAAAACGGATGAAGATGGTGAATTAGTTGCAGCACGTTTTGAGCTGTATATTGAAGGTTTGGAACTCGCCAACGCATATGATGAGTTGATCGACGCGGAGGTGTTACGTTCACGTTTTGAAGCCGATAATGCTGAACGTGAAAAGTTAGGCTTACATGCGATGCCGATCGATGAGTTTTTATTGGCTGCTTTGCCTCAAATGACCGCATGTGCAGGTATTGCTTTAGGTGTGGATCGTTTGTTAATGATTGCAACTGAACAGATGCAGTTGGAAAAAGTAATTACCTTTCCTGCATCCATTTCTTAAATGAAATTAAATAAAGCGCCGATTGTGGCGCTTTATTTAAGTCGATCAAGGTTTAACTGTACTGAGCCTTTAGCTCTCCAATCGCGTGTATTCGACGTTCAATCAGCATTTCACCAATATCAGGGCCTTTAATATCCGAAGGTAGGTCTTGCGCTTTAATATTTCGCACAACATCCATCACCTTTAAAATATATGTAGATTGTGGGTATTCACGATCTTCAAGCCCTAAACGACCACGTGAGTCACATTCACAGGCCTGTACAAAGGCTTCAACCCGTTCTGGACGACGTAGTACATCTAAGCGTTGCAGCAAGCGCCACAAAGTGCCTGGTTTTAAGGTCAGGGCTTGATGACATTTCAAATGTTCTTTACAGACCGTAATTGCGAGCTGCTTCATCTGCGTTGGAACTTTTAGGCGCTCACACACTTCTGTCACAGGCTTGACCCCACGTTCTTCATGCATGATATGACGCGGTAGCTCGTCCACAGGTGTCAAAGCTTTGCCTAAGTCATGTACTAAAACAGCAAAACGAACATCCAGTGCGTAGTTGGCACGACACGCTTGTTGTAAGGACATCATGGTATGAATACCACAGTCAATTTCAGGGTGATATTCAGGGCGCTGTGGAATACCGTAAAGGGCCTCGATTTCTGGAAAAAGCACTTTTAAAGCACCACAGCGACGTAGCACTTCGAAGTATTCATCGGCATGATCTTCCATCAGAGCACGAGAGGTTTCTTTCCAAACGCGTTCAGGGGTTAGTGCCTCCAGTTCACCCGAGTCTGCGAGTTGCTGCATCAGTGCTAACGTTTCTTCGGCCACCGAAAATCCTAGGGTTTTATAACGTGCAGCAAATCGTGCAACACGGAGGACGCGTAGAGGGTCTTCTACGAAAGCATCAGAAACATGCCTTAAAACACGGAGCTCTAAATCTCGTTGGCCGCCATAGGGGTCATACAGTGTGCCTTCATCATCCATGGCGATGGCATTGATGGTAAGGTCGCGTCGAATTAAATCTTGTTCTAAGGTAACAGTACTGTCGGTATAAAACTCAAAGCCATGATAACCCTGCCCTGACTTACGTTCGGTACGGGCAAGTGCATACTCATCTTTGGTTTCAGGATGTAAAAAAACAGGAAAATCTTTACCTACAGGTTGGAAACCTTGGGCAAGCAGTTGTTCAGGCGTTGCACCGACAACTACATAATCTTTTTCGTGATAGGGGTGCCCCAGAAGCTGATCTCGGATCGCACCGCCTACTAAATAAACTTGCATGAAAAAACCTCTATTCTTGCAGCCATCATGCTACAGAATAGAGGTTTTCTCAAGTCACAAGATGCGAGTATAACGACAAACAATTATTCGCCGTTTTTCTCCGCTTCTTGAATTTCCGCTACAGTCAGCGCAGTCATATTCACTAAACGACGGGTAGTTGCCGTCGGTGTAAGAATATGAACTGGTTTCGCTGCGCCAAGTAGGATAGGGCCAATGGTAACATTATTACCTGAAGTTGATTTCAACAGGTTAAATGAAATGTTGGCTGCATCCAAGTTTGGCATGATCAATAGGTTCGCAGAACCTTTGAAGCGCGAGTTTGAGTATGCAAAGTTACGGATGTTTTCATCCAATGCCGCGTCCGCATGCATTTCACCTTCAACTTCAAGTTCTGGCGCGATTTGCGTCAAAATTTCAAACACTTTACGCATTTTTTGCGCGCTTGGATCAGTTTGATCTGAACCAAAGCTTGAGTGAGAAAGTAGAGCAACACGTGGTGTCATACCAAAACGACGTACTTCTTCAGCAGCTAAAATTGTCATTTCAGCCAACTGTTCAGCTGTTGGGTTGGTGTTGACATAAGTGTCAGCAATGAACAGATTACGGTCTTCAAGCATTAAAGCATTCAATGTAAAGAAAGAGTTGTGACCTTCTTTTTTACCAATGATGTTTTTCACGAAGTCTAAGTGAATGTCGTAGCTTGAATACGTACCACATAGCATGCCGTCTGCTTTACCATGTTTCACCAACATCGATGCGATCAAGGTTGAACGACGACGCGCTTCACGTTGCGCATATTCAGGTGTTACACCTTTACGCTGCATAAGTGTGTAGTAGTCATCTGCAAACAATTCATAGTCAGGGTTTTTTTCTTGATCGACAATAGTGATGTTCACACCATGTTCAAGACGTAAGCCTAACTTTTTAATGTTCGCTTCAATAACCGCAGTACGACCAACTAAGATTGGTTTTGCAAGATCTTCATCGACCGCAATTTGTACTGCACGAAGTACGCGTAGGTCTTCACCTTCAGCATATGCGATACGTTTCGGGTCAGATTTTGCTTGAGCAAAAATAGGTTTCATCATCAGTGCTGAGTTATAAACAAACTCAGAAAGACGTTGACGATATGCAGAGAAGTCTTGAATTGGACGACTTGCAACACCTGAATCCATGGCCGCTTGTGCAACAGCAGGTGCAATTTCTAAAATCAGACGTTGATCGAGTGGACGTGGAATAAGGTAGTCACGACCAAAAGATGCTGATTTTTCACCATAAGATGCTGCATCTGCTTCAATGTGTGCCATACGCGCAATTGCATAGACACATGCGATTTTCATCTCTTCATTGATCGTTGTTGCGCCTACATCAAGAGCACCACGGAAAATGTAAGGGAAGCAAAGTGCGTTGTTCACTTGGTTTGGATAGTCTGAACGACCTGTCGCCATGATCACGTCATCACGAACTTCATGTGCATGTTCAGGCAGAATTTCAGGATCTGGGTTGGCAAGTGCGAAGATAATCGGATCTTTCGCCATCAGCTTAACCATTTCTTTGGTTAAGATACCCGCAGCAGATAAGCCGAGGAACATGTCTGCGCCTGCAATCACGTCAGCCAGTTGACTGCCTTCAACATCTTGTACATAACGTTTTTTAGAGTCGTCTAGACCTTCACGTTTTGTTGTAAGTAGACCTCGTGAGTCTGCAACAATAATATTTTCTTTTTTTGCACCAATGGCACAAAGTAAATCTAGGCAAGACAGAGCCGCAGCACCTGCACCTGAAGCGACGATTTTAATTTCGTCAATTTTTTTGCCATTCAATTGCAAAGCATTCAGTAAAGCAGATCCAACGATAATGGATGTACCATGCTGATCATCGTGGAACACAGGGATATTCATACGTTCACGAAGTTTTTGTTCAATATAGAAGCATTCTGGTGCCTTGATGTCTTCAAGGTTGATACCACCAAAAGTCGGTTCTAATGCAGCAACAATATCGACAATTTTGTCAGGATCATTTTCTGCAATTTCGATGTCAAATACATCAACACCTGCGAATTTTTTAAATAAAACGCCTTTACCTTCCATGACAGGTTTAGAAGCCAGTGGACCAATATTACCTAGACCCAAAACGGCAGTACCATTTGTGATCACGGCAACAAGGTTACCACGTGCAGTATAAAGCGCTGCTTTTGAAGGATCTTTTTCAATTTCAAGACATGGTGCTGCGACACCCGGTGAATACGCCAAGGCTAAATCGTGTTGGTTGACCAGCTGCTTGCTAGGTGTAACGCTGATTTTCCCTGGGGTTGGGAATTCGTGATAATACAAAGCTTGCTGTTTTAATGATTGATCGTCCATCTGAATCTCTTTGTAGCGTGGGTTAGCCAGCGGAGCTGGTAGTTTTTAGTAGACAAGACCGAATATACCATTAGTTGCTGGTATATCCCAGTGATAGCTGGTGCTTTTTAAGCAAACTTAGAGCTAAAACAGTCTGATTTATATTGAGTATGTATACGAGGGTGTGTCGAGATGATCTCTTAAATATTGGGTAGCATCGAGCTGCGGAAGAGGTTTGGAAAATAAATAACCTTGCGCGATATCACATTCTAAGTTTTGTAGGTAACTCAGTTGTTGTTCGGTCTCAATTCCTTCCGCCACCACGGTCATACCCATGGCTTTCCCCATGGCAATCATGGCGCTCACAATGGCTTCTTGTTTGTAGTGTCCAATTTTTGAAATGAAGCTTCGATCAATTTTTAAAGTATCGATAGGGAAGTCAGTTAGGTAAGACAGTGATGAATAACCTGTACCAAAGTCATCTAAAGAAATATGAATGCCACGCAATTTGATGGTTTCAAGGAGGTTTTTCACTGCTTCTGAGTTTTCAACCAAAGTGGATTCTGTAATTTCTAATTCGAGGCTACTACCACTGATTTTATATCGATCAAGGGCTTCGTCTAAGTCCTTTAAAAGCTGTCCACGTTGTAATTGTTGGGCAACCACATTGACCGAAACACAGATATTATCAAAACCCAATTTATTCCATTCTTTGATTTGCTTAGCGGTTTGTAAAATTACAATGCGGCCAATATCTGAAATCAAGCTGGTTTTTTCTGCCATCGGAATGAAGAGACTCGGCGGCACGATGCCTTTGGTTGGGTGATTCCAGCGTACCAACGCCTCAAAACCATAAATCTTCTGATTGTGAAAGTTGATTTTGGGTTGGTAATAAACCACCAACTCATTGTTTTGTATTGCTAGCCTTAAATCGCGTTCTAAATAAATTCCTTCTTCTAATGCAACGGTATTGCTCAGGCTGTAGAACTTGGTGGCATTTCCACCTAAACGTTTTGCTTCACTCAGTGCTTGTTCTGCACAGTTGTTTAAGTAGTCCAGCTGACGACCATGTTCAGGGTACTGCGAAATCCCCATTGAAAGCGTAATAATGTGCTCTTGACCAAAAATATCAAAAGGTAGGCTAAAGGCTTTGTTAATGCGATCAATATGTTCCTGAACGGAGGGGCGAATATGAGAGACCTCATATACAATTGCAAAATCGTCACCATTTAAGTGAGCCACTATCAAGGCTTCAGCATTGGTTAAACGAAGGCGCTGAGCAACTTGGCGCAGCAGTTCATCGCCGCCATTATTGCTTAAGAATTCATTCAATGGGCGGAAACGGTCAATATTGAGTCGAATAATCGCCAGTTGCTTAATACTGTCTTGCTGAGAAACCAAATACTGATGAAGCTGATAGTTATAGTAAAAACGGTTGGGCAAATCGGTTAGCGTATCGTAGTTTTCTAAATAGGAAAGACGCTGTTCTTGCAATTTACGCTCGGTTAAATCGGACACGATACCAATATAATGCGTGACACGATCTTGCTCATCGGTAATGGCATTCAGATGCATCCAAATACACAGCTCTTTGCCTGACAGGAACTTTTCATTAAGTTCACCGTCGTATTCACCTTTTTTTAGGAGTTGGCCAATGATTTGGTTATGTGTGCTGCGCTGATGTGACTTATAATTCGCAACAATATCAAACAGATGCTTACCATTAATTTGTACAGCTTCAAAGCCAGCCAAACGTTCAAAGAACGGATTTACGTCGATGTAACGCAGGTCTTCATCTAAGATGAAAATCCCTTGTTCAGCTTGTTCAAGGACGCTCGCTGCTAGTCGCAGACGTTCTTGGTTGCTTTTTTCATGTTGAATGTCACGTCGAATACCGACCATTTGTAACGGTTTTTGATTGATTGGATCACGAGCAATGACGCGTCCCGTGTCATGTACCCAGTACCATTTCCCGTTATTGTGTTGCACACGATAAGTGGCTTCATAGCGGTCTGAATGACCGCGTAAATGACTTTTCATTGCAGATTTAAACGGGGCAATATCATTTGGATGAATTAGATACTGAAGCTGAAGTTGATGCTCTGTGGAGTTTTTAAGTACTTTTTCTTGTTTGTGATTGGTCAGGGAAATGAGCCGATCTTTAATATTCCAATCCCAAGGACGAATACCTGAAATTTCATGGGCAAGCGATAGGTTTTCTTGCTTATTTTTTAAGTCTTTATTGATTTGATTTACGTCAAAGGTTCGTTCACGTACTTTTTGCTCAAGCAATTGATTATTCAGTTGTAACTGTTGTTCAATCTCTTTGGATTTATTCACTTCGTTTTGTAGCTGTTTGCATAAATCATCGGTCCAAGCGACTTGTTTTTCAGCTTCTTTTTTCAACTCTCGATTTTTAATTGAGAGACGGGATAAGTGCTGATTAATACGGTTGGTGGCATTGGCACAGAGCAAAATCACAATCAGAATAAAGTTCACAGCAAGGTGAAAAAGAGTGTGATTGGCATCGAAGTTGATAAATTGCGAGAGGACATAAGGACTAATGGAGGGAATAAAAACCAAACAAAAATAACTAATGCGCTGCGTTAAATAGGTAAGGCAAACGGTCTGTGTGACGATCACTAAAAGTGCAGACAAGAGTAGGGCATTTGTATAGTTAAAATTGCCAGATAGGCTGGGTAAATAGTAATAGATACAGACGACGCCTGCTGCAACCAAAAGACCAATACTTAAACAGATGCCTTGAATCCAGCGGTGCGCATGTTTGGCAGAGTGATTTTTCGGGTTGAAATACACGGTGTTCACGAGCCAAAAAATGCTGAGAATAAACTCAGAAACAAAGAACCATAGGTTAAAATAAAAAGAATCTTGAGAAAAATTATAGTGATATGCACAGAAAATATAAAAATTTAGAATCAGTAAACTACTGATGAGGAAACGAAGATGGCTAATGGAATGCGATATTTGCGCAGTCTGCAAGTGCCGATCAAGATTTTCTGTAGAAATATCTGGCATGAATCGCGAAACCTTATTTTTTTTATGACCCAATGGCGTTGTGTTGTGTCTTTTTTCAAATTTAAATACATTGTGTAAAACACAATCAATTTATATTTTGATATAAGTCAAGGGTAATATTGTTGTACATAATAATCAATATATTAACAGAACAAAAGGGTGACTCGGCTGTTTATGTGATTTAAATCACTAAATTGTAGTTGAGGATTGACAAAGCGACGACGGGCGCTGTCTCTGTACGCAATACACGCTCACCAATACACCAGTTAATAAAACCGTGCTCATTGGCTGTTGTAATTTCAGCCTCACTTAAACCACCTTCAGGCCCAATGAGAAGTGCAATGTTTGGTGTCGCATGTGCCAAAACGTCGATTTTTTCTTTATTCGGGGCGAGTACAAGCCGAGTCGCAGGTAATTTAGATGCGAGCCATTTGTCTAAGCTGACTGGAGCATGGATAGTGGGAACAATGTTCATGCCACATTGTTCACATGCCGCGATAGCAATGCCTTGCCAATGATCAATCTTCTTTTGGTCGCGGTCATATTTCAAACGCATTTCACAACGTTCAGACGTTAATAGTTGAATTTCGGAAACGCCTAATTCAACTGCCTTTTGAATGACATAGTCCATACGATCCCCTTTACTCATGACTTGACCGAGTAAAGTTTTAAACGCAGGCGTACGATTGGTTGGGTTAAAAGCAGTGACCTGAACTGATGCTGACTTTTTAGCAACGTCACTTAAGGTCACTTCATATTCGCCGCCTTGTCCATTAAACAAAGTAGCCGTTTCACCGACTTGAGCACGCAAAACTTTTACCCAGTGGTGAAACACAGTTTCAGTCAGTTCGACAGTGTGATCAACATTGAGTTCTGCTTCCATAAAAAAACGAGGCATTCGGTTTTACTCTCAAATAGGGTGAATCTAGTTTAAATACTTATGCTAAACCGAGGTCTAGTACAAGCTGACGGGTAGGATCAGTCGTGTTCATGGTGTAGAAGTGCAAACTCGGTGCGCCCCCTGCAATCAGGCGTTCACAAAGTTTCACAATCACTTCATGACCGAAGGCTTTGATGCTGGCAGTATCGTCACCATAAGTTGCCAGTTGTTTACGAATCCAACGTGGAATCTCAGCGCCTGTACCATCTGCAAAGCGAATCAAGTTGCTGGCATTGGTAATTGGCATAATGCCTGGTGCAACTGGAATGTTCACGCCTTCTTTTTGAATGCGATCTACAAAGTAGAAGTAGGCATCTGGATTAAAGAAGAACTGAGTCAGTGCCGCATTCGCACCTGCATTGGCTTTGTCGCAAAAACGTTGAATGTCTAGGTCAAAACTATCTGCTTGAGGGTGCATTTCTGGATAAGCGGCAACCTCAATTTTGAAATGATCGCCCGAATGTTCACGGATAAAACGTACCAAATCCGTAGCATAAGGTAGTTCCCCTAGGCCAACTTGACCTGAAGGTAAGTCACCACGCAGCGCCACAATACGGTCAATGCCTTGATCTTTATAAATGTCGAGTAACTCAGCAATACGTGCTTTGTCATCACCAATACAAGACAAGTGAGGGGCAACAGGTGTGCCTTTACCATTAAATTCTGCAATGGCTGCTAAGGTGCGTTCACGGGTTGAACCGCCTGCACCATAGGTAATTGAGAAAAACTCTGGGTTGAGCAGCTGTAATTCTTGGTGTACAACTTTCAGTTTTTCTGCGCCCGCATCCGTTTTGGTCGGGAAAAACTCAAAAGAAATAGGAATGTGTTTCGACATGTTCAAATCCTTTTTTATAAATGCTTTTTATTTAGACCTCTTCCGAGCCCTCTCTTGCGCGTAGATTTACAGCAGTGCTTAAAACCCGCTTTACAGGAGAGGGGACTTTCACTATAAATTGAATTAATAATGAAAAGTCCCTTCTCCCACTGGGAGAAGGCTAGGATGAGGGGGAAATATAAAACTTAGTATTTATAAGCATCCGACTTGAATGGGCCTTCAACTTGAACACCTAAGTAATCTGCTTGTACTTGAGTCAAAGTTGTTAACACACCGCCAAAACCAGCAACCATTGCTGCCGCAACTTCTTCATCTAATTTCTTAGGAAGTAGTTCTACGCGAATAGCCGCTTGTTTTTGATCTTCAGCAAGATCCGCAAATTTTTCAGCGAACAAGTGCATTTGACCTAGTACTTGGTTGGCAAAAGAACCATCCATAATACGTGATGGGTGACCCGTTGCATTACCTAGGTTAACTAAACGACCTTCAGAAAGCAGGATCAAGTAATTGTTTTCATCTTCTGAACGATACACTTGGTGAACTTGTGGCTTCACTTCAACCCACTTGTACCCACGTAAGTAGTTGGTGTCGATTTCAGTGTCAAAATGACCGATGTTACATACCACAGCGCCTGCTTTTAATGAATCAAGCATTGCAGCGTCACATACGTGGTAGTTACCTGTCGTTGTTACGATCAAGTCCGTATTTTGAAGAAGGTCTGCATTTACATCTTCTTTTTTACCAGTCTGTACGCCATTCTTGTATGGAGAAACAACTTCGTAACCATCCATACATGCTTGCATAGCACAGATTGGATCTACTTCAGTCACACGTACAATCATGCCTTCTTGACGAAGAGATTGAGCAGAACCTTTACCTACGTCACCGTAACCAATCACAAGTGCACGACGACCAGATAAAAGCATATCTGTACCACGTTTAATCGCATCATTCAGTGAGTGGCGGCAACCGTATTTGTTGTCGTTTTTAGACTTTGTTACAGAGTCATTCACGTTGATTGCAGGAACTTTCAAAGTACCATCACGAAGCATTTCATACAGACGTTGAACACCTGTCGTGGTTTCTTCAGTTACACCGTGAATTTTTGCAATCACTTCTGGATATTTTTCATGAACAAGAAGTGTTAAATCACCGCCATCATCCAAAATCATGTTGGCATCCCAAGGCGTGCCATTCACATTGATTTGTTGTTCAAGACACCACATGTATTCTTCTTCAGTTTCGCCTTTCCAAGCAAATACAGGTACACCAGAAGCCGCAATTGCCGCAGCAGCATGGTCTTGAGTAGAGAAGATGTTACAAGAGGTCCAACGAACTTCGGCGCCTAATTCAACTAGGGTTTCAATGAGAACCGCAGTTTGAATGGTCATGTGGATACAACCAAGGATTTTTGCGCCAGCAAGTGGTTTTGCAGCAGCATAGCGCTTACGTAGGCCCATAAGTGCTGGCATTTCTGCTTCAGCAAGTTTGATTTCTTTACGGCCGTAGTCAGCGAGTGAAATATCAGCAACTTTGTAATCTGTAAATGAAGCAGTAACCGCGTTCATCACGATCTCCTAATATAAAAAATTGATCATTCAGTTCGCGGATGCCGTTGTTGATTCAAAAGGGATTTGAACCGGATCGTCGAGCCTAGCGATTTCACATTTATGTACCTGTGAAAAAGTCGCAGCATCCCTCGACTAGCGAAGTATTGTACTTGGATTCTAAAAGTGTTCCAAGTTTTAAAAGATAATATTATTGGCTTTTGCCTATTTGTTCTTTTAATTGATCAAAAGCATTCCAACCTTCGTTGGTTAAAGAAAAATAATCTTTTTCATCAGTTTGATTTTTAATGTATTTAATTTCTGAAAGTTTTTGGACAGCATTTTCCCATTTAGCTAACTCGCGACCGACATGAAGATTTATATCTAATTTTCCAGTAGATAAAGTAGTGCCATTTATATGTTTAATAAAATAAATATTCCCTTCATCTTTTCCCGCATTCTGGAGGATTGTTATCATTTCATCACTAAGCTCAATAGCTTTTTCTGTATAAGATTGGATTGCCGTATCGTTGGAATTAAGTTCATTTACAATAGTTTGAATATATTCATTTTGTTGAATATGAAGAGATAAGTGATCTTTAATCTTTTGTTTAAAGACAGATTGATCATCATAGAATTCTAATAATCCATCTTTAAGCCATATTTGGGTTTGATCTCTTAAAAGCTGTAATTGTTGTAAATCTATATTATCGGGGTAAGACTTTCTTGAAATATATATTGAAGCTAATTTGTTGTTCTTACAGTGTTTTGAGATTTCCTCTACTGTCCCGCTAACATACTCACCAGTTGGTGAACCTAAGCGAGTCCAGAAAAGACCAATTAAAATATCCGAATTATTAAGAATGCTTTTATTTATAATCTCTTGTGGGCGACTACCCATTTCAGGTGCAATATGTGTTTCCCAGCCAACAGGATTTAGCATTACACCAAATTGTTTTGAGTGAATCGCATTCCACTCATAAATTGCATCGCGTACTAGTTGTCTCTCTTCTGATACATCACTTGGGGATGCGATCATTACATTTAAAATTGTAGCTTGATGTGCCATTTCTAATTTACTGAAATTTGATTATTTACCCTTAATATATCTGAAATTTATACGGTTTCTATGGTTTGATGTAATTATTTAATTTCGAGTTCAAGTCATTTTGTTTATTATCAACACAATCATCTTTTTCGAATTGTGTTATGGCTTTGAATATCCCTGAATCCTTAATGAACCTTGAAGCTAATGGCGGTATTTATGCGGTATGGATGCTACTCCAGCATTTATATATCGATGCGGATATTGAACAGTTGATAGAGGTCTGTGGTTATGATGCAGAAAATGGAACGACAACCATTGGCTTGGCAGTCGGATTAAAGAAATTTGGCTTTGATGTTCAATTTTATACTGATGAAGACACAGAGCTTCAAGCACAAGAAAAATTGAGCTATGCAGAAGCTGAGCAACTAAATCTGCCAGTGTTAGCGGCCATCAATTACCAACAAATTCAACAGGCATTTGAGCAAAATAAATTTATCATTGTGTATTACGATACTTTAGAAAGCGTCGGAAACCATTCACTGGTTTATTCTATAGATGAACAAGAAATCTGTTTCTTTGACAGTTTTGAGGCGATGCCTGCATCTGTATTTGAACAACAGCGAAAAGCCGAAGGCATCTGCCGACAAGTGATCGTGCTTGATCATTCAAGCGCTCGCATGGAAACAGTACAATAAACATGAAAAGAAGACGTTAAATGAAAAAGATCCTCGGACTATGCGTGTTCATCTCTATGCAGATCAGTGCGAATGACAGCACGGGTTTTGTGGCAACGGGCGGTGTGCAATATCTGAAAAATCCAAAAATCAGTATGCAAAGTGAAGATTTGTTTATCAGTAAAAACATCATTCGGGTGAATTACCAATTTAAAAATCTTACAACTCAAGATATTACGGAAACTGTTTTATTTCCCTTGCCGCGTGTGGGCAGTTCGCGTGAAAGCGATTTTGCGCATACCGAACAATTGATTCAAAGCTTTAAAGTACAAGCCAATGCACAAAAGATTCAGCCAGAAACGCATGTGCGTGCATTTTTACCCACTTTAACGGCAGGTGGTGACTTCAATTCCAATGGTGACGTTGTCGATGTGACTGCAGGTTTGAAAAAATGTGGTTTTTCAGATCGAGATTTGATGTATCCGTGGTTATTGCAGCAAGACTCTACACTTAATCTGCGTTTGTACCGTTGTCAGGACAAAACGGTGCAGCAGCTTTTAAAACCTTATCAGGTGGATGATGAAATTTATTGGGAATCGCAAATTATTTATAGTTGGCAGCAGACGTTTAAGGCCAATGCGTTGACCCATGTAAAACATGAGTACATGCCATTGGTCGGTGGTTCGGTCTCTTTATATCCAGAAGAGGATGAAAAAACCTATTGTATGGATCAAAACTTCAAAGCGGGTTTGAAAAAGACCAAGTCGCAATATGCCCCTTATCAAGCTTTGGGCTATATCTTAAAAACGGGTGCAAATTGGGCGAAACCTATTCAAAGTTTTAAACTGACCATTGAGCGTGACCCGAATGAGTTGGTTTCATTTTGTTGGAATGGTCAGGTGAAAAAGATCAGTTCGACACAATTTCAAATGACAGAAAAGAATTTTGTGCCGAAACAGGATTTAGATATTATTTTTGTGCGTAAGTTTTAAGTAGTAAAAAAGCCCATCAAAGGATGGGCTTTTGATTTT
Source organism: Acinetobacter sp. 797_lipA (assembly GCF_058243025.1). NCBI lineage: Bacteria > Pseudomonadati > Pseudomonadota > Gammaproteobacteria > Moraxellales > Moraxellaceae > Acinetobacter > Acinetobacter sp. 797_lipA. The sequence continues at coordinate 2,168,647 of NZ_JBZAYQ010000001.1, read as the reverse complement.
ATTCCTGTTCTGCGGCATCTGCCTTGTCGTGCCAGTATTTGGCTTTTACCTCATCCGCATCGACACCTAGGGCATTTTCATAAATGAATGCCAAATCACGCATGGCTTGAGCTTCACCCAGTTCCGCTGCTTGTTGTACCAGTTCAATTGACTTAGCGACATCCTTTTCAACCACATCACCACGACGGTAAAAACCAGCCAACTCTAATATTGCACTAGGGTGTTTCAGCTCAGCGGCCTGTTTTAACCAGTGATGTGCATGTCCAAAGTAGGTTTCAGCTTCGCTTGGATCTTCTTCACGAAGTTCTTTGGCATAAAAAGCATAACCTTCACCTAGCCAATACATGGCTTCCACATGACCCAATGCTGCTGCTTTTAGTGCCCATTCTTCTGCAAGCGTAATTTCATCTTCATTTTCACTTTGCATATACAGTTCAGCAAGTTCAAATTGAGCGTCACTATTACCCGTTGTTGCGAGGTTGACCAATTCAGCAGGAATTTTAGGAGATTGAGGCATACAAATAACCAAAGATTTAAACTGTGGATAGCCTAATGCTTTCAAGTGAAAAAGCCAATCCGAAGATTGGCTTTTAGGTTCAGATCAGGTGTAAAGTTAGGCTGAATATAAATAAGAGTAAAACTGAAACAGCGATATTCTTAATTTTTTGTTCAAAATAACTTAAGCAAAGTCCAACAAACAGTGCAGCGAAGCTAATTACGCCGACCCAATAACTGATTTCGGTGCTCCAATGTCCTTGTGTTAAGCAAATGAGCAAAGAAACAATTAACAGTAACCAACCCACAGTGGTTGCTAAGCGTGTTTGCTGAAGTGTCAGTTCTTTAGCAAAGATTTGCTTTTGGTGCTTAGACATACTGCTGGCAAGGGCAAAAAAACCTAAGGTCGCTAAAGCCCAAATGATCAGAAACCAAATCATGCTTCGGCCTCCTGAACAGGTGCTTTCACTTTTTTATTCGGCAAACCTTGATGTTTTTTCACTTTGTCATAAGCGAAATAGAAGATCACTGCCATTACCCACATGGCTAAATCAACCGATGCAATCATCCATTGACCCTGCGCAATGCTGTTCCACAAAGCCTGACCGCCTGTCATCAAGTTGACCACTGGTAGCAGTACGAAAGCGAGTGTTGCCAATAAAAGTAAGTCTAACCACGCTTGGCGGTGGGTACGGAAAATGGCATATATCAGCGCGAGTAACCATACGGTAAAGAAGCTACGAATCTCCCAGTTTAGGCGCATTTCTACGTCTGCTGGAATGAAACGGTTGGCATAAAAATATGCCGCGCAGGCCAAAGGCAAGCCAATAATGGCCGCAATATTCAGGACTTCAACCAGTCGGAAACCAAACGATTTATAGCCTTGTTTCTGCTGTTGGGGTGCACGTTTTACACACCAAAGGATCAGACCTGTAGCCACCATGAGCGTGCCTAAAATACCCGAGCAGAATAATAACCAGCGAAGAGCCAAGTCGAGGCCACGTGCTTCGTGTAAGACGGTGACCACGTTATAGATGCCACTTGGAATCGATGGATTTTTGATTCGTATATTTTTATCCGTTTCGTCTTGACCCGTGACCCCATTATAGTTGAGTGTTGCATACACATTGCGATGCGCGACACTTTCAGCACGCAGAGCACGGAACTCAATTTTGGCTTGGTCTGTATTGGGTGAAATAATATTAATTGAAGCAATTGGATTGTCTTTCCACTGTTGTTGTACCGCTGCCATAATTGGCGCTAAGTCTGTCAGTGGTGCAGGGCGGAGTTCGGGTTTTGGACGTTCCTCACCACGACCTTGAGCATGTTCACCACGTTGCTGTCCGCGTTCTCCACGAGCCGCTCTTTCACCTTCGCGTTGACCCTGACCTTCGCGCTGCACATCTTCAGCTTTTTGGGGCTGCTCAATCATGCTGGCCTGTTGGTCACGTAAAAACTGTTGTCGATTTTCATACGCTTGGTTAATTCCCCAAGGCATGAACATAAACATGAGCAGTAGTAAGCCACTAAAGGTAATCATTAGATGAAAAGGCAGTGCAAAAACAGCGGTTGCATTGTGTGCATCTAGCCATGAGCGTTGACCTTTGCCAGAGCGAAAGGTAAAGAAATCTTTAAAGATTTTTTTATGGGTAATGATGCCACTAACAATTGCGACTAACATGAACATGGTGGCAATCCCGACTAACCAACGTGTCCACAGGCGGGGTAAACCGTACAATTCAAAATGGAAACGATACAGGAACCCACCACCACGCGTATCCCGTGGTTCAATCACTTCACCAGTCGCACTGTCTAAGGTGATACGTTTTCCACCACGACGTGCTTTCGGGTCTTCACCAACGGCACGAATAGTCACTTCAGTTGTGGTTTGGCGTGAGTTGGGCAGTTGAATTTTCCAACTGCCAGCATCTGGGTGGTTTTTTTGTAAATAGTTGAGCGCGACCTGCATTTGTTGCACTTGAGACTGCGCAGGGATAGATTGATGTGTTTCTGGTTTCATCCAAGTAGAAATTTCATTTTGGAAAAAACTGAGTGTTCCAGTCACAAAAATTGCATACAGCAGCCACCCTAAAATGAGACTGGCCCATGTATGCAACCATGACATGGATTGGTGCGGTCCTTCCGCTTTTTGATCAACACGCATTGAAAAACTATCCTAAAAATTTGAGTAGGGCATACAGTGCAATACATGGCACAGCAATGCCGAGCGTTGCTTTTAAGGTTTTTTGAACCATAAAGACCCAAATAAAGGCAGCACAGTTAAGACAAAATGCAATGAGGGTGGCGCTCATGGCTGCATTCACAGGATTTGCAATAAAAAGTTTGGCAATGGTTAATGCAGAGAGCGCAGCAAGGAGATAACCTCCAAGCAAGGCAAGTGCAAATCGATACAACACCATCAGACGGTAGCTAAGTGGTGTGTCGACTTTCTTCTTTTTGGCAGGCTTCGGACGGACTTTTTCCGAATGAACCAAGGCATCAATTTGAGTGGTGCTATTCATGGAAGAGAGTTGGTGTCTTAGTAAACAATATTGCAAATGATAACAATTATTATTTAAATAGAACAGATGGTAACTTTATTTATTTTTTCTGTAACGGTAAGTGAGTTTAGTGAATAGAAAATTTGGATTGTAGAGGATGAGTTTTTAAATCGATTTGATTCTTATCTTTATTTATTTTTAAGAATAACTACACAGTGTTACTAAATCACATTACACGCTGTTTTGTTGTGCGTTAGTTTTATAGTTAAAACTGGTGCTAACGGAGGAAAAGATGGCTGCTTTTATTAATGCCGAACAGGCAAAAATTATGTCCAACCAAGCGTATTTAGATATTGAGATCTACAAATTACGTTTAGCATCCCTAATCGAGGAGAGTGCGAAACAGGGAAATACTGCGGTATTTACCGTATTGCCAAAACATTTACCCCTAGAAGATATCCGTCATCTTTCAGCAGAACTTACCCAACTGGGATATCAAGTCCGTTTGGAAGTGGAAGAGTTCTATTACCGTTTAAACGTGTATTGGATTTAAATTTCGTTTCGATGCCATGGTATATATTGTGTGGATAAAATAAAAGCCCGTAAACGGACTTTTATCTTTTAGGCGTTTCAAAAACCGATGAGAGGGTTATGGTTGAATATCGGAAGCCTTTGTATGGTAGGGATTCTTTAAAGCGAGTGTTTGTTCAAGCTCATGGTCGAAAATATCGGTGAGCATACTATCGAAGCGTTGAGCATTGTAATGAATCAACTGATCTGCTTCTTCAGGACTGATGAATCCTGTTTCAAGTGCATGTTGAATATGTGATTCAAAATCTAAGCCTTTAAATTGTCCTCTAGACTCCGCTTTTTTAAACTTCGTCCACAGTGGATCAATTTTTAATGCTGCTTGGAACGCATTTTCCATACGCCCAAAGACGTCATTAGGATCGGTATTGTAAAAAACATGCTGCTTTAGTTGTTCACGGAAAGGATTATTTTCCATGATCGCACGTCCTAATTGTGTTTTTAGCTGATCACTTGGTTGCTGGGCAACACGACCAAAAGGGAAACAGATGAATTTGGCTACACAAGCTGCGGCTCGCATAGGAAAGTTTGCGAATAGTCCATCAAATGCATCCTGAATTTGGACAAATGCTTTTTCTAAAGCCAGTTGTGCATGCTGTTGCTCCACCTCACTACGTTGTCCTTTTTCATAAAACTTCAAAATAGCGGTCGCGATAAATAGATGGGCATGAATGTCGGCTAAACGCCCTGAAAGCATTTCTTTGCGCTTAATATCGCCTGCAAGTAAGCCTAAACACAGGTCTGCGGTTAAGGCGAAGTTTGCACTGTAACGGTTAATGGTTTTGTAAAAAGGACGTGAAAAAGCATCTGTCTGTGCGGAAGCATCTGAAAGACCACCGAAGATGCCATAACTGAATGAACGGGCTGTGCGGTTAAAGGTATAAGCCAAATGTTTAAAAAGTAGCGTGTCGAAAGGCGCTAGAGCTGTCTTTGTATCTTCTGCTTGAAGGAGTTGAAGCTCTTCATATAGATAGGGATGACAACGCATGGAGCCTTGACCAAAAATCATTAAAGAGCGACTTAAAATATTGGCGCCTTCGACAGTAATTGAAATGGGGATGGCCTGATAATTCAGTGCTAAAAAATTGCGCGGCCCCATTTGTACTGCCCGTCCGCCAACGACATCCATCCCATGATTGACAATTTTACGCATGGTTTCGGTGGCATAGTATTTGGCCATAGCTGTCATCACAGCAGGTTTTCCACCTTCATTTAAACCACAAGTCACCATATAGCGAAAAGCTTCTAACATATACGCACCGCTGGCAATATCACTGGTGGCTTCTTGCACGCCTTCAAAATGTCCCACAGAAATTTTAAATTGTTGGCGAACTTTGGCAAAAGCACCGACGCTTAAATAGGCCATTTCAGCTGAAGCAGTGGAGAGGGCTGGCAAAGAAATCCCACGACCTACGGCTAAGCATTCCATCAGCATGCGCCAACCTTTACCTGCATTTTCCACCCCACCAATAATCCAATCGAGTGGGATAAAAACATCTTGTCCATCGACCGTGCCATTCATAAAGGGTGAACCCGGATTATGTCGTGCACCGACTTGGACACCGTCATGACTGGCAGGTAATAATGCGCAGGTGATGCCGTATTCAGTTTTGCTTGCATCGCCTAATAGTCCATCAGGGTCATAGAGTTTAAAAGCGAGACCAATCACAGTCGCAATAGGCGCCAGTGTAATCCAGCGTTTTGAAAAGTTCATACGTAAACCAAGCACTTCTTGGCCTTCAAACTGTCCGTAACAGACCACGCCTGTGTCCGGTATCGCACCCGCATCTGAACCAGCCTCAGGACTGGTTAAACCAAAGCAGGGGATTTCTTCGCCTTTGGCGAGTCCGGGTAAGTAGCGTTGTTTTTGTTCCTCAGTTCCATAATGTAAAAGCAACTCACCTGGGCCTAGAGAGTTGGGCACCATACAACTGACGGCAGTGGTCAGTGAACGTGAAGAAATTTTGCTCATGATGCGGCTTTGTGCAAAGGAGCTAAACGCACGACCGCCGTATTCTTTGGGAATAATTAAACCTAAAAAGCCTTGTTCTTTGATGTATTGCCATGCCTCAACAGGAAGATCTTTTAAGTGGTGATGAATTTCCCATTCATTGAGTAAACCACAAAGGTGTTCAACTTCATGATCTAAGAAGGATTGCTCTTCAGCAGACAATGTTGGGTAGACATAACCATCAAATTTTTTCCAGTCAGGCGCACCCATAAATAATTCTTTTTCCCACCAACTGGTGCCTGCATCCAATGCTTCACGCTCGGTACTGCTCATACTCGGCATGACTTTGGCTAAAGCTTTATAGGAAGGTTGCGTGATTAAGGACTTGCGTAATGGATCAATAACCACAATCAGGCTGAGAATAATTAAGGGCAGACCTAGAAGTAATGACCACGGACTGATAAAAATAGCAGCGAAGAGGGATGTAAAAATAATCATTGCAGTTGCCATTAAGCGACTGAGTTCAAAATAAAAAATAGCCCAGAGGATACAGATTAAAAACAGAATGGAGAAAATGAAACCCATTGAAACCTCCCGTTGTTTACACCGTGAGGTGAGTCATACGTTTTATAGAATTTCACGGAAAATAAGGCAAAACGTAGACTAAAAAGGTGTAATAAAATGAATTTGATGTGATGTGTAGCATCACGATTATTTTAGAATTTGAATTAGATTAGGGTGTTTATTGAACAATGACTGTGTTAGAAATGTATGAATACGTAATTGAAAAATATAAAGAACGAAGTTCGTAATAAAAAAAGCCCTCATATGAGGGCTTTTAATTTTGCGTTTAACTGTTTAACACGACAGCAAATTAAGCTTCAATCGTTTGAACCGCAATCTTTTTCGCAGGATCTGCTTTGCGACGTACTGCTGGTACAGGTTCGCCATAGTATTGACGGTCAGCGAAGTAGCTTGAACGAACCATCGGCGCTGCCCAAATATTTCTAAAGCCCAGCTTTTGACCATGCGCAGTGTAGCGTTCAAATTCTTCTGGTGTAACGAAGCGGTCAATCGGCGCATGCTCTTTTGAAGGCTGTAAATACTGACCAATCGTTACATAATCAACGCCGTGTGCATGCAAATCATCTAAAAGTGAAATGACTTCTTCTTCAGTTTCACCAATACCGACCATCAAACCACATTTGGTTGGAACGTCAGGGCAATATTCTTTAAACATTTTCAACAGATTTAAAGAGTGTTGGTAGTCTGAACCTGGACGCATCGCTTTGTATAAACGCGGCACAGTTTCAATGTTGTGGTTAAACACATCAGGTGGACACTCAGTCATAATGCGAAGCGCAATGTCCATACGACCACGGAAGTCAGGTACCAAAATCTCAAGTAAAGTATTCGGGCTTAATGCACGTGCTTCTTTAATACAGTCAACAAAGTGCTGCGCACCACCGTCAAGTAAGTCATCACGGTCTACAGAGGTGATCACGGCATATTTTAAACCTAAGTTTGAAATCGTTTCAGCCATGTGACGTGGTTCGTCTGCGTCAAGTGCGTTAGGACGGCCATGTGCCACATCGCAGAAAGGACAACGACGTGTACAAATGTCACCCATAATCATAAAGGTTGCCGTACCACCACCAAAACATTCAGGTAAGTTTGGACATGCTGCTTCTTCACAAACGGTATGTAGTTTTTGTTCACGTAGGGTTGATTTAATGCGTTGCACTTCTTCGGGTGCTGCCATTTTCACGCGAATCCAATCCGGCTTGCGTGGCGTTTCAACCGTAGGAATAACTTTTACAGGTATACGCGCGACCTTTTCTGCGCCACGAAGTTTGATACCCTGCTCAGGTTTACGGTTTTCAGACATATTCAACTATTCCACTGTTTTTGACGGGGGAGATGCTAAAAATAGCAGTATTAGTATAGCGGAAATGCGAATTGATAGGGCGGAAATACTATTCATTTACTAAATGTGGTTATCACTTAATATATGTAAGCTAAATACAGCAAATTGCCTGCAATTACGTCATAATATGCCCAAGATAAGTAATAAGTTTTTGAAGAAGGAGCGTTGAATGCCACGTAAAAAAGAGGTCGTTGGTGGAACTTTCGTTAAGTACGATGCGGTCGTTCTAGGTTCAGGCCCTGCGGGTGAAGGCGCGGCAATGAAACTTGCCAAATCTGGAAAGCGTGTTGCGATTGTAGATGTACGTGAGCAGCTCGGTGGTAACTGTACCCACGTGGGGACCATTCCAAGTAAAGCTTTACGTCAAACGGTATCGAGTATTATCCGTTATCGCCGTGACCCAATGTTTAAAAAAATGGGCGACTGGCGTCAGTTTACAATGAAGCAAGTGCTTCAAAATGCACATAAAGTGATTCAACAACAGGTTGATACACACTCACGTTTTTATGACCGCAATAAAATTGATATTTACCATGGTCGTGCTTACGTTCAAGACCAAAATACGGTTTTAGTGTTTAGCCCTGAAGGCATCAAAGAAACGATCATGTGCAAACAAATCGTGATTGCAACGGGTAGCCGTCCATACCGTCCTGCGGCGCTTGATTTTAATCATCCGCGTGTATTCGATTCGGACAAAATTTTAGACCTCGATTATTCGATCCAAAAAATCATCATTTATGGTGCGGGTGTGATTGGCTGTGAATATGCGTCTATTTTCATTGGACTAGATCACAAAGTTGACTTGATTAATACACAGCACAAATTGCTGAGCTATCTAGACGATGAAATTTCTGATGCTTTGTCTTATCACTTACGTCAACAAGGGGTCTTGATTCGTCATAATGAGCAGATTGATCATCTTGAAACGTATGATGATCACGTGGTGCTACATTTACAAAGCGGTAAGAAAATTAAAGCAGATGCTATTTTGTGGTGTAACGGTCGTTCTGGAAATACGGATGGCTTAGGTCTAGAAAATGTGGGTATTACGCCAAACAGCCGTGGTCAGATTACAGTCAATGATCAATACCAAACCGAAGTGGAAAACATTTACGCTGCGGGTGATGTGATTGGTTGGCCTTCACTGGCTTCTGCTGCATATGACCAAGGTCGTTGCGCAGGTGCAAACATGAGCGGTGAAGTGGGTGTAGAACCTGTGGTTGATATTCCGACAGGCATTTATACCATTCCAGAAATTTCTTCGATTGGTAAAACTGAACAAGAGTTAACTGAAGAAAAAATTCCGTATGAAGTGGGTCAAGCTTCTTTCCGTCATTTGGCGCGTGCGCAAATTACAGGTGACACAGTGGGTGAGTTGAAAATTTTATTCCACCGTGAAACTTTGGAAGTGCTGGGTGTACATTGCTTCGGTAATAACGCTTCGGAAATTATTCATATTGGTCAAGCGGTGATGAATAGTCCAAACAATACCATCAATTATTTCGTAGAAACGACGTTTAACTATCCAACGATGGCTGAAGCATATCGTGTAGCGACTTTAAATGGTATGAACCGTTTGTTCTAATTTTTATAGTATTTTCAGAGACCTGTAAGTTTAGACTTGCAGGTTTTTTTTATATCTAAAATTGCTATTTTTTATTGTATGTCTCAATGTTTAAAACTTTTCACCAATTTGTGCGGTGGTAGGTGAGTGCGACAAGTAAGGGGGAGGGAAGCAACTCTGCTTATGAGATACAAGTAATTTTGTGGGTGCCATGTTGCGTAGAACATGGAAAGAATGATCCAGTGATACGGCGTAGCAGATAATCTAGGCATAAAAAAACCAACAAAGTTGGCTTTTTTGAATTGGGCTGCGACGTGAAATCAGTTACAGGATGAACTGATGTAAGAAGTAGGCAGAAATCATCATGCCTAACACAAAAAACATGCACGAATAAGCGTCAAGCTGATAGCGCTTTTCTAATTGATGTTCAACATGCTGTATATTTTCTTCTTGCATAATTTTCATGGAAGTTTTTATTCCGATTTAATTATCGTTAAAATCCTATTGCATGTTTGTATTTTTAACATAAAAAAATGCTTAAATAAAGTACTAATTAAAAATAATCAGATTTCCACTATACATAATCACTTAAATATTCAAGTTTATGCTGAGTTAACCTAGAAGCCAGCAGCTACCAATAACTAACTATCTGAAAGTCAAAGAACTTAGGATTTTATTATTCATCGTTAAAATAAGATAATTGAATTTAAAACTGTGGATAAAAGTTCTTTTAAATGAATTTAAAATACTAAGAGATAATAAAATATGTGGATAATTTTTATACAAATGAATTCAAATTAAAATAAATCGTACTGATATAAATAAAAAAGCCAACGAACCTATACATCGATCTGGCATGGGCTGAGTTGGCTTATTTTTATAAATTATTGATTTAATGCATAAATATTGGCTTGAATCCAAATATTGCCGCGAATGTATTGTCCAATATTAAAGTTGGCGTACTCTGGATTTTTAGTGGCAATACGAATCAGTGTCGCAGGTTGGTTGTCTTCATGAATCAAGGCAACATCAAGCAGAGTGTAGTCTTGTTCCATAAATTGCATGTTGGTTTTGCCAACAATATTCCCTTGGAACCATGCTTCATCTTCCTGACCGATCTTTTCGCCATACAAATAAGCGACCATTTTTGAAAAATCGACAGTCACAGGTTCTTTGTCATCATCCGACTTTGGTTCCCATGCATCAATCTGTTCTTGCAGGTTTGCAGGAGCAATGCCATTGTTTGCTGCCAAAATATCGTTCAAGGCACGATGATGTTTAATCGATGCAGGATCATCAACCACCAGTTGCTCGTGCTCTGCGACTGCTTCTAGTTCATATGCCCATGCATTGAGATGTGCAATATAGGTTTGGTCTTTTTGGTATTGAGCATGATTGACGCTATATAAGCTGTCATAAGCGTAGACGATACTGTTATTGCCTAAGTTTAAACGTAAAACGGCTTGTGTGTTGGATTGACCGCGAATGATGCGTTCAACCACAGCAGACACTTTATAGGGGCTATTAAAACTTGGAAATGCAGTTTTAACAGCCTTGGGTTTATTGTCTTCAACCGCGATGACTTGAGTCAGTTGAACAGCCGCTTGACTTGGACCTTGAATGAGCCAGCAACCCGCATCCATATCTTGTTCAGTCTGGCATAAACCCATCGGCATGATTGGTGCATTTAAAGCTAAACCTAACCATTTAGGGACATCTTGTGCAGGGTTATCGGTGAGTAAATTCCAATGCTCGACGTGGCTACCAAAGTTTTGGTCATCAATGGTGATTATTTCTGGACTATTTTGATTGTTCATATGCACGATTGAATGAGGTTATATATCCCTATTAAATCGAGGGTTATTTCTATATTTCAAGTCCTATATTTTATTTTTACTGGAAAATCATCAAAAAAGAGGAAAGCCTTACTTTATTTGACAGACAAAAGAGCAAAGTATTTTCTTGTGATACTTAAAAAGTATGACACAAGCTTTGTATTAGGGATTTTGAGCGGTTTTATCTATTATGCTCAAGCACTGAGTTTGTTAGACTAAGGTAGTTTCTTTTGTTTATGGATGTGCAGTGCTGCCATTTAAACTCTGGGTCGATGCAGATGCATTGCCTAAAATTTTACGTGAAGTGATTTTACGTGCTTCAGATCGTTATCAGCTTGAAGTGACCTTTGTGGCCAATCAAAATGTCGGGATTACGCCTTCCGTTCGTATAAATTCAATTCAAGTAATGAGTGGGGCCGATGCCGCGGATAAAGAAATCATCGAACGCATGAAAGAGAATGATATTGTGATGACACAAGACATTCCGCTGGCAGCACAAGTGATTGAAAAGGGTGGAATCGCAATTCACCCACGTGGTGAAATCTATACTACCGCTAATGTCAAAGCTCGCCTACATTTACGTGATTTTATGGATTCATTACGTGGAGCAGGTGTAAACACGGGTGGGCCACCGCCTATTTCTGAACGTGATAAACGCGAATTTTCTAGTTCTTTAGACCAAACCATTCAAAAGCAAAAACGCAAAACTGCTATTTAGCATCGAGCTGATTATGTCTTCTAAAGCCAATCTGATGGCAACCTATGGATTATTGGTTTTTATTTGGTCCACAACGCCTTTAGCGATTGTGTGGAGTGTGACCGATTTACATATGCTGTGGGCATTGGTATTACGTTTTTTCATTGCTTTGCCTTTGGCGATTTGTTTGTTATTGGTTTTAAAACGACAGTTCCCCACCGATAAAGTCGCTTGGCATAGTTATTTGGCTGGTTCTTTTAGCTTGATTGGTTCCCAGTTTTTTACCTATGTTGCCACTAACTATATTAGTTCAGGCATGATTGCATTGATGTTTGGCTTAGCACCGATTATGGCAGGGCTGATCGGACGTTTTTACTTTAAGACTTATTTGAGTGCGATGCAGTGGTTTGGGATGTGTATTGCACTGCTAGGACTTGCGATCATTTGCCTTGCAGGTACAGCACAGCATGTCCATCCGTTTGGGATTGGACTGATGTTACTGAGTGTATTTTCTTATGCAGCCTCTATTTTCTGGGTGAAAAAAGTCAATGCGAATATTGAACCCGTTGCACAAGCGACAGGTTCAATTTTGGTGTCGACATTGGCGGCTATCTGTATTGTGCCATTTATTTGGCAGCATGCACCGCAGCAAATGCCCAGTTTGAAAACTTGCTTGGCGCTGCTATATACGGTCGTCATGGCGTCATTGATTGCGATGTTCTGTTATTTTAAATTGGTGCAGAAAATTCAACCCACGACTTTATCGCTGACTACCGTCATGACGCCGATGATTGCTCTATTTATAGGTGCGGTACTGAATCAGGAAAAACTTTCGATCATGGTGATTTTGGGTGCAGTGGTTTTATTGTCAGGTTTGTTCGTTTACTTTTATAAAGATCTTCAGGCAAGTCGGAAACTTGCCCAAAAGTTAAAAAGCCAAAACTAGTCCAAGGTTTTGGCTTTAATGATCTTCGACCGTCAAAGAAATACAGTCGGCCAATTTGACACGATCTTGCGGGTGCAAGGTAATAAAGTATGCTCCCGTGCGGCACTTGCCATTTTCCTCTTCATTGCTGTACACCACTTGCGCAATCGCGGCAATATGGAAGAAGTTTTCAGGATGGCTCAAGGTTAAGTGGATATAGGTACCATCTTGAATTTGTTTTTCACTATAGAAACTCAAACCACTTTCAGAAAAATTCACATGTTCAGGCGTAGGTAACATGGTTTGTACAATTGTGTCGTACAAAGACCCCGTGATCAGGTTTAATTTCTGGTTAAATAGGGATAAGATTCGAGCAATTTGTTGATCTTTTTCAGATAATTGTTCTAATTCGTAGTTTAGTGCATGATCAAATTGATCTAATTCTGCGAGTAGTAGAAAATAGCGCGGTAAAACAAAATTAGGATCGTAAGGGTCATTCAGGGCAACATCATCAGAAATGATCTGATAGTTAATTCTCAAGGCCGCATCGATTCGTGACATCACACGACGTTCTGGTTGAACGTTTTGATGCTGTAAATTTTCCATAATTATGACCTCGGACTAGATGGTATGTTTAAACCAATCTCGCTGTATATAGGGTTGAGATATACTCGCGCACGGCGTAGCAACCACTTTATTTCTTTTATTGCACTGGTTTCGATGATCGGTCTAACACTGGGTGTGGCTGTACTTATTACAGTCTTATCTGTAATGAATGGTTTCGACCGAGAGTTGAAAACACGTGTACTTGGAATGATACCTCAAGCCACTGTTTCTTCAACACAAATTTTAACAGATTGGCCTGAACTTGCAAAAAAAATTGAGACAAAGGAACACGTCACAGGCGTAGCACCGTTTACTCAATTGCAGGGGATGCTTACGGCACAAGGCCAAGTGGCTGGAATTATGGTCACGGGGATCGAACCTCAATATGAAAAAAAGGTTTCGATTATCCAAGACCACATGGTTGAAGGTGGTATTGATAACTTAAAAAAAGGTGAGTTTGGTATTGTTTTAGGCAAACAAATGACCGATGCCTTAGGTTTAGGTTTAAATGATAGTGTGACTTTGGTTTTACCGGAGGCAACACCATCACCAGCGGGTGTGGTACCGCGTTTTAAACGTTTCAAAATTGTGGGCATTTTCAGCATTGGTGCTGAGGTCGATTCGATGATGGGCTACATTGCCTTGAATGATGCATCAACGTTGTTACGCTTACCTGATGGCGCGCAAGGCATTCGCTTGAAATTGGATGATATTTTTGCAGCACCTAAAGTGGCTGATGAAATTGTCATGGATCTGCCAAGCGGTTTTTATGCTTCGAATTGGACCTATACGCACGGAAATTTGTTTAGTGCGATCCAAATGGAAAAGGCCATGGTGAGCTTATTACTCTTCCTAATTGTCTTGGTGGCTGCATTTAATATTGTGTCGTCCTTGGTAATGGTCGTGACCGATAAAAAATCGGATATTGCCATATTACGTACTCTTGGTGCATCACCTGCGACCATTACTCGTATTTTTATGGTTCAAGGCACGATTATTGGTGTAATTGGTACGGTATCGGGCGCGATTCTCGGCATTGTTTTCGCGTCTGGAATTAGTGGTTTTGTGGGTTGGCTAAACAACGTGATGGGACTGCATCTGTTTGATGCCTACTTTATCAATTACTTACCATCGTATTTAAGATGGCAAGATGTATTAACCATTGTGTCACTGTCTTTAGTTTTAAGTTTCCTTGCAACTATTTACCCTGCAATGCGTGCTGCAAAAATCCAACCTGCGGAGGCATTACGTTATGAGTAAAATTGTTTTAGAAGCACAAAATATTGAAAAACATTTTACCGATGGTAAGTCGACTGTTGAGGTGATTAAAGGCCTCTCTCTACAAGTCAAAGCAGGTGAATTCGTTTCGATTGTGGGGTCGAGTGGTTCGGGTAAAAGTACTTTGTTGCATGTCTTGGGTGGTTTAGACCGTCCGAGTTCGGGCCAAGTGTTTTTGCAGGGCAGTCGTTTTGACAGTTTGAATGAAGCTGAGCGTGGTTATTTACGTAACCAACACTTAGGTTTTGTTTACCAGTTCCATCATCTATTGCCTGAATTTACCGCTTTGGAAAATGTGGCAATGCCACTGATGTTACGTCAAGGCACCAACTTTAAAGATGTACAAAAGCAAGCTGAATATTTACTCGAGCGTGTAGGATTGACGCATCGTTTAACCCATAAACCGGGTGAGCTTTCGGGTGGTGAACGTCAACGTGTTGCATTAGCGCGTGCATTGGTGGCCAAGCCAGCATTAATGATGGCCGATGAACCTACAGGCAACTTAGATCGTAAAACAGCAAGCAAAATTTTTGAGCTGCTGATGGATTTACGTCAGGAGTTCAATATGGCGATGTTGATCGTGACACATGATGAACAACTGGCTCAGTCCGCCGATTCTCTTTTGCATATGCAAGATGGTCTTTGGGTCAATGACTAGGCTGGATGCCGACAAAAATATGAGATAAAGCCACTATCTATTGAAGCCCACCTCGGCGGGCTTTATTATGGCACCAATAAAAAAAATAACTGAATAAAAGAATGAAGCTTTTATATGCTGCTGCTTGGATTGTAGGAATTGCATTGATGGGGCAGACCGTTCCCATTCTAAATCACCTTTTTTATCCAGCGCTGATTTTAGTCATCCTACTTTTGCCTCTACAGCTTTTTCTCTTTAAGCACAAACACGCCCTTATTTTGCAGTTTATATGCGGACTGATTTATTCCATGCTGTTTTTAACTGTGGGATATCATTATGCACAATCGGCATTGCAGCAGCGTCTAGCCTATAAAGAAACAAAAGTTGAAGATGCTGAAGTCATTGTTTATATCGCAAAAATTAACCAACTGGGTGCTGAGACCATTCAGCAAGAAATACAGGTCTTGAACCGACATGTGCAACCAGTGCAGTGGTTGGGTTTTCAAAAAAGGATCTCGGATGAGCAAGCGGTCTTGGAACTTGGGAAATACTACCGACTGACAGGGGAAATACGTCCTGCACATAGTTATGCGGTGCAAGGTGTATTTGATGTTGAGCAGTGGTATCTGCAACGTAATCTCATGTCGGGTTTTAAACTCAAGCAAATACAACCCTTGTCTGAGTCAGAAATTTCTGCATTAGGCTATACCAATTATTTAAGAAAACAGCAGGGCGTACTCAATAAGATTCAACTGGGTATAGAACATCAGCGCTTAAACATTCGTCATTTTATTTATAACCAGCCTTTAAGTCATAAGGGGCTAATTCTAGCGCTCCTGACAGGGGATGAAAGTTTCTTAGATAAGGAGACGACAGCCTTTTTTCAACGCTTTGGCATTAGCCATTTATTAGCGATTTCTGGGCCACATGTGCTGATCTTTGCCGTGATGCTGTGTTGGCTGTTACAAAAGTTGCTGAATCGTTATTGGCCACAGATTTTTCTAAAAATCCCACGACCTTATGCATTGTTACTGCCATTTTGTTGCTGCGTATTGCTGTATTGTGCCTTTGTTGGTTTTGAAATTCCTGCACTTCGTACTTTACTCAGTTGTTTCTGTTTAAGTGTGTTGATTTGGCTCAGACAGAAGATTTCAGCTTTGACGTTACTCTTATTGAGTGCATCACTTCTTTTACTGTTTGATCCTTTTTCAATTTTATCAGCGGCCTTTTGGTTGTCCTATGGTGCGTGCTTTGTGCTTTTACGCATTTATCAAACCACTATTCGGCTCGATTTAACTCGCCCGCAGTCTTGGCAGAAAAAACTCGTTTTTAGCCTAAAACTTTTGGTTGAGTCGCAGTGGAAAATATTTGTGGCTTTGATGCCTTTGGTGATTATTTTCTTCAAGCAAGTCTCATGGGTGAGCTCAATCAGCAACCTTGTCGCTATTCCACTGATCAGTTTACTGGTTGTACCACTGGAGGTTTTGGCAGTATTTACTTTTTATCTTTTTGAACCGCTGAGCAGCCTTTTGTTTCAGTTGGCGGATTGGGTGCTGGTATTTTTATTGGGCATACTCAATGTACTGGATGCGCTACTACCGATTAAGTTGTATCCGATTGCGCTCAATACTTGGCAAGTCATTTTACTGATTTTGCTCTTAATCATTGTTTTTATGCCCAAACCGAGTCTACCAAAATCATGGCTCGTGCTAGGTTTGATTCCTTTGTTGGGGTTCAGTAGCCAAAACAGTCCTTTTGAGTTGATCGTATTGGATGTCGGTCAGGGACAAGCAGTGTATATGCAACATGGGCAACAGCATGCCCTGATTGATGTTGGTGGCTCCTATGATGAATCGAAGTTTAGCGTTGCTAAGCAGATTATTCAGCCATTTTTATCGAAGCAAGGTGTGAGCCAATTAGATCAGCTGATACTTACACATTTGGATCAAGATCATAGTGGAAGTTATGCCACATTAAAAAATGAGTTATCGATCAATCAAGTTTACTCTAATCAGCAATTGGATGTGGCAACTACGTCAAACTTTAACTATTGCCAACAAGGTCAGATCTGGCGCTGGTCTGAACAAGTAGAAATCAAAATTTTGTCGCCGAAAGCCAATCAATTGGCACAAGTGCCGTATCAGCAAAATGAGCTATCTTGTGTGGTCTATATACAAGTGAAGGGTGTACAGCCTTATCAGTATTTTTTGATTATGGGCGATGCTGGCTGGCAAACCGAGTTTCAATTATTACGGGATTATCCGGACTTAAAAGTTGATGTATTGGTCTTGGGGCATCATGGCAGTCGACATAGTTCAGCCTATGCGTTTTTAAAACATTATCAACCGAAATTAGCAATTGTCTCAGCAGGGTTCAATAACCGTTATGGACATCCAAGTTCAGTAACGCAAGCACGCTTGAAAGCTTTAAATATCGCACTCTTAACAACAGCAAAGCAAGGTAGTATTGGTTTTATTGCGCAGCCTACAGGGTTTATTGAACTGACGACACAACGTCAGACTCGACAGTGGTTGCAGTCGAATGAATCTGTTGTTCCATACGCAGTTGCTCTAAACGCGTCACAGCCTCATTAAAAGGAAGGTTATACAGTGTTCGAAGCTCAGGATTGGCTTTAAAGCGCTTATAGGTCCAGTGATAATGCTCTGGGTGACGATGAATCAGATCTTCAATAGCTTGGTGAATGACGAAAGTGCCATCATTGGCAGTACCTTGATAAATAGTTTCGCTCATTTCTTCAATGTACATATCAAAGCCATTATCATTACGAATAGCATAAAGTAATAGAGCCTTAGCTTTGGTTTTTTGAATCAGTTTGGCGCTCAGGTTGCTTGAAGCTAAAGGAAAGCCAAAATAAGGAATCATTTCACCGCCTTGTTTTGGGGTATGATCGGGTAGAATTACGGTCGTCCCCCCTTGTTTGAGTGCCTTAAAAATTTGGCGCACCCCAGATTCATCGGTAGGAACAAGATGAGCACCTTCACGGCTGCGTGCCTCACGAACAAATAAGTCAGCACCGGGGTCCTTGACCGGTTTATACATAATGGTCATTTCAGTAAATTGGGCAACATAACTATTCATAATTTCCCAAGTCCCAAAATGAGGTACGATTAAGACTAAACCTTTCTGAGCGGCAAGCGCCTGATGTAGCAAATGTTCGCCATGTACTTTTTGGACGCGTTCAATATTTTTTGGGTTGCTTGAACCCCAGATACTAAAAAACTCAAAATAGGTGGTCAGTTCATTACGCACTGCTTGCTTCGCAATCATTTCACGTCGCTCATCACTCAGCTCAGGCAGTGCAATTTTTAAGTTGAGTCTGAGGGCGTCATTGTTTTTACTGATTTTTAAAAGATTGACTAAGCCTGCTAAACCTTTAGCAAAAAAACGTGCAAATTTAATAGGTTGTTTGCTTACAAAACGCAGTAAACGATAAGTCGAGTTTTGCTCTTGTGCTTTAGTCATTCTTTAGAGTCAATGGTGCATGTGGATAAAAACATAAAATATTATAGGCTAAAATAAACTGTTTCGACAGTTTTCTACAAATCAGTGTATATAATGAGGGCAATTTTATTCAAGTTTGGATTGTTATATGTCCGATTGGCCACCAAAACCAGAAAATGAAACGCCGAAACAACAGCCTGTACATGAACAACCGACAGGAAACGAATGGAAACTTTTAGAGAAAGCAGTTTTAGCTTCCGTCGAGGAACAACGTCGTGCACGTCGTTGGGGCATCTTTTTCAAATGTCTAACTTTCGCCTATCTTTTGTTTATTCTATTTGCCATGACCAAGAGCTGTTCGACTAGTGGTACGGATGCAACCGCATCTAAACACATAGCTGTAGTTGATATTGTTGGTACCATTGCCGCTGATGAGCAAAGCGTAAACAGTGATGACACGATTAAGTCATTAAAGAAAGCTTTTGAAAATAAACAAAGCCAAGCGGTGGTGCTCAATATTAATTCACCGGGCGGTTCTCCGGTTCAGTCGGATGAAATCTGGCAAGAAATTCAATATTTGAAAAAAGCGCATAGCGATAAAAAATTGTATGCGGTGATTGGTGATACAGGTGCATCAGGTGCTTACTATATCGCATCTGCTGCGGACGAAATCTTGGTGAATCCTTCGAGTTTAGTGGGTTCAATCGGTGTGATTATGCCGAACTATGGGGTGAATGGCCTCATGCAAAAACTAGGTGTTGAAGACCGCACCATGACCTCTGGTCAAAACAAAGCTTTATTATCAATGACACAACCCGTTAACCCTGCGCAGCGCGCACATGTTCAAGGTGTACTTGATAATGTACATGAGCATTTTATTAATGCTGTGAAACAAGGTCGTGGCAAAAAGTTAAAGTCGAACGATCCTGCACTTTTCTCAGGTCTTTTCTGGACAGGGGATCAGGCGGTCAAACTGGGTATTGCTGATCGTATTGGTAATTTACATACTTTAAAACGTGAACTAAATACCGATAAAGCGATGGATTATACGGTGGTACATAGCCCACTAGATGCTGTATTAGGCCGTTTAGGTGCATCTATGGGAGCTGGTTTTGCATCTTCACTTTCAAATCAAATGCAATCTGAACAGACCACGAAACTGCAATGAAACCTTTAATTCATTTTGCGCACGCCAATGGCGTGCCTTCTAAGGTCTATCAGAAATTATTTGATTTATTGTCAGATCAGTATGATGTGATCTATGTCCCTTTACTAGGACCAGATAAAAACTACCCGATTGATAACCATTGGAAAAGCTTAACTCAGCAAGTGATTGACAGTATTGTTCGTCAGGCACAGGGTCGTAAAGTGATTGGTTTGGGACATTCTTTAGGATCAGTGCTGACGTTTCAAGCGGCGTTACAACGTCCTGATTTATTTGAACAAGTCATCATGATAGACCCGCCTTTGATTATGGGCAAAGCCTCGTTTGCATTACATTTTGCGAAGATGTTGAAGTTAAAAATGGTCGATACCATGTCTCCAGCAGCGCTATCCTTACGGCGTCGTGACCATTGGGAGAGCCGTGAGCAAGCAGCTGAACTTCTACGTCCAAAAGGCTTTTATAAAGACTTTGATCCAGACTGTTTTCAAGCTTATATTGACTATGCTTTAACGGAAGATCGTGTCCGTGGCGGTGTTGAACTTACGATTGCAAAAATGGATGAAGTTCATATCTTCAGAACCAATCCTTCTTTATGGTGGCTACCTCAGGGCAAACCACAAGTGCCGATGCATTTAATGATTGCTGAAAAAGGTCCTTTTATTGGTCCAGGTTTTCCACAAATAGTGAAAAAGAAATTTGGCATTCCTTATCAAATCGTTGAGGGAAGCCATATGTTTCCTTTGGAGCGACCAGAGGAAACGGTTGCTCTGATTAAGACGCTGATTCAAGAAAATGTTTAATAGTACTTTTCAGTAGCCATAAAAAAACGCCCCCTTGGAGGCGTTTTTTATTTTTAAAATTTGCAAAACTGAATTGGCTCGTGCATCAGTGTATTGCGGTAGAGAACACCTTGGTCTGTATGCTGAATCGTTTGTGTACAAATCCACTCTACCACTTGCGGGTAGATGATATGCTCAAGCGTATGTACACGCTGGGCCAAACTATTCACACAATCATGTGAACCAACTTTCAGTACACCTTGTGCCAAAGCTTGACCTGCATCAAGTTCAGCCGTCACATAGTGCACGGTACAGCCATGCAGTTGATCGCCAGTATTCAGGACGCGCTGATGAGTATGCATACCTTTGTAATGCGGTAGAAGAGAAGGGTGAATGTTGATCATTTTCCCTTCCCAAGCACTGACAAATTTCTCACTTAAAATACGCATAAAGCCAGCAAGAACCACCAAGTCCACATCCCAATCGAGCAATTTTTGATGCATGACATCATCAAAAGCTTCACGATGAGGATACTGTTTGTGCTCAATGACTGCTGTTGCAATACCTGCATTTTCAGCACGCTGTAGCGCATAGGCTTCAGGTTTGTTGGAAATCACACCCACAATTTGCCCTGACAGATTGGCATCAATCAAGGCTTGAAGGTTTGATCCACTTCCTGAAACCAGAACAGCAATTTTAATCATACGAATTAAGCGAATACCACACGGATTTTTTCGTCTGCGCCTTCAACTGACTCAGCATTGTCTGCGATATGCCCCATAGTGAAAGCTTTTTCACCAAGGCTATTGAGTCGTTCAACTGTTTTATCCGCATCAGCAGCATCGACAACTAAGACCATGCCTACGCCACAGTTGAATGTGCGATACATTTCGAACTGTTCAACACCACCTTCACGTTGAAGAAGTTTAAACAATTCTGGCCATTCCCAAGATGCTTCATTCACAACAGCTTGAGCACCATTCGGCAATACGCGTGGTAAGTTACCTGGTAAACCACCACCAGTAATGTGCGCCATTGCGTGTACATCAACTTCTTTTAAAAGTTGAAGAATAGGCTTCACGTAAATACGTGTTGGTTCCATTGCAACATCAGCAAGTGGACGACCATCAACGATTTGCGTCAAGTCAACGTTTTTCACGTCTAAAATTTTACGAAGTAGAGAGTAGCCGTTTGAGTGAGCACCACTTGATGCAACACCAATTAAAACGTCACTCGCTTTGACTTTAGAGCCATCAATAATTTTGCTTTGCTCAACTACGCCTACACAGAAACCTGCCAAGTCGTAATCTTCGCCTTCATACATGCCAGGCATTTCGGCAGTTTCACCACCAACCAATGCGCAACCAGCAAGTTCACAGCCTGTACCAATACCAGTAACTACGTTTGCAGCCACATCTACATTAAGATGGCCAGTTGCATAGTAGTCAAGGAAGAATAATGGCTCAGCGCCACATACAAGAAGATCGTTTACACACATTGCAACCAAGTCTTGACCAATCGTGTCATGACGGTTCAAATTCAATGCTAAACGTAATTTTGTACCAACACCGTCTGTGCCAGATACGAGAACAGGTTCTTCATAACCTTTAGGGATTTTACAAAGTGCACCGAAGCCACCTAATCCGCCCATTACTTCAGGACGAGTAGTACGCTTCGCGACAGATTTGATACGATCGACTAACGCGTCGCCCGCTTCAATGTCGACACCTGCATCTTTGTAGCTTAAACCAGTGTTTGGGGTAGAAGTTGAGTTGCTCATAATGAAGTCTCCGCATTCGCGGGGCGATTATACCTGAATATACGAAACACATATGTTATTTCTGCGCTAAAATGTTATCTTTACTAAAATATTTTTCTCAATAACGATTAAATCTGACAAAGGCGAGATTGCATGCAAGATCGTACACTTAAACGTATTTTTATTTTGGCAGGAATCGCGCTCATACTCTGGGTGTTGTATCTACTCAAGCCTGTTGTTTTACCTTTTATTGGTGCATTTTTAGTCGCTTATCTGTTTAGTCCACTGGTTGATAAACTGCATAAAATTGGCTTACCACGTTGGTTATCTATTAGTGCTGTTTTTATCGGTATTGGCGTTGTCATTACATTGGCATTTTGGTATTTGGTTCCACTGGTGTGGGAACAGCTGATGTATGCGAAGAACAGCATTCCTTCAGGTATACATTGGGCGAATTATAAATTCCTGCCTTGGTTATCTGACAGTTTTAATTTGGTCCCAATGGAATTAGATGTTGATCAGATTTCAGCTGCGATTATGGAATATGTACAGACCAACTATAGTGCAGACAGTATTCAGGCTATGATTGCCAAATTGGCTCAGTCTGGACTGAACTTCATTCAGATTGGTGGTACTGTTGTGCTGATCCCAATTATTGCATTCTATTTCTTATTGGATTGGGATCGCATGCTGGACAGTTTTCGTCGTCTTATTCCGCGGCGATATGAAGAACAGACCTTAGTCATTGTTAAAGAATGCCATAGTGTACTTGGTGCTTTTGTCAAAGGTCAGTTCTTGGTCATGGTACTCTTGGGCGTGGTCTATGCAATGGGCTTACAGCTAATTGGACTTGAAGTAGGTTTGATTATTGGGATGGTGGCTGGGCTGTGCAGTATCATTCCTTACTTAGGTTTTGCTGTCGGGATTATTGCCGCAGTGATTGCAAGTTTATTCCAGTTTGGTATTGATTGGATGCAATTACTCTTGGTTGGTGTAGTCTTTATGATTGGTCAGGCAGTGGAAGGCTATATCCTACAACCTTTCTTGTTGGGCGATAAAATTGGCTTGTCTCCAGTTGCTGTGGTATTTGCAGTGCTGGCTGGTGCGCAATTGGGCGGTATTTTAGGGATGTTGATTGCGTTGCCTGTGGCTGCTGTGATTGTGGTGTTATTAAGACATGCACGTGAGTTTTATGAAAATAGCCCAATGTACAGCACACCTACTTTTGTTGTGCAAGATTCATCCGCGGGCTCAATTACGATTGAAACTGATCAGGTCGATGTCGATATTGAACTAAAAAATCAAGCGGTAAAAGCTCAGCAAGCATCTGAAAATTCAAGTAAGATTGATCAGATAGACCATAAAGAACTTTAGGATACTCAAACCAGCATGCGTCAATTGCAACTAGATATTGAACCCCAACTCGATGCTCGAATCAGTGATTTTTCTGGGCCGGGATGGGGGCCTGTTATCGATGCGATTCGTCAATTACATGCAGGTTTAATGAATCGTTTTTATGTGTATGGTGGTGCGGGTTCTGGAAAAAGCCATTTACTTTCAGCAATTTGTGATTCTTATTTGGATGTGGGGAAAACAGCGATTCAAGTTTCTCTACTTGAGTTGCTGGATGCGCCAACAGAAGCAATCACCTCTTTAGAGCGTTTTGACCTTGTCGCTTTAGATGACATCGAAGCCATAAGCGGTGTGCCGCATTGGCAGAAAGCGGTTTTTCACCTGATCAACTACAACAATGAAGAAGGTGGCCAGTTGGTGTTCTCTTCTCGTGTTGCACCGATTGAATTAAAACTTGAACTACCCGATTTACAATCTCGCCTGACGCAGGCTGTAAGTGTGAAAGTACCAAACGGAAGTTTGTATGCCGATCGTTCTACATTGGTGATGTCGGTTTTATCGCGTCGTGGGATTCATATCGATCAACAGATTATTGATTATTTGCTCGCGCATGGGCCACATCAAACCTCGGTGTTATTGCAAAGTTTAGAACAACTGATTCAACTGTTAAAAGGTGAGAAAACCAAACTGAGTAATGCAAACCTCAGACAAATTTATGCGCTAATTGACGAATATCGGTAAATCATAATATTACTTGAGAAATTGTCCGAGCTGTGACAGAGTACGAAAAATTGTTAGATATTGCAGGGATTTTGCAATCTAAGAATAAAAAGAAAAGATAAAATAAAAGCAAGGAGATCGTTATGCTCAAGAAGAGCATAGGTGTAGCTACGCTATTGGTGGCGAGTCATGCCTATTCGGACAATATTAAGGTGACCATCACTGACGATATTGTCAAAAATGACACGGAATGTTCACTTCGCGAAGCTATCGACTATATTAATCAAGGTATGTCTGAGGCGGGTTATTATGGCTGCGGGGGCAAAGATGCGATTTCCACCGTCATGCTTGAGAAAAATAAAACCTATTTGCTAAATACCCATCTTGCGATCAAAAAAGATTTAACACTCAGAACAAGTTATGACAGTTCTGTGGGGGAAGAAACGGTTCAGGGTTTAAGTAATGCCATCTTAAAAATGAATGGTTCTGACAACTTATTAAGGGTTGATAATGCTGAGAATGCTTTAATTCGTGTGTTAGTAAAAGAGGTTACTCTACAGGGCTGTGCGAAAGACTGCGGTGTTAATCAAGGTGGTTTAATTTATAACAATGAATATTTAGGTCTTGAGCACGTCAAATTAACAGGTGGTTTTGCAGGGCAAGGGGGGGCGATTTACAATGTCGCAACCTTGCTCGAAGATGGTACCAGTCGTAGTCTAGTCGAAATTCGCTCTACTCTGGTTGAACAAAACCAAGCGGTACAAGGTGCTATTTTGTATGGGGAGGCGCCTTCTTTTCGGATTTATAATTCAGTTTTCAAAGAAAATAAAACAACAGATGCAAGCAGTGCCAATATTTACTCTTTCAATAATGCAGCGGTTAAAGAAGATACGACCTTAACCAGTTTAGCATCACGTCTGGTCAGTAGTACCTTTGTGAAAAATACAGGTTATGTCGTCAATGTTCGAGATGGCATGGCTTTGAATAACTTAACGGTGGTGGGAAACAGTAAAGGGATTTATTTCAATCCATCTACAAACTTGGCTTATCTGGCCAATAGTATCGTTTTAGGGAATGCTGAAAATACCATCACACAAAACTGTGCTGGGGATTTAAGTAAAGCAGTTCTTCAGAACAACTTGGTCACGCAAAGTGACTGTGGCAGTGGTGCGAGTTATTATCCGAATGAGTTTTGGTCTGGCGCTTTGATTGCAGGCAGTGATGTGGTGGGTGAGTGTAAAACCATGTCTGCAGATGCTGACAGTTTATTGTGTCCTTATATTGTTCCCAACCAAAAATTTTTAGGCTATATCCGTCCACGCATTTTAATGAGTCAGACGCATTGGTTAGATTCTCCAATTGTGAACAAGGGTAAAGTGGTTGTAAACACAACGGATTCTTTAATTGGCTGTGAAAATTCAGATCAACGTGGTGTGAATCGAAATACGAACAATACCTTTTGTGACCGTGGTGCAATCGAGATTGAGGTCCCAACGACCATTAGCTTAATTGGTGAAGATCTGATTGCGGGGCAAGTAGCTAAACTTTCTGTTGCAGATCTGCTTGGAGATAGTGATCTACTGTCCAAAACCGAATGTGCAAGCTTGTTCAAATCGGCTAAAGCGCCAAATGGTGAAGAGTGGCAACCGGGTTGTATGCGGGTGCAGCAGACTCAAACGGTATCGAAAGGTAAAGTGGTGATTGATGAACTAGGAAATATTACTTACACGCCAAATGGAGCATGGCATGGTGCTGATATTTTCAGGTTACAGCTGGTCACAACCACGACACGTTTTGATGAACATATTCCGTTCGTTGAAGTGAATGTACAAATTGTACAGGAACCGCAAAATCATATGGAAAGTGACAAAATTAAAACCTCTGGCGGAAGCACTGGTATTCTGAGCTTACTGGGGTTATTTGCTTTAATTTTGCTGCGTCGAAAATAAAAAGAAAAGGGCAAACATGAAACACTTTAAAAAAGGACTATTAGGTGTCATGGTGGTAGCTGCTATGACATTAATGGCTGCAGAAGATAGAACAATTTATGTCAACACATTTGAAGATGAAGATAATGTAAACATGAATCAATGTTCACTCCGCGAGGCAATCAAAACAGCCAGCTTAAACAAGGCTTATGGTGGCTGTAGTGCTGGGAATACGGGTTCAGGTCAAACCGATTATATTCAGTTAGAAGCTGGGACGTATAAACTGAATAAGGAAATTGTTCCCGAGTCTAAAGTGGTGGTTTTTGGGAAAAGCCCTTATTTGGATCGTGAAAAAAATCCCATCACTTTTAAGTATCCAGCGCTAGGTGAGTTGACTTCACGGATTGATGCGGGTGGAAAGTCACGTTTATTTAATACCATTACCAAGACCAGTTTGACGCTAGAGAATGTGATTTTAGAAAATGGTTATTCGGCAGATGAAGGTGGTGCTTTATTGGTTGGTGGAGCATTAACCTTAAATAATGCACAAATTCTAAACTCAAAGTCAGATAAAAAAGGTGGAGCACTCTATCTCGTTGGTCCTGGTGAGCATCAGGTGACTGTAAATAATAGTGTATTACAAGGCAACCAAGCGACTGTGGGTAGTGTTCTTGCAATGCAATGTTATGCGGGTCTCTTGGATGTAAAAACCAATATAGAGTTTAGTGCAAATAGTATTATTTCGAATGGTCAGATATCGAATCTAAATACATTCGATTTTTGTGGTAACCCAAAAGTTGCTATGGCGAATAATACGATCGCAAAAAATACAGTAAATTCGACAAATGGAAGCATTATTTATGCCGTCAATACCCGAGAGCATAATCTGAGTCTTGAAAGTAATTTCTTATTGTCAAATAACACTATTGTAGAAAACAGTGCAGCGAGCGTTTTGGATTATGACGATTTCGGTACGAAGTCGTTGTATTACAATGTACTTGCATATAATGGAAACACATCATGCCGCTATGTCGGTTCTCAGACACTATCCGAAAAATATGATGCAGGTGTGACAGCAGGTTACAATGCGTTTGATACAGTGACCAGTCAGTGTGAACTGGCAGCAAGTGCACGAATACTCGATGGTACGACAGATACTAATATTGATGTGAAAAATGTGGCTATAGGAAGTCTACTCAGTTCCTTAACTTCGCCATCGAAATATAATTTATTCCGCCCAATGTATTTCCCGAAAGTAAATAGTGGTGGAGTTGATTTGCTCGATACCAACAGTAAATTGAGCTGTAATGATAGTGACCAGCGTGGTCTAGACCGTATTGTCGACGGAACATTGATGTTAGCACCTGCGGAAGCCAACAGCTGTGATATTGGATCGGTTGAGTTGCGTCGTTTAGCAGCAGCGGATATTGCTGATTTGAAAAATACCTCGCAGTCAGAACGTCTTCAGGCGTATGTGAATAATATTAAGGAGTTGGAAGAATTAATCGCCGATAAAAACACCAATCCAGACTTTTTGGTCGAGTTTAATGAAGAGTTAAAGCGTTATAAGGAGCTTCTAACTGCGACAAAGTTACATCAAAAATATCGCGCGATTTATGTCGATCCCTTCCAGTTTGTTTTGCAAGATGAGGCTGTGGTCAACACTGCTGATGGAACGTCGGCTTTAAAAGAAATGAACACTGAGAATTATACCATTACTGAAACTCAGGTATTAGGTGTAGGTGTGCTCAGCGCCAAAGATGGTGTGCTGGATACCTCAAAACTCAGAGCGGATCCAACTTTACGCTGTGAGTGGAAGGATGATTTAAAACAAATCATGATTTATCGCACCGATGGTAAGCCTACAACCAGCACGGAATATGTCTATTGCCAATATAGTGTGAAGAGTAAGGCTACGCAGGCAAGCTCCTCGGGGATTTTAAAAGCGGAGTTTAGCAATATACAACCGATTGCCAAAACGGATGAATACACCCTGAATTATGGTGGCACTTTAAAACTCAATGTAAATCCACTGGCAAATGATAGTGATGATGGTGATGGGCCAATTAGTACAGTCGCGGCAGAACATCAACGTCCAGCATTTCACCGTGATGCGAATGGAAAGGATCTTGCTATTCGTATTGTACGTCAGGATGCAGGCATTAATATTAAGCCAGAACGTACAGGTTCTTGTCCTGGGGAATATGAAAAATATGTATGTTATGGTGGCAATATTGAAGTTGAAGTCCGCAATAATTTCAGTCCATTCCCTTATGAAATTGAATATGTGATCTATGATGCAGAGGCTGAAGAGTCTAAATCTGCGATGATGTATTTTACGAACACCGCAAAAAATACAAATACGGAGGCGAGTGGCGGTGGTGGTGGCTCAATGGGTGGTCTTGGGGTGCTTGGATTGTTGTCATTAGCGTGGTTTAGACAACGACGAAAAATATAAATGTAAGTATAAAAAATGCCTCACATGAGGCATTTTTTATGAGCGTTTCTATAGTATTTATATTCGGCTAAGCATCTTAATGTGTAGCAGTGTTGCTATGGATGTATTTATTGATATATTCATTTCGAATATTCACACGTTCATCTGCATCTGCTTTTTGCATGCGTGCACGTAAATCACGTCGTTCTTGGGTGCTCATCTGTTGCCAAGTGTCACGCATTTTTTGCTTTTCTTGCTCAGGTAACTGAGTAAACCAGTCCATACGTTGTTGCAGGGCTGCACTTTGCGCATCGGGCAGTTCTTTAAGAGATTGGTAACGTTGAATCAACGCACGCTGTTCTTCTTCAGACAACGATTCCCATGTTTCAGACACTTGGGTATCTGCATCTTTGGAAAAAATCCAAAAACGATCAAAACCTGCAAAACTGGTTTGTAAAAAACCTAGCGTGCAAAGTGCGAAAGCGACACGTTTAGCTGCCATGTGGAACAGTGTCCTCACCTAAAACCAATAACATTTCTAAATCTTCAACCATTTGAGGTGAAAGTTTAGGAGTCGAAACCACTTGGTTATGTGGTTTTTCATCAAGGGTTACAGAGTTCGGAAGTACGACAAAGCCAGCAATAGCCGCAGCTAAAGCAAAACCAGACATTTTCCAAAGGCCATAACGTGAGGACTTTTGATCTTGAATGTCATCAAGAACATGTTGCATCACCACGGGTTTGTTTTTGTGGTGTTGCGCGAGCCCATCAAGTTTGGAGGTTACTTGCTTTAAGAAATCATCTTTCATTCGGATGATCCTCCTAGATGTGGATTCAAATGTGCGAGAGCATTGCGTAAGCCTTGAATCGCACGGTGGTAATGAGTTTTAACGCTGCCTTCAGAGCAATTCATGATTTGTGCAGTGGTTGCAGTATCAAAACCTTCCCATGCACGTAACATAAATGCTTGCTGCTGACGAACGGGAAGACCAGCAATGGCTTCTTGAATTTCATCCGC
Source organism: Acinetobacter sp. 797_lipA (assembly GCF_058243025.1). Lineage (NCBI taxonomy): Bacteria > Pseudomonadati > Pseudomonadota > Gammaproteobacteria > Moraxellales > Moraxellaceae > Acinetobacter > Acinetobacter sp. 797_lipA. Next base: position 2,139,022 of record NZ_JBZAYQ010000001.1, on the reverse strand, counting down.
AGTGACAGCTTGACTTAAAAAGTCTGAAGGATTCAGCGCTCTTTCATCAACCACCTCATTGACTTCAAAATCGTCATCATCAAGACTGACTTTTTTGAAGAAAGAAAACGGTTGTGCTCGACGTGCTTCTTTACGACGCCAATCCTGTAATTTGTTGGTTAAAATGGTATAGAACAGGGGATACCATTCTTCCGTAGATCGATCGGAATAAGATTTGTGTAATGAAATAAAGGCTTCTTGCACCAAATCCATGGCGATACCCTGCTGGTTTTGGGTGGCACTTTCCATCATTACTAACGCACGACCAGTCACTTCTTGCATGAAGTTTTTTAGGCGAGACTCGGCGGTACTCTTAAGAGTACTAGAATCCTGCGTTTTAGACTGTTTGGGTGCTAAATCCATAGAGATGGAAAATCCTGTCATCGGATACCCACCATTATTTCCTCAATCATGTGCCTATAACGTTGGAAATAATGGTTTGGTTGACAACACAAGTAATTATTTTTTCTAGTGTAATCTATTTTTTCTGCTGAGCCGACTTTAGTTAATATAACTTAACGATTTTAAAGTCGTTGTCGTACCATTTCAAAAAAGCAGATTGAACCCGCAATAGCGACATTGAGAGATTCTTGGCCACCGGGCTGTGGGATGCTCAGTGCTTGAGCATGTGCTAAAGCAAAGTCAGAAACTCCTTGGCCTTCATTGCCTAAGATCCAGACACAAGCTTGTGTTAAATCTTTTTGATATAAACTTTCAGCCTGATGTGAGCTGGTTACATACACTGGAATTTCAAAGCGTTCGAGTACATCTTCGATGGCAACGTTTTCATAGGTGTTGAGTGAGAAGTGTGCACCCATGCCTGCGCGTAATACACGTGGTGACCAGAGTGCAGCAGAACCTTTGGTACAAATAACTTGCTTAATACCCGCTGCAGCAGCAGAGCGGAGTAGTGTACCTACATTGCCTGGATCTTGAATGTTTTCCAAAATCAAGGTATCCAAGCTAAAGTCTACACTTTGGCTTGAGCTTGGTAAGTCTACAACTGCCAAGAAGGGCAAAGTGGTCCCCAATGTGCTTAAGTCACGATATAGGCTTTCAGCAATGACAAAAACAGCACCTTCATATTCATCTAAAATATCGCAAATATCAGGGTGTTCGAGTGCATTTTCAGTGGTGAAAATAGAATTGAGTTTCTTCTTTTTTTCAACCCAAGCTAAGCCTAAGTGTGTCCCTTCAAGCACAGTTTGACCTTGCTTTTTACGGTAGCTACTTTGCTCTATTAAACCGCGCAGATGTTTAATCTTTGGGTTGTCTTTTGATTCAAGAAAAACGATTGACATGAGAGAGACTCATGCGCATAACGCTTCAGATGGCTATGCGCATTTAAAAAAATTAGTTGTGGTAGCCGGTCACTAAATCGACTTCGTTTTTAGAGCCAATAATCACAGGGACACGTTGGTGTAGGTCAGTTGGTTCGATGTCTAAAATACGAATGCGACCCGTTGATGATGCACCGCCAGCTTGTTCAATTAGCATACTCATAGGGTTTGCTTCATACATTAAACGTAGGCGACCTGCTTTTTTCGGATCTTTGAGGTCGTATGGATACATGAAAATCCCGCTACGGCAAAGAATACGGTGAATGTCGCCCACCATACAAGCCACCCAACGCATATTGAAGTCTTTCTCACGTGGACCTGTTTTACCTGCGAGAAGTTCTTCAATATAACGTTTTACAGGGTTTTCCCAGTGGCGTTGGTTTGAAGAGTTAATAGCATATTCTTTGGTATCTGCTGCCACTTGAATATTTTCAGAGGTGAGCAAGAATTGTTGAGTTTCTGGGTCAAAGGTAAAGAATACTGTGCCAGCGCCGACTGTTAATGCCAACATGGTTGATGGGCCATAAAGTACATAACCCGCAGCAACTTGCTGGTTGCCTGCTTGCATAAAGTCTTCAGCTTGTGTCACTGCATTTTTTGCAGGCAAGATTGAGAAAATAGTCCCCACACACATATTGATGTCGATGTTGCTTGAACCATCAAGTGGGTCAAATAAAACTAAATATTTGCCATTTTCTTGAGCTGGCGTGAATTCATCCAATTCTTCAGACGCTAAGCCACCAACTTGTGGGTGGACTTTTAGAGCATCAATCAAATAATCATTTGAAATCACATCCAGTTTTTTCTGTTCTTCACCTTGCACGTTTTCATGCTGCGCGCTACCTAAGACACCAGCTAAAGCACCTTTTTGTAAAGCTTGATCGATGGTTTGGCAAGTAGCAGCAATGGTGCTAATCACTTGTGCCAATTCAGGCGTAAGATTTCCCGTTTGTTGTTCTAAAAATTGGGACAGATTGAGATATGACATAAGGGGGAGGACTCCACTAAAACTTGAATACGTAACAAAATCAACATTGCGCTATATTTTAGTCGAGAACGAGACAAAAGAACAATTAAACTCGACTATTTGCTGCGATTTTACCCTTGCAAGTCTTGTGGAAAGTGCTATGTTGATGGAAGGAATATCAGGTAAAAATAGGAGCACAACAATGACAACGCAAAAATTTGATGCGACTCCAACGCCGAGCGAAGGGATTAACTTAGATGATATTTCAGACGATAGTGTGAAAAAAGCGTGGCAAGACTACGAAGCAAAGGCTGAGTATAAAAAGTTCAATAAACATGACATGATTGAATCTATGCAACATGCTGAAGAATCTGATGAAAATCCTAAGCCTGAACAAGTTTAAGTCATAAAAAAGCGCTCATTGAAAGGAGCGCTTTTTTTATTTCAGTTGTGATACCAGCATTATTTTAAAAGTGGTGGAACTGCTTCGTAGTTAATTTCTACGCGACGGTTTTCTTTCCATGCATTTTCGTCATGGCCTGCATTGATTGGCATTTCTTTACCGTAACTAACTGCTTCAAGTTGGTTTGGACTCACACCTGTGGTGATTAAGAAACTTTCAACCGCTTTGGCACGGCGCTCACCCAATGCCATATTGTATTCACGTGTACCGCGCTCATCGGTATGACCTGTTAACGCTACACGCGAATTTGCATTTGCCATTAAGAACTGTGCATGGGCTTGTAGCGTTTGGTAATCATCATTGCTGAGGTCGCTACTGTCATAGTCAAAATGTACAACGCGTTTTGCTAAAAATGCTTTGTTGGCTTCAGTTACACCTTTTGCTGATGCACCTGCAAGATTTTGTGCATTTAAAGCAGCATCTTCACTTAGACCTTGAGTATTGACTGTGGTTGAGCCATTTGGGTTTTGGCCTGCTTCAATTGTTGCAGCAGGTTTGCGGCTCGCACATCCTGTAACTACAAGAGCAGTCGCTAAGATTGGAAGGGCTAAAAGTTTGATCGATTTCATTCTTCATCTCCATGAAAATTGATGATTATTAAATGACTAGTCATTAAAAAGTTATTTGGGTGCCCAAGCAGGTTCACGGACTTCACCTTGTTCACTTGGTAAATTCATACGGAAACGGCCATCCAGTGACATGATCGACAACAAACCACGTGAACCTTCACGCGTTGCATAGACCACCATCTGCCCATTTGGGGAAAAACTTGGTGACTCATCCAAACTGGTTGGGGTTAAAATATTTGTAACACTTGAGTTTAAATCTTGAATAGCGACTTTATAGTTACTACCGCTTGGGCGGTGGACCAGTGCCAGCTTTTTGCCATCGGCACTGAGCGTACCACGTGCATTGAATGCGCCACGGAAGGTCAGGCGGTTATAACTGCTATTTGCCAAGTCATAACGGTAAATTTGTGCAGAACCACCCCGGTCAGAAGTAAAGATAAATGACTTACCATCTGGTGCATAACGTGCTTCAGTATCAATAGCACTGTCATTGGTCATACGTTGCAGTTGACGGGTTTCCAAGTTCATTTGGTAAATTTCTGGGTTGCCATGCATAGAAGCGGTGAACAACATACTTTTCCCATCTGGAGAGAAGCTTGGTGCGCCATTTAGACCACGGAAGCTAGCAAGCTTTTCACGCGCACCTGTCGAAAGGTCTTGGACATAAATTGCAGGGCGTTTGGTTTCAAATGAAACATAAGCAATTTTCTTGGCATCTGGTGTCCAAGCAGGCGATAAAATTGGATCGCGTGACGTTAAAATTGTACGTGGTTGCTCACCATCGGTATCCGCGATTTGTAGTGTATAGCGTTGCTCTGGTGTCGCTGGATTACGAAGCACATAAGCAATACGACCACTAAAGTCCCCAGGAATACCAGTTAATGCTTGATAAATGGCATCACTAATCATGTGTGCAGCAGAACGAACGCGTGATGCTGGAACAGTTAATATTTCATTTAAAAGATATTGTTGTTTTTGAACATCATACAGTTGGTAATGAACTTCGTAACTGCCATTTTCAGTGGTTTTTACTGTTCCTGTAACGACATACGGAACACCTGTTGCTTGCCAGTTGGCTGCGTTCGGATTATTCATGCTAGCCGTTGCGGGTAAATTTTTTGAAGCGCTGCTAAATTTCCCTGAGCGGTTTAAATCCGTTTCAATAATAGGATAGAGACTGCTGTCATTGCTAAAAGGTACGATTGCAATTTTAGGCGCTTCTTCAGGTGCTTTTGCAATTTCTAAATGAAGTTGAGCATGTGCTTGAGTCACTAAGACTGGGCTGAAAGCAGTTAAAATGGCTAGGCTAAGAAGGTGTTTACGCGTCATTTCCATCATTCGTTATTTACTCAAACAAACGGCTTTTATTGTGGGTTTAATTGTTCTACATAATGGCATGATTTTCTAATATTAAAAGCATGAAATTATGACTGATCTGTTATAACACTGTGAAAAATGAGTAAGAATTAAGTAGTTTAAGCGTAAATAGAAAACTTGTAGGTAGGTCTATGTGATAAGGGGCAGAGGGGGCTCGCTTGTATCGACTGAAATTAAAGACTTCACATCGATTACTATTGAACATGGATACAGATTAAACGTATTTAAAATAAGTTATTTGAGTATATAAAAGTACTGAGCTTTAGGCTAAAAAAATCCCCCTGATTGTTCAGAGGGATTTGGGTTATTTTGCAGTAAAGGATGAGGTAAAGCTTTGTGCTTGCCGGCGCGCTTCTGGATCTGAAGGCATTGGATAGGGTGCAGCAGAACGAACAGCTGCTTCGACGCTGGCTTTCATGTCAGGGTCACTGGAGCTCACGATCACAGAGCGTACAGCGCCACTATCCGAAAGCGTGACACGTGCAGTCGCGGTTTTACCCGTTGAACCTGCTGGGGTATCCCAAGCACGCTTAATTTTATTTTCAAAGTCGCGCTTAGCCGTTGAAGCAATTTGCTTTGCTTCAGCTTTTTTTTGAGCGGCTTCTTCGGCAGCTTGTTTTGCAGATGAAGCACGTGCTTCTTCAGCTGCACGTTCTTTTGCTTCAGCATCGGCTTTACGTTTTGCATCAGCAGCAGCCTTGGCTTTTTCTGCATCGGCTTTGGCTTTTGCATCAGCATTTGCCTTAGCTTTATCCGCATCAGCTTTACGTTTGGCATCAGCGTCAGCTTTGGTCTTCGCAGCATCTGCTTTAGCTTTAGCATCAGCGGCGGCTTTCGCTTTGTCCACATCGGCTTTACGTTTTGCATCAGCGGCAGCCTTGGCTTTATCTGCATCTGCTTTGGCCTTTGTATCAGCGTCTTGCTTCTGCTTTTTAGCGAGATCCGCTTTCTTTTGTGCCTCTAGCTTCGCTTTTTGTACTGCCTCTGCTTTTTTCAATGCTTCTAAGTTTGCTCGGCGTTTGGCGTCTGCTTCGGCTTTCGCCGCTGCATCTGCTTTGGTTTTCTCAGCATTTTTAGCTTGCTCCGCTGCACGGGCTGCAGCACGTTCTTGCTGAGCTTGTAGTTTTTCAGCTTCAGCCTTTGCACGTGCCTGAATCTGCTGCTGTAATTCAGCTTTACGCGCTGCCGCTTCAGCGGCTTTGGCATCCGCTGCTGCTTTTTGAGCGTCGACTTTTGGCACAACGGGTGTTATAGGTGGTGCTGTTGGGATAACAGGTGCAGGCTCTACAGCGGGCGGGGCAGTTTGTGTGATTTCTTTGGCGACATTTTCATGTGCTGTTTCCGTAAACTCTGTTTCTTCAAGCGTAACAGGCTTTAAGTCCTCAGGTTTGATGAGCACAGTTCTAATTTGCTTCGGTGGCTCTGGTGGTTTACTCATACCAAGATAAAGTAAGCCAACAACAGCAATCACATGGATACCAAAGGTAAATCCAAGCGCGATGGCTTTTTGTTTAAACGGTGGCTTTTTAAAATCTTTCATAAATTACTTTAATGGCTCTGTGAGTAATCCAACTTGGCTGAGACCCGCTTCTTGTAGGCTGTTCATGAGCGACATGACTTCGCCATAAGAGCGTGACTGTTCACCTTCCACAACAACGGTTAAAGTTTTATTTTCAGCCTGAGCTTGTTGCTGTGCTTCACTTAAAATAGAGGTCAATTCAGATAAAGCCAAAGGTTCAGCTGAACTATGCGTTTTATATTTAAGGAAATAGCGACCTTCTTTATCTAAGCTGACCATTGCAGGTGCATCTTTTGATTCAATGGGGTTGCCATTGGCCTGAGGAAGATCGACATTGATGCCGCTCGTAATCATGGGTGCGGTGACCATAAAAATCACTAATAATACGAGCATGACGTCAATATATGGGACGACGTTCATCTCACTTTTTAGTGGTTTCTTAATGCGCTCGAAGCGCCCTGAACGTTGAATTGCCATTAGTCATGTTCCTTAGTTTCACCCAAAGACTGACGCTGTAATAACGCAACCATTTCTTCTGCAAATAAAGCACGATCGGAGTAAACCGTTTCGCCTTTTACGGTGTAATGGTTAAATGCCAATACCGCTGGAATCGCTGCAAATAAACCAATCGCTGTAGCAATGAGGGCTTCAGCAATACCGGGTGCAACCGTTGCAAGGGTGACTTGATCTACGTCGGCTAAACCGATGAATGCATTCATGATGCCCCAAACGGTACCAAATAAGCCAACATACGGGGCCACAGAACCAATGCTGGCCAAAGCACCTAAGCCTTGTTCAAGTTGGCTTTGGTCACGACTTAGACCGACGCGTAAAATACGTTCTGTACCTTCAATGGTTTGTGCCGGAGCAGCATTGCGTTTTTTTAGTTTTAAAAACTCGCCTAAACCTTGATAAAAAATATCCTCAAGGCCGACACGTTTGGAATTAAGTTGCGCATTGTTATATAGCGTATTCAGTTCAGCACCCGACCAAAAGATTTTTTGAAAATGGTCATCGTCTGCTTGTGCTTTTTTATAACTCATGTGTAACTTGGCAATCAGATACCAGCTAAACAGCGAGGCCAAAAGTAAAGCCAGCATTACCAGTTGTACGACTGGGCTTGCTTGTAATATTAGATCTGAAACTTGAAGAGATGATTCGAGTTGAGTTGCCATAGTTACTACATGTGCCAATAATTTTTTAGTCTTGTCCTAATTCTTTTAGAATCAGTTCGCGGATTTCATCAGGAAGTCGACGTGGTTTCATTTCTGAACTGATACATGCCAATTCGACCTCACCAGATGCAAGCATGATTTCACCACGATAAATATTTTGTTGCAACACAAATGACGTAGCCTTACACGAAACAACACTTGCTGTAACAGTAATTAAATCATCCATTAAAATTGGACGTGAATATTTCACATTAATTTTGTGTACAACGAAGTTATAGTCTTTTTGATGCCAGTAATGATCTACACCAGAAGCACGTAACCACTCGGTACGGGTACGCTCCATAAAGCGAATATGATTGGCGTGGTAAACAATGCCACCTGCATCAGTATCTTCAATATAGACACGAATGTTGAATTCAAATTTATTCGCCATGAGAGTATTCCGTTTTTCCAGTTGTACGAGTCGATTTAGATTGACTTGGCGCTTTTATATTTAAGGACAGGGTCTTAAAATTGGTGCACGTCAAAGTACTAATGCGTCGCAGTTTAGCATTATGAGATTTCACTCCAATGGCACAAGATGTCAAATATTGTGATTCATGACTGTTGGGGGAGTTGAGCGCAGTATGGCTATAAAAATATAAGGATAAGGGAATGAATGGTTATTTTAAGCTGCTGCTTATTTTGGCTGTGGCATTTGCGCTGTGGACATATTGGCTTAAACCTGAGCAAGGAAGCAGAAGTTTAGAGTTATATTCACCGACTGAAAATGTACAGCACGTTGAAGGCTACACAATTACTTCCTTAGAACCATATGTAGGAGAGTTTCGTGTGTTGGCGCGTGAAAACTATAGGATGGGCCGTGAAGCAGAGCTGAGTCCTGTTGATTTTGCTTTGGGTTGGAATGAGATGGCGAAGCCAGAGGTCTATAAGCAACTATCTATTACACAAAGTAATCGTTGGTATTATTGGCGTTATGAGAACAATCCACCCATTCCAGTAAATGACATTGCCTCGAGTAGTGCCAATACGCATTTGATCCCAGCCAATAAATTTGTTGCACAAAAACTTGCAGATATTGATGTAGACGACATGGTTTATTTAAAAGGGCAACTGGTTGAAGTTAAATCGGCTGATGGTTGGACGTGGCGCAGTTCACTGAGTCGGACAGACACAGGGAATGGGGCGTGTGAGTTAATGCTGGTCGAAGAGGTGAGAGAAATTTCTTCTTTATAAATTGTCGAGAGGGGATGCATAGCCAAGGCTTGTGATGGATTCTAGTTTTAAAAAAAAGATAATGTTATTTAAATATTTTATAAATGCATACCCAGTATTGTATTAAGAAGCTGACTAATAGAGCGACTAGGTATAACTTTATTAAAACGTGAATAATAACTTAAAATGGCATTAAATTTGCTTTTAGCGTTATGTAATTAAATTAGGGAAATTTACATATGCCAACGCGTTTAGCATTATCTATAGCTGTCACATCTGGTCTTTTAGCACTTTCATCTTTCACTTTTGCTGATGAATTTCAGGTTTTAAAACAACTAGAAAATAAGCCAATGTTATTAAAACAAGGTGAATATCAAGGGAATTATTATGTTCCAAGTACATTAAAAACAATTACATGGGGCTATTTACCAAATAAAAATGCTAAACCTGTATTAACAGTTCCATCGGAAAGTACAGTGACCTTTGATACTGTTTCACATGAAGGATTGCTTGAAGATCAGGGGAGAGATGCTGAAAAGTATTTTTCATCGCATGGGGTTGAATCTGAAAATGTTCTAGATGAAGCAAAATTAATTACGCGCTCCAATTTAAAGCATGATTTTCATAAAGATGGTCCACACATCATCACAGGTCCAATTGCAATTGATGGTGCAATGCCTGGGGATATCTTAAAAGTTGAAATCTTAAAAGTTGAACCACGAGTTCCTTATGGTGTGATTTCAAATAGACATGGAAAGGGTACATTACCTGAGTTTCCAAAGCGTAAAAAGATGGACGGAGCTTCAGCAAATAATCCAGATGCATACGGTAATGTTTCTATCTTTACGCCAATTGAAAAAAATAAAAATGGAGTTTGGGAAGGTGTTTTAAAAACTGATACAGGTCCATCAATCCGCTTTCCTTTAAACCCATTTATGGGGACTATGGGGGTGGCTGCAAATACAAGCGAACCTGTGCATTCAGTACCCCCATCATTTTATGGAGGAAATATTGATATTAATGAGTTAAGTGCTGGGGCAACGGTATACTACCCTGTACAAGTGCCAGGTGCACTGTTCTATACAGGTGATAGTCATTTTGTTCAAGGAGATGGTGAAGTTTCCTTGACTGCTCTTGAGGGATCAGCGAGGGCAACGTTTAAAATTACGTTGTTAAAGGCGGGCAAGGATAAAGTACCTGGTAAAACCATTAGACAACCTCTAGCAGAGAATGCGGAGTTTTGGATTACGCCTGGTTTAGACGAAGACTTGGACGAAGCAATGCGTAAATCAACACGTGAAGCGATTCGCTTTTTGGTTGATGAATATGGTATTTCAGAAGAAATTGCATATGCTTATTTAAGTGCCGCCACAGACTTTGAGGTATCCCAAGTAGTTGATCGTACCAAAGGTATTCATGCCATGATCCGTAAAGCAGACTTTAATGAGTTTAAAGAAACAAAGAATAAATAGTGAATGCAAAAGAAGGTGGCATTAAGCCTCCTTCTTTTGCATTAAACAGGTGTTTTAGGGTTTATCTTTCGGTTCAGGCGGTGTCATACCAAACTGTAAATATGCCATATTGGTGGCAATACGACCACGGGCTGTCCGCATCACATAACCTTGTTGAATCAAATACGGTTCAATCACGTCCTCTAATGTACCTGAGTCTTCAGCCATTGCAGCTGCCAAAGCTTCTACACCACCAGGGCCGCCATCAAAACGTTCAAGTAACATACTCAAATAACGACGGTCTAAAGTGTCTAAACCATCTTTATTGACATTGAGCATATCGAGTGCACGCTGAGCCATATCTTGTGTCACTTCACCAGTACCTTTGACTTGTGCATAGTCACGAACTCGACGTAGTAAGCGGTTTGCAATACGTGGTGTGCCGCGAGAACGACGTGCAATTTCTGCTGAACCTTCACGCGTAATAGGTACATCCATCAAATTGGCAGAACGAGTCACAATATGCGTCAAGTCACTAACTGAATAGAACTCAAGGCGTTGCACAATACCAAAACGGTCACGTAAAGGAGAAGTGAGTAGACCTGCGCGTGTGGTTGCGGCAACTAAAGTAAAAGGGGGTAAGTCGAGCTTAATTGAACGAGCCGCAGGACCTTCACCAATCATAATATCGAGTTGGTAGTCTTCCATGGCTGGATAAAGAATTTCTTCAATCACGGGAGAAAGACGGTGGATTTCGTCGATGAACAGCACATCACCTTCTTCAAGGTTGGTCAGCATGGCTGCCAAGTCCCCAGCACGTTCCAATACTGGGCCGGAAGTCGACTTGAGGTTTCCCCCCATTTCACGCGCAATAATATTGGCAAGTGTAGTTTTACCCAGTCCTGGCGGACCAAAAATTAAGGTGTGATCAAGGGCTTCACTACGACCACGTGCTGCGCCAATAAAGATTTCCATTTGTTCACGAACCACGGGCTGACCGATGTAGTCATCGAGTGAGGTCGGGCGGATAGCGCGGTCGATATGATCTTCGGGTTTTTCGGAACCACCGATGAGACGGTCTTGCATATATTATTTAAACTTTAGGTGAATATGCTTTGTAGCAAAATGTCAGAAAAGAAAGTATATACCTTGGCGGAGTCTTTCCATTTTCAAGCGAAACTCAGGAATAACCTGCGGTTCGCCTTACTTTTGTTTTGCAAAATGAGAAGCAATGCTTCGCAAGAAAACCACTTGCGGTGCAATGCACCTCATCGCAAAACTCATTGAATGCAAGTTCGTATCGACTATATCGCAGAAACATTAATGTGCAAATGTCTCCTGATTCGAACAGTTGCGAATGACACTTACGTGTATCAAATGTCGCCTTGATTGAAGCACTTTATTTATTCATTGACTTGAGTGCAGCACGGATGATGTCGCTTGCTTCAGTGAAATCACCTTTTGCTGCATTGACCAATTTCTGTGCTTCTAAAGGTTTGTACCCTAAAGATTGTAAGGCCGCTTCGGCTTCTGCCACGGCAGAGTTGCCTGTGAACTGGATTTGTTCAACGGTTGAGTTGCTTGGCACTGTGCCTGAAGACATCGCTTTAAAGCGATCACGTAATTCAATCATGAGGCGTTCAGCAGTTTTTTTACCCACGCCCGGTACTTTAACCAGTGTGTTGATATCTTCATGTTCGACAGTATGAATCAGCATATCGACGCTGAGCGTGGATAAAATACCTAAAGCCATTTTAGGGCCGACACCATTGACCTTTAACAGCGTGCGGAAAATGATTTTTTCTTGTTGATGCAAAAAGCCATAAAGTAGTTGAGCATCTTCACGCACTGCAAGGTGCGTCCATAAGGTGATTTTCTGACCTTTTTGTAACTGGCAAAATGTGGTGAGTGGTGTATCAATTTCATAACCGACACCATTTACATTTAAAAGTACGGTGGGTGCTTCTAGTGCGAAGACTTCACCAATAAGACATCCGATCATGTTGTGTGATTCACTTTTTATCAATGGTTACATAGTAGTGAGCATTGCGCAGAAAGGCAAAAGGCTCACGGAAAATTGAGTTGAGGTTGATGGCTTTATCATCAAACTGGATGTTGATGACACATTTAAATCAATCCTGCCTTATTGCCTTGTAACTCTTGAGACAAGTTATACGCTTGGTGGTCTGAAAATTTAGAAATAATATCTAAGACCTGCATGATATTTTCATAATGGTTGCTACCAAAGTGCGCACCAGAACGACATAAAATAGCCATTAAGCGTTGTTCTTTAAAACTTAATGTTTTATGCGGTGTTGTCAGCGGAATAAAGGCATCTAAAATGTTTTGCAAACTTTGATGGGCAATAATTTCCAAACCCGCTTTTTGTGGGTGTTCAAATATTTTATCGCGGGCTAAATCCTTTGCACGGTTAATGCCTAACTCAATATCAGCAGCACAGTATTGCAGTAAGCTGCCGGCCAGTTGTCCGCGTAAAATTTCAAAATGATGCTTAGCAAAAGCCGATGTGACTTCTTCAACCAGACGTTTCATCACGCGCCCGCGCAGGGCTGCAATTTTTTGCTGCCATGTAGTATCTGGCATCGACAGTTCAGTTGGTGCGCTATATTCACCAAGCAAGCTTAAAAAAATCGGTTCAACTTCTTCATAAGACAACATGTTTAAAATGATGCCATCTTCAAGATCAATCAGGGCGTAGCAAATATCATCTGCGGCTTCAAGTAAATAAGTTAGCGGATGACGGCAATAATGATATTCACCCAGTTGAATCAGTCCGAGTTGTTCAGCGATTTGTTGCAGGATTTCTTTTTCTGCCTGATAGCAGCCAAATTTGGCACGTTTACTGGCAGGGGTATTGCCTTGTGACTCGATGGTTTTAGACAACCATGGATATTTTAAGTAAGCCCCAAGTGTTGCATAAGTCAGACGCATGCCACCATCATTAGGGTGATAGTCAATTTTAGTCAGTAAGCGTAGACCTTGGGCATTACCTTCAAACTGACGCACATCGGCTTGTTCTTCTGCGGAAAGCTTCTCTAAAAAGTTTCCATGTGATGCATCGTCAAACCATTCACGAATGGCATATTCACCCGCATGACCAAACGGTGGGTTCCCAATATCATGTGCTAAACAAGCCGCTTGAATAATGGCTCCAACATCGGCAGGGGAAATCCAAATTGGCAGTTCATCTTTGATTTTTTCCGCTGCGAGCATGCCAAGAGAGCGTCCAATGCAGGAGACTTCGAGCGAATGAGTTAAACGGGTGTGAATGCCATCGTGTTGAGTCAGTGGATGGACTTGGGTTTTTCGGTTCAGTTGGCGAAAACTTTGGGAAAAAATAATTCGGTCATAATCTTTGTGAAATGGACTACGTGCCAATTCGGTATTTTGTTTTTTACTTCCAATACGAACTGTTGAGAGCAGTTCCAACCAACGCATTTGCATCATTTATCGTTATTCAGTGAGTTATTGGCTTCATCATGCCAAAAAAGTGTGACGAGCTCTAGAGGGCTACGACATAAGTTGTCTTTTAATTTATGCAGTATGAAGTTTTCAGAAATAGAACATCTTAAAGCAGTCCTGTTTGTTCTCAAGCAGGCTGTCAACTTCGTTATTTGAAGCTTAAATATCAATTGAAAATGGTTTTTAGAACTGAATCAAAGCCTAAAAGTCGGGCATCTTTGAAATTTATCCCTTAAAACATTTGTTACTAATCATGTTTGATTTTTAAAGTCAAAGTAAATTGATCTTTTAAAACAAAGAAATCTCACTTTTTTAAGTCGTAGACGACTAGCTGATTTTGGCAATACACAGTAGAATATGCGCTCTCTTCAAGTCACATTGAGGTAGGTTGTCTAGACCTGCCCGTGGAGCCAAAAACAGCATGTTTATCGTTGCCGGTGCACCTGCACACTCTTCTTTTAAGCAAACACAACTTTTAACACGTCTATCGTCTATCAGTTATGTTCAATCAATAGAAAGCCAATGGGTTTACCTTTTCGACCAAGCGCTCGACGAGCAACAACAGCAATCTGCTTTGCAGCTATTAAATGATGGCGCAACCTTCCAAGTTCGCGAAGCGACAAGTGATGAAGTTCAAGTCCTTGTGACGCCACGTGTAGGTACAATCTCGCCGTGGTCATCAAAGGCAACGGATATTTTTGCCAACTGTAATACCCCGATACACCGCTTAGAACGCGGTGTTTTGTTTACTTTAAAAGGTATTTCTGAAGTATCGGATGCAGTAAAACAAGTTTTACATGACCGTATGACTGAAAGTGTGTTCAATCAAATTGAAGACGCGGCTGCATTGTTCTCTGAAACTGCACCAAAGCCTTTAAATGCAATCGACATTTTAGGTCAGGGTAAAGATGCTTTAGTGAAGGCGAATTCTGAGTTTGGTTTTGCACTCTCTGATGAAGAAATTGATTATTTAGTTGCTGCTTTTAACAAGCTCGGTCGTAATCCGCACGATATTGAACTAATGATGTTTGCTCAGGCAAACTCAGAGCACTGTCGTCATAAAATCTTTGGTTCTGAATGGACAATTGATGGTGAAAAACAACCATTGTCATTATTCCAAATGATTAAAAACACTTATAAAGAATCACCGACAGACGTATTGTCAGCATATAAAGACAATGCTTCGGTGATTGTTGGTTTTGATACTCAGCGTTTCTATCCGAAGAAAGATGAAGCGACGGGTCACCACGTTTATAAATACAAGAGCCAAGCCGCTCACATCCTGATGAAAGTGGAAACACATAACCACCCAACAGCGATCGCGCCTTTTGCGGGTGCTGCGACTGGTTCGGGCGGTGAAATTCGTGATGAAGGTGCAACAGGTCGTGGTGGTAAACCAAAAGCAGGTTTAACAGGCTTTACGGTGTCTAACTTGAATATTCCAGGCTTTGAACAGCCTTGGGAAGAGAACTATGGCAAACCATCGCGTATGGCATCTCCGCTTCAAATTATGATTGAAGGGCCTTTGGGTGGTGCTGCGTTTAACAACGAATTTGGACGTCCTGCTTTAAATGGTTACTTCCGTACTTTTGAACAAAATGTGAATGGCGATGTGAAAGGTTTCCATAAGCCAATCATGATTGCTGGTGGTTATGGCAATATTCGTCCTGACCATGTTGAAAAAGATGCGATTCAACCGGGTGACTTACTGATTGTCCTTGGTGGTCCTGCAATGTTGATCGGCCTTGGTGGCGGTGCTGCATCTTCTGTAGACAGCGGTAAACTCGGTGAAAACCTAGACTTCGCTTCTGTACAACGTGAAAACCCTGAAATGGAACGTCGTTGCCAAGAAGTGATTGATGCATGCTGGCGTATGGAAGACTTCAACCCAATCGTGTCTGTGCATGACGTGGGTGCAGGTGGTGTTTCGAACGCAATGCCTGAACTGGTGAATGACCACGAACTGGGTGCGATTCTTGATTTACGAAAGATTCCATCACTTGAGCCGGGCATGTCTCCAATGGAGATCTGGTCAAACGAAGCGCAAGAGCGCTATGTATTGGCGATTCGTCCAAGTTCTTTAGAATTATTTGAATCATTATGTGCACGTGAGCGTTGTCCGTTTGCCGTTTTAGGTGAAGCAACTGAAGCGCGTCAATTGACGGTGAACGATCCATTGTTTGATAACAAAGCCGTGGATATGCCAATGCAAGTCATGCTAGGTGGCACACCTCGTATGAGCCGTTCGTATGAAACGATTGAACGTCAAGGCGACGACTTTGATGCATCTAAAGTCACAGATTTAAAAGATGCGATTTACCGTGTACTTAAAAATCCAACGGTTGCATCGAAATCATTCCTGATCACCATTGGTGACCGTTCAATTACAGGTATGGTTGCACGTGATCAGTTTGTAGGTCGTTGGCAGGTTCCTGTTGCAGATGCAGCAGTGACTACAACAAGCTTACAAGGCTACACAGGTGAAGCAATGGCGATGGGCGAACGTCCACCCGTTGCCTTGTTAAATCCTGCGGCATCTGCACGTTTATCGGTTGCAGAGTCGATCTCGAATATTATGTCTGCAAAAATCGACCAGATCAGTGACATTAAATTGTCTGCAAACTGGATGGCGGCAGCAGGACAGAAAGGTGAAGACCAAGCTTTATTCGAAGGTGTAAAAGCCATCGGTATGGAAATGTGTCCTGCACTGGGTATTGCAATTCCAGTGGGTAAAGACTCATTGTCTATGCGTACGACTTGGAATGACGAAGGCGAAGACAAATCGGTGACTTCACCGATGTCAGGCGTGATCACTGCATTTGCACCAGTTACGGATGTACGTAAAACTTTAACGCCTGAATTGAAAAATGAAGAATCAATACTTGTCCGTATTGATCTTTCTAAAGGTCAGTTCCGTCTAGGCGGTTCGATCCTTGCTCAGGTCTATAAAGCGATTGGTTCAGTGACACCAGATGTGGATAGTTTTGACGACTTCAAAGCATTCTTTGCATTGGTTCAAGACTGGAATAACCGCGGCTTAATTAAGGCTTACCACGACATCGGTGATGGTGGTTTGCTTGCAACTGTTGCAGAAATGATGTTTGCAGCACGTCTCGGTGTGGCTTTAGAAGATCAATCAACTGCAAGTTTATTTGCAGAAGAAATTGGTGCAGTGCTTCAAATCAGCGCGTCTGATTGGGCAACACTTGCAGACGAAGTTGCGGCATCTACATTACGCGATGCAATTGCGGTTATTGGTACGGTAAACAACACCGATCAATTGATGGTAAATGGTTTAGTGCTTGAACGTGCAGATTTGCAAGTGGCGTGGACTGAAGTATCACATCAAATCCAGCGTCTACGTGACAACGTAGAAACAGCGGATCAAGAATTTGCATTAATTACGGACAAATCACATGCAGGTATTATTGCAAAACCAACATTTGATTTGAATGAGCCAATCGAAGCGCCGTACATCAACGAACGTCGTCCAAACATGGTGATCTTACGTGAACAAGGCGTAAACGGTCATGTGGAAATGGCTGCTGCATTCGACAAAGTTGGTTTCAACACTGTAGATGTGCACATGAGCGACTTGCTTGCAGGTCGTATCAGCCTAGATGACTTTGAAGGTCTTGTGGCATGTGGTGGTTTCTCTTACGGAGACGTAATGGGCGCTGGTGGTGGCTGGGCGAAATCAGTTTTGTTCAACCCGAAACTTCGTGACCAATTTGAAAAATTCTTCAACCGTGACGAAACGTTCTCTCTTGGTATTTGCAACGGCTGTCAAATGTTGTCGCAATTGGCACCACTGATTCCGGGTGCTGAAGCTTGGCCACGTTTTCACCGCAACACTTCTGAGATGTTTGAGGCACGTGTGGTCAATGTTCGTGTTGAAAAATCGAACTCTGTATTGTTAGAAGGTATGGAAGGTTCAATCCTGCCGATCGCAGTTGCACATGGTGAAGGTCGTGTGGTGACAAGCGCGGATAACTTGGCTGCATTAAATACAGGTAATCAAGTAATCTTGCGTTATGTCGATAGCCAAGGTAACCCAACTCAACACTATCCAATGAACCCGAATGGTTCACCAGAAGCGATTTCAGGTGTCACATCGAAAGATGGTCGCGCAACGATTATGATGCCGCACCCTGAACGTAACTTCCGTGCGGTACAGCATTCTTGGAAGCCTGAAGATTGGACAGAAGACGGTGCATGGTTACGTATGTTCCGTAATGCACGTAAGTTCATTGGTTAATCTGAAGTCTGGGTTTTGAAAAGCCACCTTCGGGTGGCTTTTTTATTGAATCGTTTTTTATTTTTTTAATTCTCCCGCTGAAGTTGGTTTAGATTTTGCTTTTATATTTATGTAAAAGTGATATTGTGTAATAAATGCACAAATATCATGCAAAATAGAAGAAAGATGGATCACTAAACAATTTCAGTATCAACACTCATGTATGAGGTGATGACATGATTAAAACAGTTACATACGAAGCAGTCGATAAGTCTGCATTGCGTAAAAAAGGATGGAAGTTGTTTGCTGTGATTTTGAGCTTGCAATTGATCTTTTTGATTTTGGGTTATGCATTGCAGATGTGATTTTTGAAAGTTAAAGAACCAACGAAAGGTGGATTTTTATTGATGATAAGATATTCAAAAATATTTATGGCTTTATTTTTATATACTTATAAAATATTTAAAGTTTGAATATTTAAGACTAAAAATGACAGATTTAATAAAAACAGTTTCATTATTACAAGAGTTAATCATCTCTAGAGTCTTAGACAAATTAGAGCAAGGCTCTGACGAAGCATTTATTCAATTGAGAAATGAGCTGATTAAAATTAATAATCTAAAACCTTATCTTCCAACATTAGTGAAAAATTCTAGATCTTTAGATCAGGCGAATGACTATTTAAAAAATACTTTTAATGGTTATGAGGAATGTAAACAACATATCTATGATGATTTTAATGAATTGTTCGATGTCTTGGAAAGTTTAGATACAACTCCATTAGACCATCTAGTGATGAATAAAATTGAAGGTTTAAGTTCTGATTACATTCATCAAATATGGGGTAAAGCTTTAGAAAGACGAAGTACAGATCCCGAAGGGGCAATTACGTTGTCGAGAACATTATTGGAATCTACTTGTAAGCATATATTGGATGACTTCAATGTTGATTATGGAAATAGTCCTGATATTAATCATTTGTACCGTCTATTAAACAAAAAGTTGAACCTATCTCCATCACAACATACAGAGCAAACTTTTAAGCAGATTTTGGGCGGTTGTAGTTCTATTGTTGAGGGATTAGGTGCATTAAGAAATAAAGTTGGTGATGCACATGGACAAGGGCAGAAGAATTTTAAACCATCTTCGAGACATGCAGAATTAGCAGTGAATTTAGCAGGAACCATGTCGGTGTTTCTTTTCTCAACTTGGGATATAAGAGCCGAGTCCGAAAAATTATCAAATTCTCATAAAGATTAGTTCCATGCTCAAACTTATTTACTATGTTCCAGAATCTCATCTTGAATCTACCAAACTTGCGATTTTTGAAGCAGGGGCAGGTGGTATAGGAAACTATGAACACTGTGCATGGCAAGTTTTGGGTACAGGCCAGTTTAAACCTGTAAAAGACGCAAATCCGTTTATAGGTGAGTTGGATGCTTTGGAGAAAATTCCAGAGTGGCGGGTGGAAACCATTGTTCCAGAGGAAAAAGCCTCTGCTGTGGCAAAGGCTTTAACATTAAGCCATCCCTATGAAGAGCCAGCTTTTGAGTTTATTCAGATGGTCGATGTACTTTAATGATGAACCTAAAAATATATTTTAGACACGCTAACGGCATTCGCAACTGTTTGAGGCAGGACTTAATTTATCAGATAAAGTTTCTGCGACTAAATTGATAAACGGCGGAATAGAACGAGTTTTGCGAATGACAATGGTTTTGCCTACTTTTCCCGAAAGAAAAGTAGGCAAAACCGAAGGTTAATCCTGAAATTAAAACTTTAATGAAAGGATTCCATTGAGAAAACTAATATTAAACCTTCTGAATAAATAACTCACGATCAAAACGATACTGCGGGAAAAACACACCATCTTCTGCACGCTCACCTGCACCAATCACCATCACAGGGTATTGCTGATCATTCAGATTTAACAATTTACGCACCAAAGGCTCATCAAAACCTTCCATCATACAACTATCAAAACCGTAGGCACGTAAAGCTAAAACAAGGTTCTCACATGCTAAAGCTGTGGTTTTACTTGCCCAAAGTTTGGCATCGGCTTGATTAAATGCGGTTACAGGCAGTTGTTTGTCTAAACTACGTGCTATTTTGAAAGCCACTTTCTTAAAGTTACCTAATGCATTTAAGTAACCTGTCTTATAGTTATAAGGAATAAACTTGTAATATTTGAGTACACTTGCAGGCGCTTCAGGAAAAGGGAACTCGGTAATATTACGTTTTGCCATTTCATCATTACGGTCTGTACGCGCGACACACACGATCAATTCTGACGCAGTTTTTGCCGCAAGCTGATTTAGGCAAGCTTTGACTAGTTGTTTTTTCTTCGTTGGGTTTTGCACCACATAAAAAGTCCAAGGCTGTAAGTTGGATGAATTTGGTGCAAGCAGTGCCAAATCTAAACAGTCATCAAGCATATCGGCTGGAATGGTCTTATCCGTAAACTTACGCACAGAACGACGACTTTGAATAACTTTTTTAAAATTTTCAACATCAATGTCTTGTGGCGCAGGCTCAAAATAGCGTTTTTTTTCTGTAGTGTTCGACATAAGAAGTATTTCCAGATTGGGTTTTAAAATATGTTGGGACTAAAAGTAAAAAAACCACTGCGTCTTAATAAACGTAGTGGTTTTTTCAGTCAAGTTATGAAGCTTTAATTGAACTGGGAAAAATCAGGTTTACGTTTTTGCATAAATGCAGCTACAGCTTCCATCATTTCGGGTGAACCCACGCGATCCATAAAAATTTCAGCTTCATGATCAATCCAAGCCACAATTTCATTTACATTGTGCTTCATTAACGCTTTAGACTGTACTAAAGAGGCTAAAGGTAAAGCGGACAATTGTGCTGCTTTTTTGGTAGCCGCTACATACACATCATCTTCAATACTGTTCACAAGGTTTGCAGAAACCGCAGTTACACTGTCAAACTTCTGAGCAGTCAGCAGTAATTCTGCTGCTTTATGATAGCCAGCTTGTTCTACCAATAATTTGCTTGAAGCCCCTTCAGGTGATAAACCAAGGCTGACAAATGGAATTTGGAATAGGGCAGTGTTGTCGCTATAAACCAAGTCACAATGTAATAAGATTGTTACTCCAATACCAATCGCCACACCACGTACAGCAGCAATCAACGGTTTAGAAAACTTCGCAGCAGATTTGAGTAAAATAAATGGAGGGCCTTCAGATGCAGGTGCTTGACCTTTTTGTGCAGCAGATTTCATAAAGTCTTGCATATCGTTGCCTGCGGTAAAGTCTGCGTCTTCACCACGTAGAATCACGGCACGAACGCTATTGTCCTGATCTGCTTCATCTAAAGCTTTTGCAATCCATAAATAAAGTTCGCCATACAACGCATTCTTTGCTTCAGGACGGTGAATGGCTAATGTCAGTACGCCATTGTCTAGTTTTGCATTCAAATGTTGATGAGGTTGTTGAATACAGCTCAGTGTCATCGTACTATCCTTGCTAGAAAGTTTGGTTTAATTTTATGGGCTCATTATGTCGCATAATTTTATGATCGACACAACTGACCAGTTCATAAAAAAGTAAAAGATTTATGCCATATACATTTGATTATCTCGTATTCATTGGTCGCTTCCAGCCATTTCACTTGGCACATATGCAAACCATCAAGATTGCTTTAGAGCAAAGTGAAAATGTCATTTTGGCTTTAGGCTCTGCGCAAAATGAACGAAATACGAAAAATCCATTTTTAGCATCTGAACGTGAAGAAATGATTTTATCGAACTTTTCAGAAGCACATCAAAAACGGATTCACTTTGTACATGTAATTGATGTTTATAATGATGTTAAATGGGTGCAATTGGTAAAAAAATTAGTGAATCATGTAGTCACACCTGAGGCGAAGGTTGGACTGATTGGCCATTTTAAAGATGATTCCTCGTATTATTTACAGCTTTTTCCTGAGTGGCAAATGGTTGAGCTCGATAGTCTACAAGACGCGATGTCTGCAACACCTGTTCGTGAGGCTTATTATCGAGGCGATATTTTAGAGCAGGCGTTTCCATTGGGGACCAGTGAGTTTTTACATAAATTCCAACAAAGTGAAATATATAAACAGTTACAACACAAATTTTTAACTCAGGACCTATCCAATTTAGACTAATGTTCTCAGTCGAATAAAAATATTTCGACGAGGATCGAGTTCCATGGATAGAAAACAACAGACGAAACAGATTGCAAGTCATACGGTCATTAAAAATGCTTTGATGATTGCAGGTGTTACATTTGCATTCAGCACTCAAGTGCAAGCCCAGTCATGGACATTGACACCTCAGAGTAATGTAGGTTTTGAAATTAAATCCTTGGGTGTAACTGTTGTAAGAGCTAAGTTTAATCGGGTGCAATCCAGTATGCAGTTTGATGCCAAGGCACCACAGCAGGCTTCAACGAATTTTGTGATGGATGTAAATAGCCTAAGCTTGAGCAAGCCTTCACTGAAAAATATGATTTTGGGTGAAGATTTGTTTTATGCATCTAAGTACAAAAGCGCTAATTTT
Source organism: Acinetobacter sp. 797_lipA (assembly GCF_058243025.1). Lineage (NCBI taxonomy): Bacteria > Pseudomonadati > Pseudomonadota > Gammaproteobacteria > Moraxellales > Moraxellaceae > Acinetobacter > Acinetobacter sp. 797_lipA. The sequence goes on along the minus strand of NZ_JBZAYQ010000001.1, from coordinate 2,116,647 downwards.
AAAAGCACCAGTTTTAAAGACTTGGGTGGCGGTCAATATAATATTACCGGAAACTTAACACTTCGCGGCATTACCAAGCCTGTTAGCTTTAGCACCACCTTAAAACCGAGTGCCAATAATGCCAATCTACTGGATGTTCACTCATCAGCCGTGATTAATCGAAGTGACTTTGGCATGAAAAAAGCCATGGGAGGTGTAGGCGAAAAAGTGAATATTCAACTGTCAGGGCAGTGGAAAGTGCAATAGAGGCTCCATGATCTCAAAGACTTATATTCAGGGTTATTTTAGTTCATTGCTGCTTGAGCCTGTTCAATCAAGAGATCTGTCAGCAGATTTAACTGCACCGACTGCTGTTTCCAATGATGCCAATACAAAGGTAAATCAATATTGAGTTGAGCATCTAACTCAACCAATGAGCCATCCTGCAAACGCGGTTTGGCTTGGTAATAGGGCAACCAACCATAGCCGAGTCCCATCGTAACTGCATCAAAAAATGCACTGGAAGACGGAATAAAGTGATGTGGATATTGAGTTGGATTGAGTCCAAACTTTTGTTGGATATACGTGGTGTGGAGTTGATCTTTTGCGTTAAATATCAGTGCAGGAGCTGCACGTAGAGACTCGCGGTTGACACCTTGTTTAAACCATTGCTGTGCAAAAGTAGGCGTGGCAACAAAACGATAGTTCATATCGCCAATGTATTCCGCTACGCAGCCTTTCATGGCTTGTGATTCATCTGTCACGCAGGCATTTACCAAACCGGCTTCAAGTAAGTGATGGGTTTGTGATTGGTCATCAACCTGAAAATGCACCACGATCTTTTTTTCAATTAATGTTGATTGTAGCAAGGGCAACAGCCATGTCGCTAAGGAGTCGGCATTGGTTGCAATGTTGATTTGATAAAAGGCAGAGGTGTTCATATGACCCGTGAGGTTCTGAATGAAACTTTGCTCTAACAGTCGGCTATGTTGCAAATAATGTAGCAGCGATTGACCTGCTTGTGTCGGGCGGCAAGGTCTTTCGCGCACAATTAATAAATGCCCCAAACTTTTTTCTAGGCTTTGTACGCGTAAAGTGACGGCTGAAGCAGTAATGCATAGCTGTTCAGCAGCAAGGTCAAAACTTCCTGTTTCTGCTACAGCTAAAAATGCGTCGCATTGTTTATGATTCAGCATATCGGGACTCACTTTAAACTAAAAATATTTTAGTTATATTGATATTTTCTAAATAATACTTAATTTAACTAAAAATGAAAGATAATCCTGACATCATCAATTAAGTTGAAAAGTCAAAATGTTAAGTACATATGTACAAGGGCTTGCAGTTGGGATGAGCCTTATTATTGCTATTGGGGCTCAAAATGCATTTGTGCTAAAACAGGGGCTTAAAAAGCAGTTTGTTTTTTGGGTATGTTTTGTCTGTGCATTGTCGGATTCTATTCTAATTGTCTTAGGCGTTTCGGGTTTTTCAAAAGTGCTTCAGCACTATCCTGAAATTATTCAGTTTGCCAAATGGGCAGGGGCACTTTTCCTGTTTTGTTATGGATTCCAACATGCACTGCGGGCATTCAAATCACAGCAGGGCTTGGAGGCAAGTCCCATTGAAAAGCATCAACTAGTGAATATTGTTTTGCTGTGTTTGGCGCTGACTTGGCTTAATCCGCATGTGTATTTAGATACGGTTATTTTACTGGGTTCAATTTCAACACAGTTTGAGCAACCTGCGTACTTTGCTCTAGGAGCAGTGTGTGCGTCTTGGTTGTTTTTCTTTGCTTTGGGCTATGGGGCTCGTGTGCTTATCCCTATTTTTGCAAATCCGAAAGCGTGGAATGTGCTAGATGCGATCATTGCTCTGGTGATGTGGGGAATCGCCATTTCACTGCTTGTGAAATAAAAGCGTGTGCAATAAAAACTATAAATTAAAAAATCACAAAAAACAAAGCCCGCATTTGCGGGCTGATGTACATTAAGCTTGTAATGCTTTTAAGTCTTCTAAAACTTGTTCAGCATGTCCCGCAGCTTTTACCTTACGATACTCTTTCACCAGTTTACCGTTATGAAAAATAAAAGTTGAGCGCTCAATGCCCATCACTTTTTTACCATACATATTTTTTTCTTTAATCACATCAAAGTGTTTACACAGCACTTCTTCTTTGTCGCTAATTAAATTAATGGTTAAAGCCTGCTTTTCTGTAAAATTCTGGTGCGCTTTAACCGAGTCACGTGAAACACCAATGATTGTGGTTTGTAAGGCATCAAACTGATCTTTTAAACATGAAAAACCAACAGCTTGAGTTGTGCAACCAGGCGTTGAATCTTTCGGGTAAAAATACACAATCAGCCACTCAGTCGGCACTTCAGTTAAGTTCACTTCATCCGTTGTGGCTGGAAAGTTCTGATTTGGAAGTTGGATGGTATCAGTCATGTTCTATCCTTAAATGTCACGGTGTTCTAATTCAAGTGGTAAAAAGGCATAATTTTCGTGATACAGAATATCACCTTTAACAACCGAAAGTGGATGTTTGAAAATCGGGCCATCAATCACCGTAGTGTGGAATTCACCCGCTTCGCCGCATGGGTCAATGCCTCTTGCAACCAGTTCATTGACATATTCAAGGCTAAGCACTTGACCTAAGTCTTCAACTGTCATGCCTAAGTTTAAGTTGACCGTAACGATGATGCTTTGAAAACCAAGCTGAATAAACTCATGCACAATGTCTGAACGTGGACGTTGCCATAGTGGCATACATAAGCTGAGCTCACTTTTATCGCAAACGGATTGATTCCATTCAGCATGTGCCATTAAATCAATATCACCTGTGACTAAGGTTTCTGCTCCAAGTGCTTGAGTTTTTTGCAATAGTTGAATGAACTGGTTTTCATAGTCTTGCCACGTTGCGGAGGCACTGTAGATGGGAAGCCCAATTGCTTTTGCCTGCGCATGAATAATATCGAGGGACATCCCATGTGAGCGCGATTTCAGACCTTGCTCTTCTAACATGACGATTAATGCAACAGGTTTACCCATTTGCATCGCTTGGTATAAAGCAAGGCTGCTGTCTTTTCCACCACTATATGACGCAACAAATTTGCGATTTTGGGCGCGTGTATTCCATTCGGTGAGCATATTTTCAGGTTCTATCTATTTTGAACATATAAAAAAGCCTGCATAGAGCAGGCTTCATTCACATTCAGTGAATTATTTTTTCGGAGCAGCTTTCATTGCTTCTTCAGTTAAAGATTTTAATTTACCTGTTAACTGTGGACCGAAACATGTTTGTAAGTCGTTATTTTGCTTTTGTACAAAAGCTAAAGTAGACGGGCTTTTCTTTTGGTTGATCGCACTTTGGATTTCCCATTTTTGTGCATTGGTCAACTTACCATCAGCTTCAACTGCACAAGTACAGTATTTGCTTACTTCTGCTGCGCTAAGCTTTTTACTTTTTGCAGTTTCTTCTTTACAAACATTAATTAATGCAGATTTAACATTGGTGCTTTTATACGCTTCTTGTAATTTGTTCGATTCAGCAGCATTTGAAACTGTAGCGAACAATGCAGCTGCAGACACCAATGTAGAAAGCAAAATGTTTGATTTTAAATTTTTCATAAACTGTACCTTGTCGTTACGGTATATAACGCGTTGGGTCTGTTACGCCAGCATCTGCAAAACCTTCTTTACGAAGACGGCAGCTGTCGCATTTCCCACAAGCACGTCCTTGGTCATCTGCTTGGTAGCAAGACACCGTTTGACTATAGTCTACGCCATGTTCTATACCTAAGCGAATAATATTTGCTTTGGATAAATGTAACAGAGGTGTTTCAAATTTAAGAGGTTTTCCTTCAACGCCAACCTTGGTTGCAAGGCGAGCCATGTTGGCAAATGCCTCAATAAATTCAGGTCGACAGTCAGGATACCCTGAATAATCAACAGCATTAATACCAATCACAATGGCTTCGGCATCTAAAACTTCTGCTGCTGCTAGGGCATAAGATAAGAAAATCGTGTTACGTGCTGGAACATAAGTTACAGGAATACCGACTTGTTCATGATCTGGAACATCAATGCTATGGTCTGTTAACGCAGAACCACCCAAATTACCTAAGTCGATATTAATGACACGATGTTCTACGCCTGCTTTTTTCGCAAGTTCGCGTGCAGCATCGAGCTCAGTGGTTGAGCGTTGACCATACATAAAGCTGAGCGCTGTACAGTCATACTGTGCTTGCGCCCATGCTAAACAAGTTGTTGAGTCTAAACCGCCAGATAACAAAACTATGGCACGAGGGCGCATACAACTTTCTCCAAATATAAATTAAAGATGAATAGGCAATGTATTAGCGACCAGTTTCGTCATTCCAAAGCAACTTGTGGAGTTGGAGTTGGAAGCAAACAGGGAGATGGTCTTCTAATATCCATTGCGCTAAGTCACGCGCAAGTTGAGGTAAACGAGCAGCACCTTTCTCAACGGCAAAAGCAGGAGAGAACCATACTGTGCTGACTTTTTCATTGAGTTTATAGTCTTCAACTTGCTGTTTTGACCACTCATAATCCTCACGGTTACAAATTACAAACTTGATTTGGTCGTGCTGGGTTAAATGGTCGAGATTCGAAAGCAAATTTCGTGCAACTTCACCTGAAGTTGGGGTTTTCAAATCTAATACTTTTGAAACACGTAGGTCAACCTTAGACACATCTAAAGCGCCACTGGTTTCTAAAGAGACTGCACAGCCGAGATCAGCAAGACGTTGCATTAAAGGCAAGGCATTGGGCTGTGCAAGAGGTTCACCACCTGTCACGCAGACATAAGGGGTTTTAAAATCAAGCGTGGTTTGAATAATCTGATCTAAAGATTGGCGTTCGCCACCTTCAAACGAGTAGGTCGTATCGCAGTAGGTACAACGTAGTGGACAACCGGTTAAACGAATAAAAACTGTTGGCAGTCCTGAGGTGTTGGCTTCTCCTTGCAAAGAATAAAAGATCTCCGTGATACGTAGACCCGCAGAAGGATCAGAAACAGGGATAGCAGAAGATCGAAGCGTATTCATAGCAAAATTAAACCACAGGTTAGAAAAACAAAAATCTCTACGGCTAGTCTTAACCGTAGAGATGAGGAACTTTAGTTCCGAACGACAACGAAAAATTATTCGTCGCGTAGTAAATCGTTCAAGCTCGTTTTAGAACGTGTTTGTGCATCTACTTTTTTCACGATGATTGCAGCATACAGGCTGTAAGTACCGCATTTAGAAGGTAAGCTACCTGCAACTACAACAGAACCTGCTGGTACACGACCATAGTGAATTTCGCCAGTTGCACGGTCAAAAATCTTAGTCGATTGACCAATGAACACGCCCATCGAAATCACAGAACCTTCTTCTACGATCACGCCTTCTACGATTTCAGAACGTGCACCGATGAAGCAGTTGTCTTCAATAATCGTTGGGTTTGCTTGAAGTGGCTCAAGAACACCACCAATTCCTACACCACCAGATAAGTGAACGTTTTTACCAATTTGAGCACATGAACCAACAGTTGCCCATGTGTCAACCATGGTGCCTTCGTCAACATATGCACCAATGTTGACATAAGAAGGCATTAACACCACGTTTTTCGCTTGGAAAGAGCCTTTACGTGCAACCGCAGGAGGAACAACACGTACGCCAGCCGCTTTAAACTGTTCTTCAGTCCAACCTGTAAATTTGGTATCTACTTTGTCGTAGAATTGAAGGTCACATGACTCAATTGGTTTGTTGTCATTTAGTTTGAATGATAAAAGCACAGCTTTTTTCACCCATTGATGAACAACCCACTCACCATCAATTTTTTCAGCAACACGTAATGTCCCGTTATCTAAACCAGCAATGACTTCTTCAACTGCTGCACGAACTTCAGCAGGACAGTCCGCTGCTGTAAAATTCGCACGGTCTTCAAACGCTTGTTCAATAATTGTTGAAAGCTGAGACATGATCTTCCTTCCAGAAAAAAAATTTTCCTGATTTTACACTATATTGTGCAGAGAATAGATGAAAAAACAGCATAGGATCGGAAATAATAATGAATGATTGGATATAAGGCTTTTAGAGCCGGTTTAACTGGAAAATTAAGTAAAGAATTGTGAATTAAAACAACAAGAAAGTATAAAATGTATCAAAAAATAACAAAAACAACCTAAATTTAGAATAAAAAACAGTCAAGAGGTGTTTTATGATGGGCTCATCAAAAAATTGTAAATGATGTAAAAAAATCTTTGATTGGAGGAGAAAAAACATGAAATCATTACGTTTAGTTGCAATTGCAGCAGCAATGTCAGCAGTCGCAGGTACAGCTTTTGCTGATGATGCAGTCGTAAAAGATGGTTATGCTTTTGACCAAAATAAATTAATTCCTACTGGTGTTCGTGCTGAAGTTGGTACAACAGGTTATGGTGGTGCATTGTTGTGGACAGCTAACCCATATGTGGGTTTAGCGTTAGGTTACAACGGTGGTGACATTTCATGGTCTGATGATTTGTCTATCGATGGCACCAAATACGATATGGATATGGACAACAGCCTTGCTTATTTAAATGCTGAGATTCGTCCATGGGGTACAAGTACAAATCGATGGACTCAAGGTTTATACGTTGCAGCTGGTGTAGGTTACATTGATAACGACTATGCCTTGACCAAACGTTTGAATAACTCAAATGACACAATCAAAATTGATGGTAAGAACTTCAATGCTCCATCAGGTAGTGGTTCTGTCGATGGTTCTTTAGCATATAAAAATGATATTGCTCCATATGTAGGTTTTGGTTTAGCACCTAAGATTAATCAAAACTGGGGTGTATTTGGTGAAGTGGGTGCATACTACACAGGTAACCCTTCTGTAAATTTAACAGCGACAGGATTACAAGAAGTCGGTGGTTCAACTTCAGGTCAAACTGCTGCTGATAATGAAGCGCGTAAAATTGCGAATGATGACAAATACGAATGGATGCCAGTTGCCAAACTAGGTGTAAGTTACCACTGGTAATATCTATTAGCTTGAGCTAAACCAAAAAACGAGCTTCGGCTCGTTTTTTGTGTCTTAAAAGCGGTGTGCCAATTTCAAATGATAAACCCAAGCATCACGTTGTTCGAGTGAAGAAAAACTTGAGATTTGCGTGATTAACGACTGTGGTTGTGTCTTTTCTGGTTTGGTAAAGTACAAATAATGCAGACCCGCAATCATAAACGTTTTAGGGTTAAAGTGATAAACCGCGCCCGTACCCACACCAACATAACCGTCTACAGGGTTTAAGTCTGAGGCAGGATTACCCGCACCAGAATCCCACAATCCTTCCACCGCAGTGATCCATTTGGATGACCATTGATGGGCAACCCCCAAACGGGTCGACCATTGATTCTTTTGGTAATCAATCAGGTTGAACTGATTACCTAGTCCTTCAGATTGCAGAATTGCAGCAAATTGAGTGGGTTGAATTTTAAAATCTTGCCAATTGACCCATCGCAATGATCCATACAGAAAATTTTGCGCAGGTAAACCTGTGTGAAAATCTAAATTCACCGATTCTGGGGTCTGAATTTCCGTTGCTTGTTGTGGTGCAACCTCTAAAGGAAATCCCCAAAAACTTTCGCTTGCATTGGTCCTGTGTTTGATTTTTGCGCGATAGGTAATTGCTGTATTAAATGCATATTCAGGAATTTGGTAGCTTACACCTGCTAACCAACCCCACGAATGGTCTTTGGGAAAATGCGCGTGATAATCAAAAAAGGTATAGTCAACTTGTGTACCAATTTTCAGATCACCTGAAAATGACTGGTAACTCAGACCTGTAAAGAGGTTCCAATGTTGTGTGGGTTGATAGCCAATGAGCGCTGTAATATTTCTTGAGTCAAACTTAATATCTGCGTTTTCTATAGGTAAGGGTTCACCTGAAAGAATAGGACTATAGTGATAATTCACATCAGCAAAATAAGGTTGGTCAAATAATAACGCCACAGAAATTTGTGGATGTGGTTGTAATTTTAATGCAGCTTGGATGAATTGTTGATGATTGACTAAATTGCCTGCCGAAAAACTTTGAATATCTGATTCTGTACTATTTTGTTGATGCTGGACCTGACCTGAAATATTGGGATCTACTTGGAGCAAAGCAACTTCCGCATAATTACCTTTTTCAAATAATGCATGTACCGATTGAGCGCTACGTTCTAAAGCTGCGGCAGAGGCATAACTTAGCGGCAGGACATACAGCAATCCGACAAAAATGTGAAATTTCATGTTGCGTCCTTGGTCTAAATTATAGAATCGTGTTTAAAATCAAATTAAGTTTTTTATTTTTGATTATATTTTATTCATTTTTCTTATGAATTAAAATCATTATTTTGATTATTTCTAGGTGTATAGAATAAGCAAGAGTTTTGCTAAAGATCAAAAAAGAGAGCCTAGGCTCTCTTATGTATTGCGGTTTTATTCTTCGGGATAGGCTATACGTTTTAAAGCTTTAATATCGGCATTTGGTGCACATAAAGAAATAAACTCATAGCCATAGCCACGCAGGAGGTGGCCTTTACGCACTGCAATCCATGTGGTGTTTAGCCCAAAAATATCAGTTGGAATTTGTTTTAAACGATAGTCACGTTCAACGTCATAAGCCACATTATTGACAATACCAACGCCCATATTCAGTTCAACATAGGTTTTAATCACATCGGCATCTAAAGCAGACATTACGATGTCGACATCCACACCTGCATCTTCAAAAGCTTTGTCAATTTTTGAACGGCCTGTGAAACCGCCGTGATAGGTAATCAGTGGATATTCCGCCAAGTCTGTAATACTAATATTTTGTTTGCTTGCCAGTGGGTGGTTTTGAGGGGTAATAATGCTGTGTTGCCAATTATAGAACGGTACACTAGCCAGATTGTCCTCAGTGGTGAGTGACTCAGTTGCAATACCAATGTCTGCTTCACCTTGTAAAAGCATTTCGGTAATTTCAACAGGGCTGGCTTGTTGCAAAATAAGATGAACTTTTGGAAACTCTTTTTTGAATTGATTGACAATCGGCGGTAGCACATAACGCGCTTGCGTATGTGTAGTCGCAATCGTCAAAGTGCCTTCATCGACACGGTTAAAATCATCTGCAAGACGTTTAATATTGTCTGCGTCGACCAACATGCGTTCAACAATGCCCAGTAGTGCTTGGCCAGGTTCAGTTAAACCTAGTAAGCGTTTCCCTTTACGAATAAAAAGCTGTACGCCTAATTCATCTTCTAGGTCTTTGATGTGCTTACTGACGCCTGACTGAGAGGTATACAGTGCAGCAGAGGCTTCGGTGAGGTTGAAGTTTTGTCTCACCGTTTCTCGAATAATTCTGAGTTGTTGAAAGTTCATAGTTTTGGATCTCTTTTATGCTGAATGAGGCATTTAACATGCCCCATTCAATTGGTCTTAAGCCGCAGATTTTGCAAATAAATGCAAGTTTGATGGGCTTAACCATACCGTTTGATTCGGTCTAAATTGGTGTAATTTTGCTTCTTCAGAAGTCAGTGAAATTTCAATCAGTTTGCCTTGGCGATCATGCAGTTCTGCAACCACTTTGCCAGCGATCCATAATTCTCGTACGAACGTTGCTTGGATGGCATTGTCTTGCGGCTGTGCATGGATCCTTAATTCATCTGGACGAGCAAAAGCAATCACGTCACCCGAAGGTGCATTGCGTAAAGAGTCTAATTGAATACGGTCTTCACCAATTTGGATCGTCCCTGCGTTATTTTGGCCTTCGAAACGGTTTGCTTGACCTAGGAAGTCAAACACAAACGGCGTTGCAGGCTTTTCATAAACCTCGCGGGGTGATCCAATTTGCTCGACGTTCCCTTTATTCATCACAATGATTTGATCTGCGACTTCTAAAGCTTCTTCTTGGTCATGCGTTACAAAGATTGAGGTGATATGAAGTTCATCATGCAAAGTACGTAACCAACGACGGAGCTCTTTACGTACTTTTGCATCCAAAGCACCAAAAGGCTCATCTAGTAACAGTACACGTGGTTCAACTGCCAAAGCACGTGCCAGTGCAATACGTTGACGCTGACCGCCTGAAAGTTGCGCTGGGTAACGGTCTGCCAAGAAGCCCAATTGGACTAAGTCCAGTAACCGCGTGACACGTTTTTTAATTTCAGCTTCAGATGGGCGTGTTGCACGTGGGCGAACGCGGAGACCAAAGGCAATATTGTCAAATACGGTCATATGGCGAAACAAGGCATAGTGCTGAAATACAAAACCAACTTCGCGTTCACGTACGTGTACATTGGTTGCATCTTCACCTTCTAAGATAACTTGACCGCCATCTGCGGACTCAAGTCCTGCAATAATACGAAGCAGAGTGGTTTTACCACAGCCTGACGGCCCAAGTAATGCAACCAATTGACCATCAGGGAAATCGAGAGAAATGTTGTTCAGCGCATGGAATGCACCAAAGTGTTTTTCAATATTTTTAACTTGAATACTCATGAGGTCATTCCTTTAAACTGTTAAATCATTATGTTTGTTTTGCTTTTCTTGGCGAATCTCAACCCATGTTTTTAACACAAGGGTTACAATCGCTAAAAGCGCCAAGAGCGAAGACACAGCAAAAGCCGCACTGAAGGTATATTCGTTATAGAGAATCTCGACATGTAGAGGCAAGGTATTGGTTTCACCACGAATATGACCTGAAACTACCGATACCGCACCAAACTCACCCATGGCACGTGCATTACACAGAATGACGCCGTAAATTAAACCCCATTTAATATTGGGTAGGGTTACTTTCCAGAAGGTTTGCCAGCCTGATGCACCGAGTACAATCGCAGCTTCTTCCTCTTCAGTTCCTTGGGCTTCCATGAGCGGAATAAGTTCACGTGCAACAAAAGGAACGGTGATAAAGATTGTTGCTAATACAATGGCAGGAACGGCATACAGAATTTTGATGTCATTATCCATCAGCCAACTACCGAACCAACCTTGCGTACCAAAAATCAGTACTAGCATTAAGCCCGCGATAACAGGGGATACTGAAAATGGCATATCAATAATCGTGGTTAAGATGGATTTACCACGGAAGTTAAATTTGGCCACACACCAAGCTGCTGCAACACCAAATACCACATTTAGTGGGACTGCAATCACCGCGGTTAATAAAGTGAGTTTGACTGCGGAGAGCGTGTCTGGATGAACCAAGGCTTGTGCGTATACACCGACCCCTTGTTTAAATGCCTCAACGAACACCAAAATCAGCGGTAAGATCAAACAGCTTAAAAAGAACAGTAGAGCAATCGTAATCAGGGTGTAGCGAACCCAAGTTGGCTCACGTGTTGCATCACGCGATTGTAGCTTTTCAGCCAGCGCATTACTGTTGATATTCATCGTGCTGTTCTCCCTGTACGACGGCTTGCCCATGCTTGTAACAAGTTAATCAGGAATAAAATGGCAAAAGACAGCACCAACATGACGACTGCAATCGTGGTTGCACCTGCATAGTCATATTCTTCTAAGCGTGAAATAATCATGAGCGGTGCAATTTCTGTTTTAAACGGTTGGTTCCCGGCAATAAAGATCACTGAACCGTATTCACCGACGCCACGTGCAAACGCAAGTGCAAAACCGGTAATGAGTGCTGGAAATAAAATCGGTAAAATCACTTTGGTCACAATCTGTAAACGGTTGGCACCTAATGCTGATGCTGCTTCTTCTAACTCTGTTTCCAAGTCGCTGAGGACTGGTTGCACAGTTCGTACCACAAACGGAATACCAATAAAAATCAGTGCCAATGTAATACCAATTGGGGTATAGGCCACTTGAATTCCTAAAGGCTCAAGATACTGACCGATCCAACCTGTAGGCGCATAAAGCGAGGTGAGTGCAATACCTGCAACCGCGGTGGGTAAGGCAAACGGCAAGTCGACCAAGGCATCTACAATGCGTTTACCTGGAAAACGATAACGAACCAAACACCACGCTAGAAGGAGACCAAAAACCACATTAATAAACGCGGCGATCAGGGCTGTACTAAAACTGAGCTGCAAAGATTTTAAAATACGTTCTGAACTTAAAATTTCCCATAAACCATCCCAACCAATGCCTAAAGATTTAATAAAAACAGCGGACAACGGAATGAGAACGATTAATGACAAATATGCTAGGGTAAAGCCTAGAGAAAGACCAAATCCTGGCAGCACTCGGGATCGCTGCGACATGATTACTCCTCAAAGAGAGAAAGCTGACCTAAAAAGAGTCAGCTCAAATAAAACTGAATTTCGGCACAAGTATCATTTGTAGCGTTTAAATTGCAAATTTAAATAAATACTTGCTTTCATTGTAAAAACTAATGTTTTTTAGCACACTTTCTGAAATCAAAAAATCATAAATTTCAGGGAATGGCCCAAAACCTGACGCCACATTAATATGTCCGACTTGCCCCAAGTTCTTAGGTCTAATTTTCCATGCTTTTGCCAGTTGCAGCGCATCTTGAAAATTGAGCCAAGGATCATTTTCACTGATGATCATTTGGGTGGGAACTTGTAGCTTGAGTTGGTGGAAATATTGTAGATAGTCATTTTGGCTCTCACGAGCAAAACCAGTATCACCAAAGCGAGCAGGGTTGGCTGGCGCAACCAGAACTAAATTTTTGATTTTTTGATTTAGTTCAGGATGCTGTGCTAAAGCAGCGACTGTCGTTAAACAACCAAAGCTATGCGCCACAATTTGAATCGGTTCCTGAATGGATTGAACTGTTTTGACAAATTGTTCAATCCACTCGTGGAGTACAGGTTTATTCCAATCCTGCTGCTGGACACGAGAGCATGACTTGAGCTGACGTTGTAACCACGATTGCCAGTGGTCATGTTCACTTCCACCCACGCCCGGTACAATTACAGTATGAATCATGTCGATGCTCCCTTACAGCTATTTACTGGACTCAGTTTTATTTCGTCGTATTGGCTTTCACAATTTGGTCAAATACACCACCATTTTCAAAGTGCTGTTTTTGTACCTTGGTCCAACCGCCAAATTCTTTATCAATGGTCACCAACTTCAACGGTTTGAATGTGGCTGCATATTTTTTCAAGACAGTTGCATTACGTGGGCGATAGAAGTTTTTCGCCGCAATTTCCTGTCCAGCAGGTGAATACAAATAGTTGAGATATGCTTTCGCCAGATTCAGATTGCCGTCTTTTTCCGCATTCTTTTCAACAATGGCAACAGGTGGTTCTGCCAAAATAGATAAGGAAGGCGTCACGATTTCAAATTTACCCGGTTGTTCACGAATTGCTAAGTGCGCTTCGTTTTCCCATGCTAAGAGAACGTCACCGATACCGCGTTCAGCAAAGGTTGTGGTTGCGCCACGTGCACCTGAATCCAGCACTTTGGTATTTTTATAAATTTTACGCACGAATTCTTGTGCTTTTGCATCGTTACCCGCATGTTGATGTTTCGCCCAAGCCCAAGCTGCTAAGTAGTTCCAGCGTGCACCACCTGAGGTTTTTGGATTTGGTGTAATAATGCCAACACCCGGCTTCACGAGGTCACCCCAGTCTTTAATGCCTTGTGGGTTACCTTTACGGACGAGGAACACGATAGTTGAAGTATATGGGGTCGAGTTATTGGGTAATTTCTTTTGCCAGTTGGTCGGTAAAAGTTTTGCTTTTTCAGCAATTACATCGATATCTGCTGCAAGAGCAAGTGTCACAACATCTGCACCTAAACCATCAATCACTGAACGGGCTTGTTTACCCGAGCCGCCGTGAGACTGTTTGAAGTTAATGTCTTGTCCTGTGCGTTGTTTCCAATAAGCGCCAAACTGTTTGTTGACATCTTCATAGAGTTCGCGTGTTGGATCATACGACACGTTAAGGAAATCTTTTGCTGCAACACCAAAAGAAGTGACTGAAACTAGCGCTGCTAGTACCCCAATTTTTAACTTAGATAAGCTCATGTGAGACCTCAAATTTTAAACGTTCTTAAACATGAGGCAAGAATACTGTGAGTCTTATTGCTAAAAAAATAATAAAAAATGAATTTTATATGAATAAAAAAGAAAAAGAGTTCAGCTTAGAATTCATTAAACTAAAACAGAAAATTGTTTCAGGGTAGATTGGCATGTATTGCTATAAAAATGCACAAGAAATCAAACGAATAGAATTATTAGATCGTGCATTTCACTATGGAGATGGTTGTTTTAGTACAGCGCGTATCCGTGAGGGTGTGATTGAGCTAGAGTCTCTACATATAGCACGCTTGAAATTGGCCTGTGAAAGACTGTTGTTGTCAGCAGATTTAGCCTTTATTCAGCACAGCATCGTGCAATTAAAACAAACCCATGCACACTTAAACGGAACGCTGAAAATTATTATTAGTCGGGGTGAAGGGCAGCGCGGTTATAGTTTGCCAACACATTCTGCTGACATTTGGGTTTTTTTCTATCCGCAAGCATCAGAGGCTTTTACATACAGCGAAATTGATTCAGGGGTACTGCAACATGCGATGGGGTTAAGTATGCCGCAAATGGTGGGTGTGAAAAGTTTAAACCGTTTAGAACAAGTTTTACTCAAGCATGAGGCAGAACAACACGGTTGGTTGGAAGCTTTGGTCACAGATGTGCAAGGTTCTGTCGTTGAAGGTGTGAGCAGTAATTGTTTCATTCTGCTAAATGATCGATGGATTAGTCCCGAACTTCGTTATAATGGCGTACATGGTGTCATGCGTGCCGAAATATTGGCACGGATGCAGCAACAAGGCATTAGCTGTGAACTGAGAATGATTGATATGGAAGAAATTCCACGCTTTCAAAGTTTATTTTTCTGCAATGCCTTGAGTCCTATGAAAATAGCCAAAAGTTTGAATCATCAGCATTTAGATGTTCAGCCGTGTATAGATTTGTTCCATCGTCTTCAACTTAATCAGATGTAGTAGTATGTCCGCAGCCAAAACCAAATCGAAAAAGAAAACGCAACCACCCCAACGAAAAATGAAAGGGTTGTTATTGATTGCTGTGAGCATCATTGTTTTATTGATGATTGTACTGTGGTCGAGTTTATTTAAATCCTATCCTGTCGAAGGTAAAAAGCAGTTATTGGCAATTAGCTCTGGCGATACCTATTCCGGTTTTATTGATCGCTTAGCCAAAGAAGACATGGCTAGTTTTCCTATTATTTTAAAGCTTTACCAAAAAATATTTATTCATGACACCTTGAAAGCCGGTGTTTATGAAGTGCGTGAAGGTATGAGTATTCGCCAAGTTTTGGATATGATTTCCAATGTCGATAATGCCGAGATGAACCGTATATTGGTGATTGAGGGGACGACCTTTAAACAGTTGATCGAGGCGTTGAAAAAGGATGCGTTGGTTAAAAAGGAAGTTTCCAATTTACCCATGGATCAGCTTTTAAAAGCCTTAGATATTCCTTATACGCATGCTGAAGGGCTTTTTGCCCCCGATACTTACTTCTTCGCCAAAGGGGAGTCAGACAAAAAAATCTTAATGGATTTATACAAACGCCAAATGAAAGCTTTAGATGAAGCTTGGGCAAACCGTGCGGCAAATTTGCCGTATAAAGATAAATACGAAGCCTTGATCATGGCCTCTATCATTGAAAAAGAAACCAATGTTGACCGCGAACTGGAGCAAGTTTCAGGTGTGTTTGCGCGTCGTCTTCAACTCGGCATGCGTTTGCAAACGGACCCAACGGTGATTTATGGCATGGGCGATAAATATACAGGCAATATTACCCGCCAAGACTTGCGTACTCCAACAGCCTATAATACTTATACCATCAATGGTTTACCTCCTACGCCAATTGCTTTACCAAGTAAAAAAGCCATTGAAGCTACCATGCACCCAGATAACAGCAAAAACATCTACTTTGTTGCAACGGGCAATGGTGGGCACACATTTAGTGAGACTTTAGAGCAGCACAACCAAGCTGTAAAAGAATATCTCAGCGTTTTAAAAACCAAGAAGGATGAATAGATGTTTATTAGTTTTGAGGGCACAGAAGGTGTCGGTAAAACCACACTGATTCGCAAAATTTATGAGCATCTAGAGCAACAAGGTCAGAGTGTTGTTTTAACGCGTGAGCCAGGTGGTACACCGATGGCTGAGCAAATTCGTTCGCTACTATTGTCTGTCAATCATGAAGAGTCGATGTCGAATGATACTGAACTGCTACTGATGTACGCGGCTCGTGCACAGCACTTACAGCAAGTGATCATGCCTGCTTTAACGGAACATAAAACCGTATTGTGTGACCGTTTTACCGATGCCAGCTTTGCTTACCAATGCGCAGGACGTGGTTTAAGCCAGTCGAAGCTGCAACTGCTGAATGATCACTTTGTCAGCCATATGCCGAATATTACATTTTGGCTTGATGCTCCGATTGAGACAGGCATGTCTCGTGCGCGGGAAAGGGGAGCTTTGGACCGTTTTGAACAAGAAAAAGTCACGTTCTTTGAAAAAGTCAGAGCAGGTTATCAGCAGTTATGGGAACAATATCCTGAGCGGGTCAAACGCTTGGATGCGACCCAGTCACCAGAGCAGGTTTTTGCACAAGCGCTGCAATATTTAAACTAAAAAATAAGCCAGAAATGTTATTTCATGCTGTAGTGAAATGCATTTTTCTTTTATAGTCAGTGACAAAGGACTGAATGTTGAAGGAAAAATGAAAAGTAACTTAACTGAGATTGTGGCTTTTTTAGAAAAGGAATTCCCGCAAAGTTTAGAAAAATGTCGTATCGAATCTGTGACTGAGCGCGCAGCAACAGTCGTGTATCAGGTAGATGAGCGCGATTTGAGACCGGGTGGGACGGTTTCAGGCCCAACCATGATGACTCTTGCAGACTATGCATTGTATATCGCCATTTTAGGGGAAATTGGGCTGGTCGGTTTAACCGTGACCACCAATTTATCGGTCAACTTTCTAAGTAAACCCGCAGCTTCAACAAATATCCGCGGTGAATGTAAGTTAATGAAAGTTGGCAAAGCATTGGTGGTTGGGGATGTGTGGTTGTATTCAGTGGGTAAGGATGAACCCATTGCACATGTGGTGGGAACTTATTCTATTCCACGCAAATCCTAAAAAATGTCTGAATAAAAAAGCCTGACGAATCAGGCTTTTTTTAAATTAGTTATTCACTAAAGGGGTTTCAACTTTAAAATTTAAAGGGGTGAGTACGGTTTTACGCAGTTCATTCGACAGTTCAGGGTAATCTAAAGTGTAGTGTAGACCGCGCGATTCTTTACGCTGCATAGCACAGCGCACGATCATTTCAGAGACTAAAACTAAATTACGTAGCTCAATAAGATTTTTGCTGACTTGGTAATCTTGGTAATACTCGGTAATTTCTCGCTTCAACATTTCAATGCGGTGTAGCGCACGTTCAAGACGTTTCGTAGTACGCACAATGCCGACGTAGTTCCACATGGTTTGACGGAGTTCATCCCAGTTCTGCAAAATCACCACATCTTCATCAGGATTCATCACTTGTGAGTCATCCCAAGACGGAGCAGTTGGGGATTGGTAATTTGAATCAAAACTTTTTTCGATGTGTTCTGCTGCACTCATGCCATACACAAAACACTCTAACAGTGAGTTACTGGCCATACGGTTGGCGCCATGCAAGCCAGTATATGAGGTTTCCCCAATTGCATAGAGACCAGTAATGTCAGTTTGACTATGTTCATCAACCACCACACCGCCACAGGTATAGTGCGCAGCAGGAACAACAGGAATCATTTCCTTGGTAATGTCGATGCCGAGTTCAAGTAAGCGTGCGTACAGGGTTGGGAAATGTTCTTTAATGAAACTTTCGGGCTTATGGCTAATGTCGAGCCAAACGTGACGAATACCTAAACGTTTGATTTCATAGTCAATCGCTCGCGCCACAATGTCACGTGGAGCCAGTTCCGCACGTTCATCAAAACGCAACATAAAGCGTTCGCCATCGGGTAAGCGTAAATAGGCACCTTCACCACGCATTGCTTCAGTAATGAGGAAAGAGCGCGCTTGTGGGTGGTATAAACAGGTTGGGTGGAATTGGTTAAATTCCATATTCGCCACGCGACAACCTGCACGAAATGCCATGGCAATACCATCGCCCGTTGCAATGTCTGGGTTCGAGGTATACAGATAGGCTTTCATGGCACCGCCACACGCTAGCGCGGTGAAAGGGGCTAAAAAGGTATGTACTTTTTCAGTCTTTTCATCGAGTGCATAGAGGCCTAATGCACGATTTTGTTCTTCCAAGCCCAGTTTTTGAGAGGTAATTAAATCGATAGCGATGTAATTTTCAAAAATGGTGATGTTGTCTTTTTCAATTGCACGTTCAACTAAGGTAGTTGAAATGGCGCGACCTGTAGCATCTGCGGCATGAATAATACGGCGTTGAGAATGTCCACCTTCACGTGTTAGATGCAACTGTTCTTGATCATCAAGGGTAAACTGCACGCCGTGTTTCAGTAGAAAATCAACAGAAGGTTTACCGCCTTCAACGGTTTGCTTTACGGCTTCGGTCTCACACAAGTGAGCGCCCGCAATCATGGTGTCATCAATGTGCTGTTCGATGGAATCCGTTTCATCTAAAACAGCGGCAACGCCACCTTGTGCATAGAAGGTACTTGCATCGGTCAGGTTTGATTTTGCAAGAACAGCAATATTGAAATGTTGAGGCAACGATAAGGCTAAGCTCAGGCCTGCACCGCCACTTCCCACAATAATCACATCAAAATGATGTGTTGTGTTTAAATTAGACATGTCCATCAGCTAATTTGGAAAAAGTTCGCTAATGACAGCGCTTTTTTCACGAAAAGGCAAGGGTAAAATCTCTACAATTGATGGGAAATATAAATAAAGAACGTATTTTTTAAGCAAATTTTAAGCTCTTGTTTATACAAACATAATAGAACATATTATTACCCAAGATAGACAAAGATTATGCTAAAAACGCTAATACATAAATTGATAACAAACATATAGGTCAATACTTGATATGAAAAGTCGCGCGATACAAACTGGTTTTTTTGCTGTTGCATGCACAATGGTTACGGTGCAAACACAAGCAGCACCTGTTGATTTCTCAAACTTGGTTGAGCAAGTCAGCCCTGCTGTAGTTAGTGTAAATGTGGTTAAAAAGATGACTCAAGAAGAGTTACTGCAGCAGCAAATACCTGAGATTTTGAAGCGTTTTTTTGGTAATCAAGTCATTATTCCGCAGCAGCAAGCGCCGCAAGAAAAAACGGCTTATGGCAGCGCATTTTTTATTAGTAAAGATGGGTATTTACTGACAAATCACCACGTCGTAGAAGATGCATCGAAAGTCACGATTATGTTTAATGACCGTCGTGAACTGGATGCGACTGTGGTGGGGAGTGATGAACGAACGGATGTGGCCTTGCTTAAGGTGAATGGTGCGAATTTTCCATCACTCCGTGCAGGCAATGTTGATCAACTGCGTGTAGGCGAACCTGTGCTTGCGATCGGTTCACCGTTTGGTTTCGACTATTCTGCTTCAGCGGGAATCGTGAGTGCGAAAATGCGTAATATGATGGGGGAGACATCGGTACCCTTCATTCAAACCGATGTGGCTCTCAACCCAGGAAACTCAGGTGGTCCGTTATTTAACCAGCAGGGTGAAGTGGTTGGAGTGAACTCGCGTATCTTCAGTGGTACGGGCGGTTATATGGGGCTGTCTTTCTCGATTCCCATTGATGTCGCAATGGATATTGCTGACCAACTTAAGAAAACAGGCAAAGTTACGCGTTCTTATTTAGGGTTTAATCTACAAGATCTAGACCGCAATTTGGCAGAGTCTTATAATTTGCCAAAACCAGAAGGTTCATTGATTACCAATGTTCAGCCGAATTCACCTGCGCAGAAAGCGGGACTAAAAGCAGGCGATATTATTTTAAAATTCAATGGAACGCCGATTTCACGGACCTCTGAGTTATTGAACTATTTAAATCGTACTATGCCAAATCAAACGGTACAGCTTGAAGTATTGCGTGATGATAAAAAGCGTAATATATCGGCAACATTAACCACTGCACCGGATGACACACCTGCAAAATCAGATACAGTTACACAAAGTAAAGGGCCTGTCTTAGGTATTGCTATCCGAAATTTAGCACCTGCTGAATTGTCACAACTCAATGTGAAAGGTGGTGTGTTGATTCAAGAAGTGAAACGTGGCGGCGCAGCAGCACAGTCAGGTATGGCGGCTGGTGATGTGGTCACTCACATTAATAGTAAAGTCGTAAAAGACACCAATGATTTTGTCCAAGCGGCATCTGAATTGAAAAAAGGTCAGGTTGCCCGCGTTGGAATTATCCGACAAGGCACACCAGCCATTTTAGGGATGCGCATCCAATAAGCGAGAAAAAGCCACTCTTCGGAGTGGTTTTTTATTTTTTGCAATTTGATGATGTCTGTTATTTGCGTACACTGCCATCTTCATAGGGATATTTAGATTCAATAGAGTGTTTATGAGTAGTATTTTTGACTTAAGGCTTCAGGTGCAAGCAGAACATATCGACCAGTTAGGCCATGTGAATAACGTAGTTTATATGCATTGGATGCAGGATGTCGCAACGGCACATATTGATGCATTGGGCTTAGGCTTAAAAGAATATATCGAGTTAAAACATGCCATGGTTGCAGTTGAGCATCATGTGCAGTACAGAAAAGCGGCATTTGAAGAGGATGAAATAATCTTACGTACATGGTTTGACGATATAAACGCATTATATTCATCACGCCAATATGTGTTTTATAGACCCAAAGACAATAGCATTTTATTTGTTGCTCAAACTAAGTGGGCTTGCGTAGAGATTGAAACAGGACGTGCGAAACGTATGTCACCAAGTTTTACTCAAGCTTACCAACCGCTTGCAAAAGATGTGAATGCCCTAGATTTTTCAATGGATTATTCAAAAAGTCCAGTGAAAAGCGAAAACAGGTAAAAAAGCGTCAGAGTTGTGAAAAGGAAGCGTATTAATATGGATACTTTAAAAAAACCATCTGTTATAATCCTTTGCAATTTCTATTCGGCTTTTGTTGTGCATCGAAATTTGTCTGCATAACGCTTCATTTTGTTCAAGGTAGCCCATGGCGCAAGCTAAAAAATCTGTTGATATTAAAAATATCCGTAATTTCAGTATTATTGCTCACATTGACCACGGGAAGTCAACGCTCGCTGACCGCTTTATTCAAACTTGTGGTGGTTTGCAAGATCGTGAAATGCAAGCTCAAGTACTTGACTCCATGGAACTTGAACGTGAGCGTGGTATTACCATTAAAGCTGCGTCGGTTACTTTGTATTACACCCATTCAAATGGTCAAGAGTATCAATTGAACTTTATTGATACACCAGGGCACGTCGACTTTTCATATGAAGTGTCACGCTCATTGGCGGCTTGTGAAGGTGCATTGTTGGTTGTGGATGCAGCACAAGGCGTGGAAGCACAGTCAGTTGCGAACTGTTATACCGCAATTGAGCAAGGTCTCGAAGTCCTTCCTGTATTGAATAAAATTGATTTACCACAGGCTGAACCTGAACGTGTGATTCAAGAAATTGAAGACATCATTGGTATTGAGGCGACTGAAGCACCAACCTGTTCGGCAAAAACAGGTCTTGGGATTGATAGCGTTTTAGAAACCCTTGTTAATGTCATTCCTGCACCTACTGGTGATCGTAATGCGCCATTACAAGCTTTAATTATCGACTCTTGGTTTGATAACTACTTAGGCGTTGTTTCTTTGGTGCGGGTGAAAGAAGGTCGTGTGCGTAAGGGCGACAAGATGTTGATGAAATCAACAGGTCAAACGCACATCATTACTTCTGTGGGTATTTTCAATCCTAAGCATACTGAGACAGACATCCTTGAAGCGGGTGAAGTTGGTTTCGTAATTGCAGGGATTAAAGACATTTTTGGTGCGCCAGTGGGTGATACGATTACCCTTGCCAACACACCAGAAGTCAAAACCTTACCGGGCTTTAAAAAAGTGAAGCCGCAGGTTTATGCAGGTTTGTTCCCAATTGATTCAAGTGAATTTGAACCGTTTCGTGAAGCTTTGCATAAACTTCAGATCAATGACTCGGCGTTATTCTTTGAACCTGAAAGTTCAGATGCTTTAGGTTTTGGTTTCCGTTGTGGCTTCTTAGGCATGCTACATATGGAAATCGTGCAAGAGCGTTTAGAGCGTGAGTATGATTTAGACCTCATTTCATCTGCACCGACAGTGATTTATGAAGCGGTGATGAAGAATGGTGAAACGATTTATATCGATAGCCCATCTAAAATGCCAGATGGTTCAACGGTTGAAGACTTACGTGAGCCGATTGCTGAGTGCCATATCCTTGTACCGCAAGAGTATTTGGGTAATGTCATGACTTTATGTGTGGAACGCCGTGGTGTTCAAAAAGACATGAAGTTTATGGCGAACCAAGTTTCAATTACCTTTGAAATTCCAATGGCGGAAGTGGTGATGGACTTCTTTGATAAATTGAAGTCGTGTTCACGTGGTTTTGCGTCGCTCGATTATAACTTTGTACGTTTTGAAAGTTCATCATTGGTAAAAGTCGATGTTCTAATCAATGGCGATAAAGTCGATGCCTTGGCAATGATTTGTCACCGTCAAGATGCCCGTCACCGTGGTATTGCATTGGTTGAAAAAATGAAAGATTTGATTCCACGTCAAATGTTTGATGTGGCAATTCAAGCGGCCATTGGCGCACAAATTATTGCTCGTTCAACCGTAAAGGCAATGCGTAAAAACGTATTGGCGAAATGTTATGGTGGTGACGTTTCTCGTAAGAAGAAACTGCTATCGAAGCAAAAAGAAGGTAAAAAACGCATGAAACAAGTGGGAAGTGTAGAAATCCCACAAGAAGCGTTCTTGGCTGTGTTGAAAGTAGAAAGATAAAAAGGTAGGAATATAAGCCCATGGATTTTGATTTTAATTTGATACTTGTTCCTGTCACACTAATTTTCTTTTTGGTGTGGTTGCTCGATAAATTTGTATTTAAACAACGAGCGACGAAAGGCAAGGGAAATGAAAATTTTGTCATTACATGGGCTTATGATTTCTGGCCAGTCCTTGCGATTGTTCTATGCTTACGTTCATTCTTTTATGAACCTTTTAATATTCCTTCAGACTCGATGGTGCCGACTTTAGAAACGGGTGACTTCATCTTGGTCAACAAGTTTGACTATGGTGTGCGCCTGCCGATTGTGAATAAAAAAGTGATTGATGTGGGTGAGCCTGAGCGTGGTGATGTGATTGTCTTCCGTTATCCACCGCAACCGACGATCAGCTATATCAAACGTGTAGTTGGTATTCCTGGCGATCACATTGTTTTTGATCATGGCCAATTAACCATTAATGGTCAAAAAGTTGCTAAGGTTCCTGTTGAATTTAGTCGTGAAAAAGACCGTTTAGATACGCCTACTTCGATATATCATAAAGAAACCATTGGCAAGCATACCTTTACCATGCGTGAGTTAGAAGGTGTTAATGTTGCACGCCAAGCGCCCTATATTAACTTTGTAGAAAATGGTAAATACTCTGCTGAAAATGGTTTATATTGGGAAGTGAAAGTAAAAGAAGGTGAGTACTTTGCGATGGGGGATAATCGCGACCAAAGTGCTGACAGTCGTTTCTGGGGAATGGTTCCTGAACAGAACCTAACAGGTCGTGCATTTTATATTTGGATGCATAAAGAACCTGGCTTTAAGTTGCCGTCATTTAACCGTAACGGTAGCATTGACTAATATCGATTCGGAAAATAAAAAATGCACAAGAATCAACAAGGGGCATCTTATATCGCCATTTTATTTGCAATCATGGGGTTTGCATTTATGGCGAAAGTGGCAATTGCAGTTTGGGCTCCCTATTTTGATGATCGGATGATCAATAGCCAAATTGAGGAAGTATTTCAAAGCAGCCCGAAAAATATTCAGCCCGCGGAGTTTGAGAGTCAGCTTTCAAAGCGTTTGGATATGAATGGCATTCGTGATGTGAAGATTAAAGAAATTATGCAAGTCACCAATACCGAAGGGTTGCAGGTGAAAAAGGAGTATGAGGTAAGAAAACCCTTCTTACTGAATATAGATTTAGTATTAAAGTTCGAGAAAAGTTTTGATCAAAGCTCAGTCCAAGCTAAGTGAAGCCCGCTTAGCGAGCCGTATCGGTTATCAGTTTAAACAACCTGAATTACTTCAGCTTGCACTGACCCACCGATCGGTGAGCCACAAATACAACTATGAGCGCCTAGAGTTTCTAGGCGATTCTTTGTTAGGGATGATTATTGCAAATTATCTCTACAAAGCTTATCCAACTGAGAACGAAGGCCGTTTGACGCGTATGCGTGCAACCTTGGTTCGTCAGGAAGCTTTAGGTAAGATTGCAAATGATTTAAAACTGAGCCAGTCACTCATCTTAAGTACAGGTGAGTTAAAATCAGGTGGACATCATCGCGAGTCCATCCTTGCGGATACGGTTGAATCTATTATTGGTGCAATCTATGTGGATTGTAGTGATTTAACGGTGTTGGAGCCGATTGTGTTAAAATGGTACGAGCCATATTTAGACCATATCGAGCCAACCGATCAACTTAAAGATCCTAAATCTCGTTTACAAGAATATCTTCAGGCACGAAAAAAAGCTCTCCCAGTTTATGATGTGGTCGATATTCAAGGCGATGCACCCAATCAGCATTTCAAAGTGGAGTGTAAAGTGGATGGATTGTCTGTTGTAATGGGTGAGGGTACCAGTCGCCGTTTTGCTGAACAAGCTGCTGCGGCGGATATTTTAAAACTTTTGGAGCAGTAATCTGCCATGTCAAATTCTTCCGATCACATCGATGCTGATCACGAGTCGCAAAGCGACAGTAATGATTTAATTAGCCAATTTTTTAGCGAACAAGGCACAGAAATCCCAACGGATTTTCGTAGCGGCTTTGTGGCAATTGTCGGTCGTCCAAACGTAGGCAAATCTACGTTGATGAACCATTTGTTGGGTCAAAAATTATCGATTACTTCACGTAAACCACAAACCACACGTCATAAAATTGTGGGAATTGATTCACGTGCAAAATCTCAAGCGGTATTTGTTGATACACCAGGGATGCATAAAAAAGAAGTACGCGCCATCAACAAAATGATGAACCGTGCTGCGTCTTCTGCATTGCGTGATGTCAACTTGGTATTGTTTGTTCTAGATGCAGACAAGTGGACTCAAAACGATGAGCTCGTTTTGGAAAAACTCAAAAATGCAGAGATGCCAGTGATTCTTGTGATCAATAAAATTGATACACTTGAAAATAAAAACCATGCATTACCTTTGATTCAACAGCGTGCAAAATTAATGAATTTTGCTGAGATTGTTCCTGTTTCTGCACTACGTGGTGCAAACTTAGACCATCTGCGCGATACCATTGAAAAATATTTACCTTTCCAATCACCGATGTATTCATTGGATCAACTGACAGATCGTTCTGAGCGTTTCTTGGCATCAGAAATTATCCGTGAAAAGATTATGCGTCAGTTGGGTGAAGAGCTACCTTATGATTTAACCGTGCAAATTGAGTCGTTTAAGACTGAAGAAGCAACGGTGAATGAAAAAACAGGTCGTCCAAAACCAGCGTGTACATACATTGATGCAACGATTTTTGTAGACCGCCCAGGCCAGAAAGCAATTGTGATTGGTGAAAAAGGCGCTAAGCTTAAGAAAATCGGTATGGATGCCCGTATCGATATGGAAAAAATGTTTGAACAAAAGATCATGCTGACGCTTTGGGTTAAAGTGAAAGGTGGTTGGTCTGATGATGAACGTGCATTGAAAAGCTTAGGTTATAGCGATATCTAAGTTTTAAGAAAACAAATTTTTATAGGGATGGTGTTATGGTCAAAATGTTCGCAGTAATGGCTTGTATGTTGTTTTTGCAAGGTTGTGTACACAAGATCGTCACCGTTCCTGTAAAGATTGCGTATAAAACCACAAAAGGCGTGGTGAAAGGAACCGCAGCGGTGGTTGGTGCTGTTATCCCAGATGGGGATGATGAAGACAGCGAACATAATGATAAAGATAAAAAAGATTAGTTAATTTCTCATGCGCAATGAAGTACTGCATGGTTATTTAATTCACCATAGAAAATACCGTGAACGTAGTCATATTGTGCATTTATTTACCCAAGAGCATGGGCGAGTTGATGGCATTCTAAGGCAAACCCCGCCGCCACAATATCAGCCGATTTGTTTACAAGCTTCGGGTAAATCTGAACTCAAAAATTTTACAAAACTTGAAATTGTCAATCAGCCGATTTTTTTCTTCGGGGATGCTTTTTTTTCAGGTTTTTATCTCAATGAGATCCTACTCAGGCTGTGTCCGCTCGAAGTACAAATGGAGCAAAGTTTTGCTCAATATGCGCATACGCTAACGCAATTACAACAACTAGCGCAGCAAGCCGATCCTAATCAATTTTTAAAACAAATTCTAAGGCAGTTTGAGCACGAACTGCTGGAAGATTTGGGCTATGCCTTAGATTTTTCAACTGATGCCAATCAACTCGAAATTCAAGCATCACTCAACTATATATTCCAGCTGAATGAAGGCTTTATTCCTACTGCACAAGCTTCGCGAGCGACCTTAAACGGACAGCAAATTTTAAGCATGTGCCAATATGAAAAGGGTAGGGATTTTGGTTTGGAACAGTTACAATTACTGACCAAGTTGTATCGACAAATGATCAGTTCATTGTTGGGCGATCGCCCCTTAAAAAGTCGTCAGTTGTGGATTCAGAACACTCAAACTCAATCGTAATTAGGAAATGAATATGGCTGCATTACTTGGTGTAAATATTGACCACGTGGCAACTTTACGACAAGCGCGTGGGACTTCTTATCCAGATCCAGTCAATGCAGCACTGATCTGTGAGCAAGCGGGTGCAGAAGGTATTACTTTGCATTTACGTGAAGACCGTCGTCATATTCAGGACGATGATGTGCGTCGTATGCGTCCAGTGCTTAAAACACGTATGAATTTAGAGTTGGCAGTTACAGATGAAATGATTGCGTTTGCCAAAGAAATTAAACCGCATCATGTGTGTTTCGTTCCTGAAAAGCGCCAAGAAGTGACGACTGAAGGTGGTTTGGATGTGGTTGGACATTTTGACGATGTCAAAGCGGCGACTCAAGCCTTGTCTGAGATTGGCTGTGATGTGTCCTTGTTTATTGATGCTGACTTTGCACAAATTGATGCAGCAGTTGCTTGTGGTGCACCAACCATTGAAATTCATACAGGCGCTTATGCTGATGCAGAAACTCCTGAAGCTCAGCAACATGAGCTTGAACGCATTGTCAAAGGTGCCGAATATGCAGCATCTAAAGGTTTAGTGGTGAATGCTGGGCATGGACTCAACCTTGAAAATGTGACCCCAATTGCACAAATTCCACAGATTCATGAATTAAACATCGGACATTCATTGATTGCCGATGCTATTTTCGTCGGATTGGAACAAGCTGTACGCGAAATGAAAGCAGTGATTAAAGCTGCACGTTAATTTTAAAGTTTTTAAGATTTGAATATGTCGAATATCAATTATGATGAACTCATGAAGCCCGTCATGGACTTCTTGGGCTGTGAAACACCAAAAGCTTGGTTGGCTGAAGCACTGACTAATCTTGATGTGCTGATGCAAGACCACGCGAATTGTGAGAAGAAAGCTGCAGGTACAGCGATGAACCTCATGTTTCGTTATAGCTTTTTTACAGATTTGCAAGTCAAGCTTGCACAACTGGTTCGTGAAGAAATGCTGCATTATGAGCAAGTGCTTGAATTTATGAAAAAGCGCGGGCTAGAGTGGAGCAATCTGAGTGCTGGTCGTTATGCGGGTGGTTTACGTAAAGAAGTGCGGACTTATGAGCCTGAGGCTTTAATTGATATTTTAATCATTGGTGCCTTTGTAGAAGCACGCTCTTGTGAGCGTTTCTACGCGTTAGCACCTTTGGTGGATGATGAGTTGGGTCGTTACTATCGCTACTTGCTAAAGTCTGAATCACGCCATTTTGAAGACTATTTGGCTTTGGCTTTAGAGGTTGCGCAAACGGGGAAATTGAAAAATCCGAAAGAAGATATTCAAGCCCGTATTGATCATATCCGTAATGTTGAAAAAGATCTGATTAGCACACCTGATGATGTATTCCGTTTCCATAGTGGTGTGCCTGCGGAAGCGGCTTAGGAATAAAGCGGGTGAATGCTACAGTTTGTAGACTGTTCGAAGTTGCAGATTCTCAGTGTAGATAATTCTGACTCATTAAAAAGCCTAATCTTTATCGATTGGGCTTTTTAATCAAAGGGGGGTAGATATGATGTATTGAGAGCTGTAATTTCTTTCAATAAAATCGCGAAATATGAGTCAGTGGCATGAGTGATTTGAGTAGGTGTGCTTAGAATTTTGACGATGATTTATTGTACTTTTTATATCTTCCACGTTCCACATCATGAAAAATGGTTACATCAGAAAGAGTATTTCGCAAAGTCTCAGAGACATGACTTAATTGGGTTGAAAGATCTATTTTCTTAAAAATATTTTTAATGATTGGCTGTGGTAGGTGAATAAAAATTAAAAATAAGCTGTCATTTTACTCATAATGATTACATCCAGTAGAAATATCTTCATAAGCAGGATCACTAAAACTAAGCTGGTATTCCTAATCTTTTTGCCCTTTCCATTTTTTCATTTCAATTGCTGTCATCGGGAAGTGATCTGGACGAACATCCACATGTGTTTTAAATGTGCTCATGATTTTTCTTGTGAATCTTTTTTTAGGATTTCTTAAGATAAGTGATTTTTCGAGAATAGTTTAGTTCTGGCTTTCTGTTGGGTTTAGCTGGAAGATTTACATCTTAAGCAGCGAAATTTTTAAGACATAGAAAAAGAAGAAAGCCCACGACTTATGGTGTGGGCTTTCTAGAATTTGGCTCTCCAACCTGGGCTCGAACCAGGGACCTGCGGATTAACAGTCCGTCGCTCTACCGACTGAGCTATTGGAGAATCTGCAGGCGATTATAAGGACATTTCATAGAGGGTCAAGTCTAAAATGTCATGTTGCTGTCATTTTTATATTGGATGCTTTTTATTTGAACAAAAAAATCATTTTCAAAAAAAATCGTATTGAAGTGCTTGCAATGTTGAAAAGTCGTTGATAGTCTGATTTCAACAACAGAGCGTTTAAGTGAAAACTTAAACAGTGTGGATTTATAACCAACTTGCCAGCACTAAAATGGCTAAACAGGAGAAAGCGAATGAATACGCTTACCATTTCCGATATTTTTGCAAACCTAGCTGATTATCAAGATCAGTATCTCTCTATTATTTCAAACCCTGAACAATACTATACCCCTGTAGAGTCTGCCTATATTGATGTTTGGCCAGTCGGTTGTACAGACTTGTATTTGGGTGATTTATTACAACTTTGGTTTAGTGAGCGTTGGCTGGTCAACAGTCCTTGTCAGTTGCTTTCAACACAGTCGACGAGTACTCTTAAAAGAACTGTGAAGCGAGAGCATGATCTGTATTTGTATCAGTTGTCAGGCAGTGCTTTATCAGGCAGTAATCGTTCAAAAGTCTGGTCTGCTGCTGAAGGTAAAAGTTTAGACGTGAGTTTAGATAGTGCGTTTAAATACTATTGTATTTATAAAGGGGCTGAGCGTCCCGAAGTCTCAAAATTGCAGACGCTGAAGACGTTTAAAACCGCAATTTGATCTGTCATGCTGAAGTAAAGTTTGCTTTGGCGTAAAAAAGGCACTGAAATTTATCAGTGCCTTTCGTTTTTAGGGACGAATAATCATACATGTGGCTGTGGCATGGGCGTAGAGTTTACCGTCTTCATCTACAATTTTACCTTCAGAAATACCTAAGTTCTTACTGATGTTGATCACGCTGCCGATGGCAAGTAGTTCTTTGTCTCTTGGAATTGGTCGGCACATTTTAATATTCAGATCAATGGTGCCATAGCCAACACCAGCTTCAAGCATAGTATGTACGGCACAACCCGTCACTGAGTCGAGTACTGTTGCTGCAAAGCCACCATGCACGCCACCAAGCGGGTTTAAATGACGATGATCCGCTTTTGCTTTAAAGCTAATTTTCCCTTCAGAAACTTCAAAAGGCTGCATGGGAATGGTTTCACTGATACTTGCGGGTGGAATTTTTCCTGTACACATGGCTTCTAAGAGTTGTAGTCCTGTCATTTCTTTGGGATTCATCTTGTTCATTCCTATATTTATCTATGAGTTCCTTTTTGGAACTTGTTATCTAATTAAGCAAAATTCACTCTTTTCGTCAATATAGAGCATTGGATTGATCAGTACAAAATCAACGAAATCGTAATCACGGATTGAGATGATGTTGCGAACGGATTTCATGTAAAGAGTGTAAGCGTATTCATTTTGATGATTTGAGTGTTGATAGAACGGAGCAGCCTAAACGTGGGCATTGTTTTAATGTGGTGCACAAAATTTATACACTCTTTGTTTTTTATTTATATATAAGATAAACAAGGTTTTAGTAATTTTATACAGTCTTCACATGGAGAAGGAACTCACAATGAACGTGTCCTGTTTATGCGGTAAAACTAAGTTCCAAGCCGCACTCAAAAATCATGATGTGCATGCTTGTCATTGTTCGATGTGCCGCCAGCAGTCGAGCGGGGTACTCATGAGTATTGATGTCGAACCCAGTAGTTTAAAGTTTGACAATCAAGAATATTTAAAATTATTCAAGTCATCGGATTGGGGGGAGCGTGGTTTTTGTAGCGAATGTGGCACGTCACTTTTTTGGCGAACTCAGGACGGCAGCTATTGCAATATCAATGTGTTTGCGATGGAAGAACAGCCAAAAGATTTAAAACTTACAACAGAAATTTATATTGATAATAAGCCTGATTTTTACCAATTCAAGTATTCTACAGAGCAACTCACGGAAGCTGATGTGATTGCTTTATTTTCACCAGATGATGCTAAATAATAAGGTATTCAGGTTGAATCATCTGAGTTGCACATTGATATTGCTGATAAATTTCATGAGAAAAACTCTCTAGATTTAATAAGATATATCTAAAGCAGGCTGTTGAATAAGGATGCTCAAACATGCTGCTTAAAATTTCCATTGCAATGTTGGCCTTTGCAGCCAATTCGGTGCTATGTCGTTTAGCGTTGGCTGAGCAGCAGATTGATCCGATGAGTTTTAGCTTGCTTCGGGTATGTAGCGGTGCAATGGTGTTATTTCTACTGTATATGCTCTCTACTCATAAGGCCAAAATAGAGTGGAGTATAAAAAATGGATTTTTTCTTGCCTTATATATTGTGGCTTTTTCGCTGGCCTATTTGCATATTGATGCGGGTGTAGGTGCATTACTACTGTTTGGGACAGTGCAGTTAAGTATGGTCAGTTATGGCCTGTGTCATGGTGAAAAAATCAATTTGCGACGCGGGTTTGGGTTGTCGATTGCTATTTTAGGTCTTTTGATTTTATTGCTCCCAGGGTCTTCGGCACCTCCTTTGGGTTATGCTGCATTGATGGTGCTTTCAGGCATAGGTTGGGCGATGTATAGCATCGCAGGTAAAAATATGCATAATCCACTGGCCAGTAGTTTGGCAAATTTTGTAGTGGCGATTCCTTTTGTTGTCTTGGTCTATTTGTTGTTTTACACACAGAGTTTTATTAACCCAAAGGGTATGCTGTTGGCACTCTTATCTGGTGGTTTGGCATCGAGTGGAGCATATGTACTTTGGTATGCCATAGTGAAGAAAATTGATCGGGTCACGGCCAGTAGCGTGCAATTGTCCGTGCCATGTTTGGCGATTCTGGGTGGGGCATTGTTTATTGGTGAAGCGTTGAGCTTCCGAATCATTATTTCTGCGACGATTATTCTGGCAGGCATTGCCTTGGTGATTTCGGCGTCATCTAGCAACAAAGACGTAGATACAATAGATTCTGCTGGTACTACACGGCTCTAAAATTATTTAAATGGGCTTAAGAGCAAATTTTTCAGATTTTGTTTAAAAATAAAAAACCCGCGAAGTTCGCGGGTTTTTCTAATCTAACTTTAAAGGGTTAAATTATTTTTCAGCAGCAATTGAAGCAATCGCAGCATCTACGCCTTCGATTGAATCAGCCGCTTTCTTGATACGTGCAAGCGCATCTACAAGTACTTCATCAGCAGTTGCATAAGAAATACGCATGAAACCACCTAAACCGAATGCATCACCAGGAACTACGGCAACGCCAGTTTCTTCCAATAACCATTCAGAGAATTCTGTGCAAGATTTTAAGCCCTTCGCACGAATTAATGGACGGATGTTTGCATATGCATAGAATGCACCATCAGCAGGTAAGCAAGAAATACCGTTGATGTCGTTCAAACCGCTAACAACTAAGTCATGACGGCGTTTGAATGCTTCAATCATTGGCTCAAGAACGTCTTGAGGGCCATTCAACGCAGCTTCAGCAGCAACTTGTGAAATAGAAGTTGGGTTTGAAGTTGATTGCGATTGGATTTTTTTCATTGCGCCAATAAGCTTAGCAGGGCCCGCTGCATAGCCAATACGCCAGCCAGTCATTGCATACGCTTTAGACACACCGTTTAACACGATTGTGCGGTCATAAAGGTCTGGTGCAACTGTTGCGATGTTGTAGAATTCGTCATCCCAACGGATTGGTTCGTACATATCGTCAGAAGCGATGTAAACTTCAGGGTATTTACGAAGAACGTCAGCCAAAGCTTCTAATTCAGCTTTAGTGTAGATCATACCTGTTGGGTTTGATGGGCTGTTTAAAACCACTAAACGAGTTTTGTCTGTGATCGCAGCTTCAAGTTGAGCAGGTGTGATTTTGAAACGTTGTTCTTCACCACATTTTACAATAACAGGAACACCTTCAGCGATAATAACCATGTCTGGGTAACTTACCCAAAATGGTGCAGGGATGATCACTTCATCACCTTTGTTTAACAAAGCTAATGCTAAGTTAAAGAATGACTGCTTGCCGCCGCAAGAAACCAAAATTTGGTTTGCAGCATAATCAAGGTTATTGTCACGCTTGAATTTTGCAATAATCGCTTTTTTAAGGCCAGGCGTACCATCTACAGCGGTGTACTTTGTGAAACCGTTGTTAATCGCTGCAATTGCTGCATCTTTGATGTGTTGTGGGGTGTCGAAGTCAGGTTCACCTGCGCCCAAGCCAATAACGTTCTTGCCAGCCGCTTTTAATTCAGCAGCTTTGTTGGTAACAGCAAGAGTTGGGGACGGTTTGATGGCATTCACACGATCAGAGAGACGTACGTCCACGGCAGTATTCCTTCTTATAGGGTTTAAAAAATAAAAAGCACACTATCTTAGCTTAAAAAACTCAAGCAAGGCGTTTAAAAACACAGATTTTCTGCAAAAAACATAAAAAAAATTCAATTTTGAATTAATGATTTCAAAAATGTACAGAATTAGGAAGTTTCTCGCATCTTTATGAAAAAAACTTTAAAATAAGCGCAATTTGATGAGAGTGATGGTCATGAGTAAGCAACAGCCTACTTCAAAAAAACCTTTGGTGAATCTCCCATTCCCAATGCCAAATGCTGAACAAAGTGCTGACGATGTTGCACATAATCAGGTTCGTCCAAAACCTGAACAATATGCAGATCGTACTTGGATGCCACCACGTGGCACCCGTCGTTCAATGGGTAAGCGTTGATTCGCCATTGAAATAAAAAAGCGCCCTTGTTAGGGCGCTTTTTTATTGATCATTCGTTGGGTTGTAATTGCTAACCCGTCGATCATTTTCTGCATAGTAGGTTTTTTTGTGTTCATACATCGCAGTGTCGGCACGTTTAAGCATATCTTCAACCCGCTCATTTGGCTGGCTGGTGGCAGTTCCAACCGACACACTAATAGGTTGATGATTGTTAAATTGGTTATCGACCATTAAAAGTTCATGCAAACTTTCAATACAATGGTTCAATGCGGCTTCATCGGCGGCAGGTAATAGCACCACAAATTCATCACCACCGATCCTTGAAGCAGAGTATTGCGTGTTTTCAATTAACTGATTCAGGGTATTACCCATACGGCGTAATAAGCTATCGCCTTGATCATGACCAAGGTTGTCATTGATGGCTTTTAAGCCATTCATATCTAGGAAAATACAAGACACAGGACGTAGGTTGTTGCGCTCAAGTCGGTTAATTTCAGTGCTGTAGAAAGAGCGGTTATAAAGTTTGGTTAAGACATCATGTTTGCCTAAGTACTCAAGATAATTTTCGGCTTTTTTACGTGCAGTAATATCGGTGAGTGCCAATTGAACCATACCCCAATCATCTTCGAAGCCTGGAAACACGGCAAAATGTAACAGCACATGGCGAATACTGCCATCGAGCGCGTAGTTGACCGCTTCGCAGTTATGTTGAATATTGCCATCCCATAGTTCGAGCAACTGATGTCGAAAGGTCTGTTGGGTTTCGTTCTGAAAGACTTTATGCAAATTTTTAAGTAAATGGTCTTTGTCACGTGCAGCAAACAAATCGAGTGTAGCTTGGTTGACATCGGTAACCATGATGTCTTTGAGACATTCATTAATAAAGTCATTGTGGACATCAAGGAAGGTTTTAAAGTCACCGATCCCTAAACGACGTAAATGATCTAAACGTGCTTTGACTCGGCTAAAGTCCTCAACCCAAAGCGAAGTAGGCGAGTATTGAAAACGTGCCTCAGCAATTAAACGACTTTTTTCTTCTAAACGTTGTGCATTGGCATAAGGCGTGATGTCTTCCGTGGTGATCAGAACCAACGAAAGATCGTGTTCATGACCGGGAAGTACTGTTCCGCGCAGTCGAATGTCAAGGCGATGACCTGTAAGCGTATAGTTTACAGCAGTATTTTCAAATACGGTCTCACCATTCCAAAGTGCGACCAGCTCATTTAAATGAGTGCTTGACATATCTGCTTTAAAAATTTGCGCAAGGTTTGCAGTTAAATCTTCAAAACTTTCGGCTTCAAATTGTTTTAAGGTTTGCGGGTTGACATGCAAGACTTTAATTTTATGCGCACAACTTAAAATACGTGATTTGTCTTCCAACAGAAAAGACGCAATATCTTCAACACCTTCACTCCGCCAAAGATCGAATTGTTTTTGTACTTCGCTAAAGTCTTCTAACCACATGGCAATGGGAGATAATTCAAAAATAGGAGAGTCCAATAATTGCATTTATATCTCGTTTTTATGTTGAAATTTAAAGCAGTATAAGCGCTAAAAAAACTTTTTAAAATAATGTGATAAAAAAAGTTATTTTTAAAATTTATGTGAGTTTATGGGGGATTTAGTCAAAAAATGCATATTTATTGCTTATGGAAAGTGCATAAGCTCCAATGGTTTTGGAGCTGAAAAGAGTGTGTATGCTGATAGTGATAAGCGCTAAATACTTTGAGGTCGATAGCGAAAAGTTTGTGATTGTTGATATTGATGGTCGCGCCAAAATAAATTGATTACTAACAGGTTTGGAATCAATATCATGAAGAATAAATACATCAAAAAATTGCTTCGTTGTTGTTGGTAGATGCGCATGAAGTCTTGGCTGCTGATGGTTGTGTTGTCCGTTGTGACCGATAACACCAAAACTTCTGGGTAGATAAACTGGCGACTGTCAGTGTAATAACGGATACTGACTTTTTGTTGTTGAAAGTTTTTTAAGAGTGGGCAGCTCTTAAAGCGATCCATAAAATTACAGACCAGTCTTAGTGGTTGCTGCTGAGAGGGTTCATTTAACACAACATCTTCATAATGTGATTTATTTCGCCCAGAGCCCACAGTGTAGCCATTTAATAGAATTTGTCCCTCGACGTGTTGTGGGGTGGGTAGGTGGTTTGCAATACGTACAGCCGAATAGTCAGTAAATTTGCTGAGACTGGAAAGTGCAAAAACATTAATAATGAAGAAGGGCGCCGTCATGAATAAAATATTTAAGAGGAGGTTGTTCTTTTTTGGTTGTTCGTTCTTTGTCTTTTTGAGGAAGGATAAGCATACAAGGACGATAAAGTAGACTGGGGATAGATTTATAAAATTAAAATCTTGAAACTGAGGCAGTTGATAAAATGCAATCAGCATGACAACGGCAACCACTATGCTAAAAACGGCATGCTTGTTTCTTCTGGATTTTAAGGCTTTAAGCTGTCTATTTGTTCTCATGATTTTTTTAAATTTTTGAAAAGTATGATTATGATTCAGAGTGTAAGTGAACCTTTAAAAGTTAAAAAGAGAAAAGCAGGAACAATATCGTCACCTTTATTTTTGTAGTAGTTGGCGATTGGGGATAGGGAAGATTCTAATAACTCTATTATTTTTAACGAAAAAAGCCAATCTGATGGATTGGCTTTTTTGAGAAGACTGGATTTAACGTGAGGCTTTTCGCGCACGATGTTCAGGCTTCGGTGGTGCGATTTCTCGTGTGCCTTGCCAAACTTCAATGAAGTCTTGTTCATTGATATTATAAAGTTCCAACAGCGCTAGAATGGCACCACCAAAAAGCATGCGCCCCTCCGCGTTGGTCTCAAAATCAAATATTTTCCCTGACAGCGCATGTAAAATATCTTCAATTTCAAACACACGATCGCGACCATTACTGTCGGTTGGATACATACGCGTGTTGAGGATAATTTTGGCTAAACTTTTTTCATTATCGGTTAAGGCCAAATGCTGAATCAGCATGTCATCATTTTGAGTGCTGAAAATCACAGCATCGTTAAAAATAGTATGCAAAAATTTTTTACTTAGGCGTGGCAGAGTTCTTTCCACAAATGGGCGAAATGATGCGGGGAAAATAACATTATGAGAAATGCCTTTAAACATAGGAGCAATTTCTTCAACTTTATAACCCGCAATACCACAGCCGATAGAGGTTAGAAAGTAAGTCATTTTAGGATGATTTTTGGTATAGATTTTAAAGTCATCAATATAGTGCTGAATTTGCGAGAGCGGCATTTGTTGTAAGTGTTCGTTCATGGTGGGAATGGCATAACTTTGCCCTGACCAACCACGTCCGACGCTTTTGATTGCGCCAAAGTGTTCAAGTGCAGTTCGGGCAGCGCCATCAGCATGTTGACCTGCCATGTTACTACCAAACACAAATACGGTATGTTCATCTAGGTTTTTGACGATGCTTTCGTCATGATATTGGTAAGTCATAGGCTCTGATTTTTCGCTCTTCTTCACTTCATGTTGCCCTTGAAATACGGGGGGGTCAAGTAAAAAATCTTTGTAATCTTTTCAGTAAATTACATTAAAAATCTAAAAGCAGGAATTGCTCGGGATTGAATCTGTTAAAATAGTCGGTTGAAGAAGCAAATCTTGGGATATGTCTGTGAGTGAGAAAAAACCTTTTGATTTAGTCACCAATTACCAACCCGCAGGTGATCAGCCGCAAGCCATCGAAAAGCTTGTTGCTGGAATAGAAAAGGGCTATCACGACCAGTTGTTACTTGGGGTTACGGGTTCTGGTAAAACCTATACCATGGCCAACGTGATTGCGCGGACGCAACGTCCGACCATTGTCATGGCGCATAATAAAACCTTAGCTGCACAGCTTTATGGTGAGTTCAAATCTTTCTTTCCGAACAATGCTGTCGAATATTTTGTTAGTTATTATGACTATTACCAACCTGAAGCCTACGTGCCATCTTCAGACACATTCATTGAAAAAGATTCAGCGATCAATGACCACATTGACCAAATGCGTTTATCTGCAACACGTTCGCTCTTAGAGCGTCGAGATGCAATTATTGTTGCTTCAGTTTCTGCTATTTATGGTTTGGGTGACCCTAATGCTTATATGAGCATGTTGCTACATATTGTACAGGGCGATCGTATCGCACGTGATGACATCATTCGTCGTTTGGTGGAAATGCAATATAGCCGTAATGAGCTTGAGTTTTTACGTGGTACCTATCGTATTCGTGGTGAAATTATCGATATTTTCCCTGCGGAATCAGACCAGCATGCGATTCGAATCGAATTGTTTGATGATGAAGTCGATTCGATTCGCTGGTTCGATCCACTGACAGGCAAACTGGTACGTAAAGTTCCGCGCGTGACAATTTACCCAAAAAGCCACTATGTGACACCGAAAGATAATTTAGAGCGCGCCATCGGCACGATTCGTGAAGAGTTAAAAGAGCGTTTAGGTTTCTTTCGTGCACATGACAAATTGCTTGAAGCACAGCGAATTGAGCAACGTACCCGTTATGATTTAGAAATGATGCAGCAGTTGGGCTATACCAACGGTATTGAAAACTATTCACGTCATTTATCCGGTCGTCCCGCGGGCGAAGCGCCGCCAACCTTATTTGATTATGTTCCTGATGATGCTTTGCTGATTATTGATGAGTCACACGTGACTGTGCCGCAAATTGGCGCGATGTATAAAGGTGACCGTTCGCGTAAAGAAAACTTGGTGAATTATGGTTTTCGTCTTCCTAGCGCACTAGATAACCGTCCAATGCAGTTTGAAGAGTGGGAACGGATTACGCCAGCAACGATTTATGTCAGTGCTACACCAGCCAAATACGAGCTTGAAAAAGCCGAGCAAATAGCTGAGCAGGTGGTTCGTCCTACAGGGTTGATTGACCCCGAAATTGAAGTACGTCCGGTATTGACTCAAGTTGATGATGTGTTGTCTGAGATCAATATCCGTAAAGATCTCGATGAGCGTGTCTTGGTTACCACCTTAACCAAACGTATGGCAGAAGATTTAAGCTCGTATTTAAAAGAGTATGGCGTCAAAGTTGCCTATCTGCACTCAGATATTGATACCGTTGAACGGGTGAAAATTATTCATGACTTACGTTCAGGTGTCTACGATGTTCTCGTCGGGATCAACTTACTACGTGAAGGCTTGGACATGCCTGAAGTGTCTTTAGTGGCTATCTTGGATGCAGACAAAGAGGGTTTCTTACGTTCTGAGCGCTCTTTGATTCAAACCATTGGGCGTGCAGCGCGTAATGTAAAAGGCAAAGCGATTTTATATGGTGATCGGATTACCGATTCGATGCAAAAAGCCATCGATGAAACAGCCCGTCGTCGTGAAAAACAAATGGCCTTTAATGAGCTGCATGGCATTATTCCGCGTAGCACCATCAGACAAAATAAAAAGGATATTGATACAGGCGAAGTGCTGACAGATGATCAAGTTGAAAGTGGTATCACAGATCAACACCAAACGCTCAGTGCAGATGAGCAGCACTTGCTATCCGATCCGAAACTTCTTGCCAAGCATTTAAGCAAGCTGGAAAAAGAAATGCTAAAAGCTTCTAAAGAGCTACAGTTTGAGCAAGCTGCACGTCTACGAGATGAAATTTTGCGCTTAAAAGCACAACTTCTAACCTAAGTTGCATTTACATAACGCTACAGTAATTTGGGTAGAAAGCATTATTTTTTAAAGAGATGTTTATTTTTAGATCATAAATTCTGAAATATTAAAGGTACAGTTTATGTCTGCAAATCTTCCAAAGGCGGGTTTTACGCTTGCCAAAATTGCTGTAGGTGGTGCTGTTTTAGTCGGGTTAGGCATGGTAACCATGGCTTACGCCCAAAGCAAACCCTTAGCCGTGGTGGATAAGGTTGAATTAGACCGTTATTTGGGTGTTTGGTACGAAATTGCACGTAAGCCCATGTACTTCCAAAATAAATGCGGAACTAATGTCTCGGCTACTTATACCCTGAATGAAAATGGCAATGTGACCGTAGATAACCGCTGTTATGCCCAAGATGGTAAGTTGATGCAGTCCATAGGTGAGGCATTTGTACAAAACCCACCTTTTAACAGTAAGTTGAAAGTGAGTTTTTTACCTGAGGCGGTGCGTTGGTTACCTGTGGCACGGGGGGATTATTGGATTTTAAAAATTGATGATGACTATCAAACGGTTTTAGTGGGTGAGCCACGCCGTAAATATATGTGGGTGCTTTCTCGCTCGCCACAACCAGACCAAAAAGTTATTAATGAATACTTAGAATATGCAAAGTCAGTGGGTTATGACTTGAATGATCTGATTCATACCAAGCAATTGCAAAAGTAAAATCTATTAAGCCTTGAAAGCCATGCTGAAGCATGGCTTTTTTAGTTTCATATACGTATTTTAAAACTTGAATAATAAAGCTTTATACAGTCGAACGCTTTATAATTGCCGCCTATCAAAAAATCGTGTAAATCAATGTGGAGTGAAGGATGTATAAAGGTGTTGCACTATCGGTTTTAGCATCCGTCACTTTTGGAGTTTTGTATTTTTATACCTTTTTTTTAAAGCCCTTAGATAGTGAGCAAACTTTTGCTTGGCGTATGCTTTCGACCTTACCCTTTTTAACCGCATTCATGTGGTGGAGTGGCGATTTAAAACTCATTTCGGAGTTGTTTAAGCGTATCTTTAAACAACCTTGGATGTTTGCTTGGTTATTGTTCAGTTCGGTTTTATGTACCACGCAGTTGTGGCTATTCTTATGGGGACCCATGAATGGTCGTGGTCTACAAGTATCGCTCGGCTATTTTTTACTGCCTTTGGTCATGGTGTTGGTTGGTTGCATCCTTTACAAGGAAAAACTATCCCGTTGGCAAATGGCCGCGGTAGCCTTTGCTGTGCTTGGGGTAGGACATGAAATTTGGCGTATTGGTAGCATGGCATGGGAAACGGTTTATATCGCTTTGGCTTATCCTTTGTATTTCTTCCTGCGCCGTGTTTGTAAAACGGATCATTTGGGTGGCTTCTGGTGGGATCTGTTTTTAATTTTACCTGTCGCGTTTTATTTGGGCTTTGTGCATAGCGATAGTTTGGCTTTGATACAAGAGTTTCCACATCTGATTTTGGCGGTCATCGGACTGGGTTTCTTAAGTGCAATGGGACTCGGAAGTTATATACTCGCGAGTCGTTATTTACCTTTTGTGATCTTTGGTTTGCTGAGTTATTTGGAGCCTGTTTTATTAGCAGGAGCATCAGTTGCCATGGGAGAGCGTATAGAGCCAGGTGAGTGGTTTACCTATATTCCAATTTGGTTCGCAGTCTTATTGCTTATTATTGAAGGTGTGTTGCATTTATATAAACAGCAACAAAATAAAAAACAGCTCGAACGAAATATTGAGCATTTTGAAAAAAAGCAACATTCAGACTAATTTGATGATGTTCGGAGCTGTCATTGCTCTAGAATTTGGGCGATAAGCAAGTTCCTGATTTGTTTCTTGCCCTTTTAGAATAGTTGACTGTTTGATAAAACATCATTTGCGTAACTGTTTATTTTTTATCTAAAAAAATATTTTTTTAATTTTTATACTGCAAAATCATCAGACTAAATGCAATCATTTCTTAAATTAATAATGAATATACGACAAAAAACATCATGCATTTACAGCTTTCGATTCAAACTTGGCGCTAAATCCTTTACAATTGTTGGGTTTTAAAATTTATGCTTAGATTAAATTAATTAGAGGACGTATCTGTGAGCAAAGAGACTATCATCGCCCTACACGCAGAACACCAAGGTCGCTGGAAAAACCGTGAAGAAATCGCGGAACAAATGATCGCTTTGATCGGTCAGCTTTACCGTGAAAAAAATATTGTGGTTTCAGTGTTTGGACGTTCTTTAGTTAACCGTTCAGTTATCCAAATTTTAAAAGCGCACCGTTTCACTCGTATGATGGACGTTGAACTTTCAGTTGTACACACGTTCCCAATTCTTGAAGCGTTGGCTAAAATTGAAAATATCGGTACTGCTGAAATTGATCTAGGCAAATTAGCCGTTGCTTTTAAAGAGCAAGGTGGCGATGTTGATGCATTTGTTGCAGCCGCTGTTAAATCTGTAGAAGGTCGTGCGACTTCAGTAGAAGGTCGTGACGTTGTCCTTTACGGTTTTGGTCGTATCGGTCGTATTCTTGCACGTTTAATGATTGGTCAGTCTGGTCTTGGCCGTGGTTTGAACCTAAAAGCGATTGTGGTTCGTAAGTCATCTGATGGTGATTTGGAAAAACGTGCGTCTTTATTACGCCGTGACTCAATCCATGGTCCATTCTCTGGTACGATTTCTGTTGATGAAGAAAACGAAGCAATCATTGCCAACGGTCAATTCATTAAAGTCATTTATGCGTCGAACCCAACTGAAGTTGATTATACCGATTATGGTATTAGCAATGCGTTAGTGATCGACAACACAGGTAAATGGCGTGATGCTGAAGGTCTTGCTCAACACCTTAAGTGCCCAGGTGCTGCACGTGTGATCTTGACTGCACCAGGTAAAGGCGACATGAAGAACGTGGTGTTTGGTGTGAACCAAGCAGACATTCTTGATGAAGATACCATTATCTCTGCTGCAAGCTGTACAACCAACGCAATTACACCAACACTTAAAGTTTTGCATGACAAATACACAGTGTTGAATGGTCACGTTGAAACAGTTCACTCGTTCACAAACGACCAAAACTTAATCGACAACTACCATAAAGCAGACCGTCGTGGTCGTGCTGCAACGTTAAACATGGTAATTACTGAAACTGGTGCGGCTAAAGCAGTTGCTAAAGCACTTCCTGCACTTCAAGGTAAATTGACAGGTAACTCTGTACGTGTTCCAACACCAAACGTTTCACTTGCGATTTTGAACTTAACTTTAGATAAAGAAGTTGATCGTGATGAAGTGAACGAATACATTCGTAAAATCTCAATCAGCTCTAGCCTTCAAGGTCAGATCGGTTATACCAACTCGACTGAAGTTGTATCATCTGATTTTATCGGTTCGCGTACAGCAGGTGTATTTGATGCGCAAGCAACAATCACTTCGGGCAACCGTTTAACTGCATATGTTTGGTACGATAACGAAGTTGGTTATAGCTGCCAAGTTTTACGTATTGCAGAGCAAATGGGCGGCGTAAGCTATCCAAAAATTCCAGCTGAAACAAATGCATAATTTGTAATAGCGACTAAAAAGAGCCTCAATTGAGGCTCTTTTTTTTGCGCTGTTGTTGTGGATGAGGCCAATCAGGTGCATTGGGGTGACATAAGTACTGGCTTGAGTGCTAAGAGTTGCCAATGTTTAATCCCTAGTAATTTACTTAGAATAATTAGAATACTGTGTAAAATAGGACGATAAAAACTAAAGAGTCTGGTTGGTATACCGCCTCCCAATGACTTTCTAAGCTGACAAAAGGATGATATTTGTCAGATAAAAAGAAAATAAAACAAAAGGAATTTGAATTTGCAAGTGAAGCATGTGCTCAGTGGATTGGCATTCATTGTGTTGGCATCTGTATGCGGTGTACTTATCGCTATTTGGACGTTTAAACACTTTAATATTTATATTCCTTTAGAAAATCAAAAAGTCAGTATTGATCTGCAAGAACCTTTACAAGCTGAGGTTAAAATTCATGATGCCTTAGATGTGGATGTTACAGGGCGCGTTAATGCAGAAATTCCGATTCGTGAAAACCTGAATATTCCACTGACCCAAACTTTGACTCCACGGGTATATTTTGATAATCAGGTTCCGATTAAAACCACCATTCCAGTGCGTGAAACCTTGAAAATTAATCAGAGCATGCCTGTGGATACCAAGGTGCAGGTGAAAGTCATGGGGCGAGATGTGACTTTGCCTTTAAAAGGAAATATTCCCATTCAGTTGGATGTGCCGATTCATATCGATGTGCCACTTGAACAGCAAGTACACCTCAAATTTGATGCACCTGTGAAAACCGTACTGAAAGAAAATCTACATATTCCAGTCAATACAGTGGTTAAAACCAATATTCCAATACAGGGGCATTTAAAGGTTCCCATTAAAACGGCATTGAAAGCGTCGGTGGATGTACAGAATACATTGCCAATTGAAATTAAGCAGGGGGAGTTGAAAATTCCACTCAATAGCTTGCAATTACTACGTGAAAAACCTCAACCTCAAGAACACGTGAAGCCATAGGAGGGAGTATGTGGATATTCCAGTCTGCGAAGCGGCTTGTACTGAGTTTTGTGTGCGTTGTAATTTTAGTGGGTGCGCTGTTTTGGTTGTACCTGAATATTCAAGCCAGTATGCAAGTGTCTGCGAGTGAAGCACAAATTCAACTATCAGACTCTTTACCGACAAAAATCCAAGTGGGTAATTATTTAGAAACCCAATCTGTTGGGACTTTAGATACGCAACTGAAAATTGATCAAAAAATCAACCTGCCTTTGACAGGGAAATATTTGGCAAATTTAGAGTTTGAAGTAGAAGTACCCGTTTCAGTATCTGTTGATTATCAAACCGAGGTACTCATTGATCAAAACATGCCGTTGGAGACAACTACAGATCTAATTTATCAGAATAAACTGTTGCCTAAGTTTCCACTCACTTTGGATATTCCAATTAAGCTGGCTGTGCCATTTCACTTAAAGCAAGACTATCAGGTCCCGATCAAAATTATGTTTAAGGGCTTGGTCTATTTTGAGTTTGATGAACAAGTACGACTGCATGTGTTGCATCAGTTTGCGCCACAGTTAAATTTGAATGACCCAATGACTATGCGCAAAATAGCAAGCTTCAATGCGACCATGTACAACATAGAGCGAAGCACGACCGCAAATTTGGAAATGAATATGACACTACCCGTGAAGAATATTCATCCATAAAAAACACCGCCAATCATT
Organism: Acinetobacter sp. 797_lipA; assembly: GCF_058243025.1. Classification (NCBI taxonomy): domain Bacteria; kingdom Pseudomonadati; phylum Pseudomonadota; class Gammaproteobacteria; order Moraxellales; family Moraxellaceae; genus Acinetobacter; species Acinetobacter sp. 797_lipA. The sequence goes on along the minus strand of NZ_JBZAYQ010000001.1, from coordinate 2,071,942 downwards.
GGCGGTGTTTGAATGTGAAGATTAAATGGGTGGCTTAAAGTGAGGCTTTGATCGCATCTTGAATGCTGGTGGTCTTACGTCCAATCAATTGTTCTAAGTCTTTGCTGTCGCTGTACATCGCACCTTTGGCGGTTTGCACATCAGCATCAACAATCACATCAATCAAGTGTGCTGGGAGGCTGGCTTGAGTTAAGCCTTGACGCAGGTCATCGGCAGACAAATTTTGATAGATGACTGGCTTATGTGCTGCCTGACTGATGAATTGAGCCAAATTAGCTTTAGTAAAACTTTCTGAACCTGCTAGTTCATAGGTTTTATTATCATGGTCCGTTGAGGTTAAGACTTTAGCTGCAGCTTCAGCATAATCTATACGTGATGCTGAGCTAATTCGGCCATCTTGAGCTGCGCCAAAAAGAGTCCCAATTTCAATGGTGTGAGCAACACCTGCAAGGTAGTTTTCGCTATACCAGTTATTTCTTAAGAAGGTATAAGTGATTCCACTGTCTTGAATTAGTTTTTCGGTTTCACGGTGTTCTTGGGCTAAGCCGAGTGGGGAAGTATCTGCACGTAGTAAGCTGGTATAAGCAAGATAAGGTACGCTTGCCACTTTCGCAGCATTAATCACTGCTTGGTGTTGAGGTGTACGGCGACCGATTTCATTGGCTGAAATCAGTAATAACTTATCTATTCCTAATAAAGCAGGAGCTAGTGTTTCAGGGTGGTCATAATCAAACTCACGCAGCTCAATACCTTGCGCTTTGAAATGTTCAGCTCTATCAATGTTACGAACCAGCGCAACAATATTCTGGGCAGCGGTCAGCTGCAAAAGTTGCCCTATAACGAGGTTGCCAAGTTGTCCTGTTGCGCCTGCGATTGCAATTTTCATAATTCACCTATGTTGGTTGTTTTCTATACTTGATGGTTGTATCTTAATCTGTTAACTTACTAAATGTAAGTACGTACCCAAAAGTAAGTAATAAACCAAATGGAGAGAAATGATGCACACCTATGCGACAAGCAAATTGTTAGGTCAAGTTTTATCCACAGAGTGTCCGTCTCGTGAAATTTTGGAGCATCTTACGAGTAAATGGTCGGTATTGGTGTTGCGCTGTTTAAGTGATGGCGTACATCGTTTTAGTGAACTCAAGCAGCGTATAGAAGGAGTGAGTGAGAAAATGCTTTCTCAGACGCTCAAAACGCTTGAGCATGATGGCTTTATTCTACGGACGGTCTATCCTGTGGTGCCGCCCAAAGTAGAGTACCAATTGACGATCTTGGGTTCTCAAGCCGCTGAGAAAACCATGTATTTGATTGGTTGGATTGAAAAAAGTTTGCCTGAAATTCTAGAAAGCAAGGAGCGAGTAGCAGCTTTAAAATAAAAGATGACAAGTATTGTGGATTGGTTGTGAGAATCCTTAATTGCATTTTAAGAGTGAACTCCTCAGGCGTGCGGAAGTGGTTTAGAGCTGATTAGAATTTCAGCCTGTGAAAAAGTCTTGTTATCAAACAAGCTATTCTTTTAGTGCGCTATTTTGATGTGAAAATCCTTTTTGAAAGTAAAAGTTGAGGAGGATTGAATAAAATGAGTCGAAGAGTGATCTAACGACTAAATGGTCAGCACATTTAAATTAAAAAATGAATAAAATCAGGTGAAAAGTGTCGAAAAGTTAGATTTTGGTATTTTTGTGACTAAATTTAATGTTTCGCTGAATAATTCTATTCGAGAAATTTTGTAAAATATGGCAGAATATGCGGTTTTAAAGTATTTAGAGGATTGGCAGCATGCGCTTTGTTGATGAAGCAGTCATTACCGTAGAGGCTGGCGACGGTGGCAATGGCGTAGCCAGTTTTCGCCGTGAAAAATTCGTACCTTTTGGTGGTCCAGACGGTGGTGATGGTGGTCGTGGTGGTAGCGTATTTATCGAAGCTGATGATAATACCAGTACCCTTGTAGACTTCCGTTATACGCGCCGCTTTCGTGCGGAGCGAGCTAAAAATGGTCGTGGTGCAAACTGCGCAGGCCGTGGTGGTGAAGACACTGTATTAAAGGTTCCTGTAGGTACAACCATTGTTGATACTGACTCGGGTGACATTATTGGCGACTTGGTTGAAAGTGGTCAGCGTGTGCTTGTCGCAGCGGGTGGTGATGGCGGTTTGGGTAATACTCACTTCAAATCATCGACGAACCGTTCGCCACGTAAGTGTACCCACGGTTTTAAAGGCGAATTCCGTGAAATTCGCTTAGAGCTAAAAGTACTGGCCGATGTTGGCTTACTGGGTATGCCAAACGCAGGTAAATCGACGTTTATTCGTGCCGTATCAGCAGCAAAACCTAAGGTTGCAGACTATCCGTTTACTACGATGGTTCCAAACCTTGGTGTGGTTGATGCAGACAGTCACCGTTCATTTGTAATGGCGGATATTCCTGGCTTGATCGAAGGGGCTTCTGAAGGTGCGGGTCTTGGTATTCGTTTCTTAAAGCACTTGGCGCGTACGCGTATTTTACTTCACATTGTGGATGTTCAGCCGATTGATGGTTCTGATCCTGCATACAATGCAAAAGCGATCTTGGGTGAATTAGAGAAATTCTCTCCGACACTTTCAAAGTTACCTATCGTTCTAGTGTTAAACAAAGTTGACCAACTTGCAGACGATACGCGTGATGAATGGTGTCAGCATATTTTAGATGAAATGCAGTGGGATGGCCCTGTATTTAAAACTTCAGGTTTGATGTCTGAAGGGACAAAACCAGTTGTTTATTACCTGATGGATCAAATTGAGCAACAACGTGAACGTGAGCTTGAAGATCCTGACTATGCAGCAGAAGTGAAAGCATTCCGTGAGCAGCTTGAAGCTGAAACACGCGAACAAACGATTGCCGCTAAAGAAGCATATCGTGAAATGCGTCGCCAACAACGTCTTGCAGGCCTGTTGGCTGATGATGATGAAGACGATGATGAAGATGACGGCGAAATGGAAGTGTTTTACGTACGTTAAGCTCGTAATGAGTAACTGAGGACAAGATGATAGAAGTGGTAGATGGGCAACGTAAGCTCGAAGCTTGTAAACGAATCGTTGTTAAAATCGGATCATCTTTACTCACAGCAAATGGGCAAGGTCTAGATATAGATGCAATTTCGCATTGGGCGAAACAAATTGCAGATCTACACAATGCAGGACATGAGATTATTCTGGTGTCGTCAGGAGCTGTGGCTGAAGGTATGGTTCGTATGAAGCTAGACAGCCGACCCACCGATCTACCCAGTCTTCAGGCGTGTGCTGCCATTGGTCAGATGGGCCTTATTCATACGTGGTCAAGTGTGCTTGAAAAACATCATATTCAGACCGCGCAAGTGTTATTAACCCATGATGATTTGGCAGACCGTCGTCGTTATTTGAACTCGTGTGACGCTTTACAGAACTTGATTGAATGGCATGTCATTCCTGTAATCAACGAGAATGACACGGTTTCGACCGATGAAATTCGCTTTGGTGACAATGACACACTGGCCGCGATGGTTGCAGGTCAAGTCCATGCAGATTTGTTAATTATTTTGACAGACCAGCAGGGGATGTTCGACTCAGACCCACGTTCAAATCCAGATGCAAAACTGTTCCATACTGTGCGTGCTCTAGATGAGAGTTTATTTGATATGGCTGGCGGTGGCGGTAAGTTTGGTCGTGGTGGTATGTTGACCAAAGTTCGTGCTGCACGCTTAGCTGCAAAGTCTGGCTGTCCAACGCTGATTGCTAGTGGTGAAAGCGACAATGTGCTTGAACGTTTGATGGATGGTGAAATGCTTGGGACATTGTTTATTACTGACAATGACCGCATTACTGCTCATCAACAGTGGTTAGCAGCTCACTTACAAACTGCAGGTCGTTTGGTGTTGGATGATGGTGCTGTTAAAGCCATAAAAGATAATCATCGTAGTTTACTTCCAGTTGGCGTGAAAGCTGTGGAAGGGCATTTTGAACGCGGTGACGTGGTTGAATGTGTTGATATCCAAGGTGGCCGTGTTGCGGTCGGACGTGTCAACTTTAGTTCACGCTCTGCGGAGCTGGTGAAGGGCTTGGCATCAGATAAAGTTCACCAAGTCCTAGGTGAAGCACGCTCACTCGAGATGATTCATCGCAACCATATGGCGATCTACTAATTTAAATGCATTAAAAAATCCCGCTTTCGAGCGGGATTTTTTTGTTTTGGAACGAAAGTTATTTGATATAGCCTTTTTGAATGAGGGGCTTAAATAAGTAAAAGTGAATCGTGAGTGCCCCTTGCATGATTTTATCTTTATAGAGATTCCAAAGCTTTAATCCAAAGAAGTTTAAGGCAAAAGCCAATAGAAAAGCGCCGAGCATATCTAAAGGGAAGTGAACACCAAGATAGACACGTGACCATGCAACAAGCCAAGCCATGACCAAGAGAAAAATTCCCAGTTTACGCTGTGCAGAGAAGAGATAAGAAAAAGCGATACTGCTAAAAATCAGCATATGATCACTCGGGAAAGAGCCATTGGGTGCATGGTAAATGAGAGTGCGTCCGACCTCCATGACGAAAGGCCGTGGGTGATAATATACATGAGAAATACATTGGCTGACCAAAATGGCGATACTGGTAAAGATAAACGCCTTCAATATCTGCTTTTTAGTGTCATAGTTACCACGTAGCCAAAACCAAGCAAACAGTAAAATCATGCAATAGAGCAGGTCATTGGCGATGAATATGGCAAAATTAATGCTGGCATTACTGGCTTCAGGAGAAGCATTAATCCATGAAAAAAGCGATAAATTAAGTTCTGAAAGAGTCATGAAAGTGGATTGTGTTTATAAAGTATGGAAGAGAGTCATAATTTTGTCATATTGTTAAAATAAAAAAGACCACAAAAATGTAGTCTTTTTTAACAGTTCAATGTAGTTGAACTAATTGGCTTTCTGGTTTAGAAATCAAATGACGTTTGAAGGTAGAAGGTACGTGGTTGCCCTACATATTTTCCACCTGTTGAGTCAGTAGAACGTGTGAAATATTGTTTATCAAACACGTTTTTAACGCCACCCGCGATTTTTAAACCGTGGAATTGCTCACCAAAGTCATAGGCTGTACGCACGGCAAAAGTGGAATAACCTGGAATATCACCTAATTTTCCATCAGCCGATTCGTCAGTTTGATAGGTATCACCTGAACCTGGAGAATGCTGCTTAGATTGGGCAAACATATCTGCATTGACGCTCCATTGATTCACTTTATAGCCTAAACCAACATTTGCTGTGTGGCGTGAGTGGAACGGAAGGTCTTTGTCTTTAAAGTCGCCTGCTTCAGCCACAGCTTTGGTGAAGGTGTAGTTGCTATAGAGTTTTAAGCCCTCAAGCGCATCGGTCAAATAAGCAAAGTCATAAGCTAGACCAAGTTCTACACCTTTGTGGCTGGTTGCGCCTAAGTCTGTCCAAATGCCATTGTTCTGCGCATCACGCTCTAAAATTAACTCTTTTTTGAAGTCTAAATAAAATGCGGTTAACTCTGCATTTAAGCCATTGCCTAAATACTTTGTCCCAATTTCATAGTTATTGGACTTTTCAGGATGCAAGCCATCAGTTGTGCTTTGCGCAACACCACCTTCTAAACGTGCCAATTGGTTGTATTGCTGTGGGCCGAATGAGACGCCCGCATTGGCAAAAATGTTCCAATTGTCTGTCGCTTTATACATGACCGATAGGCTGGGTAAAAACTCATCTGAATCAATTTTTGGTGAAACGATATTAACTGCTACGCCTTGGTTATAGGCAGTAAAATTGTTATGTGTTTCAATTGATTCAAAACGTAGTCCCGGTGTGATGACCCAGTTCCCTAAATCGAAGCGGTTATCTGCATAAATCGCATGTGCTTTAGTGCCACCTTTACTCGTGGTACGTGCTTTAATTTCGGTCACAGGTGCATTCAATGCATATGTAGATGAGCGACCTGAGAACTCTGAACTATCTTCATCTAAATAACGATAGCCGATAGTAAATTCGCTATTTGAGTTACCTAATTGGTATGCACGAGACCAGCGCGGTTCAATGGCAAAAACTTTATAGTCGCGTGGAGAGGTATCCATACGCGAAGTGGTCGTACTGACATCAGTCTCTAAGTCACTCGTGCGAAATGAGTCAATATAATAGGTCAGCAATTCAAAGTTATTTTTTTCATCTTGATGTGTATAGCGGAATGACACATCTGAGCGACGACCAGAGAAATAATTACGTGACTTATTTGACTGATAAGGGTTTTGTGCATATTTTTCGGCAGTTAAGCCTTCAGGCATTTCACCATAACCTTCATAGTGATGTAGGTTTAAGGCAATAGCATCAGCATCTGTAATTTGATAGGCCGTTTTTAACATGACATCGTCAATGTCAGTTTTATTATTGGCTTCACGGTAGCCATCACCTTTTGTTCCCGAATAAAGCAGAGCAAGGCCTAAACCATTATCTAAGGTTCCGCCTACAAATAGGTTCGGGCTGTATTTGACTTGATCTGTACCCGAAGCATATTCGGTCGTTAGGCTGACATTACCTGCAAACTCTTGAGGAATCGCGCGAGTTGCAAAATTAATGATACCGCCCACGTTCTGCGGCCCAAAACGTACAGAGCCTGCACCACGAACCACATCTACAGATTCAATATTGCCTAATGATACTGGTGCTAGAGAAAGCTGAGGCTGTCCATAAGGCGCAAATGATAGCGGGACACCATCAAGCAGTACTGTAGAGCGAGGAGATAAACGAGAGGCTAAACCACGGACCCCAATATTGAGTGAAACATCACTGCCACCTGTACCATTATTTTCTTGGACTTGAACACCAGGCACTTGCTTCAGGGCATCTTTAATTGAAGTCGCAGCAACTTCATCTAAGCGATTGCGAGTAATAATCGTACGAGCGCCTGCATGCTTTTGCACTTTTTCTGCATTGGCATCTTCTAACCAGTTGCCTTGTGCTTCAAGTTTGATGGTCGGAAGCACATTGTTGCTCGTTGCTTCAGTGAGTTCTTCTGCTTGTGCATAGGTTAAGCAGCTCATAGAAAGCCCAATCGCAATGCTGAGTTGTTTGGCTTTGAATAATCTGCGATCCTGCAGATGAAGACGTGATGAAATTATTCTTTTGTGCGCAATCCATAATAAAGAGCGCGGCTATCATATGCTGAACTTTGTTGAAATCAAATAATAACCATTATCACTTATTGCAATTAAAACACTAAAATTAATAGGCGAATTAAAGTTTTCTTGATGGACACACAATAAAAAAGCCACGTTTAACGTGGCTTTTTAGATGAATTTGAATGAAATCTGTTATTTAAGTTGAACAGTACCATTTGCATTCACAGTGATTTTAGATTCACCACCAGCTACATCTTGCATTGGTGCATCAGCTGCTGCGAATTTTGCACTTTCTGCACGCATCATGACTGGGCGAGGGTAGTAGTTGCTGGTATTAATGTTTAAGTTAACCAAGTTATAACCTGACTTACTCCATGCTTGTGCTAATGATTGCGCACGCTGTTGAAAGTTTTTCGATGCTTCCACAATCAGCTCATTTTCCACTTTCTTACGTTGTGTGTCGGACACACTAAAGCCGATTGACTGGGTTTGGAAGTTTTGCTGTAGCTCTCCAATCAACTGGCTCGCCGCTTTAAAATCGGTACTTTCTAAATTAATTTCAGCACGACCTCGCCATTCTTTTAACTTTTGGTTGTCATCGTTGTAAATTGGGTAGGTGGTTTGAGAACCTGTTTCAACTTTTACGCTTGGATATTTACGAGCTAAAGCTGTGGCTTGATTCATCAGTTGCGTAATTTGTGTTGCGAGTTCGGCAGGTTGTTTATTACTACGTTCAATGTAAAGCGTTGCATTCATTAAATCGTTGGATACTTGGCGTGTTGCCTCGGCCTGAACATTGACAATATTGTAGTTCAATTGGTTCTCAGACTGAGCAAAAACTGCTGAGCTAAATAAAGCACTAAGAGCGATTGCTGGGATGAAGAATTGACGCATTTTTATTCCTTTTTTATTTAGGAGGAGTTTTGCAACATTTGTAAAAAGCTTAAAGCCAATTTGTGGTGAATTTGCGAAAATATTGTGGTTCGATTGTAAAAAAAGGTACAAAATATTTTTCAGAAAAACCTAGATAAAGTTATTTATTTCAAAAACTTATTTTTCAACCAGGGTGAGTATTTTGAAATTTTGTGGCGAAGTTGAAAAATAAATAAATTCATCGGCTTTTCTTTACGTTGTCACACTATAAGAGGATAATTTAAGCTATGGTTTGGGATGATATATTTTTTTAGTAAATTTCTGGCAGATAATATCCAAAAGCTGTTTATTTTATTGAAAATTTCTGTATCATCCGCCTCCTAGTTATGAAGTATCCAAACGCTATCTGACTAGATTTATAAAGCGCCGAGTCAAAGGACCAAAAGTCACCCGACTTATTTCTTTCAACCCATATCAGAGATGGTAATTCGATATGAGCGTTTCTTCTGTAAACCCTGCCACTAATACTACTAACGAATACTATTTGACTCGCCAAAGTCAGATGGAATCCAATGTTCGTAGCTATCCACGGAAATTACCGTTAGCGATAGCCAAAGCATTAGGCTGCTGGGTTACTGATGTTGAAGGTACAGAGTACCTCGATTGTTTAGCTGGGGCAGGAACATTGGCTTTGGGCCATAATCATCCTGCGGTAATTCAAAGTATTCAAGATACACTTGCAAGTGGTCTTCCTTTACATACTTTGGATTTAACGACACCTTTAAAAGATGCATTTACTGAAGCATTACTTGAACAATTACCAGGCGGTAAGGAAGAGTATTGTTTACAGTTCTGTGGTCCATCTGGTGCAGATGGCACGGAAGCAGCAATTAAATTAGCGAAGACGTATACCGGTCGTAGCACAGTGATTAGTTTCTCTGGTGGTTACCATGGTATGACGCACGGCGCTCTTGCAATGACAGGTAACCTGTCTGCGAAAAATGCTGTAAATGGTTTAATGCCAGGCGTTCAATTTATGCCGTATCCGCATGAATACCGTTGCCCACTTGGTTTAGGTGGTGAAGCGGGTGTGGATGCTTTGACGTATTTCTTTGAAAACTTCATTGAAGATGTTGAAAGTGGTGTAACCAAGCCAGCTGCTGTTATTCTTGAAGCAATTCAAGGTGAAGGCGGTGTGGTAACAGCGCCGACCAAATGGTTGAAAAAAATCCGCGAAGTGACTGAAAAACACAATATTGTGTTGATTCTTGACGAAGTTCAAGCAGGCTTTGCACGTTCAGGTAAAATGTTCGCATTTGAACATGCGGGTATTGAACCTGACGTAGTGGTGATGTCTAAAGCCGTTGGTGGTAGCTTACCACTTGCTGTATTAGGTATTAAACGTAAGTTTGATGCTTGGCAGCCAGCAGGTCACACGGGTACTTTCCGTGGTAACCAATTGGCAATGGGTACTGGTCTTGCAACGATCAAAACCATCAAAGAACAAAACCTTGCGCAAAATGCACAAGAACGTGGTGATTTCTTACAAGCTGAATTTAAAAAGCTTGCTCAAGAGTTCCCATGTATCGGTAACGTGCGTGGCCGTGGTTTGATGATTGGTGTTGAAATTGTTGATGAGCGTAAACCAGCGGACCATATGGGTTCTTTACCTGCAGATGGTCAATTGGCAGCAGCGATTCAAGCGGCATGCTTTAATAACAAATTGTTGTTAGAAAAAGGCGGCCGTAACGGTACAGTCATTCGTTTACTTTGCCCACTTATCATCACTCATGATGAATGTGTTGAAGCGGTTTCTCGCTTCAAGAAAGCAATTGCTGAAGCACTTGTTGCAACTCGAGGCGCGTAATCATGGTTGATTTTGCAGAACACCGTAAGGCGTTACTCTGCAATGATGCTGCATCTATTGCTGACTACTCGTCAGCAATGGAGCAAGCGACTAAAGCAGTTGCAGCATGGTTGCAAAACGACAAAATGTACACGGGCGGTAGCATCAAAGAGCTCCGCAGTGCGATTGCATTTAATCCTTCCAAAGAAGGTTTGGGTGTACAAAAGTCACTTGAACGTATGGTTGAGCTTTTCTTAAACAAAAGCTTAAAAGTCCATCACCCGCACTCGCTCGCACACTTGCACTGCCCAACTATGGTGACCAGTCAAATTGCTGAAGTGCTAATTAATGCAACGAACCAATCGATGGATTCTTGGGATCAAAGCCCTGCGGGTTCATTGATGGAAGTTCAGTTGATTGATTGGCTTCGTCAAAAAGTGGGTTATGGTGCAGGTCAAGCTGGTGTGTTTACTTCTGGTGGTACACAGTCAAACTTGATGGGTGTACTGCTTGCACGTGATGCATGTATTGCGAAAAACTGGAAAGATGAAAACGGTAATCCGTGGTCTGTACAGCGTGATGGCGTGCCGGGCGATGCGATGCGCAACGTCAAAGTTATTTGTTCTGAAAATGCACACTTCTCTGTACAAAAGAACATGGCGATGATGGGCATGGGCTTCCAATCAGTCGTGACCGTTCCTGTGAACGAGAACGCGCAGATGGATGTGGATGCACTTGAAAAAACCATGGCTCACCTTCAAGCTGAAGGTAAGATTGTGGCGTGTGTGGTTGCAACTGCGGGTACAACCGATGCAGGTGCGATTGATCCACTGAAGCAAATTCGTGAAATCACCAACAAATATGGCGCGTGGATGCACATTGATGCGGCGTGGGGCGGTGCTTTAATCCTATCGAACAATCACCGTGATATGTTGGATGGGATCGAGCTTTCTGACTCTATTACGCTTGATTTCCATAAGCATTACTTCCAAACCATCTCTTGTGGTGCGTTCTTGTTAAAAGATGAAGCGAACTATCGTTTCATGCACTACGAAGCTGAGTATTTAAACTCAGCTTATGATGAAGAGCATGGCGTGCCAAACTTGGTGTCTAAGTCACTTCAAACAACCCGTCGTTTTGATGCGTTGAAGCTTTGGATGACTGTTGAAGCACTTGGTGAAGAGCTCTATGGTTCTATGATTGACCACGGCGTTACTTTAACTCGTGACGTTGCTGATTATATCAATGCAACTGCTGGTTTAGAGATGTTGGTTAATCCACAATTTGCATCTGTATTGTTCCGTGTGGTTCCAGAAGGCTATCCAGTAGAATTGCTTGATACCTTAAACCAAAATGTTGCAGATGAATTGTTTGCACGTGGTGAAGCGAATATTGGCGTCACAAAAGTAGGTCAAAATCAATCTTTGAAAATGACGACTTTAAGTCCAGTTGCGACTTTAGATAACGTGAAGAACCTGCTTGGTCTTGTCCTTGCAGAAGCGGATCGTATCAAAGGTTCAATCGCAGATGGAACCTATACACCTGCAATTGCTTAATTGATTGTTGTGTTAAAAAAAGGAGCTGATATCAGCTCCTTTTTTTATGTGTTGTAAATATTAAAATGCATAACATCTATTGGCTAAGCACCTAATTTTAATTATGTTGGAGATGCTTTGGTTTTCTCTGAGGTGGTTTTCGATACATGCTTGAATTATGATTTTTAGGAAAATGAGCTTCAATGGTTAAGACTAACGCTAAATATTCGGGCTTTTGATTTTCAATATGCAAATGATTTTCTTCACGAATTTTCAAGTTGAAGGTATGATCTGCACGACAGGCAAGTCCTTGTCATAATCCCGAAAAATTGGGGGGTAAATAAATGTGTTTGTCTAGCGGTCATGGGAAATGTCGCACTCATATGACGTCACGCTTCTTACGAAAAATGAATGGTTAAGGCGGCAGTAAAGGGTAAATGAAGCCCAAAATCTCCTTCATTGAGCTATCTTTTAGAAAAAAAGATAAAGTGGTGTCCCTCAGAAATACCCATTATTTGGACAAGTATTTCTAAAAATAAGAAAGGCACCTGAGTCTAAAAAGTCATAAATTTGCTCTCGTATTTGAGATGAGTATGCTATTTTTCAGTAATAAATGGGGGATAAAAGGTAAAAATTAAGACCTAAATGACGCTCAATTTTCTAAATATGACACTACTCATTTGTCACTTATGGGTTATGAAAATCTAACAAATGGCGAAAATTTATATGGATTCTGCATATGGGTATACGCAAATTTTTATAGATTAGAAGGGCTATTCAATATTAAAGAAATCAAAGTGTATGGAGTGTTATTTATTTTATTCATTGATTTTAAAGGTTTTTATTTCTTATAAAAGTTTGAAAAAAGTTGGTGTAAAATGAACTACGGACCTTCTTTTATAAAAATAAGAAAAATTCTTTAGGTGTTTAAACTGGGTGAAATTGAACAAAGTGTAACGAATCATGGACAAATAAAAATAAACATCATGAAAGTGTCACAATGCTGTAACTTGCTTGTCATATTCTGAAATCAAAATGCAGTTATCCAAAAAAGTACAAGACTGAATAAAAAGTGGCGTACTCCAAAATGTTTAATATGTGAGATAACAAATATGCGCTTAAACCATATCGCACTTGCAGTAGTAGTTTCTGGGGCAGCTGTAGCAACTACGGCAAACGCAGCTCGTGACACAATTCAAATTGCGGGTTCTTCAACAGTTTTACCGTATGCAAGTATTGTTGCTGAAGAGTTTGGCAATACTTTCCCACAATTTAAAGCACCCGTTGTTGGTTCTGGCGGTTCTTCAGGCGGCTTGAAACAGTTCTGTAATGGTGTGGGTGATAACACAATTGATATCGCAAACTCATCTCGTAAAATTAAAGATACAGAATTAGCTGCTTGTAAGAAAGCTGGTGTGAACCAAGTGATCGAAATCAAAATTGGTTATGACGGTATTGTATTTGCTTCAAATGCAAGCAAAGCAGCATACAAATTACGCCCACAGCACGTCTATGCAGCTTTAGCAGCGCAGTTACCATCTAACGGTAAAATGGTTGCAAACCCATATACACGTTGGAACCAAATTGACAAAAGCCTTCCAAACGAACCAATCACTTTAGTGATTCCAGCATCAAACCACGGTACACGTGAAGTGTTCCAAGAAAAAATGGTTGATGCAGGCTGCGAAACTTATGCTGCAATCAAAGCAATGAATAAAGATGCACAAAAGAAAGCATGTTCAACTTTCCGTAAAGACGGCAAAGTGATTGAGATTGCGGGTGACTACACTGAAACTTTAGCGCGCTTAAAAACGTCGCCTAGCGCAGTAGGTGTGTTTGGTTTAGGTTTTTATGACCAAAACCGTGACAAGTTACGCGTAGCTACAGTGAACAATGTTGCACCATCTGAAAAGACGATTTTGAATGGTTCATACCCAGTTTCTCGCCCATTATTCTTCTACGTGAAGGGTGAGCACTTGAAATCAATCAAAGGCTTAAAAGAATACACTGAATACTTCATCAGCAAGAAAGTATCAGGTAAAGGTTCTAAGCTTGAGCGTGCTGGTTTGATCTCAATGTCAGACAAAGAGCGTGCAGCAGTTCTTGCGAACTTCAAAGCAGGCAAAGCGGTTAAGTAATTAAGCGTAGAAACAGTCAACGGTAGGCAAGTCCTACCTTTGACGTTTTTTACTAGGATTAAGTTTTTTCAAATAATGAAAATTGAAAGAACCGTGGAGAATACATGAATCTGCTACTTATAGGTGTGTTATTGGCACTGATCGCCATAGCCTATCAAATGGGCTTAAGTCAGAGCCGTAACTTAGCAGGTAAGGGAAATAATTCTGCAAAATTACACTCACGTCCGGGGTATTACGGTGCGTTAGTGGCTTTGTGGTGTGGTATCCCTGCTTTTTTAATTTTGATTGTTTGGAATATTGTTGAACCAAATGTTTTGAATCATGTGGTGTTAAATCACGTGCCAGCACAAGTCGCTGCAACCTTAGATGCTGCTAGTACGGATGTGTTGATTAACCGTGTAGAAGCGATTGCCTCAGGTTTTGGTGTCACAGATACACCAGCCGCGTATGAGCTTGCTGCTGCGGAGCAACTGGCGAAGTTTCAAAGCATTGGAACATTTGCAAAAATTGCAGTGGTGATTTGTGCTGCACTGGCAGGTTTAGTCGCTGCGAAAAAGCGCATTGCAACTCAGTTCCGCGCTCGTAACCAAGTTGAAAAAACCATTAATGTTGCACTTGCGCTCTGTTCTGGTGTCGCGATTCTAACCACGATTGGTATCGTGATGTCGATGTTCAGCGAAGCGATGCGATTCTTCCACTTCGTGAGTCCACTCGACTTTTTCTTCGGTACAGAATGGAACCCAGGTTTTAGTACCTCTGGTAATGCAGAAGGAAGCTACGGCTTACTGCCATTACTTTGGGGCACCTTAATGGTCAGTGGTATTGCACTCTTGGTTGCAGTCCCTGTGGGATTAATGATCGCGATCTATCTTGCTGAATATGCATCTTCTGGGTTCCGCTCATGGGCAAAACCAACTATTGAAGTGCTCGCAGGGATTCCAACCATTGTTTACGGTGTATTTGCACTGATGATCATTGGTCCATTCTTTAAAATGCTTGGTGAATCCGTTGGTTTACACATCAACGCAACCAGTGCACTCACTGCTGGTTTCGTCATGGGTATCATGATTATTCCTTTCGTTTCATCGCTCTCTGATGACATTATCACGCAGGTGCCACGTGCATTACGTGATGGCTCATTAGGTTTAGGTGCGACAAAGTCTGAAACCATTCGTCAGGTGGTGATACCAGCGGCACTTCCGGGCATCATCGGCGCGTTCTTGCTTGCAGCATCACGTGCCATTGGTGAGACCATGATTGTGGTGCTTGCAGCAGGGAATAGTCCTTTACTACATGCCAATCCACTTGAAGCCATTTCAACTGTGACCATTACCATCGTAAACCAATTGACTGGTGATACTGACTTTGCAAGCCCGCAAGCTTTGGTGGCATTTGCACTAGGTCTGACACTCTTTGTAATTACGCTTGGTTTGAACATTGTTGCACTGTACATCGTGCGTAAATATCGTGAGCAATACGACTAATGACGACTTCTAATAGCACAGCAGATCAAGTATTTGATCCACAACATGCGGCAGAATTACGAGAAAAGCGTAAGCAAACGATCAGTAATTCATTGGCAAAACGTCACCGTAAAGAAAAAACCTTTCGTTTCTTTGGTTTCTCAGCAGTGATTGCAGGTTTATTCTTTGTCGCGCTACTTTTTGGCAGTATTTTATCGAAAGGCTTACCTGCTTTTTGGCAAAGTAGCATGAGTTTACCCGTGTACTTTGACCCTGCCATTATTACGACAGGTGCAAAACCTGTACAGCGTGCAGGCGAATCTCCAGCGCAGTTTGAGGAGCGTTTTATTGCTTGGCAAACTGAAATGGGCATGGTGGATTGGGATGCTTTAATCGTGAATGCCATGATTGCAAAAGATCCAGCACTTGCTTCTAAACGAGATGACTTAGCTTCTTTGTACACTAGTTCTGAAGCATATCGCTTACGTGATATGGTGATGAAAGATCCATCATTGGTCGGTAAAAAAGAAGACATTAAAGTGCTTGCCGATGCAAACGTTGATGTGTGGCTCGCAGGAAATATTGACCGTAGTTTGCCTGATGAACAGCAACAGTTGAGCCCAGAAGTTCGTCAACTTGCCGATGAAATGAAAGCTTCAGGGGTAATGGAAAATACTTTCAATACCAACATCTTCGTCAGTCCAGACTCTCGTAGTTCTCCTGCAACTTCAGGTTTAGCAGGGGCATTCATGGGGTCGCTGTTCATGATGCTGATCGTGATCATTATTTCGATTCCAATTGGTGTGGCATCTGCAATTTATCTTGAAGAATTTGCGCCTAAAAACTGGATCACTGACGTCATTGAAGTCAACATTAACAACCTTGCCGCTGTACCATCAATTGTCTTTGGTTTGCTCGGTGCTGCGATCTTTATTGGTTGGATGCATTTACCGCTTTCCGCACCATTGGTCGGTGGTTTGGTGCTGAGTTTAATGACATTACCAACGGTGATTATTACGACACGTGCATCGTTGAAAGCTGTACCACCATCAATTCGTCAGGCAGCTTTAGGGCTAGGTGCTTCACGTATACAAACCGTATTCCATCACGTTTTACCACTTGCACTACCGGGGATTCTAACGGGTGCAATTATTGGTGTAGCACAAGCATTAGGTGAGACTGCACCGCTGTTATTAATTGGTATGAGTGCATTTGTTGCAAGTGTACCTACAACTCCATTTGATCAATCGAGTGCTTTACCTGTACAGATTTTCTTGTGGCAAGGTAATGAGCTGCGTAACTTCTTCGAAGGACGTACAGCGGCTGCGATTATTGTTCTGCTTGCAATGATGATTGGACTCAACAGTATTGCAATTTGGTTACGTAAGAAATTTGAAGTCCGTTGGTAAGTGAGGGCAAAATATGAATACCGTTGTTAAAAATTCCTTAGATCAGGATCAAACAGTGAATCAAGAACACACTCAATTTACAAACCCGAATACGACCTCAGGTCAGCAGGGTACTTCTTTTGTGTCGCAGTTTGATACACAGACTTCTGCTAAGAAAGATCAGGCACAAGGACAAGTCAAACTCAGCACTTCAGATGTACATGTTTACTATGGCGAAGCTGAAGCGATTAAAGGGATTGATCTGAATATCTACGAAAATGAAGTGATTGCATTTATTGGGCCATCGGGCTGCGGTAAATCGACCTTCTTACGTACTTTGAACCGTATGAACGACACCATTGATAGCTGTCGTGTGACGGGTAAAGTGATGTTGGATAATCAAGATATTTATGATCCAAACCTAGATGTGGTACTGCTTCGCGCTCAAGTAGGTATGGTATTTCAGAAACCAAACCCATTCCCAAAGTCAATTTTTGATAACGTGGCTTATGGCCCTAAACTGCATGGTTTGGCGCGTGATAAGTATGACTTAGAAGAAATTGTAGAAAACAGCTTACGTAAAGCGGGCCTTTGGGACGAAGTCAAAGACCGTTTAAACCAACCAGGCACGGGCTTGTCGGGTGGTCAGCAGCAGCGTTTATGTATTGCACGTACCATTGCGGTAAGTCCAGAAGTGATTCTGATGGATGAGCCATGTTCAGCGCTTGACCCGATCGCAACAGCGAAAGTGGAAGAGCTTATTTCTGAGCTTTCAACGCAGTATACGATTGCGATTGTAACGCACTCAATGCAACAGGCTGCACGTGTATCAGACCGTACCGCTTACTTCCATTTAGGTGACTTGATTGAAGTGAACTCAACCGAGAAAGTCTTCACTCAGCCAGATCATCAGTTAACTGAAGCCTATATTACAGGTCGTTTCGGTTAATACGCACAACTTGAAATATTTGAAAAAACAGAGCCTAAGTGCTCTGTTTTTTATGAGCGAGCATTTGGTTTGGTGATTAAATAGCCATGATAATGGACATTGTGTATTAGAGTCACATTGGACAAAAGATGCTAAGGTGTGCTGTCTGAAAGATTGGACCCATCTTATAAATGATTAAATGTGAAAGATAATGCATTACAGAATAAAACAAAAAATGACTATTGAAAAAAAATGCCATTGACCTAATCTAGGTCATATACCGACGTATTATTTTAGAGAATATAATTTCTATGTTATTTCATTTACCGAAACTTCCCGCTGAAATTCGAATTACACATTTAAATGCGCGCATCAATGAACAACGTAAAAAAATTGCGCAAACAACAGCCTCTAAATTAGAGTTATTGCAGCTGACTCAGCAGTTAGCGAAAGAGTCACGCCATCGTAAAAAGGCCAATCAAAAAGTTTATATTCTAGATTTTAAAGGTGATACTGCGGCAACAGCGGTAGAAAGCTTGCGTGAAGAGATTACCTTGATTTTAGCGACAGCCAAAGCAGGGCGTGATCGTGTTGTGGTGCGTTTAGAAAGCCCAGGCGGTATGGTGCATGGTTATGGTTTGGCTGCTGCACAATTGGTACGTTTACGTGATGCAGGTTTCAATCTCACTATCTGTGTCGATAAAGTTGCAGCGAGTGGCGGTTATATGATGGCATGTATCGCCAATCAGATTATTGCTGCACCTTTTGCGGTTGTCGGTTCAATTGGTGTGGTCGCGCAAGTCCCTAATTTTAATCGTCTGCTAAAAGAACACAATATCGATTTTGAGCTGTACACAGCAGGCCAATATAAACGTACAGTGACGATGTTTGGTGAAAACACAGCAGAAGGTAAGGCGAAGTTTGAAGAAGAGTTACAACAGACGCATGTGCTGTTTAAACACTTTGTTGAAAAATACCGTCCACAGCTCAATGTTGAGAAAGTGGCGACAGGTGAGCACTGGTATGGACAAGATGCTTTAGATTTGAATTTGGTTGATCAGTTGCAAACCTCAGATGCTTATTTGCTTAATTTGCTGACCGATCATGATGTTTATGTCATCTCAACGCGTAAGAAACCGACTTTAGGTGAGAAGTTAGGCTTACAAGCTGCGCAAATGGCAGATGCCTTGGTACCGGCAGTCATGAATAAAGTGATAGAAACCTTAACTAAAACCAATGCAAATTTGGTTCAAATGCGTGATCCAAAACTTTAATATTTAGTTGGCCAATTCATTTCAAAAAGTCTGGTTCCGAAATATGCAAAAAGCAATTTTAGAACCAGACTTTTTGTCTTAAGCCAAGTACGCTTTAATCATTTTCACTAGACGTTCAATCAGTTGATCCGCCTGATCTTTGGTAATATTCAAGGTCGGCAGTAAACGCACCACAGAACCCGCAGTAACGTTAATAATGGTGTGGTATTCATCACGAGCGATGTTGACCAAGTCACCACATGCTTTTGGTAGCTCCACACCAATCATCAAACCAAAGCCACGGACAATCACATTTTGATCGGCAAGTTGCTTACGCAGTTGTTCTACGATGTACGCACCTTGTTCAGCCGCATTTTGAACAATATTTTCTTTTTGCATAATGTCGATGATGGTATATACCACACGTGAACCCAATGCTGAACCACTGTACGTAGAACCGTGGTTACCTGCGGTCAGCACGCCTACACCACGACCTTGAGTCATCACCGCACCAATGGGGAAGCCATTGCCTAAACCTTTGGCTGTGGTAAGTACATCAGGAATGATGTTGGTGTGTTGGTAAGCAAAGTATTCACCTGTACGGCCATTACCTGTTTGAACTTCATCCAGCATCATTAGCCAGTTATGCTGATTACAGATTTGACGAATCTCTTCCAGATAGCTAAAGCCTTGCGGAGCAGTGTTGACCCCACCTTCGCCCTGAATTGGTTCGACAAAGATTGCGACAATGTCAGGATGATGGATTGCAGCTTCTTCAATGGCTTCAATGTCGCCGAATGGGACACGAATAAAACCTTCAACCAATGGGCCAAAGCCTTCTTGGACTTTTTTGTTGCCTGTTGCCGATAAAGTTGCCATGGTACGCCCATGGAATGAGTGCTCTGCAACAATGATTTTTGGATTGGCAATGCCTTGCATGTAGCCAAATTTACGGGCAATTTTGATTGCACCTTCATTGGATTCTGCACCACTGTTTGAAAAGAACACTTCTTCCATGCCAGCAACTTCAGCAAGTTTTTGTGCTGCAGCCGTTTGCCAAGGCACTTCAAACAAGTTGCTAGTATGAATGAGCGTTGCAGCTTGTTCTGCAATCGCTTCTGCAATGACAGGATGAGCATGGCCTAAACCACAGACTGCAATACCCGTTAGCGCATCAAAGTATTCAGTACCATCCTCAGTGTACAGATAAGAGCCTCGACCTCGGACAAAGCTGATCGGCTGACGGCCAAATACTGGCATCAAATGAGAGGGTTGATCAGTTTGTACAGGAGCAAGGGTAATGTTATTCATGACTAACTCTTATCTGTTAGAGGGTAAGTGAAATCCAATATTAAGCAATTATGCTTGTAGTTTTAAAGCCTAAATCTAAATAAAAGTCGAAATATTGCTTTAGGCATACTGTTTTTCTACGTTTTGGGTATAATGCGGGTTAGATTAGTTGAGGATTGATCAATGACTGAACAAGCACGCGATACCGAAGCGTTAATTCGTGACCAAATTGCAAAACACGCTGTACTTCTTTATATGAAAGGCACCCCACAGTTTCCACAATGTGGTTTCTCTGCACGTGCTGTAGAAGCGCTTAGTCAAATTGGTCGTCCGTTTGCTTATGTGAATATTCTTGAAAATCCAGATATTCGTGCTTTGTTACCACAAATTGCAAACTGGCCTACATTCCCACAGTTATGGATCAACGGTGAGTTGATTGGTGGTAGTGACATTATTCTAGACATGTTCCAAAAAGGTGAATTACAACCTTTAGTTGAGCAGCATAGTCCAGCACCTGAAGCTTAATCTTCAGTTGTAAAAAAAGCGCCATTGAGGCGCTTTTTTTGTTTGAGGGAAAGGTTTAATCCGCTGTAGTTGCTGTGCTTATGGTTTCAGGAGTTTGTTCCGCTGTATTTTCAGTTGCAACAGTCTTTTTTTCAGCTTTTGCCTTTTTTTTGTCCTTCTTCTTTTTTTTCTTTTTCTTCGGTTCTTCTTCAAACTCAGCACCATCTTCAATGGCTTGCCAATAATCTAGCTGATCCATCACCGCCGCATAAATAGACTTCTTGGTATAGCGTCCTTTCTTGTCTAAAGTGCCGACTGGTCGAGCCATAAGTAGTTCAAGCGCTTGATCAATCGTATCTATAGCATGAATGTGGAACTGGCCATTTGAAACCGCTTCAATCACGTCTTTACGTAACATTAAATGCTGCATATTTTGACGTGGAATAATCACACCTTGCTTACCAGTTAAACCTTGAAGTTTACATGCATCAAAGAAACCTTCAATTTTAGCATTGACACCACCAATCGGTTGAACTTGACCCAATTGGTTCATTGAGCCAGTAATCGCCCAAGACTGATCAATCGGTAGCTGACTAATTGCAGAGATTAAAGCAGACAGCTCTGCAACCGTAGCACTGTCACCATCGACTTGGCCATAGCTTTGTTCAAAGGCAAGTGCGGCAGAGAAGTGTAGCGTTTGCTCACGCCCGAAATGTGCTTTTAAGAACGATGACATCAATAGCACACCTTTCGCATGCAGAGAGCCACCGAGTTCGACGCTACGCTCAATATCCAGAATATCACCACCGCCTTGATACACAGAGGCTGTTAAACGTGATGGTAAGCCAAACTCAACATCTGCATAGTGAATGACCGAAAGTGCATTAATTTGACCGAGACGGTGTCCACGCGTTTCGATGAGCTGTGTACCACGTGATAAATCCTGCCAATAGAGCTCACGTAAATAGCCTAAGCGATATTTGCGATGATCTAATGCCATATTAATGTGTTGATCCGAGACCATCTTATCGCCTGATTGGAAGGCATGATGATGCGCCTCACGAATCAAATCACCCAAAGTGAGGGCATGTAGAGATAAGGAGCTTTGGTCTTCGGCTTGACGGCTAGAGTCGGTCAAAAGTGCAGAAAGTGCAGATCGATCGAAAGGAAGTAGTTTATCGGCCTGTACATAGTCTGCGATCAGCTGCATATAGGCTTGTTCATTCACCTCATTACGCTGCAACGTATCAGTAAAGTCGGCACGGATTTTAAAGACACTGCCAAGCTCAGGCTCTACTTCGAGTATTTCATAGTAAATTTCAGGCTCAGCCAGTAAAACTACTTTCAAATTCAGCGGGATTGCCTCAGGTTCAATTGAGATACTTCCTGTCAGTGTCAACATATGCTCAAGTGAAGAAAGTTTTAATTGGCCTGATTTTAAAGCACGTTTTAGACCTTGCCATGCATAAGGCTGTTCAAGCAGTTGTTCTGCTTCTAACATTAAAAAACCACCATTGGCTTTATGCAATGTCCCCGGGCGGATTAAGGTAAAGTCTGTAGTAATAGTGCCATGTTGAGTCAGTTGCTCTACGTGACCAAGTAAATTGTAATGAGTTGGGAAATCTTCAAAAATAACCGGTGCGCCAGCATTAGGCTTATGCGACACAATGACATTGGCTTGGTAACGTGAGGGAATACGGCTGAATAGACCTGGGCTAAAATCGTCTTCCTCTTGTTCTAAGACTATTTCAACATTGTTAATAATGTCTTCAGCATAATGTTTTAAATAGTCTTTTAAGCCTTCAACCCCAGTAAACTTACTCAGTAACTGTTCAACTTTAGGTAATAAAACTTGCTTGGCAATATCTCGGTTCAATACTTGAACTTTATCGCGGGCATCTTCCTCCAAGTCGCCTAAATGCATGCCTAAACGCTCAAGTTTTTTATCCATGTGGCGTATATTGGCATTAATTTCAGAACGTTCTTTAGAGCTTAAAGCATTGATGTCGGCCTGCGTCATTTCCAATACTTTATCGTCTACATACTGGACGGGGATAAAGCAGTGTTCATCATTCCGAGAGACCAGTTTGAGGTCGAGCTCTTCGCCTTCTTGAGTCAATTCAATCAAGGCTTGTTGCTGAACATCACCCGTTTGTTGGCGAATGGCTTCTATACGGTTGTGGTAGGTTTCAGCAGTAAAGCGGCGCTCGAGCTGCTTTAAAGTGGTTTGCCATGTTTGATGTAACATGGTTTGAAATTTTATTGCCTGACCCGCAGGTAATTCTAAAGCAATCGGTTGACGTGGGCTTTTAAAATTATAAACGTAAACCCAATCGTTTGGTGTCGGCATATTTTTGGCGTGTTGCTGTAGTAAACGCTTGACCATGGTGCGCTTGCCTAAGCCAGCTGTCCCTACGGCAAAAATGTTATAGCCAGAATAAGGTAAGGAAATGCCTGCTTCAACTGAAGCACGTGCACGATCTTGCCCTAAAAAATTATTGAGCGGTTTAATACGACGCGTTGAGGCTGGAATCTTATCCAGAGCAGGGGTATGCGTCAGTTGCTCTGCTTGAAGTTGTGTCTTTGCTAAGGTCGTTTGAATTTCGGGTTGGTCAAATGCTGAACTAAGGTTGTTTTCTGGATTTTCTTGACTCTTTAATGCGGGCGGTACAGATAAAGAAGAGCTCATTTGATCGTGTTTTTGGGTCACTTTGAAATCCGAAACTAAAGATTGCGTTAGAAACTTAAAGGTATACAGGTTTAATGCAAAAGATCAAGCAAAGTCGCAGTGTTTGTCGACAAAAATAGAACATTGATTTTATAAATCAGGTTGAAACAAATTGTATTAAGGGTTTGAATAGCAGCATTGGTTTTAAGACAACAAAAACGTAATGACAACACAATCTTCAGGATGGAAATCCGCCTTTACTGCATTTTTAGATCGCCGTGCGTTGATCATGCTGTTTTTGGGTTTCTCAGCAGGTATCCCAATCCTGTTAATTTTCTCGAGCTTATCTTTATGGCTAGGGGAAGCAGGTATCGATAAGAGCGCGGTGACTTTTTTTAGTTGGGCTGCTCTGGGTTATTCATTCAAATTTGTTTGGGCCCCTTTGGTGGATGAGTTACCTGTACCAGTGCTGACCAAATTATTGGGTCACCGCCGTGCATGGCTATTGATCGCGCAACTCTTAATTATTTGTGCCATATCTATCATGGCTTTTTCAGACCCGTCTCTTGGTCAGAGCTATCTTTACCAAATGGCTGCGGGTGCTGTGCTTTTAGGTTTTTCTGCCGCGACACAAGATATTGTGATTGATGCCTATCGTATTGAGCTTGCAGAAACGCAAATGCAAACGGTTTTGGCTTCAACCTATAACGCAGGCTACCGCATCGGCATGATCGTTGCAGGTGCGGGTGCGTTATTTTTAGCGGCTTATTTGGGTACAGCCAAAGGCAACTATATTTATGAGGCATGGAAGTGGACGTATTTGGCAATGGCGGCGGTCATGTTGGTCGGGATCGCAACCACTTTATGTATACGTGAGCCACAAGTTGATCGGGTACGTAAAGAATATAAACGAGTAGATTATTATCGTTTAGTGGCAGTTTTCTTTGTGTCTGTGGTGAGTTTTGTACTGAGCTATATTTATTCAGGCAAGCTCACAGAAATGCTGATTCAGCTCTGGTCCATCAAAGATAGTTTTGCACTGTTTTGCTTTGAGGCTTTACGTTTTATTGGCTCTGGTGCTGTTGCATTTTTAGTGGGTTCAAGCCTTGTCAAAATGGGCGCTGTGAACAAGCAAATGGCCTATGAAACATGGGTGAATCCTGTTGCTGACTTTTTTAAGCGTTATGGCGTGAAATTGGCGCTGGTCTTGCTATTGTTGATTGGTTTTTACCGTATTTCCGACATCATTGCAGGTGTGATCTCCAATGTGTTCTATCAAGACTTAAATTTTACTAAAGAGCAGATTGCTGAAGCAGTGAAAGTTTATGGGGTGATTTTTAGTTTGGTGGGTGGATTTTTAGGAGGACTACTGGCGCAGCGTATGAACATCATGAAGTTGATGTTTGTCGGAGCAATCTTGGCCAGTTCAACCAATCTCATCTTTATTGGTTTGGTCAAATCAGGACAACCTTTAAATGATGTTGTGATCAATGTTGGTGAGCAAAGTTTCAAAACTCAAGCGGATGAGACAGGTGCATGGGCAATTAAGGTTCCTGTTGAGCAGCTTCAGGCAAATGAAAGTCTAACTGCAACGGCCAGTTTTCAAAATGATACTTCACAGCCTGTCTCGGTCACATTGCCTTATATTAGTCAAACGGGTGCATCTACGGCATTGCTGTTGCTTCCGATCACGGCTGATAATGTGATTAATCAACGAGAGTCTGAAGGAAGCATCGTGGTAAGAGGTCAATACCTTGCTACACTGGCTGAAAACCAAAGGATTCAATTGAGCTTAGATGGTCAAAGTTTTGATGCAAAGTTAGACAAAGAAGGTGTGTTTAGCGCAGCAATCCCTGCGAAACAGCTTCTTGATTCAAACTCTAAAAAGCTGAATGCCGTATTGATGCAAAATAGGCATGTGCAACAACACACAGCACTGAACTATCAGGTGGATCCCGCAGCTGAAAAATCTGTAACTTTAGATGTTGATCTTCAGCCAATCAACTTGAATAAAGCGGTTGATGGACAGTTAGAGGTTAAAGGGAAGGTGATTAAGGAATATAGTTCAAACTGGCTGTATTTTGCGATTATTGTCGACAACTTGGCATCAGGTTTAGCTGGTGCTGCATTTATTGCATTTCTATCAAGTTTGACCAGCGTATCTTTCACTGCTGTTCAGTATGCGATTTTTAGTTCATTGATGACGTTGACACCTAAAATACTAGGTGGATATTCAGGGACAATTGTGTCCAATATTGGCTATCCAAATTTCTTCTTGCTGACCACACTCATTGGAATCCCAATTTTAATCTTAGTGGTCTGGGTGGCGAAACTTCTACGTGAGCATGCCGCTGAGCAAAGTTAAAGCATCGATTTGTTTCGAATGAAAAAAGTAGCCCTTGTGGCTGCTTTTTTTGTGGTTGAGGTTTGAAATATAGGACGGCTTTGCCTATATTGGGGGCTGAGAATAAATCATGAGGAAAATTCCAATGCGCATGCTACATACCATGCTACGTGTAGGCAATTTAGAACAATCTTTGGCGTTCTATACTGAAGTGCTTGGTATGACTTTGCTTCGTAAGCGTGATTATGAAGAAGGTCGTTTTACTTTGGCATTTGTGGGTTATGGCGATGAAGAAAATCATACGGTTTTAGAGCTGACACATAACTGGGATACGGACAGTTATGAATTGGGCAATGCTTATGGTCATATTGCCATTGCTGTAGACGATGCATATAAAGCTTGTGAGGAAATCAAAGCACGCGGTGGCAATGTCGTGCGTGAAGCTGGACCAATGAAGGGTGGTGTAACGGTTATTGCCTTTGTAGAAGATCCGGATGGTTATAAAATTGAACTGATTCAACAAGATAATAATGCACGTAATAACTAAGCCGTTATTAGGTCATATGCAGCGCGTATGCACAGTATTAATTAAAAAAATATTGAACATATCCTGTAAAAGCTAGCTTTATTTATATAGCTCAGTAAGATGAATTTACCCAAAGGTAAATTAGTCACTGGGCTTTTTCATTTTTAGAGGAATGACAGGATGTTGGTATGTTGAAATTATTGGCACTCGATCGGTTTACGTTATTGTTATTTGTTATGGTGCTCTTAGCCAGCTTTGTCCCTGTTTCAGGTCAAGCTGCCAGTGTATTTGGTGTACTGACGACGGTCGCGATCGCGATATTGTTCTTTTTGCATGGCGCTAAACTATCCCGTGAAGCCGTGATTCAGGGCATGATGCACTGGAAACTCCATGCTTTGATTTTTGCATTTACCTTCATCCTTTTTCCCGTTTTAGGTTTGCTTGCTAAACCTGTATTGGTACCACTACTTGGGCAGGAGTTGTATTGGGGCTTTTTGTTTATGTGCTTTTTGCCATCGACAGTACAGTCTTCAATTGCGTTTACTTCGGTCGCGCAAGGCAATGTGGCTGGGGCGGTATGTAGTGCGTCATTCTCGAATTTGATCGGGATGTTTATTACCCCTGTGATGGTGGCCTTTTTTATTTTGGGGCAGTCAGAGCATGGTTTTGATCCAACCTCGTCTATACTTCAAATCACCTTATTGCTATTGGTTCCCTTTGTCCTTGGACAGCTACTTCGACCATATGTCTTTCCGTATATGCAAAAAATGCCAAGCATCGTCAAAGCATTCGATCAGGGGGCGATATTAATGGTGGTATACGGTGCTTTCAGCGGTGCTGTGGTAGCGGGTCTATGGCAAGAAGTGAGTGTCAGTACTTTAATCCTATTGATCATTGTGTGTTCAGTCTTATTGACGATTATTATGTTGCTTGGGTTGTTTTTACCACGTTGGTTAGGCTTTAATCGTGCCGATCAGAAAACCATTTTTTTCTGTGGCTCTAAAAAGACTTTGGCTAGTGGTGTTCCGATGGCACAGATTCTTTTTATTGGACAACCTTTGGGGATGATTGTTTTACCGATTATGATTTTTCATCAAATACAGCTGATGGTGTGTGGGATTATTGCTAACTATTGGGCCAAGCAATCTGAAATTGAAACGAAAGAATAATTGGCTATCTGATACTATATCTCGTATAATATTTGCCACTTGTTGTGCTTAGCCCTGACGGTATCCGTCTCGGTGGGCCAAAAGAATGGTCTGTTATGGTGTTGATCTGCAACTTAATTTAATTAAGTGGCCCTTTCCTCAATTTTGAGAGTGATCAATTGCGATGACAGCAAAACCTTCTTTAATTTTTATGGAGTAATCGACGATGCGCGCCGATATTCACCCAAAATACCAAACTTTAGTTGCTACATGTTCTTGCGGTAACGTAATTGAAACTCGTTCAGCACTTGGTAAAGAAACTGTTTACCTGGACGTATGTTCAGCTTGCCACCCATTCTACACTGGTAAGCAAAAGAACGTTGACACTGGCGGTCGTATCGACAAGTTCAAACAACGTTTTGCTGGCATGTCACGTTCTATCAAACGCGACTAATAGCAAAAGAAAAAAACGGGCATTTGCCCGTTTTTTTATGCCTATGATTTGGATACAGAGTCATAGGCCAAATAGCTAGACAACATAAAAAGACCCCATATAGAGGCCTTAAAATTTAGAAGTTAGTATCCAAGGTCAAACCTTTACTGATCCTGCACGTCAATCAGATGATCGAGTTTCTTCTGGAAATAATCGCCTTGAATAAAGCGGGCATCGACATTCCATGCATTGGCAAACGACGTCATATCATTCAGATCACGCAGCATAATTTGAATGTTTTTCAATTGATGATATACAGCAACTTTTTCTTGCAATTCTTCCGTGTTGGCGTCGCTACTGAGCATGCGAGTTAAGTTTTCATGTAAGGTGAGATTGTTGATATCGAGCTGACGTAGGATAGATTCACTATAAATACTATTACCAAAGTCACGAATCGAAACTTCAGCACCATATTGGCGAAGCTGGGCAATGTATTTTTGCGCTTCAGCAATGTTTTGGCTGATATCATCCTCAGAGAACTGAAGGATAATTGGATGACTTAACTTACTGCGTACAATGGTAATCAGCTTGGCGATAAATTCAGGGAAAGAGCGGTCATTCAACAGTACGGCCTTGTTTAAGTTTACAATCAACTTTGCTTCAGGATACTGAGTGATAAAATTGTGTAGCTGTTTACACGACTCAACTAAAATCCAGCGGTCAAGTTTAATAGACAGTTCGTGGTCTTCACTTAACTCTTTGAGACTCGATATATCTTTCCATGTATTACCATAAATAAAGCCACTGGTAACCTCATAGGTATATAAATTGGTGTCTTCTTTGTCATAAAGTTGTTGATATTTAAGATGAATCTCGCCACGCTCCAAAGCTAGATGTAAAGCTTTAAGTACCGTAGGTTCATTTGCTGTTTTCTGGGTGTCTAAAGTATCGCTGACTGTAGGATTAATCAACTCAATCACAGGCATATCAATACTGGCTTTTTGCTCAATTTCGCAATCATCTTGATTGGTCGGTAAAGCGGTTTTAAAGGCTGAGCATAACAAGTTTTCAAACTGATCTTGATTTGAAATTTCACCTTTCAGTAAAGTGTAGCCAATGCGCAAATTTACTGGATAGCTATTGTTTTCTACGGTAATGAGTTGTGGTTTGGTGAGCGCATTTAACGCAATCAGTTTAGATTCGAGTTTAGCCTGTGATTCTGCTTGGAATAAACCAACGATGGTTTGCCCACCCGCCTTAAACAGAGGAATATGAGTCTGTTCATTTAAAAAGCTGTAAATATTGTTAAAATAATCACGCGTAGTTGCCCAGTTGGCTTTAAAAATTTCATCTGGACAAGAGTTGAGTGCAAAGCTAACCAAAGCATTCTGATCAGAAGGCTGTTTGGTCATAGCGCGGTTAATTTGTTGATACGTATTAGGTTTTATTACGTGTTTTTCAGTGTTGACCGATGGAGCAGCGGTGCGTTCAGATTCGACTTCAATCGTCAGTTGGAGCGCATCATCTTCAGGTGCAGCTAAAAACTCAACTTTTAAAGGATTTTTAGTTTGGGCATTATTATTGAGAGTAGCAACTTCAAAAGCGCCTAAATCAAACTGACCTTGTGAAATTTTCTTAAAACGGATTTTGAAATCGTTTACATCTTTCGGCTGGAGAATATCAAGCAGCGGTTGACCAATAATATCATCTTCAGAGCTTAAGCCGAACAGTTGTAAGTATTCAGCATTGGCTGAAACATGAATCCCTTCTTGAATTAAAGCAATGGCTTTATTACTTTCTTCAACTAAAGCCTGTGCTTGGCTTTGAGCCGTTTCAAGCTCATTCATGAGTTGTTGTTGGCTTTGCAATAAACGACTTAATGACAGCGCACGTAGTAGACCTAAGTAAAAGTTATCCGCTTCTTCTAAGTCCAAAATATCATAGATCCCTTTACGAATAAAACTTGCATATTGGGCTGATTGATATTCATCTGGCTTTAATAAAATCAGTGGTAAATTGACTTGGTTAGAGTTGCGAATCAAAGTTAGTGCTTGTTCATACTTTAAGTCATAAGCGCGACCAAAAATCACCACATCCCAAGGCAGATGAAGCTGTTTTTCAAAGTTTTGTAAGTCATCCAGTAAAGTGGCATGAACTTGATGATCGCTAGAAGTTAAAAGGTCACGAATTTGGTTATAACGGATCTGATTATCATCAATAATGAGTAAACGTGTTTCCGTACGTTTTAACTTTTTAGATAATAATGGATTTCTCACTTCAATGCTTCCCATAAATCGTGATTCTTAATAGCATTCATTTGCTTTTGAATAAAACTTTGAACCAATGGTTCTTGTTGGTCATTCAACAATTCATAATCAAAACGAATAAAACTTTGTGTAATTAAATGTGCTTTTACTAAATAAATTTTAAGATCTTCATCACCTAGGCGTAAGTGAATGGTTTGTTTTTCTCGGTACATATTCGAACCCGGGACAATGAGACTAGTCTGTACTTCATCTAGCTGGGACGTTTGTACCAATAATGCAGGCTGATAGTTCTGAGTGGTTCGATCTGTTTTTACCATTACGGCACATGGGAAAAGGTCTTGTGCTAAGATTTCTAAACCCAGTTCCAAGCTTTTTTCACTTGATTGTTTAATCCAGCGAATCACACCACCGCGCCATTGGCTATGCGCATTTTCTTGAACCAAAATAAACTCACCTGTTTTTAAATGTGCAGGTGTTGGTCCAGTCCAACGAATACGGTAACCATTCACACTAATATCTAAAACTTCGGCAGGGTAGATTTGTTTCGATTCACGATCAATCATACGAGCAGAACTTGTCTCCACAGGAATATTACTGTTCATGGAGTTGATCACGTGACTTTCATTCTGAAAGTTGTAGTTACTTTCTAGCTCTAAAGTTTCATTAAAATTTTTGCCTTTAGACAAATAAAAATGTGCGACTGACAGACCAAAACAAATTTGTAATTGGGCTGAGTATTCATAACGTTCATGCTTACGTTCAATATTATTGGTCAATAAGTTATGAATGTGAAAATGCAAAGCAGGGGTAAGGAAAATCTTCTCATCGCGAGACAGTGGCTCAGCGCGTTTGGTTTGCATCTCTGAGAGATGATCAAGCAGGGCTTGTGTCGAGATAAAAATATTCGGCTGAATGTGACTGTTTTTTTGAGAATTATAGGTCGGCGGATAGTCTTTTGATGCATCGACAATATAGCGAGATAAGGTGGTTTCTTTAGGTAAAATTTGAATCAGCTTAGCCCAATCAAAGCTACACAAAAACAGTCCTTGAATTTCACCCGGACGAATTTGATGGGTGTTGAAAATATCCAATAAAATGAGCTGCGCATAGGCTTGGCTAATATTGTTCAGTTGATGCTGCGTGCCTTGTATTTGATTAATGTTGGTCAAATAGAAGTTATTTTGAATAGCAGAATCCAAGAGTTGATGAGCTGCTAGCCACTGACCCGGAATCGGGGAGCTATAGAGCAAGTGCTGTTGGTACAACAACAGGGACAGTTGTTGTAAAGCATAATAACTCGATACGGTCCGAGCCGTTTGTAGGTTCTTTTTTTGGTTAAAAGCAAATAGAGAAAACTTATTTTGAGTGATTTGCTGAGAAACACGCTTTGCAATGTCGATATAGACTTTAGCAAAATGACTACGCATTAATAAGGCAAGCTCAATAATATGGTCATTTCGATCAGTGGTGATGAGGCCTTGATTAAAAAAATGTTTCTCTAAACTGGTAAGCACATTTTCCAAATTTGGATGCAGTGCTTGAACCAAATCAAAGCGAAGTGTTTCGCTGACTTGGAGCTCGGAGACTTCAAGTAATGCTTGAAATAAGGAACGAGAAGAATCACCTAATTGTAAAATGGATAAGTTTGCCAACCATTCTTGTAAGCCTTTGACTGTGCTTGGGCAGAAACTAAGCTTATCCAACTTTAATTCGGTTGGTTTTTGGAAGATATCTGAAGTACTCGTCGTCATCATCGTTATTATTTAACTCAAAAAGTTGAAACCCCGAAAAGTGGTGTCTTATTCTTTTCTCCCGCAATTTCCCTGACCAACTTGGGAACCAGATAGCCGGGTAGATTCGCCAATAATCCTTGATACAGCAAATCAATGTCTTGCGAGTTTAAATCAAAATGGTGAGCCCCTTTTACTTTATCTAAAACATGTAAATAGTATGGCAATACACCTGCATCGAATAAACGGTAGCTCAAATCTGTCAAAATTTGAACGTGATCATTGACCCCTTTCAATAAAACCGCCTGATTGAAAACGGTGATTTTTTCTGCGACTAATTGCTGTAATTGACGGCAGGTAAAATCATCCAATTCCGATGCATGATTTGAGTGTACCACTAGAATAATGCGCAGCCTACTGTTTTTTAAGATGGAAATTAGCTCATCATCGACACGGTTAGGCATTACGATAGGAACTCGTGAGTGAATTCTCAAAAATTTAAGTTGGGGAATACTTTCTAAGCGTTCAATCCATAATTTTATTTTACGATTGGACAGCGTTAAGGGGTCTCCACCACTCAAAATGACTTCATTAATGTCAGGTTGCGACTGAATATAGTGTTGAATATTGATCCAATCTTCTGACTTTGGTAGGTTCTCTTGATAGGGGAAATGTCGACGAAAACAGTAACGACAATGAACGGCACATGCCCCAGTCAGTGTCAGTAAGAAACGAGTTTTATATTTGTGTAAAACACCGGGTTGTTGGTTGGCTTGTTCCTCACCCAAGGGGTCGGTCACGAAGTCGGGATGTTCTTCAAGCTCAAGATGATGGGGCAGGACTTGAAGGAGTAAAGGATCAAGCGGATTACCTTTTTGCATTCTTGTCACAAAAGCACGGGGAACACGGAGTTTAAATTGGATTGATGCAAGCAGTGCGCCTGACAGCAGTTGCTCAGGAGAAAGCTCTAGAATATTAAGTAATTCTAAAGGATCAGTAATTAAATCACTGAGTTGAGCTTGCCAATTTTGCTCTTGGTACAAATAATGAGTCATGCAATAAGGGGTCAAATACTAGGTCAAAAGAAAGTTAGGTCATCAAATCGAGTGATGTCGAAACGAGTTGTTCGGATGTGCGCGGTCTAAAAAGGCTTTTTCAATACACAAAAACACGCGGAACGGAGCTATTTTATCAAGATCTTCGGCTTATAGGCAGTGGATTTTCATTGCTTCATAACACCTTGCTCATTTACAATACGAGGCATCAAAAAAGATGCCCTATCTTTACAGCCCAGCTTTTCAAAGCTTTGGTGTCTAAGATAAAGACATAAATATTTAAGTTAGTTAGTTTGGAGTGCGCCAGTCATGGCCTATTATTCTACGAATGATTTCAAGTCAGGCCTTAAGGTTATGCTTGATGGTAACCCATGTTCAATCATGGAAAATGAATATGTAAAGCCAGGTAAAGGTCAAGCATTTAACCGCGTAAAACTACGTAATTTACGTTCTGGTAAAGTTTTAGAAAAAACATTTAAGTCTGGCGATTCTTTAGAAGCGGCTGACATTGTAGAAGTAGAAATGGAATACTTGTACAACGACGGCGAAATGTGGAACTTTATGGATCCTGTATCATTTGAACAGATCGCTGCTGACAAAACAGCAATGGGCGATGCTGCAAAATGGTTAAAAGATGATTCAAATGAAAAATGTACCATTATGTTGTTCAATGGCGTGCCGTTAACAGTAAACCCACCAAACTTCGTAGTTTTGAAAATTGTTGAAACTGATCCGGGTGTACGTGGTGATACTTCTGGCGGTGGTGGTAAACCTGCAAAATTGGAAACAGGTGCTGTAGTACGTGTTCCATTATTTGTACAGCAAGAAGAAAGCGTTCGTGTAGATACTCGTACTGGCGATTATTTAGAACGTGCATAATGGTTTAAAAATAGACTATTATCGGAAGGGGTGATGAAAATCATCCCTTTTTTTATGCCAAAGTATTAGATCAAAACAAGGAGATGCAGAGTAAAGTCGCAAAGGAAAACAGCAGTACCTCGAATAATTAAAGACGCTGATTGAATGCAACAAATATGAGGGATTGAAATGGAATCTGTTCAGCCGAAGTCAACCCTGACTTCAAAAATCATCTGGGTACTGGTAGCCATCGTCGGTGCAGTCTCTTTTGGGATATTGGCACTGAGTCGTGGTGAGCATGTCAATGCCATCTGGCTCGTACTTGCTGCGGGCTGTATTTATAGTATTGCTTATCGCTTCTATAGTTTATTTATTGCAAATAAAGTTTTTGAGCTTAATGAACGTCGCTTAACTCCCGCGCATCGTTTAAATGATGGTCTGGACTATGTTCCAACCAACAAAAGCGTTCTATTTGGACATCACTTTGCAGCGATTGCAGGTGCAGGTCCATTAGTAGGGCCTATTTTAGCAGCGCAAATGGGCTATTTACCTGGCACGATTTGGTTGCTTGTCGGTGTCGTGCTTGCAGGTGCAGTCCAAGACTTTTTGGTGTTGTTTATTTCTACCCGTCGTGATGGACGTTCACTCGGTGAAATGGCAAAACAAGAGCTTGGAACTTTTGCAGGTATTGTGGTTATGCTTGGTGCGTTGGGGGTAATGATTATTATCCTTGCTGTTCTGGCACTGGTCGTGGTCAAAGCACTTGCACACAGCCCGTGGGGCGTATTTAGTATTGCTGCAACGATTCCAATTGCACTCTTTATGGGAATTTACATGCGTTTTATCCGCCCGGGTAAAATTGCAGAAGTATCTATTATTGGTTTCGTTTTGATGATGCTCGGTATTGTCTACGGTGAAAATATTGCACAGCATCCATATTGGGGTGGGTTCTTTACCCTGTCGGGTACAGAGTTGACTTGGGCGCTGATTATTTATGGTTTCGTGGCTTCAGCACTACCTGTGTGGTTGTTGCTTGCGCCACGCGATTACTTATCAACCTTCCTAAAGATTGGTGTCATTGCAGGTTTGGCAGTCGGTATTATTTTCGCAATGCCAGAAATGAAGCTGCCAGCATTCACGCAATTTATTGATGGTACAGGCCCTGTGTTTGCAGGTTCAATGTTCCCGTTCTTATTTATTACCATTGCCTGTGGCGCAATTTCGGGTTTCCACGCTTTAGTGTCGTCAGGCACCACGCCGAAACTTGTGAACAATGAGCGTGATATTCGTATGATCGGATATGGCGGTATGCTCATGGAGTCATTTGTTGCAATCATGGCTCTGATCTGTGCCGCAGTGCTTGATCCGGGTGTATATTTTGCGATTAACTCACCAGCCGCTTTACTGGGTACAAGTGTAGACACCGCAGCTGAAGCTGTTCGTAACTTAGGTTTTGTTGTTACTCCAGAAACATTAACTTTACTGGCTCAAGAAGTGGGTGAAAGTACCATTCTTTCACGTACTGGTGGTGCGCCAACTTTTGCTATTGGTATGGCTCACATCATTACGGAAATTTTCAATAGCCGTGAAATGATGGCGTTTTGGTATCACTTTGCCATTTTATTCGAAGCACTTTTCATCTTAACAGCTGTTGATGCGGGTACGCGTGCATGTCGTTTCATGGTGCAAGACACAGTTGGGATTGTGATTCCTGCGGTGAAAAACTCACATAACTTTTTCGGAAACTTGTTGGGTACAGCAGTTGCGGTTTCAGGGTGGGGCTTCTTTGTTTACCAAGGTGTCGTCGATCCGCTCGGGGGCATCAATAGCTTATGGCCACTGTTTGGTGTGGGTAACCAAATGCTTGCGGCAATGGCATTGATCTTAGGTACGGTTATCCTCTTCAAAATGAAGAAAGAGAAATATGTATGGGTCACGATTATCCCGACAGTATTCTTGTTGGTAACCTGTATGACCGCGGGCTGGCAGAAAATTTTCCACGAAAATCCAAAAATTGGTTTCTTGGCACAAGCTGAACGCTTTAACAATGCAATTGCAAACAATGAAATTTTAGCACCAGCAAAAACGGTTGCTGAAATGCAAACTGTTGCGATGTCGAATCAGATCAATGCTGCACTGTGTGGATTCTTTATGATTGTGGCGATCGTGATGCTCTTTGCTGCGATTAGAGTAATTCGTCGTGCATTGGCAAGCCCAGTTCCGACAGTGCATGAAGCAGAAGCCATTTATCGTGATCCTGAAGACATTCAGCCATCAAAAGCTGGACATTAAGGAGAGTCAGATGAATCTAAAATTTGCTAAAAGTGGAAAAACGATGATTTATAAAATCATTAAAATGACCGTGATGTCGCAGAAAGATTTGATTCTGAACCCTAAAAATTGGTCTCGAATTGCGACGCTGTGGCAACGTTTGCAGCAAAGTTTCCGCTTGATGGTGGGGGTGCCTGACTATCCAAACTATTTGGAGCATATGAAAAAGCACCATCCTGATTTAGAAGCGATGGATGCTAAAACTTTTTATCGTCATTGTGTGGATGCGCGTTATCCATCTGCAACGAATGGCATGAAAAAGTGCCCTTGTTAATGTAATTAATCAGTTGAAAGACGGCACTTCG
Organism: Acinetobacter sp. 797_lipA; assembly: GCF_058243025.1. Classification (NCBI taxonomy): domain Bacteria; kingdom Pseudomonadati; phylum Pseudomonadota; class Gammaproteobacteria; order Moraxellales; family Moraxellaceae; genus Acinetobacter; species Acinetobacter sp. 797_lipA. The sequence goes on along the minus strand of NZ_JBZAYQ010000001.1, from coordinate 2,035,923 downwards.
GTGTCGTTTTTTTTGTGAAAAATCGAGTGAAAATATTCAATTTAATGCGGTTGCACGTGTTAGATTCGACAGTGTACTTTTTTACATGAAGCAAGTTGTTACATCACGGATTAAATCATAACGAACACAGAGTGTGAGGCATAAAAGGTTCATGTTGTATATTTGACAGCTTTTGATTGTTATAGCTCTTAAAATACTGGAATGTTTGCAAAGGGAAATTGAATGAAAATATATATTTATGGTGCTGGAAGCATTGGATGTTATTTAGGCGGAAGTTTGGCTGCAGCAGGTAGTGATGTTACTTTTATCACGCGTCCACGTATTCATGCAGAGCTTTCCCAATGGAGCTTAGTCTTAACCGATTATTTAGGCAAAAATATCAAACTTGCACCTCATCAACTAAAACTAACGATCGATCCTACTCAGGTTGTGGATGCCGATGTTATTTTAATTTGTGTGAAATCGGCGGCAACCGAACAAGTTGCGCATGAACTTAAAGAATATTTAGGGGCTAAAACACCGCTGATCATCAGCTTTCAAAATGGTTTAAGCAATGTCCCTATTTTAAAAAGAGTTTTGCAAGAGCAAATGATTTTAGAGGGAATGGTTCCTTTTAACGTAGCCACGCAAGAAGCTGGGCATTATCATCAAGGTACCTCTGGTGCATTAAGTGTTAAGCAATATCCGAATCAAAATTTGCTTGAGAATGCATTTCAAAAAGCAGGTTTAGAGATTGTTTTTGAAAAAGACATGCTGGCTGTGCAGTGGGCTAAGCTTTTACTTAATTTAAATAATTCAATCAATGCATTGTCAAAAAAACCACTAAAGGAGCAATTGTCGATTCGTAAATATCGCCAATGTGTGGCAATTGCGCAGCAGGAAGCTTTAGCACTGCTTGATTACGTACAAATTACACCTGCAAAATTAACTGCAGTTCCGACTCATTTGATTCCAAAATTGCTGAGTTTACCCAATCCATTATTTAAATTATTAAGTCGTAAAATGTTGGCAGTCGATCCGCTGGCTCGGTCGTCTATGCAAGATGATTTAATTGCAGGCCGTCCCACAGAGGTCGACTGGATTAATGGTGAGATTTTAAAACTCGCAGAACAATGTGGTAGACAGGCTCCAATCAATGCGCGACTCATAGAATTGATTAAGCAAGCAGAGAAATCATCGCCTTCATTTTCAATGAGTGCAGATACTTTAAAAGATCAGTTGAAATCTGCAGCGAAACAGTAGCTTGCGGTGACGTAGGTCATTCATACGCAAATCATTGAAGATTTATAAGGATCGTCTTTGAGTATGTCTGAAAAACCTGTATGTTAAACCTTGATTTATATTTTGATTGGAGAGAATAAGGTGCTTTGGGGAAAAGAAAGAACGGTAGAAACACAGCAACATGACATGCTCGATGAATCGCAGTTAAGTGTTTTTTATCCAAAAATCCAAGAATTTCTCAATCAAGTTAATCAAATCGTTTTAGATAAAAATCAACAAACCCAATTGGCCTTATGTAGCCTGTTAGCAGGTGGGCATATCTTATTTGAAGACTTGCCCGGTTTAGGCAAAACCACATTGGCCAGTAGCTTGGCCCATTTGGCAGGTCTTCAATTTAAACGGATTCAGTTTACCAATGACATGCTGGCAAGCGATGTGATTGGGGTGAATATGTTTAACCAAAAAGAACATCTGTTTGAGTTTAAGCAAGGGCCAATTTTTACACAAATTTTACTCGCAGATGAAATTAACCGCTGTAGTCCGAAAACGCAGAGTGCGCTCTTAGAGGCGATGGAAGAGGGTGTGGTGACAATCGATGCAAGTCGTTATGTACTACCGCAGCCTTTTTGGGTAATTGCAACGCAAAACCCACTTTTTCAAAGTGGAACTTATGCACTACCAGAGTCACAGCTCGACCGTTTTCTTATGCGGCTATCTTTAGGTTATCCATCCCGTCAGGCAGAAAAGGCTTTATTGCAGCAACAATCCCGTCATGACTTGATTCAGCAGTTGATGACAGTATTCTCTGAACAAGACATTCTTGCCTTACAAACTTTGGTGCCACAGATTTATTTGTCTGAGGAAGTCTTGGATTATATTTTAGATTTGGCGGCTGAGACCCGTAAAGGTCGACATGGGTTATCTACACGTGGCGTACTGGCTTTGAAGAAAGCAGCACAAGCCTATGCTTTGGTTAAAGCCCGTGCATTTGTTACACCGGATGATGTACAGGCTGTATTTGTCGCAGTCACCGCGCATCGAATAGGGCTGGGTGAAGCTGAAACTGAGCAACTGATGAAGCAAGTCAAAGTTCACTAATAGGATAAGCTGACGCATGCTGTGGCAAAACTGGATAAATAAACGCTTTCAATTCAAAGCTGAAAAACAACTGACCCAAAAAGATGTACTGGTGTTTATTTATCAGCAAGGATATGTATATGTGGTGATGATTTTAATCACCTTTATTGCAGGGGTGAATTATGCCAATAACTTAATATTAGCGTTTTGTTTTTTAATCAGTGCCGTGCTATGTATGAGTTTTTATTTGACCTTTAAACAACTACATGGGTTAAGTGTTGACCTTGTATTGCCTGAAATAGGGCAGGTTGAGAGTGCATTGCAATTACAAATGCATTTCAAACAACAACATTCACAGCCTCGATACCTTTGGCTCGCTTATGCTGATCATATAGAACAGTTGTTTATTCAAGATATCCATCAGGTGGTCGATTTTAATTTTTTTCCAAAAGAGCGCGGACAGTTTAGTTTTCCAGAGATTAAAATATATTCGACTTATCCATTTGGCCTCGTTCGTGCATGGAGTTATTTTTTTATCCAAGCACCTGTGTGGATAGCGCCTAAAGCTAAGTCTTTAGCGGCTGAAAATAAACAGCAACAGCACAGTTTTGAACCAGACATGGATGAATTTCGAGAATTACGAAATTTTAAAGAGGGCGACTCTTTACAGGCGGTTTCATGGAAACAAGTGGCACAAGGACAAGGTTTATTTATTAAAGTCTTTGAGCAACATCAGGATCAACACAGTTTAGACATTCACTATGCACATATGCCGAGTCCTTCGCATGAAGAAAAGTTAAGCTTGATGATGGGCTTGGTTGAACAATGTGAGCAGTTGCAGTATGCCTATGCACTGTATTTCCCCCATACTGAACTAGCCAAAGGGATAGGACGAGAACAATACCTTCAAGCCAAATTACTTTTGGCGCAGGCATAGCGAGAACAGTATGCATTCTTCTATTCGTATTGCCATTGTACTGACACTAAGTTTGATTTGGATCACACAACTAAGTTTTAGTCCTGTGCTATTGAGTGTCATTTTCGCTATTTGTATCGGTTGTCTATGGTATTTCATGAAATCCACGGGCAACCATTTCCCGAAATGGGCAATTTACATTTTGACCCTTGTTGCTCTAGCGGTCACTTTTTGGAGCTATCAAAGCTTTTTAGGGGTAGAAGCGGGCGTAGCTGTTTTAAGCATCTTTCTCTTTGCGAAAGCCTTAGAAACAAAAACGCAGCGTGATGTGATCATTTTGTTTAACTTTGCTTTATTTGTTGAGGCGAGTATGTTTTTACATAGTCAGTCATTTATGACGGCTGCCATGGTTTTGCTGTGTTTATTGAGTTGTTTGTTGGGGCTGTATCGAGTGCAAACCCATGCTTTTGCATCTGAAAACTCGAATCGTATGGCATTAAGGCAAGATGCAAAACACGTCATTAAATTTGTAGGTCTCGCACTGCCTTTTTTTGTGCTGCTGTTTATCTTTTTTCCGCGTTTACCCCCACTTTGGCATATTCCAATTCCTGAAAATAAAGCAGTGACAGGCATGAGTGACAGTATGTCACCTGGAGATATTGCGCAATTATCCCAGTCCAGTCATTTGGCTTTTCGTATTATTGGTAATGTCACTCAGCTCCCCAATCGTTCAGAGCTTTATTGGCGAGCGATGGTCTTAGATCAATATGATGGGCAAAAGTGGACCAGTAGTTTTCTTAATCAACAAGGCATTTCGGATGAGACATTAACTCAAATCTCTACATCCAAAAAATGGAACTATCAATATTTACCAGCTGATGTCGCGATTCCGTGGATTATGGCATTGGAATATTCACAACCCTTGGAGCGACATTATCAGCTACGCCAAGATTGGAGTATTCAGGCTTCTCGTCAAGTGCAGCGTGTGGAACCTATTGCATTGCAATGGATGGGAAATGTTCAATTTGCGCAAAGTGAATTATCTAAGATACAACGAAGCATAAACTTAAAAGCGCCTGAGCACATGGACTTGAAAGCGCAGCAATTGGCACAACAGCTGCTTAAGCAAAGTAACGAGAACCCGAAACGTTATATCCAAAATGTTTTGCAATGGTATCGCAACAATGGTTTTAGCTATACCTTGCAACCAGGTTTGTTGGGGCAGCATCGTATTGATGAATTTTTATTTCAATCCAAACAAGGTTTTTGTGAACATTATGCTTCTAGCTTCGTGATGCTGATGCGTTATGCAGGAATTCCAGCACGTATTGTGGTTGGGTATCAAGGTGGTCAGCCTTCACCAAATGCAAAAAGTTGGGAAGTTCGACAGTTAGATGCGCATGCATGGACGGAAGTCTTTGTGGATGGGCACTGGAAACGCTATGACCCAACAGCGATGATTGCACCGCAGCGTATTGAACAGGGTATGCAAGATTTAATGAGCCAAGATGACAGTGTTTGGGGGGAGGGTAGTCGATGGCATGTACAGCGCTATTCGGTATTAAACAAAATGCGCATTTGGAGTGACTATGCAAGTTACCAATGGCAAAGTAAGGTGGTTGGCTATAATGCAGAGACTCAACGAGGTTGGTTACAGAAGCTAGGACTCCAATCCAGTTATTCATTGGTATTGCTGATTATGATTAGCATAGGTGGGTTAGTTTTACTGTACTGGTGGGTTCTATTTTGGCGTAAAAGTGCTCAAACTTCTGAATACGACATGGTCATTCAGTCTTTTTCTCGAAGCTTAACAACTGAGCAGCGTAAACAAGATGCCGAAACGGTAAATCAATGGTTGTTGCGTTTAGCTCAAGACGTTAAGCCTGAACAGCAAGTTTTATTTCATCAGGCAGCTGATTATTATCAACAAATGCGTTATTCCAATACGTTGAATCCAAAAAATATTCAACAATTTAAAGGAATGCTTAAAACTTGTGCATCTGCTTTAAAAAACAAGAAATAGCGCTTGTCATACTTTTTAAAAGTGAATATTATGCTTTTACTTCAGGTGTATAGCTCAGTTGGTTAGAGCGCTACGTTGACATCGTAGAGGTCTCCAGTTCGAGTCTGGATATACCTACCAAGATTCTAAACGTTATGTTATAAGGGTTTTAAGCGAAAACAATAGCTTAAAACCCTTTTTTGTTGTCTTGAATAAAATCTACCCTTAACAGCACTATCCGCAAAATCGCTACTTTTTGCCGATAATGCCGTTAAATTTAGACCAAGATTAGACCAAGAATATAGAGTTATAGATCATGAAAATGCCTAAAGCGGTCAAGCGCGGTGAAAGCTACAGAATTAAAATAATGATTGCTGGAACCACATATTCAGCAACCAGAGATACCGTAAAAGAATGCGAGCAATGGGCCGCGCAAAAGATGCTTGAGGCAAAGGCAAATAAACTTTCTGAAGATCTAGGTGTAAAGCAGCACTATCCATTCAAAACACTTTTTCATAAATATTATGATGAGCATGGGCGGAAGCTTCGCGGATCCAAATACGTCAAAGAACAATTAGCGCCGTTTGATGAAAAGTTTGGTGCACTGGCAGATATGTCGATTCATGACATTACACCGAAGCATTTAACCGCCTGGCGTAATAAACGTTTAAGAGAGGTTGGGGCAAATACAGTTCTGCGAGAAATTGCGCTGTACTCATCGGTTTTTAGCTATGCAGTTAAAGAGCTTTTCTTATTGGAAAGTAATCCGTGGATGGGCATTAAAAAGCCAGCCAAACCTAAAGCACGTAATCGCCGTATTCGCGATGAAGAAATTCAGCTCATTCTAGAGGGATTGAATTATCGTGAAGGGCAAACACCGACATTACCAGAGCACTATGTTGCATGGGCATTTCTATTTGCATTGGAAACAGCAATGCGCCGTGGTGAAATTCTCGGTATTACCATGTCGGAAATTTATGATCGGCATGTTCATTTACCTAAAACTAAAAATGGTGATGCTCGTAATGTTCCTCTGACTAAAAAGGCTTTGGCACTTCTGGATCTAATCGATCATGGAGGGGATAAGTTGATTCCTCAGTCTGAGAATGCTTTTCGGTTAATGTGGGAACGTCGTAAAGAAAAAGTAGGGCTGGCAGATATTCATTTCCATGATACACGCCATGAGGCCATTACTCGATTTGTGAATAACCAAAAATTACCAGTAGAGGTATTGGCCAAGGTAACGGGACATAAAAATATTAAAGTCCTGGTGAATACTTACTACAACCCGGATGTTGAAGATATTGCTGATATGATGGATGCTTAAAATTAAAGCTTAAAAACAGTTAAAGACTTATTATTTAGAAATGAACTTGATGGCACGATTTATTTTCATCAGGTGATATAACAAAGCCCACTCGTTGAAGTGGGCTTTCATCTTTAAGAAGCTTATTCTGGTTTACTTTTTTTGCTACGCTTAGGATTAACTACACTAGCATCTACACTAAATGGTGTAGGCTCCTCAATTTTTGAAATATTGAAACTTCTAATACCAATTCTCATAGTTGGTACAACTTCTTCCTCGGAAGGCCCATCCATACCAGCACCAAAATTAAATTCGATTGCTGGAACATAATGACCTTCATTAATTTTTCTAGCTTTAATGATAAGAGTTACAACTTCTTTCATACTTAAAGCATTATTATCCATATCAGCTGAATGTGACATTTACTCTACCTTCAGGTGCATTCATAGTACGTGTATCAACAGCAAGGAATTGAGAAGACTTTGATGAAAGTGTTTCATCAAATTTAATAATTGTATGCTCAATTTTGTGATGATGTGTGTGATGTACTTCTCTAAGTAAATATAACTCTAATGCTGCAATAACTACTTCATTTAAATTTTTGCCTTCTTCATAAGCGCGGATAGCAGCAAGTCTATGTAGTTCCGAGCCAACTCTAACATTGAATGAACCGCTAAATGGTTTATTTGCTGGAGTTTCCGAAGTTTCACAATATTCTAAATAATTATCTACAGCCGTTTCAAAAGCCATACGGAGTTCAGGAATAGTATTCCCTTCATAAATAATTGAATCACTTATAAAGAGAATACGTCCAAATAAGCACTCATCTTCCAGACTGCTTTCTATAGAACCAGAATAGCCTTTGTATTTAAGGGTATTTGATTTCATTTATTTTTGCTCACGTGATCAATAGCATTAAGAGCTTCAGTAATCTGATATTTTTTTAGAATCCCAGAAGGGTGTGTCTTCGACATTCCAAATTTATATCCAGAACTATGCTCAAACATATAATGCGAGCCACTTTTACAAGTTTCATTAAACTCGAATTGCCTCATCAAGGTGACTAACTCGTCCCACGTAAAGTCTTTAGGCGAAGGTATTTTACGCAGTCTTTCAAGTAGTTTTTGCTTTCTTGACATCGCCTAGTATCCAATTTTATTAGCCAATATGCAACTAAAAAATAGTTGCAATTATTGTTTCTAATTGTGAGGCACACTTTTCGAAATTGCAATCAAGTTTTTTAATAAGTCTATTTTGTGTCAATTTTTCCTTGCTCGTCCACGTTTAGCCACAGGCCTAGCGGTTAAAATCAAATTCGCTTGCTCTGGATCATAAAGGCATTTACCGCGAGTACCTTTGTTGATCTCTGTACAGCGGTCACGAACAGCATCAACACTTATACCGTAGTATTGAGCCAGTTCAGCAGCTGATACCAGTTTTGGGCTTACATCCTTGATCGATACGATCTTTGCACCGCCAACTTCAGAACCTACAAATAGTTGAGGTGCTTCACCTTGTACAGTAATTTGAAAAATTCCCATTTAAGATACTTCCTTCTTAATATCAATTAACTCAAACGGTAATTTGGTATCCAAGCCTGTGCATTCATCCTTATATCCAAAACTTACAAGGATGTGATAAAGGGCAGAGGCTTGCTCCGCCGTGAATGTTTTGGTTGTGCCTGATTGACCTATGACGAGTGGTGAAAATTCTTCGGCAAGTTCTTGGGCGATGTGTTGGAGGTTAGTCATTAGTTTGATCCTGTGCTTCGCTTAGGTACAAAGATAGGATCTCAGTTCCAACTTCATACTTGGACTCGCCTTTATCAATATCATCTTGAGTAACTACATGATCAATTGAGTATTCAGCACTTCCAATAACTAGACCATAGCTAAGCTCATTAAACTCACCCATATCATTTACATGCCTGCCATCTGCCACCTGATCACGATACCAATCAAGATTTGCCTCGGCTTCTTTTTTAGCTTCGTCTAATGTGTCGTGATACTTAAACCCGTCACCATTAAAATCATGGCTAAAGTATTGAGCACCAGCTCTCGGCACCAAAACAAACCCTTCAGGCACCGCTTGAGCTTTGGCTGCTTGCCATGTGCACCAGCTTGAATTAATTTCATTCAGGGCTTCGCTATATTCCTCATCCCATTCAATTAGCTCATAAACATTTTCCAATTCGCTATATTGAATATTCGGCAAATATTTGAAATCCACACCTTGTGAAAGCAGGTGTTTTTCATGAGCAATTTTTTCTTTCTGAATATCCATCACACCACCTCAACCTTCAAAATATATTTCTGACCGCCACTGGTGAACTCAACCACTTCATTATTTGCAAGCAAGTAGTGTCCAACAGCTTCAATATTTTTAGCACTCATGCCGTTTTTGGCTCTAACTCTGCGTCTATCACATTCAAGACACGCATTTGACTTCACAGATCGTTCGAACGTGCTGCACTTTTCACATGCAGCGAAAGGCACATAAGTTTTCAATCCTTTCACTTCTGCATCTTTGCGAAGTTGAATGTTTTGCTTTAGACCACCAGTTGATACTGAAAAATTAAACTCAGCTTTGTGAGTGTTTTCAGCCTGTTTAATTTCGCCGCCATTTGCTAAAAACTGAGCAACTGCTTCCGAGTAATTGGGCTTAATTTTTGTTTCAAACATTACGCCACCTTCATTTCAATATAGTTAGAATCTTGGTGATTCACGTATTCTTCATACAGTGACTGGCAAGCTGCATTACCCGTTAAATCATTCTTTACAAACACATAGCTCAGCGATTTCTTTGTGCCTTTGCCTGAGAACGTGCAACTACCATCAGCCAGCACTTTCTTTACGTAGCCCAATAATTCAAGCCAAATCATGAAGGCAAGGACATGCTTGTTTTTAATTCTGAAGATCATCGATACCCCCACGTATTAACAAAGTTTTGGATACAGTCCTCAATCCCAAAGAGATTGATGTCGCTGTAAGTTTTTATCCGCCCGTTGTGCTGAATTAACAGCACACGGGTAATAGATGAGTAGGTGTAGCTCATGCAATCGCTCTCCCTTGTCCTTGGGTAGTATTGATGATGTGAGCTTTTACATTTTCAAAATGCTGGGCTTCAATGCCTAATAAGCTATCGATTCCTTGATCTTCACAATAGGTCATAACATCAATACCGACTTGCGCAAGGAGGTCTTGCAACTCATCACGTTGAGCTTCTGATATCCCATTAAATTCAGGAGGTTCTATCCATGTATCGCGGGGTATATCGAATGTGCAGCCGAGTACTTTCGCTCGAGCAAGCATTGCTTGACGCATGTTTTGATAATAAGTGTGTTCTTTGTCTAGTTTTAGGGTCTCGGTCAGGTGATTTAAGTCGCTTGCATAAACTGCTTCTTCGCAGCTTTGTTTCCAGTTATCCAAATCCTCAAGTGCTTTATTTAATGCAATTTGAGCAGGGGTAAGCGTGTTGATATGAGCCTTCGCATCTGCAATTAAGTCTGCAAGAAAAGTAGGGTTTAACTTAAGATCTGGTACCCAAACCTCACCAGTCTCGCCACCTAAAGCACCAGAATTTTTCGCATGGTGTGTTGGGGATGGCTTGAAGTTAATGACTCTCGCATTTTTACCTTCACCAGTAGTTACCGTGGTCAAATAACCCATGATGTCTGCAATACGGTAAAGTTCATTTCGATTCTTACCACCAAGCTCAGGACGGTATATGATCTGATCGCCGCTTTGGTCTTCTGAGGCATGGGCAATAAAGACGACATCCTTACCAAAACTTAAAAGCGTATTGATGTACTGCTTAAACTTCATGTTTGCTAAGCCTTGGGCTTTTAACTTGAGTGCACCATCTTGCTGACGGTTATTTGCTGTTTTGAGCAAATGTGTCTTGATGGATTCAAGCATTGCGCCCACAGTATCAATAACAACCGTATTGAAAGGTGCTAAGTCTTGTTCAGTAATGTTTTCAATATCTGACCACTGCTGAACAGGAACAACAGCTCCGCGACGAAGTTCACCAGTACGGTGTGCACCACGGTCAAAGTCAAACGAAATCGCTTTATCTGCAGTAAAGCCTAAAGACGTTTTACCAAGCCCCGGATCTGCATAGATGTAAGTAATAATCGCGCTTACGTTTAATGCTTGGTCTGCTGGAATAATAGGTATAGCCATGATTATTTCCCCTTATCTCGAACCAACCCAACCCATACGACGCTTAAAAGCCCTGCGTTCGCTGAGAGGAATGTGTGTACGTTGCAGTGCTATCGCTAACTCTTTACGTCGCTGAGCATCTTTAACCCAAGGCAGGCTCTCTAAGCTTTTGCGTAAATCACCATTAAGGCTTTCCTGTTTAAGCAACCAGCGTACGTATGGTTGGTCTAAATCAATAAGGGCGGTACCTTTATGCTTACCGAAGTTAATTACTTCGGGAGTTTGATTATTTAGCGCCATAAGATACTCTCCAGCTTACTTAGGGCCACTAGGTCTAATTCATCTTGAATTAAAAATGTTTTAACTTTCCCTCCAAAGAAATACTCTTTTCTTAAGCCTATTCCGTTGTGAATGAATCCATGGCTGCTACCCAGATCAAGCTCATCACACTCGTCAACAAAACTTGTCCCAAATACCTCTTCATACAATTCATCAAATTGATGCAAGGGCATGTAGTAGCTAGCGATGCGGCGATGTTTTAAAGCGGTAAGGTCTGCTGCGTCAAAAACATACTCAGGGAAGCCAAGGATGGAGAAGCAATTCTCCCTAAAACCAACTACTACAACATTTTCAGCAGTTAAGTCGACCATCGTTTCTTTACAGATTTTCACCCAATGAGGTGCGAAAATTAATTTGTCAAAATTAGTCATTAGCCTGCCTCCACTAAACGATGCTTTTCGATATAGCCTTTGATGAGGGCATTGAAGTTCTGATGGTCGATGTGGTTTGTGAAGTCGTTGTATGGATTGCCTAAGGCATCTGAAACGGTGACTTCATCAAGGCTGGTTACGTCTACAGCGGTGAATTCACCTCCTGGTACGCCGTAGCTGTCAGGAAATGCCTCAACTTCAAAACGTGCAGTAACGCGGAAACCATCTAAACGAATAATTGCTTCGCCGTGGTTTTCACCAGTCATACGTAATGCAAGGAGTTGATATTCGGATGGGGCTACGTTGGCGACGATAGGTTGAGCAGCTTGCGGTGCAGTTTTAAACCCACAGCTAAGCACACCTATTGTTACAGCAGCTACACCAAGAGATATCTTGATGGTATTGAAAGGGGTTAAGGTTTTGTTCATAATTGATCTCGCAGTTTCTGTAAAAGCACACATGATTTGACGGTCGGTGTGCTTTTTTAATGTCTGTGAGATAAATATGAACTAATGGTTCAATATTGTCAAGAACCAAAAGTTCAATAATATGCATAATTGAATTATTGGTTCTTATTTTGTGTTTTAATAGACAAAAGAAAACCCACCGCTGGGGTGGGTTAGGTGGAGTTTGTAAGAATGAATAAAAAAGAATTTAGAGCTAACTTATATAGAACGTATGTTTCCTCAGGCATGCATGATCATATATTAATCCAAAAAAATATCGAAATTGCGGAATCATTTGTTTTTGATAAGCATGGGATTACCGCATTTGATTTAAATAAAATCAACATAGCAATGGCTGAAGGAGCACACCAGTCAAATGGTTCTTATGCTCTAGGCAAAACTTGATTACTTCTTTTTATTCTTTGGTTTAGTAAGTTGAGGTCTGGAGTCAGCTACTGCCTCAACATCACTCAATCTTTGAATTATATGATCAAGCTTACTTCCAATATGATTATGCTCCATGACTGCAATTGCAACACCACATGAACAACATTGAACAAACCAAAATAAGAATTCAGAGTGTTTAATCTGTTTGCTTACAAGCTCAAATTCATGTGAACCACAACCACCGCACTTAGTCTCAGCCATATTTCTCTCCACCCGATCTGTTCTAAAGGACTGCGTCGGGTTCGCAGCTTTTATTCTTTTTCAAAGTCACTGATGACTTACTTTATAAACAACCTAAACAAACTCATACCGGCCCAGCTTCGCAGTATTTAATAGTTCTTCTTGATTACATAATTCTATTCTTGAAATAAAGTCTAAAGGCATAGTCAGTCTCTCAGCAGTAATGGTCTCGAAGTGAACCCAGATTGCAGCATCTTGATTCTCGAAGCTAATACTTACAAGTTTGACCAGGTCGTAAGGCTCACTATCATGAAGTAAGACAATATTGTAGAAATGATCTGTGCGTACATATGAGATAAGCATTTCATGAATAGCAGTTTGTTCATCACTGCTTAGCTCGCTGTATTTACTCACCTCAATGTTATTGTATTCTTTACTCATTAATCATTCTCATTACGTGATTAAGCCGCATATAGCGGCTCTTTATTTAATCCAGCCAGCAAAATTGATCAGGGCTATTTATATATCCGAATACTTTTCTAAAAAGTCATCCACCCAACCTTGTGCTGTATCAAGATTGGTTATATCTGCTAGTTTTAGATTGGTGCTTTCTGCTTCGTTAAAGCCTTCAATAATAGCTTCAAAGATATTTGCTTCACTAATGACCTCGTGTGCTATTTCCGCAGGGTCGTAGCTTTGTTTAGCTTTTTTAAGCGAGGCTATTTGTTTATCAATTCCTGCGCCAATTTTTTCTAATGCCAATTTGAATTCTTGACGATTAATTGTTAGCGCAGTTTTGGATTTATTAAGTGTTCCGATCATTATGCTTTCCTTCTTTAAGGACTTTTATTACACAAAAAGTTGAATTCGTTTAAATTTTTTATTCATCTCAATTTGGCTTTTATAGAATTTATCTTTATCAATGGCTTCAATAAAATCGTTAAAGGTACTGGCTTCAAGAAGTCTATAAATAAATCTCTCACCAGTCTTAAGAACCACGGTCAACAAGAAGTGCTGATAAAGCACGTAGCTGATATTGCGCGAATTTACTTCAATTCTTTGCATGTTTGGTATTTTGTTTCCTTATATTTGTGTGCTTTAAATAGCTTAAAACCCAAGCTTTGATGTGCTTAGGTTTATTCTTATTTATTAAAGCTTCTTAGGTGTTCAACTACTACTCCAATGATGCGAATCTCTTGCTGAGTTGAGTTCATGGTTGGAAAGTCAGGGTTTAATGGAACTAACTCAAAAGTCTCCCGCCCATGTTCGTCATAACCGATTGCACGGTATTTTTTAAATGTGGCTTCATGACTACCATTCTGAGCAATTACATAACAACCAGGATAGGGTGGTTTTGAGGCATCAACCACTAATTTGTCGCCAGGATTAAAGTCTGGCGTCATGCTTGCACCTGAAACCTCCAGCGAGAATACACACTCAGGTTTTGCACTCTGATAAGTAGTGTAAGTCTCACTTTTGGGATTGAGACCATCATATCCAACATCATGAAACAGTCCTGCTTGAACGTAATCCAATACGGGAATTTTGCGTAGAGGTGATGTATCAGGACGAACGTTGCCAAAGCTTGATTCTGGCGTTGTTTGAGTTGGGGGCTCTCCATCACCATTGAGTAACCATTCAGCAGATACGCCCAGAAATTTGGATAATTGAGGGAATTTTGACGTTTCAGGCATAGCTTCGCCTTTTATCCACTTGCCAGCCCCTTTATCTGATATCTCAAACTCTTTGCTGAGAATTCTTGCTCGACCACGAACAGGGTAGCCTTTCAGATCCATAGCTTCATTTAATCGTTTAGCAAAATCTTCTTTGATTTTATCTGTTGAAGTATTCATTAAAATTACCGATGAACCAATGGTTCAATAATAATAAGTATTGAAAGAACTATCAGTTCTTGTTAAAGTTGAACTATAGGTTCAATAATGGTTAGGGTTATGCTTACTATAAAAAGTGCAATTACATGCGCTGGTGGCGTGAAAGTGGTTGCTAAATCAATAAACATCACCGAAAGAGCAATCTATAAATGGATTGCAAGAAACACGCTTCCATATACAGATTACAAGGGCGAAACCGACTATGCGGAGCAAATTTCTGCATTAACAGATGGTGAGCTATCGAAGTCGCAAATATTAAAAATTGGCTTGAATAAACAAAGCGATCTACCTACACAAGTGGTGAAAGTATGAGCCTTGAAAAGAAATCTACGCATGTCCGTTTGTCTCCTGAAATACATGAGCGAGCTAAAACTCTCGCTGAAATTAAGGGTAAAGACCTTGCTCAGTACCTCGCTTTCTTACTTGAAAAAGAAATCGTGGGTGAGTGGCATGTTCTTAATTTACAAGCAAAATCTTTTGAGCGCTTGGGATTAGCAGCCTTAGTAAGGGACTTGTCAACCGAAGTCAGCTTTCTTGAGGGATCGGAAGGGATTCACGGGAATTCACACAAAGAAAAAGCCTGATCTTGGGGATCAGGCTTTTCAATTCATTAATTATCGGAACCAATGAATATGAGAAGAAATTTAGCACAACAACCAATTCAAGACAACTCAAATAACGATTTCTTACAAGGGGATACGGTGGTGCTAATCGCTCCAGTAACTCTAGTGAATCGTACTTTTGATACGGCTGATTTACTTTCCGTTGAGTACATAACCCCACTGGGTGGTATTGGCGTTACAACGAATGGTGTGATCGTTGTAGTTGTAGATCCAACAGAGGTTCGTCATGCAACAACATTGGAGCTGAAATTAAAACGCCGACTTTCTCTGACCGAGCAGAGTCTGGGTGAAGTGTCGTGATTAAAAAAAGAAAAGCCCGAGAGTTGAGATCGGGCTTTAGCATTCAATTCAGAGGGTAAATCTTAATGAATATGCCGATGATAACACAGTTTCAAGAAAATCAAAAAACGATGTCGAGTCGTGAAATTGCTGAGCTATGTGAAAAAGAACACTTTCATGTGAAGCGTGATTGTGAGGTTGTATTTCGTGGCCTCAATTTAGATGCATCCAAATTTGGATGTACCTATTTGGACTCTATGAATCGTGAGCAAACCGAGTATCTGCTAGACGAAGAGCTAACAATGACTCTGATTACGGGGTATAGCATTTTATTGCGGAACCGAGTCATTAAGCGCTGGAAAGAACTCGAAGACAAAGCATCAAAACCTGTCGAACTCAGTCGAATGGAACTAATCCAATTGGCTTTAGCTGCTGAACAAGAAAACCAAGCACTTAAGAACCATGTCGCCGTGTTAGAGCCTAAGGCGCAGGTGATGGATGTGATTGCAGACACGGTAAACACGTATTCAATTCGTGATTCAGCAAAGACCATCGGGATTCAAGAATCAAAGCTCATTGACTTCATGTTGAAGAAGCGCTGGGTGTTTAGAGAAAACAGCCGTCACCGACGGTTATGTGCATATGCACAACGAGTAGAGCAAAAGGTAATGGTAAACAAGGTTTCACAGGTGATTGCATGTGTAGAGGGTGACAAGGTTTACACCCAAGCACGCATTACAG
This sequence comes from Acinetobacter sp. 797_lipA, assembly GCF_058243025.1. NCBI lineage: Bacteria > Pseudomonadati > Pseudomonadota > Gammaproteobacteria > Moraxellales > Moraxellaceae > Acinetobacter > Acinetobacter sp. 797_lipA. Next base: position 2,019,920 of record NZ_JBZAYQ010000001.1, on the reverse strand, counting down.
CCTTTGGATTAACAAGATTAACGGCACTCGTTGCTGCTGCGGGGTTATTAAACAAATGAGTCAATTCACTCGTAACAGCTTTCAGGTGCCTAACGCTTTTGTAGACGACGTGCTTTGTCAAATTGGAGGAAGCTAAATGAACTATTACCAACATCATATTGGGGATTTCAACAATGCGACTCGCCATTTGAGCTTGGTTGAGCGTGCTATTTATCGTGATTTACTGGATATGTATTACGACACAGAGCAACCCCTCGATGCTTCAAATTTGGATCGTTTGGCTCGCCGTGTTCAATGCTCAACTGATGAGCAAGTAAAAGCTCTTCAATATGTGCTAGATGAGTTTTTCACGTTGAATGATGGTCTTTATATCAACAATCGTTGTGAGCGTGAAATTGCTGAATACCACGGAAAGCGTAAACAAGCGAGCGAGGCGGGTAAAGCATCTGCTAAAAAGCGTGCAGCGAAAAAGCAACAAGACCCTAATGGTGGTTTATCACAAGTTAAGCTTACGAATAACGAAAGTTCAACGACCGTTGAAAATCCGTTAGACGAGAATTTAACGGACGAGCAACTAACCATAAACCATGAACCAGTAACCAATATTATTGATAGTAGTAGTAATACGTGTGAGGAAAATTTTCCATTACCAGCAATTCAGTTTTCACAATACAAATCTGAAGACCATAAGCGATATTCAATTCTCGAATGTGTAAATCAATACTCACTCCAAAACGATTTTATTGAACTTGGAAGACAAAGATTCTGTGAAGTTCAAATCCAAGATTTGATTTCCATGTTTACCAACTTTGGTGATTTCTTCTCAGCTAAGGGTGAAGAATCCAAGAACACGCCAAGTCTATGGTTGGTTAAGTGGTACACATGGATTCAAAACAACAAGGATGCTACGAAACGTCAGCGTGAAACACAATCAACATCTCAAAAACCAAAATCTCAATCAAGCGCAGGAAATAGAACTCAGGGTGAGGTCAATGAGTGGCTATCTGAAATTGGTGGTGAAGACACTCCATCAATTCGAGATGTTCATGAAGTGGAGGGTGTGAAATATGCGTAATGAATTAACACAAAATCAAGATCATTCTGTCCAACAGTTTGGTGAGCAAGATGCGCGTAAGTTAGTTGAAGACATGCTTTTGTCATACGGTAAACGCTTTACAGATCAATGGTCGGGTTTAAAAAAGGGTCAGGTGATTGATAAGTTTGTCCAAAAGCTTTCAGGAATCACTTTTGAACAATTTAATCGGGGTTTGATTCGTCTTGAGACCTCAGGTTGGCCACCTTCTGTAAACGAATTTAAAGATTGGTGTTTAGGTAAATATGAATACCAAAGCCATGATGAGGCTTGGTTGCAGGCTTTGACTTACGAAAAACAGAATCGATCTCATGAAATCAATAAATTTGCAAAACAAGCATTTGATGAAGTTGTAAAGCCTTATGGATATTTAGGTTCAACGGATACGTTTTATAAAGTTTATAGCAGTGTTTACAAGCGAATCATAAGTGAGGCTAAGGAGCGCAATGAGGCGGATGAATTACTAGAAGCAATTGCTCAATGTGGATTTACTGGTGATGATCCAAGCCACAAACCCGTGACCAACGATATTGCACGTCAGCAGCTGGAGAACCTAAAGCGAAAACTGAATGTCCGTAATCGTGAAATTCCGAAACCTCAAAAGATTGAGGTGAATCAAGCTGCGAAGCGGGTTCAAAACGAGTGGCCAGATCCTTTTGATAATCCAAATGAGTATCAGGCAATGAAAGCCAAAGGATTCAATCGTGTTGGGGGTGAAGTGTGAAGCAGCAGAAATTCAGTACAAAACAAGCCGTGAAACAAGGCGAACGCATGGTGCTGGTTTTAAAGAAAATCATTCAGAAGTCTGGACGAACCAGTTTGAAAGAAGTTACCGAATGGATGGAAATATCACCACGTAATGCCAATGTTTTTGTAAATCAGCTTTTAGCAGAAGGGTATTTGGAGACAAACAGCAAGAGCCCTATGAGCCTTAAGGCTACAGAAAAGGCTAAACAGTTATTTGAGGTAAAGGGGTGACAAGCAGCTACTCCATTGCTGAATACAAAAAAATGATCGGTGCGAATAAACCCAAAAGAGGATCTAAGCGCCCAAAGGTTAAAGGTGAAAAAGTACAGAGTGAGGGTGAGGTGATATTGGCCAATGCTCTGAGAGCTTTAAAAATTGAGTTTGAACAGGAGTTTAAGTTTCACCCCTCACGTAAATGGAGAGCTGATTTCCATTTGAAGGGTAAAAAGATATTAGTCGAAGTGGAAGGTGGAATCTGGAGTAATGGCAGGCATACAAGGGTTAAAGGGTATTTAGGAGACTTAGAGAAATATAACGCAGCAACGATGATGGATTATCAGGTAATACGGTTTAGCACTGAGCAAGTGAAAAGCGGCAAAGCGATTGAGCAAATTTTAAAATTAATAGGGTGATGAAATGGCAATGGTTAAGGTTTGGAACAAAGAGATAAAAGGCAAGCTTTATGCGGTTGGTGATATTCATGGCTGCTACAACTTGCTTATGAGTCGCTTAAAAGAAATCGGTTTTGATTTTGAAAATGACTTGCTTGTTGCTGTTGGGGATTTGGTGGATCGAGGTACCCAGAATATTGAATGCATTGAGCTATTGTCTAAGCCATGGTTTACATCGGTGCGCGGTAATCATGAGGATCTATGTATTGGTGGGCTACATAACGAATCTTATAAGCGCTGTCATGTAGCGAATGGTGGTGAGTGGTTTTACATGCTGGATGGACAGGCGATGTACAACATTGCAAAAACATTTGCTGGTCTACCAGTTGTGCTTGAAGTGAATCACAAAGGTAAAAAATTTGGCTTTGTGCATGGACATATTGAGCAGAACAATTGGGATGAATTCAAAGAGACTTTCACTCAAGAGCCAAGAGTATCTCGAGATCCATCTGAATTAGCCATGTGGGGTCGTGAGCGTCTTAATGATGAGAATCAGCAATACACCCATGTTTCAGGAGTTGATGCGGTAATCATGGGGCATACGGTTACTCAGAGGCCGTGCAAGCGTGATAACTGCTACTGGATTGATACTGGTGCGGTTCACTGGGGAACAATGACTATTTTAGATTTGAGTTTGATTTAAGGGGATTTGGGATGAATGCAGTTACGGCAGATAAATTTGAACAATTTGAATGGTTGACTCATGGCATTACGGCTAAGTCGCCAAACTTTGAACCACAAGCGCGCAGTACTGGGGAAAAGCCTTTGAATTATGAAGATCGCTTGGGTGCGATTGCGAGCATGGAGACGCAGTTGGCGAAGTCGGTTACTTCATTAATTGTCTTTGATGGTAAGTGTGAAAGTGATTATGAATATGTGCGTATGCACCTGGTAAATATCATGCTTCAAAACGCCGTGGCTGATAAGAAGCGAGAGCCTGAGCAAATTACTATGAATCACTTGGCTTACTTAATTGCACGTATAGTAATTGATTTCTCTTTAGATCCCCAGCTTGAGAATAACTTCACTGCTCAAGGACGTTTGTACTATGCGGGGATTAATACCATGCAAATGAATGTTGATAATTATCGGATGACATGGAAGCAATACGAAAAGCTAATGGTCATGGCGATCGAGTCAGCAATTAATGAAGCATCAAAATCAATAGAGTTGTATAAGAAAAATACTTACAAAGAATTAAAGGCATAGGTATTTCGTTTTTGCGAAGACTAAGCTATAGTTTCACTATACTGGTCGTAATACGGTTTATCCGAGACCAAGCTTTAAAAGCTCATCAAACGATGGGCTTTTTTTTGACATAGTTTGTTCATGAAAATAAGCGATAATGAATTTTTGTTTTGAGCTTTAACTGAAATGGCAATTCTAACTGTCAAGAAATTAGATGATACTCTTAGTGAATTAGTAGTTAACGGCAAAAAACCTGAAAAGATTTTGTTGGGTTATAAAGCGTATGGCGAGCTAATGAATGATCGTAGCTTTTTTGAGGAAGTAGCAGGGTCGGCAATGGATCCAAACAAACGAAAATATAAAAATATTAAAATTAAGGTTACCCAAGACGAATACCAGTTTGAAGTGAAGTGTTCAAAAGAATAGGTTTAAGCATCAAGGAAAGCTCGCCAAATGGTGGGCTTTTTTTATTCCTAAATAATTTGGAATAAAATGTGAATGAGATCTCAATATAAACCAAGTATATTAGTTGGTATTAAGTTCTCCATGATAGTTAATATCAGTTTATACCTGCACCCACCCCAAGTTGCAGGTTTTTTTTGCTTCATTTTTTATTCGATTAATGATTTAATTATTTTGTTGTAAATAAAAACAACGATTCCTTGTATCAGCGCACATGACCAAGGGGAAAAGCCTTACAGAGATGTAGGGCTTTTTTATTGCTGTATACAAATTGCATGGGCTTTGATGGGCTTTTTAAACAACTAAGATGGTATAGTGACACTCTCTTTTAAGTGCTCCTCTATATGCCTGAAATCTATAAATACATTTACACTCAGATTGGTGTATTCGGTTCATTACCAACACATAAAGTTCTTATAAATAGTACACATAACAAGACCAAATTAATTTTCGCTGATAATACTTTTGTTTATGGGGCTGTTTCTGATTGGGCAGTAGGTCTATCCGGGCTTGATTCGAGAAAATCAATATGGTCGGAAGAACCCAAGTTGTTTTTAGAGGGTGAAAAGAGAAGATTGAGCCTCTATCGAGCATCTCATCCAGCATTTATAACTGAAGCAATTTTAGGGTAGGCTTAAGATATTTTGAATTTCGTTATTACTATAAGTGCTTATATTTCAAATAAAGTTTGCTTTGTGGTTGCTTAGGGCGTATAAAGCTAACTCGTTGATGCGGGATGGAGCAGTCTGGTAGCTCGTCGGGCTCATAACCCGAAGGTCGTTGGTTCAAATCCAGCTCCCGCTACCAACGGAAAAAGATTCAAAGTTTATAGCCTAGTCCCCGTGGATTAGGCTTTTTTTATGGCGGCTTGACTTTATTCGTAGTGGTTTAAATTTTAATGCCGCCACCCAGATTTTACATACATCAAAGCTCGGTCAAATGACTGGGCTTTTTTGTTGCCGAAATTTGGCAACCATATCCTGTGAGTGTGCCAGCTTACAGAACATGCCTTGAGTAAACGCCTAGATGGTTTAGGCAATTCCAGCTAGGGCTTGGCAACCCGACCTTAAAGAGAATGAAAGCAAGTAAAGTTAACCGTGCATGTAAGGTTGATGTGATTGTGAGTAGCGGTAGTTCAGTTGCCGAGCTGATTAATATCGAATTATAGGCAAGGGTGTGGCAGATCACCACATCCTTTTTTTTATTGCCCTGAGAAATATTAGTGTAATCACACCAAGTTAAAATGGTTGATCATTGCTTGATTAGCTAGGAAGGGATCTTGTTTAGTTCGACGTTCGACAAAATTACTGACATTATTTTGGAAATAAATATCATAAATTTATGTTTTATAAGTAAAAGTAACTGACATTTCTTGCGACATGATTGCTTGATTGTCCAGGAGTAAAATCATGCTTAGATTACTGATGTGCTTATTCGGCCTGCATGGTGCGACTGAGATCGACTACACGGTTGATGATGAAGAAATCAAAGTGTGTCGGGATTGTTTGAAAGAAGTTAAGTGATATTTAAGAAATTGAGTGATTTATTCATCATAGTGAAACAATGGGATTATATTCTGTGAAAAATAAAGATGAATTAAAGAATTAGTAATAAAGCGCAAATTTAACCCGCTTACTTTGGGAGAGGTAAGCGGGTTTTTTATTGAGTAATTTACATTTCCTTTTTGCCGAACGGATTACGGCACATAAAACCCTGCTCAATATGCATTATTGGCGGGGTTTTTTCTTATTTCTAAAATATACATAACCTATAGCTTCATTATATGGGATGTAGGTAATTAGATATAAACTGAAGCTTAGAAAATATTTGTTAAAATATTGTGCTTGTTTAAATATTTTAATGTGTTATCAATCAACCTTTACATTATATATCGAGATTTTTATGAAAATCGCGGTCATTGGTGGGGTAGCTGCAGGTAAGGTTAGGGAAATTTTAGCTGTAGGGGGAGTTGCTGACGAAATAGAGTGGCAATGTGAATACGAAAAACCAGCCGCACCAATAATATTTAGCGCTGGGTTTCAGAAAGTTATTGCCAAGCCTGGAGTGGCTGAAATAGAAAAATATAGACTTAAGATTCTAGAAAGAAATGAAGAGTTAAGGCTTTTTTATGTTCTCGAATCTATGGAAGAAGATTTAATTAACACTCAGTTAGATGAATATTGGTGCAAATCAGATATCTTGGGGCATAAGAGGAAATTTGAATCTTTAGATGTTCTAGCTTGACTCGTAATGAGTTGCTGGCGATAGATGGCATAATGATTAAGTTGAAAGAGCGGGTTAAGAATCTAAGAACAAGCCTGTACGATTAATTAACAAATAAACCGCTCTTGTATAATTTCTTACATATCTATCCCTATTAATTGTGAGAAATGTATTCTTTTGGTATTGATAATATTTTTAATTATGAGAGTATAAAAAAAGAACAATAAAGAGGGATAAGTATGACTTCACAAGATGTGCTTGTAATCTCGGTTTCGGCTTTAGTCCTTACATTAATCATTTATGAGTTCGGGCAAATGTCGATGTTGTTTTAAGTGAACCACCTTCGGGTGGTTTTTTAATGGGCGCAATATATGAATGCAGACGACTACTTCTGGAAAACCAAAAAGCGCCCACCTAAAACCAAACCACGCTCTAAACCTTTACCAAAGGCAAAAGAAAAATACCTAGAAGCTGAAGAAGCCCTATTCCAAGAATTAGAAGAACACCTGATTGGCTATGAGCGTAAATTTCAATTTGAATCCACTAAAAATTGGCGATTCGATTTTTATATTGTGAAGTTGCGACTTCTCATTGAAATAGCAGGTAGTCCTTGGGCTGTTGGGCGTGGTGGAAAAAAGATAGCAAATGCATTTAATAAATATGATCTGGCTGAAGATATGGGTTACAGGATTCAGCGTTTTGAGCCACATGCAATTGAGTCGGGAGGTGTGATTCGGTGGATCAAGTCGCAGTTAGAGAGAATAGAAGATGGAACAGATCAGACCTTTCCCACCGACGGATCTTATTGATCAGGCTGAGGAAGAAGAAGCAATTCGCCTTGCGCCCGCCGTGGAATTAAAAGAATGGGTGATTAAAAACTTTCTAACTATTGGTGGCCAGCTCCACAATCCAGATCATGACCATATTGCCGAGCTACTACACGATGATGAATCCTTCTTAGCATTTGCTTGGGCATCAACTGCATGTATGGCTAAAAAGCGCATGGTATTGGGCCAATGTGAAAAAGTGATGTTTAACCAAGGTGGATGGAAGAAAGCCCGGCAGGAACAGCAGATGCGGGACTGGTTTGGTTGTGTGCCTGTTTATCTCATTACCATCGATGCATCATTCTGTGAACAGGCTTCAGATCATGATTTTTGTGCACTGATAGAACATGAGCTTTATCACATTGGCGTAGAACGTGATCAAGACGACGAGATTATTTATAGCGACAATACTGGCTTACCTAAACATTACCTAGCTGGCCATGACGTTGAAGAATTTTATGGTGTGGTCAAACGTTGGGGTGCAAGTGAGAGTGTTAAGCGCTTAGTCGAAATCACAAAGAATGCGTCGTTTGTATCTGATTTTAATGTGTCTGCGTGTTGTGGGAACTGTGTCATAGGTTAATTTTTTTGCCCACTTTCCTTGACGTACCTTGACGGATGGAGAGAAATGGCAAGACTTAAAAAAGCAGAAAAAGTCTTTATTGTTCGGTCACTTGCACAGTTTATGGAACCATCCCTCGTAGTAGAGGCTGTCAAGGAAAATTTCAAGATTGATGTGTCTCGACAACAGGTTGAATGCTATGACCCAACAAAGACTGCAGGTGCGGATCTATCGCAAGAATTAGTGGATTTATTCCATGAAGCACGGAAGAAATATATTGATCAGCCGATCTACAACATCATCGGTGCAAACGACATTATTCAATTGCAAATCTTGAGTGACCTTTTGGTTTCCAAGAAAGGCAATGTGGTGATGTCGATTAAGCTGATTGATCAAATTCAGAAGATCGTGAAAGGCCACTACGAGCGCAAGTTGGAAATTACGGGCAAAGATGGTGGAGCGATTAAAACTGAAACAGAGCACAGCCAGCGCCCCGCTATGTATACCCCTGAGCAGCTTGCTGGGATGTCAGCGCAGGAGCTATCTCGCTTAGCAATTAATGGCAAATTATGAGTTACGCAATTGAAGAAATAGCGCCCCTCATCAAAGAGTGGACGATTAGCACACGTTTGCCTGAAGTCATTGCTGAGATGACCAGACGTTACTATTACCGAGCAGTAATTGAGCAAAGCGAGCTCAGCATTCAGGCTGAGATATATAAGTGTAAGAATGATCCAGCACATTGGTTTAATCATTGGGTGTGGACCTACGATCCAAGGGGGATGCCTTTTGGATTACCGGCAAATATTCCGTTTGTACTTCGCCCTGGTCAAGTTGAATTGGTCGACTGGTTACTTGAGCGGGAAAGCACTCAAACTCATGGCCTCATTGAGAAGAGTCGTGATGAAGGTATGAGCTATGTTGTGCTGGGCTTCTACTTACATAGATGGTTATTTGTAGAGGGCTTTGCTGGCGGTGTGGGTAGTCGTAAAGAGGATCTGGTTGATAAGAAGGGCGATCCTAAAACCCTGTTGCATAAGTTCCGAGATATGTTCTCAAAACTTCCTGATTGGATGAAGCCGAAAAGTTTTGTCGAAAAGGTTCACGACAACTACATGCGTATTATCAATCCTGATAATGGCGCAACAGTTACGGGCGAGGCTGGAGATAATATTGGTCGTGGTGGACGTACCACGATGTACTTTCTTGATGAATGGGCATTCGTAGAGCGTCAAGAAGCTGTAGATGCAGCTATATCGCAGAACACAAACGTTCATATTAAGGGATCAACGCCAAACGGTATTGGTGACAAGTTTCACCAAGATCGGTTCAGCGGTCGTTATGCCGTGTTTACGATGGCGTGGCGTGACAACCCAGATAAAAACTGGACTGTCTCACTCCATGGGAAGTTGATTCATCCGTGGTATGAAAAGCAAATTGCGACGCTTGACGACATTGTATTAGCCCAAGAAGTTGATATTGACTATGCCGCTTCAGTTGAAGGTGTGTTGATTCCATCGGCATGGGTTGAAGCAGCTATAGATTCGCACATAAAACTCGATATACAGCCATCAGGTGAGCGTAATGGTGCACTTGATGTGGCAGATGAGGGTAAGGATAAGAACTCCTTTGCCTCGCGTCATGGCATTGTTCTGCAGTATTTGGATACCTGGTCAGGCATTGGCGATGACATCTTTGGCACCACTCAAAAGGCAATCGATATTTGCTTAGAGCAAAAACTGAATTTGTTCTTCTACGATGCTGATGGTTTGGGAGCTGGAGTTCGCGGCGATGCCCGAGTTATTAATGAGCAGAACAACGCAAAAGGAATTGATCAGATCCAAGCAGATCCGTTCAGGGGCTCGGGTGCAGTACATAACCCAGAACTTGAGATGGTAGAGGCTCGGAAGAATATCGATTTCTTCGCAAACCTAAAAGCTCAAATGTGGTGGAGTTTGCGTATGCGCTTCCAGAACACGTACAGAGCACTACAAGGTATGCAATACGATCCTGATGCGCTTATCTCACTGTCGACTGAAGATTTGGATAAGCGCGAACTAGAGCAACTCAAGCGTGAGTTATCACAGCCGACCTACAGTAAAAACGGTGCTGGCAAAATCCTCGTAAATAAGCAACCCGATGGTGCCTTATCACCTAACCGGGCTGATAGCGTCATGATCTGTTTTAGTGATATCAAACCACCTGCACGATTAAGACCAGGAGGTGGAGGTTCACGAAGTTTCTAAAAGGTTTTTAAGATGGCAAAGAAGTCAGAAAGTAAGAAAACAAAGCCTAAATCAGCGGGCTTGATGACAGAGGTTGCTGTTGAGAACCTTGCATTCACTTTGGGTCGCAAAGCTGATATTGACGAAGTACTTCGTCAGGCTGGGCTAACCCGGCAACGATTATCAGTCCTTATGGTAGATGATGAGATTGCGCAGGCCATGGAGACGCGTCTAGATGCAGTTCTCAATGCGCCGTGGCGATTTGTTGAAGATCACGGGGAGCAAACGGTTTTCTTAAAGGAGCTATTCACTCGCTGGCATGCTGAGATCGTCTCAGGTGCATGGGAAGCTTGCCCTTACGGTTATTCTGTTATGGAAGCTAACTATGCACTTACCAGTGATAATAAATTTACTCTAGGTGAGATTGTGGTTAAGCCTTTAGAGTGGTTTGAGCCAAAAAATAACGGTGAGCTCATATACCGTCAAGAACAGACTGAGATTGATGTAAATTCGAGATATCCGCTTAAGTTCTTTTTAACGCGACGAAAACCTACATTCAAACAACCTTATGGCGATCCATTGCTGTCAAAGCTTTATTGGTTATGGTTCTTCCGTACCAATACGACAAAGTTCTGGGTTAAGTTCTTAGAGCGCTTTGGATCTCCACTTTTAGTGGGTAAAGTGGGTACTTCAAATCGAAAGCAAGAAGATATTGATGCAATGACTTCCGCTTTGCTTAATGCACATGCGCAATCTGTCATTTCAATTAATAAAGAGGATGATGTAGCTACTGTTGGTACAAACTTCTCAGGTGCAGGTAGCTCAGCATTTGAGGCCTTTGACAATGTTTTAACTCGCCGTATTCAAAAGGTGGTCTTAGGTCAAACGCTCACCAGTAGTACGGATGGGGGTGGAAGTAGGGCTTTAGGTGAGGTGCATAATGATGTTCGCTTAGATAAGCGTAATTCTGATTTGCGTATGATCACACCTACAATTCAAGAACTCATAGATGCGCTCTGTCTCCTTAATAACTTTGAAAAGCACACAATTATCTTAGGTGGAGAGCAGGATCTTAAAGTCGCTGTTGTTGATCGTGATATTAAGCTTAAAAGCTTAGGTGTTGAGTTTAATGACCAGTATGTGATTGAGACATACGGCATTAAGGCTGAGCATTTCAAGATGAATACCAGTGATGCAGTCCCTAACACCAAATTCTCTGCACTACCTCATCAAGCATTCAGCTTTAAGGCATCAGTGCAAAAACAGTCACCTGAGCAGCAAGAGGTGGATAGCCTTGCAGTTCGACCAATGCAACTGCTCAGTGATGATCAGATAGTGCAGATCGCAGCAAGTAGCGAAAGTATTGAGGATATGCAGAACAAATTATTTTCATTATTTACAAATGCTGAAAGTTCTCAATTTAACGAGGCTTTGGATCGTGCATTATTCACAGCTGATGTTATGGGGTTTGTGGATAGCAAAGAGGGTAAGTAATGGATGATATCTCTTTGCTTGAGGCTATCGAGTTTGCTAGGAGTCGAAAGGTTTTACTTCCTAGTGATTATTACAAACTTGATGTGGCCACACGACGTTATGCAGCAACTGTTAGTCAATTGGCTACGATTGATCAAATCCAAACTGTTCTTGATGCTGTCCATAAAACGTTGAAGGAAGGTGGTACGTTTAACGATTTCCAAAATTTGGTTGAGGCTGGTGATAATAAGCTCTCCAAAAATCATTTGGATAATATCTTTAGGACTAATATCCAAAATGCTTATGCACATGGGCGTTGGCAACATCAGCAATCGAATAAGGAAAAGCGTCAGTATTTGATGTACTGGGCGATTGAAGATAGTCGCACGAGACCAGGGCATTTAAAATTGCATCGTATTATTCGCCATATTGATGACGCCTTTTGGAAAACGTTTTACCCACCAAATGGATATCGCTGTCGTTGTGGTGTACGTGCAATTACTGAGAAGCAAGCATTGCGTTATGGCATTACGCCTGACGATCAATTGCCTGATGTATCAATAATTGATAAGGGTTGGAATTTTAACCCTGGTGAATATGATCGCCATGCGCTTAAGATTCTTGAAAGTCGCATGATTCGAGAAATAGGGAATCAACCTGTATATGACTTGCTGCAGGCACAGCAACTTGAATTACAGCTTGATATGCAGGCGGATGATGCAATTGTTAAAGCGATGCCCAATATTCAGCCCGATCTATTTGAGGATGTTGTGTCTAAAACGGTGAGTAAGGGGGTGGAAGTACGGCCAAGCGATTTAGTGATGACTATTGGTTTGTCTGATAGTGATAATTCACTAACTGATCTAGTTAAAACATCTGCTTTGCAGAAAGACCAAGACAGCAGTATCGGCAAGCGTATTTTAGATAAGATCCAGCGTGCTTTTAATCGGGTTTTTGCTATTGCTAAAAATACCAAGAGCAAACTTACAGGCAATTCGATCCATGGGCTTGATGGGTTGAATTTATCACCAGGCAACATCATTGGTGTTATCACCCCAACTTTGTTTAAAACCGCCCAAAATGCAGGGAAAAACATCACTATTTTGGACGCCAAAGGTGTTGCAATCGATTTATCTAAAATTAGTGGGCTTGATGGTGCTTTACTTGCACCTGATCTTAATTTAGAGGTTGTTAGTATTGATGACAATGGCTTGGTGCTGAAGCGCACAAATGAGGACGCTACACGTTATTTTGTGGCGAATCAGACAGTGTTTAGTTTAGGGTGAATTAATGACTGCAAAATGTGAATCGTGTCGACGTGGTTTGGATGGTCGAAATGGTAATGGTTATTCGCCGTGTGGCTGCGAGAAAAAAGTAGTTGTGATTGGTAGCCCATCGAGAGTGAATAATCTTGTACGAGCTATGTGCTGCGTTCTATCTCGACCACCAAAGAAACCATGAGTCAAAATTAACTGAAGCCGCCTAATGGGCGGTTTTTTTATGGAGCATGAAAAATGCCAGATGAACAAAAGCAGGATCATTATTGCTTTCGGCTTGGTGACCTAAGTGTAGATCCTGTTGAGGAAGGTAAAAAGAAACGCACCTTCTCAGGAGTGGCTTATAGCGGTGAGGTTATTACAGATCACTGGTATTGGACACGAGTGATTTTTGATTTGGATAGTATGCAGATTAAGGGTCGCATTCCAGCACTTTTAGAACACAGCTCACGCCAACGGGCAGGTGCAATCAATACTCATACGATTAGCCATCAAGAGGGTTTGGTTGTACATGGGGACTTGATGAGCAATGAGTTTGGTACTCAGGTAGCACAAGACTCAGATGATGGATTTCCGTGGCAGATGTCTGTCCGTATTGAGCCTGCTAAGACTGAAGAAGTTGCAGCTGATCAAACAGTGATTGTTAACGGAAAGACGCTTCAAGGACCTATTACGATATTCCGCGGTGGTCGTATTCGTGAAGTTTCATTTTGTGCCTTAGGTGCAGATGAAAACACGATGGCAGTAGCCGCAAGCCATAACCCTAACCAACCCACAGAGGACACAGACGTGACCGAATTAGAAAAGGCGCAAGCCGCACAGAAGCAAGCTGAAAAAGAGCGTGATGATGCTCAGGAAGAACTTAAAAAGTTCAAAGCTGACAAGCGTGAAGGGGATATCAAAGCGCTTGAGACATCTTTAAATAAGCAATTTAGCGCTGAAGAAAAGACGTCTTATACCAATATGGATGACACTTCATTTGCATTCATGTCTCAGCAATTAACGCAATTCGCAGCAGGTAATCAACCATCAGCTGGTCAGCAACAGCAACAAATTCCATCACATCTTAATCATTTGTTCACACACCAGGCTACAGGTGGTCAGGGTGGCCAAGGCGGTAATCAAGGTGGTGGCGATAAACATAAATTCACAGCTGGTGCACAAGCATTTGCAGAGCAAAAGGGGAAATAATCCATGGTTACTCACTATGTACCGCCTATCACGGTCACGTCACAACGACTGATTCTGGATAATGAAAAGTTACGTCGTGCTAATGCAAAAGTAACAACTGCTACAGCATATAAATACGGTGATTTGCTAACACTATCCGCTGCCAATGTGCTGACCCATGCTACAGACGAATCTACTTGGGATGTGATTTGTGGTCAGGATGTCACTGCGGCTGAAGCAACAATCAAAGCAGCAAACGGAATTGAAATCCCGATGTATTTCGGTGGTGTCTTCAATATTGAAGCTGTGTCTTTAAATGGGACTTTACTCACTACCGCTAAATATGATGCAGCACGTGCTAAAGCAACTAAAAACAAAATTGAACTTTCGAAGGTGTAAACAACATGCCACAGTCTTTTAATCTTGAAGGCATCCCACTTGAATTGCTTGATGTGGGTGAGCTTGCGTTAATTCATAATAACTATCGTCCAATGGATACATGGTTATTAGATCAGCTTTTCCCAAATCGTCCTGTTTTTGATCGTGATGATGTACCTCTTGCTGAAGTAACAGCTGAGCACGACCTAGCGCCATTAGTCTCGCCACAACAACCAGGTAAACCATTTGACACTACACAGTCTGGTGAAGTGCGTACTGTTAAACCTGCTTATTACAAGCCTAAAAATCAGGTCACACCAGCAGAAACTTTTGAAATTGCGTTGCTTGAGCGTTTACGTACAGCAGGAATTATCTCAACAGGTAATCAGAAATTATCTGATCAAGAAAAAATGTTGATTTCCCAAGTTGCTGTCATGAAGCGCAACCACGATGCGATTGATAACTCAGTACTCATGATGGCCATTGATCTACTGAAAAATGGTAAATACGTTCTTCATTCTGATGACTATGAATACAATCTGGTAGATTATCGCCGTGCTGCATCTCTTACCTTTACTCCTTCGACAGCATGGAATGAAGTTGGCGCTAAGCCTGTTAGCGATATTAAACTTATGCTTGAACGTCAACTTGCTGCTGATGGTGGTGAGGCCAAAAAAGCTATTATGTCTGGTTCAGTGTGGGCGGCATTATGGAATAACACGGCATTTAAAGATGAATTCATTAAACCTTATGCAGGTATTTCTGTACCAGTAGCGCCAAGTTTTGGTGTAAGTGAAAAAGCCACTTTTAAAGGGTCTTTTGATGGGATTGAGTTTTGGGTGTATGACGCGACTTATCGCTCTAAAGGTCAGGTTAATCGCTTTATTCCTAAAGATTTCTTCTCATTGATTTCTGATACCAATGGTTCTGTAGCACATTGCAAAATCAAAAATATGTTAGCCAATGGTGTTGCTCAGCAGTACTTTGACCGCCAATGGTATTGTGAAGATCCAAGCGGCATCATGTTGATGACTGAATCTGCTCCACTGGTCATTCCATCAAATAAAAATGGTGTGGTGTGTGGCACTGGCTTTATCACTCTATAAGGAGGCTTAAATGCCAAAGTACATTGCAACACAATCCATCGGGCAGTTTATGCCGGGTGAAGAAATTAAAGGGCTTGATGCGAAACGTATTCAAGCCCTTTTAGCATCTGGCGCTATTGAAGAAGAAAAAGCTCCAGAACAACTTAAGGCTGATGGCACTGCCGCCCAGCTTGCAAGCCTTACTGCGGAAGTGGCAGAGCTGAAAGCAAATGAGGCAATCCTTATTGAGGGTAAGGATAAGGCTGATGCAGAAGTGGCAGAGCTTCAAAAGAAAGTTGAAGGCTTGGAAAAATCACTAGCCTCATCAGAAGCCGCTTTAAAGAAAGCCACCACCGAAGCCAAGAAAGCTACTGCTGATAAGTAAGGTGATCTATGTACGCAACTAAAGCTGATCTTGAGTTGCGTTACGGTGTTCCTGAGGTTGCACAGCTTGAGCGTGGATTAACAGAAAGCCAATCGATTAATACTGCATTGGATGATGCAAGTCAGATTGCTGATGGTTACATCTGCGCTTATTACACTGTGCCACTGGAAGGTGCACCGCAAAATCTCAAGATTTATGTATGTGATATTGCTCGATACCTGCTCTGGAAAAGTCGTGCATCTGAAGAAGTACGTCAGCGTTATGAGGATGCTATCAGTTACTTAAAGTTGGTTGCCTCAGGTAAAGCTAAGCTTCTAGTGAAAAATGAGATAACTGAAGAGGTAAAGGTAGCAACTAAATCACCATCAACAGCACCAATAGGCACAACTTACACAGGCGGTGTTTTTGGTGATGATGTGCTTGGAAAAATGCCAACCATGTGAGGTGGATTATGACACGTGATTCGGTCTACTTTCAGGGGCAAGAAAAGCTTAATCAATGGCTTGCTCGTGTTGTAAAAGAGACGAGTGATCTTAAGCCTCTGTTTAACGATCTCGGCGATATTTTACTCGATGGTATTCATGATCGTTTTGATCGCGGTGTAGCACCAAATGGCAAACCTTGGCAAAAGTCTTGGCGTGCTATTGCTCAGGGTGGAAAAACGGGGCGTGATACAGGTCGTTTGCTTAACTCGTTTTTTGCTAAAACAAGTAATGGTGGTGTGCAGATCGCAACGAATGTGGTTTATGCACCTTGGTTTCATTATGGTGCAGTCATCACCCCCAAATCGAAGCCTCATTTAAAGTTCAGAACGCCAAAGGGTGGTTGGGTGAGTGCTAAGCGTGTTGTAAATCCTGCACGTCCAATTTTGGGCGTGTCAGAAGATGATGCGCAAAATATGCTGCTTGAAATCGAAGACTATCTAGAGAAGGTATTAAAAGATGCAAAACGGTGATTACTTTGCACTTGAGCAACCGATTGTTGATCAACTCAAAACAATTGATGGTATTGAGGCGGTTTATACCCACTTTTCTATCGAAGATATGATGCAGGGTGCTACTGTATCCCCATCTGTTAGTGTGATTTATATCGATGATCGGATAGGTGAGACGCTCAATAATGGTCAGGTAAATTGCATTTATCAGCAGTGGTTGATTGTGTTGGCAGTTGAAGAAGCTGGATCGCAACTTGAAAACACGATTGAAATTCGCAAGAAAGCCAGTCCCTTTATTATTGAGGTTCTCAAAAAATTACAAGGTTTTGATGCTGATCTAGTTGGGGTTGATATTTTACAGCGAGCGAATGCTGGCGTTCAACATATGAGTGCGGCAGGAAAATTGTGGATGCCTTTTTTATTTGAAGCAAAAATTTTTAATGTGAATTAGGTAAATTATGAAAACGCAATACAAAGCCTTAAAGCCAATTGGTCCATGGATGGAAGGGCAAATTGTGGGTGATCTACCACAAGTCAAAATTAAACAGCTTTTAGATGATGGTGTGATTGAAGCAATCAAGCCAGAGGTAAAAGTAGAAGTTAAACCAAAAACTAAAGAGGTACCTGCGAATGGCTAAGAAGTACATTTCATTACGTGGTAAGTTCTCCCTTGCCCCAATTGTTGAAGGCGTTGTTGGTGCCATGCGTGAACTTGGCAACATTCCTGACTTTACGCTTGAAATCACTGCTGACAAGATTGAGCACACCGAGTCAATGTCAGGTGATGATACGACCGATTTAGTGCTATACAACACTACAGCGGTTTCGTTTAGCGGCACACTTGAGCAGGTTGATGCTGATAACCTAGCATATATCCTGTCAGGTAAAAATGTCGCAGTCGCAACCAAAACCGTAGCTGACCATGATTTAGGTGCAGTCACTAAAGGTCAAAAGATCAAACTGGATGGTTTTAATTTGACTGTACCAACAGTGACTGATGGAGCATCAATACCAGTTCCTATTGAATCAACGAAATATAAGCTAGATGCAATTTATGGCACGATCGAGTTTCTTGATGATTTGCCAAAAGTTGTTATTGGGTACACGACTGGCGCCGTGACACACACTACGATCGCATCTGATTTCGGTGCTGAATATGCATTGTTCTTTGAAGGCATTGATAAGATCAGCAAAGACAAAGTGTTCTTAGCTTTGCACCGTACAATTAAATCGCCCGATTCGAGCTTTGGCCTAATTCATGAAGAGTTTGGTTCTTACGAAATCAGTGGTGATGCCTTGGGTGATCTGACCAAAGACAAAGATGGTGCGCTTGGCTTATACGGTTACTACACCCAAATTCCTAAAGCTGCATAAACCCACTACAGGCACTTAAATAGGATGCATTAGGCATCTTTTTTTGTGCCTGTACTTTTTGAGATTTCATCATGAATGATTTTTTTATAGCTTCAAATCGACCTGTCAAAGTTGGCGATCTATTGGTGCACCAGTTGCAGATGCATAACTTTGATGAGTGGTCGGGTGCAGCGCAGGTCATTAAAGACTTTTTGAATAATCATTCAGATGAAACCACACAAAAGATTTTTGATACTCATCCATTTGAATCGACGCAATTGATAGCCCATTGTTTGCAACACAACATTGAACAGGTCATCGATCTATTCAAAAAAGAGGGCGAAATTAATATCTTGTTATTGGATGCTGTGATTAAGGTGAATGACGCATTTTTTTCTGAGTCAAAACCTAAACACCGGGACGATGTGGATCCGCGTAAAAAGAACAGTTGGTTTGATGTATTTCAGTTGTTGGCATCCAATGGTCACTCACATGAAAGCATCATGCAAATGAGCTACGGTTCATTCCGTCACTACCTCAAAGCAGCTCAAAAAGCCGAGCGCATGAAGATGCGTAATTTTGCGATAGCGACCAGGTCACAGAATGCTATCAATAAGAAGTTCAATGAATTCATTAAGAGTCTTGAGAAAGACCAGTAACATTCACATTGTGCTGTGAATTTTAGCAGGTTATGATTTATCCAATTATAACGAGGGGTAAATTCATGAAAAAATTATTAATTACAGCTGCTTTGATGTCTGTTTTTACATTAGCAAATGCAAATTTAGCAGGGGCAAGCATTAACGGTAAGCAAGTTCGCAAAGGTCAAAGCTATGGTGAAGTCGTTGCAGCCGCAGGCCAACCAACATCGCATTATGACTACGTTAAAAACGTAGGTGGTAAAGACGTTTCAGTGCGTGAATTGACTTATAACAGCAATAGCAAAACATTTGTCGTTGTGATTGAAGATGGCAAAGTTACTACGATTCGTAGCGGGCGTTGAGAGGAATACTGAAATGGCAACTAAAGTAGCTCAACAAATGATGTTTTGTAAGTCGTGCGGAAAGCAGACTCTGCATCAAAAAAATATTAAAGAAATGAGTTGGTTGATGCATCTAGTCTTAACAATCTTTACCGCAGGAATTTGGTTAATGATATGGGTCTTTATACTTCTATGGCATATGATTGCTAAACCAGCATCCGCAGTAGCAAATCGGTGGGTTTGTTCACAATGTGGTAGGTAATCAAAAAAGCACCCTGGGGTGCTTTTTTACTCTTTCGTCCAATTTTTGCAAAGCAATTAATAATTTATCGCTTTCAACATCTTTCTATGTAGTGAATCGTAAGATACAAAAATAAAGGTTTAAGATTATTACAGACCCGCCATTGAGTGGGTTTTTTTATTCCTAGATTTAGCCCACTTATGTGGGCTTTTTTATGTCTAAAAATTAAGGGAAAAACATGGCTGGGAATTTAGACTTTCGATTAAATCTGCTTGCAAACACTACTGGCTTGCAACAGGGCATAAATGGCGCAAGGTTTGCTGTGAATGCATTGGTTGCAGCAATGGCAGCAGTGGGTGTTGGTGTTACTGTGAGTGGATTGGCGACTACTGCTGACTCATACACCAACCTTTCGACACGCATTAATATTGCAACTAGAGAGGGTGGCGATTTCACATCAGCAATGGCTGGTGTGCACCAAGTTGCTTTAATGACAAACTCTAGCCTTGATGCTACAGGCAGTTTGTTTACGCGCTTGAATGCTGTTGGTAAAGACATGGGGATGACCCAGCAACAAGCATTAAATTTAACCAAAACGGTTACACAAGCTATTCAGATTGGTGGTGGATCAGCCCAAGCAAGTGAAGCAGCAGTGCAGCAATTCATTCAAGCAATGCAAGGTGGAGTTCTTCGCGGGGAAGAGTTTAACTCGATCATGGAGAATGGCTTTGGTGTTGCAGAGGCTCTAGCTAGAGGCTTGGGTGTTACTACTGGCGAACTTCGTAAAATGGCTGAAGCTGGCGAACTATCAGCTGAGCGAGTGGCAAAAGCCCTGCAAAGCCAAGCCGGTGAGGTTCAAAAGACTTACGATCAATTTCCGACCACTATTACCAATGCCCTTCAAAAGATTGCAACTTCTTGGCAAATCCTTATTGGTGAAATGGATCAATCTAATGGTGCAAGTGCAACTGTTGCTGATTGGTTAGTCACTATCGCAGACAATATGGATATTGTTGAAAGCTTATTAAATGATATTGGGAAAGGATTTATTTGGGTTGGTGACCAATTTAAGAGAATTGATACAACTACGATTATTGCCTTAAAAACAGCCCTAACAAGTATTTATGAAGCAATCAAAACACTAGGTGAAACCTTGGGTGAGGCTTTTGTCATCACTCTTGATGTCCTAAATGATGTACTAAGCGGCCTATATGATTTCAATAACGGAATTGATGAGGCAAGTTCTAAAACGAATGGCTTCACCAAGGTTATACAAGCTTTCAATGTTGCCATTGGTTTTGTTAGTGATGGGTTTAAAGGAATTCAAATTGCTGCAAATCTATTCGTTGGAATTATTTATGATTTGGCAGCCGCTTGGGTGCAGCTAGTTTCAAAGTTCACATGGGGTGATGTTAAGCAGCAAGCTATTGCTGATATGGATGCAATGGCGACTAAGGCTCAGGAGTACTATAAGAAAGCTTCGGATGGTGCTTTAGAGTTTAAATCCAAAGGTGTGCAAGCTCTTGATGAGATCGGTAAAACCCAAGATCAGAAAAATGCAGAAAGTCTGGCTCAATCTAAGGCAACCTTGGACCAAATGCTTGCTAATCAGCAGTCCGAGTTGAATGGCAAGAAAGTCACCGAAGATGAAAAGTTAAAGGCTGTTACGGCTTATGCTGAAGCTGCTATTGCTGCGAATAAAGGCGTCATGGATGGCATGATGCAGGCTGATCTAATAGCAAAAGGCTATATGGTCACCACGGATCAAGCTGGAAAAGTTTCAGTACAAGCGTTCAACCAAGTCACTGATAGTGTGAATAACACTGGTAAAGCACTCGTCCAAGCACGTAAAGGTGCTGAGGCTTTGGGTGTTGATCTTGATATTGCCCTCAATCGTGTTTCCGAAAAATTTGCTGCTAACCAAGTTCACTTAACCAATTACGCTAATGGCCTTGATGAATTGGGTTTAAAGGGGGAGCAAGCTGCTAATGCACTGTATATGGGGTGGGAGAAATGGTTAGCATCAGCAAAGTCTGAAGTTGAGATAGAGGCTGCTAAAGCCAAGCTTCAATCGTTTGGTGAACAAGGGAAGTTATCAACATCACAAGTTGAGATGGGAATGCAGGCTGTAAAACGCGCCGTGCAAGAAATTCCCGATAGCCTATCACCAGTCGAAGCAGCTTTTGAGCGGTTAGGGATTAAAACCAAAGAGCAACTTAAACTTGCAGCAGATCTCGCCTTGAATGACTTCAATACCATTTTAAAAAGTGGTGAGGCTACTCAAGATGCTCTGCAACAAGCATATGAGGAAACCATTCGTTTAGCTTATGCCTCGGGCGATGCTCAAGTCATTGCTGCTGCGAATGCCAAGGCCGCTTATTTAGGGCTTGAGGTTCAACTGGATGCTACTGGCAAAGCCACCGTTTCTAAACTTGGTGAGATCCAGCAAGCCGCTGTTGCTACTCAGCGTACTGTCAGTCAAGTTAGCCAAGCGACTTCACGAGATCAGCCTGAGATCAGTGCTGAGCAAAAGGCTACAAACGATCATTGGGATGACTTCAAAGCCAAGATGAAAGCGCGCACAGATGAGCTGAATGCCAAATCACAAGCGCGTGGTACAGGTGGTGGTAATGCTTCATTACTGTCGAATGGTGGAGATTCAACTCAACAAATTTCCGCCGTGCCGGATGCTCCACTTATTGCGACTAGTCTTGATATTCAACCAATGGAAGGTATGGAGACAAAGCAAAGCGTGGAAATCAAAATTGATATGGGTACGGGGCAGACAGCGACAGTATCAGCGGCACCCGATCAAGCCACAGCTCTTGAGGAAATGATGCGAGAACTCGAAGCAATTAAAGGAAGATCGTAATGCGATTAACACGAAAGTCGACCGGAGAAACCATCCAACTTGAGGATGGTTTTTTTTGGTCTGATGAAAACTGGTCTGTGATTGAACAGAACCAAGAATTTGCCATCAGTGGTGCCTTGATTATTCAAGAGGGCCGCAAGAAAGCAGGTCGACCAATCACATTACAGCCAGCCAATAAAACTAAAGGTTGGATCAAACTGAGCGAACTGAACACGCTTCGTTTATGGCAGAACCTGCAAGAGCAATTCACGCTTCAGTTTGAATGGCCACATGACCAGCGTGTGTTTAATGTGATTTGGAATCATAAAGACGGTGCACTGGAAAGCTCTACTGTTAAAGGCACTCCAGCAACATCACTTGATACTTATTTTAACGTCACTATGCGATTCATTGAGGTAAGCGATGCCAATTGAAACCAAAAATTTAAAGCTCCTTGAGTCAGAACGCATTCGTACAGATGCTGATGATGGTGGAGGAAAGTACTCAGGCCGTGAAATTGTCGACGGTCAAAGTAATAATCTGTTCAATGATATTTCTGAGATGGATCGCACCACAGGTCGTACTTCTATCCAAAAGATTTATGCTGCAGTGGATACAGCCGATACCGATGCATTGATGGGGGCGACGGTATTCATCTCGCAGAATGCCCAAGATCCCAATGTCTCCGCCGTGTTATTCAGTACAGATAGCTGGACGGATGAGCGTACTAGCGCTCAAAACCGAATTGAAAACTACTTGGCCAAGGGTGCACAGATTGCCGGCACACCTTTAGATACGCATTGGAAAGGCATGAAGTCACTACAAGTGGCCATGTTTCCTCAGGAAGCAGAGTCATCGATTGGTAAGTCGATAGTATTGATCTCAAATGAAGGCAAAGCCTTAGAAATTGAGCAATTCCTACGGATTACTGAAGTATCAACACGAACAGCAATTATGATGGTTGACGGCAAACAGGTGGAATATAAGATTGCCACTTATGGCCTGAGTGATGCATTAAAAGCCGATTTTGTGGGGCTATCTGCAAAGCAATGGTATAGCGGTGAAAAGAGTACCACCATCATCCGTGACACTATTGTGGCGGATACGGGAAAGTATTACTCCAGCGCTAATCTTCAAGAGGCTGCACAAGTCGGTGATTATTCGGTGGTTGCCAAGGATGTGTATACGCAGTTGGTACCCTCTGCACAGACTGAAACCCCTATGGTGAATATCAATGCTGCAGGTGACTCTGTGGCGTTTGTTAAAGCTAAAGATGGGGTGCTGTCCAAGACTTTTAGCAATGTCACCATTAATACTGTGTCGAGCTTATATCTCGGCTCGTCTGTCATGCCAAAATCAGTTGAGTTTACTTTATTTGGTTCGGCGGTTATCGACGTCGGCGGTGAGCTTAAAAATGCCGCTGGTACATCCATTGGCACCATCAATTATCAAAATGGATCTATGGTTTGGAATGCAAGTGCGGGGACAGGGACCACTAATTTAACGATTAATTTTATGCCGGCGGCTGCGGTGACTGCACCAGTTGAGTCTGATCTGATTTATGTCAATCAGGAGAACATCGGTTTTAACTGGATCCGTAACTTGGTTCCGTTGCCATCACCGGGCAGTTTGCAAGTCTCATACTTGGTTCAGAATCAGGTCTACACGCTTCGAGACAATGGTGCAGGCCAATTACGCGGTGCTGATTCATCCTTTGGTTCAGGCAGTATCGATTACGATACGGGTACCATGTCATTAACAACAGGTGAGCTCGCCGATGTCGGCAGTGCAATCTTGATCACGTGGAGCAATATGATCACGGCTCAGGAGCGTTCAGGATTAACAATTAACAAAGCCTATGTTGAGATTCCCGTAAACGATTCGATTGTGGCAGGTACTTTAACTGTTGGTTGGTTGTTGAATGGCGTCGCTAAGACAGCAACCGATAACGGCCAAGGGCAATTCACAGGGGATGCCACAGGTACGATTGATTATGCAGATGGTGTTGCCAAGCTGATGCCGACCTTATTACCTAATGGTGGTACCACGTTCAATGTATCAGGTCAGAAAGGGGCTAAGTCTTCAATTCAAGTGACTGCAGTACCGACCAATGGCAGCATCTCAATTGAATTGGACAATGGATCTGCTGCATTGATTCCTAAGTCTGTGAAGGTGCGTGTACCCGTCAAGTATATGGGCTATTCAGGTGAGGTTGAACTGCGCGATATGCCGATTGATGCCACCACAGGGCGTTTAATCAATGGTGCAGGTCAGCAGCAAGGCACCATTAACTATTCGTCTCGTAGCATGAGTATCACCCCAAGCACCACACTTGAAGCGATCGAACGCGAGAAGATTATGCGCCCTTACTATGGAACGCATAATACGTCTCAGGAGGCAATTGCGGCAGGCATGCTGGGGATGACCATTAAGTATGAAAATACCAGTGAGACCCATACTTTAAGCCTGAATGAAGTGGCGACTGCGGTGATAGTGAGTGTCTCGTATCGTGATAGTTCAGCAGCTCAATCATGGTCGGATACCCTCATTGGTTCTATGCTAAAAACGGATTTAACCGAAGGCTTTGCAGAGCAGATTCTTGCAGGTTCGGTTCGCTTTACACTGGCTGATTCAACCTATGTCGATAAGCTCGGATCGCTTTATCGCAATCCATCGGTGACCACAGGTGCAGGAACGGTGGCAGGTCAGATCCACTATGGGAATGGAGCCGTAGAGCTATCTGCTTGGGATGTAGGTGCGGCGAATAATCCAACCTTAGAGACATTGGTGACACAACTGGAAAGTGTAAAAACCAACCAAGTGTCATATCGCGCACCGATGATACCTATTCGAGCGCAGTCCTTAACTTTGTCAGCAACCAAGGTAGAAGGTGGTGTTTTGAATATTATGCCAGCGGGATCTGGTGTGATTAATACAGCGGAGTGCGATGGTTTCTTTAACTTTGAACAAGGCTATGGCCAGTTTGTTTTTCGTGAAAAGATTGAAGTGACTTCTACTAACCGTGCTGAAATTATGGCGCAGGATTGGTATGTAGCTGAGCTGGAATATACCAAAGACACCAAGCAGTGGATTCACAAGCCCATTATGGTGCTGCCTGAAACCATCAAATACAGCGCAGTCGGTTATAGCTATATTCCGATTGATGCTGAGTTGCTGGGCCTATCTGCAGTCCGTTTGCCGATTGATGGACGAGTCCCGATTTTCCGATCGGGTGAAATTGGGATTGTGAGTGCAAGTAAGTCGCAGGAATTACCTGATTATATTGCTGGCCAAACTTATCCATTGAATGATGCACGGATCTCCTGGTGTGAACTTGAAGATGCCGATGGGATTAAAATTCCATTTGATATGTATGTGGTTGATTATGACTACGGCAAAGTGACTTTAAACGGTGATTTTGCCTTAGGTAATTTAACTGGACCTATCTCAGCCAGGTACCGCTATCAGGACATGGGTTTAGTGCGTGATGTCAAAATCAATGGCCAAGTGACTTTCACTAAGCCTCTGACGCACAACTATGATCCAGCTCATACCATCGTCGGTTCAGCACTGGTGATTGGTGATATGCAAGCGCGTTATACACGTAAGTTTGTACAGGCGACGTGGGACAGCCTTTGGAAAGATGAGGCGGTGGGCGCTTCCATCTCAGCCAACTACAACGACACTCTGTACCCGATTGATGTTACTAATAAGGGCAACATTCAAGAGCGCTGGGCGATTGTCTTTACCTCTAATGATGCTTTCCGAATCATTGGTGAAAGCTCTGGCCAGATCGGAACTGGAGTGCGTACTGAAGATTGCTCCCCAATCAATCCAGTCACTAATGCACCTTATTTCACTATTAAAAAGGAAGGTTGGGGCAATGGTTGGGCAAGTGGCAACGTACTGCGTTTTAACACCATTGCAGCGAATCATCCGATTTGGGTAATACGCACCGTGAAGCAGTCAGAACCAACAGTGCTGTCTGACTCTTTCCAAATCATGCTACGCGGTGATATTGACCGAGTGGCTTAACTTTCAATTCAAATATGACCGCTTCGGCGGTCTTTTTTATGGGTAAAACATAATGGCAATGAAGCAAACACAGACCAAGATGTTTGATTTTGCAGATGTAGGTTTGGACTTTTGTCCAGGTTCTAAAAATCTGTTTCCTGATCGCTTTAAGAAAATGCTGTCACAAGGCTATAACGAACAGACTGTGGCCAGTGTTTCGGTGACTGGTAATCAAGTAACACTGAACTACGGTGTGTCCCATGGTTATGCTGCAGATCGGGTGCTTAAGATCAATTCAGGGCCATTGACTGCAATTAATAGCGGCGAGTTTTGGATTGATGCAGTCACCGCAACTTCACTCACTATGACCATTGATGCTGCTCCATCTGAAGTTGCAGGTGGATTTACCACAAAAATTGCTTCGATGGGTTATGCACTAGTTTATGAACAATTAAATATTCAAGTCTATAAATTTAAATCGCTAGATGAATCGGATCTCTTTTTAAGACTGTGTTTTCAAAACCAATCTGCTAGACGTAACTGTATTAGTCCTTGTGTAGGAAAATCATATGATCCTGTAACTGGCATTATCACAGACCCCAATGCGTTAGGAGAAAATAAAGAAATTCTCACGCCGGGAGATGGTTTTAAATGGGATTTGCAACAAGCTGCAAATGCAACCTTTAACAATTACAGCTATACACAAGGTTTTTCAAATTTTAGAAAAGCCCTAACTATTGGCAGTGCATATCATTTTGTGATGCTTACAAGTACAGCAAACACGACAGGATATGGTTGCATAGCTGCTATCTTGCCTACAAATACATTTAACTATAATGCAATCAAATACCCAGTTGTTATTGGAAGTTCATATGGCAGCATTACTGGTGCGTCGAATGGAAATATGCTTGCTTCAGCGAAGGCATATTTGGGAGCAGTACAGGTATTATTTCATAGCGTGCCAGTAAACAACCCACCATATTCATATATCGATTATCGAAAACAAGCATTAAGCTCATTTCTTCCATCCAACCTAGATTCTTTCAACACAACTACGGCTGAGACAATGCGTGTGTATGCACAAGGTAACGGGCAAATTCTTGGTTGTTTGTATGGTGCCTATAAAGTTAAATTGGGCATAGATATTCCAGCAATGAACTCAAGTCAATCTCCAAGTGAGACAGCAGATATTGATTTAAGTCATAAAATCATATTGCACTATATTAGTGATGCAGGCTCACCTGATTATGCCGTGTTTTATGCGTTTCCTATCGAGGAAATAAAAATTGCGAATTAAAATCTTTAGAATGTTTTTAGGTGGATATACAGCCAACCAACAAAAGTTGGAAGCTATGGGATATGTAGTGGGATCATTTTCAAAACAGATTATGGTCATACTTAACAATAATCAGGGCTTTGGAGTGGTCAAGGGAACAACAAAAAAGCTCGGTCAAAACTACTCACCTGTGCCTGTATGTTGTTTTAAGCGAAGTACTCGGCAGTTGCTTTGGGAAACAGTTTCAAAGCCTGATGGCACTTATTCGTTTCGGAACATTGCCGTAGGGCTGGAGTGCTTTGTGGTGGCCTTTGATCCCAATGGGCAATATAACGCAGTCATCTCTGACAAACTGGTGGCCAAATGATTCAACCCTCCTTAAAAGCCAGTCTTGCGCAACTCCAAGCACTGGCCACTTACCTTGATCAAGGAAGCTCAAATGCTTCCTTTATTTTTTATGATGATACGAAACCTGCTTCGGTCTCAGTAGCTGCCAATAATGCTGCAAAACTAGTGATCCTAACTTTGCCAAAGCCTTGCTTAAAGACTATGCATGCTGACCACATTGAGCTCAATCAAACAGATGCAGCAGTAGTAACTAAAGATGGCATCGCAACATGGGCACGCTTACTCAATGGTGCAGGAGAGCCTGTTGCAGACTTTACTGTGGGTGCCAACATTACAATTGCTAATCCAGAATTAAAGGCGGGTGGCACCTTGATGATGAACTCATTGATCCTCAAACCATCTACATAAAAGAGGTGGACATGTGGCGAACTATATTCCACCTGATGCACATCATGTAAATCTTAATTTTAAAGACATTGCGACAGGATCTGCCGATCTTAACTTTGGTGCGGATGAGCAAAACCTTGCATCACTTGACGCAACAATTGATACATCATTTTTGGCTTTGTTTCAGGCACTGAGTTTTGATTTCAATGCACTTGAAGTAGAAATTGAGGTTTCATTTCAAGCTGAGTTTCATGCTGTATCAGGGCAAGCTGCACAGCTTGAAGCCACTATCAATACAGGATTTATCCCTGAGCTGAATGTGGTGGGGATTAATGCATATTGCTCCCTTGATGCGGAGATCAATACGTCATTCAATCCTGCCTTTGATGCCTTGTTCGATATTAATCATCAATTGGGTGTTGAGCTGAGATTCAGTGCTGTGTTTGAACACGCAATCACACAGCTTGGTTTAACGGAAATACCATGGTCGAAACCAGTACTCAGGGTGTCAAATGACACCTTTTTTTACGATCGTGGATTGGTGGTGAACCATGGCAGTGACATTGGCTTTGAGCGTGGGCAGACTTTATCTGAATCCATCCATGCGGCGTTTGAACAAGGCTTAAAGCTTAGCCATAACCAAAGTGTGCGCTGGCAAGAAAATCTGAAGATTCGTATTGCGCGTGATTTGTATTTTGATGAGCCGATCAAGCTTCGATTGAACCGTGAACTGACTCATCAGGAGATGATCCGTAAACGCCGCAACATCTCATTTTCACATCATGTCGCGCACGTTTTTGAAAAGCGTTTTAGCTTTGATTGGGATAAAGGCTTAGAGCTGGTCACACAGGACGAAATTCCTTGGGATAAAGCCAAATCTATTCATTATCGCAAGCATCCCGTTCAGCCATGGCCAGAGCCTGAAATTCCTCAGTATGAAGGGACGGGCGATCTTGAATTTGTTTGCTTGTGTGTTGAACCGGATGCACACAATGTTGAACTCAACTTTGGTGCAGATGATTGCATTCCTGGCATACCGAATCGTAATTGGTGGTACATATTGAATAGTTTATCTGTGACACGCCTAGACAATGGTCTAACGATTGAAGTCTATGACGGGAATTATAGTACCGATCGCAGTTGCTGGTGTTGGTCCTATAGTTTAACGGTACCAGCATCCCAGATTGGCAAACTTGAACCCATCAATGGCCAACCTGTGATTTTAAAAATTATCGTGAATGGTACCGAGCATCAAATGCTGCTTGAGAACCGACGACGTTCTCGTAAGTTTGCGCAAGACACCTATACCTTAATTGGTCGCAGTCAAACCGCACTGCTTGCCGCACCGACTGCGCCATTACGTTCATTCTTACAAGAGAACGATCGAACCTCCGTCCAGTTGTGCCAAGCAGAGTTAGATCGCGTGTTCAGCAATACGGTACTGAATTGGCAGTTGATCGATGCACTGGGCTGGATCGTTGAGCGTGAGTGCTTAAGTTATTCCAATTTAGCGCCAATCGATGCCATTAAAATGGTGGTTGAAAGTGGTGGTGGGTTTATTTATAGCGAAAAGAGTAGCAATACGCTAACCATTAAACCGCTGTATAAAAAGGCCTTTTGGGATGTGCTATCGATCGCTGAACATGATCGCTTGTTGCCTGAGTCTGTGGTAGTGAGTCAATCAACGGATTATCAGATCTATCCTGATTACAACGGCATCACGCTGACCAATGATCGAAAGGCATTAGTCGCTCAAGTGAAACGCACAGGAACTAGTGCAAATACCTTACTTCAGCCTGAAAACAATCCATTGTTCAACCATGTCAGCATGGGGGCGTATGGCAAAGCCAAACTTGCCAAAGCCGGCATGGTCGAAACCCATACCTGCAGCATGCCGATTTCACCTGAAGTGGGTGAATGTGTACCAGGAGAGGTGTTGGCCTTTAATGCTGAATGGTGGGGCATTGTAGATAGCGTAAGCGTCTCGTTTAGTCATGCTGTGGTCAATCAGACCGTGAAAGTGGAGCGTGTCAATCGTGAGTAATGCATTACAGCGTTTAATTGATTTGCTTCCTACGGCTGCAGAGTTTGTAGGAACGATTACCAGTGTGGACCATCCCAACTACAAAGTGTTGGTAATAGGTGGATCAGGCTTAAATCTGGTCACCAGCTCAACCCGCTATAACTTAGGAGCATCCGTATTCGTATCTGATGGTGAGATCAAACGACTCGCACCATTGAGTGAAGTGATTCAAATCGAAGTTTAAGTTTTTAAAAAGTATATGGCGCTCTGAGAAACACTGTTTCGCAAGGCGCTTTTTTATTGCCAGAAATTAGGGGGCGCAATGCCAAATGACTACTCATCTGATCCACCAGTAGCGACTGCAGGGCAGCTTCTTGCCATCTCAGACAAGATTAATGACATATCCAAAAACATGGATAAGTTAGCTGAAATGCCCCAAAAGCTCGACCGTATGAATATGCAGTTGGAGCAGCTCAATAAGGAGCATCAACAGACACGAAATGACTTAACTCAGACTCGTGACAATCTGCAAGAAGATTTAGACCGAGCAAAGTCAAACTTCAAAAGTGAGATTAAGCAAGTCCGAAATGAGATTGATCCGAAGTTTAAAGAAATGGATATGCAGATTAGGGTACTACATGAAAGTAAAACCAAGATTGATAACACCACAAGTCTTGTGCGCTTTGGCGGCATCTTCTTGGCAGGCTTATTTGTTGTCGCTTGGAATACTCAGACGAGCAAAACAGATACGGTAAACACTCAAGCCACAACCAACGCTCAAAGTATTCAGGTTCTTGAAAAACAATCTGATCAGCTTTTAAGAACAGTTGAAGAAATCCGAAACAAACTTTATGAGCGAAATATGAGAGAGGAAAAATGAAAGTCATTCCTGAAAACGCGCTGAAATATACCAGCGTCAAATGGCCCCTAATTGGGGCTTTTTTATTGGGTGTAATTCCTGTTTTATTGCAGGAGGGTATTAACACACAGCTTATCCCGACCGAATACCATTCACTGATTTTAACTATTGTTTTGCCTGCGCTGGCGTATTTCGGCAAAAAGAAATATCAACCTGAACTACATCCCGAGCCGACTATTTTAGGCTTTGCAAAACTGCCAGTGGATTCAATCACTTTTGATGAAGCATTCCGAAGGTTAATTGGTCATGAAGGTGGCTATAGTACAGATCGGCGCGATCCTGGCAACTGGACTGGTGGCAAGGTTGGAGTAGGCATATTAAAAGGCACCAAGTACGGCATCGCTGCAAACACCTACCCCAATTTGGATATTAAAAATCTTACGATTGCTCAAGCCAAGGAAATCTACAAAAAAGACTGGTGGGATAAATTAGGCGGTAATGGTCTACATTCCGCTATCACGTTCCAGTTGTGGGATTTCGCAATTAATGCAGGAAAGAAGCGGGCAGTAATAGAGCTGCAACAAGCGGTAGGTGTAACTGCTGACGGTATCATTGGTCCTAAAACCATGGAAGCCGTGAATGCTCAAGACCTAAATGACGTGATTCTAACTTTGACTGCTGAGCGGTTAAGGTTTTATACATCACTTTCAACATGGTCGACATACGGCAAAGGCTGGACTAATCGTGTAGCGGATAATTTGAAATATGCTGCTCAAGATAATTAATCTTTTATTGCTGTGCATCCTCTTATCGGGTTGCACAGCACATTCGATTTCGACAAAAGTGCATGTCACCGTTTGTGTGCAGTGTGTGAATTAAAAAAGCCCTCTAAATGTGTCTTTGTTGCCGTGTTTTCATTTTTACACACTCACTTTTTTATTTCAAAATAGATGTTATAATCAGCGTACACAAGAATTCAAAGGCTTGTGGATAAAGTCACGTTTAGACCAAGATTATCCCATATTAAAATAAGCTATTGTTTTTTCTATAAAGATACTACGTTGACATCGTAGAGGTCTCCAGTTCGAGTCTGGATATACCTACCAAAATTCGTTGAAATATCAACATATTAAAGTCCACTTAAAAAGTGGGCTTTTTGTTTTCGGGGAATGGCGTAATTCCCCAATGTGGAAAACTCGCCCATTTAAACTTAAAAACGATGACTAACGGTAACTAAATCAATAACTAGTTGGGCATCTATTCTTTTTTCATCATAAACTATTAAAAAATCCCAATATATCTGAATGGCTTTGTTGCACAAACATTCAAAAGCTAAACTTCTTCCAAGTTATCTAAATTTAAGTGGCAACTTGGGTGTGAGGTCGGCCTAAATCTGTAAATTTATTTAATACGGCCACACGTGCATGAATCTCATTGACTTGGCTTTGAAAGTTTCTCGCACGGAGTTTATCGCCTAATAATTTGATGCAATGCATCTTAGTTTCAACCAAACTTCGCCGATGATAGCCTGACCAATTTTTCCATATTGTTCTTCCTAAACGTTTAACTGTTCGAAGTAATTCATTTCGCTCTAGCGAGCTGGTCTTTGTATCTTTACAAGGTTTCGCATTTTTTCTTGGCGGAATCACCGCATGTGCTTGTCGGTCTGCAATTACTTGACGGCATTGCTTGGTGTCATAAGCCCCATCAGTATAGACAGAGTCAATCTGCTCATCTTGTGGAATCTGATCGAGTAAATCACCAAGCACTTGTGAATCACTCACATTATTTGTAGTGAGTTGAATAGCGCGTATTTGAAGGGTTTCAGCATCTATACCAATATGAAGTTTACGCCATTGGCGACGATATTCAGGTTGGTGTTTCTTACGCTTCCATTCACCTTCGCCTAGAAACTTTAAGCCAGTAGAATCGACGAGTAGCTGGAGACCATTACTGCTTTTTTGATAGTTAATTGCAATATCAATATGCTTTTGTCTTCTGCAGATGGTGGAATAGTCTGGTGCTGTCCAATCTAATCTACAAAGATGAATGAGACTTTGCACAAAGCCAGTGACCATGCGTAAAGAAAGACGAAATAAGGATTTGATCATTAAACAGCATTGGATGGCTGTATCTGAATAAGTTTGATTTCGACCATGTTTACCTTTGGGTTGAGCGTACCATTGCGTCTTGGGATCAAACCAAATTGAGAGATTTCCTCGATTTATTAATGCACTGTTATAAGAAGACCAATTGGTTGTACGATAGATTTTAGGTGTGGGCTTATTCATTTGAGAATTATATTGTGGAATAAGCCTTTAGAGATAGGTTTGTGCAACAAAGCCATTTCTGATGGGCTTTTTTAATACCTCAATTTCTTAAAGTTTTATATTAATCCAAACTTACATAGTATTACCAATAGTTACAAGACAATTCACATAAATCCGACTAGAATGCTCGGTATTAGCTTCTCCATGAATAGTTAATATCAGTTTTCTGCCTGCACCTTCCCCAAGGTGCAGGTTTTTTTCCCTAAATATTCGATGCACATGGATATTAACTGAGAGTGATATTGAATGTTTCAATTATTGAAATGCTTATTCGGACTACATGGCGTAGTGGAAATTCATCATTGTAAAGATGGTGAGTTAGAGGTTTGCCGAGATTGCCTTAAAGTAAAAGATATTAAGTAAATAGATGAACGTCTTATGACAAATGAAACCCCACTCAATATGGCCTATTGGTGGGGTTTTTAATGGTGGATTAACTTTATTCGTAATAGTATTGATGCCTAAATAATGCTCAATTAATCCATTTAGCTAAATAAATAGCCACCTTTGATTAAGAATTAGGGTCTGTTGAGAATTACCGAGAGTTAATTAAACTCGCGCACAATTGAATCATGGCTTCAAAACTCGTATCTGTTTTACAACTACGCATCGCTATACGTTTAAATTCTTTTAACTTACAGAAATAGTTTTCAATGAGATGACGCCATTTATACATAATCGTATCAAATGCTCTCATTACTTTTCGATTAGATTTAGGTGGGATCACCACTTTCACTTTACGTTCATTGAGTTCTTGGATGAGCCAATCTGCATCAAATGCTTTATCAGCCAGTAATGCTTGAAAATCAACATCTTCAATTAAAGGTTTGGTTTCTACTAAATCGTGATATTGACCAGGCATTAATCGAAATTTAATAAGGTTGCCTAGACTATCCACTAAGACAAGAATTTTACAGGTCATTCCACCTCGAGATTTACCTATAGACTGTTTGAAAGTCCCCCTTTTGCACCTTGCCCATGTCGATGAACTTTAACAATCGTTCCATCAATCATGGCGTATTCCAAATCAACATCTTCATTTACAGATGCAAAAATAGTTTCAAATACACCAGCTTTCACCCAATCACGGTATCTTTTAAAGACGGTATTCCATTTACCAAAATGAGGAGGTAGATCACGCCATGGACTGCCTGTACGGGCAATCCATAGGACTGCTTCTAAAAATAATCGATTATCTTTTCCACTACGACCTCGATCGGTCACTTTACCTAGGCAAAAAGGTTCCATTTTTGCCCATTGGGCATCAGTAAGTATGTATCTATCCATAGTACTATTATAAATTAATCAGTAGCCTTTGTTAATTCTCAACAAGCCCTAGTATTTAAGGTGTGTATGAATTAAAAATTCTCATATGTTAAAGTTGGTCTGACCATTAATGTGAGGCTTAACTTATGGGAGTATCAACACCTATGTGTGTTAAGGCTATATATTTAGAGCAACAAATAAAGGTAGGTATTTTTGAAGTCAGTAACCCATTTAACTTTGAAGTACAAACAAGATATTTGGAGGTTGGTGCTTTGGAATATATTAAAGGCCATTTCAAAGATTCCAATGTTGAAATTACGATAGTTAATGAAAAGGGTCGGACTAAATTTAGAGCTGAATTGAAAGGACTTTATTTTTAATTATTAAGACAATTTCTCTTTGTATTTTGTGATGTAAAACACAAAATATAGTAATTTAATGTAATATTCCGCAAATTGAATTTGTGTAATTGTCTATATACTACACTTCTGGACTATAAGCTGTAGTCAACCTCCTATGCTAAGGAGGTTTTTTTTTTAATAGAGAAAAGTCATGATCAAATTATTGAGATGTTTAATTGGTTTTCACGGCACGCCTGAAATCGATTATACGATTGATGGTGATGAAATCTTAGTCTGTCGAGAGTGCCTAAAAGGAATTAAAAGAACTTGTCATTGATCAGGTGAATTTTATTTCTAAGGAATAGGACACATAAATATTTAGTTTTGATAAGCACATAACTTTTTATGTAACCATGAATTACAATATTTACTAAATAGATATTTTAATTAACTTTTATAGGCTTTGTTGCACAAACCTATCTCTAAAGGCTTATTCCACAATATAATTCTCAAATGAATAAGCCCACACCTAAAATCTATCGTACAACCAATTGGTCTTCTTATAACAGTGCATTAATAAATCGAGGAAATCTCTCAATTTGGTTTGATCCCAAGACGCAATGGTACGCTCAACCCAAAGGTAAACATGGTCGAAATCAAACTTATTCAGATACAGCCATCCAATGCTGTTTAATGATCAAATCCTTATTTCGTCTTTCTTTACGCATGGTCACTGGCTTTGTGCAAAGTCTCATTCATCTTTGTAGATTAGATTGGACAGCACCAGACTATTCCACCATCTGCAGAAGACAAAAGCATATTGATATTGCAATTAACTATCAAAAAAGCAGTAATGGTCTCCAGCTACTCGTCGATTCTACTGGCTTAAAGTTTCTAGGCGAAGGTGAATGGAAGCGTAAGAAACACCAACCTGAATATCGTCGCCAATGGCGTAAACTTCATATTGGTATAGATGCTGAAACCCTTCAAATACGCGCTATTCAACTCACTACAAATAATGTGAGTGATTCACAAGTGCTTGGTGATTTACTCGATCAGATTCCACAAGATGAGCAGATTGACTCTGTCTATACTGATGGGGCTTATGACACCAAGCAATGCCGTCAAGTAATTGCAGACCGACAAGCACATGCGGTGATTCCGCCAAGAAAAAATGCGAAACCTTGTAAAGATACAAAGACCAGCTCGCTAGAGCGAAATGAATTACTTCGAACAGTTAAACGTTTAGGAAGAACAATATGGAAAAATTGGTCAGGCTATCATCGGCGAAGTTTGGTTGAAACTAAGATGCATTGCATCAAATTATTAGGCGATAAACTCCGTGCGAGAAACTTTCAAAGCCAAGTCAATGAGATTCATGCACGTGTGGCCGTATTAAATAAATTTACAGATTTAGGCCGACCTCACACCCAAGTTGCCACTTAAATTTAGATAACTTGGAAGAAGTTTAGCTTTTGAATGTTTGTGCAACAAAGCCATTTGAAAGTAACGGTGAAACAGAAAGTATGTGTTATTGGATACTGATTATAATAAACAGACTGTTTATAAAAAAAGTGCGCCTGACATTGCTCCAAAGAGCATGACCCATAGTGGATGAATTTTTTTCACTAAGCTTAACCCCGTTGCCACGATAACGATCGCGATAAGTAACCAGTTCTGAGCAGATGCTGCGGCAATAATATAGGCACTGACCAAAACCAAGCCGACAGTAATTGGTTTCAGTGCTTTTTCAAACATGCTACGTAGCGGATGATCCTTAAACTGATTCCAAAACTTGAGTGCAAATACAGTCAGTATAGAAGAGGGCCCAAACTTTGCCAATGAAGTCACGAACAGTCCAGCAGGTCCAGCCACATGCCAACCGACCAGTGGCACAATCATCATATTGGGGCCCGGAGCCGCTTGAGCCATGGCAAACATGGTGCTGAACTCTGTGGCAGTAAGCCAACGATGCACTTCAACCACTTGATGCTGCATTTCTGGCAAAATGGCATTGCCACCACCAAAGGCCAGTATAGAAAGCTGGGTAAAAACGATAGCTAAGGTGAGTAAAATCATGCGTTTTTTCCTCTTTTTTTCAAGCTTAAGACTGCGACATTGATGCTCACTAAGATCAGTAACGTTAATGCCAAGGGAATCTTAATGATCAGCATAAAGACAATGGTCAGCGCAATGGTAAAGATCGTGAGGTAACTTTTCAGAATGGGTTTCAGCATTTTTAGCCCCATCGCAAATAGTAAACCTGCTGCTGCCGCTGCCAGTCCCTGTATCATGTGCTGAATCACGGGGATACTTTGAAATTGGCTATAGAGCTGATACAGTAAAATCACAATCACCGTCGGTGCAAAAATTAACCCGAGAACGGCACTAATCGCACCTTTAACCCCCTGAAACTCATAACCAATGGCAACGGCCATATTAATGATGTTTCCTCCAGGGAGGATTTGACAGACACCCAATAAGTGCGTGAACTCTTCCGTGTTGAGCCATTTTTGGTCTTCTACAACCATTTGATGTGCAAGTGGCAATACGCCACCAAAGCCCATGAGTCCCAGCTTCATAAAGCCTGCAAATAATTCCCGTGAAGTTGGATGGGTTATTTGTTCAGCAGGGAGCACTTCAGGGTTCATGTCTTTCGCCTTTTGTGGAATGTGCCTAGTATGAACCTGTAGAGATATGTTGAAAAATGCTATTTTTGACGTTATATATACTGAAAAAGTATGTTTAATAGGGCAGACATGATCGATATCCATAAACTCAGAGCATTTGTTGCAGTGGTAGAAGAAAGTAATATTTCGCATGCAGCTGTTCGTTTGAATATGCAACAACCACCGTTGACACGGATTATCAAAAGCTTGGAAGAAGAGTTGAATACTCAACTGCTAAAGCGTTTGCCGCGTGGTGTTGAGGTGACAGAAGCGGGCAAGGTTTTATACAAAGAAGCCCTTGCGATATTGGCGCATGCACAGTTAATTCCTAAACGTGTGCAGGATATTTCTTTGGGGGTCGAAGGTCAGATTAATATTGGCTTTACCAACTCGGTTGGCTTACATCCTTTTTTACCTACCTTGCTGCGTAACTTTCGGGAAACTTTTCCACGTGTTTCAATCCATCTGGAAGAAGATGGCAGTAGCTCGCTGATAGATTCCATTAGTAATGAAAAAAATGACATTGTGTTCTTACGTAAACCCGCACCCATTGGCCTTGGTTTAACCAGTCTACATGTATTAGATGAACCACTCATTGTGGCTTTACCCAACAATCATCCTTTGGCTGAACAAGCCGAACCGATTCACTTGCTGGATCTTGAACCGCATGATTTTGTGTTATACCGACGTTTAGCTGGACAAGATTTATTCGATAATATTTTGGCCAGTTGTTACCAAGCTGGATTTAGTCCCAAAATTGTACAAGAAGCGCCACGTTTAACTTCAAGCTTAAACTTGATTGCTGCGGGGATTGGTTTATCCATCGTACCTGAGGCCATCCGTGACTTTTGGAATAAGCAGATTGTTTATAAAATGCTCAAGGCCAATAACCCTTGCATTGCGCCGATTTATGCAGTGTATAAAGAAAATATAGACAATGTCCGTTTGCAACACATCTTAAAGTTATTGCAATAATCTGTTGAATATTGAGCACCTTATTCTGCCTGACAAGAGCCGGCTTAAAGTGCTAAGGTAGAGTGATGATGTGTTGTATTTAAAGTTTTATACCTATAACGAATGCTCGTACGGAGCAAAATATAATATTTAGCAATATGAGGTGTTTAACCCATGCTTTTTAATAAGGTTTCTTTTGCACTCACGGCTCTACTTTCTTCCACTGTGGTAATGATGAGTGGTTGTGCAACCAGTCTGTCTAGCACCACTTCAAACACACAACAACAGTCGCAAAATGCCTTATTGGTCTATGGTGGCCCCATTTTAACCATGCAAGGCATGCAGCCCAGCTATGTCGATGCCATGTTAATTCAAGATGGAAAGATCCGTTATACAGGCACATTGTCTGAGGCTGAAAAGCTTGCGCCACAGGCGAAACGCTTAAACTTGAATAACAAGACCGTCATCCCTGGCATCATCGATGCCCATAGTCATTTAAACTCTGTCGGTATGCAGCAAACTGTGGCAAATTTATATCTGCCGCCAGATGGCAAGGTGGTGAGTATTGCCACACTTATCCAAGAAATGAAGGCGTGGGCGAAGCAAAATCCAACCTTTGTCCAAGCCACTTCTGGCTGGATTATTGGCAATGGTTATGATGATGCCCAGCTACAAGAGAAAGCTCATCCAACAGCCACAGATTTAGATCAGATTTCAACGACTCAACCTGTACTGATTTTGCATCAGTCTGGACATTTGGCCTCTGTGAATCACAAAGCGCTAGAGTTGTTAGGCATTAATGAAAAAAGTAGCAACCCCAGTGGTGGTGTGATTCGACGAGTAGTCGGGACAAATATTCCAAATGGTGTACTGGAAGAAAGTGTTGTGATTGAAGCCATGCTACAGGCGCTTAAAATGGTCCCACCTGAAATGATGCAGCAGATGGCGTTGACTGCGGTACAGACCTATATGAAAAATGGTTACACCACGGTACAAGAAGGACGAGCTGATCGTGGTACTTCAGAACTTTGGCGCAGTTTGGCTAATCAAAACAAATTAGCGATTGATGTCGTCTCTTATCCTGATATCAGTTCAGAACAGGCATATATGCTTGAAAAAGGAGTAAGCAAAAACTATGTCAATCACTTTAGAATTGGTGGCGTGAAAATTAGCTTAGATGGTTCACCCCAAGGTAAAACAGCATGGTTAACTGAACCCTATGTGGTTCCGCCTGAAGGGAAAGATAAGAACTATCGTGGCTATCCTGCATTTCCAGAGCAAAAAACAGTCCAGCACATGCTTGATTTGGCTTTTCAACAACATTGGCCCATTTTGGCACATGCCAATGGTGATGCCGCGATTGATCAATACCTCAATGTGATTGCCAATGCACAAAAGAAATATGATGCCTCACAGCGACGAGATGTGATTATTCATGCGCAAACTATGCGAGAGGATCAACTGGATCGGGCGAAACAGCTTCATTTGATTCCCTCATTTTTTTCTTTGCATACCTACTACTGGGGCGACTGGCATGTAGCACAAACCTTAGGTGAAAAGCGTGCTGAACACATCTCACCGACGGGTTCAGCTTTAAGAAAAGGCATGATTTTCACCGAGCATCATGATGCTCCTGTTATCCCACCGAAAAGCATGATGGTGCTGGATGCAACCGTTAATCGCATCACGCGAACAGGCAAAGTTTTGGGTGAGGCACAAAAAGTCAGCCCGTATATCGCACTTAAAACGATGACGGACTGGGCTGCATATCAGTATTTCGAAGAAGACATCAAAGGCACATTAAGTACTGGGAAATACGGTGACTTTGTAGTTTTAAGTGACAATCCAATCACAATTGATCCGTCTAAGATCAAAGACATCAAAGTTCTTGCAACCTATAAGCAAGGACAGTTGGTTTATCAAAGATAAAGTTGTTTAGCGGCTTGTAAACCTGCGACTGAAAAGGTCATGAGATGTTTGACCAAAAGCGCAGGTTCAAGCTTGGAGACATTTTTAACTGGGCTTGGACCATTTGCATCTGCCAAAATCAGCATCATACAGGGTGCAACTGTGCTGAGTACACAAGGCAAAAGTGCAGGGTGATTTTCATCAATACCTGAAACTTGGCTAATAATTTTTTTGACCAAAAGAAACTTTCGCGCACCATCATTTTGCATAAACGTGTATAGGTGGGTGGTCGGTGAAAAAAGTTCACGAACAAACACTTTGCTATGCCAGACATCGGTTTCAACCAGTTTGCCGATTAGGCTTTCAAAAAAAGCTTCTAGTTTTTCAGTGGGCGTTTTAGAGCTGTTAAGTAAGGTCAAGAGTTCTTGTTCATCAATATAATGCGTATGTGCTTCGGCAAGTACGGCACGATATAAGCCATCACGACCATCGAAGTGATAGTTAATGGCAGCCAAATCGACTTCGGCCAGCTTGGCAATTGCTTTACTCGTGGTTTTTGCAAAACCATCCTGAGCAATTAGGCGGCCAGCAGCATCCAAAATTTTCGATTTGGTTAAATCACCATCACTACGTCCAGCTCTAGACATTATTTACTCTGCATCAAAATTTAGACTTGAAGTATATCTTTCTTAATTGAATTGTTATAGTTTAAATTAAATTTAAACTTGTATTAAAACTAAGCGAAGGTTTGGTGTACATGAACAAAAGTAAGTTCATACTGTTGGTTGGGGTGTTGCTCATTGCAGTAGCGGCTGCATTGTTGTGGTTCAGTCGAGACAAAGCCGATCCCGATCATCTGGTGTTATATGGCAATGTCGATATTCGACAAGTCTCGCTGGCATTTGAAACGGCTGGACGTATTCAAAGATTGGCTGTTCAAGAAGGTGATCGCGTTCAAAAAGGTCAGGTTCTTGCCGAACTAAATACCGAATCGCTGACTATACAAGCACAGCAAGCCCAAGCACAGCTACACGTTCAACAGCAAACCTTAAATGAGCAAGCTGCGGGCAATCGACCTGAAGAGATTACCCAAGCGAAAGCGAAAGTGCAGTCTGCCCAAGCCCAGTTTGAAAATGCCGATAAACAATACC
Source organism: Acinetobacter sp. 797_lipA (assembly GCF_058243025.1). Lineage (NCBI taxonomy): Bacteria > Pseudomonadati > Pseudomonadota > Gammaproteobacteria > Moraxellales > Moraxellaceae > Acinetobacter > Acinetobacter sp. 797_lipA. The sequence goes on along the minus strand of NZ_JBZAYQ010000001.1, from coordinate 1,978,267 downwards.
AACGTTTAAATGTCTTAAATCGGAGTACTGCGGGTCAAGCGGTGAGTAAGCAAGAGGTTGATGCTGCAAAAAGCAATATGAAAATGGCAGAAGCGGCTGTAGGTGAAACCAAAGCCAACCTAGAGCTACTTTTGAAAGGTGCGCGCACAGAAGATCGTGAAGCGGCTAAAGCACAATATGAATCGACCAAGGCCAATCTTGATTTGATTGATTACCAAATTACTCAAAGTAAGTTGCTGGCGCCTGTGAATGGTGTAATTCGTGCACGTTTACAAGAAGTTGGCGACATGACGACTTCAAACAAGTCCGTCTATACCATTGCCCTGATCCATCCTAAATGGGTGCGTGTTTATGCCAGTGAAACGGATCTTGGATATATCAACATGGGCGCAGCAGCACAAGTCATTCGTGACTCACAACCGAATCAGCCCATCACAGGAAAAATTGGTTATATCTCATCTGTCGCAGAATTTACCCCGAAAACGGTACAGACCGAAGATATTCGCACAACTTTGGTTTATGAAGTCCGTATTTATGTCGATGACCCGAATGACCAGTTGAAAATGGGACAACCTGTGACGGTGCACATAGCCAAATCATCGCGTCCAACTGCCACGAACAATCCTTAGGGCAGGGGAGTATGTCGATGTCAGTAGAGAGCATTGTAATTGCCACGGATTTAAACAAAACCTTTAAAGCAGAACAAAAAGGTTTAGATGATGTGCAGGCTTTGCAAGGCATAAATATGCAGATCAAAACAGGAAAACTGACGGCTTTGGTCGGGCCTGATGGTGCTGGTAAAACCACATTTTTAAGATTGATCGCAGGTTTATATAAGCCAACCACTGGAAGCTTAAAAGTCTTAGGAATGGATGTCGCCAAAGATCCACAATCTGTGCAAGATCGTATCAGCTACATGCCGCAAAAGTTTGGTTTGTACGAAGACCTCAGTATTCAAGAAAATTTAGACTTGTATGCGGATTTGCATGGCGTGCCAATGGACGTTCGCAAGGAACGTTTTGCACGTTTGCTCAAGATTACCGACTTGGCGCGCTTTACTGAACGTCCCGCAGGAAAACTCTCTGGAGGCATGAAGCAGAAGTTAGGTTTGGCCTGCACTTTAGTCCGTTCACCTGAACTATTGCTGTTGGATGAGCCAAGTGTCGGTGTCGATCCACTCTCACGCCGTGATTTGTGGATCATCATTGAACAGTTGGTGAGGGAGGAGAACTTAAGTGTCATCCTCAGTACTGCGTATATGGATGAAGCTGAACGCTGTCATCAGGTTTATGTCATGTTGGATGGGCAAGTCTTAAAGCAAGGTACACCCGATGAACTGACGGCTCAGGCACAGGGACAAACATGGCAAGTAAAACCCAGTCCCAACATGAAGGCACGGGTATTACAAGCACATTTACTTGATCATCAACATTATATTGCCGATGCAGTTCCCAAAGGCAATGTAGTGCGTTTTATTACTCGAACTGAAAGCCCATCACTCCCAGCAGATCTTTTGCCCAAAGGCGTTGTTGCGGAACAGAGGCCAGCAGAGTTGGAAGATGCATTTATGTTGCTTTTACATGAGGCGAAGCATACTCAAAAAACGGTATTGGCGCAGGAAAATTTAGCTTTAGACCCTTCAATAACTTTGATCGAAAACTCTGATCCACCACAAGTGAAAACAGAGCAGAATGTAAAACAGCAGCTCGAAAAACCTGTGATTGTGGTGAAGGATTTGGTACGCATCTTTGGTGATTTTACCGCCGTGGCCAGTACCTCGTTTGATGTATCTCGAGGCGAAATTTTTGGTTTACTTGGCCCTAATGGTGCAGGTAAGACCACAACGTTTCGTATGCTTTGTGGTTTGCTGCCCGCCAGCAGTGGTGTGTTGGAAGTGGCAGGCATGAATTTGCGCACAGCTCGTGCTCAGGCAAGGGCAAAAATTGGTTATGTATCGCAGAAGTTTGCCCTGTATGGCAATTTGAGTGTACTGGATAACTTAAATTTTTTTGGTGGCGCTTATGGCTTATCGGGCAAACAGTTAAAGCAGCAAATTGATAAAGCGTTGCTTCAGTTTGAACTTAAGCCACATGCTAAAAGTGCTGATCTACCAAATGGTTTTAAACAGCGTTTGTCGATGGCAGCAGCACTGTTACATCAGCCTGAAATTGTATTTTTAGATGAACCGACCAGTGGTATTGATCCGTTAGCAAGGCGCTCTTTTTGGTACACCATTGGGGAGCTGGCAAATCAAGGCATGACCATTATTGTGACCACACACTTTATGGAAGAAGCTGAATATTGTGATCGGATTGCGATTCAAGATGCAGGGAAATTGTTGGCGATTGGCACACCTCAACAGATTCGTGGGATGGCGCAGTTAGAGGGTGTAAACGATATGAATAGCGCTTTTATTGCCATCGTTGAACAGTCCCGTGCGGACATACAGGCTCACTGAGGAGCGTCAGATGAATCATTTCTCAGCTTTCTGGACACGACTGTTTGCTTTGACACGTAAAGAATCCAAACAGCTGCTTCGTGATAAAAGTAGTATGGCGATCGGTTTCATTTTACCGATTATTTTAATTTTGCTGTTTGGTTATGGACTGTCTTTCGATTTAACCAACGGACGAGTCGGGGTGGTGGAGCAACAACCCACGCCACAGAGTCAGCAACTGATGAGTGGCTTAAACGGTTCTAGATACATTACCGTCAAGCACTATCCAAGCTTTAGCCAAGCTGAAGCCGCAATGGGCAAGGCTGAAATTGATGCCATCGTCAATATACCCAGCAACTTTGCGGAGCAATATACAAAGGGAGTGGGTGTTGTTCAGGTCATTACCAATGGCCGTTCGACCAGTATTGCTTCGGCCTTGCAGGGCTATATTACCAGTGCGCTCAATACCGCCAGTTTGATACAAGCAGACCGAACAAATGCAGCTTCGGTGGGTAGCGTCATCACGGTTGAACAACGTATGTGGTTTAACGAGTCCGCAAATAGTACGTGGTTTTTAGTACCGGGTTTAATTGTCTTGATTTTGACTTTAGTCGGAGCATTTTTAACAGGTTTGCTGATTGCACGTGAGCGCGAGCGTGGCACTTTAGAAGCATTATATGTTACGCCCGTACGTCCTCTAGAAATTGTACTTTCAAAACTGGCGCCCTATATCGTGATTGGGATGATCGATATTGTGATGTGCTTAGTTGCAGCACATGTTCTGTTTGATGTACCCATTCGCGCATCACTGCTCTCTGTCATGAGCGCTTCTTTTTTATATTTAATGGTGTCGTTACTGTTGGGGCTGATGATTTCAGGCCTATCAAAAAGTCAGTTTCAAGCCAGTCAGATGGCACTGCTTGCCAGCTTCATGCCCGCTTTGATGCTTTCAGGTTTTGTGTTCGACACACGAAACCTACCGCTAATTGTGCAAATCGTCAGCAATGTTTTACCGGCAACGCACTATATGACTTTGATTAAAACATTATTACTCGGTGGTGATGATTGGTCTTTATGGTTCAAAGAATGTGGCATTTTACTGATCTATATCGTGCTATTCACAGTAATGACCGCACGTACACTGAAAAAGCGTTTGGGCTAGCGAAAGGAAAAATGGTGTTATGACAACGTTAATGCGCTGGTTTCGTTATCTTTGGGTGCTGATCCGAAAAGAGTTTTTAGCCATTTTAGCCGATCCTGCAAATCGGGTGACCTTAATCGCACCTGTATTTATCCAAGCGGTCTTGTTTGGTTATGCCGCAAGTTATGATGTCAATCATGTTGATTATGCTGTGTTGGATCAAAGCCGAAGCCAAAGCTCACAACAAGTTTTAGCACATTTAGATGGTTCAGGAATTTTTAAACGAACAGAAGATTTGCAGAATAATCAACAAATTCAACAGGTTATTAATGATCGAACAGCCTTGGCGGTTATCACCATTCCTGCTAATTTTGAGGATAAGCTCAATAATCAAGAGCCTTCGCCGATTCAAGTGATTCTAGATGGGAGAAACTCATCGACCGCAAGTATGGCGGGTTCTTATATCAGTAATGTAGTAGGGCTGGTGAATCAAGAACGTTTGGGATCCAACTCCGCGATCACGGTACAAGCGCGGACATGGTATAACCCGAATGTCGAGTCGAGATGGGGCATCATGCCATCTCTGATTGCAACTTTAAGTATGATGCAGACACTGTTACTTTCGGCACTCTCAGTAGCACGCGAGCGTGAACAAGGGACTTTTGATCAGCTTTTGGTTACACCTTATACCCCGACGCAGATTATGATTGGGAAGGCCATTCCGCCGATTATTATTGGGGTTGTTCAATCTTCCATCATTTTGGCAATTATTCTGTTCTGGTTCCAGATCCCGATGAATGGCTCCTTGACCTTACTTTATTTTGGATTGTTTGCCTTTAACATTGCCGTTGTGGGTGTGGGACTGTCGATTTCAGCGATTGCACTGAATATGCAACAAGCCATGCTGTATACTTTCTTTTTGATCATGCCTTTGACACTTTTATCTGGTTTACTAACTCCTGTACAAAATATGCCAGAAGTGTTGAATTGGCTGACTTATGCCAACCCGCTACGCTTTGGCATAGACTTGGTACAACGGGTGTATTTGGAAGGTGCGAGTTTTGCGCAAGTGAAATGGGACTTTGTACCAATGTTAATATTAGCCATAATTACCTTGCCTTTGGCTGCGTGGTTATTTCGAAATCGTTTGTCATAATAGAGTGATATCTCTATGTCTCGCTTATCGATACGGACTGTGATTCGGCGTTTGACGTTAAATAATGCAATCAATATCGGTTCATGATTAAAAAAACGATTTTTGCATTGTATTTCTGGCTTAAGCTTTTTATTATTGCCCGCTTGTTTTCGCGATCAGCTTGGAATGGAACCTTGAGTAATTTTCTAACCAAACACCTGATTCATCGGGATGAAGATTTTATGGTCATCCATAAGCCTGCAGGTATACTCACCGTTCCGGGGAAGACAGAAGACTTACAAGATTGTATGATCAATCGTTTAGTCAAACTAGAACCTAAAACACTACTGATCCACCGTCTTGATCGCGATACCTCGGGTATCTTGGTTTTTGGTCTCAGCCGTTGGGGACAAAAATCCATTTCTCGTCAGTTTCAAGAACGTCAAACCGATAAAACATATCAAGCGATTGTGGCTGGTCATTTAGATGGTCAGGGCACTGTTGATGTGCCTGTGATTTATGATCCATCCCGTCCACCGTTACATATTGCAGAGCCCAGTCATAACAAGCCTGCTTTGACGGAGTGGAAAGCCATTGAACATTTTGAAATACAGGGTCAGCCCGTGACTCGTGTGGCGCTCACCCCCATTACAGGGCGTTCACATCAACTTCGTGTACATATGCAGTTTTTAGGTCATCCTATCGTGGGAGATACGCTCTATGCTGCGCCTGACCAGCAAGATTTGATGCCGCGTTTGTGTTTACACGCAGAGCGTTTGAGTTTTCATCATCCCCAAACCAATGAACGTATCGAATTTATTTGTCCAGTACCATTTTAAGTACGTGGAATCATCAAATTTGCTCACTTTTTTAGTGAGCTTTATGTCAAAATATATTGCTTAAAGGTGTATAATTTTGCTCAAATATCAAACAATGTTTGAGCATTAAATTTGCAGTCCTAACTTGTAGATGAAGGTGGAAAAATTGCAGCAGTTTGCTATTGGTCAACGTTGGTTATCAGATACTGAAACGGAACTCGGTCTAGGAGTTCTTATTGATGTAGATGAGCGATCTGTCAGCATCTTATTCCCTAAAAGTGATGAAACACGTGTATATGCACGGAATAATGCACCTTTATCACGTATCATTTTTAACGTGAACGATGAATTACAAGATCAAGAAGGCACCAAGTGGACGGTTGAATCACATGAAGACCGTCATGGTGTGGTGCGTTATAATGTTGTTCGTCGCTTAGAAGATAGTACGGAAGAACGTAAATCACTGAATGAGACTCGCATTGGCGCTCAAATTCAGCTGTCTAAACCGCTTGATCGCTTATTGGCAAGCCAAATTGACTATAAAGAATGGTACGACTTACGTATTGAAGCAATGCTGATGCAAGCCAATATGAAGTCGAGCCCTTTACGTGGCATGGTCGGTTCACGTGTCGGTTTGATTCCTCATCAGTTGTATATTGCACACGAAGTGGGTCAGCGTTTTGCTCCCCGTGTCCTTTTAGCCGATGAAGTGGGCTTAGGTAAAACCATTGAAGCTGGATTAATCATCCATCAACAGCTTAAAACGGGCCGTTCAGAACGCATCCTAATTTTGGTACCCGATTCACTGCAATATCAGTGGATGATTGAAATGCGTCGTCGTTTCAATTTGAACTTCTCATTATTTGATTTAACCCGTACGGCTTCAATCAAAGAACATGACCCTGAACTGAATCCATTCCTGACTGAACAATGCATTATTGCGTCAATCGATTTGATGATTGACCATGATGACTTGCGTGAACAAGCCCTAGAAGCTGGTTTCGATCTGTTGGTGGTCGATGAAGCACATCACTTGATGTGGAATGAAGAAGACGGTGGCAATGACCGCTATGACTTGATCGAAGAGCTAGCAGAAAAAACACCGGGTGTTTTACTGTTAACGGCAACCCCAGAACAGCTGGGTGTGGAAAGTCACTTTGCGCGTTTACGTTTACTTGACCCGCAGCGTTTTAGTTCGCTGGATCGTTTCTTGGATGAAGAAACCCAGTATCAACAAACTGCAAAAATTGCTGAAGTACTGATGTCAGATATGCCACTTGAAGAAGGGCATTTGGCTGCATTGGAGGGTTTGCTAGGGCATCGCATTGAAGATGCACCCGAACAACGTTTCCGTGCCATTCATGAGCTTTTAGACCGTCATGGTACAGGGCGTATTTTGTTCCGTAACACCCGTGAGGCCATTCAAGGTTTCCCAGGTCGTGACTGTCAGCCTGCACCTTTGCCTGCACCAGAAAACTGGTCTAAAGATGGTAAATTGCGTGAACAAATGTGGCCAGAAGAAGCACAGCTTGACGGTGCGTGGATGGAAGCTGACCCGCGTGTCATGTGGCTCATGGAAAAACTACGTACAGATTTAAAACACAAAAAAGTGTTGTTGATTGCACGTAGTGGTCCAGTAGTTGAAGCGCTTGAAAATGTACTCCGTTTACATGCGGGTATTCGTACCGCTATGTTCCATGAAGGCATGAGTTTACTTGAGCGTGACCAAGCGTCGGCCTACTTTGCTGAAGAATCTTATGGTGCACAAATTTTACTGTGCTCTGAAATTGGTTCTGAAGGTCGTAACTTCCAGTTTGCATCAGATTTGATTTTATTTGATTTGCCTGCGAACCCAGATGTACTTGAACAACGTATTGGTCGTTTAGACCGTATTGGTCAAGAAAACCGGATTCAAATTCATGTGCCGTATCTAATTGGTACAGCGCAAGAACGTATGTTCCGTTGGTATAACGAAGCCTTGAATATTTTCAGTAATATCTCGCCAACTGCGCAAACTTTACAAGAAAACTTTATTGTTGAATTGAAAGATTGTTTACTGACAGATCAAGGTCAGCAGTTTGATGACTTACTCGAAGCAGTTAGCGTGCAACGCGAAGCCTTAGAAGCAGAGTTACAATCAGGTCGCGACCGTTTGCTTGAATACAACTCTTGTCGTCCAATTGTGGCGCAAGAAATTGTACAAGCGCTTGAGTCTTATGATGACAACACCACTTTGCCAATGTTTATGAAGCGTTTTATGGCGTCGACAAACATTGATTTTGACGAACAAAGCAATGGTACAGTCATCATTAAACCAACCGATCAAATGCAAGTTCAAGGTTTAACCTTGGACGAAGAAGGCATGACTGCAACCTTCTATCGCGATCAAGCTCAGATACGTGAAGATGCTCAGTATTTAACCCTTGAACATCCATTTACTGAAAGTGTGATGGAAATGATCAACACTCAAGGTTTTGGTAGTACCAACGTTGCAGTGTTGAAGTCAGCGGCTTTACCACAAGGTTCTGTGTTGTTAGAAGTGTGGTTTAAGGTCGATGTAGTTGCACCGAAAGCATTGAATTTGCCTTCAAGCTTACCGCAGCAGCTAGTTCGCGTTTTGTTGAGTGAAAAGGGTCAAGACCTGTCGCAGAAAATTGCGCCTGAAATCTTAAAACCGTACTTGCATCATTTGGATGGTAATAGCTGTCGTCAAGTCGTGAAAGCACGCCGTGAAGTGATTGAACAGCGTTATGTACAAGCTTTAGAGCTTGCACGTGCGGCTTTACCGAGCTTTGTGCAACAAGCGAAAGAAGTCTACGGCAGTAAGTGGCAATACGAAATTGACCGCCTGACTTACTTAAAGCAGTTTAATCCGAGTATTCGTGAAGATGAAATTTCACGCCTACAAAAATTGCAAAAAGAAGGCCTCGGTTTGCTAGATGGCCTATCGGTCACACCAGAAGCAATTCAAGTGATGGTTGTGGTTAAACCATAATTGGAATTGCTGTATGAAAAGCACCTTCGGGTGCTTTTTTAATGAATTTTAAAAAAGGGATGTCTAAGTTGTATTTGAAAAGTAATTCATTGAAATTTTAAGCGCTTGCTTATGCTAGAATTTTCGCCATTAAAACTCTAATGTATCGAACAATAAATTATGTCTAAAGCTCTAGTAACAATGGGTTCAAAAACAACACATGGTGGCATAGTCACTGAGTGTGAAAATAGTTTTGTGATCAATGGTATTGCTGTGCATTTAAATGGAATGAAGCACTTTTGTCCAAAGTGTCGAATGGTGGTTTCTGCGATTGCAGCAGATCAGAGTACAACGGTCTTGGGGCGTGCTGTGGTGATTGCCGGAGACAAAACCAACTGTGGCGCTACTTTCTTAGGCAATCAAAATCTAACTGTTTCTGCAAAGTGATCTCAGATCTATCACGGAATATTTTTAAAATTGGCCGAAGTGATCAAAGTCCATGACTTAGGATTCATCCTGCGCCATTTCGTTTAGATTAAAAAACGATTATGGTAAAGATGCTATAAAAATAGATTTGAATGACATGAGCAAATCAGCCTTACACTTTACCCATGCAAACGGCATTCCCTCGGGCAGCTATCAAAAATTTTTCCAGTTTTTAAATCAAGATTTTGATGTCAAAGCGATCCCGATGATTGGTCTAGATCCGCGCTATCCCGTGGAATACCGTTGGGAAGCGTTGGTGGATCAAGTTATTTCAGATATTGAACAGCAGTTTCCACGGCAACAAGTGATTGGTTTAGGGCATTCTTTTGGCTCTTTACTCACACTTATGGCGGCCTATAAAAAACCACAGTTGTTTTCGCAAGTGATTATCATGGACCCACCGTTTGTGATCGGTTCAAAAGCCTTTTTATTTGAAGCGTTACAAAAGCTGGGATCAAAGTCCATTGAAAAACTTACCCCAGCTGCGGTGACCGTCAAACGGCGTGATCATTGGGAAAGTATTGAGCAGGCCAGTCAGGCGCTCAGACCGAATCGTATTTTTAAAGACTTTGATGAACAGTGTTTTGCGGACTTTATAGCGTGTGGTTTAAAAAGTGATTCGACTCGAAATGGGGTGACGCTAACCATTCCCAAACAGACTGAAGCTGAGATCTTCAGGACTGTGCCTGCATGGTGGTGGCGTACCCCACGCAAAGCACCTGATATGCCGATTCATGTGTTGACTGGCTTTGTTGCACAAAGATTTGAAATGCAAAGCGCCCCTAATTGAGCTAAATTTAAGGCGTAACTTGGGTAAGTGGTCGACCTAATTCCGTAAATCTGTTAAGGACTGCTACACGTGCATGGATTTCATTCACTTGGCTATCAAAACTCCTTGCGCTGAGTTTATCTCCTAATAATTTGATGCAATGCATCTTAGTTTCAACCAAACTTCGCCGATGATAGCCTGACCATTTTTTCCATAGTGTCCTGCCTAAACGTTTAATTGTTCGAAGTAATTCATTTCGCTCTAGCGAGCTACTCTTTGTATCTTTCCATGGTTTCGCATTTTTTCTAGGTGGAATCACCGCATGCGCTTGCCGATCTGCAATGACCTGACGGCATTGCTTGGTGTCATAAGCTCCATCGGTATAAACAGAGTTAATCTGCTCATCTTGTGGAATCTGATTAAGTAAATCACCAAGCACCTGTGAATCACTGACATTATTGGTTGTAAGCTGAACTGCTCGTATTTGTAGGGTTTTAGCATCTATACCAATATGAAGTTTACGCCATTGGCGACGATATTCAGGTCCATGTTTCTTGCGTTTCCATTCGCCCTCACCTAGAAACTTCATGCCTGTAGAGTCCATGAGTAGATGCAGCCCATCGCTACTTTTTTGGTAGCTGATTACAATATCAATATGCTTTTGTCTTCTACAAAGCGTGGTGTAATCTGGAGCTATCCAATTTAATCCGCAAAGTTTAATCAGACTTTGCACAAAGCCAGTGACCATACGTAAAGACAGACGGAATAAGGATTTAATCATTAAGCAGCATTGGATGGCTGCGTCAGAGTAGGTTTGATTTCGCCCTTGTTTGCCTTTTGATGGCGCATACCATTGCGTAGCAGGATCAAACCAAATGGCAATATTTCCGCGACTCATGAGTGCTCGGTTATATGCGGGCCAATTGGTTGTGCGGTAGATTTTGTGTGTAGGCTTCTTCATTTGAAAATTATATCGCTGAAAAACCCTTTACAGATAGGTTTGTGCAACAAAGCCGTGTTGACTGCAAAAGATAGCCATTTCTATAAACAAGGTTTACCCCAAGGGATGAAAAAAACCTATGCGATTGACTATAGCGTGCTTGAAGGCGGGCATATGTTTCCGCTAGAACAACCGAAACAGACCGCAGAATTTGTGCAACAGCTCATTAAAGAGCAACAGGGAAACAAATAAGAAGATATTTCAGCGAATCTGTTGGGTGTAATCACAGATTAGCGAATCATCGCTTCATCCAAATGGCGTGAACCTTCCAAAATCATGCGAATCATGATCATGGTTTGTTCAGCCATTTTTTTACGCTCTACACTTGGCATATCAATCACTTTGGCACCCATATTGAAAACCAATTGGGTGATTGCCATGGACACCAATTCAGGGTGGAAGAGTTTGCTATTATTTAAACGTTCTAAACGAATTAAATCGTCTTTGAGCTCTTGCTGGAAATAATTCAACTGTCTTTCGACCGCATTTTTATAAGATGCTGAACCCGTATATGCTTCGCGTAATAGCAGGCTTAAGTTGCCATCATCCGCATCGAGTTGTTCAATAAAAACTTCGACTGAGCTACGAATAATACTTTCTTGGCGAATGGCCTTAATCCGTGCTTCATGCAAAATTTGACGTAGCACAACACCTGCACGTTCAATCAACTCAATAGCAAGTTCATCGGTATCTTTAAAATGACGATAAAAACTATTCGGCGCAATGCCTGCTTCACGTGCGACTTCACGCAAGCTCAGGGATGCAATACTTTTTTCAGGACCAATCAAATTTAAAGCAGCTTGAAACAGTTCATCTTTTGTAATCGTTGCTTTTCGACCAACACTACGTGCAAGCACTGGTGCATGTTTTTTTGAAGCTTCATGCTCTGTGTTGGTTGTATGGGTTTGAATGGTGGTCGGTGTCATATTTATCAAGCAATTAAATCAATCGGTTCATTATAGCCCCACTGGTCGGCATTGTGAAACGAAACGAAACAATCAGAGTATATATACAAATATATATACATGTGTATAATAATTCAAAATCTATGGCGTGGTCCTTTACTATGCAGATCCTTGAAAAAACTAAATCTCCTTTAACTGAGTATGCTGAGAGTGTTATAGACCGACACACAGCTAACTTTTGGCTTCAAAAAATCAACCCACTTTGGTCGATACACCAAGCTTTGGGTAAAGTGGTAAAAAAAGAGCAAGTTGCACACGATATGGTGAGTTTGACGCTGCAAACCAACCGTCACTTTCAAATGGGGCAAGCGGGACAGCACCATCCTGTATATGTCGTGGTTCAAGGCGTACGTTATGAACGTACCTATAGTTTGACCCAGATTGATGCGCAACATGTCTTACTGAATGTAAAAATGGTAGACCAAGGTAAGGCAAGTCATTGGCTTTGTGAGCAGGCTCAAATCGGCGACGTTTTAGAGTTCGGCCAGCCTTATGGCGATATGCAATTGACTGTAAATGATCAACAGTTAATTTTACTCGCAGCGGGCAGTGGTATTACCCCCATGCTGAGTTTACTGAAACGTTTGGAGAAGACAGGGAAGCTTAAAAAGCAGCCTGTACATTTGATGTATTGGGTGAAAAAGCATACTGATGCAGCTTTCAAAGCATATTTTGAACCGTTGGCAGCGCAATACTCAAACTTCACATTCAGCATGTTTTATACCCAAGAGTCAGATGAAGGTGAGCGTTTAAATCAAAACCATATGTCTGGGCTGGATCAGATTGAAAATGCAACGGTATATGCATGCGGCCCTTCAGGTTTTGTGGCTACGGTTGAGCAGCTTTTTGCTCATGCCAACACCTTAAAAACTGAAGCGTTTAGCATGAGTCCATTTGCAAATGATGATGTTGGTTTCGTGAATATTACCTTAACAAAGTCGAAAAAGATTTTAAGCATTCCAAAAGGTCAATCCATTCTTGCAAGTTTAGAACAGCAAAATGTGAAACCTCAACATGGCTGCCGTATGGGAATCTGTAATAAATGTGCCTGTAACAAAGTGGAAGGTTCGACCAAAAACTTGGTCAATGGTGCACAAAATTCTGAGCCTGGAAATTTTCTAAAAATCTGTGTCAATACGGCACAAACCGATCTTATTGTCGATTTATAAGGGGAATAAATACAATGAATATGCCTGTTAAAGTTGAATATTTTAAAAACCCGAAGAATCGTGAGTTAACGACATTTGAGTTAGATGAACTTGCACGTGAGCTAGATGCCATCAAGCAAGAAGTACTGGATGATATTGGCGAGAAAGATGCGCAATATATTCGTCGAGTCTATGCAGCGGTGCGTTATGCATCTATCGCAGGTCGTGCATGTTTATTTGCAGGTTGGTTTCCACCTGCATGGGTGCTGGGCACGGGTTTACTGAGTTTTGCCAAAATCATGGAAAACATGGAATTAGGTCATAACGTGATGCACGGTCAATATGACTGGATGAATGACCCTAAGTTTAATGGTCAAAACTATGAGTGGGACATCGTAGGTACAGCAGACAATTGGCGTCAGACTCATAACTACAAGCATCATACCTATACCAATATTAAAGGGATGGATGATGACATTGGCTATGGTCTGCTTCGATTATTCCCAGAACAACGTTGGAAACCGGGCTTTTTATTGCAACCGATTTATAGCATTCCATTTTGTTTGTTGTTCCAATGGGGCGTTGCGATCCAAAACTTGGAATTAGGCAAATACTTCAAGGGGCGTAAAAGCAAAGCGCAGACTTTAGCCGAATGGAAACCTATGCAGCGCAAAATTGGTAAACAATTGTTTAAAGATTATGTGTTTTTCCCACTCATTGCAGGACCTGCGGCGTTGCCTGTCTTTACAGGGAATTTGGTTGCAAATGGTATCCGTAATATGTGGACATTTAGTGTAATTTTCTGTGGTCACTTCACCAAAGATGTCGAAGTTTTCCCGAAAAAAGTACTGGAAAATGAAAGCCGTGGTCACTGGTACATGCGCCAAATTCGTGGTTCGTCGAATTTAACCGGTTCAGAAGCATTCCATATTTTGACAGGGCACTTAAGTCATCAAATTGAGCATCACTTATATCCAGATGTACCTGCGCGTCGTTACCGTAAAATGGCACCGAAAGTACAAGCGGTGTGTGAAAAGTATGGCATTAACTATAACAATGCCAGTCTAGTAAAACAGTATGGTAGCGTCATCAAACGTATTGTGAAATATGCGTTTCCCTTTAAAAAGTAAGTAAAAAAGCCACTTCATTTGAAGTGGCTTTTTTTGTTATTTACTAAATTGACGTAATGTCTTTACCAGATGATGGTAATCACCTTGTTTGGCGATATTGAGCACATGTTCAATTTCGTGTTTTAACCATTTTTGTTTTGAAGCATTAAAAGCGAACTGCGCCAATAATACAAAGGGACTTTCACCGAATTTGATCGAAAGACCTTTGACATACTTGGGTGGAGATAACTGTTCCATACTGATGCCTTTTTATAATTTAAGTGGAATGGTTCTCAAAATATTTTTATTAGGCAAAATTTATCATAAATATATTTTTTGGTAAATAAAACACACTGAATTTTAATAATAAATATTTTTAAAAATTTAATATGGCTAATTATTAATCTATTCTTAATAATTAGCTTATTTGGCGATGATTTGATGTTTCTGACAAGTCGGGAAGACTTAGATCTGTCCCTACCAAATAGCTAAAATCAGCCAAAGACAGCATTTGTTTATCTTCAATACTGTTTCCATAAGCATAAACGGCATGGTAACTGTCTAGCTCATATTTTTCTTGGATACGTTGAGCTTTGTACTCACAACTACAGTCCGCAGTCAGATAACGCCCTGTATAGCGTTGCTGGTCTTGTTCAACTTGGGTACAGATCAGATCGATTGAGAGGATTTCACACACATATTTTAAATAGATATCAATCGAGGCAGAGACCAAAACGACATCATCACCTAAACTTTGGTGTTGCTTCAGTTGGCTATAGAGTGCTGGGTTGAGTCCTTTGATTAAAAGTTCTGCATAGCGTTTTGCATAAGCGTCAATTTCGCTCACTTCAGCTTGCTTAAACATCGCATGGAAGAGTTTAGAGCGCATATGATGGGCAGGATAAAAACCTAAATAATAACTTTGAATATAAGGCAGGACTTTGAAGCCTTGTAGGGCAATATGTCGTTTTGAATGTACGTAGAAGATGAACCCCGTAAAACTGTCTTTGTCATACAAGGTGCCATCAAAGTCAAATAAGGCTAGATTTTTATGCGCTTTGCACGTTGCATGCATGTTTGATAACGTCCATTGACACGAGTGGCAAACCAATTGGTATTGTAGTCACGGCTGAGCTTTGGACCAGAAATGACGACTTCTGGCATCATGGCATAGAAAGGTTCTTTTTTAGTGACTTCTTGATAAAGCTTAGCCACAGCGCGATAGGTTGCTGTATCTTCAAATTTCTTCTCTTTCTCTTTTTTCAGGTCAGAGCGAATTTGACGTGGAGTAACCAAAATATTGTGCTGAGCGAAAACGCTGATGAGTTCACGTTCTGATTGACTCTTTGCAGATTTAGGTGAGCCATCTTTGCCATAAAGCAACAAGTCACCGTCTAAATCAAGTTCAGCTTCAGTTAAGTCATTTAACATACTTTGGAAAGCTGCATTTCGACTTGAGTACATACCTGAGTTATAGTCGGCAAAACGGTAGAGCGGTTTGTCATAGTCAGCAGGGTACATCATCAGTCGGTGAATGCCATAGTACAGACCACCATATTGGCTATAAAGGTCTGTACGTAGGTCAGCCATGCTGCCACCTTCACGTTTATTATCTTTGGCATAACCGATATGCACTTGCATTGAACCCAACGTGGTAATCGGGTTCATTTTTTCGCCTACGTCCTGACCGACAAGTTTGGCTGCACCTGTGAGTGCACTGACGTGATAGTGCTTTGACATATAGTCAAAAATTTCACGGTACAGTTCATCCAGTTCGCGTTCTGTTTTAACGCGGCGCATTTGGCTTAAATAGTTATCTTCAGGGCTTGGCTGCTCTTTTAAAACCTGTTGGAAATAGCCTGCAATGGTGCCACCAATGGCATCGCCGAGCTTATCTTTAAATTTTTCATCTAAGCGATCTTGGACTTCTTTAACCGCTTTTTCACCTAAACCATAAACTTGTGGATCTGCAACAAAGTTAGACTCTTGATCAACCACGGCAATGATCGAACACATATTTTCTTTGTTTTGCGGAATACCAAACTGCTCTGAAATGTCATAAATATCTTCAGCCCATGAACGGCGGTCATTTACGCGTCCGGGAATGATGCGTGCGATTTGTTCAGCATTGAGCTTAGGCTCATCATCTGTCCACCATGAACGATCACCGCAAGCAGTTAAGCCTATAGATATGGCCAAGACACTCAGTGTTTTTAAACCAGAAGAAAGAAACAGCTTTTTATTCATAAACAGAGAACACATGATAAAAGGTGAGCCGAAACAGCAGGTGCAGTATACTATGTCGGTCGAAAAAGTGATGAATTTATATGTATATTGGTCGGTATCAACTGTCAAATCATTTGATTGTTGTTCCGATGGCAAGTGGGTTGGGTTATTAAGAAGAATGAATAGTATTCAGTCTGTTATCGGTTTTATTGTGGTGCAAAATTTGTGCAATGGATTGAGGGGAGCATAACTCATGACGCTTCCATTTCTTTGAAGTTTTTTTTAATAAATCAAACAGAAAATAGTTCAATGAATAGACTGTAATGACATTCTAAAAACAAATTTAAATTAATATTTGAAAAATAAAGTAAAAGGGTTAAGATCTAAAATTAGATCAAAAAATATACTTGAAATAATAATGAGGGGAATATGGAAAATTTTATTAATAGACTAAGAAGCCATATTGAGCATGTGAAAAAAGTAGGGGGCCACTGTACTACAGAAGAAACAACTAAACAGGCTTTAATCCTTCCTCTATTAGATATTTTAGGTTTTAGCCCTTATGACCCGACCAAGGTGCTTGCAGAATTTGCAGCTGATTTTCCAGGTGTGAAATCTACAGAAAGAGTTGATTATGCCCTTTACTGTAATGGGCAACCTGTAATGTTTATTGAAGCAAAACCTTATGTTGCTAATTTAACGAATCATGCTCCGCAGCTATCTAGATATTTTAATAGTAGTTTAGGAGTGACGATTGGCGCGATCACAAATGGTAAAGAATGGAGATTTTTTACTGATTTAATTAATCCAAATGTGATGGATGATAAGCCATTTTTAACAGTTGATTTTACGAAGAATAAAGCCGAGGATTTGACACAGCTAGCTGAGTTTAAACATGATAATTTTCATGTAGAAAAGCTACGCTTTTTTGCTGAAGAAAATCAATATATCCAGCAGTTTAAAACTGTAATAAAAAGAAGTATTAATGAAGTTGATATTGATTTTGTTCGCTATGTGGCTCAACAAGCAAGTATTCCTCGTCAATTAAACACTAAATTTTTAGAGTCAATTCAGCCTTTTGTAAAACAAGCTGTTGAGCAGTCAATTAGTGATACCGTTGTTAAAGGACTATCTTCGCCTACAATTATTACTGCCCAGCCAGTTGAACAAAAAGTAGAAGTAGAGGAGACTATTGAGATTGTGTCTGAAAGCTCAGCGCTAGCTGACATTGTTAACTCTGAAAATGAAAGAATTGTGACTACTGTTGATGAACAGGAATTAAGTCGTATTGTGACAGAGCTCTTTCCTGAAGTTGAGTTGGTTGCTAAAGACACAGAAAGCTATTTTAGCGTGCTGTTTCAGAATAAAAATAATCGCTGGTTATTTAGATATGATGTAAATCGTAAGAGACCAACCATTCAGTTTGCAGTAGCAATTGATGACTATCGAAAAAAAGAGTTAGAGCGGGCAGGATTGGAAGTGCAAAATAACGGTCAAGTTTTTTTAGATAAACCTGAACACATATATAGAGCCGTAGGCATTTTAAAAGATTGCTTGGATTACTGTAGTAACGATGACAACTTTAAAAGAGCATCTAATTCCTAATAGAAAAAGCCACTTTATAAGTGGCTTTTTCATAGCACAGGGCTTTGTTGCACAAAGATTTCATAACTATATGATTTTAAAAGTTTTGATTATTTTTTGATCCAAAATTAAATTTATTTAAATCAGATGCTTACATATTTATGCAACAAAGCCATAGCACAGTAAAACTTCATACTTGAGAGATAGGATAGATCTTATTTTGTCATTACAAGTCATCCTTGGACGTGACCGTCGTGCAAAGATATCAAAATGATGTTTCTAATTTTCGATGAACTATGAATAAGAGTTATGGAGTACAGCCAAAGGCTCGATAACAATCCTCAAAAGCTTATCAAAGAGTAGGCTTTTTTATTTGTGCTATAGTTTAATTGTTACTTAGCAGGCAGAACAATATGAATATCTGTATTGGTGGTGACTTGGATGGTCAAGTAGTGATTTTAAATAAGATGCGATTTAATGCAAAAGAGATAGATCAAAATAAATCATCGAGCTATATCAAGCAAAAGTACGTTAAGGGCGATCAAGTCTTTAATTTTTGGCGACATGCAGAAATGAAAATATGGGATGTTACTCATCAAGTTGAGTTGATTTTAGGAAAGAAAAATTAGCTAGAAGTGGGCAAATAAGCTTTATTCGCTTTTAGTGAAGATTTTCTTATCAATATGGATGAAAAAGCATTTCATATGGGGTTGGGTGGTAGCAATAAAATAATATGTTAAGGTCTATCTATTGCGCGCTAAAAAGCTTATAGTGATAGTGTATCTGAATTATTTATTTTATTGTATTTACTAAAGTTATTTCGCAATTGATTCAACTCTGCGGTTTATCCGATGTATATGATTTAAAAGATTAATTCTTATATTTTTCAAAATTTAAGAGAATATTTATGTCAAACATTACAACTGGTACCGTTAAGTGGTTTAATGAAACTAAAGGCTTTGGTTTTATTTCTAGCGATACTGGAGAAGACGTTTTTGCACACTTTAGCGAAATCCAATCAAACGGTTTCAAAGTGTTGAATGAAGGTCAACGTGTTCAGTTTACGATTGTAGCTGGCAAAAAAGGCCCTCAAGCAAGCTCTATCACAGTAATCTAAGAATATTGTGAATTAAAAAACCCGCTTCAGTTAGCGGGTTTTTTAATGGCAGCTTGTTTACTACTCAGTTGTTAAGGCGTCGTACGCTCACTATCTTTAAGCGGTGAATGGCTTATTTAAAAAATATATGAACAAATATTAATTTATCTATAAGAAATCTTTTGAAGGACTGATTAAGAATAGTAGAAAAATCCCTAGATAAAGGGATTTCAATGCCAAGTAATCAATATAAGAATAGGAATGAGGTGAAATTGTGATATTTGCTATGACACCGTAAAAGACTCTAGGAACGAGTTTAGTGATGAAAGTGTAAAAGCTGACTCGGAAAAATGGAGTGATCTATGAGTATTGTTGAATTACATGAAGTGAAGTGCCACTTACACTATGCCGATGATAGCAATGATGCATCATTAAAAAGCTTTATTGTTGCTGCTGACGCTATAATTAAAAATTATATTACAGATAATTTTGGATCGGAATATCCATCTGCCATTAAACAAGCTGCTTTACTATTAATTGAATACTGGGAACAGCACAGCAAAGATGGGGGAGAGGTGTCTGTGAATGGTAACTACCTCCCGATACCCGTACTCTCTTTGCTTAATCTATATCGTAAGCCCACTGTTTGATAGGTGATGTAGATAATTGTATGTATCTTTAGGTATGGCATATTTGAAACCACCATATTGTAATTGAGAATTATTTGCATTTATTGGATTTGTGCGTTAGAATCAATTTCAAGAATAAAATAAAATTTGACAATGATGTTTCATTAACCCAGCTCTATTGATTCTCCAGAGGCTGGGTTTTTTATCTGCTTTAACAAAAAATAAAATTAGGTTAAATTATACCGATTGTTAAAATAATTATGAGAATAAAAGATCATGAACAAAAAATTTGAATTACATGTACTCAGCCAAATCTATGACTTTCTAATTGAAAGAGAAGGATTCACTGCTCTGAATCTTCATTTTAAAGTTATGGAATTCTTTAGGGAGTTACATGTAGGGGATAAGAGGGATTTTGTTGTTTTGGCACCGAATAAAATTTCAGGTAATTTCGGTGAGGTTACTCATATTCATTTATTAAATATTCCGCATTTCCATGAAAAGGACAAATTCATTCATTGGGCACATAAAGCTCTAAATCGCTAAGTACATCATCTGTAAAGAAAGAGAATGAGGTTGTTTCATAAATTAAACATTGAAATCTTTAGATTTTGATAAGTTATATTTTTAAATCGTGCTAGGCAAAAATGATGAAAATATTTGCAATAGTAAGTTTAGTTTTAATGCTGGGATTAACGGCATGCCAAAAAAGAGATACAGATACGAAAGAGCAGGATAAAACTACAACGCCACATTCCATGGATAAAGATCAGTAAGAAAAAGCTCGCCAAATGGTGGGCTTTTTCAAGAGTTAAAATGATATAGTAGCGCTGTCATTTAAGTACTTTTTTCTATGTCTGAAACCTATAAATACATTTACACCCAAATTAGTACATTTGGATCATTACCTACACATAAAGTTCTTATAAGTAGTGTAGGAAGGAAGACAAAATTAGTTTTCGCTGATAATACTTTTGTTTATAGTACTGTTTCTGATTGGGCTTTAAGTCATTCGGGTCTTGATTCTAGGAAATCAATATGGTCTGAAGAGCCTAAGTCATTTTTAGACAGTGAAAAAAGAAGATTAAGCGTCTATAGAGCCTCACATCCCGATTTTATCACTGAAGCAAGCATTGGTTAAGCACCAGTATTTTGTATGCTGCTTATGTAATAACTGCTTATATTGCAAATAAAGTTTGCTTTGCGGGTGCTTAGGGCGTATAAAGCTAACTCGTTGATGCGGGATGGAGCAGTCTGGTAGCTCGTCGGGCTCATAACCCGAAGGTCGTTGGTTCAAATCCAGCTCCCGCTACCAACGAAAAAGATTCAAAGTTTATAGCCTAGTCTTCACAGATTAGGCTTTTTTTATGGCTGGTTAATTTTATACATAGCGGTTTCTAAGAACGTGCTTTTATACAAGTTACTGGAATGGTGTGTAAGCAGTGAAAGCACAGTATTTCTAGAAAACATCAGAGTTGTAAGTGACGTAAAACACGTTTAGGTTTTATTCTGATTCTAAAGGCATAATGGGTTTCCCAAATAAACCAATATTTTTATCCCCCCATTGTTTTAATGCAACCAAAATAGGGGCTAAAGAAGTGCCTAGTGTTGATAATCGATATTCTACTTTAGGAGGAACAACGGCATAAACCTTTCGTAGAATCAGTTGATCCTCTTCAAGTTCACGTAATTGTCTAGTGAGCATTTTTTGAGTGACATTTGGAATTTTCTTCCTCAGTTCATTGAACCTTAAAACGTCGTCTTCTAATAAATGCCACAAGATAATACTCTTCCATTTACCATCAAGTAAGCCTATGGCAGCTTCAACAGAACATCCAGGTGTGCAATCAAAACGCGAATGTTTTAGCTTACCCATTTCAATAGTATCCTTTTGGTAACTATAAGACGAATTTGTCTGTATAACTTAAAAAAGAATATTAAGTAAACTCAAATAACAAAACAAGAGGACAAGTGAATGAAGGCTATTTCTTATATTGACGGTATGGATCATGGATTTCAAAATCCACTGGTAGATATTGAAAAAGCGATGCCGAGCTTAAAAGATCGGGATTTGTTGGTTAGAATCAAAGCGATCTCGGTTAACCCTGTCGATACTAAGGTTAGACGAAACCCAGTAGCAGTAGGCAACACACGTATCTTAGGATGGGATGCAGTGGGTGAGATTGTTGAAGTCGGTTCTGGCGTGCAACACTTTAAAGTCGGTGATCAGGTCTGGTATGCGGGTGATTTAACTCGGGATGGGAGTAATGCTGAATATCAAGCAGTCGATGAGCGTATTGTTAGTTTAAAACCACAAAGTCTGAGTGATGTTGAAGCTGCTGCGCTGCCATTAACCGCTATTACAGCGTGGGAAATGTTATTTGATCGTTTCAATGTTGATTTAGATCAATCTGATAATATTTTAGTAATTGGAGGCGCTGGAGGTGTAGGATCTATTGCGATTCAATTACTCAAAGCGAAGACAAATTTAAAAGTTATTGCTACAGCATCTAGGGAAGAGACTAAAGCATGGGTTAAGTCTTTAGGGGCTGACTACGTCATCGATCATACCGAAGATTTAAACACGCAAATCAAAGCACTGGGTTTAGACGCACCTCGATATATTTTTTCAACCAATCAAACAGAAACGTATCTTCCTCAAATTTCTAAGCTTATTGCTCCACAAGGTAAGTTTGGCTTAATTGATGATCCGAAATCACTAGATATCGGTGAGTTTAAGTCTAAGTCGGTTTCTGTACATTGGGAGTTCATGTTTACACGTTCAATGTTTAATACAACAGATATTGAACAACAATCTCAGCTATTACATCAGGTTGCAGAACTGGTAGATAACCATAAAATTAAAACCACGCTGAATCAGACTTTAGGCAAAATTAATGCACAAAATTTAAAACTAGCTCATGAGCTGATTGAATCTGGTCGGGCGAAAGGAAAAATCGTTTTGGAAGGCTTTTAATTCGTTTTAAGCTCAGCTTAAATAAGCGGGTTGATTCTTAAGTTAAACACTTGAAATTATACAATTAGGATCAATATTCTGAGCAAGGCCATTCTAGGGTTCAGCGCACTAGGGTGGCTTTCCTCCTTTTGAAATCAGTTTCGTTCTTACACATATAACAAAGAGCCTTTAGAATAATTTTTTCAATCCACTTTATGTTATGTTATAACGTTTATTTTTTTAATGGGGTGAAGAATGAAACACACAACTTTAATGACTCTCATTTTGATGGTTATTCAACAGACACATGCAGAACAAAAAGTTACAGCTTTAGATCCGCTTATTTTTCAAGCGGAAAAGACAGAATTTACTTCAGTCATTATAGAGAAAGAGAGAATCGAAACATCAAATACACTTGGAGATGCACTTAAACATGTTTCAGGAGTGCAAAGTACATCTTTTGGTCCAAATGCTGGTGCACCCGTGATACGCAGTTTATCGGGTAATAGAGTGAGTATCCTTGAGAATGGGCAAACCATTAATGGAATGAATGCGATAAGTGGCGATATTAATATTCCATTTGATCCACTCTTTACGGAAAGCGTCACCGTTCATAAAGGCACAAACTCAGTTAGATATGGGGGGAACGCCATTGGGGGCAGTGTGGATATTGATACTGGACTGATTTCAAAAAAGTTGGAGGATAAAAGTCGAAGCCTAGATATCGCTTATAAGAAAGGTTTTAATGATTTTAATGCCCACGGTATTCGTTTAAATGTAAACAATCAAAAAAACTTAAGCACAAATATTCAGTTCTCAACCCAAAGTATTTCTTCGTATAAAATACCTGGATCAAGCAAAGCTACAGTATGTGATACAGCGGTTTTTCCGAGTACTGGAGGTGTAAACTCCGCATTAGCAAGTGCATGTCAAAGAGACTCTCGGATCTCAAATGTGTTTAATAAAGCACATAATCAATACTTAGATAAGCACGTTTTAGAAGATATCGCGAAGAACCCAGAAAATTTTTATGATTATTATGATGGTTTAGAGTCTGCTAAATACACAGATGAGGCAATCTCAAAACGGTATGTAAATGGTTCGTTGAAAGAGTTTATTAATGATCCAAACCCAGATTATGTGCCTAACACGGCTAAGTATGTACGGAATAAAATTAACAATGATGTAACGCCGAATTATAAAAAGAAACTGGGTAACAGCTATGCCAGAAATGAAAACATGGCGATAGGGACAACTTATTTCTTAAACAAGGGCTATATCGGCGTGAGTGCCGACTATAAAAGTAGTGAATATGGTGTTCCGGGTTTTTCTATGGAAAACAAGTCTTTTCAGAGCTCTTATAGTGATGGCTTACCAGTAGGGGTAAAAATTGAACAGGATCGTTTCACTTTAGATTCACTGTTTAGAGAGCCATCAAGTCTACTGGAGAGTGTTCACTTAAAAGCATCTAGACTGTCAAACACATCAGGGGAATACATTGGTGCAAGTAAAGCCAATGAGTATAAATTTGATACAGATACTGCAGAATTGGTATTTGAACACATGCCCTATAAAAACCTGACTGGAGAAATAGGAACGTCTATAAATGCCAGACAGGTTAAGGGCTCAGGTTCAGAACGTTATTTACCGAATGTGAATACAGCTTCACATGCAATATTCATTCAGGAAAAACTAGATTTCAATAAATTTTCTTTTGATGCTGGTTATCGTGTCGAGAAAGTCAAACATGATATTCAGGATCAGAGCTTTAAGTTGGCGCGTAATGCTTCAAATAGAACACTTGAAGATAAGTCCTTTGATCTGAATAGTTTTTATATCGGATCGGAGTTTAGGCCCATAGACTATTTGAGTTTCGGACTTCAGTACAGTGAGTCTGAACGAGCACCCGAAATCAATGAACTTTATGCCAGTAACCCTCACTACTCAGTGATGACCCAAGAAGAGGGAAATCAAAAACTTAACAAAGAAGTCATGCAGGGTTTAGAGTTTACAACCACTCTGAATTGGGATTCGACCAATATTGCGGTTTCATTGTACCAAATGGATTTTGAAGACTATTTGTATTTGTCCCACTCAGGTGCCTCTATGCGGAACCGTTTACCACTGAAGTACTGGAAGCAAACAGATACAAAAGTGAATGGTTTTGAGTTGGATATGAACCATACGTTTTCCCTCGACAATTTAGGGGACTTAAAAGTAGGTAGCTTTGCAGATTTGGTCAAGAACAAAGCGACAGATCCTGATCGTTTACGTTTAGCCAATGATGGAATCTATTTGCCCAATATGCCAACCAACCGCTATGGCGCAAATATTGAGTGGGTATTAGAGAATTGGTCAGCGCGTCTGTCTAGTATTTATTATGACAAACCTCGTTACCTAGGTAAAAATGTGGGTGAGGAAGTACCATTGCCTGCATACAATTTGCTCGATTTAGATATTCGTAAAAAAATGACGTTGAAAAACGCCAGTTTTGATCTTTTTATCAATGGTTCTAATTTGCTGGATGAAGATGCACGGCCGCAAAACTCTCCATTAAAATATATTGCACCCTTACCGGGCAGAGCTTTCCAATTAGGTATAACGATGCATATTTAATATATTATCCTCAGCATAAGTCTAGATAGAGCGCCGTGTAGCGCTTTATTTTTATTTAAGTTAAATCAAAACAGTGCTTTGCGAGTATTAAAAATCTTAGGTACGGAAGATTTCGTATAGTTGTGATTATTTGAACACCCAAGAGCTATTTCACTGTTCCTGCTTTTTGCATTTCTTGGTAAAGCTTATCAAGATAATGTTGCTGTTGGACGTTATCTTTAAAGTATCGTTGATAGTTCACACTACAACTATCGATATCGGCGATATTATTGAGATTGAATGTCCAATCATCCGTATTTTTAACACGAATGCCTAAGTCATCACTACATTTCTGCCAAAGTTGAGAAAATCGTGTCTGCTTATTGCTTGGGAGTTGGTTGAAACGTGCATAAACGCTGAAGCCTTTCATTTCTGAGTTAAAATATTTGTGAATAAAACCAATGGGTACACCAGCCCAATTCATTGATTGATCTTCTGGGAAGGAAATTCTGATGAGTTTTTTTTCATTCAATAATGAATCTTGTTGGCCTGATTTAAAATGTTGTTCTTCATATTCTAGTTTTGTGCCTATAGGTACATTGATCTTTTTCACGATCATTGGTTGTGTAGTGATGTAATAGGGATAATCAGGCCTACCATTGCCGCCAGTAGGGTTCATATTGCCAACACATGCTCCCAAGTTTGAGAGTAGTGCGATGCAAAAGATTAATCTAACTTTATTATTCATTATTGATTCTAAAAAACTTTATTTAAAGGCTATTTTATTTATCCAGAATGAACCCATAGTACACCTTATGCGAAACGTTTGAAATTTCATCTCTAGCCTCAATTTTTTGGTTCAAGCTATTCTAAGGCTCAGCACACGACTAGGGCTTTTTTTAGATGCTATTACTTCTATTTTTAAGGACGATTCAATTCATTACAGGGAACATCTAATATAATTAAAATTTATGACAGCTATAAATAACTTGAATATTTATTTTTCTCATGTATACTTGGCCTAACTAGAAAAAAGTAATGTTTAGTAAATCTTCTTTAAGTATCGCAGTTTTAGTCATAATCCTCCGTTGTTTCAGATCTTAAGCTCCACTTTTATTATTTTCAAAGTTACATCTAGTCATTTATTTTTGACTAAAATTATTAAAATTCAGCAGGATATATTATGTCTACTACAGTTACCGGTACAGTTAAATGGTTTAATGAAACTAAAGGCTTTGGTTTCATTCAACAAGAATCTGGTCCAGATGTTTTCGCTCACTTTCGCGAAATCGCTAGTTCAGGCTTCAAAACATTGCATGAAGGCCAACAAGTGTCATTCAGCATAGAGCAAGGTCAAAAAGGCCCAAATGCTGTAAATATTGTTGCTTTATAAGAAGCATTAAATATAAAAAAGCACTGAACAGTGCTTTTTTAATGACTAAAAATTATTAATTAAATATTTATTCCTTGTTGGAATATATGAAAAAAACTGGTGAAAATTGAAAAAACTTAATACCTTAATTGCTAAATCTTCAAATGGTACTGAAATTATAGTCTCGCTAATTCCTCTAAATAAAATGCAAAATACCCGTGATGGCTTGAAATCTATTGAAGTGGGTAAGCGTGTGCTGCTTCAGTCTGGAATCGAAGTGGACTTAAATTTAGATGGTAGAACATTTTATACCGCTTTAAATCAATTATTTAAATTTAACTATAAAGTTGCCTAACTAAATATTTGATTATATTGTTTTTAAATGAATTAATATTATAGGTATAGAAAAAATGTTAAAGAAAAACGTTACTGTCAAAGATCAATTCGGTACTGAATACTCTATTCAGGCAACTGTAGATAAAAACTCTTGCAGCACAATGTTGCATTCAAATTTAAGATATATAACTATTGATGGCGAAGATATTCGTCCTGGTTTTGAAATGTTCTTCCAAAGTCTAAATAGCAGTAAAATTTTCAAGTTAATCTGAATATTATTAGTTTTAATTTGGTCGTGACGACTAATACTACATTATCTTAATCACCCCCAATGATTCCTCCTCAAATCTATTTGAATTATGGAGCAGTTATTTTAGATAATTTGAAGAGGGCTATGTCAGGGAGAACACTTTTGTTAATGAATAGTTTAATGACATAGCTAAAATGTATTCTTAGCAAAAAACCTTTTGTATATGCATAAGTTGAAGCTCTTTTGCTCTATAAATGAGTTTTAGCTTAAGGTACTGAGTGTGGAAATATACAGTTACGTCCATTTGCTTTAGCAAGATATAATTGCTCGTCTGCTCTTCGTAGAACACTTGTTTTAAGCTCTTTCCTTTTCCAAGTCACTACTCCAAAGGACATAGTCACTTCTTCAATCTTCGGAAACTTACAAGATTCAATGATTGTTCGTAGTCGATCAGCCATTTTTAAAGCTGAATCTAGTTTGATACTTGGTAATACGATTAATATTTCGTCTCCTCCCCAACGAATGAGAGTGTCCTTGCTACGCAAATTTTTGGAGAGCTCATGCTTGACTTGTTGTAAGACCTTATCTCCTAATGCATGACCATGAGTATCATTAATGGTTTTAAAGTAATCGATATCAGCCAATAACACGCAGCAAGAGTTATCTTCATTGCACATGTCTTTTTGAATGGTATCTAGAAGATGTTCACCATAGCGACGATTAAAAATGCTCGTCAAACTGTCGTAATTGGCCCACTCTTCAAGTTGACTCTTGATCTCGATATGATGATTAATATTTCTACCGATGCTCACATTGTGTGTAATTGTGCCATTACGGTCTTTTAGAGGGGATGAAACGAGCTCGGCTTTGTTGCACAAACATTCAAAAGCTAAACTTCTTCCAAGTTATCTAAATTTAAGTGGAAACTTGGGTGTGAGGTCGGCCTAAATCTGTAAATTTATTTAATACTGCTACACGTGCATGCATCTCATTGACTTGGCTTTGAAAGTTTCTCGAACTGAGTTTATCCCCCAATAATTTGATGCAATGCATCTTAGTTTCGACCAAACTTCGCCGATGATAGCCTGACCAATTTTTCCATATTGTTCTTCCTAAACGTTTAACTGTTCGAAGTAATTCATTTCGCTCTAGCGAGCTGGTCTTTGTATCTTTACAAGGTTTCGCATTTTTTCTTGGCGGAATCACCGCATGTGCTTGTCGGTCTGCAATTACTTGACGGCATTGCTTGGTGTCATAAGCCCCATCAGTATAGACAGAGTCAATCTGCTCATCTTGTGGAATCTGATCGAGTAAATCACCAAGCACTTGTGAATCACTCACATTATTTGTAGTGAGTTGAATAGCGCGTATTTGAAGGGTTTCAGCATCTATACCAATATGAAGTTTACGCCATTGGCGACGATATTCAGGTTGGTGTTTCTTACGCTTCCATTCACCTTCGCCTAGAAACTTTAAGCCAGTAGAATCGACGAGTAGCTGGAGACCATTACTGCTTTTTTGATAGTTAATTGCAATATCAATATGCTTTTGTCTTCTGCAGATGGTGGAATAGTCTGGTGCTGTCCAATCTAATCTACAAAGATGAATGAGACTTTGCACAAAGCCAGTGACCATGCGTAAAGAAAGACGAAATAAGGATTTGATCATTAAACAGCATTGGATGGCTGTATCTGAATAAGTTTGATTTCGACCATGTTTACCTTTGGGTTGAGCGTACCATTGCGTCTTGGGATCAAACCAAATTGAG
The DNA here is from genome assembly GCF_058243025.1 of Acinetobacter sp. 797_lipA. Lineage (NCBI taxonomy): Bacteria > Pseudomonadati > Pseudomonadota > Gammaproteobacteria > Moraxellales > Moraxellaceae > Acinetobacter > Acinetobacter sp. 797_lipA. Next base: position 1,949,473 of record NZ_JBZAYQ010000001.1, on the reverse strand, counting down.
AGATTTCCTCGATTTATTAATGCACTGTTATAAGAAGACCAATTGGTTGTACGATAGATTTTAGGTGTGGGCTTATTCATTTGAGAATTATATTGTGGAATAAGCCTTTAGAGATAGGTTTGTGCAACAAAGCCAACGAGCTCTAAGAAATGCTTTTCATATACGTGGTCTTTATTTTCAATATTCTGATTTTTTATTCTTTGTAGTTCTATCAGCTTTTGATCATGTGGATATAATTTTGTGATAGGTTCATCTTTTAAATCTGCTAGGGTGTAGCCCGAGAGTTCCTCTGCGGCATGATTCATAAATTTAATTTTAGCTTGATCATCCGTGATCACTATCGTATCGGGTGTTGTATTGATCGCTGCAACCAGCATCGCTTGATATTTAAGACTTTCGTTTTTTTCCGTGATATCTCGTTGAACGGATACAAAATGGGTGATTTCACCTGTTTCAGTTTTAATCGGGGAGATGTTCCATTCTACAGCGTACGGTGTTTTATCTTTGCGATAATTAATCGTATTGTTATGGAAAAATAGTCCATTAGATATGCAATCTTTTAATTCCTTAATCACGGTTAGATCTGTCTCAGGCCCTTGTAAGATACGGGGCGATTGTCCAATTAATTCTTCTTCACTATAACCTGTCATTTCACAAAATGCTGGATTACAGAAAAGGATGTGTGGGCCATTATTCTTAAAACATGCATCTGTAATGACGATCGCATTAAATGATTGCTGAATTGCCAAAGTCATTAAACTATTTAATTCAGTCGCTGTTAATTTTTTGTGTTCAGAATATTGAGGCATATTGGAGTGAATCACTATATTTCATTATTGTTTTCCCTGTTCTTATTAATATCATAAATTAGACTTTAAATTAATGAATAATGCTGATTTATAATTTATACAATATAATCAATAGCCTATAAAATTATTTATATGGTTACCCTTGTCATGTACTGGAGGATGCAATTATCGATGAATTTATGGAATCTTCTAAAGAGTATTACGTCTATTGTTATGGACATAATAAAGTCAAGATAGCAGAACATTGTGATTAGAAAAATGCTGTAGCAGAAGTTTTACAAAGGATGCAAGGAATATCTGAAGAGATGAAGGATGTTGTGCTTAAAAAATACTTCAATCTACAAGAAGTTGGAAATAATGTATAGGCAGGAAATTGATTTTTAAGGTTTAAGTAAAGCCTAGCCTGAATAAAAAAGTTGAGTATTCTATTTTTCTTTACATTTTTCGTTTAAGCTTTTTTTAACAGCTCCGTTTTATAAAAATATTTAAAACTTAGGAAAAGCGATGAAGAATAACTATCCAAAACCTATAATAATCATGCATTGGATTACTTTTGTTTTAGTCGCAATGGTATATCTGACCGCAGGTGATCCCACAATAATGGGCTGGAAAGGTCAAATTCATGTTGCAGGTGGATTTTTAATATTTATTCTATTTTTCTTGAGATTGAGTTTTGTTTTTCTGTATAGAAAAAGTATTCCTAAAACTGAAATAATTAATTCTTACCAAATAGTGTTATTTAAAATGGTCAGATTTTTCCTTTACTTAAGCCTATGTATTGTTCCAATTGCGGGCTGGATGAAATTATCGAGTTTTACTGATAATTTCCAAGTTTTATCGTTAAGTTTACCGCTTTTGAGCACTGTTTGGGGGAGTGACTCTATTGCAGATGCGCATCAATTTTTAGGGAATCTCTTTATTGCACTCGTGGGTTTACATGCCTGTGCGGCATTGATTCACCACTTCATTTTCAAAGATAATGTCTTAAAAAGTATGCTTTTTAAAAAATGATGTGATTTAGAGGCTATCTGATGGTTGCCTTTTAGATTCGTCTAGCTTTTTTATATTATGAGTATTTCATAGTCACAGAGCAGATGATAAAAGATGAGCCGAAAGAGCAGATGCAGTATACTGTGCTGGTCGAAAAAGTGATGAATTCATATGTATATTGGTCCGTATCAACTGTCAAATAATTTGATTGTTGCTCCGATGGCAGGCGTAACTGACCGCCCATTTAGGTCTCTGTGCAAATACTTTGGTGCAGGGCATGCTGTCAGTGAAATGATGACATCAGACCAAACGTTACGGATGAGTAAAAAAAGCTTATATCGTGCTAATTTTGATGGTGAATTGGCGCCTATTTCAGCGCAAATTGCAGGATCAGATCCCAAAGAGTTAGCGGAAGCTGCACGATATCAGGTCTCAAATGGTGCTCAAATTGTGGACATCAATATGGGGTGTCCTGCCAAGAAAGTCTGTAATAAGCTGGCGGGTTCTGCACTTTTAAAAGATGAAGACTTGGTGGCTCGAATATTGGATCAAGTTGTAGCTGCAGTTGATGTACCTGTCACACTGAAAACGCGTTTGGGGTTTTTGAATGGTCATGAAAATATCTTACGTGTAGCGAAACGTGCTGAAGAGGCGGGTATTGCCGCGTTGGCATTGCATGGGCGCACCCGTGAAGACATGTATTTGAATACGGCTCGTTATGATTTGATTAAAGAAGTAAAACAGCTGATTCGTATACCAGTGGTTGCCAATGGGGATATTGATAGTCCAGAAAAAGCCAAATATGTACTCGATTATACCGGTGCAGATGCAATTATGATTGGTCGCGCTGCGCAAGGGCGTCCATGGATATTTCGTGAGATCGCACATTATTTGGAAACAGGTGAACATTTGGCAGCACCTAGCATTCAAGAAGTAAAAGATGTTCTACTTGGACATCTTGCCGAACTGTATGCATTTTATGGGGAATATTCGGGCTGCCGAATTGCACGTAAACATATTGCTTGGTACACCAAAGGTTTACGTTCAAGTAATGAGTTTCGTCAGAACATGTACAAAGTGGAAAGTACTACTGAACAATTTAAAGTGGTCGCAGACTACTTTGACCAATTACTCATTCATGGTGAAACCATGAATGACGTACAAGTTGAACAGGTCAATTTATTGGAAACTAAATAAATAAAGCTCCATTTATGGAGCTTTAAGTGAATAATATGGCTTAATAGCTGACTTGTTGCATTTCAACCAACAGTTGGTTAATTAAGTCAGGTGCTTCCATGGCACGAATTTGAAAAACATTAGTGCCTGCCCAAAATGCACCAAAGCCTTGATCGCCTTGTTTGGTCGCTGCGGCATGTAATTGTTTTCCAAGATCATAACAGTACGGATAAGCAGCAACAGCAGGGCGGTTCGGCAGATCAATCTGGGTATGCCAGTGACCGAGTAAACCGCGAGCAGGGCGACCTGAAATACTGGCACTTATTTGTGTGATGTGCTCATGGAAAAGTGCATGACGGTAGGCCTCATTGGCATTCGATGTTTTGCATTGTACGAAAGCTGTTCCCAACTGTACCGCACTCGCGCCGAAGCTTAACATCTGCTGAGCCTGTGTACCATTCATAATGCCACCCGCAGCAATAATAGGGCACCGACAGTGCTGCGTCAGAAGTTGTACGAGGTCGACCGTACGTATTGCACTATCAAAATGTTCATTAAAAATCCCGCGGTGTCCACCTGCTTCTATGCCTTGAGCAATAATAAAATCAATTCCTGCTGCTTCAATGGCCTGTGCTTCCGCTAGGTTGGTTGCAGAAACCATGGTTAAAATGCCAGCGTCTTTTAGCGCCTGTATTTGATGCGGATGCGGAATACCAAAGTGGAAACTGACGGCTTTAGGGCAAGTTTCAAGTACAACATTTAAAAAGTCATCATTGTCCAAAAAGCTAGGATAAATACAGTGCAGTTGCGTGGGTGGTTCTGCATCGTATTGTTCAAAATAAGGTCTTACAAAATCAATCCATGTTTGTGCGACAGTTGGATCAAGTTCGACACTTTGATGACAGAAAAAATTAACTTGAAAAGGTTGTTCGGTCAGTGCTTGAGTTTTTAAAATTTGGCTACGTGCGGTTTCTGCGGTGTTTGCACCTAATCCAAGTGAGCCTAGCCCGCCTTGATTTGAAACCTCCGCCGCAAGCTCTGGTGTAGAAACACCAGCCATCGGTGCAAGGAAGATAGGATGTTTAATTTCAAGACGTTCTAATAATAAAGACATGTACTTGCTCCTTTTACATATAGACACTTTGCCCAAGCACTGCAAAATTGGCAAATAATATTCAGTATTTTCTCGAAAAATATCTAAAGCAATCACGTTTATTTTTCGGTTTTTAGCGACAAGCCTTGTCGTTGGCTATGTGTATTGGCAATGATTTTAGTCTGAAATTTCTTATACTTTTATTTTAGATTTTACTGAGGACCGTCATGACCGATCGTATCCGTGAAAAGCTACAGATTTTAGCTGATGCAGCTAAATATGACGTGTCCTGTTCGTCCAGTGGTAGCAATCGTAAAAACAAAGGCAAAGGTTTGGGGAATACAGGAAACGGTATCTGTCATAGTTATACAGAAGATGGTCGCTGTGTTTCATTGCTTAAAATTCTATTTTCAAATGTCTGTATTTTTGATTGTTCCTACTGTGTTTCTAGACGCTCTAACGATGTCAAGCGAGCCGCTTTTACTGTACAAGAAGTGGTGGATTTAACCATCAACTTTTACCGCCGCAATTATATTGAAGGTTTATTTCTCAGTTCAGGTATTTTTAAATCAGCTGATTTCACTATGGAGCGAATGCTACAAGTGGTGAAAAAGCTTCGCCTTGAAGAAAACTTTAATGGTTATATTCACCTAAAAACGATACCTGGTGCTTCCCAAGAAATTATTACCGAGGCGGGCTTATATGTAGACCGCATGAGTATTAACTTGGAAATGCCAACGGAAGTTGGTTTAAAACAGTTTGCACCTGAGAAATCACATGCAGAAGTACAAAAGGACTTGGGCATTGTACGCGATCGCTTAATTCAGTTGACGGATGAGCGGCGTGTGATTCGGCATGTACCGAAGTTTGTACCAGCGGGACAAACCACTCAGATGGTGGTGGGCGCACATCAAGAAACAGACAAAGATATTATTTTAATGGCAGATCATCATTATAAAGTGTATCAGCTCAAACGGGTGTATTTTTCAGGCTATATCCCAATCAATGAACAGGAAAAAATGCTTCCTGTCGTGGGTTCTGCACCGCCATTATTAAGAGAAAATCGGCTGTACCAATCGGATTGGCTCATGCGTTTCTATGGTTTTGATGCGCAGGAAATTGTGAATGATAAACATCCGAATTTAGATTTGGACATCGACCCGAAGCTAAGCTGGGCACTGCGTAACCCTGAGCATTTCCCTGTTGATATTCAACATGCAGACTATCGTATGATTTTACGTGTTCCGGGTATAGGTGTTCAATCGGCTAAAAAAATTGTGCAAGCTCGCCGTTTTGGACAGATTCATATCGATCAACTAAAGCGTATGGGCGTTGCTTACAATCGGGCACAGCATTTTATTCGCTGTGCAGATACGCCAAAGTTTAAAAAAGAACAACAAGCGAACCAGATTCGGCAGCACATTTTGCAATCGGGGCAATCTAAATATCAAAAACAGCTTTCACCTCAACTGGGCTTTGGTTTTTAGTATGTCGATATATTGCTTTGATCAAAGCATGACTGGGTTGCTGAGTTGTGTGTATAGGAGCTTTCAGTTTAAAGATTTTGACGTCAAGCTTGCATCTAACAATTCACAAGCCAGCTTGTTTGATGAGTGTATTGAGGTTGCTTCAAATGACGAACACGCAGAGCGAGTTTGGCGAGGGTTAAAGCAAAAAATTACGGCTGAAAGTCTACGATCTTTTTATTATTGCTTTCTGTCTGAGCAGGAGGAGGCACATCAACATCTTTTTAATTTCTGTATCTATGTGTTTAAAAATACACATGCGGTAGATCGTAACTATGCGCATGCGGATGTATTGGCTGTTTCGCAGTGGGCCAAACAAGTGGGCAGGGAAAAGCATCGTATGGAAGCTTTTGTCCGCTTTAAAAAATGTCAGGATGAATTGTTTCTAAGTTTGGTACAGCCGGATTTTAATGTTTTACCACTGATAGAACGGCATTTTAGAAACCGATATCAAGATCAAAGATGGTTGATTTATGATGAAAGAAGAAATTTTGGAATTTATTATGATTTGACAGCCGTGCATCAGGTAGAAATGGATGTAGATCAAATTGATCATGCACACAAAGTCGGACATAGTCAGTCCTTTAGTGTTGAATTAGATGATGATGAGCTGCTGTATGACCAGTTATGGAAAGATTATTTTAAAAGTATCAACATCGAGGCAAGAAAAAATATCAAACTACATGTGCAATATGTTCCTAAACGCTACTGGCGTTATATGAATGAAAAAACAATCTAGCGAGATGCAAGTAAGGCGTTGACTCATCATTTTCTATGATGTTTTAGGCTGTTATGGGAAGGAGAACAGACGTTAATTAATTCATGCTAATTAAAAAATAAGCTGTTGCACCTGTAGAATGGAACCTCAATCATCAGTAATAGTGCATCTGAGTAGTGGCTCAGAGAAAAATGTGCAAGCTTAAAGTTGATGATAAATGATGCTGTAAATAGTAAAAAGCCCATTCAATCCATGGGCTTTTTTACATTTTTAATATGTCCCGTCCTGAAATAAGTTTACACCTTAAGAGACTTATTTTATGGAACATGCACGAGAACAACGAGTTAAACGTACACAACGTGATTATAGCTTGGCCTTTAAAATGATGGTGGTACATGAAGTAGAAAAAGGGCAAATTACTTATAAACAAGCTCAGGCAAAATATGGTATTCAAGGAAGATCAACTGTGCTGGTATGGTTACGCAAGCACGGACAACAAGATTGGACTTCGAATATGCCGACTTCTTCTAAACGTCAATTGACACCCCAACAACGAATCCGCCAATTAGAAAAACAGTTAGCCGCAGAAAAGCTCAAAACTGAATTTATACAGGATGTGATTTATCACATTGATAAAGAGTGTGGGACTGATCTTGGAAAAAAGTATACCGAGCACGTTTCAAAGATTGGCAAAGCCAAAGAAGACTAAGCGTTTCACGTTATTGTCAGTGGTTAGGAATCACTCGACAAGCTTATTATCAAGCAGAAAAACGTGCTCAAATGACTGCACAAATAACCGAACAAATACTCGAGTTGATTATGGAGTATCGCATGTCTCATGCCAAGTATCGGAACACGTAAGCTGTATTGGCTTATTAAAGGCAAATTGTTGCAGCGTGGTTTAAAGTGTGGACGGGATCAGTTATTTAAAATATTGAAAGAAAATAATTTATTGATTCACCCCAAGCGTCGCTATACAAAAACTACGGATAGCAAGCATTGGATGAAGAAGCATCCAAATTTATTAAAGGATTATTCAGCAGTGCAAGCCAACGAAGTCTTTGTTAGTGATATTACTTATGTTGAGAGTGCTGAAGGCGTACATTATTTATCATTGGTGACAGATGCTTATACCCGTCAGATTAAAGGTTATAAGTTATCGAATGATATGCGTGCGGAGAATGTTATGCAGGCTCTACATATGGCGATGCAGCATGTGACGGATCGAGCGACTAGGATGATTCATCATTCAGACAGAGGCTCTCAGTATTGCTCTGAGCTATATCAATCGGCATTGCGCCATTATGGGATATGTCCTTCCATGACAGATGGAGGAGACTGTTATCAAAATGCATTAGCAGAGCGGATTAATGGAATATTAAAGCAGGAGTTTTTAACTACACGATGTCAAACCATGAAGGAGTTAGATCACTTAATTACGGAATCTATCATGATTTATAATTACTATAGACCACATTTAAGTTTAAATATGAACACCCCGAATCAGATGTATGAACAAACTAAAACCGAGCTAATTGCTTAACTCGGTTTGAAGTGGATACTGTCAATCTATTTCAGGACAAGACAATAGGTAGATTGTTAACACTTATCCTGTTGTTAACGTTAAACATGCACATTAAATAGGGAACCAATCCAACTGGCAAACAGCATCGCAAAAATCCCCCATAGCGTCACGCGAAATGCACCTGTCCACATAGAAGTCCCAGAAAAGTAACTTGATAAAGCCCCTAAACCGAACAACGATAGTACCCCTGTAAGAGCAACTGACTGAGTCAGATAACCTTGAGGGCTTAAGAGAATGGCCAGCATGGGAAACAGAGCGCCCAGTGAAAAGGCGAGGGCAGAAGAACCCGCTGCTTCAAGTGGCTTGGCACTGGTATTTTCATGGATGCCTATTTCATCACGGGCATGTGCAGACAGTGCATCATGTGCGCTGAGTTGTACTGCGACTTCATGCGCTAGTGCGGGTTCTAGTCCACGTTGTATATAAATTTGAGTCAGTTCTTTAAGTTCTAAGTGCGGGTTTTTATCTAACTCCCTAGCTTCATGTTTTAAGTCGGCTTCTTCAATATCTGATTGAGACTTCACCGAAATATACTCACCCGCAGCCATAGAGCTTGCACCTGAAATGAGCCCTGCAATACACGTGATGAGTAAGGTATGGCTTGTTGCGCCACTGGCTGCCATCCCCATAATCAAACTGGTCACTGAAATGATGCCGTCATTGGCACCCAAAACCGCTGCACGTAGCCAACCAGTACGATGAATTAAATGAGGTTCAACATGGTGAGAATAGGACATGACGATAGATCATCCTCAAAATTTAAAGTTATGATTTATTTAATAATGCACGTTTCATCTACTATAGCACAGCCCATAAAAAAGCCTCCGAGTGGGAGGCTTTTTTGAGTTTAGAAATATTATTGCGCTTTTTCTTTCACATCAGCAGCGCCTTGTTCTACTGCACCAGCAACATGAGCTGTTGCTTCTTTAGAGGCATTTTTAACATCTTCAGCAGCAGCTTCAGTTTTCGCAGCAGCTTCGTCAGCGGCAGCACCAATTTTTGCAGATGCTTCATCTGCCGCTTTCTGAGTGTCAGATACGGCTTCACTTGCAGCTTTGTTAATGTCATGACCTGCTTGTTCAGCAGCATTTTCAAGGTGTTCACCTGTCGTTGCACCTGTTTCAGGTGCTTTTTCTTTTGAACAACCCACTAAAACAACAGCAGCAGCAAGACCTAAAGCAATAAGTAATTTATTCATTTTCATATCCTTTTCGTTTTATACCCAAAAGTAGGGGTTGGGCAAAATATAATCTACTTTGAATGTAAAGCAGACTGCATTATTGTTAAAAAAATGTAATTTTTTATAAAAAACAGCGTGATAAAAAGGCTTATAAGCTGAGTTGCCTATAAGCCTTTAGCAGGGAAGCATTTGAGAGGATTACACGCCAGAACGAATAATATAATCAAAAGCAGACAGAGCTGCTTTCGCGCCTTCACCTGTGGCAATGATGATTTGCTTGTATGGCACAGTCGTACAGTCACCTGCGGCAAATATACCTTTGACATTGGTTTCGTTGCGATCGTTAATCATAATCTCATTACGGTTTGAAAGCTCAACAGCAGTCTCTTTTAAGAAATCAGTGTTTGGTAATAAACCAATTTGCACAAAGATTCCTGCAAGCTCAACCGTATGTTCTACATCCGTTGCACGGTCTTTATATTTCAATGCCGTCACTTGTGAACCATCACCCACAACTTCGGTCGAGAGTGCATTCAGGATCACCGTAGTGTTAGGCAAACTATGCAATTTGTCTTGCAACACTTGGTCGGCACGTAGTTTGGTATCAAACTCAACCAAAGTTACATGTTCAACAATCCCAGCAAGATCAATCGCAGCTTCGACACCTGAGTTACCTCCGCCAATTACTGCTACACGTTTGCCTTTAAACAGTGGACCATCACAGTGTGGGCAGTAAGCAACACCACGAGTACGGTATTCTGCTTCGCCCGGCACATTCATTTCTCTCCAACGTGCACCTGTTGAAAGAATCACAGTTTTAGATTCAAGCTTCGCACCATTTTCTAAAGTGACTTCAACCAAGCCATTCGCGGTCTCATCTGCACCTTTGATGTTAGAAACACGTTGTAAGTTCATGATGTCCACACCGTACTCACGTACATGTGCTTCCATTTCAGCAGCAAACTTCGGCCCTTGGGTCTTTTGAATCGAGGTATAGTTTTCAATGTCCATGGTATCCATGACTTGACCACCCATACGTTCAGCCACGATCCCTGTTTTAATGCCTTTACGTGCTGCGTAAATGGCAGAGGTATTTCCCGCAGGGCCACCACCAATCACGAGAACATCAAAAGCATCTTTGGCATTGAGTTTTTCAGCTTCTTTGACTGCTGAATTGGTATCCAGTTTGGCAATAATTTCTTCCAAGGTCATACGGCCTTGACCGATATGGGTGTTGTCTTGGAACACCATCGGTACAGCCATGATTTTGCGTTCTTCAACTTCATCTTGGAAGAATGCACCATCAATCATAGTTGCTGTCGTGCCTGGATTGTAAATGGCAATCAGGTTCAAGGCTTGCACCACGTCTGGACAGTTATGACAGCTTAAAGAGACAAATACATCAAAGTTAGACTGGATGCCCAAAGCTTTGATTGAAGCCAAAACTTCATCCGATACTTTGGGTGCGTAACCTGAGGTTTGTAACAATGCCAAAATCAAAGAGGTAAACTCATGCCCCATCGGCAAACCCGCAAAGAAAACACGCGGTTCTTCACCGGCTTTTGCTACACCAAAGCTGGGTACACGTGAGTTTTGACCATCAAAACGTGCAGTCACCAGTGGAGACAGTGCTGCAACTTCTTCAACCAATTCTTTGATTTTGTCTGATTTCTCAGTACCGTTCAAAGTCGCAACCAATTCAATCGGACCTTCTAGGCGTTCAAGAAGTGTTTTTAATTGAGCTGAAGTATTTTGATCTAACATTGTTAAGCTCTCCAAAGCAGTCTATAAATTTATTTGATAGAAGAATCATAGAGTAAATCTAAAAATAGATAAAACAGTTTGTTTTTATTTTAATAATCGGTTTTATAGATTTAAAAGTATTTTCTTCAATCATTTCATAAAGCTATATGGGGGAATTAAATGATTTTTCAAGTGATTTGCAGTTTCAGCCGTATAAATTAGGTATGATCGAGACAATTAAAAAATAGGGAAGCAAGTGATGCAATTACAGCGCGGTATTTATCAGCATTATAAAGGGCAACTGTATCAAGTTTTACATGTAGCGACGCATAGTGAAACCGAAGAAAAACTGGTGGTTTATCAGTGTTTATATGGGGATTACTCGATTTGGGTACGTCCACTTGCCATGTTTACTGAAACGGTAATGCTAGAAGATGATCGTGAAGTTGAGCGCTTTAAACTGATTCAAGAAGTATAAACAACGCTAAGTAAAGTAGAGGGGGATTTGATCATGCATGCAGAATTTTTGAATAAAGTATCGGCCTTATATCAACGCTTTCAAGAACATGACAGTACGCAAGCAGATCGTATTGCGCGCTTTCGCAATATTGAGCCTGAGTCTGCACAGTTTTTGGCGCAACTGGTGCATATTCAACAGCCTCAGCAGATATTAGAAATAGGAACATCAACGGGCTACTCAACCTTATGGTTGGCTTATGCAGCGCAACAAGTGAATGCTCGATTAACCACTTTGGAAATTGATGCTGAGAGAAGTCAACAAGCCGCGAGTCATCTTGCGGATTTCAATTTATCCAATGGCGTTGAGTTTTGGGTGGGTGACGCAGCTGAATATTTGAAGCAGTCGCAAGCCATCTTTGATTTTATATTGCTAGATGCTGAACGTGATGCTTATGTCGACTATTGGCCAGATTTGAAACGACTAATGTGTGTTTCACGCGGAGTTTTGGTGGCTGATAATGTTCTATCGCATGCAGATCAAGTCACGGACTTCATCGCGCTTATTCAGCAGGACGAGCAGTTTAACCTGTCTACATTAGCGATTGGTGCCGGCTTGTTGGTGGTGACGTGGGATCATGGAAAACAATCAGGATAAATCCTGATTGTTTGTGCTTGAAAAATTAATGAATACTTAAGCGTGTAAAGTGCAAATCATATTCTAAATATTTATGAACAAAGGCTGTTTTATTATTACATCGAACTAAATTGTTATAAACAAATTCAGGCACGGGATGATACAACTCGCCTGAACCATCGGCATAGAAAATTTTTAAATAGCGTGAAGAAGCATTGTATTTCCAGGATGTTACCGCAATTGTCCCCATAAGCGACTCCCCATCATCTCAATGGAATCACAGCAAAATGGCTGCTTCTTTTAAACTTATGCCAAACTTGAAAAGTGATGTATTACAGTTTTGTAAATAAAAAAACCGTACATAAAGTACGGTTTTTTAAGTGATCAATTAACGCATTTTCGCAAGGAAACGGCCTACTCGGGTAATGGCTTCACGTAGTTCATTTTCAGCAGGTAAGAACACCACACGGAAGTGATCTGGTGTTGGCCAGTTAAAGCCTGTGCCTTGAACCAGAAGTACTTTTTCAGCACGAAGTAGATCAAGCATCAGTTTTTCATCATCCTGAACTGGATAGATTTCTGGGTCCAATTTCGGGAAGCAATACATTGCACCTTCAGGCTTAACACATGATACACCTGGAATGTCATTCAACATTTGCCAAGCAATATTACGCTGCTCGTATAAACGACCACCCGGACGAATTAAATCATTGATTGACTGGTAGCCGCCTAAAGCAGTTTGAATGGCATACTGTGCTTGGTGGTTGGCACACAAACGCATAGAAGCGAGCATATCTAAACCTTCAATATAGTCGACTGCACGTGACTTATCGCCTGTGATGGCCATCCAGCCTGAACGGTAACCCGCAATACGGTATGCTTTAGATAAGCCATTGAAAGAGATACAGAGTTGGTCACCCGCTAATGCTGCTACAGAAACATGTTCAATACCGTCATAAACAATTTTGTCGTAAATTTCATCTGCAAACAAAATCAAATCGTGCTTTTTAGCCAATGCGACGATTTGCTCAAGTACATGGCGTGGATAAACTGCACCTGTTGGGTTGTTTGGATTAATAATCACGATACCGCGGGTACGTGGTGTGATTTTACTCTCCATATCCGCAATATCGGGATACCAAAAGTTTTCTTCATCACATTTATAATGAATAGCTGTACCGCCTGAAAGATTTACCGCAGCCGTCCAAAGGGGATAGTCAGGCATTGGCACGAGCATCTCGTCACCATCATCTAACAAGCCTTGCATGGCCATCACGATCAATTCAGAGACACCATTTCCGATATACACGTCATTAACGTGCATATCTAAAATGCCTTTTTGTTGGTAGTACTGACAGATGGCTTTACGCGCAGGGAAAATCCCTTTTGAGTCGGTATAGCCCACTGCATTTGGCAGGTTTAAAGCTACATCATTAATAATCTCTTGAGGAGCTTCAAAACCAAAAGGTGCAGGGTTACCAATATTGAGTTTGATAATCTTATGACCGGCTTCTTCCATTTCATTGGCCGCTCGCAACACTGGTCCACGGATGTCGTAGCAAACATGCTCGAGCTTAGACGATTTTTTTATTTCGCGTGGGGTGTGGAGAGTGTTCGGCATTTTGATGTTCTCGGAAAGAGTGGAGGTCACTTTTGCATAACGGTATAAATAGCTTTTAAATGTTTCAGTTGTCACCAGATCGAGATCATGTTCATCTCTGAGTAAAGCAACAATTTTTTCATGCGTAAAACCCACCTGTTGATATTGTTTAATCACAGGCAGTAGATGTTTAAAAATAACGCTCTTTTTTTGCGACATTTTTTAATCCTGAGCAAGAATGTCAATAAGACTAACACTAAATTTGCTCACAAAAAAGCATTTAAGAAAATAAATTGCTTACCATTCTTATTAATTGCTTTCTTTTTGCTTTTATTGGAATTATAGGTCTTTTGTAAATTGTGAACTAAACACTAGAAATTTTAAGATGAATCACGTAAATATAGGATTATCCTATTTTAAATAGCAAGATAGAAAGGGACGTAATCATGGGAAAACTCAATAAAACAGACCGAGAATGGCAAAGAGAGTTATCACCTGACGAATTTCGCATTACGCGACAAAAGGGGACGGAGCCAGCCTTTACGGGGAAATATTGGAATACTAAACAAGCAGGCACTTACGTATGTCGTTGCTGTGGTACGCCATTATTTAATTCTGAAAACAAATATGACAGTGGTTGCGGCTGGCCAAGTTTTTATAAGCCACTCAATACGACTGTGATAGAAGAGCATCAAGATACAACACATGGCATGGTGCGTACCGAAATTGTATGTCATCACTGTGATGCTCATTTAGGCCATGTTTTTACAGATGGACCTGAGCCTACAGGTTTACGTTACTGTGTAAACTCGGCTTCATTAGAACTAGAAACACAAGAAAAAAGTGATGAGGATACTTATCCATGACCAACATTTATCAGTTTGAAGCGGAATTGTTAGATGGAAAAAATAAATCCTTTGCTGACTATGAGGGCGAAGTGCTACTCATCGTCAATACGGCCAGTAAATGTGGTTTTACACCACAATTTGCTGGACTAGAAAAAATTTATGAGCAATATCATGCACAAGGGTTTGAGGTGTTAGGCTTCCCTTGTAATCAGTTTGGGGGGCAAGATCCGGGTAGCAATGAGCAAATAGGAACGTATTGTCAGAAAAACTATGGGGTGACTTTTCCCATGTTTTCCAAAGTTGATGTTAAAGGCCCTGAAGCCCACGCCATATTCCGTTATTTAACCAATAACAGCAAAGGGATTCTCGGCAGCGGCATTAAGTGGAATTTTACAAAATTCTTGATTGGTAAAGATGGCAAAGTAATTAATCGATATGCGCCAACCACCAAGCCTGAAGCGATTCAGGCAGATATTGAAAAAGCATTACAACAATAATCTGTTGATGTGTCGTCAGTGATGAAAGAGCAAGGCGCTTCAGTTGAATTTTGGAGTGATCCGCGCATGCCTTATGTGGAAACACGTCGGGCATGTGCAAGTCGTACTTGTTATAAAGCCCATAGTCATCCGACATTTTCAATTGGAGCGGTGGATCAAGGCAACAGTATTTTCACTAGTCATTTTGGTGGAACGCAACAAATAGACGCGGGTACCTTGGTATTGGTTCCTGCACATGTAGAACATGCATGTAATCCTGTTCCAGATCAGGCTTGGAGCTACCAAATGATGCATTTAGATGCACGTTGATTGAACTAGTTGTTACAAAAACTGGATATAATGATATTTGTCATAACATTCCGCAGTTCAAACCTGTGCTGTATAAACAGCCAAGGATGTATCAAGACTTTGGTTGCTTCAACAGTCAATTATTTGATACTGCACTGTCTTATTGGGAAAAAGAACAAACTTTGGTGGTGTTTCAAAAAGTATGCTAGTTAATTCTGTCAATAGAGAAATTGAAAATAAGTAAATTAAATTCACTATATTTTTAATGCTTTATGAGATTTCAATTGTGGTTAAAATATAATCAACATACTTTTTGAAACACCACCCAAAATTTGATGTTTATACCTTGCTTTCAATGAGTCTCTGGATGGTGACTGTGGTTCTGATGTGGAATCTACTGTTGCTTAAGTTATTGAGTTGGAAGCGCTGGAATCATTTTTTAACTCAGCGCCTCAATTGGCTTTATAAGATGTCTGGGACTTGTTTTCTTGGGTTTGCAATCATGCTCATGGTATCTGGATCATTAAAAATAAGGGACATAGATTAGGCCTATTATTTTTAGAGTTGATGATAAGAAAACCTCCATTATAGGAGGTTTTTCTTTTTTAGATGAGTTTATTTATAAAATTGCTTTAAGGCGAGTAATAACTTGTTCACACTGTGCGAGATCGGCGACTAGAGCGAGACGCACATGGTTTTCGCCTGGGTTGCCTTGCTCAGTATCGCGTGACAAATAACGTCCAGGAAGCACTTTGACATGTGCTTTTTCCATGAGCATTTTTGCAAAAGTTTTGTCATTATCTACTTTTAACCAGTAGTAAAAACCTGCATCTGGTTTTTGTAGGGGCAGTATATGGCCCAATTCCTTTTGAAATAAATCAAATTTTGCACGATATTGCACACGGTTTTCTTCAACATGCGCTTCGTCATCCCATGCTGCAATCGAAGCCAATTGGTGCTGTACAGGCATCGCCGCACCATGATAGGTACGGTATTGTAAATAAGGCTTGAGTAAAGCTGCATCACCAGCGACAAAGCCAGAACGCATACCCGGTAAGTTTGAGCGTTTAGACAGTGAGTGGAATACGACACAGTTTTTGTAGTCGTCTCGGCCTATTTCAGCACAAACTTCGAGTAGGCCCACAGGTGCAGTATCAAACCAAAGCTCTGAATAGCATTCATCCGATGCAATCACAAAACCATATTGGTCTGAAAGTGCGATTAATTTTTTGAATTGTTCTTTTGATAACACCGCACCAGTTGGATTGCCCGGTGTACAGACAAATAACAGAGCTGTTTTCTCCCAGACTTCAGCAGGCACAGCATTAAAGTCACCGAGATAACCATTTTCTTCGGTGCAATTTACAAAATACGGTTTTGCTCCAGCAAGTAAAGCGGCACCTTCATAAATTTGGTAGAACGGGTTAGGCATAACCACATAAGGCGCATCTTCACGATTTACCAATGCTTGAACAAAAGAAAAGATTGCTTCACGGGTGCCAGAAACAGGCAATATATTGTTTTCTGCACTAATTTGATTGAGTTGAAAACGACGGGTCAGCCAATTTGCAATACTCGTGCGTAATTCGGGTATACCTTTACTGTTTGGATAAGTCGATAAATGTTGAAAATTCTCGATAATGGCTTGTTTCACAAACTCGGGTGCAGGATGCTTAGGCTCACCAATCGAGAGTGGAATGAGGGGTAAGTCTGCGGGAGTAATATCCTGAAATAGTTTATTCAACTTTTCAAAAGGATAAGGGTGTAAAAGGGATAAACTCGAGTTCATGAAACAAAATACCAGTGTGTATTGTTAATGTTGACCACAGACCTGACTAGAGGCTTCATCTAAGGCTGATTTTAGTTGTGCAGCAAAAGTTTCAGCTTCAGTTTCGGTCATGGGTTGCCCATCTTTTTTGGTGACAAAGAAAATATCTTCGGCACGCTCACCTAGGGTGGCAATTTTAGCAGAGTGAATATCTAATCCTTGCATCATAAACAGCCCGCCTACTTTGGCAAGTAAGCCGGGATGGTCAAGTGTTGCAATTTCAACCATGTTTTGTTGCAGTGCTTCATTCAGCGTAATATCAACGGTGTTTTCAATGTCGAAATGGCGTAGCTGACGAGGGATGCGACGTTGCATGAGCCCAGGGTATTTATCTGAATTGGCTAATGCATCTTTTAATGCTGATAGCACTTTTGCTTCACGTTCAGGGTCGGTTAGCAGCGTACCAAAACGGTCAAGAACGACATAAGTGTCTAAGCTAAATGCTTTGGTTGCGGTAATAATACGCGCATCTTGTACGTCCAAATTCATACGATCGAGAATAGCAACCGTTGTTGCAAACAGATTGGGCTGATCTTGGGTATAAATAAAGATTTGTACTGCATCTTGAGCAAATTTACGCTGTGCACGCATCAAAACAAGTGGTTCAGGGTTGTCACCGTGCTGTAAAATAGCACGTGTATGCCAAGCAATTTCATCAGCAGATTCTTTGAGGAAATATTCATCTCCTAGTTCTTGCCAGACTTTTTCGACATCATCTAGTGCAAACTCTTCGACCAGTTGTTCGCTGGCAGAAAACTTAGTGTCCTCGATGAGCATTTGATAGTCCACAGGACGGCCTAAACCTGAGCGAATCACGTCACGTGCATGGGTATAGAGCTGACGCATGAGAGATGCGCGCCACGTATTCCAAAGTGAAGGATTGGTTGCATTGATATCCGAAACTGTCAACGTATATAGATAGTCGAGATGTTCCATGTCGCCCATTTTCTCAGCAAAAGCTTTAACCACATCGGGGTCAGAAATGTCTTTCTTTTGAGAAGTGACGGACATGAGTAAATGGTTTTGGATGAGCCATGCTACGAGATTGCATTCGCGTTCGGTAAAACCATGACTACGACAGAATTCGATCGCATCGCTTGCACCTAGCTCACTGTGGTCACCACCACGGCCTTTGGCGATATCATGGAAAATAGCAGCCAAATAGACAATGTCCCGACGGGCTAGGCGTTGGAACACTGAACTGACGACAGGGAAGTCTTTAGCAAACTCAGGTTCTTTGAAACGGTTTAAATTGCGCAGTAATAATAAAGTATGTGCATCCACGGTATAGATATGGAACAAGTCATACTGCATCAACCCCATAATCTGCCCAAATGCAGGAATGTAGTTGCCTAAAACGCCATAACGTTTCATTGCCACCATGGTTTCATATAAGCGATGCGGGGAGCGAATGATGGCCATAAACAGGGCTTGATGTGCTGGATTATCTCTATATTTTTGGTCAATGCGTTTAGCTGCCAAAATTAACAGACGTAGCGTACGTGCGCGAATACCTGTAATTTCAGGTCGATTGGCCAATATATAGAAAATTTCTAAAATAGCACTTGGGTTTTCAGAGAAAATCTTATGGTGTTGAACGGCTAGTTTGCCGTCGACCAGTTTAAAATTTTCATTGATTTCCTCAATGTTACGCTCATAGTTCGGTAGGCGTGGGGTAATCACAGATTCATTGAAATAAGCCAACAGCATTTCATTCAGCGTGGTGACTTGTTGAGCGCTTCGATAATAACGCTTCATGAATTGTTCAATTGGATAATTCGGTGATTTACCTTCTTCACGCACATAGCCAAACTTTGCAGCAATGTCACGTTGATAGTCGAACAGTAAACGGTTTTCATCACGTTTAGTGAGGCGGTGTAGGTGATGACGAATTTCCCAGAGGAAGCTTTCGGCTTCTTCTAATACCCCTAACTCAAACTCTGAAATAAAGCCTAAGTGCACCAAGTCATAAATACGGTTGACGCGGAAATGCCGTTTAGCAATCCAACCAATTTGGTTAATGTCCCGAATGCCACCCGGCGCGTTTTTAATATCGGGCTCTAGATTACTTTCCGTAAAGTTATGCTGTGCATAACGCTTAGCCTGTTCTTCCATTTTTGCATCATAGAAGGTTTTGTCTGTCCATGTTTGTGAAACAATGCGTCGCGGCCATTTGGCTAAGTGTTCATTACCTGTAATTAAACGAGATTCGATGAGGGCTGTGGCAACTGTTAAGTCGGAGGTTGCTTGTTCAACACAGTTGGCAATGGTACGTACACTAATACCGGGTTTGAAATTGCCGACATCCCAAAGTGAGGAAATAAAGACTGAAATGAGTTTCTCTTGTTCTTCGCTAAACTCATCCTCAGACAAGATCATGATGTCTACATCTGAGTAAGGCAGCATCTCTCGGCGACCGTAACCACCGACAGCAAATAAACTTAAGTCTGTCTGATCGAGTTTTGCATATTTCCATAGGAAAATAAGTGCTTCATCGATCATATTTGAACGCGTTAAAATGACATCACGGATGGATTGGCCATGATCAAAACTTTCTTGTAATTGATTTTCGACATCACTACGCCATTGATTAATCGCTTTGATGTCGTGATTACTGCTGACATAGTTAAGCAGTGGAGAAGTATTGATCATGAACCGTATCCGTATATTTTAACAATGCTTAATTTTGATGAACGCTCACCAGTCCAGCAGTTTGTGCTGCTAGTTCACGCGCTTGGTCGGTTGTTTCAGCACGTGCTGTCGCAACGCCCATACGGCGACGTGTAAAGCCTTCTGGTTTTCCAAAAATGCGTAAATCAGTATTTGGATTTGCCAAAGCAAGATTTAAGCCAGAAAAAGATAAGTTATTATCATCTACGCCTGCATAGATGACGGCACTCGCTGCAATGCTATGACGTGCTGTATTGACAGGTAGACCCAAAATCGCACGTGCATGTAGTTCAAATTCACTTTGGAACTGAGAGGCAAGCGTCACAAGACCTGTGTCATGTGGGCGTGGTGATACTTCACTAAACCACACTTTATCGCCTTTGACAAAGAGTTCTACACCGAAAATACCACAGCCACCCAATGCGATGGTGACTTTATTGGCAATACGCTTTGCTTCGTCAAGTGCCGCTGGTGTCATGGCTTGAGGCTGCCAGCTTTCAACATAGTCGCCCGCATCTTGGCGGTGACCAATTGGGTCGCAGTACGAAGTTTCAATTTCACCTGTTTCTGGGTTTTTTGAACGTACTGTTAATAGCGTAATTTCAAAATCAAAATCAATTTGTGATTCTACAATTACTGTTCCTTGATTTACACGACCACCTGTTTGTGCATATTCCCAAGCAGCATCTACTTCTGAAAATTCTTTTACGCGGGATTGGCCTTTACCAGAAGAGGACATGACTGGTTTAACAAAGTTTGGATAACCAATGTCATCACATGCAGCACGGAAAGATTCTAAAGTATCTGCAAAACGGTAAGCCGATGTCGGTAAGCCCAGTTCTTCCGCAGCTAAACGACGGATGCCTTCACGGTTCATAGTTAAATTGACCGCTTTGGCAGAGGGAATGACTGTCGCAATATTATCTTGTTCGATTTCGACCAATACTTGCGTTGCAATCGCTTCAATTTCGGGAACAATTAAATTCGGCTGAACGTCCTGAATGAGTTGTTTAAGCGCAGTCGCATCTGCCATATTTAAGGTATAGGCATAGTGTGCCACTTGCATTGCAGGAGCATGATTGTAACGGTCAGCAGCATGAACTTCTACACCTAAACGTTGTAAAGAAATCACAACTTCTTTCCCAAGCTCTCCAGAACCCAATAGCAGGACTTTAAATGCTGAAGGCTGAAGTGGAGTACCGATAGTAACGCTCATGTAAATCATCCATGCTTGATTTTATGGGCTTTTAGCATAGCAGAACTCTGAAAGGTGTTCAGGGTTCATTCACATAAATTAATGATATTGTCCAACAATTTTTTTTATAAAGCTGTGCATTCCAAAGTCAAAATTTTCATGCAAAAGGATGCTAAATAAACTTTTCCAATCAAGCTGGAAATGACTTGCATAGCTGAGCGTTTCAAATAGCACATCAGGTTTTGACGGATGAAAGATATGGGTTAAAAAGGCATAGGAATATAGGTATAAACCAAACCATAGCTCAGTGCTGCGGTGAGTGTGGCAGGGACAATTTGCTTAAACTTGAAATAAAGTCCAGCTAATACGATAAAGCCGACCAACATGGCAAAACTTTTATTGGGTGTATCTAACAGTGGTGGCAAGGTGGCAACCACGAGCATCGAACTGATCGCCGCGATACCAATCGAACCCAATGCAATTTTTAACCATAAGGCACCGCGCTTTTGTGAACCTTGCTGGAATTTTTGAATGACGAAGAATGGGCCAAAGCGTGAGGCAAAATTTGCAATACCCACTAAAATGCCGACCAAAATAATTTCGATATTCATGGTTGACCTCCCATATGTTCAGGGTCTGGTTTTTTCAGTACATAGTGCTTAAACAAACCTGCAAAAATACCCGAACTGATACCAATAAAAATCGCAGCAGATAAGTCAATAAAATAGCAGGCAATGGCAGATACAAGAATGGTTACAGCCACTACAAAAGTGTGTTTCTTTTCAAAAGCTGCCAATAAGAAACTTAAGAACAGTGCAGGTAATAGAAAGTCTAGAGCGGCTTGTAAAAACTGGGGTAAATGACTGACTTGGTCTGCAAACATTCCACCTAGAAAAGAACCTGTAGCCCATGCGAGCCAACTAAACAGGCTTAAACCCAGCATCCAAGACTCAGACCACTCTTGACGACGTTGTGACAGTTTAATCATACCTGAGGCAAAAACTTCGTCGGTTAGCCCCCATGACCAAATAGCAGTTTTCTTTAGGTTCAGTTTATCTTGAATTAAGTTTTGTAGCGCAGGGCCATAGAGTAAGTGACGAATATCTAGGGCAATTACAGTGAGGGCAGTCATCCAAATAGACGTACCACTACCCAATAGTGCAACCACTAAAAACTGACTGGCCCCTGCATACATTGAGCAGGATAAAAATAAAGCCTCCCATGCACTAAAGCCAAATTGGGTTGCAGATACACCAAAGGCAAAAGAAACAGGCAGATAGGTAAAGATAATCGCTTGGCTATCCTTAGCTCCTTGCCAAAAGCCAGCAGCTTGCGCAGGAGTGGGATTAAGTTCGGACACAACACACCTTGAAGAAGACTTTATCAATAGGTCAAAATTGATTGTGTATTGTAACTGAATTCACTAGCATAGTGCCCAATTGTTTGTTGAGGCGTTTAACCATGTTGAAGCTCGAATTACGTACTTTAGGGCTGACTGCAATCATTGTAAGCAGTTTACTTTTGCAAGCTTGTGGGCGGTCAGAGCAAGCTCCTGAACAAAAAGTAGAAATTAAGGCTGCGCCAAAAATTACCAATGACGCTACGGAATATGCCCAGCGTGCTTGGGTGTTTATCAATGAAGTAGATGGCTTGGTCTATAACAAGCAACTGGATCAGATTGAAGCTAAAGTCCGTCATCCTGCACGTAAACTCAGTACGGACTGGCGTATTAATGTCAAAATGACAGACTCAGTGACCGAAGGAAAATACGCACTGTGTCGTAAAGCCTTGACCAGCTTAGAAGTGTGGGCACGTGAGACCTTAGACGGTTCGTCAAGTGTTGCACAGAAACAGAGCGATTATGAGCGTGATAAAGCACAATGTCGGGGCGCAATTGATAATCCAAGTTTAGGCAATACAGACCCTAAAAAAGTAGGTGTCTAAGACCGATATAGCATAAGCAAAAGCGAGTTTTTAAAACTCGCTTTTTTATGGTTATAACTTTAATGAATGACATAATAAAAATATCCCTATACAATAAAATATAAGAATTGAGTCGAATTTTGAGAGTTAATCTAAAAAATTTAGCTGTTGCAATGTTTGCATTAGCTGCCTGTCAAACACGGTGACAGCAGTCCAAAGTCGTTGAGAAAAATAGTCAAGACGTTACGCCGTGTAGCAATATTTTTATACATCTTTTTTATATGAATTGCGCTCTTAAGGCACACACTTGATTGTCTATTCTGAGCTATGTGCCATTTTATGCAGCATTGCAGGATCTAAAATCTTAATCTTTTTAAAAGCAATTGCCAGTATTCCTTGTTTTTCTAAGTTTTGAAGTTCTTGGTTAATCGTTTGGCGTGAACACATCAGCATTTGAGCTAGTTGCTCCTGTGATAAATGGATTTCATCATTGGTAATCGATAGATGGTTGCCATAACCGCTTAAAATAAACAGTAAGCGTTGAGCCAGTCGTTGACTGATATTTTGACTTTGGATTGCGATTAGTTCTAAAAAAGCGAGGCGTAACTTCTGTGAAGCAAGCTGTGCAATATGAAACCAAAATTCTGGGGTAGCTTGGATAAACGCCTCAACATCGCGTTTAGGCAGATGGAGCAGGGTGCTTTTTTGAATAGCAATCGCATCGTGCGAACGCGGTTGCTGATCTATTAATGAAATTTCTCCAAACCACATAATCGGTTCTGCGATTGCTGCAACGGCTTCTTTACCTTCAATGTCGACATGACCTAAGCGAATTGCGCCGTTCAAGACTGCATAGATGCCATCAAATAAATCTCCAGAGTGAAAAACAGCTTGGTCTTTTGCAACCTCAATATATTTGGCATGTTGCACAATATACTGTTGATAGGCTTGTGGTAGTTTGGCGAACCAATTGTTATTGAGTAATTGTTGTTGATGTTGAACTTCCAGCATTCCGCGTCCTTTCGTGATTGATCGAGCAACTTGTCAGGTCGACGACAACTTGATGAGCTGTTTTCCTTTAAAGTTATTCTATATCGTGATCAATATCATGCAATAAGGAAATACAGTATGAGTAAATTAGAAAAATTATTAAGTCAGTATGCAGCTTATCATCTTGATCATAAAAATATCGTGACCCACTTTGTGGGTATTCCGTTGATTGTGTTTTCAATTATGTGCTTAACCGCAAGAGCTGGCATGGCTGTGGGCAGTTTTGAAATTACCTTGGCGATGGTTTTGATTTTAGCGAGTATTGTTTACTACCTGAGCTTAGATCGAATTTTTGGTGTGATCATGTTCGTAATCTATGCCATGGCTTATCCATTGGCATATAAAATTGCACAGTTTGATTTGGGCCTTTGGTTAAGTCTCAGTATTGGTATTTTTGTCGTCGGCTGGGCGTTCCAGTTTGTCGGGCATTTCTATGAGAAGAAAAAACCAGCCTTTATGGATGATGTGATTGGTCTAGCCATCGGTCCATTATTTGTTTTGGCGGAAATGGTGTTTATGCTTGGTTTTAGAAAAGACATCGAACAACGCATGTTAGATGAAGCGCGCAAACAGCGTGCTGCAATGGATAATAAACATGTCTCTGTGACATCACATTAACTGAATTATTTTATCGATAAAAAAGCCAGTGAATTTCACTGGCTTTTTTATGCTGTTTTAAGATGTCTTCACGACTTTATGTGTATCTAGTTGAGCTTTGGGTGTATTCGGGCTTGGAGCATGAGAATCTTTATGGGATTTATGGGTCATATCATTGGCTTTCATTGAATCATGTTTCACCATTTTATCTTGCTTCATGGCTGGATCATGTTTGGCCATTTTATCCTGTTTCATTGCTTGATCGTGCTTGGCTATTTTATCTTGTTTCATTACCTGATCATGTTTCGCCACGTTCATGGTTGCGACGCACTTACCACCTTTATGATTTGCACCTGTACCACCCGACAGTGTTGTTCCTTGTGGACATGCAAATGCTGTAGCGCTAAGCATTGTGAATAAACCTGCTGCAATAAATGTGCTGATCTTTTTCATTTTCGTTTGTTCAATGAAGGCATTAGTGCCTGTGATTAAATTAGCGATAATACGAAAGAATAGAAGTGATAATATTGTGTGAGATCCAAACGGATCAGGTGTTCATATGTTATTTAATGCTGTTTTTAAGATTGGTTTAAGCTTATAAAAAAACCCGATGGGTATCGGGTTTTTTTATATTCGGAACGACTTATACGTTAAAGCGGAAGTGTAGAACATCACCGTCTTGAACGATATACGTTTTACCTTCTAAACGCCATTTACCTGCTTCTTTCGCGCCTGCTTCACCGTTGTATTGAACGAAGTCGTTATAAGCAACACATTCAGCACGGATAAAGCCTTTTTCGAAGTCAGTGTGGATCACACCCGCCGCTTGTGGTGCAGTTGCACCCACTTTAACGGTCCAAGCACGAACTTCTTGTACACCCGCCGTGAAGTAAGTCTGTAAACCTAAAAGACCATAGCCCGCGCGAATTACCACGTTTAGACCCGGCTCTTCCATGCCTAAAGCTTCAAGGAACTCAGCACGGTCTTCATCTTCAAGCAGTGAAATTTCAGCTTCGATTTGGTTGCAAAGCGGAACCACGATTGCATTTTCTTCAGCTGCCAGTTTTTTCACAGCATCTAAATGTGGGTTGTTTTCAAAACCATCTTCAGCAACGTTCGCAATATACATGGTTGGTTTTAAAGTCATTAAACCAAAACCACGAACCAGTTTACGTTCGTCGTCGTCTAGGTCAGCTGCGCGAGCAGGTTTACCTTCATCAAGTAAAGGTAAAATTTTGTCTAAAACCGCTTTGGTTGCGAGCGCTTCTTTGTCGCCACCTTTTGCAGATTTTGCTAAACGAGTCACTGCTTTTGTCACAGTTTCTAAGTCAGCAAGTGCAAGTTCCGTGTTGATGGTTGCGATGTCATCAAGCGGGTCAATTTTACCGTTAACGTGAATGACGTTTTCATCTTCAAAACAGCGTACAACGTGAGCAATCGCATCCGTTTCACGGATATTTGCAAGGAATTGGTTCCCCAAGCCTTCTCCTTTAGATGCACCAGCAACTAAACCTGCGATGTCTACAAATTCCATCGTCGTTGGAATCACACGCTGAGGTTTTACAATCGCGGTAAGTTTGTCTAAACGTGGATCTGGCACAGGAACGATGCCTGTGTTTGGTTCAATGGTACAGAATGGGAAGTTTTCAGCAGCAATAGCAGCTTTAGTCAATGCATTGAAAAGTGTAGATTTACCAACGTTCGGCAAGCCGACAATACCGCAATTAAAACCCATGAAATAACTCACAACGTGTTATATAAAAATTGCCAGTGATTTTACATGAAAGCCATGACAAAGTCAGGTCTCAGGGGAGAAGAATCAAAGTTGTAAATCATGTTGTGGGCAGAATCTCCTCATTTAAGCCTTTTCTTTTAATAAAGGAACTAGATTTAAGAGATCCGTTGCATGTAGATCATTGTCTATGTAAGGACTGGAGTCTTTCATGAAAATGGCGTGAACTTCATATTGAAACACCCTCCTCAGAAAAAGGAGGGGCTAAAAAACTTAAATGTACAGTATAGAGCTCTATTTTATATGGGAAATGGGATTAAACCTTCCTTTTATCGAGTTGATTTGCCAGATTGTCTCCAATTGCTTGTACACACATCACCAAAATCACGAGCACGACAATCACGGCCAACATGATCTGCATATCAAAACGCTGATAACCGTAGCGATAGGCAATATCGCCTAAACCACCTGCACCAATGGCGCCTGCAATGGCAGAGGAGTTAATCATGGTCACAATGGTTACGGTAAAACCTGCGACAATTCCAGGAAGAGCTTCAGGTAACAACACATGCCAAATGATTTGAGTACGGTTACAGCCGATAGCTTGTGCAGCCTCAATCAACCCTTGATCTACTTCGCGTAAACTGACTTCTGCAATTCGTGCAAAAAAGGGGGTTACAGCCAAGGTTAAAGGGACAACTGCTGCCCAAACACCATAACTAGTGCCGACAATCCAACGTGTGAGTGGAATCAGGGCCACCATCAAAATAAGAAAGGGAACAGAACGGGTGATATTTACCAACCAGCCTAAGCTATGGTTAATAGTTTTAGAGGGATAAATGCCATGCTCAGACGTGCTGACTAGTACCACTGCCATTGGCAGACCAATGAGTAAGGCGAAAAATGCGGATGCACCGACCATGATTAAGGTGTCGATAGTGCCTGTCAGTAATAAATCAATGAGTTGGTCGTGCATAGCCCAGTACCTCTACATGTGTCACATGTGCTTTTAGTTTTTGTAGTAGCGATTGAATTTCTAAGCCCTGTTTGGGAACAGCAATAACCAATGTTCCTATTAAATGGTTTTGGATGGTGTCGACCTGACTTTGATATAAATGCACAGTTTGTGGAAAGTGCTCCAAAATCTTTTTTAAGTCAGGTGGATGATGCGCATCTGATGTCGAGCGAATTTTGAAAATGGCATGTGTATCAAGCTGCGTAGGTTCAGCATTTAAGCGAAAAGGCAAATCGAGTTGTTCTAGATTCAGTAGTTCTTGGGTAATGCTTTGCTGGGGTTGAGAAAAGACCGACCAAACTTCACCTGATTCCACAATTTCACCAGCATCAATGACCACGACCTGATCGCAGATTTCCCGAATCACCTGCATTTCATGGGTAATCAATACAATGGTGATACCCAGCTTTTGATTAATCTCTTTGAGTAGGGACAACACTACAGAGGTGCTTTCTGGATCGAGAGCAGATGTCGCTTCATCACAGAGTAAAATTTCAGGATGGTGGACCAATGCACGAGCAATACCCACGCGCTGCTTTTGACCTCCAGACAGTTGTGATGGGTAATGCTGTGCCTTATCGCTTAGCCCGACCAACTGTAAAACCTCGTTGACACGTTGTTCGATGTCTTGTTTAGGATAATTGGCCACTTTGAGGGGGAGTGCGACATTTTCGTAGACTGTTTTGGCAGACATTAGATTAAAATGCTGGAAAATCATACCAATGCGTTGGCGGAGCTGAATCAGCTCAGCGTGGTTCAATGCAGCCAAGTCTTGCTGATGAATATGGATATGGCCTTCACTGATACTTTCTAAACCATTTAAGGTGCGGATCAGGGAGGATTTACCTGCACCACTTTTGCCAATAATGCCAAACACTTTACCTGTCGGGATGTCGAGGTCAATATTTTTGAGTGCATGTACAGTATGCCCTTGTACTGCATAGTGTTTGTTTAAGTTACGAATTTTGATATGTGGAATTGAAAAATCTACATGAGAACCAAAGCTGACCATTCTTTTTCTCCTTATTTCCAGCCTTCAAACCACAGACCTTGGCCAAAATCACGATCTAAAATCTCTTGAACGTGTTTTGAGTTTTGGAATGCTTGCACAAAAGTTGCGAGTTTTTGGTTTTGGTCTGGATAGTCTTTACGTGTCACAAATAAAATGGCGTATTTCTTGTCTATCGGATCAAGAAAAAGGGCATGATGCGGATCTGTGACTTTGGCCATTTTTAAATAATGCGGGAAGCCAAAAATTAAATCGGCATCATTAAACCCGCTAGAGCAAAAATTGTCACGATGACGCTTAAGCCAATCAGCCATTTTTTTCGATTTTGAGTGAAAGATTGCGTCATGGCTTATACTCACTTCCAACCAGGGAACCAAAGTTTTTCACCAATTTCACTATTCAAGGTCTGTTTAACTTTGTCTGATGTTTGATAAATCTTGATAAATTTTTCAAGCTGTGCCGCTTTCTCTGGATGTTGCTGTTGGTAGTCGTCACGCACCACAAATAAAATCGAATACAGGGTGTTGGTGTTGTCATCTAAGATCAGCGCATCATTTGGGTCGATGGTTTTTGCAAGACGTAAATAATGTGGATAGCTAAAGACCAAGTCAGCATCATCAACGGCACGTGCAGTTTGTGGACCTTCAACTTCGATAAACTGGAGCTTTTTAGGGTTGCTGACAATATCTTGCAGGTTCGATAGATGATTGTTTGGGTTTTTTAAGCTAATCAAATTGGCCTGTTGTAACAGTAAAAGCGCACGACCTTGATTTACTGGATCATTTGGAATAACTGTACGTGCATTTTCAGGAATCGCAGCAATCGAGTCATACTTTTTTGAATATAAACCGACGTGTGTGGTGACGCCTTTATCCAGTGCTTTGAGTTTAAATTGAGTTTCTTTGATGGCGTTATCTAAGAAGGGTTGGTGCTGAAAATAGTTGGCATCAATATCACCATGGTTCAGGGTAATATTGGGGGTATTCCAATCCGAAAACTCGACCAGTTTGACGTTAATGCCTTGCTGTTTTGCTTCTTCCACAGCCACCTTTAAGGGATTGGCAAAGGGTGGGCTGATACCGATCACCAGTTCAGTGTTGCTCGATTTTTTATGATAAGACCAAGCCACCAGTGCAATTACGATGGTAGCGACAATTACCCCAATAACGGTAAATTTTGTTTTTGCAGTTTGAGCCATGATATTTCTCGTATTTTAAAATTTATGCGGTTTGTTTTTGCTGTGTTTTAGGTTGAGAGCACGAGCTTTGACATCGATACTGCTGTACAGGGTGGTCTGCGGCCAGTCGGTCACCTTGAGCGAATAATTTGTGGCGTAAACTACCTGTTTTATAGGCAGTTTTATAACGGTCACGCTTTTGTAACTCTGGGATGACCCAACGAATAAAGTCTTGATGTGACTCTGGGGCAACGGTTCGTGTGAGATTAAAGCCATCTACGCCAGTTTCATCTAAGAGTTGAATGAGTTTTTCTGCTACAGTTTTTCCACTCCCGACAATCAGTGGATAGCGTCCACCGAGTACATGCTGGGCTTTTAAATCCGCTCGCGTAACTTTTTGCTCTTTAAATTTGTTATTGACCGAGGCAATGCTATTGGTTTGTTTATAAGGAATCGCTTCATCATCTGTGAACTGCGCTAAATCAATTCCGACTGAACTGGAAAAATGCGCCAAACCTGCTTCTGGACTGGCATAGCGAATATATTCGGCCAGTTTTTCTTGTGCGAGTTCGTCCGTTTCTGCCGTCACTACACTAATGCCAACAAAGAGTTTAATGGCTTGCTCATCACGTCCATGGCTTAAGGCAAGTGCACGAATCTTATCGACTTGCTGTTTCAGTTTTTCAGGTGTGTCAGCACCAATAAACATGGCTTCAGCATGTTGAGTTGCAAAGGCTAAGCCTTTGCTTGAAGCGCCCGCTTGATAAAGTACAGGCGTCCGCTGAATAGATGGGGAAACCTGAAAAACGCCCTGACTTTGGAAAAATTTGCCTTGATGCTGTATGGCATGAACTTTTGAAGGGTCGGTAAAGACACGGTTTAACTTATCTTTTTGTACGGCATCGTCTTCCCAAGAACCCTCCCAAAATTTATAGCAAAGTTCGAGAAACTCTTCAGCTTGTTCATAACGCAAGTCGTGATCTTTTAAACCTTTTTGACCAATTAATCGTTCTGCGCTGTCTAAGTAACCCGTGACAATGTTCCAACCAATACGACCGTGGGTTAAATGGTCAAGGCTCGCAAAGCGCCGTGCAAACTGATAAGGCGACTCATAGCTCAAGTTCACAGTGACACCAAAACCTAAGTGCTGTGTAACGGCGGCCATAGCAGAAACGAGTGTACTTGGGTCATGGCTTGGAAGTTGAATTGACTCTTTTAGGGTTAAATCCAGACCGTTTTGATAAACGTCGTAGACCCCTGTAATGTCGGCGATAAACAAACCATCAAATAAACCTTGCTCTAAGGTCTGCGCCAAATCTGTCCAATAGCTGAGCTCATTAAAGCGATGTGACTCATCACGTGGGTGTGTCCACAAACCGTGATTGATATGACCTACGCTATTCATATCAAAGGCATTCAGGATGATTTGCTTCGGCTTGTTATTTTGAGATGATAGTGTCATTACAATGTCCCTCTGCGTGGCGGAAGTACACCATTAAGAAGATAATTGGCAATGAAGTAATATTTCCAACGTGACGCGTCGTGTAGCGTGTGAACACGTGCATTACGCCAAAAGCGGTCTAAGCCATCTTCACGCTGACTACCACGACTGCCTGCTAGTTCAATTAATTTCGAAGCGGCTTTTAAAGCGGTTTCTGTGCTGTGTGCACGAACTTTCGCTACATCGAGTGATGCTTTAGCAATGTTCTCTATGGTTGGATTAGGACGTGCTGCATCGATTGAGCGAGCTGCTTGTTTGAGTAAGACTTCACTGGCGCGTACATCGGCAACCACGCGTCCTAGTTCAGACTGTGTTAAAGGATCATCGGTTGCCTGTTCAACAGCAGAGTCAATCCATGGACGAGCCTGACGCACACGAACCAGTGTTTCCTCAAAAGTAGCACGCGCGATGCCTGTTTCAATGGCAGCATGCATAATTTGAGCAAAAGGCCCAACTAGAGTTGGTCTAGAAAAAGCGGTATCGAAAGGAACAATATCTTCAGCATCTACAGCGACATGATTGAATTTGACTGTACCGCTGCCTGTGGTACGTTGACCAAAACCCGACCAATCATCAATCAATTCTAGCCCTGTACTACTACGCGGGATAAAGACCAGAAACTCTTTGTCATCGGCATCTTTGACTAAGGTGGGGATGCGGTCTGCAAACAGACTGCCTGTGCAATAAAACTTTTCACCATTGACCACATAGCCTTGTTCAGTTTGGCTGAGTGCAGTTTGTTTTTGCGTTGCATTTTTAGTTTTGAACTCAGCCAAGGCATTACCAAAGCGTGCACCTTTTAGCACTTCTGCATAGAGTTTACGCTTTTGTTGTTCAGTGCCGTTGTTACGTAAAACCTCTAAGGCATAGAAATGGTTCTGGGGAATTTGTCCAATCGAACCATCTACACCACTCATCAGTGCGATAATTTGCGCGACCGTATAGCTTGAAACATCTGCGCCCCCGAATTCCTTCGGAACAGTAATAGCCCAAAGCCCAGATTGGCTATAGGCTTCGATTTCCTCAAAAGGCAAAATTCGTTCAGCATCACGTTGGATGGCCTGATGTTTAAACTGCTCAGCCAAATTTTTGGCAATCTCTAAGGCTTCGGCATCGCTTTGAATAATATGTGCATACGCTGCATTTTTGGATTGAAGTGGAAGAATAGGTTGAAATGAAGTCATAATGTTCTCCTTAAATCCAGGCGTGGCGAGCAGGGAAAGTGTTGTTCAAATAGTAGTTACCCAGTGCATGCAGCTTCCAGCGGATCGGGTCGTGTAAGGTATGCACACGTGCATTGCGCCAATGTTGATCTAAATTATGTTGGCTTAGGCTCGAACGACTGCCGCCAAGCTCTAGGAGTTTTTCAGAAATTTGTAGTGCAGCATCATTAGCATAGACCTTTGCTTCGGCGACTAGAATGGAAGCTTTAGCTGCTTGTTCGGCACTGACAATGCTCAGTCGGTCGAGCTCATCTAAATATTCAGCAGCTTCATCGAGCAGTAAAATAGCGGCATCCAACAGGACAGCGGATTTGCCGACTTCTTGTAAGGTGTAATGTTCAAAACTGGCTTTCTCAACTTGCGCATCGACAATTGGTCGGGCTTTTTTCACTGCTGACAAAGTGTCTTCAAATGCGGCTTCTGCAATACCGACATCAATTGCAACTTGCATTAACTGCGAGAAAGCACCACGGTAATTGACGTCTTCAACCAGTTTCCGCTCATCAAAGATAAGTAGTGGATCGACTTCAACCCGTTGTAATTTTACTGTGCCGCTTGAAGTTGTACGCTGACCAAAACCGTTCCAGTTATCAATGACTTCCACACCTTGTGCTGTGGCATCAACAAGCGTCAGTACCACATATCCTTCAGGGTGAATGGCTTTAATAGCTAACCAATGGGCAAAGCTACTGCCTGTAGAGTAGAACTTTTCACCATTGACATAGTAACGACCATTTTCAATGCTTAATGTTGTACTCAGAGTTTTAGTGTCTTTGGTATTGCGTTCAGGGCCGCCATTGGCAAGGCGTTTGCCGTTTAATATTTCATTAAAAATAAACTGTTTCTGTTGTTCGTTGCCTAAGATATCAATCATGTTAAGCAGCGCAATTTGGTTTTGGGGAATTTGGCCGACACTTGAGTCGGCTTTATTAATAATGCGAAAAACCTGAGCTAAGGTTTTGTTGGAAACAAATGCGCCTCCAAAAGCTTGAGGAATACGAATACCACCTAATCCTTTTTGGCTAAATAACTCGACTTCAGCAAAAGGGAGTTGACGGTTCTGATCACGTTGATCCCGACCTTCTAAGGCAAAGTCAGCGACATGATAGGCTGCATTAATTGCGTCCTGATCATTTTGTATCACGTGAATATTTTTAGAGAGTGTATGAGACATAAAAGCACCTTTACTTAATGCCTATACGCTACTTGGGATTGCTTGAATGATTAAATGAAGGATTTTGAATTACTTAGCAGCTAAAAAGTTAAAAACAAAATATGCTAAGTTTAATCATTTAGAAGATATGTTAAGAATTTGAAAAATAAGGAATAACTAATTTAACGGTGGGGTAAATAGTATGATCAAAGGCTTGCTTATCAAGATTTGAGATATTTTAGAGAAAAAAACGTATAAATTTGATAAAGGCTGTTGAGCATTTGCTAGGCAGTTTTGAGTAAAAAGTACATTGTAAATCCTAAATACAGTGACTAAAGTATCCAACTGAAATAGATGGCTTTTCTGAAAAGCCAAAATAGAAAAATAAATGTGGAGCATTTATGAGAACTTTATACCAGTTTCCTTTATCTCATTTTTGTGAGAAAGCTCGCTGGTTGCTCGATCATAAAGAGCTAGATTTTGTCGCACAAAATGTGGTGCCTGGGGTTCACCGGGCTTTTGCACAGTTAAAGACCAGTCAAAATAAATTGCCTATTTTGCGTGATCAGGACAAATGGGTCGCTGATACCACTGAGATTGCGCTATATCTTGATGAGCGTTATCCAGAACATCGACTGTTACGTAATGAAGTACAGCTTCGTAAAGAGGCTTTAGATGTTAATGCACTAGCCAACGACTTGGGATTGCATGTGCGTCGTTGGGGGTTGGCCCATGCATTGTCCGATAACGATCAATCGTTACAGATTATGTTGGGCGAAAAGGGCTATTTACGTAAATTTGAAAAATACACTAAACCTTTAATGAAAACATTGATGTCGAAAGGCTATGAGTTGAATGCAGAGAAAATAGAGCATTCCAAAGCCGAAATGCAGCGTTTAATTGAAGTATTGAATGAGAAGTTAATTGCTAATCATGGACGTTACTTTGTCGGGGATCGTTTAGGTTTGGCGGATATTGCTGTATGTTCGATGTTAGCACCTGTGCTGGAAATTAAAGGGACACCTTGGGAAAAAGATCATGAGGAAAGTCTATCTGAAGAATTTAGTGCTTATAAAACCTATTTAACCAATTTACCTTTGGGGCAGTATGTTTTAAGAGTCTATCAAACCGAGCGCAATGCTCGAGTCGACTGGCGCGGCGTTTAAGATAAGCTCAAGTCAAACAAGGCAAAGGTGGTGTGATACAGACAACCTTTGCCTTTCTTGTATTTTCAATATCATGATTTATAGAAGCTGAATAGAAAGTTTCTCAGTCTATTCATAACTTTGTAAAAGATCATGGCACTCTTGGTCTAAAAAAGCTGATATCTTTTTATCAATCTCAAAATATATGAAAAAAAATGCAAATAAGCTTTATCTTTCATTTAAAATGCTTAATATAAAATAAACACCTATAAACATAAGTTGTCATGAGAGTTAAATAATGGAATTAGATCGTTTTGATAAGCAAATTTTAGAAATTTTAAGTAATGAAGATATCAATCTAAACGAATTATCAGAGCGTATTAATCTTTCGGTCAGTTCAGTACATCGTCGTATTAAACACCTCATTGATAACGACATTATGACCAAAGTTAAGCGTGATATTAACTATCAAAAGCTCGGTTTTAGTCTACATGTTTTACTCCAAGTATCTTTGAGCAAGCACGATACCGACACTTTTTCCAAGTTTTTAGAAGAGCTAGAAAATATTCCTGAAGTGACCAATGCCTTTTTAGTGACAGGGCAGTCGGCAGACTTTATCGTTGAAGTTGTGGCAAGAGATATGGAAAACTATAGTGATATTTTACTCAAACGCATTGGTAAAATCGAACATGTGGTGGCACTGCACTCAAGCTTTGTGATTAAAGAATATAACGTTTTTAACTGTAGCGGTTTGTTGAGCAAGGTTTAGCGTATGCTGAGGTTCTATGCAGCTACTGAGTATCAAGCATCTTGCCATCAAAAATTTGTATACTATCAGCGACAACTTTTAGCTATCATACCCAAAGCACAGATTGAACATATTGGTTCATCTGCCATTCCTTATGCAGTTTCTAAAGGTGATTTGGATATTTATGTGGCTGTTGATGCTGTAGATTTTGACTCAGCCATCATTAGTATTTCCAGTTTAGGTTTTGTTGAAAAGCTTGATACTTTAAGAACGCATGAACTGTGTATGCTAGAGTCGCTACAGCAGGATGATGTTGCTATTCAATTGGTTGTGAAAAACTCTCAGTGGCAAAGTTTTTTGATCTTTCGTGATCGCTTGTTGAAAAATCAGAATTTAGTCATGGCGTATAACCAATTAAAACAAGACAGCCAATATTTAACGATGGATGAATATCGATCTAAAAAAGCAAAATTTATTGAAAGTGTATTCAATCAGCCATAAAAAATGCGCTCTCAAAGTTATGTTTGAGAACGCATTTTTATAAAGCAGTAGATTAGGCGTCTAATTCTGCCAATACCGCGTCAGAGAATTCAACGTTGGTATATACGTTTTGTACATCATCTAAATCTTCAAGCATATCAATCATTTTCATAATCTTTTTCGCTTGGTCGATATCGGTGATTTCGGCTTTAGTTGAAGGGCTCATGACCACTTCAGCATTGTCCGATTTTAAACCTGCAGCAGTTAAAGCATCTTGTACATCACCAAAAGATTCAGGTGTAGTAATGACTAAGATTTCATTTTCATCCACTTCGATATCTTCAGCACCTGCTTCAAGTGCCACGTCCATGATTTGATCTTCTAAAGATACATCTTCAAAAGTGATCTCACCACGTTTTGTGAACAAGAAAGCAACTGAACCGTTTGTGCCTAAGTTACCATCTGTTTTTGAGAAACAGTGACGGACATCTGGTACAGTACGGTTTAAGTTGTCAGTCATGGTTTCTACAATAACTGCAACTCCACCAACACCATAACCTTCGTAGGTAATTTCTTTTAAATCATCGTTATCTTCACCACCAGCACCACGTTGGATTGCACGGTTGATGACGTCACGTGTCATATTTACAGAAAGTGCTTTTTCTACAACCGCACGAAGACGTGGGTTGCTTGCAGCATCACCACCGCCAAGCTTTGCAGCAGTTGTTAATTCACGAATAAATTTGGTAAAAAGTTTACCACGGCTAGCATCTTGTTTTGCTTTACGATGCTTAATATTGGCCCACTTGGAATGACCCGCCATGCGAAATATGCTCCTTGTAGATTGGCTTTGTGCCTATCAAATTGTGCAAATTCTACCATAAGCACTTTTTTATGCGAAAGTAGGTGTTTTTCTGAAAATCGCCTGAACAAACAAAAAAAGAATTAAAATTGTTTGAAATAAAGCCAGTTATTTAAAATTTACCTTGTAAAGGAAGTTCACTTTAAAAATTAACTGTTGGGAAACACCCGCAGAGACCTAAAAGAATAGCGTCTTCACATTCTTTTAGGTTAATTAAATGACCTTATTGTGCAGCAGTCTTAGGTTCAGGAATCTCAATATCTAAACCAACATGCTCTTTATAAAGTGCTTTAATAAGCGCTAAGTCATGATCTAGATCTGTTGGGTAGATTTTTCCAAAAATACCACCTTGCTTGGTTTTTGAGTTCGCGTACATCAGCACAATAGGCACATTGGCTGCTTTAGCAATATGCCAAAACCCAGTACGAATAGGTTTGCGTACTTCACCTGTTTTGGCACGTGTCGCTTCAGGTGCAATGACTAAATTGAATTTTTCATTTTGGCTAAAGTGTTCAACCATTTGAGACACAATGTCTTTATTTGACTTACGATCGACCGCGATGCCACCAATGGCTTCGAGTATGGGCTTCATTGGCCCTTTGAATAATTCTTTTTTAATCAGGGTATGGATTTTCATATCGTAGATTTGAAAAATCGCCAGTGACAAGACAGCATCCAACATAGAAGTATGTTCAAATCCAATAATGACTTGCTTGTCTTCCAAAACGTTTGGTTCTACATGATATTTCCAGCCTGCGAGTTTAAACGCAGACTCACCAATGAATTTTTTTAACATGAGCATAAAAATACAAGTGTTTTTTAAAGAGGCTAATGTCTGCTTGTTTACGGTTTGAGTCAAGTCCTTCTTGATTGCACTTACCACTTTTATGAATGAGCTTGAATCCTCATCAGTTGAACAAGGAGAGGGCAAGAATTGAACACTAAGATGTTTTAAATCTAATCAAATAGAAAATAAATATGCTGAAAATGAAAATACCACTATTCATAATCTAAATGACAGATTAGACTTTGGTCTAATATTAAAGTGTGCATTTTCACACTTTAACTTTGGTTTAACAAAGCTCAGGATTGTTAAAATGGCTTATCTTTCGACTTTTTTATGTGCAATAATTCTCTTTGCTTTGGTTGTTTTATGGTCAATTGTTGAGTTTTTCATTGAGTCACGAAAAAAAGAAGAAGCCAGTATTTAGTTTTTATCCAATTTAATTAAATTTTATTATTCTAGTATTTATAAGTGCTTTTGAGTCTTAGTATGTAACTCAAAGATCGTGAAAGACCTGATATGTCAGTTTGATGATGTAAATTTTCCTGATTGTTTGGATAGTGTACAACCATGTATGAAAAAGCTTGTCTTTTGAAAAAATCTTCGCTAGTATTCATTTCGCCTGAACTTGTTGATATATAACAAATTCAGTATATTAGGGCCTATAGCTCAGTTGGTTAGAGCAGCGGACTCATAATCCGTTGGTCGACAGTTCAAGTCTGTCTGGGCCCACCATATAAAACAACCACTTACGTGTACTAATCGCAAGTGGTTTTTTTGTTTTTAGATTCTAGTAAGCAAATGGTAAGCAGATGAAATCAACTTAAACAAACAGTTTTTTGTATAGTTCTACTAGGTTTGGATCTTTGCTTGGAACGAAGTCTTTAAGTTTGGGGTGAACACGGAAATCTGCTTCAGCTTTTGTAGATATCTCTTTAACTTCACTAGGGCTTGTTGAGAATTAACAAAGGCTACTGATTAATTTATAATAGTACTATGGATAGATACATACTTACTGATGCCCAATGGGCAAAAATGGAACCTTTTTGCCTAGGTAAAGTGACCGATCGAGGTCGTAGTGGAAAAGATAATCGATTATTTTTAGAAGCAGTCCTATGGATTGCCCGTACAGGCAGTCCATGGCGTGATCTACCTCCTCATTTTGGTAAATGGAATACCGTCTTTAAAAGATACCGTGATTGGGTGAAAGCTGGTGTATTTGAAACTATTTTTGCATCTGTAAATGAAGATGTTGATTTGGAATACGCCATGATTGATGGAACGATTGTTAAAGTTCATCGACATGGGCAAGGTGCAAAAGGGGGACTTTCAAACAGTCTATAGGTAAATCTCGAGGTGGAATGACCTGTAAAATTCTTGTCTTAGTGGATAGTCTAGGCAACCTTATTAAATTTCGATTAATGCCTGGTCAATATCACGATTTAGTAGAAACCAAACCTTTAATTGAAGATGTTGATTTTCAAGCATTACTGGCTGATAAAGCATTTGATGCAGATTGGCTCATCCAAGAACTCAATGAACGTAAAGTGAAAGTGGTGATCCCACCTAAATCTAATCGAA
The DNA here is from genome assembly GCF_058243025.1 of Acinetobacter sp. 797_lipA. NCBI lineage: Bacteria > Pseudomonadati > Pseudomonadota > Gammaproteobacteria > Moraxellales > Moraxellaceae > Acinetobacter > Acinetobacter sp. 797_lipA. The sequence goes on along the minus strand of NZ_JBZAYQ010000001.1, from coordinate 1,910,654 downwards.
AAGTAATGAGAGCATTTGATACGATTATGTATAAATGGCGTCATCTCATTGAAAACTATTTCTGTAAGTTAAAAGAATTTAAACGTATAGCGATGCGTAGTTGTAAAACAGATACGAGTTTTGAAGCCATGATTCAATTGTGCGCGAGTTTAATTAACTCTCGGTAATTCTCAACAGACCCTAGCATATAGGTAAAATTGGATGCAAAAAAATATATTATTTTTAGTGACAGGAATGACTCCTCAGATCATAACGGAAACCTTATATGCCTTGGCTGTCGATCCTGAAAGCTCTGATAAGTGGGTGCCCAATGAAATACATGTCTTGACTACTTCTAAAGGAAAAATACAGATTCGATCACGACTCTTTAATGATGGTGTTTTTGAACAATTTTTGAAAGATTTTTATTTATCCAATATCAAATTCGATGATTCCACTGTCCATGTCATCACTTGTAATGGTGAAGAGCTAGAAGATCTCAAATCTCTAGATGATAATGAACTTGCAGCAAATGAAACTTGTCGACTAATTAAGTTGTTCACAGATGATGAGAGTTCTACAGTACATGTTTCTATTGCAGGTGGGCGTAAAACCATGGGGTTTTATGCGGGATATGCCTTATCTCTATATGGTCGTGCACAAGATAGTATGTCCCATATTCTAGTTTCAGAAGATTTTGAGTTTGCAACAAATTTTTATTATCCAACGCCTTATGAACATTTTGTTGGCAAATATAATTCCCAAGAACACTTGAATGCACAACATGCGAAAGTCTTTTTAGCAAATATTCCTTTCGTGCGCTTAAGAAATACTTTGCCAACTACTCACCCATTAAGAATGAATAATTATCAATTTTCTGATGTGATAGAGCAACTAAACCAGGTGAATCAGTCACTATCTTTAGAAATTAATGTTACTCAACGATATATTCAGGTCAACAATTCTATCAAAGCAGATTTACCACCACGTGAAATGGCACTTCTAATGTGGTTTGCTGATTATAAAATTCAAGGTAAAGCAGGTTTAAAAGCTCCTACTGGGTCTCATAAAGGAGAAATGAGCTTTGCTGAACAAGAGTATATTCGTGAACTTACTGAAGAATATTTAATTCATTATGATGAGTTGAAGGAAAGTGATACGAATATTGAAATAACCAAGGATTTTTTTGATAGTACCAAGTCAAAACTTAAAAAACATTTAGAAAAACAGCTAGGTAATGAATTGGCAGCTCGTCTTATGCCAAAGCAGAATGGGAGAAGTACACCTTTCTCTTTACCGATAGATAAAGACCAAATTGTTGTAGTTAATAATTTTAAAGATAGAGTGATTTAATATGCATTGGAAGGGCATACCGTAAGCTTACGTTTGTCGATAAGCTCTTAAGGTCTAAATATGCATTACTTTATTCTATTTACATATTTGAATTGTGTGTTCCTGACATAAGCTTCCAAAATTTAAAGTTAACGAATCAATTTATTTAACATGTGCCCATAAATTAGATATTTAAAAGGGTACTAAGATGAATGATGTAGTTATTAATGCTATACAACAAAAGATTATGACAACAGAAAGCCTTACTTTCACATCACTACGTCAGATTGCTGGTCGAGATATGAATGCTCAAGCAAGCCTAAATCGTGGTCGTGCAATTATTGATTGTCCAACATTACTAAATCAATATCTGTATTCGTATGGTTTGATGGTTCAGCGCCAATGGAGTCATGTCGTACCAAATATTGTTGAAATGTTAAGTGATAATAATGGTCAAGATATGCACTTATATGACTATGGCTGTGGGCAGGGATTAGCGACTTTACTTTTGATTGAAAATACATCAGGTTTACAGGAAGATATCTCTCAAATCACACTGATTGAACCCTCGGAAATTGCATTAACACGTGCAAAGAGCATAATTGAATGTAAGCTACCTCATCTAAATATCCAAACCTTTACAAAAGAATTAGATGATATTGAGGAAAATCATTTAAGCATTAATACCGATAAAATGAATATTCATATTTTCTCAAATATTTTGGATATTGAAGGTTTTGATCAATTTGAGTTATTCAATAAAATTTTAGCTAAGGGTGGGACACATTATTTTATTGCAGTAAGTAATGATCGTAATTGCTATGGTGGAACTTCTCGATTAGAGAGCATCTTTGATGCTTTAATGGGATTAGAACCTGAAGAAAATGAAATATTCAATGTCACTCATGCACAATTTGAACGTTTTAGTGATGAGAAAAATATGAATCACGTTTACTTTTGTTTGAAAATTGAGATTCACTAAAATGAATGATTTATTTGATACAGTAATTGGAAACCAGATAAAGACGCTTTCATTTGCGTTACCTGAAGTTGATGGGTGTTCAAGTCAATGGGATGAGTCACGTCAAGGATTTATTATTCAGATCCCGAATGGTGCGTTATTCTACGCACCTCAGTTTTTCCCTCAAAAAATTAGTGATCGTTCAGTAGAGTATTTTTTGGAAAATGACACTTATGATCTGAAGCAAGTAGATTGGAGTGCAATCCAAACTGAAAATTTTAAAAAAATCCAATTCAAACATATTTTGTGGAAACAGGATTATATTCATTTATATGGGAAAAAAATTCCATTACCTAGATTAACCAGTTGGTATGGTGATGACGGTAAGGCTTATAAATATTCAGGTATTCTGTCACAGCCGAATCCATGGAATAAAGGTTTACTGTATATAAAAGAGCAAATTGAAAAGGTCGCAGGTACACAATTCAATAGTGTGTTAATGAATTGGTATAGAACTGGTGAAGACTATTTAAATTGGCATACAGATGATGAGCCAGAGCTTGGTAAAAATCCGACAATTGCATCTGTGAATTTTGGAGCAACCCGTGATTTTCAGATTCGCCATAAAGATAATCATCACCTGAAATTTACAGTGCCATTGCAACACGGTAGCTTGTTGATTATGTCTGGTGAAATGCAACATTTTTGGGAACATGCTGTACCCAAACGGAAAAAAGTGTTGAGTTCTAGGTTTAATCTTACTTTTAGGCTGATCTGTGATTAATAAATTAAATTTTTAAGTTCAAAATCTGTTTTATATCTAGATTAGACTAAAAAATATATGTAAATATATGTTTTTTTGTGATAAATATCATAATATTAAACAATAAATAGCTTTGTGTGAAGCTAATTTTAAATAATTGAGAGGGGGAAATTAAAATGGTAATGCAACAATTTGCTGTAGCAACAGCACGACCTTTACCAGTCATTATTTTGGCTGATGTAAGTGGAAGCATGACACAGGATAATAATATTGGCGCACTCAATGCTGCCTTAAAAGATTTCCTCAGTACGTTATCTCAAGAAAGTCGTTTAAATGCTGAAATTCAGGTTTCTATCATTACTTTTGGAGGTTCAAAAGCTGAGGTGCATGTGCCTTTAACGCCTGCATGGCAAATTAATCAAACAGATGATTTGGTTGCTTCAGGTGGAACACCAATGGGTGGTGCCTTTGAGTTGGCCTTAGAGATGATTGAAAATAAAGAAATTATTCCTAGTCGTGCTTATAAGCCAACGATTGTTCTGATTTCTGATGGTATTCCAACAGACAATTGGGAATCTTCTTTTAATAAGTTGAAAAATTCTGACAGAGCACAAAAGGCATCGCGTATGGCAATGGCCATAGGCGCAGGTGCTGATAAAAACATGTTAAAGGCATTTATGAATGATTTAGAAGCGACTGAAGTATTTGAAGCACATAATGCAAAAGAGATACACCGTTTCTTTAGAGTTGTCAGTATGAGTGTTAGTAGCCGCTCTCAGAGTAACACGCCTAATCAACTTCCTACAGTTGATTTTTCGAAATTACCAGATGATGAATTGGATCTGAGTGATTTTTAATTGTGTATTTATCACTATGTTCCGTTTCAATGATTGGTCCACGCAATCTGCGTGAAAAAAAATTGAATCAAGATGCTGTCATGCACCGGTTTTGGAAGAATAACTGGTGCATTGCAGTGTGCGATGGTATGGGATCTAAGCCTTTATCTCATATTGGTTCATCCTTAGCCTGTCAGTCGGTATATGAAGTTTTGAAGTATTGTGATTTTTCTTTAGCTGAGAAAGAAGTGGCGAAGAAAATCTACATGTACTGGCTAAAGCTGCTTAAAGAAAAAAATATTTTACCGACTGATGCTGCGACAACTTGTTTATTCGCGTGGGGAAATCGTCAGGGAAAAGTGCGACTGTTTCAATTGGGAGATGGTGCTATTTATTATCAATCAGACAATTTTGGTCATGTAGGTGTGAAGTCCGATGATTTATTTAGTAATCAGACCAATGCCTTGGGGTATTCCAAAAAATGGGATGATTGGGCTTATAAAGAAATTAATTTAACACATCAAAACCACGGCATCGTGTTACTTACAGATGGGATAAGTGATGATCTATTTAATGAACAGCTATTTACATCGACGTTGATTCAAAAAGCTACATTGCAAAGTGTAAGGCGAATAAAAAAGTATATACAACACGAGTTGCACCATTGGCCTACCCCCCAACACAGTGATGATAAAAGTATTGGCATAGTTTTTTGGAAAAAATAAAGATGACGAATGAAAAGCAAAAAAGAATCGTAAAAGACCTCCACGGAGGTACTTATGAACTTCTAGGAAAGATTGGAGAAGGTGGCCAAGGTACAGTTTTAAAAACAGACCAAGTTAACTTAGTTGTAAAAATTACAAATGTACTGCCAGAAGTTCAATTAAAAGAAGTACGTAAGCAATTTCAAAATGTTATGCGTTTACCACTTCGAGATTTAAAAATTGCTTTGCCATTAAGTTTATTAACGTTAAAGAATCGTGCTGGTTACGTGATGGAGCTTATGGATGGCTTAGAACCACTTTCCGCACAAATAGAACGCATGTACACCTTAGAAGGGCAGCTTGATCTTATTAAGTATAGAGATACAGGTAGTTTCGCACGCCGGTTACTGATTTTAAAAGAACTTGCTGAAACCTTAGCTAGGTTGCATGGCAAAGGTTTGGCATTTGGTGATTTATCTCCACATAATATTTTTGTATCTACATCAATTGAACATCATCAAGTTTGGTTAATCGATGCCGATAATATTCATTATGCTGAACAATCTAATCAACATCATTTCTATACCAAAGGTTATGCTGCTCCTGAGCTGATTCGCAATGAAACAGGCACCAATATACAAACAGATGCCTGGTCTTTTGCAGTCATTGCACTTCAATTATTAACACATACGCACCCGTTCAATCATGGAATTGCTGTTGAGGATGAAGATCCTGATATTGCCGAAGAAAAAGCCGCTCAAGGAGAGTTCCCTTGGGTATTTGATGTTGAAGATGACTCAAATGAAATTGCGGTGAAAGGCTTTCCTGTTTTTGAAATGTTAAATAAACGCTTATTTAATCTATTTCAACGTTGTTTTGGATCGAGCCGTTTAATAGAAAACATATATGACCGTCCGACCATGGCAGAATGGCATTATGAGTTAAACAGAACACTGTCCTTGGTTTTGCTTTGTCAAGAAAAAGGCTGTCGAAGTAGTTTTATTGTCAATCAGCGATTAAATTGCCCATTTTGTAATACTGTCCAAGATAAAACCGAATATCTACGCTTAAGATATTGGGGCTATGACCAAGATCCATTGATGGCTGAACAGCCTTGGTTTGTAAGTTCTGAGCAAGTATTTTTAAGTTTAGGGCAAGAGAAAGCTATTTATCATGCATCGCATAGTTCTTTTCATAATGAACAGAGTCAGCCTTGGTTTAGGATTGCCTTAACTGATGATGGATTAAAGATTACACCTGAAGAAGGTGAGCATGCCATCCTCCAAAATGTAGATGGTTCAAAATCATATACTTTACATAAACCTCAGATTTTAAAAAACCACCAAAAAGGTGATAAGGACCTTTTGATTACACATGCTTCTTTGCAGATGAATAGTGAAAAAATGCATTCTTTCTTTTGGCGTTTTACTTGGTAGTGCTATGAAATTACATGAGTTTAAACTTGCTCAGCTACAAGTGATTCAAGCTGAGTGTCTGGAAAAAATAGACATTTCTGAAAATCATCAAATTTACTTATTTTTAGAAGATGAACAATGCTATTTAGAGTTTGAAAACAATATCTACCCTATAGAATTGATCTCAACCAATTCTATTACAGCCTCATCAGCAAAAGAATTAATTAAACAAAATGGTTTGTGGTTTTTGACCCAGAAACAAAATACAACGCTATTTTTATCAGGTTTCATACCAGATGCAGATACTTTTTTGGATCTAGATATTGCCGTTGATGAAGCGATTACACATGTACTAGCAGATGATGGAAAAATTGCTCAGACTGATATTCCACTTGCAATAGATTGGTTAACAGAAGAGTTTTTGGTTGGTCTTGATGATTCCAAATTTATGGCATTCTCGGTTTTTTATAGCAATCAGAGTGAACGTCAAATTCTATTGATTGGCCAGAATCATCAATTAGAAATTAATGAAATCAAGGGTTACTGGCAAGTAGATAAAATTAGTAAAAAACGACCTAGAGGCAATTACCGTTTAGTTTTATTACAAGGTAAATTACGATTCAAAGATCGTTCAATTGCAAAAAAAATGGACAATTTTGCCCATGAAATTGCATTAAAAGAACATACAGCTCAACATGGTGACTATATTGAAGTATGGAAGCAATATAGTAATGCACAATGGGAAGATGCTGTACATCGTGCAAATCGAATTAATTACTTGAAATATTGTGCTTATGAATCAGCCCATAAAACGGGTTATTGGTATATTTATGTTGAAGATAGAGAAAAATTATTAGATTTTGAAAAAAAATGGGATAGTTTAGATCGAAAAAAAGATGAGCAAGTACAATTAAGTTTGAATATTGCTGATTGGTTAGATAATCAATTGGATGTCAAAGAGACAGGCTTAAACATTGAAAAAAAATCTTGGCGCGCAGAAATCATTCAGATTGAACCACAAAACAAACGCATTTTATTAAAATTTGCAGAAAAAAGAGATCGACGCCCACCGTTAGATCAGGATACCAAGCAAGGCTTTTTATGCTTATCTATATTTGCGGTAAATATTCAACGTAAGCGACAGCAAGAAGCGCTGAATTTAATTATCAGTCGTCGTAATCCTATGCCTAGCTTACACGCTCTCTTACAAGGCATAGAAGTTGAAGCGCCTACTAGATCATTACGAAAAGAGAAATGGAAAAGCTCTAAAACCAAAGCACTTTTCAAAGGTGGACGTCCGACGATTAAACAACAAGAAGCCATAGAGCAGGGGTTAAATAGCTCCGACTTGACAATTATCATTGGTCCACCTGGTACTGGTAAAACCCAAGTCATCACTGCATTACAGCAACGTATTAGTGAGTTATCTCATGAATCGATTCAACGTAGTATTTTACTCACAAGTTATCAGCATGATGCCGTTGATAATGTAGTAGACCGTAGTAATGTGATGGGGATTGCAGGTTTACGAGTGGGTGGGAAAATCAGAAATGATGATGATGAGCCTACTGGTGTTAATACAATTGAAAAATGGGCTACACCAATTCAGAAAGAGCTTAATCAGTTAATTCAGAACAATGACTTTATAAGTTTATACCGTAATTTAGAAGAGCATTTACTTAAATTGCGTTTTGGTTCTATAGAGCAAAAACAAAAAAGTATCTTTGAAATACAAAATATTCTAGATCAACTTACTGATAAATATAAAATTTATCTATCCCATGATTTAAAGCAATGGTGGGAAAAGTTTAAACAACCAAAACAATCATTGTCTATTGCAACAAAAATGATGGAGCTTTATCCGCTCATTTATTCATTGCGTACAAAAAACGCTAGTTTTGTAGATGATGGTGTTCAACGCTGTCGTTTAGTACTGGCATCACTACAGCTATTACAACAGCAAGATGCGACACAAACGATTTTGTTAGCTGAAGAACAAAAGGTTTTAGAACAATTTATACATTTAAATATGGATGAGGAAATTGATTTTAGCCCATTAATAGAATTAAAAAATAAACTCATTGACCGATATTTACCTGATTTTAGACCAACACATTTGCAGCGTTTATTAGATGAGAGCAACTGTCTAAAACTAGATCACATACTCAAAGACATCAATGATAAGGCCAAAAAATTAAAAACATTGGCACATTTGATGATTTTGGATAAATATCGTTATCGCTTAATGACTTCTACAGGTGATATTAAAGAAACTATTGCTCACTATACGGCTGTACTTGCAGCAACTTGTCAGCAAGCAGCTGGTAATGCAATGCAAGATTTAAAAGCTATTGATAAGAACATTGTTTTTGAAAATGTGATTGTCGATGAGGCGGCAAGAGCGACTCCTCTAGATCTTATGATTCCAATGGCAATGGCTAAACGTCGTTTAATATTGGTAGGTGATCATCGTCAATTGCCACACATGTTAGATGACAAAATCGAAAAAGTACTGACACAGAAAGAAGATTGGAAAACAGTACAGAGTGAAATGCTAGAGCAGAGCTTGTTTCAACGCTTAGTTGAAAATATGCAACGTTTGGAAGAGGAAAAACAACAGCCTCAGCGGGTGATTATGCTAGACACCCAATTCCGTATGCATCCTATTTTAGGTGATTTTATTAGTCAAAATTTTTACGAAAATCATAAATTACCAGCGATTAAGTCAGGCCGACCAGAAACGGATTTCATTCATGCAATTAGTGGCTATGAAGATTCAGTTTGTGGTTTTAAGTGCATTCAGGATCAGAAACAACAACGCCTAGGCACCAGTTGGCATCGTTCAAGTGAAGCAGAATGGATCGCTCAAGAAGCAAAAAGAATTTTGGATGAAAAACCTGAATTAAGTGTCGGTGTAATTAGTTTTTATAGTGGGCAAATTCAATCTATTTTTAAAGCAATGGAAGATCTTCAAGTCGGATTAACGGTTGGAAATAAAATTGCTGAAAACTATCGAATAATTTCAAGCGGTAAGAATATCGGAGATGAACGTTTACGTATAGGAACGGTTGATGCCTTCCAAGGTAAAGAGTTTGATGTGGTATTTGTTTCTTTGGTGCGTACTTTGCCGAAAGACTTCAGTGTCGAGGAATTAGACGACATTAATAAGGATGAAGCATTGACGCGAGCATATGGATTTTTGCGGGTAGACAACCGATTAAACGTTGCGCTCAGCCGTCAACGCTCTTTGTTGATTGTTACAGGGGATCACGAATTAGTTGTACATCCAGCAACTCAGGAAGCAGTGCCTGCATTACCTGCATTTTTAAAACTATGTGGAGGTCAACATGGCAAAGTTTTCTAACCAATTTCTATCTTATTATGATGCTTTTCCAAAAGGTAATGCCGAAAAAAATATGGTTTTTTTGCCAATCTGGATTTGGCGAATTTGGGCACCTGTTGCTGGAAAAACAACTGATATTAATGTCTTTCAAAAGACCCTTTTAGAATTTTTGCATATTGGTCGGCAGGATCGTCAAGAGCTAGCACATTGGATTGGTGTAGATGTAGAGCTTGTTAATCTTATTATAGATACAGAATTAGAAACTGGTGGCTTGATTCAGCTTGACGTAAAAGATCAAAAAATTACGCTGACTCCTAAGGGAGTGCAGACATTAGATGATGAAATTGAGCGTACTGAAGATTTACAAGCCTACTATTTAGTACAGGATGCAATTACGGGGGAATTGTGGCATCGCTTAATTCCCAATGAGCTTGCATTGTTAGATGTACAAGAGATCGACTCAAATATTTACATCCAAGGAAGTCGAGATTCAGGCAAATCGATCAGTGTTTTTTTAGCGGAGCCAAGAGAACATAAAGAACCTCTAGCACCTACACCCTATAAAATTACGCAAACCATCAAAAATCATAATATGGCAATGCGTGGAACTTTAGTGCGTGATCATGAGCATAGGGGAAAATATTTAGATGGACAAAATTTAAAAAACTATGAGTTTTATTCTCAAAAACCAGAAGCGTTCTTTATTTTATCGCATTTAGAGGAAAGTTTAGATTCATCGCATGTTTGTCAGTTACAAGACCCATGTCATGTATCACCATATGATGAATGGATACAAAATTTGCATTTTGAACTTGCAACGAAACATCAGGGCTTCTCGAAAAAGGTTAAAAGATATTTAAAACAAGATATCCATAGTGAAGAAACGATAGATGAGTTTGAAACTCGCTTGTTGGAAGAAATTTCTTTTGAGCTTTCTGTAGATTTTCCATTTTCAGAACGTATTGAAAATCTTACACAACATTTACAAAGACTTTTAACACGAAAGAAAAAATTGGAAGAGACGGGGCACTATTATGATATTGATGATTTGTTAAGTCAGTGCCAAAAAGCATTAGAGGCATGTTTTAAACATATGCTCTGTGTACGGAAGCATAAACACGCAAATACAACACCTCTAAAGTTAAATTATGATCAGTTGAAAACCATTTTAATATTATAGGACTTACGCACTATTATTTATAGATTCTCTGTGGTAGCAGATGATTTTTATCGAGAATAAAGTCATCAATGAAGTTTTTGATAACTGGTCTAAATAATTTCTTCTGCCAACGATATACATTTTCAAAGATCCGCTCAAACTGGTTCTTTTGTATCTCGACGTAGGCCATCAAGGCTGAAAAAATATGATTCAAAATCAGTTTAGATCGTCTTACTTGAAACTTTTCAATATGACAAACCTGTTTAATCACCCGGTGATATTGCTCTATTTTCCAATGACTTGAATGTAATTCATGAAAACCCTCAAAGGACAATAAATCATCTTCATCTTGATGCACAATATAAAACCTCTGCTGTTCTTTTAACTGAGTCTTAAATAATTGTACAAAGCCAAAATCTTTGAGCCAGACCACTTGACCCTGATGGAAATTTGGCAATAAACGCAGTTGAAACCATTGTCCTTTTTCTGGGGAAACCTTACGGTTACAGTCGATACCAAACATAAATCGAATACCATATTTTCTTATGGTTTTTAGATTTCCAGTCGATGAATACCAACTATCACCTGTAATAAATTGAATCTTTGCACCCCAACTGAGTACTTCACTTAACATATCCATAAAGTAATCATTCTTGGTTTTACTTTCAGATTTGTCATAAATTCGGAAATTAATTGGAATATTTTGACCATTCTGATCTGTCGCATACAAGGTAATGAGATTAATACCCTTGACGGATCGGTGGTGTTTGCCTGACCAAAAATAGCTAACCAAGTCCATATGTTGACTATAGGGTTTATCTAAAACAGTATCATCAATACTGACTATAAGTTTATTATTATCAATATGTTGAATTGCTTCTTGATATAGGTCGTGAGGTGTGTAGTCTTCACGTTCTAGAAAGCGATTTACACTATCATGCGAGATGTTATAAGTCTCGGCAAGTTGTGTGCAGCTAATAGAGTTCGGTTCTGTCATGAGAAAGCCCATATAAATGGGTAATGTACAAGTTGCTGTAGAAGCATGTTTAATTCGTCTGATCACAGATACTTTATAAAGTATTTTAATACTTTTTTGAATCCGTCAATGCGTAAGTCCTATATTACAAGTAGGAAATTTTTTTCCCGAAGATACTTTGGACAAGCTGAAAAAAGTGAATTCTGCACAAGTATATAGTGCGAATGGATATTCAGCAGGTAAGTATCAAGAAGTGAGAGTGTCTCTAAAACCACTTATTTTTTCAAATCTATTATGTGTATCAGAGCATCAGCAACATCCTTTAATACGTCGTGATCTTTATCAAACTGATTTAACAAAACTCATCGAAATTTGTGAACGACGAAATGAAGGTAATCATGATTCAGGTGAAGAAGTCGATATAACAACAGCATTAAACCTATCTGAATTTACTTTAGATTGGATTTCATTTTATACAGCAATTGAGGCGTAATATTTAAATGGCAAAAGCATCAAAAAAAGCAAATCGTTATCAAAATACAGGTATACCTTCTGCTCAAGTGGATACAAAAGAAAAAGTATCTATTTCACCATTATTTCAGCAAGTTACTGGTGTAATTGTTGATAAAGAAAAAGAGGAGCTTTTGGTACGTGATGAGGTTTTACGTCACGAAATGCAAGATGCCCTGCAAAAATTAGAATCGGCATTAGAAGACACACGCTTAACTAAAATAGATTATGAAGAGAAAGTAAAACTTCTTGCAGATGAAGATGAACGATTAATGACTCAGGAAAATCGTTTACAAAAGCAAGAACAGGAACTTAAATTTATAGAGCAAGATATCGAGATTAAAAGAAATGAATTTATTGAAGAAAATAAAAAAGTTGCTTTAGAAAGATCAGTTCTAAAATCTGAACAATTGAAATTACAAGAACAGTTAGCTGAGTTAGCAGAACTTAAAGCAAACGCTGAGTTAGGTTTTGCGATTGAAAAACAAAAAGCTTTAGAAGAGAAGCGAGAGGAACTAGGAAAACTACAGACTGAAGCTTTAGAAAAACTATCGAAAAATGCAAAGCGACTAGCAGAAAAAGAGAAAGTTCTGCTCGAGCGTGAGGAAAGCCTTCGTGTAAATGAAGCAGAAGCAATTGCTGGTTTTATAAACGAAAGAAAAACGATATTTCTTCAACAGCAAGATGAAATTCAAGTACTCCGAGATGATTGGAGCAAAGAAAAACAACAACAGCAACAAGAGTTAGCACAAGCTAAGCATGATATTGTTGTTAAAACAGTTGAAATAGAACAATTACAGAATAATCTGCAAGATGACAAAGCCCAATTTGATGCAACGATTGAAGCGATGAGAAATAGCATCCAACGTGAATTTAGTGTGCAGCTGACTAAATTAAAGTCATCAAATGAAAGTTTAGAACAGAGCCATAATAAGGCCCTAGATGAAATTGATGCCTTAACCGAAAAATTACAGCAATATGCCGATTTAGAAAGACAACTTGAAGGTTTAGGTGTACTTGAAATTCAAGAAGAATTGGCTCATTTACGTGAAAAAAATCGAGACTTAAGAATCAAGTTAAGTGAGCGAACAGAAGAAGGCTTAGAAGAAGAAAACGAACGACTAGAAGAGTTGTGTGATGATTTGGAATCACAAGTTTTTGATCTTCGTCAAAAAAATAATGAATTAGAAAATGAATTGAATAATTCACGTCTGAGTGTCATGGCGAAACATCATTTACAACAAGAAAAACGTGTTTTAGAACAGCATAAACGAGTACTTGACACGAGCATTACTCAATTACAGACCCAAATTGATGATTTAGTAGAGAAGCAGCAAGGTGAATTACCCTTTAAAAGCCTTAGCGAAATGGATCAGATCTTTAGAAGTGAAGCGAGAGGACTGCAAGTTGTACCAGAGCTTCAACGATTTGTATCAATCATGCAGTCAAATATTGCTAAACAAAAGTTTTATTACAGCCTAAAAGATATTCGTTTATTTATTGCGGGTTTAGCGATGAGTAAACTTCATTTACTACAAGGTATCTCAGGAACAGGTAAAACAAGCTTAGCACGTGCATTTGCTAAAGCTATTAATAATGCGATGGGTGAGGAGCAGGAAAAACTATACTGTGAAATTGTTCGAGTACAAGCAGGATGGCGTGATCGTGAGGATTTATTAGGTCACTTTAATGCGTTTGAAAAACGTTTTTATACCAAAGAGGCTTTACAAGCATTGTACCGTGCCCAACAGCCAAAATTTAAAGATACTTTGCAAATCATTTTGTTAGATGAAATGAATTTATCACAGCCTGAACAATATTTTGCAGATTTCCTATCATTGATGGAAACTCCAGATCGTGCAGAAATTAATTTGTTAGATAGTGCTAATGAAAAAGCTCCAGAGCTGTTTATAAATAAACGTGCCATTAAAATTCCACAAAATGTATGGTTTATTGGTACAGCCAATCACGATGAAACTACAAAAGAGTTTGCTGATAAAACTTACGATCGTGCCCATGTCATGGAAGTTAAACGTAGTGAAGAAGAGGTTGATATCACTTATGCAAACACTGAACAGTATTCATTTACGTCATTAATTCAAAGCTTTGAACAAGCTCAACACAAGCATAAAGCCGTGGTGAAAAATATCTTCACTCAATTGCAAAATAGTCTGCTTGAAGATGCTTTAAAAGCGGTGAATGTCAGCTGGGGAAATCGTTTAGAACGTCAAGCATACAGCTTTATTCCTGTATATATTGAGATGGGAGGCTCAGTGTCGGAAGCGCTTGATCATCTATTTGCGACTAAGGTTTTCCGTCAGGGGAAAGTGACGGGTCGATACGATACTCGAGTAGATAAAATCGAACTCATTATTTCATGTTTACAAGACGCTTGGCTGGATCTTGGTTTAAAAGATGAAAAACCTGTAATGAGCTTAGCGTTATTGAATCAAGATGTTGAGCGCTTAAAAGGTAATCTATGAAACTAATAGATCGACTTACTCAACAGACTGTAGATGCGGAGGAACTATTGCACGTTGATGCAATAGTTCCTGAACGATATGTTCTTGCGATGGATTGGGAACTTCAGTCTATAACACTGCCAAAATTCAGTTTTTTATTTGCTGATGGTGGCTCAATTCGACTGAACTCAAGTAAAAGTCTACATACTTATGTGCCTGAACTAACGCTGACCATTACTGAATCGATCAAATATATTGGTGAATTAGTTAAAGCATGCTCTCTTGATGAATCTTTTCAGGAGTTACCTAACCCATTAGTTCCGAATACTGTTTTTGATTCAGAAACTCAATTGAAACCTGTAGAAAAATTACTTCAAGATGTGATCGAAAAGGGGCATCTATATCATATTGCTTATAACCCTCGTATGGATATGCGCTATGACGAAGAACTCGTTGATGTGAGTCGAGCTAAAAAAATATCAAACAATGCGCATCGTTATTTGGCAGGGCATTCAGAAACATGGCAGCAACGAAGCTTAGTTGGTATTCGGCCGAAGAAAGTACTCTCTAAAGTCAGCGATGATGAACTGCTCATTTATGAAAATAAGGTCTTTGCACAGTTATTGGATAAATTAAGATTCTATGTTGCATCACGTTTAAATGATTTATTACAACAGCAAGCTAATTTACAAGCAGCTTTAAATTTAGGGGATTCTTCAGACACATATTATAAATTGAGTCATGAGCTATGTGAACTTTGGGCAGATAATCTCACTGCTGATGAAACAGAGAATATTCTCTCTCAATTAGAAGAAACGATTTTCTACAATGAGCAGTTATTGTCTACGATTAAGAAGCTACAATCATCTGGTTTATATGTGCAGATTCCACCACCACATCGCAAAGTGGCTGATCAACTACATAAAACAAATATATTAAATTATGACCAACATTATCGTCATCTAAATCGTTTATGGTCAACTTTGTATGAGCAAAAAAATAAAATACCAAGTGTAAAGGAAAAGACAGAAAGCTATTGGAATTTTCAGCATGATTATACTGAAGAATACAGCTTACTCATTATTTTTAAAGCATTCTCTAACTTAGGTTTTGAGATTTCAAAAACTCTAGATCAAAGTTCTGACTATTCATTACAAAGAGGAAATTTCCACTTTGCTTTGAAATTGGATGAAGAGCTAAAAATCTGGAAAATCAGTTCACGATATGATGTCTTGAATATTGTTCCAATAGCTAATGAAAGTAGTGATGAGATATTTGAAGAAGTAGAGAAGCATTCAAATCTTGTTATTTTTTCATTGGGTGGAAATTTAGAAATTCAAAAAGCATATGAACGTTTTGTATGGGCGAATCCGTTTAATTTTGAAGCCATAGAAAAATTGATCGTTATTCTGTTGAAATGGATCTATAAACCGATTTTACAATCATACTCAAAAGATTTGAAACTTGGTAGAGTTCCTCAGTCTGTAAGAAATGAACTTAGTTTACACGCTTATACTGTGCATCAAGATGGTCAAATACAATTGATCAATATGCTCAGTTCACAGCAGTTAAGTACTTTAGAATCCGTATGTATATCAGCAAATACGGCGAATATTTATCAAGTGATTCGAAAGCAACATGATGATTACCTCAATATTACGAATTGCCCGATTTGCTTATCTAAGGCAAATTTTGAACCACGATCATCAAATCAAACTTTTATTGCTGAATGTACAAATCCGGAATGTGAGGTGAACTACAAACTGGTCAGTGATGCCAATCAGAATAAAGAGTTTTATTTACAGGCCCCTGGAGACTGGAGAGACGGTGGAAGATGGAAATTAACTTTCAAAGTGTAATGGTGTTAGAAGTATATGCACGTAAAATCAAGTTTTGACTTGGTAGAAAGTGGTTTACCTATCTATATATCCGTAGATTCATGTTATTTTTAACATAATGATTTTATAAATAAATTAAAAATGAGGGCTGTAATGCAATCTCAGAATTTTGAGTTTTTAAGAGAAAAATTTCCACTTTTAGCAGACTTAGGTGCACTTGCGGAAGCTGTAATTTACACAGATCCGGAAAGTGCGACGACACGTTTGCGATCTTTTGCAGAAGAAGTGATCAAGTCAATTTATGAGTTTGAATCATTACCCCGAATTGCTAAAGCGAATTTTGCAGATTTGTTATTTGCATCTGACTTTCAAAATAGTATTACACCATCGCTCCTGTATAAATTGGATTACTTAAGACAACAAGGTAATTTGACAGCGCATGGTGCATTGGGCAACCAAAAAACTGCTTTTGCCTGTTTAGGTACAGCCTTTGGAATTGGGCAGTATCTGATGGTGAACTATGAGAAAGTACCCCTTGAATCTTTACCAGAATTTAAAAATATCGAAAAGATCTCTGCGACTGAAAAAGAGCTTAATTTACAATATGAAGAGAATCAAAAATTAAGGGAAGAGCTAGATCAAGAGAGGTTAAAGAACCTAAAAGCAGAAGCAATCACGACTGAACTCGCTCAACAGAAGCGTGCAAGAAGTACGGATGTTGCTCAGAGTTTAGAGTGGAATGAAGAAAAAACCCGGAAATTTATCATCGATAATATGGTTTTAACTGCTGGGTGGGACATTACAGATACCGTACAGGTTCAGCTTGAATTTCCTGTAGAGATGAAAGATAGAACAAAAGGCTATGTTGACTATGTATTTTTTGACTTAGAAGGCCAGCCGATTGCCGTTCTGGAAGCAAAGAAAACTAGTGTAAGTGTGCATCAGGGTCGCGAGCAAGCACGCCATTATGCAGATGCTTTAGTGGGGATGGGCTATAAGCGTCCAGTGATTTTTTATAGTAATGGCTATGAAACTTATATTTGGGACGATGCACGATATAGCAGCTACCGCCAAATTTATGGTTTTTATAGCCGTGACAGTTTGGCAAATTTACGTTTCAAACATCAATTTGCCAATAAAGAGTTAGAGCGCAATAACCCTGATTTATCGATTGTTGAACGCCCGTATCAGATTGAAGCGATTAAAACGTTAAGCCGTAAATTTCAGGATCAAGGTCGTAAGGCTTTAATTATTCAAGCCACAGGTACGGGTAAAACCCGTGTCGCGATTGCATTAGCAGAGTTGCTGATTCGAGAACACTGGGCACAACGTATTTTATTTTTATGCGACCGACGAGAATTGCGTAAGCAAGCTGATGATGCTTTTAAAGACTTCTTGGGGAGCGAACCACGTTGTGTAATTGGCGATACCAATAAGGTACCAACAGATTCACGTATTTATATTGCCACATATCCGGGAATGATGAATCGCTTTGCACAGTTTGATGTAGGGTTCTTTGATTTGATCATTGCCGATGAAAGCCATCGCAGTATCTATAATCGTTATAAAGATTTGTTCGATTACTTCGATGCCTTACAAGTAGGTTTAACTGCGACACCAGTAAAATTTATCAGTCGAAATACCTTCCAAATGTTTGACTGTACCAATACACAACCGACGTTTGAGTTTGGCTTAGACAAAGCGATTGAAAATGATCCTGCTTACTTAGTGCCTTTCAAAGTCAAAGATGTCACTACAGAGTTCTTACGTGAAGGGATTCATTACAATCAATTGTCTGAAGAGCAAAAACAACAGCTCGAAGATGACCTTGGGGTGGAGATTGCTCAACAAACCGCGATCAAAGGCAGTCAAATTGGTAAGAAGATTTTTAGCGAATCAACAGATACGCTTATTCTAGAAAACTTGATGGAAAATGGCATCAAAGATGCCAATGGCAGTTTGATTGGTAAAACCATTATCTTTGCACAACGTCAGGATCATGCTGAGCATTTAGAGCAACTCTTCTGTAAGCTTTATCCGCAGCATGGTGCACGCGTGTGTAAGGTGATTCACAATAAGATTCATCAAGTCGATCGACTCATCACGGAGTTCAAAGAACCAAATAATGATTTCCGTATCGCAATATCTGTAGATATGTTGGATACAGGAATTGATGTGCCTCAAGTGGTGAATTTGGTCTTTGCTAAACCTATCATGTCATGGGTGAAGTTTTGGCAAATGATTGGTCGTGGTACACGACTTTGTCCAAATCTATTTGGTGAGGGTAAAGATAAGAAAGAATTTTATATTTTCGATCATTACGGTAACTTTAAATATTTTGAAGAAGAATATGAAGAACCGATCGATGTGAAGTCGATTTCTTTATTACAAGCGACGTTCCTTGCACGTTTAGATTTTGCCAAAGCGGCTTTAACTCGTAGCAATATTGACGGTTTTGAGATTTCAACCAACTTACTCATGGCGGATATTAATGATTTGCCAAATGACAGTATTACGGTGAAGAAAAACTTACGTGTCGTGCATCAATTACAACAAACCCAGTTGGTCAAAGAATTTAGTGCAGCGACACAGCATATTTTATTGGAAAAAATAGCACCGTTGATGGATGCACGTGTGTTGAAAGAAAAAGAAGCGATTGCTTTCGATAAGCTGATTGCACTTACACAAGAAGCGTTGATCCGTAAATCGAGCGCTTATGAAACTTGTAAGGCTCAAGTGCTTGCGGAAGTTTTGTCTCTTGCAGTTAATATTCAGGCGGTGCGACAAAAAGCAGAGCTGATTAAGGCAGTACAAACACAGGCCTATTGGTCTGAAATTACAGTCAGTCAACTTGAGCACTTACGCCTAGAGTTAAGACTCCTTATGCAATTTAAACAAGCAGGAAATACCATAGGTGGTGCGTGGGCAACACCGACCACAACAACCTCAGATGGTGAAGTGCAAACTGTCGAAAAACAGGTGAAGCTCAGCAGTAACGAAGCGATGCTTTATCGGAAAAAAGTCAAAGAAATTTTGGATCAAATGATCGAGAGCAATACGGTATTACAAAAAATCCGTCAGCAACAACCCGTTGAAGAAGGTGAGTTGCAGATGGCTTTGTTGCACAAACATTCAAAAGCTAAACTTCTTCCAAGTTATCTAAATTTAAGTGGCAACTTGGGTGTGAGGTCGGCCTAAATCTGTAAATTTATTTAATACGGCCACACGTGCATGAATCTCATTGACTTGGCTTTGAAAGTTTCTCGCACGGAGTTTATCGCCTAATAATTTGATGCAATGCATCTTAGTTTCAACCAAACTTCGCCGATGATAGCCTGACCAATTTTTCCATATTGTTCTTCCTAAACGTTTAACTGTTCGAAGTAATTCATTTCGCTCTAGCGAGCTGGTCTTTGTATCTTTACAAGGTTTCGCATTTTTTCTTGGCGGAATCACCGCATGTGCTTGTCGGTCTGCAATTACTTGACGGCATTGCTTGGTGTCATAAGCCCCATCAGTATAGACAGAGTCAATCTGCTCATCTTGTGGAATCTGATCGAGTAAATCACCAAGCACTTGTGAATCACTCACATTATTTGTAGTGAGTTGAATAGCGCGTATTTGAAGGGTTTCAGCATCTATACCAATATGAAGTTTACGCCATTGGCGACGATATTCAGGTTGGTGTTTCTTACGCTTCCATTCACCTTCGCCTAGAAACTTTAAGCCAGTAGAATCGACGAGTAGCTGGAGACCATTACTGCTTTTTTGATAGTTAATTGCAATATCAATATGCTTTTGTCTTCTGCAGATGGTGGAATAGTCTGGTGCTGTCCAATCTAATCTACAAAGATGAATGAGACTTTGCACAAAGCCAGTGACCATGCGTAAAGAAAGACGAAATAAGGATTTGATCATTAAACAGCATTGGATGGCTGTATCTGAATAAGTTTGATTTCGACCATGTTTACCTTTGGGTTGAGCGTACCATTGCGTCTTGGGATCAAACCAAATTGAGAGATTTCCTCGATTTATTAATGCACTGTTATAAGAAGACCAATTGGTTGTACGATAGATTTTAGGTGTGGGCTTATTCATTTGAGAATTATATTGTGGAATAAGCCTTTAGAGATAGGTTTGTGCAACAAAGCCATTTGGCTATAACACGGGAGATATGATACAGGCATCTCAGTCCTAAGGGACGGTTATGGTCAGTGTAATACCAAAGCAACGTTATTGATGGCGTTACTGCGAGCGGTGGGTGTAGCCACTCGGATACATGGGTTTACCATCGATAAAGCCTTACAAAAAGGTGCCATCCAAGGCATTTGGTATAAGTTATCGCCCAAGAATATTTTACATAGTTGGGTCGAAGTGCATGTGAATGAACAATGGTATATTTTGGAGGGTGTAATTCTTGATCGACTCTATCTAGAAAAATTACAAAGTATAAATAAGCATCAAACAACAACCTTTTGTGGTTTTGGGGTATTTACCGAGAATTTTGAAAATCCACCTATTGATTGGAATTTGAATGATACTTTTATTCAAGACAAGGGGATTAATCAAGATTTTGGTTTATTTGATAGCCCAGATGATTTTTATAATATACATCAACAAGAACTTAGTCCGATACAGCGTATAGTTTTTAAATATGTAGTCAGATATTTAATGAATCAAAATGTCGATAAAATTAGAAATAAACAAAAAGCCTCTTTATGAGGCTTTTTGTTCGGCCATCGGAATAGCTTAACTTATGATTAAAGTTAAAGTATGACTGACTATGATAAGCATTACTCTAAAGTAATTTTGCTCCATGACTCATATAGTTTAACTGCGGAAGAAAAATCGCTGTCTGCTTCAGATAAATCACTGGCAGTTTGAATTAAACTTTGAGCCAGTCCAATCACAGGTGCGGATAGTTTTGCTTCGCGGACTAAATCAACGGCAATGCCCGTATCTTTTGCTAATAGAGGGAGTGCAAAAGTAAGCGGGAAGCTGCGGTTCAGAATGCGCTGTGGTAAAACAGTTTCAGTTACGCCACTTTTACCACTCGACGCATTAATGCAATCTAATGCTTCATTTAAGTTTACGCCATGGGCTTTTAGGGTGGTAAACCCTTCGGCAACAGCACAGAGGTTCACAGCCAAAAGCATATTGTTTACGGCTTTAACTGCAAAACCAGCACCCGATTCGCCCACGTGTTTAATCAGTTTACCAAACGCTTGAATAGCTGGTAGTGCGCGTTCAAAAGCAGCTGTATCACCACCGATCATAACCGTAAGGGTTGCATTATCAGCGCCAATAGTTTGACCACTCACAGGTGCATCTAAAAAGTCCACACCATGTTGTTTAAGTTGTTCAGCTACTTTTTTTGCAGAAGAGGGTACACCGCTGGTGCAATCAACCCAAATACTGCCTGCTTTAAGCTCAACTTGCGCAAGTAAGTCTTCAATATCTTGACTGGTTGGAAGGCAAGAGAAGACTACATCGGCCTGAACGGCTTGCGCAAGTTCCACTGCCTGCGTGCCATAGGCTTCTGCATGTTGTTTTGCTTTATCAAAATTGCGATTCCATACCCACACGTGTTCAAAGTGTTTAGGTAAGTGTGATGCCATGCGATAACCCATGGCGCCTAGACCGATAAATGCAACTGACTGAATCATGTCAAACCTTAGTATTTAAATTTTACTTGAACGTTCACTTAACCACTGAGCCAGTTGTGGCCAAAATTCATCGGCACTACGCTTACTCGACATCAGTCCTAAATGTCCCCCTGGGATAAGAGTAAACGTGACATCGGTGCTACTTGTCAATTGGGTTAATGGCTGAGCTGCCTCTGCTGTAACGAGTTGGTCTGTTGTGCCTGCAGCCACAAGCAATGAGCACTGTATATTTTTTAAAGCTATGCTTTTCTCATTTAATGTGATTAGTCCAGTTTTGAGTGGATTACGCAGCCAAACATTAAAAAGCATGTCTTGATTGATGCCGCCAGGATAATCAATCATACGATTGAGAAAACCGCCGATGGTGGCATGCTCATACAAGGCTTCATGGTCATCTAAATTAAGCAGTAGATTCTTATGACTTTGAAACCAGCCAATAGGATCAATGATTTTAAAACCAAAAGTATTTAACCCTCCAGAGGTATGAAGCAGACGCTTCGGTATTTTGCCCTGATAAATTTGCTGTTGTATTGCTTTGCTTTTTGAAATGATTCGATTGAGATATGCAAAGAACTGGCCATTTCGCCCAGATTTATAACTGTCAATTGGACTCCCTAAAACCATTAAATTTTTCACAAAATTGGGTTGATGTAAGGCGGTATACAAGGTCACGAAAATGCCAGCCATACTCCAACCATGCAGAGAAATTTGCTCGCTATCACTATGTTTTAAAATGCTTTGTATACAGAGTGGAATATAATGATCAATAAACGTCAGAAAGTTAAAATGACGGTTATGAATATTTAATTTCCCCCAATCAATCACATATACGGCAAAACCTTGCTGTTGGAAGTACTTCACCAGTGAGCGATAAGGATAAAGGTCGTAAATAGACATATTGATGGCTAGCGGGACCACAAAAACTAAGGGTTCTTTATACTTACGCACTTCAGGCGCGTAATAGCGAATTTGGGTCAGATCAAATGTTTCAATCACTTCATAAGGTGTGCTTTGTGACAAAATGAGTGACTTTCCATTAAAAATGCGCGTAGAAAGATTCTTTAATTTATTTTGATGTGTTGAAATTTTAGTTTTTAAAGCGTGCATATAGGTCTTAGATCTCAAATAAGCAGAAAGTTTGATCGAAGTCTAATCAATATTCGCGTATTTTACCTTGACCTTAAATAGCCTAGACGCTCAAAATGTTGGCAATTCTTTACAAAGGCAGTCCGTCGACTGAACCAGAGCCATGAGCCTACAAGACGAATTTGAATACCAATTAGATACCTTAGCCATTCGTACTGGGCATACGCGTAGTTTCGAGGGAGAACATGGCGAACCTATCTTTCTAACTTCATCATTTGTCTATGAAAATGCAGCAGAGGCCGCAGCAAAATTTTCAGGTCAAGAGCCAGGGAACATCTACTCGCGTTTTACCAACCCAACTGTTGCAATGTTTGAAAAACGCCTTGCAGCTTTAGAAGGTGCAGAACGGACAGTGGCAACCAGTTCAGGTATGGCCGCAATTATGGCCGTGGCAATGTCGTTTTTAAAACTAGGCGATCATGTGATTTGTTCACGTGCGGTATTTGGTTCGACCGTATCTTTGTTTGAAAAATATGTGGCTAAGTTTGGTGTAACTGTCGACTTTGTCGATTTAACAGATTTAGATGCATGGAAAAATGCCGTTAAGCCTGAAACTAAATTACTCTTTGTTGAGTCTCCGTCGAATCCTTTGGCTGAAGTGGCAGACGTTCAAGCACTTGCTGATATCGCACATGCCAATGGCGCACTTTTAGCGATTGATAATAGTTTTTGTACACCCGTTTTGCAGCGTCCAATTGAGTTTGGTGCGGACTTGGTGATTTATTCAGCGACGAAGTATTTGGACGGTCAAGGTCGTGCTCTTGGTGGTGCAGTAGTGGGTAGTTATAAACTACTCGAAGAAGTGTTTGGTTATGTGCGTACTACAGGGCCTTCAATGAGTCCTTTCAATGCATGGGTATTTTTAAAAGGCTTAGAGACTTTACGTTTACGTATGCGTGAGCACTCAGCAAGTGCGCAAAAGCTGGCAGAATTCTTAAATACACACCCGAAAGTCGAAAAAGTGTATTACGCAGGTTTACCAGAGCATATTGGGCATGAACTTGCAGCGACGCAACAAACAGGCTTTGGTGGGATCGTTTCTTTTGAAGTGAAAGGCGAGCGCGAAGGGGCTTGGACTGTTATTGACAATACTCAGTTTATTTCAATTACAGGCAACTTGGGCGATGCCAAATCGACCATTACCCATCCTGCAACGACTACCCATGGCAAACTTTCACCAGAAGCGAAACAAGCCGCAGGAATTCGTGAAGGTTTAATTCGTGTTTCTGTTGGTTTAGAAGATATTGATGATATTATTCGCGATATCACACGTGGTTTAGACTTAATCTAATTTTTTAATTTTATGTTCGGAGATTTTAATGAACATTAATATGTTAATGCAGCAAGCTCAACGCATGCAAAAAGACATGGAAAGCAACATTAAAAAAGCTAAAGAAGAGCTTGCGCAAACTGAAGTGCATGCTGAAGCTGGTGGTGGTTTGGTTAAAGTGACGATGACTTGCCGTAATGTGGTAAAACGTATCGAAATCAATCCTGAATTATTGCAAGATGATGCAGATATGATTGAGGACTTAATTGCTGCGGCAATGAATGATGCTGCACGTCAAGCCGAAGTAATCACTGAAGAGCGTATGAAAGCTGCGAACTCAGGTGCAGGCTTACCGCCGGGTCTTGCTGGTTTATTCTAATTAAGGAATACGTATAGTGTTTAGCGATCGTTTTGATCAATTGGTACAAGCTTTACGTATTTTGCCAAGTGTTGGGCCGAAATCGGCTCAGCGCATGGCGCTTCATCTGATTATGAAAAATCGTGAAGGGGCTGTGGGTCTTGCACATGCTTTGAACGAAGCCACTAGCTATATTCACGAATGCAGTTTGTGCCACTCACTGACTGAAAACGAAGTTTGTGATATTTGCGTCTCGCATGAACGTGACGATCAACTACTTTGTGTGGTTGAGTCTCCCGCAGATGTGATGGCGATTGAGCAAAGTGGCAGTTTCCGTGGTAAGTACCATGTATTAGGTGGGCATTTATCTCCACTTGATGGTATTGGGCCTGAAGAGATCGGCATTCCTTATCTAATCCAGCGTTTAGGCGATGGTAAAATAACAGAAGTGATTTTGGCGACCAATGCAACGGTAGAAGGTCAGGCCACAGCGCACTATTTGGTCGAGGCAACGAAACATTTACCGATCCAAATGACGCGCATTGCACAAGGCGTACCACAGGGTGGTGAACTTGAATATGTCGATAGCCATACCTTAAGCCAAGCTGTACATAATAGAATGCGAATGAAATAAGTATTTCGATACTTGTTTCATTTTTTAGTTGAGCTACAAGATTGAAATCTTGAGTAAGATAAAAAAATATTAATTTGAATCTAGTTGTATAAAAAAATCACAAAAAACGCCAAATAATTAAAAAACCCTTAGAAATCTTGATAGCTAAATGATCTTATTCAGGTAAGATAGCCCAAAGAGCATCTAGCATTAGACGCAGTAGGATATGTTTCAGTTTATTCAGCAGCAACAAGACTTAACACCAGTCTTAGAAAAAATGGATCGTAACGAAGTCTATGGACTCGATACAGAATTCATCAAAGTCGATACCTTATGGCCAAAGTTAGGCGTATTTCAAATCAATGTCGAAAACAATGTCTATTTACTCGATGGTACGACACTCGATTTATCTGAATTTTGGAATAAACTTTTTCGCGCACAACAAAATGTCTTTCATGCATGTAGTGAAGATATCGACCTGATTTATCACTATGCACAGCATAAAACCTTAAACAATGTATTTGATACCCAAGTGGGCATGTCATTTTTAGGACATGGTCTACAAGTCAGCTATCAAAATGCCCTGAAACAAATGTTGGATGTCGATATCGATAAAGGGGAAACGCGCTCAAACTGGTTGGCACGTCCATTAAGCCCTGCACAATTGAGCTATGCGGCAAACGATGTGCTGTACTTAATGAATCTCTCAGAAAAAGTTAAACAAGAACTAGATTCAAAGTCACTCTTAAACTTTGCACTTGAGGACTGTAAGCATCTGACGCAAGAAATCGCGACAGAAACGCCTTTGCATTTACTCTATCAAGATATTGGTAACTATCGACATTCACGTCGTCAGTTAATGCAGTTACAGCAGTTGGCTGTATGGCGTGAACACATGGTGAAAGCTTTAAATACACCACGTAGTTTCATTTTGAAAAACTCAAGCATGATTGATTTGGTTGAGAAAAATCCGAAAAATGCGTTTCAGTTATCGGGTGTAAAAGACATACGTCAAAATGTTGTCCGTGAGCACGGCAAAACCATTTTAGATTTGGTGAAGTTCTTGCCTGAGCAAGCAGATTGGCCACTACGTATGGCACGTCCGATCCGTCATTCTTCAAAAGATGTGGGAGAGAAGATTGATCACTTAATTCAAAATGTGGTCAATGAAACCAGTATTCCTAAAGAAGTATTGATGCGCAAAAAGTGGATGAACGCGCTGCATCAACATGTGGTTTTTCATAATGATGAGCAAGACTTGCCTGATTATTTATTAGGTTGGCGCTATGATTTGTTAACCCAACCTTTAATTCAACTCCTACGCCGTGATGAAAGCTATCTTTCGACGCAAATGAAAGTCATGGATTAATAATTAGTCAATTGGTCTGAAGTTTGAATATTTATACAAAATCACGACTGATGCGTTAATCATGACTAATGTCAGCTGCTTTTATTTGATGTATCCTGTGGCTTGAGTTATTTGAGTGCTGTTTTAGATATGCAATGTTCTATTTATAAATCAAGCAAAAAAGATGAAATGTATCTTTATATTGCTTGTCCAACTGAAGCTGATCAAGCCGCTGAAGATTCTAGCCCATTGAATGTTTTACCTGAAGCTGTTCGTGTTGCATTTGGTCGAGCGACTTTTGTGATGTCATTAGAGCTGAGTGAAGCGCGTAAATTGGCCCGTGTAAATATATTGCATGTCATGGATTCGATTCAAACTCAAGGCTTCTTCCTACAAATGCCGCCAGAAGGATTAATCAATCCGAACGCTGCGGCACCAGAAGGCCTTCGTGGCGCATAAAGCATAATTCAGGAGTTGCACCGTGGATAGTTTTCTTTCAATGCTCGATTCAATTCCTGAAGACAGTATTGCTGTCACAGTTTACCTTTTGGGCAGTTTGCTGATTTTGTGGTGTTGGTATTCCATTGCTACACGCCTGCCAAAGCTGTTGGGTGGTATCACATGGATGATGATCTTTGCCATTTTATTGACGCCAACGGTTTCCGAAGGGCCAAATTCATCGATTGCACCGGCTATTTTTGGCTTGCTTTTTGGTGTGTTAACGAAAGAATCAGCACTCATTTGGTCAAATTTGTCACTGATTCTCTTTGTCATGGGTGTGGGGCTTGTGATCGGTTTCTTTTGGTCAAAATATGTGGCTAATAAAACCAAAGTAGTTGTCAATAACAATCATTCACCGCTGTAATTAATAAAAATAAGGTTTAATCATGTCTGTTGAAACACAACAATTTACGGGTACAGATCAGTACATCGCTACCGATAGTTTAAAACTTGCTGTAAAAGCTGCACGTAGCTTACAAAAGCCTTTATTGGTCAAAGGTGAGCCAGGTACGGGTAAAACTTTACTGGCTGAACAAGTGGCTGAAAGCTTAGGCTTAAAATTGTTGACTTGGCACATTAAGTCAACCACAAAAGCCCAGCAAGGTTTATATGAGTATGACGCGGTTTCACGTCTACGTGACAGCCAACTGGGTGACGACCGTGTTTATGACATTAAAAACTATATTAAACCAGGTAAATTGTGGGAAGCGTTCACCAGTGAAGAACGTTGTGTTTTATTGATTGATGAAATTGATAAGGCGGACATTGAGTTTCCAAACGACTTGTTGCATGAATTGGATAAGATGTCTTTCTATGTCTATGAGACGGGCGAAACCATTACTGCATCACAACGTCCTATTGTGATTATTACTTCAAATAATGAAAAAGAACTTCCAGATGCATTCTTGCGTCGTTGTTTCTTCCATTATATTGAATTTCCAGATGATGCAACTATGCGTGAAATTATTGATGTTCATTTTCCGCAAATTTCAACGGCATTGGTCAATGAAGCATTACAAGTTTTCTTCAAATTACGTCAAGTTCCGGGTCTAAAAAAACCACCATCAACTTCTGAATTGATTGACTGGTTAAGCTTGCTCATGGCTGATGATATGCCAGAAGATGTACTGCGTAATCATGATAAGTCTAAAGCCATTCCACCTTTATATGGCGCACTCATTAAAAACGAACAAGATGTACAGTTGCTTGAACGTTTAGCCTTCATGTCCCGTCGCTAAAGGAGAAACACGCATGTTTGTGCGCTTGTTTTATACCTTACGAAAATACGGTGTTCCCGTCTCGACGCGTGAACTAATCGATCTGAATGAAGCTGTTGCTTCAGGTTTGGTCTTTGCCGATCAAGAAGAGTTCTATCAACTCGCCAAAACCATTATGGTGAAAGATGAACGCTTCTTTGACAAATTTGACCGAGGGATGAAAGACTACTTTGATGGCATTTCAACTTTTGATTTAGATGATTTACTCAATAAAGTTCAAAAGTTACCGAAAGACTGGTTTGATTTGGAACTCTTAGAAAAGCATCTAAGCCCTGAGCAGCGTGAAGAATTAAAGAAAGCGGGTTCATTAGAAGAACTCATGAAAATGCTGGAAGAGCGCTTACGTGAACAGCATAAGAAACATCAGGGTGGAAACAAGATGATCGGCACTGGAGGAACGTCTCCATTTGGTGCTTATGGTGATCATCCTGAAGGGGTGCGTATTGGTGGGCCAGGACGTAAACGTTCTGCTGTAAAAGTTTGGGAACAACGTAAATATCAGAATTTGGATGATGATCAAATTCTCGGGACGCGCCAAATGCAAATGGCATTGCGTCGTTTGCGTAAATTTGCCAGACAAGGTGCGGCTGAAGAGTTAGACATCGACGGTACAATTCGTGAAACAGCGAAGCAAGGCATACTCGATGTGCAGCTCGTGCCTGAACGTCGTAATCGTATTAAGGTGCTGATGTTGTTTGATGTGGGTGGATCAATGGATTCACACATTGCACAATGCGAAAAACTGTTTAGTGCGGCGAAAACTGAGTTTAAAACTTTAGAGTATTTCTATTTCCATAACTGTTTATATGACTATGTTTGGAAAGACAATGTACGCCGCTCAAGTACCCGTATGAATACGTGGGATTTATTCAATACCTATGGACGCGACTATCGTGTAATTGTGGTTGGAGATGCCTCTATGGCACCTTATGAACTCAATTCTGTGGGTGGTTCAGTTGAATATATGAATGATGAAGCAGGCAATGTCTGGCTACAGCGCTTACGCAATCATTTTGAAAAAACAGCATGGTTGAACCCAGAAGAAGACCGTTATTGGCATTACACTCATACGATTGGTTTGATTAAGCAAATTTTTGAAGACCATATGTACCCAATGACCCTCAAAGGCGTTGAGGATATGACTAAGTATTTAGCACGATAAAGCTGGAAAGAAAGCACATTTTAAGAATAAGGATCATAAAAAATGGATCATCAAATTAATGGTATTGCTTTGCCTAATGAAGCAGGCTTTTTTGGGAAATATGGTGGTCAGTTTATTCCACCTCACTTAAAAGCGGCAATGGATGACATTAAAGTCGCTTACGAGCAAATTCGTGTAACAGAAGAATTTCAAACTGAACTTGCTGAACTGTTTGCACACTATGTTGGTCGTCCAAGTCCGTTGTTTTATGCAAAACGGTTATCTGAACAGTTGGGCGGGGCGCAGATCTATCTTAAACGTGAAGACTTAAACCAC
The DNA here is from genome assembly GCF_058243025.1 of Acinetobacter sp. 797_lipA. NCBI lineage: Bacteria > Pseudomonadati > Pseudomonadota > Gammaproteobacteria > Moraxellales > Moraxellaceae > Acinetobacter > Acinetobacter sp. 797_lipA. The sequence goes on along the minus strand of NZ_JBZAYQ010000001.1, from coordinate 1,880,720 downwards.
ACAGGCGCACATAAAATTAATCACTGTTTGGGTGAAGCGCTGCTTGCAAAATATATGGGTAAAACCAAAGTGATTGCAGAAACGGGGGCAGGCCAACACGGCGTTGCATTAGCAACAGCCTGTGCTTTGGTCGGGATTCCGTGTGAAATTCATATGGGGCAGGTGGATATTGAAAAAGAACATCCCAATGTCGTCAAAATGAGAATCCTTGGAGCAACACTCATTTCAGTGACACGTGGTACTGCAACATTGAAAGATGCTGTGGACAGTGCTTTTGAAGAGTATTTAAAAGATCCAACCCATTATATCTATGCTATTGGTTCGGTTGTTGGGCCACATCCATTTCCAATGATGGTGCGCGACTTCCAGTCGATTATTGGTAAAGAAATTAAAGAACAAACCCATGAGCGCTTTGGTGCGAACCCAGATTATGTGGTTGCATGTGTCGGTGGCGGTTCAAATGCTATGGGGGCTTTCACCGCATTTTTGAACGATGCAGATGTGAAACTGATTGGTGTCGAACCAGCAGGTCATGGTCTAGATACTGACATGCACTCGGCAACCTTAACTTTAGGTAAACCAAGTCAGATTCATGGTATGGCGTGTTATGTACTTGAAAATGATCAAGGTGAACCGTTACCAGTACACTCAATTGCTTCAGGTTTAGATTATCCTGGTGTCGGGCCACAGCACAGTCTACTGAAAGACTTGGGTCGTGTCGAATACACTACAGCGACTGATCAAGAGTGCTTGGATGCGTTTATGCGGTTGTCGCGAGTTGAAGGAATTGTACCTGCGCTTGAAAGTTCACATGCTGTGGCGTGGGTGCTTCGTGAAGCTCCAAAGTTGGCCAAAGATATTAAAATTGTGGTGAATGTATCTGGTCGTGGCGACAAAGATGCAGACTATGTCGCTGCAAAATTAGGTCTGAACTAAGTTTTAAGCCTTTCATAGTTATATAAAAATCCCTGCTTAGTGCAGGGATTTTTATATGGTTTCAACTTTATTTTTTATCATTAGTAGCCAATGCTGAGTATACGTTCATTATTGAACACCTCACCATTAAAACTTAACCTGAAATATACTGTTGTAGTTGCTCAATCAGTTTCTTTTGATCATCCATTGCCGCTTTCACCAAGTCACCAATAGAAATGAGTCCCAATAATTTATCTTGTTCAACCACGGGCAAGTGACGTAGATGGCGATCTGTCATAAGGTCTAAACATTCTTCAACCGTAACTGCTGTTGTGACCGTCAGTACTTTTGCTGTCATAATTTCATTGACTGTGGTTTGCTTTGAAGTACGTTCCATCAACATGACTTTGCGCATGTAGTCACGTTCGGACAATATACCTACAACGCGTTCTTCGTGTGTGACCACAAGTGCACCAATGCCTTTATCTGCCATAAGTGAAATTGCTTCAAAAACGGTGGCTTCAGGGCTGATGGTGTAGATTGCTTGATGTACTTTATCTTTTAATACTTGAGCAACATTGGTCATAGGGCATATCCTCGGTTGTGGTTATTGTTTTATATTTAAATTAGCGCGATTTAAAAAAAAAGCAAATACTTTACAGTCATAGCTCTCAATAAAATAATAAGTTCATTGAGCTTTATTGTTCTTAATGGGCCTTAAGCTGGTGCTAGAATATGGTCATTGAAGAAAAAGTGACGCATTTGAGACGTACTGAGCTTCATGCGCTTTGTGCCATTACATAGCGCAGGGGTGACTTTTAAGCGTGACAGAGTAGGCAATAATGCGCTTTGGAAATCCTGCGGCGTGATTTTTTTAGGAATATAGTTTGGCCAGTGCAATTGAGCATATTGGTGTGCGTGTAAACCATTGAGCCAAAAGGGGAAAACATAGTCATCGTGATCTGAGGTCATCGCCCAGCCTTGCTGTTCAGCGTTGTAAAGCCCCCAAAGAATACCGCAGTACATCATGCCTCTTAGAATATTGATTTTTAAATATAAATGATTTGAAATCGGTTGTAGTTTCAAAATTTTGTACATAGCGTTATGTCATTAAGGAACATGACGCTATTTTAAATAATTAAGATGAAAGTTCAGTGTAAGCTTTGCATAACTATGTAAATAAATATGTCATATCAAAATGTTAGGCTTAAAAAAAACGCCACCTAGGTGACGTTTTATTATGCTTTCATGGTGGCAAGCTGTTGCCAGTATTGTGCTTTAAGCGAGTCGCGCTCTACGCGGAAACCTTGATAATAAAGTTCTGCCAAAAATAGTGCTGCTTTACCGTGACCAGCGCGTGCAACGCTTTCTAACTGTTGTACTGCTTCTACGAAGTTCATTTGTGATTGAATGGTGTTTACTGCATCCGCATACGCATGTTCTAAGTCATGATGAGAGATTTGTTGAATCATATTAAGCTCCTTATTCTAATTATGATCACTTAAAGGTAATTTTACCTTTAGATATAAATATCACGCTAATGTTAAATATTTATTACAAATTGCTGGAATTGTCAAATATATTGTCGAGTATTCTTCATCTTATTTTGTTTACATGATTAAACAATGAACAATCAAAAGATTGAATATGATAATAAAACAGGAAACTGTATTTTATAAGGAGAATAACATGACAAATACATTAGACGGTTTTGATTTTGATATGCCTCCAACTGTTTCTCAAATTGTAGCGTTGGCGCAATATCACCGAACGCTATTAGATGAAGCAGTTTTCCATCAAGAAATTCATCTTGGGGATTTTTGTTTGGCACAACGTAAACGAGTTTATGATTTCACACGTCAGCTTGATGAAAATCAACGGGCTGATTTTTATGAAACATACAATGGGGAGCTAAGACGTATTGCCGATGACGATCCTGCACACCCTGCAGATGCAGAAAATGGTGTTGGGGCTTTCGCCATTATGATTGCATTGGGGGTAATTGCCTTGGTGCTCTATTTTGCAGTTATTCGTAGCATTGTTGGTTAGACTTTTGCTTTACAAACAATCTGACTTGCTGAAATTATGTCCTCTTTAGCATTAATGGGGGGCATTTTTCAGCATTTCAACTTGTGATTATGCAATTCGCTACTTACACTAGTTTCACTAGAGGTAGGTTATGCACATTGCGATCCAAAAAATTCTTAAATTAAAATCACAGATTACGCTTGTACAAATTTATAATGGTCTGATGGCATCGATCATTATGCTTATTGTCATTTTATCGAGTATTGCCTTATCTCGACCCATTTCTCCAAGCCAATTTGAAAATGTAAGTCGCTTATCTCATCAAGCGACTTTCCCAGAAACACAAGAGATGGCACAAGATCTGGTTTTGGAAAACCAGATTTCCTATATTGATTACTTTAGATTAATGCAGGCTCATCAGTTTGAACAGAATCGGGCGAAGCAGCTTCCGGCATTGGCTCCGGAGGTTCAATAATCGCAGGAATTTGATCAGGATGCGGTATGCTTTGCTTAATGTTCGGATCAAGATTCAATTCTAAAATATGTCGAAGTTGCTCTTTATCTAAGGCGTTACTGACAATCACAAGGGTAAGACTCTCAGGGTGAATGTGTTTACGTATTGCATTTTGGACATCTAAAGGCGTGATTGTAGCTAAACGTTTTGGGTAGTCTGCTAAATAATTCGCATCTTGCTGATAAAACCCTATAGAGCCGAGTTGTGCATTGATGTTTGCATTGCTGCTATAGCTGTTAGGTAGGCTGCGTAACATACCGGCTTTAGTTTCTTCTAACTGCTGTGCATCAATTGGTTGATGGACAAAGTCAACTAGGGCTTTATGCGCCACTTGTATGCTGTCCATGAGCTGATCTTGCTGGGTTGAATAACTTAGACTAAAACTTCCAGCCGCTTGACTAAATGTAAAAGCACTGTTTGCTCCATAGGTGTATCCACGTTTAACGCGTAGTTCTTTCATTAAAATGGAGCTAAATCCACCCCCACCCAACATACGGTTAGCCAGTTCGAGTGCTAAACGATCCGGATCATCCCGCGTGGTTGATAGATGTCCCATGGTGACGTGGGCTTGAGTTGAATTAAATACAATATGTTGAATATCAAAGTTAGGTTTATCTTGTGGTACAGCAAGTGGCTTTGCTTCTTTACCTTGCGGAAGGGCTGCACTTATTCGTTCAGCCAGTTTCTGCGCTTGTTTAACACTGAGTTGGCCTGTCAGTGCAATATTCATATTTTGACTAACCAGAAATTCATCTCTGAATTTTTTTAAGTGCTGAGTCGTAATTTTTTTAATACTGCCATTGGTTCCCGTAATCGGTTCCGCATAAGGGTGTGAACCGTAGAGCGCACGATAGAAACGAATGCTCATCAATCGACTCGGGCTCTCTTTCAATTGCTTCTGACCTACTTGAGTATTGCTCACCATCAAACTAATACTGTTATTTTTAAAAGTAGAGTCTTTTAATACTTCAAGCATCGTACTTACCGCAGCATCTAGTTTTTTAGGGTCAGACAACGAACGCAGTCGAACCACAAACATGTCACGGTGTGCAGCTACACTAAAACGAGCCCCGACTTGTTCAAAGGCATTCGCGATTTCAACTGCATCACGTTGCGTAGTGCCTTCATCGATGAGTTGTGCCGCCATATTGGCAACGCCATATAGTCCTTTTTCTACTTCTATATCTCGTGCAGAGCCTGCATTAAAGGTAAGTTGAATATCCACCATAGGTAAGGCGGGTGACTCAACAAATAGACTTCGAACTTTGTATTTGTTTTTAAGTTCATGTACATGTGGTGCTGTATAAAGGTCGCTAGTTTGAACTTGTTTTAAGCTTTGTAGAGAAGCAATAGACTGTAATGTACGTGGGTCATCATTGCTAACACTACTTGTACTTACATCTGCAATTACATTGGTAGTGCAAAAAGCAGACATGGTAATAAATAGCAGGCGAAAGGCGGTCTTTTGATTTTTCATTATTTTGCGGCCTTCTTTTCTGGTTGAAGGTACAACGTACTTAAGTTATCTCTGATAAAAGCAGTTTGAGCAACGTGCTGAATATCTTCAGGTGTAACCGCTTCAAAATGCTGTGGAAGCTGATCCATCAGTCGATAATTCAAGCCATTCACGGCTAAGTTTCCAATCATCTTTGCTTGCCCGATAATGTCATCTTGACCATAAATTAAGTTTGCAACAAAGCGTGTGCTAATCCGTTCAAGCTCTTGTGGTTGAACAAGTTCTGTTTTGAGTCGCTCAATTTCATATTCAATGGCTTTTTGTAGCTCAGGAAGTTCCACGCCAGTGACTGGAAGTGCAGAGATACTAAACAAACTGTCTCCACGGTTATAGGGGTCATAACTGACACTCAGTGCGGTCGCTAATTTTTTGTCGCGTACAAGGCGTTGTTGTAATCGAGAGCTGATCCCGCTATCTAACAAGCTTCGAATAAGTGTGAGCGCGTAAACATTTTCTGGATTGCTTGCTGTTGCAAGCGATTTGACATTCCAAGCCATATATAAATTTGGCACCTCAACATTGGTATTTTGCTCCATATGACGGTAGCCAACGTTCTCAAACTCAGTCACATCATTGCGTACAGGTGTTGGATGGCTTTTGATGTCACCAAAGTATTTTTGAACTTGTCTGAGGGCGGATTCTGCATTGACATCACCCACAATCACCAAGATCGCATTGTTTGGGCTATACCATTTTTGATACCACTGCTTCACGTCATCTAGACTTATATTTTGCAAGTGTTTCATGTGGCCAATGACGGGTTGACGATAGTGACTCGTGGGATACGAAATCCATTTGAAACGTTCGAAAGCGAGTGAGCGGGGGTTGTCATCGGTACGCAGGCGTCGCTCTTCCATCACCACTTTAATTTCAGGGTCAAAGTCTTGTTTCCGTAGTAAGAGATTGCGCATACGATCCGCTTCAAGCTCTAAAGCCATCGGAAAGTAAGTTTTGGGATAAAGCTGATAGTAATTGGTGTAATTGGTAAATGTTGCGGCATTTACTGTACCGCCATAAATTCGACTTAAGCGACTGAATTCGTCATTGGGGACTTTGGATGTGCCTTTAAACATCATATGTTCCAGTACGTGCGAAATACCCGTTATATTTCCAGACTCATCAGTGCTACCGACTTTGTACCAAATTTGGGTCATGACCATCGGGGAGCGGTGATCTTCACGGATAATCACCTGTAAGCCATTGCTTAAAGTGGTTTCAAAACTACTGCGGGTAAGTTCGCTGCGTATTTGTGCATGGGTGGTAATAGGTAAACAAAGTAGAGTTAAACCCAGTGCAACTAAACTTTTTTTATAAGAATGCGTGACTAATAAGTGATGCATATAAAATTTGGGCTCAGGTTGAAGTGAAGTTAAAGCATTTCAATAAATAACCATTCTTAAGAAAAATGCGAAGTAGATCAAGCGCCAGAAGTATTGATTTGTTAAGTGTTTACATAAAGTATTGTTGCTAAGCGAAAGCCTATCTTTTATGGTAGAATCCGTCTTTTTTAACGCAGTGCTTTTCAAGGATTCGGCATGCAACAGCAATCTAATGAGCAGAACAAATTTTTGATTGATGCTGATATCGGGGATGACGATGTCACACTACCAAGTTTACCTGTGGTCAATGTGCCAATCGTTGAAACAAAAGAGCAAACAGTGGTTAATCCAGTCATTGTGACTGAAACAAGCTCAGAAGAAACAGAAGCATCTGAACGGGGTGGTTTCTTTAGCCGAATGAAAGTCGGGTTGACCAAAACTCGTAAAAACCTTGCCGATGGTATGGTCAATATTTTGATCGGTGGTAAGGAAATTGATGACGAACTGCTTGAAGAGGTTGAAGAGCAGCTTTTGGTCGCAGACATCGGTGTTGATGCAACGAAAACCATTATTACCAACTTAACTGAACGTACTGCACGTGGCGATTTAATTTACTCGCACTCACTATATAAAGCACTTCAGGAAGAGTTGGTGGCTTTACTAGCACCACGTGTGAAACCTTTACATATCGATCCGAATAAAACACCTTATGTGATTTTGGTGGTGGGTGTAAACGGTGTGGGTAAAACCACAACCATTGGTAAATTGGCAAAACGCTTACAAGGTGAAGGCAAGAAAGTGATGCTTGCTGCGGGGGACACTTTCCGTGCGGCGGCGACCGAACAGCTTCAAATTTGGGGTGAACGTAATAATATTGCCGTAGTCGCACAAGGCCATGGCGCTGACAGCGCTTCTGTCATTTTCGATGCGTTTGAAAGTGCGCGTGCGAAAGGTGTTGATGTCTTGATTGCAGATACCGCAGGTCGTTTACATAACAAAGGGCATCTCATGCAAGAGTTGACCAAAGTAAAACGTGTCATGCAAAAAATCGATGCGACTGCGCCACACGAAGTTATGTTGGTGGTCGATGCAGGAACAGGTCAAAATGCGATTAATCAAGTAGAAATGTTTGATGAGGCAGTTGGTTTGACAGGCCTGACGATTACCAAACTCGACGGCACTGCGAAAGGTGGTGTACTATTTAATATTGCCAGTCGTACGCATGTTCCAATTCGCTTCATTGGTGTCGGCGAGAAAATTGACGACTTACGTCCTTTCTCTGCAAAATCCTTTGTTGCTGCTTTGTTCGAAACAGAGAAATAAGACTCAACAATACTGTTTTTAAAGTGTTAGATCAGTCACATAAACTCCGCTAAATGCGGAGTTTATTTTTTGATTCAATTTGTTTGTTTTAAAAACAAACATTTAGAAATCACGTAATGAATATAAGTGATTCTCCTGAGATTACACTAGTACCTAACACAATAGGCATCACTGTACATTTTGGGGAACACGGTATGGTTTTATTACATAAAATTGGACAAGTTCTAACAACGGATTTAACCAAAGACTTAAAATTTAAAAGAAATCACGAAGAAGACCTAAAACAAACCACATTTATCGATCAACTAAAAAAGCGACGTAGTATTTATGTTTTAGGGAAGCGTGTGCACTTAAGTCAGGTGTATTTAGCTGAATTGATCCAAGAGGCCGTGCGAAGTTGTCCTTCGGCACATAATTCACAAAGTACTTGTATTGTGATTTTAATGGGCGATTCACATCATCACTTTTGGAATGTCGTAAAAGAAGTGCAGCGCAAGTTAGTCCCCGCGCATATTTTTGCTGGTGCAGAATTCAAGGTTGATCAATGCTCGGCAGGATTTGGTACAGTTCTATTCTATGAAGATCAGCAGATCATTCAACAATTACAAAAGAAAATTCCTTTTGATGCGGCAGAATTTCCAGTTTGGTCAGAGCAAGTTTCTGGTATGGCCCAATATGCTGTATGGACTTGTTTAGCAGATGCGGGTTTGGGTGCGTCATTACAACATTATAACCCGAGTATTGATGCTGACATTTCAAAGGTTTTTGAGATTCCAAAACATTGGCTGTTACGTGCGCAATTGGTCTTTGGTTCGATAGAAGAAAAAGTCGCTGAAAAAGAACATTATAAAGATGAAGAGCGCTTTATGATCTATGCATAATGAGACGGAATAATCTGTAGTGGTTTCTAGATCAAGTTTTGTAATGTTATGGCATATTGTTCTATTTTTAAGACACTATGTCGCTGAATTAAGCATGTTCAAATTTGAAATTATAGCTATGATGAATATGAATCACATATAACAAGATCGTGAGATCGCTGAGGAAAATAATATGTCATTTTTAGACCACATCAAACAACGTCGTACCATTTATGCTGTTGGTAAAAATGTAGCATTAACACCAGAACAAATTGAATCTGTAATTAAAGAAGCGGTAAATCACAGTCCTTCTGCATTTAACTCACAGACTTCTCGTATTGTGACTTTGTTTGGTGAGTCGCATTTACAGTTTTGGAATGTGGTGCGTGAAACTTTACGTAAAATTGTTCCAGACGCTGCTTTTGAAGGCACAAATGCAAAAATTAATAGCTTTGCTGCAGGCTATGGTACGGTTTTATTTTATGAAGACCAAGATGTTGTAAAATCATTGCAGGAACAATTTGCGCTTTATGCAGATAATTTCCCAGTTTGGTCTGAACATTCTTCTGCAATTGCTCAATTTGCCGTATGGACTGCGTTATCTGAACAAAATATTGGTGCGTCATTACAGCATTACAATCCAATCGTAGATGCTGAGATTGCAGAGATCTTCGATATCCCTGCGAATTGGAAACTTCGTGCACAACTTGTTTTTGGTTCGATTGAAGCGCCTGCGGGTGAAAAAACATTTATGGCGGAAGCGGATCGCTTTAAAACATTCAATTAATCGCTAGTCATTAAAATGAAAAAGAGCAGAGTAGATCTGCTCTTTTTTTGTTTAAGGATTTATCTTTAAAATATCAAAGCTTAGCAATATATATTGTAGTTGCGAATTGGTTCTAAGCTCAGAAATTGTCATAAAATTGTCATTTATACACTGCATAGTGCAACTAAACTTTAATAAACCATCGATAGAGTGTAAAAATGACCTTACGCATAACCCTTGCAACAGCAGCATTGATGTTGAGTACTTCAGTATTTTCAGCGGTGACTATTACTGCTCCAGAGGAAATAAAAATTGAAGGCTTAAATGGGCAAGAGGTTAAGAGTCGTTTATTCAGTTCTGACAATAAATATAATATTGATGCTGGTGAAAATATTATCAGTGTTCGCTATACCCAGTTTTTTGAAGAGCATCCGGGTATTGGCTCACACGATATTGTTCGCTCAGGGATTGTAAATATTAAGACCCCAATTTTACAAGACCAACAGTCTTACCGTTTGGCACTGATCAATCCTCCGCAAAACCATGATGATGCCAAAGCTTATGCTAAGCAGCCGATCTTTGGTCTATACAATGCCAAAAATCAGTTACTGGTTGAGCAAAAGGGCAGTAAAACTCAAAATGCAGGCATTCTTCAAAATTTATTTAGCGATGCACCAACCGATCTAACTCAAAAAGCAACGACAGTGGTACAACCTGCACCGGTCTATACGTCACAAGCTGTTGTTGCGAAAGCTGGGACAGATAAACAAAAAGATTTAACAAGTTCTGGCAATGCTCAACAATTAATTAATACTTGGAAAAGTGCATCTAAATCTGAACGCCAAGCGTTTATGGCTTGGCTTGCTGAACAAGCACAGTAGCTGGTACATTCTAAAAAAAACAGCGTTAGCTGTTTTTTTTATTTAGATAGCGCATTTATATGGTGGATAACTTGATAATGTTGACCATAATTTAACCTAAAACGTATTTTTTGCTTTAAAAATAACCAGTCGAATGGTTTTTTTAAATTATTTATTTAAATGCTCTTGTGCTGCAAATAAAACTGTATAGAATACGCAGACACCAACGCAATGTAGTGAATAACTTAAAGCGAAGGTCTTGCTGATGACGAATCAGTAAGAAGATCATTAAGAGATTATGAAGAACAACTTGTGTGGATTTTTACTGATTGATCGATCGAAAATATTTCATTGATTGATGGTAAAAATTACTCGAAGTTTATTTGAGAAATATTTGTCAGAAAATTGATGAGCCAAGATTTGTAGCCATAAGCTACTAATGATTTTTAACTGAAGAGTTTGATCATGGCTCAGATTGAACGCTGGCGGCAGGCTTAACACATGCAAGTCGAGCGGGGTGATGTAGCTTGCTACATTACCTAGCGGCGGACGGGTGAGTAATGCTTAGGAATCTGCCTATTAGTGGGGGACAACATTCCGAAAGGAATGCTAATACCGCATACGCCCTACGGGGGAAAGCAGGGGATCTTCGGACCTTGCGCTAATAGATGAGCCTAAGTCAGATTAGCTAGTTGGTGGGGTAAAGGCCTACCAAGGCGACGATCTGTAGCGGGTCTGAGAGGATGATCCGCCACACTGGGACTGAGACACGGCCCAGACTCCTACGGGAGGCAGCAGTGGGGAATATTGGACAATGGGCGAAAGCCTGATCCAGCCATGCCGCGTGTGTGAAGAAGGCCTTTTGGTTGTAAAGCACTTTAAGCGAGGAGGAGGCTACTTAGATTAATACTCTAGGATAGTGGACGTTACTCGCAGAATAAGCACCGGCTAACTCTGTGCCAGCAGCCGCGGTAATACAGAGGGTGCGAGCGTTAATCGGATTTACTGGGCGTAAAGCGTGCGTAGGCGGCTTTTTAAGTCGGATGTGAAATCCCTGAGCTTAACTTAGGAATTGCATTCGATACTGGGAAGCTAGAGTATGGGAGAGGATGGTAGAATTCCAGGTGTAGCGGTGAAATGCGTAGAGATCTGGAGGAATACCGATGGCGAAGGCAGCCATCTGGCCTAATACTGACGCTGAGGTACGAAAGCATGGGGAGCAAACAGGATTAGATACCCTGGTAGTCCATGCCGTAAACGATGTCTACTAGCCGTTGGGGCCTTTGAGGCTTTAGTGGCGCAGCTAACGCGATAAGTAGACCGCCTGGGGAGTACGGTCGCAAGACTAAAACTCAAATGAATTGACGGGGGCCCGCACAAGCGGTGGAGCATGTGGTTTAATTCGATGCAACGCGAAGAACCTTACCTGGTCTTGACATAGTAAGAACTTTCCAGAGATGGATTGGTGCCTTCGGGAACTTACATACAGGTGCTGCATGGCTGTCGTCAGCTCGTGTCGTGAGATGTTGGGTTAAGTCCCGCAACGAGCGCAACCCTTTTCCTTATTTGCCAGCGGGTTAAGCCGGGAACTTTAAGGATACTGCCAGTGACAAACTGGAGGAAGGCGGGGACGACGTCAAGTCATCATGGCCCTTACGACCAGGGCTACACACGTGCTACAATGGTCGGTACAAAGGGTTGCTACCTAGCGATAGGATGCTAATCTCAAAAAGCCGATCGTAGTCCGGATTGGAGTCTGCAACTCGACTCCATGAAGTCGGAATCGCTAGTAATCGCGGATCAGAATGCCGCGGTGAATACGTTCCCGGGCCTTGTACACACCGCCCGTCACACCATGGGAATTTGTTGCACCAGAAGTAGGTAGTCTAACCGCAAGGAGGACGCTTACCACGGTGTGGCCGATGACTGGGGTGAAGTCGTAACAAGGTAGCCGTAGGGGAACCTGCGGCTGGATCACCTCCTTAACGAAAGATTGACGATTGGTAAGAATCCACAACAAGTTGTTCTTCATGACGATGTATCTGAGGGTCTGTAGCTCAGTTGGTTAGAGCACACGCTTGATAAGCGTGGGGTCACAAGTTCAAGTCTTGTCAGACCCACCAAATCTGACTAACAAGCATTATTAAATGCTGAATACAGAAAAACAGAGACATTGACTTATTGATAAGCTGGGGACTTAGCTTAGTTGGTAGAGCGCCTGCTTTGCACGCAGGAGGTCAGGAGTTCGACTCTCCTAGTCTCCACCAAATTTCAAGAATAGAAAAACAATGTTTTTCCTTGAAATTTAAGCAAGAAGCTATGCTTCGCGCAGATAGGTTGGATTACAGAAATTAGTAAGTTGAAGCTTATTAACTTCTGTGATTTATCACAGTTTCCTGACCTGACGAAGGCTGGAAAAATCATTAACAGAATATATTTGAGTTGAAATAATTTGTTCATACTCGTTTTTAAGATCGACATTAACAGTGATTTATTACTGATTGATGAAGATTGAAGAAATGAGTTACTAGCGAAATTAACTGAATCAAGCGTTTTGGTATGTGAATTGAATTGAAGCTGTACAGTGTTTAAGTACACAGAGCAACAAACTGTATGATCGAGCAATCGATCTGTCCTAGTACTACTTGTAGGTGCTACGACTGTTTGGGGTTGTATAGTCAAGTAATTAAGTGCATGTGGTGGATGCCTTGGCAGTCAGAGGCGATGAAAGACGTAATAGCCTGCGATAAGCTCCGGGGAGGCGGCAAATATCCTGTGATCCGGAGATTTCTGAATGGGGAAACCCACCTGTCATAAGGCAGGTATCGTATGATGAATACATAGTCATACGAGGCGAACGAGGGGAAGTGAAACATCTCAGTACCCTTAGGAAAAGAAATCAATTGAGATTCCCTCAGTAGCGGCGAGCGAACGGGGAAAAGCCCATTAAGTCATATAAGTTCTAGTGGAATGCTCTGGGAAGTGCAACCATAGTGGGTGATAGTCCTGTACACGAAAGGGCTTATATGATGATGTCGAGTAGGGCGGGGCACGTGAAACCTTGTCTGAATATGGGGGGACCATCCTCCAAGGCTAAATACTCCTGACTGACCGATAGTGAACCAGTACCGTGAGGGAAAGGCGAAAAGAACCCCTGTGAGGGGAGTGAAATAGATCCTGAAACCGCATGCATACAAGCAGTGGGAGCCGACTTGTTCGGTGACTGCGTACCTTTTGTATAATGGGTCAGCGACTTACATTCAGTAGCGAGGTTAACCGCATAGGGGAGCCGTAGAGAAATCGAGTCTTAATAGGGCGTTTAGTTGCTGGGTGTAGACCCGAAACCGGGTGATCTATCCATGAGCAGGTTGAAGGTTGGGTAACACTAACTGGAGGACCGAACCCACTGTCGTTGAAAAGCCAGGGGATGACTTGTGGATAGGGGTGAAAGGCTAATCAAACTCGGTGATAGCTGGTTCTCCCCGAAAGCTATTTAGGTAGCGCCTCGGACGAATACCATTGGGGGTAGAGCACTGTTTCGGCTAGGGGGTCATCCCGACTTACCAAACCGATGCAAACTCCGAATACCAATGAGTACTATCCGGGAGACAGACTGCGGGTGCTAACGTCCGTAGTCAAGAGGAAAACAATCCAGACCGCCAGCTAAGGCCCCAAAATTATAGTTAAGTGGGAAACGATGTGGGAAGGCATAGACAGCTAGGAGGTTGGCTTAGAAGCAGCCACCCTTTAAAGAAAGCGTAATAGCTCACTAGTCGAGTCGGCCTGCGCGGAAGATGTAACGGGGCTAAAACTATATGCCGAAGCTGCGGATTTGCAATTTATTGCAAGTGGTAGGGGAGCGTTCTGTAAGCCGATGAAGGTGTATTGAGAAGTATGCTGGAGGTATCAGAAGTGCGAATGCTGACGTGAGTAACGACAATGCGAGTGAAAAACTCGCACGCTGAAAGACCAAGGGTTCCAGTCCAACGTTAATCGGGGCTGGGTGAGTCGACCCCTAAGGCGAGGCCGAGAGGCGTAGTCGATGGGAAATTGGTTAATATTCCAATACTTCTATGTAATGCGATGAGAGGACGGAGAAGGTTAAGTCAGCCTGGCGTTGGTTGTCCAGGTGGAAGGTTGTAGGCATGTATCTTAGGCAAATCCGGGGTACTCTATGCTGAGAACTGATAGCAAGCTGTACTTGTACAGTGAAGTGGCTGATACCATGCTTCCAGGAAAAGTCTCTAAGCTTCAGTTACATAGGAATCGTACCCGAAACCGACACAGGTGGTCAGGTCGAGTAGACCAAAGCGCTTGAGAGAACTCTGCTGAAGGAACTAGGCAAAATGGTACCGTAACTTCGGGAGAAGGTACGCTGCCGACGGTGATAGGATTTACTCCTTGAGCTATTGGCAGCCACAGAAACCAGGCCCCTGCAACTGTTTATTAAAAACATAGCACTCTGCAAACACGAAAGTGGACGTATAGGGTGTGATGCCTGCCCGGTGCTGGAAGGTTAATTGATGGGGTTAGCGTAAGCGAAGCTCTTGATCGAAGCCCCAGTAAACGGCGGCCGTAACTATAACGGTCCTAAGGTAGCGAAATTCCTTGTCGGGTAAGTTCCGACCTGCACGAATGGCATAATGATGGGGGCGCTGTCTCCAGCAGAGACTCAGTGAAATCGAATTCGCCGTGAAGATGCGGTGTACCCGCGGCTAGACGGAAAGACCCCGTGAACCTTTACTGCAGCTTGACATTGAACTTTGATCTTACTTGTGTAGGATAGGTGGGAGGCTTTGAAACCGAGACGCTAGTTTCGGTGGAGCCAATCTTGAAATACCACCCTGGTAATATTGAGGTTCTAACTCTGTCCCGTTATCCGGGACGAGGACCATGTCTGGTGGGTAGTTTGACTGGGGCGGTCTCCTCCTAAAGAGTAACGGAGGAGTACGAAGGTGCGCTCAGCGTGGTCGGAAATCACGCGTAGAGTATAAAGGCAAAAGCGCGCTTAACTGCGAGACCCACAAGTCGAGCAGGTACGAAAGTAGGTCTTAGTGATCCGGTGGTTCTGTATGGAAGGGCCATCGCTCAACGGATAAAAGGTACTCTGGGGATAACAGGCTGATACCGCCCAAGAGTTCATATCGACGGCGGTGTTTGGCACCTCGATGTCGGCTCATCTCATCCTGGGGCTGAAGCAGGTCCCAAGGGTATGGCTGTTCGCCATTTAAAGAGGTACGCGAGCTGGGTTTAGAACGTCGTGAGACAGTTCGGTCCCTATCTACCGTGGGCGTTGGAAATTTGAGAGGATCTGCTCCTAGTACGAGAGGACCAGAGTGGACGAACCTCTGGTGTACCGGTTGTGACGCCAGTCGCATCGCCGGGTAGCTATGTTCGGAAGGGATAACCGCTGAAAGCATCTAAGCGGGAAGCCTACCTCAAGATAAGATTTCCCTAGGACTTTATGTCCTCTAAAGAGCCGTTGAAGACTACGACGTTGATAGGTTGGATGTGGAAGCATAGTGATATGTGAAGCTGACCAATACTAATTGCTCGTGAGGCTTGACTATACAACACCCAAACAGTTGGTGTTGTGGTTCAAATCACTGCAAACAACTTGATTTAGTTATAAAGCTAGATAAAATATCCAACTCAAATATACCTGTTAATAACTCATTTGATGAAAGTTAGGCACGAAGAGCACTGCTCTGAGGTTAGACCCAACGAATAGTCATAAACAGTTGTGCTGGCGACAATAGCAAGAGTGAACCACCTGATCCCTTCCCGAACTCAGAAGTGAAACCTCTTAGCGCTGATGGTAGTGTGGAGTTATCCATGTGAGAGTAAGTCATCGCCAGCTCATTAATTCTAAATCCCCCTCCGCTTAATGCAGAGGGGGATTTTTTTATGCAAGGAATGGTAAATAATAGAGAAAAAGATGCAGCTAAAGATAGCCTCTAAAATTTAATAGGGAAAAATAAGAAGAAGTAATCAGATGAAAAGAGCCGAAAATAAGCTATCTATAAGGGCCTAAATGGTAAAAAAGCCAGCATTTGCTGGCTTTTATGTCTTATATTTACAAGATGTTATAGAGCACCTTTTAAGTTTTCCTGATGTACTTTAACCTGTTTGGCATATTTCTTTCCTTGACGCTTCATTTTCCAGCTCGAATGATAGCCTGTTGGACCGACATTATAATAAGCTAAAGCTTTGGGCCAACTTTCTGCTTTTTGGTTATAGTTAGCGAGAATGTAGGTGCCACAATTAATATTATTAATCTCTTCAAATAAATCGCCAGGACAGGTTTGTTGCCAATAGCGTGGGATAACTTGAGTAAGTCCAATAGCACCAGCAGGGGAAACAGCATAATTTCGATAGCTGGACTCTTGTCTTATAACCGCTGCAACTAGTAATGGATCGACCTTATAGCGATCGGCACTTTGTACAATCATAGGTGCAATACGTAGTGCGGTA
The DNA here is from genome assembly GCF_058243025.1 of Acinetobacter sp. 797_lipA. Lineage (NCBI taxonomy): Bacteria > Pseudomonadati > Pseudomonadota > Gammaproteobacteria > Moraxellales > Moraxellaceae > Acinetobacter > Acinetobacter sp. 797_lipA. The sequence continues at coordinate 1,864,145 of NZ_JBZAYQ010000001.1, read as the reverse complement.
GTTGGTTCAACAGCATATGCCTTTTGAATGCCATTGGCTAATTTTGCTGAACGCTTTTCTACGGAACCACCACCAAGTGATGCACAACCAGTAAATATTAAAGTTGTTGTTAAAATTAAAACAGATTTAGCTTTAATATGAGCTGTTGGCAAGTATCGTTGATAATTCAGCAAACTGTATATCCATTGGTATAATATCTGAGAAGATCATATTGAGCTGTGCAATTACAGTCAAGTTGAGACAGAAGGTACTATTTTATGGTTTTGTTAAATCCGTACTTTATTTAAGCGAAATAGAGGCGATTAATCGAAAGTCTAGATTTTATGCTGTGAGTAGAGCCACTTGCAAAGACAGTTTTGTCACATAAACCCATAGTATTTAATTTTTCCATAAGTAATTGCATGGACAAGTTAAAGAAATTCCTCTTGCTTATAGTAAATAGCCTAAGTGGAATCTAAGTTGGTAAGACTGGCATTCTCCAAATATTAGGGTGGAAATTAGGAGGATATAAGGCCTAATGTAAAGACATGACTGACGACTGATAAAAAACTTTTAAATTTCAAAAAAGAGTGATTTACACGCAACAGAAAACAGCATCGGCTATTTGTTTTATGATGATACTCATCAATATTATTAAAAAAATAGAATAGGCATATATAGAAAATTAAAGGCTTTTATCTAATATTAAATTTGCTCAATAAATCTAAGTTCTGTGATAGCGATACGTTTTTTGAAGCGCAATAAATAAGTTCAGGCGTTGTTAGTTAGCATGAATTTAAGTCCAACGATTTCTTATTTTACATTACTTTCAATGTGAAACCATGATTCTTTATTTAGAGAAACCATGGTTTCAACATGTCCGAATGGGACGTTTTATATTATTTCAATTCGCTTGATGACTTTCCGAGTTCACGGCGCGCGATGATGAGTTGCTGAATCTGTTGCGTACCTTCAAAAATATCTAGAATTTTAGAATCTCTTGCCCATTTTTCTAAAAGCTCATCTTCGTTGTAACCGACTGTTGATGCAAGTTCGACGCACTTAAGGGTAATTTCATTACAAATTCGACCAGCTTTGGCTTTGGAGATAGAGGCTTCTTTTGAGTTTGGCTTTTTGTTATCTGCCATCCATGCAGCTTTTAAGGCCAGTAAACGAGCCGCTTCCCATTCGGCTTCCATGCGATAAATTTGGCTCGCAATATGAGTCGTTTGTAAGTATGGCGTTATATATTGAGGATCCAAATAATCGCTGAAGATCTCTTTAATGCGTTCTAGTGAGGCCTTGGCACAGCCTATAGCCATCGCTGCAACGAGCGGACGGGTATTATCAAAAGTTTCCATCACGCCAGCAAAGCCTTTAGCAATGTCAATTTCCGCATTTCCCAATAGGTTATTGGCAGGCACTCGGCAGTCGATTAAACGAATAACTGCGGTATCAGAGGCTTTGATTCCTAGTTTATGTTCTAAACGTTCTACTGTCATGCCAGGAGTCCCTTTAGGAATCACAAAAGATTTGATCGCTGAACGGCCTAATTTTTTATCCAGAGTTGCCCAAACGACGATAGCGTCGGCACGGTCACCTGAAGTCACGAAAATCTTTTCACCATTTAAGATGTAATCTTCACCATCTTTTATTGCCGAGGTGCGAATAGCGGCAGAGTCCGAGCCACAGTTCGGTTCAGTGATTGCCATGGCTGCCCATGTGTTTTTGAAACGCTCTAACTGCTCTTCATTGGCAACAGCTGCTATCGCTGAATTTCCTAGACCTTGGCGGGGCATCGATAGGAGTAAAGCGGTATCTCCATAACACATTTCAATTACACTTAAAGCGGTAGAGAGATTCACTCCATTTTTATTGCCTTGTTCATTGGTACCTCGCTTACCGACAGCAGCCCCCGCATTCATACCTTCACCACCCTCATTCATACCATCGACCAAAGATGCCAACATATCCAGTTCTTTAGGATAGCTGTGTTCAGCTTTGTCGTATTTTCGAGAGATAGGGCGAAGTACATTGATGGCCACTTGATGGGCTTGATCAATCAGTAATTTAAATTTCTTAGGGTTTTGTAAATTCATGCCAGTTTTCCTTTTTATTATGCATGTAGGCAAGAGTGAACAATCGCTGTTGCACGTAAATCACGATACCAACGCTCAACAGGATGTTCTTTGGTGAATCCGTGCCCACCTAAAATCTGTACACCATCGGTGCCAATTTTCATGGCTTTTTCGGCACAAAGTAAGCGTGCTAAATAGGCTTCACGGTGAAATATCTGCCCAGATTCAGCTAGACTTGCGGCATTTAGAATGAGCATACGCATTGCATCAATTTCAATGGCCATATCGGCAATCATAAAAGCAACACTTTGACGGTGAGAAATTGGTTCACCAAAGGCGGTACGTTCATTGGCATATTCAATACAATATTTTTTGACCGCTTCACATGTGCCGACCGCCATTGCACACCACATTAAATTGCCGAGGTCTAAAAATGCCGTGTAGTTGAAATCTTCATCACCTAAGCGTAAAGCAGGGGTTTGATTAAAAATTAAAGTTGCTGTTTCGGTTGCTTTGAGCCCCATAGCGGGAGATTTTTTAAACTGAATACTTTCATCCCGTCTGAGAATAAAAACTTCAGCTTGGCCATTAAGTTCGGCATTAACAAGGAAAATATCTGCACTTTCAGCCAATAGTACCAGTGTCTTTTCACCTTGAATAAAATATTGACCATCACGTGAAATGGCTTTGGTTTTTAACTGGTAAGGATTAAAAGCAGGCGTAACTTCTTGAATTGCAAAGCTAGCGCGAATGCTACTGTCTTGCGCAAAACTATTTAAATATAAAGCTTGTACTTGCTCAGAACCCCATTGTGTAACGGCATTAATCACACTAAAGGTAGAGAGCATACCCGCGGCTAAACTAAAATCACCTTTGGCCAAATGCTCTGCAATAAGTACATTACTCAGAATATTTTTCTCAGCAGCGACACCACCGAGTGCCTCAGGCAAAGCATAAAAGTTCAGACCTAGCTCTTCGATATATTGCCAAAGTTCTGTTGGAAAAGTTTCATTTTGATCGGCACTTGCGGCTAATGGGTAAAGTATATCGGCGGCAAACTGTGACATGGTGTCGATGGTCATTTGCTGATCTTCTGAATAGTTCAGATCAAATAATGATTTTTCTTGATTATTGAGTCGCTGTTTATGCAGATCCTTATTGGCTTTAAAGGCTTTTTGTGTTTTTGATAAAGTCTTATAGCCCGCTTTTGAGCCTTGATATAGCGATTTCTCCACAAATTTTCTAAGCTTTAATTGGTCAAGTACGTCGCTACTTGCCATTTTTGTGATCAGTGATAAGCCAAATCCCTGCGCCTTATTTACCATATTTGTCATTATTTTCATCCAGCAGAATTATTCTGTGGTTTTATGCTGACATAGCGGCATACGAATAACTATGTCATGACTGACATGATGTATTGTCAAAGATAAACGGTATGTGGTGTATTTTAAATTATTCTAATATTTTGTTTTTTAAATTTTTTATTGAATCGTTTGGAATTGAAATGATGGATCAATTGACCAAAATGACGCAATGTCATTTTGGTCAATGAGCCTTTAGATAAATTTTTTGACCATTGCACGAACATTGGTTTTCGCTTCAATCACAGTCATAAAGGTATAAGCACCAATGAATTTACGGCTGATAAACATAAACTCTTTGGGTGGAACACTGAAATAACGAGATGCCATCGACTTAGAAGCTTGTTGCATTACACGGCTATGAAGTTGGCTTGCTTTCCAGTCATAAGCAAAGTGTTCATCCATAACACCAGCAGGTAAGTCTGGGTTGTTGCTTGGGCTGCTGAATGCTTCAGTTGCAAGTAAGAAGACTTTAGCCATATCCGGTTTAATGCTTTGAGGGATAGAGTCGAAAAACTCATAGCCTGTCATTGCTTGAACCATTTCTTCACTACTATGATTAAACCCAGCATGAATGAGCTTACGTGCAACGCCAAGTAAGTGTTCATCAAACTGTCGGATTGCGCCAAAATCAAGCAGAACGATTTTATCCAAGATGTCATTGCCATTGCCTAAGCGAACGAGGTAATTACCAAAGTTCGGGTCGGTCTGCATTTCACCCCATTCAAAAATCTCGCGTACCGCAATTTCAAGTGATGCTTCGCCAAGTTTGTTGCGACGTTCTTGCGGCAGAGACAGCATGACAGGGCTGTTAATCGGCACGCCACGTTCAAATGTCATACACAATACTTGGTCTGTGCAGTAGCCATCTATAATTTGCGGAACGATGTAGCGTGGGTCTTCTTTTAAGCGAGTAGCAAAGCGGCGTGTGGTTGCAGCTTCGATTTTATAATTGACTTCACGGTGCATCATCTCACGAACTTCATCGAACCATTGGTCGAACTCGCGTGTTTGCGGCACCATACGTGTCAGTTTAAGCATGTTTTTGAACAGGCTCATGTCTGAGTCAATGGCTTCAGCAACGCCTGGATATTGAATTTTCAATACCATCTCTAAACCATCAGACTTACGCGTTGCACGGTGGACTTGTGCGAGTGATGCAGTGCCCAGTGGCTCATGATCGATGGTCAAATCATCTAGCTTAGAACCCAATTGGATGTGCAGTTGCTGTTTAATCGCAGGCCACGCTAAAGCGACCGTTTGATTATTTAAGGTATTTAAGGCTTGCGTGATTTCTTCAGGTAGAAAGTGTTCACCATAAAGCGCCATCATTTGGCCAATTTTGACGATAGAACCTTTAAGTTTGCCTATTTCAGAAACAAGATAATCGGCCTGTTCTTTCATTGCTTTTTTGCGTTTCTTTTCTTTTTCTTCTTCGCTAGAAAACATAGTTGTCGCATTAGAAGCAGCCCAACGTGTTCCAGCAAGCAACGAAGCTTTGGCAATCGATAAACGACGATCCATAGAGGAGGTTTTCAGTTGTTTAAGCTTATCGTTGTGATCTGACATAATTCAGTAAAATCCTTTCATCAGCAAGGGCAGCATTTTAGATTGTAACGGATAATATCGTGTATTCACGTATTAAAAAAGTTCAACTTGCTGAATCTCGAGTTAAAAAAGGCCATAAGTGTTAAGCAACCATCTAAATATAGCCTAATCGGGATTGTTACATGCGAAATTTTACTTTAAGCGTATTTTTCTGAATCAATTCATCTTTATGCGTTTGTATGTGTTGCAGGATCATCTCTTGTACTGGTTGGTGCATAAACCCATGTGCATAACCTTTAACAATGATGATGCTCGGTAGGCTAAAAAAGAAATATCGAGCATCTTCAAGGGTTGCACATTCATAGATCCCTTGCTGTTGCAACAGCTTCTGGAAATAGGCTTTTTCAGTGTCGACATGATTGTTTTCGGTGTCATTCCAATAGCGTTCACGCATCGCCATTAAATTGTTGTGTTTATAACTCATAAGTTTGGGGAATATTGGCAGAAGAACTCACTTTATAATAAGGCTGTTTGATCAGGTTTCAATGCAAAGCCTGTGACTTCATGTAAAAAGCTGTGTGGTGGAAATTTTATAGAGGGCTAGTATGTTCATACAAAATAGGATGTTATATTAAAGCGCTGCAGCACGTAGATGTTGTGAATGACTAGATTAAAAAATGAATGAAGAAAATTTGCTTTGGGGAAAGGAATTGAAACAAATATTTAGTGCGTTGCTTGTTGTGGGATTATTCAGTGGTTCAGCCTATGCAATGGGCCCAACTAAAAAATATGAAGCATGCATGAAGCAAACTGGCAATGTGTTGAGTGAAATTGATGCATGCATGAGTAAAGAATATAAAGTACAAAAGAAACGCTTAAAGAAAGTATTTAAGCCGTATTTAGCGAAGGCTCCTGTAGAAGAGCAAGGACTGGTTAAACAGTCTCATCAGCAATGGCTGGCGCAGCGTGATCAGATTTGTAATAACAAACCTATCGTGAAAAATGAAAAGACTGAATTACAGCGTATTTCGTGTCTGATGCAAATGACACAAACCCGTGCAGATATGTACGAAGCACGTACAGGCCGTATCAGCAAATAAGCGCAACGCGCATGAAAATGTGTTTGCTGTGCATCAAAACATTATAAATCATAGAAAAACAGGGTATCATAAGGCGTTTTTATTATGACCTTGGAGACGCCTTTAGTGGATCGCCCGACTATTAGCCCTGAACATATACAGGAAGCCGCTGAAAACTTAAGCACAATTCGTGATTTTATCCGTTTTGGAGTGACAGCATTACGTCAATACGATGCACATTTAGGTCAAGGTACAGAAGACTATTTTGCTGAAAGTTCAGCTTTGGTTTTACAAACTTTATCTTTAGATTGGAATGCGGATGCTGAAATCTTAGAGTCGAAGCTACTACCAAGCGAAAAGACAGAAGTTTTAAGCTTATTAGAACGTCGTATTAATGAAAAAGTACCGACTTCATATTTGCTTAATTTGGCATATTTTGATGGCAAGCCATATTATGTCGATGAACGTGTACTGATTCCGCGTTCACCGATTGCAGAATTGATTCAAAACCGTTTTGCACCTTATTGCTTAGGTGAAAATGGCCAAATGGGTGAGGCAGTCAACAACTTGCCAGAAAACCCGAATCCAAAAACGCCACAACGTATTTTAGATATGTGTACGGGCTCAGGTTGTATCGCGATTGCTTTGGCTTATGCCTACCCAGATGCCGAAGTAGATGCAACGGATATTTCTAAAGAAGCTTTAGAAGTGGCTCAAATTAACTCGGAACACCACGACAAACAGTATCAAGTGGCTTTACTTGAGTCTGACCTGTTCTCCAAAATTCCTGCTGAAAATCAATACGATCTTATCGTGTCTAATCCACCTTATGTGGATGCTGAAGACATGGCAGATTTACCTGAAGAATTCCATCATGAACCTGAATTGGCTCTGGCAGCAGGTCAAGATGGCTTAGATTTGGTTCGTAAAATGTTAGCTCAAGCGCCAGATTACTTAACTGAAGATGGTCTCATCGTGATTGAAGTGGGTAATTCTGAATGGGCAATGCGCCAAAACTTTAATACTGTTGATTTTTACTGGTTACAGTTCCAAAAAGGTGGTACAGGAATCTTTGCATTGACTGCGGCTCAATGTCGTCAATTCCGTGATTTATTCATTCAATCTGTTCAAGCATAAAAGGAGTCGTTAGACATGGCAGGTAATAGTATAGGGCAACTCTTCCGTGTAACGACTTGTGGTGAATCTCATGGTGTAGGCTTAATGGCGATTGTGGATGGTGTTCCACCGGGCCTTGAGCTTACAGCAGACGATTTGCAAAAAGATTTAGACCGTCGTAAGCCGGGAACCTCTAAATTTGCCACGCAGCGCAAAGAACCTGATGAAGTTGAAATCATTTCTGGTGTGTTTGAAGGTAAAACAACAGGTACACCAATTGGTTTATTGATCCGTAACACCGATCAAAAATCCAAAGATTACGGCAATATTGCACAAAGCTTCCGTCCGGGACATGCGGACTATACTTATACACAAAAGTACGGTTTCCGTGATTACCGTGGCGGTGGTCGTTCAAGTGCGCGTGAAACGGCGATGCGTGTGGCTGCGGGTGCAATTGCGAAAAAATACTTGGCTGAAAAGTTTGGTATTTTAATTCGTGGTCATGTGACCCAAATTGGGACTGAAATTGCGGAAAAATTGGATTGGAATGAAGTACCTAATAATCCATTTTTCTGTGGCGATGTCGATGCCGTACCGCGTTTTGAAGCACTGGTAACTTCATTGCGTGAGCAAGGCACTAGTTGTGGGGCAAAGCTTGAAATTTTGGCTGAAAAAGTGCCTGTAGGTTGGGGTGAGCCTGTTTTTGACCGTCTAGATGCTGACATTGCCCATGCCATGATGTCTATTAATGCTGTTAAAGGTGTTGAGATTGGTGATGGTTTTGCTGTTGTGGGTCAGTTTGGACATGAAAGCCGTGATGAGTTAACCACCGATGGTTTCCTTGCGAACCATGCAGGGGGCATTTTAGGCGGTATTTCGAGTGGTCAAACTATTCGTGTTGCAATTGCGTTGAAACCAACAGCGTCTATTACCACACCGGGTAAAACGATTAATATTAATCGTGAAGATACTGACGTATTAACCAAAGGTCGTCATGACCCTTGTGTGGGTGTGCGTGCGGCTCCGATTGCAGAAGCAATGCTTGCGATTGTTTTAATGGATCACTTTCTGCGTCATCGTGCTCAAAATGCAGACGTCGTTGCACCATTTGCACCGATTGAATACTAGAAAACTCTCTTTATATTTAAGAGAGTACATATTAAAGTCAGACTTCGGTCTGACTTTTTTATTTGCGTATGAAAGCTAATCTTAAATGTAAGAAAAGAGTTGTTGGCATATTATGTGCGCTATGGCTATCACGATACTCATCAAACGGCATCTTACCTATTTAGTGCCAATGTAGGACAACCGTTGATGAATCTTCATTTGGTCCTACTGAGTAAGCAAATTTAGAGTTGGAGTCTTTCTCGTTTCTGAAAGAAATCATCAATAACACAGAATAATTGGGTATGAGCCGTTTATAGCACAAGGAACATAAGGGTTAGAGTCGTAAGTTTAGTGTGGTCACACAGTGAATGGCTTTAGTTCTTCTCTTTTTCAAGTCAATTTCTTATCCGTGATTCGGGTTAAGTCATTTAGAGAGTTCATTTTTAAAAGAAAAAAGAAGGGGCATATGAATAAAAAAATTAGCACAGTCAGACGAGGCACCATTATATTTTTATCACTACTCACAGTTTTGGTTATTTCATTGTTGATATACGGCTACGACAGTATGCATGACCCTGAAAAAGTTAAAGCGCGTTTATATGCTTGTGGAAAATTTGGTGATCAGCACATGCTCATTGATAAGCAGTATTTATATTATGGCAGAGTGACTTATCAAGGTGTGAATTATTGGGGGAAAAATATAAAAGAAGAACACGAGGCCAAAGGTTGTGATGATCAAATTCAAAGTATTGCTTTGAAAGTGAAATGGCCTGAAATGAAAGCATCTAGAGAAGGCTTTAAACTAGGGCTTGTTGAGAATTAACAAAGGCTACTGATTAATTTATAATAGTACTATGGATAGATACATACTTACTGATGCCCAATGGGCAAAAATGGAACCTTTTTGCCTAGGTAAAGTGACCGATCGAGGTCGTAGTGGAAAAGATAATCGATTATTTTTAGAAGCAGTCCTATGGATTGCCCGTACAGGCAGTCCATGGCGTGATCTACCTCCTCATTTTGGTAAATGGAATACCGTCTTTAAAAGATACCGTGATTGGGTGAAAGCTGGTGTATTTGAAACTATTTTTGCATCTGTAAATGAAGATGTTGATTTGGAATACGCCATGATTGATGGAACGATTGTTAAAGTTCATCGACATGGGCAAGGTGCAAAAGGGGGACTTTCAAACAGTCTATAGGTAAATCTCGAGGTGGAATGACCTGTAAAATTCTTGCCTTAGTGGATAGTCTAGGCAACCTTATTAAATTTCGATTAATGCCTGGTCAATATCACGATTTAGTAGAAACCAAACCTTTAATTGAAGATGTTGATTTTCAAGCATTACTGGCTGATAAAGCATTTGATGCAGATTGGCTCATCCAAGAACTCAATGAACGTAAAGTGAAAGTGGTGATCCCACCTAAATCTAATCGAAAAGTAATGAGAGCATTTGATACGATTATGTATAAATGGCGTCATCTCATTGAAAACTATTTCTGTAAGTTAAAAGAATTTAAACGTATAGCGATGCGTAGTTGTAAAACAGATACGAGTTTTGAAGCCATGATTCAATTGTGCGCGAGTTTAATTAACTCTCGGTAATTCTCAACAGACCCTAGATTCTGAAAATAAAGATGTGATCAAAATCGCATTAAACCAACGTTCCGTTTGGAAAGAGGAGTGGGGAAGTAAAGACTTCTTTAATTATTTTGGTCAGTTAAAAAGAAAACTAAGAAAAGGAATGTTTTCTTCTAGTGGAGAAGAGGTGAGTGAAATATGGGTAGATGAAACAAAAACATTTAACTCAGATTTAGGGCTCTATGAAATAGAGGTAAAAAGTGATGACGGTGTTAGAAAAAAGGTGTATTGGCAGGAGCATAAAGGTAAAGGGGTAAGTCTCACTATTGTATGTCTTTATTTTAAGAGTGCTGCAACAAGTTGTGAATTTAATACACATCAGCCCAATTATGGGTTTAATACGAGTTATATCACTATAAGCTTTCACAGTGAGTTACTACCGCATTGGCAAGAAATTTATCAAAATGCAGAACAACTCATTCATTCTTTTAAGGTTGAGAAAAAATAAAATGAAACATTCAAAGAAGTATAGACCGTAACCATGCGCAAAGATGTTTAGATGACCTCAGGATAGCGCTAATGTCCGATAGCATGCGTCCTCTTTTGAAGCAAAAGATAGTCATGTTAGCCAGTATAGTGCAACGCTTGTCCTAAGCTGAGGCCGTACTCTATAAAAATAAACGAAAGATAATACTTTAAGAGCAGTTTCCAATTGGGTGATTACATGGTATATAAATTGCTCATAGAATAATAAGCATTATTGCAGGAGAGAAATGTTCTGCATTCGCCGAAGGAGCAACGACCCCGGAAACTCTCAGGCAAAAGGACTGTAATAATGAAAAAACTCTGGAGAGAAGTGTTCAATCACTCACCGAAGGGGATGGTTTAAAACGTCATGGGATGTTTTAGATCGAAGCTCTCAGGTACACATGACAGATGGGGTTGACATCAAACAATAAAAAGGAGGTGTCTATGTGTCATGTCGTTGTCATTGGTGCTGGAATTACAGGCGTCACAACTGCGTATGAATTAAGTCAACTGGGTTATCAAGTGACAGTTGTGGATCGGCATTTATTTCCAGCCATGGAAACTTCTTTTGCAAATGGTGGACAACTGTCCGCATGCAATGCGGAAGTTTGGAACCAAAAATCGACAGTGCTGAAAGGCATGAAATGGATGTCTCAAAAATCTGCCCCTTTATTGCTCAATCCTGCATTTAGTGTGCATAAATATGCATGGCTGATGGAATTTCTGGGCAATATTAAACATTATGAGGCTAATACCCACGAAACAGTACGTTTGGCTTTATTGGCTCGTCAACGCTTGTTCGAAATTGCGGATAAAGAGTCAATCGACTTCAATTTAGAAAAACGTGGTATTTTGCATTTTTATCATAATAAACAAGATTATGACGTTGCTATTCGAGTTAATGATTTACTCAATAAAGGTGGACTTGAACGTTCTGGCGTGTCCAACGAAGAAATTAAGCAAATTGAGCCGACATTGACCGGCGAATATTATGCTGGATTTTATTGTGAAGGTGATGCGACGGGTGATATTCATAAGTACACCACAGGTTTGGCTGAAGTCACCAAAAAGTTAGGTGTGAAGTATCGTTTTGGTATGGATGTGACAGATATCGAACATTTAACTTCAGGTGTTGAAGTGAAGTTACAGCCAAGTTCAGAGAATGTTGAACTGCTTCCAAATGAAGTGGAAATGTTGGCTGCCGATGCAGTTGTGGTTTGTGCTGGTGTGGGTAGTTATCAATTGGCCGAATTGGTTCAAGAGCGCGTCAATGTTTATCCTGTAAAGGGATATTCGATTACTGTCATGCTGAATGATGAAGAAAGTCAGCAAAATGCGCCGTGGGTGAGCTTGCTAGATGAAAGTGCGAAAATTGTAACTTCACGTTTAGGTAAAGATCGTTTTCGTGTTGCGGGCACTGCTGAGTTTAATGGCTATAACCGTGATATCCGTGCAGATCGAATTCAACCTCTTGTTGACTGGACCAACCGTAACTTTAAAGTTTCGACAGAGCATGCGGTGCCTTGGGCAGGTCTTCGTCCTATGATGCCGAATATGATGCCTGTAGTGCGCCGTGGAAAGTTAGAACGTGTGTTCTTTAATACAGGACATGGGCACTTAGGTTGGACGCTATCTGCGGCAACTGCGGCAATGATTAGTCAGGAAGTGGCGACAGCGTATCCAATTTAATTGGGTGCATCCTTGAAGGGATAAAAAACAAGTTGGCTTCGAGCTTGTTTTTATCATTTTTGTTCAATGGTGTTATAATTCTGCCTTAAATTCAAAAGATTGCTCACAAACTAATACTTTAAACTTGAGCAAAAATAAGTAGTATTGTTTCAAGCAATTGATGACTAATGTGAAGGTGAATAATGGTTAACATGAAAATGGCTTTGGTGGTTTTAGCTTCTGCAACAATGCTGTCGCTTGCTGCGTGTAGTGACAAAAAACAAGAGACTGAACAACCGCCAGTGGAAAGTTCAGCAACTGAGACACCAGTGACCAATATTGAAGTTAGTCCAGAGATGATTGATGCTGCACCTTTAGAGTCTGAAGAAGCAGGTGCATCAGCACCAGCGGCAGCGTCTGAAGCAAAATAAGTCCAAAGATGATAAAAGCCTCCCAATGTGGAGGCTTTTTTTATGGGTGAGAGTGATATCAGCGTTTAATCGTAAATATCTAGATTCAGGATATAAATCAAAAAATCATATTGAAACCATAACGAACAATCGATAGAGTTTATTTAGTAAATATTGTCAATCTGTGATGGTTTTCATCAATGCATCCTTTGCAAGCAAATGGACAGTAGAAAACATGATGTTTAATCATAACTCATGTAAAAATGAGGGAATATTTTGTACGCAGTTAAGCTCACAGAAGTATCGTTGAATTTTAAACAGCATGGCCGAGCATTTTTGATTGTTGCTGCGGTGATTTTTGTCTGCTGCTTGCTTGGGATATTCACTCGACCGATTGCATATTTCGCTTATTTTTGGCCAGCTAATGCAGTACTGATCGGCTTATTTTTAAGGTTTAAGCCACTCAGAAATGTTGGTGGTTGGTTGGGTGCATTTATTGGTTATATGTCGGCAGATTTAGTCACTGGGAATCATCTTGAACTGACTTTAGCTTTAACGATCGCCAATTTTATGACGGTAGGCGTTTCGTTATTTTTTATCCATTATTTACAAATTGACTATCGTGCATATAACAAAGGCTTAAATTTTCTTTATCTTTTCTTGGTTTGTGTTTTTCTTGGGTGTTTTTCCAGCGCGATATTTGCCGTTGCGGTCGTTCCGTATATGCCACACACTTTTATGAGCACGCAAGACCTTTGGGCTGAGTTTTATATTTGGTGGACAGGGGAAGTTCTCAATTGTATTTCACTTTTACCCCTCATGTTGACCTTTCCTGCAGCGAAGAAATTAAAGTATCTTTGGACTAACCGTAGACAGTGGGAAACCCAGTTTGTCGATGTTTTACCCTTACTCTCAGTTTTAATTTCTGTGGCATGTACTCATCTGTTCTTTGGTCCTGGTGCCTTACTTTTCCCTCTAGCAGGGCTCATTTGGACGGCTTTAAGTTACAACTTATTTTATGTGAGTATCATTAACAGTTTGGTTTGTTTTGTGACGTATCATAGTTTAACGACCTATTATATTTCACGTACAGCAAACAACTTCTTGGCCACTTCTATTTCGGTGCGTATAGGGCTGTGCATGTTGATGATTGCACCTTTGCTTTTATGTATTGTGAGTCGTAATCGTCATGATCTGTATAAAGAAGTACTTTATCTGGCCAACCACGATCCCTTAACTCATGTGGGAAATCGCCGTTTTTTCTTCACTCAAACTGAAAACTTATTGAAGGAAAATTTGGTTAAATCGATGAGTATCATTGTGCTAGATATTGATCACTTTAAGAAAATGAACGATCAATATGGTCACTATATTGGTGATGTATTGCTACAAAGCTTTGCCACGACGGTGAAAAGTAATTTGCGTGAACAGGATTTATTTGCGCGTATGGGCGGTGAAGAATTTGTGGTGGTGTTAAATAATACCACTGAAATTGAATCGCAAATCATTGCAGAACGTATCTGCCGTGCTGTCGCTACTTCAAAAACTCAAGTGGCACATGCTGTTTTGAGTATGACGGTGAGTCTTGGTGTGGTGCATCAAATTTTACCAACTCACAATAGTCTACAGAGCTTGTTAAATCGTGCTGATCGGGCGTTATATCAAGCCAAAACTTTAGGACGCAATCAAGTACAACTTGCCTCATAGGTTAAAATTTAGTAAAAGTATAAAACAATAAAAACTATAGATACTTGGATAAAAATGAATTTTTCTGAATACCTTCGTTATGATGGGCTGGGTTTAGCTGAGTTGGTTGCACAAAAACAAATCCATCCCGCTGAATTATTACAAATTGCAATTGAGCGTAGCCAACAAACCAATCCTGCTTTAAATGCGATTATTATTCCGATGCATGATTATGCCAAGAACAGAGCGCAAAATGCATTGTCTGGCCCATTTGCTGGGGTGCCATTTTTAGTAAAGGATTTATTTCAAGAATATGCAGGTTATCCAACATCTTATGGATGCCAAGCATTTAAACGTACGGGCCATATTGCAGAACATAATGCAGAAATTGTAAACCGTTGGGAAAACACAGGCATTTTAACTTTTGGGCGTACCAATACCCCTGAGTTTGGTATCAAAGGCATTACGGAATCAGATGCTTGGGGAGCCTGTCATAATCCTTGGAATTTAAAACATAACAGTGGTGGTTCATCGGGTGGTTCCGCTTCTGCGGTGGCCGCAGGAATTGTCCCGATTGCGGGTGCGGGCGACGGCGGCGGGTCGATTCGAATTCCTGCATCGTATTGCGGTTTATTTGGTTTAAAACCAAGTCGTGGACGTACGCCGTGGGGCCCAGATATGAGTGAAGCAATGCATGGCGCTGCGATACAGCATGTATTGAGTAAAAGTGTAAGAGACAGTGCAGCCATGTTAGATGCAACGCAGGGTGCAGAGCATAGTTCATTGTTTAAAATTGAACTACCCAGCCAAAGCTATTTGGCCTGTCTACAGCAGCCTGTAAAAAAACTTAAAATTGCATTTAGTACTCAGTCGCCTATCGGAACCACAGTGTCTAAAGATGCAATTGATGCTGTACATCATACCGCACGTTTGTTGGAGTCTTTAGGGCATACAGTGGTCGAAGCACAACCTGAGATAGATGGTATGTCTTTGGCCAGAGACTTTATCACGACGTGGTTTAGTCAATTTTCTTATATGTTAGAGCAGATTAAGCAACAGGTTCCGACCACAGCAGGAGATTTTGAGCTGGATTCTTTAGCTTTGGCTGCTTTTGGTGCGAAAACGACTGCGTTAGAATATATTCATAATCTGAATAATTGGGGGGTGTATGTCACCCAAATGAACCAATTCTTTGATCATTATGATCTTTATCTGACTCCTGCTACAGCTTCAGTCGCACCCAAAAATGGGCAAATTTCTACCCCATCATGGCAAAAACCAATTTTAAAAAGTTTATTAAAAGTCGGCAAAGCACATCTGTTGGCACAAGGAAAACTGGTCGATAAAATTGTGAAAGATAATTTGCGTTGGGTGCCTTTTACTCAGCTAGCCAACATCACAGGTTTACCCGCGATGTCTGTACCTTTGTATTGGAATGCTGACAATCTTCCGCTTGGTTCGCAGTTTATTGCGCCTTTTGCCCGTGAAGATCTGCTCTTACAGTTGGCTAGTCAGCTTGAACAGGCCCAGCCATGGTTTCATAAATATAGTGAAATCAAAGTTTAGAAAGCTGATTAATGAAACTGCTGCAATTTATGCGCGCAAATCAGAAGAGAACTTTTTAAGCTTGAACTTCTTTGGGTAAGTAGCGAATAAAACCCAAACCGAGTAGAACCGCACAGCCTGCCAAAATAAAAATAAGTTCGCCTGACAGGCTGTGCCAATAATTTCCTGCAAGAATACTTCCAGACGCTACACCCAGTCCCCACATGGTGCTATACAGGGCTTGACCACGTCCTTGTTGTCCTAAACTAAAGTTTTGGAAAATGATACGCATCGCGATGAGATGAAATAAGCCAAAGCTAAAGGCATGGATAGTTTGTGCGAAGAACTGGATCGCAAAGATTTGTGGAAAAGAACCGACCATAAACCAGCGTAGCGCCGTGAGGATCAGACAAATAGACACCATGAGTCGCCATGAAAAACGTTTGAAAAAAATGTGAGCAATGGCAAACATAATAATTTCGGCCATGACACCGACAGCCCACAAAAAACCAATTTCTGTGGTTGAGTAACCGGCTTGTTTTAAGAAGTTGCTATAAAAACTATAAAAGGGCGCATGCGAAAAAAGCAGAATAAACTCGATACCGAAAAATGCCGCTACAACGGGTTTTTTTAAAATCGGTAATAATGGCTCGAGCTGCCCTTGTGAATGGGGTGCAGTGGTCGGTTCTTTTATGCTAAATGACCAAATAAAGGCCAAAAAAGAAATACACAGCAATAAAACTGGCAGCATAGAGATGGGTAAAATTTCTAATAAGGCTCCGATACCAAAAACCCCGACAATAAAACCGACCGAGCCCCACTTTCGAACTTTTCCATACAAAGCACTGCGTTGTTCCGCGAGCCAAAATAGAGTTACGCCTTCAAACTGAGCCAGAATGGCGTTTTGGAAGAAGCTAAAGATCAGCATGAGCAGGGCGATCGCCTGAAAGGAGTTTGGAATGATAAAAATCATGAACCAAATACAGGCTTCCATCCACGTTGCGACTCTGACCAAGAGCATCCGTTTCCCTGATTTATCTGCAATCCAGCCCCAAATAAAAGGAGCAAAAAAACGGGTAATGATCGCAATTGAGGAAAGGATACCGATTTCACTGTAGTTAAAGCCTTGATCTTCGAGATACAGGCTCCAAAACGGCATGAACGTGCCCACAATGGAATAATAGAAAAAGTAAAAACCAGCCAGTCGGTGCCGAATGGGAAAAGAAAGCATCGTACTGTATTCCTTGCTAGGATGAGCAAATTTTGAAGAAGACTTGAATCTAAATAAAGCTTCAAGTCGATGAAGCTTCGAGAATTTTAAAAATGGATTGTTTAATCATGCTTATTCAGAGTTTAGGGATTAAAGCTCATTAGCCTTTGACTAAACCACCATCCACAATCAAGTTTTGACCTGTCACAGCACAAGAATATGGCGATAAGAACATTAAAATGGCTGAAGCAAATTCCTCAGGTGTAACTACACGACGCAGTGGTGTTGCACTCGCGATGTAATCAAAAACTTCATTGGGTGTACTTTTGCTGGCATCGGTGGTTTGTAGTAAACCGCCAGAGAGCATATTGATATTAATGCCGTATTGACCAAGTTCATGCGCTGAGGTACGGGTAAATGCCAACAGTGCAGCCTTCGCCGTGGTGTAGTCATGATAAGGCACCACAGGGTTCTGCACCAGATTGGTTCTGATGTTTACAATGCGCCCAAACTGACCTTGTTTCATACCTTCAAGCGCTGCTTGGGTAGTATTCAAAGCGGCTTTAACTGCACCCTCAAATTGTTGTTGCATAGTTTCCCAGCGGAGCTCATGAACTTTTGGGCGGGCCTCGCCATTAAACTCGAACTGAATCAGCGCATTATTAATCACGGCGTTGATATGCTGTCCAAAATGCTGAAAGCTTGCGTCAAACATACTTTTGACTTGAGCATTGTCTGTAACATCAGCTTGGTAGATAAAAACCTGTTCGGGATACTGCTGAGCTAAGGTTTGTGCTGCTGCTTGGCTGTTCAAATAGTTCACGACTACACGAGCACCTTCATTGATTAAGGCGTGTGTAATCGCAAGACCTAAACCGCGTGCGCCACCTGTGACCAGTACAACTTGATTTTTAATGTGCATAATGTTTCCGAGCAGATAAATGCATGTATTTTTTAGATAAAGCAAGTATATCAAAACCTTTCCGTACCTGAGATTTTACAACCGCTGCTTTTCAAGTTTTCGATGCTCATTTAGCTGAGTTAGAGTATTCGGATAAAAATCGACAAGTAGTAGAACATTTTTAGTACTATTGATCATTGAGCCCGAGTTTGCTCAAGGTGTAACCTCAAAATACGCCGTAATTCTAATAATGTTTCTGCTTCCTCATGCACAGAGTGATTGCCTTTAATGATTTTTTCAGAGACAGCCTGTTCTAAATGTGAACTGGAATAGGGCACAATACCATCGCTTATGTCATGTATGTCATTGGTCTGACGGTGATTACCAATAATAGAATGATAAGGAACTGTGGATACCGGCATGATGTTACTGGTCAAAGCCATAAAGCGTGACTTTGGACTTAAGTCGTCTGGGCCAGATTGCACCATGCCTTTGGTGCTAGAGCTACCATTGAGTTGTATATCCACTTGGTTAAAGAAAGTAATCGGCAACTTCACCATTTTCTTCACCAATTCCATGTACCAGCGGTCAGACAGTTCACTACCACGGTGAGGTGTAGCAATAAAAATTGCACGTCCAATGGGTAAATCAGAATGAAATTGAAAACGTTCTTTGATTACGGGATATTGTTGTAATCGGGTGTATTGCTCATAGTTTAATAGTGGAATCACTTGCTCAGAAATATCGTGCTCACTAATCAGTAAGCGACTAATAACGCCGCCCATACTGTGTCCAATCAGCACGGCGTCACTGGCCGAGCGAGAGTTGGGTTGAACTTGTGCAAAGGCTTGTTTAAGTAGTGCATGAATCTGAAAGCGGCTTTCAACAATTGGCATATTGGTTGAATAAAACACCTGCCATACCTGAAAGTTTTCTCGTAAAACTTTATCCCCCAAAATGTTATTGGTCAGATTGACCCAAGTTTCAGGGCTGCTGGCGAGACCATGAATAAGTACAATCACTTTTTTATTCGGTTGGTAGGGTTCAAGCATATAGACATGTGGCATACGCAATCGCTCAGTTTTATCGAGCAAGGTTAAGTAGCCTGTAGAGCCCAGTTTATTTTCTGCCAGCCAGTAGGCAAAAGGCACAGAATAATTCGCCGTGAGAATGTATTTTTGTTGATGTATGTCTACATACTTTTGCGTATAAGGATTAAACAGCTCAATCTCAAAAACAGCTTTGCCATTAAGCACATCTTCAATAGTGCTTTCCGGGTCTAATGGCTGCGCCGCTGCGGTTACGGACAAATAGCGTGCAGGATGGATATTGGGATTGGTTTGATTTTGATAAAACGATATCGGGTCAAGAATAAAATCATTTTTATGAATAGGGTCCGCTTCAGTCACAACCACAAACTCTGCGCCCAAACCATCTTGACGATTGACTTGATAAAAACCTGAAAAATTTAAGTTATAGCTGGATTGAACTCGGTTAATGGTTTTACTTTTCAGTTCAGGATAGTGTTCTAAATTTACAATATATTGACGTTGTTGGACGTTGAGTTGCGTGGGAACTTGATAAAAAGGTTGTGTACGGTACGCCGTGGTAATTAAACGTGACAAAGCGACATTGTAAAAAGTGCGGACATGCATTTGTCTTTGATCAAAAACACGGGTACTTGGGCTTTCTTGCATTTTAAATAAATACACATAGCTATAACGTAAACTCTGGTCGAAGGCCCCAAGGCTCTCTTCTAAGCAGTGATTATTTTTACTGTGAGGCTGTTCTTGGACACAGTTGCGTTGTTTTGAAAACTCGAAAGCTTGAGCCAAATACAGTTCACTTAAGGCGGCATAGCGCTCATCTGCTGCAATATCCGTCTGTGTGTTTAAGCGTTGCAAACATGTTTCAAATTCAGCGGTACATTGTTGTGGCGTCAGGCTGAGTAACTTGAGTAAACTGGTGGTTTCCGCACTCAATTGGTCGTGGGTTAAGATATTTTCAGACTTGCTACGAATAGCTTGATGGATATTATTTTCTTTGACTTTGACCAACTGGCAGGCCGGCAGTAAAACAATCGTTAGCCCTAAAATGATTGGTCGCGTGAAAGCATGATGTTTCGTTAAAAGCATATTTTTTAGCACGGACGTTATCTATATAGGCTAAAGATGTCTTTCATTTTAAGATAATTTCTAACGAGTTACATCCAAATTCGGTCCGATCTTTTGTGTCCCTAGACATAACTTAAGAACGCTTATATTCAGCTCAAGCAATTTGGCGAGCAAAGGCTTTGCCCAAAACATGTTTATGTATAAATCGTAATTTATCGAGAACTGGCCCTGATAGCGTAAAAGGATAAGCATCTTCTAAACCCATACTGCGATTTAACGCATTTAAGTTAAAAGTCAGTGTCATCCACTGTTTGAGGAGTAAATCAAAATTTTGAGCGCCGATTGGATTTTCATAAAAGGTTAAATCATGCGTATCTTTTCGATTATTGCGCACAATTAATCCTGCATAGTAAGCGGTTTCCAATGTGTCCATCATGTGTAAATAGTGTGCCCAGGTTTCTGCCCAGTCTTCCCAAGGATGTGTGCTGGCATAAGAGCTGACATAAAATTGGTCCCAGTTTTGCGGTGCGCCATCTTCATAGTGGCGTTGTAGTGCTTCGTTATAATCTTGACGCTCATCTCCAAAATACTGACGGAACTCGTCGACCAGCTCAGGATGTAGCGATTTAATGAGGTCAAAATAATAATGCCCACTTTCATGACGGAAATGCCCCAAAAGCGTACGGTAGTTTTCACCCATTTTAATACGGGTCGTTTCCCTATAGATGACATCTGCTTCACTGGCATTGAGTGTAATGACGCCATTAGCATGTCCTGTCAGCACAGGGTGCTCTGCTTCAGGCATGAGAAAATTAAAACGGAGTCCGTAGCGATCGTCGTCGTTATATTTGGGCCTTGGCATAATATTCAGGCGTTGCATCAAATACAGAAAACGCCGTTTAGCATGTTCGAGCCGTGACCAATAGACGATATTATCTGGGTTATCGAGAGTAGGAATGGTATATGTGAGTACACAAGACTCACAGTAGATGTCGTTGCTCTCTGCGGGAATGACCCAATTACAGACCTGATGATGCTGATAGTTATAACAAGGCTTATAACGCTTCGTCTGGTATTTTTCATTTAGTGCTAACCAAAGAACAGGGCTATGCTGTTCAAAGCTCCCCATATCTTTTTCTGATGCAATATAACCGAGTGTAGTTTGGCAGCTCACACATTGTGAGTTGGCAAAAAAGACTTGGTTTTGACAGGATGCGCAACTAAAGAATTTCATCGGCGGCTGTGTCTTTGGTGAGCTTTTAGAACCAGTATAAAGGATGTCGGTTCCCTTCGTCATGTTCTGTCATCTGTTTTGATAGGCTTGTAAAGTTGAGTATTCATTGAGAGCATATTAGAAAGAATACATGTGCTTGGTTAGTAGCGAGCTTTTCAGCAGGTTCTTTTCTTTCATATTTGTATAAAGAGATATAAATTTTAAAATTTATAACCTGAATGAACGAAAAAGCTTGATTTAGGTGCAGATTCGTCAAAAATAGGGACTGGGAAAAATCAAAGCTTCATTTTAGAATTTCAAAGCCTTTTAAGTTTCTGGGAGTAAATATAATGATAACGAACGTATCGCCAAAAAAATGGCTACTCATGAGTTTGGGGGCGATGTTGCTTTCAGGTTGTGCGACAACCTCTACAGACCCAAGTCATCAAAATGTGGGTGCCACAGGTTTACTCATTTGTGCACAGAATGAGCTTTGTCCAGTGGTTACTGTGAGCTGGAATGAATCGAACAAAGAGTTGCTTAAGTTAAAAATGCATTTGAGTAGTACTTACAATAAATACGACATTCAAAAGGTCGTGTTTACCAATGGACAAAAAAGCCAAACTTTTGCTGTCACTGGGCCAACCGAGCATGATCATGTGTTAGGCACAAACCGTTCGATCAATTATATTTTAGCGCCTGTAAATTTGATGAGTAGCTTAAAAGGTACAAATTCGATCAAAATGAATATTTATACAGATCAAGGTATTATCTCTCGATATGTGTATAAAGATGGCGTCTCAGCTCCAATTTTGGGTGAGTTCCAAAAAGTTTATCAATAAAAAAAATCGCCATCAGGCGATTTTTTTTTGCTTATAAGTGAGAGAAAACTAAAAGTTGTGAGGACATAAGATCTCATTTTCAGAAGATATTCTGTCTATAGGGACGTAAACATTGGGCCTTTGACGGATGAAAAGTCAAGCTGAATAGCCCGAAATGCACTTTGATGTATCAATTTTAAAAATATAAATAAATTTTGCACAAAAAATAAACTTTTTAATGTGTTGTTGCTGTCAATCTAATCAAAAAAATTGGCATGTATTCTGCTTAGTTCTAGGTATTACAAAAACCTTTTTTGGTAATACCGAAAGGAGCAGCAAATGTCTAAACAATTCAAAGATGACTTAAATGCATTCTTCATCGTATTTAAACAGTTCGTGGTTGCTATCTTAAGCGCTAGAGCGGGCATTTATATCAAGCAAGATCCATCCGAAAAAGGATAAGCACGTGCCGAAACATAAATTGGCACGGATCAGTATCACTGTGCCTGAATTAACTGTCGATGCATTGGATCAGAAAATTGTTGATCAGCACTATGAAAGCCGTTCTCAAGCAATTGTCGACATGATCAATAAACATTTAATTGCGGATCAGGAGCAACGTAACGCCGTGATGGTGGGGACATTTACCTTGCTCTATGACGCCAGTGTTACGCCACTTAGAGTCCAATTGCTGGACTTACAGCAGCAGTTTTTAGAACAACTGGTCAGCTCACTGCATATTCAGTTAGATGAGCAAAAAATTCTAGAAGTGATGATTTTGCAGGGCTTAACTACAGAGTTAAAAGCGCTAAGCCAACAATTCATTGCTTTGAAAGGTGTGATCAAAGGGCATTTGGAGCTGATGGATGCAGTGATGCCGCCGATTCCACAAAATGAAAAACAGAGAGCGTTGAAATCGTGACCATGTTCACCGCCCTCAATGTCTCACTCCATATATAGCAAGTTTAAACATTTACAGCATCGGGAAAATTGCATCATGATTAAAAAAGCGTTCTTATCAGTCTCTATTGTTTCGACTATTTTATTGGCAGGTTGTGATAACACCGCCAAAATTCCTGAAACAAAAAACAGTGCATCTGAGAGCACAGCCACCAAAACCATCATGATTGGTTATAGTGATTGGCCGGGTTTTGTTGCATGGCAAGTGGCAATTGAAAAAGGTTGGCTCAAAGAAGCAGGGTTGAATGTTGAATTTAAATGGTTTGATTATTCATCATCACTTTCTGCTTTTGCAGCCAATCAGCTAGATGCAGTACTGGTGACCAATGGAGATAATCTAGTCACAGCCTCTGGGGGCACTCAAGGTGTTATGATTATGGCGACAGACTATTCCGCAGGTAATGACGTGATTATCGCAAAAGATGGAATTAACAGCATTGCCGATTTAAAAGGCAAAAGTATTGCTACTGAAAAAGGCTTGGTTGACCATCTATTGCTAAGTACAGCACTAACAGATGCAAAAATTAAGACCAGTGACATTAAATTGGTCAATTCTATGACCAATGAGCTTCCACAAGTTTTTGCCAGTCCAGATATTGCTGCAATTGCGGTCTGGCAACCTGTAGCCAATCAAGCGTTGAAGTCTGTTGCAGGGTCTAAAATTATTTATAGTTCTAAAGATAAGCCTGGTTTAATTTATGACACGCTGACTGTAAATATGAGTCATCTTTCTGCCAATAAAGAAGATTGGAAAAAGATGATCCAAGTGTGGGATAAAACAGTCAAATATATTAATGACCCTGCAACACATGACGACGCCGTGAAAATTATGTCGAATCGTGTTGGCGTCGATCCGAAACAATATGAACAATTTATTGGCGGGACGCATTTACTCGATTTGGCAGCCAATAAAACCGTTTTTAAGAAAGGTTCAGGTTTTGACTCGATTTATGGCTCAAGCTACCACGTAAACAAATTCAACGTTGAAAATGGCATTTATAAAACAGAAATGGATGTTGATGGTGCAATTTATCCAGCTTTGGTTGAAGAGTTAAAGTAAAACTCCGTAGAAACTAAAAGCCCAAGTTAACTTGGGCTTTTTTGTATGAGTGTGTTTAAAAAGCAAAGAAAGATCTAATGTTAAATAAAGAGTAGATTTTAAGGCATGTATTTATAAATGCGTACTTTTAGAAAACACATGAATAATCACGATGCCGATAATCATAAAACTTAAACCAACAACCGCAGCAAAGTCGAGCTGCTGTTTAAAGTAAATCCAACCGACTGTAGAAATAAGAATAATGCCCGCACCTGACCACAGTGCGTAAGCTAGCCCCATAGGGATGGATTTAAATGTTAGACCTAAGAAAAAGAGCGCAATTGCATAACCAATAATAGTTAAAACAATAGGTAAAGGTGCAGTGAAACCATTGGTCGCTTTTAATGCAGAAGTCGCGAGGACTTCTGCAATCACGGCGATCAATAAATAGAGAAAAGCCATAGCTTATTTTAAGCTCCCTTACGTAACCACGGCTGCATGATGCATGAGGTGATGTTGTTCTTGTTTCAGCCAATCCTGACTGTCCGCCGTGGTAGGTGTTACATTTTGAAAAGTGTATTCAGGTTCATACACATCCACGACAAACACCAACTGATACGCTTCTCCACCGATCAATTTACGCTGTATAAGGGTTTTAGTATCAACGACTTCAAAACCATCTAGGATGAGTTGCTGTTGAGTCATTTGGGTGCAGCTTGAATATTGAATGAGTTGATCCTGAGTTGAAACTGATACTTCATAGCTTTCAATTTGATTTAAGTCAGAAGGACTTTGCTCCACATAAGAAAGAACCCCTAATGCGTCTACATTCTGTTGAATATGGGGTAAACGTGACTGTGCATATGCCATATGCTCACCGCATATGATGAGACCGCCATCGAGCGAAATTTCTTGTTGCGTGGCAACATGTACAGCTTTGACTAAGTGTAGTCCTAAAAATAAACCCGTACTGGCTTGTTGACGCCAGTCTTCAACATAGGCATTACTGGGTGAAAACTCCAAAATACAATTGCCAATGGTATGTAGGGTTGCAGGCTCAGGCCACTGGGTATGGTTCTGATAATTACTACTTAGCTCCCATGACAGTGATGCATTTTGTGCATCCCAATGCGTATAACCGACCCATGCTTGACGCTCTACGATAGGTGTATCTGTTACTGATTTAAGACGTAGGTCAATGGTGAAACTCTTGGACTGAAACCAATACACAATCGTATTTTCATCTGTCAGACCATTGTAAAAGCTAATACTCTTACGCCGAAATGCGCCCATTAAATAGGTTGGTACATTGCCTGAAGCAGCTGTGATAGGTTTTAGTTGACTTAAAGTTTCAAATAAATTCATGGGGTGTACTCCATGTTTGACTCAGTCAGACCAAAAGAATAAAGCGGAACGGCATTCTTTAAGACCAACTCACCACTGGCTACACGTTGTTTTAAATAATGAAAGGTTTGAGCCGTTTGATTAAACAAATGTTCTCCACCTGCCAGTGGCGCATATTTAGGTGGTTCATTTGTATTAATCGGTTGGATGAGATAGTTATAGTCACAAGAAAAAAATAAAGGGAAGGAATAGCGTTCTTGTTGGATTTTTTTGACCCGATGCTTGGTGGCTAAATATTTACCATTGGACAATATTTCCATCATGTCACCAATGTTCATCACCAACGTATTTTCAAGTAGAGGAATATCAATCCATTCACCTTGCTTAGTGAGGACTTGTAAACCGGGCGCTGTGGGTAGTAATAAAGTAAAGCACTCATAGTCGGTATGTGCCCCGATGCCTTCTGCATCTGTCGCTTGAGGGTTATATGGATAGTGAATGAGGCGTAACTGGCTGGGTGCATGTTGAATATGCACATCAAAAAAGTCTTCTTTTTGCTCTAAAGCCAGCGCAAAACAACGAAACAGTTGATGACCAATGGCTTTTAAGTGCTGATAGTACTGTGAGATATGGCGTTTAAATGCAGGATCATCTGGCCATTGCGTCGGGCCAAGTAAGGGATAATTTAATGCAGACCCTTGATAGTCATAATTCACATCATAAGATTCTTTTAAATCGTAGCTGTTACTCGAAAACTGTTCTTCACCTATCGGTACATAGCCACTATGATTCACCGATTTTCCAATATAATTTTGCATTTTTAATGCTTCATCTTGGGCAAAATAGTGCTTCGCAATGTCACATAACTGTGCAAATAATGCAGGTTGAAATTGATCACCTCTGAGGTAGAGAAAGCCAACTTCTTTACAGGCCTGATCAAGCGCTTGAGCAACTTGCATATGGTCATCTAGATTTGTGCTATTTAAAAGGCTGATATCCACCAGTGGAAGGACATATTTATCTTGCATGGTAAAATCCTCGCGTTGGCCGTCCAACAGTGTATAAAACCTAAGGGTCGTCCCTCAGGCGAGATCAATGAGTTACTTGTGCGTACTGACTTGGGTCATACGGGGAATTTTGGGTAAATCTTCCAGTGCTGGGTCAAGCTCTTCTTCTTGTGCGTGTACTAAGAAATCGACTCGCTCTCGAAGTTGCTTAAAGGCAGGGCTGGACATCAGTTCAGTGTTTCGTGGACGGGGTAAATCTACTTCAATAATTTCTTTAATTTCCCCAGGATTGGCTTTCAGCGCTACGATACGATCAGCCAGTAAAATAGCCTCATCCATATCATGGGTTACAAAAATGATAGTGATATCAATGTTTTGCCATAAGTCCATCAGGTGTTTCTGCATTTTCTGGCGGGTATGCGGGTCAAGCGCACCGAAAGGTTCATCCATCAGTAAAATTTTCGGTTCATTGACTAAAGCACGGGCAATCGCAACACGTTGCTTCATCCCGCCAGATAGTTGATGTGGATATTGGTTCTCATATTTCTCTAAGCCAATAATATTGGTCCATTCTCGTGCAGCCGCTTCGGCTGAGGCATGACTTGCACCTTTCATCAGTGGACCAAACATCACATTTTCTTTAACCGATTTCCAAGGGAATAAGGTATAGCCTTGAAACACCATGCCTCGCTCTGGACTAGGGCCTGAAATGGGCTGTCCATCTACTAGCAATTCGCCACTGCTATAAGGGTCTAGACCCGCAACAACACGACTAAAGGTCGATTTTCCACAACCAGATGGCCCAATCACACAAATAAACTCCCGCTTATGAATTTTCAAATCGAGCTGATTTAAAATCGTGCGTGAGTTTTTACCATGCTGAAAAACTTGACTAAGTTGTTTGGCCTCTAAAATGACAGGACGTTGATAAATGTGATCAAAATACTGACGAGCATTGAACTCCGTCGCTTTTATATCTGTGGTTATCATTATTTTGCTCCCGTTTTCCATTTAAACAGATGTTGTCCGAGCTTCATTAAAATCACATCACAGACCAAGCCAATCACGCCAATAATCAAAATTGCAGCATAGACATTGTCAAAGTTCTGGTAGCGTGCTTGCTGGGTAATAAACCAAGTGATCCCTGTGGTGGTGCCAATTAGTTCAGAGACAATCAAGTAGGTCCAAGCCCAGCCCAGCAAAACACGTAAATCACGATAAATATCGGGTAACGCCGCTGGAATGACCACGTGAAACAGACTTTTTACTTTATTCGTCCCTAGGGTATAACCCGCTTCAATCAGTCCACGATCCACCATACGTGTGGTATTGGCAATAATCAGAATTTGCTGAAACAGCGTTCCAATCACGATGATGGCAATTTTTGGTGCATCATTAATGCCTAAGATGGCAACAGCCAGTGCACCAAAGGCAGGCGCAGGTAGGTAGCGAAAGAATTCAACAAAAGGTTCAGTGAGCTGGGAAATTTTGTTGGAAAAACCACATAAAATCCCCAATGGAATACCAACGAGTGATGCAATAAAGAAAGCACTAAATACAATCTTGATACTGTGCCAAAGACTTTGATGAAACCATGGTGCATCGGCTTGAGCTGGTGGTGTCGTAAATGCCGTCACTAAGGCTGTCGCAACTTGATGAGGTGCTGGTAAATAAATGGGATTGACCAAATTACCTTGTGGCGGTTCAGTGCCAGTATTGACGGCATTTTGCGCTTCGGCATAGAACACATTTTTGTCTACACGGCTACCGACTTGTAAAAAAGAGACACTGCCAGAGTTGGTAATTTGTACCTGAGGGTGCCAAATAAAGGGCAAATAATTCACAGCACACCAAATGAGGATTGGTATTAGAAATGATCCAAAGCCCAGCAATATTTTGCTTTGAGGACTGAGTTCTCGTGCGACATAACCCATAGTTGCTTAGCCCCGATATTACTTTTTTTATAAAACGTAATACTGTTAAGCAAAATGAATGCCACATTTGTAGTGATATTGAGTGTTCACCTATGTGCTAATTGTTTAAATAAAAACAGCCTTTGACCTAAATATGTTTTAAAATGCGCTATCGATAGATTGACGCTCAAAAGGGGCAGCATCGCATGGCACAAAAGTCACAACAATCTGCATTGAATGAATTGATTGCAGAACAAAAACTACTGTGTGAAGAATTTGACTCGGCTTATGTTGAAGTAAAAGGTGATGATGTCGTTGCTGTTGCTGTGCATACTTTGAATCAAGAACCCATTGTCGGTTTACGTAAAAAGCCAGAAACTGAAGAGAATGTCGCTTGGTTTATTTATGGTGGTGAATTGGGTGAAGGACAAGACTTTTTTACAACCATGACTGTACGTGAGTTACAAGATATCTTGCCCGATGTACTTCCGTACTTGGCTCTAAGTGAAGGTTACCGTTTTATGATTGATGGTGATGACTATGAAGACGTTTGGAAAGAAGGCGATGAGTCTTAAGATATGAAAAAACAGACATGGACGTTGCTTAGTTTTTCGTTATTTTTATTATCGCTTCTATCAACCCAGAGTTATGCAGAAACAATAAAACTGACTCAGGCGCAATATGACCAGAAAATGGCTGAATATACCGCAACGGTGAATTCGACTAAAACCGTTTTAGATGCAAAAGATAACCAAGCAACTGCAACAGAGATGAAAACTGCATTTTGTCAGCGTATGGATGCTTATCATCAAATTGCTGCGCTGTCCAAGGCCAATATTGAGTTAAGTACAGCACCTGTAATGTTGATGGTGGCCAACCGTTATCTTGAACAGCAAGAGAAAAGCTTAACTGATAGCGGAATGAATGAAAGTGCTTTTTGCCCAACGGCTAAAGCTTTAAAACTTGAAGATACGAAACGAGTCAAAAGTAAAGTAACTCAATAAGACAACACGGAATTAGCGTAGATATTAAAACCTAATTTTTTGTTTCAGTGTGCTGTATAAATAGACAATGTCCTCGATTGTGTTAAGATAAATAAAAATCAACCATCGTTTGAGTAGGAGTTGGTGTATGGCAGCTTATACCGACATTAAAGTAGGCAAATATGAGGATGATATGATTCCTAAACTTGCCATTCATGCTTTTCATGATGCTTTTCAAAAAGCAACCACTCGTTCGTCTGTGGTTTATGCAAAAGCTGAACAGTTGGTTGAACGCGATATTCATGGCAATGAAACTGTTTTACAAGACTTAAGCAGTGCTTATGTCGATGTAGGCGTTTTACCGACACTGACACGTAAAAAGAAACACGCGACCGTATAGATTGATATGCCACCTCGACAACCTAGAATAAGAATGTTTGCGGGGCCGAATGGTTCTGGTAAAAGCACTGTTAAAGATTACCTCTTGCCCCAACATATTGGGGCATATTTAAATGCAGATGAACTCGAACAAAATTTAAGACAAAGCCAACGCCTTGATTTATTGCATTATCATCCTTCCTTAAAAGCATCAGAGTTGGTCACATTTTTAAAAAGTAAGAAACGTCCTCAAGCGGGACAGTTCGTGACTTTACTTGCGCATGAACCAATTGTGCTAGATGAATGGAAGGTCGAGTTTAAAACCGAAGAAATTGATTCTTATCTCTGTGCACGCATTATTGATTATATTCGGTTTGAGTTTCTGCGCTTAAAAGTCAGTTTTACTTTTGAGACGGTAATGTCACATATCTCTAAAGTTGAATTTCTTCGGGAAGCGAAACGTCAGGGCTATAAAACCTATCTATATTATGTCTCAACAGTCGATCCACAAATCAATATTGCCCGAGTCAAGTATCGCGTCAGTGTGGGTGGCCATCCTGTTCCTGAGCAGAAAATTATCGAACGTTATTACCGCAGTATGGATCTACTCATGCAAGCTATAGAGTGCTGCGATCGCGCCTACTTGTTTGATAACTCTTCTGACGGTATACAAGCGTCTTTTCTTGCAGAAATAGAAGCAGCTGAAACCTTAAAAATGAATGCCGCCGTGTCTAAGCTCCCAAGATGGTTTGCAGAACGCGTACTATCAGAATTCCAATAAACTGCTCAAAAAAAGAGCGGGTTATTTCATCACTTTTCATCTGTCTACCTGCATGAAAATATATTCAAATGCCGTGAATGTGTTTTATAAACCCAGAATAATGATCATGATGTAGAGATGTACCCCTAACTCTATTCAGTTTCTTTAAATGAAAACTATAATGAAATAAAACGAGATAAGTTAAGTATTTCTAATCTAAAAAAGAGCTGAATACAAAATCCCTCGGGGATATATTCAAGTTTTTTACGTTATTGTGAAGAATAACTATGTAAAAAGAATGCTTTAAGGTGTTATCTAAAGGACTAAAAGCTTCGATAACGAACAGATAGTAACCATTCAAATATCTAAATCTAGATGCAAGGGCCCGTAAACAGTGGTCATAGACGTACATAGCATCGATAGATACAAAGGACGCTTGATTATTTTTCAATTAAATATATTATAAAAATATATATTGTTTTAAGGGGGGGATTGCCAATGCATGATTTTGCGTGGTCTTTTATGGGTGGAATATTACTCGGCATCTCCGCTGTTGGATATTTATATACCAATGGGCGGATTGCGGGAATCAGTGGTCTGGTCTCACAAGTTTTAAATTTAAAAGGGATCATAAATACACCTGCACTATGGTTTTTATTGGGCCTGTTCATTGTTCCGTTTATATACGCAGCTTTTGTTCAGCCAGAAATCTATATTGAAGCTACACCTCTCATGTTAATCATTGCGGGCGTATTGGTAGGTTTTGGAACGCGATTAGGTTCTGGATGTACCAGCGGGCATGGTATTTGTGGTATCAGTCGTTTATCCAAACGTTCAATCATCGCTACAATGAGTTTTATGTTTGCAGGCTTTATCACTGTGTATGTTGTCCGTCATATGCTTGGAGCAATCTAAAAATGAAAAATGTTTGGGCATTCATTTGGGGTGGATTATTTTCAATTGGTCTCATGCTTTCAGGAATGTCGAATCCTGCGAAGGTGATTGGCTTTTTAGATATTTTTGGGCACTGGGATGCCAGTTTAGCTTTTGTGATGATGGGTGCAATTGCGGTTGCATTTATTCCTTTTCAAAAAGCTGTACGTCAGCCAGATCCAAAAACGGTTTATGGTGAAGCCATACAACTTCCTAAAAATACGAAAATCGACAGAAAACTGATCTTCGGAAGTCTGCTATTTGGTATAGGCTGGGGAATTGCGGGAATTTGTCCTGCGCCGAGCTTTACTTTGATTGGACTGGGTTATTATCAAGCGATCTATTTTATAATTGCGATGTTTGTCGGTGTACTGCTACATCGTAAAGTAATGGAGAAAATGCCATGATGCAAATTGCTCAAGTAAAAGCATTCTTTGATTCGGTGAGCAACACGTTTAGTTATGTGGTGAGTGATCCCGACACTCAGCGCTGCGCCGTGATTGATAGTGTGTTGGACTATGATGCAGCATCGGCAACGACTAAAACAGAGCAGGCTGATTTAATCATTGCTTATATTCAGGAAAATAGCCTAAGCGTAGACTGGATTTTAGAAACGCATGTTCATGCAGATCATCTAAGTGCTGCACAGTATTTAAAGCAAAAGCTAGGTGGAAAAATTGCGATTAGTCATAAGATTGAGATCGTACAACAAACTTTTGGTGAGATTTATCACTTAGATATTAAAAGTTTAAACGCTACGCAGTCCTTTGATTATCTTTTTGCAGATCACGAGACTTTTTTGATAGGCAACATAAAAGCATATAATATTCCGACACCAGGGCATACACCTGCGTGTCTCAGTTATGTCATTGGTGATGCTGTTTTTGTGGGGGATACTTTGTTTATGCCTGACTATGGAACAGCACGTTGTGATTTCCCAAAGGGGAGTGCGGCGGCTTTATTTGACTCAGTGAAGACTTTGTACACATTGCCAGATCAAATGCGGATGTTCTTATGCCATGACTATTTACCCGAAAGTCGTGATCAATACCAATATGAAACATCGGTTTATTCGCAAAAGCATAAAAACCTTCATATCAATACTACAACGGAAAGGGTCGATTTTGTCGAGATGCGAAACCGCCGTGATGCAACGTTAAGCATGCCAAAATTAATATTACCCGCAATTCAAATCAATATGTTTGCAGGCAAGTTCCCTCAACCAGAAGACAATGATATTTCTTACTTAAAAATTCCGCTGAATTATTTTTAAAACAGAAAAGTAGCAAGACTTAAAGCATTCGGCATTTTTTCACTTGCTTAAAATCTCATCTTAAACAGGCATGTACATCATGCCTTTAAATTTAGCCTAAGCAAGTATTTTACTCAAAATAGCCTAAGCAGAAATGAGCTTAATCTAAAAAGTCATTTGATTTATTCACATTAAAAATTCAATATCTATAGAAATCAAATAAAGTA
The DNA here is from genome assembly GCF_058243025.1 of Acinetobacter sp. 797_lipA. Classification (NCBI taxonomy): domain Bacteria; kingdom Pseudomonadati; phylum Pseudomonadota; class Gammaproteobacteria; order Moraxellales; family Moraxellaceae; genus Acinetobacter; species Acinetobacter sp. 797_lipA. The sequence continues at coordinate 1,831,403 of NZ_JBZAYQ010000001.1, read as the reverse complement.
AGTTTCATATGATCCTAAATCATCAATTTCATCAAAATGAGCAGTCAGCTGCAAAAACACTGGTCTTTGTTCACGGTTTATTTGGCAGTTTAAGTAATTTAGGGATGTTGGCTCGGGAGTTTTATTCAAGCCACCATGTATTACAGGTAGATGTACGTAATCATGGATTATCTGCGCATTCCAATGTGATGAATTATGAGGTAATGGCAGCTGATCTAATTGAAACTTTAGATGAACTCAATATCGAGCACTTTTCTTTGATCGGGCATTCGATGGGGGGAAAGCTGGTGATGAAAGTGACCGAACTCGCAGGAGATCGACTAGATCAACTGGTGGTATTGGATATTACGCCTATTGCTTATAAAGAAAATCATCATGAGCAGATTTTTAAAGCGCTCTTTGCTGTACAAAAAGCAGATATTGAAACACGTCAGCAAGCTATAGAAATCATGCGTGAATATCTCAAAGAAGAAATGGTGATTCAGTTTCTCTTGAAATCTTTTAGTAAAGGGAAGTGGTTGTTTAATGTAGATGCACTGTATCAGAACTATGCCCAAATTCTGTCATGGGAAAATATAGAAACATGGCATAAGTCTGCATTGTTTATACGTGGTGGAAACTCACCTTATGTAGCAAAGCCAGAATATATAGAAGCTATCCAATCGCAGTTTTCTCAAGCCCAGATTCAGATTGTTGCAGATGCTGGACACTGGTTACATGCAGAGAAAACTGAGCAAGTTCTGCAAATCATCACTCAATATTTGAGTCAGCCTTCAACCTGATTAACTCAAATTCGCAGCTGAAAGTTGTCCTTCAGAGGTCAGCTTTTCAGCCATTTCCGCAGTTTTCTTTAAATTCGGCATTCGATATTCAGTATGGCCATAGTCTTGGATCGACTTCCAACGCCCGCCCCAAGTTAAACCTACAGATTCTGCAACTTCACCATAGAGCTGATAGCCACGCATCGCCCATGGGTCTCGTTCAGAAATAACGACTTTTCCATCCCGCTTAAATGCGACATCCGCCGCCAATCCAAATTGGTGATAACTCTGATAACCACGAGCCAAAGTCGTATTTTTATTGCTGGCTAAAGAATTCTGACGCTGCGGGCTACGATAGCCTTCCAGTAAAACGAGTTCATATCCATGCTGCTCACGCATGATTTTAAATACCATCAGTAGACGTTGTTTATAGCGTGGGTTCATTTTGTGCCACTTACGATCAGCCGTTGCTAAATTGTCATGTGAATGAGTTGAATGTACATCCTGAATACTCGGATCGTAACTCGAAGCGCTGGCTTGAATAGAATTATTATTAAGATCCGCTTGTTCAAGCAGACTTGCTTCAACTATGGCCGCAGCAACTAAGGATTCTTCGATTTCTGGTGGCGGGGACAAAATTTGCCCATCAAGTAAGGCATAAATTTGTGGATCCGATTGTTTTAAATAATCGGCTTCGATTTTAGTGGGCGTGACGGGGCTGGTAAAAGCAAACATTAAGATGCTGGCAAATAAAAATAGACCCGCAACCAATATCCACCACTGTTGAATATGCCAATGCGATTGCAATTGCTCGGGCGCAGCAGCATGATTTATATGCTGTGCAAAATGACGAGCGGATTGAAATCTTTGTTTTCCTTGAGGAATTAACCCGAAAAAAAAGCCAGCTAATTTTGCTCTAAGTTCATAGGACAGTGCTAAACCTAGTCCTATCGCTAGGATTAGAAAAATCGAAAAAAGAGCATAAATCATAGTTTGATAGTAGCTGGCATTGGGGCTTCAACGGTACGAGTTGTAATCTTAGTTTGTACACTACCTGTGGGAGATTCTTCAGATTTTTCCACAGTCTGTTCTGCTTTGGCTACTTTGTCGTGATTTTTATATTTCGGTGCGGCCGAACTTTGCGTTGACGAGTTTTGTTTCTTATTTTCTTTTGGTAAGGGCTGCGGACTAGCACTCTTCATCGATGGTGCAGCAACTGTTTCAGCTGGACGAAGAAAAGCTCTGCTTAATTCATCTTCTTTGGGTTGAGGAAAATCAGAAAGCGGCTCAGTTACATTTGAAGGTTGAACACCTTTAGAAGGGACGACTTTAGTCGCTTCAAAAATAGCTTCGGGTTCCCGCGTCGGGGCTTCATTATCGACTGAGAGTTCAGCGACATCGACACTAGAGCTTTGGCTAACGTGTATTGAATCATTTTTTTGTTGTGTAAAAAAGTAAGTAAAACCAAGGGTGGCCATCAATACGACACCACTCAAAAAACCACCAAACGCATAGAGCATAGGTGAAATATTTTTCTTTTTTGTAGACGTCAAAATTTTGACTGAAGTCCGTTTTTCATGAGCCATGGAGTTAGTTCTTAGGGTAAATGAATAGTAATATGTGCCTGTTCTGTTGGCGTAGAAATGACATTTTCATATGTGGCCAAAGAATTCGTACTTTGCTTTGATAACATATAGCGCAAGCCTGCAAAGGATAAGAGCGCGAATAGGATTAGAAAAAGTAAAATCCAGTAAAAAGGAAGCTCACGGTGAATCATGTGTTTAATTTGATCGGGGAGCGATGCAAAAGGAGAAAAGGCAGCCTTTTTTCCTTTCAAATAGTCAATTTCATCGCCCACACGTGCGACCAAATGGTTTAAATTTTCTATAGATTCAATGCGATATCTACCATGAAAACCCAGAAGCATGCAGTAATGATAAACTTCAAGTGCGGCTAATCGACTATTTCCTTTACGGCGTAACTCTTCTAAAATTTCGAAAAAACGATAACCCGCAAGTTGCGAGCCAAATAAACTAAGCTGTAAGGGACTGATTAACCAACTATTTTGTAGCTCGAAAAATTGTGCATCTTGCTGAGTCACAATGGTTTCATCTAATAATGCACAGTAAGCATATTTAGCATCTTGAATATCATCTGATGAAAATTGTAATTTTCTGGCTTGGTTTTCAAAACGGTTGAGTAGGGTAATGATTTTTTCGCGAAATTCAGTTGCACTACTCGGTATATATTTGTTTTTCAATAAAAATACAATATAAAACCCGTCATGAAGTAAGTCGACCAAGTTGGTTGTACTGGTGGCTTTGGCGGTCATGGGCTGAGAAATTGAACCAGTTCCAATTTGTCCATCATCAAAAAGTGAAGGGGCATTATTCATGATTCATTTCCTTAGCCATTCATCACAGCAATCAATTCAACAGCAATATCTTGGAAACCTGCTGGAATATAAATACAAATTGACTCGGCATCCAACATGCGTTGGTATAAGTCATTATTCGGTTCAATTTCAAAGTAACTCACACCAGATCGCACTGGAATAGCGGTTGGAACTTGCATTAAATGATGTAAAGGAACTGCAGGGAGTGCGGCGATGACGCGTTGTTCCACATCTACGGTATTGCCGACTTTAAATCGTAACGGAACCAATTGAATTAGTTCGTGACTTTGCATCATGCTGCTAGAAACAGCCAAGTAAAGCCTTGAATCTCGAGTAATTTTGTCTGACTCTAAACTGCCTAACCAATAGGATGGTCGTGTTTCTTTCAATTGGATGCTGATGTAGCGGTTTGAAATAATCGTATCTAATAACTCACGTAGAATAACATCGAGCTGGCTAAAACTTTCTTGTAAATTATGGTGTTGATAGCGAGGTAAATGATCAACCTCATGAGCCGTTGAGAAGGTCAGTAATGAGCCTGTTAAACGTAATAATTCAAAAAACAGTCGCTCTGGATGGATATGCGGGTATTGCAATAAATGATTCAACGTCGCGTGTGCTGTATTGAGTGCATTGACCAGCCAAAATGACACAATGTCACCAGAGCGAAACTCAATCAGTTTTTGCTCGTTTTCTCGATTATTGCTTTGAATGGTTTTAATTTTAGCTTTGATGACATTTAAACTGCGTTTCAAACTCGAAATAAGATTTTCAGAAGATTCAATATGCAAGATAGGCGGAATAAAATGACGATCAAATTCAAATTGGCCTGAGCTTTGACGTTTAATTTTTGCTAAAGCTAAATATAAAAAACCATCAAGCTCTTGATTCGGTTCTGCGTTGACCTCTAACAAGCGAAACTCTGCACGGCGGCGCAATAAGGTGATATCTGCCGCAGTAGCATCTGTAAATAAATCATGAGTTGAGGTTAGATAAGAATGATAGCGACCGAACTGCGCACTATTTTCAGCGCTCACATTTTTCTTATTGGCTTGTACAATCGGCAAAGCCAAATAAACCAAGATTTCGCCACGTAAATTCAGTTCATCTAATAACACTGGCTCTGGCAGTAAATCACGTGTCGGCGCTTGATAAATTTCACCATCTTGCCAAATCATACTAATACTTTCGAGGGCCAAGATATGTGTGTGTAACTGGGCCTCATCAAATTGAATATTTTGAATGCCATAGGCAAATGGAATTGTGGAACGAATGGTATGATTCAGACGTTGTTCATGATACGCATCTTGTAATTGAAAATGTTGAGGACGTAAAAATAGACCTTCACCCCAAAGTATTTTTTCTGCTTTAAACATTTAGATTACCAATCGTTTGATTCATTTGCTTGTGGTACGCCCAGTAGTTCTTGGACGTTATGCAGTGGATTTTCGTTTTTAATGACTTGATTTAACCACTCATGTAGAGGCATCTGACTCCACTTGATGGTTTTTTGTAACATATAGCTTACGGGACTATGTGGTTCATTGGCTTGGAAATAGTCAGAAATTTCTTGTAATACCAGCATGGCTTGTTCACGGTTTGCCAAGTGATTTTGCGGTTGAACCTGAAAGCCTTTGGATGGATGAACGGTGTTCATGTCAATCTCTTGTTCTTTGTGCTGGGTAAAGGAAAGCGCCTGTGTGGTTATCGTTGCGGCAGCAGAAGACTCAGACGTTTGTGTCGCCCTTACAGGCTGAGTAAAAACATCGGTTTTGTAGAGCTTTTTTAAACTGGTGTGGATATTTTCAAGCTGAGTATCAATCGCAGCAAAGCTTGGTGCGTCTAAGCCCATTAAGGTATCTAACACATTTTTCAAAATTGACCATTCAGCCAGAATTGCCGAAAAATGTTGATAGTTCTGATATTGAAATGATTTTGAGGTATTGAACAAGCTCTGCTCAAACTGTTCCAAAATCTGTGAGCTATTGGCATCATCTGTATAACTTTCTACTTGTTTCAACAAATGGTTTTTTTGTCTCAGTAAGGCGTCATAATCACTGAGTGAAAATGCAGGAACATTCACGATAGCGACTTGTTTAATCAGTGGAATCAAATGATTAATTGAACCTTGCAATAAACCTAGACGTTGATCTAAATCTTCTTCTTCGATTTCAGGATGAAGTTGTGTCCAATACTTATTTAGCGTCCGGTGCATAAGCTCTAGGGCTTTTGCGGTGCCTTCGAATCCGTATAAATTTGACCACGCTTCAAGTAACCAGCCCATTAAGCGTAAATCTTTTGATTTTCCCGTGAGAAGCTCGATAGATTTTTGTTCAACGAAATGCCAGTCTGCTTGCTTAGGTTCAGCGACCCAGTCGCCTTGATCGAGTAGTGGATCATCCTGAGTTTTTGCAATTTTGATAGCGTGGAATTCATTGGAAAAAGACAAGTCTTCTCCACATGGTTGATCGCTTGAGATAGGAGACAATAAAGGCTCGATTTCTAAGCTCATAATTTTACACTCTATATTTTATTAAACTTGATTCGCTTTATTTTTAGCAGGATGTCGTTTCTTTTTAGCCGCGGTCTTTTCGACAGGGTCTAAAACATAAGTAATTTCATCATCTTTGACATCGATCTGAATGACTTTAGGCAAATGATCTGCTGCCAAAGCCATCAATATTTCTGTGGCTAAAGCAGGCAATATACTGGCATTCAAAATGTGATCAACATTCCGTGCGCCGCTATCGACTTCCGTGCAGCGACTTAATAACAGTTCTACCAGTTCCTCTGAATATTGAACTTTGGTTTGGTACTGCTTCTCAAGGCGAGCGGTTATTTTCTTGATTTTATGATGGATAATTTGAACCAGTAAATCATCATGCAGTGGGAAATAGGGAACGATACGCATGCGCCCTAAAAAAGCAGGTTTAAATTGTTTATATAAACTTGGTTTTAACTGCTCAGCTAGGCTTTCTGCTGTTGGCCACTCCTCAATCGGTTGATTCAAACACGCCTGCATAATGGCATTCGAACCTACATTCGAGGTCAAAATAATGGTGGTATTCTTAAAGTCGATGATTCGGCCTTCACCATCCTCAAGCGTACCTTTGTCGAAAACTTGATAAAAGAGTTCTTGAACATCGTTGTGTGCTTTTTCAATTTCATCTAATAAAACCACACTATAAGGATTGCGGCGAACCGCTTCAGTCAGCACACCACCTTGACCATATCCCACATATCCTGGTGGGGCACCTTTTAAAGAAGAAACGGTATGTGCTTCTTGATATTCAGACATATTAATGGTGATCAGGTGGGATTCTCCACCATAAAGCTCACTCGCCAGCGCAAGTGCGGTTTCGGTTTTACCGACGCCACTTGGCCCTACCAACATGAATACGCCTTGCGGTTTATTGGGATCATCCAATTTTGCTTTAGATGTTTTAATTCCCTGAACCAGTTGATGTAGGGCAGAGTCTTGCCCCATAACACGCTCAGCCAGTTTGCTTTCTAGGCTGAGGATCTGTTTTATTTCATTGTTCACCATATTGCCAACAGGAATACCGGTCCAGTCTGAAATAATTTCATTAATGATTTGTGCATTAACTCGCTCAAACACTAAGGGATTTTGACCTTGTACAGTGCTTAATTCTTCACGAAGCACAGCAATCTCTTTTTGAGCATTGTTAACAGTTGTATCTTGTTGGCGTTGTTTTATCTGTTCAACAAGCGCTCTTTCTTTTTGCCACTGCGTTTGAGTGTACTCAATTTCACACTCAAGCTGTGCTAGTTTTTGCTTTAGATCGTGCAATCTCTCATGATGAATCGGCAAATTTTTATGTTCATTTTCTAAGATTTCATATTCAAGTTTGATGTTATGTTGTTGAGCAAGTATCTGATCTAACTTCACAGGTTGTGCATTTTGAGTGAGCGCTACACGCGCTGCGGCTGTATCGAGTACGCTAATCGCTTTGTCTGGGAGTTGGCGGCCACTAATATAACGATGTGAAGAGTGTACGGCTGTGACGATGGCTTCATCATCAATATTTAAATTAAAATGATTGGCCATGACTGGTAGCATGGCACGTAACATATCGATGGCGACATCTTCGGTTGGTTCTTCAACTTTAACGACTTGAAAGCGTCGACTGAGCGCTGCATCTTTCTCAAAATATTGTTTATATTCAGCCCATGTGGTTGCTGCAATGGTACGTAACTCACCACGAGCCAGTGCGGGTTTTAATAGATTGGCAGCATCATTTTGGCCTGCTTGACCTCCCGCACCAATCAAAGTGTGGGCTTCATCAATAAATAAAATTATAGGATGAGTGGCAGACTGAACTTCTTGAATTACTTGTTTCAAGCGATTTTCAAATTCACCTTTTACGCTGGCACCTGCTTGTAATAGTCCCATATCAAGCGTATGCAGCTGAACATTTTTTAAAGCATCAGGCACTTGGTTGTTCACAATTTTTAATGCCAAACCTTCAACGACAGCCGTTTTTCCTACACCCGGTTCACCAGTTAAAATAGGGTTATTTTGGCGTCGACGCATCAGGATATCGAGCATTAAACGTATTTCAAACTCACGACCAATAACAGGGTCGATAAGGCCACTTTGTGCCTTTTGGGTCAGGTTAATTGTATATTGATCAAGTGCTGGCGTTTTGTTTTTAGCCAAATGCTGTGCAGGCTCAGTGCTTTCGCTTGGCGCTGTTTCCTGTAAAACGTCTTGTTCGATACTGTTTGAGCATAAGTCTAAAAATTTATGCTTCATTGTATCGATAGGGAACAGTTCAAATTGGCTCGAAGCGCGTAATGCCATTTGATGCAAATCTGGTGCTGTTAAAAGTGCTACCAAAATATGACCTGTTCGAATGACAGGATTTTGTTCGGCTGAAGCAAGTAACCACGCTTGCTCCAATAAACGAATTATGGATTGAGCAAATATCGGGGTGCGAGTATTTCCTTTAGGCAACTGGGAAAGACTGAGTTGTAAATCCTTAACTAAAACAAACCTGTTGCTGATAATGCGACTGCAGATGGTCGTAAGAAAAACCGTCGAATTGAATTTGATGTAATCTAAGTCATTTATAAAAAGCCACATCATCAATTGTGGCTTTTTATAAATAACTTATATTGCGTATAATGTATATTATGTTAAATAGCATATCCAAGACTGTGGCCTACGCAACTCAGTTGGTGCCACAGCTCAGCAACGTGAATCTGTAAAATTATATTCACGTTGCTGAGTATCCTAATGAACATAATATACGTTATGCCGAAATCCGTGAGCATTATCCAAATATCATCTGGTATCCACCCGACCAAACAAATAATTTAAAAGCGAAGACCACAGCAACAATAAAAAGCTGAATCAGCATAAGAAAATAAATTAAATCATCTTTTGTAATCATCTAAATCATCCCTATTTTGATTTAAATTTAGTCAATCGTAACCCGCATGTTATAAGCCACTAGTTCGTCATTACAGCCTGTTTATTGTGTGATCTAACTTAATAAAAAGCTGTTTTAAATCATCAATTTGCTGTGAATAGTCAAAATCAGATAACTGCATGTATTCTAAATGTTTTTCTAGGCATTCACGCATAAAAATATAATCTTCTCTGCGTAAAACACCTTTATTTCTACTGTATACAATTGTGCTATATACGTGTCTATTACTCATATCAGTTCGCACCCATTCGGGATGCTCTACCCCTACCGATCAAGCTTAAATGGGAGCTGTAATCAAGGAAAAGAGGTTTTGTAATTCAATGGCATCAGTTCGGGGACACTCCGTCCCCTCTATTAAGATTCACTCAAAATATTTTGTTTTTGGTTCACCAAGCGCAATTTGCTCAACTTGTACATTTGCATTTTGAGCAGCTATCATTTTTTCAGCTTCCAAACGTGCAAGGGTATTAATCAATTCACTAGAAAAATTTGATGCACTGGAAGCTTGTACAGGAGGTGAAGAGCTAGGCTTTTCATAATAGTAGTCAAAAGGTCTATCACCGTTAGCAAGTCTGAAACAATCTTTAGTAGATACATTATGCATGATAGTGCCTTGCTGACTGTAGGCCGTGCATTTGCCATTGTAGACAATCGCATTTTTGAAACGTGGGAAATCTTTAGGTTCAAAGTCTTGAACAGTATATTCAACGTCATAAGGTTTAGCTGGATCATAAACATTGACAGGGGCAATACTTAATCCCTTGTTTGTAATTTCTTGAATATATTTTTTACACTCAGGTTTATCAAGATTCACAGCAGATCGGCAAAGATCATTTAAATCTTTTTGTTGATTATCAGCATTCAGTAAAGGCTGTTTTGGTAATTCATTTTGTACAGGTGGAGGGGTAGCAGTTGTTTGTTTTGGGCCGAAAAAGTCCATTGTGTATTTATAACCGCCAGCCATTAAAAAAATAGGTAGTAGTGCTACAGCATACCAAAGCTTAGGAAAATTTGATTTTGGATGAGATTCAGCAGATACGTAATACTTATACAAATGTTTTGGATAACGCCAAAAACGAGTAGTAATTGCGTTTTTACGTGTCATCATGCCAAAATTTTCTTGTAATTCAGCATAATTATAAATGATTGCAAAATTCATTTTGAATAAACGTCTTAAAATGATGTGCTCAGAGATTGAAGCTCGCACATGCTCATTTAATAAAGTGGGACGTTGTGTAATGAAATAAATATCTATACCGAAATGACCATGCATAGTTAATGCACGACCAATATCTAAAATTTCCTCTTTTCGTTTTAGATTATTTTTATCAAAAGCATCTTTAACAAGCCTAACCAAAGATTCTTTTTCTTTAACTTTTAAAGACAGAGGGAGCTCAGGATATTGGTTTATAACTTTTAAAACAGTTAAAAGATTGGTTTTTTCATCAGTAGATAATTGCTCATAGTCATTAATTAAAAGTATAAATTCATCATAAGGAACACGACTAATTAATTCTTTATCTTTTAATAAATCATTTTTACAGAATGCGGGATGTTCGTGCGCTTCATCATGAACATATAAAGCACCATTCGGCAAAGTGCGCCAATCAAAAGGGTTATCAGGACGAGAGACAGCAGGCAAGACGCCAGGTAATTTACAACCAATGATATTCGTATAAATCAATCGGTCAGGATTATCAATAACCGCTTTTTCTAGTATCTCCATTGTGTATAGAGATTTACCAGTTCTAGGCGGTGCGCTGATTACAGTAGCAACCATTTTTTATTCTCCTTTATCGGGTAAAGCGCTCGCTCCTTTGTCTTCGTTACCTCAGACCATAGCGCGCGCGCTCCCTCCCCGATCTATGTCGAAACACCAACGATTACTTTGGCAAGCTTTACATAGATAAGAACTTGTACAGCACTCAATATAATTGAAAGGCATTTATCTATTTCAAGAAGCTTTAGAAAACTCAAAGCAAAAGCGGGCAATTGATTCATGTTTGTTTGCGCAGTTTGAATTAAAGAATCAAGTAATTCAGAAACAAACGGAAATGTTAGAAGAGTTAAACCAGCACCTAAAAGAACACGTGCTAGTAGGCTTGAAATTATTGAGGTTAAAATAATCCCTAGGACATACGGCATTTTATATGTCCTTAATAATCATGATGGCTAAAACAAAAGCTAATAATTGTAATACTGGAGCAAGCTTTTCAATTTCCGGGCAATATTCAGAAACACTTATAGAATCGGTATAAGTGGTATTAAAAACAGGAAGAGGGATATTTACATCAATGGGAGCAGGGCAAGAAGATGAACTAATTTTAATAAGCTCTTCGTCTATTTCCTTTTTTTCGATTTCTTTAGTTGGTAAATCAGGTTCATCTATTTCTTGGGGTTTTTGCATCCAATCAATAAAAAGACATAATTGGGGAAACCATTCACAAGCATTGGGGAATTGCATAGCAATGGATGAAGTTTCAGCAGGCTTAACGACTTCACCCGTAACAGGGTCTACAACTTCAGGAGTTGTTATTTCACCTTCGATGTCTGTATCTGATGGATAAGAAGTATTTTTATCTAATTCAGTAGCAATAGGACGAGCTTTGGTATCATCTGTTTCAGCTTCACCAACTACGGCAGCAGCAGCAGCTTGAGTAACTGGAGTGGCGATAGGTACAGCAGGATTACCTGTTTTTACTTCTGTTTCAGCTTGATCTATAACCATTTGACCTAACGTAACTAAATTTAATGGTTTGCCATCTTTGTCATTAATAGGAACTGCTTGAGGTAATGGTGCAGATGGGTTGTAATTTGGGTTTGAATCTCCATTAATCCCGACATTATGAATATCGGTGTATTGACCTTGCGCACCAGTTTTTACGCTACATTTAGCGTAATAAGATGATCCGCTGGAATGAAAAGCACTTACGAGAGAAACACTAAAAGCGGAACGGTAATAATCTTTAGAGCAAACATAATTAGCAGCAGCATTTAAAGATGAAAATTGCTTTGCGTTAACAGTATAAATAATTGCTAAATGAGGACCAATTTCTTCAGAACGCTTTGTAACTTTGCCACCCTCGTCAATTATCCAATCGACACCATCCAATAATAAATCGACAGCGCCAATGACAGCAGCAGTACCCAAATTTTTACCCATAAAACGACCAACTTGGGAAGCAGATGGAATTACATTTGCAGAACTAGTAACAGCTCTTGAAGCACCATTAATAATAACGTCTTTAGTAGCTGTAATTTTTGCTCCAATGCCCTGAGCGACGTTAGAAGTTATACGCCAACCACCAATAGAACCGCCAACAGCGTTCGCATTAGAATGACCTGATACTAAAAGGAAAAATAACAAGAAAAAGGCGATATTCTTCATTTTAAAATCCTCGCAAAAGCTATAAGCATGATCACAAGAATAAAATAGTTAAGAAACGATTCTGAACTCATGATCATGCACCAAAATTACTTGCGGACAATGCCAAGAACTTTTGCTACAACTACCGCAGCAATCGTTAAACCCAATGCCCAAAGAGCACCCGCTTTCATTGATTCGTCAGCACCCGCAGCAGTAGCAGCAGCAGTCACCTCAGTACCAGTAATTAACGCTTCTGCCATAGCTGGTTGAGTTACAGCCAAAGTTACAAGACCCAAGCCGATAGCAGTTTTAATACCTTTATTCATAAGATTTTCCTCTTATTTAATTACACGTAATGTCATGCGAAATGCAAAGACAGACAAAAATATACCTATCGCCCACTTTAAAAGCTCATTACGAGCTTCATCAGTAAGCTCAGGCAGAACAGGACTGTAAACAGCCCACTGAACACACGCTTGCGTAGCTGTATCTACAATTTCACAGACGTATGCCATTTTTTAAAATCCTTAAGCCTTAGGGGCTGTTTTTTCAGGGATGAGATCAATCAAGATGGTGCGTGTGTCTTTACCATTGGAGACGATCTGCATGACTGCTTCGGCTTTAAATGGATATTCAAGCTTTTCGATGCGGTCATAGTTGTCAGAGCTACCCCAGCCATATTCAGAAGTGACTGAACCCGAAGCTCGTTCCCCTGCTTTGATTTCAGTTTCGATATAAACCTTGGTGTTATCGTAAGGACGACCGTTATAGTCACCTTTAGATGGACGAGCACCACGTACAATTACATTTGATTTAAGAAGCATGGATAAATTCCTTATAAGCAGACATGTTCACCAGTGGTTTACCGACAAAAAGCGGCATCTCTTCCAATGATGTTGGTTTAGTTTCAAAGTGTTGATTTAAACGAATTGACTGCATGACAGCAGCGTGTGAAAACTTGAGACGTTTTGGGACTTCATCTTTATCGGATGAAATCATGTTGATTAATTCTTGAGGTTCGACCACTTTGGCAAATTGACGGATGTATTTTCCGAATTGAACCTTAAGAAAGTCGATTGCTTTATCCCAACTGATTTCAGATTGTTTTTTAACAACTTTTGTTTTTTCAGGGGTGCAAAAATCTTTTTCTAATTGCTTGGCAAGCCACTCAAAGCAAGGATAAGCACCTAGAAAGTACTGAGACGGTGAAAGTAAAATATCAAGCGGGATATAACGGTCTTTAGACTTAAATTCGACTTCAGCACGTACCCAAGGGCTTAAAGGACTACCCTCCTTTTTTCCACGTTCATAAAAACGTGCATATTTTCCACTGGTACGATCACCAACAGCAAAAGTACGGCCTTTACCGTTTGGACGTTTCCAAGGGCCAATCTTTTCTATTTTAGGTTGACGGCCACCACACCAAAATCCGCCTACATCATCCCATTCATCGGCCTGATCTACAGTGATGTATTGACCCTCAAAGTCATCATAGGCAAGGTCGACGCGGGTTAATTTAGGTTCACGTGGGCCAGTTTCTTTTAAGAAACCTGTTTGAGGATCATAAAATTTTTGGTAAGACGTGAGGTATTGATATAAACGGACTTGCCAACCCTTGCGAGCTAAAGCACACCCAGTACCATTGATTTGTATTGAAATACGACGAGAGCTATGACCGTATAAAACCATGCCCATTTTGTCTTGTAATTCGTATGCAAACTTGTAGTTATGCATACCGTTTTGACGTTTTTCACCAAGACCGAAGCCGAATATTTCATGCAAATGATGATCTAAAAACGTTTCTATTCCATAGGTTAGCTCTGAATCAGCAGTCATCGGATCAAGTGAATAATATTCTTGGCCTAAAGTTGACTGACAAAATCCAAAAGTAATCCAATCGTGCGAAGCAATCCCATATTCATCACATGGTACAGAATGTAGAACTGGAACATTTCCTTTCTCCGTGAGAACCATTTTGCAATTGTCTAGGCGACGAGGGAAGGTGAATTCATCATATTGGAGACGAGGATCCAATGTCGTAACCCCCATATTATAAATGGGGGTAGAAAAATCAGTCAGGCGACTAGATTCTGCTGAGAAGAATTGTGCAGATTTAGGGCTTTCCACCGTGTTTTTACGGGTTTGGGTTGTTTTTTGATCAGCTTTTTTAGTCATGATTAAAACTCACCAGAACAATTATGAAATTCAAGATCGGAAAAATAAGAAACTAAAGAACCACAATGAGGACAAGAAACAGATGCATGAGATTCAGACTCAAAACCAAATATCTGATCAAGTAAATCAGAATCTTGATCTTGAGAAGATGGAGTTAAAGCAATTTGAACAACAGTAGAATTCTTCATTTCATCCCTCACACTTAGACATATGAAATGGCAAATACTGGTGATGAAATCTTGAGAAGCACTTCGGGCACTCAACATCAACAGATCCTAGAACGATGCTTAAAATTCTCATTAGCAATCCCCCATTTCTTCTTTTAATTCAGCGTTTGTTTTTTTGTATAAATCTGCATGAACATCAATCAGCGAATAGTCATAAGCCATTTCTGACGCAACAAATGCTAAGTGCTCCAAGCACTGCTCTGTGGAGAAAGCAGGTACAAAGTTATCTAATGCACATTGGCCATGTTGAGAAACAAGCTCTGCCACCCTGTTAAATGCTGCTTGGGTGAAGTCTTGTGGACCATTAAAAGTGATTGATTTCATATTTATGATTTATCACAGATGATATTTGTTTGTTTTATAACACTTGATTTGTGATATTGCAACATATCGTAAAATATAAATCAGATATGATGTCGAAATTTTGGAGAAGACAATGGCTATAACTATTCGCTTGAGAGACGAAGAAGAAGAGATGATTAAGGATGTAACACTGGAAATGATGTTCGAGAAAAAACTAAGAATCAAAGAATCTGATGTTATACATACCCTAATCAGAAAGCATCTAAAGGACATAAAAACTGAGGATGTTATGAAGTACCGAGCGGAAATACTTAAAAAAGACGATTGATTATTTACGTTGATCCAGATTATTAGACAGATATCAGGGGAGTTATATCCCCTATTTTTTTAATGGGGAAAATGATGATTGCTATATTCTGTTTAATTTTAGGTTTAATTATTGGTTATCTCTGGAGAGATTCAAAACAAGAAAAATCAAAAGAAATCCAACAAAAAACAAGAAATGTGTACCTAAACTACAATGAAAGGCAGCGTGAAAAAATCCGCTATCACAATGATGCGGACAGAATCAGACAACTAAATTTACTTTCGCCAAACGAAAGTAAATTCATGAGATTGCTTCAACACCAATTTGAAGACCATAAACTTATTGTAAAAGACAGACGTTTTTATATAGCAGATCGGGACAACTACCCTATTGCTATATTTGAATATCGAGATGGAACAAAAAAGTTAAAAGTAGAAGATACCGAAGAAGGAACACCAGTGTTTCTATACAAAGCAATTTTATCAAGCGAAGCAATTTTAGAAGATAAAGCAAAGCTCAGAGCCGAATGTCGCATAACGTAATTTTATGTTAAATAGCATATCCAAGACTGTGGCCTACGCAACTCAGTTGGTGCCACAGCTCAGCAACGTGAATCTGTAAAATTATATTCACGTTGCTGAGTATCCTAATGAACATAATATACGTTATGCCGAAATCCGTGAGCATTATCCAAATATCATCTGGTATCCACCCGACCAAACAAATAATTTAAAAGCGAAGACCACAGCAACAATAAAAAGCTGAATCAGCATAAGAAAATAAATTAAATCATCTTTTGTAATCATCTAAATCATCCCTATTTTGATTTAAATTTAGTCAATCGTAACCCGCATGTTATAAGCCACTAGTTCGTCATTACAGCCTGTTTATTGTGTGATCTAACTTAATAAAAAGCTGTTTTAAATCATCAATTTGCTGTGAATAGTCAAAATCAGATAACTGCATGTATTCTAAATGTTTTTCTAGGCATTCACGCATAAAAATATAATCTTCTCTGCGTAAAACACCTTTATTTCTACTGTATACAATTGTGCTATATACGTGTCTATTACTCATATCAGTTCGCACCCATTCGGGATGCTCTACCCCTACCGATCAAGCTTAAATGGGAGCTGTAATCAAGGAAAAGAGGTTTTGTAATTCAATGGCATCAGTTCGGGGACACTCCGTCCCCTCTATTAAGATTCACTCAAAATATTTTGTTTTTGGTTCACCAAGCGCAATTTGCTCAACTTGTACATTTGCATTTTGAGCAGCTATCATTTTTTCAGCTTCCAAACGTGCAAGGGTATTAATCAATTCACTAGAAAAATTTGATGCACTGGAAGCTTGTACAGGAGGTGAAGAGCTAGGCTTTTCATAATAGTAGTCAAAAGGTCTATCACCGTTAGCAAGTCTGAAACAATCTTTAGTAGATACATTATGCATGATAGTGCCTTGCTGACTGTAGGCCGTGCATTTGCCATTGTAGACAATCGCATTTTTGAAACGTGGGAAATCTTTAGGTTCAAAGTCTTGAACAGTATATTCAACGTCATAAGGTTTAGCTGGATCATAAACATTGACAGGGGCAATACTTAATCCCTTGTTTGTAATTTCTTGAATATATTTTTTACACTCAGGTTTATCAAGATTCACAGCAGATCGGCAAAGATCATTTAAATCTTTTTGTTGATTATCAGCATTCAGTAAAGGCTGTTTTGGTAATTCATTTTGTACAGGTGGAGGGGTAGCAGTTGTTTGTTTTGGGCCGAAAAAGTCCATTGTGTATTTATAACCGCCAGCCATTAAAAAAATAGGTAGTAGTGCTACAGCATACCAAAGCTTAGGAAAATTTGATTTTGGATGAGATTCAGCAGATACGTAATACTTATACAAATGTTTTGGATAACGCCAAAAACGAGTAGTAATTGCGTTTTTACGTGTCATCATGCCAAAATTTTCTTGTAATTCAGCATAATTATAAATGATTGCAAAATTCATTTTGAATAAACGTCTTAAAATGATGTGCTCAGAGATTGAAGCTCGCACATGCTCATTTAATAAAGTGGGACGTTGTGTAATGAAATAAATATCTATACCGAAATGACCATGCATAGTTAATGCACGACCAATATCTAAAATTTCCTCTTTTCGTTTTAGATTATTTTTATCAAAAGCATCTTTAACAAGCCTAACCAAAGATTCTTTTTCTTTAACTTTTAAAGACAGAGGGAGCTCAGGATATTGGTTTATAACTTTTAAAACAGTTAAAAGATTGGTTTTTTCATCAGTAGATAATTGCTCATAGTCATTAATTAAAAGTATAAATTCATCATAAGGAACACGACTAATTAATTCTTTATCTTTTAATAAATCATTTTTACAGAATGCGGGATGTTCGTGCGCTTCATCATGAACATATAAAGCACCATTCGGCAAAGTGCGCCAATCAAAAGGGTTATCAGGACGAGAGACAGCAGGCAAGACGCCAGGTAATTTACAACCAATGATATTCGTATAAATCAATCGGTCAGGATTATCAATAACCGCTTTTTCTAGTATCTCCATTGTGTATAGAGATTTACCAGTTCTAGGCGGTGCGCTGATTACAGTAGCAACCATTTTTTATTCTCCTTTATCGGGTAAAGCGCTCGCTCCTTTGTCTTCGTTACCTCAGACCATAGCGCGCGCGCTCCCTCCCCGATCTATGTCGAAACACCAACGATTACTTTGGCAAGCTTTACATAGATAAGAACTTGTACAGCACTCAATATAATTGAAAGGCATTTATCTATTTCAAGAAGCTTTAGAAAACTCAAAGCAAAAGCGGGCAATTGATTCATGTTTGTTTGCGCAGTTTGAATTAAAGAATCAAGTAATTCAGAAACAAACGGAAATGTTAGAAGAGTTAAACCAGCACCTAAAAGAACACGTGCTAGTAGGCTTGAAATTATTGAGGTTAAAATAATCCCTAGGACATACGGCATTTTATATGTCCTTAATAATCATGATGGCTAAAACAAAAGCTAATAATTGTAATACTGGAGCAAGCTTTTCAATTTCCGGGCAATATTCAGAAACACTTATAGAATCGGTATAAGTGGTATTAAAAACAGGAAGAGGGATATTTACATCAATGGGAGCAGGGCAAGAAGATGAACTAATTTTAATAAGCTCTTCGTCTATTTCCTTTTTTTCGATTTCTTTAGTTGGTAAATCAGGTTCATCTATTTCTTGGGGTTTTTGCATCCAATCAATAAAAAGACATAATTGGGGAAACCATTCACAAGCATTGGGGAATTGCATAGCAATGGATGAAGTTTCAGCAGGCTTAACGACTTCACCCGTAACAGGGTCTACAACTTCAGGAGTTGTTATTTCACCTTCGATGTCTGTATCTGATGGATAAGAAGTATTTTTATCTAATTCAGTAGCAATAGGACGAGCTTTGGTATCATCTGTTTCAGCTTCACCAACTACGGCAGCAGCAGCAGCTTGAGTAACTGGAGTGGCGATAGGTACAGCAGGATTACCTGTTTTTACTTCTGTTTCAGCTTGATCTATAACCATTTGACCTAACGTAACTAAATTTAATGGTTTGCCATCTTTGTCATTAATAGGAACTGCTTGAGGTAATGGTGCAGATGGGTTGTAATTTGGGTTTGAATCTCCATTAATCCCGACATTATGAATATCGGTGTATTGACCTTGCGCACCAGTTTTTACGCTACATTTAGCGTAATAAGATGATCCGCTGGAATGAAAAGCACTTACGAGAGAAACACTAAAAGCGGAACGGTAATAATCTTTAGAGCAAACATAATTAGCAGCAGCATTTAAAGATGAAAATTGCTTTGCGTTAACAGTATAAATAATTGCTAAATGAGGACCAATTTCTTCAGAACGCTTTGTAACTTTGCCACCCTCGTCAATTATCCAATCGACACCATCCAATAATAAATCGACAGCGCCAATGACAGCAGCAGTACCCAAATTTTTACCCATAAAACGACCAACTTGGGAAGCAGATGGAATTACATTTGCAGAACTAGTAACAGCTCTTGAAGCACCATTAATAATAACGTCTTTAGTAGCTGTAATTTTTGCTCCAATGCCCTGAGCGACGTTAGAAGTTATACGCCAACCACCAATAGAACCGCCAACAGCGTTCGCATTAGAATGACCTGATACTAAAAGGAAAAATAACAAGAAAAAGGCGATATTCTTCATTTTAAAATCCTCGCAAAAGCTATAAGCATGATCACAAGAATAAAATAGTTAAGAAACGATTCTGAACTCATGATCATGCACCAAAATTACTTGCGGACAATGCCAAGAACTTTTGCTACAACTACCGCAGCAATCGTTAAACCCAATGCCCAAAGAGCACCCGCTTTCATTGATTCGTCAGCACCCGCAGCAGTAGCAGCAGCAGTCACCTCAGTACCAGTAATTAACGCTTCTGCCATAGCTGGTTGAGTTACAGCCAAAGTTACAAGACCCAAGCCGATAGCAGTTTTAATACCTTTATTCATAAGATTTTCCTCTTATTTAATTACACGTAATGTCATGCGAAATGCAAAGACAGACAAAAATATACCTATCGCCCACTTTAAAAGCTCATTACGAGCTTCATCAGTAAGCTCAGGCAGAACAGGACTGTAAACAGCCCACTGAACACACGCTTGCGTAGCTGTATCTACAATTTCACAGACGTATGCCATTTTTTAAAATCCTTAAGCCTTAGGGGCTGTTTTTTCAGGGATGAGATCAATCAAGATGGTGCGTGTGTCTTTACCATTGGAGACGATCTGCATGACTGCTTCGGCTTTAAATGGATATTCAAGCTTTTCGATGCGGTCATAGTTGTCAGAGCTACCCCAGCCATATTCAGAAGTGACTGAACCCGAAGCTCGTTCCCCTGCTTTGATTTCAGTTTCGATATAAACCTTGGTGTTATCGTAAGGACGACCGTTATAGTCACCTTTAGATGGACGAGCACCACGTACAATTACATTTGATTTAAGAAGCATGGATAAATTCCTTATAAGCAGACATGTTCACCAGTGGTTTACCGACAAAAAGCGGCATCTCTTCCAATGATGTTGGTTTAGTTTCAAAGTGTTGATTTAAACGAATTGACTGCATGACAGCAGCGTGTGAAAACTTGAGACGTTTTGGGACTTCATCTTTATCGGATGAAATCATGTTGATTAATTCTTGAGGTTCGACCACTTTGGCAAATTGACGGATGTATTTTCCGAATTGAACCTTAAGAAAGTCGATTGCTTTATCCCAACTGATTTCAGATTGTTTTTTAACAACTTTTGTTTTTTCAGGGGTGCAAAAATCTTTTTCTAATTGCTTGGCAAGCCACTCAAAGCAAGGATAAGCACCTAGAAAGTACTGAGACGGTGAAAGTAAAATATCAAGCGGGATATAACGGTCTTTAGACTTAAATTCGACTTCAGCACGTACCCAAGGGCTTAAAGGACTACCCTCCTTTTTTCCACGTTCATAAAAACGTGCATATTTTCCACTGGTACGATCACCAACAGCAAAAGTACGGCCTTTACCGTTTGGACGTTTCCAAGGGCCAATCTTTTCTATTTTAGGTTGACGGCCACCACACCAAAATCCGCCTACATCATCCCATTCATCGGCCTGATCTACAGTGATGTATTGACCCTCAAAGTCATCATAGGCAAGGTCGACGCGGGTTAATTTAGGTTCACGTGGGCCAGTTTCTTTTAAGAAACCTGTTTGAGGATCATAAAATTTTTGGTAAGACGTGAGGTATTGATATAAACGGACTTGCCAACCCTTGCGAGCTAAAGCACACCCAGTACCATTGATTTGTATTGAAATACGACGAGAGCTATGACCGTATAAAACCATGCCCATTTTGTCTTGTAATTCGTATGCAAACTTGTAGTTATGCATACCGTTTTGACGTTTTTCACCAAGACCGAAGCCGAATATTTCATGCAAATGATGATCTAAAAACGTTTCTATTCCATAGGTTAGCTCTGAATCAGCAGTCATCGGATCAAGTGAATAATATTCTTGGCCTAAAGTTGACTGACAAAATCCAAAAGTAATCCAATCGTGCGAAGCAATCCCATATTCATCACATGGTACAGAATGTAGAACTGGAACATTTCCTTTCTCCGTGAGAACCATTTTGCAATTGTCTAGGCGACGAGGGAAGGTGAATTCATCATATTGGAGACGAGGATCCAATGTCGTAACCCCCATATTATAAATGGGGGTAGAAAAATCAGTCAGGCGACTAGATTCTGCTGAGAAGAATTGTGCAGATTTAGGGCTTTCCACCGTGTTTTTACGGGTTTGGGTTGTTTTTTGATCAGCTTTTTTAGTCATGATTAAAACTCACCAGAACAATTATGAAATTCAAGATCGGAAAAATAAGAAACTAAAGAACCACAATGAGGACAAGAAACAGATGCATGAGATTCAGACTCAAAACCAAATATCTGATCAAGTAAATCAGAATCTTGATCTTGAGAAGATGGAGTTAAAGCAATTTGAACAACAGTAGAATTCTTCATTTCATCCCTCACACTTAGACATATGAAATGGCAAATACTGGTGATGAAATCTTGAGAAGCACTTCGGGCACTCAACATCAACAGATCCTAGAACGATGCTTAAAATTCTCATTAGCAATCCCCCATTTCTTCTTTTAATTCAGCGTTTGTTTTTTTGTATAAATCTGCATGAACATCAATCAGCGAATAGTCATAAGCCATTTCTGACGCAACAAATGCTAAGTGCTCCAAGCACTGCTCTGTGGAGAAAGCAGGTACAAAGTTATCTAATGCACATTGGCCATGTTGAGAAACAAGCTCTGCCACCCTGTTAAATGCTGCTTGGGTGAAGTCTTGTGGACCATTAAAAGTGATTGATTTCATATTTATGATTTATCACAGATGATATTTGTTTGTTTTATAACACTTGATTTGTGATATTGCAACATATCGTAAAATATAAATCAGATATGATGTCGAAATTTTGGAGAAGACAATGGCTATAACTATTCGCTTGAGAGACGAAGAAGAAGAGATGATTAAGGATGTAACACTGGAAATGATGTTCGAGAAAAAACTAAGAATCAAAGAATCTGATGTTATACATACCCTAATCAGAAAGCATCTAAAGGACATAAAAACTGAGGATGTTATGAAGTACCGAGCGGAAATACTTAAAAAAGACGATTGATTATTTACGTTGATCCAGATTATTAGACAGATATCAGGGGAGTTATATCCCCTATTTTTTTAATGGGGAAAATGATGATTGCTATATTCTGTTTAATTTTAGGTTTAATTATTGGTTATCTCTGGAGAGATTCAAAACAAGAAAAATCAAAAGAAATCCAACAAAAAACAAGAAATGTGTACCTAAACTACAATGAAAGGCAGCGTGAAAAAATCCGCTATCACAATGATGCGGACAGAATCAGACAACTAAATTTACTTTCGCCAAACGAAAGTAAATTCATGAGATTGCTTCAACACCAATTTGAAGACCATAAACTTATTGTAAAAGACAGACGTTTTTATATAGCAGATCGGGACAACTACCCTATTGCTATATTTGAATATCGAGATGGAACAAAAAAGTTAAAAGTAGAAGATACCGAAGAAGGAACACCAGTGTTTCTATACAAAGCAATTTTATCAAGCGAAGCAATTTTAGAAGATAAAGCAAAGCTCAGAGCCGAATGTCGCATAACGTAATTTTATGTTAAATAGCATATCCAAGACTGTGGCCTACGCAACTCAGTTGGTGCCACAGCTCAGCAACGTGAATCTGTAAAATTATATTCACGTTGCTGAGTATCCTAATGAACATAATATACGTTATGCCGAAATCCGTGAGCATTATCCAAATATCATCTGGTATCCACCCGACCAAACAAATAATTTAAAAGCGAAGACCACAGCAACAATAAAAAGCTGAATCAGCATAAGAAAATAAATTAAATCATCTTTTGTAATCATCTAAATCATCCCTATTTTGATTTAAATTTAGTCAATCGTAACCCGCATGTTATAAGCCACTAGTTCGTCATTACAGCCTGTTTATTGTGTGATCTAACTTAATAAAAAGCTGTTTTAAATCATCAATTTGCTGTGAATAGTCAAAATCAGATAACTGCATGTATTCTAAATGTTTTTCTAGGCATTCACGCATAAAAATATAATCTTCTCTGCGTAAAACACCTTTATTTCTACTGTATACAATTGTGCTATATACGTGTCTATTACTCATATCAGTTCGCACCCATTCGGGATGCTCTACCCCTACCGATCAAGCTTAAATGGGAGCTGTAATCAAGGAAAAGAGGTTTTGTAATTCAATGGCATCAGTTCGGGGACACTCCGTCCCCTCTATTAAGATTCACTCAAAATATTTTGTTTTTGGTTCACCAAGCGCAATTTGCTCAACTTGTACATTTGCATTTTGAGCAGCTATCATTTTTTCAGCTTCCAAACGTGCAAGGGTATTAATCAATTCACTAGAAAAATTTGATGCACTGGAAGCTTGTACAGGAGGTGAAGAGCTAGGCTTTTCATAATAGTAGTCAAAAGGTCTATCACCGTTAGCAAGTCTGAAACAATCTTTAGTAGATACATTATGCATGATAGTGCCTTGCTGACTGTAGGCCGTGCATTTGCCATTGTAGACAATCGCATTTTTGAAACGTGGGAAATCTTTAGGTTCAAAGTCTTGAACAGTATATTCAACGTCATAAGGTTTAGCTGGATCATAAACATTGACAGGGGCAATACTTAATCCCTTGTTTGTAATTTCTTGAATATATTTTTTACACTCAGGTTTATCAAGATTCACAGCAGATCGGCAAAGATCATTTAAATCTTTTTGTTGATTATCAGCATTCAGTAAAGGCTGTTTTGGTAATTCATTTTGTACAGGTGGAGGGGTAGCAGTTGTTTGTTTTGGGCCGAAAAAGTCCATTGTGTATTTATAACCGCCAGCCATTAAAAAAATAGGTAGTAGTGCTACAGCATACCAAAGCTTAGGAAAATTTGATTTTGGATGAGATTCAGCAGATACGTAATACTTATACAAATGTTTTGGATAACGCCAAAAACGAGTAGTAATTGCGTTTTTACGTGTCATCATGCCAAAATTTTCTTGTAATTCAGCATAATTATAAATGATTGCAAAATTCATTTTGAATAAACGTCTTAAAATGATGTGCTCAGAGATTGAAGCTCGCACATGCTCATTTAATAAAGTGGGACGTTGTGTAATGAAATAAATATCTATACCGAAATGACCATGCATAGTTAATGCACGACCAATATCTAAAATTTCCTCTTTTCGTTTTAGATTATTTTTATCAAAAGCATCTTTAACAAGCCTAACCAAAGATTCTTTTTCTTTAACTTTTAAAGACAGAGGGAGCTCAGGATATTGGTTTATAACTTTTAAAACAGTTAAAAGATTGGTTTTTTCATCAGTAGATAATTGCTCATAGTCATTAATTAAAAGTATAAATTCATCATAAGGAACACGACTAATTAATTCTTTATCTTTTAATAAATCATTTTTACAGAATGCGGGATGTTCGTGCGCTTCATCATGAACATATAAAGCACCATTCGGCAAAGTGCGCCAATCAAAAGGGTTATCAGGACGAGAGACAGCAGGCAAGACGCCAGGTAATTTACAACCAATGATATTCGTATAAATCAATCGGTCAGGATTATCAATAACCGCTTTTTCTAGTATCTCCATTGTGTATAGAGATTTACCAGTTCTAGGCGGTGCGCTGATTACAGTAGCAACCATTTTTTATTCTCCTTTATCGGGTAAAGCGCTCGCTCCTTTGTCTTCGTTACCTCAGACCATAGCGCGCGCGCTCCCTCCCCGATCTATGTCGAAACACCAACGATTACTTTGGCAAGCTTTACATAGATAAGAACTTGTACAGCACTCAATATAATTGAAAGGCATTTATCTATTTCAAGAAGCTTTAGAAAACTCAAAGCAAAAGCGGGCAATTGATTCATGTTTGTTTGCGCAGTTTGAATTAAAGAATCAAGTAATTCAGAAACAAACGGAAATGTTAGAAGAGTTAAACCAGCACCTAAAAGAACACGTGCTAGTAGGCTTGAAATTATTGAGGTTAAAATAATCCCTAGGACATACGGCATTTTATATGTCCTTAATAATCATGATGGCTAAAACAAAAGCTAATAATTGTAATACTGGAGCAAGCTTTTCAATTTCCGGGCAATATTCAGAAACACTTATAGAATCGGTATAAGTGGTATTAAAAACAGGAAGAGGGATATTTACATCAATGGGAGCAGGGCAAGAAGATGAACTAATTTTAATAAGCTCTTCGTCTATTTCCTTTTTTTCGATTTCTTTAGTTGGTAAATCAGGTTCATCTATTTCTTGGGGTTTTTGCATCCAATCAATAAAAAGACATAATTGGGGAAACCATTCACAAGCATTGGGGAATTGCATAGCAATGGATGAAGTTTCAGCAGGCTTAACGACTTCACCCGTAACAGGGTCTACAACTTCAGGAGTTGTTATTTCACCTTCGATGTCTGTATCTGATGGATAAGAAGTATTTTTATCTAATTCAGTAGCAATAGGACGAGCTTTGGTATCATCTGTTTCAGCTTCACCAACTACGGCAGCAGCAGCAGCTTGAGTAACTGGAGTGGCGATAGGTACAGCAGGATTACCTGTTTTTACTTCTGTTTCAGCTTGATCTATAACCATTTGACCTAACGTAACTAAATTTAATGGTTTGCCATCTTTGTCATTAATAGGAACTGCTTGAGGTAATGGTGCAGATGGGTTGTAATTTGGGTTTGAATCTCCATTAATCCCGACATTATGAATATCGGTGTATTGACCTTGCGCACCAGTTTTTACGCTACATTTAGCGTAATAAGATGATCCGCTGGAATGAAAAGCACTTACGAGAGAAACACT
Source organism: Acinetobacter sp. 797_lipA (assembly GCF_058243025.1). NCBI lineage: Bacteria > Pseudomonadati > Pseudomonadota > Gammaproteobacteria > Moraxellales > Moraxellaceae > Acinetobacter > Acinetobacter sp. 797_lipA. The sequence continues at coordinate 1,805,399 of NZ_JBZAYQ010000001.1, read as the reverse complement.
AAAAGCGGAACGGTAATAATCTTTAGAGCAAACATAATTAGCAGCAGCATTTAAAGATGAAAATTGCTTTGCGTTAACAGTATAAATAATTGCTAAATGAGGACCAATTTCTTCAGAACGCTTTGTAACTTTGCCACCCTCGTCAATTATCCAATCGACACCATCCAATAATAAATCGACAGCGCCAATGACAGCAGCAGTACCCAAATTTTTACCCATAAAACGACCAACTTGGGAAGCAGATGGAATTACATTTGCAGAACTAGTAACAGCTCTTGAAGCACCATTAATAATAACGTCTTTAGTAGCTGTAATTTTTGCTCCAATGCCCTGAGCGACGTTAGAAGTTATACGCCAACCACCAATAGAACCGCCAACAGCGTTCGCATTAGAATGACCTGATACTAAAAGGAAAAATAACAAGAAAAAGGCGATATTCTTCATTTTAAAATCCTCGCAAAAGCTATAAGCATGATCACAAGAATAAAATAGTTAAGAAACGATTCTGAACTCATGATCATGCACCAAAATTACTTGCGGACAATGCCAAGAACTTTTGCTACAACTACCGCAGCAATCGTTAAACCCAATGCCCAAAGAGCACCCGCTTTCATTGATTCGTCAGCACCCGCAGCAGTAGCAGCAGCAGTCACCTCAGTACCAGTAATTAACGCTTCTGCCATAGCTGGTTGAGTTACAGCCAAAGTTACAAGACCCAAGCCGATAGCAGTTTTAATACCTTTATTCATAAGATTTTCCTCTTATTTAATTACACGTAATGTCATGCGAAATGCAAAGACAGACAAAAATATACCTATCGCCCACTTTAAAAGCTCATTACGAGCTTCATCAGTAAGCTCAGGCAGAACAGGACTGTAAACAGCCCACTGAACACACGCTTGCGTAGCTGTATCTACAATTTCACAGACGTATGCCATTTTTTAAAATCCTTAAGCCTTAGGGGCTGTTTTTTCAGGGATGAGATCAATCAAGATGGTGCGTGTGTCTTTACCATTGGAGACGATCTGCATGACTGCTTCGGCTTTAAATGGATATTCAAGCTTTTCGATGCGGTCATAGTTGTCAGAGCTACCCCAGCCATATTCAGAAGTGACTGAACCCGAAGCTCGTTCCCCTGCTTTGATTTCAGTTTCGATATAAACCTTGGTGTTATCGTAAGGACGACCGTTATAGTCACCTTTAGATGGACGAGCACCACGTACAATTACATTTGATTTAAGAAGCATGGATAAATTCCTTATAAGCAGACATGTTCACCAGTGGTTTACCGACAAAAAGCGGCATCTCTTCCAATGATGTTGGTTTAGTTTCAAAGTGTTGATTTAAACGAATTGACTGCATGACAGCAGCGTGTGAAAACTTGAGACGTTTTGGGACTTCATCTTTATCGGATGAAATCATGTTGATTAATTCTTGAGGTTCGACCACTTTGGCAAATTGACGGATGTATTTTCCGAATTGAACCTTAAGAAAGTCGATTGCTTTATCCCAACTGATTTCAGATTGTTTTTTAACAACTTTTGTTTTTTCAGGGGTGCAAAAATCTTTTTCTAATTGCTTGGCAAGCCACTCAAAGCAAGGATAAGCACCTAGAAAGTACTGAGACGGTGAAAGTAAAATATCAAGCGGGATATAACGGTCTTTAGACTTAAATTCGACTTCAGCACGTACCCAAGGGCTTAAAGGACTACCCTCCTTTTTTCCACGTTCATAAAAACGTGCATATTTTCCACTGGTACGATCACCAACAGCAAAAGTACGGCCTTTACCGTTTGGACGTTTCCAAGGGCCAATCTTTTCTATTTTAGGTTGACGGCCACCACACCAAAATCCGCCTACATCATCCCATTCATCGGCCTGATCTACAGTGATGTATTGACCCTCAAAGTCATCATAGGCAAGGTCGACGCGGGTTAATTTAGGTTCACGTGGGCCAGTTTCTTTTAAGAAACCTGTTTGAGGATCATAAAATTTTTGGTAAGACGTGAGGTATTGATATAAACGGACTTGCCAACCCTTGCGAGCTAAAGCACACCCAGTACCATTGATTTGTATTGAAATACGACGAGAGCTATGACCGTATAAAACCATGCCCATTTTGTCTTGTAATTCGTATGCAAACTTGTAGTTATGCATACCGTTTTGACGTTTTTCACCAAGACCGAAGCCGAATATTTCATGCAAATGATGATCTAAAAACGTTTCTATTCCATAGGTTAGCTCTGAATCAGCAGTCATCGGATCAAGTGAATAATATTCTTGGCCTAAAGTTGACTGACAAAATCCAAAAGTAATCCAATCGTGCGAAGCAATCCCATATTCATCACATGGTACAGAATGTAGAACTGGAACATTTCCTTTCTCCGTGAGAACCATTTTGCAATTGTCTAGGCGACGAGGGAAGGTGAATTCATCATATTGGAGACGAGGATCCAATGTCGTAACCCCCATATTATAAATGGGGGTAGAAAAATCAGTCAGGCGACTAGATTCTGCTGAGAAGAATTGTGCAGATTTAGGGCTTTCCACCGTGTTTTTACGGGTTTGGGTTGTTTTTTGATCAGCTTTTTTAGTCATGATTAAAACTCACCAGAACAATTATGAAATTCAAGATCGGAAAAATAAGAAACTAAAGAACCACAATGAGGACAAGAAACAGATGCATGAGATTCAGACTCAAAACCAAATATCTGATCAAGTAAATCAGAATCTTGATCTTGAGAAGATGGAGTTAAAGCAATTTGAACAACAGTAGAATTCTTCATTTCATCCCTCACACTTAGACATATGAAATGGCAAATACTGGTGATGAAATCTTGAGAAGCACTTCGGGCACTCAACATCAACAGATCCTAGAACGATGCTTAAAATTCTCATTAGCAATCCCCCATTTCTTCTTTTAATTCAGCGTTTGTTTTTTTGTATAAATCTGCATGAACATCAATCAGCGAATAGTCATAAGCCATTTCTGACGCAACAAATGCTAAGTGCTCCAAGCACTGCTCTGTGGAGAAAGCAGGTACAAAGTTATCTAATGCACATTGGCCATGTTGAGAAACAAGCTCTGCCACCCTGTTAAATGCTGCTTGGGTGAAGTCTTGTGGACCATTAAAAGTGATTGATTTCATATTTATGATTTATCACAGATGATATTTGTTTGTTTTATAACACTTGATTTGTGATATTGCAACATATCGTAAAATATAAATCAGATATGATGTCGAAATTTTGGAGAAGACAATGGCTATAACTATTCGCTTGAGAGACGAAGAAGAAGAGATGATTAAGGATGTAACACTGGAAATGATGTTCGAGAAAAAACTAAGAATCAAAGAATCTGATGTTATACATACCCTAATCAGAAAGCATCTAAAGGACATAAAAACTGAGGATGTTATGAAGTACCGAGCGGAAATACTTAAAAAAGACGATTGATTATTTACGTTGATCCAGATTATTAGACAGATATCAGGGGAGTTATATCCCCTATTTTTTTAATGGGGAAAATGATGATTGCTATATTCTGTTTAATTTTAGGTTTAATTATTGGTTATCTCTGGAGAGATTCAAAACAAGAAAAATCAAAAGAAATCCAACAAAAAACAAGAAATGTGTACCTAAACTACAATGAAAGGCAGCGTGAAAAAATCCGCTATCACAATGATGCGGACAGAATCAGACAACTAAATTTACTTTCGCCAAACGAAAGTAAATTCATGAGATTGCTTCAACACCAATTTGAAGACCATAAACTTATTGTAAAAGACAGACGTTTTTATATAGCAGATCGGGACAACTACCCTATTGCTATATTTGAATATCGAGATGGAACAAAAAAGTTAAAAGTAGAAGATACCGAAGAAGGAACACCAGTGTTTCTATACAAAGCAATTTTATCAAGCGAAGCAATTTTAGAAGATAAAGCAAAGCTCAGAGCCGAATGTCGCATAACGTAATTTTATGTTAAATAGCATATCCAAGACTGTGGCCTACGCAACTCAGTTGGTGCCACAGCTCAGCAACGTGAATCTGTAAAATTATATTCACGTTGCTGAGTATCCTAATGAACATAATATACGTTATGCCGAAATCCGTGAGCATTATCCAAATATCATCTGGTATCCACCCGACCAAACAAATAATTTAAAAGCGAAGACCACAGCAACAATAAAAAGCTGAATCAGCATAAGAAAATAAATTAAATCATCTTTTGTAATCATCTAAATCATCCCTATTTTGATTTAAATTTAGTCAATCGTAACCCGCATGTTATAAGCCACTAGTTCGTCATTACAGCCTGTTTATTGTGTGATCTAACTTAATAAAAAGCTGTTTTAAATCATCAATTTGCTGTGAATAGTCAAAATCAGATAACTGCATGTATTCTAAATGTTTTTCTAGGCATTCACGCATAAAAATATAATCTTCTCTGCGTAAAACACCTTTATTTCTACTGTATACAATTGTGCTATATACGTGTCTATTACTCATATCAGTTCGCACCCATTCGGGATGCTCTACCCCTACCGATCAAGCTTAAATGGGAGCTGTAATCAAGGAAAAGAGGTTTTGTAATTCAATGGCATCAGTTCGGGGACACTCCGTCCCCTCTATTAAGATTCACTCAAAATATTTTGTTTTTGGTTCACCAAGCGCAATTTGCTCAACTTGTACATTTGCATTTTGAGCAGCTATCATTTTTTCAGCTTCCAAACGTGCAAGGGTATTAATCAATTCACTAGAAAAATTTGATGCACTGGAAGCTTGTACAGGAGGTGAAGAGCTAGGCTTTTCATAATAGTAGTCAAAAGGTCTATCACCGTTAGCAAGTCTGAAACAATCTTTAGTAGATACATTATGCATGATAGTGCCTTGCTGACTGTAGGCCGTGCATTTGCCATTGTAGACAATCGCATTTTTGAAACGTGGGAAATCTTTAGGTTCAAAGTCTTGAACAGTATATTCAACGTCATAAGGTTTAGCTGGATCATAAACATTGACAGGGGCAATACTTAATCCCTTGTTTGTAATTTCTTGAATATATTTTTTACACTCAGGTTTATCAAGATTCACAGCAGATCGGCAAAGATCATTTAAATCTTTTTGTTGATTATCAGCATTCAGTAAAGGCTGTTTTGGTAATTCATTTTGTACAGGTGGAGGGGTAGCAGTTGTTTGTTTTGGGCCGAAAAAGTCCATTGTGTATTTATAACCGCCAGCCATTAAAAAAATAGGTAGTAGTGCTACAGCATACCAAAGCTTAGGAAAATTTGATTTTGGATGAGATTCAGCAGATACGTAATACTTATACAAATGTTTTGGATAACGCCAAAAACGAGTAGTAATTGCGTTTTTACGTGTCATCATGCCAAAATTTTCTTGTAATTCAGCATAATTATAAATGATTGCAAAATTCATTTTGAATAAACGTCTTAAAATGATGTGCTCAGAGATTGAAGCTCGCACATGCTCATTTAATAAAGTGGGACGTTGTGTAATGAAATAAATATCTATACCGAAATGACCATGCATAGTTAATGCACGACCAATATCTAAAATTTCCTCTTTTCGTTTTAGATTATTTTTATCAAAAGCATCTTTAACAAGCCTAACCAAAGATTCTTTTTCTTTAACTTTTAAAGACAGAGGGAGCTCAGGATATTGGTTTATAACTTTTAAAACAGTTAAAAGATTGGTTTTTTCATCAGTAGATAATTGCTCATAGTCATTAATTAAAAGTATAAATTCATCATAAGGAACACGACTAATTAATTCTTTATCTTTTAATAAATCATTTTTACAGAATGCGGGATGTTCGTGCGCTTCATCATGAACATATAAAGCACCATTCGGCAAAGTGCGCCAATCAAAAGGGTTATCAGGACGAGAGACAGCAGGCAAGACGCCAGGTAATTTACAACCAATGATATTCGTATAAATCAATCGGTCAGGATTATCAATAACCGCTTTTTCTAGTATCTCCATTGTGTATAGAGATTTACCAGTTCTAGGCGGTGCGCTGATTACAGTAGCAACCATTTTTTATTCTCCTTTATCGGGTAAAGCGCTCGCTCCTTTGTCTTCGTTACCTCAGACCATAGCGCGCGCGCTCCCTCCCCGATCTATGTCGAAACACCAACGATTACTTTGGCAAGCTTTACATAGATAAGAACTTGTACAGCACTCAATATAATTGAAAGGCATTTATCTATTTCAAGAAGCTTTAGAAAACTCAAAGCAAAAGCGGGCAATTGATTCATGTTTGTTTGCGCAGTTTGAATTAAAGAATCAAGTAATTCAGAAACAAACGGAAATGTTAGAAGAGTTAAACCAGCACCTAAAAGAACACGTGCTAGTAGGCTTGAAATTATTGAGGTTAAAATAATCCCTAGGACATACGGCATTTTATATGTCCTTAATAATCATGATGGCTAAAACAAAAGCTAATAATTGTAATACTGGAGCAAGCTTTTCAATTTCCGGGCAATATTCAGAAACACTTATAGAATCGGTATAAGTGGTATTAAAAACAGGAAGAGGGATATTTACATCAATGGGAGCAGGGCAAGAAGATGAACTAATTTTAATAAGCTCTTCGTCTATTTCCTTTTTTTCGATTTCTTTAGTTGGTAAATCAGGTTCATCTATTTCTTGGGGTTTTTGCATCCAATCAATAAAAAGACATAATTGGGGAAACCATTCACAAGCATTGGGGAATTGCATAGCAATGGATGAAGTTTCAGCAGGCTTAACGACTTCACCCGTAACAGGGTCTACAACTTCAGGAGTTGTTATTTCACCTTCGATGTCTGTATCTGATGGATAAGAAGTATTTTTATCTAATTCAGTAGCAATAGGACGAGCTTTGGTATCATCTGTTTCAGCTTCACCAACTACGGCAGCAGCAGCAGCTTGAGTAACTGGAGTGGCGATAGGTACAGCAGGATTACCTGTTTTTACTTCTGTTTCAGCTTGATCTATAACCATTTGACCTAACGTAACTAAATTTAATGGTTTGCCATCTTTGTCATTAATAGGAACTGCTTGAGGTAATGGTGCAGATGGGTTGTAATTTGGGTTTGAATCTCCATTAATCCCGACATTATGAATATCGGTGTATTGACCTTGCGCACCAGTTTTTACGCTACATTTAGCGTAATAAGATGATCCGCTGGAATGAAAAGCACTTACGAGAGAAACACTAAAAGCGGAACGGTAATAATCTTTAGAGCAAACATAATTAGCAGCAGCATTTAAAGATGAAAATTGCTTTGCGTTAACAGTATAAATAATTGCTAAATGAGGACCAATTTCTTCAGAACGCTTTGTAACTTTGCCACCCTCGTCAATTATCCAATCGACACCATCCAATAATAAATCGACAGCGCCAATGACAGCAGCAGTACCCAAATTTTTACCCATAAAACGACCAACTTGGGAAGCAGATGGAATTACATTTGCAGAACTAGTAACAGCTCTTGAAGCACCATTAATAATAACGTCTTTAGTAGCTGTAATTTTTGCTCCAATGCCCTGAGCGACGTTAGAAGTTATACGCCAACCACCAATAGAACCGCCAACAGCGTTCGCATTAGAATGACCTGATACTAAAAGGAAAAATAACAAGAAAAAGGCGATATTCTTCATTTTAAAATCCTCGCAAAAGCTATAAGCATGATCACAAGAATAAAATAGTTAAGAAACGATTCTGAACTCATGATCATGCACCAAAATTACTTGCGGACAATGCCAAGAACTTTTGCTACAACTACCGCAGCAATCGTTAAACCCAATGCCCAAAGAGCACCCGCTTTCATTGATTCGTCAGCACCCGCAGCAGTAGCAGCAGCAGTCACCTCAGTACCAGTAATTAACGCTTCTGCCATAGCTGGTTGAGTTACAGCCAAAGTTACAAGACCCAAGCCGATAGCAGTTTTAATACCTTTATTCATAAGATTTTCCTCTTATTTAATTACACGTAATGTCATGCGAAATGCAAAGACAGACAAAAATATACCTATCGCCCACTTTAAAAGCTCATTACGAGCTTCATCAGTAAGCTCAGGCAGAACAGGACTGTAAACAGCCCACTGAACACACGCTTGCGTAGCTGTATCTACAATTTCACAGACGTATGCCATTTTTTAAAATCCTTAAGCCTTAGGGGCTGTTTTTTCAGGGATGAGATCAATCAAGATGGTGCGTGTGTCTTTACCATTGGAGACGATCTGCATGACTGCTTCGGCTTTAAATGGATATTCAAGCTTTTCGATGCGGTCATAGTTGTCAGAGCTACCCCAGCCATATTCAGAAGTGACTGAACCCGAAGCTCGTTCCCCTGCTTTGATTTCAGTTTCGATATAAACCTTGGTGTTATCGTAAGGACGACCGTTATAGTCACCTTTAGATGGACGAGCACCACGTACAATTACATTTGATTTAAGAAGCATGGATAAATTCCTTATAAGCAGACATGTTCACCAGTGGTTTACCGACAAAAAGCGGCATCTCTTCCAATGATGTTGGTTTAGTTTCAAAGTGTTGATTTAAACGAATTGACTGCATGACAGCAGCGTGTGAAAACTTGAGACGTTTTGGGACTTCATCTTTATCGGATGAAATCATGTTGATTAATTCTTGAGGTTCGACCACTTTGGCAAATTGACGGATGTATTTTCCGAATTGAACCTTAAGAAAGTCGATTGCTTTATCCCAACTGATTTCAGATTGTTTTTTAACAACTTTTGTTTTTTCAGGGGTGCAAAAATCTTTTTCTAATTGCTTGGCAAGCCACTCAAAGCAAGGATAAGCACCTAGAAAGTACTGAGACGGTGAAAGTAAAATATCAAGCGGGATATAACGGTCTTTAGACTTAAATTCGACTTCAGCACGTACCCAAGGGCTTAAAGGACTACCCTCCTTTTTTCCACGTTCATAAAAACGTGCATATTTTCCACTGGTACGATCACCAACAGCAAAAGTACGGCCTTTACCGTTTGGACGTTTCCAAGGGCCAATCTTTTCTATTTTAGGTTGACGGCCACCACACCAAAATCCGCCTACATCATCCCATTCATCGGCCTGATCTACAGTGATGTATTGACCCTCAAAGTCATCATAGGCAAGGTCGACGCGGGTTAATTTAGGTTCACGTGGGCCAGTTTCTTTTAAGAAACCTGTTTGAGGATCATAAAATTTTTGGTAAGACGTGAGGTATTGATATAAACGGACTTGCCAACCCTTGCGAGCTAAAGCACACCCAGTACCATTGATTTGTATTGAAATACGACGAGAGCTATGACCGTATAAAACCATGCCCATTTTGTCTTGTAATTCGTATGCAAACTTGTAGTTATGCATACCGTTTTGACGTTTTTCACCAAGACCGAAGCCGAATATTTCATGCAAATGATGATCTAAAAACGTTTCTATTCCATAGGTTAGCTCTGAATCAGCAGTCATCGGATCAAGTGAATAATATTCTTGGCCTAAAGTTGACTGACAAAATCCAAAAGTAATCCAATCGTGCGAAGCAATCCCATATTCATCACATGGTACAGAATGTAGAACTGGAACATTTCCTTTCTCCGTGAGAACCATTTTGCAATTGTCTAGGCGACGAGGGAAGGTGAATTCATCATATTGGAGACGAGGATCCAATGTCGTAACCCCCATATTATAAATGGGGGTAGAAAAATCAGTCAGGCGACTAGATTCTGCTGAGAAGAATTGTGCAGATTTAGGGCTTTCCACCGTGTTTTTACGGGTTTGGGTTGTTTTTTGATCAGCTTTTTTAGTCATGATTAAAACTCACCAGAACAATTATGAAATTCAAGATCGGAAAAATAAGAAACTAAAGAACCACAATGAGGACAAGAAACAGATGCATGAGATTCAGACTCAAAACCAAATATCTGATCAAGTAAATCAGAATCTTGATCTTGAGAAGATGGAGTTAAAGCAATTTGAACAACAGTAGAATTCTTCATTTCATCCCTCACACTTAGACATATGAAATGGCAAATACTGGTGATGAAATCTTGAGAAGCACTTCGGGCACTCAACATCAACAGATCCTAGAACGATGCTTAAAATTCTCATTAGCAATCCCCCATTTCTTCTTTTAATTCAGCGTTTGTTTTTTTGTATAAATCTGCATGAACATCAATCAGCGAATAGTCATAAGCCATTTCTGACGCAACAAATGCTAAGTGCTCCAAGCACTGCTCTGTGGAGAAAGCAGGTACAAAGTTATCTAATGCACATTGGCCATGTTGAGAAACAAGCTCTGCCACCCTGTTAAATGCTGCTTGGGTGAAGTCTTGTGGACCATTAAAAGTGATTGATTTCATATTTATGATTTATCACAGATGATATTTGTTTGTTTTATAACACTTGATTTGTGATATTGCAACATATCGTAAAATATAAATCAGATATGATGTCGAAATTTTGGAGAAGACAATGGCTATAACTATTCGCTTGAGAGACGAAGAAGAAGAGATGATTAAGGATGTAACACTGGAAATGATGTTCGAGAAAAAACTAAGAATCAAAGAATCTGATGTTATACATACCCTAATCAGAAAGCATCTAAAGGACATAAAAACTGAGGATGTTATGAAGTACCGAGCGGAAATACTTAAAAAAGACGATTGATTATTTACGTTGATCCAGATTATTAGACAGATATCAGGGGAGTTATATCCCCTATTTTTTTAATGGGGAAAATGATGATTGCTATATTCTGTTTAATTTTAGGTTTAATTATTGGTTATCTCTGGAGAGATTCAAAACAAGAAAAATCAAAAGAAATCCAACAAAAAACAAGAAATGTGTACCTAAACTACAATGAAAGGCAGCGTGAAAAAATCCGCTATCACAATGATGCGGACAGAATCAGACAACTAAATTTACTTTCGCCAAACGAAAGTAAATTCATGAGATTGCTTCAACACCAATTTGAAGACCATAAACTTATTGTAAAAGACAGACGTTTTTATATAGCAGATCGGGACAACTACCCTATTGCTATATTTGAATATCGAGATGGAACAAAAAAGTTAAAAGTAGAAGATACCGAAGAAGGAACACCAGTGTTTCTATACAAAGCAATTTTATCAAGCGAAGCAATTTTAGAAGATAAAGCAAAGCTCAGAGCCGAATGTCGCATAACGTAATTTTATGTTAAATTGAGTACATGATACGTTAAGTTCATAGATCTCTATGCTTAACCTAAAATCAATCACTTATATAAAATAATATTTCACATTGAGTTCACTTATGTTTATATTTTATTTACTTCATAAAGTTCTTGGTAGTTAGAATGTTTGTCGTAAAAACAATTAAAATTTCAAAAAATTATTCAAATCAAAATCACATAGTTCTACTGTTTGATACTTCAGCTACAGTACCTTGTCTCTATCCTTTACTCTATTCTACAACTGTCCTGCGATTTCAAAGTATTGCCACACAACAATCAGACATGTTGGCACTTAAGTTTTGGTATGAATTTTGGTATCAGAAATATTCAACTTTGTTCTGTGAATCATTTTTTTCCTCCAAATATGAACCTGAGATTTTTTTGAATGAAATCGATAACTTTATTGTTTTCTTAGAAAATAATAAAAAATTAGAAACAAATTTGATTCGACTTCGATCAAATATTGAGACTAACTATATGACCATTACACAGCGTTTGCGGTCAGTGTTTAAGTACTTCGGGTATCTTTTAGATGGATACTGGAACATACGCTATCAAGATATTAAAATCAAAGAGCTAACAAATCGTAGGAAAAAGATAGATTTGTTCTTAATGAACAAAAAAAAGATTTTTAGTAAATTTTCTAAACGTAGTTTAACTGTAAAAAGTAATATTAATCATAATTTTAAAAGTTTAACCAATGAAATGGTGGTTATGCTTTATAAAATTATTCGTCCAGATCAGGCGGCTAATATTAATAAAGACAATCCATTCTCAACAAAATCACATCAACTTCGAAACTTTCTGATTGTGCATCTTATGATGAACTACGGTTTGCGGGTGGGTGAATTAATGCTACTCACAAAAAGATCGATAAAAAAATCAATCAATTCTGATTCATATAGTCTCATAGTAACCAATACGGATGATGAACATGATTCCAGACAGAGAAAGCCTAGCATAAAAAATGAGCAATCTTACAGGGTTATAAAACTAGATAGCATGGATTATAAGTTTTTGATGTTGTATATGGAAAAGATAAGGAATCTTAATGATTCAGATATCTTGTTTACATCACTGAAACCGCCCTACTCCCCGCTGAGCTATTCGTCTATTAATGCGATTTTTAAGGTGATAGAGCAAGTTTTTAGGACCTTACATCCTATATATTTTGATGATATAAATATAGAATCGATTCAAAAGTTTACCCCTCATGTATGTCGTCATACATGGGCTTATATCACTTTGGCTTTTGCTATAAAAAAGTATCGAAACGAAAGTGCATCTCCGCTAACTCAAAGCAATGATGAAATTATGCAAAAAGCACAAGAAAATCTACGTGTCTTAGGTGGTTGGAGTGCTAACAGCATAATGCCAAGCTACTATGCAAAACGATTTATTGTCGATAGTGCCAATCTTATAAATTTGCAGCGTATATCGCAAGAATTATGGGAATTATAAAAAATGAAGCAATTTGAACTTTTTGATGATTTTCATGAGCAGCATTTCATATCAATCTTTAATGATCACCAGACGATTGCTCTTCAAGGTATGAGTAAAAAAATACCAAAAATTGTTAGATTTTTAAATACAGATAAATTTGATGATAATTTTATCAATTCAGCAAATACTATTTGGAAATTTTATTATTCAGGCCATACCGAGAATATTGATTTTTCTAAACTTTCTGAAAATGAAACTACTTTACTTAAATTTTTTCTGATTTCATTTATTCAAAAAAATACGCCATCCCATTTGAGTATAAAGTTTCATACTTTTAATTTTCTAATAAATCATCTAAAAAATAATGAATTAGAATTTAGTTACGCAAACTTAAAAAAATTATTGATAGAAATTGCACCTCTAGAAAATCATCAAAATACTTATGCACATATAAAATTTTTATTGAAACTACTAATTTTAGAAGATTTTCCCAACTTTGATATAGAAGATGATTATGAACTGGAGTTTATTCCTAGACCTAAATCTTTTAATTCAAATTTATTCTATCAAGAATATGAAGATTCTATTGATTACCCACTTATTTCAATGATTCAACAAGGTTTTATCAAATTAAACCAAGTAATTAAAGATGATTTTAAACACATTGATAAACAAACACTACTTTACTCATCAATACTTGGTTTGGTGTATGTAACTGGGCTTAGACCTGTCCAATTAGCTAAGCTAGCTGTTGAAGATATAAAAATAGATACCACACGTACGATAGATCAATTCCATCGTTATAGCATATTAATCCCATATGCTAAACAAGCTAGATATGTACATGAAAAGATAGCAATTAAATTACCAGAAGAAGTTGCTAAAATCATCATTACTTATATCGAAAGATATAACTTAAATCTAAAAGATAAGTTATTTGATTTAGGAGAAAATTCTGCATGCTTTTGCTCAAAAGTGATTAATACACAATTATTTGATTTTGCTCCTAAAGCCTACAGAGAAGCTGTACTTGCAGGTGACATGATAAAACAAAAATATTCTTTTTCTGATTTTAGGCATCATGTCGGCTATAGTTTGGCAATGGCAGGATCTTCTGCTGAGGAAATTGCATATATCTTAGGTCATTCTTCAGTGGTAACAGCTAGGCATTATATTTTCTCTACACCAGAGCTAGCTCAAATTAGAGCTCAAGCACTTGGAAATAATTCCTTGTACAAACAAATGATAGCTATGCTTCTCACTGGAAGGTTGATTTATAAGAAAGATTGGCATGGAAAAAAAGTATTAGGAAATATTGGTAGTAAAATTCATTATGATATAGGTGGGTGTTCATATGAAGACAAATGTCTATTTCAACCTGTTCGCAATTGTTATGGTTGTATGTATTTCCATCCCTTTATAGATGCTAATCACAGGAATGTGCTAGAAAGTATCCAAAATGAAATTAATGATTTGATCAAACTGTCAGATGGTATAGGTATTTCCAGAAATCCACTTATTCGAGTCCATGAGTCCACTAAATTTGAAATTGAATCCGTAATTGCTCGTTGTGAAACACACAAGGGTGATATTTATGAATTTTGAAAAATATAATGCTTTTATTGATGAACAGAAGATTTTCTTTAAAGAAAATATTAAACCAAATTTCAAATGGGAATGGACTGATCCTGAATGGGCTGGAGGGGTTATTGGTTCAGGATGGTTGCTTTCACGTAGTGGAAAAACACGTTTTTCATTTCAGGCAACGAGAAGAATGAAAGGAATAAATGACATTCCTATAAACATAAAGTATCAAGAATTTATTAAAGCTGTAATGGTTCTTAGTTATAGAAAGGCTAATTCAAAAACTTCTCCGCAAAAATTATATGCAGAGGTGCTTATTATTAAGCGTTGGTTTAGTGAATTATTTAGAACGAATCCCGAGAATACTCATCCCTGCTTCTTATCAACATTAACTTTAGAAAATTCTTTTAAAATACTAGCTGAAAACTCAAATAAAGCTAACCTTCCTGACCATGCTGGAACATATCTTAGATTACAGCAAATGCTAAATCATTATGGTTTTACTGAACAACCATTAGAATTTTCTCAAAAATATTTATACATAAATTCTATAAATAGAACACCGAATGCAAAAAAAACAAAAGCTTTGATAGATCAGTTAGAGCTTGATGAAGATGATCTTAATAAAGAAAAGCTGATTTCTATTCAGACATTTATTAATATTGTTTCGCTAAAAATATGATCTGATGTCTCCAAGCGTAGTTAATCAAGCACAGAAAACTGATTCCCCAATAGATGCTATTAAGCAAGATGGTTTATTGTTCTTTTCAGAACAGTTAGATCTAGAAAATAATTTAAAGATGAATTTACAGACTTTTGACTCAAAAATTGAAGTATCTAATTATTTAAAGGACTCATTTTTTGATGAGTATTTTCAAGATATTGCTGAATCATTTAATGAATTGATTAAAGAAGATCAAACATTAGCTAACTCATTAGTTCAACGGCATGCCTGTTTACATCCCTTACCTTTTGGCGGCTGTATGCGTGAGGTTGCTGTGCATGATTGTCCTAAACGTCTTGCCTGTCAATCTGGCGATCAATGTGGAAACTTTGCTCTAACTGGCCGAAAAGGTGAATTAGAAGTTCTGCAACACACTTTGAATAATTTGTTGGTTGAGTTTGAATATATAGAACAAATCGTAGCTCATGATTCTACATATACTGAAATGCTTGCACAGTTCCGTCAAAAAATTCATTATTTAAGGGATTTAAAAGAAAAAGCACTTGATAGGCAAAATAAATTAATACCTATTCCTGTTTTTCCTTATGGAGATACGATCACTAAATTACCAACAACATTAAGTGAACTATTTGCCATAGAGCAACAAAAAATTGAGTCTAAGGAATCCTGAAATGTTACGTGGTAAACAATTAGATGAAGTAATAGAGCAAGAATTGCAAATGATGTTAGTTGAGGGTTTTGAGAAATCGCCTATTTCGCACAAAGCTCTACATAACCGCTTAACTTTTAAGAGGTATATATCTGGCGGATTAAGTACCTTAAGTTCTGTTGAAAGGAAGAAACTCATCAGCTTATATTTATCAGAACAAATTTCGCCATTAAACTTAAAAGCAAAAGAACAGCAACTTTATGTGAATAAAAAGACAAGACAGGCTCTTTCCGATACTAATAAAAATCTACGTACACAAATTGAAGACTTAGAGTCTCAGCTTCATCAGAATACGGAAACACTTATAGATATCATTGAAGAAGTAAAACTAAGGACTAATTTGAAGATTGATCATCTATTGGCCCCCTACCTACTCAAAAAGTATCTATCAAGGGAGTAGTATTTTGGGGTTAACATTTAGCATTTTAGATATTTGATAGAGTTTTCAACAGTAATATTGACTTCTCCACTTTCAATTCGCCATAAATAGCTACGGTCAATTGCAGTTAATAGTGTTAACTGTTCTTGGCTGATGTAAGCTTCCAGTGAAGCCCGCTTGAACTCTAGCAGGCTCTCAGTTATGCGGCTGTGAATCACGCAATTTATAACTTGTAGTGGCTTTGTTGCACAAACCTAGCTTAGAAGGTTTTTTCAGCATTATAATTTCAAAATGAATAAACCTACGCCTAAAACCTATCGTACAACTAACTGGTCTTCCTATAATCGTGCCCTCATTAACCGAGGTAATATTTCCATTTGGTTTGATCCAAACACTCAATGGTATGCACAACCACAAGGCAAGCAAGGTCGAAATCAAACTTACTCTGCCCTGCTATTCAATGCTGTTTAATGATCAAATCTTTATTCAGACTTTCTTTACGCATGGTCACAGGTTTTGTTCAAAGTCTAATTAAACTGTGTGGATTAAATTGGACTGCGCCAGATTACAGTACGCTTTGTCGAAGACAAAAACATATTGATATTGCAATTAGCTATCAAAAAAGTAGTGATGGATTACATCTACTCGTAGACTCAACTGGCTTAAAGTTTCTAGGTGAAGGTGAATGGAAACGTAAGAAACATGGACCTGAATATCGTCGCCAATGGCGTAAGCTTCATATTGGGATCGATGCTGAAACCCTTCAAATACGTGCAGTACAACTCACAACAAATAATGTGAGTGATTCGCAAGTACTCGGTGATTTACTTGCTCAAATTCCTTTAGATGAACAAATTGATTCAGTCTATACCGATGGTGCTTATGATACGAAGCACTGTAGACAAGTCATTTTAGATCGAGATGCACATGCAGTCATTCCGCCAAGAAAAAATGCAAAACCATGGAAAGATCAGAAATTGAGATCTTTAGAGAGGAATGAATTGTTAAAAACAGTGAAACGTTTAGGAAGAACGCTTTGGAAAAAATGGTCTGGTTATCACCGTCGAAGTTTGGTTGAAACCAAGATGCATTGCATCAAATTATTAGGCGATAAATTAACGGCAAGGAGTTTTTCTAGTCAGGTAAATGATATCCATGCACGCATAGCTGTATTGAATAAATTTGCAGAATTAGGTCGGCCTCATACCCAAGTTGTCACTTGAGTTCTATTCAAATGAGCAGAGTACTGTCTTTTAAATCTTTGTGCAACAAAGCCACTTGTAGTTCTCCCTCATTAGAATGATTCAAGTTGATCTTTTTCAATATCATTGAAAATATTCACTATAAAACTATTCTTATTTTCTAATTCCTTTAACTCTTTAGATATAACATTCTCATATTTGTCGAAAAAACATTGTAGATCTGGGTTTTTAGTAATGATATTTTCAATGAAAACTTTCTCGATTTTACGTCTTTCGAGTGCATTTTCCAAACTCTTTTGTTCCTCAATTAATGCTTCTTTGACTTTCTTTACTTTTTCAACATTTCGATAGGATTTTAAATAAGAGGATTCGCTGTATCTAAAAATATTACGGTTATCCTCATCTCTCACTGTTAAAAGAAAATTGCATTTTACTAGTATATTTAATCCTCTATAAATACTTTGCTTTTCAGAGAGTTTAACAAATTGTCTATCATTAAAAATAGCCTTTATAAAGTCATTCGCTCGCCATTCGATGATTTCATAATTCAGTAAAATGTGAAAAAAATCACTGTAAAAAGGTAGAGTATATTTTGACATGTATAAGCACAATTAAAGCAAAAGAGAGTTGATGACCTTAGTTTTGAACTGTATATAGATTCATAACTAATTGGTAGAGGATCAAAAATAAGCACTTGAGATCAACGCAGATCTGGCAAGCTTGTTCAAAAGTTACCATCGAGCAATGCAATGTAGACTACTTGATTTCACAATACTAAGGAATCCTTAGTAATAACTCAAGTTGAAACTAAGAAAATCTTAGTTTTAAGGTGGGTGCTTATGTATAATGTCAACACATAATTTAAATGTTTTTGCCTTACGATTACGTATAGCGCGCAAAGCAAAAAAACTTTCACAAGAGCGCTTGGGGATCTTGGCTGGAATTGATGAATCTTCTGCTAGTGCGCGTATGAATCAGTATGAACGTGGAAAACATGTTCCTGATTTTTTAATGGCTTCCAAAATTGCAGAAATTTTAGATTTACCAACAGCATATTTTTATGTAGAAAACGATTTATCGGCAGAAATAATACAAGTTAGTCATGCTTTAAGTAATGAGCAGAAGTTAGAAGTTCTACGATTTATTAAAGACTTACAAAAGTTTTGAATCTTATATCTTTCTTCTTGAATAAGATGAGTATAGTTCATGATGCAACTCTGACTTCGGTCTGGCGGAGGCAAAATGCTAGCTCATCTTGCCTCCTTCCTAATTGCTTAACTTGAACCGTAATACCATCAACTATTGGTACATGATTTTTAGAGAAGCAATCTACGATTATCAGTTTGGATTGCTACCAAGCTGGGCGAAAGAGTTGAAGTTCAGCAGTCATACCTATAACGCTCGTACAGAAACAGTTGGTGATAAACCTAGTTTTCGACATGCATGGAAGTACAGCAAGTTTTGTCTGGTGCCAGTTCAAGAGTTCTATGAACCGAAATACATCAATGGCAAGCCACACTGTTATACCATCAAGTGCAAAGATAATCAGCCTTTTACAGTTGCTGGTATCTATGATGACGCTGTGATAAATGGGAATAAAGTACGCTCATTTTCAATGTTAACCATTAATTCAGACCATCACCCTTTCATGAACCAATTCCACGCACCTAAGAATGAAAAACGATCAATCATCGTCATTCCAGAGCAATATAGAAAAGATTGGCTAACTGCAGATCATGAGCATGCGCATGAATATTTCTTTCACATGTCTGATGAATTCGTCACTTTTCCACGCGATGAGCAGAAACAAAACGACTTATTTTGACGTCTCCTTGTTTATCCACAACTTTTAAATTTGAATTTTAATCTCTGTTAGTAATATCATATTTAGACAAATTCTACTTCCAAACACGCCACTGTAGCGTAGGAGTATCACATGTCTAAGAAGTTGCCCATCTACTTCTCTGATGACGCATGGTCATCTTTGCAAGAGCTCATGGGTCCAGAGGGTAAGCCAAGCCCTACCATCAATACAGTTCTAGAACAAATCGCTGTTCAAAATGAACTTGTTGAGAAATTAGGGTTAACCGCAGTACTACCCAAATCCAAAGTCTCAATTCCAGTCTCTTTAGAGCGCATTCCTGCTGGTCCTGCATTTAGTATCAAGGATGAACAAGATAAAGCACTCGATCTGAATGAATTCCTTATTCATAACCCTATTTCTACATTTATCGCTTACGTAGACAGTGAATCGATGCTTGATGCAGGTTTTGAGATTAATGATCCGATCATTGTTGATCGCAGTATAGAAGCAAAGCACTACGATATCGTAATTGCATTAATTGATAATAGTTCTTCGACAATTAAGCGGTTAATGATTACAAGCAAGATGTCTAAGTCTGAAATCAAAGAGATTTTCGGAGATGAAGACTACCCTCTTCCAGACCTTTGGTTAAAAGCTGAGAATCCTAGATACAATCACATCATTCCCAACGACAGTCAGACAATATCTATTTGGGGTGTAGTGACTTTTAATTTAAAACGTATTCATCACCGTTCATAAAAAGAAGAATAAAAATGAAAAGTGAAAATGAGATATTTGCGTTAGTTGACGTGAATAATTGCTACGTCTCGTGTGAACGTGTGTTTAACCCTGCCCTAAATGATTGCCCAACCATTGTGCTCAGCAACAACGATGGCTGTGCCGTGGCAAGAAGCCAAGAAGCAAAAGACTTAGGTATAAAGATGGGGGTTCCTGTATTTCAGATTCAGGATTTGATCAAACAACATAACATTCAGGTTCTCTCGAGTAATTTCTCTCTGTATGGTGAAATGTCCAGACGCTTTATGGAGCTTCTCGGGAGTTATGTTGCACCTGGAGAGCAAGAAGTCTATTCAATTGACGAATGCTTCCTAAAGCTCACAGCGTATGAGCACTTATTTGACCTGACAGAATATGCGCAAGATATGAGAATTAAAACATTCCAATGGTTAGGCCTACCCTGCTGTATTGGAATCGGTCGCTCTAAAACTGAAGCCAAGATTGCCAATCATTTAGCCAAGAAGAACAAGTATTTTGGTGGCGTGTGTAATTTAGTTCATATGGACCAGTGCTCTGCTGAGACTTTACTGGCGCAAGTCGATGTATCTGATGTTTGGGGAGTCGGCAGGCAGAACTGCAAGAAACTCAATGCTATGGGCATCCAGTCTGTTCTAGATCTGATTAACGCCAATCCTAAAGAAATTAAAAAGCAATTCAGCATCGTCATGGAAAAGACAGTACTTGAGTTACAGGGTTTGTCTTGTATCGACCTGACTGATGATGCAGTAGCCAAAAAGCAGATTATCAGCAGCCGTTCATATGGCAGCCCTGTGTATGAAGTGGATGATCTAAAGGCTTCGGTGCGACTCTATGTAGCCAGAGCAGTAAAGCGAATGCGTGATGATGGCTCAATATGCAAGATGATTGGGGTTTATATTCAAACCAGTCGATTTGATAAGACTGAGCGTTACACCCCATACACCGTAGTTCAGATGCATGAGTATACAGACGACTGGTTACTTATCACCAAGGCTGCAATGAAAGGTATCGATCAGATATTTAAGAAGGGTTTTAAGTATAAAAAGGCAGGAATCGTACTTTTAGAAATTAAGGATAAATCCAAATTTGTGCCTGATCTATTCACGGACTATTCGCATAAGCAAGAGCGCGAACAACTTTCAGATGTTATTGAAGCCATCAGTGAACGGTTTGGGAAGAATCTCGTTACGCTAGGCATTGCCAACAATCAAGAAGCCTCATGGCACATGAATCAAAACCTTAGATCACCATCGTATTTAACAAAATGGTCTGACTTACCTAGAGTAGGATAAAAACATGCACTTATTTAAATTAACTGACGAACAAATTACTCAACTCCTAATCCCGAAACGATTTGTACCACCTACTCCGCAAGAATATGAAGGCAAGAACATGGTTTATGTTTTTGATAGTGATGATAAGTTTGAACTGACTTATTATGAGCTGGTGGATATCATTAGCAAAGCGAGAATGGCTGGACCGAAGTTGATACCTGTACTTGGTGCTGTGAATTAAGTAATTTCAATGTGCTCATGTGTGAGGCATTTGTTTTTTAATAATTAATATTAGAGGTGGATTTAGAGATCGCTAAATTGAAACGATCTCTATGAATCACACAATTCAAGGATAAACTGATACTTTACTCGGGCAAGCTTGCAAAGTACCTTGCGGCCTTTTTTTAAGATTTCTCGTTCCTCTTCAGTCTGTTTAAGCTGACTTTTAAGGTGAAGGATTTTTTTCTTTGCTTCGATTAGTTCATGTTCATCAGGGGGTGTTGCGTAAAGGCTGTACGACCTTTAGCCATTTATAAATATTGTGCTCAGATACACCTAAACGTTCTGCTACATCAGTGACAGAATATCCACGTTCTGTAATCAATTTAATAGCTTCATCTTTAAATTCTGGGCTGTATCGTTGTCGACTCATAATGTTCTCTCCTATGCAAAAAGAATAGATGATATTTGTCTAGGAGAGTGGTGGCAGTCCAAGAATAGGCGAAATTTGTCTTTCTTTGGGTACCATCGATTAAAACTCTTCGCTCTAGACCATAAAAATAAGGCTATTTGCATTTTAAGGTGGGATTTTTTTAAATCTCGCCTTATTTTTTAACTTACCAAACTCTAATTTTTGCAATCTAAGGTTGAACTACTTGAACTAATCAATTTTAAAATTTGCATTATAAGGTTGAAAGTGAATTTAGCTTTTTAACAATTCTTTAAGTTGACTCAAATATTCATTTGCTTTTTGTTGAGCATTTTCTTCTGATGAATTCAAATCGGATTGTATCTTAATGATGCTTTGCTCAAACTGGTTCAATTCCAAATCACTCAATCGTTGTTCATCTTTGTACATATCTATAGTTGCTCGACACAAATTAATGAAGTGTTCTGTTGTTTTGTGCTGATAATTACAACAAGCATGAATGATATTTTTGAGTCGTCTGTGGCGTAGCTCAATATTGATTGGTTTATAAGTTGGATGGCTTGCGCTAAAAAATAGTGCCTTATCTATGGCATCACCGCTATACCAACCTTTATCCAAATTTTCTTGTGCTGCTTGAATATAAATTTCTGCTACTCGCTTCCTGTCAGCCAAAATGTATTTCTCAATTTCAGCTTGGTCAGTTAAAAGCTCAATTGGTTCAAACTGAACTTTAGTGCCGTATCTGTTTTGGGTAGATTGATCATTTACTCGCAGAAAAATGGTTGCACCTATTTCTATATCTGATAGTACGGTATTTTTGACAAGTTGGGCTTGATAATTTTTTACACTACCGATCAGTTCAGCTTGAATATACTTTGTTCCAATTTTTAAGATACGAAACTGTCCAAATGCTGTCATTTTTTCTTGCTTATTTGGCATCTCACACCAAGCCTAATGATTATCCTGTGATAAATTTTAACATTAAGTCTTTATTATGAAATAAAAAAGTAGTCAGATTTGAATTTTTTAAATATTGCATTTCAAGGTTGGAAAATTTACGTTTATTGCATAATATTTAACTATTGCAAAATAAGGTTGAAAATAAAATGGCATCTGCACCAAACAATACTAAATCGACACTGGCAAGTTTTATTTGGAACAATGCGAATGATCTTTGGGGGGATTTTCCGCATACAGAGTTCGGTAAAATCATTTTGCCCTTTACGGTATTAAGACGTTTGGAATGTGTACTTGGACCAACTAAAGATGCTGTTCTCAATACTTATGCGCAATTTAAAGAGGCTTTGTTGCACAAAGATTTGAAATGCAAAGCGCCCCTAATTGAGCCAAATTTAAGGCGTAACTTGGGTAAGTGGTCGACCTAATTCCGTAAATCTGTTAAGGACTGCTACACGTGCATGGATCTCATTCACTTGGCTATCAAAACTCCTTGCACTGAGTTTATCTCCTAATAATTTGATGCAATGCATCTTAGTTTCAACCAAACTTCGCCGATGATAGCCTGACCATTTTTTCCATAGTGTCCTGCCTAAACGTTTAATTGTTCGAAGTAATTCATTTCGCTCTAGCGAGCTACTCTTTGTATCTTTCCATGGTTTCGCATTTTTTCTAGGTGGAATCACCGCATGCCCTTGCCGATCTGCAATGACCTGACGGCATTGCTTGGTGTCATAAGCTCCATCGGTATAAACAGAGTTAATCTGCTCATCTTGTGGAATCTGATTAAGTAAATCACCAAGCACCTGTGAATCACTGACATTATTGGTTGTAAGCTGAACTGCTCGTATTTGTAGGGTTTTAGCATCTATACCAATATGAAGTTTACGCCATTGGCGACGATATTCAGGTCCATGTTTCTTGCGTTTCCATTCGCCCTCACCTAGAAACTTCATGCCTGTAGAGTCCATGAGTAGATGCAGCCCATCGCTACTTTTTTGGTAGCTGATTACAATATCAATATGCTTTTGTCTTCTACAAAGCGTGGTGTAATCTGGAGCTATCCAATTTAATCCGCAAAGTTTAATCAGACTTTGCACAAAGCCAGTGACCATACGTAAAGACAGACGGAATAAGGATTTAATCATTAAGCAGCATTGGATGGCTGCGTCGGAGTAGGTTTGATTTCGCCCTTGTTTGCCTTTTGATGGCGCATACCATTGCGTAGCAGGATCAAACCAAAGGGCAATATTTCCGCGACTCATGAGTGCTCGGTTATATGCGGGCCAATTGGTTGTGCGGTAGATTTTGTGTGTAGGCTTCTTCATTTGAAAATTATATCGCTGAGGCTTTGTTGCACAAAGATTTGAAATGCAAAGCGCCCCTAATTGAGCTAAATTTAAGGCGTAACTTGGGTAAGTGGTCGACCTAATTCCGTAAATCTGTTAAGGACTGCTACACGTGCATGGATTTCATTCACTTGGCTATCAAAACTCCTTGCGCTGAGTTTATCTCCTAATAATTTGATGCAATGCATCTTAGTTTCAACCAAACTTCGCCGATGATAGCCTGACCATTTTTTCCATAGTGTCCTGCCTAAACGTTTAATTGTTCGAAGTAATTCATTTCGCTCTAGCGAGCTACTCTTTGTATCTTTCCATGGTTTCGCATTTTTTCTAGGTGGAATCACCGCATGCGCTTGCCGATCTGCAATGACCTGACGGCATTGCTTGGTGTCATAAGCTCCATCGGTATAAACAGAGTTAATCTGCTCATCTTGTGGAATCTGATTAAGTAAATCACCAAGCACCTGTGAATCACTGACATTATTGGTTGTAAGCTGAACTGCTCGTATTTGTAGGGTTTTAGCATCTATACCAATATGAAGTTTACGCCATTGGCGACGATATTCAGGTCCATGTTTCTTGCGTTTCCATTCGCCCTCACCTAGAAACTTCATGCCTGTAGAGTCCATGAGTAGATGCAGCCCATCGCTACTTTTTTGGTAGCTGATTACAATATCAATATGCTTTTGTCTTCTACAAAGCGTGGTGTAATCTGGAGCTATCCAATTTAATCCGCAAAGTTTAATCAGACTTTGCACAAAGCCAGTGACCATACGTAAAGACAGACGGAATAAGGATTTAATCATTAAGCAGCATTGGATGGCTGCGTCAGAGTAGGTTTGATTTCGCCCTTGTTTGCCTTTTGATGGCGCATACCATTGCGTAGCAGGATCAAACCAAATGGCAATATTTCCGCGACTCATGAGTGCTCGGTTATATGCGGGCCAATTGGTTGTGCGGTAGATTTTGTGTGTAGGCTTCTTCATTTGAAAATTATATCGCTGAAAAACCCTTTACAGATAGGTTTGTGCAACAAAGCCTATCGCTGAAAAAGCCTTTACAGATAGGTTTGTGCAACAAAGCCGCTCAACATCTATAAATCCTAGAAATCTGGATAAATATTTTCTTAATATTTTTCCTACTATAGGAAATCATTTATTCGTATTTGAAGTATAAAAATTTATTAGTAATATATTCTACAAATATGTTGAGTATACTACATGTCTATTTCTTTACTCATAACATCTCTGCCTACACAGAACACAAGCACTCGGATGAGAGTCTGGCGATCTTTGAAAGCAAGTGGTGCCGCGACCCTTAGAGATGGGGTCTACATACTCCCTATTAATCATAGTGAGAAGTTTACCTCTATTGCTAATGATGTTGTTTCTGAACAAGGAACTGCTTATATGTTTTACGCAGAGCCACCTTTAAATCTTGAACTCGCACCTATTTTCAGTCGAAAAGAAGAGTACGAAACCCTCTATAAACAACTCACGGAAATAAGAGATCGTCAAACTAAAGATGATAAGAAAGAACTACTCAAACAGATTCGTAAATTAAGAAAAAGCATCGATGCACTTGTAGACATTGACTATTATCCAGATGAGACTCAAGTACAAGTTCTTAATGAACTTTCCTTATTGGAACTCACTATTGCACGTCTCGGTGAAGTCAATGAACCTAAAGCTATACAAGCTCATATTCAACATCTGGATAAAGGTAATTATCAAAACAGAATTTGGGCAACACGTAAAAGACCTTGGATTGATCGTCTAGCCTCTGCATGGCTAATCAAAACTTTTATAGATACCTCACCAACATTCATTTGGTTAGAAACCCCAACTGATTGCCCCGAAGATGCATTTGGATTCGATTTTGATGATGCAACTTTCAGTCATGTCAATCATTGGGTGACCTTCGAAGTTCTTTTACATAGTTTTGATCTAGAAACACCCGCATTAAAGAAAATCGCTGAAATTGTTCATTACCTTGATGTAGGAGGAATTGAGCCTCCAGAAGCGATCGGTATTGAAAAAGTTATTCAAGGAATTCGAAGTCAGATAAGTGACGATGACCAATTATTTGCATTATCGAATTACATTTTCGATGGCTTATATGCCAACCTATCAAGAGAATAATCATGGAACAAGAACTTGTTATACAACCAGAACAAGAGATACAGTCAGTTTCATTTTGGCAAGCATTCCTATTCTGGCTTAAATTGGGGTTCATTAGTTTTGGGGGGCCCGCAGGTCAAATTGCGGTCATGCACCAAGAACTGGTTGAACAAAAGCGGTGGATTTCAGAGAAGCGATTTTTGCATGCACTGAACTATTGTATGCTCTTACCGGGTCCTGAAGCACAACAATTAGCAACTTATATCGGTTGGTTAATGCATAGAACCGTCGGTGGTTTAGTTGCAGGGATTCTTTTTGTACTACCCTCACTATTTATTTTAATTGGTCTTTCATGGGTTTATGTAAAATTTGGTGATGTACCCATTATTGCAGGGCTCTTTTACGGTATTAAACCTGCTGTTGTTGCCATTGTTTTTCATGCAACACATCGAATCGGCAGTCGATCACTTAAAAATAAATTTTTATGGCTGATTGCAGCCCTTTCATTTATTGCTATATTTTTCTTCAACTTACCCTTTCCTTTAATTGTGCTCTCTGCCGCAATCATTGGTTATCTAACCAGTAAAAAATATCCAAGCCTATTTTCTAGTGGAAACGCACACCAGCAGAGTAAAAAAGATTATGGTCGTGCTTTAATTGATGATGATACTCCTACACCTGAACATGCGATCTTTAGCTGGAAACGATTGGGCAGTATTCTGCTAATTGGTGGTCTACTGTGGTTTATTCCAATCCTGAGCCTAAGCTTAACGCTGGGGTGGGATCATACTTACGTAAGCGTCCGCTGAACCCCACTTTTTCTAACTCATTAATACCGCGATAGTGTCCACTAAATTTAAGTGGACACCTATTTATGGATTTAAAGACAGTTATAGACAGTACAGCAACGCTAAAAAAGCCCCGTCGAACCTTCACGGCTGAATTTAAACATCAACTTATTCAGCAATGCCAGCAGCCAGATACATCGGTGGCTAAGGTAGCAATGCAACATCAGGTCAATGCGAATCTGTTGCATAAATGGATTCGTCAGTCCAGATCAATGCCCTCTGCATTAACACCCCCCTCCATTCCACAGACTGACTTTCTTCCGGTCATTCTTCACCCGACTCCAGTCAAACAAGAAGCGCCTCCGCCATCTGTGCCGGAGAAGAAAGCTGTCGCTCATATCAGAATTCCACTGCATCAGAAACAATGTTCCGCAAGAGATCAGGTGATCGAAATCGAATGGCCAGTGGAGTCTGCAACTGAATTACTGTTACTCATCCAAGGTTTGACTCAATGATCCATATAAATGAAATCTGGCTCTCTACCCAGCCGATGGATATGCGTGCGGGTATGGATACTGCCATGGCTCAGGTGGTGAGAGCCTTTGGTTACATCAAACCGCATTGCGCTTACCTGTTCTGTAATAAACGTGGCCATCGCATGAAAGTGCTGGTGCATGATGGATTGGGCATCTGGCTGTGTGCCCGGCGGCTGGAACAGGGGAAATTTCACTGGGCGCAGGTTCATCAGGGTGAAACCGTAGCCCTCAGTCCGGAACAGTTACAGGCATTGATCCAGGGTTTGCCCTGGCAGCGCATTGGACGACAGCAGGTGGTGACTATGCTCTAAACCAAGCTCGTGCATTCTGCTATTCTCCAAACGTTCTATTTCCTCTGCATCATGACCTCAGGCATACTGCGGTCATGAATACGCTGCCTGATTTAAGCCAACTGACCTATGAGCAACTGCTGGAATTTACCAGACAGTTGGCGATTCAGCATCAGTCTCTAGCGCAATCAAATCAACAATTAGATACCAAGATTCAACATCTAGAAGTATCAAATCAACAATTAGATGCCAAAGTTCAACATCTTGAAGTAACCAACCAACATCTTTCCATTCTCACGCAAAAATACGAGCATGAGCTCGCACTATTTAAACAGCACAAATTCGGCAGTAAAAACGAACATCTAACAGCAAAACAAATCCATCTGTGGGATGAAGCGGTTGAAGAAGATATCGCAGCAGTCGATTTGGAACTGGAACGGCTGAATGCAGATAAAATCGATGCAGCGACACAGAAAGCTCTCGTCAACAAACCTAAACGTCGACCGCTCCCAGATCATCTACTCACTCTCCGTATTGAGCATGAACCTGCATCAACCCAATGTGCTTGTGGATGCCAACTGCGTCGTATCGGTGAAGATGTCAGTGAAAAACTGAATTTTAGACCGGCACAGTTCTATAAGGAACAGCATGTACGTGGTAAATGGGTCTGTGATCAGTGCGACACCCTGACTCAGCAAGCGATGCCTGCTTATGTGATTGATAAAGGCATTGCCAGTCCTGAACTGCTTAGCCATGTGCTGGTGTCCAAGTATGCCGATCATTTACCGCTGTACCGTCAACGTCAAATCTTTCTACGCGCAGGTATTGATCTGTCCAGATCCACATTATCTGACTGGATTGGTCGCTGCGGGGTGGAACTTGAACCCTTGACGGATGTCTTAAAACAGGTGGTGCTGCAGCAGCGGGTGATCCATGCAGATGAAACGCCGGTCACCACCATGCAGCTTGGTGATGATGAAAAAAAACCGAAAAAAGGTTATGTCTGGGCCTATGCCACGACACAGTACAATCCGGTTCAGGCGGTGATCTATGACTTTCAGCCGAGCCGTTCAGGTCAGCATGCTGAAGCCTTCCTGAAAGGCTGGCAGGGTCATTTGGTCTGTGATGATTATAGTGGTTATAAAGCCCGCTTTAGATCAGGCGATGTCATTGAGGTGGGCTGCATGGCACATGCACGTCGTAAATTCCATGAACTGCATGTGACCGGGAAAAGTCAGATCGCTGAACAGGCATTAGTGCTGATTCAGAAACTGTATGCCATAGAAGCAGAACTCAGGAAAAAGACGGATGGTACAACGCAACAACGCTGCGAATACCGGCAACAGCATAGTCAACCGGTGATGCAACAACTGTATGAATGGTTAAACCAACATTATCTGACGGTGCCATCGAGTTCTCCAACCGCCAAGGCAATCAATTACAGTCTGAAGCGTTGGCAAGCCTTAAGCCGCTATCTGGATGATGGCAATCTGCCCATTGACAATAATTGGGCTGAGAACTCAATGCGCCCCTGGGCCTTGGGACGAAAGAACTGGCTGTTTGCTGGCTCGCTGCGCAGCGGCCAACGAGCTGCCAATATCATGACTTTAATCCAGTCAGCAAAACTGAATGGCTTGGATCCGTATGCCTATTTAAGTAATGTGCTGAAAAGGTTGCCGACACATAAAGTGAGCCAAATAGAAGAATTGCTGCCGCACCGCTGGAAACCCGACCAAAATTAAAAAATAGCTATGGGGTTCAGCGCACGCTTACATACTTACACCCAAATGGCTTGGTTCTTTACGAAAGCAGCCCTGCTCACCTTTGGTGGTGCCTATGCAGTATTGCCTTATGTTTATCAGGGTGCTGTAAGCTATTACGGTTGGTTAAGTCCGACTCAAATGATAGATGGCTTAGCTCTAGGTGAAAGCACGCCCGGCCCTTTAATTATGGTGGTCGCATTTGTTGGCTTTTTAGGAGCATTCAATCAAGCACTCTTAGGCTCAGATCATTTATTCTTGGCGGGCACCATTGGAGCAAGCATAGTCACTTGGTTTACTTTCCTGTTTTCCTTTGTTTTTATTTTAGCTGGTGCACCAATTATCGAATCAACACATAATGAGCTCAAATTTACAGCTCCGTTAACGGCTATTACAGCCGCAGTTGTTGGTGTGATTCTTAACCTTGCCCTATTTTTTGCTTATCATGTACTTTGGCCAACAGGATTTAACGGCTCTTTCGATATTGTTGCTGCGTTAATTGCACTTGTAGCTTTGGTTGGCTTATTTCATTTCCAGCTCAAAGTGATGTACGTCCTTGCAGCTTCTGCATTAATTGGTTTAATTTGCTTTAACTTTCTTTCTATGTAATTTAAACAGTCGAAGTATAAGCTTCGACTGTTTTTTATATCTTTATATTTCTATTTGACTACCGATCTCTACCACACGATTCGATGGAATCTGGTAAAAATCACTGATAGGACTAGTATTCTTATGCATACTCGAAAATATTTGTTCTCTCCATTTATCTAAGAGCTTATTCTGTTTAGAAATAATTCGTTCACGTGAAACGAAGAAGCTGATTTCCATTAGATTAAACTCAATATGATAAGCATCAAAAACAGCTTCAAGCTCTATAGGTAAATTGGGTTGTTCTTTAAAACCATAATTCAATTTAATCCGAAAGAAGTCTAGCTCTAACTGTTCAACAAGAAACCT
Source organism: Acinetobacter sp. 797_lipA (assembly GCF_058243025.1). NCBI lineage: Bacteria > Pseudomonadati > Pseudomonadota > Gammaproteobacteria > Moraxellales > Moraxellaceae > Acinetobacter > Acinetobacter sp. 797_lipA. The sequence continues at coordinate 1,774,915 of NZ_JBZAYQ010000001.1, read as the reverse complement.
ATCATCCTTAGAAACATACGGTATATCTTGGACATCAACTGTAACCAATACATTTCGTTCATGCAGAATTTTATTGTGCTTTAAATTATGCAAAAGTGCATGGGGAACAACATTTGGTGTACCCGTGAGGAAGACGGCAGTTCCAGTAACTTTATTAACCGAATCATCTACATGTTGAATGAACATATCTAAAGGTAGTGTATCGCTCTGAAGTTTTGTCTGAAGCTCCCCCCTACCTCTCTTCCAGATCATCATTAATGTGAAAACAATAAGGGCAACCACTACAGGCATCCACCCACCAATAAAGAATTTTAATAGGTTTGAACTTAAGAGTACCAAATCAATTACAACGAATGGAACAATAAATAGAATAAGTTTCCAAGTCTTCCATTTCCAATAACTATAAGCTAAAAAACCAACCAGAAGAGTGTCACAGAACATAGTCACAGTAACAGCTAGACCATAGGCTCCTGCTAAATTGCTACTACTTTTAAACAATAGAACAACTGCAATAATAGAAATAAATAAAAGCCAATTTAAAAAAGGAATATAAATTTGGCCCATTTCTGATTCAGAAGTATGCTGTATCGTTAAACGAGGTAAATACCCTAACTGGATTGCTTGTTTTGCCATTGAAAATACACCACTGATTAATGCTTGTGATGCGATAACCGCGGCAGCAGTAGCAAGTACAATCATTGGATAGAGTAACAATGACGGAACTAATAAATAAAATGGATTAGAAATAGCAGTAGGATCTCGAAGTAATAGAGCACCTTGTCCTGCATAATTCAGAATTAAACAAGGCAGTACGATAAGGAACCAACCGAACCGAATTGGTGCAACACCAAAATGTCCCATGTCAGCATAAAGGGCCTCACCGCCTGTCACGGTCAATACCACAGCCCCCATCACAAAAAAAGAAATTAGCGGGTTAGTGAGGATAAAAGAAATTCCCCAATGCGGGCTCAAAAAGGCCAAAATTGAAGGGCTTTGAATAATACTCATCCCCCCTAATCCACCGATGGCTAAAAACCACAATAAAGTGATAGGACCGAAAAACTTCCCCATTATAGCCGTGCCATGCCTTTGTACTAAAAACAAAGCTGTTAAAATTCCGATACTGATAGGGACAATGTATTTTGCAAGTGTAGGTGTAGCAATAGACAAACCCTCAACCGCAGATAACACTGACATTGCAGGGGTGATGATTCCATCCCCAAAAAATAAAGATGCTCCAATAAATCCTAAAGTAGTAATAATTATTTTTGTTCTATTCGAGAGCCCCTTTTGACGAAGATTCAAAGCTAACAATGCCATGATTCCCCCCTCACCATTATTATCGGCTCGCATGATCACCATGACATATTTAAGCGAGACAATCAGGGTAATAGTCCAAAATATTAAAGAGAGAATTCCCAAAATATTAATTTCATTGATAGGCATACCATGTGTTGCATGGAAGCTTTCTTTTAACGCATAAAGTGGGCTCGTACCAATATCTCCAAAAACCACACCTAATGCAGCTAACGTTAATATGGGGACACCAGCCTTTTCGGCTACCTGATTTTGCATATAGTAAAATCACATGATAAAAATTGTATCGATACTAGCACTACAATAACAACATTTACTCTTTAGACTAAAAAACCATAATTTCCTCACTTATTATTGTTTTTACAATTAATTGTAAAATAAAGGAAAATTCAACTAATTATTACTTCTCTCTTTATATATTCTAGAACATCAGCCATTTGAATTAGCGTAGAAATAACTTCCCTCAAACAAAATATCTAAAAATGATGAACAGAATACCGACTTTCTTATTCGCAGCCCAGTCATTGCATGTTCATCCAAACAGAACCTCGATTGAATTAGCTTTATGACTCTCGTTAATGAAGCTGCGAGATGTAATGCTAACAGTGCTTTCAGGTAATAAGGTATTGAAATAAATTTTGAACAATTCATATAAATAAGTTTCTCGTAATAAAAATTAAGCAGGTTGTTTGACCTGCTTAATTTGAGTAAGTTATATAGCAACTTGAAACTGAGTTATTCGATTTATCTCTACGGAAACATGAACGATTTCTTCGTGTATAGAGAGCCCTTTTCTGACACTATCGGCTGTCAGCTTATTGCTATCAGAATCTAATGAAAGAATACAAGAAAATTTACCTTTTCCTACCTTCCAAACATGAATATCAGTAATAACAGCCTGCGCATCTAATTCTTCAATGACTTCAATAATTTCACCAACTACAGGATGTTCCATTTCAGCATCAAGTAAGGTTTTACCTGTTTCACGAATTAATCCCCAAGACCAGTGTGCGACCAAGATGGCACCTACAATACCCAATACAGCATCCAGAAAGTCCCAACCAAAAAACTTACCGGCAAACAATGCAATAATTGCCAATATAGAAGTCACTGCATCAGCCACAACATGTAAAAAAGCAGCCTTTTGATTTAAGTCATGATTATCATGATTGTGAGCATGGTCATGATGATGGTGGTCATGCTTATGACCGTGATGATGGTGATGACTACTGTCATGCAGCAACCATGCACATACGAAATTTACAATCAATCCAATTACAGCAATTGAAATTGCTTCATTGTAGTGAATATTAACTGGATTCATTAAACGCTCAACAGACTGAATCCCCATAAATACAGCAACGACCATCAATAGAATAGCGCTTGAGTAACCGGCTAAAATTTCAATTTTCCAAGTGCCAAAGCAAAAACGCTGATCTTGTGAATATTTCCGAGCCATTCTATACGCAAAATATGCTAAGCCTAACGCCAGCATATGTGAACTCATATGCCACCCATCTGCTAACAAAGCCATTGAATTAAAAAACCATCCCCCAAAAATTTCAAAGACCATCATCACGCCAGTTAAAATGGTTGCTATCAAAATTTTCTTTTGTGCTAAAGGATTCCCCTCATCAAATTGATGGGTATGGTTACTTTTTACATTACTTAAATATTGCATTTGAATGTGCCACAATAGATACTCCCCCACAGTATATATTTTTTATGAGTAAAAGCTATGTCTCACTTAAATCAAAACAAAAAAATCATGAACCGTATAAAACGGATACAAGGTCAAACCAATGCCATAGAGCAGAACTTATTATCTGAAAATATTTCTTGTATCGAAGTTCTACAACAAATTGCCGCCGTAAAAGGAGCAATAACAGGTTTAATGAATGAACTAATTGAGCTTCATCTTAGAGAGCATGTACTTAGTGATTTAGAAAAAATAAATGAAGAAGATTTGAATGACTTCTTAGCCCTAATTAAACGTTATACATAAAAAAGAGCACAGTTTGTTATATCACTTAAAAACTGTGCTCAACTCACTCTTTGTTAATGACAGTGATGATCACCTGTTTTGCTATTGGTATGGCAACCCTGTGAATTTGTACCGCCTGAATGGGCATTTACATTTGTCACTGTAAGTATCAATAAAGAAAAAAATAAAATTTTGCTCATAACACCCTCTTTAAATTAATATTCAAGATATAAAGAAGTTAAACTGTACATTATTTAAACAAAATGTTCAAAATTTACTTAAAAAATACCAAGATAAAGCAAATAAATAAAAATATATCTTAATAATTTTGCACAAATAACAATTGATAAAAATTTAATGAACTTCTCTTTTAATACACCACTGACTAAGGTAATAGGATCGCCAATGATCGGAACCCAACTTAGAAATAATATTGCTGATCCGTATTGCATATATAAATTTTGGGCTCGTAGTAATTTGCTTTCTGAAATAGGAAACCACTTTTTATTCTTTAAAAGTTCCAGTTTCATACCAAACCACCAATTTAGACAAGAACCAAGGACATTTCCCACTGTAGCTACTAGGATGAGTAAAACAATAGAATATTCACCGAGTACCAATAATCCTGCTAGAACAGATTCAGACTGTAAAGGAAGTAGCGTAGCCGCTCCAAAGGCACTCAAAAACAAGAATAGATAAGCAATCATCTATTTAGGCCATTTCTGATGATATTCATCAATCACATATTCATGTTCATGCCTTTTACCATGCTTGTGATTCACTAAGTGCTCATGATCCGCAGGTAAATCATCATGTGAATGAACTAAAATCAAGTCATCCTGTTTTGGCCAAATGAAAAAAGCAAAAGACATTGCGATTAAAGCTATGATTGCCATAGGGACAAAAGTAAATAATGTTCCCACATTAGTACTTAACCATCCTACCAATGGATAAGTAATCAGCCAACAAGCATGAGAAAATGCAAATTGGCCAGCGAACAATGAAGTCCTATTTTCACTCGATGCAGATTTACGAATTAAACGACCTGTAGGCGTTTGTGATACAGAATATCCTGTCCCTAAAATAAACCACAAAACTAAAAGCCCTCTATAAGAAGATATTAAATATCCGCAGAACAGGCCAGCTACCAAAATTGCCGTACCAGTTAACATGACAGAGCGATCATTTAACTTTTCTAAGACTATAGGCAATATGAAGGCTGCCAACATTGAACCCAAACCAAATAAACCAAATGCCCATGTCGTCGCTTTTTCCGTCAAGCCAAAGGTCGTTTGAACAAGAACGACTGTATTTACGATAACGACTGCACTGGCTGATGCAATTGCCAGATTTAGTGCCAAAAGTGCTTTTAGACGCGGTGTATTAAAATAAATTTTTGTCCCTTGCTTTATACGGCTGTAGATACCTTTAAACTCAGGTACTTTAGCAATAGGTAGTTTTGCACTGACAACAAATAGAGCTGAGCCAATAAAACCAATTACTGTTCCTAAAAACAAATTGTGATAGCTAATATAGGTCAGAAGAAATCCAGCCAACATTGGGCTAATGATATTTTCTAAATCATAGGCTAAACGTGAAAGTGACAACGCATTTGTATATTCTTTTTCTTCAGGCAATACGTCAGGAATCATGGCTTGAAATGTTGGTGTAAAGGCAGCAGATGCAGATTGTAAAATAAAAATTAAGACATAAATTTGCCAAATCTGAGTGACAAAAGGCAGACATAATGCTGTTAAAGCACGAATGATATCTAAAACTACTAAAACTTTTTTACGTGGTAGTCGTTCCGCAAATGCTGAAGCAATAGGTGCAACACCAATATATGCAATCATTTTGATTGCCAGCGCTATCCCAAGTACCTGAGCTGCTTCACCCTTGGCAATATCATATGCCTGCAAAGCTAACGCAATCGTAATGAGTCCCGTACCAATCAAAGCAATGACTTGAGCTAAGAACAAATGCCTATATGTTGTATTTTTTAATACTTCTAGCATTTTAGGGACTCCTTTATTTAGAACCTAATTGTTATGCAGAACAGGTTCCAAATGAGGTCTAAACCTCATCTGGAATTTTAAAAATTAAAAGACTTTTTTCATTTCACTAAATTGACCTTCTACATTTAGAGTCACAGTGATTGTATTTTCAGTACGATTGCGCCAGAACCAGCCATGCTTACCATCGAATGCAGCAGTTAATGTTCCCTGTTGAGCGGTTTCATTTTTCCCTTTACCATAGCCATGATAGAAACCTTTTGGTGCATTTACAGCATCACCATGTGTGTCGTAGTTTAAGCCACCACCTGAAGACTTCCAATCAAAGGCTACACTCGCATCTTTAGGCATACTTAGCTTCACTTCCGTTGCCTGATTTGGTTTTAACTCAAGTGAAATTGTTTCTTTGGCAATTGGAGGCATCGGCATTTTTGAAGATGAACCCAATGGTAATGCACTACTTAAATTTTCAGTTTCCTGTTTAACTTGATTTGGAATTGAAGCCACTTGAGCTTCTCCTATCCCATTTTCTGATTCTTCCGCTAAGGATTGTTTGATCTCACCCATTTTGCTTAATCCAAGTACTTTACCAATCCCTGTAGGGTCAATCGCATACTCAGCAGGCATCACACAGGTCACTAAAACAACGATAGCACTTACAGCTGCAATAGCCGTTGATTTAAGTAGTTTTTTTGAAGATGGTAGTTCAACATCTTTTGGAATTTCAGCGTTATACATAATTTAGATCCTTATTGAATAATGAAGCTGGTAAGTTGATAGCCAACAAGTAAAAAACCAAAGAACATTAAAAAGACATTACTTTGATATGCTGTTTTGAAGAAATAAGGCGTTTTTCTCCACATCGTCATCAGCAATAAAATGATAGCTAATGCCATGAATTGCCCTAATTCGACACCAATGTTGAATGAGATCAAATTCGCAAGCAGACCATCATCTGGCACTTCATATTCTTGAATTTTCACAGCTAAACCAAAACCATGAATCAAACCAAAAATCAGTGTGGCAATTTTTGTATTGGGCTGAAAACCGAACCAACGTTGATAAGCACCTAAATTATCTAAAGCTTTATAAACAATAGAAAAACCAATGATTGCATCAATAATGTAGGCATTCATTGAAATGTTGTAATACACACCTATGAGCATGGTAATTGAATGACCAATGGCAAATAAGCTGACATATAAACCAATATCTTTCATACGGTATAAGAAGAAAATAATACCAACGAGAAATAATAAATGGTCATATCCAGTGACCATGTGTTTGGCCCCCAAATAAATGAATGGAATCACATGGACACCATAAATTTCTTGAATATAGCCCTTATCACCTTCTGCTACGCCATGTGCAAAAAGTGCAGGACTAACAAGTAATATACTTAGAGCAATAAAGAGCTTTAAGTAGTTTTTTAACTTCACAAAATGTGAATCAATAATTTGCATATAAATCAAACTCCAAAATAAATAATGAATTGAGAACTCATTGAAGTTTTTGGTGGTTTGAAAATACGGCTTGCCATTAAAAAAATATAATTTTTAGTTCGGTCAAAAATCCGAATACTTAACAGAAGTAAAATGACTGCAATTGCTTTGATAGCTTCATAGCCAACAAAATGTTCATAAAGATTATCTTGATGACTATGTGAATACTGCTGATTTACTTCATGATGGTGAGAGTGAATTGCATCCACATAGTCATGCTCTTGAAGACTTATTTCAGTCACATGCTCATTAAAATGCAGGCATAGTGCAAGACTGATGATGCAGGCTAGCCACACCCTCAAAAATTTAAACTTTTTATCTCGCATCATGCTAGTCATCAAAAGTTCTTCTAGGCTTCTTGCTGTTCAGCAAAATCTTCTGATTTCTTTCGACGTTTTTGGTTAAACCAAATATAAAGTGTCGGCAAGATAATCAAAGTCAGCAACGTAGAGGAAATGATTCCACCAATCACCACGGTTGCAATAGGTCGTTGTACTTCAGAACCAATCCCGACATTAAATGCCATTGGAATGAAACCTAAAGAGGCAACCAATGCTGTGATGAGTACAGGTCTAAGTCGTTCTAGTGCACCATGCTTTACTGCTTCAACAAGCTCTTCTCCTTGGCTTGTTAAGCGCTGAATCGCAGATACAAGGACTAAGCCATTCAATACAGCTACACCTGATAGTGCAATAAAGCCAACCGCAGCAGATATTGAAAATGGTATGTCTCTCAAAGCTAATGCGATTACACCGCCTGTTAAAGCAAAAGGAACGCCTGTAAATACCAACACACTATTTCTAAAATTACCGAGTGCCATATAGATCATGGCAAAAATTAGAATCAAAGCAATTGGAACTACAATTAAGAGCCTATTTGTAGCAGACTCCATTTGCTCAAATGTACCGCCCCAAGTGAGCCAATAGCCTTCAGGTAATTGAAATTCGGAATCTAACTTTGACTGAGCTTCCGCGATGTAACTTCCAATATCTGTACCGCGTACATTCGCTGTGATTACAATTCGACGTTTACCATTCTCACGAGAAATCTGGTTTGGACCTTGAATATTCTTCAACTCAATTAATTCTGACATCAGTACACTTGAGCCATCAGGTAAGTTGAAAGGAATTTGATAGATTTTTTCTAAGTCAGTAACTGAGTTTTGATCCATACGAACCACAATATCGAACTTACGGTCACCCTCAAAAACCTTACCTGCTGTTTGTCCTGTAATAAGGCTTGAAACCTGCTCCTGTACATCTTCAGCGTCTAAACCGTAGTTGGCGATCATGTCTTTTTTGAGTTCAACGGATACCATGGGTAAACCAGACATCTGTTCAACTTTCAAATCAGCCGTGCCATTTACCCCTTCCAACACATCCGAAACACGATTACCTAATTCCAATAGCTGCTCTAAATCATCCCCATAGATTTTGACCGCAACATCAGTACGAACACCTGAAATAAGCTCATTGAAACGCATTTGAATTGGCTGAGTAAACTCGTAGTTATTTCCATACACACCTTTAGAAACACGCTCAATTTCAGCAACGACAGCAGATTTTTCCTTATCAGGATTCGGCCATTCGTTACGCGGTTTTAACATGATGAAGTTATCTGCCACATTAGGTGGAACAGGGTCGGTTGCAATTTCCGCAGTACCTACTTTGGCAAAGATGGTTTGAACTTCAGGAATCTTTTTAATTTCTTTCTCAAGTGCATATTGCATTTCTATTGCTTGAGTCAGAGATGTACCCGGAATACGAAGAGCATGTAGTGCAACATCACCTTCATCCAAGGATGGGATAAATTCAGAGCCTAAACGTGTTGAAAGGCTTGCACTAAATACAAAAAACACCGCAACAAATACAACTAATAAGTAGCGATGATTAAGCGACCAATCTAAAACTGGGTTATAAAGCTTTTTAATAAAATGAATAATTTTAGATTCTTCATCTTTGATTTTACCTGCGGTAACTAGAGCAACCATTGCTGGTACAAATGTTACCGACAGGATCATTGCTGCAACCAATGCCATCACCACTGTTGCAGCCATAGGGGTAAACATTTTGCCTTCAACACCTGTTAAGGTCATTACTGGCAAATACACCAAAATAATAATAAGTTGACCATACAGAATGGCTTTTCTTGATTCTTTAGTCGCTTCAAAAACAGTCGTAAAACGCTCTTGTCTCGTCAGTATTCGTCCCAGCTGTTTTTGCTTCATAGCTAATTTAGCAAGTGAAGCTTCCACAATAACAACCGCACCATCAACAATAATCCCGAAGTCTAAAGCCCCCAAGCTCATCAAGTTTGCACTGATTTTCTGATTCACCATACCTGTAATGGTCATGAGCATAGATAAAGGAATAACCATCGCTGTAATAAGCGCAGCACGGAAATGCCCAAGAAAAACAAACAAAACAACAATGACAAGAATGGCCCCTTCTAGTAAATTCTTTTTCACTGTTTCAATGGTGGCATCAACCAATGTAGTACGGTTATACACAGCTTTCGCTTCAACGCCTTCAGGTAGAGACTTTTGAACTTGCTGTAATTTTTGATCTACTGCATGTGCAACATTTCGAGAGTTTTCACCAATCAACATAAAGGCTGTACCAAGAACAATTTCCTGACCATCCTTGGTTGCTGCTCCTGTACGCAGCTCGTGACCTATTGAAATTTTAGCAACATCTTTAAGTCGTAAAATATAACCACTACTTGTGGTGATCGGAATATTCTGAATTTGCTCAATAGAGCTAATTTGAGAATCAGAACGAATTAAATACTGTTCGCCATTCTTCTCAATATAACCTGAACCTTTATTCATGCTGTTCTTTGAAATGGCATCCAAAACATCTTGTTGATCTAGTCCAATGCTGCGCAAGTAAGCATAGTCAGGCTGTACAACAAACTGCTTTAAATATCCACCAATTGTATTGATTTCATTTACACCTTCAACATTCCGCAACTGGGGCTTAATGACCCAATCTTGTAATGTCCGGAGATCAGTCGGTGAAAGTGGGTTCTGATTATTTTTCGCATTTTCCACCGTGTACATAAAGATTTCGCCAAGACCTGTAGAAACAGGTCCCATTGAAGTCGATATTCCACTCGGAAGGTTTGGAGTAACACCTTGAAGTTTCTCATTGACAATTTGACGAGCAAAATAAATGTCCGTGCCTTCCTTGAAAATAGCTGTGACCTGAGACAAACCATATCTTGATACAGAACGTGTGTAGTCTAGATTTGGAATCCCTGCCAAAGCCGTTTCAATTGGGTAAGTGACCTGTGACTCCATCTCCAGTGGAGATAGACCCTGTGCTTCACTGTTAATTTGAACTTGTACGTTAGTAATGTCGGGTACAGCATCGATGGGCAGTTTAAAATAGTTATAAACGCCAAATGCTCCGACAAATAAGAAGATGATGAGTACCAGCCAACGATTCTTAATCGAGAGTTTTACAATTTGATCAAACATAATCGCTACCCCTTAGTGATCATGAGTAGCGCCAGATTTACCTAGCTCTGCTTTCAGTAAATATGAGTTACCTGCTGCATAAACTTGTCCTGCTTTCAGGCCAGATTTAACCTCAACGTAACCATTAAATTTATCGCCTAACTCTAGAGGACGTGCTTCAAAGTCATTACCCACTCGAATAAATACGACATCCCAATCACGGAAGGTCTGTAAGGCATCTTCACGGACAACCATCTGCTTCATCGTTTGCTTTTCAAATATTTGAGCCGTAATTAACTGCCCTGAGCGCCATTTGAATTGGTTCGAGATTTCAATAAAGACTTGTGCAGTTCGTGTTTTCGGATCAATCACATCACTGATGTATTTGATACGCCCTAAAGCTTCCTCTGTGCCTGTTTGAGTTTGAGGCTTAACAGTTACTTTATTGTCTGGATTGATCTCATTTAGTTTGTCAGCAGGAACATTGACTATGGCTAACAACTGTGAGGTATTGGCTATTTTGAATAGCGGTGATGCAGGAGTAACATTGGAACCAACAGCACCAAGTACCTGTAGAATCGTACCCGACATTGCCGCTCTGACTTCAATCGTACCATTACCAGAACCACCATATGAACGGATTAAGCTGTTCAGCTCATTGGCACGAATTTGCGCATCTTCAAACTCGCGTTGAGCGTTAATATAATCAATTTCAGGTGAAACTCTTTTTTGGAATAATGTACGTTCTTGTTCCATCTTTTTGCGAGAAAATTGCAATGTATCCATCGCTATAGAACGCTCAGCATTTAAACGGATGAGGTCTTGGCTTTGTACTGTCGCTAAAAGATCACCTTGACTCACTTTGTCACCAATCGTGCTATACGTTTTAACTAAAGTCCCACTCGCTTTTGGTGTGATAAAACTTTCAAAATTATCAGGGAACTTAAGCTCACCTTTGAGTTCCAGTGCATTTTCAAACATCATTGGTTCAACTTTAAGAAGTTCCAAACCACTGCTTTTGATACTGCTATCAAGCATGGTGACACGGCCTTCTTTGGTATCCCACTTCCAACTATGTTTTTTACCTTGATAATCAACATTAATGACCATCAAGAATGAATGTGGTTCATAAACAATTTCATTACCAATTAGGTAATCACTTTCAGGCTTAAAAGTAATAGTTTGTTCTGCATCTAAACGCTTAATAAAGATATTGGCATTAATTTCATTTGGTTTTAATGGTTTATCTTTGAAATAGCCATACACTCGTAAGTGTGGCTCAACTCCTTCTTCAAAGATTTTTACTTCGGCTGAAAAATCGCCATCACGATATAAACGCCCCCCATGTGGACCTTTCTCATCACCAGCGACTGCAACTTTCTCTTCAGTCGCTTCCCCATGTGCTGATGAAGTTTGTGATTTATTGCTTGTTTTATACCAAGCCAATGCACACAGTACGATCAGTAAAGCTATTGCACCTGTAGCCACAATTTTATTTGTTGGTTTGTTCATCATCATTCACCCTTATTCTTGATTTAAATTGGTTACATAATTTCGTTCAACTTCTGCAATTTGATTTTGCAAAGCCAACCACAAATCAAAACGGGCAAGATGTTTATCCAACCATATCTGTTTAATGCTGTTAAATTCCAACAATGAAATTTTCCCTGCTTGATAAGCCATTTCAGCGATACGTAAACTTTCTTTGGTCGCAGGTAAAACGGTTTGATCAAATTGTTTAATTGAATCAATCAAGTTAGAGATTTCTATAGCTTTATTTTCTAGATCAATTTTAGAATTACGCGTGATCAATTCAGAAAGTGCTTCAGCATTTGTTTGTTCTGCTTGGGCAAGTGCAATGTTTCCCTTATTACGGTTGAAAACCGATAATGGAATAGAGGTTGATACCAAAAATACTTTATCACTGGTTTCTTGATAGTTACGTACACCCACCCCAAATGTGATGTCTGGTACAGCCTCTTTTTTCGCGAGATCAAATTGCGTTTGGGCTAATTGCTTTTTAATCGATGCTTCTTGCTCAGATAAACTGACTCTATCTGAAAAATTAATACTCAAAGGAACTTCAATTGCAGCTTCAGGAAGTGCAGTGACAAATTTTCCACAGAGATTTTTTTGGAATTGAACTTTTTTAAGTTCATTTTGGTGACGTAATTTAGCCTCAGAGGATAAAGCTGAACTCAGTTGCACATCTGATGGAATCACCCGTCCAAATTTTAATTTCTCATTTAATACATTCGCTTGGCGTGCATTCAATTTACTTTCAGTGGAATAAATCTCTGCACGTTTTGACGCTATATACCAATTTGACATACATAAACGTAAATCGGCTTTTAGTTCAGCTTGGCGTTTAACAATTTCAAATTGATTACTATTGCCCTGAAAACCCGCCAATTGTTTACGTAAAGCAAGTTTATTATTGAGAGGAATGTCCTGCGATAGACCAATCATTGTTGTTGGTCCATCTAGTTGTTTCAAATCCGAATTACCAAGATTATCTAATTCAACATTAAACGTTGGATTAGACAATCTACCTGCATATTTTTGATTAATTTCATATGCTTGCTGAGACTTTTGTAAACTCTTCAAAATTGAATCGTTTAAAATTACCTGTTGTTGTAGCTGTGCGTAATTAGATTCTGCAAATAATTGAGTCGCTGTTGCTACTAAACCACAGGCAAGGAATATCTGATATTTTTTAGACATGACTTTACCTATACAAAAAAAATGGAAATTATTTTTGTATAGGTGAATCAATTTCTTAGAACAATTAGATCTTTTGTAAATGTATAGGAATTAAATAAATAGAATATTCTTTTCCTAAAATCGTATACACGAATTGGCCTTTCAAATAGCCCCAGAAAAAGTAATATAAGAGGAAAAATAAAACTTAAAATAAATATGGGATCAATCGTAAAGTGATTCTCGGCTTGATCTGGTTTTATTGAATGATGAAACTGTGGTTCATCATAGCTTTTCCAATTATGATTTTTAGTATCGTCTATAGACGATTTTTGGTCATCTTCATGATGAACCAAAGACCATTGACTTGAATCTTCAGCTTCAACAAAAATATTCAATTCATGATGATGATCAATATTTTTAGCAAAAACTGGCGCCCACGTATAAATCCCCGTCGTTGTTATAGCAAACAAAAACAGGACAAATACGAGAATAAGTTTTGATAACTTATTGGCTAGCATATGATCGAATCACTTAATGATTAGCGAAAGAATACTGAATCGAGTTTCAAATGTAAATCTTTGACTGATTAATTTCAGTAAAACAACAATTGATTATACAAAGTGAAAGCATTTTTTACTTTGCCTAATAGCTTGACCTGCTTCTTACTCAGAACACATTTTTACTTCTATACACATTTTAGATTACTTATAAAAATTTAAACTCTAAACTTAAAGATCATGCATAATAATTTTAGATAAATTGAACAGGTTAATTTTATGGACCCTTCGCCGAGTATCAACTCAAGAAAAAGCAAAATTCCTAATAGACTCATTAGAGGTACAAACTGATGGAGTTTTTGTTAGACCCTGGAATTTGGATTGGCTTATTAACGCTGATCGTTCTAGAAATTGTTCTTGGTATTGATAATCTGGTCTTTATTGCTATTTTGGCCGATAAGCTTCCTCCAGAGCAACGTGATAAAGCCCGTGTAATAGGACTTTCCCTTGCACTCTTAATGCGATTAGGCTTGTTATTTGCAATTTCTTGGTTAGTCACTTTAACAAAACCTCTGATTACAATCTTTGATTGGACATTCTCCGGACGTGATTTAATTCTTTTACTTGGTGGTTTATTCCTGCTTTATAAAGCAGTCAGTGAGCTGCATGAAAGGATGGAAGGCCATACTGAAGTTCAAGTGACTACGAATGTTGTGTATGCAAGCTTCACAGCAGTTGTTGCACAAATCGTAGTATTGGATGCGGTTTTCTCTCTTGATTCTGTTATTACTGCGATTGGGATGGTTGATAATATTTATGTGATGATGGTAGCTATGATTGTAGCTATGGTTGTTATGTTAGTTGCTTCTAAACCTTTGACTCGTTTTGTAAATCGTCATCCAACAGTAATCATCCTTTGTTTAAGTTTCTTACTCTTAATTGGTATCAGTTTGATAGCAGAAGGCTTTGGTTTCCATATTCCTAAGGGCTATATTTATGCAGGTATTGGTGTCGCGATCTTAATTGAAGCGTTTAATCAGTTCTCTCAGCGTAATGCTAGAAAGCACGAATCCAAAATTCCATTACGCCATCGTACTGCAGACTCAATTTTAAGAATGATGGGTGGAAAAATGGAAACTATCTCAGATAGTGCCCATCATGCTGAAGCCCAAGAAGCATTTGCGGATGAAGAGCGTTACATGATTGGTGGTGTATTAACACTGGCTGAACGATCTGTAGCAACGATTATGACTCCTCGCAGTCAAATCTCTTGGATAAATATTAATGTGAACCGTACCGGGTTTGTCGGAGACTTTTTTATTTAAGTTAGGCCACCTGACCTAACGGGTTAATCTTATCATAGTACATTGCTTCAAACTCAAAAGGCGATACATAACCCAGTGCACTGTGTACACGCTTTTTATTGAACCAATCTACCCAGTTTAGTGTCGCAAGTTGTACATCTGCTAAACCTTGCCAATCTGCTTTTAGATATTCAATCACCTCTGTTTTGTATAAGCCATTCACCGTTTCAGCCAAAGCATTATCGTATGAATCACCGGTCGTACCGACTGATGCTCGTAAATTTGCTGCTTCTAAACGATTGGTATAACGAATGGAAAGATATTGCACGCCTCTGTCACTATGATGAATCACGTTCTTTGGCATGCCTCGATCATGCAATGCTTGCTCTAATGCATCAAGCACCATATCTGTATTCATCCGTGTAGATACTTTCCATCCAACAATGGCTCGTGAGAACACATCAATAATAAAGGCGGTATAGACCCAGCCTGAATGAGTTTGAATATAAGTAAAGTCAGCGACCTGAGAAGCACTGCTTCGCAAGGGTCAGGCTGATCAGCACTAAAATTGCGTTTCACCAAGTCATCTGCTCGTTTTTGATCATCTCGGCTACGGGTAGTTTGTTTATTCTTACCTCGCCAAACACCTTGTATACCTAGTTTTTGCATCAATCGAGCAACTGTACAGCGCGCAATAATATAGCCTTCACGTTTCAGTTTTTGCCAAACTTTACGTACACCATATCGACCTGAACTTTCCTTCCAAATTCGTTTAATTTGTTCAGCATGATGCAAGTCATGTAAATCTCGTTTCGCTCGATGTTCTGGATTGTCCGCGAGATCTAAAGTCCGGTAATAGGTTGAAGGTGCGATAGGTAAAATTCTACAAATCGCCTCGACTCCGTACAGCTCTTTATTATTATGGATAAAATCCACCATTATTTGTGTGGGCGGTCGAGCTCCGCCTGGGCGAAAAAAGCGGCTGCTTTACGTAGAATCTCATTGGCGCGTTGCAGTTCTTTATTTTCGCGTTCGAGTTGTTTGATACGTTCTTGGTCTGAAAGCTGCTGTACTTTAACTGGATTTTGTTTATCTAAATATTTTTGATACCAAACACGTAGTGTTTCAGGAGTACAACCTATCTTGGGAGCAATAGCAGTGATCGCAGCCCAATTCGATGGATAATCTTTTTCAGATTCAATCAATAATTGAACCGCTCTTTCTCTGATTTCAGGGGTATATTTTAATTTTGTCATCGGGATAGTCTCTCAGAATATTGACTCTCCGACAAACCCGGTACGGTTCAGTCTATATCTAGGCTCTGGTTGGCAACATTGCCTACATCTGTTCCTAAGAGATCTGTTAACCAGTCAATAACTTGGGGAACTGGTAAAACTAGATTTTTATCACCATCACTTGTAACCAGTTCAGGTAAATACCAGAAACGGCCTCCTGGCATACCTTTATCAAAAGGAGTCTGAATAGCTTGAAATGCAGAAAATCGTGCAAAACCAGGTACTAAAAAATGCGTTAAAAGCATCCAATTAATTTGTTTTTGATCAGCATCTAGTGTCCAAGTTTTGAGTTCAAGACCTTTATAGGCGTTTGCAATATTAGTTAGTGGCTGCCAAATGGTATCAAAAGAATCTTGTTGAACTTCAAGTTTTTCAAAAATAGATAAGATTATTGTTTTCATCATATCAGATTGCTTACTGATACTAATTTTCCCAGTAGCAAATTTGTTCTTTTGAACTGTCGAATATGAGTTATTACCACCAAGACTTTGATGGATTTCTAACAGTACTGATTCAATTTTTGGTAAAGTGCCCATGCTTTATTGCTACCATGATGAAATTTTCAGAAATCATATATGGTTATCTTCGAAACAACGATGAAAAATGATGTCTCCCCCTATCTCTCTAAGTATACTGACTTGATTTTAATTAATAATATTCCACTTTTACTTGAATTCTAATATTGGATTAAGATGAAAATGGGTATACTTTAGACATTAAAGATTTTCTTAAAACTATCCAATTTATGCTTAAAGATAATATTAAAACTACTGCAATTACTTATAAAGGCTATGATTATCAAACTTTGTTCGGCATAAGTATTCTTGCTGACTGGCTGAATTTCCCAGACAAATACCAGAAGATTTTATTTGAAGCGACTGATGATAATGACGATACCCCGCAGGCATTAGATGACGTAATTTGTGTCAGAAAAGATAATAAATATGACTACTATCAAGTCAAATATTCACCTTCTCCAGAAAAAGAAGAAAACGAATTTTCTTGGGATTGGATTCTTAAAAAGTCAGGAAAAACTGAACGTTCAAAAAGTATTTTAAGAAAAATATATGATGCCTACAAACGGATACCATTAGATCAAATAAATTCAATTAATTTAGTAACAAATAAGCGTCTTGCACGAGATGTAGAGCCTTGCTTTCAAGGAACTTCTTATCTTCAATTTGAATTAATACCTAAAAATATTCAGGACGAAATCATAAAGCAGTTAGGTAGTAAAGGTGAAGCTAAAACCTTTATTGAGAATTTAAAAGTTGCTTATGATGATCCCATATATTTAGTACTCGAAAATCAGGTACAAGATTCTCTAATGAAAGTTAGTGATGAAATAGGATGTTTACGTCTCTTATATGAGGCTAAGAAATGGGCAACAATTCAAAATTATCCAGCCCCCCAAGGTTGGATTACTTTAGACATATTACGTTCAATTATCCATACAAAAAGACCTGAACCTATACCTCAGAGTTTTTATATTTCAGATGATTACGTGTTGCCAGATGAAAGTTTTCATGAAAATTTTGTTAGTGAAATAATTGGTGAAGCAAAAACAAATATACATGTTCTAACTGGTAGCCCGGGCTTAGGTAAAAGTACATATCTGAGTTACCTTTGTAATGAATTAGAAGATAAGAAAATTCCCTATATCAGACATCATTATTTTATTTCTACCCATGATAGAACACAGGATAGACTTTCTTTAAGAGTTATTTCTGAATCACTTTATTCACAAATCAGACAATTTCATCATAAAGTTAAGATTTCATCTCATGAACAACCTGAAAATTTAACAAATATTCTTGAAAAATGTGGAAGTCACTATAAAAAAATTGGAAAGCCTTTCATATTTATTATTGATGGTTTAGATCACGTTTGTCGAGATAATAATAGAAATATCAATCCATTAGAGGAGATTTTTAAAACATTATTACCACTACCAGACAATCTTAAAATTATTATTGGTACACAACCTGTAGACGATGAATATCTACCAAAAAAACTTTTAACTTTATGCCCTAAGAGTAATTGGACATACCTTCCCTCTATGTCTGGCAATGCCATTTCAGCTTATGTAACTAAAAGAATAAAAGATGGAGCATTAATAACGAATGATTCTGGAAATAAAGATGAAATCATCGCTAAAGCTTCTTCAGCACTATTAAATTCTACACATGGTTATCCGTTACAACTGATCTATACTTGTGAATATCTAAGAACTAACCTACTTCCGATTAATGAGTGGCAAATCAATAAGCTTCCTATGCATAGTGGTGGGGATATCCAAGAGTATTATCTATCGATTTGGCATAAGTTAAATCATAAGCAAAGAGATATACTCCACCTTATTGTCAATTTTAATTTTTTCTGGCCTAGAACTTCTTTTAATAAAATTTTTTCTGATTCATTGTTAGATATAAATTCAGTAATTTTTTTGCTCCATGAATCTTTAGCTGGTTTAAGACCATTTCATGAAAGCTTGAGTGTTTTTGTCAAAAGTAGAGATAACCATGATGAAATCATTGAATCATTATTGGTACCTCTATGCACTTGGCTTGAGCATGATGCACCCGAGTCATTAAAACAGAGATGGTTATGGTATTGCCATGCTTTACATGGTAATACTAGCCCTTTAAGAAGTGGCCTAACACGTGATTGGATTATCGAGCGATTAGTAGAAGGTTATGATCCCCAAATTTTTATTGACTTACTAACTCAAGCTGAAACGGTTGCTTTTAAAGATCGACAGTATGCTGAAGCATACAAACATAGATCGATAAAAACACGTTTATTAAACGGTCCTCAATATCAACTAACTGATTTTAACCAGTTAAAAATTATATTTCTAACCACTGCCCCTCAGTCTGCAATCAATGAGTTAATTTCCTTACGTCACCAACTTTCAGTAGCTGATTTAGGAATTTTATCAATAGCCTTATGGTATAGAAATGATAAGCCCCAAGCTTTATCAATTGCAAACTGGTGTCGTGAAAGATTTCTAAGTGAAGAGCGTTTGCACAATGGTCATCAACATGATGATATTTATCATAAAAATTTAAAACTCATGCTGCATGCTAAAATTTTAAATGATGATAAGTATATTCCTTCTCTTGTCGAAAAAGATTCAATTAAAACGTGGAATGAAGAATGGATAACATTGTTGTGCCAAATAAATTGTTTGAATGATAATTTTGAACAATTGCTAGATGTTTTCAATGTAATAGAGAATGAAGACATCCAGAAGATGATAGCAGAGCAAATAATAAATCTAGGTTCTATTCAGGAAGTTGAACTTGGATGTTTAGAAAATGAAGCATTGTTCGAGGCATCCCCTCTAGGAAAAGTTGTTCAAATTTTAGAAAATAATTTATTCAAGCAAAGCTATTTAATTTGCAAAGATGAAGATGAAGATGAAGATGAAGATGAAGATGAAGATGAAGATGAAGATGAAGATGAAGATGAAGAACACTATCTAATATTTAAAAGTGATCAACTAGTCTTTAATTATAAAGATTACTTTTTTGAGAACTTCTTCCAACACTTAGCATCCCAAGGAAGTTTCTGCCATCTTTCTATATTAAGTTATAGTAATTCTGTAAAAGCCCCTCTGTATAACTTATTAGTCGAAATGGGTGACCATGTCGTAAAACTTATTGAATATAATGAAGAAATTAAATTTTTAGAAGTATATTCATTATTAAATAGTTCAGATCTTCCTATTCATGAAACTTATAAAGATGAAGGAGAGTTAAACCGATTTAAAAACAATTGGTTTGAGATTTGCTTAACTCTAAATTTAATCATTAATAAAAAAAGTATTACCCTGTCTAATTTTAAAGGTGTAGAAGAAAAAGAATATTTTAATATTTATTGGTTTATTGAGTGGTATGCCGAGCAAAACATTAAGTATTTCGATAATGAGACTATTGAATACTTATTTGAAATTATAAATAAAAAATTTGCTCAAGAAATTCAGGAGACTAATGAAAGATGTGATTATTTTTCAAATTTAGCAAAAATTGCATTACTTCATCAGAAACCAGAATATATCGAGCGATATTCTTATCAATGTTGGGATTTAATTTTAGGTTATGGTTGGCGAAAAGATGTGGGTGTCTTTGAAGTACTTGATTCAATTGAGTATCTATCTCAAAAACATCCAAGAGAGGCTCTTTTCTACTTACAGGAAATCTCTTCAGAAGTAACACAAATTTTGGAATATACAGATGGTAAAGAAACTAGACATGCCCTACCACAATATACAAAACTTTTGTCTAGCCTCGATTTATCGTGTTTGACTTCTAAGTTTGAATGGGAGGTTCAAAATGGTGATTGGCACAATGCAGAAAATTCTTTTCATCAAATATTAAGTAATTTACCAAACTTGTCGTCTCCTGTTTGGGAGTCAATTTGCCGAACTGGGCTTTCACAAGATGATCTATATGCATTACAAAATAATTCAGATATAGACCGTGCGAAAGAGTTAATTAATATCGCATTAGATCACAATGGAATGGAAAATCTTCCTAAATATATTAAGAAGACTGAAAATTCATCTACAAATGAAATTCCCAATACTATTAGTTATGAGGACTATCCCTTAGAAAAATTTCCTGATTTTTTGACATTGGTTAAGTCTGATTATAAAAACAGAGATCATTTACTGCCGTGGATGGAATATTGGAAACCTAAAGTAAAAAAATCTGACTTCATTAAATATGTTTGGAATTATATAAAAGATAATGATCTACATAATAAAGATGAAAATTTACTACTTGATCCTATCTATGAAATTACAAAATCTACTAGGGGAAAAAATTTTGCATTTGAAGTTCTTATTAAAGCCCAATCAAATAAAGGTGGTTGGTTTAATCATTGGTTTGAGTCTACTGAACACACTTTCAAACGTTTAGATATTGTTGCTAAAGAATATAAAGAAAAAGCAGATGATTTCATTCAACGCTCAACTCAAGATGACAAAGGATTAGATATAGGACTTGTAATTCCATCTTCCCGATTAGTTTACCTGTTAATACAACTTGATCGTATAGAAGAAGTCAAATTATTTATTGAAGTAATGATTGAGGTTCTAAAAGAAGAAACTCGGAATTTGAATTTACAGAGCCTAAATTGGAATTGGGATCAAAATTTAGATGAACATGAAATATCCGTCTCTTTACTTGTCACTAGGTTACAGTGGCCGTTCACGAGCATTAAGCAATGGACGGCAAGTGAACTGTCTACGCTGTTAGCTGTAAATGACACTCAGAAAATCATCGAAGATAGATTATTGAAGAGTTTGAAGTCTAGGAAATTAGAGTCCGAAGTTATCGAAATTTTATGTGTATTTTGGATGGCTTGTCAGAAAGGTTATCACCCAACTATTTCTCTAGGAGAATATGTATTTGCTAGATCTGGTTTGTCTGATCAATTATTGAATGCTATAGACTTTAAAACTTGCAACTACGGTTATTACCAAGGAAACTTTGATATTAATTCAGACTTAATTGAAAGAGAATCAAATTTCAGGAAAAACCTTGGAACTGAATTTCCACTTATATATTTGAGTACTTGCGAAGATCTCGAAGAAAAGTATTCTATTCCTTTGACTGAAGATTTTCAGCATGAATGGAACAAAACGTTTATTAATAAGCCTAGACTTCATGACACATATCGATATTTTTTAGAAAGAGATAACACAGGTCAGTTTTATACACTAAATACTCATAGAGCTAGGTCTGCATATTTAAGAGTATTTGAGTTTGCTAAACGACATTATGGAATGCCCGAAGATTATGCTAATTTCTATTCAATAAAAGCTTTACCACTTGAAACAGCATATTTAAATTTCTTACCATCTAGAGCACCATGGTTTACAAAGTGGGATTCCCTAAATGAATACAGTATTGAAGCTCTCGAAGATTATCTTAGAAATTTAATTAAAGTTTGCAATGCAAGCAATAAAGGTCAAGTTCTGGGAGCATTATCCTTCCCAATAGAATTTAGTCCTAATTTGCACTTAGATATCACTTGCACGATAATAAATGATAAAAATGAAGCAGCTAAAAGATCTAAAATTGTTTCTATTGGCTTGTTATTAGAAGGAAATTTAGAGTACAGATATCTTAAATCTAAGGCCATAACTTCAGATAATTTTTCTTTTGTTGGAACAGCTTTCCCTCACCATAGATATGGTCATTGGTCTGTTGAACAGGATTCAAGAGGTATATACATCCCTATCATTCCTGACACTGAAGTGAAAATTATAGGTCAGTCAGATAATAATCTTATTAAATATCTATTAAATGATATGGAATTTGGTGTATCAGGTTATTGGAATGATGAGTGGAAAAGGTCATATCCTTCAAAAATGAAACCCAAATGTGCGACTTACACACTACTTTCTCCACAATATTTTCAATATATAGGAAATACTGAAACTGAATTTAAATATGTATGTAAGGTAAATATTGCTTCAAAAGAGCGGGATTATAGTGAATTTCAATTTGAAGAATTAACTATTGAAATTTAATTATTTGATGAAAAGTAGGTTTAATATGAAATCACATACCATATTTGCTGAATATATTTACGGAATTAGGTGAACAACAGTCCAAATAGTTACTTAAACTCCAAAGGCTTGGGTGAAATTCTATTTTGAGTTCCTATGGTTTTTAGGTAAGATTAACGGGTAAGTTCTGATATGGTTTTATTTGACGTAAAGGAATCAGGTTTGAATGGCGACCTTAAAATTCTCTTTCGTGAAGTTTAACGTTTTGATGGTAAAAAGCGAGAGCAATTGAAAGACCTGCTACACATGATGATTGTTCACAACAAAAGCAAAAAATTGATGAAGTAGTTTTTGATAAAAGTCTTAAATTTGAGACTAGAGTCCATCATTAGATAACGTGGACTCTTTTCATCAGTTAACTAGCAGGTTGATTAAATTTATTAAATGGGATGCCTCGTTCTAAAAAGTCATAACTAAAACGATAATACAATTTCATACTTAGGTGAAGATATAAGAGAATAAATCTTTCATGATCAGTTGTATCTTCTGCATTCCATGTAATTTTTCTCCCATTACCTTCAAGTTCTAAATATCGACTTTCACATGATGGTAGTACCTCGCCATTATGATGAGCAACAATACTGTCTACATTATTCTTTAGACTATTTAATTTTTCTCTAGTTAACTGAAAGCTACTATCATGAGCATAAGAGTTTCTTAATTTATTAAATTCTTTAAATGCTAAAGCTTGATCGTCACCAAGTCCCAACTTTTTAGCAATAGCTAGTTTTTTATCAAATCCAATAAAACCAATATCTAAAAAATCTTTAACACCAGTAATAGTATTACACCAAACATCTAGGAACTCTTCTAAACAAAAGTGTGCTCTTAATACACTACCTAATTCATCAGAAGTTGTTGCTAGAAGTATCGAAATATTTGGATCATGAGCATTTCCAAAATCATACCCATTATTAATTTGTTGTTCCATATATACTCCTATAGTCTATTATGTATGAATTCATTTATTTTTGATAAAAAATCAATATCTTGATTTATATTTATTTTAGATGAAATATTATCCACATAAGTTCCTTTTAAGATCGTAGAAATATTTCCAAGTAATGAATTTTTTAATCTAGTATTTCCATGAATAAAAAATATGATCGATGGGCGAGCCTTAGATGTAGAAAATATTTCATCTATTTCTAAATTAAATTCGGATCTAATGATATCCGTATTTTTAAGTAAATCTCCCCTAAGTAAGTTCATCGGGGTTTCAATATCAGAATATATATTTGAGTCAATTTTATTATGTGGAAGGATATTCATTGCATTAATAGCAATATAACCTATATCACAACTCGATCTATCTATTTGTTTAATAGCAGATTTTATATTATCAAATAAAGTTTTTGGTTTGTCTGATGTTAAGGTCTTACATGCTATAGCAATTTTTTTACCTGAGTAATCAAACATAATATCTGGATTTAGACCAGCTGATGATTTTACAGGATCATCTAAATCAACATTTGAGCCAATTTTTATAGCAAACATAGCTACAATTGTTTCGATTAATTTATTGGTGCTATCATCCTGTTTTTTAGTCACAGGATTATACATATCTGTAGAAGAGTTAATTCTTATAGCTGATTCAGACAACATTTTTAAGTGCGGGATTAAAATATTAAAATCTTTGGATTCCTTTATAGACCAAATCCATTTATATAATTCATATAATCCTATTAATGCAACACGACCATCTGTATTTGAATCATTATTTAAATTATTGTTATAATTTTCAACATACTGATTAGCTAATAAATAATCTCGTTCTAAGTAGGATCTTAATGCTGCCTCAATATCTAAACTTTTTAAAAAACCAATTAACTCATCTATATTTTGAATCATTTGATTATATTCTGAAAACATTAATATACCTTTTTCATTCTGAAGTAGCATATCTTCATTTTACGATAAATCTGATACACCTGAAATAGCCCATTTTCTTGTTATGTTAATTACGTTTAAATTCCAGTCCTCTCATTTTCTAACTGGCTCAGGTTATAATAATGGCCTCCCGAAATATGGTTGATCTATTATGAACACCTCCAATCACCCTTTACACGGCAAAAAACTTGCTGACATTTTGGATTAATTATTGGATTACTACGGTGGCTTTGAAGGCTTAAACCGTAAAATTGAAATTAGATGTTTTTGCATAGATCCAAGTGTTAAATCATCATTGCGATTCTTACGTACCACACCATGGGCACGTGACAAAGTAGAAAGCTTATATCTGTATGTCTTGCGCCAAAAAGCCAAACAGAATTAGTAGCTATCAAAACCCTAGTCTCAGCATAATATTTCATACCAAATAGTAACCTACACTTATTGAATAGCCACCAATTTTGTAGACACCTTTTAATTAGTGGTGGCCCGCCACCACTCTCCCAGAAAAACTGAGTCTATTATTAAGATCTTTTTAGTAGGAGAATATGTATTCATAGCTAGGTTCATGAACCAAATATTTTATAATTTATCACTTTAGTGCTCTAAGTAATTAAATTTATTGTTTATTAAACATAAATTTAATTGTGAACTAGATTCTAGGTGAACATAAGTTAAATAGCATATCCAAGATTGCGCCCTACATAACTCAGCCGTTGGCGCAACTTCACTGGAGAGATTCAGCTCAATGTTAATCTCTCCAGTGAAGTATCCTAAGTAACATAATATACGTTATGCCGAAATCCGTGAGCTTTATAATTGTTCATCTGTAAAAATATCAGGAATGATAATAAAAATTGCAGCAATAGTAACAGCAACACAGAAAGCCAATAAAAAATTCTCAAAAGTAAAATATTGAGTATATTTAAAATTAGGGTCAGAAATAAAAACAGTCTCAAACATAAAAACACCCTATTTTGATTTAAATTTAGTCAATCGTAACCCGCATGTTATAAGCCGCTAGTTCGGCATTACAGCCTATTTATTGTATGATCCAATTTGATAAAAAGCACCTTTAAAGTGTCAATCTCTCGAGCTAAATCTTCATTGGATAACTGCATGTTTTCTAAATGCTTTTCTAGGCATTCACGCATAAACACATAATCAGCCTTGGTTAAAACGCCCTTTGATCTGTCATAGCTGACTGTTTTGTAAATGTGCCGATTTTTCATGAAATAAGCGATAAACAAGAATTAAGACCCAAGCCATGACCAAGAAGGAATCCAAAAAAAGCAAATGCAAAAATGCTAAGGAAAAACAACTTAGTCGGAAAATATTGCATTTTAAATTTCAGTACGTGAGCATCATGTTTCATTATTTCTCCAAATCTTTACCGGCATCTTATTAGAGGGGGTTTTCAATCCCCACTGTAAACTCGCTGTATTCGATTGTTTTTTGTTCTCAGGCAGATCAATTTCGTTAATGTAGTTTCGGTTTAGTGACCAATTTAATTCAGGCATTACTTGATCCCCATTGAACGCATTAAATCGTTTTCTTGTTTTATTGAATCGCAGTATTCAGCAACTTTGGCAGAACGGTAGCCCCACTCTGTCATGCACATTTCAATGTGAAAAAGAACCGACTCAGACTCGTAAGCAGGATTTCCCCCAACAATGAGCTGACATGCCCTGTCAAAGATAATTTTAGAGACGATTTCGAAAGCTTGTTCTTTGTCATTCATTAGAAAAGTTACTTTTTAACTTTGTTTAAAGAATTATGGTTTTTTTAAAGTAAACTTGTCAACCTTTAAATATTGTTAATATGAAAAAAATCTACTTGGTAACTTAGTTATGAGCAAAGTCTATAAATTGAGAACTGATGAAGTTGAGGAAGTTAAAGAAGCCTTGATGAAGTTCGTGGTCAATAAAAAAACCATTATGAAAGAGACAGATGTAATACACGCTCTAATCAAATATCACCTAAAAAACCTGACAGCAGACGAAGTTCTGAGGTACAGAAGCGAAGTTCTTAAAAAAGACGACTAATTATTTATGTCGATCCTGATTATTAGAATTATGAAAAAAGGGCTTGTGGTAAGCCCTTTTCTTTTGCGCTCGATGTCGCATAACGTAATTTTATGTTAAATAGCATATCCAAGACTGTAGCCTACGCAACCTCAGTTGGTGCTACAGCTCGACATTGTGAATCTTAGTAAAATTATATTCACAATGCCGAGTACGCTAATGAACATAATATACGTTATGCCGAAATCTACGCACGCAACCTATCGATGTGATGATCTAACTTGATAAAAAACTGTTTGAGCTGATCTATTTCTTTATCGTTATCTAATTCTGAATTTTGCAGTTGTTCTAGCACGGTCTCCAGTAGATCGCGCATGTATACATTGTCAGTCTTGGTTAAAACCCCCTTTGATCTGTCATAGCTTCCAGTTTTGTATATGTGCCTATTCCGACTCATCTATAACAATTCCAGCTTCTTTTTGTTCAGCTCGGCGTTTCTTTAAGTACTCATTGCATATAAAAACTGATTTTTCGCAAACAACAATTAAATTCAATTCTTTCTCGCCTGAATCACATAGTTGGCAAAAAATTAAGTCATTAGTGGTTCTTACCATCAATATCTCCAGTGATCTTTACCGGTATCTTATTTATGGACTGTGGTTCATGGTAAACCTACCTTTTATTGAATATTTTCTTTAATTCTTTGAATCATGAATTGGCATTATAAAAAATAGTCTGTATCACTTTGAATTTTAGGAGAAATATGCTGCTCAACCCATGTTAACCATGCCCTTGTTTTAGCATCTATAAAATGACGCGATGGTAGTAAGGTATAAACACCAATATCAGGTGATCTCCAATCTGCTAAAACACGGCGCAATCGCCCAGTACGTATAGCCTCAATCACAGCAAAAGTTGGAAGTAATGCGATACCCATATCTTGTTGCACCATGTCTAATAATAGTTCTGGTGTGTCAGCAATCAACTGCCCTGTAATATCGATTTGATATGAACAACTGTTTTCACTGACTAGATGCCATTGCGGTGTAATAGATGGATTCACCAATTTTAAACATGCGTGTTTTTGTAGGTCATCTAATGATTTGGGTTCGCCATATTTTTCTAAATAGGCTGGCGATGCGCAGAGTAATGAAAATATTGTTCCAATTCGGCGAGCAACAAATCTTGAGTCGGCCAAAGATTCAGTGAGATATAAACTGACATCAATTCCTTTGGCTAAAAGGTCTGGTACATTCTGCGAAGTACGGTATTCAACCGTAAGCTCGGGATAGGTTTGACAGAACTCGGCTAGCATCGGAGATACATAATGATGACCAAAACTGGCCATACTCAAAACACGTAACTTGCCCTGCGGTTTGCTTGCCATTCCCATGGCTTGAGCTTCAGCCTCTTCCACCATTGCGAGTACTTGACGACATTGCTCTGCATAAGCTGCACCAATATCGGTCAACGCATGCTGTCTGGTCGATCGTTGTAGTAATTTTGTGCCTAATCGCCCTTCTAACTCGCTAATGAGTCGGGACACTTGCGCTGTTGTCAGTTCCATCTGCTCTGCGGCAGCCGTAAAGCTTCCACTATCAATGACTTTTAGGAAAGCATGCATTGCATGGAGTAATCCACCATCAAGATTTTTGCGCATAACGTAAATATGTTTTTCTTAATTACGCATTGTTGCACCAGTCTGGATCACCCACAATGACATTAATGTACATACATTGAACAGTTTCATTGTCTTAAGTTGAACTGATCAATCTTTTTTCGAGTATGTCATTTACTCCAAATATTCAACGGGATGTTGAGAAAAGAAAGTAGCTCGATCTACAAAATTCAAAGGAGATATAAATGAATATAGCGACAAAATTTACCCCAAATAAAATTCCAACCAAGGATGTGTCACTTGAAGATAAATATCTCAGTGATGACGGTACTGCTTACATGACAGGTATTCAGGCCATGGTGCGTTTACCACTCGCACAAACACGGCGGGATACTATAAACGGTTATCATACTGCTGGTTTTATTTCAGGTTATCGTGGTTCCCCTGTCGGAAATTATGATAATTTTCTCTGGCAAGTTGAAGGCATACTCAAAGACCATCATGTTGTTTTTCAACCCGGTGTAAATGAAGATCTCGCTGCTACTGCAATTTGGGGTACCCAACAAGCCAATCTCGCAGGGCAAGGTAAATATGATGGTGTAACGTCTTGGTGGTATGGCAAAGGCCCGGGGGTAGATCGTTCTGGAGATGTTCTGCGTCATGCCAATCTTGCAGGAACATCAGAACGAGGTGGTGTGGTTGCCTTCTTTGGTGATGACCACTCTTGTAAATCGTCAAGTATTCCACACCAGTCAGAACACGTGATGATTGGTTGTGGCATTCCAATATTTTACCCGACTTCAATACAACAAATTCTGGATTTAGGCGCACATGCGGTCGCCATGTCACGCTTTGCGGGCGTATGGACGTCGATGAAGTTAGTTAGTGAAATCGTTGAAACTTCGGCTTCTGTTCATGTGGATTTAGATCGAGTCACTCCTGTTTTACCCAAAAATGTTCAAATGCCTGAAGATGGTGTCAACATTCGTTGGCCAGATCACGGCATTCAACAAGAAGAACGTCTTTATCAATATCGCTTGCCCGCTGTATTGGCTTATGCACGTGAAAATGAGCTGAATCAAGTGACATGGCATTGTCCTGATGCGCGTATTGGTATTGCAGCCAGTGGTAAAGGTTATTTAGATACGACTGAAGCATTACGTATTCTCGGAATTGAAGGTGAAACGGCTCAACAGCTCGGACTGAGAGTGTATCAAGTTATTTTAATTTGGCCCTTAGAACCGCAAGGTCTGCGTGAATTTGCCGAAGGTTTAGAAGAACTGATCGTTGTAGAAGAAAAACGCCCTATTCTTGAAGCACAGATTAAAGATGAACTCTATGCGCTTCCAGATGGCAAACGCCCGCGTATCATCGGTAAAGCGAGTGATGGAAAAGGTGAATGGAGTACATCGATTGATGAAGCGCCTTTGATTGGTCATTATGAGTTCCAACCTGAACCGATTGCAAAAATGTTGGCTGCTCGATTCTTAAAATTAGATCTTCCAGAAAGCTTAAAAACGCAAATTCAAAATAGACTTGAGCTGTTACAAAAAGCAGAGCACGAGTCACGGCGTGTTTTAGATATTGCAGAACGTAAACCTTTCTTTTGTAGCGGCTGTCCTCACAACTCATCAACTAAGTTACCCGAAGGCAGTCGTGTACTGGGCGGGATCGGTTGTCATTATATTGCCGTGTTACAAGATCATGGCACAGAAACGTTCACGCAAATGGGTGGTGAAGGCGTGAGTTGGGCTGGTGCTTCTCATTTCACCAATGAAAAGCATATTTTTGCCAATCTAGGCGATGGAACCTATTTCCATTCAGGTTATCTTGCCATACGTCAAGCGATCGCTGCAAAACTCAATATGACCTACAAAATTCTCTATAACGACGCAGTGGCAATGACGGGTGGACAACATGTCGATGGTCATCTTAGCGTGGCACAGTTAACCCGACAATTGGATGCTGAAGGTATCACAAAACAAGTCATCGTCACGGATGAACCTGAGCTGATTCATGCCGAAGAAGGTATTGCTGCTCATGTCGAGATTTATCACAGAAATGAGCTGGATGATGTGCAACGCAAATTACGTGAGATTTCTGGAGTTACAGCGTTAATTTATGTTCAAACCTGTGCCAGTGAAAAACGTCGCCGTCGCAAACGCAATGCTTATCCTGATGTTGCTGAACGGGTTTTTATCAATAGTGAGATTTGTGAAGGTTGCGGTGACTGTTCTAAACAATCGAACTGTTTATCAATTGAACCTGTTGAAACAGTATTAGGAACGAAACGTCAAATCAATCAAAGCAGTTGTAACAAAGACTTTTCTTGTGTCGAAGGTTTCTGTCCAAGTTTTGTCACAGTCCATACTCGTGATATGAAACGTCCAGAAATATTCAAAGGTATAGAAGCTGGCTGGCCAGAAAAGCCTATCCTTCCTGAACTTGATCAAAAGCCCATCCGTATCTTGGTCGGCGGTGTTGGTGGTACAGGTGTAGTTACAGCGGGTGCTTTATTGGGAATGGCTGCTCATTTGGAGAGTAAAGCTACACGTATCATGGATATGGCTGGACTTGCTCAAAAAGGTGGTACGGTTTACTCCTACATACAACTCGCTACAGAAGATGAGCAAATCTCCGCAACCAAAATCCCTGCAGGACAATGTGATCTCTTAATTGGTGCAGATGCCATTGTCGCAGGCAGCAATGCGGCACTTTCTCGCTTAAAAGCGGATGCTGTTGTCATTGTCAATGAAGATGGTTCCCCTACTTCTGATTTCCTTGAGTCTCGTGATTGGTATGCGCCAATTACAGATTTGATTCACCGACTTCGTGGTCGAACTACACAGGACAAACTCACATCTTTACCTGTAACACGTATTGCCACACAAGTTTTAGGTGATGCAATCTTTGCAAATCAAATCTTACTTGGCATGGCTTGGCAAGCAGGTCAGATACCACTTAAACGCGAAAGTATTGAAAAGGCAATTCACCTCAACGGTACGGCTACTGAAAAAAACCTTGAAGCTTTCCGTATCGGGTGTCATTTGATGAGTGACCCTGACTTAGCCAAACGCATTATTGCAACCATACCAACAACGCGTAAACCAACCACGTTGGTTGAACTCATTGAAGATCGTTCAGCTCGTCTGGTCGAGTATTGGAATCAAGACTATGCAAATCAGTATCGAAATCTTGCTGAACAAGCTGCCAAAGTATTACCAGAAGAACTCGCTGGAACCATTGCGACACAGCTCTATAGGGTCATGGCGTATAAAGATGAATATGAAGTTGCACGCTTACTCACAGGAAAAAGCTTTAAACAATCTATTGAAACGCAGTTTGGTCAAGGTCTACGTTTAACCTATCACTTAGCACCGCCAGCTTTGGGTGCTCATGGCACCATACGCAAACGTGATTTCGGATATTGGATGCGTATTCCGATGATGATTCTTGCTCGCCTACAGTGGCTCAGAGAAACTTTTCTTGATCCATTTGCTTTACATCAAGAACGTCAAAAAGAACATGCGTGGCGTGATCGTTATATCGCATTTGTCAAAGCTATTAGTTCTGCACCTGAAAGTTATGACTTATCAGTTGCTGAGCAAATCGCTCAATTACCAGCGGATGTACGCGGTTTTGGTCATGTCAAAATGCAAGCGATGGATGCAGCAATACAACGTTGGGATGAGCTTTCATTGAGTCTTCGTAGAGAACATGAATAAAGGAAATAGATTTATCTAAATAAGTAGCTGATACAGGATCAAGCTTAGGTTGTATTAAGACTAGGTTATAGATCAGGTACAGCTACTTCATATTTATTTTTCTGATTCGAAAATAGAATCCATCATTAGATAGCGAAGGTTCTTTTTATGATGAATACGTTAGTAAAAATTTTTCAATATCTTCAATCATTCGCTCAACATGTTCTTGGGTAAATTGATCATAATCACCATGAGCAGCGTTATTTCTAATATCTGCTAAAGCAGTAATTTGTTTTTGTTGAAGCTTATTGTAAATACCAGCTTTAGCAAGTTCATCATTTAAGTGTGTTAATTTTTTTCTATCTAATTCAATACCATTATTAAGACATATTTCTTTTATAGCAGTTTCTAATACAGTGCCAGCAATTACTGCGGCAGCATTTTTATAGCCATTTTGCAAAAGTGATTTAGCTTGCTCTAACTCACTATCAAAGACGTCAGCTTGAACTAGTTGTTTGATAGTAATTAAAAAACCATTTTTTAAATCGTCTTCAGCAGCTCTTAAAATTGGAATTAGACGATTTAATATTGATATGTTGGTATCCCCCATTCCTGCTTTAAGATTTGTTTTAAACTGAGATAAATAATGTGATTCTTCACCACAAGTAATATTTAAAATATTTTTAGATTTCATTTGCCATTCAATAAAATCTGAATTTAGTTCTGCATTATAGCCAGATCCACTACTCTCAAATTTTTTATAAATTAAATTACCTTCATTTACTAATGAAGAAAAGCGATCTAGTATTTTTTGGGTCATATTCTTCTCAAGTATTAAGTCATTCTGAAGCTACACAGCTTCATTTTGTGTTAAATAGCATATCTAAAGACTGTAGCATGCACAACGTTGTCATAAGTTCTTGATGAAATACTGAGAATTTTGATGAGTCTCCCAGTATCATTAACCATTCTCCTTCTTTTTGATGCTAAGCGTATAATATTGCGTATGGTTTATTATTTAAGTCTGCTATGAAAAATCCGTTTTCTAATAACTCCCAAATTAGTGTAGTTTCTTCTTTCTCTGAACTTGTAAACTCCAAATTTCAAGGAAAAATGAATGCACTTTGTTGGCATAGAGATTTGATTGGTGATTTTAAAGAAATTGTGGCTAAACTTGAGTTAAAAGAGAATATTACAGAAGTTTCCGTTGACGATCTTTTAGCTTTACAACTTTCAGAAAAAGGGAATCTCGCAAGGGAAATCATTTTAAAAGATATACAGCTATTAACTGATTTCGGTGCATCCCCTACACTTAATTTACTAAAATGTTATGAACGAGATGACGAGCTAGATTTTATTTCAACAGATGTATATTCGTTTCATATAGATCGTTCACCGATTGAAACAGATACTTTCTTATGTACCTACCACGGCGCTGCAAGTGATATCGTGCCCAATGATCAGGTAGAACAAAAGATTTTGCTTCCAGAAATCAGAGAAAAACTCAAGGAACTACATGACGGCTCAGAAGCTGAATTTGAAGCTTTCCTAGAAGAGTACTTTTTTGATTTGCATTATCAGTCTAAACCAAATGTAAAACCTGTGAATTTAGGCTTAGGACATCTTTGGCGCTTGGCGGTAGATCATCCGACGCAACAGGTCTTGCCTTGTGTGCATAGAGCGCCTGTCGAAAAAGATGGTGAGTATAGATTACTGTTGATTTGTTAAATATTTATTCAATATAGAGTCGATGAATTTAATCTATTTAATAGACGCTAAAAAAGCACCTTAAATTTTTAAGGTGCTTAGCTGAAAAGCATTACTGTGCGAGTTCACAGTTATTGGGTTTAGTAATCCCAAAAAATGCGTTGGATTTCCTTTGCATCTTTTGTTTTTGTTAAAGCAAGTGCAGCAAGTAATTTAGCTTTTTGCGGGTTAAGATCATGTGCGACGACCCAACCATATTTGTCATCTGGTTGTTCTGCATTTCTAAGAACAAAACCTTGGGGTACACGAGATGAACGAATAATTTGCACACCTTGTTTCTGCAAGTCAGTTAAAGTCGGGACAATATAATTAGCTACAGAACCATTGCCTGTACCTGCATGAATAATAGCTTTTGCCCCTGCTTTCGCATAAGCCGTGTATGCATCCGGCAACATATTGCCTGAACCATAAACAATTTGTACCAGCGGTAAGCTATCGCCTTTAATATTTTCAATATTAAATTCTGAGCTCTTATTATGACGTTTTGCTGTATTTCTAAACCAATATGGTTTTCCTTCGACTAAGGTTCCGAGCGCTCCCCATTGGCTCATAAATGCATTGGTATGGATATTAATTGTTTTTGAAACATCGCGTGCTGCAAAAATGTCGTCATTCATGAGCACAAAAGTTCCTTTACCTTTTGCACTATCGTCGGCAGCAAGTGCAACCGCACTATAAAGGTTCAACGGGCCATCAGCAGAAAGTGCAGTACTTGGACGCATTGACCCGACCAATACAATCGGCTTGTCTGAATGAATCACTAAATTTAAAAAGAAAGCTGTTTCTTCTAGTGTGTCAGTTCCATGTGTAATCACGACACCATTAACATCAGGCTTTTTAAGTAAGTCATTGACTTGACGTGCAAGGGATAATAATTCTTTATCCGTAATACTTTCTGATGCAACTTGCATTGCCTGCACACCAGTTACATTGGCAAGGTTTTGAATCTGGGGAACCGCATTTAATAATGCATCTACAGGAACTTTTGCCGCAGTATAGGTTGCACTATTGGTAGAGCTTGCTCCAGCACCTGCAATCGTTCCACCAGTAGCGACAACAACGACATTATTTTTGGCAAATGCTGCACATGGGAGTAATAGGCTTAAACTGAGTGTTAAAGCTGAAATCGTTTTTTTCATAGGTCATCCTTTTGAGTCATTTTATTCTTAGCATTTTTCATACCATAGTAAAATTACTGGAAAAAGATAGGATTGTATAGATGTAGAAATTGTGTTTTTTGTCCATCACATTTCTTAAATACAATTAATCATGGTGCATCTCTTGTAGTTTTGAGATGAGTCCTATTTACCCAATACAGAACAGTTGCAAGAAAATATTCAAAACACGGTACGACTATTTTTAAATGGTTATCGCACTTTTTAGCAAGTTGTTATTTTATTTAGGATGAAAGCAATATGCAGTCCCTCAAAGAATGAGAAACTGCATCGCATTATTTAAGCTGTGGTTATCACCACGTTATTTCATAACTAAGCTGTGGTTATCACCACGTTATTTCATAACCTTGAAAGTCGACAAACTGTTGTTCATTTTTACCAATAAAATCTTCAACCACACGTACAATGCCCGTTGTGCTTTCTTTTACGTTGATGGGTGCATGGCTTCCGCCCATTTCAGTTTGCACCCAGCCTGGATGTAAGTTCAGCACGCCTATTTGGGCAGGAATTGCCTCATTTATTGCAAAGCCACGTGTGATACTGTTGAGAGCAGCCTTGCTTGCACGATACAGCTCCATACTTCCATCATCGTTTAAAGCAACGCTTCCCATGCGAGAACTCATAAATGCAATGACACTCTTTTCTTTCATCAAAGGAAGAAGTTTTCTCGCAATTGTCACGGGTGCAATACTATTTACCCAAAATAGATTGGCAATCTCATTGGGTGTACATTGTTCAACGCGTTGATGTTCTGGCCCAAGAATACCCGCAGAAACCAACAGTAGTTCGATGGATCTTTCATGATATTTACTGAGTAAACGGTCTGTCGTTTGCACATGATTTAAATCTAATTCAGTTAATTCAAGTCTGTCTGGATAATCAGAAAGCAGTTGATTCAACCCTGTAGAGACTTGGGTTATGTCTCGGATGGTCGCAATAACATGCCAGTGCTGATTAAGCAGCTCACGAACCAGACCTAGACCAATCCCTCTTGAAGTACCAACCACGATTGCGCGTTTATTCTTATTAAACATAAAATGTTCCTATATCATGATAATACAAAATGTAAAAAATGCTTGAGATCAAACCTTCAAAGTTTGCTTTTGAATATTGATTCACAAGCTTAAGAATTCGCTTTGATCATAGTGCAGTAAAAGTTTTCTATACAAACCTATTTCTGTAGAGTTATTCAACTTTAATCATTTATTCCTATGAATAAGCCCACAACTAACACATGAGTCTTACCAGCAATAGGTTTTCCTACGACCCAACATTGGAGAGTTTAGAAAACCTAACGATGCCTATTTAGAAGTTCACAGTCCATGAAAATTGTGCTGTACGCGGTGTACCCAGAAATAAATAGTCATCCCCGAAGAAGCTTCCTGCATCTCGCCAATATTTTTTATTGAACAGGTTGTCCACATTCAGGCGAAGCATATTGTCATAACCATAAGCACGGAAGTTATAAGCTGCACCTGCATCGAATACGGTATAGCCTGAAACTTTAACCGTCCCCGTTTTGTTGGCGTATTTACTGCTGCTGTATTGCATACCTGCGAGTAAACGTAAACCTTCTATTTGAGGCATTTGATAAGACACATGACTGGCAAAACGAACCTTCGGTACATTTTGAGTTTGATGTCCTTTATAAGCATCGACCTGTATATCTTCCAAACGTGAACGGGTCAGAGCCAAAGTCGATGTCATATCTAGATTTTCAGCAACACGACCTTGCAAGCCCAATTCCAAACCTAGATTATGCTGTTCACCATCGGTGACATAGTAATTGTCTA
Organism: Acinetobacter sp. 797_lipA; assembly: GCF_058243025.1. NCBI lineage: Bacteria > Pseudomonadati > Pseudomonadota > Gammaproteobacteria > Moraxellales > Moraxellaceae > Acinetobacter > Acinetobacter sp. 797_lipA. Next base: position 1,738,287 of record NZ_JBZAYQ010000001.1, on the reverse strand, counting down.
AGTTGGTATATTGATGGTCTTGTGTTAAGTCAAATAAAGCGCCAGTAAACAGTAGCTCTTGCCATTGCTGTTTCAGACCTAACTCATATTGAGTTGAACGTCTTGGTGCTAAGGTAACATAAGCATTATCTGTATATGCAGGCGCTTGACTGCCGTCGCTTATCCCTTTGGCATACGAAGCATACAGATGAGTGTTCTGCCAAGGCTGATACATCAATGCCAACTGTGGCAAGAAGCGATTGACGTCGGTGTCACGAATACTGTTGCCATCAGCAGCATAGGCACTTTCATTTAAATGCAAAAGCTTACCGCCCAGCAAAACTGACCAAGCATCATTAAATTCGATTTGATCCAACAGGTTGAGTGCTGTTTGTTGACTATCTAAAGATTTGTAATGATTACCTAAGACTTTATCCGTAGGCGTATAGGTAATAGGATCATTATAAATATTTCCTGTAGATTCAGAGCCCTCAACTACTGGTAAATATATCGCATCATATTGAGTATGGCGTTTATAAGCATGGGATAGCTCTAAACTCAGGTTATGTTGCCATGCTTCAGTGTTAAACTTTCCGTTTAAGCCTGTTTTAAATTGATTGGTTAAATAGCTATCATCTGGGCTGCGGAAGTCATAAATGTCATAGTTCCCATTTTGGTCAAAACTATTACCTAAACCAGAAGTTTGACACACACTGCTGTAACACCCCCAAGCAAAGGCTGAGTAATCATCTACAACTACACGACTTTGTGAAGCAGACAGATTGCCGCTCCAGTTATCATTGATTTGATAGCTGTATTTCAGACTCGTATTTAGACTTTCATTTGTGACAGGTTTGCTCCAGCTTTGATAGCCCAGTAAACGATCCCATTTCACTCCTGTCGGTACAGTTTTACCATCAAGTAGCTGATAACCGGGTACCGAACGCTGTTTTTGACGCTGTGATTCAAGATCAAATTCAAGTTTTGAACGATCTGAAATTTTCCAGTCTAAAGCCAAGGAACCAAACAAACGTTTTCCATCGGCATGTTCAACATAGGGGTGAATGTCTTCATAAGCTGCATTCACGCGATAACCAAACTGTTGATTGTCTCCAAACCATCCACCAAGGTCAGTCGCCACACGGCTGCCGCCATGACTGTCTGCTTCAAGGGTTAAAGACTGGACATCTTTGGGGCGTTTGCTCACATAGTTCACCACACCGCCTGGCGTTGACATACCGCTTTGAATCGCACTCATGCCTTTTAGGATTTCAACTTGCTCTTTATTTTCAAGCGCTACATTTTGCTCACCGCGTAGCAAATTACCGTTCAGTAAATAACTTGATCCCGCATTTAAGCTAAATCCACGCATCACAAAGTTTGCATAGTAACCAATGGGTGCATAGCCATCCCCAACGGACGCATCGTTCTTTACCACATCGCTCAGTGTTTTCGCATGTTGATCTGCGATCAGTTCAGCAGTAACGGTGTGAATAGATGCAGGAATGGCTGCAAGGTTTTGCTGACCAAACCCAGGCAAATTAACTTTGGGTTGATAATAAGCCAGTTGTTCAGTTTGAGCAGTGGTTGTAATGGTTGCAAGTTGTTCCACATCACTCTCTTCTGCCGCATGTACCCATACCGAGTTAAGCCCTAGACATGAAAATGAACCAACCGCCAATAATGCTTTTTGTAAACGAGAAAATTGATACGTTTTCACAGTCGTTGCTAACCCCAAAAGATAAATTTACAGCCTGAATTTTGCGGCATGAGTATTCACAATTTTCTTAAAATGAACAAGCACATTATTCAACATATCTCAGCTTTTTTTTAAATTATTGGGAGATAGCTTTGAGCGTTCATATTTCGAAATTGAGTTTATAGTTTAACCACATGCTTTTAAATTATAACTTAGATCTGCGTTCCATATCTTCAGTCGTATTTGATACAGCATATGGTATTGGGACTTTAGCTGACTTGAAACAGTGTATTGTGGATTGGAACCTAAAAGTTTAGGTTGATTTATTTAAATGTTTTAAACCATTTTTTGAATTTAGAGGGATTTTTTAACTACAAAACCATTAAAATGTTATAACATAACAATACAAAATCTAAGCTACTCTCCTTCATGATGAATAAATTCTCTCTTTTTTCCTCAAGCATATATTTAAGCCTGCTGAGTTCTTTCACTTGGGCGGAAACTTCAGCAGAAGTACTCCAGACCATCCAACTACAAGCCGAAACTGAGGATGAAAACCTTCAACAAAGCACCGCAATGACTAAGTTTTCCCATGACATTTTAGACGTGCCATTTAGTCGAAGTGTGTTATCCAAAGCGTTAATTCAGCAACAAGATGTGCAACGTATTGACGATGCACTCACACAAGTGAGTGGGGTCTATAATCAAACCAATTATGGTGGCGGCTTTTGGGATAACTTTTCATTTAGAGGTTTTAGTACAGACCCCAATATTGGGGCGCAAATCATCAGAAATGGTCTGAGTGTCAACCGTGGACTCAGTGCTCCGCGAGATATGGTGAATATTGAATCTCTCGACTTTTTAAAAGGCCCAATGGCTGCGCTCTATGGTCGCGGGGAAGCTGGCGGTTTACTTAATATCAACACTAAAAAGCCCGAATGGGAAAGTTCTTCAGAAGTGAATTTACGTACCAATAGTATAGAAAAATACCGTGCTAGTTTTGAACATACTGCCCCAATCAGTGATGCTGTGGCTTATCGTATTGCTGTCGCACATGAAGATAACCAAAGTTTTCGTGATCATGTGCAGAGTGAGCGTTGGTTTTTCTCCCCTCAACTCACATGGAAAATTTCAGATTCAACTCAATTAGATTTTGACAGTGAATTTACCCGACAAGATGGAACCTTCGACCGTGGTGTAAGTAGTTATCAAAAACAATTTGTGATGGACCCTAAAACATTTACAGGCGAACCTGATGATGGTGATCATATTCAAAAAGATCATTTCTATCAGCTTCGACTTGCACATCAGTTTAATGATGACTGGAAAATGAATAATGCTCTTAGTGTGAAAGATACTCAGCTCAAAGGCTTTTCCAGTGAACCTCGTCGTATTCAAAGTGATGGACGAACATTAGAGCGCCAGCGTCGCTACCGTGACAATAAAAGTGATGACATTCTCTTTCAAACTGAAGTTCTTGGGACGATCCAACAAGACTGGGCCCGTCATGAAGTACTTTTGAGCACTGAACTTGGGCAGATGAAGTATCGTCAATTACAACTGCGTCGAAACCACAGCAGTAGCGTGCCAAATAGTATTGATATCTATACTCCTATTTATGGACAATACTTACCCGAGCTTCCACTTTTCATTAACACCGAAGAACAGCAACGCTATTTTGCACTGAATCTACAAGATCAAATTTTCCTCAATGATCAATGGAGTGTGCTGTTTGGTGCGCGCTTTGATCACATCACTCAAGACTTTCAAAATAAACTTACAGATACATCCAGTAAAAAGGATTTACAACAAACCAGTCCACGCTTGGGTTTAAACTACCGACTGAATGATCGTTGGTCATGGTACGCCAACTATGGAGAATCCTTTGCGCTCAACAGTGGCATGGACCGAAATGGCGATGTGTTTAATCCTGAAAAAGGCAAAAGCTATGAGATTGGTGGGAAATATCGGATTACCTCACAGAGTTTGCTGAGCTTAGCCCTCTTCAAAATGGATAAAGAGAATGTTTTAACCACAGATCCAACAGATAGTAACTATCAAATCACCGCTGGAGAAGTCTCAAGTAAGGGGCTAGAGGTCGATTTAGAAACACAGCTCAATGATCAATTCGCTATACGTGCCAATTATAGCTACACAGACGCTCAAGTGGAAAAAGACCAAAGTCTTGCTAAAGGTTCACGACTCAGCAATGTGCCGAAGCACAGCGGCTCAATCAGTAGCAACTATGAATGGACCCTTGCTAATGCAGACAAAGTTGGGCTCGGTGCAACTGCAATCTATGTGGGCAAACGTAGTGGACACAGTACAGATAATGACTTCAACTTACCTGAGTATACTTTGTTGAATCTAAATGCTTATTATGCGCCAACAGATCAGCTACGTTATCAGTTCAATGTGCACAATCTCTTAGACGAAACGTACTATGTTGCAAGTTATAGTGATATGTGGATTCAACCCGGCGATCCTTTAAATGCATCTGTCTCGGTGCAATGGAAGTTTTAAGGTTTATACAACCAGACTTGTCTCGCTATGAGTTGAGTCTGGTAGTCAGAAAGTAAGATTCAGATCACTTTTTGAAGTATTAGCTGCCTTAGTTTTCTCTAGCTTTACTATGTACTTACTTCAAAAAGTATTCCCAAATGATAAATCCAAGAAAAAATCCAAGAAACGAATATAAAGTAATGATAAAGAATACAAACCAAGCTCTATTTTTCTTCAGTAAAAAGTTCATTTCCAATACCTCAACGCTCTATCTATATTCATTATTCTAAGGTTTCCTATACGAAAGGACAGATACAGTTCTTTGTGAAAAAAAATATAACAGACTATAACAGATTTGCCATTTTTAACGCCCAAAAGCGGTCAGACTGATATCAAGTAGTATAAAAAAGCATGAGGAGATTGTTTTGCCTCCCCATGCTTTAACTGATTAAGGGATTAAACTTTCGTTTCTTTTTTTGCATTCATCCAACGATACAACACTGGTAATAGCACCAAGGTCAATAACGTCGAAGAAATAATTCCACCAATCACCACGGTCGCCAGTGGACGTTGAACCTCTGCTCCTGTGCCCGTGGCAAGCGCCATTGGGACAAAACCTAAAGACGCTACACAAGCGGTCATTAAAACAGGCCTTAATCGCAAAATCGCTCCCTGCCAAACGGCTTCATGTAAGCGGTATTGCCCTCTTAGCTCTTTAATGAAGGTCAGCATGACCAAACCATTTAAGACGGCAACCCCAGACAAGGCAATGAAACCAATACCCGCCGACATTGACAAAGGAATGTCTCTTAACCACAAGAAAAGCACACCACCAGTTAGGGCAAATGGAACGCCAGTGAAGACCAGCAAGCTTTCTTTGATGTTATGGAAAACGGCCATCAGCAAAATAAAGATCGTCAATAATGCCAGTGGAATCACAATCTGCATTCGAGCCTGCGCTGAGGCCAAGTTTTCAAATTGACCACCATACTCAATCCAGTATCCACTTGGTAACGGATATTGCTTAAGCTGATTTTGTAGCTCTGTGACAAAAGAGCCCAAATCACGCCCTTCCACATTCGCCGTGACAATCACACGACGTTTGCCATTTTCACGGCTGACTTGGTTAATGCCATCCATCATTTTTACAGTGGCAATATCGGTGAGCAGAATGCTGCCACCATTTGGAAGCTGTATTGGCAGTTGCGCAATCCCATTGACACTACGATCTTGCTCACTGAGTCGAATCACAAAGTCAAAACGGCGGTCGCCCTGTAAAATTTCACCGACATTTTGTCCGCCAATGCTTGCTGACACATAGTCTTGTATGGTTTTGACACTTAGGCCGTATTGAGCCGCCAAGCTTTTATCAATTTCCACATTGAGCAAAGGTAAACCCGACGTTTGTTCAACTTTAACGGCGGTACTGCCTGAAACCTGTTGAATCAATTTACTGATTTTTTCAGCTTCCGCATTTAACACTTGCATGTCATCGCCAAAGATTTTGACACCGACATCACTACGTACACCCGATATTAACTCATTGAAACGCAGTTCAATTGGCTGAGAAAACTCACTGTTGTTCCCGGGCAATGTAGCTAAATAGGCCTGCATACGGCTACGCATTTCATCGAGTGTTTCTTTTGGATTTGGCCATGCATCACGGGGTTTCAGCATGACGTAACCATCTGAAATATTCGGTGGCATCACATCGGTCGCCACTTCAGCCGTGCCTGTTCGCGCAAAAATAGCCTGTATTTCAGGGAATTTCTTCAGAAGTAGCTTTTCCGTATTTTCCTGAATACGAAGTGATTCTTCTAAGCCTGTGCTTGGAGAGCGCAGTTGCTGTACAGCAAAGTCACCTTCACTCAGTTGCGGTGCAAACTCACTGCCGATACGTGTTGCAAGTAATCCCGTCAACACCAATAAGCACAGTGCGAAGGTCAAAACCACCGCTTTATACTGATAGGTACAGTCCAATACTCGCTGATATCGCTCTTTTAGCCACAGCATCCAACGGCTTTCAGTTTCTTTAATGTCACCTTTGACAAAAAGTGCGACAGCCGCAGGTACAAAGCTGATCGACAAAATAATAGCTGCAACGAGTGCAAGTACAACAGTCAAAGCCATTGGGTGGAACATTTTTGCCTCTACACCAGTCAGTGCAAAAATCGGTAAATACACCACTAAAATAATCAGCTGACCAAAAATGAGTGGACGGCGGGCTTGACGCGCTGCCAAAAACACTTCTTTAAAACGTTCCGACTGAGTCAACGGTCGTTTGAGTAACTGCTGGGCATGGGCTAAACGGCGAATACAGTTTTCAACAATTACCACTGCACCGTCGACAATAATCCCGAAATCCAATGCCCCTAAACTCATCAGGTTGGCACTGATGTTCTGCTGTGCCATACCCGTTAAAGTAAACAGCATAGACAGTGGAATCACACAGGCTGTAATTAACGCCGCACGAATATTACCTAAGAATAAAAAGAGGATCACAATCACCAAGATTGCGCCTTCAACCAAGTTCTTTTGCACCGTTTTAATGGCTTTTTCCACCAAAGTCGTGCGGTCATAAACCGTTTCTATTGTGACACCTTGCGGTAAACTGCTTTGCACCTCCTGAATTTTGGCATCTACAGCTTTAGACACCGTTCGACTATTTTCCCCCATCATCATCATAGCGATGCCGAGTACAGTTTCTTCGCCGTTATAGGTTGCTCCTCCTGTTCGGAGGTCATGATCAATTGAAACCTGCGCAATATCCGCGACACGAATGGGGTTCCCATTTGGGCTGGCAACCGTTGTATTTTCAATGTCTGCAAGACTGTTGAGTGTCCCCGGAACACGGACTGTGAGCTGCTGACCATTTTCCTCAATATAACCAGCGCCACGGTTTTCATTATTTTCCTGTAAAGCAGTTTGTAGTTGGCTTAAGGAAATATTCAACTGTTGCATACGGTTTAAGTCGGGAGCAACCACATAGGTTTTATTAAACCCGCCAATACTGTTGACCTCGGCAACCCCCGCAACACGTTGCAATTGTGGACGAACGATCCAATCTTGGATCTCCCGCAAGTCCATCGCGCTATAAGCCGTACCATCCACTTTTTTGGCATTCGGTTCAGCTTTAATGACCCATTGATAAATTTCACCTAAACCCGTCGAAACTGGTGACATGGTTGGGGAAACATCGCTAGGTAAGTCCGCTTTGACCTCTTGCACCCGTTGATTAATCTGCTGACGTGCCCAATAGATGTCTGTGCCATCCTCAAATACAATAGTGACTTGGGACAAACCATAGCGTGAAATAGATCGAGTCAGCTGTAAATCTGGAATACCCGCCATTGCAGTTTCAATTGGATAGGTAATCCGCTGCTCAACCTCCAATGCGGTAAAACCATTGGCTTGGGTATTAATTTGTACTTGCGTATTGGTAATATCGGGCACTGCATCAATCGGCAGTTTTTGATAGCTATAAACCCCGACCGCAATCCATGTACAGACAAAGAGCATGACCCAAATTGCATTTTGAATAGAGAACTGAATAATTCGTTCAAACAAACCCTCAGGCTTGGGTAAATCATGATTAGTGTGCATGATCAGCCTCGCCTTTTTCTAATTCAGACTTAAGAACAAAGCTGCCTTGACTGACATAGCGTTGTCCTGCTGTTAGGCCTGAAATCACTTCCACCCATTGAACATCATTTGAAGCTTGCCCAAGTTGAACGGGCTGCGCTTTCAAATGCACTTGTCCTTTTTGTTCAGCGTCGACCACAAATACCGAAGTTTGACCTTCAATGTTTTGAATAGCACTTTTATGGACGCGAAGTGCTGTTTTTGAACTGGTATTGTCTAAAAAGATATTCACTAAAACATTTGGACGTAGTTCAGCCGCTTGGCTTTTTAATTTAGCACGTACCACCAAGCGTCCTGTTTGTGCATCGGCTTGAGAGGTTAAGCTTTGGATAATGGCTTCATATTTTTGTTCAGAAGCATTCGGCTTAAATGTCAGACTCTGATTGGCTTGTAACTGACCTGAGTACTGAGCAGGCAGATTAAACTCAAGCCATAACTCTTTAAATTGTTCAATCACAAAAAGCTGATCGGCCAATTGTACGTTTTCACCCACTACGATATCTTTTTGGCTAATCACACCTGAAATGGGTGCTTTAATGGCAAAACGACCATTTACTCCACCTGTTGCCCCTAGGGCGTTTAAGCGGCTTTGCACCGATTGCACAGTAATCTGCGCTTGTCGGTAAGCATTTTCTGCCCGTTGGTAATCCTGCTTGGCGGAAATGCCCTGTGACCATAACTGCTGTTCACGTTGATAATCTTGACGTGCCAAATCCAAACTGGCTTGAGCCATCCGCAAATTGGCCTGTTGATCAATCAGTTCTGGGACGGACAGTACAGCTAAGGTTTGTCCTTTTTGTACGTTTTGACCAAGTTCAACATTCACCTGTTCCACATGCCCACCAAAGTTTGGCGAAATATGTGCTTGCTGATCGGTATTAACCACAAGCTTTCCAGGCAGAACGGTAACTTGAGACACCACGCCTTGTTGAGCTGAAGCGATTTGAATGCCTTGCTCTGTCAGTTGCTGTGCCGTCAGTTGAATTTCACCTTCCTCGGCATGTCCTTTTTCTGCCTCGGGCTCATCCGAATGTTCAGATTCTTCATGCGCATGTTCATCAGTGGTTGTATCTTTCGAGCTAAACCAAATTCCAACAGCGATGAGAAATGTAATGAGGAGCAAAAGCCCAATCATCAATGGCTGTGATATTTTTCCAAATTGGTTTTTTAGTTGCATATTATTGTGCTCCGCCAAGGATGAGGTCTTGTATTTGTGCGATTGAATTTTTACTGATTTGGCTATAAGCATCTGAACTACTGATCTGCTCATAGCTAGTACCGAGGCTGAGTGCTTCTGCGCTCAATGCAGTCTGCCAAGCTTGACGTAATAACTGCAACTGCCCAAGGCGTATGCTTTGCAGCTGTAAGTTGGCTTGTTGAATGTCGGTAATGGACAGCTTTCCCGCTTTAAAACCTTGCAGCGTGCGGACTTGCACTTGTTCTGCCAAAGACGTTTGTTGACTCATCGAACTAAACTGTTTATTTAGTCCTTTGAGTTCATGCATGGCATTGGCGATATCTAAAATTTGCTGTTTTAACTCACGCTGTTGCTGCTGATTCAACAGGCTTTGCTGACGCTGGGCCATCGGAATGCTGTATTGCTGACGGTTAAAAATATTCAGCGGAATATCCACGCCGACACCTAATGTGGTATCGCTACTTTCATTCGGTGCTTGGCTCCGTTTCATGCCGACATTTAAGGTCGGATTGGGACGTGCCTGCACTTTTAAACTTTCAATGTTTAAATTGGACTGTTGAATGTTCAGTGCATATAGCTTTTCCAACCAACCTTCAGCAATATAGCGCTGTACTGTGGCATCGCTTTGATCTGGCCATGGCATTGAGGTCGCATTGAGTTGAATATCGGCTTTGGTTTCGCCCCAAAGGTTTGAGAGTTGACGCTGTGCTACTTGTTCTGACAGTACCGCTTGTTGGTATAAGCGCTGCATATCCAAACTTTCGATTTGCGCACGTTCATAGTCAACCAAAGCAATACTGCCCGCCTGATAACGTTTTTTGGCACTGTCTAAATTGTTTTGACTCACTTTGAGTTGTGCTGCGTACAGCGATTTTTCAACTTGTGCCAAAGCCAACTGAGACCATGCAAATTTCACCACCAATTGGCTTTGTGCTGTCCACAGTTGTTGTTGTAACTGTCCTTGTTGCTGCGCTGTTTCTGCGAGTTTTTGATTAAGCTTACGCTGTCCAAAAACATCTAAGGGCTGACTGATGGCAATACTGAGCTCTTGATTGGTATTTGAACCCAAACCATCTTGATTGATATTTAAGCTAGGATTTTGCCATAGGCCACTGTTTTTGATGTTCAGCTCTGAAATGCTTTGACGCTGTTGCCCAATGTCGCTTTGGTTTTGATAGCGCTCTACTTTTGCTAAAGCTTCATCCAAAGTCTTGATCGGTTCGGCAAAACTCCATTGCATTGCGGCTGTTGTTATGCCCACAGCAAGGGCTTGGCGTATAAACGCCTTAAATTGATTCGACATGTTTTTTCCCACTAATTTTTAGAAGAAGTGGTGGGAAATGTTTTAGGCTACCCCACCATTAGCGGGGAAAGTTCAGGAGGAGGATGTTGCCCCAATAAATCAGGGGCTTGATAGGCATTGTGCCAAAAAAACTGCGGACGCTCACGAACTTCAAACGCGAGCGGCATTTGATAGTTTATTTCTTTCGGAATAATCAAATGTGCCATTGAAGGCAAATGATCTTGATGGTCTTGATGGTCTTCACCCAATTCAAACTGATCATTTGCCGTTTGAGTATGGCTATCGGCACTGCTTTGCTGGTGTGCCTTATCATCAGACACACACAAGGTGGTTTGATGATGCCCAAAATGAAAATTTTGTTGCGTCACGACTTGAGTTTTTTGTTCTTCATGGACGCAAAAAGCTGCCGCCACGTTCCAAAGACTTTGGAACATGAATAAAGCAACTAAGACGCTAATCCACGTGGTAGAACGCATAATGTCGTACTGAAATAAAGTGACGCTATTGTAAAGCCTAGACTAAGTCTAAGGTCAAGTCTTTTTTAATGACTATGTTCATGTTGGTGTGGATGGCATTCATCTTCTTCAATCTGCAAAGTCACTTGCGTAATCCCATGCTCATGCCCCAATAACTCCACAGCTTGGTGGTATAAAGCTCTCTGATCTACATCAGGTGCAATCAAATGCGCTGTTAAATGCACATTCTTAGAGGTAATGGCCCAAACTTTAAGCTGGTGAATACCTTGTACACCCTCTAAAGCCAGCAAATCATTGCGTAAAGATTCGATATCAATTTCACTTGGTACACCTTCGAGCAAAATATTGATACTTTGTTTCAGTAGCACCCAAGTTCTAGGTAAGACCCAAAAGCCAATCAACACCGCAATAACGGTATCTACCCACATCCAACCTGTGAAATAAATCACCAGTGCGCCAATGATCACACCCACAGAGCCCAAGGCATCACTGAGCACTTCAAGATAAGCCCCTTTCACATTTAAGCTGTCTTGACTGCTCGACACCAAAATCTTCATTGAAATCAGGTTAATGATTAAACCCAGAACCGCAACAACCAACATACCCAAGCTTTGAATTTCAGGTGGCTGACTAAAACGCTGATAGGCTTCATATAAAATGTAAATGGCTACCACAAACAACATCATGGCATTAAACAAAGCTGCCAAGATTTCAAACCGTTGATAGCCAAAAGTACGTTTATCATCGGCAGGTTTTTGCCCAATTTTGATGGCTGCTAAAGCAATCGCTAAAGCAGCGGCATCGGTAAACATATGCGCTGCATCGGACAGTAAGGCCAAGCTTTGCGTGATAAATCCTGCGACCACTTCTACAATTAAGAAGGTAAACGTCAGGGCAAGTGCGATGGTTAATTTCTTGGCATTTTTTGCAGTCACTTCAACATGACTGTGATCATGGTTATGAGAACCACTCATGTAGGACTCCTTATCATTTTATTTAACGGAATGCTTTAGCATTGAAATCGAAGCTTTTTTTAATTTAAAAATTACTCGATTTAGTATACTCGGTTAAAACAATAAAATCATCTTTCATGTGAATACGTCTTTATTTACGGCGTTTTTTCCCTGTCAAAAAGCTCATGGCCTGCGTATAGCCTGTTGGTGTAATACGCTGTACCAGATCGATAATTTTGGCATCTGTTCCAATTAAGACACGGCGCTCATCTTTTTTTACAGCCTTTAAAATGGCCTGTGCTGCCACATCTGGCGGGGTTTTAAGCATTTTATTGAAAGAACGGCTAGCACGCTCTGGGTTCATACCCAGCGCACGAATACTGTCACTCATTCGAGCACTATTGGCAATATTGGTACGTATCCCACCCGGGTGAACACAAGTTGCACTGACACCACAGTTTTCTAGGTCTAGTTCTTGGCGTAGTGCCTCGGTAAAACCACGGACAGCAAACTTTGTCGCATTATAGGCACTCTGAGTAGGTTGAGCAGTGAGCCCAAATAGACTTGAAATATTCACAATATGCCCAGAGCCACTTTGTTTTAAGTAGGGTAAAAAAGCTTTGGTTCCATACACCACACCCCAAAAGTTGATGTTGAAAATCCACTCGGCATCTTCATAGCTCAGACCTTCAACAGTACTCGCTAACGCGACCCCTGCATTATTAAAAACTAAATTGACCTGCCCGAAATCCTGCTCACACTGCTTTGCCCAATCCTCTACTGCTTTACGGTCTGAAACGTTCAGTTTTGTGAGCGTGACTGAAACAGGATAATCTTTGACGTGGTTTAAGGTTTCCGCCAAACCTTGTTCATTGAGATCACTGAGTGCCAAATGTGTACCTTGTTTAGCCAGTTGAATCGCCAACTGCTGCCCAATGCCTGAACCTGCGCCTGTGATCGCTGCCACTTTATTTTCAAAATTTTTCATAATGCTCTCTAAATATCGTTTTAAACTTAAACGCCATGCTGAAGGTTCAAGTACTTTAGTTCTACGCAGACAAGGTCTATTTTAGTTAATGTACAAAAATTACAGTCATGAATGAAATGATCATTTCTAATGATTCAGTATGTATAAAATTCATGAGTGGTATTTTAAATATAAGATCATTTTTAATTTTCTTGTATTTTCAAGTGATAGGACTCTGAAAACAAGTTACTGATATCTACATAGTGTGTCACATAGGCTTTAGACTATAACAGTCCTGAGCAATTCTGCTTCATCTGTTATATTTTTTTAATCTTGTTTTTGTACCTGTTTCATCAGTCGTTTGCTTTACATAATGTACTCATCACCTCAGTTGAGTGCAGTAACCATGAAAGATCTAGACTCAAAAAAACCAGCAAAATATGCAGATAGTTCAATTTCAGATAAAGCATTTAAAAACATGATTATCTGGTTCGCGATTTACTGTGGGCTTTTTTGTATAGGTGTGATTTTCTTTGTCGGTGCAGATCAAAACTACCTTCTTCAATAAGAATCTGAAGTTTGCTGCACTAATATCAACATCTAAATTCGGGCCTCAAAATTAAACTCCACGAGAAAATACACTTTGGAGATTAAACCTAGACATGGGTTTAATCTCTATTTTTTTGAGTTGAAGACTAGTAAAACGGCAGTTACATTACATTTTGAATGGTTAATGTCATTACAAATGAATGACAGGGGCTGTGTAAAGATCAGACTTCAAGCCCAAATCACTAAAAATGCAGCAACCACCACCAATACAATACCGAGATGTTCAGCACGTGCCAGCTTTTCTTTAAAGAAGTAGGCTGAAATCAACATACTAAAAATAATCTCAACCTGCCCCAAAGTTTTTACAATGGGCACTGACTGCATACTCATGGCACTAAACCAACCCAGTGACGCCAAAAAACTACATAAGCTGACACGAAATGTAAGTCCAATACGCTGCCACATGGCCCATAATGTTGCACGGCGAAATATACCCAAATACATTAAAAGTAAACAGCACTGTGTCCCAATCACCATTAAGAGCACCCAAGCTGCACGGTGAATAAACGGTAAATTATCTAGTTCTAAACTGGCCTCACGTACCAAGAGCGAGGTAATGGCAAAACATAAACCACTACCGATACCTATACACAAGGTTTGCACCGAAAAATCAGAAAAGTCCCGCCCTTTGGACATTAAAAAAACTGCGAAGCCTCCGACAGCAACCCCAAACCAGCCTAAAAGGCTTAAATGATCGGATAAAAAGAGCACGGCAATAATCGCGGCAAGTACTGCTTCACTTTTAGCAAGACCCACTCCAATTGCATAATTTTTTTGCTTAAAAAGTTGCACCATCAATGCTGTTGCTGCAATTTGGCTCAACGCCGCAATAAGCACATAGATAGCAAAACGGAGATTGAAATGGACGGAATCTGTCACAGGTTGGAAATGGTAAAGACAACTGATGTAAAGCAGTGCTAAAGGTAAAGCAAAAATGAACCGCGCTAGAGTCACTCCATAAACATCTACAGTAGTACTGAGTTGCTTTTGAAAAGCGTTGCGCCAAGCCTGCATAAAAGCGGCCATAAGCGTAAAAAGAATCCATGTTATTGTCATCAAGTACTCTATATACAGTTACTTACCTCACCTAATGTAACCCGTTGATGGCAACACATGTGCTTTATTTTCATGACTTATTCTTATGTGACAAATAACTTAAGTTCTGATGAAACTTCGACTATTGCATTACATGTATATAGTCAAATCATTATAAAACCAATACAATGGTGCAATGAGTTATTCAGAACATTTTAGACGTAAAATTTTAGCTAAGCTTGAGGAAGGTTATTCTATTCGAGCGGTAGCTGCACAATTTGAAATTAATAAAAATACCATTGTTGAATGGAAGAAACGTATAGAGATTAAAAAAACTCGTGTACGTAAACCTTCTAAAATTAACGATGATGCTTTACGTGAAGATGTTGAAAAGTATCCTGATGCTTATCAATATGAACGTGCTGCACGTTTTAATTGTGGTGTTTCATCTATTGGTGCTGCATTAAAGCGCTTAAATATTACAGTTAAAAAAAGACGTTAAGCCATCCTAAAGCAGATACAAAGCTTAGGGATAAATTTATTCTGCAAGTGAATGAATTAGAAAAAAACCATCCGATTATTTATCTGGATGAAAGTGGTTTTAAGTCACATGATTATAGACCTCATGGCTACTCACGAAAAGGAGTACCCTGTTTAGGGCAATATAATTGGCAATTAAAGAATCAGACCAATGCCATTGGAGCAATCCATGAGAGTAAGTTATTTTCAGTCGGTTTATTTGACTGCAAAATCAATTCAGATGTTTTTCATTTTTGGATTGAGCAATTCCTCATACCAGCATTACCAGAAAATAGTGTAGTGGTTATGGATAATGCAGCATTTCATAAAAGAGCAGATATTCAGGAGTTATTGGAACAACAAGGGCATAAAATTCTTTGGCTTCCTGCATACAGCCCTGATTTAAATCCTATAGAACACATGTGGGCATGGGTTAAACGTAAGCGTAAAGAATGGTTGATCGACTCAGTCGATGAGTTATTTCGAGTTTTTTTCGAATCTTGTATGAATAATAAAGTAGTTTGACTATAACATCTTCTCAAAACTGAGTATCGAGTAAATTAAACGGCAAAACATAAAAAGCCGAAGGGGGGTATCCTTCGGCTTCTATGTGAAATTTCACTTCGATCTATACATATCAAAGTGAAAACCGGTTATCACTTCAAGTATTAGAAGTTATAAATCGCAACCAAGTTCACACGGTTGTCTTCACCTTTTTTACTACCATTTGCCGCAGGTGCAAACGCTTCACGCTCACCGTAGACATACTCGACACCAAGGCTAACAGGCTGAACTGGGCTATAGAATAAATTACCCCATGCTTGCCATAAGTTTTTATTGATTTTGGTATCATCAGCTACAGCATCAACGTAGTCCTGATTTTTATCAAAAGTCATATAACCATAAGCCAAAGTGCCACGTAATTTGTCATTAAACTTCTGTGTTAAACCGACAGTAATTGAGTCAAATTCACTTTGTTCAATACTTGTGCCTGTTGCAACTACACCAGGGTTTGTAAAGGATACAAAGCTGCTATCACCTTTGACATGGTAGTAGTCGGCTTTTACAGAAGTTACAGGGGTGATGTCAAATTTGGCACCAACACCTACGCCATACGCCCACTCTTCTTGATTTTGAATACGTTTTTCATGCGCCATTGCACGTCCACTGACTGAAAGTGCATCATTAAACTTATGATTCAGTCGTCCTGTAAATGCAGGCATACGTTGGCTCATGCTGGCATCTTTCGGGTCTTCAACTGCCGCGACTAAGTTAGTATTTGGCGTGAATTTATGGGTATAACGCACTTGAGGTGTACGTTTAATTGAAGCACCCACATAAGCCAAAGCATCAATCGTTTCAGGGATATAGTCTGGAGTCGCAAAGTTTGACCACGTTTGACCAATTAACCAGTTACCATAGTTTAAATACGCATGACGAATACGTAAATTATCAAGGTTTGCACCGCCTAAAAAGTCGACCTCAATTTTGGCATTTAAGTTCTGATCGGCGACTGGTGCTTTAAAGTCCAAACCTAATCGCGTTGCTGAAAGGGTTGATCTTAAACGATCGCTATTTTCAGCATTTCCTTCTAAAGGTACGCTATTGATTTGGTTATATGGCATATCACGAGCGCCACCTTCAGCCTGATACGATGCGTCCGCGCGAACATTACCGTATAAGTTGAACTCTGCCCCACCTTTGGTCAAACCTAAACCCGTTTTTTCAACTGTTTTTGGCGTCGTCAACACTTGACGTTCAACAGTGCTCAATTGAACAGCTTGCTGCTGTTGTTGCTGCGTATTCTGTTGAAGCATTTGTTTTAACGCATTAATTTCACTTCTAAGTTGCTCAATCTCTGCCGTCGTATTGGTTTGTGCGTGTAATGCTGCACTACTTAACATGGATAAAGTTACAACTAAAACGTTCTTCTTAAATTGTTTCATTCAACACGGGTCCTGTGTATTTAAGTCTGTCCTGACTTTTACTCTTTAATATTTAGCTCTCTTTTTCATCGCTGTTTTCTAACGCAATGCATTTCTTTTAATACTTTAAAATGAAACTTTTTATCGCATTAAAAATCGCGTTAAAAAACAACTTATAAAAAGCAAATTGATTTTAACAGTTCATACAGTTTTTGAAATGAGCCTACTACTAATGCACTAGACTCATGGGTTCAGTATTATTTAATTGGCTGTGGATTTAACTGCATCAAACACTTGTTTTGATTTGGTTTTTTCACCGTCTACAGACACTTTTAAGTTGACCATAAACACTGCCAAAGCCGCAATCACACCAGGTATCGCAATCACGAGAAAATTCATTTGATGTGGCAACTCAAAAGTTAACAATGCACCTGTCAGTACAGGCCCAACAATTGCGCCAATGCGTCCTATGCCTGAAGCCCAGCCCATACCTGTAGAGCGTACTGCAGTTGGATAGAACTGTGCGACAAAGGTATACAGTAGAATTTGTGAGCCAATAGTTGCTGCGCCTGCAATCGCAATTAAACCGTACAGCACCATTTGTGGACTGTTGAAACCGAGTAGAATCAGCGCAATAGCACCCAAGGTGAACATGGTTGTCAAAACTGGTTTTAAGTGGAAACGGTCTGCGAGCGCACCACCGCCAATCGCTCCAACCATACCGCCAATATTTAAAGCAAATAAGAAAATCATACTTGTACCAAGCGAATAGCCTGCTTGAATCATTAGTTTTGGTAACCAGCTTCCAAGCGCATAGACCATGAGTAAGCACATAAAGAATGCCACCCAAAACATCATGGTGCTAAAGGTACGGCCTTGTTGGAACAATGCCTTTAATGGAGCGTCATCACCAGCAACAGGTTCGTTGAGCTTAAATGTCGTTTCAGGCTGAATCGCTTGCTCCGGTGCAATTTTTTGCACAATTTCACGGACTTTTTCAGTTTCGCCTTTTTTAGTCAGGAACATCAACGACTCAGGTAAAAACTTCCAAAGAATCGGCAAAGCCAGAAATGGAATGATGGCGATATAGAACATGATTTTCCAACCATAGTCTGTTACCAACCATGCCCCCAGTAAAGCTGACGTCATGCCACCAATGGCATAACCACTGAACATAACCGCCACGAGTGTGCTACGAATACGCTTCGGAGCATATTCAGTCATGAGTGCGACCACGTTTGGCATCACCCCACCAATGCCAAGTCCTGCAAGAAAACGTAAAATACCAAACTCAATAGGATTGCTTGAAAATGCGCCTAGAAAGGTGAAACCACTAAAAATAGCCACACAAATCATAATGGTCTTTTTACGGCCCAATTTGTCAGACAACGTACCAAAGCTCATTGCACCGAACATCATGCCAAACAAGGCTGTACTCGCAAGCAAGCCTGCTTGTACTGCACTGAGTCCCCACTCTTGCATCAGAAGTGGCAGTGCCACGCCATAGATGACTAAATCATAACCGTCAAAAATAATAATCAGTAGACACCAAATGAGTACACTCCAATGAAAGGGTGTAAATTTGGCTTCATCGACCACCGTGTTGATGTTAACTGGATTTGTATTCACTTTAAGCCTCCTGCTTGCGAATGTTTGTTGCTGTGCACATTGCAGCAAAAGTAGCTTTCTTGTCCAAAACCGAATAACTCTATATTTATACCTTTAAGGTCGGTTAAGGTTTTTATTGTTTTAAATAAATAGCTTATATAAGCCATAATTTCAGTGAGAGACAGAAAATAAGCAAAACTAAGCGAAAATGACTATAAAAAAAGCCATCCGCAAGGATGGCTGAAATGGTTCGTTTTAAAATGTAGACTTTCAAAGTATCGTGGAATTTAAATCCCCAAGTTTAGATAAATGCACGATCATATTTGATCGCTTCAAGGTCATAGACCTGATAAATACAATCAAATAATGAACGAATGTCCTCGCTTTCATCCATAGAACGAATCGCCAGAAAAATGGGGCTGGTCGCTGCATCATCTAAGATTGGAATATAGTTCAAATGCGGGAGTTGAATGGTTCGTGCACTTTCAGGAACCACACAAATTCCTTCTCCAGCGGCAACTAACCCCAGTGCCAATTGTATTTCACGGACTTCTTTTAAATGTTTAGGTTCTAGTCCATATTCTGAAAACAGCCCTTGGACTTGAGTAGAAAAGTTTGGCTTGGGATGACTTGGATAAAGAAATAAGTTCTGATCGACCAAATCAGCCAAATACACGCCTTGTTTTTGCGCCGTCAAAGGATGACTAGAATGTGCCGCTAACATCAACGGTTCTTCACGTAGTAAAACCCGACGCACAGCAGGATCGGAAATGCGTAAACGTCCAAAACCAACATCAATCCGCCCTTCTTTTAAGGCCTGAATTTGGTCTTTGGTACTCATTTCAATCAATTCAATTTTTAAATGTGGCTGCTGTTGGCGAAATAAATACACAATTTTAGGCAACAACCCATATAACAACGATCCCACAAAGCCCATGGTCACCGTTTTTTCAACCAAACCTACACGCTGAGTCATAGCTTTGACTTCTTCGGCATTAGACAAAAGTTTAACAGCGTGTTGATAGAAGAATTGTCCTGCTTCCGTGGTCTTGAGTGGACGGCTGCCACGTTCAAATAATTGCACCCCCAATTCAGCCTCTAGATTTTGTATCTGGCGGCTTAAAGGAGGCTGTGCAATGAATAATTTTTCAGCAGCTTTGGTAAAACTCTGCTCTTCTACAACAGCTACATAGTAGCGGAGGTGTCTCAATTCCATGACTATTTATACCTTTAAGATATATTAAAATGCTAATTTGATCTTCGACAGTTCATATTTATTCTTTTAAGGTATATCAAATCAGGTACACAACGCAAGGCTGCGCAGAGTTAAGATGTATAAATCTATAGAAACCTTACTCGTCGAAATCCCCACTATTCGCCCACACAAAATGGCGGTAGCGACTATGCAAACGCAAACGCTTGTCTTGGTGAAAATCAGCACTGAAGATGGCTTTGTCGGTTGGGGTGAAGCGACAACAATTGGCGGACTGGGCTACGGTGAAGAAAGTCCAGAAAGCATTAAGACCAATATTGAAACTTATTTTGCACCTTTATTGAAGTCCCTTAAAGCTCAAAACATCGCACAAACTATGCGTGCTTTGAAAAAGAATATTAATGGTAACCGTTTTGCCAAATGTGCAATTCAAACGGCTCTACTCGACATCCAAGCGCAACGTTTAGATTTACCCCTTTCTGAAGTGTTAGGCGGCCGCTTACGTGACAGCTTACCTGTACTTTGGGTGTTGGCATCTGGTGACACTGAAAAAGATATTGCTGAAGGCCGAAAAATGATTGAGGCAAGACGCCACAATATTTTCAAACTTAAAATCGGTTCACGCCGTGTAGAAGAAGATGTTGAACATGTGCTTGCGATTAAACAAGCGCTGGGTTCAGACATTTCCATCCGTGTCGATGTGAACCGTGCATGGTCTGAGCTAGATGCGATTAAGGGTATTCAACTCCTACAAAATGGTGGTGTTGACCTGATTGAACAGCCGTGTGCGATCGACAACATTGATGCGATGCAGCGTTTAACACGACGTTTTGATCTTGCCATCATGGCGGATGAATCGCTCATGGGACCAAGCTCAGCCTACCGTTTAGCCAAAACCAATGCGGCCTCTGTTTTTGCAGTGAAAGTGGCTCAGTCTGGTGGACTAATCGAAGGTCATGAAGTCGCGAAGATTGCCAACTTAGCAGGCATTGATTTATATGGCGGAACCATGCTTGAAGGTGCAGTCGGCACGATTGCTTCGGCACATTTGTTCTCGACCTTTGAAAATTTAGCTTATGGCACCGAGCTATTCGGCCCACTGCTGTTAACCCAAGATATTTTAAAAACCCCACTTCAATACACTAACTTCGCTTTGCATCTACCTCAAGGCAAAGGACTCGGTATTGAACTGGATGAAAACAAGATTGATCAGCTGCGCCGCGCTTAAGCGACGTCTTAACCGTTTAGGAGTTATACATGCTTTTTCACGTACGTATGGATGTAAACATTCCACTGGATATGCCTGCTGAAACTGCCAGTGAAATTAAAGCAGTCGAAAAAGCATATTCGCAAGAGCTACAAGCTCAGGGCAAATGGCGACATATTTGGCGTATTACAGGTCAGTACTCAAACATCAGCATTTTTGATGTAGACAGCAATGAAGAGCTACACAACATTTTGCAAGGTTTACCCCTGTACCCGTATATGAACATTGAAGTGATGCCTTTGAACCGACATCCCTCTTCTATTCGCGAAGATGATCGTTAATTGGAAAAAGATTTTATGCAATTTAATCACTGGAACCTAATGAATGATCTAGTGAAAGAAATTAACAAGGAACGTGGCAGCTAAGCTTTTCAACCTATTCATAAAGCTAGCCACCACACAGCAAACATACTTAAGGAGCAATAGTATGAATCGTCAACAGATTGATGCATTAGTCAAAACAATGAATGTGGATACAGCAACAGGTTCTGTAGACGCGCGTACTCAACAAATTGTGGTCCGCTTATTGGGTGACTTATTCCAAGTGATTGAAGACCTAGATTTGAGCCAAACTGAAGTTTGGAAAGGTCTTGAATACTTTACGGATGCAGGCCAAGCCAACGAACTTGGTTTACTTGCGGCTGGTCTTGGTCTTGAACACTACCTCGACTTACGTGCAGATGAAGCCGATGCCAAAGCAGGCATTACAGGCGGAACACCACGTACCATCGAAGGTCCTTTATACGTGGCTGGCGCACCTGAATCGGTTGGTTTTGCACGTATGGATGATGGTTCTGAAGAAGGCAAAATTCCGACTCTGATTATTGAAGGGACAGTGACTGACACTGATGGTCAGATTATTGAAGGTGCAAAAGTTGAAGTGTGGCATGCCAATAGCTTAGGCAACTACTCTTTCTTCGATAAGTCACAATCAGACTTCAATCTACGTCGTTCAATCATTAGCGACCAAGATGGTAAATACGTTGCTCTCACCACGATGCCTGTCGGTTATGGTTGCCCGCCAGAAGGGACAACTCAATTTGTATTGAACAAGTTAGGCCGTCACGGTAACCGTCCTTCGCACGTGCATTACTTCGTATCTGCACCAGGCTACCGTAAGTTAACCACCCAATTCAACATTGAGGGTGACCAATACCTGTGGGATGACTTTGCATTTGCAACACGTGAAGGCTTAGTGGCTACCGCTGTCGATATCACTGATGAAGCTGAAATTGCACGCCGTGGTTTAACAGGTCCATTCAAACACATTCAATTCAATGTTGAACTGGTGAAAGACCAAGCGGCTGCACCATCAACTGAAGTTGAACGTCGTCGCGCTAGCGCTTAATTACCCTTGGAACCGAAATAGCCACTGCAAAGTCGCATTTCGGGGACTTCCTCACTTTTGGAAAGTCGGAGAACGGACATGCCACGTATCCCAGTTATTAATACTAGCCATCTCGATCGTATCGATGAATTACTTGTCGACAACTTTGAAACAGGCGAATTCAAACTTCATCGTTCAGTGTTTACTGATCAAGCCCTTTTTGACCTAGAAATGAAGTATATCTTCGAGGGTAACTGGGTTTACTTGGCACATGAAAGCCAAATTCCAAATAACAATGACTATTACACGACGTATATTGGCCGTCAGCCTATTCTGATTGCACGTAACCGTAATGGTGAACTCAATGCCATGATCAATGCCTGTTCACACCGTGGTGCACAGCTTTGTCGTAATAAACGTGGCAATAAAGCAACCTATACATGCCCTTTCCACGGTTGGACATTTAACAACTCTGGCAAACTTTTAAAAGTTAAAGATCCAGCAGATGCAGGTTATTCAGACTGTTTTAACCATGAGGGTTCACATGATCTGAAAAAAGTTGCACGTTTTGGCAACTATAAAGGTTTCTTGTTCGGTAGCTTAAATCCGGATGTTCCCTCTTTAGAGGAATACTTAGGCGAAACCAGCAAAATCATTGACATGATTGTGGATCAGTCTGAACAAGGTCTTGAAGTTTTACGTGGCGCGTCTACCTACACTTATGAAGGCAACTGGAAACTCACTGCAGAAAATGGCGCAGATGGTTATCACGTTTCTGCAGTGCACTGGAACTATGCAGCGACCACTCAACAACGTAAAGAAAAACAAGCGGGTGACAACATCCGTGCCATGAGCGCAGGCGCTTGGGGCAAACAAGGCGGTGGTTCATACGGTTTTGACAATGGTCACATGCTGCTTTGGACACAGTGGGCGAATCCAGAAGACCGTCCAAACTTCCCGAAAGCCGACGAATACTCTGAAAAATTTGGCGAAGCAATGTCGAAGTGGATGATTGAGCGCTCACGTAACCTTTGTCTTTATCCAAACGTCTATTTGATGGATCAGTTCGGTTCACAAATTCGCGTACTTCGCCCAATTTCAGTCAATAAAACTGAAGTCACGATTTACTGTATTGCCCCTGTAGGCGAAAACGCGGAAGCACGTACGCGTCGTATTCGCCAGTACGAAGACTTCTTCAATGCCTCAGGCATGGCAACACCGGATGATTTAGAAGAATTCCGTGCATGCCAAGCAGGCTACGCAGGCATTGAACTGGAATGGAATGATATGTGCCGCGGTTCAAAGCATTGGATTCATGGCCCAGATGATGCTGCCAATGAAATTGGTCTAAAACCAAAGCTTTCAGGTGTCAAAACTGAAGATGAAGGCCTCTACCTTGCTCAGCACCAACACTGGCTAGACATGATGAAAATTGCAATTGCCAATGAAAAAGCACTGGCTGTTGAAACTGCAAATGAACAAGGAGAAGTGGCATGAATGCTCCTACAACACTTAATACCGTTAGCATCGAACAAATCAGTCAGTTTCTGTATCAAGAAGCACGTTTTTTAGATGATGAACAATGGGACGATTGGCTTGCATGTTATGCCCCTTCAGCATCGTTTTGGATGCCTGCATGGGATGACGACGATACCTTGACTACAGATCCGCAGTCTGAAATTTCCCTGATTTACTACCCAGACCGTCAAGGTTTAGAAGACCGTGTGTTCCGCATTAAAACTGAACGCTCTTCTGCAACCATGCCAGACACACGTACTTGTCACAATGTGAACAATATCGAAGTGATTGAGCGTGATGGAGACAAAGTTACCGTCCGTTTTAACTGGAATACGCTGAGTTTCCGCTACAAAACCAGTTATAGCTACTTTGGTATGTCGCGTTATGAAATCGACTTTTCAGGTGAAAAACCACAAATTTTAAGTAAATACGTGGTCCTGAAAAACGATTACATCAACCAAGTGATTGATGTTTATCACCTCTAAGTTTTAGCCACACATCCTTAGTATGCTTTCAGCCAAATGGAGTTTTGGCTGAAAGTGCCAAGTTTCAACGTTTTTAAAGGATATTCAGCCATGTCAAACCACAATGTTGCACTTCAATTTGAAGATGGCGTAACGCGTTTTATTACCGTGACTCAAGGTGAGTCTTTATCAGATGCCGCTTACCGCCAAAAAATTAACATTCCGCTAGATTGCCGTGATGGTGCATGTGGGACTTGCCGCGCTTTTTGCGAATCTGGTAGTTATTACATGCCTGAAGAGACGTATATTGAAGATGCGTTAACGCCCGAAGAAGCGGAACAAGGCTATATTTTGGCTTGCCAATGCCGTCCAAGCTCGGATGCCGTATTCCAAATTCAAGCTTCATCTGAAGTCTGCAAAACCGAAATTCACCAGTACCAAGGGACTTTAGTCGCTGTTGAAAACCTATCAGAGTCGACCATTACTTTTGATATTCAACTCGATGAAGGTCAACCTGACATTCACTTTCTTGCTGGTCAATATGTCAACGTCGGCATCCCAGAGACAGCAGAAACTCGTTCCTATTCATTTAGCTCGAAACCAGGCAACCGTTTAACTGGCTTTGTTGTACGTAATGTGCTGAATGGCAAAATGAGTAGCTTTTTAAGTGGTGCTGCCAAAGCGGGCGACAAAATGACTTTTACAGGTCCATTTGGTAGCTTCTATTTGCGTAATGTTGTTCGTCCTGTGGTTATGCTCGCAGGCGGTACAGGTATTGCCCCTTTTATGTCCATGCTGCAAGTCTTAGAAGAAAAAGGCGCAGAACACCCTGTGCGTTTAGTCTTTGGCGTGACCAATGACTTCGACTTAGTTGCTTTAGAACAACTGGATGCACTTCAAGCCAAACTGCCATGGTTTGAATACCGTACCGTTGTTGCAAGTCCAGACTCTGCACATGAGCGTAAAGGTTATGTGACGGGTCACATCGACAATGAATGGCTCAATGGCGGTGACGTCGATGTCTACCTTTGTGGTCCTGTACCTATGGTTGATGCTGTTCGTGGTTGGTTAGATAGCGAAGGTGTAAAACCTGCAAACTTCCTGTTTGAAAAATTCTCAGCAAACTGATTGGGGCCACTTATCATGTCTGATCGTCAAAGATTTTTAAACAAAGTCGTGATTGTGACTGGTGCCGCTCAAGGCATTGGTCGCGGTGTTGCACTCCAAGTCGCTGATGAAGGTGCGCAAGTTGTCTTAGCTGACTTATCTGACTATGTCGATGAAACATTAGCAGAAATTGAAGCAAAACAAGGTGATGCAATAACAGTCAAAGCCAACCTTGAAACCTTTGCAGGTGCTCAAAGTGTTGTAGACAAAGCACTTGAAGTCTATGGCCGTGTCGATGTGCTCATCAACAACGTCGGCGGTGCAATTTGGATGAAACCTTTTGAAGAGTTTTCTGAAGAAGAAATTATCAAAGAAGTCAATCGCTCATTATTCCCAACGCTGTGGTGTTGTCGCGCTGTTTTACCTGAAATGATTAAAAATCAGAAAGGTACGATTGTAAATGTATCTTCTATTGCAACCCAAGGTATTAACCGTGTGCCCTATTCGGCTTCCAAAGGTGGGGTCAATACCCTTACTGCATCACTTGCTTTTGAACATGCTAAAGATGGGATCCGAGTGAATGCAGTTGCGACAGGTGGAACCGAAGCACCGCCGCGTAAAGTGCCACGTAATGCAAATCCACTGTCTGAAAATGAAAAAGCGTGGATGCAACAAGTGGTCGATCAAACTATTGATCGTAGTTTTATGAACCGTTATGGCACGATTCAGGAACAAGTGAATGCGATTGTATTCCTTGCTTCAGATGATTCGTCATATATGACAGGTACAGTTGTTCCTGTCGGCGGTGGCGATCAAGGCTAATTGATCGTTACATTACTTTTATATACAGGATCATGTCTGCATGGAGGCAAATGAATGGCTACCCTGTTTAAAACTTTGAAAGAAGATTGGTCTATTTCAGCCACTGTCGCAGGATTTTTGGCGGTGCTGATTTCCTATTCAGGACCACTCATTATCTTTTTTCAGGCTGCGCAACAAGCTCAGGTTTCCCCGACCATGATGATTTCATGGATTTGGGGTATTTCTATTGGGGCAGCCGTGGCAGGGATCTTTCTTTCCATTAAGTTCAAAGTCCCTGTGATTACAGCATGGTCTGCGCCAGGTACGGCTTTATTGGTCACCCTGTTCCCGAATATTAGCCTGAATGAAGCTGTAGCCGCTTATATCACCTCAGCTGTGGTGATTTTTCTGATCGGGATCAGTGGTTACTTCGATAAATTATTGAAATGGATTCCGCAGTCGGTAGCCGCAGGGATGATGGCAGGTATTCTATTTCAGTTTGGTTTAGGTCTGTTTAGTGCAACTGACAGTATGCCGATTATTGTATTTAGCATGCTGTTTGTCTTTTTAGTCGCAAAACGAATTTCACCACGTTATAGCATGCTTTGGGTACTGCTTTCAGGTGTAGCCTTGAGCTTTGGGCTTGGTGAAATGAATGCGGTGAGTTTAGATTTCCAACTCGCCATTCCTCAATTCATCAGCCCAGAATGGACTTGGCACTCCACCTTAAACCTTGCCCTGCCTTTGATTTTAGTCAGCCTGACAGGACAGTTTTTACCGGGCATGGCCATCATGAAACTGAGTGGTTACGACATGCCTGCCAAGCCGATTATCACCACCACCAGTATTGTGTCTTTAGCTGTTGCATGTGTCGGCGGTATCACCATTGTTTTGGCGTCCATTACGGCTGCATTGTGTATGGGCAAAGATGCGCATGAGTTAAAAGAAAAACGTTATATCGCAGGCGTTGCTAACGGTATTTTCTATATTTTAGGTGGTTTGTTTGCAGGCAGTATCGTTCTGCTCTTTAGCTTGCTGCCAAAAGAGCTTGTTGCCGCTTTGGCTGGCTTGGCTTTATTGGGTGCCATTTCAACCAATATCGCTGTAGCCATGAAAGATGAATCTCAACGAGATTCTGCACTCATTACTTTTTTAGCTACAGCTTCAGGTATGCACTTTTTAGGTCTAAGTTCCGTTTTTTGGGGCATCGTCATTGGTTTAACTGCGCATCTAATTTTAACCAAACGCAGCCCTGACGTTTCAGCTTTAGCTTCAACACCAAGCTCCAATCCAAGTTCTAAAAGTTAATAGGTACGTTGTGCCTAGGACAATATTATGATTGATAAAAGTTCAGCTTCTTTAACAGAAGCACTTTCGCAAATAAAGGATGGCTCCACCATCATGATTGGTGGTTTTGGTACAGCAGGACAACCTGCTGAACTGATTGATGGCTTAATTCAACTCGGCATTAAAGACCTTACAATCGTCAGCAACAATGCTGGTAATGGCGATTATGGTTTAGCCAAGCTACTGAAAGCGGGTGCCGTGAAAAAAGTCATCTGTTCGTTCCCACGTCAGTCCGACTCTTGGGTCTTCGATGAACTCTATCGTGCAGGCAAAATCGAATTGGAACTGGTACCACAAGGCAACTTGGCCTGTCGTATTCAAGCCGCAGGCATGGGGTTGGGCGCAGTCTTTACCCCAACAGGTTATGGCACCTTATTGGCCGAAGGCAAAGAAACCCGTCACATCGACGGTAAAGATTATGTGTTGGAATATCCAATCAAAGCCGACTTCGCTTTGATTAAAGCACAGCAAGGCGACCGTTGGGGCAATCTGGTCTATCGTAAATCTGCACGTAACTTTGGTCCGATTATGGCTATGGCGGCAGGTGTAACCATTGCCCAAGTGTCTGAAGTGGTAGAACTGGGTGAATTAGACCCTGAACACATCATCACCGCAGGTATTTTTGTTCAACACGTGGTGCAGGTCCAACCTGAACCTGTTGCTGTGTAATCGGGAGAACATCATGAGCTATCAAAAACTCAGCCGCAATCAGATTGCGGAACGTGTGGCACAAGATATTCCAGATGGCGCTTATGTGAATCTTGGGATTGGCTTACCGACCAAAATTGCCAGTTACCTACCAAGTGACAAAGACGTGTTCTTACATTCTGAAAATGGCTTATTGGCTTTTGGTCCACCACCTGAAAAAGGTCAAGAAGACCCAGAACTGATCAACGCGGGTAAAGAATATGTGACCATGCTGCAAGGTGGTAGCTTTTTCCATCACGGGGATTCTTTTGCCATGATGCGTGGTGGTCACTTAGATATCGCGGTGCTTGGCGCCTTTCAAGTGGCAGCCAATGGTGACTTGGCTAATTGGCATACCGGCGCACCGGATGCGATTCCCGCTGTCGGTGGTGCGATGGACTTAGCCGTTGGTGCCAAGAAAGTGTTTATCACCACCGACCATGTGACCAAACAAGGTGAACCAAAGATTGTGGCTGAACTGAGCTACCCAGCAACAGGTTTGAAATGTGTTGATCGCATCTACACCGACTTGTGTGTGATTGATGTCACCGCAGACGGTTTAAAAGTGATTGAGAAAGTCCACGGCTTAAGCTTTGCAGAATTGCAGGCAATGACCGGTGCAACTTTAGTGGATGCGACACTGTAAATTTCAGAAAAATTTGCTAGAGCTTATAGTCATCAACAACCTGTCGAGCGCTTTAAAAGTATTGTTTTTGCAACAGCAGTGGAAAATTGCTGTGAGTGAACAGGTTTTGTTGATGACAACGTTTTTGGTCACTTTTTTAAAAAAGTGACGAGAACGAGTTACTGCTATTTGACTGAACACGATAAGACTCCGTCGTGAATAGATACAGTTGATCTATCAGCAGAGTCCCGTTTTAAAGGACAAGATTAAACATGAAAGACGCATATATTATCGATGCCATTCGTACTCCATTCGGACGTTATGCGGGTGGACTCGCTCCCGTACGTGCCGATGACTTGGGTGCAGTGCCAATTCAAGCCTTAATGCAACGTAATCCCAGTGTAGATTGGACCCAAGTCGATGACGTGATCTATGGCTGCGCCAACCAAGCCGGTGAAGACAATCGTAATGTGGGTCGTATGTCTGCACTGCTTGCAGGTTTACCGGTTGAAGTTCCTGCCACGACTGTAAACCGTTTATGTGGCTCATCTTTAGATGCGATTGCCATGGCAGCCCGTGCGATTAAAGCCGGTGAAGCCGATCTGATCATTGCGGGTGGCGTCGAAAGTATGTCTCGTGCACCTTTTGTGATGGGTAAGTCAGAAACCGCCTATGGCCGTAGTCAAAAGATTGAAGACACCACCATGGGCTGGCGTTTTATTAATCCTAAGCTCAAAGCGATGTATGGTGTAGAGACCATGCCGCAAACCGCGGAGAACGTGGCACAACAATTTAATATTGATCGTGCAGATCAAGACCAGTTTGCCTTGACGAGTCAACAGCGTACCGCAACCGCGCAAGCTCAAGGCTTTTTTACACATGAGATCATCCCTGTAAGTATTGCACAGCGTAAGGGTGATCCAATTGTGGTTGACACCGATGAACATCCACGTGCATCGACCACCTTAGAAGGTTTAACCAAACTCCAGCCAGTCGTGACAGCAGAAGGTACCGTCACTGCGGGGAATGCATCAGGCATCAATGACGGTGCGGCTGCTGTACTGATCGCTTCAGAAGCAGCGATTGAGCAGTACCAACTTAAACCGCGTGCCAAAATCATTGCTTCAACAGCAGTGGGTGTAGAACCACGCATTATGGGTTTTGCACCTGCACCTGCCATCAAAAAGTTACTCAAACAAGCCAATCTGACATTAGAGCAGATGGATGTGATTGAGCTGAATGAAGCTTTTGCTGCACAAGCACTGGCCGTTACCCGTGACCTAGGTCTGGCAGACGATACGACCCAAGTGAATCCAAATGGCGGTGCGATTGCGATTGGTCATCCACTGGGTGCATCGGGTGCACGTTTAGTCACCACGGCTTTAAACCAATTGGAACAAACCGGTGGCACCTATGCGCTATGTTCAATGTGTATTGGTGTCGGTCAAGGCATTGCAATGATTATTCAGCGCGTTTAATCCTCCCTCTAATCTGACGTGGTGTTTCTGCTCATAACACATTTTGCTGATAACAACAGTAGAAACACTCAAAAATTTTTAATGAATTAAGGAAAAGTATATGCCAAGTTTTACTTCAAATAATGCCGAAATTCACTATCAGACCTTTGGTGATCCCAAAAATCCTGCGATCGTTTTTTCAAACTCGCTAGGCACAAACTTCAACATGTGGAAACCACAAATTACTTTTTTCCAGAAAAACTATTTTGTGATTTGCTATGACACTCGCGGGCATGGCCAGTCTTCTGCACCTCAAGGGCCTTATGATATTGAACAACTTGGTCTAGACCTGATCCATTTACTGGATCATTTAAACATTGAGAAAGCCATTTTTTGCGGTATCTCAATGGGCGGACTTACAGGTCAGTGGTTAATCATTCATAAACCTGAACGTTTTCACCGTGCCATTGTATGTAATACCTCTGCCAAAATTGGCAATGAACAAGCATGGAATGATCGCGCATCATTAGTACGCACCCAAGGTTTAGAACCCATTGCATCG
This sequence comes from Acinetobacter sp. 797_lipA, assembly GCF_058243025.1. Lineage (NCBI taxonomy): Bacteria > Pseudomonadati > Pseudomonadota > Gammaproteobacteria > Moraxellales > Moraxellaceae > Acinetobacter > Acinetobacter sp. 797_lipA. Next base: position 1,707,498 of record NZ_JBZAYQ010000001.1, on the reverse strand, counting down.
ACGGCTGCGAGCCGTTGGTTTACCGAACCCTTTATCCAAAGCAACGCAGCAACTGTAGCAGCGCTTTCAAACGACTTAGGTGCTGGCAGCCCAGAAGGTTATGCGAGTTGTTGTGAAGCTTTGGCTAAAGCGGATTTACGTGAAAAACTCGAAAGTATTTACGTGCCTTTACTTATTATTGCTGGACGTAAAGACCCCGTAACAACAGTCACAGATGCACAGTACATGGTGAATCACATCCGAAGTAGTGCTCTATTTGAAATCGATGCCTCTCATATTTCAAATATCGAACAGCCCAAAGCCTTCAATCAGGCCATCTTAGACTTTATTGCTTAATGCTCTAGATCTGATCCAATAACAGCCCAACATGGGCTGTTTTTTTTCTTACCTATTTTAAAGAAAGCGATAGGAATGCGTAAAACTCAGCATTAGAAATATGCTGGCTTTGGCTCATTCTATTTTTCCTCTTAAAATCATCTAAACTCAAAAATTGTATATAAAACAAACTGAAATTATTATGGTTTCAAAATCATATCTTCAGAATTTCACTTATTGCCAATCCTAAACTCACTAGATCCCATAATGTAAAGCCGAATCTACACAGCTAAAATGAGCAAAATAGCCAATCGTTTTCTTTTATAAATTTTCTTGCACAGTAAAATTCCATACGCAATAGGAGGATATTTTTTCAATACATTCTGCTACTCAGCAATTTTTCTACAGTCTTTTGCTTATTTAACGGCAAAATTTCTCAACCAAGAAGATGCTGAAAAGCACCGTTAAAAACCTGAATTTTCCTCTTACTGTTCCAATTTTTTCAGTTTTTTTCTAAAAGATCATGGCATCAGCTAGATAGACGTTAACAACAGACAAAAACGTCCATATACATTTTAACGTAACAAGTTTATGTTTTAATTGATGAAAGTGATATTCTTCAAGTTCAATATTGATCCAATAAAGCTTAGCAACTGAATTGATCATGGTCGTCAAGCCAGCCAAAAATAGATGGAATAAATTGATCAGATCATGCATAGATACAAACCATATCAGACTTTAGTTTTATTTTGATATACAGTTTAGCCATATAAGAATTGATCTAGATTTGATGTAGCGTGAGCTACCGACTAAGAAGTCTGAGTTGCCCTCTTTTCAAGACTTGAGTTGTACCTCTGGCATAAAACGAAAACAAATCTGCTGCTTTTGGTCAATTTGGCTTACAATGTAAAAAAGAGTAATAATCCGAAAATTTGTAATCTTTTAACATTGTCAATTCCTTGCAAAATTTACATTATATTGCCGAAGTTTGGCACTAAGCATCTACGTCAATTCAAACAAACTATAAAAAAAATGTAGAACTTTATGCCATAATACGCAAACTTTGCAGCCATCTTGCAAAGATTTATTGCAATTTATAAATGGAGCAAGCTAAATGAGTTCGACCATTTTGGTTATTCATGGACCGAATCTAAATTTGCTAGGAATGCGCGAACCAGAGGTCTATGGTTCTCTAACGCTGAATGACATCAATCAGCAACTCATTGCACAAGCTGAAAATGCTTCAATTTCTCTCGATACTTTCCAAAGTAATTGGGAAGGTGCCATTGTCGACCGTATTCATCAAGCCCAAGCGGATGGCATTCAATTCATTATTATTAACCCTGCTGCACTCACGCATACCTCTGTTGCTCTACGTGATGCCCTGCTTGGTGTAGCCATCCCATTTATTGAAGTTCATTTATCAAATGTTCATGCGCGCGAAGCGTTTAGACATCATTCATATTTATCAGATAAAGCCGTTGGCGTTATTTGTGGCTTAGGTGCTCAAGGTTATAGCGCTGCACTCAATTACGCTCTCACTAAAATTCAACCCTCTACGCAATCATAATTAGGAATACTGTCACATGGATATTCGTAAAATCAAGAAACTCATCGACCTGATGATTGAATCTGACTTACAAGCGATTGAAGTTAAAGAAGGCGATCAATCGATTGCATTGACTCGTCGTAGTCCAGTTGTTGCAGCTGGTGCTCCTGTTGCTATGGCAGCTCCTGTTGCTCAAGCGCCAGCGGCTAAAACACCACGTGGTGCTGTAGAAACATCTCCAATGGTTGGTGTGTTCTACGCTGCTCCAAGCCCAGGTGAAGCGCCATTTGTTAAAGTCGGTCAAACCATCACTGCTGGTGAAACACTTGGTATTATCGAAGCAATGAAAATCATGAACCCGATTGAAGCAACGCAAAGCGGCGTGGTTGAAGAAATTTTAGTGAAAAACGGCGAAGTGATCCAATTCGGTCAACCATTATTCCGCTACCGCGCGTAATAGACGGGGACTTATAATGTTGCAAAAAGTTTTAATTGCAAACCGTGGTGAAATTGCCCTGCGCATCACCCGTGCCTGCAAAACTTTAGGGATTAAGACTGTAGGGATCTATTCAGATGCCGACAAAGACTTAATGCACTTACGTTTTGTAGACGAAGCTGTATGTATTGGGCCGGGTGCGAGCAGCGAAAGCTACTTGAACATTCCTGCCATTATTACAGCAGCTGAAATTTCAGGTGCAGATGCCATTCACCCAGGTTATGGCTTCTTATCAGAAAATGCTGAATTTGCTGAAATTGTAGAAAACTCAGGTTTCATTTTTATTGGACCACGCCCTGAACACATCCGTTTGATGGGTAACAAAGTTTCTGCAATTACTGCAATGCGTAAAGCAGGTGTTCCAACTGTACCCGGTTCTGCAAATGCAGTTACACCGCAAAATGCGCTGGCTGAAGCTAAAGAAATTGGTTTCCCATTGATCGTGAAAGCTGCTTCTGGTGGTGGTGGTCGTGGTATGCGTATTGTAGAACGTGTCGACACCCTGCTTGAATCCGTTCAAGCCGCACAGCGTGATGCTGAAATGTGGTTTGGCGATGACACGGTGTATATGGAACGTTTCCTACAAACACCTCGTCACGTTGAAGTTCAAGTTCTTGCCGACGGTAATGGCCACGCGATTCACCTGTATGACCGCGATTGTTCTTTACAGCGTCGCCATCAGAAAGTGTTAGAAGAAGCGCCAGCGCCAAACTTACCTGAACAAGCACGTGCTGACATTTTAGAAGCTTGCGTAAATGCTTGTAAATTAATGCAGTACCGTGGTGCAGGTACATTCGAGTTCTTGTTTGAAGATGGTGAATTCTTCTTTATTGAGATGAATACACGTGTTCAAGTTGAGCACCCTGTAACTGAAATGGTGACAGGTATCGACATTATTGAACAACAGCTCCGCATTGCTGGTGGCTTAGGTCTTGAAATTGAACAAGATCAAGTTGAAGTCAAAGGACATGCGATTGAATGCCGTATCAATGCTGAAGATCCAACGACCTTCTTGCCTTCACCAGGTAAAATTGAGAATTTTTATGTGCCAGGTGGTGCAGGTATTCGTCTTGATTCGCATATCTATCAAGGCTATAGCATTCCGCCATACTATGACTCGATGATTGCAAAGCTGATCGCACACGGTAAGGATCGTAAAACATCACTTGCTCGAATGCGCCAAGCGCTTGATGAAATGATTCTGACCGGTATTAAAACCAATATTCCATTGCATAAAGATTTGATTCTTCAAGATGAAAAATTCTGTGAACAAGCGATGGATATTCACTACCTTGAAAAGCATTTATTAAAGCAAATTGAAGGAAATCAAGATAAATAATTGTCTTGATCCTTAAATAAAAAACCGCGATTTATCGCGGTTTTTTATTTATAAAAGAATTAATTAAGGCAGTACACGACGTAGCGTTGCAAAGCATTGTTGTGCTTTATCATTGGCACAAAAATTAATGGTCGATGGACTTTGCCATTTCACGAAATACTGAGACATTTCACCAGTCTGATCTTCTTGAGACCCAGAACAATCCACTTGGTTATTATCAAATTTGACTTGTAAAATCAAAGCAGGTAATTGCACATTTTTGTCGGTTGATGGCTGGTAATCATAAATTCCCGTAGACCATTCTTCCCCACTTTTAATCACAACATCACTATTACTTTTAAAATTATAGTATTCAACGCATTTACGATTATTTGGAATTTCCATTCCCCATAAGCCCACAATTTCAGGGCGTGTCGTTACACGAATATTATTTTGATTTGATGCTTGAGTATCCTCAGGCTGACTTGGCGTATTTGCCATAAGCACTGATGAAGTTAACATGAATAACATGCCGAGTAATGTTTTTTTCATACAAGCCATAATGTTTTTAAGCGTCTCACTAAATTAGCATATTTTGATTCAAAACATCATTTTATAACCATTTCATAACAATCTATTTTTTGTTATGGGTTGCAATCTCGATTTAACAAAACGATTTATTGTCAGCACTAGATAAATTCTCCTTTCAGAATCGAAAAAAGACCGCTTAAGCAGTCTTTTTTGTATTTCTTGATATTTGAATTTAGGCTACAGGTGCCAGTGTAAACAGCACCTGACCTGTTTTTACCGTTTGCCCTTTTTCAATGGTAATGGCTTCAACCTTCATCCGCTCAGGTGCAATAATGGGAATTTCAATTTTCATGGCTTCAATCACGGCCAAAGTTGCCCCTTCTTCCACAATGTCTCCAGAGGTACATTCAATTTTCCAAATAGAACCCGGCATATGCGACTCTACTGCACAACCACCTTCAGGAATTTGAATTTCACTATCATCTAACACCGTATCTATACTTTCAGAAACATGTTCAGCCAAACCTGCCTCATGCCAACGACGGCGTTCATCTTCAAAGTTCGCTTGCTGTACCGCTTTAAAACTTGAAATGGATGCCGCATTTTCAATGAGGAAGTCATTGTATTCTTTTAGATTTAAAACCCCATCTTCTACACGAAGCTTTAAGCGTCCCGCTTTAAAGTCTTCCCGCATTTGCATCAGTTCTGTTTCAGACACTTCGTAAAATTTAATTTGATCAAAGAAGCGCAGTAGCCATGGCTTATCCTGTTCAAAGTCTGGATTTTTGCGGTAACGACTCCACATTTGGGTTGTACGTCCAACAAACTGATAACCGCCCGGGCCTTCCATGCCATAGACACACATATACGCGCCACCAATACCGACTGCATTTTCAGGTGTCCATGTTCGTGCAGGATTATATTTGGTAGTTACTAAACGATGACGTGGGTCCAGCGGCGTTGCCACAGGTGCACCCAAGTACACATCCCCCAAACCCATCACCAAATAATTGGTGCTGAATACGATATCCTTCACTGCTTGCTTTGAGTCTAGACCATTGATACGACGAATAAACTCAATATTGTCAGGACACCACGGCGCATCTGGACGGACTGTTTGCATATAACGTTCAGTCGCCAACTGAGTTTGTGAGTCCTCCCAAGCCAAAGGCAAATAGACTGTGCGCGAAGGCACTTCCATTGCGGTCACATCAGGCAATTCACTTTCTGCTTGCTGTAAAAGGCATAATAAATGTTTTTGATCTAGCACCAATGAATCAAAATGAATTTGCAGTGAACGAATACCCGGTGTTAAGTCTATAATCCCTTCGATACTTTGGTCTTTAACCCATTGCATTAAAGCATGAATACGGAAGCGTAAATTGAGATCTAAAACCAACTCTCCATATTCAACCAACAGATAACTATTACCTGCAGGACGATAAGTCACATCAGGTCTAGCGTTCTCACCTTTTAATGTCGCTAAAACGGCATCTGATAAGGTCTCCATTTCAGTATGAAAGCTTGGAGCAAATTCTACATTTTCAGTCGTATCCGCTGTTAACGCTGCGCTATATTTTTGATTTAATACTTGTGCTTGATCATAAGAAATCGGGATAAATTTAACTTTATCGCCCGCTTTAAGCTGACCAATTTTCCATAGTTCTGAGCTAACCACCACCGCAGGACAAACAAAGCCGCCTAAACTTGGACCATCGGGTCCTAAAATAATTGGCATATCTCCAGTGAAATCAATCGCGCCAATGGCATAAGCATTATCATGAATATTCGAAGGATGCAGCCCTGCCTCACCACCATCGGTACGTGCCCATTCAGGTTTTTCACCGACTAAACGAATGCCTGTACGACTTGAGTTAAAGTGAATTTCAAATTCTTGCTCAAAGAAGCGCTCAATATCGCGTTTGGTGAAAAAGTCGGGCGCTCCATGTGGTCCATACATCACTGCAATGTTCCAAGTATGGCTAAAGCTCGGCACTTGTACTGTACTCAGTGCAACAGTTTCTACCGAGCTATAAGCCGTAATAGGTAACATATCTCCAATGAGTAAATTGCGTCCTGCATGACCACCAAACTGACCTAAAGTAAAAGTCGCTTGCGAGCCTAAGTAGGCAGGTACATTGAATCCGCCTTTAATGCCAATATAACTACGACAACCTGTGGTGATTTTACCTGTTTTAAGAATTTGCCCTTTTTTAACATTAAGGGTCTGCCACATGGCAACGTCGACACCATCCAATGTCGCAAGCATGTCGCCACCCGTAATCACGATTTGGCTGTCACAATGGAATTTTAAAGTTGGGCCTTGTAATGTACATTCGAGCCCTGCGGTATTAAATGGATTTCCCAATAGTTGATTAGCAACATTTAACGATAGTGGATCAATCGCACCTGATGGTGGCACTCCAACATCCCAGTACCCCAAACGACCATTGACGTCTTGTATTGACGTTTGAATACCAGACTGTAATACCTCAACTTTTTGGGTTTTCCACTCAAAAGTATTTAAGAAACGTGTAGTCTGTGTCCCTGCTTTAAACACTTCACAGTCAATAATATTTTGTAAATACTCAAGATTGGTTTCAATTCCTGCCACTGAGGTTTTTGCCAAAGTATCGCTCATGGCCTGAATTGCACTTTCACGGTTTTCGTGAGTCACAATGATTTTGGCAATCATTGGATCATAAAAGGAAGACACGTTTGAACCTGTTTCTACCCATGTTTCATTACGCGCTTGCGGATCAAACTCGACATAAGTCAATAACCCAGCACTGGGTTGAAAATTCTTAATTGGATCTTCAGCATATAAACGGACTTGGATCGAATGGCCTTTAGGTGCAAGTGTATCTGTTGGCGCAGTCCAGTCACCGCTACCTAAAGTAACCATCCATTCCACAAGGTCTACACCAAACACTTGTTCAGTCACGCCATGTTCAACTTGTAGACGTGTATTCACCTCTAAGAAGTAGAATTGCTGGGTGTCTGTATCCATCACAAATTCAACCGTACCTGCCGAACGGTAATTCACTGACTGCATCAGTTGAACCGCAACACCCTGAATATAAGTACGTTGTTCAGCATTTAAATGTGGTGCTGGAGTCTCCTCGATTACCTTTTGGTTACGGCGCTGTACTGAACAGTCCCGCTCTCCCAAAGCCAGAACCAAACCTCGGCCATCACCAAAAATTTGGACTTCAATATGACGCGCATTTTCCACAAACTTTTCTAAATACAAGCCTGCATCTTTAAAATTCGCTTGGGCCAAATAAGATACAGTTGTATAAGCATCTTTCAGCTCCACTTCATTCCACACCAAACGCATACCAATACCGCCACCACCTGCGGTACTTTTCAGCATCACGGGATAACCGATACGATTCGCCTCTACCAATGCTTCCGCTTCATCTGCTAAAAGTTGGCTCCCCGGTAACAATGGCACGTTCGCCTGAATGGCTAGTTCACGCGCAGTATGCTTTAAGCCAAAACTCCGCATTTGCGCTGAATTCGGCCCTAGAAACACAATGCCCTGTGACTCACACAAATCACAAAACTCCACATTTTCAGACAAGAAACCATAGCCTGGATGAATGGCTTCAGCACCCGTTTCTTTCGCGACCTGTAAAATTTTTTCAATATTTAGATAACTTTGGCTGGCTGGACTATCACCAATAAATACCGCTTCATCGGCTAACGTTACATGTAAGGAATCACGGTCTGCTTCTGAATACACCGCAACAGACTGAATGCCTAAATTCTTTAATGTAAGAATTACTCGGCAGGCAATTGCCCCACGGTTGGCGATGAGAACTTTTTTAAACATGCTGCTTACTCCTTGCCTTCACGTACAATCAGTTGAATTTGGGTCGGGTTATAGGCATTACATGGGTTGTTCAGCTGTGGGCAGTTTGAAATCAGCACGATGAGATCCATCTCTGCTTGAATTTCAACATATTTACCCGGCGCCGATATTCCATCGTCAAACTTGAGATGCCCATCACTACTCACGGGTACATTCATAAAGAAGTTAATATTCGGCCCAATATGACGAACATTTAGTCCATACTTTTTTGCGATAGGGTGCAAAGCTAAAGCTGTCATAAAGTTATTACGGCAACTGTGCATCGGAAATGTGTCGTGTGCATAACGTACGGTGTTACTCTCACATGAACAAGCACCGCCTAAGGTGTCATGGCGACCACAGTTATCATCATGGATCGTGGCGATTTTGTTGCCATAGTTGGTATATAGAGCTGTGCCTTTTTCGAGATAAATCTGCTGATTAATGGCTAAAGTATCGGTTGCGCTGTAACGTTCTTCAGGATTGTTCGCAGAAATAAATAAAGTATCGACTGCTTGGTTGCCTTCGAGGTCAATAATGCGGAAATATTGCCCTTTCTGGACTTCACACATCCATGCCTCACCCGCTGGACAGACTTCATTTAAAACGGTTTGATCAAATGCTTGTAAACTGGTCATGCGTATTCTCCTTGGGCTTAAGCAGCATCAAATGCGTAATAACGTGCGTTGTTTTGAAAACCGCGTTGGTTTTGTGGGCATGAGTCACGACAGACATCGTGTACTGCTAAAGTGGAGGCTTTGAATAAGCGCATTTGAATATCGGCAGGCTGATACTTTGCTGCTTGGCTCAAACCATGTGGCGCAGCAGATAAGAACACCAGACAGTCCATCTCAAAACGCAGTTCAATAGTTTGATGGGTATTATCGACATCGATATAAGATAAGTTGCCTGCATCATCAGGGCGAACTTTAGAGAATAGGTTGACCGTAGCTGACAGGTCGGCTTGACCTAATGAATACTTGGTCATTTCAAGTAACAGGCTGTCGCGTCCACTCCGAAACATCTCATTTCGTGTATCTTGGAAAGTTTGAGTGCCAAATTGTTTTTGGATCTGTTCTGTGCGGCTCGGACCACTTAAGGCATCATTCCAACCATGATCATCGTGAACAATTGAGGCCATAACCCGACCTAAGTCTGAATACAACACATGTCCTGTACTTAGAAATGCTGTGTGCTGTGCCTTTAAGCTATCGGGCATATTAAAGCGTTCGAGCTTGTCTTCGCTGTTGACACAGAAAAGTGAAACGTTGGCTTGTGCTCCCAATGCTTGGAACTGTAAAACGGTGCCGCGTTGAATACGCCCAGACCAGTGATGCCCACCCGGTAAAAGTTCAGTCCATAGTGCGTTATCGTCGTGATAAGTTATTGTGCTCATGCGCCTCTGCCTAAATCGTAACTGTTTACCTCCCGGGCTTTTATCCCTCCGTGTAGCTCTTTCGAACCGTGAACTCTCGGTCGCAGACATACATAAAATAGATATGTATCGGAACCCTAGATCACTCTTTCAGATTAGACGATGCAAAGGCTGTGCCAATTCAGTATTACGATTTTTAAACTTCGTAATACTATTTATGAGCAATAAATGGGCACTTTAGATTTCAAGCACGCATATTTTCGCTATGCGCACTAAAAAGCATCAAATTTTAAGAATTACTTCATTAAAATTTCATGGAACATGTGACGCAGCCACTGATGACTGGTTTTATGATGACAAGACATATGCCAATACTGTTTCACCCCATAACTTGGGAAGGCAATTGGTGCATTGAAGATCTTTAAATTGCCACGTGAAAGCAGCACTTCACTTAAATAATACGGGACTGTCGCAATTGCATCGGTTTCTTGTACCACCAAGCCTACCCCTAAATAGCTCGGTAAACGCATTAAAATGTCACGTTTTAGTTCTAAATTAAGCAGTTCGTTTTCAATATGGTAATGTCCCATACCCGCATCAATATCGATATGTGACTCAGCCAAATACTGCGCTGTGCTGATACTGTCACCTGTCAAACGCGGATGATCTTTGGCGGCAATCACCACATAATACTGCTCGAACAGTTGCTGTTGATAAAAGCCATTTTCCAATTGAGGTAAAAAACCCAGCGCCAAATCAATCTCACCATTTGCCATTTGATAACTGGTTTCAGAGGTGATCGGACGGATATTCAAACGAATATGCGGCGCATGTTTCTTTAAATATTGCGAAATTTTCGGCAATAACACCAAATGCGAAACATCGGTCATGGCCAAACTAAACTGTTGCTGCGAAGTGGCTTGGTCAAAATCAATCGTAAAGTTATTGATGATTTCAACCTTGTTTAAAGCCTCACTGACCAACGGAAACAGCTGTTTCGACAGCTCAGTTGGCACCATTTCATTGCCAATCCGTAAAAACAGCGGATCATTATAATGTTGGCGAATTTTATTCAGAATGTTACTCACCGTCGGTTGACTCATTTCTAAATGATCAGCCGCCAGTGACACACTTTTAAACTTATAAACGTAAAAAAAGATACTGAGTAATTTACAGTCCAGTTCAAACACGAAAAAAATGTTCCTTATATGCATGTGATGGTAGACGATCCATCATCTACTCATTATAGCGATGATCCAATGCTCAAAACTTACTTTTACAGGCATCTAGGTCTAATATCAGACATTTCAGCAATAAAAGAACATTAATTATACTTTTAGCTGTACTCAACAATCGATGCTTTCCCTGAAAAGTTATGTCGCATGATCTGCATGTATTTTACAAAATAAAAAAGGCCCGAATCAATCGAACCTTTGATGAAATCAACCATGCCGAATTATAGCTATTTAAAATATTTTCTTCACAGGCATAGCTAAGAATATTACAGTTTTAGTCCAGCAGCTCGACGGCAATAGCAGTCGCCTCACCACCACCAATACATAAAGCAGCTACACCCTTTTTCCCACCAGTACGTTTCAAAGCATGCAGTAAAGTCACGATAATACGTGAACCAGATGAACCCAATGGATGACCAAGTGCACAAGCGCCACCATTCACATTGACTTTTGCTGGATCTAAATCAAATCCATCAATGGCAAGCATTGTGACCATCGCAAATGCTTCATTGACTTCCCACAGATCTACATCACTCGCAGACCAGCCTGCTTTGGCTAAAACTTTCTCAATGGCACCTACAGGGGCAATGGTGAACTCAGATGGATGCTGGGAATTACTTGCATAAGCCACAACTTTTGCCAATGGCTTAAGACCGCGTGCGTCAGCAACTTCAGATGAAGTTACAACCAATGCCGAAGCACCATCCGAAATAGAGCTCGAATTTGCCGCAGTAATCGTGCCGTCTTTTTTAAATGCTGGACGTAAAGTTGGAATTTTATCCACTTTGGCATTGAGCGGCTGTTCATCTTGATCAACCACAACATCGCCTTTACGGCTACTTACCGTCACAGGCACGATTTCATCTTTAAAGAAACCACCTTGAATCGCAGCAACAGCTTTATTTAAAGAACCAATGGCATACTGATCTTGCTGCTCACGGGTATAGCCTTTTTTATCTGCCATTTCTTGAGCAAGTACACCCATCGACAGACCTGTTTCAGCATCTTCTAAACCTTCTTGGAACATGTGATCGGTTGTTTTACCATGTCCCATACGATAGCCTGCGCGTGCTTTTTCAAGTAAATACGGCGCATTTGACATCGACTCCATACCACCCGCCACCACAATCTCAGCTGAACCTGCTTTAATCGCGTCAGCCGCTTGCATGACGGCTTTCATACCAGAGCCACAAATTTTATTGATGCTTGTTGCACCCGTTGAGTCAGGTAGGCCCGCCATACGCATTGCTTGACGTGCAGGGCCTTGTTTTAAACCTGCTGGAAGTACACAACCAAAGATCACTTCATCGACATCGGTCGGCTGTAAGCCAGAACGGTTTAACACTTCTTTAATTGTCACCGCACCCAGTTCAGGCGCGGTACAGCTCGATAGTGAACCTTGAAAACCACCCATTGCTGTACGTACACCGTCTACAATAACAATCATTTTCTATTTCATCCTTTTTTGCGGTTTATTTACTTTAAGTCCAATTAAGAGACTTAAAGACATTCCCTATCTATTTTTTCATATTGCAAAGGAGTTAACCTTTTCAGATATTATTTTAATGTTTTTCATAGTGCTACCATCTCAAAGCAAGTCATCTATAAAGACATTAAAATAAACACAAGTGCATAAGACATCGATCCATAAGACACATGATCTATTTACCAACCCGCACTGCATTCAAGGTTTGAGCACTAAAGGTTCTCGTCTCTAAGAACACAGTGGCTCTACTGACAATAGTGTAAAAATCACGAAAAAGGAATGCAATGGCCCAAATTTGATCTCTAGAGATCAAATTTATTGACAACGAAATGAGAAAATGCACCTGTATTTATTTCTATTGTTGAACAAGTGGATATTTTTAAAACGATTGTAGTAATATCCAAGACCTTAGTTGCATTTTCATTTTCAACCAAGTTCAATAGCCTCTCTATAGTTCTCATGAAATACACTGGAATAAGCCAATGACTTCAGTACGCCAACAAAATTTTCTATTACGCAAAGAGAAAATTTTAGCCATGGCTGAGACTTTATTATTAGACAATAATCAAGACATCACCTTAAGCGAATTAGCAACGGAACTCGATATTGCGAAGGGTACGATCTACAAGCATTTCAAAAGTAAAAATCAACTTTATTTAGAGCTGATTATCTTGAATGAAACTCGCCTGCTAGAGATTTCTCAAAAGCATAACAACGATATTAAAACGTATGTTTCCGAATACATGCTTTATAATATGTTGAACTCGAACCGTACGATTTTACTGCACGTTATTGAAGAACGTTTAACCAATAACGAACGTAAACTCAAAGAACTTTTTGAGAAGCTCTATCAAATACGTGAGCAACGTATTATCGAAATTAAAGACATGACTTCTGACTACTTAAAGTCTTTAGACAGCGCAATGTCCATTCGTGATTATTTATCTTATGTATGGACAGTGACCTACGGTGCGTCATTGTTACTCAATTCAACGCATTATCAAAAATCAATCGGTTCACGTGAGCGTCTGATTAAACTGTATGTCAACCAAGCCCTCATGACACCCGATAAAATTTCACACGCAGCACTTTAAGTTTCTAAACGTCATAAAAAAAGCTAAACATGAAATGTTTAGCTTTTTTTCATACAGTAAATTAGTCTGCAGAAATATCTTCAAACAAAACTGAAGATAAATAACGTTCACCACCGTCAGGTAAAATCACCACAATAGTTTTACCTGCATTTTCAGGGCGTGCTGCAAGTTCAGCTGCTGCTGCCATCGCGGCACCACTTGAAATACCCACCAAAATACCCTCTTGACTTGCTGTTTTTCGCGCCCAATCAATTGCTGTTGCAGCATCAATTGGCATCACTTCATCGACCAAGTCGAGGTCTAAGTTTTTAGGAATAAAGTTAGCGCCAATGCCCTGAATCTTATGTGGTCCAGGCGTCAAAGTTTCACCACGTTTGGTTTGACCAATAATCGGCGACTCAGCAGGTTCTACCGCAACTGAGTACAGGGCTTGTTTTTTTACTTTTTCAAAATAACTTGAAATCCCTGAAATCGTACCGCCCGTCCCGACACCTGCAACTAAAATATCAACTTTACCACCTGTTGCTTCCCAAATTTCTGGGCCAGTCGTTGCTTCATGAATAGCTGGGTTTGCTGGGTTTTCAAACTGTTGTGGTAAAAAATAAGTGTCTGGATTTTCATCCAACAAACGCTGTGCTTCTTCTACCGCACCGCGCATCCCTTTTGCAGGGTCGGTGAGAACCAAGTTCGCACCCAAAGCTTTCATCACTTTACGACGTTCGATACTCATGCTTGATGGCATAGTCAGGGTTAACGCATAACCTTTTGCAGCAGCAACAAATGCCAAAGCAATGCCTGTATTGCCACTGGTTGGTTCGACAATGTGCATTCCCGCTTTCAGCACACCGCGTGCTTCCGCATCCGCAATCAGCGCAGCCCCAATACGACATTTTACTGAAAATGCAGGATTACGGCTTTCAACTTTGGCTAAAACGGTGGCTGGACTTTGTATAATTCGGTTAATACGAACCAATGGTGTGTTACCAATCGCTTCTGCATTATTACTATAAACCGCTATCCCTAAATTATTAGGCGTTGGAAAAGCTGAGTCAGTACTCATACCAATGTTTCCTATGTTGTTTTTAATGATCCACTCATTATCATACCCTGATTTTTAAATGCAAACTGACATTTGGTCGGGCTTATGTTTTTATTTGATAAATAAATCACTTAAACAGAAAAAGCATGAGTTTTCCCATGCTTTTCTCCCGCGCGACCAGCTTAAACGAGCCTTACACTATTCCACTTTTCTAACTGTGTAATGGCCGCGCTAAAGTCTACTTGTGCAGCCTGTTCTCTATCTGTTTTTAAGAACAGTTCTTGTGCCATTTGAAAAATAGGTGTTTTCATCTGTCCTTCTTCGGCCAGATCTACCGCAATACCAATGTCTTTTTGCAACAGGTTTAAAGCAAAAGTTTTTTGAAAAGTTCGGCTCAAAACTTTTTGCGCCATCACCGTTTCAGACATGGTACTTTTACCACTGGAGTGATTAATACAACTCAATGCTCCAGCCAAGTCAACGCCTCGATTCTTCAAAATAGACAAACCTTCAGACAGTGCCCATAAATGCGTTGCCATGAGCGTATTGTTCACCGCCTTAACCGCAAAGCCTGCACCACTTTCCCCAACGTATTCAATTAGCCCTGCAAATGCCTGAATAATAGGTTTTGCCCTTTCAAATCCAGCGATATTACCACCCACCATAACCGTCAAAGTACCGCGTTCAGCACCAACGGTTTGACCCGAAACAGGTGCATCTAAGTAAGTTACTCCACGTGCTGCCAAATCAGTGGAAATTCGCTGCGCAGACTCAGGCACTCCACTGGTACAATCCACCCATAAACTTCCAAATTTGGGTGGATGTAACGCCATTAAAGCTTCAACATCTGCACTGGTCGGTAAGCATGAAAATATCACATCGGCTTGCATCGCTTGTTGAAGTTCAACCTGCAAAGTACCGAAGGTTTGCGCATGTGAAGACGCTTTTTCCGCTGTGCGATTCCACACCCAAACATTATGACCCAGTTTTGGCAAATGGGAGGCCATGTGCCAACCCATTGCCCCAAGTCCTATAAATGCAATATTCAGACTCAAAATGTACTCCTAACTGTGTGCAATAGTGCTATTGATTTGATCTTCCGACTTTTCTACGACTTGCTCTTTTTCACGGCCTCGGTTCAAGAAAAGATTAAGCAGAATGGCTGCTAGTGTTGCAGTGCCAATACCACCTAGGTCAAAACTCCCTATTTGTAAGCTGTAATTACCAGTTCCCATAATCAGACACACGGCCCCAATCATTAAAGTACTATTCTTGGTGAAATCAATTTTGTTATCGACCCAAATTTTTGCGCCAGCAACGGTAATCAAACCAAAAACTACAATGGATGCACCACCCAAGAGTGCAACGGGAATTGTGCTAATCACTGCGCCAAACTTAGGCGAAAGCCCCAGTAAAATCGCAAATACACCTGCAAAAACAAAGATTGTGGTTGAATAAACTTTAGTGACTGCCATCACTCCAATGTTTTCAGCATAGGTGGTCATCCCTGTGCCACCAACTGAAGCAGACAGTGTGGTACATACGCCATCTGCAAAGAAACCGCGCCCCATATAAGGAGACAAATTTTTCCCCGTCATCGCCGATACAGCTTTGAAATGTCCTAAGTTTTCCGCCACTAAAATAATCGCAACGGGTGCAATCAACATCATGGCGTTTACATCAAAGGTTGGGCTGTGGAAAGTTGGTAAACCAAACCATGCTGCTTGACCGACTTTTGCAAAGTCAATTGCAGTACCAAAACCCATGACATTAGTGAGTAAAAAATAAATAAAATAGGATGCAACTAAGCCTAAAAGTAGCAGTAAACGGCGCACCATACCTTTGGTAAATACCGCAATGACACTGATACAAATAATCGTGATTAACGCCATCCAAGAGTCAAACTGATTGGCTGACACACTTTTGATCGCAACTGGTGCAAGGTGTAAGCCAATAATCATCACGATGGCGCCTGTCACAATAGGTGGCATCAGCTTTTCAATCCATGCCGTACCAGTGCGTATCACAATTAAGCCAATTAACGCGTACAACACTCCACACGCAATGGTTCCACCCAGTGCTAAAGAAAGATTTGGGTTTGCTCCAACACCTGTATAACCCGTAACTGCGACCACTGCTCCAATGAACGCAAAGCTTGACCCCAAATAACTTGGCATACGTCCACCGGTCATGAGGAAGAAGAGTATCGTACCAATGCCTGTAATGAAGATCGTTAGATTCGGATCAAAGCCCATCAGCAATGGGGCAAGTACGGTTGCACCGAACATGGCAAAAGCATGTTGCAACCCCAAAATAATGCTTTTTCCTGCGGGTAAATATTCATCTGTTTGCACAGGCGTTGTATCTAAATCGCCTTGATAAGGCTTAAATTTTGGAAACCATGATTCTTTTGTTTGCATGGGTTTCCCCTCCTTGTAAAAGTAGGATTTTTTGAATTAGCACATTGGTAATGGCTCACAGTAACCACGGTTAAAATACATCAGCGCATTTAGTCCATAACTTTGCTTCATGGCTTTGACTTGGCAAAACAGCACATCATGACTGCCTACAGACATAGTCTGTACCACTTCACAATCAAAGCTCACCAAGGCATCCTCCAATACAGGTGCATTGGTCAACAGTGTGGACCATGTGCCCTGTGCAAAACGTTCAGGCATTGGCGTTTTACCTCCAAACAAATTGGATAAATGTTGTTGCTGACTCGACAACGTGTTTACACATAACACTTGATTGGTTTTAAATGTCTCAAACACAGAGGCTGAACGGTTTAAACACACCAACAACGTTGGCGGTGTATCGGTCACACTACATACTGCCGATGCAGTAAAGCCTGCCTGACCCGCACCCCCATCTGTTGTAATCACATTGACAGCAGCCCCTAGATTCGCCATACCTTGACGAAACGTGTGTTGATCCAGCATCGCCTCACCCATTGCCTCTGGTGGTTTATGATTCAGCATGGTTTCAACTTGATCTTGATTCATCAGTTTTGCATTCATCGTATTCTCCATGCCCTAAAAAATCGTATATCAGGGCATTAAAATTTGATTATTCCACTTAAGCCACATGTGCAACCGAAGCGATTTCAACCAAAGCCTCTGGCTTGACCAGTCCAGTCTGTACACAATAGCGCGCAGGTTTATCGTTTGGAAAATACTCGGCATATACAGCATTAATCGCGCCATAATCGGCCCAATCTTTCACAAAAACATGATTAAAAGTGACGTCATCCATTGTGCCACCTGCGGTTGCAAGGACTCGTTTAATGGTTTCTAAAATATGTCGAGTCTGTGCTGCTGCATCACCAACATGAACGACGTTGTTATGTTCATCAAAGGCCAAGGTGCCTGATACATAAACGATATTGTCAGCCTTAGTTGCAGGTACAAATGGTGCAAGTGGTTTCGCTGTGCCTTCAGGCACAATAATTTCTTTAGGCATGAGGTTTCCTCTATCTTTCGTATGTATGACTTATGCTGTTTTTGCCAGTGTGTGACTGCTTGAAGTTTGAAAGGTATTCACAAAACTTTGTGTATCAGACACCCAACCAAAAAAGGTTTTGATGTTATAGAGACTTGCTTCTTGCACCTCGATAGGCCCAGCTTGATAGCACGCATCCTTAAGAGCGACCCCAAAATACTCCAAGAAAAAACCATCCCTTAAAGTCGACTCGACACAGACATTGGTCGCAATACCGACAAAAACTAAATTTCGGATTCCTCGCACCCGCAACATACTGTCCAACGCAGTATTAAAGAATCCACTATAGCGAGGCTTTTCTATGACTAAATCTTGTGGCTCAGGCTTGAGTGCATCAATCAACTCAAAATCCCAACCACCTTTTGCCAGTAGTTTTCCCTGCAGCTCTGGATTTTTGCGCATGGTTTTTAAAGCATTCGACTTATGGAAGTTTGGTGAATCACTCCCTCCTGCTTCACGGTACTGGTCATCCCAACCATTTTTAAAGTAAATCACCTGAATGCCAGCTGCATGTGCAGCAGTAATGGTTTTTTGAATGTTTTCAACCACAGGTTTGGTTTTAGATACATCAAACCCGGCCAAGTCCAAATAGCCTCCTACTGAGGTATAGGCATTTTGCATATCAATCACAATCAATGCCGTGTGCTCAGGTGCTAAAGCAATATGTTCAGGTTCTGCTTTTAATGTTTTTGCTTGCAGACTTTGTTTAGTAAATTCTGTACAGACTATAGAGTCATTCATGCGCTTTTCTCCAAAACAACGCGTGGTGCATCCGCTTCAACCACGATATGTTCACGGCATTTCATCAAAGGTTGTATACGCTGACCAAAGTCTTCGACCCCTTGTACAAAATCATCAAAGGTAAGCAAAATACCTTCAGTCCCCTGAATTTCACCAATTTCATCCAACATTTGTGCAACATGTTCAAAAGAACCGACTAAAGTCCCCATATTGATATTCACAGGCGAAACCGAAGATGCCATTTGGCGAATATTAGTATCTGTTCCAGATTTGGTATCTTTACCCCCTTGGTTCATTAGCCAATTAATCGCCTCCATATCCGCACCAGCATTATATGTTTGCCATTTCGCATGCGCCTCTTCATCAGTTTCTGCAGCAATCACCATAAACAACACATAAGTTTGTACATCACGCCCTGTTTTATCGGTTTGCTGTTTTAAGCGCTCATTGATTTCTGCATAAGCTGTCGGTGTATTCAGCCCTTTACCGAAAACAAAGTTGTAATCGGCATATTTGGCAGAAAACTCAAGCCCTGTATCAGACTGGCCCGCACAAATAATTTTCATATCTGCTTGTGGACGTGGGCTCACACGGCAGTCCTGCATAGTAAAATGCTCTCCTTTAAAATCTGAACGACCTGTCGCCCAGAGTTCACGCAAAATTTCCACATATTCGGAAAGATATTCATAGCGCTGTGCAAAATACTCATCTCCTGGCCACATCCCCATTTGCGTATATTCGGGTGCTTGCCAGCCTGTCACGACATTTAAACCAAAACGACCATTTGAAATGGAATCAATCGTTGATGCCATACGTGCCACAATTGCAGGCGGCATCACCAACGTCGCTGCTGTTGCATAGATTTGGATTTTACTGGTCACCGCAGCGAGCCCAGCCATCAAGGTAAATGTTTCTAGGTTATGATCCCAAAACTCTGTTTTCCCGCCAAAGCCACGCAGTTTGATCATCGACAAAGCAAAGTCAAAACCATAATACTCAGCACGTTGAACAATTTTTTTATTTAGTTCAAATGAAGGCATGTACTGTGGCGCGGTTTCAGAAAGCAGCCAGCCATTATTTCCAATCGGGCAAAATACACCTATTTTCATCTCGTTCATCCTCTACACTTATTTCATTATTTGCAGAACATCAAAGGCTAAATACAGCAAGACTTTTAACCTTTAGTTTGGTAAAAATATATTTGCACAAGCCATGCCAACTATTATTTATTATTATTTTTCAACATATTAAATAATTTTACTTAATTTTATTTTTTACCAAAAAGTAAAATTATTTATTATATTATGCACTATCTCTGTGAGGCGTGATCAATGATTGTGCGGTAAATGATCCAAACTAGAGTTTTTATATTTTTAGCCTAAATAAAAAAGGTGTATAGATTTTAAAACCTATACACCTTCACTTTATAAAGCCAAATTAAACAATCGATAATCTAAACTAAACTTTCCAGCACTGTTAAAAAAGCCAACATTTCCTTATTCATCACGACTGTTTCGGTTACAGTCGCTGCATGAGCGCCCTGCTTTAAAAGAGTCAACTGTGCATGCGGAAACAACCGTTTTAGGTTTTGTGAGCGTTGGTAAGGCACAAGGAAATCATCTTGGTTTGCAATCAAATGCATCGGTATATTCTGCAAAGCGGCTCGTACCTCCTCGCTCAGTTCAAAGTCCATTAAAGCACTTAGCCGTCGCAATACATTTTCATGCGGTGGAAAGTTTTGAATTTGAAACTGTTCTTGTTTTTGAATACTTTCTATATTTGCTGAAATCCAAGCTGGCGGATATAAAAACAAGGCCTGTGCTTTGACATAAGCCTCAGTGCCAGCAGATGTTAAAAGGTTAATTCGGGTTTCAAAGCATTTATAGGTATGCGCATCTAACGTGTCCCAACCATTTAAAATCGTGATTGACAACATCTGATACTCGGTCGATTGGCATAAGGATGCCAACTCCGCACCAATAAAACCACCCAGTGCATGGCCGATAAAATGAAACCGTTGAATATATTGTTGCTTTAAAATCAGCAAAAGCTGCTGGCCCAAATCGCGTATACAATAATCTGGTTTTAATAATGTACTGTTTTCATGGCAACCTTCTTGATCGTAAGTTAGGACATGAAATTTGGTTTGTAGGTCTTGAATTTGTGGCTGCCAAAACTGCGCATGTCCACCTAAACCCGATGATAAGACCACATAATCAGCATCATCTATATGGGATGGAAAAATTTGTACATTCATCTCAAAGTTTACTTTTTGGTCAAAAATATTATCTAGCAATAATTATGCCTTTTAATAAATGTTTGTATTTTTTAAATTTATAATGATTTTTTTAAAAAGCTCTGTAATTATGATTTTAATGCCTCTATATGATAAAATATTCAAAGCTTATTATAAATAATCATAAAGAATGAGTTTTTGATTTAAAAAATCAACTTAAATTATATAAATATCGAGAACTTAAGCAACATTTTGAATAACTAATTTTGATGTAAACATTCAGCATATATAACTTTAGCTAATATTTTATTTCACTAAAAGCCATGCATATTGGACTTGAAAAGACAGCATTATGAACGGCTTGGTTTTATACTAAGCGCACAGTTGTTTTGTTTTATGAGTAGGTTTTAAATGAACACAGGACTTGAAATAACGTCTATGCGTGACTCTGCTGAAGTTGTTGTGAGTATTTTAAAATCTCTAGCCAATACTGATCGTTTATTAATTTTGTGTCATTTGTCGCAACAAGAACTTAATGTTTCTCAAATTGAAGAAATTACCGACATCAAACAGCCGACTCTTTCTCAACAATTAATGATGTTACGTAAAAGTGATGTGGTAAATACGCGCCGTGATGGTAAGCAAATTTATTACTCCATTAAAGATGAACGCATGATTGAAGTTTTAAATACTTTGTATAGCTTGTACTGCCCAAAACCACGTCTCTAAACCAAATCACTGCTATATTTTCTGTGCTCTGAAAACGAATGCTAGGGCTTGTTGAGAATTAACAAAGGCTACTGATTAATTTATAATAGTACTATGGATAGATACATACTTACTGATGCCCAATGGGCAAAAATGGAACCTTTTTGCCTAGGTAAAGTGACCGATCGAGGTCGTAGTGGAAAAGATAATCGATTATTTTTAGAAGCAGTCCTATGGATTGCCCGTACAGGCAGTCCATGGCGTGATCTACCTCCTCATTTTGGTAAATGGAATACCGTCTTTAAAAGATACCGTGATTGGGTGAAAGCTGGTGTATTTGAAACTATTTTTGCATCTGTAAATGAAGATGTTGATTTGGAATACGCCATGATTGATGGAACGATTGTTAAAGTTCATCGACATGGGCAAGGTGCAAAAGGGGGACTTTCAAACAGTCTATAGGTAAATCTCGAGGTGGAATGACCTGTAAAATTCTTGCCTTAGTGGATAGTCTAGGCAACCTTATTAAATTTCGATTAATGCCTGGTCAATATCACGATTTAGTAGAAACCAAACCTTTAATTGAAGATGTTGATTTTCAAGCATTACTGGCTGATAAAGCATTTGATGCAGATTGGCTCATCCAAGAACTCAATGAACGTAAAGTGAAAGTGGTGATCCCACCTAAATCTAATCGAAAAGTAATGAGAGCATTTGATACGATTATGTATAAATGGCGTCATCTCATTGAAAACTATTTCTGTAAGTTAAAAGAATTTAAACGTATAGCGATGCGTAGTTGTAAAACAGATACGAGTTTTGAAGCCATGATTCAATTGTGCGCGAGTTTAATTAACTCTCGGTAATTCTCAACAGACCCTAAGACTTCTTAGCATTTTTTATGCATAATATATCTATATTTGTGATTTAGATTTTTTTATGTCTGATTGGAATCGTCTTCTAAGCCATTATCTACCCGCATGGCAATGGCTCAAGCACTATGACACGCCTACGTTTAAGTCAGATTTACTTGCCTCTTTTATCGTCATTGCCATGTTGGTTCCTCAAGGCATGGCCTATGCCATGTTGGCAGGCTTACCGCCAATCACTGGGTTATATGCCAGTATTATTCCAATGATTATTTATGCCATCATTGGTGGCAGCCCGACTCTTTCTATTGGCCCTGTTGCCATCATTTCGATGATGACCTTTGCGACTTTGAACTCGATGTTTGAAGTTGGTTCACCTGTTTATATACAAGCGGCATGTTTATTAGCCCTAATGGTCGGTATCATTTCCCTGCTGTTGGGTTTATTTCGGTTTGGTTTCCTCATCCAACTGATTAGCCACCCCGTCATCCAAAGTTTCATTATTGCATCTGCTTTGCTGATTGCTTTGGGTCAGTTGAAGTTTATTGTCGATCTGCCTTTAAAAGCCAATAACATCCCCGAGTTTGTGGTTAGTGTTTGGCAATACATCAGTTTGACTCACATAGGTACACTTCTGTTTGGACTGTATGCAATTGCATTTTTAATTTATGTACCAAAGTTGCTGAATACTAATGCCTTAAAAGGTTGGTTCGGATCGACCGTATTACTTTCGCGTACTATTCCTTTATTTTTAGTGGTTGCCTCGATTGCCTTGGTCTATTTTTTCCAGCTGCAAACGCTTGGAATCAAAACGGTCGGAATCATTCCATCTGGTATGCCTCCACTCGATATGCCGTATTGGAACTGGACTTTAGTTCTGCAACTTTTGCCAGGTGCAACCATGATAGCGATGATCAGTTTTGTTGAATCACTTTCCATTGCTCAAGCCACTGCTTTACAAAACCGAAGCCAACTCAACAGCAACCAAGAACTTATCGCTTTGGGGCTAGCCAATATCAGTGCAGGTTTCAGTTCGGCCTTTCCTGTAACAGGCAGCCTTTCTCGTACTGTCGTTAATGCAGATGCAGGCGCTCAGACCCCTATGGCGGGTGTGCTCTCTTCGCTGCTGATTATTGTAGTGAGCTTATACTTTACAGGTTTCTTTCAGGACCTTCCTTTAGCAATTTTGGCTGCAACGATTATCGTCTCCATATGGAAACTTGTGGACTTTAAACCCTTTATCGAAGCATGGAAGTATTCCAAAGCAGATGGTATCGCGATGTGGATTACCTTTTTTGGTGTTGTCTGTATCGATATTTCAACTGGCCTGATCATTGGCATGGTTTCGACCTTTATTTTGTTGCTTTGGCGGATTAGCCGGCCACATATTGCTGTGATTGGCTTGGTCGAGGGGACGCAACATTTTCGCAATGTTGAACGCCATCAAGTTCAGACGACGGCACAAGTACTGTCTATGCGTATCGATGAAAGCCTAACCTTCTTAAATGCCAATATATTGAAAGGCGAGCTGATCAATGCTGTGAGCCAACAACCTGAGTTAGCTCATGTCGTGATTAATTGCTCCAGTGTCAGTAGTATAGACTTGAGTGCTTTAGAAATGCTGGAAGATATTAATCTAGAATTGGCCAAGCAAAACATTCTACTGCATTTGTCCGAAGTTAAAGGCCCTGTGATGGATCGACTGCAAAGCTCAAAACTATTGAAAAATTTGAGTGGGAATGTCTTTTTAACTCACTATCAAGCCATTCAGACCCTTTCACCTCAGCTGCTTAAAACTTCATAAGAGACCGAATGTCTGCTTGCACTTTTTCAATTTAGTGAGAAATATCAAGCAGGCATTTATGATAAAAATCCGTTAAATATGTCATTTTAATGAATTAAAATGAATAATAAAAACTGGAATTACAATAACTTAATTTTTATATCTAAATATTTTTCAGTCAGTTAGCAAATTAGGTATAAAATGGCGCACTTAAAATCCGTATTTTGTCCTCGTAATTTCAACAAGGCGCCTCTATGTTTTCTGTTTTAGCGCGAATGAGTCTAGTTACTCGAATTATTATTGCCATTATTTTGGGTATTGGTGTAGCCCTTGTTTTCCCAGGCGTTGCACCTTATTTGAGCCTGCTAGGCGACTTATTTATTAAAGCGTTAAAATCTGTCGCGCCTGTACTTGTATTTGTCTTGGTTCTTGCTTCTATTGCAAATTTTAAAGTAGGTCATAGTGCGAATCTACGTCCTATCATCATCATGTATGCCGTGGGTATGCTACTGGCTGCTTTTTCAGCAGTTGCTGTCAGCATCGCTTTCCCAAGTACGTTGTTCTTAAATTTACCTGCAAATACTGACTTACAACCACCAAGTAGCTTAATTGAAATCTTTAAGAACCTGCTGCTGAGCTTTATTGCTAACCCTGTAACTGCCATTAGTGAAGCAAACTTCATTGGTATTTTAGCGTGGGCTGTGGCCTTGGGTGCTGCATTCCGTCATGCCAAAGACTCGACCAAAGACTTGCTTAATGATACTGCACACGCAGTAAATAGCGTGATTCGTTTGGTGATTAACTTTGCGCCTATCGGTATTTTCGGTCTGGTGGCGGTAACCTTTGCAGAAACAGGTTTAAGCACATTAGCAAGCTATGCACATTTATTGGCCGTCTTACTTGGCACAATGGCTTTCGTTGCCTTAGTCATCAACCCGCTTATGGTTGCTGTGGTAACACGTAGCAATCCATATCCTTTGGTATTTCAATGTTTACGTGAAAGTGGTATCACTGCTTTCTTCACGCGTAGTTCTGCTGCGAACATTCCTGTGAACTTAGATCTTGCAAAACGTTTGGGTGTGGCTGAATCTACAGCGAGTGTAGCCATTCCACTCGGTGCGACCATTAACATGGCAGGTGCCTCAGTGACTATTACTGTGCTTACACTGGCAGCAGTCAATACGCTAGGCCTTAATGTTGACTTTACCACCATGATGATTTTATCTGTGCTTGCAACAGTTTCAGCTTGTGGTGCTTCTGGTGTTGCAGGTGGTTCTCTACTTTTAATTCCTGTGGCGTGTGGACTGTTTGGTATTTCATCTGATATTTCAATGCAAGTGGTTGCAATTGGTATGGTGATTAGCGTACTACAAGACTCTACTGAAACAGCATTGAACTCATCAACTGACGTATTATTTACTGCAGCAGTTGACCGCGCTTCAAAATAATATATTGTAGAATCAGTATATTATTTCTTTTTTGAAGTTATGCCATTTCAACACTTACCACTTTGGATTCAACTGGGGGCATTCTTTCTTGCAGTCAATGCAGGAATGATTAATGTCTTAGGACTGGTGACTGTTTTACACCAGTCTGTTTCCCATATGACTGGTAATGTAAGTGTTTTGGCGATGTCGCTTGTACATTGGCAATCCGAAAGCATTTTATATTTGCTATTAGTAACTGTCTGCTATGTCATCGGTTCATTTTATAGCGGTGTAATTCTGGGAAATAGTCACTTTCGATTGGGACGCCGCTATGGCGTACCACTCACGTTAGTGGCTTTTTTTATTTTTCTGTGTTGGTTCTTTCTGCCTTATTTTCCACGCTATGCTTTACTCTGGGCCTGCGTCGCAATGGGTGTGCAAAATGCCATGGTGAGCCATTATAAAGGCACTATCATTCGCACTACACATTTATCGGGTGTCCTTACCGACCTCGGTTTAGCGCTTGGTTATCGAGTGCGCGGACTCGTGGTTGAGCGTCGGCGCGTAGTTTTACATCTTTTGATTTTAAGTGGCTTTTTGATCGGTGGACTCTGTGCAAGTTGGATGTATCCCTATTTAAAACTCAATTCTTTTTTAGTTCCAACAGCATTAAGCTTGATCCTTAGTGTTGTATATTGGATCATTTACTTTCGTTATCGTCGTTTTTAAACGCAGTTGTGGAATTCGCTATGGTAAAAAATGCATTACAGGCTCAGTTACTCAAAGCCGGTTTAGTTGACAACAAAAAGGCCAAAAAACTTTCTAAACAAGCAGTGCATGAGCAAAGAACAGGTCAAAGCAGTGAAGCTGAGATCAAGGCAAAAATTGCACAAGACAAACAGCAAAAACAGGCCAAAGATCAAGCCATTGAACTTGAAAAGAAAGCGATATTGCAAGAAAAAGAGCTCAAAGCGACGATCATTCAAATGATCACGCAGCATAAAATCCGGGATACCGACGGTGACGTGGCCTATCAGTTTATTGACGATGGCAAAATCAAAAAACAATATATCAATCAACAAATTTATAATGCCTTGGTTGCTGGTAGCCTCGTGATTGCACGTGATCATGAAAGTTATGCCTTCTTACCTAAAGCTTTAGCTGATCGTATTAATGCCAAACTTGAAGGCTTTATTATCGTAAATACCTCAGCGAAAAATGAAGCAGTCACCGATGAGGAAGATCCATACGCTGCGTACGTGATCCCTGATGATCTCATGTGGTAATTGTTGAGCCATCAGAAGCTTCCATATTGGAAGCTTCTTTTTTCCTAGTTCACTATAAAACTAATTTACCATTCCACTGACCTGACATATCCCAACCATCAACGAGCTATATTTCACGACATCCAAATAACGACTTAAAAGCCGAATCTAAGAGAGTAAATAAACAAGTCGTTGATAACATGTATAAACTTAGTGACACAATTTGCTTAATTCGTATAGCTGGTTACACTATTTGCAGTGTTTTAATCAAAAGAAGATCGCATTTTGGATAATTTTCATTTTATACAGAGTTTAAAAGACTGGTCAGATCAGTATCCTTGGATCGAAATGCTGACAGGATTCTGCATACTCATTCTAGTGGCTATACTGGCGTATATTATTGCCAAGCATGTTGTCGTTCGTGGTATTCAGCATCTCATCACTAAGCTAAAATTTGCCAATCACGACATCATGTCACAGCATAGCGTGATTCGTCGAATTGCGAACATTGTCCCAGCAATCGTCATTATGAATGGTATCGTCACCGTTCCTCACCTGTCTGCGAAAATGGTCAGCTTTGTCCAAATGGCGGCACAGGCCTTTATTTTCTTAACCATTGCGCTCGCGATTGGTGAATTACTGAATATCTTCAATTTGGTTTATCAACGCAATCCGAAGTCTAGAAATAAACCCATCAAAGGCTATTTACAGCTGATCAAACTGATTATTTTCATCGTTTGTGGTTTGATGATCTTAGGCACCTTCCTGAAAAAAGATGTCTTCACCTTGCTAGCGGGCTTCGGTGCTATGGCAGCAGTGCTGATGTTGGTCTTCCAAAACACCATTTTGTCTTTGGTAGCTTCTGTTCAAATTTCATCCTATGACATGGTCCGTATTGGAGATTGGATTGAAATGCCATCTCTGAATGCAGACGGAGATGTCATTGATATGTCATTACATACCATCACCGTACAGAACTTTGATAAAACCTTTACCACGATTCCAACCAACAAATTGGTCACAGATACTTTTAAAAACTGGCGCGGTATGTCACAGGCAGGCGTACGTCGTATTAAACGCTCACTTTATATTGACCAAAGTAGCGTTCACTTTATGTCTGAAGCAGAACAAAGCAAACTTAAAGAGTTTTTATTATTAGACCAATATCTAGATCACAAGAGTACAGAGCTGGTTGAGTTTAATCAAAAACTGAGCAATACATCTCCTTGTAATCAGCGACGTTTAACCAATATTGGGACCTTCCGTGCGTATGTTGAGCTGTACCTTAATCAGCATCCGAACATTTCAAAACATCAGTCTTTAATCGTACGTCAGTTACAACCGACTGAAAAAGGCTTGCCACTAGAAATTTATGCATTTAGCAATCAAATTGCATGGAAAGATTATGAAGCGATTCAATCGGATATTTTCGATCATTTGATTGCCATTCTTCCCGAATTTGGTCTCAAAATTTACCAAGCACCATCGGGATATGACATGCAAATCGCAATGTCAAACCCGTAATTTTTTCACTTTGGTATGCTAAAACTACTCTAGTTTTGGCATTCCAAGGTCTTAAAAACGCAGAATAAGCGTTTCAACATATGTTCTAAATCACCAACTCTAGAATAAAAATTATGAAAATACATAACATTAGTTTTTCAATAACTGTGTTATTTACGTTGTGTATTATGTAAGTTAATTATGTGATTATTTACATGAAATATACCGCAATATCACAATACCAACCTTTTCTCTTCATTAAATTAGCCACTCCTTTTCACTTTGTAAGACTTTCTAAAATGAATACTTTAAATAAATCTTTGTGTGCTGCCCTTTTAGCTGTAGCAGCGACATCTTCTTTTGCAGCAGAAACTCAAGTTGTAGAAACCACTCAAGCTGCTGTTGCAACTGAAAATGCAGCACCTGCTTCAGAAGCTGCTGCATCTGATGCGGTTGCGACATCAGAAGCTCAAGCAAACTAATACTTTAAGCATCTTGGGGGATTCATTTGGTTGGATTCCCTTTTATCACTCTTCTGTATATCAGACTTTTATATCTATTCATCTACATTTCTTGCTATCAATACTGCTACAGCAACGTTTAGTCTCTCACAATTTACACAGA
Organism: Acinetobacter sp. 797_lipA; assembly: GCF_058243025.1. Taxonomy (NCBI): domain Bacteria; kingdom Pseudomonadati; phylum Pseudomonadota; class Gammaproteobacteria; order Moraxellales; family Moraxellaceae; genus Acinetobacter; species Acinetobacter sp. 797_lipA. The sequence goes on along the minus strand of NZ_JBZAYQ010000001.1, from coordinate 1,678,547 downwards.
CCACTGAGGTCTTTTCATGCTAAAATTTTCAAATTCTACTTATTTATAAAACAAGTCATTACCTCATAAATGACTTATTTTTAGAAGGTTTTATTCATGTTCAAATGGTTTGAAAAACGTGTTGATCCCTATCCAGAAGAAGGTTTAAACCAACCTTTACCGACCACGTTCTTTCCGTTTGTATGGCAGGCCGCTAAAGGTGTACGTGGCTATTTGCTGATTTTGGTTTTATTCACGGCTGGTGCTGCCAGTTTTGAAGCCTTGTTTTATGCCAAAATTGGTGACTTAGTAAACTGGCTCAGTAAAAGCCAGCCAGAAACATTTTTAGCAGAACATGGTTCAAATTTAGTCCTGTTATTCTGTATTTTATTGGCCAATATTTTATTTGCCAGTTTACAGTCGATTATTAAACACCAAATATTATTTAGCACTTTTCCCATGCGTCTGCGCTGGCGCTTTCATAATTTACTGTTGAAGCAAAGTCTCGACTTTTTTCATAATGATTTTGCAGGAAGACTCTCCGCAAAAGTCATGCAAACTGCACTGGCAATACGTGAGTTCTGGGTTATTTTGGGTGACATGTTGGCTTATGTGCTGATTTATTTTGTCACGGTCAATTTGGTGCTTGCCGCTATTTCTCCGCTCCTAATATTACCGTTATTGGTCTGGTTAGCTTTGTTTATCTGTGCAGCGTATTACTTCATCCCACGTTTGAGCAAAGTTTCAAATGAACAGGCTGATGCCCGAGCTGTGATGACTGGCCGTGTTACCGATGCCTATACCAATATTCAAACAGTAAAGCTTTTTGCCCATGCAGGACGAGAAAGCTTATATGCCAAAGCCTCGATGCAAGAGTTCATGGTCACCGTTTATAAACAAATGCGTTTAGGTGCTAAGTATGAAATTAGCATCCTGTTTTTAAATATAGTGCTGTACGCGGGCGTATTGGGCACTGCAGTTTGGTTATGGATGAATGGGCGAGTTGAACTTGGTGTTATTGCTGCTGCAACGGCTATGATTTTAAAACTGAGCAGTATTGCTGAATTTATCATGTGGCAAACCTCAGCACTTTTTGAAAGTGTCGGCACCATTCAAGATGGCATGAAAACTTTAGGTCGTTCGATCACGATTCAAGACAAACCTAATGCCAAAGACCTTGAGGTTAAACAAGGTGTGATTGAATTTAAAGACGTAACTTTTGCGTACAACAGTAAAAATGTCATCGACAATTTAAACCTACGCATCCGAGCTGGTGAAAAAATTGGGATCGTGGGTCGCTCTGGTGCAGGGAAATCAACACTGATTCAACTATTACTGCATTTTTATCAATTGAAACAGGGTGAAATTTTAATTGATGGACAGAATATCGAAGATGTCACCCAAGACAGCTTACGTCGTAATATTGCCTTAGTGACTCAAGACACCTCCTTGCTACACCGCAGTGTTGCAGAAAATATTAAATATGGCCGTCCAAATGCCAGTGATGAAGAAATGTATGCTGCAGTACGTAAAGCCAAAGCCGAAGAGTTTATTCCTCAGCTGACTGACTTACGTGGTAAATCAGGTTATGAAGCCTATGTTGGTGAGCGTGGAGTGAAACTTTCAGGTGGCCAACGCCAGCGTATCGCGATTGCTCGTGTGTTCTTGAAAGATGCACCAATCTTAATTTTAGATGAAGCCACCAGTGCCCTAGACTCAGAAGTTGAAGCTGCAATTCAATCTAGTCTTGATGACTTAATGCAAGATAAAACGGTGATTGCGATTGCACACCGTCTTTCAACCATTGCTCAAATGGATCGTTTGATTGTGCTTGATGAAGGTCGTATTGCAGAACAAGGGACACATGAAGAGCTGATTCAAAAAAATGGTATCTATGCGCACCTTTGGCAGCGTCAAACAGGTGGATTTTTAACGGAACAACATCCAATTAAAAAGAAAGAAGCCTAATTTTACTTCCCGTCCTCAGCACGCTTAGATCATTATCATCAATGATTTTAGCGTGCTGATTTTGAAAAGATTTTACTTAACTTTTAGCATCATTTGCTGAGCCTTGATTTTTATCGAGAGTCTTATATTTTTGCTCAGAAATTTATGATATTTATAATATCGTTCCACTAAATCAAAAATGAAAAGGATACTGAATTGCTAAGGCTCGGAGTATATTGTCCAACAATATGCTCCATGAATTTAGAATATTCATGCCAATATAACTTCAGTCAGAAAAGAAAGAAAAATGCAATGGATCGCGCATGAAAACAGTTTCACTTCGCCAAGATCAAGGAATTCCTGGTGTTTATGGCTTATTGTTGTTAGATGTAGTGTCTCGTTGGGGCTATAACGCAGAGACCCTATTTTCCCCTTTTCAACTCACGAGCGAACAACTCGCAGAGCCTGAGTTCCGCATACCCGTTCATACTGCCAATGAACTTGTGAAGTTGGCCAGTCGTCTCACTGGTGAGCCTACGCTTGGCTATCATCTGGGCACGCAAATGCGTATTTCAATTCATGGCTTCATTGGCTATGCCATTATGACAACTCATGATATTGGCGAAGCCTTGGTACTCGCTAACCGTTTTATTCAACTGCGCATGCCTTTTTTGCAGCTTTTTTTTTCCACCTTTGGCGAAAAAGCGACTTTACAATTACGCTGTGATGTCGATATAGAACCGTTGCGTACCGATATTGCGATCAGTATTATTTTTGGCATTGTTTCTATGAGTAAGGCGCTCACTGGCATTGAAAATCTGGCTGGGGAAATTGATTTCGATTTTCCAGAACCCGAAGGCTTTGATCGCTATCGTGCAAAGCTACCTAACCATAGTGTTCGCTTTGATCAACCACATTTACTTTTGAGTTTTGATAAGCATTATCTCGGCTTTAAAATGGTCAATGCTGACCCACTTGCAAGCCAAATAGCCATTAATCAATGTGAAGCTGAACTCTCAGGCATGGGTGAACGCCGAAGATTATCGATGCGTGTACGTGACATTTTGACGCGCTCAGAACAACACTATTTAAGCATCGAGCATGTGGCTGACCTCTTACACATGTCTGATCGAACACTGAAGCGCCAATTGGCTGCTGAAAGTACGTCTTTTTCAACCATTGTGGATGAAGTGCGTTACCGTCATGCCACGTCACTTTTGTCACGTACAGACTATAGCTTAGAGCAAATCGCGGATGAACTGGGATATAGTGATGTGGCAAATTTCAGCCGAGCATTTAAGCGTTGGAGTGGACGCAGCCCGAGTAATTGGCGTAAAGATCCGTATTTATAGATCTTTTGTTTTGATAGAAAAGCATGTATAAATCATGCGAAAAATGATTTTTGTATTTTAAGGAGTTATTCATGAATCATCCTTCAGAATTGAAGTATGCAAGTACACATGAATGGGTGCGTATTGAAGGTGATCTTGTTGTAACTGGTATTTCAGACCATGCACAGGATGCTTTAGGCGATTTAGTCTATGTTGAAACACCAGAAGTTGGTCAACAAATCACTGCGGGCGAACAAGCGGGTGTGGTTGAATCTGTAAAAACGGCTTCTGATATTCATGCACCGGTTTCTGGCACCGTGGTAGAAATCAATGCCAATCTGGAAGATGATCCTGACTTCGTCAATGATGACCCCTACGGCAAAGGTTGGATTTATAAAATCAAACCAGACAATATCGCAGATGTAGAACAACTCCTTTCAAGCACAGCCTATGAAGCAGGTCTATAAGCCTAGTATTCATATTTACGGCTCAAAAAATCAGTCTGCGGACTGATTTTTTTGCAATTATTCTCTTATTTTGATAAATTAACTTAATATTTTTATTTTCAAATCGCTTAAATATCAGCATTTATTACTATAATTATACTTTTCACGTGCATTATCTTATAATTTGATTGTTCTAATTTCACAGCCGTGACCTAGCTTCTACATAAAATAATAGCAACAGCTCACGCCCTGTGGCCTCATCTTCGGACCAAAGGTTCTGCATGTCTGCTCTTAATACATCTTCGCTATGGAATAAGTCTTTTATTCTTTGTTTAGCGAACAATCTGTTTTTGTTCATCTTTTACTTTGCGCAGACCTCAATCCTCCCAATCTATATTTTGAATGATTTGGGTGGAAACCTTGCACAAGCAGGCTTAGCTATGACCTTGTTCATGGCATCGTCTATCGCAGTTCGCCCTTTTAGCGGACTCATTATTGAAAAATTGGGCAATAAGAAAACGCTTTTTATCGCGGAAGCCCTATTTTGTTTGTTTTCCTTGGCTTATTTTTTTGCCGATAATTTACAACTGCTGTTACTGATTCGTTTTCTACATGGCATTTGGTTCAGTATCGTCACCACAGTTGCCGTACCTATCGTCAATGAGTTTATTCCAGAAAAACGTAAAGGCGAAGGTATGGGCTATTTTGTCATGTCCATTAATCTGGGGATTGTACTTGGGCCATTCCTCGGTTTAACCCTGATCCAGTCTGTATCCTATCCAATGGTCGCAGGGATTTTAGCGTTTAGTGTCTGTCTCGGTTTCTTGTTTTGCTTCTTTATCCCAATTCAGCAGACCACTCAAAAATTGACACCACCCGTGAAGCGCAAGCTCAGTATCCATGACTTTGTTGAAACTAAAGCCTTGAATATTTCAATTATGGGCATGATCGTTTCTTTTTCCTATGCCAGTATCATGTCGTTCATTTCAACTTATGCAGAGTCTAAACATCTGCTGAACTATGCGAGCCTATTTTTTATCGTCTTTGCGATTTCCATGATGAGTCTACGCCCAATTACAGGCAAAGTTTATGACCGTCGTGGGGCAAGTTATGTGATTTACCCAGCGATTATATTATTTAGCTTAGGGCTTGTGATTCTCAGTCAGATTCAATCTCTGACGGGTTTATTGGTTGCGGCAGTATGCGTTGGCATGGGCTTTGGTTCTGCACAGCCTTGTCTACAAACTTTAGCTATTCAAGGTGCGGAAAAGCATCGGATTGGCCATGCGACCTCCACGTTCTTTACCATGTATGACTTAGGTATTGCTCTTGGCTTTGTATTGTTGGGTCTACTCATTTCTAAGCAAGGTTATAGCTTCACCTATTTATTCTGTGCACTGACAACAATTTTAAGTTTATTGTTCTATGCCGTTATCGCGAATAGAAAGAAAACCGTTTAAAACATCAGTCCGTATGCGCATAGCAATGAACATACGGACTCAGAAAATTAGGCATCGGCCTTCTCTTCTTCAGCGTCTTTGGCTTTTTCAGCAATCGCTTGATCAAAAGACAAAGCACTATTTGAGCTTAACTGCGGGTTGGCACGACTACTCTTTAACTTAATCTGTAGACGCAATTCATTGACCGAGTCTGCATTTCGTAGCGCCTCTTCATAAGCGATTGCACCTTGATTGTATAAATCAAATAAAGCTTGGTCGAAGGTCTGCATACCGAGCTCTCGTGATTTTGACATCACTTCTTTCAGTTCATGGAAATTCCCTTTAAGGATCAAGTCTGACATTAACGGTGTATTAAGCATGATTTCTACTGCTGCTCGGCGGCCACGGCCATCTTCAGTTCGTACCAAACGCTGTGAAATAATCGCCTTCATATTAGAAGATAAGTCCATCAAAAGTTGATTACGACGTTCGTCTGGGAAAAAGTTAATAATTCGATCTAAAGCCTGATTTGCATTATTGGCATGCAATGTTCCTAGGCATAAGTGACCTGTTTCTGCAAAAGCTATGGCATGCTCCATAGTCTCCGTGTCACGAATCTCACCAATTAAAATGACATCGGGCGCTTGGCGCAGAGTATTTTTCAAAGCATTGTGCCAAGAATGACAGTCCACACCCACTTCTCGATGAGTAATCATCGATTTCTTATGTTTATGTACATACTCCACAGGATCTTCAACCGTAATAATGTGCCCTGCTGAGTTTTCATTTCGATGATCAATCATGGCCGCCAAAGATGTCGATTTACCCGACCCTGTACCGCCAACTACCAATACTAAACCACGTTTTTCCATAATCACGTCTTTTAAAGACGTTGGAAGTTGTAACTTGGTGAAGTTAGGAATTTCCGCGGTAATCGTACGAATCACCATACCTACATGTAGTTGCTGCTGAAAAACATTGACGCGAAAACGTGAGACATTGGGAACGCTAATTGCAAAATTACACTCCAGCTCAGTTTCGAACTCTAATCGTTGCTTTTCGTTCATTAAACTATAAGCAAAGAGTTTGGTCTGATCAGATGGCAAGTTTTGTTGACCCAATGGCTTCATAAGGCCCTGATGCTTAATACTTGGCGGAAAGTCTGCAGATATAAATAAGTCTGAGCCACCATACTCAACCACTTTGCTGAGCATGTGAAACATCATCCGACGGGCTTCTTCTAAAAGTTCTGCAGAATACATAGTGTTCTCTAAAAATTAGTGCAAATAGCTGACTTTAAAAAGCATTTCTTTTATTCAAAATACAATTTTTATCGTGTTGTTTCAGGCTTCTGATTTTGCATAAGTTTATGCTCTAGCTCAACCTAATTTATCGTTTGATAAATAACTTTTAGCTTATTTTTCAATTTATTATCTTCATTTATTGAACTAAATCACAAAAAAAGACCTTTCAATGAAAGGTCTTTTTGGCTGCATTGATTAAGCACTCCGTTGAACAGCATGGCTGCGTAATGTATCGGCAACCTCTAAAAGTACTTGCTCGGTTTTTTCCCACCCTAAACAGCCATCGGTAACAGACTGACCATAGACCATGTCATCTATAATTTTCTGATTGCCATCAACCAAATGACTTTCAAGCATGACACCACACACATTGCTTTGCATACGTTCTGCAACAATGCTACGCAGTACATCAGGTTGATTAAGTGGGTTTTTACTACTATTCCCATGACTACAGTCTATAACCAACGCAGGTAATTCACCTTTGACTTTATCTTGCATATGACGAATATCTGCTAAAGCATAGTTAGGCCCAGAGTTTGCCCCACGTAAAATCAAGTGTGGCTTCGGATTTCCTTGGGACTGAAGCATACATGCCATGCCTTGCTGCCCAATTCCCATGAATTGGTGAGGATTTGATGCAGACTGAATCGCATCCAGAGCAATTTGAATTGAACCATCTGTGCCATTTTTGAAACCAATGCTGAATGGCATATGACTCGAAATTTCACGATGAATCTGCGACTCGCTGGTACGCGCACCAATGGCTCCCCATGCCAACAGATCATCGAAATAAGCAGTCGCCATTGGACTTAAAATTTCTGTAGCAATCGGCAGTCCCATTTCAATAATCGCTAAATACAATGCTCGAGACTGCTCTAATCCCAACTGCATATTGGAAGATCCATCGAGTAGAGGATCGTATAAAAAACCTTTCCAACCCACTGTTGTCCGTGGTTTTTCAATATAAGCACGCATCACAAAGAAAATCTGATCTGAAACTTTGGTTTGTAGTTGTTTTAACTTTTCAGCGTATTCTAAAACCGCAATAGGGTCATGAATGGAACACGGGCCAGTAATGACCATTAAACGATGGTCTTTGCCATCTAATATATTTTGAATGGTTTGACGCTGTTCAGCAATTTGTAGTTTTAATGGCGCTGAAAGTGGCAACTGCGCTTTGAGTTGCTGCGGCAAACTTAAAAGTGTTTCTTGAACTGTCGTTTGAGTACTTTGTAGTGCAGTATTTAGAGCATTCATTGGTTTGTATCCTTTGGACTGTGGTCTTCAGTCCGATCTTTTATTTGAGCGTTATGGGTCTAATGGATTGCTGGGCTAAAGTCATAAATTGACTAAAGTAAAACCAATAAAAGTTGCTAAAGTATGAATAGTTAGTTGTTTTCATGAAGTACTCCAAAAATTATTAAAACAGCAGATATAAAAAAACCTGACCAGGGTTGCCGATCAGGTATTAACTAGGTGGGCAACCTTTTGATGCCCGAACGCGTTCAGGCAATTATCTAAATTGCCAAAAGTAATAATTTGCGTTAGAGATTACAGGTTGCTTTAACATTTTTATATCTTCAAAAATATGTTATCTGAAATTTAAAATACGCTGATTTTTTTGCTTTTACAACACTTTTTTATACAAAAAATTCTGTTCTATTCCGTTTAAGCCTTTGCCTTTAACTTAATGGCCTATCATGTTTGAGTTCATGAGAACAGTCGCTATGAAGCCTAGTGTAGTTTTAGCAACTGCATTTCTGCCTGCTGAGCACAAACAGGCGGACTAAACAGATAACCTTGCCCAATATGACAGCCCATATTTCTTAAAAGCTGCAATTGCATTTCAGTTTCAATCCCTTCAGCTACGATATCCATTGATAAAATCGGGCCAAGTTTGGCTAACCCTTCGACAATGGCATAAATCGATTTATCATCACTTAAACGCTGTACAAAAGAGCAGTCAACTTTAATAATATCAACGGGATAGTCACGTAAATGAGTAAGAGAGGAATGCCCTGTACCAAAATCATCCAGTGCTATTCGCACACCATTTGCTTTGAGTTTTTTTAAGGCTCGAACCACGTATTCATAGCCGCGTTCAGCCAAATGATATTCAGTGACCTCGATTTCAACAAATTTCGAGGGGATGCGGTAGGCTTTGAGACGTTTTAAAAAGATCTCTGCAAAATTATCACGCATAAACTCAACAGGTGCTGCATTAATTGAAATAGGTACAACTTGTAAGCCTTTTGCACGCCATTCAGTAATTTTTTTAAAAACCTGATGCTGCATAATCTCACCAATACGGCTGGATAACTCATAATCATTAAAGGCTGCTGCAATTCGTGCAGGACTTTGAATGTTATTCTGATCATCACGCCAACGTAAGAGCGCTTCATAACCGATAATTCTTTCTGAATCTAAACACACTTTCGGTTGAAAGAAAGCCTCGATGGCAACATTACGAATAATTTGATGCGCACAATTAAGTTGTTCAGATTGCTCCCGTACCGCATTAAACATATCCTGATCAAACATGCGCATACCACCGCGGCCCTGTGCTTTAACATCATTCAGTGCTGTATCGGCACACTTGAGTAGCTCACTGAGGTCATTGGCATCATCTGGATAGAGGCCACATCCAATACTCATGCCACCATTGATGTAGTTCCCCGAAAATGTGATGGGAATCTCGAGTTGTTGCAAAATCTGCTGGGCAATTTGGTTGAGCTCACCTATATCCTGCACATTCGGAATAATCACACCAAACTCATCCCCACCAAGACGTGCCAAGAAAGCACGCCCTTCTAAAATTTGTTTTAAACGTTTCGATAAAATTCTTAAAAGGTGGTCACCTGCGGCATAACCGAGTGTGTCATTGATGGTTTTAAAGTGATCTAAATCCATCAACATGACGGCTAACTTTTGTTTTTTATCACGTGCACTACTATACAGTTTTCTGATTTTTTCTTTAAACGCACGTCGGTTATTTAAACCGGTTAACTCATCACGTTCACTGCCTTGTTTTAATTTTTGTTCGGTGAGATATTGCAGCGTGATATCACGTGAAACACATAAAATACTCTGGGTCTCTCCGTCAACATCAAGTACAGGTGTCAGAACATTATCCCAATAATAAACTTTACCGTCCGATAAACTCATGCCATTAAAACGGGAAATTTGTCCTTGGCCTGCATCATGCAATGCTTTTTTGGCTTTTTTACGCACCGCAGGAGGCAAAAGTTCGACCCAAGACATACCAAAGTCCTTAACATCTGCACTTCCCAATAACATGACACATGCCGACTTATTCATATGTGTGACCGTGCCATCTGGCTCAACTACAATAATGCAGTCTACGCTGGCATTTAACATATCCGAATGGGCACGTAACAGCGCCAAAGACTCGATATAAATTTTCATGCCCTGATGAATATCAGTGCAACTCAGTTGAAATCCAGCTGTCGAGCGATCCATTTCACCTTGGACTAAGAACCAATGATACTGGCCCTGATGATTACGAATCCGACAGGTTTTTTCAAATGTGAGCTCGGCAATTATCGGTTGATGCAAAAATTCATCTAATGCTGGCACATCTTCTGGATGAATATATTCGACCAAATTGAAGCTATCTGCGGATAAATCCATTCCTCCCACATACTGACGTAAGGGTAAATTTATATATTTGCAGACGTCATTATGAATCCAAAAAAGCTGAGGAATAATATCAATCAGATGGTGGTCTTTTTTTGAAGTAGAACGCTTTCCTGCCTGTTGATCATAAGCAATATTTTTAGATTTATTCTTAGGCTGTGAATGGGTTCGAGACATAATAATTATCTGCAACTTAAACTTGCTGGTTTAGTCCATAACCAGACATATTGTTTAAAAAAGAAATCAAGCAAAGTCATGAAAAACAATGAAAAAACAAAAAAGTAAATATAAGTATAATGACACTGCGTGATTACCATCACAATATGCATCATATACAACTTATATCAGCGTATACCAATGAAAAATTGCAACTATTACACAAATCAGACAAATAACTGCGAGCGGTTTTCAATAGCAAATGAGCATTCATTTGAACGACACAGCAAAGCTAAACAACTTTCAGTGAAAAACTAATAATAACAATAATTTATTTTAAGTAAATAGCGACTATTCACATAATAATCACATTTAATCCTACTTACACAAAGACATCATATAGAGGGGTTTCACGCCCTACTTTTATGCAAAAAAGCAGAAACCTGATTGGTAAATATTATCCAATAATGTTTCTGCTCTGGTACATACTTGTGAGCTATGATTTAAAGATTTTTTTCTTCAATAAACTCAAATTGTGTTTCAGAAAAGACTGTGTAGGGTCACTTTTTTCATAACACTCATTTGGCAGTGAGTATTTAGCCAATTTCACCCAAACAGATGAAAACTGTTTGATAAAGCTCGCTTCATTGTAATGAATCCCATACTCTGCACACAGTGCTTTAATTTTGGGTGCTACTTGTGCGTAGCGATTGGCAGGCATGTCTGGGAAAAGATGATGTTCGATTTGATGACTCAAGTTCCCGCTTAAGATATGCAAGCCCTGTGTCCCACTAAAATTACTTGAGCCTTGAATTTGACGCAGATACCACTCGGCCCGTGTTTCATTGTCAATATTGTCCATTTCAAAGTTTTCAGCATCTTCAGTAAAGTGACCATTAAAAATCACCGCGGATGCCCATAAACTACGAATAACATTGGCTACTGCATTTCCTGCAAAGACTGGCAGTGCATTTGGCCCAGCAATGATGGGGAAAAAGACATAGTCCTTAATCACTTGGCGTTTCATTTTCTGCCTAAAATCATATGACTCTACCCAAACTTCACGCCAAGTTTTTGTTTTATAGGCCACCACATCTTCTATATGCAGATTTTGTATACCAACATACCACTCAAAAAACACCATCAATTGTGCAGCTAAAGGTAGATTCAACAAAAAGCGAGGTTCCCAAACCTGTGCATCGCTCACACGGACTAAGCCATAGCCGACATCATGGTCCATACCAACAATATTGGTGTAGGTATGATGGATATAATTATGCGTATGTTTCCAGTCGGGGCCTGTGGCCATAGTATCCCAGTCATAATTTGCCCCATTGAGACTCGGGTCATTTAACCAGTCAAACTGACCATGCATGATATTATGCCCAAGCTCCATATTTTCTACGATTTTAGATACTCCCAATAAACCTGTGCCCAAGAGCCATACTGGAGGTAACCATCCTGCAAACATGAGCATTGCACGTGCGCTTATTTCGCTATAACGCACAAAATTTCGGATTTTGTAAATATACTCAGCATCTTTTTCATTGAGATTTTCCATCACTTCACGACGGATCGCTTCAACTTTCACACCAAACTCTTCGATTTGTGCAGGACTTAAATATTTGGATTTACTGCTTTCACTAAAATAAACGGGAAGATTCATATCTATACCTTCTTAAAGGTTGATCACAACAGGACTAACCGCCTGTGAAATGCATAACTTAATTTGTGTGTTATTGTTTTGATCAAGCTCGCCTGTGAGCAGATTCCGCACCACGCCCTGAACTTTTGTACATGAACAAGTATTACAAATGCCCATACGACAGCCATGTGCGGGACGTAAACCCGCTTGTTCTGCACTGTCTAATAAATTGCTTTGGGCCTGAAACTGTTGCTGCGAACGTTGAAACGTGACCAGTTGAGCACTTTGGGTGTGATCGACAACAATTTGAAAGTATTCGGTATGCAGATGGTCAACTAAGCCTAAAGCCTGATAAATTTTTGTCAGGCTTTGCATCATATTTGCAGCACCGCAGGCATAGCATTCACGTTGTTCAAAACCTTCAACCTTTTGGCTAAGCAAGTCTTGGCTCAGATGTTGTTTATGGGTCAATGTATTGAAATGGTGATATTTAAACTGTGGATAATGTTCAGTAAGTTGTTGCAGTTCTGCATGAAAGGCATCATCCCGCGTAAAGTAAATGAGATCGATATTGGAAACTGTTTGTGGGCGTTTTAATGCTGCTTTAATCAATGCATAAATTGCGGTAATACCACTCCCCGAGGCAATCATCAATGCAGAGTGAGGCTGAGGTTTTAAAACAAATTCGCCCTGCGTTTTGGAAATTTCAACTACACTTTTTACAGGCTGTTGAGTGAGTGCATTTGAAACTTTGCCCTGTTGTTTGACAGCAATCACAAGATTGCCATTTTCTATAATCTCGACAATCGAATAGCTGCGCTGCCAACGTACACCAGCAATGAGTACTGTCACTAAGATACTTTGCCCAGCTTGATAGTCGGTTGCTTTAAAATGATGATTTGGCTGTAACTGCATGTACACGAAGTCATCTGATAAGTGATGCTTTGCAACAATCCGCGCTTTGGCTTTTTTCCATGCCCATAGCGGATTTACTTTTTCAGCCAGAAAATCGATGAAATCTTCGCGTACCCATTCAGGACGGTATTCAACATGCTTTCCCATAGTCACCCTCTGCTTTAGTTTATTTTTATACAAGTGTGCATTATTGAGACATCAAGATAAGGTGAGAACCTATTTTCGACTATGTCATAAAAGGACAAAATCTAACGAATTGACATTTTTTATCATTTTTGTCTAACAACATGAACAGTTTTGCCAATTCACTTTTCTTCAAGCAAAAAATAAAAAACCAAGCCGCAGCTTGGTTTTTAAACACATTACAGCGAATTAGTCTTCAAAATGAATCACCGTACGGATTGATTTTCCATCATGCATTAAGTCAAAGGCTTCATTGATTTTGTCGAGACCCATGGTATGCGTAACAAATGGCTCTAAACGAATGTCACCAGTCATGGCTTCTTCAACCATACCAGGCAGTTGTGAACGACCTTTTACGCCGCCAAAAGCAGTTCCTTTCCAGGTACGGCCAGTAACCAGTTGGAATGGACGTGTTGAAATTTCTTGGCCTGCACCCGCTACACCAATAATCACCGACTGTCCCCAACCACGGTGTGCACATTCAAGTGCTGAGCGCATGACATTGGTGTAGTGATCACCCCCCCCAACCAGTCATTTCAACAATGACTTCTTGTACAGGACGGTCATGATCTTTTGGGTTTACAAAATCAGTTGCTCCGAATTCTGCTGCTAATTTATATTTGTCAGGGTTCGTATCAACCGCAATAATACGGCTGGCTTTGGCTTTTTTTGCACCTTGTACAACAGCTAGACCAATACCACCTAAACCAAAGACTGCAACGGTATCACCCTCTTGTACTTTGGCTGTATTTTTGACTGCACCTAAACCAGTGGTCACGCCGCAACCCAATAAGCAGACGTGTTCAGGGTTAGCATCTGGATTGATTTTAGCCAAAGACACTTCTGCGACAACGGTATATTCAGAAAAGGTTGAACAGCCCATGTAGTGATAAATCGGTTGTCCATTATAAGAAAAACGCGTTGTACCATCGGGCATCAGACCTTTGCCCTGCGTCGCACGGACTGCAACACATAGATTGGTCTTGCCTGACTGACAGAATAAACACTCGCCACACTCAGCTGTATACAGTGGAATAACATGATCACCCGGCTGAACGCTGGTTACACCTTCACCGACCTGAACTACGATACCCGCACCTTCATGGCCTAAAACTGCTGGAAAAACACCTTCAGGATCATCACCAGATAAAGTAAATGCGTCGGTATGGCATACACCTGTATGGGTAATCTTGACTAAAACTTCACCTTTTTGCGGTGGAGCAACATCAATTTCTACAATTTCCAGAGGTTGTCCAGGTCCAAAGGCAACAGCTGCACATGATTACATTTTCGCTATCCTTAACAGGTCTTTAACAGATGCGCTACAGTAACCGCTTTTTATTCTCTGTTTCAACCTATAACATGTGAAATATATAACTTATAAAAATTAGGTCTTTAAAAGAAATATGGCGATACCAACTCATTGTCGACCCCTGATTTTGCTGAGCACCGTTTTAACACTCGCGGGATGCCAGCTCGCCCCCAATCAGGCTAAGCCTTCAGCCCCTGTAGAGGTATATGCAGAGCATTGGCTCAAGGGTCAAGATGTATCTGCACAGCAAAAACAGGGACTTACGGCTTATTTGGCGTTGGACGAAGCATTTATGAGCATTGCCTCACGCTTACACTTGATACGAGAGGCCAAGCACAGTCTAGATGTCCAATACTATATTTGGGGAGATGACTTTATAGGCCATATGATGTTGCACGAACTGCTGAATGCTGCGGATCGTGGCGTGAAAGTACGTTTATTGATTGATGACCAAAACGGCACGGCACTTGATGAAACTTTCAAAAAGCTGACCGCTCACCCCAATTTTGAAATCAAATTATTTAACCCTTACAAATACCGTCATTTACGTGTGATTGATTATGCTTTCCGCTTCAATCACATTAACCATCGTATGCATAACAAGCTGATCATTGCTGATGGTGCAATTGCGGTAACTGGTGGTCGTAACATCAGCAGTGAATACTTTGATGCCAGTGAAAAATTCCAATTTACCGATTTGGACATTTTGTTTTATGGGCAAGCTGTAGAACATGCCAATAGCGTCTTTCTAAATTTCTGGAATGATGATCTCAGTTATACAATTCCCCAATTAGTGGGTCGTGGAACAAAAGAAGAACTGGCTCAATTAAAACAGCACTATGAAGCGGATGCCTTAGATAAAAATGTGATTGAACAGAAAATTGATTTGGCTCGGATACAAGTCGATTCAGAGCTAACCAAACATCCTGTTAACTGGGCAAAAGCACATTTCATTGCCGATTCTCCCAATAAAATTCGTGGTGAAGCAAAGCCGGATGAAATCATTGTCAAACAAATGTTCGATTTGATGGGCAAGCCTGAAAAGCATATGGAGCTGGTCTCCGCATATTTTGTTCCAACCACAGCAGGTGCCGACTACCTTTCCAATTTGGCAAAAAATGGAACTCGAGTTCGGGTCTTAACCAATTCGTTATTGGCTAATGACGTTGCCATTGTGCATGCATTTTATAAAAAATATCGCCGTGGCTTACTCGAAAATGGCGTTAAATTATATGAATTTAAACCCTATATCGAACGAGAAAAATACACATGGTATGAAGTGGCAACTGGTCATGTGATTCCAGCTAAAGGTCGAAGTTCCTCACGGCTACATGCCAAATTTTTTGATATAGACGGAAAAGTCTTTGTCGGTTCGTTTAACTTTGACCCACGCTCAGCCCATTTAAATACAGAAGTGGGCTTAGTGATAGAGTCAGATCAATTGCAAAATGCAATCTCACACAAGTTAGATGAATTTCTCCCGCATATTGCATATGAGTTAAAGCTTAATCCTCAAGGCGATATCATTTGGCTTGAACATCAAAAAGATGGAAGTGTCATTGAACATCAAAAAGAACCCGAAACTACAAAATTTCAGCGTTTTATGATGAAAGCCGTGTCATACCTACCCATTGAATGGATGATGTAATTACATATGAGTGACATCATAAATATTCTCTAACGTACGATAGCTTTCCGTTTGTGCTGAGTGCTTTGTTTTTTAGGCTCAGCTTAAAAATGCTTTATCTATTGCTCTTCTTAATGAACAACTTTGAATATAAGACTCGAACAGAATAATTGGATCTGATACCTAAATTCATGCAAGGGCTTGAAAGGTTTTACTCAGTACATACTTTGATTTAACATGCAGCCCTTCTTTTTTATCTCTCCTTTATAAAGTTTAGTAATGCAATTTTTTGATTTAAGTCGTCAGTTTAATCTCAGTAATATTTTAACCCCCTACAAAACGCTAGAAGAGCTTGCTCGACAAGAATGGTTTCTAAGTAAAGTGCGTGTTGAGCATGACTGCTTGAGTAACAGTAACATCGTTGAAGGCCAAGTCGTTTTAAAATCTAATCAAAATATCCAAATTGAACTGGAGTGGCTAATCCAAGATACAGGCCATGAACTTTTGGTTCAGTTTAAAGGGATCGAAACAGCTGCAAGCGAAGAGACTTTTGTTTTGGTGAAAGGTGCACAATTGATCGATGAATCGCAACAGCCACTTTCGGCAGGTGCACTCAGCCTATGGATTGATGGAACATTATTTCCTATGCTGCCACAACTACGCAAACAGATTAAAGCGCGGCTTAATCTCTGGGACTATGTTGAGTACGAAGACTAAAGCAGACCAACTATCTACGAATGGCTGGAACATTCAGTCATGTGGATAATCCAAATAGTGACCTAAAGTAAGCCTATTTCAGAAAATAAGTTGTAATAAGCCTCGGCTTTTTTCTCTAAAGCCAAAGGATAGGCACGAGAAGAAGATGGCATCCGATAAAGCCTCAGCTCTCGCCCAGCAAAATGTGTCTCGGACTTCATGCCAATTTGTGGTTTTAACGTACCTGTAGGCATAGACAGCATAAGCGTATCAGTAGCTTTATCGCCAGTGGTCATCACACTATGACATTCGGGCATTTTTTCAAGTAAATGTTGCACATTGGTTGGGGTAATAATGTGCAAAAACTTATCTGAAGCATTGCCTTTTTGGCGAATCACTTCATAGGCCGTATCAAAAATCGCAATGCCCCTTTCATTTAAAAATGTACGGATCTGTTGTTCTTTAAATGTCTTCTGCTCGATATTGAGAAAATAATTTTTATCTTGGAAAAAACACAAGCCAAATATTTTCCACATATCATTTTGAAAATTTGGATAGTAAAAGTCCATTTTCCAGCGGGTCTTGGGCGGCGGAAAGCTGCCCAGCATCAATAATTTGGCATTAGCTGGCAGGAACGGTTTAAGTGGATGTTTTTCGATTTCAACTGAATGTGTCATAAGCTATAAAAAATTTGTCTTTATTGCATTTTAAAAAGATTGGCGTATTTTTTCAGCCACTTGTTTACTCCAATACTGATAAATTTCTTTGCTGGGGTGGAAACCATCATCGGCCATAGCTAAGTTTAAAGCCAAAAACTTCTTTAGATCGTACTCTATCCACTCCATCTGATTTTGCTGTGCGACAAATTGGCCTAATTCTAAGTTCATTGCTTTGGCATATTGACCAAACAACCATGCAAGTGGGTTTGGAAGTGCAGGAAACTGATCCATCGGGGGGACACCAGATGAAATTGTTAGTTGTGGACTAAATTTATGTTTGAGTATGTGATAAAGCTGTTTCTGTTTTGCGATCCAAGCCTGCGGCGAAGTGAATTTTGTAATGTCATTTACGCCCACAGAAGTAATGATGACATCAAAATGCTGTGTATCAAGCGTTTGGATGGACTGAATGACCTGATCTGTGGTGAATCCCGTCGTTGCGTGTAAATAAAATTGAATACTAAACTCAGAGGACAGTTCTTTTAAAATTGAACCCAATAAGGCATCATCTTGAACATTTACACCAACACCAGCCGCCGCTGAATCCCCCAAAATGAGCAAAGCAAGCGACTTACCCACGCCTTTTTGTCCAATGCGCTCTCCTTCGGGTTCAGCCAATCTTGGTGTATTTTTTTGACGGCATAACCTTGAAATAGAATGACTGGAATCAAAGCCAGCGTATAAATTTTTAATCGCATATTCAGTGACTGGGTCTAAGCTAGCGGAGAGATGAAAATAGTATACGTTGAATTGCACCGATACACAGACTTAAATATTCTTCAGAAATATTGCTGTAAAGTAAATAATAAAACATCTATTAAATCAAAAAATTATAAGACTTAATGTTATTCTAACAATTTGAATCTTTGTCTTCGGCTATTTTTCTAAGTGACAAATATAATCTACGACCTCACTTGCCATCATACTAAAGCGACTGTTGGCAGGAACATCAAAACTTTCACCTGCATGATACAGTCTCATTTCAGTCTGTAGCCCAATTTTAACTTGGCATTGACCTGAAACAATTTCAATATGCTCTGCGACATGCGTTTCAAAAGTCAGCGGTTGATCTGTAGGCAAAATAACCCCAAGGGTCTTTTGTGAACCATCTTCACATTGAATGACATGACTGATTGCGCGCCCACCAAAATGAACATTGGGCTTTTTTCTAACTGAAACAAAGTCGAATTGTGTGGACATCTTGATCACCTTTTTTCTTCAATGCTACCTCGAGTTTATGACCAACTCATGAATGCACTCAAATGATCATCTGGAAATAGCAACGTGTGTTTAGAAGGCAGTGGCATAGTTAAAAATAAAAAGGCTGATTTACAGCCTTTTTATTTCAATCATTAACCCAGTTTATTGACCAATTTCAGCGGTAAAATTTTCATTGCTAAACCAAGTGGTAACCACGGCCATTTAGGAACATAGGCTTTTACAGGGGCTTTTTCAATTTCTGCGGCCAACAGTCGTGAACCTGTTTTTTCATCCACTTCAAAAGGTAGTGGTTTTGCACCCTCATTGATTTCTGTACGAATATAGCCAGGGAAAATCGTGGTGACTTTAATTGGGGTATTGAGCAGTTCTGCACGAATACCTTCGGCCAAATGTGCAACACCTGCTTTACTTGCACCATACGCTGTCAAATGTTTCGGCATACCGCGGACTGCACTCATAGAAGAGATAACAACCAAATGCCCTGTATTTTGCTCACGGAAAATTTCAACTGCAGCTTCACACTGCGCTAGAGCTGAAATAAAGTTGGTTTCAACCGTGGCTTTATTAATCGCAAAACTGCCTTTGCCAACTCGACGCCCATCTCCAATTCCAGCATTCACAATCACACGGTCTAAATGACCAAATTCTTGTTTAAATGCACGAAAAACTTCAAACACTTGATCGTAATTGGTCACATCTAAAACTTTAGGGATGACTTTTATCCCGTACTTGCTTTCAAGTTCCTGCTTTAAACTTTCAAGGCGATCTAAGCGTCGTGCACAAATTGCTAAGTTATAGCCTTTTTGTGCAAATTCGCGCGCCATACCTGCACCAATGCCAGAAC
Source organism: Acinetobacter sp. 797_lipA (assembly GCF_058243025.1). Classification (NCBI taxonomy): domain Bacteria; kingdom Pseudomonadati; phylum Pseudomonadota; class Gammaproteobacteria; order Moraxellales; family Moraxellaceae; genus Acinetobacter; species Acinetobacter sp. 797_lipA. Next base: position 1,659,126 of record NZ_JBZAYQ010000001.1, on the reverse strand, counting down.
TTGCCCCTGTAATTAAAATTGTTTTAGCCATGTCTTAATCCTGTCCTTAGATCCATGTCAGTAAGTTTGAGTTTTCGGCTTTAATAAAATGATGTTCATTGAGACTTAAAAGCTGCGGTTCATTGCCCACCAGTCGTAATGTGGTCATGCTGCTGTTGGCAATGGCCCAATTAAGCGCAAAGGTTTTATTTGGACTTAAACCCAACAGCTTACCTGCAACCACTGAAATTACACCGCCTGAAGTAAACACCACAGCATAGCGCGGTTTGCTTTGAGCCAGTTCATCACACAAATCTTGTAAAGCGACTTCAATCCGACTTTTAAATTCAGGCCATGATTCATCGTATTCATGGTGATAGTCGCCACTTGTCCAGCGTTCAATTGCCCCTTCAAATATCTTGGCCAAATATGCACGTGGATTGGATTCTTTAGCCACATCAGCTTTGAGTAAATGTGGCTCATTAAAACGCGGTTCGTAATGAGCAAAGACTTGCTGATGATTGAACTCATTCCATGCAGAATTTGTTAAGACATTTACTTCAGGAAAGCACTCAGCCAAAGAAATACATGCCGTTTGTTGATGTCGCTGCATAGAGCCTGAAACCACCACGGGTGCTTCTTTTAAGATCTGGTCAAAATATTGACCCAAAATTTTAGCTTGGAGCTCACCATTGGGAGAGAGTTGATCATAACTTTCTGCACCAAAGGATGCTTGCCCGTGGCGAATGAAATAAATAGTGGTCATTTGCCTAATATTTCCTTCATTTTGACAATGTATTTTTGAGCGACTTCATTGGCTTCAATTTTTTGTAAACCAATCAATTTAAGTGCACGAATATGGAGAGCATGAATCAAAATCCAAAAATCTTTGAAGGCAGGGTTATTGGTCTGTTTGTGGTGATAGCGATAATAAATTTGCTGGGCAATCACGGCTAAACGGAAAATACCAAAGACTTCATAAAAGGTCCAATTTTCTACTTCTAAACCTGTTTTTTCTAAATAATAATCGACCACTTCTTTACGTGTGAACATGCCTTTAAGATTTGTCGGTTGACGACGTGTCGCTTTAAAAAGTGCACTATCCGACTCTTCAACCCAATATGCCAAAGCCGAACCTAAGTCCATGAGTGGATCGCCAAGCGTTGCCATTTCCCAGTCTAAAACGCCAATAATTTGTGTCGGATGATTCGGATCTAAAATAACATTATCAAAACGCCAATCGTTATGAATTACACAAGTTTTTGAGTCTGCTGGAATGTTATCTTTCAGCCACTTTCGCACATATTTAAATGAAGGGACGTTAATGGTTTTGGCTTTTTCAAAACGAGCGTCCCAACCTTCCACTTGACGACGACAGTAACCCTCACCTTTACCAAGGTTCTCAAGTTCTGTGCCTTGGTATGGCACTTGATGAAGTTCGATCAATTTATCAATCACATTGACACACAACTCACGAACTTGGGCTTCTTTAAAATCTAGCTCTCTCGGTAAATTGGCACGTGGAATAATGCCTTCTACACGTTTCATCACGTAGAAGTCACAGCCAAGAACAGATTCGTCCTGACACAATGCAACCATTTCGGGAAGTACAGGATAAAAAGGGGTTAAATTCTTTTGCACATGATATTCACGTGCCATGTCATGTGCAGATTTAGCTTTGGTACCTTTGGGTGGGCGGCGTAGAATTAGATCGACATTGTCGTATTTCAATCTATACGTCCAGTTAGATGCACCGCCTGAGTATTGCGTGACTTCAACCTGCCCTTGTAGATCGACACCTTGTGCTTTGAGCCAGTTTTCTACGGCTACAGCATCCAGTTCTTCACCTGCCCGAACTGTTCCACCTACATCAATCGCTGACATTCTTTTTTCCCAAACTCTCAATCTTTTCTTTATAACTTAGAAGATCATCTATTCTTATTTCAACACGATGAATTAAAGAGATGATCTTCTCCTCTATTATTTTTTACGACGCGTACTATAGCCACGTTTTGCCAATTCTAATTTTGCAATCATGCCTTTATGGACTTCATCTGGTCCATCAGCCAAACGCAGTGAACGTGCTTGAGCGAAGAAACCTGTCAAAGGCGTATCACGCGAAACACCTGCTCCGCCGTGAATTTGAATCGCCATATCGACCACTTTTTCAAGCACACTTGGCGCAACTACTTTAATCGCAGAAATTTCAGTTAACGCTGCCATATTCCCTAAAGTATCCATTTTATACGCAGCATACAAGGTTAATAAACGTGCTTGATCAATTGCGACACGTGCATCAGCCACGCGCTCTAGGTTCCCACCTAATTTTAAAATTTCTTTGCCAAATGCAGTACGACTCATACCACGATCGATCATCAACTCTAAAGATTTTTCCGCAGCACCAATGCAGCGCATACAGTGATGAATACGACCCGGGCCTAAACGACCTTGGGCAATTTCAAAACCTTGACCTGCACCACCAATAAAGTTGGAAACAGGAACACGAACATTACTAAAGCTAATTTCGCCGTGACCATGGGGTGCATCGTAGTCACCAAAGACTGGTAACATTCGTTCTATTTTGACTCCAGCCGTTTCAACAGGCACTAAAACCATCGAGTGTTGATGGTGGCGATCTTTAGTTTCATCTGGTGTATGTGCCATAAAAATAATTATTTTGGCATTGGGGTCACCTAAGCCTGAAGACCACCATTTACGGCCATTTAGCACAATCTCATCGCCTTCGATCACGGCTGTTGCTTGCATATTGGTCGCATCGGATGAAGCAACAGCTGGTTCTGTCATACAGAAAACAGAACGAATTTTTCCATCTAAAAGCTGCGTAAGCCACTCTTGCTTTTGAGTTTCAGAGCCATAACGCCACAATACTTCCATATTGCCACTGTCAGGCGCATTACAGTTAAATACGGTCGGCGCAAGAAGACTGCGACCTGTGAGTTCTGCAATATGAGCGTACTCTTGAACCGATAGACCTTGGCCCAATTCAGGACATGGCAAAAACATATTCCATAAACCCGCAGCTTTTGCTTTGGCTTTGAGCGTTTCAAGTTGTACAGGCCACTGCCATTTGGTCCAGTCGCCACCTTGGTTCAGTTCATGTACCTCATGCCAAAAGTCAGTTTCGATCGGCTCAATTTCGTTTTGAATAAATTGTTTGGTACGTTCTACATAATCTTGAGCACGTGCTGAAAGTTCAAACATGGCTGCTTCCTTCGATCTATTTTGATATTTTCGCTTTACATCAACATAACCTGAAAACTAATATGAACAAAATGATTTTATTTTATAGATCAGCATGAACAGTATTCATAGTAAGTCACCCATTGATATGGGGCTTTTTCATCGCATCGATATCAATTTATACCCGCTTTTTATTGCAATTTATGAGCAAAAAAGTATTTCTAAAGCAGCTCAAATCTTGTCGATTACGCAGTCTGCTGCTAGTCATGCCTTGCAGCGTCTACGTAGCCATTTAAAGGATGATTTATTTGTTCGCTCTGGCAGCCAAATGCTTCCAACACCTTTTGCAGAACAAAATTACCTAATTATTAAAAATGCTTTAATTGCAATTCAAAGTATTTCCATGCAGCAGCAAAGCTTCGACCCCAACATGGTTCAAAGCCTAAAAATTGCGATTCATGATGAAATCGAACCAATTGTTTTCCCAAAGTTAGTTGCTCACTTTCAGAAACTTGGACTAAGTATTCAGTTCATGAGTAGCAAGCTTGACCGTAAAACAGTAGATGCTGATTTAGTTTCTCAGCAAATTGATTTTGTAATTGATTTGGAACAAAACTTTGGCGATAAAATTCAATTTGAGAGCTTGGTCAAAGACCAGTTTGTGGCTTGTACTCAGCTCCAGCAAATCAATGCTGAATTGTATTTGGCTGCACCGCATATTGGTGTATCTTCGCGGCGTACTGGTGTTTTGGTTGAAGATGTTCATTTAAATCGTAAGCAGCTGTCTAGGCAGGTTTTTTTGCGTTGTCAGCACTATTCCACTGCGCTACAAATTTTAGAGCAATATCCCAATGCGATTTTAACGATTCCTCAAAATATTTTGAGCCATTTACATGTTTCCCCTCTACTCAATATTTTTGATGTTCCTGTAAAACTGACGCAAATGAATATTGGAATTTTTTGGCATAAAAATTTAATAGAGAATAAAAGACATCATTTTTTAAGAAGCGAAATTTATAAAATTTTTGCTTAGGCTATTTTATATCTCATAAATTTGCTTAGGCTATTTCTAGATAAACTAGCTATTGGCTTTTTTATTTTGTTAAAAGTTTGTTCCAGTTTACTTGTTTAATTAAACATCTATTTTATTATAAAAAATAAACACTTGAGATCACTTAACGCATTTTAAATAGTGTATCTGCCATACAATGTCTTTTTGATATTTTTATTTTCCATTGCTCTCCTCTATGTTTGATCACCTGTCCAATAGCTGGCTCATCGGTATTGGCTTCGCCCTTTGCCTGATACTGGTATTTACTTTTTATAAAATACAAAATGCTCTCAGCCAATTTCTCCATCCCTTTAAAAAAGGTAAAACCTATTGGTGCCGAATTACGGCTATAAGTGATGGTGATACGCTAACATGTTATCGATTTAACTTTCGACGCTCAGAAACCAAATTACGCTTTGCCTATATTGATGCGCCTGAGTCCACTCAAAGCTATGGGCCTGAATCAAAACGCTTAATCAAAAAAATGGTTTATCGGAAAGTGGTTCGTGTTCGCATTACAGACATTGATCGTTTCGGTCGTTGTGTAGGTGAAATCTACCGTTTTCGGAGAAGTATGAATGAAGAAATGGTCAAACGTGGTGCGGCATGGGTCTATGAAGACTATATTAAAGATAAAAAGCATTTGAAACATATGAATGCTTTACAAAGCCATGCGAAAAAGCACAAGAAAGGTTTATGGCGCGGCACCCGCCCTATTCGTCCGAGTGACTACCGGAAAATGAAGAAGTAGTCGATCTGTAAAGACTAAGTCTAAAAAGCCGCTCCATATGAAGCGGCTTTTTAATTGATTATTTGAAGACTTTAAAGCGTACAGCATCATCCACAAAGCCTTTTTCTTTGGCTTCGCCCTCAACCGAACCAAAGACCAGTTGTGCACGCAGTTTCCAACTTGCAGGCACATCCCACTCAGCATGGACTTCTTCATCTACAATTGGATTGTAATGCTGTAAAGATGCACCTAAACCTAAGGTATGTAATGTAGTCCAAGTTGCAAACTGCGCTATTGCAGTTGAATGCTCTGCCCATACTGGGAAATTTTCAGCATAAGATGGAAATTGCTCTTGTAGACCCTGAATTACATCCAGATCTTCAAAAAATAAAACTGTACCTACACCTGCTGCAAAACTGGTCATTTTTGCCGTTGTTTTAGCCGCACTTTCTTCATCTTTAGCATAAGACTTCAGTTTTTCAGCCACAAAAGTCCAAAACTTTTCATGTTCCGTATTAAATAAAATTACCGCCCGAGATGACTGTGAATTGAACGATGATGGGCTTTGTTTAATGGCAGTTTGAATCAAATCAGTTAAAAATTCAGGGCTATGGTCGACCTTTTTACCAATGGCATAAATGGTACGACGCTTTGTGATTAAGTCGATGAACTGATTTGACATATTATAAAATCCTTACGGTTATACTGTGAATGATGACGCAATGTATCAAGCAATATTAATTCCAACATTTGACCAAATAATAAAATTTATTGCTTTAGATGCAGTTTAAATACTTTCTTGTGCTCGCAAATACATAGTTTTGCTATCGATATAAAAAATCCTCCATTTGGAGGATTTTTGAATGACTTAAAATTTGGCTTCTAAGACTTGAGTGGAAATTTTATTTTTCCATAAGTCACGAAGAACGGGTAGATAGAACTTTTCACCCAGTTCAACCAATTCTGCATCGATCAATGCATGAATCTCATGCATAAATAAATAATCGAGTTCAACTGTTTTCAACTGTTGCTGTGCTTTTGCAAAGTCTTTGCGCTTTTGTTGTGCACGTTTCACTAGAGCATCGGCAAAATCTTTATCTTTAAACTGTTTGATCGCGTTTAAGCGTAATTCAATCACGCCCCAACCACTCAACAACAGTTTGAAAAGTTCAAAGTCAGCCGTAGTTGATTCCCATGTCATTTCTTCAAGATTTTCATTTTCAGGTAGTACAGGAAGTAATAACTCCATAACACTTGGGAAAATCTTTTTGAAATTTAAAACAAATTTAACAGGATGTTCACCCGGATAATCGTTAAATTGCACGTTTTTCTGAACATCTGTCAAATAAATATCAAGCATGGTAACTCATCAGCAGTTTATCTTTAGTCGACCATTGTACCGACTTCGCCCAAAGATAAAAACCGCTGATGTTCATTTGCTCTTTAGTTGAGCATCTGGACCAAGGGCTATTTTACATTTGGTGAAATCATCTGCTCAGGACGCACCACCTCATCAAACTGCTCTGCCGTGACCAAATTCATTTCTACCGCAACTTGTTTTAAGGTTTTATTTTCCTTGTAGGCAGTTTTAGCGACCTTGGCTGCATTTTCATAACCAATCACAGGATTTAATGCTGTGACCAACATGAGTGAGTCATGTAAAAAGTGATCTATTTTTTCGCGGTTTGGCTCAATACCCACTGCACAGTGATCATTAAAGCTATTACATGCGTCACCCAAAAGCTGAATCGACTGCAACAAATTAAACGCAATCACTGGCATGAATACATTCAACTCAAAGTTACCCGATGCACCCGCAACATTAATCGTGGTGTCATTGCCTAAGACTTGAGCCACCACCATGGTCATCGCTTCACTTTGAGTCGGATTCACTTTCCCCGGCATAATACTTGAGCCTGGCTCATTTTCTGGAATACGTAACTCGCCAAAACCACAACGCGGGCCACTTGCCAACCAGCGAATGTCATTGGCAATCTTATTCAAACTTACCGCAAGCGTTTTTAATGCACCCGAGGCAAACACTGCTGCATCACGCCCAGCCAATGCTTCAAATTTATTTGGTGCAGTCACAAAAGGCAGTCCAGTCAACTGTGCCAGTTGCTCCGCTGATTTTTCTGCATAATCAGGATGAGCATTCAGCCCTGTACCTACAGCCGTTCCACCTAAAGGCAGCTCATACAAACCTGAAAGTGCTTGTTGTAAACGCTTTAAGCCGTGATCGAGCTGAGAAACATAACCGCTAAATTCTTGGCCTAAGGTTAAGGGTGTCGCATCTTGTAAATGAGTTCGGCCAATTTTGACGATGTCAGCAAATGCTTGAGACTTTGCCTCTAAAGTATCTCGAAGCTGGGTAACCGCAGGAATCAGTAATTCATTGATCTGAATACTTGCTGCGACATGAATCGCCGTTGGGAACGAGTCATTGGTCGACTGAGCACGGTTCACGTGATCATTCGGGTGTACAGGTTTTTGTGCGCCTAAAGGATTGCCGAGTTTCTGATTAGCAATATTGGCAATCACTTCATTACAGTTCATGTTGCTTTGTGTGCCTGAACCAGTTTGCCATACCACCAAAGGAAACTGACTATCCCACTGCCCTGCAATCACTTCATCCGCAGCACCCACGATGTATTGCGCCAATTCTTGTGGAATTTGGTTAAGTTCAGCATTGGTCTGTGCTGCTGCTTTTTTCACTAAGCCCATGGCACGAATCATTGGACGTGGTAGACGTTCACTGCCAATTTTAAAGTTTTGCAAACTACGCTGAGTTTGAGCACCCCAAAGTGCTTCGCTCGGTACTTCAACTTCGCCCATCGTGTCATGTTCAATACGTGTTTGCATTTTAACCTCTTCCTTTTTAAGTGAATTGCAAAATGATTATTTTGCGCTTGTTTTCCTTATCTTAATGATTAAGCAGAAATATGCAAATGATAATCGTTATCCATAAATTAATTAACGGCCATCTAAACTTTGTCGGTAGAAACGCCATCCATCTTCAAGGGTCTGTTCTAAACTGCGCTTCGCTTGCCAGTGTAAAACGTTTTTCGCTTTACTACACTCTGCTGCGACCTGATCTAATTCCACAATGTTCGAATCAACTACATCGACTGTAGCAATGTCACTTTGCGTCACGCTTTCAACTTTTTCAACCAACTGCTGTATCGACACACTTTGACCTGCGATATTAAAAGCTTCACAAGCAAACTGTTGAGTGCTTAACCATTGTAACGAAGCAGCAATCGCATCACAGGCATCGAGGATATGTAAAAAACTACGCTCTACGGTATGGTCTGTGGTTTGTGCACTTTTTCTAAGTTCAATATGATCACGCTGTTTTGCAGCGACTTGCATCAACAGTGGAATAATATTTTTCGGTAAAGGCGGAAACAATTCTCCGAGCATCGCATTTTCAAATGCGCCTGCGACATTGCCCATTCTTAAAATTGCAATTTTCCATTCATTATCCGTTTTTGCTGTATCTCGAATAATTTCTTCGACCATTTGCTGCGATTTTATATACGGGTTTGGATAGCCGTAATTCAGCTCTAAATCTTCTTCTAAATGTAGGCTGGATTCACCATAGACCGCAAGACTTGAAAGATGAACCAAAGTTCGGACACCTGTGCGCTGCATGGCACGCAGTAAACTCATAATACAACTGACATTGTCATTATAGTATTCCAAAGGCTTCAGTACCGATTCTTCAAGCGATTTAAAACTTGCTGCATGGACCACTGCATCGATGGAATACTGCTCAAAAACTTTGTTTAAAGCAGGCGTATTTCGTATATCAATTTTGACAAAAGGCACGTACATGCCACTAATAAATTCTAATCGTTCAAGAGTTTGCAAGTTCGCATTGGATAAATTGTCTACAATAATGACCTCTTGCCCATGCGCCATAAAGCTCAAAGCAATATGAGAGCCTATAAAGCCTAAACCACCAGTCACTAAAATCATTGTATACTACCTTTTTATTATGAAGTCCGAATGTACCAAGCAAGGTTTGGACATTCCTCTAGTGAAGTTTGATGAGTACTTTATTACTAATTACCTCCGCACCGAGTTCAATTCATGCATGGCATGCTTTAGGTTTAGCACAAGCACTGCATGGGAAAAATGAACCCTTTCGAGTGTTTTTCTACCAAGATGCTGTTCAAGTTGCCAATGCCCTGCAATGGGTACCTGACGACCAACGGAATCTATGTTCTGAGTGGCAAAAACTCGCCATTCGCCTACCCGTTTGTGTAAGTGCAGCCTTAGCCCGAGGAATTACCGATGCCGAAAATGCACAGCGTCATCAGTTAGCACAGCATAATCTTGCTACAGGTTTTGACTTGGTAGGCCTAGGGGAACTAGCCGATGCCGTTCAGTCTGCAAAGCGCTTAATTCAATTCTAAGTGCTAAGTTTTCAAGAATTTGTTGCTTTTAAAAGGTATATTGTGTGAAATCTGTACTGGTTATTTTAACCCAAGCCAATTTGAACTCTTTGCAGGTGCATGAAAGCCTCTCTGCAACCATGGTTCTTGCGACTTTTGGCTGTGAAGTCAAAGTCTTATTACAAGATGCTGCACTCAGCTTATTAAACAATGCTCAGTCATTTGAACCCTTAAAACATGCGTTTAAACTGGCTTCAAATATGGTTGATAGCTTTGAGTTTTATGACCTGAGCCCAATTTGGATTGAAACCAACAATCAAGCTTCTGCTTTTGTTCAACAAACAGAGCAAGAAATTGAATGTGTTGAACTCAATGCCAATTTAATACAACAGTTTGACCATGTGTTGTATTGGTAAGGAAACAATTATGAGCAAAACACTTTATCTCATGCAGTCTCCATTTTCCGCGACGGAACAAGCGCTGAGTAAATTACAAAACCTCTATCAATCAGGGGATGATGTGGTTTTAATGGGTGATGCAGCCCTTTATATAGAGCATACTTTTATTCAGCAGTTAGCTTGTGTATTTGTGCTTGAACAGGATGCTGAAAATATTGCTGCTGTCCATCCGAGTAATTTAGAAACCATCAGCTATACTAGGTTTGCTGAGCTATGCTTAAACCATAGTCGTTGTATCAGTTTGAAATAGTTTTGAGTGTTTAGATGAATTTAGAATTAGACCAAGATGGTCATTTAGTCGATTACACCATTTGGAATCAAGATGTTGCAAAAGATTTAGCAAAATCTTTAGAGCTTGAATTGACCGATTGGCACTTTGAAATCCTCATGGCAGTGCGTCAATTTTACCAACAGTTTGGACACTCACCTGCAACACGTCCGCTGATTAAGTTTTTAATGAAAACAGTCAGTGCAGACATCAATAATGCCATACTGCAAGAAAAGTTTAATACTGGGCTTGTAGCGCGCCATCTGAGTCGTTTGGCAGGCGTGCCAAAACCTGCAAACTGTTTATAAACTTAAGCTTGTTTAACGTCTGATTGAGCAGCTAAAGCATCGACATAAACCTGTGTCGGTATCGCTTTGATGTCTTTGGCATGTATGACATCACCACATTCGTTACAAACCAAATGTGGCTGAATGCTATGCCCGCAGGTTTTATGAATAAATTGCACGGGACGACCTAAACCCTCGTCCATCCATTGATCGGCCCATGTTGCCATGGACATCAGCACTGGGTATAAAGCCAAACCTTTTTCAGTCAGACAATATTCAAAGCGCTCTTGACGATCTGTATAGGGTCTTTTCTCCAAAATATCATGTTCAACTAAGCGCTTTAAACGCTCAGAAAGCACATGACGAGTGACACCCAAGTTTTGTTGAAAACTTTCAAAACGGCGTGCACCCAAGAATGCATTTCGTAAAATCAACATCGTCCACCGATCGCCAATCACCGACAGCGTTCGTGCAATTGAACACGGTTGTTCCCCGATCTCATCCCATTTCATTGTAAAAAACCAAGTCTCTCTTAGGTCTAACGTTAAAAGATTTAAGACCATAAGAAAAGCTCTTTTTACCCAGCTTTTCTTATGGTTTTTTAACATTTAAGACGGCTCAAAGAAATCTGAACGTCATGAAGGCTTAAGCACAGCTCATTTCAGTATTTTGGGGTTGGTCAGGGATCATAAAATCTTCCATTCCCAGCTCACCTTTTTGATATTCATTGAGACGTTTTTGAATGACATAATACAGCGCTTTTTTGTGCGCTTTTGACAGGTTCATCTGTTGAAGTTGTTTCTTCAAATGCCCTAACAACAGATCTATGGGCTGTTCCTCTTCTTCCATCAAATACAAATAGCCAAAGATCGCACCACTTAATAGCGCTTCAAAAGAAAACCCATGCGAGACATTGTATGCGACCGATGAAAATACACGTTCAAATGCACTCAACTTACGCAATGGATCACGCCCAACCCGACTACATGGATCTTTATAGGCATACTGGCAAGATTGATCAAAACTTCGGGCTAAGCGCGTTAAATCATTTTTGCGTTTTGGCAGATAATGCGCCAGACCCTGCGTCACTTCTGCAAGCAGCTTTTCAACGTAGTACTGTACTCGCAGGTCGCCCATCGCTACACCAATGGTCTGATGCCCGAGTAGGCTGGCATACCACGCAGTCATGGCGTGTACGCCATTCCATAAGCGGTTTTTAATGAGCTGAATATCTGAAATTTGATCTACCAAAATCATTTGACGCATTTTACTGAGTAAGGGACTTTTGTTTTCCACATAGATCGGCATATCCATTTCAGCATTGAAAAGGATTAAATCCATATGCTGTAAAATATGACTCGGTTGGAAATTTTGTCTTAAATCTTCTACATATTCACTGGCACGGCGTTCTTGTTCTGCACTCAGTTTACTGACATCTTCAACTTCAATTTGATTACTCTCGTCATCAAGTTGATATTGCTTAAAAATATTGTATTTAATGCACAGTTGACGATATAGATTTTTATCGCTCAGCTTAGATACCATACGGTTGACGACCGTATCGCAGAAATAGTGTTGCTCTAAAATAAAGTCGGCAACAGCATGGTCTGTTAACTCTACCAATGCTTTACGTACTCGCTCTAGAACCAACTGCTTAGCACCAATTTTATTTAAGATAATTAACAGCGTCAGTGGCGTTTGAACTTGCTCATCTTGCGCCAGATAGCGTGCATAGAGGCCCTGTGCAATGGTTGCTGCTTCACTGACTAAAGCATTTTCCGCCAAACAAATCGCAATTAAACTCGACTCGACATACATGGCATGCATCTGCTGTAAGTCTTCAGCATCAATAATATGCATATTTTCAATACGCTCATCATAAGACACTTGCCCATAGCGAATACAATACGCCCCAAAAGCGTTTACAGCTGAACGGTATAAACTGTTTCGGGTAGATGCATAGATTTTTTTAGGACGCGTATAGCCATCCCAATGCGACAGTATTTGTGCAATATAGCCTCCGCCAATGGCACCAAATCCATGAATTCCCACGGTCAGTTGATTTAAAGTTTGGGGAAAGCTTTCTTGTAAATTGGGCATTTCCAGATGCGTGCTATAGATATCTAATTCCGTTAGATAGTCATACATATTTTCAAAATAATAATTGGCATGTGCCAACATGCTTGCATTGGGTTCTTTAATATCTTTAAACAGTACACAGATGCCCCCAGCATCATGTGCCGAGCGGATACCATTTTCCGAGTCTTCAAACATAAAACACTGCGCAGGTTCAAGGTTTAGTTTTTGTGCCGCACTTAAGAAAATTTCAGGATGTGGTTTCCCCTTTTCAACCTCATCACCACACACCAAGACGTCAAAAAACTTATAAACATTGGCATTGATTAAATACTCTTCAGCAATCGCTCTTCGACTCGAGGTCGCCACAGCCATACGTAATCCTGCTTTACGTAAGCGTTCTAGAACTTGTACCAAACCTTTTTTAATCGGCACACCATATTGGCGCACTGTTTCTAATTCTAATTCATCTGCACGCTTACGAATCTCAGCATAGGGAACTTCCTGTCCATATTGCTTTTGCGCCAAGGCCTCCGCACTTCGGGCACTTAAACCTAAACATGCCATAAGGTAGGCATCTGAAAACTCAACCCCAATCAGCTCTTTGGATGCCTGTTTCAAGGTTTGAAACCGTAAACGCTCGGTATCAAACATTGTTCCATCCATGTCAAAAAGCGCACCATGCACAATATCATTCTTAAATTTAAACATTTAGCCTCCGTTTTTATGTTTGCACTTAGACTATACAAAAATCGGGCACAGAGACTTTGATCTGATTTTATGAAACATTTTTGTCTGTTTATTGATCAATAAATTAGCATTTAGGCGTTTTTTTGTAACCACTAGGTAATATTAAGTAATCAAAACGTAACCATGTAGATCATTTTTTTAATAAAGCGTGTCTGAAGATAAAACTTCTAAAAATGAATTTGATCTTTATATTCATCAATGATCGATAACCATGCACGTGTTGCAGGATTCATCACCACGGTTGAATTCCATGCCATATTTAAGTTCCACCGCAAGCTTGGTTGTTCCACTAGACTGACGCTGAATTTTGCGCGATCTAACTGCTCACAATAAATTTGCGGCAATAAAGCAATACCGACACCTGACTCGACCATTTTGGCAATAAAGTCCCACTGGCTACTTTTGCATAACACTTTGGGTTCAAAACCAGCCGCCATCGCCGCATCTAGAATCACATGGTTTAAAGTAAAGGTGTCTGCATACAGTAAAAATGACTCTTCTTTAAGTTCAGCAAACTGTACCACATCGCGCTTTCTCCACTGTGAATCGTAGTTGGAAAGCAAACACAACGGTGAATCGATAATTTGAATGCCTTGAATGCTGGGTTTTAACTCGCCCAATAAAATCCCAACGTCAATTTTTTTGGCCAAAATGGCTTCTTCAATGCCTGTTGCACCGACTTCTAAAAAGTTCAACTCAATGTTGGGATACAATTTGTGAAATTTAACAATTAAGGAACTCAACAATACTGAGCCTAAAGGTGGCAACCCCAATCTCAGCACACCTTGTTTCAACCCACGAATTTGATCTGCTGCTTCAAAGATCTGTTGCTCCTGCTGCAAAATCTGCACGGCATGTAGATAAACTTGTTCTCCCATATAGGTCAGTTTGACTTCTCGCTTGCGCCCTGCTTCACCTTTATGAAATAGAGGCAGTCCTATCTCGTCTTCTAATTGTTTTAAAGATTTACTAATAGTGGGTTGAGTCACAGATAGTTCCTCCGCAGCAAGACTAAAACTGTGACTTTTCACCAGCTGCACAAATATTTTTAGCGCTTTAAAATCCAAAATTATTCCAATTAAACATAATTATTATTTTATTATTCATAATTACAAGATCAGGTCAAACTTAAAATAACACCAACAACTTATACTCTGTGATCTTCCAATGCGTTCGTTCAAATTGCCTTATTGTTCTACTCTTCAAGTAGGTTTGCTGATTGGGATTTGGTATATCGGAACGCTGATACAAGTCGCCCTGTCTTTACCGATATCAGGTGGGGTCGTGGGTCTAACGCTTTTACTTATTTCTCTGTTAGCGGGTCTATTTAAGCTGGACTGGATTAAGTCGGGTTCGGATTTACTTTTAGCTGAACTGTTGTTGTTTTTTATTCCTTGTATTATTGGCTTAATCAAATACAAACATCTTTTTCTTACCCAAGGTTGGCAACTCGTTTTATCTATTGTCCTTGGGACCATTTGCGTGATGACCTGCACTGCATACTGTGTTTTCTTGGGCTTTAAGCTTGAAGCCAAGTTTCAAAAAAAGCCCAAGCAGTCACAGCAGTTGAAAAGTCACATTTAAGGAACGATCATGCATATTCATTTCGTTGCCTTGATCTGTTTTATTGGAACTGTACTGGCCTATCTTTGGGGTAAAAAGTTTTATCAGAAACACCCGTATGTATTGCTCTCACCAGCGGTTTTTATTCCCTGTCTGATTATTTTATGTCTGGTGTTTTTCAACATTCAGTATGACAACTATATGTACTACAGCAAATGGTTAGTCTGGATGTTAGGTCCTGCAACGGTCGCATTTGCCATCCCGATCTATGAATATCGCAAAGTCATTCAACAGCATGCTTTTTCGATTGCTTTGGGCATTATCATGGGTATGTTGGTTGGCGTAGTCAGCTCTTTTTACTTGGCACGTTTATTCCATTTCGATGCTGCAACCAGTTATAGTTTGATGAGCCGCTCTATCTCTACCCCTTTTGCCATGGAAGTCACACAAGCCGTCGGAGGCTCAGTCGAGCTGGTGATTTTATTTACTGTGATTACGGGGATCGTTGGTGGACTCTTGGCTAACAGCGTATTACTTGTTCTAAAACTGGATTCTAAATTTGCTCAAGGTGCGTCCTTGGGTAGTGCCGCACATGGTTTTGGTACCAGCACTGCTTTCAGACGTCATAAAGAAGAAGGCGTCGCGGCCTGCCTCAGTATGGTTTTGGCAGGTATCTTTATGGTTCTTTTTGGCCCAAGTTTAATTCACGCTGTTGTTTATCTTCTTGGTTAATCCTCTTCGATCAAGGATCTCATGCCACACTACTGAGATCCTTGTTGGCTTGTATATGTTTAAAGCTAAAGTACATCATCAGCCCCGTCATCAACGCCAATAAAAAATAATAGGGTAAATGTTGATTCCATTGATATAAGCCTGTACTTAGTAAAGGTGCAAAAACGAAACTCAGTGCTTGCGTAGCTGTGCATAAACTGGCAATTTTAGTTTGTAGCGTGGCTGGTGCGGTTTGGGCTGCCCCCGTGGTAAAAGCTGGAATTAAACAGGCCACGGCGATACCATAAAAAATATAAGCTACTTGGAAAGTCCAAATCTGACTGGCACTCAGTGAAAGTAATAAACCTAAAACCATCGTCACAAGACCGGTCCAAAGTAATTGTTTAATTGACCATTTAAACCATTTTGAAATCATCAATTGCATCAAAACCAGTGCTATCCCCACAATCAATGAACACTGAGAAAAATACACTGCACTCTGATACGTATCGAAATGGAATCGATCTTGGATATAAAATCCAGCGGTTAAATTCAGGGTGACAATCGCGACATATAAGCTAAAGCCCAGCAATAACCAAATCCCTAACTTTGACCATTGCAGCTTTTCTATAGACACGTCTTGTAATTTAGCCGTGGTATCCTCCCGTTCTTGAGTCTGTGATGCTTGCTTTCCTTGAAAGCCTAGTACAATCCAAGCCGCCATACCAGTTAAAATAGCCACTGCACCCCACAATGGTGTCAACATGCTCCATGTCAACAATAATGTCGTCGCTAAAGGACCTATCACCACGCCTAAACTGTTCAGCGCGCCAAACTTCGCCATATTCTGGCTACGTTCCTGTTCACTGTGAAAAGCCGTCATGACATAACTCTGCAGCGCAATTTGTGGCATCGCCATAAAAAAGCCAGTACTGGCACGGGTCAATATCAATAAACTAAACAAAGCAGCAAATGAAATGGCATAACTCAGCCCATAACTGAGTACCGCCGCAAATAAGCCCCAAGTGATCGCCATACCGATAAAACCGATACTTAAAAGCTGATAAATACTAAATTTTTGGGTTTGTTTAGAAATATAAATAGCTGAGATGGCCATCACCAAAGCACCAGCCGAAACCAATGTACCCCCTTGCAGTTCCGTCAGCCCCAGTTGCCGAATAAACGGTGCAAGTAAAGGTAAAATCATCGAAAAACAAGCGCCATTGGCAAGGCTGCCTGCAATAAAGATTTTGTTATTGCTATTCATTTTATTATTTAAACCATTTCTTAAAGCGAGATTACAAAGCAAAGAGGTAGCTGAAAGCTACCTCTGGTTGTGCAATTAGTATTTTAATGTGTAGCTCAAACCATAGGTTCGACCTTGAGCAGGTAAGCTTGAAATAGCACCATAAACTGACTCCACCGCTTGACTATAGACTGATTTATAGTCCGTATTCCAAACGTTATATACACCAAATCCGACCGTACCTGGACCTGCTTTGGCATTGGCTATGACGTCCATTGTTGCAAAGCCTTTAATTTCAGCAGGAACCGTTGAACCGTACTTTACAGCATCTTTTTTGGCTTTATCAGTACCACCAATAGCAAGAGCTTGAACGCGCAGGCTCATGTCATTGTTAAACTGCCACTCAGAAAATGCCGTGCCTTTTAGTGGTGCAACACGGATTGCATCTAGCTCTTGCCACTTTCCTGCGGTATTTTTAAATTGTCCGCGGGTGTAAGCCATGGTTCCACCCACTGTCCAATTTGGCTGCAGTCGATATGACAGATTTCCTTCAACACCATAAACGCGCTCATCGGTATCTAGTACTTCAATCGTGTAGTTGGGACGGCCAAACTTTAAACTTTTATCTGAGTCATTATAGAAAGTGGTGACACTTGCATTTAAACCGTTTTCAGCTTGTACACGCCAGCCCAGCTCATAGTTATTGACTTTAATTGGATCAATGGTTTGACTATTCACAGTAAAACTTGCGGGTACATCACGAAGCATACGTTGAATATCAGGTAAATTTGATCCTTGAGAAAAGTTTGCAAAAACTTGTTGAGCATCCGTTAAGTGATAAAGTGCGCCAAAATTAAATAATGTCGCATCATGCTTTACCTTACCGCCATTTAAAGTTTTGGCTTGGTAGCCTGGCTGCAAGTCCGCTGTAATTGCCTCCATATACGGCGTCGACTTATCTACTTGGCTTTCTACACGCTCATAACGTACCCCTGCTTTTAAACCTAAACGATCCGTTACATCAAAGTCCGTTTGCACAAAAGTACCCAACTTTTCTGTTTCTACATCAGGTCCAAAGGCATAATAATTAAAAGGTTTATAATTTAGCCCGTTGCTGGCAACAAATGCAGCACTATCATACATTTGAATATTTTGTTCATCTTGTTCATTTTCATAATCAATGCCGTAGCTGAGTCCCAAATTGTGACCATTTAAATCAAACTGTTTCTGCAAAGCAACACGCGCACCGTACACATCAATATCTGTTTCCGATTGATAAACGAGGTATAAACCGCCACCCATGGCTTGAGCTGAAGGAAACCAACGTGCCTGTTCGTTACGATAATACGCTTCGGCATTTAAGGTATGACCCAATACATTTTGATTTTCATACTGTGTATTAAACGCATAGCGTTCAGTTTGAGGTTGAGTCTCAAGTTGCATGCCTTTAACTGCAGCAAGACTGGCTGTATAAGTCGGGTCTCGTTTTACATAAGCTAAATTTGGACCATAATCAGGCCCATACTCACTGTCTTGTTCATCATTAAAATATTGTGCACCAAAACTTAAACTTTGTTCATCTGAAATATTCCACGTCAAACGACCATTGAGGTCCAATGTGTCCGTATCTTGGCGGTCAGTCTGCGCAACCTCAGGTCCTATGCGGTTGCCATGGCTATCCTGAATTTCACCGCGTGTGGTATAACTTGCACCGAAAGCTCCTTGCAATGCACCTTGATTAAATAAGACACTTTGTGATGCTTCATAGGCCATAGCATCTGATTTAAAGTTATTACCCGCCGTCACCCCAACTTTAGTTTCAAAGCTAATTGGGTCTTGACCACCACGTTTAGTAATAATATTAATAATCCCGCCCGTTGCTCCAGAACCATAAATACTGGTCGCCCCTGAAACCACCTCAATACGTTCAATCATTGACGGTTGAATGCTATTTAATTGGCGCGAACCATCGCGATAACCTGTTTGTGGTACACCATCAATCATGTACTGCACCACTCGTCCACGCATGGTCATGCCATAGTTTGAGGTTGTTCCGCTACTCGGTGTAAGAGATGGAACCAATGTTCCCAAAATATCTGCAATGCTCTTGCCAGCATTGGCCTGTTTTTCAATTTCAGCTTGATCGATGCTATAAACTGTGCCCGCAATGTCCGCAATACTCTTTGCAGAGCGGGTTGCTGTCACCACAATCGGTGCAAGTTGTGTGGTTTCTTTTTGTTGGGCTTCAACACCGCTTGTCTGACTTGCTGAATTTGTTAGAACGTTATCTTGAGCATATAACTGTGTACATACAGCCAGTGTTAAACAAGTCAACTGCATAGGTAACATAAAACGGTTCATTTCTTTGTCCTTTTATTAAATTTCTTGATTCAACAGTTTTTGTTGAGTTTTTTGATGACGTGCAATGATGTATTGGCTCAGTAGTACACTGACTACAGACGCAACCGCCAACACCACATAAAAATTGCCATAGCCAAGTGATTTGGCTAAAAAGCCCGATGTAGCTCCCCCGATGAAATAAACCAGTAGCTCAAAGCACACTAAAATAGTGAAATCAGTGCCTGCCTGTTCTTTGGAACTGCTTTGCATGAAATAGGCATATAACGAAGTCATCGCGACATAACGAATCGCAAGCATGACAATGACAAATCCCCCCAAGAGCAAATGCCACTGGTTTAACCAGCCCAAAATAATGGCTGCACCAATCACCCCATACAACGCCGTTCGACACCACCCCACCCAAATGAGCAACTGTGTAGCCTGAATTTTTTTCAATAAAAATGCGGCACTCACAGCAGCCAACAAACCAACACCTGCTCCAATCACAGACATCAGTAGCCCAATTTGGGCAAGCGTCCATTTTTGGTCAATCAACATTGGATTGAGCATCGCCATTGCCGGTGCTTCTACCACGCGATAACACAGGATCAGTGCCAAGGCAGATAAAATTTCAGGGCGTTTAAAAGCACGGACTAAGCTTGGAGCTTGTTTGGCAATATTTGTCTGTTCGTTTGTATTTTCTTGAATATAAAAAACAGCAAACATCGTTAAAGCGGTCATAAGTGCTAAACATACCAATGCACTTTCCCAGCCATAGTACTGGTATAGCCATAATGTCGCTGCACCACCCAACATACTCCCCAAAGCGACTCCTATACTCTGAGCCATACTGCCTAGGCGGTAATCAGACGCTGAAAAAGTTTCTACGGTATAACCATCTATGGCAATGTCTTGGGTCGCCGCAAAGCTTGAAATCCACAAACCAATCACAACAAACACCACCAGCCCGTAAGAGAACTGGGTAAAGGCCAAGGCCAATACCCCAAGTACCAGTGCTACTTGTGTAAAGAGCAGCCATGTTTTTCTTTTACCTAACTTTTTGATATAAAGCCGGTCAATGAGTGGTGCCCATAAGAACTTAAACGCCCATGGAATATAAAGCAGCGACAGCATTCCAATCCAACGTAAGTCTACCCCCTGATGTCGTAAAATAGCGGGCAATGCCACATTGTAAAAATACAAAGGTAAGGCATGTGCCAGATATAAAACAATGACAACGGCTAAGCTCAAAGCTGAGATTTGGCGTGTTGCTCTTTGTGTATTTAGGTTTTGCATATCCACCTCTGCACTGCCCATTGCAGTGCATCAGAATGATCAAGTGTGACGTAGTAAGGCACCCGCCATGCAGCATGCAGCGAAGGTGTATTCAGTCGTTGTTGGTCGGTTGGGTCTTGTGCAATTCGAACCAGACCCAAGCAGTATTGAAAAAAAAGTTGTTTATACTTTTTGTACCAAGCTGCTTGTAGTTGGCGATATTCCTCAGGAAATTCCGTACCGATATCGGTTTGCATGACCAAAACAAAGTGCTGTTTTTTTAAGAAAAAACGTTCGACTTGGCTAAGCCATTGTTCAAATTCGGCGACAGTAACATGCGCTGAAAAGCGCATGTCCATGATTTGTATATGTTCTGAGCTATAGCTCATGTAAGTTCCTCAGTCCTATTGAGTGGGTTATGGTTTTGCATAAATGCATTTGAATCAGTTAAATACCCCCCAAATTTTTCATAGAATTTTTGTTTAAAGCAGTAA
This sequence comes from Acinetobacter sp. 797_lipA, assembly GCF_058243025.1. Taxonomy (NCBI): domain Bacteria; kingdom Pseudomonadati; phylum Pseudomonadota; class Gammaproteobacteria; order Moraxellales; family Moraxellaceae; genus Acinetobacter; species Acinetobacter sp. 797_lipA. The sequence goes on along the minus strand of NZ_JBZAYQ010000001.1, from coordinate 1,638,297 downwards.
TACAACATGGCCGTTTTTTCAGGCATCGGGATCAAGCGCTGTGCCTCATAGCACATTTCTTCCACTACTGCGGCATAAGGTTTAACGGTGTGGTCAGGCTCCCCGACAATTTTGTCGGAAGGTGCATTTTCAAAAATATAAAAACCTAATAGCCGCATCACTGGACGCAAGTAGCCTTTGCCGAAAGCCGACTTTTCACCAAACAATAAATGCCAACCGAGGTCTAAATCATCACCATCGTAATAACGTCCTAGACGGTCACGCTTGCCTTCATAGATTTCGGTATAGCCCACATCCTGTCCATCCACCCCAACGATCAACAAACGGTGATGGTCATCGGCCAGCATTTTTTCAAAATACACCGCGAGATCAACTTCAGACTTATTCAGCTGCCACTGTGGAATAACATGAGGCTCATGCATCCATTTATGTAACAGTGCTAAGTCCTGCGGATACTGTACTTGGCGCAAGTAAAATTGCGTCTCATTCTCATAGTATTCGTAGAAATCGGGAAGTTGCTGTGAAAGTGTTTTCATATGGTAGCCTGCTAAATTTTTTGGTTTTTTATGATGCAATACGCTTTGTGGTTGTATCGTCAGTTGATTTAGATACCTGCGCTGACCATCGTTTTAAGGTTTCAGGGCTGACAGGATTGGCAATTGGATCTAAAAATACCGGGACAGGACGTTCTGCTTCGTCGTTGTAACTGGTGGTAAATAGACGCACTCGGTTTAAACAAATTTTTTCAAATTCGGCTCTAAACATGGCAAATTTTTCGATGCGTTCTGCCAACTCTGGATGTGCCTGATGAAAAGCATCAATGACAGATGAAATGGTTTGCCAAAATTCAACTTCGCTATGCTCAGGGTAGTCTTGTAGGAATACATTACAGATATAACGGTAATGCACCATAAACAGCCCAGTGAAAATAAAATGACTGAGTTCATGCGCAGGATGACGCAGTAAAATTTGTCCTTCGATAGGTAAACTGGCCAATTCTGGAAAGTCTTCATCAACCAAATTGATATCATCAATAAAGTCTTTCAGCACCATTTTCTGCGGTACGCCATTGGCATGAATAAGCATGGTATTTTCCCCATGTGGAGAAAAAGCCAAGCCATATTTGTACAAGCAAATTAAGAGCGGAGTAACAGATACTTCGGCAAAGCGTTTTAACCACTGTAATGGACTCAAACCCGACGCCTGAATCAACACGGCTAATATCGACTGTCCGTTGATGTCTCGATGTAATAAAGCCGCTTGAGAAAGTGCCTGTTCACCTGTTCCAATCACTGGGTCTACACTTTCACGCCACAAACATCCAAACAATTCTTTAAACTGATACGGCGCACCTTCAATCTCATCAAAACATGGCTGATGAATAGTCAAAGTTGCCACTTCACCTAAGAATGCAACGCCTGACTGTTTCAAGTCTGAATCTTGAGATTGAATCTGCTTTAACCAAGCTGTGACGGCTGGAGCTGCTAAGTTTCGTTTAGACGGTAAGCCTCGATACACCGCAGTATTGAAGATACTGACAGGTAATTTGACATAATGACGCTCAGGCTGACTGATATTGCAAAGCGTGCGAATCGACTGCATAGGTACATAGTCATCTTGCCCAACGCCTAGTTCAATAATGCGCCGATCCACGATTTCATTGGCATAGGTTGGCACTAACCATTGATGCCACTGCCATGCATGTACTGGAATGAGGAAATAATCACGACAAGAGCAACCTCTCTCATGTAATTTTTGTTCAAAATTTGCGAGTTCTTCTGCACTTAACTCATGTTGATAAAGTCTCCCTGCTTGCCACTCCTCGGTGGAACGGAACTCTGCCAAATCACGATGCACTGCGAGCCACAGCACTTTGACCGTTGGTGAAAGTTCAGGAGCGGCACTTAAGTAGTCGTCATAACCAAAACCCATACGACCTTTGCTCATAATCAACCACGGATGACCACGGAGCATACCTTCAATTTCATGATGCGATGCCGTCAATGCCGCTTCACTGCTTAAACGACTTTCATCAAATAAATGTGCCTCGGCTAACCATGTATTGTTCATTTCTTTGATGAGATATGCCTTGGTAAAAGGCTTCACTTCGGTTTGATTTGAAAACGCGCGAATAAAAGTATGTAAGTTCCATGCAGGCAGGTCTTCAGCCACGCTCAACTCACGTACTGAACCCTCCTCAATCTGCCAATGTCCCAATAAATAGTTTTGTGCTTTAAAAGTATAGGTTTGATCATCCAACGTCAGCTGGTAACGATTGTCCTTTAAATGGGTTACTTGAATAATTTCTTCATATAAAAATTCAGCAATCGCCATTTCAATTAAGCGCTGTCCTGCCAAACGCCACTGTTTCTGATTCACTTGAAGTTGTGCAAAGCTCATATGATTTTCTCGAATGTATAAGGCTGCATAGAGGGATGTGACCCTGTTTGTATTTTGCGCTGCTCAATATTTTTTGATTTTGAACTAAATGATGCTAAAGCAGCTGTTCGTGTAGTGGATGTATCATGCTGCACATACATTTCAGGGTTCTGCTCAGCGCTGAAATGCTGAAATGTCTGTTCATTGCTGTCCAGCTCATACAGCTGATAACCCAGTAATTGATTGGCGATGGTCGCAGCACGAAATGCGCCTAAACCTAAATCTGGTGTACCTACACCATGACTGTGCATTTCTTGGTTTTGCACATAAATTTCACCCATTGCTGTATGCTGCAAACGATAGTCTTGGCTGACCGTCCACCGCCCCGCTTGATCTGTTGTAATCAAGGGCTTTAAGTATTTTAAAAATGAAAACTCAGGGCTGTAATAACCTGTAGATGCCACCACAAAATCAACATCCATATAAAAACGTTGCTTGGTTACGGTATGTTCAAGGCTCAAGCGAATCTGCTGACTTTCCAGTAACTCAGCTTCAAGCAACTGAATTTGTGCATGCAAATGTGTTGCTTGTGTAGCAGAGGCAATACTACGGTGGTAAAGTTTTTGGTAAATATCACGTATGGTTTTGGCACTAATGCCTTTGTACAACAAGGCTTGATCTTTTAACTGCGCTGCTTTTTGTGTTTCTGAAAGTCTATAAAAATGTTGGGTATAGTTTGGACTAAAATGTTCCAATCCCAATGGTGCATATTCCATCGGGAAAAAGCCATTGGAACGTGTCAGCCAATGCAGCTTAAAGTCAGCCGTTGGTACACAGTCATGTTGATACTGCTGATCGAACAAATCTAAAAAGACTTCAGCAGAAGACTGACCTGAGCCTAAGACCATAACATTGCCTTTGAGCTTGCCTTTTTTATGGGTTAAGTACTCTGCTGAATGAATACATTTTTCAGGCACTTGTTGTTGTAACTTACGCAGACATTCAGGTAAATAAGGCTGGTTGCCCGAACCAATCACCAAAATTCGACACAAGTAACGAATAAAACGCCCGCCTTGCTCAACCACCACCTCAAAACCTTCGCTTTTGGCATAAATGGCCTTCACCGTTGACTCGTACCGTATATGACCCAGTTGATCTGCCACCCATTGGCAATAATGGTTATATTCACGGCGCGGAATATGCGGCTGCTCAAGGAAGTAGAACTTATATAAGCGCTGCTGTGATTTTAGGTAATTCAAAAAACTTAACGGACTGGTCGGATCGACCATCGACACCAAATCCGCCATGAATGGAACTTGCAAGACCGTATTGGGAAGTTGCATACCTGCATGCCAGTCGAACTGCGCTTTTTTTTCAAAAAATAGATAGTGCAAATCAGTCTTTTCATGTAACAAACTGGCTAGGCTTAAGTTAAATGGCCCAAGGCCAATCGCAATAAAATCAAGCATAGAGGGCATCCTCTTGTTGGATATATAGCGGATTGGCTAACTGAATATAGACAGACTGATTTTCAACGGGTGCAATCAATTCATCCAGTTCATATAAACGGGTCAGTAAGTTACCCTTATAAGGCAGCGTCGGTTGATACAACAGACTTTGAATCAAACTACTGTCTGGATACTGCTTCAACAGGTCAAAGAGGTGTTGCTGTAAAACAGACAGTAAATCTTGCTCACTAACAAAACCTGTTGCACCGATGGCATTGATGATGCCAAACAAGGTATTGCCAAAGAAATAATAACTAAAGCGCTCATCGACAAAAGTCTTGGAGCCTACTGCATGGGCTTTATCATGCAGTTCTGGAAATTGTTGTAAAATTTCATCTGCGAGTTCTTCGATATAATAAAAACCTTGATTGTCCCGTAGCCATAGCCACTGTGGCCAGCCATCTTTCAATTCAACCAAGACATTTTGCTGATGTGACTCAAAGGCCATACCATAACGATGGTAGACGTACATGAGTGGCCTCAGACTGATGTTTAAAAAGGTCTTAAACCAATCATGAGCGATTTGTGCTTTATCATTTAACTTTTGTTGAGAAGCAATTTGATCAAATAATGCATTAAAACGATTACGTTCTTCTACGGGATGATCCTGACACAATGAAGCAATACACGTGACTTGCTGTACGGGAGTAAACGGCTGATCACGCACAATACAAATCGTTTCATCGATGATTTCACCATCCAACTGAAGAGCAATCCACGCCGGATCATTCACCGCTTTTAGGCTTGGACATTGTTTTAAAATACTTTGCCCTAACTCACTGTGCCAAAGCCGATGCGTCATTTCACCGCGGTGACATTCTTTTGCTAAATTGACGCGGATAGAGTTGGTAATCATCACTGAAAGCGATGGTTTCAGCATCCACGGCGCGTTAAATCTCGCCAAAGTACGTACAGAAGTGGTTGGTGAAAATATCCATGCTTTTTCACCCAAATCGATGATTTTTAGTTTAGCCTTTAAACTTTTAAACCATACTTTGCTTTGTAAATAGCGGGCTTGCCATGGATGCAGTGGTAGCAGTTTGTAATGTGCATATGCAGCTAAGGTTTCAAGTTCCGATTCAGACAAATGCCATTTGATTTCTTGTTTAAGTTGTATTGAAAAAGCCTGCTCAAGCGCTGTTCCTTCTGCAATATATTCAGGTGCCACCAACCAATAATGCAGTTGGGTCTGACCACAAGCTTCGGGAGAATATTTTTGCCATTCTTCATGGACAAAACCTGTTCGGCTTTTTGGTGCAGGATGCATGCTATGACCTAAAATCAAAGCCTGTTCAGACTCTATAAAACCTTGTTCAACCTGTACGAGCGCATCAAAATCCTCTGCCCGAATATTTAAAAACTGTTGTAATGCATCACGACTTTGAATCCAACGCTCAACCAAGGATGCAGCATCGACACGGCCTTCGGATTGTTGCACTAACTCTTCTAGTAACAGACTGACCATGGCTACTGCGCTAAAGTTAAGCTTTTGGCCTTTTTGAAAAATTTGCGGTAAAGCCGCAATACGATGTCGCCCAACACGACTGACATAGCTTAACGGAACAAAAAGCTGTGCTTGGATTAAACTAAGCGGCAAAGATAACAGCGTCAAACCTTGGCTAAACGCGAGTTGAGTTGAATTTTGTTGATACTTCTCAAACAAGCTTGCCTTGCCTGTTTCTTGTGAGTATGCATTGACAAGATGCTGCATCGCCAAGCGATTGGCTAGCTCTTTCATCTGACCATTTCCTCTTTTTAAAGCTTATTCCAAGCTCATTTCATGTAATGATGTTTCTTAAAGGTGTTAACGTTGGCCAACGCTGCAGAAAACATGTTAATGTTAATTATTATCATTTACCTTTGCAATTTTGTTTGCTTTTGGACATATACGCACTACACCAACATATATTATTGTTTTTTAATACTTTTAAGAATTTAATCAGTTTTTCTAATAAAGCCTATACGAAATTACACCATAGCTTTAAATGATAGTTTATGAATTTATAATTGATTCGAACTATAAAATTTCCCTATATTTCATAAGGAAAAGCCCATTCAGTCCCCTGAATGGGCTTTCATTTGTGCTCGAATTAATACTCAAAAGAGCTCAACGCTTAAATCAAATAGGGATGAAGAAGTGAAGACTTCACTGTTCTTTATTCATCCAGTACATCAGCAAAAGTGGCTGAAAGTACTTTTGCTAAATCCTGAGGTTTTAAACCGATATCTAAGCCGCGCTTCCCCCCACTGACATAGAGTTTTTCCAACTGTACTGCGCTTTGGTCTATCACGGTTTTTAACCTTTTTTTCTGTCCAACAGGACTAATCCCACCGACCAAATAACCTGTCAGTCGTTCTGCATCTTTAGGGTCGGACATTTTTAGTTTTTTTGCCCCCACTGCATGTGCAACTTTTTTCAAGTTTAACTGATAGTGTACAGGAAGAATCGCAACAAAATAGTTTTTTTCATCGGTCACTAAAAGTGTTTTAAACACCTCTTCGACACGTAGATTTAATTTTTCTGCGGCTTCAAGCCCAAAGCTTTTTGCATTGGCATCATGTTCATATTCATGAATAGAAAAATCGATTTTATTGGCTTTTAAAAGTTTGGTTGCAGGTGTCATTTCTGTTCAATATTTTCACAACATACTCGGCATTATATGCCTATTCAAAAAGAAAGTTTAGCGGTACGACTATCATGATCATCGAACTTACAGGCACTCAACGAATCAATGACTGTAAGTTCGATGTCAACTATGTATGCAGCTTGTTATCGCTGAAATATCACAATTTAGTCAGCACTTAATCCAAATTTCTTAAAGATTTGAGCACGGCGCTTTGGCAAAATATTGGCTTTGGTCAAATCACCTTCGTAGTGGTCGAACACTCGTTGATCCATCATTTTAAACCACAGCTTTGGAATTAACGCTGGAATTAACATGGTGGCATAACCACTCGGTAGCTCAGGGGCTTCATCAAAATGTCTTAAGGCCTGAAATGGGCGGGTTGGATAGGCATGATGATCTGAATGGCGTTGTAACTGGTATAAGAATAAGTTAGTCACAATGTTGTTATTATTCCAACTGTGTTCTGGCATAGTTCGCGCATACCTGCCATCTTCTTTTTGGCTACGCTTTAAACCATAGTGTTCAATATAATTAATAATTTCAAACAGACTCACACCATAAAATGCTTGTGTCACCAGATATGGCGTCACTTTTTTACCAAACAATTTCAACATGACTGCATGAAAACCAGCACTCATCGCCCATCCATGAAACAGTTCATTTTCTTTGGAGAAGAAAGACAGACCTTTTCGTTTTAGGCGTTTATGTTCAATTTCAACAGCCGACTTCAACCCGCCGAAAACGGTACGCGGCCAAAACTCATAAAAAGTCTCGCCCATTTTCGATGAAGCAGGGTCTTCTGGTGTTGCAGCACGTTTATGGTGCCCATAAGGGTGCTCAATGCGGAAATGGTTGTAGACCAACGGCGCTAAAGTCATATGTGACCAATAATGATCTGATTTTTTAGGACGATGGCACAGCTCATGTGCTGTATTTACCGCTACTCCATTAATTGCCCCCATGGAGACACCCAATAATATTTGGTCGAGCATCGATACATTTTGGCGAGTCACCACATAACCAGCAAACAAATTGGCTGCCATTTGTAGCGGAATGAACAATTTCACAATACGGTCATAGTACGGGTCATTTACCAAGACCTTAATTTCATCATCTGAAGGGTTGTTTTCATCCGCACCGACCAGACCATCTACCGCAGGAATAATCACATGCAGTAACAGCGGCCCACCCAAAGCGAAGATTTTCTTGGTGGGTTTCGGGCCAAAATGATAGCCCGCTAAAATGCCCATGCCAATCACAGGAAGCCCAGGACTCAATAACCAACCAAAACGCTTTTTATCGATCCCTGCTGCATTTTTGACGACCACGCTAGGATTCGTCATTTTCACTGATGCATTCATTACCATTCTTCCAATTTTTTTGTTATGCCTTTATATTTCTAGAAATGGGACATAAAGAACAGTTGCTAACGTCCAAGAAAACAGCGTAATCGTCCTTGGCCTAAAATGACTTAAATTGACCCTAAATCAAATATTAAGCCTAAGAAATAAAGACTAGAAACCGTAAAGTATGGATGCTTTAAGTAAAATTTTTGAAGATATACACCTCAACCAATCTGAGTACCTCTACCTTAAACCGCACGGTGAGTGGGCTTTTCGCTATACCGAACAATCTACTATGATGGCCTATGCGGTACTTCAAGGACAATTCACCATTTGTTTAGATGCTAAACAAATTATTGTTGCTGAAGTCGGAGACTTGATCTTACTCCCTTCGGGACCAAGTCATGAGTGTCGCTCCTCAACTACCGACCAACTGTTAGAAGTATTCGATATTTCTGACTTATTTGCCCAAAACCAACACAAAGAAGTCTCTTTTGGCAGTGATGCAACACAACAAAAAACCGTGATCTTGGCCTTACATGCACATATGGACCCCATTATGGCACGTCCGTTGGTACAAGCCTTACCCGCGTTTATTCACCTTCAACACAAAGATCTCAGCACGGTTCCTGAATGGTTGCAAATTGGACTACAGTTTCTCGCTCTAGAAGTCCAACGTATACGCCCGGGTCGCGACAAAATTTTGGATCATTTGGTGAGTATTTTATTAATTGAATGTGTGCGTGATTATATTGATGCACTGCAAGACTCGAACAATTGGCTGAGTGCTTTATCTCATCCTGAACTCTCCAATGCCCTTGCTAAAATTCATGCGGAACCTGCACAGCCTTGGACCGTTGAGTCCCTTGCAGAACAGTGTTGTATGTCACGTTCTAAATTTGCCACATTGTTTAGCCAAATTTTAGGCACTAGCCCTTTGGCTTATTTGCAACAACACCGTCTGCGTTTAGCCGCCCAATACCTGCGTAATGGACAAGGTACAATTCAGCAAATTGCACATCGGGTAGGATACAACTCAGAAACGGCTTTTAGCCAAAGCTTTAAACGACAGTATCAAATGAGCCCAAGCCAATATAGAAATAATCAACACCCAACTTAAAATACTCGTCCGTAATGGTTTAATAGCAGTCTTCACTTTGCTTATGTCTTTGTGCACCGAGATAAATACCTTGAACTTGCAGACAAAGATTAGCATCTTGTGAAAATCACACTATAATATCCCGCATCCTTGCTAGAGATGGCTTCAAACCACTGCTTGTTTGTTCTTTTTCGCTCTAGCCACACTTTTTTAAGTCCAGTTTTCATCCGTGATTCGGCTTATTTTTCAATATTTTATCTCTTGTATGTCCATGCTGACATATAAGAAAATTTAGGTGCCAGCATGGAAATCAAGGTTAATTATCTCGATAATCTTCGCCAAGAAGCGAAGTTCGATGATTTTACAGTCATTGCCGATCAACCGATTCGCTACAAAGGTGATGGCTCTGCACCCGGTCCATTTGACTACTTTTTAGCATCTTCTGCGCTTTGCGCGGCTTATTTTGTCAAAGTGTATTGTTTGGCACGTGACATTCCAACCGACAACATTCGTTTGTCACAAAACAACATTGTTGACCCTGAAAACCGCTATAAACAAATCTTCAAAATTCAAGTTGAGCTACCAGCGGATATTTCAGAAAAAGATCGCCAAGGTATTTTGCGCTCTATCGACCGTTGTACTGTTAAAAAAGTGATTCAAACAGGTCCTGAGTTTATTATTGAAGAAGTAGAAAGCATTGATGCCGATGCACAAGCCCTACTTATTCCAAGCCTTGCTTCTGAAACCAGCACCATCATTGCAGGTAAGGATCTGCCTTTAGAAGAAACCATTGCCAATATGTCAGGTATTTTGGCTGGTCTAGGCATGAAAATTGAGATTGCTTCTTGGCGTAACATTGTACCAAATGTGTGGTCTTTACATATTCGTGATGCTCAATCGCCAATGTGTTTTACCAACGGTAAAGGCTCAAGCAAAGAAAGTGCTTTAGCTTCTGCGCTGGGTGAGTTCATTGAACGTCTGAACTGTAACTTCTTCTATAACGACCAGTTCTGGGGTGAAGACATTGCCAATGCCGAGTTTGTGCATTATCCAGATGAAAAATGGTTCATGCCAGGTCCAAATGGTGAAATGCCTGAAGGTGTACTGGATGAGTACACCCTTGAAATTTATGACCCTGAAGAAGAACTGCTAGGTACGCATTTATACGACACCAACTCAGGGAAAACTGAGCGCGGTATTTGCGCTTTACCTTTTGTTCGCCAGTCTGATGCTGAGGTGGTTTACTTCCCATCAAACTTGATTGAAAACTTGTACCTTAGTAACGGCATGAGTGCAGGAAACACCTTAGCTGAGGCACAAGTACAGTGCTTATCTGAAATTTTTGAGCGTGCGGTAAAACGTGAAATTTTGGAAGGTGAACTGACCCTGCCAGATGTACCTCAAGAGGTTTTAGCGAAATATCCTAGCATTTTAGCGGGCATCCAAGGTTTAGAAGAGCAAGGTTTCCCTGTACTGGTGAAGGATGCTTCTCTAGGCGGTCAATACCCTGTGATGTGTGTGACGTTAATGAACCCACGTACAGGTGGTGTATTCGCCTCTTTCGGTGCACATCCAAGCTTTGAAGTTGCGCTTGAGCGTAGCTTAACTGAGCTACTTCAAGGTCGTAGCTTTGAAGGTCTGAACGACTTGCCTCGCCCAACATTTAGCTCAAATGCGGTCACTGAACCCAATAACTTTGTTGAACACTTCATTGACTCAAGTGGTGTGGTGTCATGGCGTTTCTTTAGTGCCAAATCGGACTATGACTTTGTCGAGTGGGACTTTACCAATCAAGGCAAAAACTCAAATGCAGATGAGGCTGATGAACTTTTCGGTATTTTGGAAAATATGGGCAAAGAAGTCTATATGGCGATTTACCAACATTTAGGCGCAACGGCGTGCCGTATCTTGGTGCCCGGTTACTCAGAAATTTACTTGGTTGAAGACTTGGTTTGGGACAACACCAACAAAGCACTGCTTTACCGTGAAGACATCCTCAACTTACACCGTTTAAACAACGAACAACTCGAAGCGCTGGTTGAACGTTTAGAAGAATGTGAGCTAGATGACTATACTGAAATCAAGACTTTGATCGGGATTGAGTTTGATGACAATACCGAATGGGGTCAATTGACTCTGCTTGAACTTAAACTACTCATCTATCTTGCATTAGAGCAGTTTGAGGAAGCGAAAGACTTGGTTGAAGCATTCTTACAATACAACACCAATACCGTTGAACGTGGTCTGTTCTACCAATGCATGAATGTGGTGCTCGAAGTAATGCTGGATGACGAAATGGAACTGGAAGAGTATGAAGCAAACTTCCGCCGTATGTTCGGTGATGAACGTATGGATGCGGTAATAGGCACAGTTGAAGGTCGTATTCGTTTCTATGGTTTAACAGAAACCAGTATGAAACTTGAAGGTTTGGACCGTCACTTACGTTTAATCGACAGTTATAAAAAGTTACACGCTGCACGTGCCAAGGCTGTTGGACTAAAACCTTAAAATAAAAAGAAACAACCCAAATACGTTTGGGTAGTTTCTCACTGCACTATCACGATGTCTTAAAGAGAATTAATCTAAAATATTTAAAATCGCCTCAACAGGGTTTTCACTATTACCTGCAAGTAACTGTTTATGCATGGTAATGTGCTGCATAGCCTGAATCTGTGCGGTTTCAATATTCATTAATTTTTCAATTTCAGCCGCCAATTTCTCAGGCGTTGCATCTTTTTGAATTAATTCTTGTATCACTTTCTTGCCTGCAATAATATTCGGCAATGAATAATATTGAATCTTGATCAAGAATTTCACCACATGATAGGTGAGCCAGTTCAACTTATAGAAGGTCACCATTGGTCGGTGTAACAGCATAGCTTCTAAAGTTGCTGTACCTGAAGCCAAAGCTACAATATTAGCGGCGTTCATAACTTGACGCCCAATCTTCGACTCGGTGCCTGAGTTTTCAAGCAAGTCAATTTGATCGACCAGTGCTTTTGGATACTGAATAAGCAAAGCTTCGATTTGTTGCTTACGTGCATCATTGATTGCTGGTATCACAAAGCGATAGTTTGGATATTTGGCGTAGAGCAATTTTGCAGCATCTAAAACCAGTGGACCGAGCTTTTCAATTTCACCACGTCGGCTTCCCGGCAATAAGGCAATATGCTTTTGGGTCAGATCTAAACCCAGTTCTTCTTTGGCTTGTAAAATTGGGTTTTCCAAAGGCAATTGGCTCGCCAAGGGGTGTCCTACAAACGCAGCAGGAACATCCCATTTTTTATAAAATGCTTTTTCAAACGGAAATAAACACAATACCAAATCAATTGAAGCTTTGATGCCATGAACCCGTCCCTGACGCCATGCCCAAACGGAAGGACTAACATACTGCACGGTTTTTATTGGCAGTTGTTTTTGCTTTAAACTTTTTGAAAGGCGCAAATTAAAATCTGGCGCATCAATCCCAATAAATACATCGACAGGATGGACGGTCCACTTCTCTACCAGTCCATCACGAACAGCAAAAAGCTTTTTAATGTCTTTAAGAACCTCAACCAGCCCCATGACCGACAAAATATCCATCGGATAATAGCTATTAAAACCCTCTGCAATCATTTGTGGGCCACCAATACCCTCAAATTCTGCATCAATTCCTTGCTCACGAAAACTGCGAATAAGTTTAGCACCTAAAGTATCACCTGATACTTCACCCACTACGATTCCAATTTTAAGTTTCCGAATTTGCAAAGCATTATTCCTTATTTTTCAACCCATGCATCATAACATAGCGTCTTTTAGATTGGCGTGGGTATGTTAAAGCAACAATGATAAAGTGCAGTCAACTTACATCAATGGCCTTCATAAACCCTTAACCACTTCATATCGCCTCAATCAAAGATTTCTTTTGATTTATTTTTTCAATTGTAAATATCTTGTAAAACTCACACACAAACAATAAACTTATTAATAATTATTCTCATTAGTATTTATAAATGTCCAATATCTCCTCTCGCGGTTTTAAGCTCTCTATCATTAGTTTAGCTATACTTAGCGCTCAGTATAGCTTTGCACAAGACGCTCAAAGCTTAGCAACAATTACTGTACAAGCCACTGGTGATCAAGCAACACAAAGCTCTGAACAGTCTAAATCCTATATTGTTCAACAATCCACTAGTGCAACTAAACTAAATATCCCACTCAAAGAAACACCTCAAACAGTCAATGTTGTGACACGTCAACAACTTGATGACTTCGCACTAAATAGTACACGTGAGGTTTTGCGTAATGTTCCTGGCGTCATTGTGAGTAATCAGGAAACTGATCGTACAACTTATCTTGCACGTGGTTTTGAAATTTCAAATGTGCTTGTAGACGGTGTTGGTTTTCCTCTAGAAAGTTATAACTATAATAATGACAACCCAGACAGTTTTTTGTTTGATCGAATTGAAGTGGTAAAAGGTGCAGATGCTTTAAATAATGGTGTAGGTGACCCCAGTGCAACCATTAATATGATCCGTAAACGCCCGACTCAAGACTTACAGGCTTCTTTTAATGCAAGCTATGGTTCTTGGAATACGCAACGTTATGAAGCTGATGTGTCATCTGCGCTAACCCAAGATGGTAAAATTCGTGGCCGTGTATTTGGTTATGAGCAAACGGGTGATAGTTATTTAGATAACTATGAACTTGAGAAAAATGGATTTGGTGCAATTATTGAAGCAAATCTCACTGACTCAACGTTATTTACTGCGGGTTATACCGAAACTAACAATAAATCGAATGGTAATAACTGGGGCGCAAACCCACTGATTAATACTGAAGGTGAGCAGTTAGATTATTCAAGAGACTATAACTACAGCCCTGATTGGACCTATTGGGATACCAATATCAAAAATTATTTTGCCGAGTTACAGCAAAAACTTGGTGGTGATTGGGTTGCAAAACTCTCTTATGATGAAAAGCATACAACACGGAATTCAAAACTCCTGTTTTTATCGGGTAACCCAAGTGCCGATGGCACTTCAGGGGTATACCTATGGCCTGGTATATATTTAGATGATAATAAAGCTCGCCAAGCCAATCTTAATTTTTCAGGGACTTATCCATTATTTGGACAACGGCATGAAGCCACTGTCGGATATTCATGGTCTGAAAACGACAGTAATGAATTAGGCTATAGTGGTAGTTATGCTAATCACCTCACTACGGACCTAACCAGCTGGACACCTCCTGAACCGACTTGGGATTTTTCTCAAACCAGTGGTGAAATGCATATGAAGCAAAAAAATCAAAGCTATTATGCGGCGACACGTCTGCATTTAAACGATGATTTAAGGCTGCTTTTAGGTGCAAACTATGTGCAAACTGAAAGCAAAGGCACAAGTTATGGCGCAGACACTATTTATGATGAAAATAAAGTTTTGCCTTATGCAGGCATCACTTATAATTTCACTCCTGAATATACAGGGTACATGAGTTATAGCTCAATTTTCCGCCCACAAACGACTAAAGCTGTAGATGGTGGTATTAATAAACCGATCGAAGGTGAAAGCTATGAGGTTGGTGTAAAAAGTTCGTGGCTAGATGATAAATTGACTGCAACAATGGCTATTTTCCGTACTGAAGAAAGTAACTATCCTTTACGTAATTCAGATGGCTTACCAACAACACGTAAAACTCAAGTCAGTGACTTACGTTCACAAGGTTATGAATTTGGTCTTGCAGGACAGCTCACAGATCATTTAAATCTCAGTTTTGGTTATACCCAATTAAGTTTGAAAGATTTAATTAATGGTGGTGACGCTCGTACCTTTAACCCTACTCAATCTTTTAATTTATTGACAACTTATCAAATCCCACAAATCCCTAAATTAAAATTAGGTTTAGGCATCCAGTGGCAAGATAAAACTTATTTAGATGTTCCTGAAACGACTAATGCTAGCGGCGTTGTGACTCAAAAATCAGGCATTATTCAGCAAGATGCTTATGCTTTAGTCAATGTGATGGCAAGCTATGAAGTGAATAAAAATATCACCTTACAAGCCAATGGCAATAACATCACTGATGAAAAATATTTATTTAATTTCCCAGATGCACAAGGTTTTTATGGTGCACCTGCCAACTATAGTGTTGCTGTAAAATTCAAATATTGATTCAATAGCGCCTTGTTTTCTGTTATTTAACAGCACAGAAACTGAGGCGCTTTTTTCTGGGTTAAATGGTTCGTCATGCATAAATTTCAATATCCCCTATCGATCTTATATCGTTTTTTGATCTCATTTGGCTTAGGCTATTTATGTACATCCATGTTATCAGAACTGCTTACCCTTAGTTTTTACCCTCACTTAGCTAAAGCAGAATCCATTTATTTGGCGGCTTTTCTATCTCTTATTTTCTTTATCATTTTTGTCATTTTGAGCTTTTGTGTTCAATCCCTGAAAAAGTTAAGCGCTTCAACTATTTCTCTTTCCCTTTGCTTTTTTCTATTGCTGAAGTTCGTAGGTTAAACCATGCAAAAATCTGTTCGCCAATCAATGGCATGGCTACACTCTTGGCTTGGACTAACACTGGGATGGTTATTATTTGCCATTTTTTTAACAGGTGCTGCGACCTATTATCGTCATGAAATAAATTTGTGGATGCAACCGCAATTTGCCACCATGCAGGTCAAACAAGATACTGCGATGAAGTCGGCATATCAATACTTACAAAAAAATGCTGCAGATGCACAAAGTTGGTATATCGGCGTAGCTAGTCCTAGTTCACCTGTTAATAAAATCTATTGGCAAAAGGCCGATGGTGGCTACGAAAATAAGACTTTGGATGCAAACACAAGTAAAGAAGTCACCTTGTCTGCAACCCAAGGCGGTGAATTTTTCTATGGCTTTCACTACCAGCTTTATGGTGTGCCCTATTTTATCGGTAGGCTATTAGTCACGATTGCTGCCTTCTTAATGTTGATCATCCTCATTTCAGGCATCATCACACACAAAAAGATATTCACCGAATTCTTTACCCTAAGAGCCTTCAAAGGGCAACGCTCGTATCTAGACTTTCACAATGTCACCTCTGTCATTGCTTTGCCCTTTTTCCTGACCATTACATTCACTGGTTTAGCCATTTTCTTTTATCTCATTCTCCCCAATGGCATGAAGAAACTTTATCCAGAGCAACCGTTCCAATATTTTGATGAAATTAGAAATATTAGTATCAGCTCTGAGGCTAAACCGACACCTGCTACGATGCGACCAATTGAATACTTCATACAACAATCTGAGCAGCGTTGGGGTAAAACAGAAATTGACAATATTACGGTCAAACACCCCAATACCAATATCGCTCAGGTGAACTTGGTTGAGTCAACTG
The DNA here is from genome assembly GCF_058243025.1 of Acinetobacter sp. 797_lipA. Lineage (NCBI taxonomy): Bacteria > Pseudomonadati > Pseudomonadota > Gammaproteobacteria > Moraxellales > Moraxellaceae > Acinetobacter > Acinetobacter sp. 797_lipA. Next base: position 1,621,973 of record NZ_JBZAYQ010000001.1, on the reverse strand, counting down.
ACCGAAGCATCACGCGAAACCAAGCCCAACTCAGCTTTAACGGCGAATCTGGTGCCCTGCTCGGAGACACTCGAAATAATAGTGCAATTGCCACGCTCAATAATGGAGTCTATGGTTTACACATGGCACACTTTGCACAGCCCCTATTACGCTTTGCGTTATTTTTCTCAGGGCTTTTAGGCTGTGCCATGATTGCATCTGGGCTTTTACTCTGGAGCTTAAAACGTCAGCTACAAAATAAAAAACAAAGTTTCCACTTTGGACATTATGTGGTTAACCGCCTAAATACGACTGCCATCATTGGCTTGCCAATTGCCATGCTCAGTTATCTTTGTGCAAACCGTTTACTTCAGTTAGAAGCTGGTCACCCCAACTACGAAATTTACGCATTTTTCGGCACTTGGTTACTCAGTTTAGTCATTGCATTGTTCACTCCACAGCAACACCTCTGGAAAACTCAACTGAAAGTCTTCATTTTACTGGCTGTATCTTTGCCTATTTTCAACCTTTACTATTTAATCAGCCATCAATATGTGCATGACTTACATGAATATTGGTTATTTTTGCGAGTTGATCTTATGATCATCAGCCTTGCGATATTGGCTATTTTCTTACATCAAAAAATCCAGCCCATTCAACAAAAAGCTGTACAAAAAATTCAGAATAAATATGCCAACCCTACAGTTCAGGAGTCTAACTCATGATCTACCTGATTGCAGGACTTCTCATCACTTTCGCATGCTATGTGTTATTTCTGGTGAGCGATAAGCAGCGTCCAAAAACTCAAAAGTCACGTTGGGCCAAGTGTGCAGAACATTATCAAATCTGCCGATATTTAGCTTTTGCTGTGCTGGCTGTGGCATTATTTTTATTGATTCAATACACGGGTCGCGGTGTGGGAAGTGTCAGTTTATTTATATTTGCAACCCCGATACTTTTTATACTGATTCTGAGTATCAATGACTTAAAACCAAAAAAACTCAATTTAAATAATAACTTACACTTTAACTCACATGCCTTTATATTTGGTTCATGAGCCAAATATAAAGGTGTATATAAATATATGAACCAGAACCATTGCAACAGAATTTTAGAGCCTAATCAAAATCATTTAAGTTGAAGCATCGTGATTTTTTAGTTATAACACGCTCAATAATAAACACTTTTAAACCTCTTTTCACGGGACAAACATTACGTTCAGCTTTAGATTGGTTACAACAAGAAATCATCACCCCCTTTCAACAGCTCTGCAGTTGGTCGAAGCGTCATTTTGGCTGGACACTTTTTATTTCCCTCATTTTCAATTTGCTTGTATTTATTTGTTTCCCGAACAGCTGGATCCGCACTCAGATTCAGAGTAAAACCTTTGATGAATTCACCGTTGAAGTCGGTAAAGGACGAATCAGCGCGTTGAAATTTAAACAACAGCATCATTTATGGATCGCAAACTGCACATTGATGGGAGAACCTGTTCAAACACTATGTGACCAGTCATCACATCGTCACCAATTTACGGCAAAGCAGGTCGAGGTTTACTATTTAGAGCGTATTTTTTGGAATCTAAAAAACACCAAAAAGGAGGTGTTTATTCAACAGATCACATTAGTTGATCCACCTCAGCAGCAATTAGATATGACCTATGGCTCGACCGCAGCGAATTTTGAGCAATGGAAAAAGCATCAGCTAGCCCCTCTTTATGTTCTACGAACACTCATAAGTCTCAATCTATGGTGGTTGCTGACAATTGTAGGCTTAAAAATAAAAGCACGTATACAGCTCAAACAATAACTCCTATATCTCTTTTTAGAATAAGTAAATCAACAATCAAGACAACGACTTATATAAAAACGTCATAAGATATGCACGTTTTTTGATATTTTGGCATATAACAATGTTTGGTCCACTCGAATTTATTCTCGCAGGTGTTTTAGTCGGTTTTTGTGTGGGAATTACTGGTGTGGGTGGTGGTTCATTAATGACACCGATCCTCATTAGCCTGTTTAAAATCGAGCCTCACATTGCCATTGGTACAGACTTGCTCTATGCCGCAATTTCAAAATTTTGTGGTTCATTTGTACATGCCAAAAAACTAAATATTGTGTGGCCGATTGTGCTTTGGCTGGCAATTGGCAGTATTCCTGCTTCCTTTGCAACGCACTGGGTACTCGACAACTATTTGAGCCAATCTACCCACTATAAAGCCGTGCTCACCATGGTTTTAGGCTTCATGTTGACCATTACAGGTTTATCAATTGTCTTCCGTAATCAAATTGAAAAATTTTTCAACAAATTACGTAAAGATGAACTGCCAGACATGACTGAAGACTTAGAAAAAGTTCAGCTTCAAACCAGCAATAAACGTAAGTACATTGTGATGATGGGTGTGGTTCTTGGGGTCTTCGTGACACTGTCATCAGTTGGTGCAGGTGCTTTCGGAATCATGGCTTTGGTGATTATGTTCCCCAACCTACCGATGATTCGTATTATTGGTTCTGACGTTGTGCATGCGGTGTTACTTACGTTCGTTGCAGGTATGGGTCACATGACTTCAGGCAACGTGGACTTCCACCTCCTTATGTGGTTATTGGTGGGGTCTATTCCAGCAATTATTATTGGAACACTGATTAGTTCACGCCTTCCTGAAAAGATCATCCGTAAAGTGTTGGGTATTACTCTGTTTGCGCTGGGTGTCAACTTCATGTTAAATCCGATCAAAGCCAAACCTGTGAAACCTGCCGAAACTGCTCAAGTTGTTCAAATTTCAACAGTTAAGAATGCCTCAGTGTAGGCATTCTGATTTAAAATAAACCTAAGATTCATCACTTTTTTTTCAAAGATTCATTCGACTTTTTTATAACCTTTTATCAGCTAAACCGTGTTATATTCAGCTTATAAAGCAACTTAATACGATCGAACCAGTGACGGCAATGAATACTCTACAGTCAAACTCTATTACCCAAAACGACATCGATGACGTGAATTTACAAAGCATTCATCCGCTAGTTACCCCAGCGGAATTAAAAACTGAATTGCCTCTCACTGAGTCTGCATATCAAACTGTACTTCACGGTCGTGAAACGATTCGCAATATTTTAGATGGTAAAGACAAACGCATTTTTGTTGTGATTGGCCCATGTTCAATTCATGACCCAGTTGCTGCTCACGAATACGCAGACCGTTTAAAAGTTTTAAGCGATAAAATTAAAGACTCAATCTATATCGTAATGCGTGTTTATTTTGAAAAACCACGTACCACAGTGGGTTGGAAAGGTCTGATCAATGACCCTGACATGAATGACTCATTCAACATTGAAAAAGGTTTACGCATTGGTCGTAAACTTTTGGTTGAGTTAAATGAAAAAGGCTTGCCATGTGCGACTGAAGCACTCGATCCAAACTCACCACAGTACTACCAAGACTTAATCTCTTGGTCAGCGATTGGTGCACGTACCACTGAAAGCCAAACACACCGTGAAATGTCTTCAGGTTTATCTTCACCTGTAGGTTTCAAAAATGGTACAGACGGCGGTTTAACTGTTGCAACGAATGCAATGCAGTCTGTTAAACATGGACACCACTTCTTAGGCCTAAACAACCAAGGCCAAGTTTCTGTGATTCGTACTTCAGGTAACCCGTATGCACACGTGGTACTTCGTGGTGGTAACGGTAAGCCAAACTACGATGCTGGTTCTGTAGCAGAAGCAGAAGCAGCATTGGCTAAAGCGAAAGTCAGCACCAAAATCATGATTGACACCAGTCATGCAAACTCGAATAAAGACCCGTTCCTTCAACCGCTTGTTCTGAAAAATATTACCGAACAAATTATTGATGGAAATAAATCTATTATCGGCATTATGGTTGAAAGTCACCTTAAAGGTGGTCGTCAGGAAATTCCTGAAAACCTATGCGATCTTGAATACGGCAAGTCAGTAACCGATGGTTGTATTGACTGGGATACCACAGAAAAGGTATTACTAGAGATGCACGAAGCACTCAAAGACGTTTTACCGAACCGTTAAGTTTTTAAAACGCCATCTTCGGATGGCGTTTTTCATTCTAAGATTAAGAAATAATTATGAACGCTATTGAAACACACTTAAGCCAAACACTTAACTTTCAATTTATCCACGAGCATTTGTTTACTTCTGGACAACCGACTGCTGAGCAATTACAGCAAATTAAAGAGTATGGCGTAAACACAGTCATCAATCTTGCGCTCAGTAATAGCAATAACTATTTAGCGAATGAAGATCAAATCTGTTTAGAGCTCGGTTTAAACTATATACATGTGCCGATTTCATGGGATACACCCTCTGATGATCAATGCTTATTGGTCTTAGATATGATTGATCATTTGGTTCAAGAACAAACTATTTGGGTTCATTGTTCAGAAAATTATCGCGTCAGTAGTTTGATGTATTTATATCGTCAATATTATATGAATATTGATATGCCAACCGCACATGAGGCCATGCATCAAATTTGGGAACCAAATGACACATGGACAGGTTTGACGCATGCTGTTGCCTTACAACTTCAAGGTCGTAAAGCAACACAAGAATTAAAGCTAGCTATGATCAATCCTGATCATTTTGCGTGAGAAATCAGCACTGTCGCTGTAGATAAAATACCTTCCTGACGACCCGTAAAGCCCAGTTTTTCCGTGGTCGTTGCTTTGATGCTAATCTGCGTGATTTCAACATCGAGAACGTCTGCAATGCTTTGGCGCATCGCTAAATTATGCGGCGCCAACTTCGGACGTTCACATGCCACAGTAATATCGGCATTATTCAACTGATAACCACGATCTAAAATAAGCTGATAGACATGTTTGAGTAATACTCGACTGTCTGCTCCTTTAAAGCGAGGATCGGTATCGGGAAAATGCTGACCAATATCGCCTAAAGCCAACGCACCCAATAATGCATCTGTTAAAGCATGCAAAACCACATCACCATCTGAATGTGCTTTTAAGCCGTGTGTATGTGGAATTTGAATACCTGCCAGTGTGACAAATTCACCCTCTTCAAAAGCATGTACATCAAGTCCCTGTCCAATTCGAATATGTGCAACCATGCTCAGTTTCCTTTAAGAAATAAATGATTGAAATCTTGTATTCACGCTTTCTCTTTCGCTATAGTTACAAGCAGCGCAACATAGTGAAAGTATAAGCGATCATGCTGTTGAAAACCGACATAAAACTTATGAAAAAATTTAGTATTTTAGTGTGTCTAAGTTGTCTTTGTACCAGCTTTAGTTATGCTCAAGTCATTGACTGTGATGATCCGACTTCATCTAGCCTTAAAAAGATCTGTACTGATCAATTCAAGGACATTCGACAAAAATTAGACACGCAATCCATGACTGCTTTTTTAATCAGTGATGCGCCGCAGCGTTTATTGGTCGATACCCATCAGCTATGGCTAAGCCGCCTACAGCAGTGTAAATCCTTAGCATGCTATCAGCAGCAGATGGACTTTAGAATTGATGATCTGAACTTCTATACATCGTTGAATCAAAGTTTGACCCAACACTATTTAAAGTTTGAACATGGGGCCATTGCCAAACAAGCTGTGCACCTACAAGTGCATCAACTGTCTAAAGATAAAATTAAGATTGAAGGTGTTGCATATCGTAGTCCCAATAACCGCATAGAAACTCAAACTATTTCGTTTTTGGCCTATACCACACCAGACCAAAAGCAAAACATTACGGACAATGAAAATAACTGCCACTACCAGTTCAACTTTCAAAAAGCCATTCTTTCTGTAAAAAGTGAAAGTAAAGCATGTAGTCGTTTTGTCGGTGTGTACCGTGTTTATGACTAAGCTGGCAAACAGATCAAAATAATGGACATCGAGAGGCTAAAGTCGTGCAAGTACTCAAGCAATGCTGCAACCTCCTAGAACAGAAAAAATTGACCATTGCCTTTATCGAAAGTGCCAGTTCAGGTTATCTATCCAGTCAATTTTCGATTTATAAACATAGCGGAGCTGACATTTTACTCGGTGGACTGGTGAGTTATGACCCCAGTATCAAATGTGAAATTTTAAAGATTGATCCTGCACTTATTCAGCAGTATACAGCAGAGTCGATTGAAGTCACTGAAGCTATGGCGCTTTACGGTCATCGACTATTTCGTTATGCCGATATTATTGTCTCGTGTACAGGGCTGCTCAAACCTGGTGGAAGTGCGACGCCTGAAAAACCTGAAGGCACCTTTTATATTGCCATTCATTATCAAAACAGTTTAAGCACTTACCATTATTTACTACTAGGCAGTGCGCTTGAGCGACTTGATCAACTTACGAAAAACGTCGCTCAAATGGTCATTGAACGTGTTCAAAATGCTTAAATCTTTACACTAAATTTGATTTTTCTACATTTAGAGCCTTTAAACTGAACCATAATCAATAAAAATGTGGAGCGCCTCATGATGATGAAAATAATCCATCCTCTACTTTTCAGCACCTTACTTTTTTCAAGCCACAGTTTTGCAACTGTAGGGGGACCACAAAATATTGAAGTTTTAGGTCTTGACCAAGCTGATCAAAAAATTTATGTGATGCGACATTATTTAGATGGTCGTGGTCGTTTGCCACAATTGTATTATTATCAACTCAACAGCAAAACACCCTCCAAGCTGATTGAAGTAAAGTCTTTATATATCAATCCAAAAACTCAAAAAATTGACTATGATCAAGACAGCCAGAAGTTTGACCGTGACATTGCAAAAATAAAAAAACAACTCAAAGCTTTAACGCCAATTCCACCCAAGCAGGTTAAAATTCAAGTCATCAGTAAAAAGACTTCAAAAGAACCCTCTTGGTATGACCCTAAAGTCTCCATCCCGAAGTTTAGCTATCAATATCAAGTGAAATACAACAATTTGAAAAGTCCCATACACAAGGCGGTAGACTATAAAAATGGGCTGCGCATTTCGCAAAGCTATAAAGTTCCTAATCAACAAAAAACGTTGGTGACTGTTCAATATCTCGGGATTCCTTTTGAAACAGGTTATAACATTGAAGATCCTGTTTTATTGATGCCTAAAAAATAAAGCCTCAGAAGAGGTAATGACAGTCAGTGAAGAAACTGACTGGGATTTTATTTTAAAATTCATGATGTTATTCGATACACGGAAACGTCATCCGCAACTGTTCGAGGCAAAACTATTTTAAAAAAGTAAGTTTTCTGCGATTAATTAATCAATAAAATGGATTTGGCGAGTTTTGCGGATGACAAATGCTTTTGATTACTTTGGGCTTATCCAAAGTAATAGATGAACTCCAAGTATATGATTTAAAAATATAAGACGCCGTCGTGCATAACTAAAAAGCTAAGGGCTTTACTTCTAAAACCCTTTACTGACTGGCACTATTCCGAAGAGGCTTTTTTATAATATATCAGAGCTTTATATTAAACCGCTGAACGTTCTTCAATTGGCGCCACTTTACGCAGTTCAGGCCCTGTATAGTCCGCACTTGGGCGAATAATACGGTTGTCCGCACGTTGTTCCATCACATGCGCTGCCCAACCTGTCACACGGCTCATCACGAAGATGGGTGTGAAGAGTTTGGTCGCAATATCCATGAAGTGGTAAGCCGATGCATGGAAGAAGTCTGCGTTACAGAATAATTTCTTTTCACGCCACATCACTTCTTCACAACGTACTGATACTGGGTACAGGACCGTGTCACCGACATCTTTCGCTAAGCGCTCTGACCAAATTTTGATGATGCCATTACGTGGGTCGTTGTCTTTGTAGATTGCATGTCCAAAGCCCATGATCTTTTCTTTACGTTCTAATTTGCCCAGCATTTCTCGCTCAGCTTCTTCAGGGGACGTCCAGTTCTCAATCATTTCCATCGCAGCTTCGTTTGCTCCACCGTGTAATGGACCACGCAGTGAACCAATTGCACCAGTAATACATGAATGCATATCGGATAAGGTGGATGCGCATATCAGTGTTGAAATTGCATTACTGTCTTCTACAGCAGCTATTATGTCTGCCGTTTCCCCTGAAAAAGCAACCGCAGCTGGAGCTATTGAGGGTATGGCTTATGAGCTCGGGGCTGGTTTGGGAGTTGCTATTTTTGGATTGTTACTTTCATTATTCTATGCCCAAGCTATTGTTTTACCAGAGATGCTACCTGCAAATATGCTTACTGAGGCAAGCTCTTCAATTGGTGAAGCGATCTCACTGCTTCGACATTTGGACCCAGCGTTGATGCAAGAGCTTAAACAAGCAGCTTCAGACGCTTTTATTCATTCACAGGCTTTGTTGCACAAACCTATCTCTAAAGGCTTATTCCACAATATAATTCTCAAATGAATAAGCCCACACCTAAAATCTATCGTACAACCAATTGGTCTTCTTATAACAGTGCATTAATAAATCGAGGAAATCTCTCAATTTGGTTTGATCCCAAGACGCAATGGTACGCTCAACCCAAAGGTAAACATGGTCGAAATCAAACTTATTCAGATACAGCCATCCAATGCTGTTTAATGATCAAATCCTTATTTCGTCTTTCTTTACGCATGGTCACTGGCTTTGTGCAAAGTCTCATTCATCTTTGTAGATTAGATTGGACAGCACCAGACTATTCCACCATCTGCAGAAGACAAAAGCATATTGATATTGCAATTAACTATCAAAAAAGCAGTAATGGTCTCCAGCTACTCGTCGATTCTACTGGCTTAAAGTTTCTAGGCGAAGGTGAATGGAAGCGTAAGAAACACCAACCTGAATATCGTCGCCAATGGCGTAAACTTCATATTGGTATAGATGCTGAAACCCTTCAAATACGCGCTATTCAACTCACTACAAATAATGTGAGTGATTCACAAGTGCTTGGTGATTTACTCGATCAGATTCCACAAGATGAGCAGATTGACTCTGTCTATACTGATGGGGCTTATGACACCAAGCAATGCCGTCAAGTAATTGCAGACCGACAAGCACATGCGGTGATTCCGCCAAGAAAAAATGCGAAACCTTGTAAAGATACAAAGACCAGCTCGCTAGAGCGAAATGAATTACTTCGAACAGTTAAACGTTTAGGAAGAACAATATGGAAAAATTGGTCAGGCTATCATCGGCGAAGTTTGGTTGAAACTAAGATGCATTGCATCAAATTATTAGGCGATAAACTCCGTGCGAGAAACTTTCAAAGCCAAGTCAATGAGATTCATGCACGTGTGGCCGTATTAAATAAATTTACAGATTTAGGCCGACCTCACACCCAAGTTGCCACTTAAATTTAGATAACTTGGAAGAAGTTTAGCTTTTGAATGTTTGTGCAACAAAGCCGAAAGAAATGAATAACTTAAAAAATTCATTGCTAATCATATAAAAATGCCTGAAATAGCATTTGAGATGAGGCGAACATTAAAGGTTAAAGAAGCTGACGCACTGGAGCACGGTGGCCCTCTCAATGAAATTTAAAAGTGTTAGAGCCTAAAAAAAGTTGTAAAAATAGGCTAAATTACATAAAAAACTGAAATATCCATTTCTATCTGCTATTTAGAAAGCAATTGATATATATAAATTTTATGTATTATATGCAGCAATTATGAAGTAAAATTACAATTGAGTAAGAACTCACCATTGAATAAACAGAACAAACCCCTATAAAGTAATAGCGTGACTACATACAATGTTACAAACTGAGGAAATTCTCATGAAAAAGTTGACTGTAGCGGTTTTTGCCAGTCTTGCAACATTAATCGGGGCGCAAAGTTTTGCGGCATCACCTGAGCAAGAGTGTCAAAAATTAAAAGATGATCATGATGTCATTTATGCATCTAAAGGTTTCTGTTTTAAGGACCCTGAAGCGAAAGCAAAATTTGGCAATGATAATTGCTACACCACTAAACCGAAATTCTCTGAAAAAGAGCAACAACGTCTTGACGCCATTAAAGAACGTCAAAAAGAATTGAACTGTAAGTAAATCAGTTTAAGCGAAACTTAAGGAATAGACATGGCTTACGATGAGCAAAACATTTTTGCACGGATTTTACGTGGTGAACTTCCAGCCATTAAAGTATATGAAGATGACCAAGTTCTTGCATTCATGGATATTATGCCTCAAGCAGACGGTCATACTTTAGTCATACCCAAAACACCTGCGGTGACTTTACTCGACCTCCCTGCCGATACTGCTGCCTACACCATTCAAGTGGTACAAAAAGTAGCAAAAGCCATTGAAGTCGGTTTGGATGCCAAAGGCATTGTGCTCATGCAATTGTCTGGAGCGGCTGCTGGGCAAACCGTTCCCCATGTACATTTCCACCTCATTCCGAGTTCGGTACATGAGCTAGGTAAGCATGCGTTACAAATGGGTGATCAAGAAAAAATCAAAGCACAAGCAGAAAAAATTCGCGCTGCTTTGTAATTCCATCCATTCAATCAAGGAGCTTCGGCTCCTTTTTTTATTTAAATACAATTAAAATACTTAAAAATAAATCACAATTATTAGACCTCTTGCGAAAGTATATTTTTATCTAATTTTTGAATTGGCTAAAACCTCATAAAATATAGCTTTCGGGTGCTTAAAACGTGACTAACGCAAGACGTCTATTTATTACATTTTATTACCCGTCATCAAATTGTAATTTTTTCTTCACTTCAATGTCACAAAGTTTGCAGATACTGCTTAGCAAGTTGGTGAGCTTGTGTAACTTTTTGTACACAAGCTAACTAAATAAGAAAGCAAGGCGAATGCCATTTTTAAAAGTGTTTTGGAGAAATCTTGATGAAAAAATTGCTTCTAGCAGCTACTGTTGCAGCAATGGGTGTAAGCGCAGCACAAGCAGCACCAACTTTATATGGTAAGATCAATCTATCAGTTGATCAAATTCAAAATAATGATTTTGAAAAAGATGAAGATTTCACTGAACTAAATTCTAACGCTTCTCGTATTGGGGTTAAAGGCGAAGAAAAATTAACTGACAATGTGTCAGCAGTTTATGTGGCTGAATGGGAAATCAGTGCAGATGGTGATGAAAGTGATGCTCAAACTTTCAAAAAACGTAATCTTTTTGGTGGTTTAAAGTTTACAAATGTAGGTACTTTAAAAGCTGGTTTTTTTGACTCTTATTTCAAAGATGCTGCTGGAAAATATCAAGATATCTTTAATGATCACACCCTTGATATCACAAACACGATGTATGGTGAAGATCGTCTTAAAAACTCTATCGGGTTTGAAACAGACAAGAAAATGCTAGGTGGTTTACAATTTAATATCCTCGCGCAACAAGGTGAAGATGCAACTAAAGACTATGCCACATCTGGTCAAAAAGGAAAACGTGATGGGTTTGGTGATTCCATCTCTACTTCTTTAACTTATGAAAATAAAGAGGTTGGTGTTGCTCTTGCACTAGCTGGTAACTTTGGCGTTCAAGGTAAATACGCTGGATTAGATGATAAAAAACTATATTCAGATGCTGTACGCGTAACTGGTTCTTACGATTTTAGTAAAATCGGCGCAAATGGTCTAGTGTTAGGTGCTCTTTATCAACAAGCTGAACCTACTGATGATATTAATGGCTTAGAAGGTCTTGAAGAGAAAGCATGGTTAATTAGCTCAACATATAAAGTTGGCAACACACCATGGGTTGTTAAAGCTCAATACCAAACTGCTGAAACTACAGCTGATGCATTTAATGATATCACCATTGACCAATATGGTATCGGTGTTGACTACAACTTAAATAAACAAACTCGTTTCTACGGTGTGCTTGCACAACAGAAACTTGATATTACTGGTGTAGATCTTGAAGAAGATAACAAAACAGTATTTGGTTTAGGAATGGAATATAACTTCTAATCTTAAGATTAAAGTGAATTCTAAAAATAAAAGGGCTTATGCCCTTTTATTTTTTCTTAAATTTAGCGTTTTAAGAAGCCGGAAACTAAATTCAATACCTGTTGAATATCCGCGTTGGCTTCTTGAGGATTAGTTTGTCCTGCTTGCGGGGTAAGTGAATCAATAATTTGCGGTAACACTTGTGAAATAGCACTATATACATCTTGTTTAGGTGCATTCGCTTGCTCTGCAACTTGCTCCACCGCGGCATCATCAAACAAGTTTTGCACTTGTTCTGGATTTACACTGGCATTCTCCCCTGGTCCTGTTGAAACCCAGTCTTCAACCTGACTACTTAAACCCTGCCCTTTGAGTTTATCTAAAGCTGCCTGCAAACCACCTTGCTGTTGAATCCATGCCAAAATCAAAGGCAATACCGCAATCAATAAACTTTTTCCACCGCCTGCGAATCCTGAATTCTGCGAGTTTGGCGCCTGCTGCGACTGCCCACCAGTCAAACCACCCAACACCGAGCCTAAAATATCACCCAGACCACCCTGTTGTGTTTGGCTCGTACCACCCGCTCCGAGTTGCCCAAGCACCGAACCCAAAATCCCACCCAAACCACTTTGCTGATTTGGCTGTTGCTGACCGCCCATGGCCTGCTTTGCCAAAATTTCTATAATATTATTAAGGTTCGTCATCACTTTATCCCGTCTAGGTTTTTAAACAGCATACGATGTTTAAAAAAACCCTATAGAGATAAATTGTTAATTTTTGCTATAAATGGAAAAATACAGTCGCAGTCGAATCACCAACGGAATTTATTCCAGTTTTCAGGATTCGCCCAAAATTTTGAATTGAACCAGTCAGGCACATGCTTATAGGTCAAAATATTAAATTGCCATAAAGCAAAGTTTTTACCATGCGTCGTTTTATCGATTAGCTGCGTAAAACCTAAAGCACGAAGCAGTTGTTCATCCTGCAATTGACTCACCACCACAATACGCTTTGCCATCAAATCTCTTAAACGCACCAATAGTTGTGATTTTTGTTGTGAGCTTATATTTTGCATTTCTGCCGTGTCAAAAAACACAAAACCTAAATCATAGCGCTGGGTAAAAGGCAGACTTAAAAAGTCAGATACGCTAAAATATTGCCATTGAATAGATTGATGATGATTTGGGCTGAGATCCTGCCCAATGCACAATGCAGTTGAAATAGGCTGTTCTTGAGATAAATCGTCTAGCATAGAAGTAATGACGTTCAGTTCAGCCATAACCGCATCCTTAATATTGAGTGAGTAATTCTGTATGGAACTTCAAGGCATTTGCCATAAAATGCATGCAGGTCTTAAGGACCTTAGTGTAACTGATCAACATACACACAAGGCAAATGTTGAATATAAATTTATCCTAGATCGTTCAGAAGTTGACCTTCCTTTTAACTTGGGTCAAGAAATTGAGATTGAATGGACTGGTAAAATCTTCTGTGTTTCATGTGGTACGAAAACCTCTAAATCGTTTTCACAAGGCCATTGCTTCAAGTGCTTTAAAACCAAAGCTTCTTGTGACATGTGTATTATGAAACCTGAAACTTGTCACTACCACTTAGGCACCTGCCGAGAGGACAGCTTCGCGCATGAAGTTTGTTTCCAGCCACATATTGTTTATTTAGCCAACTCAAGTGCCCTAAAAGTTGGGATTACACGGATTAGCCAAATGCCAACCCGTTGGCTCGATCAAGGTGCAACCCAAGCCCTTCCAATTATGAAAGTCGGTTCGCGTCGTCTTTCAGGCCAGCTCGAAATTATGTTTGGCACACAAGTGGCAGACAAAACCGATTGGCGCAAATTACTCAAAGGCGAAGCTGAACCACTCGACTTGATTGAAGTTCGCGAACAACTCATTGAAGAGTTTGCACCTAAAATCCAAACCATTCGTGAGGAATTTAGTCAAAATCTTGAATTCAATGAAACGGTTGAGCTTTTGGAAACTGAACTGCCACGCGAGTTTGTTTATCCAGTTGAGCAATATCCTGAGAAAATTAAATCCCACAATCTGGATAAAACCCCAGTTATTCGCGGTAAGTTACAAGGGATTAAAGGTCAGTACCTGATTTTAGATACAGGCGTGATTAATATTCGCAAATATTCAGGTTATGAACTCAAAATTCGTGCCTAAGCCTGTTTATCCTTAAATAAAATTTGTTTATCTACACACATAAAAAAACCTGCACGAATGCAGGTTTTTTTATGTCATACGATTATTTAATTTTTGCATGTGCTTTTAAGTATTGCACATAATCTTCAGCTTCTTGCTGACCACGAAGTTGTTGATATAACTTCGAAAGCTCAGCCAATTGCTCATCCGTCAACGCACTAGACGTCGTCTTGTTTACGTTTGATACCGCTACCACCACCATTTCTGTTGGCAATAATGCTGTTGTTACAGACCACTGTCCTGCTTTTGGTGCCGCTTGGCTAAACACCGCACGCTCAACTGCACGTGGTAAGCCTTGTGAACGAATAAACACTTGCGGTGGAGTAAAGGTCAAACCGCTCTTGGCAACAACAGATACTGCTGGTTGAGTTTTAAAGTCTTTTAAACTTTGAGCAATTTTGGCTTTAGCAGCATCATAAGCTTTTTGTTCAACCAATTTTGCTTTCACACGTGGTGTTGCTTCTTGAAGCGTTTGGACACCTGCCGCATGATAATCACGTACTTTTGCCCAAACCACATCCCCATTCGGAAGTTGAATGCTGCTGGTCACGTTACGATCACCGTTTTTAACGTCATCGTTAAACAGTTTCACTTTTACCGCAGCATTACTTAATACAGGATGCTGTGTAGATAAGGTCATGCCTTTTACAGTTTGAACTTGTACACCTTTAACTTCTTGAGACACCACATCTAAAGCATCTGAGTCTACAACCAGTTCATTTAAACTGTTTACAGTATCAGAGAATGCATTGGCTGTTTTATTCTTTTGAACTTCCGCCGTCAAACGTGCTTTTTCATTTTCAAAAGATGGCAACTTCACAGCTGGCGCATCAGTTTCAATGACATGGTAACCAAATTCAGTTTTTACAGGCGCTGACACTTGACCTGATTTAAGTGATGCTACAGCTTGGTCAAAAGCATCACCAAAAGTGCCTTTGTTATAAACTGCTAAAGCACCACCATTCGCTTTAGATGCAGTATCTTCAGAGTATTGAGCCGCAGCTGCAGCAAAGCTTGTGCCTGCTTTAATTTTTGCCACAACTTCTTCTGCACGTTTTTTCGCTTCAGCATCTGTACGTGCATCCGTCGTAATCAGAATATGTTTAACCAAAGGCGCAACATTATCTTTTTGTGCTTCAACAAACTGTGTATAGGCTTGCTGCAACTCCGCATCTGTGACAGGTGAAGCAGCTGCAGGAACATTGGCTGGTGCTAACAATACATAGTCAACATCCACACTTGCCACTTGTTTAAACATTGCTGGGTGTTGCTTGTAATAGTTTTCAATCTCTTGTGCTGAAACCTTGACGTTCTTTTTATATTCATCAAGATTTACATTGGCAAACTGCAAAGTACGCTGTTCTGTTTGTAAGTTAGCAATTTGTTGAATATCTAGTTTACTCACCAATGCATAATCAACAAAAGTCGAACGCATCATTTTTAATGCATGGTCTTGACGTAAGTTTGCAACGAGCGCATCACTACTCATACCCACAGACTGTAAATAGCTTGAATAACGCGTTTCTGAAAATTTTCCATTTTCTTGAAAACTTGGCTGTTGAGCAATCATCTGTTCAATTTGAGTATCACTGAGTGAAATGCCCAGCTTTTCAGCCTGTTGCAATAACAAAGTATTTGCGATCAGTTGATCCATCGCTTTATCTTTAATAAAGCTTTGGTTGAGTAAAGTTTCATCCCCATTGGCATAAGCTAAGAATTGTTCTTTAAAGGAAGCGGTTAAGGTCTCTAATTCCTTTTCAGAAATATCTTGGCCATTGACTGATTTCACAGCGTCTTTTGATCCGCTACTAAAATATCCTTCAATACCTACAAGTGCTAAAGGGGTCAAAAACAAAATGAGCAAAGCCTTGCCCAACCAACCCTTAATAACTTTACGAAAAGATTCCATAAGTATTCCAATATTTTATTTGCCCGAGATTTTAACTGAAAAGCAGCAATGAATGAATGTGTTATCGACACATTTTCTAATGTTTAATAAAAAACGCGCCGAAAAGGCGCGTTTAGTATTTATTTAAAAGATTAAGCAACAGAATCTTTTAAACCTTTACCAGCTTTGAAGCTTGGTACTTTGCTTGCTTTAATTTCTAAAGTAGCACCAGTTTGTGGGTTACGGCCAGTACGTGCAGCACGTTCTTTCACGTTGAAAGTACCAAAACCAACAAGTGTAACTGTATCACCAGACTTAAGCGCTTCAGTGATTGAAGCAATTGTAGCGTCTAAGGCCTTACCAGCATCAGTCTTAGACAATCCCCCTTTCTCTGCAATTGCATCAATTAATTCTGATTTATTCATGTGGATCGCGTCCTCTTAATATCGTTTATTTAAGGTCCAAAAATTTAGTATAAATTACCGTAACGCCTTTATAGCAATGCTTTAGGTGAAAACGCAATACTCTGTATATGCTTTTTTGGAAAATAAATCACAAAAAAACGTTGAAAAAGGTACAAAAGCACAACCAGATCACTTTTTATTCACTTTTTCGTTTAACTTCTTATTTTCTTCAATCAAAACATCGATTTTATCATTCAGTTGAAGAATCAGGTTTTCTAAGTACTGAATGTCTTTAACCGTGACCAATCCAATCCTGTTTAAGGAGTGATTTACCCCACGATCTACAATCTTCTCAACCTTGTCTTTAGTATCCGTCACCGATTCACGCGCTTTTTCAGATACCTTTTCAACCGTTTGGTCAGCAATTTCAGTGGTTTTAGATTCTAACTCTTCGCCGACTTGGACCAAGGAGTCAAATAATTTATTCCCCTCTTCCTCTGCACGTGAAAAAGCACCCAAACCGGCTAACCAGATTTGCTTGGTATACTTTCTAAAATCCAAACTATTTTTACGGTGAAAATGATGCTTAGTTTTTGTTTTTTTTAGTGTTTCATCTTCTTGCGAAATATCATCTAACTCTATATCTGCTTTTTCCATTAGCACCATCTCCTGCATGATTTATGTGCAAAAACATCCAAAAAATCTTATAGATTGCACTATACTAGCAAATATTAGACTTGATCGATTTGTAAAACTGTTCTACAAAGCATCTTTATTACATTTTTATTTTTAAGTCTGAAGTTTTTTCGAGCAGGATGCTCATTTCAGGTCAGGATTTAGGTTACTACTTATGAGTGATTCTCAAAAAGAACACAATCAAACACATATGCTACTCACTATGGTGATGATTGTTCTTGAGACGATCTTTTCTCTTATTTTAAAACACGACCGTGTGGTTGCACTTCACTGTAAAAAGTTTGTTGAGCAAAATATTGCGATTAAAATAAATAGCTACCTGCCTTATTTCGACTTCTATATCACCTTTACCGCTCGAGGTGTTTTATTTGACGCCAAAGCCCCCGAAAAACCAGTCGACTTAGATGTACGCACCACATTGATGGATTTAATTAAAATTTTCGTCTTTGGAAACCGTCGTAGTATTAAAACCATGCGTATTGATGGTGATATCACCTTAAAAGATGAGTTCCGAGATTTAATTTTACATTTTAGTGCACCTAAAGTTCTTGCCGATTGGAAAAACTGGTTAACTGAACCAACTGATCCGCAAAATGTGGTTGCATCTAAAAAGCGCATTGCACCACTTTTAGAGAAAATTGAAGAACAACGTTCTAAAATCAACACTCTACAGGTTGAAGTGAAACAATACAAAAATCGTATCCGCCGTATCGAGCAACGTCAAAAACGTATAAATGTCACATTTTTTGTGTTTTCTATACTTTTGATTAGCTTATTGGTATATAATATTTGGCTTGCATAACTACATAATATTTCAAGCAAATTAAATACGCACAATCCCTATTAAAAAAACTTGACTATTTTAGTCAGGATTCTTAAAATCGGCACATCTAGTCTAATCATGTGTATCGAATCATGCGCTTAACAACTCGCGGACGCTACGCAGTGACTGCTCTACTTGATTTAGCTTTGCAGCCAACTGAACAAACGATCACGCTTGCAGAAATTGCAGCTCGTCAAACTATCTCTGTTGCTTATCTTGAACAGTTATTTGCGAAATTAAAGCGCCACGGCTTAGTTTCTAGTATTCGTGGTGCCAACGGTGGTTACCACTTAGCTCGTCGCGCTGATGAAATCACGGTATTAGCAGTTATTGAAGCTGTAAACGAAACAGTTGATGCCACTCGCTGTGACCACAAAGGCAACTGCCAAAATGGCGCAATGTGCTTAACTCACGATTTATGGCAAGAACTCTCCCATCACATTGCCGACTATCTCGCTAAAATCACTCTTGCTGACCTTGTAGCACGTGACAACGTTCAAAAAGTTGCCATTCGCCAAAATACAGCACCTTCAGATTCAGCCCTTTTATCGGTAACAGGTATTTGACATGAAACGTCCAATTTATCTTGATTATGCAGCAACAACTCCTGTAGACCCGCAAGTCGCTGAACGCATGATGGAATGTCTGACATTTGACGGCACATTTGGCAACCCAGCATCTCGTTCTCATGCTTACGGTTGGCAGGCAGAAGAAAAAGTAGAATATGCACGTGAACAAGTTGCGAACTTGATCAAAGCAGATCCACGCGAAATCGTTTGGACTTCAGGTGCAACTGAATCAGATAACTTAGCTCTTAAAGGCGTAGCACAATTCTATGCGTCTAAAGGCAAGCACATTATTACAAGTAAAATTGAACACAAAGCTATTTTAGACACTTGCCGTGAGCTTGAGTCTGAAGGTTTTGAAATCACTTACCTTGAGCCACTTCCAAACACGGGTCTAATTACCCCTGAAATGGTTGAAGCAGCTATTCGTCCAGACACTATTCTTGTTTCACTTATGATGGTAAACAACGAAATTGGTTCTGTGACCGATGTTGCGGCAATTGGTGAAATTACTCGTGCACACAAGATCTTCTTCCATGTCGATGCGGCGCAAGCTGCAGGTAAAGTTGAAATTGACCTTTCAACCATGAAAGTTGACCTTATGAGCTTCTCTGCTCATAAAATTTATGGCCCTAAAGGTATTGGCGCACTCTATGTACGTCGTACTCCACGTGTTCGTTTAAAAGCGCAAATGCATGGTGGTGGTCATGAACGCGGTATGCGTTCTGGTACACTTGCAACACACCAAATCGTTGGTATGGGTGAAGCATTTGAACTTGCAGGTAAAAACTTAGCTTCTGAACAAGCACGCATTCGCGTACTTCGTGACAAGCTTTGGAATGGCTTACAAGACTTAGAACAAATTTTCTTAAACGGCCACCCAACACAAAACGTTGCGAACTACTTAAACGTAAGTTTCAACTTTGTTGAAGGTGAATCGTTAATGATGTCGCTGAAAGACGCTGCTGTATCTTCGGGTTCAGCTTGTACTTCAGCAACATTAGAACCTTCTTATGTATTACGTGCACTAGGTTTGTCTGACGAACTTGCGCACAGTTCAATTCGTTTCAGTTTTGGTAAATACACCACTGAAGCAGACATTGACCATGTACTTACAGTGACGCGTTCTGCGGTCGAGAAACTTCGTGAACTTTCTCCACTTTGGGACATGTACAAAGACGGTATCGACCTTTCTACAGTTGAGTGGGCTGAACACTAATTTTTCCTATTGAAGTCATCCACATACTGGATGGCTTCATTGAAAAATCAAGTTTTGACCCCATATTTAATATTAACGCTGACCCCGAGGTTTGGAGACGCATCATGGCTTATAGTGAAAAAGTAATTGACCATTACGAAAACCCTCGTAATGTAGGTGTATTAGACAAAAATGCTGAAAACGTAGGTACAGGTATGGTCGGAGCACCTGCATGTGGCGACGTTATGCGTTTACAGATTCAAGTAGATGACAACGGTGTGATTGAAGAAGCACGTTTCAAAACTTATGGTTGTGGCTCTGCTATTGCATCAAGCTCTTTAGTGACTGAATGGCTAAAAGGCAAAACTTTAGATCAAGCTCAAGCGATCAAAAACATTGATATCGCAACTGAACTTGCTCTTCCTCCAGTAAAAGTACACTGTTCTGTACTGGCTGAAGATGCTATTAAAGCTGCTGTTGAAGACTACCGCAGCAAAAAATCTAAAGCTTAATTGCTTCGCATTTTAAAGAAAGATTAGGGAGTTTTCATGATCAACTTAACTGAAAATGCTGCAACTCATATCAGCAATTATTTAAAAAATCGCGGTAAGGGTGAAGGTATTCGCGTTGGCGTGAAAACTTCAGGCTGTTCTGGTTTGGCTTATGTGCTTGAATTTGTCGATTCAATTGATGCACATGACACCACCTTTGAGCAGTTTGGGGTGAAAGTATTTGTAGACCCAAAAAGCTTGGTTTATCTCGATGGTATGGAGATGGACTACGTAAAAAATGGTTTAAACGAAGGCTTTGAGTTTAACAACCCAAACAAAAAAGGCGAATGTGGCTGTGGTGAATCTTTCACCGTATAACAGTTCATTAACTTGCTTTTCAACATTAAAACAGTGTGTATCACACTGTTTTAATTGCATTTACATAGAGTGTTTTTGCTTTCGCAATGACCCCCCAATTTAGCGCGGAATCCCTCTCCTATGAATCATTTTGAGTTGTTTAACCTCCCAGTAGCACTCGATATTGATTTAGCAACCTTAAAATCAGAATTTTTAAAGTTGCAGCAACAATATCACCCAGATAAAGCTCTCGATAAAGATCAAGCCCTCATAAAATCAAGTGAGATCAATCAAGCATTTAAAGTTTTATCTCAGGTTGATAGCCGTGCAGGATATTTATTAGGATTAAAAAAACAAGATTATCATCTTGATCAATCCATCAATGATTTTGAATTTCTCCAGTCTGCCTTAGAAATCCGTGAACAACTTGATGAAGCACGTTCAGCAGATGAATTACAATCACTCAAATTAGACGTTCAACAATGGATTGATGGTTTAGTCCGCGAATTCAAAATTGATTTTGAAGAGGAAGATTGGGCCGAGGCACGTGATGATGTCCGCAAACTTCGCTTCTTTGTAAAAGTCATGCATGACATAGATAAAGCTGAAGATCGTTTTGAAGATGACGATAGCTTTGATTTAGATGATGAATTTTAACTTATTTTTAATTTTTGACGCTCAAAGGATGTAACACATGGCTCTCTTGCAAATTGCAGAACCTGGACAATCAAGTGCGCCACATGAACACCGTATTGCCATTGGTATCGACTTAGGTACAACTCACTCTCTAGTTGCAACTGTACTTTCAGGCAAAGCAAAGGTTTTGCATGATGAACAAGGTCGTGTCTTACTCCCATCGATCGCGCATTATGGTGTAAACCAAACCCAATATGGCGACGAAGCGAAACCATTTTTGACTGCTGATCCTAAAAACACCATCGTTTCAGTCAAACGTTTTATGGGACGCTCGAAAGCCGACATTAAGTTTCAACACCCCTACACTTTAGTGGGTGAAGATAATCAAATGCCTGCTTTTGAAACTGCTCAGGGCCGCAAAACCCCTGTTGAAGTGTCCGCTGAAATTTTAAAGCAACTAAAAGATCGTGCTGAAGCGAGCTTAAAAAATGAAGTCAATGGTGCAGTGATTACCGTTCCTGCATACTTCGATGAGGCTCAGCGTCAAGCAACACGCGATGCCGCACAACTTGCGGGTTTAAACGTATTGCGTCTTTTAAATGAGCCTACTGCTGCTGCGGTTGCGTATGGTCTCGACCAAGAAACCAATCTTGCGCATGATCACAACTATGTGATTTATGACTTGGGTGGCGGTACCTTTGACGTTTCAATTTTACGCTTTTCACAAGGCGTGTTTGAAGTGTTAGCGACGGGTGGTCACACTGCATTAGGTGGTGATGACCTTGACCGTTTAATCGTAAAATGGGCGAAAAAAGAACTCAATATTGAGCAGTTCGATGATACTGAATATGCACACGTTTTAGTTGCTGCACGTAAAGCCAAAGAAGCTTTAACCGATGCAGAAAGCGTTCATTTACAAGTCCTAGAGCACAGCTTAACGCTTGATCGTGCGACATTTGAAGGCATTATCAAAGTTGCTTTAGATAAAACAATTAGTGTGTGTAAACGCGTCCTCCGTGATGCGAAGCTTGAACTCAGCGACATTCAAAACGTGGTTTTGGTCGGTGGCTCAACTCGCTCTTATGCTGTACAAAACGCTGTACGCGATGTATTCGCTCAAGAGCCATTGTGTACCATCAACCCAGACGAAGTTGTTGCTATCGGTGCATCGATTACAGCCAATCAGCTGATTGGAAACACAGCCGATGGCGCATTACTGCTTGATGTAACTCCGCTTTCTCTTGGTCTAGAAACCATGGGTGGCTTGGTTGAACGTCTTATTTCACGTAATACCGCAATCCCAGTTGCACGTCGCCAAGAGTTCACCACCTACCAAGATGGCCAAACCGCGATGCTGATTCATGTGGTTCAAGGTGAGCGTGATTTGGTTGAGCATTGCCGCAGCTTAGGTCGTTTTGTCCTTCGCGGTATTCCACCAATGACTGCGGGTCAAGCACGCATTGAAGTGACCTTCCAAGTGGATGCCGATGGCCTACTGACGGTTTCAGCTAAAGAAACAACCTCTGGCGTACATGCACAAATTGACATCAAACCATCATATGGTTTGGCTGATAGCGACATGGAACGCTTACTGCTTGATGGTTATAAGTTTGCTGAAGAAGATAAAAATCTTCGTCACTTACAAGAAACCAAAGTTGAAGCAAAACGCGAACTCGAAGCTTTAGAGCAAGCCCTAAAAGTGGATGCTCACCTACTCACGAATGAACAACTAGTTGCATTAAATGCGGCCAAAACCTCATTAGAAGCAACACTTGAAACAACAGAAATCAAAGCAATTGAATCTGCTGTTGAACAGCTTAAAATACACAGTGATGCTTTTGCAGCAGCACGTATGAATCAGCATATCGATGCAGCGCTGAAAGGCACAAAACTCGACGACTGGTCAAACTCAAACTAATTTATAGGTAAAGACTATGCCACGTATTAAAGTTCTCCCACATGCGCAAATCTGCCCAGAAGGTGCTGAGTTTGAAGTTGAACAGAATGCGAATCTTTGTGAAAGCTTACTGAAAAATGGAATCAAGATTGAACATGCGTGCGATATGTCAGCTGCATGTACAACCTGTCACGTTGTGGTACGTAAAGGCTTCGACAGCTTAGAAGAAATGAATGATGTTGAAGCCGATCTACTGGATCGCGCTTGGGGCTTAGAACCTGACTCTCGCTTGTCTTGCCAAGTGAAGTTAGTGGATGAAGACTTAGAAGTTGAAATTCCTAAATACACAATTAACCACGCATCTGAAAATCACTAATTTTCAAAGCATAAAAAAGCCACTCATTGTAGTGGCTTTTTTACGACTCTCGCTTTGTATCTCATCCTATCAACTTAATGATATTCATTTTTTTGAACAGGTTCTATTACTTCATCTTCAAGATTGAGTTTAACGATACCTTGCGAGTTGGTCATCTTCTGCTGGGTTTGAATGCGTTGAATCATTTTTTCTAAAACTTGAATCAACTGCGGATATTCAAAATTCTGCACTTCATCTAAGTTTAGCAGCAAATGAAACCCTTTATATTCATAATCAAACCAGCGTTGATAGTCTGATTTTTGCGACGTATATTTTTCAACGACTTGCCACGTTTTCACAGCACCTTTAATCCCCTTAAGGAAAATTGGTGCTTTCGGCGCACAAAGATAATCATTTTTTACTAAATTATGTGTATCGTCCGAAATTAAGATTTCATCCACTTGCGCTGCACTTTGTAAGCGTGCAGCAAGGTTTGCATCACGACCAACAATGGTATAAGCCATACGGTGCGATGCGCCATAGTTCCCTACGTGGCAATACCCTGTAGAAATTCCCATACGAATATGTAATGGCGGATAACCCATTTTCACCCAACGTTCGCGCAGGATTTTCATTTGCTGACGCATCGCCATAGCCATTTCCAAACAGTTTTGAGCATCACGCTCTACACCTTCGGAATTAGGATCACCAAAAAACACTAAAATTGCATCCCCCATGAATTTATCAACAGTACCTTCATATTGCTTCGCAATCTCGGTCATGTGTTTTAAATAATCATTGAGTAGGAATGCTAAATCATCCGGAATTAAGCTTTCAGAAAGCTCTGTAAAGCCCTGAATATCTGAAAAGAAAACTGTCAGTTTCTTACGCTTGTATTCAATTTTCGCTTCAGACTCACCCTTCATAATCGATTGCCACAACTGAACTGGTGCATAGCGACTCAGTTGATTGGCAAACTCCATATAACGGTTCATCTGATCAAAATAGTGATTTTTGCGGCGGTATATGTCTTGCATTTGGTTGCGCTGATAATAGCTACCCACGCCAAAATAAGTAGTGAGGCACAAAAAGCCCAATACGATCAGTTCAGTACTGGTAGCCTCGAAATACTCACCAAAACCAAAGACAAAAATAATCGAAATATAAAAGACAACCACCCCAATCAGGCTGGCCAAAGACACCATCAAAAAAGAAATTTTATTACTAATAGCCGTGTAAAGCATAGCAAAAATGGTTAAAAATGTGAGTACGATACTGAGATGTACAGCGGCTAAAATGATCGCTGTAATGACAATATCAATAACAAACATCACACCGCGTCGCATCGTATTATTGAAGCGATAACCTAACCACCTTGAAAATGGGGGTGTGATCAATAATACAATGAGCAACAACAGCGGTACATAAATCTGATATTGCGTATCTGCCATCGTATAATGATAGACGATGGTTATTAAAGACAGCATGCCATATCCCATCACACGATGGAAATACTCAAATTGTTTGGGCTCTTTAGATAACCAATCGTCTAATGGCACTGCTCGTTCCCCACTATGCGCACGATCAAATCATCCCTGATTTGATTTCTCACGTGTATTAGTCCATACGCCAATCGAATGGCATATCACCTTGACCACGTAGTGCAAGCATTAAAGTTTGACGCATATGCGCAAGTACTTCATTGCTATAAGGAACAGCGGGTGTACCCCAAACTGGTTTTGGCCATGCGACGTCGTTTTGATAACGTACAACATGGTGAAAATGGAGCTGCGAAACCATGTTACCTAAAGCAGCAACATTCATTTTGTCAGCACGGAATACACGAGCCAATTGGCTTGATAACCAGCTTGACTCACGTAAAAACTGTTCTTGGTCGGCTTGACTGAGTTCATATAACTCAGTGATGCCTGGCACGCGTGGAATTAAAATTAGCCACGGGAATTGCATATCATTCATTAAGCGACATGTTGAAAGTGGAAAGTCGCCTACAAAAAACGTATCTTGAGCAAGTTGTGGATGCAAACTAAACATATCTTTATAAATGATGCAAATTAGAATAATGGCTAATACTATCACATCCAATCAGAGGTGAATATTGCAAGCAATGTGTTTCAACACAAATAAACTACGTTTTACTTTGAACTACATCACATTTATTACTTTAATAAATTTCATCAAAAAATCAAGTCTTTCTTTTCATAGCGCAAGTCCGCAAGAAAGACCTGATATCTGCATGAAATCACAGCAAATTAGAGCTAAATTTTAATGCAATTCTTTCAGTAAACTTTCCAATAAGTCATTGATAAATTGAATCCGTTTTTCATATTCCTCTAGCATCACCATGACCTTTAAGCGCTGACCACCCTCCATCCTAAAAAAGGTCGGGTGTTTTTGCATCATCTGAATAATACTCATCGCCTGAACAGGAGTATCAGGTGAGAATTCAATCGCCCCCCCATTGGCAGAAATATCCACTTTGGTAATGCCCAGTGTTTCTGCTTTCAAACGCATCTGATGCACAGCAAAAAGCTGCTTCACAGGTTGTGGTGGTATCCCAAAACGGTCAATCAACTCCATACGAATGTTATCGAGCTTTTCCTGACTGTCCGTATTACTAATGCGCTTATAGAACAATAAACGCTGATGGACATCTCCTAGATATTCATCTGGAATCAAGGCTGGCATATGTAAATTGATTTCTGCGGTCAGTGATAGTGGCGCATCGAAGTTTGGGGTTTTGCCCTTTTGAATGGCTTTGGTCGCCTTTTCAAGCATCTCCATATACAAGCTATAGCCAATGGCTTGCATTGAACCACTTTGTTGCTCGCCGAGTAGCTCACCCGCTCCACGAATTTCTAAGTCCTCCGTAGCCAACATAAAGCCCGCGCCTAATGTCGATGCCCGCTGAATCGCATCCAGACGTTTTTCGGCATCGCCTTTCAACCCCTTGATGGATGGCACCAACAGATAGGCATAGGCTTGGTGATGCGAGCGCCCTACACGCCCACGCAGTTGATGCAACTGCGCTAAACCCAGCTTATCTGCCCGTTCAATTAAAATGGTATTGGCATTCGGAACATCAATCCCTGTTTCAATAATGGTTGAGCAGACCAGCACGTTATATTCTTTATGGTAGAACTGTTGCATCACTTGTTCTAACTCGCGTTCACGCATTTGACCATGTGCAACAGCCACACGTGCCTCAGGGACCAGCTCTCGAAGACTCTCCGCTGCACGCTCAATAGTTTCTACTTCATTATGCAGGAAATAAACTTGGCCACCACGCAGTAACTCACGCAAGATGGCTTCTTTAACTGAATCACCCGTATGTTCTTGCACAAACGTTTTTACCGCTAAACGTCGTGCAGGTGGTGTAGCAATAATGGATAGATCACGCATGCCACTAAAGGCCATGTTTAGAGTCCGTGGAATTGGAGTTGCAGTCAGAGTCAACATATCCACATCTGCACGCATTGCTTTAATCCGCTCTTTGTCACGTACACCGAAGCGGTGTTCTTCATCCACAATCATCAAGCCTAAGTCTTTAAACTGGACACTTTCTTGTAGAATTTTATGCGTACCAATCACGATGTCGACTTTGCCCTCAGCTAAGTCTTCAATCGTTTTCGTATGTGATTTACTGCTGCCAAAACGTGATAAAACTTCGATACGAATAGGCCAGTCTGCAAAACGATCTTTAAACGACTCATAATGCTGTTGAGCCAGCAACGTCGTCGGCACCAAAACAGCCACTTGTTTATTGTTCTGTACCGCTAAAAATGCTGCGCGCATCGCAACTTCGGTTTTACCAAAGCCCACATCACCACAAACCAAGCGATCCATCGGTTTAGCCAATTGCATATCATACAAAGTTGCCTCAATCGCATTGGCTTGATCGAGTGTTTCTTCATAGGCAAAGCCACTGGCAAACTGCATATATTGACCTTGATCTAACTCAAAACCAAAGCCTGGTTTGGCTTGACGACGGGCTTGGATATGCAACAACTCCGCTGCTACATCATGGATTTGCTCTAATGCTTTACGCTTTGCTTTGCTCCAAGCATCAGTACCCAACTTATGCAAGGGTGCTAAGTCTGGATCGCCGCCACTATAACGGCTGATCAAATGTAAATTGGTGACAGGAACATAAACTTTGGCCGCATCGGCATAATCGAGCTGCAAGAACTCATAGTCTTGACCATCAATGCTTAAAGTAACTAAGCCCGCATAACGCCCCACACCATAGTCAATATGCACCACCGGAGCGCCCATACTCAGTTCAGTCAAACTGCGGATGAGAAACTCTTCTGAAACCTCTTGCTGGCGTTTACGACGGCGCTGTACAACGCGATGCTCATACAACTGATTTTCAGAAATGATGCTAATGCTGTCTTTTAATACCAAACCACGCTCTAATGGCGCACTGGTAATTGCAATGGCATGTAAGGATTTTTGAAATTCAGCAAAATTCTCAACATTAGGAATCTCTCCCAATGTCGCACGTAAGGCATCTTTTAAAGTTTCACGACGCCCCGCACTTTCAGCAACCAGTAATACTGAATGGTTAGCAGCATCAATATACTGTTTAACCGCATGAAAGGGCTTTTCATTTTTAGGATCGACCGCTAAACGTGGTGGAAGTACGGTGTTTAAATTGGTCACACCCGCTTTTAGATCAAAAGCCTCGACTGAAGCAATAATACGTGGAAAGGTATTGAGTTGTTCTAAAACTTGATTGGTCGAAATAAAAAGATGGTTAGGGGCTAAAATTGGCTGGTCAACATTATGGCGGCGGTCTTCATAACGGCGATCGATTTCTTTCCAAAAAATATCTAAACCATCATCAACCTGCTTATCTGTAATGACAATGGAATGACTTGGTAAGTACGAAAGCAGTGTACTTTGGGTTTCCATCTGCGCAGCACTGAAAAAGAGTGGGAAATAGAACTCAATCCCTGGTGATGCAATCCCTTCTAACACATCCTGATAAATTGGATTTTTCTTTGGATTTGCCGTCGGAAACATTTCTGCATAGCGATCACGAAATATGCGGCGTGCCTCTTTCAGCGGAAACTCTTTAGCCGGTAATACTGAAAATTGTTTTAAGTTTTGCGTAGTGCGCTGCGTTTCAGGGTCAAAAAATTTAAGGGTTTCAATTTCATCATCAAACAAATCTATCCGAATTGGGGCAGCTTGACCTGAGGCATAGATATCCATAATGCTACCCCGAACCGCAAATTCACCATGGTCATATACTGTGTCGACCAAATGATAGCCTGCTTGAATCAAACGCTTCTTTTGCTGTTCCAATTCAAACTTTTGACCAACGTGAATATCAAAGTGTTCTCCCAACACCCACGAAGTCGGCGCTACACGCTGCGCCAAGGTCGAAGCCGAAATCAGTAAGATGCCTGTTTGCGGCATATTGGATAAAATTGCAAGACGCTCAGATACAATATCTTGATGAGGAGATAAACGGTCATAAGGCAGAATTTCCCAGTCTGGGAAAATGGTCGGTCGAATACCGTAAAATTCAAATTCACTTTCGAGTTGTGCTAAGTGTTGATTATTTTTTGCCACAACCACAAAGAGCTTATTATTCTGTGTACTTAACGTATGAATGAATAATGCAGCTGAAGAGCCGAGCAAATTTCCCAGCCAACGTTTTTCGCCTGCTTTTAGTTGTTGCACATTCAGTTGGGAGATTTCTTCTTGGAACATGGACATGGCTTTAGCGTTTAAAAACATGCGTCATATACTAGCATGATGTCCTCTCGCTGCATGTTATTTTTCACGACAAGAACTACTTCAAGTTAGCGCTAAGTCCTTTTTACAACTCAAATTTATGGTTTTTAAAAAACTTACTTTTTGTCACGTATAAACTGGTAATAATAGTCATTAAGTAGCTTAATCATTCGCTTTAACTCAGTTAAGTTTTCTAGATTATTGCCTAAACGTACAACAAATCGCTCATTGGCAATTTCCAAGTCGATTTTCTCATTGATTAACATAGCACTATAAAAAAGTGCATTGAGGTCATCAAACTGACTAATTCTACGATTTGAAAAATAGACCAAACGTTCAGCATGTATGGCATTTAGCACAATACCTTCAATGATAAAGCCTTTTTCATCATCATATTCAATCTGATGCTGCTGCAAAAAAAGTTGTTCTGGCGCATCTTTCTTTAATTTAAATAATTGGCTTAATTTACTCAGCATAGACATCTAATCATGGTTCTTCACTCAAGCTTATTGTAGTTCTAACTGCTACCTTTTGTTAGTTTGTATCGGCTAAAAAGTATAAAAGCAGCGCATTGACTACTTTTATACCTATATATAGTTATAAATGTTCTAGCTAAATTATGCTAAAGATACAACCTTAGGCGTCACCTCAGCAGCCAAGTTTCAAATGAGAAAATGTGACCTAAGGGTTATTAAGTCAACAACCCTTTATCCAATACCACTTGCTGAATTGTTTTGTTTTTCCGCAATGCATTGTTTACCCATTTCATCACATTTCGCATGACCTAAAATTGGATCAAACAAAGTCACCATACCAGCACTACGCATGACTGCATCAAAGCAAACGTTTTGATTAGCTTGAATACATTTGGTATTTAAGGCTGCAATACCATTAATAAGTGACTAAAACGCAGCGCCGTTGGATAGACATCATTGGTCGATTGAGATTTATTGACAAGGTCATTTGGTTGAATAACCTAGCATTTACCCTAAGAAAGGAATACATGCTTTAATGCAAGATTGGCCAGCACTTCGTTTCTATTCATTTAATTGAAGTACCCGCTCCACCTTGATAGGCATCTATGGTTAGATGCAAGGGAAAAGCGTATAACCAACTTTCAGGTGGTTGGATCAATTGCTCATATACCACCGCAATGGTCTGCACAATTTCAGGAGAGATTTTGCCAAATGTGCAGTTAATTTATACCGACTCTATTTTCACTTGTGCCAAAGCAAGCAGAAAATGCCATTGAATTCCTATTTTCTAATTAGAAATTTGAAAGTTTTCCAATGCTCTCAAAGCAAAAACGCCCTAACAGAATTAGGTTAATGGTGAAATATTCGTCTTTTTCACCTATTTCATGACTGTAAATACATTTCATAAATGAAACATTTTATATGGAAATGTGCCTACTCTGCAGGTAATGTAATTTTTCGTAAGCAATAAAAAATCATAAATTATAACTAGCCTGCTGATTTTACGAAATAAAAGCTTAGAATTTCACTTACCCTATAAAAAAGAATAATAAATGATCAATAAACAGCATATTTTCAACAACTTATTGTTTAATTTTAAAAAACAATTAATAATTACACAAAACACACAAAAATACCTCATAACTGTTACAGAGTGTAATTTTATTTTTATGCTTGAATCGCCGTCTCAAACAAAGCGATTAAAAAATCTCCCAAGTCGGATTTTGCCAAGGAATGCCTATGAGTCAAATTAACCCCACCCTCGTCACATTTTTAGTTTATATCATTGCCATGGTTGGCATCGGTTTGTATGCATACAAGTCTACAAACAACTTTGATGATTACATCTTAGGTGGTCGTAGTTTAGGAAGTGTAGTTACTGCGCTTTCTGCAGGTGCATCAGACATGAGTGGCTGGTTACTGATGGGCTTACCGGGCGCAATTTATTTGTCTGGTTTGTCTGAAGCGTGGATTGCCGTAGGCCTAATCATTGGTGCATGGCTCAACTGGCTATTGGTTGCAGGACGTTTACGTGTGCATACTGAAGTCCAAAACAATGCCCTCACCCTTCCTGATTATTTCACAGGTCGTTTCGCAGATCGCAAACGTATCTTACGTATGATCTCAGCTGTCGTTATTTTAGTATTCTTCGCCATTTACTGTGCTTCAGGTATGGTCGCAGGCGCACGTCTATTTGAAAGTATCTTTGGTTGGAACTACACCACTGCACTGTGGATTAGCGCAATTGCAACCATCAGCTATGTATGTATCGGCGGCTTCCTTGCAATTAGCTGGACAGACACCTTCCAAGCAGGTCTAATGATTTTTGCTCTGCTGCTTACCCCAATCATGACTTACCTTGCGATTGATGGTAATGCTGCACAGTTCACAGTCTTACTTGAAACGGCTCGCCCACAAGCATTGCATATTGTTTCTGAACTCAGCACTGTTGCCATCCTGTCATCATTGGCATGGGGCTTAGGCTATTTTGGTCAGCCACACATTTTAGTGCGCTTCATGGCTGCGGATTCTGTGAAAACGATTCCTGCTGCGCGTCGCATTGGTATGACATGGATGATTTTATGTCTAGGTGGTGCAGTAGGTGCTGGTTTTATTGCCATCGCGTACTTCCAACAACACCCTGAACTAGCGGCTGTGGTTTCTCAAAACCCTGAAACTGTGTTCATGGAACTGACTAAACTCTTATTCAACCCTTGGATTGCGGGTATCATTTTAGCTGCAATTTTAGCTGCAGTGATGAGTACATTAAGCTGTCAGTTACTGGTTTGTTCTACAACATTGACAGAAGACATGTACAAAGCCTTCATCCGTAAAACCGCTTCTCAAAAAGAATTGGTTTGGGTGGGTCGCTTCATGGTTATTGCAGTTGCTGTTCTTGCAATTTGCTTAGCAAGCAACCCTGACAGTAAAGTTCTAGGCCTTGTAGCTTATGCATGGGCAGGTTTTGGTGCGGCATTTGGTCCACTGATTATCTTGTCTTTGTTCTGGAAGCGCATGACCTTGAATGGTGCTATTGCAGGTATTATTGTTGGTGCGGTAACTGTGATTGTATGGAAAAATGCATTAGGACACTTAGGTCTATATGAAATTATTCCAGGCTTCATCTTCTCTTGGATCAGCATTGTAGTGGTAAGCTTAATGGGTAAAGCCCCTGAAGCTGAAGTGGTACAACGCTTTGAACAAGCAGACAGCATGTACAAACAAGCGATGGCTGAAATGAAACAAGAATCTACACAACGTTAATTGAACGTGTAGACCAAAAAAAAGGGGCTTTTAAGCCCCTTTTTTTACATCTCATGTACTCAATTATTTCGACAAAGGTTTGTATTTGAGTTGAATACGTGAGCTTTCTTTGATGACTTCCATCACTGGATAACTGCGCGTTTCTTTAACACCCGGCAGTTGCCACAAGACTTGACCTGAGATTTTTCGGAACTCATCCATACTGGCACAGCGAATCTTCACCACAAAATCAAAGCCCCCACTGGTCATATGACATTCCACAATTTCATCATGCTGTAGCACGGCATGGCGAAAATCTTCCAAGACATGTGGCGTGGTTTTATCCAAAAGGATCTCCACAAAAACCACAAAACTGGCATTGAGCATGTGTGGATTTAAGCGTGCTTCATAACTCAGAATAAAACCTTCCTTGGTTAATTTCTGTACTCGAGCCAAAGCAGCCGTCGCTGACAAGTTCACTTCTTCGGCAAGTTTAATATTCGATATTTTTCCATCTCTTTGAAGAATATCTAATATTTTGATATCTGTTCGGTCCAAGCTAAAAATTGGGCTCGTCATCTGAATTAATCTCTAAATAGCATACAAATTATAGTGAGTTATTCGGCATTCTTTCTGTAATCATAAATTAATTACTATAGATCTCTCAACACATTATTGTATGCACAGGATGTAGGCATGAATATGATGGAAAGCAATACGCATTTCAACGACGCTCAAACTCAATTTGAATATATTACCGAATTCAAAGAAAAAAGTGAGCTTGAAGTTGAAATCAATACCGCTTGGCGACGTGCCGAAACTGACTGTGTTCAAAACTTATTAGACCACAGCAAAATCTCTGACGAGATGAATCAACGCATTCATGAACTTGCGTTTGATTTGGCTCATACTTTACGTGAACGTAAAAGCGGCAGCGGTAAAGCAGGCATTGTACAGGGTCTCTTACAAGAATTTGCACTGTCTTCTCAAGAAGGCATTGCGCTGATGTGTTTAGCTGAAGCATTGCTTCGTATTCCAGACATGGCGACACGTGACCTATTGATTAAAGACAAAATCAACCAAGGCAACTGGAAAGAACACGTTGGTCAAAGTAACCTGATGTTTGTCAATGCGGCTGCATGGGGCCTCATGTTGACTGGCAAACTGATGGAAACGCCAAAGCAAAATAGCTTA
Organism: Acinetobacter sp. 797_lipA; assembly: GCF_058243025.1. Lineage (NCBI taxonomy): Bacteria > Pseudomonadati > Pseudomonadota > Gammaproteobacteria > Moraxellales > Moraxellaceae > Acinetobacter > Acinetobacter sp. 797_lipA. The sequence continues at coordinate 1,588,449 of NZ_JBZAYQ010000001.1, read as the reverse complement.
TCAGGCACTTTAACAGGCTTATTGGCACGTAGTGGTCGTGGCATCATCCGTAAAGCAGTTGATGTAGCTATGCGTATGATGGGCGAACAGTTTGTGACTGGCGAAACCATTGGTGAAGCATTACAACACGCTGAACGTCTTGAAGAAAAAGGCTTCCGTTATTCATACGACATGTTGGGTGAAGCAGCACTGACCGATCATGATGCTGATCGTTATATGAAAGATTATACCGATGCCATTCATGCCATTGGTCAAGCGTCAAAAGACAAAGATGTTTATGACGGTCCGGGTATTTCAATTAAATTATCTGCTCTACACCCTCGCTACCAACGTGCGCAAGTTGCACGTATGCATGAAGAGTTGTACGGTAAAGTCTTTACGCTTGCTAAATTAGCACGCGGCTATAACATCGGTTTAAATATTGATGCAGAAGAATCTGAGCGTTTAGAAATTTCTTTAGAAATGCTTGAACGTCTATGCTTTGAACCAGAACTCAAAGACTGGAAAGGCATTGGTTTCGTTATCCAAGCGTATCAAAAACGTTGTTTCTACGTGGTAGACTACATCGTAGACTTGGCTAAACGTAGCGAAAAGCGCTTAATGATCCGTTTAGTGAAAGGCGCGTACTGGGACAGCGAAATTAAGAAAGCACAAATTGAAGGGATGACTGACTACCCTGTATTTACCCGTAAAGTACATACAGACTTGTCGTATATCGCTTGTGCGAAGAAATTATTGGCTGCACCAGAACAAATCTACCCACAGTTTGCAACACACAATGCGCAAACCTTGGCGACTATTTATGAAATGGCCAACCCAGAGAAATACTACGTAGGTCAGTATGAGTTCCAATGCTTACACGGCATGGGCGAGCCACTGTATGAACAAGTAGTCGGCGAAAAACTAGATAAAAAACTGGGTGTACCTTGCCGTATTTATGCACCTGTCGGTAACCATGAAACACTATTGGCTTATCTTGTACGTCGTTTACTTGAAAATGGTGCAAACACCTCTTTTGTAAACCGTATTGCAGACAAGTCACTCGCGATTGATGATTTGATTGAAAATCCAACTCAAACCATCTTAAGCAGTGCAAAACGTGAAAATATCGTGGGTCAAAAGCACCTTTCGATTCCACTTCCTGCTGAGCTTTATGGCCAACTGCGTGCAAACTCTAAAGGTTTAGATCTTGCAAATGACTCTGCATTAATTCATCTGAACCAAACAGCTCAACAGTTTGCTAAGCACCAATGGTCTGCTGCACCAATGGGTGAGCACTTTCAGACCAATGACGCCGTTGCTCCGCAAAGCATTATCAACCCAGCACGTCACTCAGATGTTGTGGGTTATGTACAAGAAGCAACAACTGAACAAGTTGAGCAAGCATTAAACAATGCGCAGGCTGTTCAAGACATTTGGGCACGTACGGCTAAAGACACCCGTGCGAGTTACCTCCTTCGCGCTGCTGACTTAATGGAAGCTCGCTTAGAAGAACTGATGGTTTTACTTTGTCGTGAAAGTGGTAAAACGTATGCCAATGCCATTGCAGAAGTTCGTGAAGCTGTAGATTTCTTACGCTACTACGCAACGCAAATGATTGATCTAGATGCAAACGCAGAAGTTGAGCCTTTAGGCACTATGCTATGCATTAGCCCATGGAACTTCCCATTGGCCATCTTCACAGGTCAGGTTGCTGCTGCATTGGTTGCGGGTAATACCGTGATTGCTAAACCAGCTGAACAAACGCCATTGATCGCAGCTCAAGCAATTCAAATCTTATGGCAAGCGGGTGTGCCTCAAGCTGCTGTACAGCTGATGCCGGGTCGTGGTGAAACTCTGGGTGCACAACTCAGTGCAGCCGAGCAAGTTCAAGGCATCATGTTCACAGGTTCAACTGAAGTTGCTAAGATTTTGCAAAAAACTGTGGCGAAACGTTTAAGCAAAAATGGTGAAAGCATTCCACTGATTGCTGAAACAGGCGGTCAAAATGCCATGATCGTTGACTCTTCGGCACTGACTGAACAAGTTGTACTTGATGTCGTTAGCTCAGCTTATGACAGCGCAGGTCAACGTTGTTCTGCCCTTCGCGTACTATGTGTACAAGAAGATAATGCCGATGCAGTAATTCAAATGCTTAAAGGCGCAATGCAGCAACTTCAAGTGGGCAACCCATATCTACTTAAAACAGATATTGGCCCTGTAATTGATGCTGAAGCGCAAGAAAACATTCAAAAGCACATCGACAAAATGCGCCAAAAAGGTCATCGCGTACACCAATTGATGCTTAATGATGCTCAAGACACTGAGATAAATGCAGGCACGTTCATTACACCAACATTGATTGAACTGCCAAATCTAAATGATTTAGAACGCGAAGTGTTTGGTCCTGTGCTGCATGTGATTCGCTTTAACCAAGGTTCACTTAAACAGTTACTTGAGCACATCAACAGCAAAGGCTATGGCCTGACGATGGGTCTACATACCCGTATTGATGAAACCATTCAAACTGTAATGACCCATGCTGAAGTAGGTAACCTCTACATCAACCGTAACATCGTGGGTGCAGTTGTAGGTGTACAACCTTTTGGTGGCGAAGGTTTATCAGGTACAGGTCCTAAAGCGGGTGGTCCAATTTATCTATATCGCCTAATGCAAAACTGTTCTGCGAAAAAGTTGAATAAACCATTTGCAACAGGTGCTGATTTGAACCCTCAAGTCGAGTTCAGCAACTCTGCATTGTTCCTTGAGTGGGCCGCTAAAACCTTCCCAGCTGTAAAATTGGCAAAAATTGAGAACTTCTGTTCAGGCCATCATTACGAGCTGCAAGGTCCGACAGGTGAAAGCAACCAATACATGGTGATTCCGCGTCATGCAATCTTGTCATTAGCAGAACAAGAAGCGGATCAACTACAACAGTTGAATGCGATTTTTGCAGTTGGTAGCCGTCCAGCAGTACTCGCAGATAACAGCTTTGTGTTAAAATACATGCCAAGCATGCCTAAAGCATTGGCTCAAGCGTTCCATGTCATTAAAGACATCAAAACTGATGCTTTTGATGCGGTATTGCATCATGGTACAACGGCGCAGCTTTTAGCGTTGCAACAGCAGATTGCTGAGCGTCAAGGTGCGATTGTGGGTATTACTCATCTTAGCCCATCACAAACTGCCATTCCTTTGGAACGTTTTGTGATTGAGCGTGCTATTAGTGTTAACACTGCAGCTGCTGGTGGTAATGCAAGTCTCATGACTTTGAATTAAGCCCAATTTAAACCTGCAGTCCTCATCAGGACCGCAGGTTTATTACTATGTTTCCTCTATTGCCAAGTCAACATCTCCTAGTCTGTTTACTTGGCATTTTTTATGCGACTCAGTTTGACTTAATCTGCTCAAAAATTTCCGATGTAGCACCGCATCAAACCACTTGTAGCATGAATAAACCCCACGCTTTTGCTGAATATCTTTAGGCTAATTCGGCAAACTTTGTTACCATCTCTTTTTTCAATATGTTTGCGATTTTTACTGCATATGACTTCTTCTTATCAACAACAACTTGACGCCAAAATTGAACGAATTACAGCTCAATTTACTGAATTCACTCCACCTTCGCTTGAAGTTTTTCAATCTCCTGAAAAAAACTTTCGTATGCGTGCAGAATTCCGTATTTGGCATACCGAAGAGGATATGTTTTATGCCATGTTTGAACGCGATGAAAACAATCAAAAGAAAGTCATTCGTATTGATGACTTCCCAATCGCTGATGCCAGTATTAATCAGCTCATGCCTATTTTATTGGCAGAATTAAAAAGCAATGATCTCCTCTCAAAACGCTTATTTGAAGTGCATTTCTTAGCGACCTTAAAAGGTGAAATGCTAGTTTCGCTGATTTATCGCTGCCCACTCGATGAACAATGGCAGGTTTTAGCCAAACAACTTTCAGAAAAATTAAATATTAAGTTGATTGGCCGTAGCCGTGGTCAAAAAGTGGTACTCACTGATGAATTTGTGGTGGAAGAACTACAAGTTTTTGAGCGCAAATATCAGTACAAACAAATTGAAAGCAGCTTTACGCAGCCCAATGCGCAAGTCTGCCAAAAAATGCTCGAATGGGCCTGCAATGCTGCACAGCAGTCAAATAAAGATTTGTTAGAACTTTACTGTGGCAATGGTAACTTCACCCTACCGCTTTCCACCCGTTTTAACCGTGTTTTAGCCACTGAGCTGGCTAAGTCTTCAGTGTATGCAGCACAGTGGAACATCGAACAAAACCACATCGATAATATTCAAGTCGCGCGTTTATCAGCAGAAGACTTCACACAAGCCTATAACGGCGAGCGTGAATTCCGTCGCTTACAAGAAGCAAATATCGACATGAGCAGCTATGAGTTCAATACGGTGTTTGTTGACCCACCGCGTGCGGGTATTGACGATGAAACCTTAAAATTGATTCAGCGTTTTGAACGGATTATCTATATTTCATGTAATCCTGACACCTTGCATGACAACTTAAAAACACTCAGCCAAACCCATAAAATTTCACAGTTTGCTCTGTTTGACCAATTCCCCTATACCCACCATGTTGAATCTGGGGTTTTGCTGGAAAAAGTTTAAACAATTTGTTGCAACTTAAACCGTATAAAAAAGAAGCTCGAATGAGCTTCTTTTTTAATTTTCATGAAAAAAGATAAGCTTATATAAAATGCAAGTATTTCAACTGTCATAATAACGTTAATACCTTGCGCTATAATCGGAATTTTTCGACATCGATCGCTGCTTTTATCTCTCACGCTGACTTGCATTATTTTACAGATTGGTTATATTTCACCCTATGTTAGGTTGTAAATGAAGTCTATATGAGTTTTTGGCAAAAGCTGTTTTCAAATGAACAGCAAAACGAGCATAAAAATCAAATTGCTTGTGTTGAAAATGACTGCTCTTGTAAAACCAATGAACAGCTCATCGAAAAGCTTAAAACAGCGACCGATGAAGACGTGATTGTTGGGATTAAAAAAGTATTAGCTTCTCGTGGCTATGGCCGTAAGGAGTTAAATGAACTTCAGCATCGACCTCTACAGTAGTAGAGTCACTGAATATTCATCAAAAAAAGGCATTTAGATTGATCTAAATGCCTTTTTTAATGTCTGTACGTCACTCTGCTTATAAAAAAACCACGGCATGTGAAACACAGTACACTTTGAACGTTTAAATATTATACAAAGCCTTAAATTTTTGTTACCTTACAGGCTCAATATAAAAATCAATAATGTTTGAAAATTAAAGGTTTAAGCAATGAAAAAATTACTTATGGTCAGCACATGTATTACCCTTTTATCTTTAACAGCATGTAGCAAAATGCCAAAAGCCTGTGTGGAGTCTTGGGAAAAAATGGAAAAACTTGCCGAGCAGATGGGTTTGCCGGAAGAACAACTCAAAGAACAAAAAAAGAAATTTGAAGAAGATGTGAAAGCGATGAACACTGAAGAAGCAACACGCATGTGCAGTACCCAAAACTCACTTTTAGGTCTAGTGAACCAATAAACACTACTTCATCTTAAAAGAGGATGCTTGCATCCTCTTTTAATGCGATCACAAAAGCTAGACACTCCTTTCCAATCGGTCTCTTTTATTTCTATCATCGTAAACTCAAATAACCGAAACCCACTAAACAGTCGATTATTCTCAGCAGAAGCTTTAAAATACAGATAAAAGACAACTGTAATGAATTAGCACGTATTAGGCATGCAACAACAAAAAGTCCACTACCCCTTGGGGGCTCATCTCATAGTCAAAAATTTTGGCTATACGCATCACGGTATATATGCGGGGCGTGGACGTGTGATTCATTATTCAGGTTTTGCACATCTTTTTAAAAAGCATCCGATTGAAATAACCTCCATCGAGAACTTTAGCCACGGACGTAAAATTACAGTCAATCAGTACCAAGCCCCCAAATATAAAGGCCGTAAAGTGGTTCGCCGTATGCGCTCACGCATGCATGAAAACAACTACCATCTTATTATCAATAACTGTGAACACTTGTGTACGTGGGCCATTACAGGCGTTGAAAGTAGCCCACAAGTCATCAAGATGATGCACCGACTTACTACTATTGGCTATGTTAGCTCTATGATGAGTTTCATGAACAGCCTAATGTTAACGCTGACCACCACCTGTTTTGCCTTGGTGCTGTATATCAAAAAGAAATTACGTGATAAGGCCAAACAGCAGCTTGGGAACTATTTTGAGTTTAAAGAAGAGCGCTCTAAAAAAGATCACTGATGTGAACGCAGTTCAAAAGGTGGAAATTTATCTTCAACCAAGTTGAGCTGGATATCGTATTCAAGCCATGCCTTGGCACCATCTAGCACTGTAGTAAAGCCACCTGTTGCATCCATCACATAATGAATCAGCTCATTACCCTGTAACTCAATATCATAGTTTCGAATGATCACATAGGTATTCATGCTGTCGATTTTTTCAAATACAAAATCTACTTTAGTTTTAGGCGTGCCCCATTCGATGCAGATCAGCTCATTTTCAACGACTTGTAGGACATGAGTCGAGTGCGTAATTTGGTATTTATCCCATGTCCAATCGACCATTGCGCCTTTTTCTAAATAGCCGGAAGACTGACTAAACCAAAACTTGGTGGTTATGAGTGGATCAACAAAAGCGTTAAACACAATATTGACAGAACGCCGAATCAACATCTGAGTTTCGATCACGGTAGTCATTGTTATATCCCTATCACTTTTAAACTTAGTGATAGCACATCTCAATAAACCAATCATATCGAAAATTTGTTATGGCTCAGGCAATCCGCTCATTTTCTGTTATGGATTTGTTCACTGCTTTAACTTAAATTGGCTCTATGTGCGCTCACTGGTTCTGGCAAAGATTCATTTAAAGAACTGAGCATTTCGCGCTCTATGCCCCGCACAATAGCATCTAAAGGCAAGTCGTTTTCTTGAAGTCCGAAGGGTTCTTCTAACTCTGCACTTAGCGCATCTAAACCCAATAAGAGATAGGCAATTAAGGCCACGATCACCGGTGACCAAAAACCGAGACTGGAACTTAAACTAAAAGGTAAAATGAGACAGAAAGAGTACACGGCACGGTGTAACAAAACCGAATAAGAAAATGGCAGAGGTGTAGATGAAATACGGTCACAACCAGCGTGAATATCTCCCATTGCCACCGTATGCTTAGTCAGCATACTGTAAATAATATCGCTAATCTCACCACGCTTATACAACACCGCCAGATCTTTCTGCGTAAGCTCTAATAGATATTGCGGTGGATTAATATGCGTAGCCAATACCTCCCACTGCTCTACTGTCAGTTGTACTTTGGCTTGATAGTGGTCATAGGTATGACTTTGCTGCCGTAAACGATCTCGAAGTAAATGACTAAATAACATCACGCGATACATCAAAACTGTACGCTCTGCATCATTTAAGACATAACTATCACGGATCATATGCCGTGCGTTGGCAATCATTGCGCCCCATAGCTTACGCCCTTCCCACCAGCGGTCATAACACGCTGTATTTCGAAAGCTTAAGAAAATCGAAAGAATCACACCAAATACAGTAAACCCAATGACAGGCACTGCAGGAGCTGTCACGTAATGTTGAGTCGCTAGATAAACCAAAAGAGTTGAAATTAAAACACCGACCATCAGTGCCGGAAACACTTTCGGCAAAATAGTGCCGCGCCAAGCAAATAGTAATGCAAAGCTATTGGTTTTATCTCGAACAATCACAGTGTATTCCTATTGGTTTCGCTACGAAAAGGCTCAACCGAAGTTGAGCCTTATATCTATCCACATCAAGCAAACAGCGCTTATTTAGGCTTAAAGCTGTCTTTTAAGTCTAAAATACGGTTAAACACAGGTTTTTCTGCTGTATGGTCGTATTGATCTGCAACAAAATAGCCTTCACGCTCAAATTGGAAACGGTCTTCAGGTTGTGCTTGCGCCAATGCAGGCTCAATCACTGCTTGTACAATTTTCAATGAATCAGGGTTCAAGTTCGCTAAGAAATCATCACCCACTTCAGGGTCTGACTCTGTAAACAGACGATCATAAATACGCACTTCAGCAGGAATGCCTTTAGTCGCAGATACCCAGTGAATCACCCCTTTAACTTTACGACCTTCTGGATTTTTGCCCAAAGTTTCAGGGTCGATTGAACATTTCAACTCAGCCACTTTACCGTTTTCATCTTTAATCACTTCATCACACTTAATGACATAAGCATGACGTAGACGAACTTCACCACCCGGAATTAAACGCTTGAAGCCTTTTGGTGGTTCTTCTTCAAAGTCTTTACGATCGATATAAATTTCAGAGGTTAACGGAATTACACGCTCACCCATGTCTACATTTGGATGACGTGAATGAGTTAAATCTATATCGTTAGGCAAATTTGTGAGTGTGACTTTGAGTGGATTCAATACTGCCATACCACGAGCAGCTGTATTTTCCAAAGACTGACGGATGCAGTATTCAAGCATTGCAACATCAACAATACCATCTGACTTCGACACACCAACACGCTTACAGAAGTCACGTAGGCCTTCTGGGGTAAAACCACGACGGCGCATACCTACAACGGTTGGCATACGTGGGTCATCCCATCCATTGACATAACCACCTTCAACCAATTTACGCAATTTACGCTTAGAGGTAATGGTGTAGTCGATATTTAAACGGCTAGATTCATACTGACGTGGTACTGCTTCAGAATGAACTTTTTCAACCACCCAGTCATAAAACGGACGGTGATCTTGAAATTCCAAAGTACATAATGAGTGAGTAATGCCTTCAATTGCATCGGATAATGGATGCGCATAATCGTACATTGGGTACATTTTCCATTTATCACCTGTTTGGTGATGCTCTGAATGGAGTACACGATACAAAATAGGATCACGCATATGCACATTTGGAGATGCCATATCGATCTTGGCACGCAGAACAGCTTCACCTTCTGCAAACTCGCCATTGTTCATTTTTTCAAAACGCGCAAGGTTTTCTTCAACTGAAGTATCGCGGTAAGGCGAGTTTTTACCTGGCTCAATAAAGTTACCACGGTTCAAACGAATTTCTTCAGGTGACTGCAAATCCACATAAGCATCACCCTGTTTAATCAGTTGAATCGCCCATGCATGGAGTTGATCAAAATAGCTTGATGCATAGCGCGGTTCGCCATTCCACTCAAAACCTAACCATTTAACGTCATTGGCGATCCCATCTACATATTCTTGTTCTTCTGCATCTGGGTTGGTGTCATCAAAACGTAGGTTGCACAAACCATCAAACTCGTTGGCAATACCAAAGTTTAAGCAAATCGCTTTCACGTGACCAATGTGTAAATAACCATTCGGCTCTGGCGGGAAACGCGTGACTACTTTTTGCGTACGACCTTCAGCCAAATCTTCGGTAATCACTTGGCGAACAAAGTCTAAGCCTGGCTGTTGTTCTTGCTGCGCTGCGACAGAGGCATTGTTACTTGGTGTCGGGTTATTTGGCAGTGTTGAAACAACATCATTCGGCTTCATAGTTTAAAAATCACTTTGATGAAAAAAATTAAGGAAAAATAGGGTCCTGCTATACGAGCATAATTCTAACTGATCTATCAGTCGATTTATGAATATTTTACAGCCCCTTAAACGATATTTGATCTATTTTACAAAGAAAATAACGTTTTTACTTGCCTTGTAGTTTACAGTTTGCTTATGCTTCTCACAACCAAAAAACCCATGGCTTTGATGTCCATGATTAGGAGATTACACAATGAGTTTTCCTCAAGTCGAATTAAACACCAATAAAGGTCGTATTGTTCTTGAACTTAACAACGAAAAAGCACCAATCACTGTTGCTAACTTCTTAGAATACGTACGTGACGGTTTCTATGACGGCGTAATTTTCCACCGCGTGATCGATGGTTTCATGATCCAAGGTGGTGGTATGGATGAAAACTTCAAAGAAAAAGCAACACGTGATGCAATTGAAAACGAAGCTGATAACGGCTTAACCAATGACCTTGGTACAATTGCAATGGCGCGTACACAAGCACCTCACTCTGCATCTGCGCAGTTCTTTATTAACGTGGGTAACAACTCTTTCCTTAACCACTCTGGCAAAAATGCACAAGGTTGGGGTTATGCAGTTTTCGGTAAAGTAACTGAAGGCCTAGACGTAGTAAACGAAATTAAAGGTGTTCGTACTGGCAACCGTGGCTACCACGCTGACGTTCCACTAGAAAACGTTGTGATTGAATCTGCTAAGATCATTTCTGAGTAAGAATCCCTCCTAACCTCCCTTTAAAAAAGGGAGGAAGTCCCTCTTTTAAAAGAGGGATTTAGGGAGATAAATTAAAATGGAAACTTCCGTGACCTATTTGTTTATCGCTGATTTACACTTGTCACCAGATCACCCTCGACTCGTTCGGGGGTTTTTAGATTTATTAGATGCTTATAAGAACAAGAATACCCAACTGTATATTTTAGGCGACTGGTTCAATGCATGGATCGGCGACGACTACACTGCTCCTTGGCTAGATGAAATCATTCGCGCCTTAAAACAATTTTCAAATGCAGGCAATCACATCTATTTCTTAACAGGTAACCGTGATTTTGCCCTAGGACAGCAGTTCCTCGACCAATTTAATGGTCAACTGTTAGCTGAAGTTTGCACACTCAAACTTTCAGATCACACCATTCGTATTGAACATGGTGATTTACTCTGCACGGATGACGTATCCTATCAGCGTTTTCGTAAAATTATCCGCAATCCACTTCTGCTGAAGTTTTTAAAAAGTACACCTCTTGGTTTTAGACAAAAACTGGCCAATGGGTTCCGTAAAAAAAGCCGTCAAGCACAACAGTTTAAAAGCTATGAAGTCATGGATGTGAATCAAGATGCTGTTCAAGCAGCATTAAGCAATGCGGATTTACTGATTCACGGACACACCCATCGTGCCAATATTCATGATATCGATGGGAAAAAGAGAATTGTACTCGGTGACTGGAAAGAAGATTCCGCTCAGATTTTAGAAATTAATGCGAATGGTCATCTACAAAATTTGGCATTAAAAAAATGGCAGTATTAATGCCATTTTTTTACTATACCAATCAATATTATACATAATGCTAACTCAAGTACTTACCCGCCTTAATTCAACTCATTTAGACGGTACAATTGATTAACACCGGTATAAAAACTCAAACCATCTAAGTTCATTGGAAGAGTTTCGCCAGATTCAAGTTGAATCATATGCCCCACTTCAACCCAAATTAAACCGTGATTTGTATTCTGTTTACGTTTAAGTGGCACCAATTTTACATTGATTTCACTACCATTTACGGCTGTAGCAACACGCCATGTATCTAAAGTTGTCAAAATTTTAACTCACTAAGTGAGCTTTTTGTGATGGAACAAAGAGATTAATAAAACGGGTTTTGAATAATAATTCTGTAGTTACAATGATGATATTCAAGCCAAATGCCTGAACTCAGATAGATCACAATCAGCTATATCATAGAAAAGTAGGAACAATACCTACTCGTAGTCTGCATTATACTAGGTTGTCAAGATTTAAGCAAAAGTAGCCCATTTTTTAATAGAATCACTTTTTTATTATTTTATCTGTTTGAAATAAAAAACTTTTCATATAAATACTTTATTCACAGGCGCTTAAATGCGTTTTCAGCCAGTACACATATTCAACTAAAATCTAAGTCTGTTAGAGTTGTAGCGTGATCACAAGTCTCCTTTCATCGGTTAGAATGAGACATCAATAATAAATTGAGTGCGATTATGGATCTGCTAAATATTTCAAAAAGTCGTTATACCACCAAAGCTTATGACCCAAATAGAAAGATCCCTCATGAACAGTTTACTCGATTATTAGAAATTCTCCGCTTAACGCCATCGTCTATCAACATCCAGCCTTGGCATTTTTTCATTGCAGAAAACACAAACGCCAAAGAACGAATTGCAAAAGCACTGGTGGGTAAATACGCATACAATGCTCCCAAAGTACTAGATTCATCACATACAATTTTATTTTGTACCAAAGCCGATATTTCTGAGCAACATTTGGAAAATTTATTGCATCAAGATGACCTACATGGTCGTTTTAAAGATGAGGCAGCTAAACAAGGCCAAAAAGACAGTCGTTCAGGTTATGTCAACTATTACCGCAATGAAAAAGGTGATGTACAGCGTTGGGCTGAAAACCAAACCTTTATTGCTTTAGGTCAAATTCTATTGGCTGCAGGTATTGAAAAAATTGATGCGACGCCAATTGGTGGTTTTGATGAATCCATTATTAGTGAAGAGCTAGGTTTAACCGAACAAGGTCTAGTCCCTTCTGTATTGCTCACACTAGGCTATCGGAGTGATGCCGACTTCAATGCAAAATTGCCAAAGTCTCGTTTAAGCAAAGAAGATATTTTCACGCAGCTGTAATGCTATTTGTATATAAAAGGGACTTCAGTCCCTTTTATATTTTGGGCCTGAAAATTGTTTCATCATTTTCAATATCAAAAACAAAAATAGTGAGGTTGCTGATGTCTGTTAAGCCCAATATGCCGATGAAATTTGAATGTGCACACTGTAATAAAATCTATTTAGGTCAGTATCAACATATTATGCGCCCTCAATATCCCGATTGCCCCAGTTGTGAGCAACCAGGGCTGTTATTAGGAATTGCAGTGATTGAAGATCTGTTCAAGCACCCTTTTTCCTTTGTGCAGAACTATTTTAAACAGACATTGCATAAGCTAAACAAGCCACGCTTGTAATACCCAACACCAATCCGATGACTGTTGGGAATTTGAGCTTCTCTTTAAAGAAAAGTAGTCCGCTGAATACGCCTAACAGCACCACCATAATATTCATGCCCGCAAAAACGACCGCTGGGCTATCCTTGAGTAGCAGATGAGCTTTGACATAAAGTGCGATATTGGCAAAGTTCAACACCCCAAGACATAGACCTGCCACGACGTTCTTGGTTAAGCCGATATTTTTCGTAGTCACGGCAACATAACCGACTGACAATAAAAACGCGCAAATAAACATCAGGTTTAACGAAACGGAAAACTGCACACCCAGCCCTGTTGTATATTTGAGCAAGATATCAATCAGCGCATAACCAAACCAAACTAGTGTTAGATACCACACGGCCTGTTTTTGACCTTCTCCACCACCAGAGGCATTGGTAAATAAAATGCACATCACGGCGGCAAGCCCCAAGACTACCCCGATAATTTTGAGCTGATTAAACTGTTCTTGAAAAATAAAATAAGCCGCCAATAAAGATAAAATCACCGACAAACGCTGTGCGATTTCTGTTTTGACAATGCCTGCATATTGTAAAGACTTGGCCAAAAATAAGAATACACTCGGTAACAAGACACCAAGCGCTATAATCAGCCACCACGGAGTATTTGAAACAGAAACGTGGCTTAGGTCAGGTTTAAACCAGACGTAACACAGTAAACTGGCTGAAGCATAGTTCCAGCTGATCATCTGGATCGGATCAAATCCTTTGTTTTTGCCCCATTTTAAAAGAATGGAGACCACCACACTACAACAGGCCGCAGCAAATATCAGTTCCATAGCACACTCTTATTATTGTCGCCTCGAATATAAACACACATAGAAAAGCCCACATCAGGGTGGGCTTTTCCAATATAAATTATTCAAAAAGAATTATTTATAACGATCAACCATTTTCTCTAAAGAAATTGGACGAATCTTGTCAGCATTGCCCGCTGTACCAAATGCTTCATAACGGTCAACACAAATTTGTTTCATTGCGTCTACAGTTTTCGCGAAGAATTTACGAGGGTCAAATTCGCTTGGTTGTTCAGCCATCATACGACGCATTGCACCAGTCGATGCTAAACGCAAGTCTGTATCGATGTTGATTTTACGTACACCGTGCTTGATTGCTTCAACCAATTGCTCAACAGGAACACCATACGTTTCTTTGATGTCGCCGCCGTACTGGTTAATGATCGCTAACCATTCTTGTGGTACAGAGCTTGAACCGTGCATCACAAGGTGAGTATTTGGAAGCGCCGCATGAATTTCTTTAATGCGGTCAATTGCCAAAATATCGCCTGTAGGTGGACGCGTGAACTTATATGCACCGTGTGAAGTACCTACTGCAATTGCAAGTGCATCGACATTGGTATCTGCAACGAACTGACGTGCTTCTTCAACTGAAGTGAGAAGTTGAGAATGATCAAGAACACCTTCAGCGCCTACACCATCTTCTTCACCCGCCATACCCGTTTCAAGGCTACCTAAACAACCGATTTCACCTTCAACTGAAACACCGCATGCATGCGCCATTTGTACTGTACGACGAGTTACATCAACGTTGTATTCATACGTTGTTGGTGTTTTACCGTCTGCACCCAATGAACCATCCATCATCACAGATGAGAAGCCCAATTGAATTGAACGTTGGCAAACGTCTGGATCTGTACCATGGTCTTGATGCATTACCACTGGAATGTGTGGCCATTCTTCAATTGCAGCCAAAATAAGATGACGTAAGAATGGAGCACCTGCATATTTACGCGCACCCGCTGATGCTTGTACGATAACAGGTGAATTTGTCGCATCTGCTGCAAGCATGATTGCGCGCATTTGTTCTAAGTTGTTTACGTTGAATGCTGGTACGCCGTAAGCATGTTCGCCGGCGTGATCCAAGAGCTGGCGCAATGAAATAAGAGCCATAATGTCCTCCCAGTTGATGCGACATATTCTACATGCTCAAAGGTTTCAATTCAGCAACAAATAACACTATTTAAAAAAAATCCCCGCAATTGCAGGGACTTTTTACGAAATTCGCGTGTATTTAGTGTGCTGTAGCCGCCGAAGCCTCTACCGCAGGATCCGCAGTTGCAGCATCTGCTGGTGCATTTGCAACTTCAGCAGGAATGTCTTTGTTCTTTTCATCCAACTCTGGCTGATCAATCGCATCAATTGCCGCTTGTTGTTCAGCCGTTACAGCTTCTTCAACTGCTGCTGTTTCAGATGCCGCAGCGGTTTGCTCTGGTGCTTCATTTTTCTTACAAGCAGTCAGTGCCAATGGTGCTAACAAAAGTGCAGCAAGGGTCATTTTTAAATTCATAATGTTTTCCTAGAACAGATGATTTAATGCCCTGTAGTTTATTTCAGCATTATTTCATTTTCATGACTGAATGATGAATAGATTTGTTAATCCCATAAAAAAAGGTTGACCGAAGTCAACCTTTTTACAACAGCATGAGCACACAATAATTATTGTGCGCGCTCTATCAACGCTGCAACTGCTGGAAGTGTTTTACCTTCGACAAACTCAAGGAAAGCACCACCACCGGTTGAGATATAACCAATTTTGTCTGCAACTTCGTATTTATCAATAGCAGCTAAAGTGTCACCACCACCTGCAATAGAGAAGCCAGCAGATTCAGCGATCGCTAAAGATAAAGTTTTTGTGCCTTCGCCGAATTGATCAACTTCAAATACGCCCACCGGGCCATTCCAAAGAATCGTTTTCGACGTTTTTAGAATGTCTGCAAATGCTTTTGCCGTTTCTGGACCTACATCCAAAATCATGTCATTGTCAGTCACATCTTCAACTTTTTTCACGACAGCTTTTGCTGCTGCCAATGAACCTAAGAAGTCTGCAAAATCGATTTCAGAAGCATCTGCTACTACAACATCCGTTGGAAGCGGTACAGAAACTTTTGCCGCAATTGCCTTTGCTGTATCGATCAAATCATTTTCACACAATGATTTACCGACATTGAAGCCTGCTGCTGCCAAGAACGTATTGGCAATACCACCACCCACGATCAATTGATCGCAAATATCAGAAAGTGATGTCAACACATCTAACTTAGTCGATACTTTAGAACCCGCAACAATAGCAACCATTGGTTTTTCAGGTGTTTGTAATGCACGGCCAAGTGCATCTAACTCAGCCGCCAATAAAGGACCAGCCGCCGCAACTTTCGCTAAACGTGCCACACCTTCAGTTGATGCTTCTGCACGGTGCGCTGTGCCGAATGCATCCATCACAAATACATCACAAAGTGCTGCATATTTTGCCGCAAGTTCTGGGTTGTTTTTCTTTTCACCTGCGTTAAAACGACAGTTTTCAAGGAGTACCACTTGACCTGCTGCAACTTCAACACCATCAAGGTAATCCGTCACTAATTGAACATCTTGACCCAATGCTTCAGTCAAATACGCAGCAACAGGTGCTAAGGATTGTTCTGGTTTTGGCTCACCTTCAACTGGACGACCAAGGTGAGAATAAACCATTAGGGCTGCGCCTTGTGCTAACGCTGCTTTAATTGTTGGTAAAGCGGCACGTAAACGTGCATCACTTGTAATCACACCATTTTTAACAGGAACGTTTAAATCTTCGCGAATAAGAACACGTTTACCCGTTAAATCGAGGTCAGTCATACGCTGAAAATTCATGTAGAGCTCTCTTTCTATATATAAAAATCGCGTCGATTTTAAATGATTATGCAGAAAAAGGTTAGCTTCTTTTGTAGAAAAGCAAACGAAAGGCAAAGTTTTGCTATCATAGTGAAAAGTCTCACTAGATTTAGCATTTATGTCTATTCATCCTGATCCAAATCTAAACCGTTTAAACGTTTTGGGTGAACCTTTAGCCAGCTGTTGTTATTCCCCGATCACGGGATATTTCCGTAATGGTTTTTGTCATACAGCACCTTCCGATTTGGGACAACACACGATCTGTGTCGAAATGACCTCTGAGTTTTTAAATTTTTCTCAGCGAGTGGGTAATGATCTTATTACCCCTGTGCCTGAAGTTGACTTTCCAGGTCTACAACCTGGTGATTTTTGGTGTATCTGTGTGACCCGTTGGGTAGAAGCTTATCAGGCCGGTTTTGCGCCTCCTGTTAAAGTTCAAGCTTGCCATCAAGCTGTACTCTCCTATGTACCACTGAATGTGCTTATGGAATATGCAGTCGAATGAATACTTCAGAAATTATCTTGGCATCAAGCAGTCAAACTCGTAAAGACCTCATGAACCGTTTACGTCTAGACTACCGCTGCGTTGTCCCCGATATAGACGAATCGCCTCGTGGTGAAAGCCATGCCGATGATTTAGCCAAACGACTGGCTTATGAAAAAGCGCATGTCATTGCGTCACAGAACCCGGAAGCAATCGTGATTGGTTCAGATCAAGTAGCATGGCGTGAAGGTGCACCCGATATTTTTATTGGGAAGCCATTGAGTACTGAAAAAGCCATTAAACAGCTACAGGCTAATTCGGACAAGATTGTCTACTTCAGTACCGCACTCAGCGTGCAGCAACATTCAACAGGTTTTGAACGTAGTCTGGTTGAGCACTATAAAGTTAAGTTCCGTAAACTAGGACTGCCTGAAATTCAGCGTTATGTTGAAGTTGAACAACCACTGATGTGTGCTGGAAGCTTCAAGTGTGAAAGCCTTGGTATCAGCTTATTTGAACAAATGATAGGACAAGATCAAACTACATTGATGGGTATGCCTATGATTCAGTTATGTCATATTCTGCGTGAATTAAAAGTACTTGTGCCTTAATTCTGTAGAAGTATTTTTAGTTGGTTCCTCAATAAATTGAACAGCAGCAGATGTTGCTGTTCAATTTTGAGCATTAAATGTAACAACAGCATTAATATAATATATGACCAATCGCTCAAAGCTTTTTAAACGAATTTGCTGAGAGATAAGCTTGAATGAGTCGTTTAAAGTACATTCGAATTAATAAACTACGGTTAGCGCAATGACCATAAAAAGAATAAGAAATGAAAATAGACCAATATTATTAGGGTCAAAGCTACTCACACTTTCCCTCTGTCTAAAGAGATATTTGACAAATAACAATGCCAATATCAAATAGCCATACCACATTTTATTATATAGCGGATGATCTTCAGCGAGACTTTTGGCTTGTCTAAAAAGTAAGATATGCTGATATTGCGGCACCTTAGCCAAATTTTTTGTTTTATATATCCTATCGATTGAGGATGATTTTTTCGCTAATTTGGACTGACTTTTCTCTCTTTCTTTTTGCAATATCTCATTCGCCATTTTCTCGGCATCTTCTTTACTTAACATTATTTTTCTTCACTATATTTTAGACCTATTATGCTGTAAAAATTTTGATGCCTGCAATCATAACGACTCAGACAAACTTAATTTATTTAAATCAACCAAGCGCATTTAAATAAATCTAACGATACTTGCACATAGGCCTTCGATCATAAGACAATAGTCACAATATTGTTTTAAATTTGCTTAGGCTATTTTCATGTCCCAATCTCTTGATGTTCTTGGCGGTATTACAGCTGAACAATTCCTTGCCGAATATTGGCAAAAAAAGCCATTATTGGTCCGCAACGCGCTACCTGAAATTATCAATATTTTAGAACCTAGCGATATCATGGAACTGGCTTTAGATGAAAATGTCACAGCCCGTTTAATCAAACAAAAAGACCGTGACCCAAATCAGTGGTCGGTCAAGTCTTCACCGCTGATAAAAGCTGATTTCCAAAAGATGCCAAAACTCTGGACTTTATTGGTTCAAGCCGTAGACCACTACTCTTTTGACTTAGCAGCACTGTGGAAAAAATTTCCTTTTATTCCGCAGTGGCGCCGTGATGACATCATGGTGTCCTATGCGCCTAAGGGTGGCTCTGTCGGAAAGCATTTTGACTTTTACGATGTCTTTTTAGTTCAAGGTTATGGTCATCGTCGTTGGCAGTTGGGTCAAATGTGCGATGCTGACTCTGAGATTGTTGCAGGCCAACCTTTAAAATTACTGCCTGAAATTGACGTACATTTTGACGAAGTATTAGCGCCAGGTGATCTACTTTATGTACCACCAGGTTTATCACATTTTGGTGTAGCTGAAGATGACTGTCTGACCTTCTCTTTTGGCTTCCGTATGCCAAACGTCACCGACATGGTAGACCGTGTAGGCGATAAACTATCTGATAACGCGCTACTGCGTAATCCTTTGCTCGATATTGTCCGTGATCAACAAAGCCCGATCGGTCAATTAACACAAAACGAATTGGATTATTTAAAAGCAGAAATTTTGGCTCAGCTACAAAATTCAACTTTGCTTGAAGATGCTATTATGACCTTGATGTCAGAGCCGAAATACCCTGAAAATATTCCTGAAGCTGAAGAAATTGGCACAGGAGATTTAGAAGGTATTTTAGACCAAGGTTATCAGCTGATCTTAGAACCCGCTTCTCGGCTACTTTATACCCACGATGAAGATGAATTCTTATTTTGGGCCAACGGTGAAGGGCTATGCATTTCAGAGCAATTTGCACCATTACTTAAGAACTTAGCAGATGGTGAAGCACTGTTACTTGATGAAAGCTTATATGATGCCGATATTCTAGAAGACATTGCAATGCTGATGAACGAATCCGTCTTAATGCTACTCCCACCTGACGAAGCTTAAGCAAACCAAGTGCTGAGGAATCTAATCTACTCAGCACTTTCTCCCTCACCAAACCTTAAACTGGCAATAATTTTGGTACAGCCTTTTTCAGATTCGATATTGAGCTCAGCACCAATTTTTTCTAAACGCATTTTCATACTGCGCATACCAATGCCCATCCCGTGGTTAAGCACACACTCCACATTAAAACCTACACCATCATCCTGAATAATCATGACTAGGTGAGTTGTACTTGGATAATACATTTTTACATCAATATGCCGTGCTTGGCTGTGCTTCATAATATTGGTCAAACTTTCTTCAAGCACACGAATTAAAGTCAAACATTGTAGTGCTGTCGGTTGTATTTCCCATGCCTCTGGAATGCTCCAAGTCGCCTCAATGTCCAACTCATCCATGATCTGACTAAACCGATGGCGAACAGGAGCAATCCATAACACAGGATTATCTGGCGTTTTGTTATTAGTTAAAGAACCGCTGTCAATAATTTGTCTTAAATCATCTCGAAGCAATTTGAGGATGGATAAAAATTGTTGATTCGACATGGTGCTGGAGCTCTGATCCACTAAAATCATGGAACGAACCAAAGATGCACCCAAACCATCGTGCAAATCGTGTGCTAAATGAATACGCTCTTGTAAGCGGACATTTTCAAGCTCTAATTGGTGTCGAGCATATAAACTAGAGGACAGATTACTGGTCACAAAGCTTACCCGCTGCTCAAGTTCACTATTAAATCTTTGTATTTTTTTAATATTTTTATCTAATCGTGTTGCGAGAATAATCACAATAAAAAAAGTGATCACCGGTGAGGTATACGGCGACAAAGGCTGATGGTCATTAATATGCCCATCAAAAAGTAGTGAAATATCGTAAAGCATAACGATAAGAATCACACTTAAACAAACCACCAACAAGATATAATCACGGCGCTTGGTCTTATAAGCACGATAAATCACAAAAAAGAATGATGCGATAAATAATGCAATACATAACAGGAAAATCACAGCAAATACGATATTGACCATCAAGCTCGGGATAAACAAGATGGTGACAATACACACTGCAGCAACTAAAAATAAGGTTTTCTCTAATTCAGCAAACTTTGTCTTCACAAAACGCAGCAAGTAAATGCAAAAGCAAACATTGTATAAAACAAAAAAAGTCAGGTTAGTTTTCATGACCCACAAGGAGTTTGGATATGGAAACACTTCTCGGTTGATGACATTCCAAATAAACAAGACCCAAAACAAACAGCTAACAGAAAACCACAGAAATGTTGTTTCATTGCGTCTAAAAAACCAAATGACAAAGCACACCAAACCTAAGGTGGTGGAAATGACTAAATTGACTTGAAACAGTGCTCTCTTGTTCCAAATTCTTTTTTGTTGTTTATCATATGCTGTTGTGATATCAGAAAATTCTAGTTTGCCTAAACCCGGACTTTCATAACTATTACCAACCACATAGACCCAAATGTCATTGTTTTTTTGTTTTAAGCTTTCGACAGGAAGGATCCAAAAACGCGGAGTATTCCAACTTTTTGATAGGGGTTCAACTAAATGCTTATCTTTCCAAAGCAGGTTTCGATTAAAAAAAACAGCGCCTGCGCTACTCATGCCTTCCACAGAAAATGCTAAAGGCTGCTTCAGTTCATTACTGTCGTTACAACTCCAATGCCAATTAAAATGGTACCAAACGCCGCCATCGTAATGTGGCCAGCGTTCTGTCCACACGTCAGGGTTTTTAACCTCTACCCATCCCGTCTTCGGAACAACATCGATAGAACTTGTTTTCACCGCAGAAATTTTATCGACATTCACTTTACAGGTTGGACTAACAGCAAAGTTCGTTTGTGCGGAACTGGCAAAACTAAGCGCACACAAACACAGTGTGACAAAAATGCTCAGCCAGCCATTTCTCATAAAATACCTAAAGAACGCGCAGTACTGACTGCTTTGGTTCTTTTTGAAACAGAAAGCTTGCGGTAAATATGCTTAATATGGCTTTCAACGGTATAGCGCGAAACAAATAATTGCTCAGCAATTTCGCGGTTACTCAGGCCTTGTGCCACCAAGTTTAGAATTTCAGTTTCTCGATTGGTCAGTTGATCATAGTCCTGACCATCCAACTGCTCTACACGCTCAGTTTGGGGGGTATTTGAGGTTGAGATTTGATTTAAAATTTCGCGAGCAATAAAGGGATCAATCGGCGCTCCGCCGCGCAAAATACTCCGTATCGACATTAGCACTTCAGCATCATCACGTTCTTTCAGTACATAGCCATTCGCTCCTGCCTTAATCGAGGCAAATAAACTTTGCTGTGTACTCCATGCCGAAATCACCAGAATTAAGGCGCTTTCGTCTATCTCTCTAAGTTTTTCAATTAAGGTAATACCATTCCCATCGGGCAACCCTAAATCAACTAAGGCTAAAGAAATCGGTTGTGATGCAATGATTTGCATGGCTTCAGCTAAATTTTTAGCAAAAATCAGCATATCTTGACTATAGCCCAGCTCCGACAGGATCAGATCTAGGCGCGAGCGAATCATGGCTTCATCTTCCACGATTAAAACAGGTGCAGGCAAAACAGTTTCCTTATTTTTCACTGAAGCTTCCCCTTTTTCTTATCATTCTTCAACCACACTATACCGATGCAAGCTTGGCCTAACCTATCCCTAGAAGTAAGTAATTTATAATTTTTTCTTTTGAACAATAAGCGCTTGTTCATATTCATTTTATATACTTTAAATTCTGAAAGATATCAATCTGTATAAAATTTATCCGTAATTTTAATATTGGATTGCCCCTGCGAATAATAACGGACTTAACAACAATTTATTACTTGTAGATGAAATAGAGACTTGGCACATTAGGTCTAAACAACCAGGAAGGATGCCCAGCCATATGTCTAGCCCTGCTCAATCCATACGGCATAAATTACTCAATACTTTTTTTTCACGGCACTCCATTTGGCTACTGTGTATTTTTATTTTCTTGAGCATTTCTTTTTTTCATTATAGCCATACGCCCATCTATATTAATTATTTTATTTCGGACACTTTACTGAACAGTATTTGGCTGATCACAGGTTTACTAAGTCTTGTTGGCTTGCATGATGTTTTACAAAATAAACATTCGATCTTAAAGAACTATCCGATTATGGGACATTTTCGTTTTATTTTTGAAGATTTCCGCCCTGAAATTCGCCAGTATTTTATTGAGGCAGATCAAGACGCACTGCCTTTTTCACGGATGCAACGCAGTTTGGTCTATCAACGTGCAAAAAACCAAAATGCAGATAAACCATTCGGCTCCATTATCGATGTCTATGCAGACAATTACCGCTTCATGACTCATTCACTGAGCCCATGTACACCTGCTGACCCTAAAACCTTCCGTATTTTGGTGGGCAATTCGCAATGCTCACAACCTTATAGTGCTTCTATTTTCAATATTTCAGCCATGAGTTTTGGCAGCTTGAGTGCCAATGCTATTCGCACTTTAAATAAAGGAGCACAAATGGGTAGTTTTTACCATGATACTGGCGAAGGCAGTTTAAGTCCGTACCATCTTGAGTATGGAGGCGATATTGTTTGGGAGTTAGGCAGTGGGTATTTTGGCTGCCGTACTCTAGATGGGCAATTTGACCCTGAAAAATTTGCCGTTCAAGCCAAACGACCTCAAGTCAAAATGATCGAAATCAAGCTCTCTCAGGGAGCAAAACCCGGCCATGGCGGGATTCTACCGAAAGATAAAATTTCTGAAGAGATTGCCGAAATACGGGGCGTCAGTCGTGATCATGACTGTGTTTCTCCTTCAAGTCACTCTGCCTTCAAAACACCTATTCAGATGATGCATTTTATTCAAAAACTGCGTGAGCTATCTGAAGGTAAACCAGTCGGATTTAAGCTGTGTATTGGCCAGCCTTGGCAGTTTATGAGTATTGTCAAAGCCATGCTACATACTCAAATTATTCCCGATTTTATTGTGGTAGATGGTTCCGAGGGCGGGACTGGTGCAGCACCTATCGAACTGATAGACAATATGGGCGTACCACTACGTGAAGGCTTACTTTTTGTACACAACACACTGGTCGGTGCTGGTTTACGTGATCAGATCAAAATTGGTGCCAGTGGCAAATTGGTTAGTGCCTTTGATATTGCCAGTACCATGGCAATTGGTGCAGATTGGGTCAATTCTGCACGAGGGTTTATGTTTGCTGTGGGCTGCATTCAAGCGCAAAGTTGTCATACCAACCAATGCCCTGTCGGTGTTGCGACACAAGACAAAGAGCGTCAAAAAGCAATCCATGTGCCCACCAAAGCCGAACGTGTACTTCATTTTCATGACAACACATTAAAGGCACTTTCAGAAATGATTGCTTCAGCGGGCTTAAAACATCCAGCAGAAATTAAAGCACGCCATTTAGCACAGCGTATTAATGACCGAGAAATTCGAAACTATGCGCAGCTGCATTTTTGGTTAAAAGATGGTGAACTGCTGTCTTGTGAAAATAAAGATGAAGAGAACTTCTATTTCCGTATGTGGAATATGTCCAAATTAGAACATTTCTAAATAAAAAGGAGGCTCTATCAGCCTCCTTTTTATTTTCGATAAGAGAAATCACAGAATGTTAGTAATATCCACTCGATGAACCCTGCGCATGTAAAAAAGCTGGAATTAGACCTGTTAATGCCGCACGAATATCTGAACGTTCATTGATCAATTGATGTGAACCTTCCTCCAACATCAATAAAGTCTGTAAGCGAAACTTTTCACGAATAAACTCAATGTTATAACGCCAGTCTACCGTCTGATCCAGCGCACCTTGGGCTAACCAGACAGGAATGCGACAGGCTGGGCGCTGCTCCATTTCCAACATCCATTTGGACATAGCCAAAATCCAATCCATACCCATCATGCGAGGTTGTAGCGGATCTTTTAAACGAACAAAGCGTAAGAACTCTGGGTTATGGTTATTCCGCCTAAAATGACGCGGTACTTGACGTTTAATCCGTCGAATAATGCCTAGTCCAACCGAGTTATGCCACCAAGCGGATTTTGCAGGTCGAATGAGTGGCGACAACAACAAAACACGTTGCACATAAGGGTTTTCACGGCGTTCGGCAAATTCAAGCAAATGATGCATCAAAATTGCACCACCCGTGCTCTGCCCTATACCTAACCACGGTTGCGGCAACTGCTCAGCATGTTTAACATAACGCACCACCGCATGTAACACATCTTGATAATGATCAAAATTTTGGATATTCGCAGGTGATCCATCACTGAGTCCATGCCCTGGAAGATCATAGGTCAGTACACTAAAACCTTGTTCAAGCAACTCTTTAATAATGGGTTGATAAATTCCGCTATGCTCTAAATAACCATGCAACAGACAGACTGAACCTTTGATTTTTTCAATTTTTGGTGCAAAAACTTGGACATGCAGCTTAAACAAAGGCATTTGAACATAACCTTGCCAGTGATCACAGTCCAACGCATCTAAACCATATAAACGACGATAAGACACCATCTCCACCGATGCTTCATACGGCTGGTTTAGATTCAAAGGCATTAAAAGCTGTGGTGTCGTCTCACGGCTCGGCACAGGAAGTTCAAGTTGTTTGAGTACGGAAGGATTTAAAAAAGGAAGTTCAGGCATTATGGAATCTCCCGACAGTCACTCGAACCCACCAGAACATCACGAATTGTCGCAAGCATTTCATAATTGGCACGGCGACTATGGTCATAATTTTGTTCACTTGGGCGCCATTGGGTTAATTGGGTCGGCATAGGTGCTTCAATCGGCTGTGTTTCTATACCATTTAAAGCAAATAAACGACGTGTACGTGGCATATGATATTGATCTGTAATTAAAATCACTCTAGGTGCGCCACCTTTTTTCTGCAACAGCAAAGAGCTAAAGCGCGAGTTTTCGCAGGTGTTCATACTACGATCTTCCAATAGTTTCGCATCGACTCCACGTGCCTTTAACCATCTTTGCATATACGGGGCTTCGACACCGCTAAGCACAATGGGGAGCTTGAACTGTTGTTCGACCTGCAATGTGGTTTCAAGACGTAATCGCGTATATTCATTCACCACAATATCTTTACGATTTTTGTCTAAAGTTAATCCACCACCCAAAACAACTATGGCATTCGGCATGTTTAATGCCGCTTTTCTCTCTTCATTTTGTGCATGTATTTGTGCGATGTCCTGATAGATTTGTTCATCTATCGGCTCTTCCTCTACAGTCTCAACTTTATGTGTTTTTAAAAAGTCGAGATAATGTTCCATCAAGGCTTTATTTTCTTTGCTATTCAGCTCTAGTAGTTCTTTGACATTTTCGGTCGGATCAACCTCAGAACTTGCCGTCTCAACCACCAAAGGAATTTGAGGCTTTTGCTCTTTTTCTTGCTCTTCACGCTGTTCAGAAATAATTAACTGTTGCAGTGCTTTATAACGTGCCTGAATCGTGGTTAGGTTTTGCGAATTATGTTCTTTGATTTGCTCTTCCATCAACTGTAAGTACGCTTGACGAGCAATCCATAAATCAGAACCCGGTTCTAAGCTTTCTTGTTCACTGAGTGCTGCCATTTTTTGACTTTGTGCTGCAACTTCATTGACGTCTACAGGGACAAAGGCATTTAATGTCGCCACAATCAGCTTAGAGTAAAAAGGCGTATAAATAAAAATCATTAAACAGCCGAAAAATGCAAACAGCACCGAAGTGATTTGCATTAAACGTACCATTTTATGGGTTTTACTCATACTTTTAACGATCCTGATGAGATTGGATGAGACCCGCCGAATTAAATAGCACAGGCTCAGGTTCCAACAAAACTTTAAATTTATTATACACATCCTGCTGTACTGCACGGTATGTGCTCTGTACATCGTTCAAGTCTGCATTGGCATAATTCACTAAAACCAAGGCTTGTTTAGCAAACATCCCGACAACACCGAGCTGCTTACCTTTCCAGCCCGATTGATCAATCAACCAACCAGCTGCGATTTTAACATCACCATTCGGCTGCGGATAATGTGGCAGTTTTTCAAATTGTTGAGCTAAAAGGTCATAAGCTTGCTGACTAATAATTGGGTTCTTAAAAAAACTGCCTACGTTAGGAAATTCTTTCGGATCAGGCAATTTACTTTGACGAATCTGAATCACTTGCTGTTGTAAATTAAAAGCTGTTAGCTCATCACCCACGGCTTGTTTTAAGTCACCATAGCTAATTTTCAAATCTTCTTTTTTCAACAACTTGAAGGTCACATGCGTAATCACATAGCGATTTGGATTATCTTTAAAAATACTATGACGATAACTAAATGCACAGTTTTTAGCTTCAATATCACTAAATGTTTTCAACTGTCGGTCATAGACTTGCACGCTTTCGATGAACTCACCGACTTCTACACCATAAGCCCCAATATTTTGTACAGGAGATGCACCCACGAGGCCTGGAATCAACGCCAAATTCTGTAAGCCAAATAAATGGTGTTCTGTCGTCCAAAGCACAAAGTCATGCCAAACTTGGCCCGCACCGACCCGTATAGTTTTGGTAGTTGCATCTTCAGACAGGTTTTCTACGCCTAGAATATTCATATGAACAACCAAAGCATCAATTTGTGCAGGAAGCAGCATATTACTTCCACCAGATAAAATCATGATATTCAAAGCGTGTTGCTGTGCATAGTCCAATGCTTCTACAAGCTCATCTGGACTGTGAATTTGAACATAATGAGAGGCTATCGCATTTAAGCTTAACGTATTAAAAGGTTTAAGCTGTTTTTGTGTTTCGATTTGCATGCACGAACCTTAATTACTGTTCAAAGTGTTGTTTAAAAATACTGACCCACGCTTGGCTGCTCGACTCACATTGGTCAAGAACACGTTCAAAACCATCAGAGCCACCATAGTAAGGATCAGGTAATGCTTGCTGCGGATACTGCGCGTCATGTTCAGACATCAGTGCAATTTTAGCGCGGAGAGGCTGAGTACCAAATTCAGTTTGCGCTGTTTGATACAAGGCTTGAATATCATCAAAATTAAGATGATCCATCGCCAAAATTAAATCGAAATGAACAAAATCACGGGTCTGTAACTGTCGTGCGCGTAAGCTGGATAAATCATAGCCCCGTTTTAAAGCATGTTCTTGACTACGCAAGTCAGGTGCTTTGTTGGGATGGTAATTACTGGTTCCCGCCGAATCGATTTCGATGTTGAGCTGATGTGCATCACAAAAATGTCTGAGAACCACTTCTGCCGTGGGAGAACGACAAATATTTCCTAAACAGACACATAACACCTTATAGGGCGCTGTGAATGACATAACCACCTCTAAACAGCTTTATTTTCAAGTGTCTTATGTTAAGTTATTTAGAGGATGAATCCTATAGAAGTACAAAACAATATTGTTGGATAAGATATAAAAAAGGATGCTGATATGAACCAATTTCAATTTCAAACTGTGCCGAATATTATTTCAGGCTTAGGCAGCATTCAGCAACTCAGAGGCATTTTAACAGCACGTCCTTATCAGCATCTGTTATTGGTTACAGATGCAGGCATGTTAAAGCATCAGCTCCATCTTCCCATCTTGGAAATTTTAGAAGATCTCTCTCTGACTTACAGTATTTACAGTGAGGTTGAAGCAGATCCAAGTGAGCAAATTGTTTTAAATGCGGTTGATTATGCCAAACAGCAAAAGGTAGATATCGTTATAGGCTTTGGTGGCGGCAGCTCTATGGATGTTGCAAAAATTATTGCCATCCTCAGCCATCCTGCACAGCAGCAACAGTTATCAGATCTTTATGGGGTAAATAATGCCCAAGCACCTCGCCTACCCTTAATTTTGGTCCCAACCACTGCAGGGACAGGCTCTGAGGTCACACCGATTTCGATTGTCACCACAGGTGAAACGACAAAGACTGGAATTGTAGCACCCGTTCTTTTTGCCGATGTGGCGATTTTGGATGCGACATTTACTGAAAACCTACCGCGTCATATTAGTGCTGCTACAGGCATTGATGCGATGGTACATGCGATTGAAGCTTATACCTCTAAAATCAAGAAAAACCCCTATGCCGACATGCTAGCGAAACAGGCTTTAAAACTGCTGAATCAGAACCTCAGCTTGGTGCTAGAAGATGGTCGAAATTTAGAAGCTCGACAAAATATGTTAGTCGGTTCAATGTTGGCAGGACAAGCCTTTGCCAATGCCCCTGTCGGTGCTGTTCATGCGCTTGCTTATCCATTGGGTGGACATTTTCACATTTCTCATGGACACAGTAATGCCTTAGTGCTGACAGAGGTTTTAAAGTTTAATCTTCCACTAGCTAAGCAACATTATGCAGAACTGATCTGCTGGCTCGACCCAAAAAGTACAGGCTGTACCGATGGTCTTTCTGATCTTTTTGTCGATCATATGCAAAACCATTTAGACCGCAGTGGTTTAACCTTAAAACTCAAAGCGTTGAATGTTTCTGAACATAGTCTAGACCAGCTTGCAACCGATGCTATGTTACAAACACGCCTACTACAAAACAACCCAAGAGAACTGGAGTGGCAACAGGCACGCGAGATTTATCAAGCCATTTACAGCTAAGCCATATAATTAACTTAGGCTATTTATAATACGATTTTAAGGATGATATCGATGAGACAAGCTGCAAAGACACGTGACCAATTTCATTATTTTCTACCGATTCAAACACGTTGGTCGGACAATGACCTCTATGGCCATGTCAACAACGTCACCTACTATAGTTATTTTGATACTGCCGCAAATGCCTTACTGATTGAAAAAGCAAATTTTGATATTCACCAATCCCCTATTATTGGTTTAGTGGTCGACTCAGCATGCAGTTTCTTACATGAGTTGTCTTATCCTGAGATTATTGATGTTGGTGTGACTATTGCCAAAATAGGGAACTCTTCACTCACTTACGAACTTGCCATTTTCAAATTTGGTCAAGAAACTGCTTCAGCTCAAGGACATTTTGTTCATGTCTTTGTAGACCGTGAAACACGAAAAAGCACCCCGATTCCCTCTGAAATGCGGAGTGCTTTGCGCCACTACTTAAGCCATGACATTACTTAAGTTGAATATTGTGTAATTCACCATCAAAAGTTTGTACAAGACCTTTGACCGTGTCTTCGTTTTGCAGTAACTCATGTGCACGTTGAAATGCTTTTTGCTTGCGCTGCGCCTGCATGGTGTACGGGGTAATCGTTTCAACTTCTGCATATTTCACATCAAAACGCGTCTGAGGCCATTCAGCTTTAAGCGCTTCTTCCAAGACATGACGTAATTGGGTGAGGAGTTGCTCATAACGCTGCGGAATCATAAACACAGACTCGGCATTAATTTGCCCAGCCATTAAACCTTGCTGAGCCAACTCTTGTACCGCGGGTGATAAGCCACTGCTTCTGAACCAGTACTCCCACTTCTCCACTGTCCACTCACCGACTAACTGCTGCGGTTGTAGTTGTAAAATATCTTGCGGCATTAAATCGGCTGATGCAGTTGAAACCTGTTCAGGTTGAACGGGCTCTACAATAGCAGCAACAGTTTGCAGGCTTTCATTTTCTACAACTTGGGTGTCCTGTACGCTATCAGCAGACAGCACTTCATTTGCTAAATCAGAAGACTCCGCTTGTACAGCAGGTTCAGCTATTACTGCGGCAGGTTCAACGGATGCGTCATTTTGAGTTTCTGTTTCTAGCGGTACAATTTCATCAAATAAGAAATCATCACTATTTGGCTCATCGTCATTGCTTTGCGCATTAAATTCGTCTGCTTCATCTAAATCAAACAACACTTCATCGCTTGAAGGATCGAATACGATTTGATCAGATTGCTGAGATACATCCACTGGTGGTTTATTATCTTCGTCGCTTTCTGAAAGATCTCCATCATCAAATTCAGGCTTAAACTCAGGTTCTGCATTCTGAGTTATTTCAGCGTCTTCAAATGTCACTTCAACATCTGCGTCTTGATGCAAAGCCGTTTCTGGATCAGAAGTCAGTATTGCCGTTTGTTGTACAGATTCGGATTCAACTACAGCGCTATTGGCCTGAGCCACCAGCACTTCATTCGGTTGTAATGGACGGAACGCCAACATGCGCAGCACTGACATTTCAAAGCCTTGCTCTTGGGTGACTGCTAGCTGTAATTCAGCACGCCCTTTACATGCAATTTGGTAATAAAGTTGTAAGTCTTGTGCAGCAATTTGCTGAGACAATTGCATGATTTTTTTATTAATTTCAGCACTATATTTGAGACTAAGTTCTGGCAAATATTGTAGTAATGCCAACTCATGTAAAGTCGAAATCAGCTGATCTAAAACTAAAGATACATCGAGTGCTTGCTGGCGGAATTGCATCAGCAACTCACTCACCCGTTGTTTTTGGTTTTGATGTATCGCAAGGATCAAATCATAAATAATGGTACGGTCGATTAAACCCAACATTTCTTTGACATCTTGGTGCTGAATAGCACCCTGACCGTAAGCAATCGCTTGATCTGTCAAAGAAAGTGCATCACGTAATGAGCCTTGGGCAGACTCTGCAATTTGCCAAATCGCATCTTGTTCGGCTTGGATGCTTTCTTTATTTAAAATATTCCCCAGATGCTCAGTTATTTCATCGACAGCCAACGGGCGTAATGTAAATTGCAAACAACGCGAGATCACGGTAATTGGGAGCTTTTGCGGATCTGTCGTTGCAAAAAGGAATTTGACATGTTCAGGCGGTTCTTCCAATGTTTTGAGTAAAGCATTAAAAGAATGCGTAGAGAGCATATGTACTTCATCGATCAAATAGACCTTAAAACGACCTTGTGTCGGCGCATAAGGAACATTGTCTAAAAGTTCTCGCGTATCTTCAACTTTAGTCCGTGATGCCGCATCGATTTCAATTAAATCAATAAAACGGCCTTCATTCACGGCGGTACAGGTTGGGCAAACTTCGCACGGCGTCGAAGTCACACCCGTTTCACAGTTCAAGCACTTCGCCAAAATACGGGCAATGGTGGTTTTTCCGACCCCACGCGTTCCTGTAAATAAATAAGCATGGTGCAAACGTCCGCGCTCCAAAGCACTGGTTAGTGCTCGAGAAACGTGGTTTTGCCCCACTAGCTCATTAAAATTGCGAGGACGATATTTCCGTGCAAGTACCTGATACATGTATGCTCCTTTTTATAGGCCTAAGCATACTGTTTTTTTGCCAAAGAGTGAATGAATTACTTCACTCCGTTCTCGCATTTCTAAGCTATAAACCTGATTTAGATCAATAATCCAAAAACCATTAGCTCCATTTTTATCCCACTCTCTATCTCAAGCTATTTATGTATTTAGATTATGGATTTGAAATAAAGTGAGAGCTTTGGAAAAGTAAAAAGGTGTAAATATTAAAATGAATTTCTAAAATACAGCTATTTAGGAAATTAAGCTGGTTTCACTAAAATAAAATCACTCTGCATTTGATATTTTTTTCCAGTCACATCTTCACGTATTTCTAAAACACGATCTTCTAAATCGATATAAAGCAAGTTTCGCGTTGTCATATTCACTAACTCTACCTTGTGCTGATCTTGAGCATTAAAACGAAGTGCTCCAGTCAAAGTTTCGATTTCGTTATGGCCACTCAAACTTTCTCGTTTTAGGGTATAAGTCATGTTTTCATGCAGCTCTAGTGCAACTGCCATACCCGGACAGTCTTCACAACGGGACAAACATCCCATACACGGCATTGTCCCCAGATAACTCCCAACCCACGCAGGAATAATCTGCTTTTGTTCTGCCACTTGAAGTTTAGACTGATCATGTTGCGTTTGATTCGCCTCGGAACAGCCTAACAATAGTCCTGTAGCAACCAGCGGGATAAGAATGGGAGCCTTCATGTCACAAATATTCAAAAATCTAAACCGCGACGAACATAACATATCTTAGACGCTGACTAAATCTCAGACTTGTCAAAACCAGCCTTTTTTGCCTGTTAAGACCGCATCTGCGCAGCGTAAACTTTCTTGGCTCAAAGCCCAAAGTCGATAATCCCCAGTTAAAGAACCTGTAGCAAAGTTATGTGTATAGGCAAAACTTAAGCCTCGCTCACTATCGCTCCAAGCCCCTGAACCATTAAAGCCCATATGACCAAAGCCCTGCTCTGCGGTTTTTCCTAAGGTTAATATACGGTGATACCCCAAGCGCCAATGCATAGGTATCGGCATCACGCGATCTCGATCGGTATATTGCACTCGACTCAATTCAGAAAATACATCTGGACGAATCAACTGCTGACCTTTCCAAATTCCTTTTTGAGATAGCATTGCATACACTTTGGCTAAACTATTGGCTGTAAATACACCATTTGCAGCAGGAATAATCGCCTGAATCGCATCATCATGATAAAAGCTGACCTTTTTCATGCCTTTGGGAATCATGCCATCCTGAAAATCTTGTGGATCTTGCCCTGACCACTGCATCGCTTTATCAAGCAATGAAACCTTACGTACCTTCGTTGGACTTTTTTGATTTGGTTGGATAGGTACAGGACGAGTAATAGGTCGTGCGATACGTTTTAATTCAGCACTGGGTGCACCAAAGTAAGCCCCATCTAGCTCAAGTGGCTCAACTAAATAGGTTTGGAAGAGTTCAGTTAAAGGTTTCCCCGTTGCTTTTTCCAAAGCACCACCGACTAGCCAACCAAATGACAAAGGTTGATAGGCGGCATCTTCACCAATTGCAAAGCGTGGTTGTGCCTTTTCAAATACGTCTAACATATGTGCCCAGTCCAACATCTCTGTTGCATCGGCAATGTTATTACGAATATCAAATAATCCACTTTGATGACTCAACACATGTCTTAGCGTGATCTTTCCTTTACCATTTTGGGCAAATTCAGGCCAATAATCCGCAATCGGTTGGTCGTAGCTTAGCACATCTCGACTGACTAAAATATGCGCCAAGGTTGCGAGCACGCCTTTGCCTGTCGAATAACACACCGACATGGTATTGGCCTGCCAAGGAGAATCTACCGCTGCTAAACCCGTATAGATATCGACAACTTTTTCACCTTGAGAATATAAAACACAAGCTGCACCGCCATATGCTGAACGAGCATCCTGCAAGCGGCTAAACAGATGGGCAACACTTTGAAAACGTGGGTCAACATAGCCTTGGTAATGGTTCGGATTCGCTTGTAAATATTGTTTTAAAATTTTCATTTACACATCCTTGTATTTTTAAGCTGGCATAAAAAAGCCCAGTGTAATCTAAACTGGGCTTTTTAAAATTATAGTGCTTTGACCTGTCCCGTCACATGCGGTTTTTGATTCTTACTATTTCGAATTAAGAAAGCGGTATTTACACCATCTGTAGCAGTCATAAAATCGACAGTTGACGGTAAATACATCGGCAGTTTAAACCAAACATCTGCTTCATAAGCATCAGGCAATGTGATCGAAGCCAACGCTCGCGCCTTACTCCACATGCCGTGCGCAATGGCTTGTTTGAAACCAAAGGCTTTTGCTGTCATCGCATGAATGTGAATGAGGTTGAAGTCACCCGATGTCATTGCATAACGACGACCTGTGTTTTCAGAGACTTCCCAGACTGCATTCGGCTGATAATCTGGAGTCGTTGCTTCAACTAATTTTGGTGCTGTTTTACCATCGGTCTTTTGACGTGCTAAATACGTGGTTAATGCTTCAACGACTACTTCATTTCCAACTTTCACTGTGGTAATAAAATCGAACTGAACACCTTTATCATGTGGCTCAAGCGCGCCATATTTACATGATAAAGTGAGGGTTTCATTGACACCAACTTTACGCATTTGTTTGACTTGATTGCGAATATGTACCAAACCTAGCACAGGAAATGGAAACGGCTCTTGCCCCATCATGTGCATTTGTAGGCTTTGCGATAATACGGCTAAATAAATCGCAGGAATATAACCATTATTTTTAAAGCCACATACTTGGTTATAGGCTTTCAAATGCTTTTGATCGACGTTAAAAGAATCCACCACATACTCAACCTGCGGTAAGACTTTTTCACCTTTTGGCTTTTTAAAGATCAAACCTTGAATGACTTTCGGATAAGCCATATATGGTTTTGGAAGTTGACTAAAATGGCGAGTCTTCATACTGAACCTTTGAGAAGTTTTTATTGCAATATTTTTTTGAAAGCTCCTTCTCCCTCAGGGAGAAGGTTGGGATGAGGGAAAATGCCATCCCATTTATAATATAAAGAGTTTATCTCCCCCTCTAAAGGAGAGATAAATTCAAGCTTTTAAATTAAGCACCCAACAAGCTTTGACCACAAACGCGTACCACGTTGCCGTTTAAACCTGTCGATGCTGTCGCTGCAAATAAAGCAATGGTTTCAGCAACATCTACAGGTAAACCACCTTGGCTCATCGAGTTCATACGGCGACCCGCTTCACGGATTGCAAATGGAATTGCAGCAGTCATTTGGGTTTCAATGAAACCTGGTGCAACCGCATTGATGGTAATGCCATTCGTCAAAGTTGGAGCTGTAAATTTAACTACACCAATGACACCTGCTTTCGACACAGCATAGTTGGTTTGACCTAAGTTACCTGCAATACCTGAAATCGATGATACACATACAATACGACCATTGGCATTTAAACCGTCGTTCGCAAGTAAATAATCATTTACACGTTCAATCGCAGACAAGTTAATATTAATCACCAAGTCCCAAAGCTCAGGCTTCATATTTGCCAAAGTTTTGTCACGAGTAATGCCTGCGTTATGCACGATAATGTCTAAACCACCTTGAGCAGCTGCCGCAGCTTTAATTTTCTCACCAGCATCATTTGCAGTGATATCAATCGCCAGTGTTGAACCACCAATCTCACCTGCAACACGGTCAAGATCTGCTTGTTGCTGTGGTACATCTAAACAAATCACATGCGCACCATCACGTGCCAAGACATGTGCAATCGCTTCACCAATACCACGGCTCGCACCTGTCACTACAGCAGTTTTACCTGCCAATGGTTTAGCCCAATCTACATCTACAACAGCAGCTTTAGAAACGCGAATCACTTGACCAGAAACATAAGCAGAACGTGGCGATGCTGCAAAACGTAAAGTTGACTCAAGATTTTCTTCTGCACCTGCATCCACATAAATCAAATGTGCTGCAATACCCTTTTTAAATTCTTTGCCAACAGACTTCACGAAGCCTTCAAGCGCGCGTTGTGCAATCGCTTTTTTCACACTACCCGCAGTTTCAGGGGTAGTGCCTACCACAATCACACGACCAGAAGCAGCCACTTGGCGTGCGATAGGATTAAAGAAGTTATATAACTCATTGAGTTGCTCTGATGACTCAATGCCTGATGCATCAAAAATAACAACTTTGAATTTAGACTCTTTGTCGCCTGCATTAAATGCACTTAAGTTTAAGCCCACTTTAGCCGCAGCTTGTTGTAACTGTGCATTGTTACCCGCATAGCTATTGGCATGGACATTGGCTAAAATTTGTGCAATTACACCAGACAATGAACTGTTTGTTGCTGCACCCAGTAAAACAGCACCTTTAATCACAGGCGTTGCTGACTCAAAACGGTCTAAAAAAGTTGGTGCAGGTAAACCCAAATTTTTAATGACAAATTTACCAATCGGAGATTTTGCAAAAGTTTGGTATTGATCAGTCATGTTTTTTATCTCTCATACAAATTAATTGTTGATGGATTCAAAGATATCCTTTTAACTTCAA
Organism: Acinetobacter sp. 797_lipA; assembly: GCF_058243025.1. Lineage (NCBI taxonomy): Bacteria > Pseudomonadati > Pseudomonadota > Gammaproteobacteria > Moraxellales > Moraxellaceae > Acinetobacter > Acinetobacter sp. 797_lipA. Next base: position 1,552,175 of record NZ_JBZAYQ010000001.1, on the reverse strand, counting down.
AGTGATGTCTAGAGTCTTATATTTCAATAGTTCCATCGGTTTCTATAGAATCATACTTGAGTTATAGATGATATGTCTTGACCTGAAAGCCTGTTGCAATGTCATTCTAGTCAATTCAGCCCTTTTTATAATATGCTAATGTACACCCTAAGAATAGATTAACATGCTTGGAAAAGCCTTATGAGCAAAACAACTCAAGAAAATCCAGCAGTGGAAAATTCTGCTACGGAAACTGTGTCAAATACATCAAAAAGTACATCTCGTAGAACTAAAAGTACTGGCACAACAACCCAATCAGTAAATAACACGACTAAGCCGACTCGCACCCGTGCTGCGTCAACTCGTAGTAAAAGCCCCGCTTCTTCTACAAATGCTTTAAAACCAAAAACTCAAACTGCTGTTCAACAGGATCAAACCATGAGTCAAAACACTGTTCGCCGCGTGGCTATTATCGGTGGTAACCGTATTCCTTTCGCTCGCTCAAATGGCGCATATTTCACCGCTTCGAATACAGATATGTTCACAGCAGCGCTAAACGGTCTTGTTGAACGTTTTAACCTTCAAGGTCAACGTCTTGGTGAAGTGGTTGCTGGTGCTGTTCTTAAGCACAGCCGTGACTTTAACATGACCCGTGAATGTGTACTAAACACTGCACTTGCACCAGAAACACCTGCTTACGATATTCAGCAAGCATGTGGTACTGGCTTACAAGCTGCCTTCTTAGTTGCCAACAAAATCGCACTGGGCCAAATTGAAGTGGGTGTTGCTGGTGGTGTAGATACAACTTCTGATGCACCAATTGCGTTTGGTGATGGTTTACGTAAAGCATTGCTTGAACTCAACATTGCAAAAACGGGTAAAGACCGTTTAAAAGCTTTAACTAAAATCAACCTAAAAGACTTGATGGATGCGCCAAAAAATGGTGAGCCACGCACAGGTCTTTCTATGGGTGATCACCAAGCTATTACTGCGCTTGAATGGGGTATTGCACGTGAAGCACAAGACGAACTTGCTGCATCTTCACATCAAAAAATGGCTGCAGCTTACGAAGAAGGTTTCTTCGATGACCTAATCACACCATTCTTAGGTTTAGAGCGTGACAACAACTTACGTGCTGACTCTACTGTTGAAAAACTTGCTAAGCTCAAACCAGCTTTTGGTAAAGGCGATGCGCGTACCATGACTGCGGGTAACTCAACCCCACTTACGGATGGTGCATCTTGTGTGCTTTTAGCGTCAGAAGAATGGGCCAAAGCAAACGGTCACGAAGTACTTGCTTACTTAACCTTCCAAGAAACAGCTGCTGTTGATTTCGTTGAGAAAAAAGAAGGCTTATTGATGGCGCCTGCTTATGCAGTTCCACGTATGCTTGAGCGTGCTGGCATTACACTTCAAGACTTCGACTACTACGAAATTCATGAAGCATTTGCATCGCAAGTACTTTCTACTTTGAAAGCTTGGGAAGATCCAAAATTCTGTAAAGACCGTTTAGGTTTAGATGCTCCACTCGGTTCAATTGACCGCACTAAACTCAACGTAAAAGGTTCTTCACTTGCAGCAGGTCACCCATTTGCTGCTACGGGTGGTCGTATCATTGCTACTGCTGCGAAGTTGATTAACCAAAAAGGTTCAGGTCGCGTACTGGTTTCAATTTGTGCTGCAGGTGGTCAAGGTGTAACAGCGATTATTGAAAAATAATCTCGCCTTCGCCGTTAAAAAGCACCTCTTTTGAGGTGCTTTTTAACTGGTCAAAACCATCAATTTGCTCTATAGATAAAAAATAAAATAACCAAATACAAAACTATGCGAAATTCATCCTCATTGTTGGCTTATCTCAATACACCCATTCGCTATTATTATTTTTACCTCATTCCCTTAGGACTAGCACTCCTTATGGTCAGTTTTGATGTTCACTTTCAAGGTGTGTTTCCAAATACCATCGCATCCAACTTATCCAGTCCACATAAATTTCTCAATGACTTTTTTGCTATATGTACTTTCATATGTATTGTCGTTATTTTTATCAATTATTTTCGCGTACAGCTCAACAGACAACAAATCCAGCACATTAAACTACACTACGCAAAACTGAATACACAGCAACGTTCAATGTTTAGCCCGTTAGGCTTATTGTTTTTTATTTTTATGTTGCTCTTTTTCTGCTTAAGCTGGTTTTTGATCAGTGATGAAATCCCATACACAGATTCCAGTACAAAGAAAGGCGCAACCATGGTCTATCTAAAAGGCTTTGCTCATCCGTATATTAGCGCTGTAGTGAATAGCTTACACTATGCCCTCACGGTTCTTTTCGCCTTGATGATCCCTTATATTTTCAATGTTAGAAAATTCACATAAGAATCGCTGCATATTAAAAAAGCCACGACATTGCGTGGCTTATTTTTAATTTGAATATTGTGCTTCAGGTTGAATACCCAATTTAGCTTCCAGCATGTCATAACACCACTGGAAGATAAAGGTATAAACCAAAATACACATGGTTAAACTGAAGTCGAGTACGATGGCTTGCCAAATACTCATTTGCATTGCATATGCGACCATTGGGATGGTTGCAAGCATCAAACCACCTTCAAAACCAATCGCGTGAAGAACACGCACGCCGATGGTTCTTTTTAGCTTTCTTTTCGCTTCAAACTTTTCAAAAAAATGGTTAAACACCATATTCCATATGACCGAAGTGACAGCCATGGCAATACCGAGTACACCTGTGACTTCTAAAGGCATATGGAATATGAAACTTAAGGCAACAGCAATGATCACCAATAGGATGATTTCATAGCTGAGCGCATGAATAATCCTTCTTTTGGAAATCAACATTTTTAATTACTCTTTCATGATTGAATGTTGGCTATTTTATTTTTATAATACTGATTAATCGAGTTAGATTCTTTCAATAAAATTGAAAGATAGAAAATTATGAATATCAATCAAGAGCAACTGATTATTTTTAAAACTGTGATTGAGTCAGGCTCATTTTCAGCTGCTGCACGCAAGTTAGGGAAAGTACCATCGGCCGTGAGTATGTCAATTGCTAACTTGGAAATAGACTTAAACCTACAGCTCTTCTTACGCGAAGGACGTGAGCCTACAGCAACAGCACAAGCCATGACCTTGTACGAAAAGACCGAGCAACTACTGACTGAAATGAATCAATGGAAACAGCATGCCTATGCCCTAAGCCACGGTTTGGAGTCCTCGCTCAACATTGTAGTGGTATCTGAGCTTCTACATATGCAATGGATCGACTACATCGCAATATTAGAAGCCGAATTTCCCAGTCTACAAATCAATATTTTTTCTGCACCTCAAGAAGATGCTCAGAAAATGTTACTCAATGGTACAGCACAACTGGCACTGATGTTTGAACGTGAACAACTGGAAAGCAGCGAACAGTTTGTAGAATTAAAACTCGAAACTTTAGTTCCCGTTGCCAATAAGGACTTTACTCTGGCGAAATTTTCACAAGTCAGCTTTGAACAAATCCAACACAGTCGTCAAATCGTGGTTGCCAGTCGCGATAAAAGCATTAAGCCAGAGTTGCTGTATTCCAAACAGTATTGGCGGACAGACAACCATCACTCGGCTTGCGCCTTAATCATGCAAAATTTTGGCTGGGGTGTTTTGCCCTTAGAAATGTTGAATGAAAACCATCAGCTCAAAACTCAGCTCAAAATATTAGATCTGCTGGATTTCACCCCCAAGTTTGAATATTTTGTAGACTTGGTCTGGAGTCGTGAAAGTGAATTGGGTGCAGCTGCACGTTTTTTAATCCAATACATTAGAAATCAGCGTAAAAAAGTATAATAACTGCTGTTAAAACGTCCGAATCCACTTGGGTTAAAAGCAGTTTGTGTTATAAATAATTTACGGGTAATAACTTTAAGAACGAACGATCAATGACACAAACCGCATTAAACCAATTAAAAAGCTTAACCACCATTGTTGCCGACAGTAGCGATTTAGCGGCGATTAACCAATTTCGTCCGCTCGATGCAACCACCAATCCATCTCTAATTACAGCCGCTGCAAGTCAACCTGAAAATAAGGAATTAATTGAAGATGCTTTCGCTCAAGCCAAAGCTGAAGGCTTAGAAGATGACTTACTTATTGAACGCACAATCGACATTCTTACCGTCAAATTTGGTGTTGAAATTCTCAAGTTGATTGAAGGTCGTGTTTCCACAGAAGTGGATGCAGCGCTGTCTTATGATACCGATGCCACCATTGAAAAAGCCAAAGAGCTGCTGGCGCTATATAAAAACTACGGCGTAGATCAGGATCGTATTTTAATTAAAATTGCTTCGACATGGGCAGGCATTCAAGCAGCGAAAGTGCTGGAAGCTGAAGGCATCCATACCAACTTAACGCTTTTGTTTGGTGTGCATCAAGCACATGCTTGTGCGGAAGCGAATGTCACTTTAATCTCACCTTTTGTTGGACGTATTTTAGATTGGTACAAAAAGGCCGAAGGCGTGGAAAGCTATCCCGTTGAAAAAGACCCTGGCGTACTTTCTGTGAAGCAAATTTACCAGTTCTATAAAGCACATGGGGTTAAAACAGAAATTATGGGCGCAAGCTTCCGGAGCATTGACCAAGTGTTGGGACTAGCTGGCTGCGACCTACTCACTGTTGCACCTAATTTATTGGCTGCACTTGAGCAAGATACGCGTGAAGTCAAAGCACAACTGTCTGCAAGTGATGTTATGCCTGCGACAGCACCACTTGACCCACTCGGTGAAACTGAGTTTAGAGATCAAATTGAACATGACCTCATGGCAACGCAACTGCTACAAGGGGGGATTGATGGATTTATTAAAGCTCGTCAACAACTGAACACACTGTTACGTCAGTCTTTTGGTTTAGATGAAGAAATTTCAGCTTAACTTGATTTTTCTTCTTTTAAAAGCCGATTTTGTTATCATGCAACATCGGCTTTTTTATTGAGAATACGTTGTGTTTGGTATTATCGATATCGGTACTTATATCATCGGTACAACTCTAATTGTGATTTTGCCAGGCCCAAATTCTCTTTATGTGATGTCCATTGCCTCACGATTTGGTATTAAGACAGGTTACTGGGGTGCATTAGGTGTTTTCACAGGCGATTTGATCCTCATTCTATGTACCGTGCTGGGTGCAGCATCTCTTTTACATGCTTTTCCTTGGCTGTTTATTTTATTAAAAATTGTAGGTGCACTGTATCTATCATATTTAGGTATAAAACTCTTGATTGCAGGAATCAAAACCTGGAAGTCCAGCCCGCAACAGCTTGCAGCAAGTACAGACCAGAGCACATTACAAACCTTACATCCTTTTCGTTCAGCGCTGACCATTAGCCTTTTAAACCCAAAAGCCATTTTGTTTTATCTGTCTTTTTTTGTGCAGTTTGTCGACCCAAATTATGCCTACCCAGCACTGAGCTTTGCCTTACTTTCTATTATTCTACAAATCATCAGTATGGCCTATCTTAGTATCCTGATTTTTTCAGGTATTAAGCTGGCGAGCTATTTCAACCGACAGTTTAAAGTTGCCGCCGTTGCGGTGGCGACCGTCGGTCTGCTGTTTTGTGGCTTCGGCTTAAAACTGGCACTTTCCACACTGTAATTCTCGTGAATAATCTCATTATTTTCGATAAAAAATCCATAGTGTGCTGTTTTCTTTTTCAAGAACCAGCGTATGATCCTTGAACAATAGTAATTTTCACTCATTCAAATTATGTTTTGATCTTCATGCAAAAATTATTTCAAGATTTCTCAGTTCCAGCAGTATTCGCAGGTTTTATTACCTTTCTCATTGGCATTAGTGTGTCTTCAGTCTTGGTCATTCAATCCGCCCAAGTCTTAGGTGCAAATACCGCGCAAATCAACTCATGGTTCTGGGCTTTAGGTCTGGGTATTGGTTTGAGTGGCCTGCTTTTATCTTGGAAACTTAAATATCCTGTATCGACCTCATGGTCTACGGCAGCACTGGCCTTAATTATTGCGACAGGCAGTGGTTATAGTTTGCATGAAGCAATTGGTGCATTTTTGGTCTGTGGTTTAGTTACTGCCATTTTGGGCTTTTTCGGTATCTTTGAAAAAGTTCTGACGTATATCCCGCAAAGCCTAACCAGTGCCATGCTAGCTGGTGTGTTATTGAAGTTTGGTATTTCATTGTTCGCCAGTATGCAAGACCATTGGGGTTTTATTTTATCCATGCTGGCGGCTTATATTGTTTCTAAGCGACTTACTCCACGTTACTGCATTGTCATTACAGTGATTGCAGGCTTGTTACTCTGCCCGTTGTTCTTAGACTTCCATACGCCTCAAATCACATGGAGCCTAGCGCAACCTGTTTGGATGATGCCTGAATTTAGTATGTCTGCTATTTTAGGTTTAGCGCTGCCTTTGTTTGTGATCAATATGGCATCGCAGTACTTACCCGGTATTGCCATGATTAAAAGCTATGGCTATAACCCCCACGTCAATCAACTGATTGGTTGGACGGGTACCGCTCAAGCCTTACTTGCACCCTTTGGCTGTTATAGTGTCAATACCGCAGCAATTAGTGCAGCTGTTAGTTTAGATGAACAAGTTCACCCTGATCCATCAAAACGCTATATTGCGGGCATGAGCTGCGGTTTCTTCTACATCTTAATGGGACTATTCGCAGCCACCCTGACCAGCCTTTTGTTGTCTTTCCCTGCGATTTTTATTACAGCCTTGGCTGGTATTGCTTTGTTTGGCACGATTAGTCATAACATCGCGATTGCATTTGAAGCGGTATCAGACCGTGAGGCAGCCCTCATGACGTTCTTATTCAGCGCATCTGGGGTACAGTTCTTTGGCATTGGCTCTGCCTTTTGGGGACTACTCTTTGGTTTTGCAGTTATGCTGATATTTAAGTTTAAAGCCAAAAAAGTTTAAGCCCTCATATAAAAAAGCACCCATCGAGGGTGCTTTTTTATTTTTAAATATTGTCCCGTCCTGAAATAAGTTTACACCTTAAGAGACTTATTTTATGGAACATGCACGAGAACAACGAGTTAAACGTACACAACGTGATTATAGCTTGGCCTTTAAAATGATGGTGGTACATGAAGTAGAAAAAGGGCAAATTACTTATAAACAAGCTCAGGCAAAATATGGTATTCAAGGAAGATCAACTGTGCTGGTATGGTTACGCAAGCACGGACAACAAGATTGGACTTCGAATATGCCGACTTCTTCTAAACGTCAATTGACACCCCAACAACGAATCCGCCAATTAGAAAAACAGTTAGCCGCAGAAAAGCTCAAAACTGAATTTATACAGGATGTGATTTATCACATTGATAAAGAGTGTGGGACTGATCTTGGAAAAAAGTATACCGAGCACGTTTCAAAGATTGGCAAAGCCAAAGAAGACTAAGCGTTTCACGTTATTGTCAGTGGTTAGGAATCACTCGACAAGCTTATTATCAAGCAGAAAAACGTGCTCAAATGACTGCACAAATAACCGAACAAATACTCGAGTTGATTATGGAGTATCGCTGTCTCATGCCAAGTATCGGAACACGTAAGCTGTATTGGCTTATTAAAGGCAAATTGTTGCAGCGTGGTTTAAAGTGTGGACGGGATCAGTTATTTAAAATATTGAAAGAAAATAATTTATTGATTCACCCCAAGCGTCGCTATACAAAAACTACGGATAGCAAGCATTGGATGAAGAAGCATCCAAATTTATTAAAGGATTATTCAGCAGTGCAAGCCAACGAAGTCTTTGTTAGTGATATTACTTATGTTGAGAGTGCTGAAGGCGTACATTATTTATCATTGGTGACAGATGCTTATACCCGTCAGATTAAAGGTTATAAGTTATCGAATGATATGCGTGCGGAGAATGTTATGCAGGCTCTACATATGGCGATGCAGCATGTGACGGATCGAGCGACTAGGATGATTCATCATTCAGACAGAGGCTCTCAGTATTGCTCTGAGCTATATCAATCGGCATTGCGCCATTATGGGATATGTCCTTCCATGACAGATGGAGGAGACTGTTATCAAAATGCATTAGCAGAGCGGATTAATGGAATATTAAAGCAGGAGTTTTTAACTACACGATGTCAAACCATGAAGGAGTTAGATCACTTAATTACGGAATCTATCATGATTTATAATTACTATAGACCACATTTAAGTTTAAATATGAACACCCCGAATCAGATGTATGAACAAACTAAAACCGAGCTAATTGCTTAACTCGGTTTGAAGTGGATACTGTCAATCTATTTCAGGACAAGACATATTGCTAACTTGAAAAATTAATGCTGATAACTTCGTTGAATCAATTCTTGCTTAAGTTGCATGGTCTCAGACAAATTTTCCACCTCAGTAAATGCTGTGAGCCAAATGCCATCCGCAGCATAGCGCAAAATTTTAAGTTCCAAATCATTGTCTGTATCCTGATGTCGCGCTAAACGTTTATCAAGCCATTCTATCCAATACTCATTAAAGGTACGGTCCGTCAGCATAATCATCGAAATAGCTGACCAAGAATGCTCCAAGCCTAGCACCTGCTTTTCCAAAGTAATCTCGATATAGGCTCGGGTAAAGCAACCATAACGATCACGGTCTTGACTAATCAACTCATCAACTACACGATCTAATTGTTCAAGCTGTTCGACAACCATCGCTTCAAGTAGCTTTTGTTTGTTTGGAAAATGATGAAAAACACCACCCTTACTCACGCCAACCAAATCAGCCACTGCTTGTATGGAGACCCCAGTCACGCCTTTTTCAGCAGCCAAACAGATCGCATGTTGTAGAATACTTCGGCGAACCTGTTCTGGTGCCTTTTTACGTGGACTTGCTTGTTGCATCGAACTTAATGCCCTGTTGAATTTGAAAATAAGTTAATCACGACCACACCAGAAACAATCAGTGCAATACCGATCATTGCTGCGAAATCTAGACTTTGTCGGAAAACAAAGTAACCAATCAGAGCGGTTAAAACAATACCAACACCCGCCCAAATCGCATAAGCAATACCCAATGGAATCACTTTAATCACTTGAGACAATAAATAAAATGCCAACGAAAATAAAACTACTACCGCCAGTGAAGGCAATAGCTTGGTAAAACCTTCCGACTTTACCAAAAAAGTCGAACCAATCACTTCAGAAATAATTGCCATCGCCAGCAAAGCATAAGCCATTAATATAGGATTCATCAGAAACTCAACAATAAACATACCGTTCGGTCGGTATGTTATTAAAATAGCAAAAACTAAACAAGGCTTTCTGCATACTTTTTTATTTTGTTTCAGTCGGCCTTGAGGCTTGCTTTATAAAATCAATAGTTCGATCAAAGGTGATCTGACTCGCTTGTTTGCTCATCATGAACTGATATTCATGCACCAAAAACTCCTTAGAGTCTGGATAAAAAGCCTCCGTGACTGCAACCTGATGCTGTTTCAACACCTCGACGAAAGGTAAAGACTGGCTCTTGGTTAAAAAGTCTTTATTTCCCCCACTAATAAATACAGGTGGATACTGTGGCGTAATATGCTCACTGGTTGAAATTGACTTTAAAAAAGCTGCATCCTCTTTACGCTCTCCTGTATACGCTTGAACCAAGTTATAAACGCCCCATTCAATGAACCTGAGTTCCTCAGGAGCGGTGTTCACAAAGCGATATAAGTCATAAATACCACAATGCAAAATTAGCCCTTTAAGCTGTTTCGGCTGAATGCTCGGCTTAAAATTGGATGCTTGAGCAAATGCGGGATTCGTCAAAAGTGCAGCATAATGACTGGCAATATTGGCTCCAGCAGAGTCTCCTGCTAGATACAGCTGGTTCGGGTTAATATGATACTGAGCAGCATTCAATTGTAAGAAATTCAGTGCATGATCGACTTGCTGTAACTGAGTGGGATAAATAGCCTCAGGTGCAAACTGATACTCTACCGAGACCACGTTAAAGCCTTGATTGGCCAAAAGTTTGAAATAACCTCGCGCATGCTCTTTTGACCCCGAAACCCACCCGCCGCCATGAATCCAAACCACCGTGGGCACTGTGTTTAATTGCTCAATATTTTGGGGTTGATAGATGTCAACATTCAGCTCAGGACTAGCTTGATATGGAATATTATTATGTACGATGACATCGGGAGGAGCAAAACGATCCAGCATTTTCATTTGAATACTGGTTGCTGTGTTAAATGTACCCGCAATCAGTTTGGTGTTCTTTTCTACACTTTGACACGCGCTCAATAGCACAATCATGAAAACAGTACTAAGTACTTTTATTATTGATTGAAAAATCATACTGTTCGGCTCTCCCCTTTTTTCAAATGATTCTAATACAATCTCTATCACACCGCATGATTAAACAGGTCTCATTTCAGCCTCATTTAAACACTAGAAGCACCTTTTAGAGAATATTGCTTTAAATCTGAAACTTGAGTTTTTCACTCAAGATTTTGGAGACGTAAATCGGCTTTTTTTTGAATTATTTTCTTTAAATTTCATGAATTTTCAATTTTTAGCCCGATCAAAATTGAACATTTAATGGCAGTGTGTTATCAATAAATCAAGAACTAAATCTTATACAAAAGGAGTCCCTCTGATGGCTTACCAACATATTTTAGTCCCTGTTGACGGTTCACAAATTTCTTTTTCTGCGGTTAAACAAGCGGCTGAAATTGCCAAAGTTTTTGGCAGTCAACTCACATTGATTAGCTTAGTTGCTGAAGACCCTCTCAAAGATGCTGATTTTTACTATACTTCTCCAATCATGAAAGACTATTTCATACAAGCCTACAACAATGCTGAGAAAGCCCTTCAGGATGCTGTTCAAATTGCACAAGAACAAGGTATAACAGCACAGTCTAAAATCATCAAAGGTGAAGTCTCTGAAGATGCTGTGGTCGAAGCAGCCGCTTCACTAAAAAATGACTTGATTGTGATGGGTTCACATGGCCGTAAAGGCTTTCAAAAATTCCTATTAGGCAGCTTTGCTCAAGATGTTCTCAAGTCTACTGAGCTCCCAGTTCTCATTGTTAAAGCTTAATCAACTATAACGCGTCTTTATATGAATTGATTTCGCATGTACTGCAAAATAATCCGCATAAAGATGCACCATTAAGGAGAAGATAATGAGCTACAAACACATTTTGGTTGCCGTCGATGAATCCCCGATGTCTTATGCTGCTGTTGAACAAGCACTTGAGTTGGCCAAAGATTTAAATAGTCGTGTAACACTCATGAGCGTGATTGCAGTCGATCCATTTGTCGGAGTCGACTTTTATAAAGTTGCACCAGCCATCACCGACTATTTCCTACATGCTGAAAAAGTCGCTCAAGACCGTTTAGCCGAAGTAAAGCTCTCATTTGACCGCGATGAAATTGAGGTGGATACCAAAGTGATTCGCGGCATCTCTCCTTCTGAAGGTATTATTCATGTGGCCGATGAAGTCGGTGCAGACCTAATTTTGATGGGCTCACATGGCCGTACAGGTTTTAAAAAGATGATGTTAGGTAGTGTGGCGCAGAATGTTCTCACACAGTCTCCGATACCTGTGCTGATCGTAAAAGTTTAATGTCTATAAAAATCCCTCGAAACCGAGGGATTTTTATGTATCTATTCGGCAAAATGCAGAACTTACGTCATTAGTTTTTAATTTGAATCGCGCGTGCCATTACATCTTCAGGCACTTGATCTGTAAATACCACCGCTAAGGCTTTGTCATTTTTAGGCATTTTCTCTGTATTATTAGCTTCTAATACAGCGTTAATATCCTCTGGTGTAAAGCTGTACATTGCACCTGTCGCTGGATCTACCGCCAGTAAGCCAATCAGTCCGCCAAAAATAATATTACCAAAATACCAACCACTGATTGTGCCTTTGACAGCCACCGTTTTCGGCGTAAACCCATCTTTACTAAAAGTAATTTGGTATTCTTCTGGTTTGAAATAACCAGCACCTTTTTTCAAGCTTACTGTTGTAGGTGTTTGCCCAACATGTACACTTTGTCCTGCACGGTTTTTAATTTCAATTTTGGCTGAATCTGGAACACTGGTAAACGTTAGCGTTTGAGTCGACCCCTTAATAATACTCGCACAACCTGTCATCAGCACTGTTGCAGAAATCATAGAGGCCGCTAATAATTTATTCATTTTTATTACTCTTTTAAAGAAATCTGGCGAAATGTAACAGAAAGCCAATAAATTATGAAGAAAATATGTAGAAGAAACATTTAATTGATCATTTTTTGTGACTAAGTTATCCAAATTCCTCCTTAAATTGTTTTCCGTCAGAAAAAATTCAAGTAAATAAATACTTTATCTCGCTACATTTATTCAGTGACTGTATTTTTAATTTTAATGAAATCAATAAAAAGGCTATTTCCCATTACTGAAAAATAGCCTGAAAATGCTTAAAATTTAGAAAACTTTTTATCAAATACTTAACATACTACTTAAAGTCTCACTGACATTTTTAGATTTCACTTGTGGTTTTAAAGCCTCAAGCTTTGCTTTCACTTCGCTACGCTGTGGCTCTGCCAATGTGTACCAACGAGACAAAACTTGAAGTAAACGAGAACCAACAATTGGGTTTTTCTCATCTAAATATTTTGCCAGCCCAATAAAATGATCCACACCAAAACTCCATGTGTTCACTGGGTTTGCATTTAAGCCGCCACTCACTGAACGAATGCGGTTCGGTACGCCCAAATCATAATCGGCATGTGAAGTGAGATATTGAATGGTTTCCGTCGTAGCACAAGGATGTGCCGCTTGAAGTGTGAACCACTGATCTAGTGACAAAGCCTCATCTTTAAACCGTATGTAAAAATCACGTAAAGCTGCTTCTGCTTGCGGTGCATCATTCCACACCAAGACACGTAATGCGCCTAAACGTTCAGACATATTGCCTGTAGCTTCGTATTGCTGATACGCCAGCTCAAAAGCACTTTCATCACCTTGGCGTGCCATCATACTAAGCATGATGTTTTTTAGCGCACGGACTCCCATGGCTTGTGAGAACTCTTTTTGCAAATCTGGGTCTAAAGCCAAATAAGTGTCTTTACAGAACTCACCTAACTCACGTGCCAGTTTTTCAATTAAAGCATTACGTTGTTCTTGAATCTTCGCTGGTTCGTAGTCGGTGTCGATGCGACTACCTAAATAACCTTCACTTGGCACATCAAATAAACGTGATGCCAAGAGTGGATCTTGTTCAACGAGATCTGACAGTGTGTTTTTAATAGCTTGAATATAAATATGCGCATCATGACCATTGAGTAAAATACGCTCAAGCAGTGTTTGCGTTGCTTGCCATTGGTTAAAACCATTGGTTTCGTATTGAATCAGGAACGCCAACTCTTCATCGGTATAGTTAAATTCTAAGTTGACGGGCGCAGAAAAATTACGCAGTAATGACACGACAGGTTTCGTGCTTAAACCACTAAACACAATGCTGGCTTGGTCTTGGTCAAAAAGATACACACCGTCTTTGACGGTATTTTCAAATAAACTGTCTGAGTTTAAAACCAATTGCTCACCTGTTGCAGCATCGAACAGTGCTAAAGCGACAGGAATTGGAACAGCTTTTAGGTTCGGATACTTAGGATGTGCTTTTAAACTTTGCTTAAAGTTTAAAGTATAGGTTTGCGCAGCAGCATCATAATGACCTTCCGCTTCTAACTTTGGTGTACCAGGTTGGTTATACCATGTTAAGAAATTGGATAAATCTACGCCTGAACCTGCGGTTAAAGCGGCTACCCAGTCTTCAACGGTCACAGCTTGACCATCATGGCGTTCAAAGTACTCATCAGTTCCTTTACGGAATTTTTCTTTGCCCAATAAGGTAGCCATCATGCGGTTAATTTCCGCACCTTTTTCGTAGACCGTTGCAGTATAAAAGTTATTGATTTCCACAAAATGATCAGGACGCGGTGGATGAGACAATGGGCCTGAATCTTCTGGGAACTGATGCGCTTTGAGTACCGCAACGTCATCAATACGTTGAACCGCAGCAGACTGCAAATCTTCTGAGAAAGATTGATCACGGAAAACCGTTAAGCCTTCTTTTAAACACAATTGGAACCAATCACGGCAAGTAATGCGGTTACCTGTCCAGTTATGGAAATACTCATGGGCAATGACCGACTGTACACGCATAATCGCGGCATCTGTCGTATATTCTTCATCCGCCAAAACACATGACGTATTAAAGATGTTTAGACCTTTATTTTCCATCGCACCCATGTTAAACGCACTGGTAGCCACAATCATATAGTTGTCTAAATCATAGGGACGACCATAGTGTTCTTCATCCCAACGCATTGAATGCTTTAAGGCTTCCATTGCAATATGACATTTCGGAATATCTTTTTCTTCAGCATAAATTTCCAAAGCCACATCACGGCCTTCAGAGGTCACATAACGATCTTTTAGAACAGCCAAATCACCAATCACACAAGCAAACAAATACGCTGGTTTTTTGGTTGGATCTTGCCAAATGGTATAGTGACGACCTTCGCCCGCCTCGCCCGCTTCAATCAAGTTACCATTGGCAAGGAGCACTGGATATTTTTTGTCAGCTTCTACACGTGTGGTAAAGACTGAAAGGACATCAGGACGGTCTGGGTAAAAGGTAATTTTACGGAATCCTTCAGGCTCATTTTGGGTAACAAACAAATCTGATGCGGCTTGGTATAAACCTTCAAGTTGTGTATTTGACTCAGGATGAATGATCACCGATGTCTCAAGCTTGATCTGATTTGGTGCATTACGAATCACCAACTGCTCAGTATCAAGCACATATTGCTCTTGGCTGAGTTGCTGGCCATTCAGGACTACACTTTTCAACTCTAAATCACGACCAAGTAAAACCAAATCACCGTCGGTTTGGCGCGTCAGTTCCAGTACAGCATCAACTTGGCTATGCTCATCATAGACTTGAATATCGAGGTGAATGCTATCTACTAAAAAAGATGGTTTTTGATAGTCTTTTAAATAGACGGTTTGATCTGCTTCAATAATTGGATTTGCCGCAATATTCATGTCATGTCCTAATGCTATTGGTCTACAGCTTTATATTGTGTATGTTTTGATCATACGACAAGTTTGCCATGCTGTCTGTGTATGTTGAATGATATTTATATGGGCACGTTGAACAAGCTTTTCAATTCTATTGTTCCTATCCCGCGCATATGACTGCACCAAGTGAATAATAAACAAACAACTCCTCACATCGTGCCGTGCTTGTCTAGCAATATTTGCACCAGCCTTTAGACTTGCACAGTGCCATTAGCTCTCTACCATTCAAACGCTGAGAAACTTAAAGACATCGATAAGATATAAAGCCAGCTCTTTTCAAATATCTAACTTAATTTTCAAATCGGCTACATTTTGTGCACAGTTTTTGCTTGTATCTAAATATGCATAGCGCATGATAAAACTTAAGCAAAACAAATAGAGGTGTGAGATGTACTTAAAAGACCATATCGTCCGCGTCGAAAATATAAAAATGCTGCAAGCCATGCATGCTGCAAAAATTGATCATAAAGTCATTGCCCTGTTCATGAGCTGTGAAGGGATGCCTTTACAAGCACACGATGTCAGCAGCATTTTAAATCACTACGACACACTAGGGAGTAAAAAGTTGCCAAGCAGAAAAGTTCAAGCCATGATTCAAGCTAAAAAATTAGGTATGGAAGATGACTCTCTACCTTGCCCCGTTTAAATTCTACTAGTCCAAAAAATACGGTGCATGCCGTATTTTTTTTGCCCTATATTCGCCACTGCGTTGCTTCATCCGTCTAGCGTTTACAAAGCACCTCTGCTTGTTCAATTACACTGCAATTTACAACGCCTTTCTGAAATTTTAGCGTGTATAATTTGAGAAAATCCTGAGTCTCAAATTCATCTTATGTCGCTTCAAATTTTGCACAAACAACTTGATGAAAGCACGCCTTGTCCACTTTGTCAGGCGGCCATGTTTTGGGTGGATGCTGAACAATACGACAAAGAAATTAACTTTCATGAATGTAGCCACTGCCAACATCGTGTTTTTAGCAATTCAAATCTAAATTGCCACTGCGACAGTTGCTTAGCGCAGCGCAAAAAAATATTGAAAGAAACTCGTCAGCAAGAACAACGTAAAACCAAAACCAAGGACATTTATGAGTTTGAACTGGGCCAGCTCAGTTTTATGCATAAATTATTTTTATTGGCCCTGTTAGATGACTACGCACAAGAACATACACAACATCAAGAGTTTATTGATTGGGAACAGATCAAATATTTTAGTATTACCCCCAATTATCTATTTCAAAATAGTCTCGTCAAACAACTGGTAAAAGAACAAATCCTCGTTGCCAAAGATTTTGCCAGTGAAGCCCATCAGTACTATATTAATGTGCGTTTGGACGGCTATTCTGAACCCAGCCTATTTAGTGTTACGCAGCAGTTACGTTATTGGTTTTATGAAAATCTTAGCCTTGGTGTGCCTTTTAAGACCGCGGATGAAGTCAAAAATGCCTTGTACCAATTGCTCTATCAGGAAATTATCCAATTTATGCAGTTTTACTGTCGTACTTGGGGCATTCAAATTGCAGGAAATAACAGTTTCCAAGTGTTTTGTTATCGTTTACTCGATGTACTCGCGGTCGGACAAATTTATTATTTAATCCAAACTGCATTGGAGTATTTATATGAACGTAAAGCCTTACAACCCAGAAATGAAAACTTTATTAACACCAACTTGTTGAAAAAAACTTTACAACAATACCGTGAACGCAGTGTGGCTGAAAAATGGGAAACTTCAACGCTGCCTCGACCGCATAACCTACCATTCAGCAAAATGAGCGAAGTTTTATTTTTCCGCTTTTTAGGCTATGACGAAGCCATTTTCTTTCAGCCTGTCTCTCGTTCATGGCAAAAAATTGAACCACGTTTGAGTTTCTACTCACAAAAACGCTGTATGTACTGCGGTTCAAATGAGCTCACCGTAGATTATGATGCCGACCAATATGTGACTTTATTTTGTCGCAAATGTAAGCATCAAGACCACTATTTCACCAAATAAGGGCATCCACTATGACCCAGCTTTTAGACCTGTCCTTGCTTAACACAAAACAATCGATTCAAGACCAAACCGATGTCTTGGTGGCATATGTTGCTGAAGCTTGGACTGCCCTGCAAACGCAACAACCTTTGGTACAATGTATCACCAACAGTGTGGCTGCCAACTATGCAGCCAATGTTTTATTGGCTGCAGGCGCCTCACCTGCCATGATTGATAATCCCTTTGAAGCTGAAAGTTTCACACGCATTAGTGCAGCGCTCAGTATTAATCTAGGTACGCCAACCTCTGAACAAATGCAAGCCATGCAAATCTCGGCACAAACCGCGCAGCAGCAAAACATTCCGTGGGTATTAGACCCTGTGGGATATGGGCCGTTTTTAAAGTGGCGCTCTGAAATGGTGGATCAGCTATTGGCTTTTCAACCCACGGTTATTCGTGGAAATGCATCTGAAATCAGCACACTTGCGGGAAACCAGATCGAAACCAAAGGCGTTGATAGTACTGCAAGCAGTGCTGATGTTTACCATCAAGCAAAAACACTTTTAGCGCAGGCTGAAGTCATTGCCATTTCTGGTGAGTCTGACTATATTCTCTCCAAACAACTTGATGCTGTAATCCAAGTCAATGGTGGTTCACATTTACAACCCAAAGTTACTGCTACAGGTTGTGCCCTTGGTGCATTAATTGCAGCCTATAGCGCAGTCACCAATCCTGTCATTGCAGCGCTGTCTGCGCATGTCCACTTTGCCATTGCTGGGCAGCTTGCATATGCCCGAAGCCAAAGCACAGGAAGTTTTAATGTAGCGTTTATAGATCACATTCATCAAATGAAAGCTGAAACCATTTATAAATATGCGGATATACAGCTTATCCGTACCTCAGCCTAAATAAAGTATGGCGAGAGTTTCTGCTTAGGTAACTTCTCGCCCTAAAAGCACATTCATCGCCGCTTCTAGCAGAGTCAACAGATCTAATTTACAGATACACATTAAACCCATACCAATAAAATAATCAGGCGTATGTTGCATATAAAAGTTGATATGACGACTGGCTCGATTTCGAAGCCGAATCAATTGTTCAGGCGTGGTCTGCGGCAGTACACAAGGATGCACAAACACATCCTCACTGCGCTGTTGCACATTCACATGACGGTTTTGCATTAGATCAAGAACCTGTAAGTAATCCTTAGGCATTGGCACTTCTGCACGCGGATAAAAGCGTTTTGAACGTGAAGTAAACAGCCGATATACTTTTGGCTGCATCAAACTCGAAACAAACCATAACTGACGCGTGGGATATTTTAAACGATAACCCAAGGTCACTCGAATTGCGGATAAAAGTGTTCTGTTTTGATTTCGGTAATCAGGTAAAAAAGCTGCACGCGAGCTAAGAATATATAAAGGTTGATGCGCTGTCTTAAGCTTCAATATAGCAATAATATTTTGCCCAACTATTTTTCCGCGATGATAAAAACGAATAATTGGTAATGCCACTACATCAGGGTTATATACTAATTGATGTAGTTCTTCTTGGATTGCATTTGGGAAAATTTGTCGATCAAAAGTTTCAAGCTCTTCAAATAGAACTTGTTTTTTCTCTACTGAAAGCTTTTTAAAATCAACGACCTTTTCCATAAGTTGCATGAAGTATTTCCGTTCTTATTTTGATCACTTGTTTTACTGCTATAGTCTAAATGCAATGCTTTGATAACCATAGGGATAGAAACAAGCTGTCTTCACCAAACAGGTAATTTCAAGTACGAAATACGACAGCCCAATTGCAGGCATAGAATAACTGCTTTTTATTTAAGTGCATAGCGCTTGTTTTATAAGCAGAAAAATGCCAGCACGAAGCTGACATTTTTCTCACAATCTATTATTGCAATGATTAAGCAGTACGATAAGTAATATTTACTGTCTTAATTCGATTTGAATCCAACTCAAGCACTTCAAAGTGAACACCACGGTAGTCCAGTTGAGTTCCAATGTGTACATCACCGTGGGTTTTATCTAAGATTAAACCAGCAACACTAATATAGCCCGCATCTTCTTCAACCAAATCGATCATCCCAAGTTCCAGTTCAAGCTGATATAAATCCAGCATGCCTGTCGCCTTCCACGTCTGATCATCAATCTTCACCAAATCAAGTTGCTCATCGGCATCGGGAAATTCTCCAGCAATCGCTTCAAATACGTCAAGCGGTGAAACAAGGCCCTGCACATTACCAAACTCATCACTCACCAAAACCAGTGAACCTTTAGACGTTCTTAGCGTATTAATCGCATCAATGACTTTCATTTTTTCAAAAATGTAAATTGGACGATGACGTTTGATCAGGTCTTTCAATTGCTCTTCATCATCTAAGACATCAAGCAATTCTTTGGCGCGCGCAATACTGATCACTTTATCCAAACTACCGCGGCACACTGGAAATAAACTGTGCGGTACAGACAATACCTGTTCACGAATTTTCTCAGGTGAATCATCAAGATTGACCCACGAAATTTGACTACGCGGTGTCATGATCGACGCGACTGAACGTTCAGCCAACGTCAATACACCGCCAATCATATAACGTTCTTCATCCGCAAAAGTTTCTTGCGCTTGAAGCTGATCAGGGTCTTCAGCTTGGAGCTTGCCACCCATGAGTTTTAAAATAGAATCCGCAGTACGATGACGCAGAGGAATTTTCGCTTCATGTTTTGCCGCATTGCGCTCACCAAATTGGTTAAAGGCTTCAATTGCAATGGCAACACCAATACCCGAATAGATATAACCTTTAGGAATGTGGAAGCCAAAACCTTCCGCAATCAGGCTGATACCAATCAACAGTAAGAAGCTTAAACACAAGATGACCACAGTCGGATGACGGTTTACAAAAGTCATTAATGGTTTCGACGCCAACAGCATGACCACCATTGCAACGACCATAGCCACCATCATCACATTAATGTTGTCGACCATACCAATCGCGGTAATCACCGAATCTAGTGAGAACACCGCATCAAGGATCACAATCTGTGCCACAACTGCGGTGAAACCTGCGTAGACCACATTGGTGGTCAGCTTAACTTCTGGCTTACCTTCAATTTTTTCATGCAATTCGGTAACGGCTTTATACACTAGGAATAAGCCACCAAATAAAAGAATCAAATCTCGCCCAGAGAATGTCCAATCCAATACAGTAATCAGCGGTCGAGTCAATGTAACTAACCAAGTGATGATAAACAGCAAGCCCAGACGCATTAAAAGTGCAAGCGACAGACCAATGACACGCGCTTTATCGCGTTGCTCAGGGGGAAGTTTTTCAGCCAAAATGGCAATAAAGACTAGGTTATCAATACCTAAAACAATTTCTAATATAATAAGCGTAAGTAAACTTACCCATATTCCCGGATCTAATAAAAATTCCATTATTTTATTACCCCAGAATTATGTTTCTGTTTTAAAAGCATAGACCTGCACGGCGACGGATCCATATTTGTGACCTGTTCAACTAAAGATGAAATAATTATGCCTGAGATGTTTGGCTTGTAATAATTTTTTTATGGTTTTTAACAAAATTTTAATATTCGACCACTTATTATGCAAAAAATACATAAAAATATCGAAATCTCTGTTCGAAATTTTGTCACTTAATGCCAATTGTCGCATTCTCTAAAGATTAGACGCGGCGGTCATTTTTTAGTTTTTCTAATTAAAACCATCTCAAATAAAAACCAAATAATTGTTTTTATTTAATTATTTATTTTAATAATAGTTAAAAAATATCAATTCACTACATTTATGATTTCCAAGAATGACACTTTTTGTTAAAAACACTAGTTCACAAATCCATTTTTTTCACTAAAATGAAACACGACCAGCATTGTTGTAAAAGTGGTCAATTACCCAAACCAAGGATGCGCGGATTGACAATCCGATCAAAGTAATCGAAGACAGGATTCATCGCTATGAACAATGAAAAAGCATTGACCTTCAATAAGACGTCAAAAATGCTTGCCAATACTAGCTATGAAGGCGCATATCTGCATTTAGACTCCTCATTTGATCAGCATCAAGTTAAAGTTGTGGTTTCGCATAATAACCAAAAGTTTGAAATGCACTTGCCTATCGTTCTACAGGACGGTGTTCCCATGGCTAAACTCTCTTTAGATTCTCACCAGAATGCTGAAGTCGAAGATGAAGTTGTACAATTTGCTCAAAGTATTGTGAGCTTCCATCAAGATAAAGACGGCTATACCCTGTCTCTTCTAAACAACCACGCTTAACTTTTCTTGATTACTGGCCAAGGCTTTCTTTTAACAGATTTCCTTTATGATGAGAAATCCAGTAATTTTGTATTGATAAGTGTATGAGTGTTCACATAAAATGTGTTCAAATGATCTATAAAATAAAAATACGATTCACGGGGAATCCGTCACATGACCAAAAAGTACAGTAAGTTCCTACCAGGTTCTGAAGATTTTTCTTTAGAAAGCTTTCCATTTTACTGGGTAACGCAAGTACATGCACAGTATGTACTCAATGTCGATCATGCTTTAAAAAAGTATGGTTTAGATAACTCACGTCGTCGTATTTTACTGGCTCTAGATTCAAAGCCACATGCCAGTGTTTCTGATTTATCTGACATGGTGGTCTCTAAAATGTCGACAACCACCAAAATTGTTTATCGCTTAAAAGATGAAGGATTGGTTGAAACTTATTCTTGTGAAGATGATGCACGTATCACCCGTGTTCTTCTCACCGAAAAAGGTGTTGAAATGACCAATAAGATTAATGATCTCACCAGTGTTGTACTTGAGCAATCATTTGAAGGCTTAACACCTTTGCAAATTGAAAAAATGATGGAAAGCTTAAAACACGTGTTTAAAAATTTAGCTCGCTAAACCGTTTAAAAGTCGAAAAAGTTGAGTTGGGGACTCTCTTTTTCGACTTTTATTTTAGGCACATGTGAACATTCAAACTCTCCAACAGGAAAGCCTTTTACAAAGGATTGAATATTCGGTGATTTCCAGCTGAGCCACTCCTCTAAGCGTTCATGTGGAATCACGATCACTGAGCGTTTCACATTCCCCGGCTCATGAAACTCCCGCATCATTGGGTGGTCTATAGCATCCATTGTAAGCATGGTGGCTGAACGCACTACCTCGCCTGCTATACGACAGATTTCATAAAGTGCAGCAACAAAAATCACTTGACCATCCTGTCGTCTAACACCCCATCTCTGCGGCTTTTGTTCTATATATTTGGACTCATAAAATTCAAAAACTGGGATCACCCCAAACTGATATTTGAAAGTGGCCTCAATAAAACTGGCCTTTTGCAGAAGTGTCTCACTTCGAGCATTATAGGTTTTGCTTGCAATACTCTTATCTTCTGCCCATTTCGGTATTAAACCAAAATGTACCTTACGCCACTCAAGACCTATATTTGATTTGAACAATAAAGGCAGCTCATAACCAGGATAGACTTCTTCGACATAATCAAACGGAATTTCAGGTAGACCAAGCTGTTGTACTTGAGCAAGGGTTAGAGGTTTAAAATTAGCGCACATGGATTTTCATCTAACTTGATGGTTAACAATAGTATGACGAGCTTTATATAGCGAATTGTATAAGGCTTTTATCCGCATCGTCTAGTTGAGATACTGATTCAACCCCACGCTTAAACCCATTTATAGCTCTGAGCAAGCACTAATCTATAGACTCCTCTCACACGTGAGTAAATCAAACCTATCGCCCCCCTATAGACACAATACGACTTATTCCAGCCAATAAAAAAGCCTCCGAAGAGGCTTTTTTAGCTTTACAGATTAGTCACCTGTATAACCTTTTAACTTCAAACGTGCAGCATGCAGAAGTGGTTCTGTATAACCTGATGGCTGCTCACCGCCTTTAAACACTAAATCATAAGCTGCTTTGTATGCATAACCATCGAAGTTTGGCGCCATAGGGGTGTAAAGCGGATCGTTTGCGTTTTGCTCATCTACGATTTTCGCCATACGCTGCATCACTTCTTCAACTTGCGCCGCAGATACGATGCCGTGACGCAACCAGTTTGCAACGTGTTGAGATGAAATACGTAAAGTTGCACGGTCTTCCATTAAACCAACGTTGTTGATGTCTGGAACTTTCGAACAACCTACACCCAAGTCAACCCAACGCACAACATAACCCAAGATCCCTTGAAGGTTATTTTCAAGCTCTTTGGTTTTCTCTTCTTCAGTCCAGTTGGTATCTGTCGCTAAAGGTGGTGTTAACAAATCATCTAATGATAAAGGCTGAGTATTCAATAATTCTTTTTGACGCTCAGACACGTTGCATTGGTGGTAGTGAATCGCGTGAATGACAGCACCAGATGGAGATGGAACCCATGCACAGCTTGCACCCGCTTCTGGATGTTCAATCTTGGTTTTATACATGTCTAAAAGCATGTCTGGTTTTGGCCACATGCCTTTACCAATTTGTGCTTTACCACGTAAGCCCGCTTGAAGACCGATCATCACGTTACGGTTTTCATATGCTGGGAACCAAATTTGTGATTTCACTTCGCCCTTACGAACGAATGGACCTGCTTCCATAAAGGTATGGATTTCATCACCTGTACGGTCCATAAAACCTGTATTAATGAAGATGGTACGGTCTTTCGCTTGCGCAATACAGTTTTTCAAGTTTACAGAAGTGCGACGCTCTTCATCCATGATACCGATTTTTAACGTTTTTGCAGGCAGGCCAAGCGCTTGTTCTGAACGCTCAAACAGCTCAACCGCAAAAGCAACTTCTTCAGGGCCATGCATTTTAGGTTTTACGATGTACATTGAACCTTTACGAGAGTTCTTGTTTTCGTTTTCACCTTTAATGTCTGCAAAAGATAATAGCGGAGTGATTAATGCATCCATGATACCTTCGTAGATTTCAGCACCATCTACAAGAATCGCAGGGTTGGTCATGAGATGACCCACGTTACGAAGAAGCATCAATGAACGGCCATGAAGTTTCGTTTCACCACCGATCAAGTTTTTGTGCGTACGGTCTTTATTCAAAGTACGCGTAACAGTTTTACCATTTTTCTCGATAGACTCTGAAAGCGTACCCTTCATCAAACCTAACCAGTTACGGTAGCCTTCAACTTTCTCTTCTGCATCTACAGCAGCGATCGAATCTTCTAAATCCTGAATAGTCGTTACAGCAGCTTCAAGAACTAAATCTTTTACGCCAGCGGCATCTGTTTTACCAATTGGGCTGTTCGCATCAATTTCAATTACAACGTGTAGGCCGTTGTTTAAAAGTACGATTTCTGTTGGAGCCGATTCTTCGCCATTAAAACCAACAAATTGTGCTTCTTTAGCCAAAGTCGATGTCGAACCGTCTTTTAACGTCACAACTAACTTTTTGCCTTCAACTGCATATTTTGTCGCATCAGCATGCGAACCATTCGCTAATGGGAAGGTTTCATTTAAGAAGTTTTTAGCAAATGCAATAACTTTGTCGCCACGCACAGGGTTATAGCCTTTACCTTTTTCCGCGCCACCGTCTTCTGGGATCACGTCAAAACCGTAAAGTGCGTCGTATAAAGAGCCCCAACGCGCGTTTGCAGCATTTAAGCAGTAACGTGCATTACGCACAGGTACTACCAATTGCGCACCAGCTAATAATGCGATTTCTTCATCTACATTTTCTGTGCTGATTTGGAAATCTTCTACTTCTGGTACCAAGTAGCCAATTTCAGTAAGGAAAGCTTTGTAAGCTCCAAGTTCAAATTTGTTGTTGCGGTGCCATTCATCGATCTTCGCTTGAATGTCGTCACGCTTAGCCAATAGTGCTTTGTTCTTTGGGCTAAGATCGACAACGACTTGTTCAAAGTTTTTCCAGTAAGTTTCACTGTCCAAACCTGAACCTGGAAGTGCTTCATTTTCGATGAAATCGTAAAGTTCTTTAGCAATCGCTAACTTGCCTTTTTGAATACGTGCAGTCATTGTCTTTCCTGATATTGCTACTTTTTATACAAGAGATTCTAGTATACCGATTTAAACTTGGCTGAATAGTAATATCACCGTGCGAAATAGTGATCATTTTTTATTTAATAAAATATACAAACTACCAAATAAAATACTGCTCAAGGCACAAGCATTATCAATTTACAAAATGCTCTTTAGTAGTTTATTAAGTTTTTGAAATGCCGAAATTAGACTTAAGTGCAGTTTTGTATATTTTTTACACTTAAAACCAATATTCTCCCTATTTTCAATCCTGATTAAGCCATGATTATTCAAAAAAGTCGATAAATTAATCGATGAAAATGCACATAAAAAAAGCACCCTTTTGGGTGCTTATATTTTTAAATTTCTTCTTGTTGTTTACTTGCTTCAGCTTGTATTTGTCGATGCGCTTCATTCAAGTAATCATCTGATTGCATTTCCAATAAACGTGAACGCGTGCGTTCAATTTCAAAGGCTAATTTATCACCAGAGTACAAATCGATAATTGTATCTTCTGAGGTTAAAATCAGTTTTACCCCACGATCATAAAACTCATCGACCAGATAAATAAAACGACGTGTGCCTTCAGAAAGATAATCGGTCAAATGCGGAACATTACTCACCAACACCGTATTATAAATATTTGCAATTTCGATAAAGTCAGCAGGACTACGGGGTTTTAAACACAGCTCTGAATACTCACACCATAAAACATCTTCAGTATGCCCGACCGTTTCTACAATACGATTATTAATAATAATCGGCTCATCTGAAATGGTTTGAGTCTGTGTCAATGCGCTAAAACGCTGTGCGATCCAGCGTTGGTGCTCATGTGTTAAAGGTGATTTAAAGAGTTGCGCTTGCTTTAAAACACGCAAACGGTAGTCCACGCCTGCATCTACATTTAAAATCACACACTGCTGTTTCACCATTTCAATGGTTGGAATGAAACGATCACGGTGAATGCCGTTTTTATATAAACCATCTGGCGCAATGTTTGAGGTTGCCACCAAGGTAATGCCACGTGCAAAAAGCTTTTGGAACAAATCACTAAGAATCATGGCATCCGTCACATTCGAGACGAAGAACTCATCGAAACAAATAACCACTGCTTCTTTATAAATTTGATCCGCAACTGCATCTAAAGGGTTACGCTGACCTGAAAGCTTGTTGAGCTCACGATGTACATGTTGCATAAAATGGTGAAAGTGCATCCGTGTTTTACGACGAAAAGGAATTGAGTCATAAAACTGATCCATCAACCATGTTTTACCACGACCTACACCACCCCACATATATACACCACGGGGAGAAGTTTGACGGCGGAAACGACGGAATGCTTTTTTAGATGCCTTAAAACGTTGAATTAATTCATGCCAAACGCGATCCAACTCATGAACGGCCTGAGCTTGTGCCTCATCAGACATGAACTGCCCGGATGCTAAGGCTTGCGCATAGCGCTCTGCAGGAGATAAAGGACTGAATGCGGTAGGTGAATTAAAATCTGACATATCATTTAATACTGTTTTTAGGCTATATCAATTATAGCGGAGTGGAAAAGTTAATATATAACACTTTGGCATAATTATGCTTAGGCTATTTCCCATATTGTCGTGGACTGTAACCAAACCACCGTTTAAATGCATGATTAAAGGCTGCAGGCTCCGAGTAACCCAATAACTCTGCAATCATTTCAATGGAATATTCCTGATATTCCATCAAATGTAGTGCACGATCTTTCATTAATTGCTCACGAATTTGTTTATAACTGCTATTTAACTGTTGCAACTGATGTCTTAAGGTTCGCTCTGGCAAATTCAAAGCTTGCGCGGTTTCAGCCATGGTCGGCAGTAAACCTCGTTGCAACTCCAAATAATCTTGTACACGTTGAATCAGACTCGGTTGCTCTGCCGTTTCTTCCAAACGTTGTAATTTCGCCTGACATTTGCCTGCATAAACGTTAAATGTCATCAAATCTGCTGAAGGAATTGGTACATTTAAAACCCATTCGTCAAACCAAAATTCAGCTTGCTGCGTACCAAAACTCACTTGTTGACCATAAACCTGCTGATAGAGCGCCAGTTTTTTCGCATCTTCAGGTCGTGCAACAGGTAAAGTAATTCGAATCTCAGGCATTTCCAGCCCAATCATCTTATAAATATCTTGTAAAAACTTATAGGTTCCCGCTATCTCAGAATGTGCACGCAACTGTCCCACAGACGTTTGTAGGTCTCGCGGTAGATAACATAGTGCGACTTGATCATTTTGTTTTTTTAAACCCAATAAGCCACTCAAATGCGTCAAACTTTGATAGCGAATACCCTGTTCTAACGCGGTGTGTGTCGTTGGACTGGTCATCAATAACATCAGTAAAGGGCCATATCCCGCCAAGACATAATGCTGACCAATGAACAAGCCTTGCTCAGGCTCAATATCCTCTGCAATGATTTTCAAAATATCCCACTCTAGAGCAGGATGGATGATCGCATTCGGATCAAGCGACTCCACACGTAAGCCAATGCTTTGTAACTTTTGATCGACTGCGACTCCTGCTTTACGCATTCCTTGCATCAAATACATCAAGCCAAGTACAGAACGTTTCATAATCAATTAAAAGCAAAATATTGGCCTATGTTTTACTACAGCCACCTAGCGTACAACAATTGCCGAATCTATCAATTTTCTTGTCAGGGCTATCATAGACCTTCTGGATAGTTGCTCTACAATTAAGTAAAACAAAAAGGAAAAAACAAATGCAGGCAGCAAATTCAACAACCCCTCAGGTAAAAATCGCCATTATTGGTGCAGGCTTTGGTGGTTTAGCTATGGCTATTCGCCTTTTGCAAAATAATATTCGTGATTTTGTAATTTTGGAAAAGGCCAGTGACATAGGTGGCACATGGCGTGAAAACCAATATCCGGGCGCTGCTTGTGATGTACAGTCACATCTCTATTCCTTGTCTTTTTCACCCAAGACCGACTGGTCTAAACGTTATGCTGAAGCACCTGAAATTTATCAATACATGCAAACACTTACCGCTGAACATCAATTGCAGCCTTATATCCGCTTTAATACTGAAGTCAGTGCTGCACATTACTTAGAAAATCAGTGTTTATGGCAACTCACCCTTAATCAAAATGAAACTCTGACCGCTCAATTTGTTATTTTCGCATCTGGTCCGCTGCATGTACCACAAATTCCGTGTATTTCGGGTATCGAGAAATTTAAAGGCAAAGTTTTCCATTCATCACAGTGGGATCATAACTATGACCTCAGCAATAAAAATGTTGCCTCTATTGGCACTGGGGGTAGCGCGATTCAATATATTCCTGAAATTGCAGAAAAAGTGAAGCAACTCTACGTACTACAAAGGACAGCTGCATGGGTTATTCCTCGGGATGAACGTCGTTATTTACCGATTGAGAAAACACTGTTTAATCGATTTGATTGGTTTCGAAAAATTCATCGAGCTCGTCTGTATTGGACAAATGAATCTCGTGTAGTTCCCATTATGAAACCAAAGGTCATGAAATATGCACAAAAACTAGCAGAAGCGTATATTCACCATCAAGTCAAAGACCCTGAAACCGCAGATAAGCTGATTCCCAACTATATTATGGGTTGTAAACGCATCCTGGTCTCCAACAAGTATTACCCAAGCTTTAACCGTAAAAATGTTGAGTTGATTACCGATGATATTTTGGAATTAACTGAGGACAGTATCATCACCAAAGATGGGAAGAAGCGTGCAATTGACTGCCTCATCTATGGCACAGGTTTTGTGACTGACCCACGTATTTATCTTAAATCCTTTAGCTGTACAGGGCTGAATCATGTTGAGCTTACAGACGCATGGCAAGATGGGGCCGAAAGTTACTATGGAATTAGCACCAAAGGTTTCCCAAACTTATTTCAGCTTTTAGGGCCTAATACAGTCTTAGGTCATAACTCAGTTATTTTTATGATTGAGTCACAAGTAAATTACATTCTACAGCTCATCGAGATGGCAGAAAAAATCCAATCTCAAGCAATCGTTGTGAAAGCAGATATTCAAGACCAATTTAATCAGTATTTACAAAGTCAATTTACAGATACCATTTGGCAATCTGGCTGCGTCAGTTGGTATCAACAAGAGGACGGGAAAAATTTCTCTTTATGGCCCAACTATACATGGAGGTATTGGCTAAAAACACGAAAAGCCAATCCAGCAGACTATCGTTTTTTAAATTCCAAGCAAGATAGTCAAGCAATAAATTAAGATCGCGGTCATAATAAGTTAGTATTTTTTCACACTTTATTTGACATGCAATCGTTTTGGTTGATTTTTCAGCTTCTTATTTGTTTAGCACTTGGATTTGTTTTGGCGCGTCGTTTGCCCAAATGGCTTGAACGACTTGCCTTTCAAATCCTGCCCTATTTTACGTATATTCTCTTAATTGCAATTGCGATTGAGTTTTCAACGACTTTGCATAGCATTGCCGAACCTTGGCAGATACTCAATCATGCAGCTCTTTTAGCAGTTATGACCAGTATCGGTGCTTTTGTCTGTTGTTACATATTATTTAAACTTTTGGGTTATCAACCGAGTCATGGCAAAGTGTCCATGAGCCTTGTGAGCAAGTCATTAATCAATATCAGTTATGCATTTATCGCACTGGCCTTGGGTTATGGATTGTCGGAGTTATTTTCAGGTTTCGGTTATACCCTTCATATCAGCACATGGAACTTGTTACTGGTTTTCATGTTTCTGATCGGGCTTGATTTAGCCTATTCGCCACTAGATCGTTC
Organism: Acinetobacter sp. 797_lipA; assembly: GCF_058243025.1. NCBI lineage: Bacteria > Pseudomonadati > Pseudomonadota > Gammaproteobacteria > Moraxellales > Moraxellaceae > Acinetobacter > Acinetobacter sp. 797_lipA. The sequence goes on along the minus strand of NZ_JBZAYQ010000001.1, from coordinate 1,522,330 downwards.
ATGGTTGAACTGGCAAATACTGCTCGTTCCACTTGGTTGTATTCTTGGTTCAATTATCGGGGCGTTTGTAACGGCCTATTTTGTTCCGAGCATTCAACTAAAAGACCTGATTATGTTGTCTCAAGGTTATGGTTTCTACTCTATGACTGGCATTGTGGTCACAGAGTTAAAGAATGCACATTTAGGCAGTATTGCTCTGATGAATGATTTGTTCAGAGAAATCTTTGCGATTGTGTTTATGTACATCATTGGCTGGCGTTACCCTCGCTCCGCAATTTCATCTGCAGGAGCTACAGCAATGGATGTTACACTACCAATGGTCAAACAAGCCTGTGGGAATGACTTTATTCCACATGCCATGGTGAGCGGTTTCATCCTGTCAGTTTTGGCACCAATTGTTGTGAGTGTCTTGGCTGCTCTGTAAAGCATAGTGTTCTATTCAATGCTGTCTTTTTATTTTGCTATTGCCACTTAGCTCAACAAAAAAATCTTTTTAAAATTTAATCCATAAAAAAGCCTTTCGAATGAAAGGCTTTTTAGATTTCTAGTCGCTTAAAGCGTCGCTAAAATATCTTTGAGCATCTGACACGGATTTGCAGACTGCGTAATTGGTCGACCAATCACTAAATGTGTTGCACCGTCTAACATTGCTTGTTTTGGCGTTACAATACGCTTTTGGTCATCCGCACTTGAACCCTCAGGGCGAATGCCCGGCGTCACCAAGGCAAACTCTGAACCCAAAGCCTCACGCAGCATTTTTGCTTCTTGCGCTGAACATACCACACCATCTAAACCACTGTCTTTAGTCAGTTTTGCTAAACGTTTGACTTGTTCAAATGGTTCAATATCCAGACCAATATCGGCTAAATCTTCACGTCCCATCGAGGTTAACACCGTTACTGCAATCAGTTGAGTGTTATAGTTACCCGCCTTTAAGCGCTCAACGCAAGTTTCCATCATTTTACGGCCACCTGAAGCATGGACATTTACCATCCAAACCCCCATATCTGCAGCAGCACATACCGCTTGCGCAGTCGTATTTGGAATATCGTGAAATTTTAGATCTAAAAAGACTTCAAAGCCTTCACCATGTAAAGCTTTAACAATAGATGAGCCTTCATGGGTAAATAATTCTTTACCGACTTTTACACGGCATAATTGAGGGTCTAATTGCCCAGCAATTGTCATTGCGTCATAATGACTTTTTGCATCTAAGGCAACAATAATACTCATGGGGAGACCCTTCAAACTCACAAAATTATGGCATTATACGGATTAAGCCTAAAACGACCAAGACTATTTTTCTAAAAACCATTTAAAATTCAAACTAAGTTCTTTATTCATATACTTTTTATATAGTTATCAATATTTTAAATCACAATAAAAAACGCCTTTAGCTATATATCCAAAGGCGTTTAAATCAAACTTGCTTCAATACTTCTAAGATAGAAATCTTACTTGATATTGTGGCTTAAAGCGGTGTAGATGGACGATCATTAGGATTGATGTCTAACACCGTTTTCTCATGTCTTGTATGTGCTGCTGCTTCTGCAGCAGCCAGCTGAGCGGATTGAATCTGCTCTTTACGAAGGTGATCAATGTCTTTACGTAGTCGCTTAATTTCCCAACCTTTCTGGAATACACGAAATACCTGAACACCAATTAACAAACCCAACACAATCCCTAAAGCCATTGTTAATAATAACAATAGACCTAAACGCATTGCTGGAACCTGTATAAACAACAGATCAACGGTTAGCTCAGTTCCGTTTTGTAGTACCAAAGCTAGGCAGTAGCCAAACAGTACAATTAATAATGCGAATAATACGTAACGCATAAGCACCCCAATAAATTTTATTCGCCTGCAGTCTCGTTTACTGCATCACGTAATGCTTTACCTGGTTTGAAATGTGGAACAGCTTTAGCAGCCACTTCTACCGACTTACCCGTTTTAGGATTACGCCCAACACGAGGCTCACGGTGATGGAGTGCAAAACTACCAAAACCACGAATTTCAATACGATTATCAGAAGACAAAGATGCAATCATTTGATCAATCATAATCTTAACAGCTTCTTCCACTAATGGCTCTGCTAAGTGCGGGTTTTTAAGAGAAATACGCTCTATTAAGTCAGACTTATTAAGTGCTTCAGTAGTCATCTGCGACCTCTTTAATTATCAAGCTACCTTGTAGATAGATTGATAATAACCTGTTTAAATACAAAACGGTAGCGTAATAAGTGAATACTACGCTACCGTTTATTGTATTTGTGTAAAAAGTATTAGTTAACTTACATTAACAATACAATTCAAACATCTACTTAGTTGCCCATTTGAGCTTTGATCAAATCACCAATAGTCTTAGGACCATTGTCTTGACCAGTAGTTGCTGTCTTCAAGTTAGCAACTGCTTCTTTCTCTTCAGCTTCGTCTTTCGCTTTGATAGACAAGTTGATAGAGCGAGATTTACGATCTACGTTGATGATTTTCGCTTCAACTTCTTGACCAACTTCAAGGAACTTAGTTGCATCTTCAACGCGGTCGCGGTTGATTTCAGATGCTTTAAGAGTCGCTTCAACTTCGTCAGCTAACTTAAGTGTTGCGCCACGAGCGTCAACAGCAGTTACAGTACCTTTTACAAGTGCACCGCGTTCGTTAGCAGCTAAGAAATCGTTGAACGGATCGCTGTTCATTTGCTTGATGCCAAGGCTGATACGGTTGCCTTCAGCGTCTACAGACAAGATAACCGCTTCAACTGTGTCACCTTTCTTGTAACGACGAATCGCTTCTTCGCCTTGTTCGTTCCAAGAAATATCAGACAAGTGAACTAGACCATCGATACCGCCTGGTAGACCGATGAAGATACCGAAGTCAGTGATTGACTTGATAGTACCTGAAACTTTTTCACCTTTGTCGTGGTTCTTAGCAAACTCTTCCCATGGGTTAGCACGAGTTTGTTTGATACCAAGAGAAATACGACGACGCTCTTCGTCAACTTCAAGAACCATAACATCAACTTCGTCACCAATCTGAACAACTTTAGATGGGTGGATGTTTTTGTTCGTGTGGTCCATTTCAGAAACGTGTACTAAACCTTCAACGCCTTCAGCGATTTCTGCGAAACAGCCGTAGTCAGTTAAGTTAGTTACGCGAGCTTTAACGATTGAACCTTTAGGGTAACGGTTCATGATCGCTAACCATGGATCTTCGCCTAATTGCTTAAGACCTAAAGATACGCGGTTACGTTCTTTGTCAAACTTAAGTACTTTAACAGTAACTTCTTGACCAACTTCAACAACTTCTGATGGGTGCTTGATACGCTTCCAAGCCATGTCAGTGATGTGAAGAAGACCATCAATACCGCCAAGGTCAACGAATGCGCCGTAGTCAGTAAGATTTTTGATAGTACCAGTAACTGTTTGACCTTCTTCAAGCTGAGCAAGAAGAGCTTCACGGTCAGCTGAAGATTCAGCTTCCATAACAGCACGACGAGATACAACAACGTTGTTACGTTTAGCATCAAGTTTGATTACTTTAAATTCTAACTCTTTGCCTTCTAAGTGAGTAGTATCACGAATAGGACGAGTATCAACTAAAGAACCTGGAAGGAACGCACGAACTGGACCGATGTCAACAGTGAAACCGCCTTTAACTTTACCAGAGATAACACCAGTAACGATTTCGCCGTCTTCAAAGATTTTTTCAAGTTTAGTCCAAGTTTCAGCACGTTTCGCTTTTTCACGTGATAAAACTGTTTGACCCATGCCGTTGTCAAGCGCTTCAACAACAACATCAACAGTGTCGCCAACTTGAACTTCAAGTTCGCGTTGTTCATTTAAGAATTCAGCGCGGTCAACAATACCTTCTGATTTAAGGCCAGTGTCAACTGTTACCCAATCAGAATCGATGTTTACTACAACGCCTTGGATGACAGCACCCTTTTCAACGTTGAGGTTTAATTCGCTTTCTTCAAAGAGGGCTGCAAAAGATTCGGTCATGATATACCTGATAAAGTCAGCGGTCTTGGATCAGACAAGGCCGGTTTAGTTAAGCGTCTACATAGTCCATTTTGAACTGATCAAGCTATGCTTCTGCTGAATATAAAAATTCGTTAGTTTGCTAATTGCTTATCGATATAAGCCGTCATAAGCTGAAATACCTCATCAATGTTCAATTCAGAACTATCAATGATGTAGGCATCAGCTGCTGGTCTGAGTGGAGCAACTTCGCGCTCCATGTCACGTTTATCACGCGCCTCAATATTAGCTAAAATATCGTTTATTTTAGCATCCAGCCCCATACCCTGCAACTGCTTTACTCTGCGTTCAGCACGAGATTGGGCTGAAGCGGTTAAATAAATCTTGGCTTGAGCCTCTGGAAAGATGGATGTGGCCATGTCTCGACCATCTGCAACCAAGCCTGGTGCTTGTGCAAAAGCATGCTGACGATCGACTAGCGCAGCTCTAAGCTCAGGAATTGTTGCAACTTTTGATGCAAACTCACCAACTCGCTCAGTTCGAATGGTTTGACTAACATCCTCACCATTGAGCAAGACTTGTGTGCCTTGTGCAGAACTTAAAAATTGTATGTCTAAATGTTTAGCAATTTCGACACACTGACTCAGTTCGCTTGACAAAGCATCCAACAAATCTTGTTGATGCAATGACAGGCCCAACAAGCGATATAACGCTCCCGAATCAAGTAAATGAAATTGATAATGGGCTGCTATTTTTGCAGCCAGTGTGCCCTTACCCGAACCACTTGGACCATCAATTGTGATTATTTGAACTGTCATTGCTTACCCAAAGTTTGTTATACAGATTTAGCGAGTTTTGAAAAACCTAGTTTAATCGCAGATTTAAGCTGTGCAAGGATTAATTTACTTACAAAAGGTGCACGTGCCTGTAATTCAATCGTATAGGTCACTAACGTTTTATTCGAGTCAATCGGCTCAAACTCAATAATACCCAAATGATGTTTGATGAGTGGATTTTTAATAATCTTGTATTCAATACGTTCATTCACATTCATTAATGTGATTTGCTCTTGCAAAGGTTTAATTGGACCAAAACCCATACGACGCACAGAACCAAGCCCATCAGGACGTTCTGGATCTGCTGAATCTTTCACTCGCACCACTTGAACTGGTGCAAAAGCGACGTTATAGGTTGAATGTTTAGAAAGTAAATCAAATACCTGCTCTACAGGTGCATTAAATTCTTTTTTAATCTGAATATTATTCATGGTGGTTCCAGCGCCTTATTTGACAATAATTATTGTCATTTCATTTTACATGAAATTATTATTTTACGAATGGATTCATCCCTTTTCTTGTAGACGGGATAGTCGCTTTTGTTCGCGGCGCATTTTAAAAAAGTGACTGAGCTGCTGTGAGCATTGCTCATGTAAACAACCTGACTCAACCAAGAACTGATGATTATAATAACCCGTTTCAAATAATTTACGTGCACTTATAAGAGAACCCGCTTTCGGCTCTGTCGCACCAAATACCACTTTTGAAACGCGTGCATGCACCAAAGCGCCCACGCACATGGTACAAGGCTCAAGTGTCACATACATGACCGCATCATCAGGCAAACGATAGTTTTGTGTATTTTGGCAAGCATCGCGAAGTGCTTGAACCTCAGCATGCGCGGTAGGGTCATTTAGCGTAATAGGCGCATTAAAGCCCGAACCAATAATTTTATTTTGACTCACAATGACTGCCCCGACTGGGACTTCACCTTTTGACGCTGCAATAGCAGCCTGCTCTAAAGCAAGCTGCATCCATTCACTATCTATTTTTAAAACATCAGTCATAAAGATTAGATTACATCGTAATGTTTAAGGAGTTCATTCCAACTTTCAATGCTCGTTGTCGGTGGATTACCAGCAAAAATACCCTTTAAGCTGTTACTAGCCCCTTGTTTCCATGCTGGTGACAAGTCTTTATCCACTAAACGCGCACGCACACCCTCAACAAAGTCTGCATGACGAATTTTCCAGTCTGAAATTTGCGTTTCAAGCTCAAACACTTCATTCCAAGAATGAACCGGCTTACCCCACTGCCATAGCAACCATGTTAGTGCAGCAGTTGTTGGTGAGCCTTTTTGCAAGTTTTCACTGGCTTGACGAAGCCAATCACTACGTGCATCACTTAAACCAACAATAGCATCATAATCATGCTCGAAGTTCACACCACGACACACACTATGAATGACATCCAAAGAATTCTGTAATGGACCTGGGCCTACCGGACGATGCATACTGTTTAATGTATCATCAATGGCTCTAAAATCACCTGCTGGATAATGACTCCAGTCTATATTGATGACTTTCTCAAGCACCGTATTACGCTGCGCATCACAGATATGTGTTGCCCAACCAATACCATATGCGCCCGCAGCCGTCATGATCGAACCCGTTAAGCCCGTGAACAAACCAATTGCCCCACGGTCCGCCAAGAAACGCGTTGCACCCACATCTGGGTACAAACCAATATTAATTTCAGGCATCGCTAATCGTGAATGCGGCGTCACCAAACGGAATGGCGCTGCCATAAACAGACCTAAACCACCACCCATGACATAACCTTCACCCCACACCAAGACAGGCTTAGCATAGTTGTGTAGTAACAAATCTAAAGCATATTCTTGCTCAAAGAACTGATTGGCTGTTTCAACTTCATCGTTAATCACCAATTGACGAAGTTTACGTACATCACCACCCGCACAGAATGCTTTTGGTGTGGTTGAATCCAACCAAATGGCTTTTACTGCGTCATCGCTATGAAAATCTTGAAACACTTCAAATAAAGCTGAAACAATCGTTTCATCTAAAGCGTGAAGTGATTTTGGTCTATTCAGACGAACAATGCGCCAACCATTTTTTGCTTCTTCTACAATCAAATCTGGATGGTAGTTTTTAGAAACGGGAGAATATGTCATGCGTCCAGCTGCCAATCTATAGGCTCAATGCCATGTTGTTTAAGATAATTATTGGATTTTGAAAAAACTTTACAACCGAAGAATCCACCACGGTTTGCTGCCAAAGGTGACGGATGTGCCGCCTTTAACACCAAATGCTTTTCTTGATCAATCCGTTGTCCTTTCCGCTGCGCATATGCTCCCCAAAGAATAAAAACAATATGCTCACGCTGTTCATTTAAAACATCAATCACATGATCGGTAAAGTCTTCCCAACCTTGTTTTTGATGTGATGTAGGTTGACCAGCTTCAACGGTTAATACACTGTTCAAAAGCAAAACGCCTTGCTGCGCCCAACGAGTTAAATCCCCATGTTTAGGAATATCAATTCCTAAATCTTTATTTAACTCATGGAAAATATTACGTAAAGATGGTGGTAAAGCAAGCCCCTTTTGCACAGAGAAACTGAGCCCATGTGCCTGATTCGGCCCATGGTATGGGTCTTGTCCGAGTATTACCACTTTTACATTCGCCAAAGGCGTCGTATTAAATGCATTAAAAATCAGCGCATTTGGCGGATAAATCACTTTATTCGCTTTTATTTCTGTAACAAGAAACTGCTTTAACGCATCCATCTTAGTACTAAGCAAAAAGTCACTTAATCCATGTTTCCAACTGGCATCCAGCTGAATTTTATCAAGCTTGGTTTGCTGTTGTTCTGTTAAAGACATACTTGCGCCTTATTCCCTTACTGTATATTCCGTGACAAATTTCACAGTTTGACTTGCAATTCTACATTCGGATTGTGAAATTGGATACCTTCTTTTAATTTGGTATACATTTCAGTGTCCGCCCATTCCGCTTGGATTTGTTCTGAAAACTCGATCTGGCTTAAATCTAAAAGCCCCATCTGTGTATTTTCAATATCTTCAATAAAACTCTGTGCATAGCCCGTATCAGTCTCATGCACAATCACCGAGTACACTTCCACATCGCCTTCACCGTTTTGAGTCACGGTAGACGCAAGTACTTGCTGTGCAAGATAAAAGAAAATACGTGAAAATTGTTCAGCGGATGGCGAAACAGGCAGCGACACCCAACGTGCACTAAATGTTTTACATGCTTGGATATATTCTGGATCATCGTTTTGCCAAAAACAAATCGCATGATCAAAAGAGTCATAAAGGTCTTTAATCACCCCTTTCAGCAAGCCAAAGTCATAAACCATTTGACCATGATCTAATTTCGATGCTTTGAGGAGTAATTCAACTTTATAACTATGACCATGAATAGAGCGTTTACAACGATCCGATGTACAGTTGCGTACAATATGGGCATTTTCAAACTTAAATAACTTACGAATTAACATATGCCGTAATGCAATCAAACTTTCTGAGAATTGACTTTAATTATAAAGCAAAAGTAAACCTATGCTTATTTATTTTATTGTTCAATCCAATTTGCAAATCATATCAGTCTTATATTTACCCTTTAAAAAGGTGACATACTCCGATAAGCCACATATACCGCTTGATCTTTTCGCACCAAATCACTACTAAACTGACGCTTACGCTCACTCAGCAACACTTCAATTCTCGCTTTAAAATAGTTCGATTGTACCCCGAGAAAATCATTAACAGCAGCCCGCTGAGCCTCGTCCACTTGCTTAAACGGATCAATCTCCCACAGTTCATTAGCATTGGAAAAATGCTCCAAATTGGCCTGTCTTTGCTTTTGTAAATTTTGAATAGCAGATACATCCAACTTAGGATCAATGCTGGCCAACACCAGCGCAGGTGCAGTATTTATATTTACCCTTAATTCGTTATTCGGTAAAGCACTCACATAAGGTGCAATCAGTTGATAATTGCGCCCCTCAAACCCCCGCACCAACTTCAACTGTTCAACATTATAAAAAGCACGATTTGATGCCAAATACCCCTGTGCTAAACTTTGATAATAAGCAGATTCAGCACCCATCGGCCCACTGACTTCATCATCTTCATCTTGCCAGTCAATCACTGCTTCTGAAAGCTGTGCAGGCAATCCAACACGGACCAACAGCTTTTCAAACCAAAGTTTTGCAGCCTCATTCGGCTTTTTATCCGACTTAACTAAAGCATTTAAATTAAATTTTCCTGACTCATCTTCTAAACGCCCAGAAACAAAACCATCCTCCACTGGAAAAGCAGGCATGGGCTTCGCCCACGTTTCTTGTAGATGATCGACTTCTGCTGCATTTTGAGCATCATCCACCAACAGCTCAGAAAAAAAAGCTTCAGCACTTTTTGCGTATAATAGAGCTTGGTTTTGTCGCATTAAATAAGCCGTACTCTCTGCGGTATTGCGCTGATGTTTCGCAATCGTAGCCGCAAGGATGGTTGCTAAAGCCACCATCACCAAAATGGTGATCAATGCAATGCCATGCTGAGAGCGCTTCAAAACATCCACCTATTTACAACGAATACATTTAAGGAAAAATGGTTTTGCATAGAGTCCGTGAGTTTCATATCCTGCAACTTAATTTTTTTGTTTTAAAAAGTCTGTATTTAATAAACTAAACACCCATTCATAACTCACTTCATTGACAGTGAGGTTTATTTTTAAACCGCGCGGTAGTATTTTTGCCTGAGTCACATCATTTTCACTCAATGCCACCTCAGGCCATTGTGCCATTTCATTGGGATTGAGTAACATAATTTGAAATTGATCAACTGAATCAAGTAGAACACTGGTTTCAGGTTGATCATTACCTGTTTGATTTAAATTTTTATATTTATAACGGTACAGTTTTTTTTCATCTGCTTTATAAATATATTCAACTCGCTCTTCAGGCGGTATGCCTTGCATCAAAGGATCAGTCACGCCAGTTTTACTAAAGGTCAACTGACCATTTTGCAACATGACTGCGGGTTGAACCTGCCCCGTAACATTGGCAGTAATTGGTACAATTTGCACCGTGTCACGTAACACTTGTTGATATGCTTCTTGTAGCTGACCTAAGCGTTGTTCATGTTGGGTATTACGCTCTTTAATCTTGATCAGATAATCAAAAACCTTCCAACCCAAAGCTGAAAGCACAGCAAAAATCGCGATTGCCACCAATAACTCAACCAAAGTAAAGCCTGAGCGTTTTGTCATGGTTGGCTTCCATCACGATGGTTAAAAAAAACTAAACTCGTAACACCCGAATCTGCTTTTCCAGTTTCAGTATTCACCAAGCTCACTTGTACATTGACGCGTTGCACATTAGTACTAATCGTTGCCTGCGCTGATTTATCAATTTGCCAAGTTTCACCTTGTTGGGTGATTTGTTTAGAGGCCGTGCCTTGTAGCCAATCACGATTGATTTCCATCATCGAAATTTCATTCAAGGCAACAAATTGTGCCTTGGTACGCAAGATGGCATGGGCTGTAGACTGAGTATATTGCATACCTACTTTGGTTAAAGCGACCGCTGCCGTAGCAAAAATAGCCAGCGCCACCATCACTTCCAGCAATGTAAATCCTGCGACACGGTTAACTTGAGCAAGGTTGGATCTGAGAGGCACTGCCTTACAAGCAAGGCCAAAAGCTATGTTTGAAGTACGAGGATTAATGAAATAACGTTTCATCCGAGCGCAAGCCGGCAGACTATTGTTTAAATCTTTAGCTCGCATTTATTTTACCCAAATGATCAATTTCAATTTCTGCACCCACGGGCTCATTGGCATAATAAAATTGAATACGAACAGGTTTGGCTTCGCCATTCCCCAACCAAATCAGTTTAGGTGCATTCTCTTGGGTTAAATCCTCGTTTCGGGCTTGGGAAACATCATAGTCTAAGGATTGCACAACAAAAGAAACATTTTTGGCTAACACTTGCTGTGGGAACTCATTATATTTTTGCCATTTTTGTTGATTCAGCATTGCATTATTTTGTTGTTCTGTGGGTATGGTAAATTGAGGATTTTTATATTCAACAACAGAATAAGAAAAATCAGCCACATCGGTCGCAGGATGAACCTCTAGTGCCAAAACACGTGCTTGATCATTTGCCTCACGTGCAATTTTCTGTACATCCATGATAAAAAAATCACGAGCTTGCGCTGCTTTACGTTGGTCGACACCATTGATATTCAACATTACCAATGATGCCATAATGGCCATAATAACAATAACCACCATCAATTCAACTAGTGTAAATCCTTGAATCCTTGAAGGTGGTTTCTGTTTCATACATCCTATCCGCTAAGCAAGATATCCCGCTGCGCCCGTTTGTTTAGGCATCGCCAGAGCTTGGTCGATGTAGGCCACGCGCAAAGTATCGCGCGACCCCAAATATCGTTGATAAAAACTAGAGTTCAAAATCGCTGCGGCACCGTGCGTCAAAGACCAAATAGATGCTAAATAGTCACGTACTGTCATTTGACTCTCTATCGACTCCAAATACCGCTCGGTCATACGAATAATTAAACGCAGACGTTGCTTCCGAATTTGATAAAGTTCAGTAAACAACTGATAGATCCCAACACCTGTGGTGGATAATCGCTCTTCTATTTGGTGAAATAGCACCGTGCGTTCAGGATGATGCAAATGGTGTAACATAAAAAAAGCCAGATGTTCAGGGAACTGCTTATCTGTATCTTTAATCATTTCAAGCAACATCTGCTCATTACGAATAATGAGCAACATATACAGTTCATCTTTACTTTGAAAATGTTTATAAAGCGTACCTTTTGCTAGATCTAATTCCGCAGCCAATGCATCAAGGGTCATTCCTGCTTCGCCATTTTCTAAAAGTAACTGTTCAGCCACTTGGAAAATTAACGCTTCTCTTGCTCGAAACTGAGCCTGACGATCCATTTTCACCCTAGTACTCTCTTATACACTTTTATCGTTTCAATTTATTTACTTCATGTTGAGAAGGTTTTCAAAGTTCTGTGTTGTGATGAACGCCATCTCTTCTAAGGACTTATCATATACATCTGCCAAGGCTTTGGCTACATAAGGTACGTACTTTGGCTCATTAGACTTTCCTCTATATGGCATCGGGGCTAAATAAGGACTATCCGTCTCAATCAACAAACGATCTAAAGGAACTTGCTTCGCCACATCACGTAAATCTTGCGCATTTTTAAAAGATACAATTCCTGAAAATGATACATAATAACCACAGTCTAAGACAGCTTTAGCCGTTTCCCAGTCTTCTGTAAAACAATGCAAAATTCCATGCGTTGATTTTTCAGCACGGATAATATCAACAGTATCGTGCTTGGCAGAACGGGTATGCACAACAACTGGTTTTTTTACGGCTTGTGAAGCATGAATATGTCGTGCAAAACAGTCTTTTTGCTCAGCGATGAAATCTGTACTATGAAAATAATCGAGCCCAGTCTCACCAATTGCCCAAACTTTTTCAGGCTGTGCCAACTCAATTAAATAGTCTGTGGTTGCACGAGCCATGGTTTCAGGATCTTCACAAGGATGTACCCCGACGCTATAGCCCACATCGTCATGCCGTGCCGCAATTTTTGCTAGCTCAATATGATCATCAAGATCAACCGAGATACTCATAAAGCGATGAACGCCCGCTGCACGTGCTTGCGCTAATGCTAAATCTAAATCCCCATCATAAGGGGTTAAATCTAGCATGGTTAAATGGCAGTGTGTATCTACAAACACAGGCGTTTCCTACTTCATATACTTAATTACATAGTGTAACTAGTTCGCCCTTCAGACTTAATACCTGCAAGCAACTTTTCCGCTTCTGATTTGTAATAAACCCCTTTCTCCCCAGAAAGTTGAATACCAAATCCTTGGAGTTTGATTCCATTTTGCTTTTGCGAAATCCAAATCACTTTACCTGTGAGAGGAATTTTCTGTGCTTGCTCTGGCAATGTTGCCAAAACAAAGACTTCCTCTCCCATTTTTACGGGTTGTTTGGATGGAATAAATAAACCACCACCAACCACAAAGGGCATGTAGCTTGCATATAACGTTGCTTTATCTGGAATATTGGCTTGAATAATCCCGCCCATACGTGGTTGCATAAAATTCCCCTGTTTTAAACATCCATCAACCGAATACACAATTGGTCGAGCACTAAATTAGTTTGTACGTTTTGTTCAATATATTGTTTTGACTGTTGCAACTCAGCATAAATTGAAAACAAAGTTTCAAGTGAATACCGTTCTGCCAGCACATTAAAATCCAAATCAGTGTTTTTTAACTGCTGATTTAGCTTGACACAAATCAAATCTGACAACAAGTACTCAAACATTTGACTAAAATCACTAAATGTCAGCGCTTTATTCCACTTGGTCGCAATTGCCATCGGCATATTTTTATCCACCACCAACTTTTGCCAATCTTTTAAAAATTCAGCACGTTGGGGAATCCATTCACTCTCGGACAATGTAATTGCCTGCAACGGCATATGATTGGACAAGTTCATCAACAAATGTTGCTGTGCCAAATCGCTATGGGACAAATGCTGATTTAAAAATTGCTCTGCTTGCTGTTCATTTATGCGATCCAAAGCAAAATGTTGCAAACGACTGCGAATGGTTGCAGGCAGTTTTAAATAATGATCTGCCAATAAAATGATAACAACACGATCACCTGGTTCTTCAAGCGTTTTCAATAAAGCATTGGCTGAAGCTGTATTTAAAGCTTCGGCTGGTTCAATAATGATGACGCGCCAACCGTCTACCGTTTGCTGCACAAAAGGCAGCAGATCACGAATTTTCTCAATTTTGATCTTAGCATTTTGTTTCTTATTGTCTTCATCGGTAGTGATGTGCACATAATTGGGGTGTGTATCCGCCTTTAACCACTGACAACTCCCACACTCCCCACAGGCCAAATGCTTTGGCTGCCGCTTCGCACATAAGACCCAAGCAAGAAACTGCTCAGCTAAAGTCTCTTTACCACAACCTTTTTTCCCATAAAACAATAAGCCATGACCAATATTGGGAAAACGTGTGGTTAAAGTTTCCCAAACATTTTGATGCCACGGATAAATCTGCTCAGGCAGCGTTTGTTTCATGTATACGACCTAAGTTCTATTATGCAAAATGAGCCACATCCATGGCATTTAAACGATCTAAATCCTCTTGTGTATCCACACCCGGTGGTAAGTTCGCTTCTGCGATATCAATGGCAATACGATGTCCATTTTCCAAAACACGCAGTTGCTCTAAGCTTTCGAGCGTTTCAAGTGTACCCATATCCCATGTCACATATTCTTGGAGCAATTTCACGCGGTAAGCATACAAGCCCAAATGACGGAAGGCTTGTTTATGCAACGTTTGTTGCACTTGCTTTGCAGCATCTCGGTCATATGGAATAGTGGCGCGACTAAAGTAAAGTGCTTGTTTGTACTTCGACATTACCACTTTAACAATACTGTCACGTTTAAATTCATCTAAATGCTGAATTGGTTCGCACAAGGTCGACATTGAACAATCGGCTTGTGACTCTAAAAGTTGCGCGACTTGCTTAACCAAAGCTGCAGGCAACAAAGGCTCATCACCTTGAACATTCACAATGATATCTTCGCTGGCCCAGCCCTTAATTTTTGCCACTTCACTTAGGCGGTCTGTTCCTGAGGGATGATCCGCAGAAGTCAACACCGCATCCACACCTTCAGCCACGCAAAGATCATAAATTCGCTGATCATCCGTTGCGACGCAAAGATCATCAAAACCTTCCACTTTCTTCGCCTGATCAACGACCCGTAAAATCATTTCACGGCCATGAATTTTAAGGAGTGGTTTTCCAGATAAACGTGTGCTTGCGAAACGTGCAGGAATAACAATATGCTTCATAAAAGACCTTAAGAAATTTCAATACCTACAGCGGCGAGCTGTTGATGTAAGGTGTCATAACACGCCGTCGATAACACTGCATCGACAGGAACAACCCAAATATCACGGGCAAAACTAGGATTTTGTTTGAGCAACGCTAAAATTTTCACTGCATCTTTTTCAGTGGTAATAATGGGATTGGCATCGTCAAAAACCAAATCCTCTAACTCATATTCATAATGATCGGCAAACTCATGACACTGGAACTGCTGCACCCCCATACGCTCTAAAGTACGATAAAAGCGCTGCGGAAACCCAATCCCCACGACCGCATAAAAATCATCTTGCGGATTGAAAGCTTTTGCTTCAGTACTGTTCAACAAATAAGGCTCTGCAACTTCTAAGTGCATGTGCATAGTACGAGTAGGATGATCTGCATGCTCGATCACTATGCCTTGATCCAACCTAGACTTTGGCTCTCGTAAATAACCTTCGGGCAATAACTTTTCATTGCCTAGTCCACGATTATTATCTAGGACAATCCATTCAATTTGGCGACTCAATGCCCAATGTTGAAGCCCATCATCACTAATGATCAGATCAATGGGATAGTGAGATAAAAGCAGTTCAATACTTTCTTGGCGATTTGGACCCACCGCCATCGGCACATCAGTGGATTGCACGATGAGAGTTGGCTCATCACCTACATTTTCAGGCAATGAGTTGAGATCCACCATAGTCGGAAATGGGCCTTTGGCACCATAACCACGACTGATCACACCCACTCGAATATTCTTACTTTGCAGATAACTCACCAAGTGAATGAGCAGAGGGGTTTTACCACTCCCACCCACGGTAATATTACCAATCACCATGACAGGTACAGGAGCCGTATAGGCTTTTTTAATATTGCACCGATACAACTTACGGTTTAGAAGAAAACCGCCTCGATATAACCAAGACAACGGACGAAGCACAATTAACCACTTTGCCTGTGAGTTCCAAGCATCCTGAATAAACTGTGCACCTGACATGACTTAGTTTTCCTCAAAATTACGCTGATGGAGCTGATAGTAAGCACCCTGCTTCGCAATCAGTTCAGCGTGTGTACCTTGCTCTACTATACGCCCTTTATCCATCACCACAATACGGTCTGCATTTTCAATAGTGGATAAACGATGCGCAATGACAATCGTGGTCCGATCCCGCATTGCAGCATCGAAGGCACGCTGAATAAAGTACTCTGATTCATTATCAAGCGCGCTGGTGGCTTCATCTAAGATCAATACAGGCGCATTTTTCAAAATCGCACGAGCAATGGCTATACGTTGACGTTGGCCACCCGATAAATTAAGGCCTTGCGCCCCCAACTTAGTGTTGTAGCCTTGTGGTAAAGCCATAATAAAGTCATGTGCATAGGCCGCTTTTGCTGCTGCAATTACCTCTTCATCAGAGGCATTTTCAAGCTGACCATAGGCAATATTGTCACGCACAGTGCGGTTAAATAAAACCACTTGTTGATTGACCATTGCCACTTGGGTACGCAGACTATTGATTTCAATATCGTGAATATCAATACCATCAAAGAGGATTTGACCCGAGGTCGTATCTTGAAAACGCACCAGTAAATTTACTAAAGAAGTTTTACCAGCACCAGAGCGCCCCACTAAAGCAATCGTCTCACCCTCTTTGACACTCAGATTAAAATCATGCAACGCTTGATAACCATCCACATAAACTAAGTTCACATCTTTAAAGTCGATATTACCTTTCAGTACTGGAGTTAAAGTCCCAGTATTTTTTTCTTCAGGCAAATCTAAAATTTCAAAAACTGAATGTGCTGCAGCCATACCCCGTTGAATTTTTTCATTCACATCAGTCAATGCTTTAATTGGCCGACTCAACATACCTGCTGCAGTAATATACGCCACAAATTGACCCGCGCTGGTATCTTGTAGAATTTCTGGGCGTAGTGCGATCCACATCACAATACTCAGAGCAATTGACATAATCAACTGTACAATTGGACTATTGAGCTGTTGCACAACCACCATTTTCAAACCGCGTCGTAAATTCTCCAATGAGGTATCTTTAAAACGTTGTTGCTCATACCCTTGACCACCAAAACCTTTCACCACTAAGTGACCATTGACTGTCTCTTGTACCACGTGATTGACATCCCCCATGGTGTCTTGGACTTGAATAGAGAGCTTACGCATACGCTTTGCTGCTTTACGAATAAGCAACCCAATCAGTGGCGCAAAAATCAAAATACACAAAGTCAAACGCCAGTTGCTATATATAAGGTAACCGAGCAATGCAAGAGTGATTAGACCTTGCTGAACAATAGTTCTTAATGACTCTGTAGATGCGGCTGTAAGCTGCTCCACGTTATACATAATTTTCGCAGTGATATGACCACTGTTATTGTCCAGATAATACTGCGAAGGAAGACGCAATAATTTGGCAAAGACTTCTTGGCGAATATTAAAGACCAAGTTTCTGGAAATGACCGCTGTAAAGTAGCCGCCCATGAACAAACCCAGCCCACGGAAGAACATTACCACAACAACCAAAATTGGGAACAATGTCGTAAAACCTTGATCACGGTGTTGAATCGCTTCAATAATTTTTTCAAGTAATTTAGCGACAGAAACTTCTGTCGCCGCATTCATAGCAAAACCAATCACCACAAGAATCGCTACGCCCCAATACGGTTTTAAATAGCTCAGTAGACGTAGATAAACTTTTAAATCGTGTTTCACTAATAACCTCGAGAAGGCACTTTGGTACTAATATTGATATTTACAAATCCCAACTGACCTGCCACATCCATCACACGGATCACATCCTGATGGGTTGCTTTTGCATCCGCAGCAATCACAAACATTAGATCACGACGGTCATTGGAAATCTGTTTAATTGCGGTATTTAATTCTGAAACATCTTTCGATGCAATAGACTGACCATTAATTGAATAATGCCCTGTGGAATCTACCACCACTTCGATTTTATGATCAAATGTTTTCGGTGGAACACCTTGCGCATCAGGCAAGGTTAAATTCATACGACTAAATTGATTGAAGGTGGTGGTCAGCAATAAAAACACCAAAATAAATAATAAGCAATCAATCATTGGTGTAAGGTTAATATGAACATCTTCAACTTGTGAACGTTTGAATTTCATACTTCACCTTAGCTCGCTTGCTTCACAACAACATCATCATGGTTTTCAAGCACAGTTTCTGTTTGCTTATAAAATAAAGCCGCATGAAATAAAGTCGATTGCTGTTCTAATTCAGCAACATACTCTTGAACTAACCGCTGAAAATAACGATAAGCAAATAATGCGGGAATCGCAATGAACATTCCTGCCGCAGTTGTAATCAGTGCTTTAGAAATCCCCGGAATCATCAGTGTTGGATTACTACTATTCCCAATATCAATCATTAAAAATGACTCGATAATCCCAAGTACCGTTCCCAATAATCCTAAAAGAGGCGCGACAGCACTCAATGTTCCCAAAAAATTGATGTTTTTTTCAAGATAACCAATTTCCTGAGAGGCTGTTGCTTCCATCTGTGCACGTGCAAACTGTTCACCTTGTGCCTTACTTTGGTAACCAGCTTCCAAAATACGACCCAATGTCGTTGCCTGTAAATCCTTATTTTGTTTAAGTTTAGGCAAAACCATTTGTACGCTTTGCGCTGGGTTTAATAGCAAATCTTTCGGTAAAATAGTAGTTTTCTTCAAGCGAATAAAACGCTCTAAGCTAATCGCAACAGTAAAGATCGAACAGAGCACAAGGGGCAGCATAAGCCACCCACCTGCTTTTACCAATTCCCACATAACACTTCCCCAAGTATTTAGAAATAGAAAATAAAATTATTCAGCTAAGCAAATATTCAAAATACCATCTAACTCATCGAGTGAATGATAATGAATCGTGAGCTTGCCTTTCCCTTGTTTATTATGATCAATTTTGACATTTGCACTAAAACGATCTGTTAAGCGCTGTGTCAATTGTTGAAGATCTGGTGCAATTTCCGTTTTGGATTTTTCTTGTTTAGGCGCATTGAGATCACGAACATATTGTTCAGTTTGGCGAACAGATAAGCTTTTCTCTATCACCAATTCTGCGACTTTCAGTTGATCTTTCCCTTTCAAAGTCAAAATGGCACGAGCATGTCCCATGTCTAGTAAACCTTGCTGCATAAAGTCTTTAACTTGCTCAGCTAGACTTAATAAACGTAGCAAATTACTTACTGTGGTACGCGCTTTGCCTACCGTATCCGCAATTTCTTGATGACTTAAACCAAACTCTTCATGAAAACGTTGTAATGCCATCGCTTGATCAATCGGATTAAGGTCTTGACGTTGGATGTTCTCAATCAACGCCAGTGCAATTGCAACTTGGTCTGTTAAATCACGAACAATGGCTGGGACTTGCGTTAAGCCAGCAAGTTGGGCCGCACGCCAACGACGCTCACCCGCAATAATTTCATAGGGGTGCTTTTCATTATCAATTGGACGAATCACAATCGGCTGCATCACACCGTGTTTTTCAATCGATGCCGCTAACTCTTGTAAGTCTTGCTCATTAATAAAACGACGTGGCTGATATTCACCACGTTGTAATAAATGCACATCAATTTGTTTTAGCTGACCGTGATCAAGAGCTTGTGCTTCAAGTTGTAATTTCTCTTTTTGAATGGAACCGAGTAAGGCATCTAAACCACGACCTTTTGCCAGTCCACGTTTTTTAACGGTCATGCGTTACTTCCTTTTTTCACTTTGCTTTTCTTAATCATTTCAGCTGCTAAATGTAAATAAGCAACTGCGCCCTTCGAGCTTTTTTCAAAATAAATCACAGGCAAACCATGCGCAGGTGCTTCAGCTAGACGCACATTACGTGGAATGACCGTGTCATAGAGTTTTTTGCCAAAGTATTGTTCTAATTCTTCAGACACATCACGCGTCAGTGCATTACGTGCATCATACATGGTGCGTAAAACACCAATAATTTTTAACTCAGGATTTAATGCTTGTTGAATACGATCAATGGTCTGTGTTAAATCTGCCAAACCTTCCAAAGCATAGTATTCACACTGCATTGGAATCATCACACCATCCACCGCTGCCAGTGCATTAACCGTGATCAAGCTTAAACTTGGCGCACAGTCCACAATGATGTAATCATATGCTTGTTCAATTTCTTGCAACGCATCACGCAGAATAAACTCACGCCCTTCTTGTTCAGCAATCGCAAGCTCAACTCCTGCCAAATCACGGTTTGCACCCAAGACCTTATAACCCACTTCCGCCTTGGTAATTGCAGTTTCTATAGGTACTTCACCCAGTAAAACATCGGTCACTGAATACAGTAAGTCATTTTTTTGAATGCCAGACCCCATGGTCGCATTGCCTTGCGAGTCCATATCAACCAATAAAACACGCTTTTTAAGTACTGCTAAAGATGCAGCCAAATTTACTGCGGTTGTGGTTTTACCTACACCACCTTTTTGGTTCGCAATCGCAATAATTTGTGCCATGACCCGCCCAATCCTTTGAATTTTTTTAGATACGTTTTAATAAAAGTAAGTGTCGTTGTTCGTCCAAACGTGGAACTTTTAACGCAATAATGTCACAGCTAAATTCGTTTTTGAACGCTTCAACTTCGTCATGTGGAATCAAGCCTTTCATCGACGCAATGATGCTGTCTTGGTGCATATAAGGCTTCGATGCATTGATAAAATCGGTTAAAGAGGCAAATGCACGACTGGTAATAACATCAAACTGACCCAAATCATGGATGCTATCTTCATTCTCAACACGCGTTTGAACTGCAATTACATTGGTTAATTTTAAGTCTGCAATAAACTGCTTTAAAAAACGAATTTTTTTCCCATTGGAATCGAGCAAAACACATTGGCGCTCAGGTTGGCATAGAGCAATAATCATGCCCGGCATACCACCGCCTGTACCAATATCCAGCAAACGACCTTTCGGCAAATCTTTTAAAATACTTAAACTATCTAATAAATGCTTCACCAGCATTTCTTTAGGATCGCGAATCGCTGTTAAATTGTAAGCTTTGTTCCACAGCACAAGTGCGTCTTGATACTTCAGCAATAAATTTAATGCTTCTTCACTCAAATCTAAGCCAAGCTTTTGACTACCTTGCTTTAAGTCTTGAAAAAATGGATGCATAAAGAAGACATCTCAATAAAATTAAACTGAAGTATACCGATTTCTCAGCCGTGGAACAGTAGCTAACGCTTAGTGATTATGCACTTAAACGTACATACCTTGACGAATCTGTAGATCTAGATCACTTAATCGCTCAGGTGTGCCAACATCCACCCATGCGGCTTGCATTTTCCCGGCAGAAACTTTTCCAGCAGACATCGCTTCTTTTAGCAATGGAGCCAGTGGACGCTTACCTACTTCTAAACCCTTAAACATCTGTGGGTGAATAACCGCAACACCACTATAAGTCAGTGCTTCACCTGACTGCTCTTGTTCAAAGGTATAAGCACGCCCTTGATTTAAGATAAAGTCGCCTTTGGGATGTTGTGTCGGATTGGTTACAAATATCAGATGCGCAAAATCTTCTCCCAAATCGACATTGAGCAATGATGCAAAATCAAAAGTGGTCCACACATCGCCATTCACTAAAATAAACGGTTCCGTCCCCAAAAGTGGTAGAGCATTAATAATACCACCTGCTGTTTCAAGCCCCTCTTCTTCACGCGTCCAACGAATAGTCACTCCAAACTGCGAACCATCGCCAAGCGCGCCAATCAATACATCGGCCAACCATGCAGAATTAATCACAATTTCTGTGACCCCAATTTGCTTGAGTTTTTCAATATGCCAAACGATCAGTGGTTTACCACCAACTTCAAGCAGAGGTTTCGGTTTATAGAGTGTTAAAGGACGCATGCGGTTGCCAAGTCCCGCTGCCAAAATCATTGCTTTCATGCTGCAACAACCTCATATTTGCCATATTTTGCTTCAAATTTTGGCATCACTTTATCGCAAATAAATTGCATGAAAGGTTGTAGTTCTGCATAAGGTTTGCTTTCTTCAAGTAAATACCACATCACACGTGGTAAATCTTTCAGATAACCTGATTTTCCGTCACGTTCAAATAAACGCACAAAAATACCTAAAATTTTAATATGACGTTGAATGGCCATCAGGTCAGCGTCTTGCTTAAACTGTTCAAAATCACGCCCTTCTTTGGCAGAAGCTGGCAATAGCTCATAAAACACTTTAAACCAATGATAAACGCGCTCAGGATTCCACTGTACATACGCATCACGTGTAATTGAGATCAGATCATAAGTATCTGCACCAATCACAGCATCCTGAAAGTCAATTACGCCTTGCTCTTGCTCATCTACCAAAAGCATGAGATTACGACTATGGAAATCACGATGTACAATCACTTGAGGCTGAGCCAACGCTGCATTGGCTAAAATTGCAAATGTACGTTTAATCAACGCAGACTCATCATCAGAAGGTTGAATCTGTAAACTTGGCAATAACCAATCTGTCAACAACGACATTTCGGTGATTAACTTCTCATAAGAATACGCAGGGAAATAACCTTCACCATCAATAGATTGCAATTGAATCAACTGCTTAAAACTTTGCTCATAATGCGCATCGACAGTCTTGTCATCGAGCTGTGTAGACAATAGCACATCACCAAAATCTTCAAGCAATAAGAAACCTTGGTCCAAATCTTTCGCCACAATATGTGGTACACGAACACCGTTCGTATCAAAAAATTCATCAATCGTCACAAAAGGCACACAATCTTCTTTTTCTGGTGGTGCATCCATCAGCATAAATGTTTTATTATTCAACTTGATTCGTGCATAACGACGGAAACTTGCATCGCCTGCTAAAAAGTTAATTTCAAATTGATCTGAACCAAGTACAGATGAAATCCATGTTTGTATCAATTGTTCACGTTGTGTATTCATTTGCGATAAATTCTAATACAGGCTGAGTTTTTAAAGTGCTAAGTGTAGCCACTTATCAACTTTTTCTCTATGATGCGACAATAATTAATTGCGTTTTAAGCATACTTGGTAAATGAGACACATGAAGCATCAGTTTAAATTTAATCCTTTAGCGACTGCGATATTTACCCTTCTTTGTGGTAGCTCAATCACAAGCTATGCTGCAACACCAACCACGTCTATTTCAGACGAACAACAATCGCTAAAACAAGCACTACAAGAAAGCTATCCTGGGCAAAAGTTTTTCGAACAATACTATGTCGATAAGTCATCTCCTGAAGCTCAACAGCGCCAAGGTCGTTACTTAAGCTCCGCGTATTGCCAAGGCACATGGTTAACCCCTGTAAGCCCTGAAACCAAAGCTGCTGACGCAGCCAATGCGACATCCACCATTACAGCGGACTATGGTCACTACAACCCACAAGGTGACTCTGTTCTTGAAGGTAATGTCCTGATTGATCAAGAAGGTCGTCAAATCCGTGCCGATAAAATCACCATTGACCAGACTCAGACCTTTGCCAATGCTGAAGGTCGTGTGCAAATGGCGCAAAGTGGTTTATTAGCGCAAAGCGACCAAATCAATTACAACCTAAAAACCCAGCAAGGCGATCTGAAAAACAGTTTCTATATTTCAGAAGAACAACATGCACATGGGCGAGCTGACCAAATCCTACGTGAGTCGCAAACGACCACTACGCTAAAAAATGCAACTTATAGCACCTGCCCACCAGAGCAATCGCCAACGTGGAAAATCCAAGCAGACGAAATTAAGTTAAATCAAGAAACTGGACGTGGTGAAACACGCGGCACAAAACTTTATGTTAAAGATGTACCCGTTCTCGCTGTTCCTTATTTTAACTTCCCAATTGATGACCGTCGTACTACCGGTATTTTAACACCAAGTTTTGGCTTCACCAATGATGGTGGTGTCGAGCTTGCAGTGCCTGTTTATCTCAACTTAGCACCTAACTACGATGCGACCGTTACGCCGCGCTATATCAGCGACCGCGGCCCAATGTTTGAGGGTGAGTTTCGCTATTTGACCGAAAACTTTGGTTCAGGTCAAATTTGGGGGGGGTACTTAGCTGGTGACCGAAAATATGACGATGAAGACCGTAAAGATTTGCACTTTTTACATAACTGGCAAATCAATGAACAGTTCTCAACCAACCTTGAATATAACTATGCGTCAGACAAAGACTACTTTACTGACCTAAGCAACAACCCAAACACCAAAACGGACTTAAACCTGCGTCGTGCGTGGGAGTTAAACTATAAAAATGGAATTCCTGGTCTAAAAGCCCAACTGAAAGTTGAAGACTTCCAAACACTAGACGAAACCACACCCTACGTTGACCGTCCGTATGCGCGTTTACCACAGTTCTTACTCAACTATAAAGCGGGTAATGCACTGGGCTTAGAATACGAGTTCAACAACGATACGGCTTACTTTAAAAAGGACTTTGGGACTATCGACGGCGATACCAACGATAGCTTTGAACCAAGCGGCACCCGTGTCTATAATGACTTTTCTGTACGCTATAACTACCGTACACCGTGGGCTTTCGCCATTCCTGAAGTATCTATTCGCAATGTGAACACATTCTACGATCAAGATACCATCAATGAGTTTGACAACACCAACCGCTCATCGAATGACAAATCTTATGTTGTGCCACAGGTGACTTTTGATGCAGGTTTGACTTTTGAAAAAGAAGGCACTTTCTTACAGACGTTAAGCCCACGCATGTTCTATGCCTATGCACCCTATAAAAATCAAGATGGCGCACCAAACTTTGACTCTGCAACAGCATCGATCAACTATGATCAGTTATTTAGTGCAAATCGCTTCTATGGCCATGACCGTCTAGAAGACAATAACTTCTTGTCACTGGGCTTAAGCTATAGTCTATTTGATACGGTGGGTCTAGAGCGCTTAAAAGCCAGTGTGGGCCAAAGCTATTATTTCGAAGACCGCCGCGTAACGCTTGACCAAACAGCAGATGTCTTTGACAGAGAAAATCACTCTGGTCCGATTGTCAGCGTATCTAGTCAGCTCTCACAAAACTTTACCCTCGGTGCAAACTCAGCATGGATGGCAAATGGTGATAATGCGCAACGCGACTTACAACTTTACTTTACGGGTGATAAAGGCAACCTCTATAACGTTGGCTATTTCTACCGTAAAGAAATTGCAGACCGTCAAGAACATTACGACCAAGTGGTTGCATCTTTTGTACAACCGATCCATAACAACTGGCGTATTATGGGCCATGCTCAATATGACTTAGACAACAATGTCGCTCGTGAATACCTCCTTGGTGTCAATTACGAGTCTTGCTGTTGGGGAATCTCCGTTTATGGTCGCGAGTACTATAACGACTTGGATGACGTCAATGCTGCAGGTGTAGAACCTAAACGTGCAATTATGGCCGAAATTACACTTAAAGGCTTAGGCGGACTCAACAGTAAACTTTCATCATTACTAGAAAATCGTATTCTAGGCTTTAACAATATTAATCAGACTTGGACAGACCGTTAATGAAGACAAAACAGTTCAAACAATTTTTTAAAGCGAGTGCTTTGGCTTTAGCTCTCGCAACCGCTATTCCAACTTTTGTACATGCGTCGGATGAAGTTGTTGCTGTTGTCGATAACAGTGTCATTTTGAAGAGTGACTTAGAAGCAAGTATGGCTGAGCTCAAACATCAACTTGAGAGCCAAAAGAAACAAGTCCCACCAGAGCAATATTTGGCACAACAAGCATTAGAGCAACTGATTATTCGTCAGACTCAGCTTGAACAAGTGAAGCGTTACAACATTCAACCTGATGAAAAAAACTTGAATGAAGCGGTTTTAAATGTTGCAAAACAATCTGGTAGCACAAGCCTAGAAGCATTCCAACAAAAGCTCGATAAAATGGCACCAGGAACTTATGCTTCTTTGCGTAGTCGCGTTGCTGAAGATTTAGCAATCAATCGTTTGCGCCAGCAAATCGTTACCTCTCGTATCCAAATTTCAGACCAAGACGTTAAAAACTTCTTAAATACCCCACAAGGTCAAGCAGCACTCGGTAACCAAGTGCATGTGCTACATGTGCGTGTTTCAGGTGACAATGCTGACGCTGTGGCTAAGCAAGTTAAAACGGTACTAGCAAACGACAACGATGTCGCTGCAATTGCTAAAAAGTTCAGTACTGCTGGCACCAAAGTTGAAGGTGCAGATATGGGCTTTAGAGCACTTTCTGACATCCCTAGCGAGCTTGCAGCACGTGTGAGTCCACTCCAAGTGGGACAAACCACAGATTTAATTACAGTGCGTGATGGTGTACATCTTTTAAAATTAGTTGAACGCAAAGGTGCTGAGCAAAAAGCGATTGTGCCTCAATACAAAGCACGCCATATTTTGATACAACCGTCTGAAGTGGTTAGCCCTGAAAATGCTAAACAAATGATCGAAAGTTTGTATAACCGCGTCCAAAAAGGTGAAGACTTTGCCGTTTTGGCTTCCACCTACTCTAATGACACAGGTTCAGCACGTGATGGCGGGAGTTTGGGTTGGGTCAGCCCAGGTGTGATGGTTCCTCAGTTTGAAGAAACCATGAAAAATACGCCTGTAGGTCAAACCAGTAAACCTTTCCAAACCCAATTTGGCTGGCATATTCTTCAAGTGACTGAAACACGTCAACAAGACATGACTGCTGAATACCAAGAACGTATGGCCCGTCAAATTTTAGGTGAGCGTCAATTTGATGCAGAGCTTGATAGCTGGTTACGCGAAACACGTAACAGAGCTTATGTCGAAATTAAAGATCCTAACTTAGATCGTAAGAACAACAAGTCATAAGTTTAAACACATAAAAAGACCAGTATTCATACTGGTCTTTTTTTTTGCTTGGACGAAAACTAAAAATTAGACATAAAAAAAGCCTCTCATGTGAGAGGCTTTTTTAACAATTAATTAACGATTATTTTCGTCATCTTGAGTGTCTTCAAATTTTGATTCGCCATCAAAACCAGTCGATTGACCACCGAAGCCACCTTGACCACCGAAGCCACCTTGACTACCAAAGCCTCCACCTTGACCACCGAAGCCACCTTGACCACCAAAGCCACCTTGACCACCAAAGCCACCTTGTTGACCGCCAAAGCCGCCTTGTTGACCACCGAAGCCGCCTTGTTGACCACCGAAGCCGCCTTGTTGACCACCAAAGCCGCCTTGTTGACCGCCAAAGCTACCTTGTTGACCAGCGCCAGCAGGTGCACCAGCTGGACGTGGGTTACGTGCAGGAACAACTGTAGAAATTGCATGCTTGTAAACCATTTGGCTTACTGTATTTTTTAATAAAACAACATATTGGTCGAAAGATTCAATATGACCTTGTAACTTAATACCGTTTACAAGGAAGATAGAGACAGGAATACGTTCTTTACGGAGAGAATTTAAGAACGGATCTTGCAAAGTTTGACCTTTAGACATGTTATAACTCCAAAAAAATTTAAAAATCAGCGCAAAAAACTATCTTTATTTTTCAATTAAAAATTATAAAAAAGATAGTAGCTAAATTTTGCTTTATCCGTAGCAGTTTCGCAAGTCTTCTTGTGCCTGCGTGATAGTAGAATACGTTGTAAATTTATGTGCCTCTTGCAAAGATCTTAACCAAGTGTATTGACGTTTGGCAAGTTGTCGTGTCGCAAAAAGTGCTTTATCCTCCATTTCACGTTGTTTTTCGACAGTTTTATCTCCTTTCTGTAAAAATTCGAGTGCTTGTCGATACCCAACTGAGCGCATAGAGGGTAAATTTTCGTCTAAATCGTATTTTTTCATAAGTGCTTCCACTTCATTCAAAAATCCGATGTCCCACATAATTTTCAAGCGTTGTGCAATTCTTTGGTGCAATTCCGCACGGTCTGGCATCAAAGCATAATTATGAAAATTATAGCGATAAGGCACGTTTTTAGGTTGTTCAGCTTGAAGTTTAGTAATAGGCTGCCCTGTCAATTTGTAAACTTCTAAGGCACGAATAATCCGTTGTTTATCACTCACTTTAAACTTTTCGCCCGCCAGTGGATCCACACTACATAATTCAGCATAGACCGCAGACCAACCCTCACTTTCACCTTTGGCTTCTATTTCAGCACGAACAGCATAATCTGCGCTCGGTAAATTGCTTGAAAGGCCTTCTAAAAGTGCCTTGAAATAGAGCATGGTTCCACCCACCAAAATCGGGGTTTTACCTCGTGCATGCATATCATCAATTAGACCACATGCATCTTCAACAAAGCTTGCAGCCGAGTAGACTTCTAATGGGCTAATCATATCGATAAGGTGATGTGGATATTGCAGCAACTCTTCTTTGGTTGGTTTAGCTGTACCAATATCCATATCCTTAAAAACCAATGCTGAATCTACAGATATCAGTTCAAAATTCCCTTGCTCATAGAGCTGACATGCCAAAGCAGTTTTACCACTTGCAGTTGGCCCCATTAAATTGATGACCGGCAATTGAGTTGACATGTACAACTACTCTCCTCGAGCAAAAAGCTTATCTAGTTGAGCCAATGGAAACGCACGCCAAGTTGGGCGACCATGGTTACATTGGCTGGCAAATTCAGTTTGTTCCATTTGACGAAGCAAAGCATTCATTTCAGAAAGACCCAAAATGCGATGGGCGCGAACAGCACCATGACAGGCCATACCCGCTAGAATTTGATCACGCTTTTGCAGTAAGCCCTGCGCTTCATCATTTGGATCCAAATCGTTCAGCAATTCAGGTACCAGCGCCTCAAAATTGGCTTTATGTAAAATCGCAGGCACACCACGAACAATGACCTGCTCATCGCCATATTGATCAATTTCAAGACCTAAACGCGCCAATTGATCTTTGAGCTCTTCCACTCGCGTAGCTTGCATTCGCGTGATATTAATCACTTTGGGAATAAGTAACTGCTGAGAAGTCCAAAACTCTGGTTTATCCCATGCTGACTTCATTTGCTGTAGCAGAATACGCTCATGCGCTGCATGCATATCAACAATAATCAGCCCTTCTGTATTTTGAGCCAGCACATAAATACCATGCAATTGTGCAATTGCAATTCCCAACGGATGTTCATCGACTTTAGGGCTTTGCACTGTAACATCAACCAAAGGCTGAGCTTGATCAACAGCAGATGACGTATCACGCAGAGGTGCTAAATAGCTTTGCAAGGCATTATTGAGTTGTTCTGAGCCCTGATAGCGTGAAGGTTGCGCCGAATAATGGACACCTTGCGGTTGATTTGAACTAAAGTCAGTGAGCATATCCGATGGGGCTTGCTCACCAGTTTGTGCAGACTCAACATGACGATGCAACTGCAAAGGCTCTTGATAGCGAGGCTGCACAGACATCGAAGCTTGATTCTCTGCAATCTTCATTGCATCAGATAAATCTGCGGTTGCCGTTTGAAACTGCGATAAAGTCTCTTTGGCATAATGACGTACAAATTCATGTACTTCACGTTGATTCAAAAAGCGAATTTCATGTTTGGTCGGATGTACATTGACATCAATATTTTCAGGGTCTACTTCCAGAAAAAGTAAATAACCCGCATGCTGATGTCCATGCAAAATACCATCATAAGCCATACGCAGCGCATGAGAGATGGTTTTATCTTTAACAATTCGACCATTCACATAAACATACTGCAAGTCAGCCTGAGCCCGCGCATCGGAGGGATGTCCCAACCAACCTGTTAAACGCATGTTGATGCTATCTGCATCCATCCAATAAGCATTTTCAGTAAATGCGCGCCCTAGCAACTGCTGTACGCGCTGAAAACGTAGCTCCCCACTATCTGCAATCGGCAAGTTTAGTTTGATGCTTTGATTATGTTCAAGCACAAAACGAATATCGAAATGCGTCAGCGCTAAACGTCGGACAATTTCCTCAATATGACCAAACTCTGTGCCAGGCTTTTTGAGAAATTTTCGACGCGCAGGCACATTAAAAAATAAATCTTGTACCCGAATATGCGTACCTTTCGGCGCAGCTACAGCCTGAATCTCTTGACGGTCAAATGCAGTTCCATTGACTTCAACTTGATAGCCAATTCCATCATCCGCTTGACTACTGGTCAAGGTTAAACGCGACACCGCTGCAATAGAAGCCAATGCCTCTCCGCGAAAGCCTAAACTGACAATTGCATGTAAATCTTCAGCGGTTTGGATTTTACTGGTCGCATGGCGCATCACCGCCAAAGGGAGATCTTCAGCGTGAATCCCTCGACCATTGTCCATGATTTCAATTAAAGTACTGCCGCCTTGCTCTACCCGAATAATCAGCTCTGTCGCACCTGCGTCAATCGAGTTTTCAAGTAACTCTTTGACCACAGACGCTGGACGCTCAATGACTTCACCTGCTGCAATTTGGTTGGCTAAAGCAGGATTCAAAGTATGAATACGACGTATCTTTAAATCATCACGCATTGTTTAATTGGCTCTCTAATGCTTGTAATAATGCTACTGAATGGAAACTTAAGGTAGCAGACCGCGTCAGTTCATCTTCCGATTTTTGGATATCAATAATTAAGTCCGCCTCAGGGATCTCATCGCCCCCTTTAGACGGCCATTCAAACAAAAACAATGCATTGGGCGTTTCCAAATAGTCACGGATACCCATTAACTCCAGCTCATACGGATCGTTTAAACGATACAAGTCAAAATGGAAAATATCATGCCCTTGAACTTGATACGGCTCAACTAAGGTATAAGTTGGGCTTTTCACGGAACCTTGATGGCCTAAATGCTGTAAATAATGGCGTGTTAGCGTAGTTTTACCCGCACCCAAATCCCCAATTAAATACACCACACCCGTCGTAAAATGCTGTGCCAAAATTTGCGCTAAATTTTGGGTATCTTGTTCATTATTGAGCGTTAAATTAAATGAATACTGCATAATACTCACGACAAGTGACAAAAGAACAATTATGATAGCACTGGACTCACAAAATGCCCAAGCTACAAGCTTGAAATCTCGTATTTAACTGCGCCAACCGATTAGATATTGCCTGTACATCATGCTCAACATAAAAACTGCTGAATTTTGTCCACCCATGCTCAATGGCGTGAGCGCAAGCAAAGTGTTCTTGCCTAAATTAAATCCAACACCACACACCGTATTGGCTTATTTATCTGACCAATTTCCGCATATTAAAGCATCTGAGTGGCAGCAACGTTTTCATGATGGCTTGGTCTATGACGCTGAAGGTAATGTACTCCATACAGATTCGGCATATCGTGAAAATCAGCATGTGTTTTATTACCGTTTTTTAGCGCATGAAATTGAAGTTCCATTTCAGCATGAGATTTTATTTGAAAACGATCATTTCTTAGTGGTGGATAAACCGCACTTTCTGACCATCAGTCCCACGGGGCAATATGTTCAACAAACCCTATTGGTGCGGCTGAAAAAACAAACAGGCATTGAGCATTTAACGCCCATCCACCGCCTTGACCGTGAAACCGCTGGCTTAGTGATGTTTTCCAAATGTATTCACAGTCGAGGGCTGTATCAGCAAATGTTTGCAGATCGACAGGTTCAAAAAACCTATCATGCGATTGCACCTTTTAACCGCGAACTCAAATTTCCACGCATAGTAAAACTGCATATGCAAAAAGGTGAACCGTTCTACACCATGCAAGTCCTAGACGAAGCACCGAACAGTGAAACTGAGATCTTGCTTTTAGAGCATGATGAAACATGGGCAAAATATGAGCTTAAACCCGAGACAGGGAAGCAACATCAACTCCGTGTACACCTCAACTTCTTAGGTCTTCCGATTAAAAATGATCCGTTCTATCCTAAAGTTGTACATAAAACCGACGATGATCTTAGTCAGCCTTTACAGCTCTTAGCTAAGCATCTTTCATTTAAAGACCCAATAACTCAACAGCTTATGCAGTTTAGTTCCAATTTTGAATTGACATTGTAATCTGCTTGTCATTACAAAATAATTTAAAATTCCATTGTATGAATATTGAAATTACAATGAAATTGATTAAAATAACTTCTACCCTTAAGTCGTTCAAATTATTTAAAAAATCATGAGAAAAACAGAAGTCTATCAAATTCGACTCGATTCCCAAGAAAAGAAACAAGCTTTTGCGGTGTTTAAACAACTGGGAATTACGCCTGCGCAAGCCGTTCGTTTGTTCTTCAAACAAGTGGTTTTAACCAAATCCATCCCTTTCTCAATCGAAAACCAGAACATCAATATTGAACAGCTGATTAAACTACGTAAGCTCAAGCAAGAACAGAAAGCGGTTGAACACATCACTAGCGCAGACTCAACAGCAACCAATGATTTATTTGCAGACGATGAACATATTGATCTTTTTGAAGAATTAGCTGCAATCTTGGGAGAAAGTGACAAAACTTAACAGTGTTGCATTTCTAAACAAATTTTAGAAATATCTCTTTCAAAACTTAGGTATGCTTCATGTAAATACTATAAATACAGCATGGAGTAATACATGATCGTTAGACGTGCCACTTTAGAAGACTTAGAAAAACTTGCTGTATTATTTGATGAATATCGCCAATTTTATGGTGCATCTTCCAACCTAGCGCTTTCCCAAAAGTTCCTTAAACTTCGCCTTGAAAACGAACAAAGCGTCATCTTCATTCATGTCAAAGACGATGTGATTACAGGTTTTGTGCTGCTGTATTTAGGTTTTTCTTCTGTAGCCTGCGCAACTTACTATATTTTAGATGATGTTTACGTTTCTCCACCGCATCGTCGCCATGGCTCAGCAAAACAATTGATTGATACCGCTATTTTGTTTGCGCGACACGAAAAAGCCATTCGTATTACGCTTGAAACGCAAAAAAATAATTATCAATCCCACAGCTTATATGAAGCCATGGGCTTTGTAGCGGATAATGAGTTTAAGACCTATCATTGCTTTCTATAGTATTCAGCGTCTAAAGACTACCTTTACTCTCAAGATCCATTACGTGTCTTGGCTAAAGCCACTTGTTCGGCATTTAAATAGATCCAATGCCCTTCGACTAAATCTGGCATACCCGTTAAGTCGAGCGCCCCTATTTGCTGACGATGCAAGCTCTCAACTTTATTTCCAACTGCCGCAAGCATACGTTTCACTTGATGATATACCCCCTGATGCACAGTCATTTGCAATTCACATTCAGCTAAGCGTTTTACATCCGTTGCAGCAAAACTTCCTTTTTCATTTCGCAGCTCCACTCCTTGCTCCAGCTGTTGAACTTGTTCATCTGTAACAGGGTCGGTCGTTTGCATGCGATACACCTTTGCCACATGCTTTTTAGGGTGTGTCATCGCTTGTAAAAACTGACCATCATCGGTGAGTAACAATAAACCTGTGGTGTCTTGATCTAGACGACCTACACACTGAATACCACGATTTAAGAGCACATCGTCAAACAAATCAAAAACACTAAAATGATGTGTCGCCTGATGTGAACA
Source organism: Acinetobacter sp. 797_lipA (assembly GCF_058243025.1). Taxonomy (NCBI): domain Bacteria; kingdom Pseudomonadati; phylum Pseudomonadota; class Gammaproteobacteria; order Moraxellales; family Moraxellaceae; genus Acinetobacter; species Acinetobacter sp. 797_lipA. The sequence goes on along the minus strand of NZ_JBZAYQ010000001.1, from coordinate 1,489,094 downwards.
TTCATAGCCTTGAGGTTTATTTAAGGCGATATAGACTTTTTCACGGTATTCAAAGCTCTCGCCATGTACCTTGTAGTGCAGCGCATCCAATTTGAGTTTATGTTTAGGGTCAGTAATGATCTTCCCATCAATTTCAATGGCTGCATTTTTAATCAACTGTTGGCAATGCTTTCGCGAACCAAATCCTTGCGACTGCAACATTTTTTCCAACAGCATTAGCACACCACATTTTTAAATAAAGGCTCATTTTATACTGAAATACAGGAACATCAATCAAAGGACTCGGATCATACGGCAGAGTGGCTAAAAAAACGTTACAATGCACATGTTTTTTTGACCAGTCTCGCCCCTTATGCCGAACTTAGATTTGAACTTGATCGTCCTCCTGATCCTACTGGCTTGCGGTATTTTCAGTCACAACTCTGCGGTAACCATTGCTGCGGCAGTCCTCATTATTTTGCGGATGACACCGCTAAGCGAATACTTCCCACTCATCCAACAACATGGATTGAATATCGGGATCATCATTTTAACCATTGCAGTTTTAGTGCCTATTGCAAGTGGTAGAATTAGTGGTGAAAGTATTTTTAAATCTTTTTTAAGTGTTAAATCGTTACTTGCCATCGCGATTGGTGTTTTGGTTGCATGGCTAGGCGGCCGTGGCGTAAAACTGATGTCAAACCAACCCGATGTTGTTGCAGGCTTGCTGGTCGGAACCGTTGCAGGAGTTGCTTTACTACGTGGCGTTCCAGTCGGCCCACTCATTGCGGCTGGTTTACTTACCCTAATCATTGGTACAGGACACCCCTAGCCTAACAAATCCAAACTCTCAAACTAGGTCAGATTAATCTGTATTTGCTGCCTTTAAATTTGACTTCTTTTTATAGAAAGTCCACTCAATATAGCGCTATGAATAAATATTCATCGTGTAGAACCTTCAGAGTTCATATGAATATACGCTTGCTTAGTTCACTTATAACTTTTTTGAACAACCAAATTTTAATGTGATAAAGAACGTATAATACTTTTCATTTTCTCGTCTATTTATGTCCTCTCAAGAAAATAGCATCCCGCCAACCCACCACTTATCTGTCATTATTTTGGCATTGGCACTCGGTGGTTTTTGTATTGGTACGACTGAATTCGTTGCGATGGGACTCATCCAAGAGATCTCACAAAGTTTCAAGCTCAGTATTCCTGTCACAGGGCATTTTATTAGTGCTTATGCTTTAGGCGTGACTATTGGCGCACCTGTGATTGCCATTCTAGCCGCCAAAGTTCCGCGTAAAACACTCTTAATTGGACTCATGCTGTTTTATGGCATCACCAATGCCAGTACAGCACTCGCAAATAGCTATGAGTCTATGTTGGTCTCACGTTTTATTGCAGGTTTTCCTCACGGCGCTTACTTTGGTATTGCCGCTTTGGTGGTTGCAGAGTTTGCAGGAAAACAAAAACGTGCTTCGGCAGTCGCCATGCTCATGATGGGGCTGAATGTCGCGACCGTGATTGGTGTGCCTTTTGCGACATGGCTGGGTCAGCTGTATGGTTGGCGGGCAGGTTTTGAGTTTTCTGCATCTATCGCATTTTTGACTGTGGTCGCAATTTGTTTTGGCCTACCCAAAATGCAACTGGATCACACAGCCAGCATTCAAAATGAGCTGCGTGGACTTAAAAATACACAAATGTGGCTCACACTTGCTGTCGGTGCAATTGGATTTGGTGGGTTGTTTTCTGTCTATAGTTATGTATCGCCTATTTTGACTGAATATACCCATGCTAGCATTCAAGTCATTCCTTTTGCACTGGCATGTATTGGGCTCGGGTTGGTCGTCGGCGGTGTCGTCGCAGGACACTTTGCCGATAAAAACTTAAACAAGGCGATTATTTGGGTCTTAGTTTCTAATGCCTGCTCTTATGTACTTTGTGCCCTGTCTATGGATCACCTTGTCACTGCTTTTATTGCACTCTTCTTAGTCAGCTTCAGTATTGCAGGTTTGGGGCCTTTACTACAAACCCGCTTAATGGATGTCGCTGGTAATGCACAAGGCTTAGCCGCTTCGCTGAATCATTCTGCATTTAATATTGCCAATGCTTTTGGTGCTTTTCTGGGCGGCTGGTTAATTAGCCAAGGTTTAGGTTGGCTAGCTCCAATCTGGGTCGGGGTTCTACTAAGTTTGGGTGGGCTAATTATTTTGCTAGTGGCTTTTCAGCATGAGAAAAAGTCGATATCCGCATGTAAAAGCGATGCAAATCGGACTTGTTAGACCAATCTAGATCTCTATTCAGATAAAGTAAGGCATGTGTATAAATGTACAATTTTAACGTTGTTCACATGCCTTTTTACACCGATTTATTCAGGTAGTTTCTTCCCGCAGTGTGGACAATAGGCATATTGCTCACGCTCTTGCCTTAAAGATTCTTCTTTTTGTTCACGAATGAGCTGTAAAATAATATCGTGTGTTTGCTCTTTGGTCAGCCCAACTTCTTTACGAACTTCTTCAATTTTTTCTGTTTCTAAGACAAAATCAATATCGCTATTTTGGATTAATTCTCGAAATCTAAGTTCAAGTTTTTCTTTACGCTGCTCAAGTTCATTGGCCAAACCATTCGCCAAAATACCCGCAGGTAATGCCGCTAAACCTACACCTAAGATGGTAATAATCGCTCCAAGAAAGCGTCCTAACGGCGTAATAGGCGTCACATCGCCATAACCCACGGTGGTCAATGTAACCACGGCCCACCACATTGAAGCTGGAATAGAGCTGAAAACTTCAGGTTGTGCCTGACTTTCAATCAAATACACCCCTGCAGCCGCCATAATGATCATAATCATTAAGATGAAAATAACCGCTTGAAATGAGCCTTTTTCACGCTCAATGACACGTAATAAAATTTGTAGAGAGACAAAGTAGCGGGTGAGCTTGAGAAGTCGAAGCAAACGAACAATTCTTAAGAATCGTAAGTCGAACTGAACAAAGAAGTTTAAATACGCAGGTAGAATAGCCAAAAGGTCGATAATCGCCCCACCACTTTTGACCCAATTTAGACGGTTTTTCCAATCCGACTCAAAACTATTAGATTCAGCAATTGACCAAAAACGTAAGAGATATTCGACGCTAAAAACGATAATAGAAAAGATTTCAAAATAATAGAAAAAGTCTTGATACAACAGATAGTACTTTTGCACCGACTCCAGCAAGACCGCAGCAGCATTACTCATAATCAGTGCAATGAGAAAATAGTTCAACCCTCGACTTAAGGGCGTCTCATAATCCTCATTATGCAAATTGTTATAAACAAATTTGCGTAGCGTGTACCAAGCTGTCAATTTCATTACGATTCTAAGTTATTCTTATCCCTTAAAATTCAGTTTAACTGAAGTTCCAGGCAAAGTAAGTAAGAAATTTCTGCGCGAAATGCCCTAGTTTTAAGATGTTATTCAATATATAACAGCGCTAAACGAACTTGGTCATAGCCCATACGTGGATTTGTCAGTTCCACAATTGGACGAAGCTTAATCGCACCATCTTCGCTAAAGTGTTCTGTTTGCTGACGCTTCATTAAGCGTTTATAAATTTTCCGCACTTGCTCCACCACTTCTTCTCCAGGATGTGCTACGGAAATATCTAGGCCTTGCTCTTTGTGTAGTTTTGCCAAATGGTTGATAATAGTTGCAGCTGTCAAACCGCGCTCTTGTGCGATATCTGCAATTTCATAACCACCTTCAAACAATTCACGTGTTTCATCGAGTGTTGCAGAAGCATAGTTGGCTTTACCTGCATTACGGGCAATTTTCTTTTCATTACGCTCAATCTCAATTTCATTGAGCGTTCCACCGCAGTGACGAATAAATGCCTTGTGTTGTGGCTCAAGATCAATGGCCTCAAAGTGAGTCTCGGCTTCATCGGACAGTTCTTGGAAGCGGCGGTCTGCTTTAATGGCAAGACTGTCTAACTCCAACGCTTGTTCATTAAAACCTAACAACCTTAAACCTTCCAAACTCTTTAAGCGCGACAAAGCCACATAGCCCTGTCCTTTTTCAAAAGTATGACTAAGATTAATTTCTGCTGCAGCTAAAGTCATCCCTTGTGACTTGTGAATAGTAATGGCCCATGCCAAACGCAATGGAATTTGCTGAAAACTGGCAATGGTTTTCCCCGCATCATTGTCCACTGACCAGGTTTCAGGCTCAACCACCAGTACCGTACCATCAGTCAGTTTGACCTTCGGCAAGATCCCAAAGTCATCATCTTCTTCAAAGCCCACCACTTCGCCTAAGCTACCGTTGATATAGCCCACATCGAAGTTGTTCTTTACAAACATCACTTTGGCATTTTTTTTGAGGGTTAGGTTTTCAGGTGCACGCACAGAAGACTTTAAGGTTTCAATAAGCTTGTCATTGCCATCACACACTGCCTCAAACTGTCGACCTTCATTTTCAATTTCATTCAGATGTTTGAAGTTGATGGTGTCCACGTCCATATTATGCGTATATAGACGTGTAAAGATTTCCCCAATATCTTGCTGACGTGTAGCTTGTAAAGCCTGCAAGTGCTGAGAGTTAATACTCTGACTGCGGATGGCGTTTAGAATATCATTGAGATAATCATTGCCCTGACGGTGCTGCTCGGTCAAATAACACACACGAAACTTGGCTTCGACCCAAGCATCAGACATAAAACAGAATTTATCGCGGTTGCGTTCTTCATTTTTACCAACTGGCGGTAACTGGAAGAAATCACCTGCAACAATCACTTGAATCCCGCCAAATGGCTCTTCACTTTCTTTAAAGAACTTAAGGACTTTATTGACCAAATTGAGTTGCTTGGCATGTAACATCGAAATTTCATCGATGATTAAAACTTGGGCATTTTCTAAATGCTCTTTTAAGTATTTACGTTCTTTCATGCGTTTGAGTTCATCTTCCCCCAACGCATCTTTAATCCCTATACCGGCCCAAGTATGAATGGTCATGCCATTCATATGCGTTGCGGCAATACCTGTAGAAGCTGTAATCGCCACAGGCACTTTACGAGCTTTTAAATAGTTAATGTATTGGTTCAGCGTATAGGTTTTTCCTGCACCAGCGGAACCGGTTAAAAAGACATTTTCGCCCGCTTTTAAGAGTTTGAGTGCAGTTTCTTGCTTCATAAGACCTATACCATTGATGAACGGCTATAGCCTACCGAGTTTTTGCTAAAAAGTTAAGCAGATCTCGTCACACAGTAAATGATGTGCGACAAATTAGGTCCATTGTTGTTTAATTTTAAGAGCTGGGTTATTAGTTTTGGTTCAGCATGACAATGAATTGTTCAGCGACGACAACATCATCGGGTAGTGCTTTTTGGTTATTTGGATATTCAAGCTGATCAAATAACAGTTGTCCTGCAATATAGTGACAACCGAGCGTCAAGTGCCGCTGTGCGTCGGTATGACTCATATGAAATGCAGCATATTCACGAACGATAATTCGCTCAGCAAAACTGGCTGCTAAACAATGTTGAAAGCGACGTGACTCAGCAATGATGCGATCAATATCTTTGAGCTCCTCAAGCACCCAACTCTCAATAAAATAATAAGCTTCATGGCTGATCGGTTGCCATGAGACATAACCAAGCTTTCGTTTCAGCTCCGCAAGTAGCTCTTGGCTATGCAATTGATCATGCCACTGCACAGCCTGATGAAATAGGCTCTTCCATGTGACATTTTTTAAAACCTCCTTTTGCGTCTCAAAATGTTCAGGCAAATAATCGCGCACATAAGCATCAAACACCGAAACTCGTAAAGGCGGCCGATTTAAATAAAACAACTGTCGAAAGCTTTCAATATGCAGTTTATGTTGCTTTAACTGAAGATAAAAATCACGGTGTTGTTGCTTATCTTCGCTAAAATAAATCACTAAGTCTTCTGGGAGTTTCTGCGCAATTTTATCTAGATGTTGAATATAGGCCTGCATTATGCGACTCAATTTTGTGTATACCCGTTTCCCCCATTCGGGCTGCTGTTCTACCACACGGCGTAGCAGTTCGAGCCATTCATCTAAATACAAAATAGACGGGCTGATCGCTATACGCTGATCATCCATATCTTGGCGTCTATTTTTTAAGACCACATGCTGGTTGGCCTCCAGCTCAAACCAATGCTGTTGTAAGGCATGTTCATAGCAACTTTGTATAAATAAACGCGCCGCGACATGTTGGAAGTACTTTAAAGTCGTGACAATAATTTCAGGATGATAAGACTGCGTATCGAGATAACTTAAAGCCGTTACGGCAACGCGTATACTACTGTGCTGAATATTTTGACTCACCCAGTCTGTCACCACCGCTTTTTGTTTGAATAACCAATTTACGGTACGGCTTTCATCAAAAATCGGGAGTTTGGCGACCTTCTTTTGCCATGTCTTGGTCTCAGTTTTTAAAAAATGGCGCTTTGCCAACAAATCACGCGATGTCCAAAGATCCCGATGCATAAGCCGCACAAAGCCAAGCATATTGGGCTGCTCTTTAGCATGCGGATATAACAAGTGAATGTCATGCGTATGATCCACCAACTCTTGTAAAGAAAACCGTTCAGGAAATGCCGTTTGTACAATGCGATAAACATACGGATCTAAGAGTTGACTAGCACTACAACACAGCTCGTCATAACTACTCATCAAAGACTGTAGCGGTAAAATATCTTCCGCCTGATCTGCATCTAAGTTACATAAGCGCTGCAACTCGGCCAGCAAACTTCGCTCAGAAGCTGGATCAGCTGTATTGAATTCAACTTGCTGGCATAACTGTTGAAAGAGTTCTGATTGTGTTTCCCGTATTTCAGGCAAAATCATGTGCACGCGACTCGGTCCATCGAACAAAACAAACACCTGTTGTAGAATCAGCTGACGCAGCTGTTTAACTTTATTGCGCAAATACAAAGAATGTTGTGGGGATTGATCACCCACTAAAAACACAATGTCGTGTAAACAAAACTCTTCGAGTGCTTCCGCATAGTGCCCTTGATAGATAAACTGTGGAACACACAGCTCCGCCTGTTCCGTCGGTGTATAAAACTGAATATGAAAACAATGATTTAAAATTTGAATCCGTTGTTGTTTTACGTCGACACTTAAAACGTTTTGCACATTGAGTGTGGAAAGAAAAGCGGCCTGCTCGTGATAAAGCTGCTGAATACTCGGAACAACTTGTCTTAACTGTATAGCAAGACTTTGATGTTGCTTAAGCTTATCGTTTTGCTCCACGGCTTTTCCTCTTTGAATTTGGCTATTTTCACCACAACTTCAAAACCAATATAAACAAATCCTGAACCACAGGCTATGCCTTTTATCGATAGCCATTTTGTTCGGTGAAGCCATTTTTCCTCATTCCCTTACTCATGGTAGGTATTTGGTAGGTACACAAGTTTTTGGAATCATTCAATACTCTAAAAACGGTAATGAGCACCGATAACAACATAAATAATGGTAGAAGGAATCGCACCATGGCTTTTAAAAATATTGCAGATCAAACAAACGGTTTTTATATCCCTTGTGTTTCACTTTTTGGCCCAGGCTGTGCCAAAGAAATTGGTGGTAAAGCACAAAACCTCGGTGCAAAGAAAGCACTGATTGTGACCGACGCAGGTTTATTTAAATTTGGCGTAGCCGACACCATTGCAGGATATCTCAAAGATGCAGGTGTTGATAGCCACATCTTCCCAGGTGCAGAACCGAACCCAACTGACATCAATGTCCACAACGGCGTGACTGCGTATAACGAACAAGGTTGTGACTTTATTGTGTCATTAGGTGGTGGTTCTTCGCATGACTGTGCTAAAGGTATTGGACTCGTGACTGCAGGTGGTGGTCATATTCGTGACTACGAAGGAATTGATAAAAGTACGGTTCCAATGACCCCTCTTATTGCCATCAACACCACGGCAGGTACAGCATCAGAAATGACACGCTTCTGTATTATTACCAATACAGATACCCATGTAAAAATGGCAATTGTGGACTGGCGCTGCACTCCACTGATTGCAATTGATGACCCTAAACTGATGATTGCAAAACCTGCAAGTTTAACGGCAGCAACGGGTATGGATGCATTAACCCATGCAGTAGAAGCCTATGTTTCAACAGCAGCAAACCCAATCACTGATGCCTGTGCTGAAAAAGCCATTTCGATGATTAGCGAATGGTTAAGTCCAGCCGTTGCGAACGGTGAAAACTTAGAAGCGCGTGATGCCATGAGTTATGCACAATATTTAGCAGGTATGGCATTTAACAATGCATCTCTAGGTTATGTCCATGCGATGGCACACCAACTCGGTGGCTTCTATAACCTACCTCACGGCGTATGTAATGCAGTCCTACTTCCACACGTCTGTGAGTTTAACTTAATTGCCTGCCCTGACCGTTATGCACGTATTGCTGAACTGATGGGAGTTAACACCACAGGCTTATCTGTGACAGAAGCTGGATATGCTGCCATTGACGCGATTCGCGAATTATCTGCATCGATTGGTATTCCATCAAGTTTGTCTGAACTGGGTGTGAAAGAGCAAGATTTGGGTGTTATGTCTGAAAATGCGCAAAAAGATGCCTGCATGCTGACTAACCCACGTAAAGCAAACCATGCTCAAGTGGTCGACATCTTCAAAGCTGCACTCAAATCTGGTGCTTCAGTGGTCGATTTTAAAGCAGCGGTCTAAGTTCTCTCCTTAACTTTTAGTTTGCTTTGACAATTTAAGTGGAATGAAACAGACGTCCATACTGTTTCATTCAGGTAAGCCTAATCCTTGCTTACCTGTGCACTTAAATTGTCTTTTTTTATTTGTGGTTGACAAAATTTTGCACTTCATCAAGGATAAGAAAACTCATGACAATAACAACCAGAGCAAATTATGTCAGCAAATCAAACTCATCCTGCGTATACACCTGATGTCCTCGGCGAAGGCTATGAACAATTAAAACTCAGTTTTCCAGACGATTATGAAGGTACAGTCTGCGCAACCCTCGTACGTAAAAAAGCCTCACAAAATACTCAAAAAGCTGTGCTATATATCCATGGTTTTATTGACTACTTTTTCCAAACCGAAATGGCTGAACAATTTAATCAGCATGGTTATGATTTTTATGCGCTCGATTTAAGAAAATATGGTCGTTCTCACTTGAGCCATCAAAAATACTACAACGTCCGTGATCTCAGTGAATACGATGCTGAAATTACCCAAGCCTTAGAGATCATTGGAAATGAAGGCCATACTGCGGTGCTACTTGCAGGGCACTCTACCGGTGGCTTAATCACGACTTTATACGCTGCGCACAATCCTAAGCATCCGCTGATCAAAGCACTGTGGGCCAATAGCCCTTTTTATGATTTTAATATGCATCCCATTAAGCGCAAACTTGGCGTGCCGCAGCTCAGTCGACTCGCAAAGCATTTTCCTGACCTCAAGTTTCCAAGTGAACTGAATAAATGGTATGTACCGAGCCTACATCAAAACGAGCATGGTGAATGGAACTTTGATTTGGAATGGAAACAACCAAGCTATTCTATGGTTCGAATCAGCTTTGTACGTGCAATCCATGAAGCGCAGAAAGAAATTCATCGTGGTGGTTTGAAGCTCTCTATCCCCGCACTCATCATGCATTCACATCAAACGCTCAACCCAAAGAAATGGGGAGTAGCCGCGCAAACCAGTGATGTGATTTTAGATGTTAAAGACATTGAAAAGCAGGCCAAAAATTTACAAGGTGACGTCACTGTCGTGACCATTCAAAATGGTTTACACGACTTAGTCCTCTCCGCACCTGAAGTTCGTGCCGAAGTCTATGCTGAGCTGTTCCAGTGGCTCGAGCAAAAAATAGTGTAACTACACCTTTCCAACACAATTAAGAATTTTTAAATTTTATATTTCTCAAGTAGCTGATGCGCAGGATGCCCATCCGGTGTCAGCTCAATGAGTCGCTCAACGGCATCAATCGCCTCTGGGTAACGCGCGACATGTTTAAACAACATATCAGTTTCATTGGCTTTAAAAATCACACTGCTTAAACGTGACTCCAAACAGTCGCGCCATGCACATAGAAATGGACTTTCTGTTTTAGGCAGTAAAACACCTGAACACAGCTTCAATGCGGTCTCGATATACGCAGCATCTAAGGCCTGCTCAGCTTGTAAAAAATCGGCCTCAATATGCGCCAAAATTCGATAGGGACGAGATCCCAACATTCCACCGAGCAAGTCACGCAATTGTGACATTTCGGCCTTAAGTGTTCCCACACTCACCTTGCGCTCACCATATAAAGCCTGATGCAAAGTGTCTAAAGTCATGCCCTGTGGGCACAGCGCCAAGATGGTCAAAATTTCAATTTGCCGCGGTGTGAGGACCATCACTTTGCCATTGAAATGTACTTGTGGAACACCAAAAGCACGGATATACAACTGTTGACGCTGGTATTCTAACAGTGCCGTTTGAATGATAGATGCACAGCGCTCTGCTGCGAGTAGACCAAGGCTATTGTGGTTTTTCCATGTGGTGGATAAATCAATTACCCCAAGAACGTGTTTTGAGTAAGGGTCGATGATCGGTGCAGCATAACAGACCCAATCATGGATGGAGCTCATGTAGTGTTCATTTGAAAAGACACAACTGGACTGTTGCGTTTTTAAGGACAAGGCCAACGCATTGGTCCCCACCAATTCCTCTCGCCATTGCCCGCCTTCAACAAAATGTACACTTTCTGCCGCATTACGCATTTGTCTGCTGGACGCACTCCAAATAATCGTACTACCAATATCGCCTACAGCCACCACCATCGAAGACTGCTGTGCAATGTGTCTCAGTTCATCTGCACAATAACTTAAAGCATGCTGTAGCGCTGAACCTTGTGACATAGAACATTCAGAAATGGGCGCAGCAAAGCGATCTTTTGGAATTTCTGCGGAGTTAGAGCGCTGCCATGAACTTGCAATACTTTTTCCCAGTTGTTCAGCTTGTACCGTCGAAATACTGCTGCTGGTTCTAAGCTTTTCTATTTCTTGTCTTTTCTGTATTAAATGTTGCATTGCCATCATTCCTTATTCTCAAAACAATTCCTGATATACGTCCACTGTATTACTTGGTTGTAAACATTTGTCAAAGGCTTGTAAACCTCCTTCCTTCCAACCTTTTTCCAACCTTATATTAGTTATGCTACTTAAATATTGTACAGATGTACCTTATACCAAAGCTGTAGATGCTTTTAAAAAATCAATAAGCAAAGGAACTTCAATATGCGCTATGTAGACCCTAACCAATCTGGTTCTAAAGTAGAATTTAAAGCACAGTATGACAACTTTATTGGTGGCGAGTGGGTTGCTCCAGTAAAAGGTGAATACTTTGAAAATATCTCCCCTGTCGACGGTAAAGTTTTTACAAAAGTCCCTCGCTCATCTGTCGAAGACATCGAACTTGCACTTGATGCTGCGCATAAAGCCAAAGAACAATGGAACAAATCTTCTCCAACTACACGTTCAAATTTACTCCTTAAAATTGCAGATCGTCTAGAACAAAATCTAGAAAAATTGGCTGTGGCTGAAACATGGGATAACGGTAAACCGATTCGTGAAACACTTGCAGCGGACATTCCTTTAGCCATTGACCATTTCCGCTATTTCGCAGGTTGTATCCGTGCGCAAGAAGGTGGCATTTCTGAAATTGATGAAGATACCATTGCCTATCACTTCCATGAACCATTAGGCGTGGTAGGACAAATCATTCCATGGAACTTCCCAATTTTGATGGCAACATGGAAAATTGCTCCTGCTTTGGCTGCGGGTAACTGTATTGTACTTAAACCTGCAGAACAAACCCCTGCGAGCATTTTGGTTTTAATTGAACTCATTCAAGATTTATTGCCTGCAGGCGTACTAAACGTAGTCAATGGTTACGGCGTAGAAGTTGGTCGCCCACTCGCAACCAATCCACGTATTGCTAAAATTGCATTCACTGGCTCTACTGCTGTGGGTCAAATGATCATGCAATACGCCACTGAAAACATCATTCCAGTGACTTTGGAGCTTGGTGGTAAATCTCCAAATATTTTCTTTGAAGATGTTATGGCGCAAGATGACGACTACCTAGACAAAGCACTCGAAGGCTTTGCTATGTTTGCTCTTAACCAAGGTGAAATCTGTACGTGCCCATCGCGCGCTTTAGTTCAAGAAAGCATTGCGGATAAATTCCTTGAAATGGCAGTTGAACGTGTAAAACGCATTAAAACGGGTCACCCGCTCGATACAGAAACGATGATTGGTGCGCAAGCTTCACTTGAACAACAAGAGAAAATCTTGGGTTGTATCGCAACAGGTCGCGGTGAAGGTGCACAAGTACTAACAGGTGGTAGTGAGCGTAATGAAGTGGGTTCTGGTTTCTATATTGAACCAACCATTTTCAAAGGCACCAATGACATGAAAATTTTCCAAGAAGAAATTTTTGGGCCTGTACTTTCAGTGGCAACATTCAAAGACTTTGACGATGCAATTAAAATTGCCAACGACACTATTTATGGTTTAGGCGCTGGTGTATGGTCACGTTCAGCACATACCTCTTACCGCGCAGGTCGTGCAATTCAATCGGGTCGCGTTTGGACCAACTGTTACCACATCTACCCTGCACATGCCGCTTTCGGTGGCTATAAAAAGTCAGGGATTGGTCGTGAAAACCATAAAATGATGCTTGATCATTACCAACAAACTAAAAACTTACTTGTGAGCTATGCAACCAAGCCTATGGGCTTCTTCTAAGTACTTAGCTTATTCGTATTCTGTTCTCTATGTGTTTAGGGTGATTCGTTACCCTAAACATTTCTCCATCAAACATCAAACATCAAACATCAAACATCAAACATCAAACATCAAACATCAAACATCAAACATCAAACATCAAACATCAAACATCAAACATCAAACATCAAACATCAAACATCAAACATCAAACATCAAACATCAAACATCAAACATCAAACATCAAACATCAAACATCAAACATCAAACATCAAACATCAAACATCAAACATCAAACATCAAACATCAAACATCAAACATCAAACATCAAACATCAAACATCAAACATCAAACATCAAACATCAAACATCAAAACAATAATTCAAAACTGTGTCATATAAATATTAGACAGGACGTCTAGTCGCTTGGTACTGAAATTGCATAAATATTGCATCCATCAAGCCATCTATAAAAACTCAAGATATGGAGCTTCACATGACAGATTCTCCCATTAACAGCTCAACGACTCCGCTCTCTACTTCAACAGTAAGCACATCTGACGACTATTTTGAAAAAAGGCAACTGAAACAAGGTGCTGTAGGCTGGCTATTATTAGTCGGTTTAGGCGTGGCTTATGTCATTTCAGGCGACTTTGCTGGCTGGAACTTCGGTCTTGCTCAAGGTGGCTGGGGCGGTATGTTTATCGCAACGGTTGTCGTAGCCATCATGTACTTATGCATGTGCCTGTCGATGTCTGAAATGGCCACCATGCTGCCCACTGCGGGAGGTGGCTATAGCTTTGCGCGTACCGCATTTGGTCCATTTGGCGGCTATCTCACAGGCACGGCGATTTTAATTGAATACGCCATCGCTCCTGCGGCTATCGCATGCTTTATTGGTGCCTACTGTGAGTCCTTATTTGGTATCGGTGGATGGATCATTTATCTCATCTGCTATCTGGTTTTTATGGGTATTCATCTTAAAGGTGCAGGTGAAGCCCTCAAGATCATGTTTGTCATTACCGCCATTGCAGCCCTAGCCCTTTTTGTCTTTATCATCGCAATGGCACCACATTTTAACAGCGCCAACTTATTTAACATCGCACCGACTGAAAATATCGGTGCAAGTAGCTTCCTACCGATGGGTTATATCGGTATTTGGGCGGCAGTGCCTTATGCGATTTGGTTTTTTTTAGCAGTGGAAGGTGTGCCACTGGCAGCTGAAGAAGCCAAAGATCCATCCAAATCCTTACCACGGGGTTTGATCGGTTCAATGCTGATTTTAGCCGCTTTTGCCCTACTTATTCTGTTCTTAGGTGCTGGTGCTGCTGGCGCAGAACAACTTAAAGAATCAGGCGCACCTTTAGTTGATGCACTGGTAGCCGTCTATGGTCAAAACAGTTGGTTAGGCAGTTTTGTCAATTTTGTCGGTCTAGCAGGTTTAATTGCGAGTTTCTTCTCTATCATTTATGCCTATTCACGTCAAATTTTCGCCTTATCCCGTGCGGGTTATTTACCGACCTCATTATCACTGACCAATAAAAACAAAGCGCCCTATTTAGCGATTATTATTCCCGGCATCATTGGCTTTTTATTGTCTCTGACAGGTGAAGGTGATCTGCTCATCCTGATGGCGGTATTTGGTGCGACCATTTCTTATGTCTTGATGATGCTTTCTCACATTAAACTGCGTATCAGCCGTCCAGAGTTACATCGCCCCTATAAAACTCCAGGTGGGATTGTCACCTCCTCGATTGCTTTGGTTTTAGCCAGTATTGCGGTGATTGCTGGTTTTGTGGTGGATCCTAAAGTTTGGTTTATGGCTGCTGCTATTTATGCGGTCTTTATTGCCTACTTTATTTTCCATAGTCGCCATCGACTCGTTCAAGGTACACCTGAAGAAGAATTTGAAAGTATTCGTAAGGCCGAACAAGACTTATAGAAGGATCTATGACATGGCTTATAAAACGTTGATTGGACATCAGCACTATGTGTTTAACGATTTAAAAACTTTAATGGCAAAAGCAACCCCGCTGCGCTCAGGTGATCAACTTGCAGGTGTTGCGGCGGAAAATGCCACTGAACGTGTTGCCGCACAAATGGCATTGGCCGATATTCCATTGAAACAGTTTTTAACTGAAGCGCTGATCGACTATGAACAGGATGAAATAACCCGCCTGATTATCGATGAGCACCGTAGTGATTTATTTGCGCCGATTTCACATTTTACCGTAGGAGACTTTCGTAACTGGCTACTCAGTGAAGATGCGACTACGCAGAAATTACAACAACTTGCCCTCGGCTTAACCCCTGAAATGGTGGCTGCGGTGAGTAAAATTATGCGCAATCAAGACCTCATCTTGGTTGCGCATAAATGTGAAGTCATCACCCAATTTCGCAACACCATTGGTTTAAAAGGCCATCTCTCAACACGTTTACAACCCAATCATCCGACCGATGATCTCTTGGGTATATCGGCCAGTATTTTGGATGGTTTGATGTATGGCAATGGTGATGCCGTCATTGGGATTAACCCTGCAACCGATAACCTACAAAATTTATCGGAGCTGCTCAAACTACTCAATCATGTGATCCAAGAGCATCAAATTCCAACCCAATCTTGTGTGCTAACCCATATCAGTTCGGGGATTCAACTGGCTGAGAAAAATGTGCCGATTGATTTAATGTTTCAATCGATTGCAGGCACACAGCGCGCCAATGAAGGATTCGGCATTAACCTTGAATTATTACGTGAAGGCTATGAAGCAACACTGGCTCTCAAGCGTGGGACTGTGGGACAAAATGTGATGTATTTTGAAACAGGTCAAGGCAGTGCTTTATCTAGTAATGCACATCACGGTGTAGATCAACAAACCTTAGAAGTCCGTGCCTATGCTGTGGCTCGTAAATTTAACCCACTACTGGTAAATACTGTGGTTGGGTTTATTGGCCCAGAGTATTTATACAATGGTAAACAAATTATCCGTGCAGGCTTGGAAGACCATTTTTGTGGAAAGCTCCTAGGCTTACCTATGGGCTGTGACATTTGCTATACCAACCATGCCGATGCCGACCAAAATGACATGGATGTACTACTCACCCTATTCGGTGCAGCAGGTTTGAACTTTATTATGGGCATTCCGGGTTCGGATGACGTCATGCTGAACTATCAAACCACGTCATTTCATGATGCACTGTATTTAAGGCAACTTTTGGGCTTAAAAGCAGCACCTGAGTTTGATCTGTGGTTGGCAGAACAAGGCATCTTTAAACAACAGCAGCAGCACATTCTCTGGCCGGAACATATTCCGCCACAATTTGAAAAACTTCTACATATATAAGGAGCAGCTTATGTCACTTGTTCCTCTAGAAAACTATCAATCTAAACAGCATCAGGATGTTTGGGAAAACTTAAAGAAATTTACCGATGCTCGTATCGCCATTGGTCGCGCTGGTTGTAGCATCCCGACCCATGAACTGCTGAAGTTTCAACTGGCGCATGCGGAAGCGCAAGATGCGGTACATCAAGCTTTAAATGTCGATCACTTAGTTGCGAGTTTTAATACACTAGGTTTGGATAGTCTGACGGTACACAGTCAAGCTGAAAACAAACAAGAATACTTAAAACGTCCCGATCTAGGTCGCCTGTTAAGTCCAGCGTCACAACATGGCTTAGAAGTTTTTAAAGCCAGTAACCCGCAAAACTATGATGTCTGTATTGTGATTGGTGATGGACTGTCTGCACGGGCGATTGAAGAAAATGCGGTACCTTTTATTCAGCATTTGATCTCACATCTGCAAGCGGAAAACTGGAGCATTACACCGATGGTGATTGCTACTGGAAGCCGAGTCGCTTTGGGTGATCCAGTCGCAGAGTGCCTACACGCGACTATGCTCGTGATGCTGATTGGCGAAAGGCCTGGCCTAAGCTCACCGGATAGTATGGGCATTTACTATACATGGAAAGCAGCCTCAGGCACTTTGGATGCTAAACGCAACTGTATTTCAAATGTTCGACCTGCGGGCTTAAGCATTCCTGTTGCAGTACAACGGCTAATGTCTCTCATGCGTGGCTCTAAGAAACTCGGCTACTCAGGTGTAGACTTAAAAGATGAACATGAAATGGTGAATCTAGACACGGAACATACCCCTAAGCGTTTATTTTAAATTCAAGCAGATCAGCCGTAATTTTACGGCTAATCCTAAATAGCATGTTCTGTTAACTTAAGTTTTTTAGCTAGTTTTGTTTAGCGCTTGTTCTACAAAATGTAGGCGATCTTGGCCCCAATACATTTCATCACCCACAAAGAATGTCGGTGCGCCGAAAATGCCACGTTGAATGGCCTGTTCTGTTTCAGTGATCAGTTTTTGTTTCACCACCTCCGACTGAACCATACTCATAATATCTTCTACAGAAAAGTCACTTGGTTTTAGCACTTCTGCCAAGACAGTAGGTTCATTCAGATTTTGTGGTGTACCAAATATCGCATCGAATAACAGTTTCAAAACTTGCTCAAACTTTTCTAGATGCAACAATTGAACGCCTGTCAAAATCCTCATTAGGGTTAAAGTATTCATCGGAAAATGCGGATTCATTTGCATTGGGATATGGTAATACTCCGCCCAACGCTGCATATCTAAGATTGAATAAACCCCTTTGACAGGAATCTCTATTGGACTACGATTGCCTGTTGCTTTAAACACCCCGCCCAGTAAAATAGGCTTATACACAATCTGAATCTCTTGCCGCTCTGCCATTTGCAGTAAACGATAGTAGGCCAAATAGCTATATGGGCTGCCCAAATCAAAATAAAATTCTACGCTTTTCATGCTTTGTCCTTTTACCACGTTTCCATCCAAGGTCTTAAATCTAACTCATGCGTCCATGCATCGCGCGGTTGCTGCGACAAATGCCAATAATTTTCTGCAATATGCACGGGATTTAATATGCCATCCTGTTCTTTACGCGCGTACATTTCAGGAAAAGTGTCTTTAATAAAATCAGTATCAATTGCCCCATCCACCACCACGTGTGCCACATGAATATTTTTCGGGCCGAGCTCACGTGCCATACTTTGCGCTAAGGCACGCAGTGCATGTTTCGCCCCTGCAAAAGCGGCAAAGTTTGCTGCACCTCTTATGCCTGCGGTTGCACCCGTGAAAATAATGCTCCCATGTTCACGCACGACCATACGCTTCGCCACTTCACGCCCTGTCAAAAACGCACCGAAGCAAGCCATTTCCCAAATTTTAAAATACTTACGTGCAGTTTCTTCTAAAATACTACATGGCACATTCGCCCCAATGTTAAACACTAAAACATCGATTTCACCAATATTGGCTTCAATTTCCTCTACCAAAGCGATGACTTGCTCTTCTTTACGTGCATCAGAAGCAAAACCATATGCAAGGCCACCTTCAGCTTCTATCTCTGTAATTAAGGGCTGGAGTTTTTCGGCATTTCTTCGCGTCATGCAGGCGATGTATCCACCACGCGCAAAACGTTTCGCAATTTCACCCCCTGTAGCATCTCCTGCGCCAATCACTAACGCGACTTTCTTTTTAGCATCAGCCTTTTGCAACTGCTGTTCTGGCTGTAATCCATCCATAAATACACTCCCTTTATAAAATAACGATCGTTATCATAACGATCACTATGTTATAGTTTTCAGCATCAGTCAATTTTATTTTGATGAAACTCCTATGCGCTATAAAACAGGCTATAAAGAAGAAAAACGTCAAGAGCTGCTTAAAATCAGTGCTCAACTGGCCAAGAAGCAAGGCTTTGCCAATACGGGTGTCGACGGTTTTATGAAAGCGGCTCAAATGACCAGCGGTGCTTTTTATTCGCATTTTTCATCAAAACATGAATTGTTTGAAGCACTGATCCAGTCCGAGTTACAACATAGCTTTCAAGCATGGCAAGCCAATCCGCATGACAACCTCGAAGAGTGGATTGACTTCGAACTTGAACGTTATTTAGCGCTGTCTCATGTGCAACGCCCAGATCAAGGCTGTGTTATTCCCTCTCTTGCAGCCGAAGTAGCACGTAGTAGTGAAACAACAAAACTGTGTTTTCAACAGGAAATGCTTCGCGGTCACGCACTCTTTACACGACATCTAGGCAGTGAAACACAAGCTTGGGCGGTACTATGTCAACTGGTCGGTGCAATCGTCATGGCGCGCAGCATGGCGGATGAACATCTACAAAGAGAAATTTTAAGCTCAAGCAAATGGATGATTAAGAACATGCTACAGCTCAAGTAAAATCTTGGATTGAATTTATAGTTTTTTTCTGCATCTTTTCTGATTTATTGCCTTCAACTTCTACGCATTTCCCTGTACATTTTTATACTTCTTTAACCCCTGTGAACGAGCCAGCTATGACGACACTACCCGATACCATATACGCGATTCAGCATCTTGCTTTTGAAGATTTGGGCGCATGGGAAGATGTGTTATATCAATTGGGTTATCGGGTACGATATTTTGAAGCAGGCAAAGATGACTTAGCTAAAGCGTTAAACTACACAGGTCTAACCGTCATTTTAGGTGGCCCGATTGCGGTATATGAAACTAAAGATTACCCTTTCTTACAACAAGAAATAGACTTACTAAAAGTTCGCTTAGAAAAGAATTTACCGACTTTAGGCATTTGCTTGGGGGCACAGTTGATTGCACATGCGCTCGGTGCAAAAGTATATGCAGGTCATAGCAAAGAAATTGGCTGGAGTCAGTTACAGCTCAATACCGTTGAACATAACCCTCTACAAGCACTCGTAGGAACTGAAGTGCTACATTGGCATGGCGACACCTTTGAACTCCCTGCTCAAGCTGAACTGTTGGCCAGCTCAGAAGTTTATCCCAACCAAGCTTTTCGTGTAGGCAAAACTATTCTAGGCTTACAGTTCCATCCTGAAGTCGCAGCAGACGGTTTAGAAAAATGGCTAATCGGGCATACTGCTGAACTTCGTCAAGCGAACATCAACATTCCAGCATTGCGTGCAGACAACCAACGCTGTGCAGCTCAACTAGAATATGTTTCTGGACAAGTTTTGACAGCGTATTTAAAAGCACTGGTTTAACAATTCAGCCATAATCCGCTCAATGCATCTTTTGCTCTAACTTTTAAGTTTACAGCAGACATAAAAAAGCACCTCTATGAGGTGCTTTTTTGGGGGTAGATATCGCTTATTTTGCAGCAGCTTTAGGCTGTGGAACTGATGCTTCAGTGGTGATATTCACAGTGATTTTATCACCCACGTTTGGCACGTATGCGCCTACACCAAAAGCAGAACGGTCAAATGAAGTGGTTGCGTTGAAACCAATTGACTGTGCTTTGGTCATTGGGTGCTCACCTTGCTTATTCAACACTGCATCTAAAACGACAGGCTTTGTCACATTTTTAATGGTTAAATCACCTGTGATTTTGTACTTATTCGCGCCTACAGCCTGTACTTTTGTACTTTTAAAGGTGATGGTTGGATATTTTGCTGCATCAAAGAAATCAGTCGCCTGTAAGTGTTCATCTAAAGCTTTTACGTTGGTGTTTAAGCTAGATAAAGGAATCGTTACATTCACCGACGAGTTTGCAGGTTTTGCATTATCAACATTAATCACACCCTGAATGTCGCTGAAGTTTGCAGATGGCATTGAAAAACCAAAGTGGCTCCATGTGAAAACTGTTGCTGTATGTGTAGGGTCAATTTGATATGCCACAGGTTTCGCCATAGCAAATGTAGTCGCAGTTGCAACAGCCAAACCGATTGTTAAAGCTTTAAAGTTCATGTTTTTATCTCACATTGGAATACTGCTTAGTCTATAGAGTTCTACAACGAATACATCTATAAAGATAAAACGATATGTTGCAACTTTAGAACGATATAATTGTTTTTAAATGTAGCGACTTACCTACACCTGATATTGAATGAAACCAATCTTCTTCGCGACTTTATTCTAGATTTGCTGTGAGACTAAATTATCCTGATGGGTGAGCCAATAAACCCGATCACATGCTCGCTTTTCGGTACGCATTTTGACGTGTTCGATTAAAGCTCTTGCAACCCCTAGCCCACGATAGTACTCATGCGTAAACAAATCTTGTAAATATGCATAAGGCTTTAACGTCTAACAACTATCATGTTCTACCACATGCACAATGCCTACAACCCGACCGGCCATAAGTGCGGCAAAACCATATATATGCTCACGCTTAGAATCAGTCAGTTTATGCCACGTATTTTCAGAGTAAGCGTCCGCTGAACCCCACTTTTTCTAACTCATTAATACCGCGATAGTGTCCACTAAATTTAAGTGGACACCTATTTATGGATTTAAAGACAGTTATAGACAGTACAGCAACGCTAAAAAAGCCCCGTCGAACCTTCACGGCTGAATTTAAACATCAACTTATTCAGCAATGCCAGCAGCCAGATACATCGGTGGCTAAGGTAGCAATGCAACATCAGGTCAATGCGAATCTGTTGCATAAATGGATTCGTCAGTCCAGATCAATGCCCTCTGCATTAACACCCCCCTCCATTCCACAGACTGACTTTCTTCCGGTCATTCTTCACCCGACTCCAGTCAAACAAGAAGCGCCTCCGCCATCTGTGCCGGAGAAGAAAGCTGTCGCTCATATCAGAATTCCACTGCATCAGAAACAATGTTCCGCAAGAGATCAGGTGATCGAAATCGAATGGCCAGTGGAGTCTGCAACTGAATTACTGTTACTCATCCAAGGTTTGACTCAATGATCCATATAAATGAAATCTGGCTCTCTACCCAGCCGATGGATATGCGTGCGGGTATGGATACTGCCATGGCTCAGGTGGTGAGAGCCTTTGGTTACATCAAACCGCATTGCGCTTACCTGTTCTGTAATAAACGTGGCCATCGCATGAAAGTGCTGGTGCATGATGGATTGGGCATCTGGCTGTGTGCCCGGCGGCTGGAACAGGGGAAATTTCACTGGGCGCAGGTTCATCAGGGTGAAACCGTAGCCCTCAGTCCGGAACAGTTACAGGCATTGATCCAGGGTTTGCCCTGGCAGCGCATTGGACGACAGCAGGTGGTGACTATGCTCTAAACCAAGCTCGTGCATTCTGCTATTCTCCAAACGTTCTATTTCCTCTGCATCATGACCTCAGGCATACTGCGGTCATGAATACGCTGCCTGATTTAAGCCAACTGACCTATGAGCAACTGCTGGAATTTACCAGACAGTTGGCGATTCAGCATCAGTCTCTAGCGCAATCAAATCAACAATTAGATACCAAGATTCAACATCTAGAAGTATCAAATCAACAATTAGATGCCAAAGTTCAACATCTTGAAGTAACCAACCAACATCTTTCCATTCTCACGCAAAAATACGAGCATGAGCTCGCACTATTTAAACAGCACAAATTCGGCAGTAAAAACGAACATCTAACAGCAAAACAAATCCATCTGTGGGATGAAGCGGTTGAAGAAGATATCGCAGCAGTCGATTTGGAACTGGAACGGCTGAATGCAGATAAAATCGATGCAGCGACACAGAAAGCTCTCGTCAACAAACCTAAACGTCGACCGCTCCCAGATCATCTACTCACTCTCCGTATTGAGCATGAACCTGCATCAACCCAATGTGCTTGTGGATGCCAACTGCGTCGTATCGGTGAAGATGTCAGTGAAAAACTGAATTTTAGACCGGCACAGTTCTATAAGGAACAGCATGTACGTGGTAAATGGGTCTGTGATCAGTGCGACACCCTGACTCAGCAAGCGATGCCTGCTTATGTGATTGATAAAGGCATTGCCAGTCCTGAACTGCTTAGCCATGTGCTGGTGTCCAAGTATGCCGATCATTTACCGCTGTACCGTCAACGTCAAATCTTTCTACGCGCAGGTATTGATCTGTCCAGATCCACATTATCTGACTGGATTGGTCGCTGCGGGGTGGAACTTGAACCCTTGACGGATGTCTTAAAACAGGTGGTGCTGCAGCAGCGGGTGATCCATGCAGATGAAACGCCGGTCACCACCATGCAGCTTGGTGATGATGAAAAAAAACCGAAAAAAGGTTATGTCTGGGCCTATGCCACGACACAGTACAATCCGGTTCAGGCGGTGATCTATGACTTTCAGCCGAGCCGTTCAGGTCAGCATGCTGAAGCCTTCCTGAAAGGCTGGCAGGGTCATTTGGTCTGTGATGATTATAGTGGTTATAAAGCCCGCTTTAGATCAGGCGATGTCATTGAGGTGGGCTGCATGGCACATGCACGTCGTAAATTCCATGAACTGCATGTGACCGGGAAAAGTCAGATCGCTGAACAGGCATTAGTGCTGATTCAGAAACTGTATGCCATAGAAGCAGAACTCAGGAAAAAGACGGATGGTACAACGCAACAACGCTGCGAATACCGGCAACAGCATAGTCAACCGGTGATGCAACAACTGTATGAATGGTTAAACCAACATTATCTGACGGTGCCATCGAGTTCTCCAACCGCCAAGGCAATCAATTACAGTCTGAAGCGTTGGCAAGCCTTAAGCCGCTATCTGGATGATGGCAATCTGCCCATTGACAATAATTGGGCTGAGAACTCAATGCGCCCCTGGGCCTTGGGACGAAAGAACTGGCTGTTTGCTGGCTCGCTGCGCAGCGGCCAACGAGCTGCCAATATCATGACTTTAATCCAGTCAGCAAAACTGAATGGCTTGGATCCGTATGCCTATTTAAGTAATGTGCTGAAAAGGTTGCCGACACATAAAGTGAGCCAAATAGAAGAATTGCTGCCGCACCGCTGGAAACCCGACCAAAATTAAAAAATAGCTATGGGGTTCAGCGCACGCTTACTTTTCAGATATCTGCTCCAATAAATCAGCCTGATAAGCTTGCCATAATACAGCCCAGATCGACTGATCTATTTCTGTCAGTGGCACAATATGAATATTTGGTACTTCCATTTTGTTTTCAAAGTGATGTTTATTTTTGTAAGGCTTATATTTAAATTGAAATCATTACAAAGAAAAAGCCTTATTGAATCGCTTCAATAAGGCTTCTTTTAGACGTGACAACCATCATAGTTTTTCAATCAGAATCCGATCAATCAACTTCATACCTGTCTGCTTTTCATGGTTTTTACGACGGATCTTAATTTGCTTATCTTCTGCTAAATCTTGCAATAACAGTTCAACAGCAACCATCGCCTCCAAAGGTAGATCTGGTCCAATCCACTTCTGTTCGCCCGCATCCATCAATACAACTTCATCATGAATTTGATCGTACAAGCTCATATCATCACCTAAAATTTATGCAGCTACTTCAGCAGCAGCTTGCATATTATATACACCATTCAAAATAAAAGACGCCCCTAAACTGGAGCGTCCTTCAAACAGTTAATTTTAAAAATTAAGCTGTCAATTCTTTTACCGCAGCAACAACTGCTTCAGTGGCAATACCGAAGTATTGGTATAAGTCTTTCGCAGGTGCAGATTCACCATAAGTCGTCATACCAATTACACGACCATCTAAACCTACAAACTTCCACCAGTAGTCTACATGTGCTGCTTCAACAGCAACACGCGCACGAATGTTTGATGGAAGAACCGCTTCACGGTACGCTGCATCTTGCTTCACAAATTCTTCAGCACATGGCATAGACACGACACGCACACCGTCAAGTTGTGCATGCGCTTCCATTGCTAAAGATACTTCAGAACCCGTCGCAATAATAATCGCTTTTAATTCGCCTTTTTCTTCAGCCAATACATAACCACCTTTCGCTACATTTGCAATTTGTGCATCTGTACGTGTTTGGAATGGTAAGTTTTGGCGAGAGAAGATCAACGCTGTTGGGCCTTCTGAACGTACAAGTGCAGATTTCCAAGACACAGCTGCTTCAACTGTGTCACATGGACGCCAAGTATTTAAGTTTGGTGTACCACGTAAAGATGCAATTTGCTCTACAGGTTGATGCGTTGGACCATCTTCACCCAAACCAATTGAGTCATGTGTATATACATGGATTACACGTTGTTTCATCAACGCAGACATACGTACTGCATTACGCGCATATTCCATAAACATGAGGAATGTTGCAACGTAAGGAATGAAACCACCGTGAAGCGCAACACCATTTGCAATGGCAGTCATACCAAACTCACGTACGCCATAGTGTACGTAGTTACCTGCTGGATTGTCTTGAACGCCTTGGCAACCTTTCCAAAGTGTTAAGTTAGAACCCGCCAAGTCCGCAGAACCGCCTAATAATTCAGGCAATAATGGACCAAATGCTTGCAATGTGTTTTGGCTTGCTTTACGTGTAGCAATGGTTTCCGCTTTTGCATTGGTGTCAGCAATAAACGCATCTGCTTGAGCAAGGAATTCAGCTGGCAATTCACCTGAAAGGCGACGTTTCAATTCAGCTGCTTCAGTTGGATATTTTGCTGCATATTGAGCAAATAATTCATTCCAAGCTGCTTCAGAAGCCGTCCCTTTTGCTTTTGCATCCCATGCTGCATAAACGTCAGCAGGAATTTCAAATGGACCTTCAGTCCAGCCCAATGCCTCACGTGTTAATGCGATTTCGTCATTACCTAGCGGTGCACCATGGCAGTCTTCTTTACCTTGCTTGTTTGGTGAACCTAGACCAATAATCGTTTTACAGATGATGATCGTTGGTTTTTTCGTTTCAGCTTTTGCTTGCAAAGTCACAGCACGTAATGCATCTGCATCATGACCATCAGCTTTAAGTACTTGCCAACCATAAGCCAAGAAACGTTGCTCTGTATCGTCAGAGAACCAACCTTCTACTTCACCATCAATCGAAATACCGTTGTCGTCATAGTAAGCAATTAGTTTACCTAGACCTAGTGTGCCTGCAAGTGAACATGCTTCGTGAGAAACACCTTCCATTAAACAGCCATCACCTAAGAAGCAGTAAGTGAAATGATCAACAACACTCATCTCATCTTTGTTGAACTGTGCTGCTAAAGTTTTTTCAGCTAGAGCAAAACCAACTGCGTTTGCAATCCCCTGACCAAGCGGGCCAGTCGTAGTTTCGATACCTGGTGCATAACCTAATTCTGGGTGACCTGGCGTTTTAGAGTGCAGTTGACGGAATGCTTTTAAATCTTCAATTGATAAATCATAGCCCGTAAGGTGCAATAACGCATATTGCAGCATAGAGCCATGACCATTTGATAGTACAAAGCGGTCACGGTTCGCCCATTGAGGGTTAGTCGGGTTATGGTTAAAAAACTCACGCCATACCACATCAGCGATATCAGCCATCCCCATTGGCGCACCTGGATGTCCAGAGTTTGCTTTTTGCACAGCATCCATTGCCAATACACGAATTGCGTTTGCAATACGACGTTCGTTAAGCGGGGTTGTCATAGGTCAGAGTCCAAACAAATGATTTAAAGAGTAAGATGAATAGAATTCAAAGATAGGTGTATTGTCTTAAAAAAAGAGGAATGGGTAAAGCCTAATGGACAATATTTCGCTATTTATTCATCATCAATGTCTAATAAATGCGGGCATTGCCTAAAATCACAACAATTTCACTCAGAAATGTCTCTCTCGCTTTTCTCCAGTTCAAATTCTACACGATAGAATCATCAGCTTTTAAAAGCAAAGCTCAGCCACCCTATTCACTAATCAGAACAAACCGTTATCCTTGAGTATCAAACACATCACAAGATACATTTGTATTTTTTACATACAATTAAACATTCATGGTGAATTTTATTCACCTTTTTAAATTATTCATGAATTAGTACAAATTATAGATTATTTTCTGATACTTATTTTGAGCATTTTTATTTACCAACTTAACACCCAAGCCAAAAAAAACTCAAACAAACTATTGTTTTACAATTAGATATAACCAAAGCACAAAATCTCATGATACGCACCCATAAACTTTGAATCAGAACCCGTTATTTTGTCATTTCGAACTAAAAATAAACGCTATATCAATTTTTTAGATGCTTATATCAGATAAAAAGTCGTTGAATTGAAATAAATTCAGTCATTTTGGTCGTGTAGAACTGGCTCAAACGGCTAAGTCGATGTACCATATTGCGTCTTTTAAATTAACTGTGATAGGACTTATGCGCGAGTACGCTGTATTTACCTCGGAATCTGTAAGCGAAGGCCATCCAGATAAAATGGCTGACCAAATCAGTGATGCTATCTTGGATGCGATCTTAAAAGAAGACCCATATGCGCGGGTTGCTTGTGAAACGCTTGTAAAAACGGGTGCGGTAGTACTTGCAGGTGAAATCACAACAACTGCAAATGTTGACTTTGAAGCGATTGTTCGTCAAACCGTAAATGGCATTGGTTACCACCATTCTGACCTTGGTTTTGATGGTTCAACATGTGCCGTGATCAACATGATTGGTAAACAGTCACCAGAGATTGCTCAAGGTGTAGACCGTCAAAAGCCTGAAGATCAAGGTGCAGGTGACCAAGGCTTAATGTTTGGTTATGCAAGCCGTGAAACTGACGTGCTTATGCCTGCTCCAATTTCATATGCACACCGTTTAATGGAAAAGCAAGCTGAGCTACGTCGTAGTGGCGCTTTACCATGGTTACGTCCAGATGCAAAAAGCCAAGTGACTTTTGCTTATGAAAATGGCATGCCTGTTCGTTTAGACGCCGTCGTATTATCTACTCAGCATGATCCTGAAATTTCTCAAAGCAACTTAAAAGAAGCTGTGATTGAAGAAATCGTGAAAAAAGTGATCCCTACTGAAATGTTCCATGCAGACACCAAATTCCACATCAACCCAACAGGGATGTTTGTGATTGGTGGTCCAGTGGGCGACTGTGGTTTAACAGGTCGTAAAATCATCGTAGACACCTACGGTGGCATGGCACGTCACGGTGGTGGTGCTTTCTCTGGTAAAGATCCATCTAAAGTTGACCGTTCTGCTGCTTACGCAGGTCGTTATGTTGCGAAAAACATCGTAGCGGCGGGTCTTGCAGACAAATGTGAAATTCAAGTGTCTTATGCCATTGGTGTGGCTGAGCCAACGTCTATTTCGATCAATACCTTCAATACAGCAAAAGTATCTGAAGAGTTGATCATTGCGTTAGTCCGTGAACACTTCGACTTACGTCCATACGGGATCACTCGTATGCTCGACCTCATTCAACCGATGTATAAGCAAACTGCTGCTTATGGTCACTTCGGTCGTGAAGGTTCAGATACTGCATTTACTTGGGAAAAAACCGACAAAGTGGAAGCACTTAAAGCTTCAGCTGGTCTATAAGTTTGCTCCTAAAAGAAACCCGCTTAATGCGGGTTTTTTTATTTTAACTAATGGAAAATAGTCCATCAGTTCAGTCGTGAAGTCATTGAACCTCACTACTTAGGTTTGTTGTCATGATTGAGCACATCAAAGAGCGAAGTCACGGCAGCGGGTTCGCTGTTGCGGTCGGCCAAATAGACTTGTACAGATTTAACGATAATCGCTGCAGCAAGACATGCAACAATACAGAAAATCCAAAATCCAAAAGGACTTCGAATATTATGTGATCCACAGTTTGGACAGTCTTTATCTGTTGATGCGACAACTGTTTCACAACATGCGCAGTGGTATTGATAGAGCATCGCTTTACCCCCTTGTTTTTGTCCTTTCTTGTTTTTATTGTCCATCACCCTGCCTCACAGAATGTTAGATTCATTTATCTTATGTGAGTATTTGTTGAGACTCAAGCGCAATTCACCTGAAGTGATGTCAGCAACGGCTTACATTGAAAGATTAATCAATTGATTTAACGCATATTCCTCTTTATAACACCGAATCATGACAATTTCATTTTGTAACATAATAGTTTTTGACGTATTCCGTCATATTTGCTTAAAACCCTTTAGTTTTCTCGCGATTGTTTATTAAAATAAGATGCAACGATGAGGAAGAAAGAATGGTTCAGTTGATTAAAAAAGGCGGTTTACGCGAACGTGCCAACCGCAGTCGTAGCTATAAGGGCTCAGAAAATACCGAAGCGACATTGCAGCCCAACCGCTATGCGCAAAGTAAAAAAGATGAGGTGTCCATCTTGGAACAGGCTCCATCATCTAAAGAGCTTAAAAATGACTTAGATGTAGATTGCGAGAGCATCGTACCAAAGCCATAAAGCAAAAATCAGGAACAGCCCGCCAGAAAAAATGTCAATATAACTTCCTGAACGCTGATATGCCGCCTTAATTTTGGGTAATGACAAGAGCAGCATCAGCAGTGCAAAAGTCATAAAAGTTTGAATGGGAATAATGACCGCAAGTTGCATTTTTAAATAGGGACTTGCGCTAGAACTCAGTGCCAGTGAAAACACACTACTGAAATAAATTAGCGTTTTCGGGTTAGATAGGTTAGTCAGCAAACCTGACATGAAATAATGGTTGGCCTTAGGTGTAGGCAGTTTTTGACCATCATCTAGCAAAGCTTCTTGCTGCATCGTGTTGAGGCCTGCTTTCAACATCAGCCACCCCATACGTGCAAGGAACACCCCACCAGTCACCATCAATACTTGTTGAATCCACGGCATTTTGTCGATGAGTACAGTAAAACCTAACAAGGTTAAAACCACCCAAACGACGATGCCAACGGAAATACCTAAGATCGTTTTTAAAGTATTTTTTTGGGTGGTCGAAGCTGAACTTTTGGCAATCAGCAAAACATCAGGACCAGGACTTAGCTGCGCAACAAAATGCAATGCGCAAATCGTGAAAAGCAATGACATAAAAAAACGGCATAAATTTTAAAAAATAATTATATCGTTTGTTATATTTATTTTAAATCATAAGCACTTAAAACATTTTCATAAAGATAAAAAAAGCCGAGTTAGAACTTGGCTTTAAAATTAGGTATGAATGTCCCGTCCTGAAATAAGTTTACACCTTTAAGAGGCTTATTTTATGGAACATGAACGAGAACAAAGAGTTAAACGTACACAAGGTGATGATAGCTTTGCCTTTAAAATGATGGTTGTACATGAAGTAGAAAAAGGGCAAATTACTTATAAACAAGCTCAGGCAAAATATGGTATTCAAGGAAGATCAACTGTGCTGGTATGGTTACGCAAGCACGGACAACAGGACTGGACTTCGAATATGCCGCCTTCTTCTAAACGCCAATTAACACCCCAACAACGAATCCGCCAATTAGAAAAGCAGTTAGCCGCAGAAAAGCTTAAAACTGAATTTATTCAGGATGTGATTTATCACATTGATAAAGAATGTGGGACTGATCTTGGAAAAAAGTATACCGAGCACGTTTCAAAGATTGGCAAAGCCAAAGAGGACTAAGCGTTTCACGTTATTGTCAGTGGTTGGGAATCACCCGACAAGCTTATTATCAAGCAGAAAAACGTGCTCAAATGACTGCACAAGCAACTGAACAAATACTTGAGTTGGTTATGGAATATCGTTGTCTCATGCCAAGTATCGGAACACGTAAGTTGTATTGGCTTATTAAAGGCAAATTGTTGCAGCGTGGTTTAAAGTGTGGACGGGATCAGTTATTTAAAATATTGAAAGAGCATAATTTATTGATTCGCCCCAAGCGTCGCTATACAAAAACTACGGATAGCAAGCATTGGATGAAGAAGCATCCAAATTTATTAAAGGATTATTCAGCAGTGCAAGCCAACGAAGTCTTTGTTAGTGATATTACTTATGTTGAGAGTGCTGAAGGCGTACATTATTTATCATTGGTGACAGATGCTTATACCCGTCAGATTAAAGGTTATAAGTTATCGAATGATATGCGTGCGGAGAATGTTATGCAGGCTCTACATATGGCGATGCAGCATGTGACGGATCGAGCGACTAGGATGATTCATCATTCAGACAGAGGCTCTCAGTATTGCTCTGAGCTATATCAATCGGCATTGCGCCATTATGGGATATGTCCTTCCATGACAGATGGATACCTTGCGAAACAGTGTTTCTCATATCAAAATGCATTAGCAGAGCGGATTAATGGAATATTAAAGCAGGAGTTTTTAACTACACGATGTCAAACCATGAAGGAGTTAGATCACTTAATTACGGAATCTATCATGATTTATAATTGCTATAGACCACATTTAAGTTTAAATATGAACACCCCGAATCAGATGTATGAGCAAACTAAAACCGAGCTAATTGCTTAACTCGGTTTGAAGTGGAATACTGTCAATCTATTTCAGGACAAGACAGAAATTATTTATTCACATCTCTCATTTCAATTTTTTTCGCATCTGGCGTGACTTCTCGTGCTTCGCCATCAATAATACTCGAGTCACGATAAGCTGAACCACCCTGCTGTTGCTGCATTTCTTGCATCTGGCGCATGATATCTGCAAATGGGTTTTGACCTTGAGCACCACCGCCCATGCCATTCATATCCCCCATCATGCCACCCATCATTTTTTCCATCATCGCTTGCTGACGTTTCATCATCACGTTCATCAGCGCGCCCGTCATGGCTTTTTGTACTGCTGGAATAAGCAATAACACGGCAACCACATCTGTCACCAAGCCAGGAATCAATAAAAGAAAACCCGCAATGATTTTTGGCAGATTGTTTGTTAATGCAGGATCTGCACCCATCTGGCCCGCTTGCATTTGCTGCATTTGTGGCATTAAACCTGCTGAATACTTACGAATCAGGCTCATACCAATAAAGAAAGCGGCAATAAACCAGAAGAACACGTACCACATGCTACCAACGAGGTCGCCCACGCCAATCCATACGAAGACTTCGAGAATGACACCAGCTAATATAAAAAGAAATAATTTCATGAAAATTAATCTAATCTCAACAAAATGAATAAGGTGCAAGAATCAAGTGCTCAATCTACATCAAGCTTTTTTGATACGCTTATGTAACAATATGGGCATATTATTTTTTTTAAAGGGCAAGCATGTCATTAATTATTGGTATTGACCCCGGTTCTCGCCTCACAGGCTACGGTATTATTCAAAAAGAAGGTCAAAAACTAATTTTTGTCGATGCTGGCACCATTCGTACCGAAGCTGCTGATATGCCTGAACGGCTAAAACGTATTTTTGCAGGGATTGATCGTATTGTAAAATTTCATGGCCCAACCGAAGCCGCAGTTGAGCAAGTATTTATGGCACAAAACCCTGACTCCGCACTGAAGCTTGGGCAAGCACGCGGGGCTGCTATTGCTGCATTGGTCAACCTTGACCTACAAGTTGCAGAATACACCGCACGCCAGATTAAACAGTCAGTGGTCGGTTATGGCGCTGCGGACAAAGAACAAGTACAAATGATGGTGATGAGACTCCTAAACCTGAGCATCAAACCACAGCAAGATGCCGCCGATGCTCTCGCTGCTGCCATCTGTCATGCACATGCTTCAGGCAGTATGACCAAGCTTGCTGTACTCAATGCTCTTGGCGGTATGGCGCGCGGACGCAGCCGTAGTAGCTCTCGTCGACGCTAAGTGTTAAGTGACATAGTCTTTAAAGTCTTTACGCATTTCACGTACCGATGGTGCTTTGGGATAAGTTGCTATCAGCATTCTTCCCGAAATGCGTAAATTTTTCTTTTGAGCAGGATCGATACGTATAAAGACCAACTCTTCTGGCTCATTGCGATGGTTGATCTCACAAATCATAATGGTGTAGTTTTTTTCGATCACTTTATAACGACCAAATGCCTGCTGTACGATTTGTTTAAAATTTTTCTGTCCACCTGCTGGTGCAAGTTGGGTATAAATCACCAACAGTATGCATGCACCAACCACCAAGGCCACCAGTAAGTATTTATCCATTATTCCTCCCCTCTTTTACCATTATTCGAAGTCTTTAAATTTTAGGCTTGATTGCGTTATATCGTGTTTTCTTACTACATAATAGTTCTTATGCTACTTCAATATTCTTACTTGGAAGCATTTACTTGATTTTCTTCTATCTGAAAAGAATTAAATAATTTTAAAGAATCACGCTGAATTTTTTCCCAATGTGGCAGAAGCTCCGCATGGAAATCTATATCTAAACTACTCGTGTTAAAGCCATAATTTGGTACATGACTATTTAATTCACACGCCGTAGCACCACTTGGATATGAAGCACACGCAATGACTACACTAATGCCTTTCCCATTTTCTTCTTTCCAGTAAATTTTTTTAGAAATATTATCTTGCTCTCCCAAATCTATTTCATAAAGTGACAAACTTGAATTAAATTTCTTCTCTGAATTAATCTCACTTATGCTCATATCTTTTCGAGCACCCATTCGTTTACTCAAATAAAATTTCAATGAAGGCGTATAATCAAAAAACGTTTTGTCGTCTCCCCACTCATCCTTCCAAATACTACGTTGTGTTAAAGTGAAAGCGATGTCACTGTGTTGATTTGAGGAAAGCCTAAAACCTTCTGAAGGATGCATTTCTGGCCATTTCACAAGAAATGTGGCGTTACCGATTTGATCATTACAATCTTTGGTATTATGCAGCTCTCTATAGCCTTTCTCCCAGTAACTGACATCTTGATATTCAACTCTTGCAAAAAATAAATATCGTCGATCTATACGCATTTTCTGATCGCCAAAACTTCCGCACTCATAAGGTTTTTCTTTTAAGCTCGGTATATCACTTGGTTCTAACACGCTAACAATAACGCTCAAAATGACGATAATGATTGGTGACAATAGTATAAAGATCAAAAAATGTTTTAGCTGAATGGGCTTTCTAAGAAAATCTAAAATCATAAGTCATCTTATTTAATTATTAATTTTTTCATGTACTCCTAAAATTAACATAAAGTATTTGAGATATAGTATTTTTTATTCAAAATACCCATCATATAAAATACCCATCAAATGAGATGGGCTTTTTAGCAAGGACAAATACTTACTTCATGCTTGCAAAAACTTCTTTCGCTGCTTGCAGGGTAAATTCAATATCTTCATCAGAATGAGCAGCTGAAATAAAGCCAGCCTCAAATGCAGATGGTGCAAGGTTCACACCACGGTCTAACATACCATGAAAGAACTTACGGAATGCATCGATATCACACTTCAGCATCGAGTCGAAGCTGGTAATGTCTTCTTGATCGGTAAAGTACAAACCAAACATACCGCCTACTTGTTGTGTTTTAAAAGCAATACCCGCTTCATCAGCTGCGGCTTGTAAACCCACAAGCAGTTTTTCTAGCTGCGCTGTCAATTTTTCATAAAAACCATCTTGGCGCAGGTGTTTAAACATCTCAATCCCTGCACGCATTGCAAGTGGATTCCCCGACAGTGTTCCAGCTTGGTAAACTTTACCCAGTGGAGCAATACACTCCATCACTTCTCTTTTCCCACCAAAAGCACCAACGGGTAAGCCTGCACCAATAATTTTACCCAAGGTGGTTAAATCAGGAGTCACGCCATAGTGAGCTTGCGCACCACCCAATCCAACACGGAAACCAGTCATCACTTCATCAATGATAAAAACAGAACCATGTTCATCACATACATCACGAATCGCTTGTAAGAAGCCGTCGATTGGTTTGACTAGGTTCATGTTCCCTGCCACAGGCTCCACAATCACGCCTGCAATCTCTGAACCAAACTTAGCAAAGCACTCTTTTAAAGTAGCAATATCGTTATATGGAAGAGTCAGTGTGTGTTTGGCAAAGTCGGCAGGAACACCAGCTGAAGTCGCTTCACCTTCGCCGCTGGTTAACAAACCTGAACCTGCTTTTACTAGCAGTGAGTCTGAATGACCGTGGTAACAGCCTTCAAATTTTACAATCTTATCACGACCTGTATAACCACGTGCCAGACGAATAGCAGTCATGGTTGCTTCAGTACCTGAGTTGGTCATACGAACCAGCTCAATTGACGGCATAATTTCGCAAATAATGTCGGCTAAAGTCGTTTCATGTACGGTAGGTGCACCGAAGCTTAAACCATCCACTGCAGCATTTTGAACTGCTTTAATAATTGCAGGATGAGCATGACCTAAAATCATTGGTCCCCATGAGCCCACATAGTCTACATAGCGCTTACCATCCACATCGTACAAGTATGCACCTTGCGCCTTTTCAATAAAGACAGGCGTTCCGCCTACGCTATTAAATGCACGTACAGGTGAGTTCACACCACCCGGAATATGTTTGCTTGCTTGTTTAAACAATTGTTCTTGCTTTGGAGATAAGCTCATGAAGTTACTCAACTCAAAAAATAAAAAAACATCTAAAAATACTTAAGCTTTAGATGCAAATAAATCAGCCCACTGTTCTATACGATCAGGAATCGCAGACATTGATAGCCCTAATATATCACTAATCACCGCGCAAAGGTCGGCACCGGCCTCGATCACTTCACCTGAATTTTCAACTGTTAAGCCACCAATCGCACAAATCGGCACATTCAATTTGGCTTTGGCTTCTTTTAAAGTCTGCAAGCCAATATTGCCAGCTTCTGGCTTGGTCTCAGTTGCATAAATTGCACCAAAAGCCACGTATGTTGCACCTTCAGCAATCGCCTTTTCAGCCAGCTCAATCGAGTTCAAACACGTACGACCAATCACCGCATCTTTTGGCAGGCGTGCGAAAGCTTCAGCAACTTCGCCATCTCCTTGCCCTAAATGCACGCCAACACCGTATTTCACTGCCATTTCTAAGTCATCGTTAATCACAAAAGGAACACCATACTCAGCGCACATAGCTTTCATATACTCAACTTCGTAAGCCTGTTCTTCTTTGGGTACTTTTTTACGGCGATACTGCAAAACGGCAACTTCACATGTTGCCATTGCACCTTCTAATTTAGCCAAAAGTAGCTCTAAAGGATCATCATTTGTAATTAAATATAAACCGCGCATTTAACTCTACCTTTGGGTTATGTCGTTCTATTATAAAGCTAAAGGCGACTGATGCTTTAATGAATTGGAGCTGAAAATGCGTTGCTTTGCACAAAAATCCCGCGACCAAGCCCAGGCTATATAAAAATACCTATTTTCAGTGATAGTCGCCCCACCGCTTTCGCAGTTTAATGGATACAGAAAGCAACAAGAATAAAATAAAAATAACAACTTTATAACAAGAATAAGAGACACACAGCGATCTGATACGGCTTTTTAGCTTTTTAAACCAGTGGTGTTTGAACAACATCATAAAAGCTAAAAAGCCGCATATTTTATTTAAAATCCACATAAAAAAAGCCTAGAGAAGGTCGCTCTAGGCTTGGAAAACTAAAAGCACTTTAAAGTTCAAAGCACTTATATATTATTTGATGAAAATATAATCAACGACCTCATTATTAGAATATTAACTCATACTTTGCAACTGTTAATTTCAAGCTTTTCATAAAACTTTCATGATGACGTCACAAAGTGCTTCACTAACTTGGAATTTTATCCAAAGCACGATCTTGTAAGCTTAAATTTCCACGTAAAACATCGGAAAACATGCGCCAGTCAGAAATAAAACTATACAAAGGCTGTTTAAAACTGGCTGGCTTATTTTTTTCAAAAACAAAATGACCTACCCACGCACAGGCATATCCAGAGACTAAGCCGTATATAAAATAACACGGCTTGCGTTTAAGTATGGCTTTAGAGAAAAAGTACAGTCCAATCGAACTGCCCGCGACATGTAGCCGACGACTCATGATGTTGCGGTGCTCTGTTAAATAAAAACGATAAAACTGGTGATAGTCCTTAATCGGCAATTGAAAATTAGGTTCAGCGTCATGTTCCTGTTTCGGTTCAACCTGAGCATTCATCTGTCATCATCCTGATGGTTTTTTACCAACATAGCTGAAAATATGCAATCTGCAAAGTGCAATCGCCTCTAGGCGCGTGTCCACTAAAAACAGAATTGTTTTTTGATCAATCTCACGCTGCAACTTTGTTTTATTGTGTCGTCAAGTCTTACATACTGTCTCTTTTTCGCTACAATCCAGTGGTCCATTGGTGTGCCTTTAGTGCACATAAAAACAAACTACAGATCATGCATCTAAATACATAAAGGCTTGGCACTGACCTAGCCCCTCAAATTAGGAATTTTTCATGGTTGAAATTGAATTAAAATTTCAGATTAGCGAAGCACGACGTACCGCCCTTCTTAAAGCTTTAGATCCTAAAAAATCTGAAACGATTCAACTTCAAGCCAAGTATTTTGACACGCCTGATCGCCTCTTGGCCCAACATGGTGCTGCTTTGCGTCAGCGTCTTGAAGGTGCTTGCTGGATTCAAACACTCAAAGCCGCAGGTAAAAGTCATTTACACCGTTTTGAACATAATCATAATTTGGGTGAGTTAGAGTCATCTCCTGAACTGGACTTAAGCATTTATGAAGCTATTCCAGAGGCTCAACAGATTTTAACCCAAGCTTTAGGCTCAGATGCAGCTGCGTTAAAGCTCACCTTTGAAACGGACATCCAACGCACCTATCGCGTCATTGAGTTTGAAGATGCTGAAATTGAAGTCTGTTTGGATGTTGGTGTGGTTCGTGCATCTGGTCGAGAACAGACCATTCATGAGGTAGAATTCGAACTCAAATCAGGCTCTGTTCAGTCGCTTTTGGCCTTTAGTTTTGAATGGGTGAAGAAGTATCAACTGTGGTTAGATGTCCGCAGCAAAGCCGAAATGGGTAATCTACTGGCACTTGAGCAAACCGTAAGTCCAGCACGTTTTGAAAAAGAGTTTGTCTTATCGAAAAAAGAAAGTGCGGCACATAACCTGAGTTTGTTGATTGGTCAGCAAATGCAGCATTTACTGCCGAATATTGCTGCAATTTCAGCAGGTGTTGCTGAGCAAAGCCATATTGATCAGGCACAAACCGCTTTAGAGCACTTACAACTAACCTTAGCTTTGTTTAAGGACTGGAATAGCAATATTTCTGATAAATGGGCGATGCAACTTGCCGCATTTAAGCATCAGTTTGATCATTTACAACATTTGCAGCATATGCAAAGCACCCTAGGCGCTTTTCTTCAGAATCCAACCACTACAGAAAATCTTGCCAAAGACATTTTATATGCTCAAGAAAAGCTTGGAAATTTAGTTAAATCGACCCAAAACGTCCATCATTATCTTGAGTTATTAACCTTTAGTTTAAGCTCACATGATCATGTGCAGAAGCAGGATTTAAAAACCTATGCGCACAATACCCTGCAAAACCAATATCGACAGCTACAGGAAAGCTTAAATGCTGCGGATATTAGTCACTTTGAAAGCTTAGATGTATTGGCGCAGAAAATTAAGGAATTGAAGTTTAGCTTTCCTATTTTAACGTCAATTTATGATGTGAAAAATTTGCAGAAATACAGTAAAGCGTTGAATGATGCCCAACAAGCTGCACATGAATATCAAATCTTGGCGACTTCAGCTGCATACATTCAACAGACCGAACTTGAAGCCAGTGATTGGTTTGTTTTGGGTTGGCTCACAGCAAAGCTTGAAGTTTATGCCGATAAACTTTTAGAAGCGACAGAACAGTTCTTAGTTAGCCGTAAATTCTTAAAATAACGCTCTGTATACCAAAGCAGTCATGTTAAATACATGACTGCTATCGTCCCCCACAAGGCCTGACAAGCCGCAAAACCACGATAGAAGATCGTGGTTGGTCGCTTCAAACCGCTAATTTATCTATGACAAAACGGCCTATTATCAAAACAATACAGGCTTTATATTCATTTTTATTCTTAAAAAGTAAGGCTATACATTCCTACTCAATGTAGATTTATTATCACTTCGAAGTAACCATCTGTACTTATTAACTCTGGATATTTCTAACCACCATCTCATTTTAAAAGTGACATCTAGCCCACTATTTCTGCTCTTTTAGCTTATACCTATTCAAATCTGGCCTTTTTTTACTCAATTTAGCATATAGTAAAACGTAGGTTGTCATGAGTCAGGGCTATGCAAGAGATTGAGTTTAAGTTTCAAGTTCCAGTTAAGAAGCGTAAGGCCTTGCAAAAAGCTTTTACACTGCTCAAGGCTGAGCCGATTCATTTAGCAGCCCAATACTTTGATACAGCGGATCAAACACTTGCTAAGCATTGCATCGCGATTCGACGTCGGCAGGAAAATGATGAATGGAAACAAACTTTCAAAGCAGTGAATACCGCAAAAGTATTGAGTCGCTTGGAACTTGAATTTGATATAGCGCCACCTGAGACGACTACACTCGACTTAGAGAACTATAAAGATTATTCCGCTATCTACAAAAAATTAAAACGCGCTTTGGGGCTTCCACTTCCAACCCTTGAATTGCTCTTTGAAACCAATATCCAACGTTTACGCGTTTTGCAAAATATTGAAAGCAGTACAGTTGAAATTGCTCTCGATATTGGCAAAATTTTTAAAGAACAAAACAGTGTTGATATTTTCGAGATCGAATTTGAATTAAAACAAGGATCAACAGAGGATTTGATCGCATTTATACGACCTTGGGTTCAAAAATACCAACTGAGTCTCGACACACATAGCAAGTCAGACTATGGCCTTCTAGCTGTTCGTCAGCAAAGTTGCTTTCCTGCACAGTATCAAACACTTCTTCTACTGAACAGAAGCTCAAGAGAAACTGAAGCGCTACAAAGCATAGTGGCCAATTGCTTACAGCACTTACTTCCGAATGCCAGTTCAATTGCTCGACAGCAGTACTCCACTGAGCATGTGCATCAGGCCCGCGTGGCAATCCGCCGCTTGCGTACCGCACTGAAAAGTTTTGCTGCATGGTCGGAGGCTACGCAACCGCACTGGAAAGCGGAACTCACCACTATTTTTCAAGCTTTAGGTGGGACACGGGACATCGATGCGTTGAACGAAGATTTACTCCCTCAACTGATTGAGGCAGGTTATCCATTAGACTATCTTGCACCAAGTACAGAGGCTATCAGTGATGTCTGCGCCCTATTCCAACGACCAGAAACGACGCAACTTTGGCTTGAATTGATTTTATTTACAGAGCAAGAACTAGATTCGCCTTCAAAAAGCAAACTGAAAAAACATGCGCTCAAAGTGATACATGGTTTACACCATAAAATATGCGCACATGCCGAGCACTTTAGCCAGCTTGAGGATGATGAAAAACACCGTATTCGTAAACAAGTCAAACAACTGCGTTATAGCATTGAGTTTGTGGCGTCTTTACTCGATGCAAAAGCATTAAAAACCTATTTAAAAAAACTCAAAGCAGTTCAGGAAAGCCTAGGGCACTATAATGATTTGGTGGTTGCAGAAACCTTATTTTTACAAGCCCCTGAACCAGAAACCGCTTATAGTTTTGCCGCAGGCTGGATCGCCGCGGAAAAAAATAGAATGCTAAAATTGGTTGAACAAGAGCTGAGGCTGTTCAGTCAAACCAAAAAACTGAAATAGCCGTTTAAATCAAAACACACATCAACCGAGAAAGACTCAAAACAGTCCATTTTTACGGGAAATTAGGTTAGCGATACTTGCCGTATACTTTCCACGTGTTGTTATCTGCGAGTGGGTCATTATAACTATCGCTACGCTGTTTACGTGGTTTGTCTCGAGCATCGACCAGTTCAAAGTGTGCTTCGGTACTTAACACGATACCATTCACATAAAATCGAGTACGGGTATATTCGCTTTGTCCATGCTGAAACACATAGGTTCTGAGGTCAATAAACTCCCGATGTGCAACCAAGGCGGCATTATCATCGCTGTCTAACCAAGCGCGCATGGCTTGGACTTGCTCGGGTTCAAACTGCCCACATTTTTCGATTAGGCTCGCAATGCCACGAAAACTTTTAGACTCTTTGGCACGGGTTTTATTAATCCGAATACGATCGACGTGAAAATAAAACAGCGGTAAATTCAAATGGCTGGGCAAATGAATTGCATCCAACACCTCTTCTTCCATAAAGGGTTGGAACAAGTCTTGCGCCCGCTCAATTAAACTCATCCACTGGCGGTAGTAGTCCTCGACCTCTGCTTTCGTTCCGTAATAGATCGGTAAGCCTTCGACATTGGCTAGATTTTGTGGCGGCCAAGTGTTTTGACGCAATAATGCAATATCACTTTTTAAACTTTGTACAGCAATCGCATCTTGCATGGATATTCTCTATTTTATTGCTTAGGCTATTTTTAGATTAAGGCAAAGGTTTAGTTTCTGCAAGGCTTTGCCTATAATGCAGTCTGAGTTATTTATGTATTTTAGGACAAGTTCATGGTTCAGAAGATTGAAGCAACAGATGTAACCGAAGAAGAAGCGTTGAATGCTGCTTTTTTTGAACGTGCAGATGAATTTATTAAGCAAGCCAACGATTTTTGTCGCACTGAAAAAGGTTCACAAGTGAAACCGGCTGAAATACGTGGCCAAGTGAGTGCTGCGATGTTGTTTGGTACAGCCCGTTTTAACACGTGGGTGGCAGCCAACAACTTTAAAGATGGCGATGAAATGCGTGATGCCAAAGAGCAAGTGATGTCTTATATTTTGCAGCAGTTCCAAATGATGCTTGAAGACAACTATGACGAATACTGTGAACAGTTTGAAAACTACCTTCGTTTCCGTCATAACGAAGAATTTCATGCCAACAAGCATGACCACAAACACGATCACTGATCAATCAAAGCCTGCTTCTGCAGGCTTTTTTCATTTCGTCGTATTTGAAACGAAATACAATGTTGCAACACCTCAATTTACAGTAAGGTAATCGCTAAGGAATATGACTTAGGGAAGAACATGCAGCATTTGGACTTTGCACTCATCGATCCACACATCCACCAGTGGGACCCCTATAACACGCCACATGCAGCGGCTTTGGCAGTTAAATTATTGGGTAAGCATCCTAAGCTTTTGGACAAAATGGTTCGTTTAGGGAAACCTAAAGACCTGATTGAAACCATCGGTCTAACCCGTCATATTACACGTCCGTATTTGCCCCAAGACTATAAACGCGATACTGGCCCATACACAGTAGAACAAGTAGTGCATGTAGAAGCCAGTTGGCATCACAGCAAAGGCAAAGGTGTGGTTGAGGAAACTCAATTTATTGAGTCTTTAGCTTTTGGAGCCGATACGGTCAAATTGGGTGGCATTGTCGCAACAGCTGATCCACGTGATCGTAACTTTAAAAAGATCCTAAAATTACACCATAAAGCTTCACCACACTTTCG
Source organism: Acinetobacter sp. 797_lipA (assembly GCF_058243025.1). NCBI lineage: Bacteria > Pseudomonadati > Pseudomonadota > Gammaproteobacteria > Moraxellales > Moraxellaceae > Acinetobacter > Acinetobacter sp. 797_lipA. Next base: position 1,447,245 of record NZ_JBZAYQ010000001.1, on the reverse strand, counting down.
TGGTATTCGTAAAATGGCGTCTTTTCATGAAGACAAACAAATCCATGCGTGGACAGATGAGCCACACTTATATCGCAATAAAAAATTTCTCAAAGGCTTCGAAGTGCTGTCCCAATACAACTTGAGTTTTGATGCTTGGGTTTATTCCACACAGCTTGAAGATGTGATTTATCTGGCCAAGCAGTTCCCTGAAACTTCCATTGTGCTAGACCATCTAGGTACACCCGCAGGTTTATTTGGTCCAATTGGTGCAAATACAGGGATGACACAAACGGCGCGGGAAAATATTTTCTTTCGTTGGAAAGACGACTTAGCTGAGCTTGCAAGCTGTCCAAACGTCTATACCAAAATGTCAGGACTCTTCATGCCTGTATTAGGACATCGTTTTCATAAAGAAGACCGACTGGCGTCCAAACAAGAAGTCTTTGACCTTGCACATCCCATGATTACACATGCCCTCGCCTGTTTTGGAACCTATCGGGTGATGTTTGCCTCTAACTTTCCAATGGATTCGGTCAGTACATCGTTAGTGAATATTATCGATGCATTTAGTGACATCGTCGCAGCCTATGACCCTGATGCTTTAGAGCGCGTATTCCATCACAATGCCAAACAGTTTTATCGGCTTTAATTGAAAAAATAAGAAAACTAATTTCTAAAAGCTATAACAAAAAGAACCCCTCAATTTTGAGGGGTTCTTTTTAAATGAAAACTGAAATCTTTACTTTTTCAGCGCTGGTTGCGCTTTGCCATATTGGTCAGCCATCACTTCAACCAACTGATCCAGCTTAATATACTTCTGAATCACCGCATCAACATCGGCTTTACTAATTTTGGCCAATGCTAAATCACGCTGTTCGCGATCCAGTAAAGTACGATTACGCTTCATTTGAGGAATCAACATGCGATGGATATTGCGACTATCTTCAAGTGCAGTCACACGCTTTTTCAAAATATCGGCCTTGGCAGCTTCCACTTCCTGTTCAGTAACGCCTTTTGCCAGTAACTCATTCAACACTTTATAGACCGCTTGAGACACTTGAGCCGATTTGCCTGCGCTATAGTTTGCATCAATCGTCAGTGCTCCTGACTCCGTCCAGTCATCCAGCGAAATGCTGCTGCCAAAACCATAGACCAAGGCATTCTTTTCACGTAGCTCTTGCGCCAAACGAGATGATAACTGCGACTCACCTAAGATATGCTCAAGTACCTGTAAAGCAGGTGCATCTGGGTGGTATGTGCCCACAGGGAACGTCATAATGCTCTGATAGCTACCAAACTCACGCTGCTCTGACAGTGCATGTACACGCTGCGCTTTATATGCAGTAAAGTCAGAAGTAATCCGCTGATAAGTCGCTGCCGAATTCCAGTTTGCAAAAGCCTGATTTAAAGTCTTTTTCATCTTTTTCGTATCAATCACGCCCGTTACCGAAATTTGTGCATGATTCATCGCAAAAAACTGCTGATACAACTGTTTAACCTGCGCTTGTGTTGCGGCCTGATACTGCTTCTTGACATATTCAGGCTCAAAGTGATGTCGAATATCCCCAATTGGATAAGTTTCAAGTAAACGAGCAATGGTTAAAGCTGCTACAGTTTCAGGTTCTGTATAGGGTCGGTCTAGACTTGCTAAGCTTTGTGACTTAATCAAATCAAACTGGCTTTGTTCAAAGGTTGGATTTTTAAGTACATCGATCACGAAGTTAAAAAATTCATCAAACTTTTCTTTCTTGGCCACGATTGAAATATTAATCCCATTGCCATTACTTGAGGCACTTGCTCCACCACCCGCATCAATCGAATGATCGGCAATATCTTGCAAACTATATTGAGTTGATGCTCTGAGCAATAAATAAGAAGTCAGATCTAACAACTCTGCTTTATTAAACAAACTTTCTGCAGTACCAAAATCAATCGAAATGGTGGCATAAGTCTTATCATCACGCGTGCTACTTGGGTACAGCGCATATTGCATGCCATTTTTTAACTTGCCACGCTGAATTTGTTTTTCAGCACTTTCTAAATATTGCTTTGAGCTTTTTACATATCCAGCCACTTCTGCCTTATACGCACTGACATCTTTCAATGGTTCTTCAGCCACGGCTTGTTGGTCTAAAGTTTTTGCTGGGGTCGCTGCTGCCGCTTGTTCAAGTGCTTTTTTCTGATCTTCTGGGGTCGGTAAAATAGTGCCTGAAATACGATGCTCGGGTACTAAAAAGTCATCTAAACGTTGGTTCACATCAGTAACGCTGAGCTGTTGTAACTGTTGCTGATCTTTAAAGTATTGTGTCCAATCACCATTGGCAGAAACCACGTAGTCACTGAGCATACCACCGACTGCCGTTGCGCTGCTGAACATGCTTTCTTGGGCATTTTTAATCATGCTCTTCACACGGTTGAGCTCAATCTCGTTGAAGCTTGGTGTCTTTTCTACTCCAGCAACCAAAGCCGACTCGACTTTTTTCACATCATGGTTGGGTGCATAAACTGCGCCCATAAACACCATATTGAAATCTTGGTCTAACCATGTGGTCGACTGAACAGCTGTCGCCGTTCCCGTTTCTACAATGCTTTGGTACAAATGTCCACTTGGTTGCATGGTGTATAAATACGGTGACACCGCCAGCGCAGTCTTAATGTTCTCATTTTTACCATTCAGATAGATATTATATTTGGCGAAATTACTGCCTTTTTTCACCACAAACTGGCGTTCTTTAATCTTACTGGCATCTAAGACAGGCACCTTAACTTTCGCAGGCACAGCGCGCGCTTTAATCGCACTAAACTTTTCATCAATCTGCTTCAGTACAGCAGCTTGATCAAACTTACCCGAAATGACAAATACCGCATTATTCGGTGCATACCAGTCACGATAAAACTTATTCAGTTCAGCCATTTTGATTGACTGTAACTCGTTTAAATCACCAATCGGTAAACGCCCTAAATATTGATTACCATAAGCAGACTTCCACATCTGATCCATGAGTACCGAAAAAGGCTGATCCATACGGACTTCACGCTCGCGTTTTACAATCGCGATTTCAGATGGTACATATTTTTCTTGGAGCACCAAGCCGTCCATACGCTCGGCTTCAAGATTAATCAGCTCATTAATCGCATTTTGTTCAGGACGAACTACATTAATATATTTGGTTGAATAATAGTCCGTGCTGGCATTATTCATTAAACCGTATTGATCTAAACGGCGTTGAAACTCGTCCCCTGGAACATTTTTAGTCCCCTTGAACGCTAAGTGTTCCAATAGGTGCGCTAAACCGCCCTTACCTTTTGGGTCGTTCAATGAACCAGTCAAATAGACCATGTTCATATACACTTTATTTTCTTTATCGTTTGGCGCAAGAATAATGCGTAAACCGTTATCTAATTTATATTCTTCAATTTTCTGTTCCGATTTTACCAATACGGGTTGTGCCCATACTGTGCCCCCAAAGCCAAGTAGCAATACCGACAAACTCAATGTTTTAAAACGCATAAACATTATTTTTCCAAATAATTCGACAAAATATGAATGATTCTCAACATCATAGAGGAAAGTGAAATTATTTTTATAGTAATTTGGTGAAAAATAGCATTTTAATCAATGCTTATTTTTCACCAGTAGTTTTAATTTAAGAGAATTACAACTTAATCTAAGTAAAGTTCAGCCGTCATATATAACTTGGCATAGCCAGAAATTTGGATTCGTGTTTCAGACTGAATATCACAGTAAAGCAATCCTCCACGGCTCGATGCCTGATATGCAAGCAATGAGGTTTTACCCAACTTCTCCGCCCATAGTGGTGCAAGACCTGTATGCATGGAGCCTGTCACAGGGTCTTCATTGATGCCTTTATGCGGTGCGAAATAACGCGCGATATAATCATAGTCTTGAGACGTTGAGGTCATGATAACATCCAAGTTTTCGGCAGTAATCGCAGTACTGACTTTGTGCTTTTCTGCCATTTGACGAATTTTATCCAAGTTCGGTTTTGCATCCTTAACTGCCTGCTCAGACTCACACACTAAAATATAAGCCTGTGGGTTTAAATAGACTTCTTTAATTTCACAATCGACCAATTCATGAATTTCCGCAGGATAGTCTTCTAACTTTTGCGGTGCACGAATTGGAAAATTCATATGAATCTTGCCATCAATATCTTGATCAATGATAAAAACACCCAAGTCTTTGACATGAAACTGGATACGTTTAGCATCGGTATAATCCCGAAACAGGACGAAACTACTGGCTAAAGTCGCGTGCCCACAAAAGTCCACTTCAACCTGAGGGGTGAACCAACGAATTTCATAGTTTTCAGCATCAATGACTTTCACAAAAGCTGTTTCTGCCAAATTATTTTCCAAGGCAATATTCTGCATCAAATCTACTGCTAACCATTCATCACGTACAATCACAGCGGCAGGATTACCTTTAAATAATTCAGTTGTAAAGGCATCGACTTGATACATTTTCATCGTTTTTCTCCTAAATTGAAGCTTTATTTTGCAAAAAACTGAGTAAAAAAGTAGATACAGTTTTTCGTCATTTATGGATACACGCCCAATAAAAAGAAGCCTAATCATTAAGATAGGCTTCTTTTCAGTTCATATGCTATATATTTTTCAGCTTAGACTTCTTTTAAGTCCACATTGTCTTGCTCAAAAATAAGCTTATCGGTTTGACCTAAGACTTGGCTGGTCACGACACCTGCGGTCATAGAACCATTCACATTCAAAGCCGTACGACCCATATCAATTAAAGGCTCAATTGAAATAAGCAGTGCAACCAAAGTCACAGGCAAACCCAGCATCGGCAGGACAATCAGTGCTGCAAATGTTGCTCCACCACCTACACCTGCTACCCCAATCGAGCTCAAGGTCACGACACAAACCAAAGTCAAAATCCAAAGTGGATCGAGCGGATTAATGCCCACTGTCGGTGCAACCATAACAGCCAACATCGCAGGATATAGCCCCGCACAGCCATTTTGCCCAATGGTCGTACCAAATGATGCTGAAAAGCTGGCAATCGACTCTGGTACACCCAGACGTCGTGTTTGCGCTTCAATATTTAAAGGGATACTGGCAGCACTTGAACGGCTAGTAAACGCAAAGGTCAGCACAGGCCAAACCTTTTTAAAGAACTGAATTGGGTTCACACCTGTGAGCGCCAAAATCACGGCGTGCACGATAAACATAATCGCCAAACCGATATAAGACGCAACCAAGAAACCGCCTAAGTTTAAGATGTCTGCCATTTTAGAGTTGGCCACAATATTGGTCATGAGTGCGAACACACCATAAGGAGTGAGCATCATAATTAGACGCACCAACTTCATGACCCACGCTTGCAAGATGTCAATTGCAGACAACAGTTTTTGCCCTTTCTCAGCATCCGCTTTCATTAGGTTCAAGCCTGCAATGCCTAAAAACACTGCAAAAATGACTACACTGATAATTGAGGTTGGATGTGCCCCTGTCAGCTCGGCAAAAGGATTGCTCGGAATAAATGACAGAAATAAATCAGGCACTTGTAAGTCAGCGACTTGCCCGACATAGTCAGTTTGAATCGTATTTAAACGTTCAGTTTCTTGTGTGCCTTGGACCAAACCTGCCGCAGTTAAGCCAAACAGATTGGTCACCACCACACCGACAAATGCAGCAATCGCTGTAGTAAATAGCAAAGTCCCAATACTGATAAAACTAATTTTACCCAATGAACCTGCATCGTGCAGCTTAATCACAGCGCCTAAAATGGAAACAAATACCAAAGGCATCACCACCATTTGTAGTAGTTTGACATAGCCTTTACCGACCAAATTAAACCACTGTACCGACTCTTGCAGTACAGGCGAATGCGTACCATAAAACCCATGTAAAGCGAGGCCAAAAACAATACCAAGACAGAGACCTGCCAGTACTTTCTTCGCTAAACTCCAATCGGTTTTACGGGTTTGGCCCAGTAAAAAAAGCAATGCAATAAAAATGATGACATTGACGATTAAGGGGATATTCATATTGTTTCCCTAAATGATGCTGTCATAATTATAAATCAAAATTTAAACGGGCTTACTGTTTTGCGCCATATTCCACGCTGAATGTACAAATTTAGACTGAATTGGCAGTTTTAGAATGTGGTATAAAGCATTTAAACGGCTGTTAAAGTGTTCTTTTACATGAATCAATCTCTGCTTAATCCTCACATTCTGCCCGTCCCTTTAGAAAAAGCATATCGGCTACTCAACCACGGCCCAACCGTGCTGGTTTCCAGTCAAGATGATGAAAGCACCGATGTCATGGCCGCGGCTTGGGCATGTGCCCTAGAGTTTAACCCCGCCAAAGTGACGGTCGTACTCGATAAATCTACAAAAACCCGCAGTATTATTGAAAAATCAGGCTTGTTTGCGCTGCAAGTCCCTACACTTAAACAACTAAAAATGGTCTACGCACTGGGCATGATCAGTCAATATGATGCACCTGAAAAGTTACGTCAGTGTGGGGTCGAACTTTTTCAGTTTGATCACAGCTCAATTCCAGTGGTTGAAGGCTGTAGTGCATGGATTCTATGTGAACTCATTCCTGAACCACATAATCAACAGCAGCATGACTTGTTTATTGGCAAAGTCATTGCCGCTTATGCAGATGATCGTGTTTTTAGAGATGGGCATTGGTACTACCATGAAGCCACAGATGAATGGAAAAGTATCCATCATGTTGCAGGCGGACACTTTTATACCATTGGTGATGCAGTGGATATCAATCAACTCAAAGATACTGATTAAATTGACTGCGCCTTTACTCCGCTCGACTAAAGGTGGACATCACCCGATTGTTTTATTGTAAATTTCATCTTATAGTTCAAGTGTATTTTTGAAACAAATAGTCAAATTATGATGAACAGGACGTTCTCAAGCACCGTACAACTGAGTCTCTTTCTCTGCCTGAGTATGTGCTTGGGAATTGGCATCTTACGTTTTTCTTATACCGCTCTACTGCCGTCCACTCGCGAAGCCTATGAATGGTCACACAATTTCGCCAGCCTACTCGGTAGCGCCAATCTGCTGGGCTATCTGATCGGCGCATTTTGGGCGATGAAGTTGCCACAAAATGTAAAAATGCCGATCTATATCATTTTTGCTGCGCTCTTTGGTTCAATCAGCCTGTTTGCCTGTGCATTTGCGCATTTTAACGAAGTTTGGTATTTGGTGTGGCGCATCATTTCAGGTATCGGCGGTGGTTTGCTGATGATTCTATCGCCCAGTATTGTGGCACAGTGCAGTGAGTTACAGCACCGTTTTAAAATTAACCTAATTGGATTTAGCGGAATAGGAATTGGTGTATTGGCAGCCACGCTGTTTATGCCGTATTTAGACCGTATTGCAATCAGTAGCGCATGGTTCATTCTCTGTGGCTTTGCATTTGTCATTACGTGGTTATTATGGATACTGGTTCGTCCTTTCCAAAAGCAACTGCACAGTATCCCTACAAACCAACCCCAGACTCATACAGTGAATAAAATTTACTATAGCTTACTCATTGTTTATGCCTGCAGTGCCTTTGCGTATATTCCCCATTCTTTGTTTTGGATTGATTACTTAAGCCATGTGTTGACGCTGAATTTATATTGGATCAATTTTAACTGGATTTTATATGGCTTAGGCAGCGCTTTGGGTGCAGCGACAGCTTATGCTTTAGCGCGTAAATTTGGCAACTTTCTGGCTTTAAAGATTTTATACAGTGTCTATATTGCGGCAGTTTTTATTGCGGTTCTGAGTTTCTCACCTGTATTTACGCTCCTGTCTTCATTTCTCACAGGCCTACTGAACCCTGCGGTGGTCTTTCTCACCTCCTACACCATCTTACAACTCTACGGCTTGGCCTATAAAAAACTGTGGAGTATGGCGACACTCAGCTTTGCAACGGTACAACTGGTCGGTGGCTTAAGTTTTAGTACCTTGCAGCATTTTGGTTGGTCATATCACTTTCAGTTTATGCTTGCTGCGGGAGTCCTCGGTTTAGGAACATTGCAACTATTTTACTTTACTCGTACGACATCCACCTCCAATCCAACAACTAAAAAAGAGGCCTTTTAATCCTTCACATAGAAGGAAATCGAAAAAGAGTTGTAGGTTCCGTTATAGAGGGCCGTCCATGTTAAATACGTAGTGATATTCTTAACTTACTTTTAAATATTACAAATGTACGGTTTAAGAATAAGAAAAGAACCCAATTGATGAGCCATCTATGACCAATACAATGGACGCATTCGAACTTTTACAGCGGTAGATCAAAGCTCTGTTATTTCAACGCATTTAAAGTTAAATACGGATAAGGATTCACAGCTCCTTTTCCAGTCCTATAAATTCCATAGTGCAAATGTGGTGGCGTGTTCTTGGCATTGCCAGTGTTCCCGACATAGCCCAACACTTCTCCCACTTCAACCCAATCACCCGTTTGAATATCAGGTGCATAAGCATCTAAATGTGCATAGTAGTGACGGCTTAAGTTTGGTCCCATTACCCATACCACTTGTCCACCTAAACTATTGAGGCCGACATCCAAAACAATGCCTGATGTAGCACTTAAGACAGGTGTACCACGTTTAGCAAAGATATCAATACCTTGATGTGTTCGGCCCTGACCACGTGCAGCCCCCCAAGTGTCCTGTATGTGCTTATGACTTACACCTTGTACAGGCACATTTAAGTTTTTCTCTAAAGGCGTCTTATATAACTGCCAATATAAATATGGATAACTCAAACCTGCTGCTTCACCCGAAACGGGTGGCTGACATCCACTCATCAGCAGACTTATACTTAAAATAGCTCCACTCAGAACTAAACGAGGCATGATTCAACTACTCAGCTAATTTTTAGATATTAAAATAAGGTAAAGTTACCTTTTCATACTAAATGCCTCATATATTGAAAGATATCTTATATATGTAACGGCAAAGCCCTCATATAAAATGAGGGCTTTGCTTCAAATAAACCACGTAAAACTACTTACGCTTCTTCAGTTTTTTCTCTAAGGCTTTCAGCTTAGACTGATGCTTAGAGATTTTTTTTAAACGTGCTTTGATCTTCTGTTTTAATGTTTTCACAACATTATTCGACATAGGGTCCTCCTTTGGTTCAACGCCCTTTGATCGATTCTTCCTTGAAATGCCTTTAACATTCGTTCATGAAATAGCAATACGCCTAGCGTTGTTGCTGATCTGGGTTCGGTTGGTTTTGATTCGGCTGTTTTTGCTGGCCTTGATTTGGTTTGGGTTGTTGTTGCTGTTGTTGCTGGTCTGGTTGTTCTTGCGGTTGATTTGGTTGTTGTTGACGTTGCTGCTGATTGTTCTGCTGTTGATTTTGTTGATTAGCCATGAGACTACTCCTTTATCATCTGCCGTAACATTCGACAAAGACCACCATACATCACTCAGCTAAAAACCCAAGCTATAAGCTGTATCAAAGTACTTCATTGTAATTACATATATAAATTGTGGTTAAGAATCAACTCTCCGTTTTATTTAACCTTACCTATACTCACTGAAAGCACGAATCCTTTAACCTAGTTTTACATTGCAAATATATTTCCAGGCCTATTTTCAACACAACAAAAGAAAACCCACAGCATGTGCGGGTTTCTACCGATTCAGCTTAAAGTTTATTCCATATTCGCAATAATAGCCTCACCAAACTCTGAACAACGCAATAAGGTTGCATTCGGCATTAATCGTTCAAAATCATAAGTGACTGTTTTCGCCTCAATTGCCCCTGAAATCCCCTTAATGATCAAATCTGCCGCCTCTATCCAGCCCATATCTCGTAACATCATTTCAGCAGAAAGAATAATGGAGCCTGGGTTGACTTTATCTTGCCCGGCATATTTTGGTGCTGTTCCATGCGTGGCTTCATAAACAGAAATCGCCCCACCAATATTCGCACCCGGCGCAATACCAATCCCTCCAACTTCAGCAGCCAGTGCATCAGAAATATAGTCGCCATTCAGGTTTAAAGTCGCAATCACTGAATAGTCCGCAGGACGCATTAAAATCTGCTGCAAGAATGCATCGGCAATCACATCTTTAATGATAATGTCTTTACCATTTTTTGGGTTTTTAATTTTTACCCATGGCCCGCCATCAATGAGCTCACCACCGAAACGGTCCATCGCAAGCTCATAGCCCCACTCTTTAAACGCCCCTTCGGTATATTTCATGATATTGCCTTTGTGAACCAAGGTCACACTCGGCTTATCATTATCAATCGCAAATTGAATCGCTTTACGCACAAGACGCTGCGTTCCCTCTTTCGATACAGGCTTAATCCCAATACCACAGTTATCTTCAAAGCGGATTTTAGTCACGCCCATTTCTTCTTTGAGGAACTTAATCACTTTCTTCGCTTCAGGAGAGTCGGCTTTCCACTCGATTCCTGCATAAATATCTTCTGAGTTTTCACGGAAAATAACCATATCGGTCAGTTCAGGATGCTGAACAGGTGATGGTACCCCTTCAAACCAACGTACGGGGCGTACACAGACGTACAAATCTAATTCTTGGCGTAGCGCCACATTCAAAGAGCGAATCCCCCCACCAACAGGTGTAGTTAAAGGGCCTTTAATTGAAACCACAAACTCGCGTAGCGCATCAAAAGTTTCTTCTGGCATATAAGAGCCATAAATTTTATTGGCTTTTTCACCGCAGTAGACTTCCATCCACTCAATCGAGCGTTTACCACCATATGCTTTTTGTACTGCAGCATCCACTACAGTTTTCATGGCTGGTGTAATGTCAACACCAATACCATCGCCTTCAATAAAAGGAATAATCGGTTGATTTGGAACATTTAATGATAAATCTGCGTTTACGGTAATTTTACTACCATCCGCAGGAACGATGATCTTCTGATAACCCATTTTGCAGGCGCTCCCTTTTATTATAATTGGCAAATTTAAAAAATAATTGCCGATAGACAATACTTTCCACTCTTCTTATCGCATAATAGCTTAATCGAATTCCGCTGTTTTTGAGATTTATACGAGAAATAACTACATTTCTCTATTAAATAAATCTTGATATTTCTTATTTTATGTAATTACAGAAGTTATTGACTATGAAAATCGTCATCCTGAATAAGCCCTATGACGTCCTCTCCCAGTTCCGTAAAGATGAAGCACATATGACGATGTCTGACTTTGTCAGCGACTCTACTTTGCGCTTGGCTGGTCGTTTGGATATGGACTCTGAAGGCTTGGTATTTTTAACCGATCATGGTGGTTTGAACCAATACATCACCAACCCTGCCAATAAAAAATTTAAAACGTATTTGGTTCAGGTCGATGGTGATGTAACTGAAGAAGCCCTTGAGCAGTTGCGTAAAGGCGTGGAACTGAAAGATGGTATGACTTTACCTGCCGAAGCATCTAAAGTTGAACAACCTGAGTGGTTATGGGATCGTGATCCTCCTGTACGTTTCCGTACGTCTGTGCCGACTTCTTGGGTCGAAATTTCAATTTGTGAAGGCCGTAACCGTCAAGTACGTCGTATGACTGCTGCTGTAGGTTTTCCTACTTTACGTTTAATCCGTACTAAAATTGGTGCAATTGATTTGGTTCAAATGGGTTTACAACCAGGTGAATCCAAAGAAATCGAACCACTTTTATACCCTGACTTTCAAAACATTCCTGCGGAAGAACCTTACCGTTCACGCTCTTATGTGAAAAAACCGGGTGGTACAGGTGGTAAGCCTATGGTTCGTAAGAACAAAGATGGTTCTGTGAAAAAGTCAGGTACAAAGCGTATTTGGCAAATGGATGATAGTGAGAAACCAAAGCGTAAAACCAATGGTACAACACGTCCTAATACGAAAGCTCCACGTGGTCGCGGACGTAATGGTCGTTAAAAAATTAAGTATTTTAAAGCCCACGAAAGTGGGCTTTATTTTTTCAGAAAAAATTCTGCACCAAACTGTAATTCATTACGTTTATAGATTAACAATTTAAGTTCTTTGTCTAAATTTTTGCCATTCTTACAAATAAATCCCATATCAAGCTCAACGAATAATTCCTGTTCACGATTTAATACATCAATCTGTAAATCCGCTAAATCAAAATCAATACTTTGAATATTTCCTCTTGCGATATGATCAACTTTTACCACTATCAATTTCTTACCATTTTCTTTTATTTTCAAATCAAAAATTTCTTCGCCAAAATTTATTAAATTAAAAGTAATTCTAACCAATACATTTTCATTAGAATTTAATAAATGTTTATTTTCAGAATTCCTTTCAACTTCTCTGCCTAATACATTAAATACCTCAGCATCAGAAATAATAAAGCGTGGTTCCAGTAGGTTCTGTTGCTCTTCATATTGCTTCTTTTGGATATTAACAAGTTCTGTTTGCTGTTGAACACTCTCTTTCATCTCTTCAATCTGAAGTTGCAACACCTTTTCTTGTTGTTCTAGAGCTTTCGTATTTTGATCTAACTGCTTACCTTGCTGAACATACCCTAGAATTAACCAGAAGAAAGCAACAGGTGCAAAAATACCAGCAAGAAAATCACCCAAAGCATTTAATTCAATTGGCAAGCTATAGCCATTACTTTGAGTAAAACCATAAATTCCTAGAAACCAAATCAAAGTAACTATTACCCCAAAAACTAAACTCTTTTTATTCATCTCTCAATTAAATCACTAAAGCATTATTAAATTATAGTTATAACAAATATCTGATTTTTTTAATATAAAGCATAAAATACTATTAAAAAAAGCCGATGCATATGCATCGGCTTTTTCACTTCATCGGTAAATTTACCGATTTAGTTTTGGCTTAGATCACTTCAAGTGCAGCGTTCAAAGTCTCGCTTGGACGCATTACAGCATTTACTTTAGCTGTATCTACAGCATAGTAACCACCGATGTCAGCAGCTTGACCTTGAACTTGTGCAAGTTCAGCAATGATCTTGTCTTCGTTTTCAGCAAGTGCTTTCGCAAGTGGAGCAAACTTCGCTTTCAAATCAGCATCTTCATCTTGTGCAGTAAGCGCTTCAGCCCAGAACTTCGCTAAATAGAAGTGGCTGCCACGGTTATCTAACTCGCCAGTACGACGTGATGGAGACTTGTCGTTATCAAGTAATTTTCCAGTCGCTTGGTCTAAAGTCTTCGCCAGAAGTTTCGCCTGAGCGTTATCTTCTTTAATGCCTAGCTCTTCTAAAGAAACAGCAAGCGCCAAGAACTCACCTAAAGAATCCCAACGTAAGTGGTTTTCTTCAACAAGCTGTTGTACGTGTTTAGGCGCTGAACCACCCGCACCAGTTTCGTACATACCACCGCCCGCCATTAACGGAACGATAGACAACATTTTCGCTGAAGTACCAAGTTCCATAATTGGGAACAAGTCAGTCAGGTAGTCACGTAGGATGTTACCCGTTACAGAAATCGTATCTAGGCCACGCGCTACACGTTCAAGTGTATAACGCATTGCACGTACTTGAGACATGATCTGAATATCTAAACCAGCAGTGTCGTGGTCTTTCAAGTATTTTTGTACTTTCTTGATCACTTCATTTTCGTGCGGACGGTATGGGTCTAACCAGAAGATTGCTGGTATACCCGAGTTACGAGCACGGTTTACTGCAAGTTTTACCCAATCTTGAATCGGTGCATCTTTCACCTGACACATACGCCAGATGTCGCCTTCCTCAACATTTTGAGTCATTAACACTTCGCCAGTTTCTAGGTCAGTGATGTTTGCAACACCCGCTTCAGACATTTCGAAAGTTTTGTCGTGCGAACCGTATTCTTCAGCTTTTTGCGCCATCAAACCAACGTTAGGCACAGTACCCATCGTACGTGGGTCAAAGTTACCATTCCACTTACAGAAATTGATCATTTCTTGGTAGATACGCGCAAAAGTTGACTCAGGCATTACTGCTTTACAGTCATAAGGTTTGCCGTCAGCGCCCCACATTTTACCGCCACCACGAATCATTGCAGGCATTGAAGCATCTACAATTACGTCGTTTGGTGAATGAAAGTTTGTGATGCCTTTCGCCGAATCAACCATTGCAAGTGCAGGACGGTGTTCTTGGCAAGCGTGTAAGTCTTCGATGATTTCTTCACGTAAAGATGTCGGTAAAGTTGCGATCTTCTCATAAAGACCAGCCATACCATTGTTTACGTTAATGCCTAGCTCATCGAACAATTTACCGTGTTTTTCAAAAGCATCTTTGTAGTAAATTTTCACACAGTGACCGAAAACGATCGGGTGTGAAACTTTCATCATGGTTGCTTTAACGTGTAAAGAGAACAAAATGCCCGCTTCTTTACAATCATCAAGTTCTTTTTCATAGAAATCGCAAAGCGCTTTCTTGCTCATGAACATTGAGTCGATGATTTCGCCGTCTTGAAGTGCAACTTTTGACTTCAGAACAATCGTTTCACCAGACTTGGTGATGAGTTCCATTTTCACATTACGTGCACGGTCTAAAGTCATCGATTTTTCACCATGGTAGAAGTCGCCTTCATCCATGTGAGAAACGTGAGTTTGAGACCATTGCTTCCACTCGCTCATAGAGTGCGGGTGTTTTTTCGCATAGTTTTTCACTGCAGCTGGTGCACGACGGTCAGAGTTACCTTCACGCAATACAGGGTTTACAGCTGAACCAAGACATTTGCCATAGCGTGCTTTAAGCGCTTTTTCGTCTTCAGTGGTTGGGTTTTCAGGATAGTCAGGAATCGCGTAGCCTTTTGATTGAAGCTCTTTGATACATGCTGTTAACTGAGCAACAGAGGCACTAATATTCGGGAGTTTAATGATATTAGTATCTGGATCTTGGGTAAGACGACCTAGTTCTGCAAGATTGTCTGGGACTTTTTGCTCTTCTTTTAGGTATTCAGAGAATTCTGCGAGAACACGTGCGGCAACAGAGATATCAGTTTTAACGATCTCTACACCAGCAGGTTTAGTAAAGGTCTCAATGATCGGCAGTAGCGAATAAGTCGCTAGCAATGGCGCCTCGTCGGTCAGTGTGTAAATGATGGTTGACTTTCCACCAGCCATATATAGCCCCTTGCGTTAGATTGAGTTTTTTAGGGTGATGAGCTTTTGGCTCAACCCCTGCGAACCGATGTGCTTGAATAAAACCCTGAAAGTATCGTCCCTCAGGGCTTTACAGTCAACGTAATATCCAGTGATAACGACATTTCGCCAGAAAATACCACTACAGCCTTCGTTTTTCAAAATCACGTCTTTCCACAAGGCTTTAGCTTTTGCTTAGCAAATAAACAAATTTTTTAGCGAAATGTGTTATTTACCTCATTTAAACGAGAACATCAGATACTTTTCACATAATACAGTCTTCAAATCCTTTTTATAGTCTTATAGCCCTACATGCATCAGAATGACTTTTTTCAGCACTAAATTTAAATCGGCAAAGCAATCCAACATGCCGCAGCTTAAATATTGATAAATAAACCATGTACTCGTACTCCTCCATTTTTACATTTTTAAACCTATGTTTTTTATAGGGTTGGTTAAACTGAATCTTTTTCCTGCAACGGTAAGGGTCAATTCAATGCTAAAAATGCTGCTTTCGCTCATTGGACTTGGTTTTTCTTCTTGGTGTTTTGCTCAAAATCCATTGAGCGTCCATGTGCTGAATTTGGAAAATGGTCTCCCTTCTGCCAATGTCAAAGTGACACTTGAAGCCCAACAAAATGATAAATGGACAGAAATCAGCTCAAGTACGACCGATGACCAAGGTCGAATCAATGATTTATATCCCAAAGATACGACCTTACAAAAAGGTGTATACAAAGTTACCTTTAAAACGGGTGATTGGTTTCGCCAAAAAAATCAGCGCTCATTCTTTCCAGAAGTGCCCGTGGTATTTGTAATTGATGGCTCATTAGATCATTACCATATTCCTCTGTTAATTAGCCAATATGGCTATTCCACTTACCGTGGTAGTTAATGCAATAAATAAGCGCATAAAAAAACCGATGTCTAGGCATCGGTTTTTGTCTGTACAGAATCAAATAAAGTGGCTTAGGGATTAAGCCTTGAACCACTTCTCTGCTTTTGCTTGGTCTTCAACTTTCAATTCAACTTCAGTCAGCTCTGAGCCAGAAGCTTTTACGTCAAAGCTCATCAACTCATCACGGCGGAATGCCAAAATGCTATATATACCTTCTTGCTTGGCATACTTTTCTATCAGTTTCACCGTTGCTTTGAGACCATCAATCGCAATGATCACATCATGGGCAGAAAGGCCAGCTTGAGCCGCAGCGCCATCACGACGTGCGCTTTGCACCAATACACCTTCTGGCTTTTCTACAAGCTTTAAACCTAACGGTAATGACTTATCATTTTTCAGGCTATAACTTAAACCAAACTCAGGGAAAAGTTGATCCAGCGGTAACTCATCTGTGGTGTTAATTAAGTGATTGATTTGCTCAATCCAGTTATCACCTGTCAGCTCATTACACAACTCAACAATCGTACGCTCATGTACTTGTATGCCCTTTAGCGCGTTCTCATAAAGTTTATGCATAAGTGCATCTAGACTTGAACCACGTAAGCGCAAACCTAAGTCTAAGCATAGTGCAACCAAACAGCCTTTGTTGTAATAGCTGGTGCCTGCATTGTTCGAGTTTTCATCCTGACGGTAAAATTTCACCCATGCATCAAAGCTAGACTCAGACACAGACTGAACAAAACGACCCGGATTTTGCAAATATCGATCAATCTGAGTTTTGAGTAGTTTGATATATGAGGCTTGGGAAATCACACCACTACGCAGCAAAATCAGGTCATCATAATAAGACGTGAAACCTTCAAAAATCCAAAGCAAAGAGGTATAGCCTTCTTTGTTGAGATCATAATTGACAAAGTTTTCAGGACGAATGAATTTGACCAACCATGAGTGGAAGTATTCATGACTACATAAACCTAAGAAGCGTTGATAGTCTTCAGACGGCTCTTCAGGCTCATTGGCTTTTGGTAAGTCTTCACGTGGACTAATCAAGCTGGTTGAATTTGGATGCTCCAAACCACCATAACTATTTGCTGTTGCCATCGTCATAAAGGTGTAGTTTAAAAATGGTGCTGAGCCGAACATTGAAATTTCTGTTGCACAGATTTTTTCAATGTCTTGCTGCATACGTGCAGCATTCATGGCATGTTTACCTGACACCACAAACTCATGTGGGATGCCATTGGCTTCAAAACCAAAACGAGTCTGTTCTGCCAACTCAAATGGTGCATCAATTAGCTCGGCATAGTTTTTGGCTTTTAAAGTAAAACGACCTTTAACGAGGCTTTTTGAAGCCATACCGGTGGCCAATTGGAAGTGTTTTAGCTCATCAGGAAGGAACAATTCAACTTCAACTGCTTTGTCCTCTTGACCCTCCAAACCTAAGCAAGCACATGCAGGGTTTACATATAAACGGTTTTGATCTACATACGCACCGCGCACCGACAGATCGTAGGCATAGACATCATACTCAACCGTAATCAATTCATGGTCAGTATTAAAAAGACGCCATTTATTCTTTTCAAATTTTTGAATTTCTAATAAACGCCCTTCTTCATCATAAGCACGAACCGACTCTATATGCTTTGAAAACTCGCGAATGAGGTAACTACCCGGAATCCAAGTCGGTAATGAAAGTACCTGTGTTGGGTCTGCTACAAAACGTAAAGTCACGTGTATAAGGTGTTGACGATAATCGTCAAATTCGATCTGATAATGCAACATAATGGGCGATACAAAATAAAATGAAATGAGTTATAACTTAGCTTAGCATTATTTACGCCAGTTTTGCGTCACAGTCACATTTGTCTGCATTTTTGACTGGTCATTGAAGTAAAAAAGGCATAGCATTTGCAGCTGTTTTAAGTTTAAAAGTCACGGAATGGCTTGGTTAGGGAATTTCATTGAAAGCTGTCATCTACTTCATCGCTACACTCTTCGCCTTATGTTCAAGTTTCACTCAAGCGGCATTGCTCAACATTGTTCCTGAAACAGTTGAAGCTCAAGCTTGGACAGTTTTTGACAGCCAATCGGGGCAAGTCATTGCAGAGCATAATAGTCATGTTCAACGTGCGCCCGCTTCGCTCACCAAAATGATGGTGGCTTATATTGCACTCAAAGAAATTAATGCAGGGAAGCTCAATAAGAGCGAAATTCTTACCGCAACACCTGTGGTCAGTACGGTGATGTGGGATGAGTCCCAAATGTACTTAAAACAAGGTGAACAGATTTCTGTGGATCAGCTTTTAGCGGGTTTAGTGGTCATGTCTGCCAACGACGCAGCAGTGACTTTAGCGGAACGCATCTCTGGTGATATTCCAAACTTTGTTGCACGAATGAACCAAGAAGCCAAAGCACTGGGAATGACTGAAACGCATTTCCAAAACCCTGCGGGTATCACCATGCCAGAGCACTATTCAACTGCACATGATTTAGCGCTATTAGGCCAAGCCTTGGTGAATGAAACACCAGACTATTTACACTATTCAAAACAGCAAAGTTTTAGCTATAACCAACGCTTTCACCGTGCAACCAATATTCTGTTAAAACAAGACCCGACAGTAGATGGCTTAAAAACAGGTTATACCAAAGCAGCGGGATATAACTTAGCACTGACAGCAAACCGCCCGACCATGAATCCAGACAATCCAAACCGTCGCTTGGTGGTCATCGTTTTGGGTACAGAAAGTGCAGCTAAGCGTGCTGAAGTTGCACACAACCTCATGAATTTGTCTTATACCTATACTCGTAACGAAGTTGCGCTGAAAGATAAGCAAATTATTGCTGAACTGCCTGTAGTTAAATCGACATTGAAAATGTTCAAAGTGGAAAGTAAGCAACCGAAAATTGTGACTACATCACTGTACGATCAACCATATGCCATTGACTTACATGCCTTTGACCAGACCAACCAACGCATTATGCTCAATACAGGCAATGGTACTATTCAACGCATTGATCCATTAGAGTCCACAAAAACGCATTTCAATATTGAAGTGTTGCAAAACAAGCTGACCGCTCCGCTGGCTGAAGTGATGCAACTGGCGAAAGTGCAGGTCTATCAAAACAATCAGCTCATTCAAACGTTTACCATTGAAGAAGATGTACAAATTGAAGAAGCCAATATTTTCCAGCGTCTAATGTTTTGGTTCAAAAGCTTGTTTCCATTTTTATCAAGCGATGAACCTAAAGTAAAAACCTATACACTCGGTTAAGTTCGAGCAGTATACCGAGTTTTATACTTTATGTAACTTGTAAGACAATCTAATTATCAATAAATCAAGAAGATGGCATATTCAATGTCATCTTCTTTTTTTTAATAATAAATAGGTTGCTTCATATGGCTGTACAAACAGAACAAGTGCCACACCATATTGTTATTATTGGCGGTGGTGCTGGTGGTCTAGAGTTAGCAACGCAACTCGGTGACAGCTTCGCAAAATCCAAGTGGGTGAAAATCACCCTCGTCGATCAAAACCTCACTCACATCTGGAAACCCTTACTCCACGAAATCGCGGCAGGTACACTCAACCCAAGTGTTGAAGAAATTAATTATTTTGCACATGCTTCTAAACATCATTATGAGTTTGTTTTGGGTCGTTTTGTTGGCTTAGATCAAGAACATAAACAAGTAAAACTTGAAGCACGCCAATATGCCAAACAAAGCACGGAAACCACGCAGTTTGAACTCAACTACGACACCTTAGTCCTAGCAGTCGGTTCGACCTCTAACGACTTTGCGACCGAAGGCGCTAAACATTACTGCCATTTCCTCGACAGTCGCCAGCAAGCTGAAATTTTCCAGCAAGACCTTCTACATTTGTATTTAGATGCACAAAACCGTCCCGAAACACGCGCACTCAATATTGCGATTATTGGTGCAGGTGCCACAGGAGTCGAGCTTGCTGCCGAATTGGTCCATGCGAAAAGTACCTTTTTTAAATACGGTCTCAATAAAATTGACCCAAATAAAGTCAAAGTGACCTTGATTGAGGCAGCGGATCGTATTCTTCCCGCCCTATCCACCAAAATGGCAAATCACACACATACCCAATTGGAAAAACTTGGCGTTGAAGTCCTCACCCATCACCGTGTTGCCAAGTTAGATAAAGACCATGTCTATTTTGCTGACGGCTCACAAATCGATGCCGATCTAAAAGTCTGGGCGGCAGGCATCAAAGCACCTGTCGTTTTAAATGCGCTTGAAAGCTTTGAAAAAGATGCGATTGGACGTCTTAAAGTCTATGCGACTTTGCAAACCCGTTCCGACCCCAACATTTTTGCCTTTGGTGATTGCGCCCACTGCCAGCCTGCGGCCGATGAACCAGTCCTTGGCCCACGCGCTCAAGTGGCCAGCCAACAAGCTGCCTTTTTGGTTCGAGCGCTCAAAGCGCGCATTCGTGGTCAGTCTTTGCCGATGTTTAAATTTTCTGACAAAGGCTCTTTGGTTTCCCTAAGTCAATATAAAGCTGTGGGCGAGCTACTGGGCCAAGTCAATGTGCAAGGCGTGCTGGCAAAAACCATGTATGTTTCTTTATATCGACTCCATCAGGCCACCTTACATGGCTATACCCAAGCTGGGCTGATGACTGCAAAAGACCTGATGAATAAAAAAGTCGGTCCGAAAATAAAATTGCATTGAAATCTAAAAATGCGTCCCCACTAATAAAAAAACGCCATAAGAACGTGGAAAATGCAGTTTTTTTGCTAAATTTAGTCTACAAAAGCTGCTTTTCACTTTATGATATACCCCTTAAATTCTAAATGAATGGACGAAAAACATGACTGCTATCGCAAATGATCACGTGGTTTCTTTCAACTACAAATTGACTAACGCTGAAGGCGAAACGCTAGACCAATCACAAGGTGAACCACTTGCATATTTGCACGGCGCAGGTAACATCATCCCAGGTTTAGAAAATGCATTGCTAGGCAAAACTGTAGGTGAAAAATTCACTGTTACTGTTCCTGCTGCTGAAGGTTATGGCGAATACAACCCTGAACTCGTTCAAGAAGTTCCAGCGCAAATGTTCCAAGGCGTAGACAACATCCAAGCGGGTATGCAGTTCCAAGCTCAAACTGATGATGGCGTTCAAATCGTAACTGTAAAAGCAGTTGAAGGCGAAAACGTAATTGTTGATGCGAACTTCCCACTTGCTGGTCAAGACTTAACTTTCGAAGTTGAAATCGTAGAAATCCGCGATGCAACTGAAGAAGAATTACAGCACGGCCATGCGCACGGTGCTGGTGGTCACCACCACTAAGATTTAACATCTTAGAAAAAAGGGCGAAAGTTAAACTTTCGCCCTTTTTTTATTTTTGAATACTTGGCAGAGTAAAACTTGAAGTGCGACATAAACCACCTAATTAATTTAAAGAGTTTATGGAGTATATAAAATTGTCATACCATCATCTTAACTTTGAAGATCGTACTGCATTAATGCTTGAGTCAAGAAAAGAAGGCTTTTCAGCCAGAAAATTTGCTGAACTCATTAAAAGACATCCTAGTACGATCTATCGTGAGCTTAAAAGAAATAGCATCAATGACGTTTATCAAGCTCAATATGCTTCTGATAACACCTTCGCTAGACGTAGACGTGGTCACATAAAACTCAAAATCGATTCAATCCTCTGGAAATTTATTGTTGAAGCGATCCGTTGTTTATGGTCTCCTCAGCAAATAGCAAAGCGTTTAAAGAGATTTCCTGATTTGGATCAAACAATGAATGTAAGCCATACAACGATTTATTCAACGATACGAGCATTACCAAAGGGTGAGCTGAAAAAAGACTTACTATCCTGTCTGCGACATGAAAATAAAAAGCGAAAAGCTAACGGTGAACCTAAAAAAGATTCTATATTACAGGATATTAAAACTATTCATGAGCGCCCAACCGAAGTTCAAGAAAGAAAAATACCGGGTCATTGGGAAGCCGATTTAATTAAAGGTAAAGACAATAAAAGTTCGATAGCAACACTTATTGAACGAAAAACACGGCTCTGTATCTTGGCAACATTACCTGATGCAAAGGCAGAATCAGTGCGCAAGGCTTTAACTGAAGCTCTGAAATATTTACCCGCAGAACTGCGTAAAACATTGACCTATGACCGTGGACGTGAGATGTCAGAACATAAAATCCTCGAAGAAGATTTAGGCATAGATGTATATTTCTGTGACCCACATTCGCCATGGCAGAAAGGCACATGCGAAAATATGAATGGTTTAATTAGGCAATATTTACCTAAAGGGATTGATTTAAACCAGGCAGATCAGCATTATTTAAATCAAGTTGCCATGTCACTGAATACTCGCCCTAGAAAAGCGTTAGATTGGCTTACACCATTAGAGAAATTTGCTCAGCTTGTTGATTATCATAAGGCTTTTGAAACTGTCGCACCTCATGTTTGAATTCGCCCTTAGTCATTCGCGACGTATTTGAAAATCTGTAAATTTTTGCTGTTCTGAAGCCAGTTCTACGATGACCACATCCGTGACTACCGCATGAGTTGGCCCGACTTTAGCGCGATTCACCAGTTCGGCAACCACACCATCATGACCCAAAAGCAACGCTTCAACTGCACCTGAAGCCAGACTCTGTACATAACCTTTTAAACCTAAAGCAACAGCATATTGTGCAAACCAGCGTCGATATCCAACACCCTGAACTTTTCCCGATATGGTCAGTTTTACTGCTTTCATACCGTATGCTCTCGGTTCACGACCGTATAAATAGCCTGACTCATTTGCTGCGCTTGTAAACCACGTTCACCTTGCTGAGCCAAAAGGTCACCTGCTTGGGCATGCAAGATCACAATTTGATGTAACGCAATGTCATCTTGCAACTGTGCTTTTAAACTGGCAATCATGCCTGCCAATACATCACCCATTCCACCTGTCCCCATCCCCGGATTACCTGCGGTACAAATCCAGAGTTGCGTATCTAAAATCAAGCTTCCTGAACCTTTCAGCACCCATTGTCCTGCATATTTTTTTTGTAAAGCATAAATCGCGGCAATGCGGTCAGACTCCACCGCTGAGGTACTAATACCGAGCAAAGTCGCTGCCTCGCCAGGATGCGGTGTTGCGTACACCTGTTTGCCAAGCTTTACTGGCTTCTCAGCCAAAAACCATAAAGCATCTGCATCTAATACCAACTGCAAAGCACTGGTTTGAATGAGTGGAAACCATGCATCAAACTGCTGCTGAGCCCACGAGTCTCTTCCCAAGCCCATACCAAAACTGATTGCATCCACATGTGCCACCAACGCTTCACGCTCTTGTATGGACATTTGGTTAATATCACGCAGCATAATATTCGGTGCACGGGCTAAAATCGCAGTATGGTGTTTTGCATCACACACCACCGTCACCTTGCCTGCACCCGTATGAAAGGCTGCTTCTGCGGCTAATATCACCGCACCACCCATCTGTGCATGCCCCCCAATCACCAGTACATGCCCATAACTTCCTTTATGTCCAAAGGCTTGACGCGGTACAAGCTGCACATGCTGTGGAGCAAGTGAAGCCAAAGGTTTTAAAGCACTGTCTACAGGAAGTAGCGAAATAAGCGTGACCTCTCCTGAAAATGCTTTACCCTGTCCAGTAAATAAACCTACCTTTAGGCCGAGAGCCGTAAAAGTATAATCGGCGATAACTGCACAAGGTAAAGCTTGGCCCGTGTTGGCCTGTAAACCACTTGGAATATCAACGGCAATTTTTAAGCCTGTTTGTCTATTGATCTGTCGAATGACCGCTTGCCAGTCTGAACTCAGTTCACGGTTTAACCCAATGCCAAACAAAGCATCAATATAGGCATCATATGAATGTTGAAAAGTAAAACCGGTATGAATCATTATCCCCTGTTGCACAGCTGCTGCATGTGCTTGTTGCAGTGAAGTAGACTCTCCCAAAGCAGCTGCATAAATTTCAACGTCATAACCTTGCGCGGCTAGATACGATGCAATCAAGTAACCATCACCTGCATTGTTGCCTTGACCACAACACACCGCAACGCTTTTGACCTGCTGCTGTTTAAGCCTAGGCAGCATCTGTTCAGTTGTTGCCCATGCGACTTGTTGCATCAACCCATAAGCACTATTTTGCTGCGCGAACCAACGCGCTTCCCATGCTTGAATCTCGCTGCTGTGGTACACTTGCTGATGCATGATTTTTCCTTTGTTCTTGGTTATGACAACATCCACATCTTCCTCAAAAATCCCTGTAGATCAATATGATCCAGAGCAGCTTAAGGCTTGGATTAAAGCTGAAGCACTGGCTTTGGGGTTTTCTGATTGTGTCATCGCCAAACCAGATGCTCAAGCTGAATTGCCGCGTTTTAAAAAATATTTAGAACTTGGTTATCATGGTGACATGCATTTTCTTGCTGAAAACTTAGAAAAACGCGCAGATCCAACACTGCTTGTTCCGGGCACCAAAAGCATTATTTGTGTGCGTATGGATTATTTAGTTGCCGTTCCTGAACCACGTCTTGTGCCTTTTGCACCAAATAGCGCCATCATTGCGCGTTATGCACGCGGACGTGACTATCACAAAGTCATGCGTGGGCGTTTAAAGACCCTTTTTCAGAAAATCAAAGCCAAAGTTGGTGATTTTGAATCTCGCCCATTTGCAGACTCAGCACCCATTTTTGAAAAATCATTGGCTGAAAATGCGGGCATGGGCTGGGTCGGTAAACACACCTTACTCATTCATAAAACATCAGGCTCATTTTTTGTCTTAGGCGAACTCTTTACCTCTTTAGAGCTACCTTTTGACCAAGCCACCACCAAACACTGTGGTTCATGTAGCGCATGTATTGATATTTGCCCGACCCAAGCCATTGTTGAGCCTTATTTATTAGATGCGCGTAAATGCATTGCCTATTTAACTATTGAGTTTCAAGGCATTATTCCAGAAGAACTACGCCGCGGTATTGGTAACCGTGTGTTTGGTTGCGATGACTGCCAGCTCATTTGCCCGTGGAATAGCTTTGCCAAAACCACACCAATTGATGATTTTAACCCGCGTCATGGCTTGGATGACATTCAACTAATTGACCTTTGGCAATGGGATGAAAACACCTTTATGGCAAATACAGAAGGGAGTCCCCTACGTCGTACAGGCTACCAAAGCTTTATGCGTAACGTCGCGATTGGTCTAGGTAATGCACCATTTTCAGATGAAATATTGCAGCAATTACAAGCTTCTCGCCCAGAGCTTAACGATATTGTGCAAGTCCATATTGACTGGGCCACCAAAGAGCAACTGATGAAAAAGCACTAATACTTACTTCAAACAGACTCAATCAATCAAAGTTCAATCAAATAGCCATTTGCTTGCATAATTTTATTTATTTTATCTATTTAGCTGCATTTTCAGTGTAACTCAAAATCTAAATAAATAGAATTTTGCGGCCAAATTTCCGAAAAATCGCTCAACTTTGCAACTATTTTTACAATCTCATAAAAAGATAAAATTAAAAACATAATCGGGAGATACTATTAAAACTGAGCAATAATGCCTTTTAAGTTGGCACGTTAAATGTATGATGTATACAAGTTAGAATTAAAAATGGATCGCCATTATGAACCTACGCAATGATTGGACGCGTGAAGAAATCGAAGCTTTGTATGATCAGCCTTTTCTTGATCTCGTCTTTCAAGCGCAGACCGTACATCGCCAACATTTCCAAGCCAATACCATTCAAGTCAGCACTTTATTGTCGATTAAAACAGGAAAATGTCCTGAAGACTGTAAGTATTGTTCTCAGTCAGCACGTTATGACTCAAAACTTGAAGCTGAAAAGCGAATTGCTGTAGACAAAGTTATTTCAGAAGCCAAAGAAGCTTTAGCCTCAGGCTCATCTCGTTTTTGTATGGGTGCAGCTTGGCGTAACCCACATGAACGTGACATGCCTTATGTACTAGAAATGGTTAAAGAAGTGAAAGCTCTTGGTTTAGAGACTTGCATGACTTTAGGGATGCTGAATGAGTCTCAAGCTGGACGTTTAAAAGATGCAGGTTTAGATTATTACAACCATAACCTCGACACTTCACGCGAGTATTATTCACATATTATTAGTACACGTACCTTTGACGACCGTTTAAATACCTTAGAATATGTCCGTCAAGCAGGTATGAAAGTGTGTAGCGGTGGTATTGTTGGTCTAGGTGAAAAGAAAGAAGACCGTATTGGTTTATTGCAAGAGCTTGCAACCATGCCAATTCACCCAGAATCTGTGCCAATCAACATGTTGGTTCCAATTGAAGGCACGCCACTGGCAGATGTTGAAAAACTCGATGTGACGGAATGGATTCGTACCATTGCAGTTGCGCGCATTATCATGCCGCACAGCTATATCCGCCTATCTGCAGGTCGTGAAGCACTTTCTGACTCAGACCAAGCACTTGCATTTATGGCGGGTGCAAATTCGTTGTTCTCAGGTGAGAAACTACTGACCACGCCAAATGCAGGCGAAGGTAAAGATCGTCAACTGTTCACCAAATTAGGTTTAGTGGCAGAAAAGCCAAAACCAACAGTGGCAGACCTTAGCCTAGATGCCATGGCAAGCTAATTCCCAAGATTTGCTAAACACAAAAAAGCCCCTTATTCAGTATGGGGCTTTTTTAATGTCTATCTATTTAACCTTCAGGCGACTGAGCAAAATTATGTGCAGTAATTAAAATACCATAACTGGCATTCAGATAATCACCTTGGAAGATCTCATCTTCACCATTGGCATGGCGTACCGTTAAGGTTTGGCAAATCGCGTCATAGTGAAAAGAATCAAAACACTCTTGATGCTGACACAACCAGCTTAAGGTATCACTCAGATTATCATCGACAATATAAGTCTGTGCTTGAAAATTTTTAGTCATTATCTGTATACGCTAAACACTGTTATTCAGCTATTGTAAGCCGTTCTGCGTCAATTCAGTCGAACTAAGCCATAAAAAAATACAGGCATTAAAAAGTGAGCCTACGCTCACTTTTCCTTAAGATGATTAGTCAGTTTTAGAATCACCGCACTTTCGGCATTCCATATGCTCTCCTATTTCAGTCATTTGTTCATATTCATAAACGTGGATGCAAAATAATTTTTTAAACAACTGAAGCATTTTTAACTCCTGTAAATGATTTTTTAAAAATTCACTTCTTAAAATAGGTATATCTTCCTGAAATACCCACAACTCATATCTCATGAGCTATACACAGTTTTAAACATACTTTTTATAAATTTCAAGTGCCTTTTGTCAAATAACATCATAAAGTGATAAATGGTCATTTACTTTTTTAAATGATGCTTTTTATTTACTTATTGTTCTGCTTCACATCGCTTTTAAAAATGCGGCTGAGAATGAAACAATGCTTGATTTAAATTTGGATCAAGCTAGGATAAAAATACAATCAATGCTCAAAACAGATGTTTCGAGCAACCAATAAAGAGTTTGATAAAAAAGCAACGATAAGGATATTTATACATGCTTGGACGTATGATGTTTCAACCGCTATTAATTAGCAATCTTATTGATCACGCAGAACGCTACCATGCGGATACAGCCATTATTTCTAAAAATACAGACGGCAGTATCACTGAAACCAACTGGGCCAATGTCGCAGCCAATTCTAAGCGATTTGCCAATGTACTCAAAGATTTAGGGCTTTCGCAAAGTGACCGCGTGGCGACCATCGCATGGAACAACCATCGTCACCTAGAATCTTGGTATGCGATCTCTGGCAGTGGTTATATTTGCCATACTATCAACCCACGTTTATTTCCAGAACAACTGATTTTTATTATCAATGATGCCCAAGACCGCGTGGTGTTATTTGATAAAACCTTTGCGCCACTTATTGCTGCAGTAAAAGCCCATTTACCCCATGTAGAGCACTTTATTTGTTTAGATGCTGCAGATGACGCTATTACAGAAAAAATTGCCGATGTGAAATTTTATGATGACTTGGTCAGCAAAGAGTCTGAACAGTTCACTTGGCCAAGCTTTGATGAGCAAACAGCAAGTTCTTTGTGCTATACCTCAGGCACAACGGGAAATCCAAAAGGCGTACTATATAGCCACCGCTCTACCATTTTGCATAGTTTTGCCATCAGCCTACCCGATTCTCTTAATCTGTCTGCAAATGACATTATGTTGCCTGTAGTGCCCATGTTCCATGTTAATGCTTGGGGTACACCTTATGCAGCCGCTATGGTCGGTTGTACCGTTGTATTGCCAGGGCCAGGCTTAGATGGGCCAAGTTTAGTGAACATGATTGATACGTATAAAGTCACTGTGGCTTTGGGTGTACCAACCATTTGGCAAGGTTTACTGGCAGCAGCCAAACAAACAGGCAGCCAACTGGCAAGTATGAATCGTAACGTAGTCGGGGGTTCTGCATGTCCACCATCCATGTTAACAGCCTTTAAAAATGAATATAACTGTGACACCATCCATGCATGGGGCATGACCGAAACCAGTCCACTCGGTTCTGCCAACCAACTTAAAGCCAAACATCAACGGCTCTCTGAACAAGAGCGTTTCAAGCTACGTCTTTCTCAAGGCCGTCCGCCTTTTGGCGTAGATTTACGTCTTACCGATGAAGAAAAAGGCAGCCATGAAATTGCCCGCGATGGTGAACAAATTGGAAATCTACAAATTAAAGGGCACTGGATTATTGACAGTTACTTTGGTAAAGATGAATCCGCACTCACGACCGATGGCTGGTTTGACACAGGTGATATTGCAACCTTAGATGAAGACGGCTTCTTATGCATCAGTGACCGCTCTAAAGATTTAATTAAGTCTGGCGGCGAATGGATTTCATCGGTTGAACTTGAAAACCTGGCGATGGGACATTCAGACATTCTTATGGCAGCCGTTATTGCAGCTGAACATCCAAAATGGGATGAGCGTCCTATTGTCATCGCTGTGAAGAAACCCGATAGCACGGTCACTGAACAAGGTGTCTTAGACTACTATACGGACAAAATTGCGAAATGGCAGATCCCTGACCGTGTGATCTTTGTCGACAGTATTCCACTGAGCGGTACGGGTAAAATGCTAAAACGTGAACTCCGTGCTCAATATGGCCAAGTACTACTGGAACAAAATCCTGTTTAACGTTGTTTAAAATAAAAAGCCTGATCATATGGTCAGGCTTTTCTTTATGTTCGGATAGTTTAAATACCATCAATACAATTTATTTGAAAGCACGTCTAATAAAGACGCTTTAAAGACCTCACCATGCTTTAGATTTGGATAGATTAAAAATTTAGACTCTATGCCCTGCTGATCGAATATAGACAAAATTTCTCTATTTTTATTGATGCCATTTGCATCAAAATTAGCACTTTGCTGTGTTCCACTATGTGTTAAAAGATCACCTTCCATCAGCCATACATGTTTTTGTGGCTCTTTGACTAATTTTACTGTTCTAATTTTTTGCATCATGCGCTCATCTGCCCAAGAAAGTGATGGACTTGCAGCAAAGAAATGGCTGAAATAACGACCATCGAGCAAGCTATCAAGCACAAAAAGCCCTCCATAGGAATGCCCCCATAACGCTCTTTTTTGCGCATCCAGCTTTACATTCCGCTCAACCCAAGGGGCAATATCCTTCAAAATCACATTTCTAAAATCAGCACTTCCCCCGCTCATCCGCTCTGGATTTCTTGGGTCTTGAGCGGGTTTCCCCGTTAATAAATCTGCTGGAGTATAGTCAAGTGAACGAAAAGCTGTGGCAAATGGCAAATTGGTTTTATAACCAATGGCAACCAATACAGGGGCATCATTTTCATACAAAGATTTGAGTATTTCTTCCTTCAGATGGGACATCGCAGCGTTCCCATCCAGCATAAAGACCGATGCATAGGCGTTCTGCGTCTTCTGTACGGTCTTTGGAATACCTAACCAAACGCGATAAGTTTTATTTTGATCTGTAGTTGTAAATTTTTTGACTTTAAAACTGTAATACGCCGAGCCAATTTCAGCAATATTGGCAGGTAAAGGTTTCATTTCAGGTTTTGCATAAATACTTAAGCTGGCACCCAAAATCAACAACGAGCCAAAAATTTGCGAAAGCACAGTAGTAAAAATCTTTCTATAAAGATGAGTCATTTTTCGTATATACAGCCATGAGATACCGAAGCTTAACACACAATAATAGTTATCATTATCAATTAAGTAAATCTTAATCATCTCTCTGTCATGACGTACATCTCATCGATTAAATAGACTACATTTTCTTTGACCACGCACTCCGAAAGATGATTTTTCCTTTTTATACGGATTCAACAAGTCTAGAAAATACCCTTCCAGCTTTTTTATCCCTAAAAAAAAGCCACCGCACTATGAAAGTGCAATGGCTTTATCGACACAATCAAAAAACTTAAAGCTTTTTCCATGTCATGTTGCTCAAACCTTTCGCATCTTTTGCTGTGGCTTGTACCTTCATCTGATCTTTACCAGCATTTAACTGCGCAGTATTGATGTTATACACACGGCCATCTTGAGGATTCAGCCATTGGCCTTTTGCGAATTTTTGACCTGTTGCATCACCCATTAAGCCATTCAGCACTTGCATACCAAAAATCGGTTTATCCTTAAGCCCACCCTGACACTTACTACATACATCACTTACAGGCGCCCCAGCCAAAGGATAGTACTTGGTCACCACTGCACTATATTGTGATGTTTTAGAATTCTTACGAATCACAATATCTGAAATGTAATACCCTGTCCGATCATCAATCACTTTCCATGTTCCAATAAGCGGGTCAAATGGCATGGCGAAAGCAGAATGAGACAACCCCAAAAACAGTGCTGATGCACACAAAAACTTATGTTTCATAAAGTAAATTACAATAAAAATGAAGAAATAAACGGTCGCGATTATAGCAATTCTATTCTTTTAATTATCTATTATTTCATTAAAATTAAATATTTATATGAATTAAGCTGTGAGAAGCATCAACAAAAAAATTGCATATAAAAAAAGCCTCCGAAGAGGCTTTTTTTATAATGTATCAGAGCTTTATATTAAGCCGCTGAACGTTCTTCAATCGGTACTACTTTACGCAGCTCAGGCCCCGTATAGTCCGCACTTGGACGAATAATACGGTTGTCCGCACGTTGTTCCATCACATGAGCAGCCCAACCTGTCACACGGCTCATCACGAAGATTGGTGTGAATAACTTGGTCGCAATATCCATGAAGTGGTAAGCCGATGCATGGAAGAAGTCTGCGTTACAGAATAATTTCTTTTCACGCCACATCACTTCTTCACAGCGTACTGAAACTGGATACAGTACCGTGTCACCGACATCTTTGGCTAAACGCTCTGACCAGATTTTGATGATGCCATTACGTGGGTCATTGTCTTTGTAGATTGCATGTCCAAAGCCCATGATCTTTTCTTTACGTTCCAATTTGCCCAGCATTTCTCGCTCTGCTTCTTCAGGGGACGTCCAGTTTTCAATCATTTCCATCGCTGCTTCGTTTGCTCCACCGTGTAATGGACCACGCAGTGAACCAATTGCACCGGTAATGCATGAATGCATATCCGATAAGGTTGATGCGCATACACGTGCTGTGAAGGTTGATGCGTTAAATTCATGCTCTGCATAGAGGATCAGTGAGACATTCATCACTTGTTCATGCAGTTCATTTGGTTTTTCACCACGCAGCAAGTGTAGGAATTGAGCACCGATTGAGTCGTCATTGGTGTTTTCTTCAATGCGTACGCCATCATGGCTAAAGCGGTACCAGTAGCAAATGATCGCTGGAAGCGTTGCGAGAATGCGGTCTGCAACATCTTGCTGTTCGGCAAAAGATTGTTCTGTTTCGAGGTTACCTAGCATCGATACGCCTGTGCGCATCACATCCATCGGGTGTGAATCTGCTGGGATACGCTCTAAGACTTCTTTGAGTGCTTGTGGCAGTTGGCGCAGTGATTTGAGTTTAGCTTTGTAAGCGGTGAGTTGTTCTGCTGTTGGCAGTTCACCAAAGAAGATTAGGTAAGCGACTTCTTCAAACTGGCAGTTTTCTGCTAAGTCTTGGACGTCATAACCACGGTAGGTTAGACCTGCTCCGCTTTTGCCTACGGTTGATAGTGCTGTCTTTCCTGCGACTTGTCCGCGCAATCCTGCGCCTGTGAGGACTTTTCCTTCAGCCATTTTTAATTCTCCTGTTTAAACAGCTTGTCTAATGTGTTTTCAAAGGTGTGGTAATCCAGAAATTCGTAGAGTTCTTTGCGCTGTTGCATTTTGTCGAGAACGTTGACTTGGGTACCGTCATTGCGAATGGCATGCATGACTTCCAGTGCTGCTTTTTGCATGGCACGGGTCGGTGACAGTGGGTACAGCACCATCGAGATGCCTTGTTCTGCCAGTTGTTCTTTGGTGTAGTATGGGGTATCGCCAAATTCGGTGATGTTGGCCAATACAGGGACACCGACTGCATCACAGACGGTTTTGTACATGGTAATGTCAGTCATGGCTTCGGCAAAGATCGCATCAGCACCGGCTTCTACACAGGCACAGGCACGGTCAATTACCGCTTGTAGGCCTTCTTTTTGTAGAGCATCGGTACGTGCCATCACCACAAAGTTTGCATCGGTTTTAGCATCGACAGCCGCTTTTACGCGGTCGACCATTTCTTGTTGGGTGACGATTTCTTTGTTTGGACGGTGGCCACAGCGTTTTTGTGCTACTTGGTCTTCGATGTGCACTGCGGCTGCGCCTGCGGCAATCATTTGTTTCACAGTGCGGGCAATGTTAAATGCCCCACCCCAACCGGTGTCGATATCGACCAGTAATGGGGTGTCTACACGTTCGGTAATGCGGCGTACATCTTCCAAAACATTATCCAGACTGGTCATGCCTAAGTCAGGCAATCCATAAGAGTAGTTGGCTACACCAGCACCCGAAAGGTAGATGGCCTTGTAGCCCACCTGTTTCGCCATCATTGCTGCATAAGCATTGACTGTACCGATAATTTGTAATGGTTTTTCCACTTCTAGTGCTTGTCTAAATCTTAAGCCTGCAGATTTTTGTTCTGTCATCGTCCTTTCCACGGCATTTACTTTAATTTTCGAGTTTTGAGTATAGCCATAATGACTGAATTGGCTATGACATTTTAGAATGAAAACTCTAAAACTTTAGTCCCATGGTTCACGCTTTTATTGTGTAATTTTCTTCCATGCATTGGGCTTTAGTGGTAAACAGTTAAGCCCCAAAACAACAATGTGTACATATTTTTGCTATGATAGCAACTAGAGATCCACATTTATTAGGCTGTTGTTAGTTATATGCACGACTCAGTTCAACTAGAACCCCTTACACGTGACATACCTCACACAAAACGAGGTCATGAACGCTGTCTTGCATTTTTATTAAGTGCAAACGAGTTGTTTTTGCAACATGGCTACGATGCAGTTTCACTTGATGATATTGTCAATCATGCGGGTGGTTCAAAAGCATCGATTTACAAATATTTTGGAAATAAAGACGGTCTTTTTACAGCCATTTGTGACTATCGTCGTGAGCTGTTTTTTAAAGATATTTGTATACCTTTTGATTTTACTAAGGACAATTTGCGCGTTTATTTAATACAAACCATTTTAAATATTCAAACGCATCTTGTGCTTCCAGAAAATGCCTCTTTTTTAAGACTCATTATGGAACAAGTACAACGTAATCCGCAGTTGGCCTTTCATATTCACAAACAAGGGCCTAAACATATTGAAGATGCTGTGGCTTGTGTTTTAACCAAAGCAGATGAAATAGGTATTATTCGATGTGAACACCCGAATTATTCTGCGCAGCTTTTTTTTGGCATTGTGCGCGAATTAGAGTGGCGAGTACTCATGAACATCTATGTTGAAGAAAATGAACAAGAAAATCTAGAATATGTTCATTATTGTGTAGATCGCTTCTTAGCAGGTCATCAAAAAGTCTAGTTTTTTTGCAATTTCCTTTGCATATAGTATATTAATCGACTCTCTTTTTTCTTTTCACCAACCAACAACTAATTGTTGTTCTGTACCTATTTCGGTTTTCAGCAATTATTGTGGAGTAACAATGGCTCTACGTCACTTTCTTACCTTACGCGATTTATCTACTTTAGAACTGAACCAAGTTGTGCAACGCGGTATCGAACTAAAGCGTAAACAGCACAACAGCGAAGTATTCCAACCGTTTGTTGGTAAAGTCATGGGTATGATTTTTGAAAAATCGAGCACCCGTACCCGTGTATCGTTCGAAGCAGGCATGAGCCAGTTTGGTGGCAGTGCAATTTTCCTCTCTCCACGAGACACCCAATTGGGTCGTGGTGAACCGATTGAAGATTCAGCACGCGTGATTTCAAGCATGTTGGATATTGTGATGATCCGTACTTTTGGACATGACATTGTTGAACGTTTTGCCTCTTATTCAAAAGTTCCTGTGATTAATGCTTTAACCGATGATCACCACCCTTGCCAACTACTTGCAGATGTTCAAACTTTTGTTGAACACCGTGGGCCTATTGCAGGCAAAACGGTAGCGTGGATTGGTGATGGCAACAATATGTGTAATTCATATATTGAAGCTGCGCATATGTGGGGCTTTAAGTTAAAAATTGCTGCGCCTAAAGGTTATGAACCCAAAGCAGAATTTTTAAGTGAATTTGCACATTGTGCAGAACTGGTGAACTCAGCTGAAGATGCTGCCGTAAATGCAGACCTCATCGTGACCGATGTATGGGCAAGCATGGGCCAAGAAGAAGAGCAAAAAATTCGTGAAGCTGCGTTTGCAGACTATCAAGTAAATGAACGTCTTATGGATCTTGCTCATCCTGATTGTTTATTTATGCATTGTTTACCTGCACATCGCGGCGAAGAAATTTCTGAAAAAATGCTCGACCATAAAAATGCCGTGGTTTGGGATGAAGCTGAAAACCGCTTACATGCACAAAAAGCATTGGTTGAATTTTTAATCAATGAAAATACTAAGAAAGATTAATTAATTTTTCCAACGAAAAGCACCTAAGGGTGCTTTTTTTATACGGGTAAAGCTATAATCTGAACATAATTTTTATAAGCGACACTTTCCATGCATTTCAAAAAAACTGGCCTGTGCCTTGCTACAATTCTAAGCTCTACGTTTTTTCAGGTCCAAGCCTCAGAGTTTGATGACTACTTACAATCCAAACAAATTATTGATCAAAATTTTAAAATTAAGCAACCAGAAACGTTGAATGAAATATTAACGGTATTAACTGCAGAAGACTCTCGAACCCTCCCAATTGAAATTGATAACAACACTATCATTGAACAATTTAATCTATATGCAGACCGTACCGAGCTTAAAGGCTTGATCATTACCCCTGACTTCGCGCAATTTGAACAGGATTTGGGTACGAAAGAAGTTCAAAAAGTGATTAAAAAGAATGTTGTGCAAAACTGCAATATTTTCTTCGAGCATCAATATCAACGCCATAATCCCTACATTGTAAAATTACAGCTCAGCTCTGAGAAAAATAGCTACGATTTAGAATTAAAGCAAAAAGATTGTGGTATCAAATAGTACCTTTTTAGCGATTGGTTCTCTACTTTAGCGAACCAATCCTTGCGGTTGTAAGATAATCATGGCCGCACCAATCAACACCACTGTCCCACCCATTATGTCCCAACGGGATAAATAAACTTGATCGACATAACGCAACCATAGCAATGCGGTAAAAATATAAATTCCGCCATAAGCGGCATAAATACGTCCCGAAGCAGCCGGATGTAAGGTCAACAACCATACAAAAGTACCTAGCGCTAAGGCTGTAGGAATCCACAACCAATGACTTCTTCCCTGATTTAAAATCAAATAAGGGAAATAACAGCCTAATATTTCCATCACAGCGGTTACCAAAAACAGTACAAATGTACTTAAAACTTTCGTCAATTGAATATCCATGCAACCTACTTTTATTACTTCTAACTGTTAAATACTTTTTTCAATAAAAAACCCGTGCGAACACGGGTTTTTTATTATGTAGCAATTCTTAAGCAGGTTCAGCCGTTTGGTCTTCAAAAACTTCAAGTTTTAGACCCACCGCTTTACCATTTTCGTTCTTCACAGAGACCGCAACATTGCCACCATGTTCTGCAAGCTCACCAAATAGAATCATTTCAGCCAGTGGTTTTTTCAAATGCTCTTGGATGAGTCGTTGCATTGGGCGAGCGCCCATTAAACGGTCATAGCCATTTTCAGCCATCCACTCACGCGCACTTTGATCCACTTCTAGAATGACTTTTTTCTCATCCAGTTGCGCTTGTAGTTCAGTTAAGAACTTATCCACCACATTTTCAATTACTGTCGTTGGCAAAGCTTTAAACTGAATCACACTGTCCAAACGGTTACGGAACTCTGGAGAAAACGCTTTCTTCATCGCATCTTGGTTATCATTACTGTTGTCTTGATCCATGAAGCCAATACTCACGCGAGAAATAGTTTCTGCGCCAATATTTGTGGTCAAGACCAACACCACATTACGGAAGTCTGATTTACGACCATTGTTATCGGTCAATGAACCATGATCCATGATTTGTAGCAATAAGTTGAATACGTCTGGATGCGCTTTTTCAATCTCATCTAGCAATAATACACAGTGCGGATTTTTATGAATCGCATCGGTCAACAGACCACCTTGGTCAAAGCCGACATAACCTGGAGGCGCACCAATCAAACGTGAAACTGCATGGCGCTCCATGTACTCCGACATATCGAAGCGAACCAGCTCAACACCCAGTAATTTCGCAAGCTGCTTGGTGACTTCTGTTTTACCTACCCCAGTTGGGCCTGCAAAAACAAAACTACCCACAGGCTTATCTGGTGATTTTAAGCCTGCACGCGACAGTTTAATTGCTGAGCCTAAAGCTTCAATGGCTTCATCTTGACCAAAGACCACACGTTTTAAATCACGTTCAAGATTTTCAAGAACGGTCTTATCATCTTTAGATACGGTTTTTGGTGGAATACGTGCAATTTTCGACACGATATCTTCAATATTTTCCACGGTAATCAAGGTGTCATCTTGTTCAGCTTTCAGACGACGTTGTGCCCCTGCTTCATCAATGACATCAATGGCTTTATCTGGCAAGAAACGATCATTAATGAACTTTGCAGACAGCTCAACCGCAGAAATTAAAGCTTTGTCATCATATTTAACATGATGGAAATCCTCAAACTTGCTCTTCAAACCACGTAGAATATCAATCGTTTCTGAAATAGATGGCTCATTGACATCAATTTTTTGGAAACGGCGTGACAATGCATGATCTTTTTCAAAGACTTGGCGGTATTCTTGGAATGTGGTTGAACCAATGCAGCGCAATGAGCCATTGGCCAAAGCGGGTTTAATCAAGTTTGATGCATCCATCGTACTGCCCATACTTGAGCCCGCACCAATAATCATGTGGATTTCATCAATAAACAAAACTGCTTCTGGTTTCTTTTTCAACGCGTTCAAAAGCTGTTTTAAACGTTTTTCAAAGTCACCCCGGTATTTGGTTCCTGCTACCAAAGCACCAATGTCCAAACTATACACTTCAGCATTTGCCAATGGTTTCGGTGCTTTACCATTAACAATGAGCCAAGCTAAGCCTTCAGCAATCGATGTTTTACCGACGCCAGGATCACCGACCAATAACGGGTTGTTTTTACGACGACGGCACAAAATTTGCGCAGCACGTTCAATTTCTTTTTCACGACCAATTAAAGGATCCGTTTTGCCCTTTTGTGCCTCAACATTTAAGTTGGTTGTATACAGCTCTAAAGGGCCTGCGTTGCTTGAACTGGTCGATTCACCATCGAGATCTTCAATTTCTTCTTCCACTTGCACTTCGTCTTTACGTGTGCCGTGGGCCAAGTATTGTGTCAGAGTTAAACGGTTAATTTGATGGCGTTTCAAGAGGTAGACTGCAAAAGAGTCACGCTCAGAGTACATCGCCACTAAAATGTCTGCGCCTTCAACTGTACGATCACCACCGCTTGATTGCACATGAAAAATTGCACGTTGTAAGATACGGTCAAAACTTTCAGTTGGATGCGGAGCTTGGTCACTGTTTTCGCCCAGCTTAGGAGTGTGCTGCTCTACATATTCTTCAAGCTCTTTGCGAAGCACAATAATATCTGCACCGCAGGCTTTCAATGCATTTACGGCCGAATCATTATCGAGTAAAGCCAATAATAAATGTTCAACGGTTAGGAATTCATGTCTCTTTTGTCGAGCCATACTAACAGCCAAACGTAAGGATACTTCTAATTGACGACTGAGCATGGAACCCCCTTAATCTTTCGGCTCAATCTGACAAAGTAAAGGATGACCTTGAGACCGAGCGTAATTATTGACTTGGTTTGCTTTTGTTTCCGCGATGTCTCTCGGGTAAACGCCTGCAACACCTTTTCCTTCATAATGTACAGTTAGCATTACTTGAGTGGCTTGGTCAAGATTCAAAGCAAAGTATTGTTGTAAAATTTCAATAACAAAGTCCATTGGGGTGTAGTCATCGTTCATTAAAACGACAGCATAGAGTGGCGGACGCTTAAGTTCTGGTGGCGCGGTTTGGACAGCGACATCCCCATTTTCTTCTTCATGCGGTTCATCATTGCTCAAGCGCGGGCTGATATGCCAATCGACATAGCCAGATTCATGAAAAGACTGCTTGATTTCATTTAAACACGTTGAACGCTTAGAGATACCCATAAACTTACAATTCACAATTATTGTGCATTCGCCTCAGCCTGAGGAATTTCAGAGACAAATGCTGATTGACTTTCTACGGCTTCACCACGTGACCAACTAAAGCGTCGTGTCACTGGTGTGCTACCTGTTAAACGGACTTCGATAAACTGCGGCGTAAAGCCTTTAGGCATCGTCCAACGCCCTGTTAAACGCTCATAGTTTTCAAAGTTAAAGTTTTTGTCTTCAAGAGGCACAACTAAAACCTCTGTACCACGAATGAGTCGGAGTTCAACTGTACCTGAAGCTGCACGTTTAGATGGACTGACTTGAACCAAGTCAAGTTGATATTCAAATGCATTTTCAGGCAAAGGTTTAATCGCAATATGCTGCACAGCCAGTGGAATACCACCGCGTTGACGCAAAACCTCACGGTAAATCACAGCAGTGGTTTCAGATTGCGCTTGTTGATCTAGAGCTTTTTGCAATGACAAATACAGCTCATTTGAATTGGTCACAGCAACATCACGCTCCTGAACAGCAGCGTTATAGTTTTTATTTAAAGCATCCAGACTGGTCTTTTGCTTTTGTACCACTTCGACCAGTTGCTCAGCATCTGCATCAAAACCTACCACCGTTAAACCCTGACGATGTCCGACGGTATAGCCCAATCCCCCACTTGCAAGCATCAATATTGCAGCACCAATTGCCAAGGGCTTATTGGTCTGTAAAAACGGCTTTGCAGGTTCAGGCTGTTGTGACGTCATATTTGTGTCAGTGTTCGGCATCGTCATCTCTTATTTTGATTCAATTCAAAACACACATTTAAATCGAAATCTAAATGTGTGTGAAGTTTTAAAACGTTTTTTATGGTAATAAACCAATTCCGTCTAGGCCCGCTGTTTCAGTAAATCCAAACATTAAGTTCATGTTTTGAACGGCCTGACCTGCTGCACCTTTAACCAAATTGTCTTGTACTGAAATGACCACTAATTTTTTCGGTTGTGGTTTATACAGCGCAATACGTAGTTGATTTGCACCCCGCACAGAACGTGTCTCTGGTGAACTTCCCGCAGGCATCACATCGACAAAAGCTTCATTGGCATAAAACTGTTCATATAAACTTTGCACATCAGCAGCTTCACCTGCATCGGTTAAGTCCACATAAATCGTGCTCAGCATGCCACGAATCATTGGCACCAAATGCGGGACAAATAAAATGTGGTTAAACACCTCTTTTAAGCCTGAAATATTTTCCAACGCTTCCACAATTTCAGGATGATGACGGTGACCTGCAACGCCATAAGCTTTGAAATTATCTGCATTTTCAGAATAGATCATACCAAGGCTGGCTTTACGACCTGCACCAGACACACCCGATTTTGCATCAATAATAATGCTTTCAGGTTTAACTAATGTGTCGTTTTGCTTAAATAACGGCGCTAAACCCAGTTGTACTGTTGTTGGATAACAACCAGGGTTACCAATGACATTGGCATGTTTAATCTGTTCACGGTTTAATTCTGACAAACCATAAACCGAGTCTTTCAGTAGTTCAGGGCACGCATGTTGCATGCCATACCATTTTTCAAACTGTTCTAAGTCTTGTAAACGGAAGTCTGCGGCAAGGTCAATCACTTTAGTATTTGCAGCCACCAACTCTTCGGCATGCTTCATGGCAACGCCATGCGGTGTCGCAAAGAACACCACATCACATTTTTTCAGTTCATCAATATTCAAATCTGAATATTTAAGTTCGGTATGTCCACGTAGGCTTGGGAACATATCATCTACACGGCGACCGTCTTCTGTACGCGATGTTAATACGTTTACTTGCACATTTGGGTGTCGTAGTAAAAGACGCAACAATTCAACGCCTGTATAACCTGTACCGCCGACAATACCAACTGAAATCACGTGTATTACCTCAAACTTAAACTGTCCATTTCGTAACTGCCTAGTATGACAGGAAGTTTCTGCTTTCTAAACTGTTTTACTTGGAATTTATGCGTTTTTAGTGCTATCGACACCTAATGAGACACATCCAATATACTCTGTGCAGGCTCAAAACCAATCTGATTTCGTCCCGAATGTTTCGCCTGATATAACAATTGATCGGCATCATGTATGGCATATTTTAAGTTGGGTTGATGTACTGCAGCCAGTCCAAAACTTGCTGTCACGGCAATATTTTTTGAGGATAATCGTGCATCGGCAATACCTAAACGAATACGATTGGCAATATTATAAGCCAGCGTGGGGTCATCAATTTGCAATAAGACAATGAACTCCTCTCCACCAAAACGCCCCACTAAGTCGTGCGCACGGACGTTTTGCCCAATAATTTGACCGACTTGTTGTAAAATTTGATCACCCACCAAATGCCCATAGGTATCATTTATTTTCTTAAAATGATCAATATCACACATGAGCAAGAAATAAGACTGTTTAGAGAGCTGATGCAACTTCCGTTTAGCCGCTTCGTTAAAACCACGTCGATTGAATAAATGCGTTAGCGGATCTCTTAGTCGCTCATCATTAAGTTGATGGATAATATCGCGCACCAAGGTTCCGAGCAGCACTATTGCAAACCACATACTTAAGATAATGCTCGCAGCAAGCATCATCAGCCACCAAACTGAATTTGCCAGCATGTCTGCTTCGATATTTCTTAAAAAGAGAAAAATAATGATTCCGCGAACAAAGGTATACAGCACAATAAACAAGTAGGAAAAGTCGACTATTTTATTGAGCAAATCAATCCCTTGATAATGTTTAAACATTGAAAACAAAACCAAAGACTCAACCAATGCAATTGAAATGTTTAAAATCAGCATTCTGATCCACAGTTGATCATCTACGTAGGAATAATAACTGAGTGAAAGTAAAGCCATCACGACCAAGGCCAGACACCAATATGGACGTGCATTGGCATTCTTTCTTAAGCCTATGGCATAGGCGCTGGCCCATGCGCCAAACAAATACATACTGCCTAAAATGGGTGCCGACAAAGCCAACTGCTTATTCGACATCAAACTTTGTGCCGCCACAGAAAACGAAGGCACAATATATCCAAGCCCGAGCCACAATAAATATGAGGGAGCCCTAAAAGCAAAATGACATATTAAAAGCAAGCTTCCCATTAAAATCAGGCAAGCTGGAACGATTAATATAAAATAGTGGATATCTGTAAAATTCACATTTGAGGTCTTTGGACTGAAATTGAGGAATGTTTACCTTAGATCATGAAGTTTAGAGCATTTTTTGACTAACGCTCAATCAATCAGAAGAAATTATTTTTCAATTTTGTACGTAAAATTAACTTTAAGCGCTTGCCCACCAATACGGCAATGCGGTTGTTTTTAAGGTTCTTTGATGCTGCTGAAAAGCGGCATCATATTTAGCAACTTCCGCCCAGAAACGTGCACTATGATCAAAATGTTGCGTATGTGCGAGTTCATGCACACAGACGTAACGCGTAATGACTTCAGGAAACAGCACTAAGGCACTGTTAAGCATGATGTCATGTTTGGCACTACAACTCCCCCAGCGGGTCTTGGGCTGACGAATTGAACATTGTGCAAATTTCAAACCAGTTTCATGACTAATCTGTTGCAAATAAATAGGCAAGTGCTGTTTGGCATATGCAATTACAAAAGATTTTAAATAACTTTCGGGCTGACGGTCACTGATCCAAAGCTGATGATTATCCTCATCCCAAATATACGCATTTTTTTGTGTTTTATAGCTCACCGTTAAAGCATTTTGGCGATTAAATAACCGCAACTCTGTGGGAAGGGTTCGATCTATCTGTACCAGACTGGCTTGTTGCTTCTGCCAAGTTTCAACCATCCACTGTTCAGATTGATTTAAAAAATCCTGAATTTGCCGTTTGCTACAAAACTTAGGCACGGTTAAACGAATTTGAGTTGGTTCAACACGAAGTCGTAACCGGGTCGCACGTGCATGATGGGTGATTTGAATTTCAGGTAGGTCTGCTAAGGTCATTAATATTATTCTTTTATTGAATCATCCTCCCCGGCCCTCCTTTTGAAAGGAGGGAGAAAAACATAAGA
This sequence comes from Acinetobacter sp. 797_lipA, assembly GCF_058243025.1. Taxonomy (NCBI): domain Bacteria; kingdom Pseudomonadati; phylum Pseudomonadota; class Gammaproteobacteria; order Moraxellales; family Moraxellaceae; genus Acinetobacter; species Acinetobacter sp. 797_lipA. The sequence goes on along the minus strand of NZ_JBZAYQ010000001.1, from coordinate 1,404,429 downwards.
TAAAAATGTTTTTGCTTTTAGCCTCTTATTTTCAAAGAGAGGTTTGGGGAGATTTAAAATTAAACCGCCGTACGTTCTTCAATACCGCTGTCTGTTGCAACAACTGCCACATCTGCTTTATTGATTGCAAAAATACCATTACACACCACACCTGGAATGTCGTTAATGGTTTTTTCAAGCTCAAGCGCATTTAAGATATTTAAGTTATAGACGTCTAAAATCACGTTACCGTTATCCGTCACCACGCCTTCACGGTAAGCAGGATCACCACCGAGCGCTACAATTTTACGTGCCACAGCTGAACGAGCCATTGGAATCACTTCAATCGGAAGTGGGAAGTCACGCCCCAATTGATCAACCCACTTAGAGTCATCAACGATACAAACAAATTTTCTCGCAATTGAAGCCACGATTTTCTCGCGAGTAAGTGCAGCCCCACCACCTTTGATCATATGCATATGACGGTCAATTTCATCTGCACCATCTACATAGGCATCTAAACCGCCCACAGAGTTCATATCAACCACTTCAATGCCTAATTTTTTTAAGCGCTCAGCCGTTGCTTCTGAACTTGCCACAGCCGCTTCAAGCTGAAGCTCAGGTAAAAGTTCAATTAAGAAATTGACGGTGCTGCCTGTACCCACCCCTAAAATGCCACCTTTAGGTAAGTGCTTTAAGGCAGCTTTTGCAGCAGCTTGCTTTTTTTCATCTTGGGTAGCATACAGACTCATAATTTGGCTCAACTATTTTTTGACATTTGTTGCTGATTTTACAGCCCAAATGTACAGGGGTTTGTTACAATGATCCTCTATTTTAAACTGTTAAATGGGAAATTAACATGCTGTCTCGTTTGGTTCGACAAATATTACAAGCAACAGTCTACGATGTTGCAATCGAAACTCCACTCGAAGCGGCACCTCGAATTAGTGAGAAACTCAATAACAACATTCGTTTTAAACGTGAAGACTTACAACCAGTCTTTTCATTTAAGCTGCGCGGTGCCTATAACCGCATTAGCCAACTCCCTAGAGCCCAACTTGAACGTGGCGTGATTACTGCGTCTGCTGGCAACCATGCCCAAGGTGTAGCACTGTCAGGTAAAAAACTCGGGATTCGCGCCATTATTGTGATGCCGAAAACCACCCCAGATATTAAAGTTCAGGCAGTCAAACGCTTAGGCGGTGAAGTAGTTCTCCATGGCGACTCTTTTGATGTTGCCAACAAATATGCAATTCAACGTGCTGCAGAAGACGGTATGAGTTTTATTCCACCCTATGACGATGAACTGGTCATGGCAGGTCAAGGCACGATTGGCAATGAAATTTTGCGCCAATGGCGCGATGTCGACTATGTCTTCGTCGCTGTTGGTGGCGGTGGTTTAATTGCTGGTGTAGCAGCCTACTTAGGCGATGTTGCACCACATGTCAAAGTCATTCCAGTTGAATATGACGAATCTGCTTGTTTAAAAGCTGCATTTGAAGCAGGTGAACGTGTTGTACTGCCTCAAGTCGGCTTATTTGCTGATGGCACAGCTGTAGCACAGATTGGTGAAAAACCATTTGAAGTGATTCAACTACAAAAGTCAGATAACTCAGGCCCGCTCGTTGAGCGTGAAGTAGTTTTAGTCAATACAGATGAAATTTGTGCCGCAATTAAAGACACCTATGATGAATGTCGTAGCATCGTTGAACCATCGGGTGCGATGGCCTTAGCAGGGATTAAAAAATATGTTGAAACACACGAGCTAATTGGGCAAAACATCGTCTCAATTGTATGTGGTGCAAACATGAACTTTGACCGTTTACGTTATATTGCAGAACGTACTGAATTGGGTGAACGCAAAGAAGCTATTTTTGCTGTGACCATTCCAGAGAAAAAAGGTTCTTTTCTGAATTTCTGCCGAGCGCTACAGGGCCGTAATATCACCGAGTTTAACTACCGTGCGAGCGATGCCAGTGCAGCGCAAGTCTTTGTCGGCATTAGCTTAAAAGGCGGTGAAAAAGAGCGTCATGATATTTTTGAAGCACTCAAAACTCAGTTCGATGTCGATGACTTATCTGATGATGAAGTAGCAAAACTGCATATTCGCTACCTGATTGGTGGTCATGCAGATCTTGAAAATGAGCGTTTGTTCCGTGTTGAGTTCCCTGAACGTCCAGGTGCTCTGTTAATGTTCCTCGAACGCCTTGGACCTACGCATAACATTACCCTATTCCACTACCGTAACCACGGTGCTGCGGAAGGTCGTGTCCTTGTAGGTTTAGAAGCAAGTGACGCGAAACAAAACCCAGATGGTTTGATTGAAACCTTAGAAAGTATTTCGTATCCATATGAAGAAATTACCAATAACCTAGGTTATCAACGTTTCTTAAAATAAAAGATTCAATACATACATAAAACCGCCCTTCGAGGCGGTTTTATTCTATGAGCTGCATCGGCTCTTCATCACCGAACGTGTGATTATATGTAACAATAATTCTATCGATCAGCTCATCATTATGCGGTACCAACAGCCAATAAGGGTTTTCCCGCTCAATAACCAGCAAACTGAGTTCATAAGGCTCGATAAAAATTTTAATGTGGTTAAAAATAACATCAAAACTAAACTCAAAATCATAACCATGCATGTCTGAGGTTTCTTCTTCCTCACTGTCATACATTTGATAAAAAGACGCCATATCATCATTAATTTGGTTTTTCAGCTCGTCTAAGTCAATACCTAACTGTTGGAGTCGATGGCATTCATCAATACCATTTTGTCGAAAATCATCGAGTTCTATTTTTTGAATGTTTGAATAATCGCTATTCAACCAACGTACAAAGTGCTCGAACTCATCTTGTTCTTCTGGAATTGCGGTATCATTCAATTCTGGAAACGCGACCCTCAGGGATTCATACAGTGTCTTCCGCATTTATATACTCCTTTGGATGAGTGATATATTGGTATAAGGCAAAGCGCGGTTGAGCGAAAAAAGCGTGTCTGTATAAAGATGACATCTTGTGAAATTTGGCACAACATTCGTTAACAATCGACGTATAAAAAATTTAAAGGAAAGATGACATGGCACAATTTGCAGTGATTGGTTTAGGAAGCTTTGGAGCCACAGTTGCAACTCAACTCATTGAACTGGGACATGATGTCATTGGTATCGATAGCGAAAAAAAATATGTTGAAAATATTTCTGAGCAGGTGACCCATGCTGTCATCGCCGACGCAACAGATGAACATGTCCTCGATGAATTAAATATTAAAAACTGCGATGCCGTGGTGGTCGCAATTGGTGAAAATATTGAAGCCAGTATTTTGTGTGTGCTGCACCTCAAAAATATTGGGGTTGAAAAAATTTGGGTCAAAGCCAAATCAAAGTCGCACCATATGATTTTAAGCCATTTAGGGATTAGTAAAATTATTCACCCTGAAGAGGACATGGGCGTACGGATTGCGCAGTCTTTATGCTACCCCATGGTCAGTCGCTATATGGCGCTTGAAGATAACCACTATATTGTCAAAATTGAAATTGATGAAAAACTACAAGGGACTCGCTTCCGCCAACTGATGGATCAAGCACCTGATGTGAAAACATTACTCCATAAACGTGGCAAAGACGTTTTGTACAGCATTGACCCCAATTTAATTTTACAAGTGGGTGATATTCTAGTTGTTGAAGGTTTACTCGAAACATTACGTCGTCTTTCAGCACGGTTCAAATCATGAAAAAAGTCAAAGAATGGCAAACCCAACCAAACAGCACCATTAATTTAAGCCCGCCCAGCCTGCTGGCTTTGGGGTTTTTGAGCTTTATTATTATTGGGACTCTATTATTAAAGTTACCCATTTCGCACCACGGTGAACTGAGTTGGATTCACTCTTTGTTCACCGCCAGCTCAGCAGTCACCATTACGGGACTGTCTGTGGTGAATGTCGGTGAAACTTTTACCGTAACAGGTAAAGTCATCATCATGCTACTGATTCAAATTGGTGGCTTAGGCTTTATGACTTTTGCAATTTTAGCCGCACTGAGTCTGTCGACCAAACTCGGTTTAAAGCAACAAATCATGGCGCAAGAGACCATTGGTCAAACCAGCTTATCCAAAGTGTCCTTCACCATTAAAGGTGTACTGCTGTATTCCTTATTTTTTGAAGCGATCGGTACGGTTATTTTGACCATTGCATGGTTAGAAGATTACAACTTCAACCAAGCTCTTTTTTATGCGGCTTTTTATAGTGTATCCGCATTTAACAATGGTGGCTTTTCACTGTTTCCCAACAGTCTAATGAGCTTCTCGGGTCAGTATCTCATTACCTTTACCATCAGTATGCTATACATCATTGGTGGGACAGGTTTTGTGGTGTTAATGGACATTAAACACAGCAAAAGTTGGAAAGGCTTAAGTACCAATAGCAAACTGATTTTATCCACCATTGCAGGCTTAAACCTCATCGCTTTTGTTCTTTTATGGGCGATTGAATCGAACAATCCCCTCACTTTAGCGCCAATGAGCTTAGGTGACCAAGCTTTAAATGCATGGTTCCATGCCACCGTACCTCGTTCATCGGGCTTTAACAGTCTTGATTTGGCACAGATGAAAGATGCTTCGACCCTCGTGACTATGTTACTGATGTTCATTGGGGGTGGCTCGATGAGTACCGCAGGCGGGATTAAAGTAGGTACTTTTATTATTGTTTTACTCAGCGTGATTAGCTTCCTTCGACGCGAAGATGAAATTCGTGTGTTCAATCACTCTGTTTCTCAAAAAACCTCTTTTAAGGCGATGGCTGTCGTCTCTATTACCGCAGCACTTATTTTCTTAGGCATCTTTAGTTTATCTTTAATCGAACCTAATCATCAGTTTATGGATTTGTTATTTGAAGCCATTTCCGCTGCTTGTACTGTCGGTTTGTCACGCGGCATCACGGGTGAACTTCAACCTGCAAGTTTATTTATCTTGATGCTCTTGATGTTTGCAGGTCGTTTAGGTCCTTTAACGCTGGCCTACCTGATAGCGACGCCGAAAAAGAGCCGCCTAAAACACCCAACTGCCGATATTCAAATTGGTTAAAACACCTAACACTTAAACATAAAAAACCACGTATTGAACGTGGTTTTTTTATGTTTCTAAATTAGTACCAATTCATTAAGGAAACACCCAAGCCCACATAAGTCGCTCGGTGGTTATAATCAATTAAGCTTTCGCCATAACCATCAAATAACTGGAAATGGCCACGCAACTTCCCTGAAATAGGAAAAGCCCAGTCAAACTGTGCAGCACCGCGCGAGTCATCGCCACCTTTTAAACTATGGCGTAGCATGAGTGAAAAATCATGTTCATTCCAACGGTAGAATGCTGTTAAGTCACCCCGTCCGACATAATCCTTAATATCAGGGTTATTATCATCATCTGCATCTTCGTCTAAGCGATACCAAGGGCGCAGCATGAGAGCAAAGTTGTCTCTTTCAAAACCCACATTCAACATGACACGGTTCCAACTACGTGACAGCGGATCGGAACGACCATTAGACTGATGATTGAAAGTTAATCCCAGCAAGCGGCCATTTAAACCCAACAATTCATAATTGGTGCGGAAAACCAAACTGGCTTCAGGCTCATAGTTCGTTTCACGGAACGGACGTGATTCATCACTATTATAAAGCTGCCAACGAGAAGACTGGGTATAACCCAACCAAACATCGCCATTGTCCCCAAATAGGTTTTCCACCGCTTTGGTTTTTAAAGACAGTTGGAATTTCGCTTCCATTGACTTTAGGTTCTGATCTTCATCCACCGTATTGGTCGGATTTGGACTTTGTGGATATTCATTTTTATCTGTCGTCCAAAAACCAGGCATTAAATACACAGGTTGGTAGGCACGAATATTCCAAGTTCCCAGTTTGCTTTCTGGTGAAAGCTCCCAACGGCTATCCATTAAAGATAAATTTGGCGATATTTTAGGGCCTTCCGAAGCAAAGACAGAGCTTACACTTTGCGCAATCTTCCCTGTGATATTTTCAGGTTCTGGCGCAATTTCCATGGCTGCACGTTGCTCAGAAACAATGCGCGGCTTTACTGCTTCAGGAATTTTGAATAATGCATCATAACAAGCCAAACGGTCTGCATTCGATGCTAATGCAACACATGCCTCGGCTGTTGCAGGAGTTGCAGGTACTTCGGAAATTTGTGCATGTGTTTTAGCGACACCCAAAGTACTGAGCACAGTCATGCTCAGTACTAAAGTTGAACGCTCAAATGATTTGAACGCCATACGACCCTCTTATTGTTTTACTGAACTTGTTGAATACTAAAACCTAACTCAATTAAAGTATCACGCTTCGCCATAGGTGCAACCACGGCTTTCGTTGGTTTTTGTTCAAGCAAGTATTGTACCGCCACACGTTGCAAGTCCTCTAAACTCACAGCCAAAAGACGGCTACGCAACTGCTTACGGAAGGCTGGTGTACGTGCATGTAAAAGTGCATAACATGCCGTAATCGCTTCACCCGCTGGTGAACCTGGTTTGTCCATACCCGCAATCAAACCTAAAATTGCTTCTTCAAGCTGATGTGGTTTTTGCTCAGTATTGAGCAACCATTGCACACTGGCTTCAAAGTCATTAAAAGTTTCAGCCAAACGCGGATCACGGTAGCTATAGAAGCGGAATGAACATGCATTGCCGTCATAGCTTGCGCCACCACCATAAGCCCCACCTTTTTCACGAATTGCACTGTGTAAGAAACCATTACGCAAGTACGCTGCCAGTACCATCAGCGGTGCAGCATCTGGATGTGACACCTCAACGGCTTGATAAGCCGATGAACAGAATTGAACATTGGCTTGAATTAACCACGCCTCATCTGCATCGGTATCGATCTGCTCAGCCATTTTCAAACTCACAGTTTGCTCAGGAATAGCTAACTTGTCCCACACATTTTGAACTTCTTCAACCAAACGGTCTGACTGATGTTCTTCACAAACCAGTAAGAACTGTTTTGGTGCTTGTAAAAGTTTTAAATGAATCGCTTTTAATTCATTGATAAAATCATCATAAGCTACTGCATCTTTTTCAATACGGCTGACTAGATCGCCTAACCAGTTTAACGCACCTAGGCCCGTGTTGTGATAATCACGTTTTGCCAAAGCGCTGTGGTTACGTCCCGCAATTTGCATGGCATAACTATGGCCTGAACCTGAAAGACGGGATGCCCAACGTGTTTTACGTTGTTGCAATAACTCAACAATGCGATCTTTTTCGTCAAAACGCAGTTGTTCAAAAGCCAGTTTCAACAATGCAATACTGTCAAAATTACTCACCAACGATTTTGTGGTCAGCGTTAACCATGCACTGATTTGATTTTTGTCATTTACTTGAGATCGTAAAGAGGCGCCCATACCTAAACCACCACTCACCGCAGTTTGTAGTTGTTGTAGTTCTAGATAGTCATATTGACCTGCACCAACTTCACCCATCAAAATGGACAGCAAGTTAAAGTAAGGTGACTGCACTACATCTTGCGGAATCTGGATCAGCACTTGGTTGTAGTAAATACCATTCGTACCCGCATGATAAAGATTCAACGGATAATCGATACGATTTGAGATAATCTCGCGCAACTGCCCTTGTACAATTTGCAGTTCAGCAGGCACATCTTCCAAGCCCACTTTTGGCAAAAGATTAAGGTCATCTGGGGTATCTTGACGGACTTTGAGTGCTTCAGTTTGTGCTTCAATTTCTGCTTTTTCAGCTTCTGTTAGCTGTGCACCTATTTCGGTTAAACGTGCTTTTTCTGCCGCTGCTTCCACTGCAGATTTATTGGCATCAGGCACCAACGTCATTTGTACACGGTGTGGGTTATCAATCAAATAAGTTTTGATTAAGTTTGACAACCACATTGGATCTTTCAGTTCTTCTTTTACCGCAGCAATGGCTGAGTCCACATCCCATACAGTGACTGGGTCACTGTGGTGAATCGCACTCCCCAAACCATTTAAAATCAGGCTTAGACCATAAGGCATGCCATCGCCATTGATTTCACGTTGATGCAATTCAATTTGATGTAAAATCGCATCGACCATGTTTTGATCGACAGGTTTTGAAGCGACGTCTTCTAAAACCTTAAACACACCTGCTTTAAACTCAGTTGTATGTTCAGGGTTTGAACCCTGTACGCCACAGTAGAAGGTCATTTCATAATTTGAATCATCTACTCCCATAATCGGGCCAGTAGACTGTGCATAACCACAGGTCTCAAGGTAATGACGCAATGGAGAAGCTGAATCTTCTAACAACACACCTTCGACAAGGCGCATACCTAAGCGTAGTTTGATCTCGCTGGCTTTAGGCAATAACCACGAAATAATGTGATAAGTTTTGTCTTTTAAATCTTCCGCATCTACCGCATAGGTTTCAGTCACTTCTAGTGGCGCAGTCAAACGGCGCTCTTCTTTAGAGAATAGCGTTTCCCCTTTTGAAAACTTCGCCAAGGCTAAAGTTTCAAATTGTTCTTGTAAGTTATAAGCAGATTCATTACCAAAGGTCATGAAAACTGCATTACTTGGATGATAGTGGGACTTGTAGAAACTCACTAACTCATCATAAGTTAAATCTGGAATATCTTTAGGGTCGCCACCTGAGTTGTAATGATAAGTGGTTTCAGGGAATAAGTGATGCGCTAACTGATGATACAACTGGTCTGAAGGCGAACTCATTGCCCCTTTCATTTCGTTGAAAACCACACCTTTATAAACAGGCTCACCGTTTTCAAGCTCAATGCGGATTCCTTCTTGAGCAAAATCCAGCGGATTCAAATTGGCTGCAAAAGCCGCATCTAAATACACTTCGAGTAAATTTTGGAAATCTTTCTTATTCTGAGTCGCAAATGGATACGCTGTCCAGTCCGCCGCAGTAAAGGCGTTCATAAAAGTGTTCAGTGAACGACGAATCATTAAAAAGAACGGATCACGAACAGGAAATTTTTCCGAACCACATAGTGCTGTGTGTTCTAAAATATGCGCTTCGCCTTTTGAATCCATAGGTTGGGTGCGAAAGGCAACCAAGAATACATTTTCATCATGATTGGTGGCCAAGTGATAATGCACTGCCCCAGTGACTTTATGTTTATATTCAGACACTAAAATGTCTAAAGCTTCAACATGGTGTTGACGTACCAACTGAAACGCAGGATGTACAGTTTGAGAAATGGTTTCAGTGACATCTACAGTCATGTGATCTCCTAACAATAATTAATACACTGCCTGCATTATAGCTTTAGTTGTCAAAAGATTTCACGCTGAAAACCCGAGTAATTTGCTGGAAATTTGAAAAGCATCTCACTGCTTTCCAAATTTCAGTCTTTTTGAGTGAAGCGTTCTCAGAAAGTAAAACTAGATGAGATATTTAAAATAATTATAGTTCGGGTGATTCTCTACAAAAACATAGTTTTGCTTTTGATAAAAACTGGCTGCGGATAAATCTGCGGTATTTAAACACAGTGCAGAAAAGTTTGGACGCGCACATTTTTCTAGATGCGCCAACAACTGACGACCCACACCGCTCTTACGGTATTTAGGGTGTACATAAAAACGGCGTACGCGCCCAATACGCGCCTCGATTTCATTTTCACCCCATTGCTGATTTAAACCGCCACAGGCAATCAATTGGTCTTGATCATAGGCCAATAACAACACTTCACCCTTTTGATCAAAACGATTTTTTCCACTTTGATATTCTTCGATCAAGCGGGTCAACGGTTCATATCCTTCTTTTGCTGCGAGTTGTGCCAAAGCTTGTATTTGAGGAGGTAATTGTTCTGCCGCTTGAATTAAAATTTCCATCTAAACTTCCTTGAATATGAGCAAAGCCATTTCACTACATTTGCCACGTAAATAAAATGAATTTTCCTCAACAAACTACAGCAATCTTGAGCATTGGTGTAAAATGTCGCTTTATTTTCAATACGTGACGAAAAAAGACATGGCAACTGTGGATCTTTTTGCAATTGGTAATGCACTAATCGACCAAGAATTTAAAGTCTCTGACGACTTCCTTATTCAACAACATTTGCAAAAAGGCACTATGCAGTTAACTGATGGTGAAACACAAGCAGATCTTTACAAAAAATTAAAAGAAACACAAAGCTATAAAGGTCAGGCTTCAGGTGGTTCAGCAGCCAACACCACCGTTGCTTTTAGTGCCTTGGGTGGTTCAGCATTTTATGCATGCCGCGTGGGCAATGATGAACTAGGGCAAACTTACCTCAATGGTTTACACGAAGCAGGCATTAAAAACACTGATAAATCAATCAGTGAAGGCGTAACAGGCACGTGTATGGTTCTAGTCAGTGAAGACTCTGAACGCACTATGCATACCTATTTAGGTATTACAGCCGAGTTAACTGAACAACAGATTGACTTTGAACCCTTAAAAACAGCGAAATGGCTCTATATCGAAGGTTATCTTTCAACCAGCGATAGCGCACGTTTAGCTGTTAAGCAGGCTCGTGAAATTGCCAAAGCTCATGGTGTTAAAATTGCATTAACCCTATCTGACCCTGCGATGGTGCAATACGCGCGTCATGGTCTAGATGAAATGATAGCGGATGGTGTGGACTTACTGTTCTGTAACCAGCAAGAAGCCATGATGTACACCGAAACTGAAACAGTTGAGGCGGCTTTAGCAAAACTTAAAACACTGAGCCAGCATGTGGTGATTACGCTTTCGGCGGAAGGTGCTCTTATTTCAAATGCACAAGAAACATTTAATGTCGCGGGTCGTAAAGTACACGCTATCGATGCCAATGGTGCAGGTGATGCCTTTGCTGGTGCCTTCCTTTATGCAGTGAATGCGGGCTTAGGCTTACATACAGCTGCGCAACTTGCAATTTTGATTTCAAGTGAAGTGGTGTCACAGTTCGGCCCTCGTTTGGCTGTGGCAGATTACGCTGAATTGTTCCAACAACTGCAAAAGGAATGTGCATGATGCAAAAAATTTGCATGACAGAAGACATCCCAGAACGTGAAGCGCGCTCTTTTGAAACACCTAAAGGGGATACGATTTTTATCACCCAACGTGACGGTGCCTTCTTTGCGTACCAAAACATTTGCCCGCATTTGCAAGTTGAACTTGAATTTTTGGAAAATCAGTTTTTAGACCGCGACCAAGAATTTATTGAATGCTCGACCCATGGTGCATTGTTCATGGTTGAAACAGGTGAATGCATTTCTGGCCCATGCCAAGGCGAAGCACTTGAAAAAGTAGCGATTACCGTGCATTCTGACGGTGGGATTTATCTCACAGAAGAATAATGAAATTGGACGTTCACCATGTATGAGTTGCTACATCACCCTGGCTTGATGCTCTTTCATTTCAGCTTATTGACTTTAGTCATACTCAGCATGGTGGAAACCTTAGGCTACTTTTTTAAATCCAGCCCAAGTCATTTCATCAAAAGGCTCTCCCCGCAAAAATTGACTGAATCTCCACTGCTGGACGTTAAGTTTTCTAAAGTGCTGATTGTGGTTTTTCTCTTACTTAATTTTAGTGTTGCAGGTTATTTCCTTCAGTTCTGCATCTATGCCAAAGAACAAACCTTTACTTCGGCTTACTATCTAATCTTGCCTGCGCTAATTATTGCAATTTTCTTTACCGTTTTTATGATCCACTGTTTGGATCAAGTTATTAAACCCAGACCAGATAAAAAACAAACCAACTTACTGGGTCGTCTGGCGACCATCTCCAGCGGGAATGCACGTCCCGGTTTTTCGGCCCAAGCTCGCGTTCGCGATGAATACGGTCAACTACACTATGTGCAAGTTGAGCCTGAGTTTGGTGAGCTTGAGTTTCAGTCACAAATTATTCTCATTCGTCTAAAAAAGTCGCATTACATAGCAAAGAAAATTTCAAAATCCAATCAACTTTTTAGTGGCGAAAGTACGCGCTAAACAAGCACCAAATCCAATCCTATTTCAACGCTGTACGTCTTTATGAGCAAGTTTATCCTTTGCAATGCCTAACCCTACCAAGATCTTGATACAACGTCAGCCTCCAACAAACGCCTCACAACGCGCTGTTTAAATCTAACCCTTGCCTCATCTTCTGGTTGAAGCTTTTTAAAGCAATCTTTCCATTCACAATCCAGCTTTCTGCATTTTAAGAAAATTTACACAGACTAAGCTCAGGATGAGAATTCTATCTCCCACCTCTGCCCTCAACCCAAGATGACACAACAGAAAAAAGTTTCAATATTAATTCGATTTTCAATTCCTAATTTCCTTGTGATGTATACAACAGATCAAATAACCAATCCTCCATATCAGTTAAAATCCATAATTTAAAATCCCCGTCACTTTTATACTCTTAATAGGAATTAACAATAAAATATCGATGAACGTTAAATATAAGCGTTTTAGTCGGATTTAAAATAAATATATACAAGTATTTTAGTCAGGTATTTAAATATAAACATAAGCAATTTGGTCAACTTTAAAATACAAAAATATTAGTTTATTTTTCATCACATCATTATTTTAAGTACATGTATTTAAAAGACTTAATAATATATTTTTTATTTAAGTTTAAAGACTATTTATCTTTTGTATGTTTTTGTTTAATAATATAAAGCAAGTTAAAAAATAGGCTTTATGAAATGAGCTTAGTCCCCAAAAATCTCAATCAAAAAGTCACCAGAGAGATTGTGGCCATTTTAATCATTAAGGTGATTATTTTAATGGTCATTAAGAACATCTGGTTTGACGCCCCGACTATCCCTAAAAATTTTGACAATCAAGTTGCTGAGCGTATTGCAGGCAATCCATCCCCAATCAAGGAGACACGTTGATGATATCTGAAAGCGTGGTCGATCTTTCGCGGTTCCAGTTCGCTATGACCGCGATGTATCACTTTATTTTTGTTCCACTTACACTGGGGCTTGCCTTTATTCTTGCCATTATGGAAACCACCTATGTGATTTCAGGTAAAGAAATTTATAAAGACATGACCAAGTTTTGGGGGAAACTCTTCGGTATTAACTTCGCTTTAGGGGTCACTACTGGCTTAACCATGGAGTTCCAGTTCGGGACTAACTGGGCATATTACTCACACTATGTGGGGGATATTTTCGGTGCTCCATTAGCCATTGAAGGATTAATGGCATTCTTCTTAGAATCGACATTCATCGGTCTGTTCTTCTTTGGATGGGATCGCTTATCCAAAGTGCAGCACTTATGTGTGACATGGCTGGTTGCACTCGGTTCTAATATGTCTGCCTTATGGATTTTGGTTGCAAATGGTTGGATGCAAAACCCTGTCGGTTCTGTATTTAACTATGAAACCATGCGCATGGAACTGGTAGATTTTGGTGCTCTCATTTTTAACCCAGTTGCGCAGGTAAAATTTGTACATACCGTGTCTGCGGGTTATGTGACAGGCGCTATTTTCGTCCTTGCTATTTCAAGCTACTACTTACTGAAAAAACGCGATATTCCGTTTGCGCGTCGTTCATTTGCCATTGCCGCAATTTTTGGTTTAGCTTCAACACTTTCAGTGATTTTACTGGGCGATGAGTCAGGTTATGAACTGGGTGATGTTCAGAAAACTAAACTCGCGGCCATTGAAGCAGAATGGGATACTCACCCTGCACCTGCACCCTTTACTTTGTTTGGTATTCCAAATAAAGAAACCATGACTACAGATTATGCAGTGAAAATTCCATATGTGATGGGTCTTATTGCAACACGTTCTTTAGACAAAGAAGTGACTGGCATTAAAGATTTGATCGTACAACACGAAGATCGTATTCGTAACGGTATGGTGGCTTACTCACAACTGGAAAAACTACGCGCGGGTGATACTTCTCCAGAGCTAAAAGCTGCCTTTGCTGAAACTCAAAAAGACTTGGGCTACGGCTTACTGCTGAAAAAATACACACCAAATGTAGTTGATGCATCTGAAGATCAAATCAAATCTGCTGCGAAAGACACGATTCCGCACGTACCAAGCTTATTCTGGGCATTCCGTGCCATGGTTGTATCTGGTTTCCTTATGTTGTTGTTATTTGCTCTAGCAACCTTTGCTGTGGCAAAACGCAATGCAGAAAACAAACCATGGTTACTGAAGTTCGCGCTTTTCGCTTTGCCTCTGCCATGGATTGCTGCACAAACAGGTTGGTATGTTGCTGAAGTAGGTCGTCAACCGTGGACGATTGGTGAAGTTCTACCTACACACTTGTCAGCATCAAGCTTAAGCACAGGTGATGTATGGGGTTCTATCGCTGCTTTAGCTGCGTTCTATACCGTTCTTTTGATTATTGAAATGTATTTAATGATCAAATTCTCACGTCTTGGTCCAAGTTCACTTCACACTGGTAAATACCATTTTGAAAAACTTGAAGCAGCTCGTAATGAGGAGACTCAAGCATGATCGAATATGAATTACTCAAAATCATTTGGTGGGTTTTAGTTGGCGTCTTACTGATTGGCTTTGCCCTCACCGATGGCTTCGATATGGGCTCTATGGCGATCATGCCATTTGTGGGCAAAACAGATGAAGAACGCCGTGCGGCTATCAACACCATTGCTCCGCACTGGGATGGTAACCAAGTTTGGTTCATTACTGCTGGCGGTGCATTGTTTGCCGCATGGCCAATGGTTTATGCAACAGCATTCTCAGGCATGTATTGGGCGCTACTGTTGGTACTGTTTGCCCTATTCTTACGACCTGTCGGCTTTGACTACCGCTCTAAACTGCAAAATACCAAATGGCGTACGTCATGGGACTGGGGTTTAGCAGTCGGTGGTGCTGTGCCTGCACTGGTCTTCGGTGTGGCTTTTGGGAACATGTTCTTAGGCGTGCCATTTAGTTTAGATGATACCGTCCGTTCAACTTATACAGGGAGCTTCTTTGCCCTACTCAACCCATTTGCTTTAGTCTGCGGACTAGTTAGTTTATCGATGCTGTGCGCACACGGCGGTGCATGGCTCATGCTTCGTACCGATGGTGACTTACGCAGACGCTCAGCACAAGCAACGAAACTTATGGGCATTGTTTATCTCATCTGTTTCTTAGGTGCTGGTGCTTGGTTGTACTTTGGTGGAATCGAAGGTTATACCTTAGTCACTCCATTTGACACCAACGGTGTTGCTAACCCATTAGCAAAAGAAGTGTTGACCAATGCCAACCATGGCTGGATGAACAACTACTCGACTTACCCAATTACCATGATTGCGCCTATCGCAGGTATCTTAGGTGGTTTGATTGTGGTGCTTGCAGCAAGCAAAAACAAAGCGGGCTTTAGCTTCTTAGGTTCGAGTTTAGCGGTCGTGGGTGCAATTTTAACTGCTGGTTTTGCGCTGTTCCCATTCTTAATGCCATCAAGCATTCAACCTGTTGCAAGCTTGACCATGTGGGATGCAGTTTCAAGTAAAACGACGTTAACTGTAATGACAGTTGCTGCATGTATCTTTGTCCCACTCATTTTGTGCTATACCACCTGGTGTTATTACAAAATGTGGGGTGTTATTACCAACACACACATTAAAGAGAATTCACACAGCCTTTACTAAGGCTGTGTCTAAGGAGATCAAATTATGTGGTATTTTGCATGGATTCTCGGCATTTTGATGGCTTGCTTTGCAGGTGTACTCAGTGCTTTGTATATCGAACATCATCAAGACCTTGATGAGGAATAAACCATGACAGACGTTGCTATGGAAAACCAAACTGTAGATAAAAAGCCGAACAAATTTGCGATGCTAATTTCCTGCCTATTGGCCTTTCCACTTGCAGCGGTGTTGTTAGTGCATCCTGCTGCTATGTTGGATGACAATGGTCACTATAGCCACAGTGCGCTGATGTATATCATGATTGGTATATCAGGTGGCTTTATCCACGGCGTCGGGTTCGTGCCACGCCACTGGATTTGGAAATGGCTGTTTAGCCCGTTTCTATCGTGGCCACTGATGATCTGGGGTTATTACACTTGGTTCTTCAGTTAAATAAAAAAGCCCTCATTTACTGAGGGCTTTTTTATGTTCCGCTATTCGTGGATTCTACATTTCAGCCATGACGCCAATAATGCCATTAATAATCATATCTACCGCAATGGTTCCAATCAGTAAGGCTGACAGTCGCCCGACAATATCAACATAACGGTCAATATATTTGGCATGCTTATAACGCAAATGGTCATGCGCAAATTTCATTAAAATCATCAAGCCACAGGTCAACGCCAAAGTCAGGAAAATAATCATGGCTGCGCCGCTGATTGGCAGTGCCATACCTGTCACCACAGCAGCACTGATGGTTCCTGGACCAATCATAAAAGGCATCGCAATGGTTCCTGCCAAATGCTCTGGCGCACCACGCATTTCACCAATGGTATCTGCCCCCTGAAACACGTAGCGATAACCAATCACCAAGAAAATCAGACCACCAAATATTTGAAAGGCTTCAAAGCGTACATTTAAATATTTACTAAAAATCGCTTCTCCGCCCCATGCAAACAGCATAAATACTATAAAGGCAATGAGACAGCCCTGAATCAAGGCCTTATTAAACACTTTAGCTTCGGAGTTCCGAATCATGCCAATCATGTAAATACTCATTAAGAACGGATTCAGCAATGAGAAAAACAAAGCAAAAGCATGTAAATATGAGGTCAACATGGTTCCTCCTAATTATCCTTGAGGGTCTGGAAATAAGGGACGATTCCCCGGACTAATTCGATTGATATGCAAGAAGGTCATATGGCGTTCATAACGATCTAGCACATCATTAATCACTTGCTCTTTGGTGTAGCCAACAAGGTCGTTGCCTTGAGAACCTTCATACAAATAGGTTTCAAGACGGTAATAAAACCGTTTACCCAGTTTGCCGCGTTCACTAAAGGTCGGTGCGATATAACGTACAGGCCAAATTTGATAAACAAAGTTTTGTTCTTCTTCCAAATGAATCATCAAATCTAAATGATACAGATTTGGATCTTCTTCTAACGCACTCTCTTGAACACTGATGTTGATACCCCGTTTTTGCATTTCCTCTGCAACCGCCATCACCGCGGGTCGACAAATATCATCGAGCATACGCCGAGTATCGGTTGTTCCAGGGTGATGCATAACCCGAGACAAACGCTTTTTCCAGTTGAGAATGTCGACATTCCCTACCACAGGTGCTGCATTTAAGCTACTACTGGCTTGTCGATAATCTTCAAGTCTTAACGATTTGTATAAACCCGCCATCACCAAGAACATGACAAAACTAAACGGTAGTCCCATGATGATGGTGGCATTTTGCAGTGCAGTAATCCCATTAGTCATCAACATGGCAAGGGTCAATAAACCAATCGCCACTGCCCAAAACACGCTTAACCAGCGTGGTGCATCATGATCTACATTGGTAAATTGCGTGGTGAAATTACCCAATACCAGTGCACCTGAGTCCGCTGAGGTCACATAAAACAGCAAGCCCGTAATGGTGGCTACCCCTGCAATAAACGGAAACCACGGATACTGTGCCAGTAAGTCATAAAAACCGTGTGCTGGGTTGGCAATCACACTCTGGGCAAGGGCTAAATTGCCATCAAAAATCACACTATGTAGCGCACTATTTCCAAATATTGATAACCACGTGAGGGTGAAAAATAAAGGAATAATGAGCGTCCCACTAACAAACTCACGAATGGTTCGACCACGTGAAATCCGTGCTAAAAATAAACCTACAAATGGTGACCAAGCCACCCACCAAGCCCAAAAGAACAATGTCCAACTGTTCATCCATTCTTTCGGTTGTTGAAAGGCAAAACTTTCCAAAGTCATACTTGGAAAACGGTTAATGTAGTCCCCAATATTTTGCACAAAAGCATTCAATAGAAATTCGGTATTGCCTAAAAACAAAATAAACAGCATCAACCCGACAGAGACATAAATATTGATCTCGGAGAGAACTCGCAGCCCTTTATTCACCCCTGAAGTTACTGAAATAATGGTCATTACCACCGCAACCACAATTAATGCGGTTTGCATCCAGAGGTTTTCGGGTAAATCGAACAGCACATGCAAGCCGTAGTTCAGCTGTACTACCCCAATCCCGCAGGTTGTCGCAATACCAAAAATAGTCCCGATGACCGCAGCCGTATCGACACTATGACCGATCGGCCCATGAATCTTATTCCCAAAGATCGGATATAAAGCAGAGCGAATAGTCAGTGGTAAGTTATAGCGATAACTGAAATACCCCAATGCCATGCCAATCAATGCATACATACACCATCCAGTTAGACCATAGTGAAACAAGGTCCACACCATGCCTTGACGTGCAGCTTCTAAGGTCTGCCCCTCACCCACAGGTGGATGCATATAGTGGGATAAAGGTTCCGCCACCGAGAAAAACATCAAATCGATGCCGATCCCAGCTGAGAACAACATTGCAGACCAACTTAAAAGGCTAAATTCTGGCTTGGAATGTTTGGGGCCTAATTTAATGTTGCCGTAGCGAGAACAGGCAATAAAAATGACAAAGACCATATACAGAGTCGCTGCGAGTAAGTAATACCAACTAAAAGTTGAACTCACCCACGCCAAGACTGTATTTAAGGTTCGATTGGCAAAGTCATTAAACAAAATGGTGGTAATAGAAAAAATTAAAATAATGAGAGCTGAAATATAAAAGACCACACCATTTAAACGGTCTTTAGGCGCTAATGTTTGATCATCAACTGCTCTTGGATTATCTGTTGCCATACAATCCTCAAGAAAGTAAATAAAAAAAGACAAAAGCCAATTTTTAAACTTCTCGTGGTCGAGAGCTTAAAAATCGACTAACGAAATCGACAGTATTTTTATCAGAAATAAAAACGCTATCTTCTTTAAACCTGAAGGTTTAAATCATTTATGAGGTGCATTTGCTACACAGGCTTAAAATGTGAGCCCCCCTTGTTCATCGATATTCCGATTGGAATCTTGTAGATCTCCCTTCAACATGACTATATGAGCTTTCTCAACTCGAAAAAAGTATAAAACCGTAAGCTCATAGCTCATCAGCTCACTTTTCTGAAAGATGTCCTGAGATTAAACCCTTATGGCACATCCATTTGATAAATAAAAAGTTATGTCGAATACTCAAAGCAATTTAGCAGTATTTTGCTTTGAATTTAACCATAAGTGTACTTTTTATTGATTGAACGTTCAATCAATAAAAAGTATCATAAAAAAATGCTATGATGCTTTCCATGTAAGTTATTGAATCTAACGCCTTTAAATTTAAGGCAAATTGTTCTGGATTGTCATGAATAAACGTAGAGTAAAACCTGAGCATGAGCGCCGTGAAGAAATCATTAATGCTGCCTATGCAGTCATTTATGAAGTGGGCTTATCCAACACCACTATTGCTCAAATTGCGAAAAAAGCACAGCTTTCTACGGGCATTGTGAGTCATTATTTTGGCGATAAACAAGGCCTCATTCACAGTTGCATGCGCCAAATGCTCAATGTCTTAGCCAAGACTACGGCGAGCTATAAAGCAAAGGTGACGCAGCCCAGTCCAGAACATTCGCTCAAAGCCATTATTGATGCCAACTTTGACATCAGTCAGGTCAACAACACTGCTATGCGGGTTTGGCTGGATTTTTGGTCTGCCAGTATGCACCTACCCGACTTAGGTCGACTGCAACGAATTAATGACCAACGGCTTTATTCAAATTTGAAGTTTCATTTCTTGCAGCTCATGCCAAAGGCCCAAGCAAGCCAAGCCGCTAAAGGTCTAGCAGCACTGATTGATGGATTATGGTTACGTGGAAGTTTAAGTGGTCATCAAGCATTTGATCGTGATTTGGCACGTTCTATTGCATACGACTATGTCGATATGCAACTTCGCTTAATTCAACAGATACGGCAGGAACAACAAAATGAATGATGTACAGCTTCACTCGCTTTATATTCACGGACAATATTTCAATGTCACCAGTGGTCAAACCTTTGACAGTATCAACCCCGCTACAGGTGAAGTCATTGCCACCATTCAACAAGCATCCAAAGCTGATGTCGATTCAGCCGTGCAAAGTGCTGTACAAGGGCAGCGTGAATGGGCTGCCAAAACAGCGGTCGAACGTGCCCGTATTTTACGTCGTGCAGTCGATATTTTACGCGCTCGTAATGACGAATTAGCACGCCTAGAAACACTGGATACAGGTAAAGCGTTCAGTGAAACCTCTACCGTCGATATTGTCACTGGTGCAGACGTTTTAGAGTACTACGCGGGACTTGCAACTGCCATTCAAGGTGAACAAGTGCCGCTACGTGAAAGTAGTTTTTTCTACACGCGCCGTGAACCTTTAGGTGTGGTGGCAGGCATTGGTGCTTGGAATTATCCAATCCAAATAGCACTTTGGAAATCAGCTCCGGCCCTCGCTGCTGGGAATGCCATGATTTTTAAACCTAGCGAAGTGACCCCTCTTACCGCCTTAAAGTTGGCAGAGATCTATACTGAAGCAGGCGTACCTGCTGGGGTTTTCAACGTGGTACAAGGTTTTGGTGCTGAAGTGGGTCAATGGTTGACTGAACACCCAGATATTCAAAAAATTTCATTCACAGGTGGTGTGGCAACGGGTAAAAAGGTCATGGCCAGTGCTGCGGCTTCTAGTCTCAAAGAAGTTACCATGGAGCTCGGTGGCAAATCACCTCTGATTATTTGTGCCGATGCCAACCTTGATCGCGCAGCCGATATTGCGGTGATGGCGAACTTCTTTAGCTCAGGTCAAGTATGTACCAATGGCACCCGTGTGTTTGTACCACAAACCCTCAAGGCTGCATTTGAACAAGCAGTGATTGAGCGTGTAAAACGTATCCGCATAGGTGACCCGATGCAGGCTGAAACCAACTTTGGACCTTTAGTCAGCTTTCCGCATATGGAAAAAGTCTTGTCTTATATTGAGTCAGGCAAACAACAAGGTGCGACCTTATTGATTGGTGGACAACGTGCCACCGAAGCAGCACTTGCTCAGGGCGCATATGTATTACCAACCGTGTTCACCGACTGTCATGACGACATGCACATTGTGCAAGATGAAATCTTTGGTCCGGTTATGAGCATTTTAAGCTATGACAATATTGAAGAAGCCATTCAACGTGCCAACAACACCAGTTATGGTTTAGCCGCAGGTGTGGTCACACAAGATATTTCCCAAGCTCATCGTATTATTCATCAGCTTGAGGCAGGTATTTGTTGGATCAATACATGGGGCGAATCCCCTGCTGAAATGCCTGTAGGTGGTTATAAACAGTCAGGGGTCGGACGTGAAAATGGTATCACCACACTTGAACACTATACCCGCATCAAATCAGTTCAAGTTGAACTGGGTCAATACCAAAGTATTTTTTAAAGTCTGAATTTTAGCCACCTAAATCCTTACTTCCTTTTTATTTATTCTTTTTTTCATCCTCAACTCAACATGTGGCCACGTTCTCATGCAACGTGGCTCTGCCATAGAAAAAGGATCATTATGCATTCTCAACACTACGATTATATTATTATTGGCGCAGGTTCAGCAGGTAATGTACTGGCTGCTCGCTTAACTGAAGACCCCGATGTTTCGGTACTGTTACTCGAAGCAGGCGGACCTGATTATCGCCTCGACTTTCGCACTCAAATGCCTGCAGCTTTGGCTTATCCCTTACAAGGGCGTCGTTATAACTGGGCATATTTAACCGACCCAGAACCCCACATGAACAACCGTCGTATGGAATGTGGTCGCGGCAAAGGCTTAGGCGGTTCATCCCTCATTAATGGCATGTGTTATATCCGTGGAAATGCCATGGATTTAGAACAATGGGCAACCCTTAAAGGTCTTGAGGACTGGAGCTATGCGGACTGTCTGCCTTACTACAAAAAGGCTGAAACCCGTGATATTGGTGGCAATGACTATCATGGCGATGCTGGTCCTGTTTCTGTCGCCACACCTAAAGCAGACAATAATGTTTTATTCCACGCCATGGTTGAAGCTGGTGTGCAAGCAGGCTATCCACGCACCGATGATTTAAATGGTTATCAACAAGAAGGTTTCGGCCCAATGGATCGAACCGTGACCCCCAAAGGTCGACGCTCAAGCACAGCACGTGGCTATTTAGATATGGCCAAAGGTCGAGCGAATCTAACCATTATTACCCACGCCATGACCAATCAAATTTTGTTCAATGGCAAACAAGCGATTGGTGTTGAATATATTCAAGGTACTAATCAAAACAACTTGCTTCAGGTCTATGCCAATAAAGAAGTTCTACTTTGTGCAGGGGCAATTGCATCACCGCAAATTTTGCAACGTTCAGGTGTGGGTTCAAGCACCTTACTTCAATCTCTCGACATTCCAGTCGTGCATGACTTACCGGGTGTCGGTGAAAACCTGCAAGACCATTTAGAAATGTACTTACAATATAAGTGTAAGCAACCTGTTTCTCTCTACCCTGCTTTAAAATGGCAAAATCAACCTGCAATTGGTGCAGAGTGGTTGTTTAACGGAACAGGGATTGGAGCAAGCAACCAGTTTGAAGCAGGTGGCTTTATTCGATCCTCCAAAGAGTTTGCTTGGCCAAATATTCAATACCACTTCTTGCCTGTTGCAATTAACTATAATGGCAGCAATGCCGTCAAAGAGCATGGCTTCCAAGCCCATGTCGGTTCGATGCGCTCACCTTCACGCGGTCGAGTACAGGTGACATCTAAAAACCCTTTCGATCATCCAAGTATTTTATTTAACTACATGTCGACAGAACAAGACTGGCAGGAATTTCGTGACGCGATTCGAATCACCCGCGAAATCATGCAGCAACCTGCGTTTGATCCTTACCGAGGCGAAGAAATCAGTCCCGGAAAAGATGTGAGTAGCGATGCTGAATTAGACGAATTTGTGCGTAATCACGCTGAAACGGCTTATCATCCATCCTGTAGTTGTAAAATGGGTGAAGATGATATGGCGGTAGTCGATGGACAAGGTCGTGTGCATGGTCTGCAAAGTTTACGCGTGGTGGATGCATCGATTATGCCGCTGATTATCACGGGTAACTTAAATGCAACCACCATTATGATGGCTGAAAAAATCGCGGATCAAATCCGTGGCCGCACAGCCCTACCTCGTTCTCATGCACCTTTTTATCAAGCTGAAACTGAATAAGTTTTAATAGCTCAGCACCTGACTTTAATTAGCTTTAAAATAATAAAGTCAGGTGATTGTTCATTTTTTCTTAAACAACAGTGCTGCGTTTTGTACAGACAATGCTATTTCTATTAGAATCCAATTTATACATTTTAGCTTTTAAAAAATTGAATGCCTGTATATATATTCAACATCAGCATCTTAATTATTAAATCTTAACAAAAATAAACACCAATAAAAACAATGATTAATATTACACATCACTCATATTTATAGTTCAACCCAAACCATTTACAATAAAAATTACTAAGTCAATACATATTTAGTCTAAAATATTCATAAATCAGGACTGTGTAATAGACTCAAAACTTATATTTTTTGTGCGCTTTTCAGCTTTTAAGTATTACTTCAACTATACCAAGCTGATCTTTATAAGCAGCTCTATCATTCTTCTTATTTTTATTCTATTCGCTATAAAGCGATCCAAAACCTGCTCCCCAAGGTCATAATCGCATGAACAAATTCTTAAAATACCTTTTGGTATTGATCGTACTGCTTATTATTGCAGTCGTAATTTTCTTATTTAGACCCGTCACGTCTAAAAAAATTCAAACCACCAACAATGAGCTTGTTGTTGACGCAGTCTTAGTCGGCGGTGGGATCATGAGTGCAACTTTAGGCACATATCTAAGCGAGCTTGAGCCAAACTGGCAAATTCGCATGTATGAACGTCTAGACAATGTTGCACAAGAAAGCTCAAACGGCTTCAACAATGCTGGCACAGGCCACTCTGGCTTTATGGAAATGAACTATACCTCTGAAAAAGATGGAAAAATGGACATTTCTAAAGCTGTGAACGTTGCGGAACAATTTGAAGTTGCAAAACAGTTCTGGTCTTATCAGGTGAAAGAAGGCGTTTTGGGTCAACCAAATAGCTTTATCAATCCTGTACCGCACATTGCCTTCGTTTGGGGCGATAATGTGAATTTCCTAGAAAAACGTTATGCTGCAATGGTTAAAAACCCGATGTTCTATGGCATGAAATTCTCTGAGAATCCTGCTGAAATTAAACAATGGGCACCTTTAGTGATGAATGGCCGTGATACTGCACAGAAAGTAGCTGCAACACGCATGGATGTAGGTTCGGATGTGAACTATGGTTCGATCACCACTCAATTGGTCGATCACCTTAAAAAACAATCTAACTTCAAACTACAAACATCAACTGAAGTGACTGGCATTAGCCAAAACGATGATAAAACGTGGACTGTTGCATTTAAAAACCTCACTACAGGGAAAACAGATCACGTGAAAACGCGCTTTGTCTTTATTGGTGCAGGCGGTGCAGCGGTTAAACTTTTACAAATGACAGGCTTACCAGAAGCGAAGCAATATGCTGGCTTCCCTGTAGGTGGCGTGTTCTTAATGACCGACAACCCAAAAGTCACTGAAGGTCATACTGCAAAAGTTTATGGTCGTGCTGAATTAGGCGCACCTCCAATGTCTGTTCCACATATTGATACACGTTATATCGATGGTAAAAAATATGTGTTGTTTGGTCCATTTGCAACTTATTCAAACAAGTTCTTAAAACAAGGTTCTCAGCTTGATTTATTGAAATCAACCACTAAGAACAACGTTTTACCAATGACCGCTGTGGGTATGGAAAATCTTGATTTGGTGAAATACTTAGTTAGCCAAGTCATGATGACCGATGAAGACCGTTTTAATGAGTTGAAAAAATACTATCCTGATGCAAAACCAGAAGACTGGCGTATGAACCAAGGTGGTCAACGTGTTCAAATCATTAAGAAAGAACCAGGCAAACCTACAAGCTTGCAATTTGGTACCGAGATTTTTGCATCACAAGATGGTGCTGTGACTGCCCTATTAGGTGCGTCTCCTGGTGCTTCAACTTCCCCTTATATTATGTTGAGCTTGCTTGAAAAAGCATTCCCTCAGCAAGTAGCAGGTAAATGGAATCCGAAATTACATGAAATTGTAAAATCGTACCAACAAGAACTCAGCACTAATCCTGTGCTTCTTGACCAAGTTCGCCAATACACCAGCACAACCCTTGGTTTGAAATATACACCTATGGCTAAGGCTGCAAATGACGAAACTGTTACGGTAGCAAAAGCACAGTAATCTGCTTTAAACCCTAAAAAGGATGGACTTTGCGCCATCCTTTTTTAATTCATATTTGAAACTATTCTGTTTATGTCGCTTTTCCATTCCGATGCTTTTTTGGCTTTTCATTCACGTGATTTTTCACTTCTGAGTGTCAATCAGTTGTGCTTAATTCTAACCATCATGATTCAAGAAGTCGTCATTGCCTATAGTATCTATCAACTCACTCAAAATCCACTCAGCCTTGGCATGATTGCCTTAATTGAGTTACTCCCCTTTATTTGCCTCTCCCTGATCAGTGGCGACTGGGCTGATCGCTATAACCGACAAAAAATTGTGCAGTGGAGTTTTAGCTGTAGCACTTTAATTCCATTATTATTTATTGTTCTTTTTTTTCAGTACCAACAACAGCACATTCAACAAAATACACTTTTATGCGGCATTTATAGCCTCATCTTTTGCTTAGGCATACTTAGAGGCATTTACAGCCCATCATTTAATTCATTACGCCCTTTTCTAACCCCAGAGTCAGCCTATAGCAATGCAGCCACATGGACTGCTCTCATTTGGCAAATGGGCGGCATCTTAGCACCCTTATGTGCAGGACTGTTACTTGGCCAACTTGGGCTTGAAAAAACTCTCTTTATCGTTTTTTTCTTATGTTGCGTAGGTAGCATCTGCTTATTCGCATTAAGCGCTCGCGACTTCCCAAGCCCGCATAAACAACATTTAAGCAAAAGCTTAAAAGAGGCCTATTGGTTTATCTTTAAACATCCACTGATGTTTTGGAGTATGTTGCTGGATCTCAGCGCCATGCTTTTTTGTAGTGTCATTATCTTACTGCCTATTTTTGCACACGAGATCCTGCATCTAGGCGTTGAAGGCTTAGGTATACTCAGAGCGGCCCCAGCCATTGGCGCCTGTATCATGATGTTGGTGCTTACCTGTTATTCTCCAATGCAAAATGCATGGAGAAACATGCTCTATAGTAGTTTTGCAATTGCTTTGTGTACTTTAGCTTTCGCACTATCCCCCCATATTTGGCTCTCAGTCTTCTTTCTTGTTTTGATCGGTGCCTTTGATAGTATCAGTATGGTCATTCGACAAACTTTATTACAGCAACTCCCCCCAAAAGCACTATTAGGACGTGTAGCCGCTTTAAATGGCATCTTAGTGACTTCAGGTAATCAACTCGGTGCCCTACACATGAGCCTGATGACGCGCTATTTTTCGGTAGTGCCAGCAGTACTTATTGGCGGGACGCTGTGTTTAATGATCTGTGGTCTAAGTTCTACTCGTCCGCGACATTTACTCAAGCCATCTCCAACACAACAAAAACATGCCACCGTCACAAGAATCGAATAGCATGTTAAGCTTCAAATCTTCTTTTAATATGATGTGAGTTTTCAATAGAGCAAATTATGAAACAGATTCTCCACTTTTCACACACTCTCTATGTCAAACTCTATTCTTTCGTACTATCCATGTTGTTGGCTTATTGCCTATTCAATGCAATCTATAGTGTGATTATTGGTGGAAAAAGCGCATACCTTTTCAGTAGTCTGATTTTAATATTTCAAACCATTAATGTTTTTAAAGCATCTGTAAATAAGAAGATCTATAACTACATGGGATTGATTGGACTCATTCTAATTCTGATTTATCTCAATCATTGGACGTTTCTTTCTCAGCCTGAGAGTATTGCCATTCTTCCCTCAGTCATACTCACCCTACTTAGCTTAGGCTATTTTTCACAGCAACATTCGCGTTTAAATCTATTGAAGGCAGCTTTAATTTTTGGGTTTTTAGTACTGGCCTATACGCAATACCATGACTTGAATACTCTACAAGACTATTATGACAGCCTGCATACAGGCGAAACATGGCAGCAATATGGTGCTTTATAAAGATCAAAAAACCGTTAGCGTTTTCTTCTTATTTTAAGCACAAAAAAGCCAGCAATATCGCTGGCTTGATTCTTTTAGACTCTAGCGATGAGTATGAATCGACATCACAATGCCCATGCTCGCTAGCATGGTAATCACCGCGGTCCCCCCATAACTCATCAGTGGTAATGGATCACCTGTTACAGGTAAAATCCCACTGACCATCCCCGAGTTTAACAATACAAAGAAGAAGAACGTTAAGCCCACAGCACCCGCGTATAAACGCCCAAAATTATGGAAGCTGTTCATACCAATAATCAAACAACGAATGATAATGGCCGCAAACAAACTAAACAGCAAGAACACCCCAATAAAGCCAAACTCTTCCGCATACGTCGACATAATGAAGTCGGTATGGTGCTCAGGCAAATACCCTAAATGTGACTGTGTACCCTCTGTAAAACCCTTCCCCATTAAGCCACCTGAACCAATGGCAATCTTGGATTGGATAATATTCCAACCGGCACCCAATGCATCCGACTCTGGATCAAATAAAGTGAGCACTCGCTTTTTTTGGTACTCTTGCAAAAAGAACATCCAAAGTAAGGGAGCCACAACAGCCAACGCACCACAGGCCAAAGCAATGAGCCGCCAAGAGATACCGCTGAGGAAAATGACGCACACACCAGGAATCAAGAGACCTAGGTTTAAGTCGGGCTGTAAAGCCGCCAATAAAAATGGCAACATCATAATGCCCAACGAAATCACAATATGCATAAACTTAGGCGGGAATGCGCGGCCTGCAAAGTACCACGCCATCATCAAAGGCATGGCAAACTTCATAAACTCAGAAGGCTGCATGCTACCAATACCGGGTAGACTAATCCAACGTCTTGCTCCCATGCGGGTTTCGCCCACCACCAAGACCAGTACCATTAAAATCACAGCAAAGATGAAAAAATAAGGACTAATGGCCTGATAGACTTTGGGTGGGATTTGCGCACAGATAATCATCACAATGAAGCCCACAGCAAAGCTCGTGGCTTGGCGAAACACCATGCCCATATCTTGCGCTGAAGCACTATAAATAACCAACAATCCCAACACGGCATTTAAAATCAGAAAGCATAAAAGCCATGGATCTAAATGTAATTTAGCCCAGCGAGATGAGTCATGTTTAATGCTTCTACCGTCACGTAAAGACTGACGTAAAAAACGATACTGCTGTGATGGTATCATTTGCGTAAATTGAATGAGCTAAAGACAGGGCAAATTATAAGTTCAAAGTGTTTTAGATAACATCATTCAAACCCATATTTCTGTAGTTTTAGCCCAATAAATCCAAATAATTCTTATTGTGCCGCCAAAATCAGGCGTGCAAGCTCAAGGTCATCTGGATAGGTAATTTTAATATTATCGGAGCGCCCTTGTACGACTTGAACCTTTTCACCTACAAACTCTAAAGCACTGGCTTCATCTGTAATTAAAGCTTGTGCCTCTAGCGCATGTTCAATTGCTTTTTTTAGCACCCCCAGTTTAGCAATCTGTGGGGTTTGTGCCTGCCAAAGCTCTGAACGATCAACGGTTTCTTGAATATCTTGCGCTGAGATCACACGCTTTAAAGTATCTCTAACAGGAATAGCTAAAATTGCCCCTGTATTGGACTGAATAGCAGTGTCAACCAGTCTCACCAAACAATCCTGCGTGACACATGGACGAGCTGCATCATGGACAAAGACCCAGTCGTCAGCATCAGCGATTGTGGAAAGATAATTGAGCGCATTGAGCACTGAGTCTACACGCTCAGCACCACCTTCACAGAAATGTGCTTTTTCTATGTGAGTAAAAGGCAAACTTTGAGCAACATCATCATCTGAACCAATCGCCAAAACATAGCCCTGCAAAGGCAATTGATTAAGACGTAAAACCGTATGTTCAAGTACGGTCTTTTGTCCAATCATTTGATATTGTTTTAGTTCAGTTTTAGAAAAGCGACTACCCGAGCCAGCAGCAGGAATAATAGCCCACAATTTATGGAGTAGCTGGAGGGGTTTCAGGCTCATCGTCTTCATTGGTTCGCAAATCAATTTGGGCGTTAGGATCAATATAAACAGGCTTATATTGAGTACTGATGGTACTCATTTGAATAAACGTTTCTCGGGGTTTGATTAAACCCAAGTCTAAACGCGCATGCTCTTCAATGGCTTCAATACCATTTTTTAAATCATACACCTCAGCTGCCAAGACGCGATTACGTTCTTTTAAGTCGTTATTAATTTCAGTTTGTTGTTGGATTTTTTGTGTGAGTTGTAAATGGTCTTGATAACCACCCTCACCAAACCAGTATAAATACTGAAACCCTGCGATCAAAATGATCGCAAGGCCTAGTAGTACTTTACTCATCAACGAGTCGAATACATTGAACATTGACATCAGTCGCTTAGTTTAAACCTTTAAACTCAGCTTTACCGCGGTAAGCAGCATTTGTCAATTCTTCAATACGAAGCAATTGGTTGTATTTCGCTACACGGTCAGAACGGCACAGTGAACCTGTCTTAATTTGACCAGCTGCAGTACCCACCGCAAGATCCGCAATCGTAGAATCTTCAGTTTCGCCAGAACGGTGTGAAATCACTGTAGAGTAACCATTTTCTTTCGCAAGATAGATTGCATCTAGAGTTTCAGTCAACGTACCAATTTGGTTGTACTTGATTAAGATAGAGTTACCCACTTTCTCATTAATACCACGTTGAAGGATTTTCGGGTTTGTAACGAACAAGTCATCACCCACCAACTGGATTTTGTCGCCAAGGATAGACGTCAAGTAAGACCAACCTTCCCAATCTGACTCATCTAAACCATCTTCAATTGAGATAATTGGATATTGGTTTACAAGTCCAGCTAAATAGTCAGAGAACTGGTTGCTTGTGAATGCTTTATTGCCTTCACCAGCAAGGATGTATTGACCATTTTTGTAAAATTCTGAAGATGCACAGTCAAGCGCAAGCATAATATCAGAACCCGCTTTGTAGCCAGTTTGACCAATCGCTTCAAGAATAACTGTGATTGCTTCTTCGTTTGAACGCAAATTCGGTGCAAAACCACCTTCATCACCTACAGCAGTATTTAAACCCTTTTTGTTTAAAACTGATTTTAGAGAATGGAAGATTTCAGCACCTGCACGTAATGCTTCAGAGAATGAATTGAAGCCCACAGGCTCAATCATGAACTCTTGAATATCCACATTGTTGTCTGCATGCGAACCACCATTGATGATGTTCATCATTGGTACAGGCATAGTCAAAATCGTTTGACCACGTAAGTCTGCAATGTATTGGAATAGAGGAATTTTCTTTTCATCAGCAGCAGCACGTGCAGCAGCTAGTGATACAGCTAAAGTTGCATTCGCACCCAATTTTTCTTTGTTTTCAGTACCATCAAGCGCAATCATGGTGTTGTCGATGTCTTTTTGTTCAAACACTGATTTACCCATTAGAGCATCACGGATCAAAGTGTTTACGTTATTAACCGCATTTTTAACACCCTTACCCAAATAGCGTGCTTTGTCGCCATCACGAAGTTCTAAAGCTTCACGAGAACCAGTTGAAGCACCAGATGGTGCACATGCACGGCCAACTACGCCAGATGCTAAGATTACGTCTGCTTCGATGGTTGGGTTACCACGAGAGTCCAAAATTTCACGTGCACGGATGTCAACGATTTGGCTCATGAACAATTCCTCAGTTGATTAATAACGAGATGCTTTAGATGGCATCAATGAGTTTATAATTTAGTGTGTATCTAGCTTTTTGAAACCTTTAACCAAGGTGTCCAATTCTTTTAGCTGTGCCAAGAAAGGCTCAAGTTGAGACATACGCAATGCGCATGGTCCATCACACTTGGCTTTTTCTGGGTCAGGATGCGCTTCCAAGAATAAACCTGCTAGACCTGTTGCCATTCCCGCGCGAGCAAGTGTCGTGATTTGCGCACGGCGACCGCCCGCAGAATCTGCACGACCACCCGGAGTTTGAAGCGCATGGGTCACATCAAAGAACACAGGGACATTCATTTCTTTCATGATGTCGAAACCCAACATGTCTACAACCAAATTGTTGTAACCAAATGCCGAACCACGTTCACAAATAATGAGCTTGTCATTCCCTGCCTCTAAACACTTATGCAAAATATGGCGCATTTCATGAGGTGCAAGGAATTGTGCTTTTTTGATGTTAATGATGGCATCCGTTTTGGCCATCGCTTCAACCAAATCCGTCTGACGACTTAGAAAAGCAGGAAGTTGAATAATATCCGCAACTTCCGCTACAGGTGCAGCTTGGTAAGGTTCATGTACATCAGTAATAATGGGTACATTAAAATGTTTTTTAATGTCAGCTAACCACTCAATCCCTTTTTCTAGGCCTGGCCCTCGAAACGAGTTCAAGCTTGAACGGTTGGCTTTATCAAAACTGGCTTTAAATACGTAAGGAATCTCCAAACGCTTGCAGATGTCGACATAAGTCTCTGCAATTTCAAAAGCCAAATCTTTAGACTCAAGTACGTTCATGCCGCCGAATAGTACAAATGGCAAGTGGTTTGCCATTTGTATATCGCCTAAACGTACAATTTCTTGTGGTTTTAATTGTGACATTTAAACTTCCTAGTTTATTACTTAACCCAAATTACTTCGCTTTTTTGTACTGTACTTTCGCAGCATCAATAAAACTAGCGAATAATGGGTGTCCATCACGTGGTGAACTTGTAAATTCCGGGTGGAATTGTACAGCAATAAACCAAGGATGTTGAGGAATTTCAACTGTTTCTACTAAGTGCTGTACAGGTGAATAGCCCGAAATTTTCATGCCCGCTTCTTCAAGCGCTGGAATAAAACGGTTATTCATCTCATAGCGGTGACGGTGACGTTCAATAATATCTGCTGAACCATACACTTCACGTGTTTTGGTGCCTTCAACCAATTCTGATTTTTGAGCACCAAGACGCATCGTACCACCAAGATCAGAATCAACATTACGCTGTTGAACTTCACCACGTTCATCTAACCATTCAGTGATTAGACCAATCAATGGAGACTTAGTCGAACGGTTGAATTCAGTCGAACTCGCATCACTAATACCCACGACATTACGTGCATATTCGATCACAGCCAACTGCATACCTAAACAGATACCCAAGAATGGAACACCGTTTTCACGTGCGAACTTAATCGCTTGCATTTTCCCTTCAGTACCACGTTCACCGAAACCACCCGGAACTAAGATTGCATCTGCATCTTTCAATACTTCTGCTACATCTTGGCTTTCAAGCTCTTCAGCGTTTACGTAGTCGATTTGCACTTTCACACGGTTTTGAATACCGGCATGTAAAAGTGCTTCGTTTACAGATTTGTAAGCATCTGGAAGTTCAACATACTTACCCACCATTGCGACACGTACTGTGTATTCAGGGTTAAGTAATGCTTCTACAACATTATCCCAATCTGTTAAATCAGCTTCAGGAAGATCGTTATAGCCAAAACGTTCACAAATTAAATCATCAACGTTTTGTTCGTAGAATGTACGTGGAATTTGATAAATCGAGCGCGCATCTTTACACACCACAACTGCACGTGCTTCTACGTTAGTGAACAAAGCAATTTTGCGGGTCGTGTCTGCATCAACATCATATTCAGTACGACAAATTAAAATGTCTGGCTGAATACCAATCGACAACAATTCTTTTACCGAGTGTTGAGTTGGTTTAGTTTTCAACTCTGCCGCAGATTTGATATATGGAAGCAAAGTTAAGTGCATAAGCATAGTGCGCTTATGACCTAGTTCAACCATAAGTTGACGTACAGATTCCATGAATGGGAGAGATTCGATGTCACCTACTGTACCGCCAATTTCAACAATCGCAACGTCATAACCTTCGCCTGCACGAAGTACACGTTCTTTGATGTTGTCTGTAATATGTGGAATAACTTGAACAGTTCCACCAAGGTAGTCACCACGGCGTTCTTTATTTAAAACGTCTTGGTATACGCGACCAGAAGTAAAGTTATTTAACTTGGTCATTTTCGCACGACGCAAGAAACGTTCGTAATAACCCAAGTCTAAATCGGTTTCTGCACCATCCTCTGTGACAAAAACTTCACCATGTTGGAACGGGCTCATAGTCCCTGGATCGACATTAATGTATGGATCCATTTTTACCATGGTTACTTTTAATCCACGGGCTTCTAAAAGCGCAGCAACTGAAGCAGCTGAAATACCTTTACCTAGTGATGAAACTACACCACCAGTCACGAAAATAAAATGGGTCATTGGGTTTCTCGTACAATCGAGCCTAATTCGGCCTGCAATGTTGCGCAATTTTACTTTACCTTGTACCAATAAAGCAAAGTCAATCCGCATCAATTCATAGAACAATAAACAATTGGATATTCTATCAGCATTTGGCAGATAAAATTAAGCTAAGTTCATAGGATTTTCATCTTGCATTTTGCTGTTATAATGGCACGATCCTTCAAACACTCGATTTTATGTAATTATGAATAAAAAACTTTTAATTTGTGGCGCCATTGCAGCAGGCTTACTATTAACAGCATGTGTAAAGAAAGAAGCGCCTAAAGAAGATGAACAAGAACAAGTTGAAGTCGTCACTACAGAGCAACAACAAACTGTTGAACTGCAACCTTTAGCAGCGTCTGAGCCGGAGATTCCAGCGCAAGTTGAAGTGATTCGCGAAGAAACACCGAATACAACTACCGAGATCCGTCGTGAAACGCCAGCACCTGCTCCAGCAGCTCAGCCTGCACCTAAAGCAGAAGCACCAAAAGCTGAAGAAAAACCAACGCAAGCACGTCCAAGTAATACAAACCCAAATGCACAAACTGAAGACGATGCCGTTGCAGCAGCCATTGCAGCAGCGACACCAGCTTTAGAAAACTAATTATCACTATTTAGATGATTAAAAAAACCCGATTGATATCGGGTTTTTTATTGCTGATTTATAAGTAGTCTTTTAATTTTTCTACAAGAAAATCAATAAATAAACGAATACGCTTTGGCACATAGTTCTGTTGATAGTAGACTGCATGTATTTTCTGCTCTTTGATCTGAATTTGGTCTTCCAACAAAGCAATAAACCGCCCATCTTGAATATCTTGCTCGACCATAAAACGTGACAAACACGCAATCCCTGCCCCTTGCAATGCCAACTGACGAACCGTTTCACCATTTGAGCATTTAATTTTGGCCTGAATAGTTAAAGGTTCATCCTCCAACTGAATAGGCCACGTATTTAAATGTGCAGGCTGACTAAAACCAAGCAAAGTATGTGAGCTTAATTCTGCTGCATTTTTAGGTAGACCATGTTTTTGTGCATAAATCGGACTTGCCACAATATATAAACGACTTTTGCAAAGCAGCTTGGCATGTAAGCTTGAATCCGCCAACTCACCAAACCGAATCGCGACATCGGTTTTATGTTCAAGTAAGTCTATAACCTGATCGTGATTGGTAATTTCTATATCAATTTTTGGGTAGTGCTGCATAAATTCTTCAATCAGCGGCACTATCACATGCAGTACAAAAGGCGTTGCTGAATCAATCCGAATTAAACCAGACGCCTCAGCATCAGTATTTTGCAGACTTTCTTCAGCTTCGGTCAGATCGAGTAAAATTTTACGCGCCTTTGCCAAAAACTGCTGTCCTTCATAGGTCAGCTTGAGCTTCCGTGTCGTTCGTTCCAGCAACGTCACATTCAACTTCGACTCTAAACGTTGTAAGGCACGGCTGACACCTGATGTGGTTTGATCCAATTGCTGCGCAGCTTTGACGATAGAGCCACTATCAACAATGCTCACAAAAGCCGTTAATTCTTCTATGGTTGATTTCATGTGTAATTATTGATTAATAGTCAATAATATTTTGCAAATTACCCAGTTTTTAAGCAAGTCTTTTTTCTACAAAATAGCCTCATTCCATGAAACAAGTTATCGAGTAAAAAATGAATATCGTTCCTCAATTCGGCCTAGGTACTTTCCGTTTAACAGGTGACACTGTCATTGAGTCTGTGAAAACTGCACTAGAAGTCGGTTATCGTGCGGTCGATACTGCTCAAATCTATGGTAATGAAGCTGAAGTTGGTCAAGCCATTGAACTCAGTGGTATCAACCGTCAAGATCTTTTTCTCACCACAAAAATCTGGACGGAAAATTACTCAGCAGAAAAATTGATTCCAAGCTTAAAAGAAAGTTTGCATAAACTAAAAACCGATACCGTGAATCTAACCTTGATCCACTGGCCTGCCCCAAGTACAGGTGTGAACATTACAGAACTCATGCAGAACTTATTGGAGGCAAAACAACAAGGTTTGACTGAGAACATTGGTATTTCTAACTTCAATATTGAGCTGACTCAACAGGCGATTGAGAGTATTGGGCTGGAAAACATCGCAACCAACCAAATTGAACTCAGTCCTTACCTACAAAACCATCAACTGGTTGATTTCCTCCAAGCGCAAAACATTGATGTCACTTCATATATGACACTGGCTTACGGTAAGGTTTTGAATGATCCTGTTTTAATGCACATCGCGCAGCAACATCAGGTATCAACTGCACAAATTAGCTTGGCTTGGGCATTACAACGTGGTTTTGCAGTCATACCTTCTTCAACCAAACGTGAACACTTGATGTCCAACTTAAAGGCGCAAGAGATTCAACTGTCGACTGAAGAAATGATGGCAATTACGCAATTAGACCGAAATCAACGTGAAGTTAGTCCTGAGGGATTAGCACCGATGTGGGATTGAGCATCGCTATGAAAATTAATTTTCCACTTTTGGCACTTGCAGTGGGTGCTTTTGCCATTGGAACCACCGAGTTTTCACCCATGGGCTTTTTGCCTGAAATTGCCAACGATTTGTCCGTTTCAATTCCACAAGCCGGACTGCTGATTAGTGCCTATGCAGTAGGTGTCATAATTGGGGCTCCGCTCATGACCTTATGGCTGGCACGCTTTCCTAAGAAAACCGCTTTAATCCTATTGATGGCTATTTTCACGATTGGGAATGTGTTGGCGACCGTTGCACCTGATTATATGAGCTTAATGGGTGCACGTTTAATTACCAGTTTAAACCATGGTGCATTCTTTGGCTTAGGTTCGGTGGTGGCGGCCAGTGTTGTGCCTAAAGACAAACAAGCCAGTGCAGTCGCCATGATGTTTATGGGTCTCACCATTGCCAATATTGGCGGTGTGCCACTTGCAACGTGGCTCAGTCAAAATACCAGTTGGCGCATGGCTTTTGCTGCGATTTCAATCTTAGGCATTATGACCATATTGGCACTATGGAAAGCACTCCCACAAGATCACGATATGGTTAAACCGAATGTAGCAAAAGAATTACGTGTTTTAACACGTGCGCCTGTCGTCCTTGCTTTATTAACCACGGTCATGAGCGCGGGCGCAATGTTTGCGTTATATACCTACATTGCTCCGAGCCTACATGTATTTATGCAGGCATCACCGCAAACCATCACCTTAATGTTGGTTTTAATCGGGATTGGTTTCTCCATTGGTAATCATTTGGGTGGAAAGTTTGCCGATCTATCCCTAGAGAAAACCCTGATAGGCTTCCTTATACTTTTAATGGTGATGATGCTTGTTTTCCCAGTATTAGCGCAAACAACCGTTGGTGCAGCGATTGGCTTAGTGATTTGGGGTACGGCAGCATTTGCGGTAGTACCACCACTGCAAATGCGCGTCATGTCAGTTGCAGCAGATGCGCCTGGTCTCGCCTCTTCCGTTAACATTGGCGCGTTTAACTTAGGCAATGCCTTAGGTGCCTTTGCAGGAGCAACCGTATTAAGTATGCAACTCAGCTATGCAGCGGTTTCATATGCAGGTGCCGCACTCAGCTTTATGGCCTTAATCTTGGTTTTACTGCAGATGAAGTTCGGTCTCAGCAAGAAAGCTTGTGAAGCCGTTTAAGCCTTACACGACTAAACCAATCAAAAAAAGACCTACACTGCTGTAGGTCTTTTTTATACTTAGTGTTTTTGTTGTTCCAATTTCAAAAAATCCGCAATCAGCTTGGTTGCCCAAGACTCAGTATTAAGCGCCCCTTCATAGAAGCCACAATGGCTGCCTTTTTTGGTGGTCACAACGGCAATATTCGGCATTTGACGGATCATGTCTTTATACGGTTCAAAATTTTTAATGTGACAGACGGGATCATCCTCTGCATTTAAAATCAGCAATGGAATGGTGACATTTTCAAATACATAGATTGGGTTTGTGGCTTGGTTATAACTATCATAGTCCACATAACCCGCCATTTCATAATAACTGGACTCAAACTCAGCCAAGGTTTTGGTCATTAAGACTTGCGACACAGACGCTGTTTGTTGCCACGTTTGCTGGTAGGGAAAAATAAATTTCTTAAACAGCTTCTTGGTCATGACTTTACTGTAAAAGGGATGCACATTTACAAAACCCAACTCCGTGTTATAACCTGGGCACAGCGCAAAAGCCGCTTTAAAAGGGGTCTGACTCCCTTCTTCGCCTAAGTAACGCACCAAAAGCCCTGTTCCTGCAGAAGAGCCTACCGCATACAACATTGAACTTGGAAATGTACTTTGAATAAAGGCAATTTGCTCACGTAAATCATCGGTTGAACCAAAAAGATTCATTTTGGGTACAGGCATTGGAAGGTCTGCATGTCCACGGCGTAAGCACAGTGCAACACGCCAACCCGTATAGCGATTTAAGTCACGCACCACCTCACGCATACTTTCAGGAGAGCCTGTAATCGTATGCATAACCACAACTGTTGGCGTCGCTTCAGGCAAGTCATAACCAAACCACATGATGCCAGTGACCCCACCGTCTTGCATCTCTAACTGATCAAAATGATCGTATTCCAATTGAATTCGACGCTTGCGAATCACATCAAAATACAAAAGATGGGCATGCGTGTTGGATAACCACGGCGTTGGTCGGTACTTTTCTTGAAGCTGTGTAAGCGCCCCAACAGTCTCTTGAATTTGCCCTTGAGGGTTAATATAGAGCTTCGGTTGTTCCGCACCAGTCACTCGATCCCACGCCGTTTGGCTTAATTGGTTTAGCAAACTGAACACAGCATTCATATCAGTACCTTCTTTTTCCTATCTTTCTTGGTGATGCATCAATTTTCTTGCCTAACTATAAATAACAAGTCACACGTTTATCATCCAGCTTGAGGTGAAAAAGCTGCCATTCGCTGTCCCATTTGTACAGCTAAGGCCTCTAGCCCAGATTTAGGGCGGATCATCACTTCAAAATCTACAATTTGACCTTGCTCATTAAAACGAATCATGTCAATCCCTTTGAGCTTTTTTTCGCCGACATTGGCAGAAAACTCAAGGACGACACTTAAACCATCTTCTGTAAAAAATTCACGGTGGTAAGTAAAGTTTTCAAAAACCTGAATCACATTACTTAAAATAAAAAAAACCACTTGCTTACCCGGATAAGGATTAAATGCCACAGGTGAACGGAACACGACATCTTCTGCTAAAAGCTCATTTAAGATGCTCATATCACGAGTCGTGGCCATATCATGCCAGCGTACCAATGCTTGTTTTGTTGTTGCTAAACTCATTCTTATGTCCTTATGAAAGTGAATCCACTCAAATCTGCAATAAAAGCACCTTCTCTTAGACCACATACGTTTCATGGAAAAGGCTACACGAGGGAAAAGATAATATTTTAGAAAATATCTCTCCCAAACCCTCTCCGTATAGGAGAGGGAGCTTTATTACAAATTTTAAGCTGATAAATTATTGTTATCGATTAAATGGTCGCAGCCAGTTCAGCGCCTTGACGAATCGCACGCTTCGCATCCAACTCACCTGCTTCTTTCGCACCACCAATCAAATGCACATTTTTACCATCGGCTTTTAATTGGTCGTACATTGCAGTATAAGACTCTTGTCCTGCACAGATAATCACGTGATCAACCTCTAAAACCGTTGGCTGATCATTCACTGTAATGTGGAGACCTTGATCATCAATTTTGTCGTAGCTTGCACCTGCAATCATTTTTACATCGCGATGTTTTAGCCCTGTACGGTGAATCCAACCCGTGGTTTTACCTAAGCTTGCACCGACTGCCTTCGCTTTACGCTGTAGAAGGTAAATTTTCCGATCCGATTGCTCCAAGACTGGCTGTTTTAAGCCACCGACATGTGCATAGCTGGTATCAATTCCCCATTCATCATAGAATTTTTGTGGGTTTAAACTACCGCTTTCACCTTCATGGCTTAAGTATTCTGCTGTATCGAAACCAATACCACCCGCACCAATAATTGCTACTTTTTTACCGACAGGCTTACGCTCACGTAGAACTTCGATATAACTCAACACTTTCGGGTGATCAATCCCTTCTATAGTTAGCTCACGTGGAGTAACGCCTGTTGCAACCACGATGTCATCATAGTTTTCAGCGCTCAGTTCTTCATAAGTTGCGGTATGATTCAGCACCAATTTGATATTCGGTTGTAATTCAATTTTACGTTTGAAATAACGCAGTGTTTCGTAAAACTCTTCTTTACCGGGAATAGTTTTCGCAATATTAAACTGACCACCAATCTGACTGGCTGCATCAAAAACAGTTACTTGATGTCCACGGTCAGCGGCATAAGTCGCAAAACTCAAACCTGCAGGCCCAGCACCAATCACCGCAATATTTTTCTTAACTGCACTTTCTTTAAAAATCAGTTCAGTTTCATAGCATGCACGCGGGTTGACTAAACACGTCGCAATTTGCATGGAGAAAATTTGATCTAAACAAGCTTGGTTACAACCAATACACGTATTGATTTCATCACTACGACCTTGTTCTGCTTTGAGTACAAACTCAGCGTCTGCAAGCATTGGGCGTGCCATCGACACCATATCCGCATCCCCCTGAGCCAAAACATGTTCAGCCATTTCAGGGGTATTAATACGGTTAGATGTCACTAAAGGAATTTGAACCGAACCTTTTAGCTTCTTGGTCACCCATGTAAATGCCGCACGTGGCACTTTGGTTGCAATCGTTGGAATACGCGCTTCATGCCAACCAATACCTGTGTTGATAATGGTTGCACCCGCCTTTTCAATTTCTTTGGCAAGCTGAATCACTTCTTCTAAAGTCGAACCACCTTCAACCAAATCCAGCATTGAAAGACGATAAATAATAATAAAGTTTTCACCGACTTCTGCACGAGTGCGTTTTACGATTTCAATCGGAAAACGAATACGATTTTCATAGCTTCCACCCCATTCATCATCACGATGATTGGTACGTGCCGCGATAAATTCATTGATTAAGTAGCCTTCTGAACCCATGATTTCAACACCATCATAGCCAGCAACTTGTGACAATTTTGCACAATTCACAAAGTCTGCAATAGTCTGATTCACTTCAGCAGAAGTAAGAGCATGGGGTTTTACAGGGTTAATCGGTGCTTGAATTGCAGAAGGTGCAACGTTTTCAGCCTGATAAGAATAACGACCAGTATGTAAAATCTGTAATGCAATTTTACCACCCGCATCATGTACGGCTTGTGTGATGACTTTATGCTTTTCCGCTTCTTCTAAAGTATCTAATTTAGAACCACCGTGAAAAGTCACACCATGATCATTCGGTGAAATACCCCCTGTTACAATGAGTCCTACACCGCCAGCGGCACGCTCTGCATAAAATGCCGCCATGCGATCATAACCACCTTCAACTTCTTCAAGTCCAACGTGCATAGATCCCATTAATACGCGGTTTTTTAATGTGGTAAAGCCTAAATCTAAAGGCGCAAGTAAATGCGGATAATTAGACATGTGTACTCCTTGGCGTGCTTTCGCTGGCTGGTATTTTTAAATATAAGGTTAGATCAAATTATTTAATGCAACAAGTTGCATAATGTTTATCTTTATAATCGAGATTTGTTTTTTATGCAACATGTTGCATAATGACTCTACGTCCATTTTATTTGCGAAATATTACCGAAATGTCATTAGCTCATGTTTTATTGACCAGTTTGATTGAAAAACCAAGCACAGGTATTGAGTTAGCGCGTCGTTTTGACCGTTCAATGGGCTTCTTTTGGAATGCTACACATCAACAGATATATAGAGAACTCAGCGCTATGCAAAGCAAAGGCTGGATTTCAACAATAGAAGATGATGGTGCAACCTCGCGTAAAAAAACCTATCAGGCAGAACAGCTCGGACGTACAGAACTTGCAGACTGGCTGGTAAAACAAAGCCCACCTGCCCAGCTCCGTGAAGAACTGATGGTGAGACTGCGTGTTGAAGCTCAACTTGGCGGCAACACGGTTTTGCCTGAACTGGAACGACATCTCACCCTACACAAAGAAAAATTACAAATTTACCAAAGCATTTTTGCCAAAGACTTTGGTCATGCTGAAGAAAATGATCGCACCTTATACATCCATAAAATGATTTTACAACTTGGAATTAATTTAGAATGTGGTTGGATTGAATGGCTAGAGACCATAATTCCAGCACTTAAAAACTTCGAAAAATAAAAAACCACACAAAGGATTGACCATGCCACATTATTTAATGCCAGATGGCGAAAAACTCTATGTTCGAGAATTTGGACAAGGCACACCAGTACTGGTCTTATCTGGCTTAGGGATGCAAAGTTGGCAATGGCTGCCTTTTTTATATCAACACCGTAAAAAGTACCGTTTTTACATTCCTGACTGGCGAGGTTTTGGTGGTTCAGCGCAGTGCAAAATTCCCACACTGGATGCGATTTCCAGCCACTGGCAAGATTTAAACTGCTTTCTAAATCAATATGCTGATACAACATTCCATGTGATTGCCTACTCTATGGGCGCCACGACAGCCATGCATGGTATGCAATATGGTCGCTTTCAAGACCATATCAGTAGCTATTTACACATTGACCAAACTCCCAAGATTAGCGTAGATGCAGACTGGCCACATGGTTTATTTGCTGAAAAGCATGCTGACTTCAAAGTCATCCTACAAAACATTGCAGACCTATTGGCCCAAAATGCACAGTATCGTTTGATCTCAGACTTAACAGCGTCTATGCGTACAGAACTGGTTAAGCAATGGTTGGCTTTTATTCAACTACAAGCCACGCCATCTCGAACTGCGGCCTTATTTCAAAAAGCATTTCAACAGCCATACTTGCAAAAATTCATGCTCCCGATCCAGCGTTTAGACTATATGGCTTGGTATATTCAAAATTATCTTGACCATCAAGAAGACTATCGCAGTGCGCTCAGTCAGATTGACCGACCGGCTACATTTTTTATTGGTGAAGGCTCAAAACTTTATCCTGCTCAAGGACAAAAGCTGATTGCCTCAAGCGTACCGCATGCCAAAACGGTGATCTTTAAAAAATCTGGGCATACGCCTTTATTGAGTGAACCGCGCAAATTCTCCCAAGAAATTACACGTTTCCTCAACGCTACGGATGTTTGAATGTGTGTCGTATTATCAATCAAATAATGAATATTTTTATAAAAACTAAATATATATACACTTAATCATTCCATTGTAATGACAAAAAATCAGAGCAACCCGATAAAACACCAATGCTTAGGAATTAAAAAAGGCATCTCTAAGAGGTG
Source organism: Acinetobacter sp. 797_lipA (assembly GCF_058243025.1). NCBI lineage: Bacteria > Pseudomonadati > Pseudomonadota > Gammaproteobacteria > Moraxellales > Moraxellaceae > Acinetobacter > Acinetobacter sp. 797_lipA. Next base: position 1,361,632 of record NZ_JBZAYQ010000001.1, on the reverse strand, counting down.
CCTTTTTCTTATGCTGCATAGGTCTGCTTGAGATAAGCAACAATATCCGCCGACTCAAACAAAGCCGTTTCAGTGTTCGGATCAACCAAATATGGCACTTGAATATCACGCCCCATCACCTGCATAACTTGCTCACGCTTTCCACCTGCCAAAGGTACATACTTGCCCGGCTTCAAACGCAGTACTGCTGGGCCTTGATCTTGCCAACGTTCTTTAGGCACATTATGAAACTTAAAAGGCAGCTCCAACTCGGTCAGCAAACCACGGACAATCCGAGTATAAGGACTGGCTTCAAATCCCCAAAGTTGTAACAGCTGTTCTGGCGCTACGCGATCTTTAATGTTCTTATTGATCCACACTCCACTCGCTCCATTTACCAATGTCCCAACATAAGCAACATAAGGTGTTTTGGGATAATGTGCATACTTTTTCGGTGTTTTACCACTGCGGCCATACTGTTCAAACAAGTAGTGAATAATATCTTCAGATTCGTACAGCTTGGTGTCTGTATTTTCATCAAGTAAAAAAGGAAATTGGGTTTTCCCACCCAACTGTTTCACCAAAGGGCGATATTTAGTTCCACCCTTAGGACATGGATACACTTCATAATCCAAGTTCAACAAAGTCAATACTTCACGCACACGACGACAATATGGCGAGCCTTCAAACTCATAGAGCTTTAAAGGTTGCTCAGGTTGTTTAGGATGCGGCGTTCCTGTTACACCACGTCCACCTTGCGCAAGCCCAGAAAAAAGAGCCTGAATCACTTTAATTTGATGCTTCACCATATTACACGTCCATATCTTTTGTTGATGTTGTTATGAGTCTGGTTGGTGCTTATGCATCGACCAGTTTTTCTTTTGCAATGACAATGCCGTTATTATCCGCATAGAGATAATGACCTGATTGAATGGTGACACCACCAAAATGCAAGCTGATATCAACTTCCCCTACACCTTTACGGTTACTTTTTTGTGGAATAGCAGCTAAAGCATGCACACCTAAATCTAGTTCAGCAATGGCATCTACATCACGGACACAGCCATAAATCACCACACCATTCCAGTGATTTTTGACTGCTGACTCTGCAATTAAGTCTCCCATCAAGGCACAGCGCATCGAAGCGCCACCATCCACAACCAATACTTTACCCGTACCATCTGTTGCTAACAGCTCTTTCACCCGAGAGTTATCTTCAAAGCATTTAACCGTAACCACCTGACCACCAAAGGTTTTACGCGCACCATAGCTCTTAAAGAACTTACCATCCATTGATGGGCTGACCACTTGTAAATCAAGTTCAGGATGATCATCCAATAAATCGCATGTCACAAATGCTGTCGTCACTACACTTCCCCTCATTTTGTCTTTTGTATGCGTAAATTATCATATATTTCAAATTTTTCGGTCTGCGTTTGGGCAGCCTCGACCATAGTATGAGCCACTTGTTCTGCTGTCACTGGCTTATATTTAAAATGCTTTGGTATAAAATGCGATAGTTTGGTATAAGCCTTTTGGAAAATATCTTCCGACATGCGACCTTCATTACGCTGTCCGATCAGTAAGGATGGCTGCATAATACTGACCTTATATAAATCGAGTCCACGAATGGTCTCTTCAAGCTCACCTTTGACGCGATTATAGAAAATTTTTGAATTGGCTTGCGCGCCCAAGGCACTGATCAACACATAATGGGTTTTGGTCAAAACAAACAATTCAGCAAAATGTGCATTCACCACATAGTCGATGGCATAAAACTGCTCTTTTGAGCCAGCTTTCTTTAAAGTCGTCCCCAAACAACTAAAAGCATGACTGTAGCCCTGAACATCCTCATGGTTGAGTAATAAAAAATCATCCAGCTCCAGTTGCTGAACTTTGTCATAGTGATCGAGCTGCACATTATGCTTTCTGACCACAGCCAGTATTTTGCTACAACTTGGCAGTTGTTGTAATTGTTGAATCAGGTTTATGCCCACCAAACCCGTTGCTCCAATCACAATCGCTTGTTCTATATTTTGTGTCATTTTTATACAAACTCCCATGCAGATGGCTAATCTTACCTTTTCTTTAGAATTTTTATGTATCTTAAATATAGTCAAAGCATGTCAAGACTTGACTTCACTGCGTATATTAATCAAAATATGCCACTTGTTTACGGGCTGGTGATTGTTCTTCTGATGTGGTTTTCAGTTTGAATTTCAGCCCGCCCAGACCAATCTATTTCAAGGAGTGCACGAGTGGCAAACTCTGCTCAAGCTAAAAAACGTGCTCGTCAAAACGTTAAAGCACGCAAACACAACGCAAGCTTACGTTCTATGGTTCGTACTTACATCAAACGTACAGTAGCTGCTATCGCTGCTGGTGATTACGCAGTTGCTTCTGAAGCATACAAAACTGCTGTACCAGTAATCGACCGTATGGCTGATAAAGGCATCATCCATAAGAACAAAGCTGCTCGTCATAAGAGCCGTTTAAATGCACAAGTTAAAGCTTTAGCTAACTAATTTATGCATTAAAAAAAGCCCTTTTTAAAGGGCTTTTTTTGTATCTATTTTTTGAACCTTCCAACGCCTAAACCTTTTCCAATACATCTTTTACTTAACAATACAGCTTAAAACTCAAATAGAATCTATCAACCCTCTCTAGCGGCCACGAGAACATCTACTTACAAAAAAAGCCCCCCTTTAGGGAGCTCTTTTTCATTTCATGTTAAATCATTTGCCAGATGAGCAGTGGTTTAATTCAAAAATTGAGTCTTCAGGTTTTTCACTAAAATACCAATATTTCTTGATGTTGCCCCAGCTAAAATCAAGCTTGTATTTTGGTTCAGCATTGTCCATCTTTGATTGTTATTTCCAGAGCAACCATATCGAATTGCAATCTGACGGTTATTTACTAAATTACCCGAGTTTAAATCTAAGCACTGTCCTGATTGTTTAATGGCAGACGTCGTCGCATCCATTGACCACACTTGTGCTGCATTATTCACCACACAGTCAGTCAAGGTGACTTTAGCACTTCCTCCATTACCCGTTAAACATTGTCCCATAGCCGCTTTGCTATGTATACGTCCTAAACTGTCATAAACCCACTGCTCAGTATCATCAGCAGTACAAGCCGACGGGCCACTAATGTAAACATCCATTTTTTTGTTCGCAGTTAACTCCGTTTTTAAACAGTTTTTGTTATTTTTCAACAATCCACTTTGTGCAAGTGGGTCATCTTGTTGTAAACCTAGCTGTTTGATAAAAGCATTGACTGCATCAATCGCAGCAGGTAGATCTTTGGCTAAATCATCATAATAAACATTTACCCAACGATTTAAACGCATCCACCTAGTTTCTTGCTCTTCATAACGCTCAAGTACCTGCTGTGCAGCTAAACTCATCTCATTTTTATATGACTTATAAGCCTGATAAAGCATTGAACCATTTGGTGACAAAACAATAATATTGTTCGCCGCTTGATTCAGTAGCTCTTGCTCAAGTAGAGGCAACTCTACATCGCGTAAGGTTTTATAACCCTGTGCTTTACCAATCTTAACTGCAGGTGTAATAGCCGTAGCATATTGGGGAATCACTGTAGTCGATAATAATTTGGCAGCAGCATTGGCCTGCTTACAATATAAATCAACTTTTTGAGGGTGATCTGCAAGTGCTAAATTGACATGTAATTTATTGGCATTACTACCTAATCGTGTCGGAGCCAGTGCAATATTGGTCACTGTATTTGGATACTGTACATTTAACCAACATGCATCCTGATTTAACGCCGTATTTGCAGCGGGTAAATCATAGACATTACCCCAATTTGAACGTGCCGCAGGATATAGTAGCCCAACCTTTGCAACAGGGTCATAGCCACCCAAAATAGTCACTACAGGCTCACCAAAGACACGTGGGCGTAAATAGTTTTGCTTTGGTTGATACCAAACAGGTGCAGCAGAATCTGGCATAGTAGGTTGAGCCACTTCCATCTGCCGTGTGACTTCATTCCATTTTTTATAACCCGTCGGTGAAGTCTTGTCCCACACATAACGGTTAAAGTGCGGTTGAATTTTTAAATAAGTGCTATAGCCCGTATAGTGGATATAACGTGAAACTGAGCTTGATGCATAACCGCCAGACATTGCATCTCGGCTATGTGGATATAAAGCTAAAAAATTTGCAATTCCTGTAGAATTAGCCCATAAATCCTTATTATTCCAAATCAAATTACCCCGCATCATATTGCGATACGGAATGTAACCCCAACCACTATCCGCATGATGTGAAGTCCAGAACTGGTTATCACCCTCCTGCCCAGGATAATGCCCCAGTCCATAGTGGTGTCCAATTTCATGACTAAACTCGTTTCCAACCGAATCATACAACGTCAGCATGCCGTTACCACCACTTAAACCATGATTACTTTCGCCATTGGCATATTTTCCACGGCTATGGTGTGCAACTACGGTTTGGGTTAATTGTGGTTGATTTTGACTTGCCATCGAAGCACTGGTAATGCCCCAGTTTGCTAGATTAATGCCTACGCTAAATGTCGACTTACCCACGTTTTCACGCATGTCACCCTCATAAACCCCGCCTTGGCTGGCACTTGCCGTATCGTAAATCGTCCCGTCGGCAATCATGACGCGATCTAACTGAATATCATCATATTTTGCAACGGTCATTTCAGCAGCTGGAATCGTTTGAAAGTAATCTGAACCTGCCCGAACAGGATCATTCAGCATATAGTGACCATTGAAAACAGGGGGAGCTGTTAACATGCCGATACGAATATTATTTAAGACCAACTCTCCCGGAGAGGCAAAATCAATTTTATCTTCCGCAATTTGCCCCTGACGTCCAAGAGAATCTTTGAGCTGAATACGCAAACCTGGACGTATTTCATCCCAATTGAGTTGAGCACTCCACGCACGCTTACTATATTGCACACGCGCACGCTCATCGGTATTGGTTTGATCAGACTGAGGAATCTGAGTTGGATCGTTAAATGTAACTGTGCGGAGCAACTGATTATTCATGTAAATATCAGCACTCAGACCATCAATTTTCCCCATGCTATCAGTTGGCGTAACTAACAATAGCGCTTCTTTTTCCATCGTCAGACGCGGCATTTTTTTACTTTCATTACCATTTGGATCAACCACATGACTCTGACCAAATTGCAGCATTGCTTCGAAGTTACCAGTTAAGTCATTTCGTATCACACGCCTATTGGAGCTTGCATCGTAATCAAAATAACCCAATGTATTTCCATCAGCCACATCCTGTGTAGGTTCAGCATAGGTTTTCACTACAGACGTTGTAGAGTTTTCGGTTCCACTTTCTCCACCACACGCAGCTAACATCAGTGTTACAACGCAAAGACTTAGCTTGCAATACAAGAACTCATTCACACTTTTCACATCTCCCCCCCAAAATAGTCACAAATAAAAATTAAAAAACCATTAATAATTTATATAAATCAAAAGCTTAATTATTTAACACTATTTTCTATACATATTCAATTTACATAATTTGTCACTTCAGGACATATTTTTTATCGGTCTTGAAACTAAAGTCCGAAAAGTAAAAGTTCTGTGACAGGGCTTGAATTTATGAAAAATAATGATGAGTTATACATTTGAATTTGCACCAATATAGTGCCAATATTTATCAGTCAATTTCTTTAAAAAAATATATTTCAATTAATTTTCTTTGTAAGCACGTAGCTTATTTTAATTTTTAGATCCAAAATGATTAAAATCCCATAAATAAATTATGGTATTCTGTTTTCTTATAATGAAACCACATAGAATGTTCTACTGGGGAATAGCATGATTAATAAATTTCTTCCAACACTTGAAAAATTCCAACCGACAGAACAACAATATATTGAGTATTTTTATGCCAAAGGTGAAAAAGACATACTCGCCAAAGTCATCTCAAATATGCGCGGAACCGCAGAAATTCAGGCCTCTCAGGGCGTTGACGCGTGGTTAGGCTATGGCGTCTATTTACCTGCAATTGAACGTATTTTTGCACTGCACCAAGGGGAAACTGAATCTGAGTTTTATACCCGCACTCAATATCCAACCGATGTTGTCAACGCTTATACCCTTTCGAATCATGAAATTGCCACGTTAATTGCTGCAGATAAATACAATCGCATCCATCAGCACAGCGTAGCGGTGAATACCTCATTATGGCCGTTAAATGACGAAGGCTTGAGTATTGACTTGCTCGATTTTCCCAATCGACTCAAAGCAAAAATTTAAACTTATGTGGTATATCATTCAATAACAGTGACAAATGGTCGATCTATAAATCTCGTATATTCTTTTTCTCGTTCAAACGAACGCCTAAATGAATCAACGAGATTTATAGCTGATTTTTTATTAATAAACAAAACACTTACAGATTTTGAAACTCATGAATATTCAGCTCATTCATTTCCCCGCGCCAAATCCATTTCAATTTTGATTCCAAAAACACATCCCCCTCAAACCACACAAAAAGACCTTCCATCATTTTCGGCCAGTCTTCTTTGGTCACAATCGTGCGCCCTGAAATAACCGCCAAAATCGCAGCTAAAATCGTGTCATGACTGACCGCAAGGCTCAAACCATAAGGATTGTTCGGATGCGTGTTATATATGAGTTCCAATACATCTACTACGCCATGAATCGGATGCTTCATACCGGGTAAGGCATTATTAACAAAGCTATTAATAAATCCTAGAGCACCTTGACGCTGAAAATAAGGCCCAGCTTGCTTAATATCCAAAACAAAACTGCCTGGCTCAACCAATAAACCTTGTTCGATAATTTCAATACGGTGGGTATTTGGCTCAAGGGTTTGTCCATCTGCCCCTTGAATCATTAGCGCAGCGGTATCAATACAACGTTGAATTGGGCTAGAAATACAGTGTTGTATCACTCGATCCGTATTATCGATCAGATAAGAACCCCAAGCCTCCGCCAAATCTCGCCCTTGATGCGTCAACTGTAAATCATAGCCTGCAAGCCCCTGACCCGTAACAACTTCACGAATGGAATGACGTGTAAACAACGTCACTGGCGTTTTTGCATCTGGCAATAAATCGATTGCCTTCAACATACTAGGCGGGAGTAACTCTAAGGCCATAATCACTAGCAACTCAATAATTCAAAAAACACTATAGCACGCTCAGTTTTTAGCTCAAGCCGACGAAGGCATTAGTTCAAGTGCTTGTAATGCCAGTTTTTTCATATCGTTATTTCGATATGCAATAAAACCGCCATTCAGTAAACTCAATCTTTGGTTATATACGAATGGTCGTCCCTGAAAATCAACCAAACCACCACCGATCCGCTCCAATAAACACTGTCCAGCACTGGTATCCCACTCACTCGTTGGGTGAAAGCGCGGGTAAATATCGACTCGATCTTCCAACACCATACAGAACTTATATGCACTCCCTGCTCGATACTCTTGAATAGGCGTAAGTTTTTCTAACTGCTCTAAATACACTTGGTACTGCGGTTTACTCTGACTACTTTGGCTTAAGCCGACTTGAACAGCACTGTAGTTTTCAACTGGAACATATACAGACCATACGTCTTTTTCAATATTGTATTTTAAAGGCTGACCTTGTAGTGGACAGAAGTAAATTTGCTGTTCACAAGGAATAGCCAGCACAGCAAAAGTTGTATGCGCACCCTCAATAAGACTGAGATTAATGGTGAATTCAGGACGTTGATGCAAAAATTCTTTGGTGCCATCTAAAGGATCAAGCATCCAAAAAGACTGCCACTGCTGTCTATGCGCATGCTGCCCTTCTTCAGAAAGAACAGGCAAATGAGGAAAGGTATTATTTAAAGCATCAGTAATAAATTGATTGACACGATAGTCCGCTTGCGTAACGGGTGAATGATCGGATTTTCGTTCAACTGTAAAATCACCACCTGCAACATAAGCTTGATACTCTGCTCGTAAAATCTCGCACGCTTGAGTCACAATCGGTACAAGTTGCAATATCAGTGCATCTTGAGGTGCAGTTGTGGGCTTAAACATGAGACCGCCTTATTATTCATTAAGTTATAGATCGAGAAGTTCATCTATTGGGATAGCAGCATGCTGATCGCCTCGTATTCAACGGTATACTGTCACCTCAAAGTGAGAACACGCGAACACTTTTTCAACACTGCCTTAAAAATATTATACGCCTAAGACACTCAGGAAATATCACTCAATTCCAATTCTTCTTTTGACTTTGGGTTGAGTAGTCCAATCAACCTGACTTTGCCTTTACCCACACCTTAAATATTGAGACTAGAGAAAGTCACAAGCTGACCGTTTCTAATTTGTGCTTACGCTTAATTTCTTTTCAGCTTTATACATCCAAGTGATTTCTTTATGAAAAATCATCGCGCAAAAAAATCCCACGCATGGGAGCGTGGGATATAAAACAAGAAAAGCTACAGCGCTTTAATTTCGAGTATAGTATAAACCTGTATTTCAAATACATCAATTAAAAAAATGCGGTATCCCTGCAGTTTTTTTAAATTACTTTACAGCGACTCATTTTTATCTGAACACTTCACTTCTAATTGATACTCATCCTGCGTCACTTTGATCTTAATCTTTTGATACTTTCTTTTATTCGGATCCATAGCCGAACTAGCGACTTCATGCAAAAACTTTCGGTCATTCATAAGCTCGCTATATGCTTTATAACCAATCAAAATCTTTTCAGGCTTTTTATTTTTGGAAATTAATTCTTTTAGAATATCGTCTAGTTCATTTGCAGTAACAATTGACATATCGAAGCAACTCAAAATAAAAAAGATTATCCATGAACAATATGATCAAAAGATGTCAAAAATCATCTTTCTCACTATTTTCATTTCAATAGAAAAATAAAAGCCCGATCAGTATAAAAACAAATCGGGCTTTTAGTCTGCAATCACTCAGACCAGAAAGTTATTATAATAAAAAACCTGTTTACCTCTCTCCAAATAAACAGGCTTAACTGCACAAACATCATCTAATCATTATATTTTCATTTCTTTATGTCACACACTCTACAGACCAAATATTTCAGATAAATGAAACCTTAGGTTTTTTAACACAATTGAATACTTAATCATCATTACGTAAAAAGGTTAACTCATATTCATCGTGCGTAATTTTAATCTTGGTATTGCGATAAGTCCGCTTATTTGGATCTAAAGATGAACTCATTACATTTTCTGCAAATTTTTTATTCGACATAAATTTTGCATAGAGCATATAACCAATACGGATTTTTTTAATGGCCTTTTTCTTACCTTTTGCTTCATATTTATCCAAGGTTTCATCTAAAAAATCTAGATTTAATTCACTCATCCATTCCTCTCTATTTTATTCTCATTCGCCACATCTTTTTTAACCGATTCTTGTTTAAATAACCAGCAAAACCACTTTATTTTTATTTTCATTTTTGTTAGAAAACTTACTTTTATTGCTCTGGGCTGGATACAACGAATCTTTCTCTGTCAGCTGAAGTGGTTTAACTTTAGCTTCAAACATAAAAACTACCCTCAGGTGGTTTTTATGGTATCAATATAAAATGAACATTTGATGAAATAGACATGAGAGCCGAATAGCTAAGTATTACTGAAAAGCTGACAAAACCAATGATGCTGTCCGTTGTAATCCATGGCTGATTTAGGTCAGCAGCAACAGTAGAGGTTTTCGATAATAATGACAGCTCTAAGTGTTCTCATCGGATGTTTATAAAAACTCTTCCTTCTCCATCAAGGTAAATCATTCCTTATGCTGGAATTTCAATATTGTTATGGATCAATGCACAGTTAACACGTCTTATATGCTCTTACTTAAAAAATTGAGATCCTGTATTCTTCAATTTTTGACAATGGGATATGCAAGTCCGTAATCTTATACAGCTATACGCTATAATTACGCCATATTTGCATAAAGCAAAACTGCTAAATCGGTTGCTAACTGTTTTCTATCGCGATTGCTGAACTTTGAAATATTGGAGATTTTTTGAGTGGAAAAGCCAATTATCATTTTTGATATGGACGGTACATTACTGGATCTTGCCTATGATGATTTTATTTGGAATCATCAGCTTCCTATCCGTTATGCTGAACAACACCAGTGCTCTTTAGAACAAAGTACTCAGGCCCTGTTTCAGTTTTATCAAACCCATAATCACACACTCAATTGGTATTCTACGCGCTTTTGGACAGCTAAAGTCGGCGTAGACACGCTCGCTTTGCAGCAGGAATTTAAGCATAAAGTTGGCCTGCGTGAAGGCTGTATTGAACTTCTCGACTATTTAAAAAGTAACGGCTACCCTTGCTGGCTTGCCACTAATGCGGACTGTGAGGGACTCAAGTTCAAACTCGAACACACGAAACTGGCCTCATATTTCGATGTCATCATTAGCAGCGAAACCCTCGGTCATGCCAAGGAATTTACTGAGTTTTGGCAACATCTCCATGAACGCCATCCTTTTGCAGCCACACAGTGTTACTTTATCGATGACACTGAAAAAGTACTAAAGGGTGCTGAAAGTTATGGTATTCAAAACCTATTTACCATTGCTCAACCCTCATCACTAGGTCAAAGCAAGACATCCAGCCCTTATCCGATCTTAAATCAGCTCACCGATTTAATTCCTTATTTAGAGCAAGCTGAGGTCACGGCCAAATATGCGTAAATCCACTTTAGCGGAAGATGCTGTAGGCATGCGCATTGACAAATGGTTATGGGCAGCACGTTTTTTTAAAACGCGCTCCATTGCCAAAAATGCAATTGAGGGGGGCAAAGTTCACCACCATGGCGAACGTGTCAAAGTGTCGAGAGAAGTTCGGGTTGGAATGGAACTCACCATACAACAAGGTATTGACAAGAAAACCGTAGTGATCAAAGAACTCTCTGACGTGCGTGGCCCCGCTCCTGTTGCACAAAAATTATATGAAGAAACTGAAGTCAGTATTACACGACGGGAATTGATTGCAAGCCAAAGAAAGTTGCATAATCTAGCTCGACCTGATCATCGTCCAAGTAAAAAAGACCGACGCGATATCAGTAAGTTTAGACAAGAAAATGATCAACAATTTGACCAATATTGGTCTTATAATGATGATGAATGACATGCGTCATATTGTGTCGCACACGATCTGACTTTTATAGAAGATACAGACTAAATCTGTCACTATACTGAGCATATTCAGTAAATATCCGTGACATCGTTTTGAGGTTGTAAGATGGATGATAATAAAAGCAAGGCGCTCAATGCTGCGCTAAGCCAAATTGAAAAGCAGTTTGGTAAAAACACAGTAATGCGTCTTGGTGACAACACCGTACAAGCCGTTGAAGCGGTATCTACAGGTTCTTTGACACTTGATATTGCACTAGGCATTGGCGGCTTACCGAAAGGTCGTATCGTTGAGATTTATGGTCCTGAATCTTCAGGTAAAACAACCATGACTTTACAAGCGATTGCCGAATGTCAAAAAGCAGGTGGTACATGTGCATTTATTGATGCAGAACACGCTTTAGACCCACAGTATGCGCGTAAACTTGGCGTAGATATTGACAATCTACTGGTTTCTCAGCCTGACCATGGTGAGCAAGCACTTGAAATTGCAGACATGCTGGTTCGCTCTGGTGCTATTGACCTCATCGTTGTCGATTCTGTTGCAGCATTGACACCACGTGCGGAAATTGAAGGTGAAATGGGCGACTCGCACATGGGCCTCCAAGCACGTTTAATGAGCCAAGCATTACGTAAAATTACAGGTAATGCAAAACGCTCAAACTGTATGGTGATTTTCATTAACCAAATTCGTATGAAAATTGGTGTAATGTTTGGTAGCCCTGAAACCACGACTGGTGGTAATGCGTTGAAATTCTATGCGTCTGTGCGTTTAGACATTCGTCGCGTAGGTCAGGTCAAAGAAGGCGATGAAATCGTTGGTTCTGAAACCAAAGTGAAAGTTGTCAAAAACAAAATGGCACCTCCATTCCGCGAAGCGCTCTTCCAAATCCTATATGGTAAAGGCGTCAACCACTTGGGCGAACTTGTAGACTTAGCTGTTCAACAAGAAATCGTACAAAAAGCAGGTGCTTGGTATTCATACCAAGGTGATAAAATTGGTCAAGGTAAAAACAATGTGATCCGTCACCTTGAAGAAAACCCTCAGTTGGCTGAAACCATTGAGAAAATCATTCGAGAAAAACTACTGACGACTGCAAACGCTGCGCCTGTAGAAGAGAATGAAGAAGAGCCAGACTTTTTAGATGCTTAATTAAAAGTATCGAAAAAGATTAAATGTTATTACACGACATTTAGGCTTACACTCAGAAACGCCCTACGGGGCGTTTTGTTTATTCAGATCTATTTCATAGCCGATTATGCCTAATTCAAAATTCCCCAAACTCCTTGACTATGATGCTCTCAAACAACAATTTGGTGAGGAAGAATCCCCTGCTACTCAATACGGCCACACGCAGGTAACACAAGAAACTGATGATGCTTTAGATTTTGATGAAGAAAATCAGCCCAAACCCACAGGTTTAACAGGTTCTCGTCTACGTTCTTATGCCTTTGCTGTATTAACACGTAAGGAATATTCAAAAGCAGAATTGATTGAGAAACTGGCTACATGGGCGATGCACCGTGAAGAAGTGATTACACTGGTTGAAGAGCTTTCAGCACAAAACTATCAGAGTGATCAACGCGTAGCTGAGATCATGCTATCGAGCCAAAAGCGTAAAGGCAAAGGCCCTAATCGCATTAAAATGGCGCTAAAAACCAAAAAGATTGACACTGGTTTAATTTTAGAAGAATTGAAAGAAACGGATTGGGGCGAACAAGCCTATCAACTCAAAGTTAGAAAGTATGGAACTGAGGTCGCAACAGATCCAAAACTAAAAGCCAAGCAAATCCGTTTTTTAATGTATCGTGGCTTTGAAATGGACGCGATTATGAAAGCGATTTCTAGAAAAGTGGAAGATTAAACGGCTATTTACCTGCACTAGCCCACACATGATTGATCTGTCATCTAGCTATATCAAGAAAACGTAAACAGGCTTATCATCTATTAAACCATAAATGCTAAAAATCTAATTTACTGCAGCTCATAAGCTGACCAAGTGATGCCTAAGTTACCTTTATGTAGTGTCATCTTATAACCACCATCAACATTTGTATTATAGTAGTCACCAGATCTCACTTTGACACGCTGTACCGCACCATCAGACATTCGTACATCTAAATAATAATGCGAAAGCGAATGACGACGCGCGCCTACTCTCCAAACACCCTCGCTCTTCTCCTTATTTACGACCTGCACATCTTGAGAACTTAAAATACTATTATCATTTATGCTATTCACAATACGCACCAAACTCGCAGAATAAATACCAACAACAGGTATAGCAAGTGCGATCACCATGATCATTTGCCGCTTCATTTTCTGAGCAAACTTCTTTTTAAATACAATATATAGAGAAGATAATAGAAAGCTCATGCATATCAATGAATAAAATAAAAAAGCTAAATCGTAATGCTGGATAATACCCCTAAGAAATAAATAATTGCATACAAACATAATCAGAAAAGACAGCACTTCTGTAGAGATTTTAGCCTTTTGCATATAAATAATATAAAAATTATGATGCTTTGGATAACTAAGGTATAGATAAACCAAAGCCATACCATGAAATAAAAGATCTGACCAATCAAATATAGGGGCTAAAAAGAAAATAATAACCGTCAATACATCTAAAATTTTTCTAAATCTTAATGCATATTTTAAATATTTTTGTTGCTGTTCACTGGAAATATTTTTTGTATGTTCTTGTATAAAATTTTGTTCTTGCTCTCGTTTATTAACAACCTCAATATCTTCAAAATGTGCCATGAACATATTACAAATTCTTTTATATGACTCAAAATCTGAACTAATATTAACGATTTGATGATGCTGATCAATCAGTAGCAAACGACTTCTTTTTCTAAAAGATAAAATTTCATAGCCTTTTATTTCACTATAGAGCACTTTTTTAACAGTGAAAACTTTACGATAGAGAAGATGATCTTCATTAAAAACAATCTCGGTATTTATGCTTTCAAGCAACAAATAAAAAATGCAGAATAAAACACAGAGACAAGATACAACAAAGCCTATGGCAATATAATTTAAAAAACCATTTGAAATAAAATATAGAATTGAGAAATAGATAAAAATAGTGGTAATTGCAAAAAATAGAAGAAAAAGCAGAATACTTTTCACTTTCTCAGAGGATTCAATACTTACAACTAGACCTGCATCAATGCCATAGTAGTCTTTCATTTTTATTCTTTTTATTTATAAAACTGGTGGCAACCCTACCAGCAAGACTTCGGCACATCATATTTCTACTACCGTTGCTACCTTCCGGTCCTGGCGGGGTTCGTAGAGTACAATTGCGAAGTAACCAGCAGGGCTACCATTGCAAGAACAGAGTATAGAGATTTTTCCCTAAGTTGCAAGCCTATAAACAACTTTTCAATAAGCATTTCATTCAATTGACTATTTATAAAACAAACTCAAGAAAAATCGCTCAATTATTGGTAACGACTAGGCTACATTCATTTACCTAAATATACGACAACAATGTAAAAGCTTATTGCAATTCATAACGTTGCCGTTTTTAATGGGGTAAATGAATTTTGTTTGATGTATTCCCCATCAAAGCCTTATAACACGGATATTTTATGATGCTAAAGAAGCATAGCCTATGTGCCCTCACCCTACTTTGCACAACGCCTGTTTTCGCCAATATTCCAATTGAATCTCGTGGCTTAAGCCAAACAACGAACAATAGTGTCAACTCAACCAGCGTCGCAGTAGACACGGGCGCCAGCACAACAGCGACCAATATTAATTGGCAAATCATGCAAAAGAACCAACAATTAGAAAGTGATTTGCGTAGCTTACGCGGCAAACTTGAAGAACAAGACAATGAGATCGCTCAACTCAAACATGAGTTGGAAAACCGTTACGCTGACCTAGATCAACGCTTAGAGTTACTTCAGCAAAAAATAGACCCTGAAGCGAGCAATACAACGGAGGATAACCAACAGGATACTCCTCCCAGTAACACCACAATCACCAACGCCAGCAGTAGCACAACCGCGGCCGCAGTAAACAAAGCACCTATAGTGGTCAGTACTCAAAACACATCAGAACCATCTGAGCTAGAAAAAGCCGCGTATACTGTCGCATTGGATGCCTATAAGCAAGGTGGTGCGAAGAAAGCGATTGCACCCATGCAAAATTTTATTAAAAACAACCCCAACAGTGTTTACATCAGCAATGCATATTTCTGGTTAGCGGAATTTAATTTAGCGATTGAACCTACCAACTATGCAGAAGCGAAAAAGAACTACGGGATTGTAGCAAACCAATACCCAAACTCTTCGCGCGCACCTCGAGCCGTCTATCAACTCTATAATATTGCCAAAGAAGTGGATAAAAACTCGACTCAGGCCAACCAATACAAAGCCAAACTTCTTAAGCAATATCCCAAGTCTGAAGAAGCCTCTTTCTTTAAAAAATAATTTTCCTACAGATATAAAAAAAGACACGCGAAGTGTCTTTTTTTATCTTTGGATTAAACTTAACGCACAATGCCACGCTCTGACTGTTCTAAGGAGTCAATGAGCAATTGTACCTCAGCGACTTCAGGCAAAATTTCTGCACGGATACGTTCTAAAGCCTGCTCTGTCGTCAAACCTTCTTTATAGATCAGTTTAAATGCTGTACGTAAACCTTGAATCACATTTTTAGACCAACCTTTACGACGCATACCTTCAACATTCATCGCAAAAGCATGTGCAGGATTACCAGAAACCATCACATAAGCAGGGACATCTTTTACAATCAATGATGCACCACCAATCATGCTATAAGAGTCAATCTTACAGAATTGGTGTATACCCGAGTTACCGCCGACAATCACATAGTCACCTACATGAACATGGCCAGCCACGCCGACATTGTTTGCAAAAATATTATGATCACCGACCACACAGTCGTGTGCAATATGCGTATTTACCATCAATAAATTATGGCTACCAATCTTGGTTATACCGTGATCCTGAACCGTGCCACGGTGTAAACTACAATGTTCACGAATTTTATTATGGTCACCAATTTCTAACCAGGTTTCTTCACCTGCATATTTTAGATCTTGGCAGACCTCACCCACGCTTGCGAATTGGAAAATTTCATTGTGTTCTCCAATACGTGTATAACCACCGACCACTACGTGCGAATGTAACTGCGTACCTGCACCAATAGTGACATTTGGACCAATAATACAATACGGTCCAATCTTTGCATCTGCTGCAATCACGGCAGATGCATCGATGATTGCTGTTGGGTGAATAAATTCGTTATTGCTCATGATTGCTCTATTTTCTGATGCGAAACCATAATTTCCGCAGATGCTGCTACTACACCGTCAACGGTGGCAATACAATTATATTTGTAAATACCACGTTTCTGCATAACCAATTCTGATTTTAACACCAATTGATCGCCTGCAACGACTTGCTTTTTAAAGCGAACTTTCTCCGCGCCTGCAAACAAGAACAAAGAACCTTCACTCGGTTTCTCATTATTCATGATGAAACCAAGAATACCTGAAACTTGCGCTAATGCTTCGACAATCAAAACACCAGGCATAATTGGATAATTAGGGAAATGGCCTTGAAGAAACTCTTCATTAATAGACACATTTTTATACGCCACAATTCCATTTTCAGTCACATCAACAACACGATCGACCAATAAAAAAGGATAGCGGTGTGGTAAGTACTCACGAATAGTTTGAATCGTCATTGGCAATTCAGGTTTCGTGAAACTAGTAGAATTCGACTCAGTCATCATATTTCTATTTACGCAATTTAATTGTTGATTCAAGGGACTCGATTTGAGCCTGCATATGATCAAGTTTTTTTACCAATTGGGTCAATGGCACATCTGCTAATTGTCTTAAACGAACAACGGTGCGTTTCCACTTTTGATTTTCAAACAGCCCAATTCCTGAAGAATACGTTCCAGCCACAGAAATATTATTTGTGACCATTGACATTCCAGTTAAAGTGACATTATCAACAATATTTAAGTGCCCTGCAATTGCAGACCCACCACCTACGATGCAATTTTTGCCAATGGTTGTACTACCGGCTATTGCAGTATTGGCAGCAAAAGCCGAATTGGCACCAATTTTAGCGTTATGGGCGATTTGCACAAGGTTATCAATAATGACACCATCTTCCAAAATTGTGTCATCCAATGCACCGCGATCAATACTACAATTTGAACCAATCCGCACATCATTTCCAATGATGACCGAACCCAATTGAGCAATTCGATGCCATTTCCCTTGATAAGGAGCAAAACCAAAACCTTCACTACCAATCACAGTATTGGCATGAATACGTACACGATCACCAATTTTGCATGACATCAGATTTACATGCGATTCAATTAAACCGCAGCGGCCAATTTCAACGCCATCACGTATGCTGACATGTGAATGGATAATCGTGTCATCGCCAACAACGCAATTTGCACCAATGACTACATAATGACCAATATAAGCAGTATCTGAGATGATTGCAGAAGGATGTATCTGTGCAGTGCTTTCAATGCCCTGCTCAGTGTGTTTGGCCTCAAAAGCATGAGTTAAAATGGCAAAGGCCAAATAAGGATTGGCAACAACAATAAAGTTTTGATGTTCAACCAAGAGATCTTTCAGATCTGCTGTAACAATAAATGCTCCAGCTTTAGACTGCTGTGCTTGCTCTAAGTACTTTTCACCATTTACAAATGCAAGATGTCTAGATTCTGCCGAATCTAGACTTGCTAATCCCTTAAGGATTAAATCAGCTTGACCTACACACTCACCTTGGACTAAACGAGCAAGATCTTCTAAGCGGTACTGTTGAGGATTCATTGATTACTTAATTGCGTTAACCTTTTGAATCATTTTATCAGTTAAATCATACTTAGCGTCATAGGCAAGTGCTGAGTTTTTATTCAAAACAACATCTAATTGATTTTCTTTACGCAATTGTTCAGCAACTTGCTTCACACGACCATCAAATACAGTACGTACTTGCTGAATAGAGCTTTGCACACTGCTTTGCATGGTTTGTTGTAAAGTATTGAACTCGTTCATTTTGGTTTGATACTGAGTCACCATTTTTTGCTTATCCGCAGCGCTCAGCTTATCACCTGTTTGTAAACGCTGTTGTAAGTCTTGAAGCTCTTTACTAAGTTGATCAAGCTTCGTACTTTGCGGTTGAATTTTCTGTTGAAAACTCGAATTTTGCTGTTTTAAATAGGTACTATTTTCAACAACACGCTCAAGATCCACCACACCATAGCCAGCAGCATTCGCCACTGTAGAAGTTAATGCTGTAAGTGTTAAAGCTGTAAGAAATTTTTTCATATTTATATCTTTCATGTAGAGAAACGGTCGACCTTAGAAGGTACGACCGATTTCAAATTGAATGTTCTTTGTTTCATCGCCATCTTTATCATTCAATGGATATGCATAGCTGAGAGACAATGGACCAATCATCGTAATCCATGTAAAGCCTACACCCACGCTATAACGCATGTTATCAACATCGAAACCGAAGTTGTCTTTACAATATTGCTTAGAGTCTACATCAGCACCATTCACATAAATGGTTGAACTCGATACATTACATTGAGTATCAAAAACTTGTGCACCTTCAGCAAACAGTACTGGACGGACTTGACGTGTCCAATCCCCTTTAAATGGTAAAGGCAAAGCCAATTCTGTACCAAATTGAATCAACGCATTACCACCGACTTCTTCAGGGTCATAATCAACATCATCAGATTCACTGTACGTTACACCTGGATACTTTGGACCTAATGTGCTGTTGTCATAACCACGGACTGAACCAAAACCACCTGCATAGAAGTTTTTATAAAATGGTAAGTCATTACCATAGCCTAACTTACCATAACCGCGAAGTACGAAGTCTTTGCCTAATGGGAAATAAGCTTGCGCATCATAAGTCAGTTTTTGATATTCAACATCACTGCCTGGTAGTGCAATTTCACCATTTACACGATGCGACATACCAGATGTAGGGAACACCGGACGGTTTAAAGTGTTATATGACCAACCCAAGTTTAAGTTATACGTTAGGAAATCACCGTTAAATTCATTATCATAATCAACAGTCTGACCATTACATTTCGTACCAGTTATTTTTGTTGGATCAGCAGGATCCTCATACAAGTTTTCTATAGTACCAATACAAACATCTTCAGCTTTGCCAGTTGCCTTACCGCCATGTGCCAGCAAGTAATCACGCACATAGGTCGATACATACGGACCTGTGGTGACTTCAGTTTGGTCAATGTTTAAACCCGCACTAATGCTTTGGTTTTCATCAATGGGATAACCGAAATTGATACCACCACCAAAACTATCCGTCACATAGTTGTTGACGTTATAGTCTTCATCCAACTTGGTTTTACGGTAGTACATGTTATAACCACGACGTACACCATCAATCGTAAAGTACGGGTCCGTCACACTTAGGTTGTAATAATCTTGTGTTTGTGAGCGGGATAAATCAATGGCAACAGAGTTACCTGTGCCCATGAAATTAGTTTGACTTAGACCCGCTTGGAAGGTTATACCGCCGCTTTGCGAGAAACCAACTGCCAAGGTACTGGTACCCGAGTGCTGCTCTTCAACATTAATATTTAAATCAACTTGGTCGGCTGTGTTCGGAACACGTGCAGGTTTGATATCTACAGTCTTAAAGAAACCTGTGCGCTCTAAACGAACTTTAGATAAATCAATTTTCTCATTACTTGCGAGTGCACCTTCCATTTGGCGCATTTCACGACGTAATACTTCATCCGCAGTTTTCGTGTTGCCGGTAAAGTTAATACGACGCACAGTGACTTGCTGACCTGGATTCACATAATAATTTAAATCCACCAGATGAGTTTCTTTATCAATCTGAGGCACGACGTTCACTTCTGCATAGTAATAACCTGCATTACCGTATTTACGTAGAAGCAACTGTTTAACCGCATTCACTTTTTCTTGTGAATAGATATCGCCATCTTTATATATTTGTAACGCTTTCAGTTCTGCTGGGGTGTATAAAGCATCGCCCAAAAATTTGGTTTCGCCAAATTTAAACTGTTCGCCTTCATCCACTGAAACTTCAACAAAAATATTCTTTTTATCTTCACTTAAATTTAAGCTTGAGTGATTGATATTAAAGTTGATATAGCCTTTGTTTAAATAAAGTGCACGTAAAGACTCTAAGCTTGCAGCCATCTTTTCACGTGCATAACGGTCACTACGTGAAATAATGGACGTCCAACCACTTTCTTTTACCGCAAACGCTTGTTCAATTTCGCTTTCTTTAAATACGGTATTACCAATAATATTGATATCTACAACTTTTGCAGCCTTACCTTCAACAAACTCAATAGTAAGATCTACACGGTTGTTCGGCTTCGCTGTTGTCACAACTTTTACATCAGCATCATAACGACCTTGCTGCATGTACTGTTGTTCAAGCTCAGACTCAACCGTCTGTAGCGCTGATTTTTTCAGCACTTCACCTTCGGTAATCCCCATCTTCTTCAAGCCTTCTTCCAAGGCCTCTTTAGGAATGAGTTTATTACCTTTAAATTCAACTTTAGAAATTAGTGGACGTTCGACAACTTTGAAAACCAGCGTATCACCCTGCTTTTCTGTTTTAATGTCATCAAACAAACCTGTTGCATATAAACTACGAATGGCATTGGCAAGTGCTGCATCGCTCACACGATCCCCACTATTCAACGGAATCATTCCATAGACATTTGCTGGCGTTAAACGAACAAGTCCATCAACCTTAATATCACGTACTATATAATCTTCTGCTGCATATACTTGTTGTACTGTTGCCATAGCACTGATGAGCGCCAAAGGCATAAATAAATGTGTGTGCTGCATGCCAGTTTTTTCCGATGTAAAATTTAATTCCGTATCTACGCTTTTTTACAAACGCATAAAATCATTGAATAGTGCCAAAAGCATCATACTTCCGAGCAATACCATACCAATTTTTAAACCAACCAATTGTATTTGTTCAGAAACAGGTTTACCACGTATTAGTTCTATAAAATAATAGACCAAATGTCCACCATCAAGCATAGGAATAGGCAATAAATTTAATATCCCTAAACTTACACTCATCAATGCCATAAATGAGATAAAAGTTTGCCAACCCATTTCCGCACTTTGTCCTGCGACTTTGGCAATCGTGATCGGTCCTGATAGGTTGTCTAGACCAATCAAACCGCGCACCATTTTCACAATCGAGTTCAAAATCATACTCGACAGTTGACCGGTTTTATCCACCGCCATCATGAAGGCTTCAGCAGGATTATATTGTATCGTTTGTTTATATTCTGTAGGAATACTGATTTTCCCAGGGTCACTTTGTACACCTAAGACACCAGAAACCTTGCCCATATTGTCGCGCTTACCTTGCGGCATCACTTCAAGCTGTACCAATTTATTTTGACGAAGCACATCAATTTTTAACAATTTCTCAGGCGAGGCTTGAACCACTTGAACCACATCAAACCAATCATTCATCTTGATGCCATCAATCGCGACAATTTTGTCACCTTGTTGCATACCCTGACGAATGGCTGCGCCATCTTCGCTCAACTTAGTCACGACCGCAGGAATTTTAGGTCGATAAGGCGTAAAACCCAGAACATCAAGCGGAGACTGTGTTTGATCTTTCAAGAAGTTTTGAATAGGCAAACTAAATGTCTTAACTTGTCCCGCACGTTCGGCCTGAATTTGGATTGATCCCGTTTCACCTACACGATCAACCAAGGCAAAATTCAACTTTTCCCAAGTGGGTGTCGTTAAGCCATCAACAGCGGTAATTTTATCGCCCACTTGCATTTGAACTTGTGCTGCAGATGTATTAGGTAGCACTTTACCCACACGTGTATTCAACTGCTCTTGTGCAGGCAAAAACAAAATCCAAAACAGAAAGATTGCAAATACCAAGTTAATCAATGGGCCAGCCGCAACAATTGCGATACGCTTCCAAGGTGATTGACGATTAAATGCTTTGGGCACATCCTCTTCAGCAACATCGCCTTCACGCTCATCCAGCATTTTGACATACCCCCCTAAGGGCAATGCTGAAAGCTGATATTGAATACCAGACTTTTTAGACGTCCACTTTAAAACCGTTGGTCCAAAACCAATGGAATAAACTAAAACTTTTACGCCCAATTTACGCGCAACAAAATAGTGCCCAAACTCATGTATTGCAATAAGTGGGCCTAAAAGCAAAATTGCCGCAACAATCATAAACAAGGCGCTCATGCTTAAATTCCTATATTCACCACATATTGCTGAGCAACATGACGTGCGTTTCGATCGGCTTCTAAAATAACATCAAGTTGTGTTGCTGCTTGATGTGGGATGGTATTCAAAGTGTGTTCAACAATAGCAGGAATATCCATAAACCCCACCTGTTGATTTAAAAATGCAGCAACCGCAATTTCATTGGCAGCATTTAAAATCGCAGGGGCTGTACCCCCAGTTTTCATCGCTTGACGTGCCAAGCTTAATGCAGGGAATCTATGCGTATCTGGCGCTTGAAAATCCAACTGATGATTTTTAAATAAATCTAAAGCTGGAACATGGGTTTGAATACGCTCAGGCCATGCCAAAGCATGTGCAATCGGCGTACACATATCAGGATTTCCCATTTGCGCCAATGTTGAACCATCCACATATTGCACCATGGAATGAATAATACTCTGCGGATGCACAACTACTGTAACAAAATGTTCTTCGATTGAAAAAAGATGACAAGCTTCAATTAGCTCTAACCCTTTGTTCATAAGGGTCGCCGAATCAACCGAAATCTTCTGTCCCATGGACCAATTCGGGTGTTTGCACGCCTGTGCAGGCGTTACATTGTGTAATTCATCTAAACTATGTTTTAGAAATGGCCCACCGGATGCGGTCAGAAGAATACCAGAGACGCCGAGTTTCGGCTGTCCGTGACGCTCAGCTTGTAAATAGGTCTGCGGCAAGCATTGGAAGATTGCATTATGCTCAGAGTCCACAGGAAGTAAAAGAGCCTGATGATCATGAGCAGCCTGCATCATGATGTCACCCGACATCACTAGTGCTTCTTTATTTGCCAAAAGGACACGCTTTCCTGCTTTTACCGCTGCTAGCGTCGGCATTAAACCTGCCGCACCCACAATCGCCGCCATCACCACATCCACTTCTGGATGTTCAGCAACTGCGATGAGGCCCGCCTCATCCGCCAAAATTTCAATGCTTTGCAAATTGGCTGCGACAAGTAGTTGGCGTAGTTCATCTACTTTTGCTTGAGGTACAACTGCAATTTGCGGTTGAAACTGCTGACAAATATCAACAAGCTCTTGCATCCGACTATGTGCCGTAACAGCAAACACACGATAGCGTTCAGCATGTTGATGCAATATTTTTAAGGTGCTCTGCCCAATCGAACCTGTAACACCTAAAATACAAACAGATTGAGACATTTACAAATCTACGCCAATAAGTTTTAACACATATACACCCGCAGCAAAGATAGGTGCAGCAGCCAGTAACGAGTCAATACGATCCAATACCCCACCATGCCCCGGCAAAATACGACCTGAGTCTTTAATTCCAGCACGACGTTTAATCATAGATTCAAACAAATCACCTAAAACTGAGCTAAATACAGTCACTACAGATAAAATAAGAAATAATAAATGCTGTGCGTACGTTAAGTCTAAATAGAGGATTTCAACAGCAACCACGATGATCATGGCCGTAATCACACCACCATAGAGACCTTCCAATGATTTATTTGGACTCACTTCAGGTGCAAGTTTACGCTTACCCAGTTTACGCCCAACAAAATATGCCCCGCTGTCAGCACCCCAAACCAATAAAAACAGGTACATCAGCCACCACGGAGACATCTTCCAGAGTGCAAAAATAGCGGTCACAGCTGAAGATATCAGAACAATACCAACCACCTTAAGGGTTGAATTATACCAAGCATCATAATTTGGATAGGATTTAACCCAATACAGGCTGAGCAGCCAACATAGGATAGAGGCAGCCCAAAGTAGAAGCGCAATATCGGTAAAGTATAAAGCAAGTGTAGCAAGGCCAGCACTTAGTAAACCAAAACCCCACACTAGAGGTTTATTAACATTTTTTGTTGTACGGGGCATGAGTTTAAACCACTCATAGCCTGCAACCCCTGCCGCAATAATCATCAGCACAAACATTGGATAGTGTGACTGGGTTGCAAACATACAACTCAGTACAACGGCCACCAAAACCAATGCGGTTATAATCCGCTCTAACATTTATTAGTTCTCAATTTTATCTTGTAGAATTTGTTCCGTCGTTTTCCCGAAACGACGTTCACGCCCACCAAATACAGCCAAGGCGTCATCAAACTCTTCTACACTGAACTCTGGCCAAAGAGTTGGAGTGAAGTAAAGCTCTGCATAAGCTGCTTGCCACAACATAAAGTTCGATAAACGAAAATCCCCACCTGTACGAATCAATAGATCCACAGCCGGTAAATCACTCAAACTTACGTATTGGCCAAAAATATGTTCATCAATTTGCTCAGGATCTAACGCTTGAGATTGAACAGCAAGCGCAATCTGCTTAGCCGCATGCGCCATATCCCACATCCCACCGTAACTAATTGCGATGGTCAAAGTCATTTTGTCGAAATTAGCAGTGTCTTGTTCAGCATGCAACATTAAGTCACGCAATTGCGGAGATAATTTAGAACGATCACCAATAAAACGTAAAGACATTTGATATTGATGCATACGAGGCAACTGTTCATGAATCGTGTCTTCCAACAGTTTCATGAGCAAATCAACTTCAGCTTGAGGGCGCTTCCAATTTTCACTCGAAAAAGCAAAAACGGTTAATGCTTGAATATTTCTTTTTCGACAATGCTCAACAATCGGGTCAAGGACATTTTTTCCTTCACGGTGACCATCGCCCTTTTGCATTGCATTTTTTTTGGCAAAACGATTGTTGCCATCCATGATGATGGCAACATGTTTTGGAAGAGTAAGCTTATCTTCTGAATCGGTCATTATACAAATTAGACCTTCAACAACTCAGCTTCTTTATTCGCAAGACGTTTGTCGATTTCAGCAACAAACTTATCTGTGATTTTTTGAATATCATCAGATGCACGACGTTCATCATCTTCAGAAATTTCTTTTTCTTTCAACAATGCTTTGATGTCGCCCAGTACATCACGGCGAATATTACGTACTGCAACTTTTGCATTTTCAGCTTCGTTACGCGCAACTTTTTGCATGTCACGACGTGTTTCTTCCGTCAATGCAGCCATTGGAACACGAATCGCATCAGCCGTAATCGGGTTTAAACCCAAATCTGATTCACGAATCGCTTTATCAATTGCCGCAACCATCGTGCGCTCAAATGGCTGAATCAACAAGGTACGCGAGTCTTCAACACCCACGTTTGCCACTTGGTTTAATGGCACATCTGAGCCATAGTAAGGAACCATTACCCCGTTTAAGATAGATGGATGCGCACGTCCTGTACGAACCTTGGCAAAACCGTGTTCTAACGAGTCAAGTGACTTGTTCATACGGTCTTCTGCGTCTTTTTTAAGATCGTTAATCATGTGATCTTCCTTACTTAATTCGAAAAGATATAAATTCTAAAATAGCGTGTAGTATAAAGAGCTTTCGAGGTCACGTACATTAGTTCGTTACGTGAGTACCCTCTTTTTCACCCATAACCACTGAAAGCAATGAGCCTGCTTTATTCATGTCAAAGACTTGAAGCGGCACATTGTGGTCACGACACAAGCAAATCGCTGTTAAATCCATCACACCCAATTTCTCATCTAACACTTGGTCAAAAGTTAATGTGTCATATTTAACAGCATCATCATATTTGCTTGGGTCTTTGTTGTAGACACCATCAACTTTCGTTGCTTTTAGGATCAGGTTGGCTTCAATCTCGATACCACGTAAGCATGCTGCTGTATCTGTGGTAAAGAATGGGTTACCTGTACCTGCGACAAACACACAAACTTCACCTTGTGTTAGATGACGAATGGCATCACGGCTTGAGTATGATTCAACTACAGCACCAATTGGCAATGCTGACATCAAACGCGTTTTGATATTACGACGTACCAAAGCATCACGTAATGCTAGACCATTCATTACGGTTGCAAGCATACCCATTTGGTCACCCGTTACACGACCAACCAAACCATCTTTTTGCAATTGACTACCGCGATATAAGTTACCACCACCCACAACGATCCCGACTTGCACACCCAAACCCACTAAGTGCGCAATGGCCAAAGACATTTGATCAAGTACTTGAGCATCAATACCCATATCTTTATTTCCAGCCAATGCTTCGCCAGAAAGTTTCAGTAAGATGCGTTCAAAACGTGGTTTTTTAGAATCCAACATCGCAATAACTCCAATATCTAAATTTTAAAATTTTATTTGTGTCTTAATTCGATTTAATCGAAATCAACTGTGCATACAGATCATATTCATCTGCATCGGTAATTTCGACTTCTAACAAATCGCCTGATTTAATCTGGCTTTTATCAATATCTTCCACAAAGACATTGCCATCAATTTCAGGAGCATCTGCGTATGAACGTGCAATCGCAACTGGGAATTCCTCATCCAGCTCATCAACCAGCACCGTCATTTTCTGACCAACACGCTTTTGAAGTTTTGCAGCAGAAATCGTCTGTTGCACCTCCATAAAGCGTTCATAACGCTGTTGCTTAATCTCTTCAGGCACGTGATTTGGCAAGTCGTTTGCTGTCGCACCTTCAACAGGTGAATAGGTGAAGCAGCCTACGCGATCAAGTTGTGCTTCTTTCAACCACTCAAGCAAGATCTCAAAATCTTCTTCAGTTTCGCCTGGGAAACCCACAACGAAGGTTGAACGAATCACTAAGTCAGGACATTTTTCACGCCACAGCTTTAAACGCTCAAGTGTATTTTCACTATGTGCAGGTCGTTTCATTAATTTTAAAACTTTTGGACTTGCATGTTGGAATGGAATATCCAAATAAGGCAAAATTTTGCCTTGTGCCATCAAGTCAATCACTGCATCCACATGTGGATATGGATAGACATAGTGCAAACGCACCCAAATACCCAGTTGACCTAAGGCCTCACACATGTCATAGAACTTCGTCTTAACAGGTTGACCATTCCAAAAATCTAATTTGTATTTGGTATCGAGGCCGTAAGCAGAAGTATCTTGGGAGATAACGAGTACTTCTTTTACACCGGCACGTTTAAGCGCAGCCGCTTCTTCTAAAACAGAACCGACTGGGCGAGACACTAAGTCACCACGCATACTTGGAATAATGCAGAAGGTACAACGATGGTTGCACCCTTCTGAGATTTTTAAGTACGCATAATGCTTCGGCGTTAAACGAATCCCTTGTTCTGGAACAAGGTCAATAAATGGGTTGTGTTTTGGTGGCTCAGGCACGTATTGGTGCACAGCTTCCATCACTTCTTGATATGCAGCCGCCCCTGTCACTTTTAAGACATTTGGGTGCATTTGGCGAATTTTGTCTTCGTCTTTACCTAGGCAGCCCGTAACGATTACACGACCGTTCGCACTCATGGCTTCGCCAATGGCATCTAAAGACTCTTGCACTGCAGATTCAATAAAACCACAGGTATTTACAACAACTAAATCCGCACCATCATAATCTGATGCTACATCATAACCTTCAGTCTTCAACTGAGTTAAAATTCGTTCGGAATCAACCAATGCCTTAGGACAACCTAAAGAAACAAAACCGACTTTGGGGGATTTCATGAATCTGCGCTCCACTAGAATGCGCGTATTGTATGTCTTTTCTGTTTATAAAAACAGATCGATTCCACACTCTTTGTTTAATGCACCAAAATAAAACCAACACTGTAGTAGAATTAATATAACGCACCATTTTAAGTCACTTTCAGTTTACTTGATTTTTAGAATCCGCTATATCTTTAGCTAATCGTTCATTTACAGCGCATTCCGCAAAAAAAGTGTGCTCATTTCACTATACAAAATCAAAGTTGGCGTGCATTTTGCTTTATTTGCATCAATTCAGTCCGCTATTTGGAACGGTTAATGCTTTATCAAGATGCCATTGCGCTATTTTAATACAGGATACATTCGCTAATGGATCACCCTATTTCTATCGACTATCGCCTTTTAGTGGACAATTTGACCACTGCGATTCTATTGGTCGACAGTAAATTAAATATTTTTTACTTAAATTCCTCTTGCGAAGCATTATTTGATATCAGTCTTTTACGTGCCTCTGGCCAACCTGCGCTTAATTTACTCCATGCACCCAATGATGAGTTCAATACAGAAGAAGCACTTCTCAATACTTTAAACTCGGGACAACACTACACCCGTCGTGAAGCCATTATAAAGGTCAACTTTAAAGATATTCATGTTGACTATACCGTGTCACAGCTAAATTCAAATAAACCCTACCATCCTTTGCTTTTAATTGAGATCAATCCGATTGATCGGATGCTCAAAATTTCCAAGGAAGAAAACTTCTTACAACAACATCAGGTTGCACGCCAACTGATTCGTGGTGTTGCACATGAAATTAAAAATCCGTTGGGCGGAATTCGCGGCGCTACACAACTGTTAGCGCGTAGCCTCAATGATCCGCAATATAGCGAGTTCACCGACATTATTATCAGTGAAGTCGATCGCTTACGTAATTTAGCAGACACCATGCTTGGTTCTCGTCAGCTCCCAAGTTATGAGTTGGTCAATGTACATGAACCTTTAGAGCGTGTCCGCTCACTCATTACCAATCAAACCAAAAAGAAAATTAAGATCACCCGTGATTATGATTTGTCGTTACCTGAAGTGATGGCTGATCGTGATCAACTGATCCAAGTCATGTTGAACATTAGCGTTAATGCAGTGCAAGCCATGACTGAAAATAAAGAGTTCTTTGTCGACCATCAACCTGAGCTAATGTTACGTACCCGTATTCAACGTTTAGTGACCATTAATGGTGTCCTGCAACGCTCCGTAGTGCGGATTGATATCGAAGACAATGGTCCAGGCGTTCCAGAAGAAATTTTAGAATCTGTGTTTTACCCGCTGGTCACGGGTCGTGCTAAAGGCACAGGACTAGGTTTAAGTATTGCGCAAAATATTATGCATCAACATAACGGAATGATTGAATGCCAATCTGTTCCCGGAAAAACAACTTTTAGCTTATATATACCTTGGGAGTTAAACCATGTCGCGAAATAAAATATGGGTAATTGATGACGATCGCGCCATGCGCTGGGTGCTGGAAAAAACATTCAAAGAAGAAGGTTTCGACGTCACAAGTTTTGAAGAAGCTCAATCTGCTTTAGACCAGCTCAGTTTAGATGCACCCGATGTGATCTTGACCGATATTCGTATGCCCGGCATAGATGGCTTAACTTTTTTAGCGAAAGTTAAAGCCAACTATCCTGATCTACCTGTCATTATCATGACGGCTCACTCTGACCTAGAGTCTGCTGTTTCAAGTTATCAAACAGGCGCATTTGAGTATTTACCCAAGCCTTTTGATATTGATGAAGCCTTAGCTTTAGTGAATCGTGCGATTTTGCACATCACCAAAATGCAGCAGCAAGAATCGGCAAAAACGGTACCACCGATTCAATCGACCGAAATCATTGGCGAGTCTCCTGCTATGCAGGAAGTCTTCCGCGCGATTGGTCGTTTGTCTCAATCGCACATTACAGTGTTAATTAATGGTGAATCTGGCACAGGTAAAGAGTTGGTTGCGCATGCTTTACACCGCCACTCACCACGGAGCAGTAAACCTTTTATTGCACTCAACATGGCCGCAATTCCCAAAGACCTGATTGAAACAGAGCTTTTTGGTCATGAGAAAGGTGCCTTTACAGGGGCAAATACCCAACGCCAAGGTCGCTTTGAACAAGCCAATGGCGGAACACTGTTTTTAGACGAAATTGGCGATATGCCGTTTGAAACCCAAACACGTTTACTGCGTGTGCTTGCTGATGGCGAGTTCTATCGCGTCGGTGGGCATATCCCAGTAAAAGTAGATGTACGTATTGTCGCGGCAACGCACCAAGACTTAGAAAAATTAGTACATGATGGTCGCTTCCGTGAAGACTTATACCACCGTCTGAACGTGATTCGCATTCACATTCCAAAACTGGCGCATCGTAGCGAAGACATCCCAATGTTAGCGCAACACTTCTTGGCACGTGCAGGCAAAGAATTAGGCGTCAGCCCTAAAATCCTTCGCCCTGAAACGCAAGAATATATGCAACAGCTGCCTTGGCAAGGAAACGTACGTCAACTTGAGAACACCTGCCGCTGGTTAACGGTCATGATTACAGGACGCGAAGTTTATCCTGAAGACTTACCATCAGAGCTGAAGCAAATTCCAATTACCCGCTCAGGTGAAGATGCGCAAGCCGCGCAAAACTTAGATCGCATTGCAGTCCACCATTGGGACGAGTTATTAGGTCAATGGGCTGTGCAAAAGCTGAAAAATGGCGAGATGAAAATTCTCGATATCGCAACCCCAATGTTCGAACGTACATTGATCATTGCTGCGCTGCAACAAACCCGTGGCCGTAAACGGCATGCGGCTGAGTTACTCGGTTGGGGGCGCAACACCCTTACGCGTAAACTCAAAGAGCTAGGTATGGATACCGCAGATGATGAAAGTGAAGAAGAAGCTTTAGAAAACTAAGGCAGATTCAAATAAAAGCGCCGCAATGGCGCTTTTATTTATTAAGCTGTAAAGCCTAAATAGCGTGAATAGCCTTCAACACCAAGTGGTGCTTTTAACATGATAAATTTTGGGTAACTGGCTTGAGTTAACTCTTCAAACATAATGACTTGATCATCATGTGCGTGGAGATCATCAACACTGCGCTGCATAGTCGCTTCAAATTCATCTGTGATATATTCAAAGCCAATGTCCATCGCAATAAATAAGGTATGTTCACAAGGCTGAACGTATTGTTCATGAGACCAATCAATTACCTGTTGTTGGCAGTGTGGGCACGCTACGGGATCTGTCGCTTCACAGTCTAGTGGGATCAATTGATAAGTCATAATTTAGTTTTTAAACAAAGATGCTGCGAAGTTTAGCATAGGATAAAGTACCTAGAATAATCATGTCGACTTTAGAAAAAGCCATTGCACTGGCTGCAACCCAACATGCAGGGCAACTCGATAAGGGCGGACAACCTTACATCTTGCATCCATTACGCCTCATGTTGCAATTTTCCAATCCCACCCTACAAATCATTGCCGTGTTGCATGACATTTTGGAAGACACCGCAACGACTGCTGAAGACTTAAAAGCGCTTTGCTTTAGTGCCGAGATCATTCAATCCATACAAGCACTGACCAAACAAACAGGTGAATCACGTTTGGAAGCGGCTAAGCGCACTGCATTAAACCCTCTTGCAACCCAAGTGAAATATGTTGATGTACTCGATAATATGAACCTTACGCGCATAAACAATCCAACAGCACACGACTTTGCACGACTTGAAGAATATAAAGTGGTGCTTGAAATACTCAAACAAGCGAAAACTCAGTGAAACCCTTAAAATAACTAAGTATTTTCAATTAAATCTCTACAATTTCAAAATTGACAAAATGCAACGATCACTTTTTAATTAAGCCTATCGTTGCACAAATGGACATCGTGAATGTTAAGCGATTTAGATGATTTTTATTGTTTTGCTCAAGTGGTTGAACATGGTGGTTTTAGCGCAGCCGAACGCGCAACA
The DNA here is from genome assembly GCF_058243025.1 of Acinetobacter sp. 797_lipA. Lineage (NCBI taxonomy): Bacteria > Pseudomonadati > Pseudomonadota > Gammaproteobacteria > Moraxellales > Moraxellaceae > Acinetobacter > Acinetobacter sp. 797_lipA. Next base: position 1,329,663 of record NZ_JBZAYQ010000001.1, on the reverse strand, counting down.
GATATTCCCAAATCCAAGCTCAGTCGACGCGTGTATAACCTCGAAGAGCGCTTGGGTGTACGCCTGATTCAACGCAGCTCTCGCCATTTCGCAGTGACCGATATTGGTATGAATATTTACCGTCATGCGCAAGTGATGATGAATGCTGCACAAGCCGCACACGACTTGGTCGATCATCTCAGTTTACAACCTCGTGGTGTAATTAAACTCAGCCTACCTGTATCAATTGCACAAAACGAAATTGCACGCATTTTACCAAGCTTCTTAAAAACCTATCCCGAAATTAAAGTACAAATGATGGTGACCAATCGCCGTGTGGATATTATCAACGAAGGTTTCGATATCGCGCTGCGGGTTCGCTCCAATCTAGACGATGATCCAAGTTTGGTGATTCGTAAATTTGAAAATATCGAGCAGCATTTATTTGCCAGCCAAGCCTACTTGAATGAATTTGGCGAACTGAAACAACCTGAAGATTTAAGTCAACATCATATACTGAGTATGGTTGATGAGCATTTAGATCAACATATCATCGTGCATAATGATGCACAGCAACAAAAAAAAATACGCGTCAACCCTGTGGTGATGGGCTCTGATTTGAGCATGTTGGCTCAACTGGTGCGTAAAAACTGCGGCATTGCCCTACTTCCAGACAGCATCGTACAAGATATGGTGAAAATTGGTGAGCTGGTTCGTGTCCTGCCCGTCTGGAAAGCACCACACGGTATTTTTCATGCTGTGTATCCTTCACGTCGTGGTTTATTGCCTGCTGTCCGTGTGTTTATTGACTATTTAATTGAACACCTTAGCTCAAATAAATCACTTTAAACCCTACATATGCTCAATGACACTGAGCCAATCCATGAGACAAAAAAAAGAGCTTAACCGAGGTGGATAAGCTCATGAACTTACAAAATAAGAAACTACAGCGAGTATCTTAGAAACAATTTTAGTGTCAAAATGAAGTCTAGACCAATAGCTTACATGTATAAGTTTTAATCAAAAAATAGAAAAAATGCGATAAATAAAGGGGTTCAGAAATATCAGTGATTGCTTTTAAGACTTAATTTAGCTTTTAGGCCACAAAGCTAGACCAAAGTCTAAAATTTAATCAACGACAAAACATCAACTTAAATTTCTGGATAACTGCCCGTACCTTCAGGCCAAGGTGATAGTAACTCAAAACCGGTTTCAGTCACGAGTACCATATGCTCCCACTGCGCAGTTAAAGACTTATCTGCAGTCACGACTGTCCAACCGTCCTTGAGCTCTTTGACATGTGCTTTGCCCATATTAATCATCGGTTCAATCGTGAACACCATGCCCGCTTTAAGCTGCATCCCCTTACCTGGTTGACCATAGTGCAATACGCTTGGCTGTTCGTGATAAACCTTGCCTATACCATGACCACAATACTCGCGTACCACACTATAACCTTCACGGTGCGCAACTGTCTGGATGGCATAACCAATATCACCAAGCGTTGCACCTTGTTTCACAGCATGAATACCTGCAACCATCGCCTCATAAGTCGTATCGACTAGCTTTTTGGCTTCCGGTTTCACTGTACCGACATAGTACATACGACTGGTATCACCAAAGTAGCCATCTTTAATAATCGCCACATCAATATTAATAATATCGCCATCTTTGAGTACAACATTCGGCGATGGAATACCGTGACAGACCACTTCATTTGGAGAAATACAGGTAGTTTTAGTATAGCCATGATAACCAATATTGGCAGGCGTCACTTTTAAGGTATTTACAATGAAGTCATGACAGATATCATCCAGATATTCAGTCGTGACACCTGGCTTTACATGCTCACCAATCATCGCTAAAACTTCGGCAGCCAAACGACCAGATATACGAAGTTTTTCTACATCTTGTTCAGTTTTTATGCTCACATTTAAGCCACGCATTGAAATATCCTCAATTATGAAGTCGCAAGTATAGACCTTTTCTCAATATTTTTGTTCAAACTTAAATCTTAGGGTAGCCTCCAACAACCAACCTTTAAAAAATTTGTGTAATTTTAAAGCATTTGCACTACGACTTTTAATTTAAGAAAAACAGTGCCTCAAGCTTTTAATATTTATAATTTTTGTATTTTAAAATGGATAATCAATCACATATATCAACCTATTTTTTACAAGTTGATATATTCACTTTTCATCTTATAAAAAAATTTAATACCACCCATGAAATAAATTAGCCAAAAAAACACATATGCACTAAAATCGTCCCCCTTTGTTCAACTCGATCTCCCTTTTATGACAAGTCTGCGTACTCGGGATATTGTTGCTTTGGGTTTTATGACTTTCGCACTCTTCATTGGTGCGGGCAACATTATCTTTCCACCGATTGTGGCTCAACAAGCGGGTGAGCATGTATGGCTAGCAGCTTTTGGTTTCTTAATCACTGCTGTAGGCTTACCTGTAATCACCATTATTGCGCTGTCACGTGTCGAAGGTTCGATTCAAATTTTAAGTTCACCTTTGGGTAAAATAGCCAGTCTCATTTTAACCATTACGTGTTACCTAACTGTCGGACCACTCTTTGCGACACCACGTACTGCAACCGTTTCTTATGAAATTGGTTTTTCATCTTATCTTGGAACATCAAGCAGCAGCTTGCTGATCTACAGTGCAATCTACTTTAGTGTAGTCACCCTCATTTCACTGTATCCAAACAAGATTTTAGACACGGTTGGCTATGTACTCTCACCACTAAAGATTTTATCTTTGACTATCCTTGGCATTGCGGCGATGATGATTCCAACGGGTTTCGTTCCGCCAGCCATCAACAATTATATCGACAGCCCTGTTTCTGAAGGTTTTGTAAATGGTTATTTAACCATGGACACTTTAGGTGCTTTGGTTTTTGGTATTGTGATTATTCAAGCCATTCGTTCACGCGGTGTAAGCAATCCTAAACTGATTACACGTTATGCGGTTATTGCGAGTATCATTTCTGGTATTGGTTTAACTGTAGTTTATCTCAGCTTATTTAAACTTGGCCTTGGAAGCCATGAAGTCGCAGCAAATGCGAGCAATGGTGCAGTGATCCTGCATGCATATGTTCAACATGCATTTGGTGACTTAGGTTCTATCTTCCTTTCTGCCATGATTTTTATTGCGTGTATGGTCACTGCCATTGGCCTGACCTGTGCTTGTGCTGAATATTTTAGTTCAATCACTAAAATTGGCTATAAAGTTTGGGTCTTCATTCTGATTGGTTTCTCTTTCATTATTTCAAACTTAGGTTTAACCAAACTCATCGCCTTTTCTGTGCCTGTTTTAAGTGCAATTTATCCACCTGCAATTGTGGTGATTATGCTGAGCTTTGGCTGGAAATTCTTTAATCATCCTCGCCGAGTGATTGCACCTGTTACAGCAGTGTCTTTGGTCTTTGGTATTCTAGACGGTTTAAAAGTTGCAAACTTTGAACTGCCTTATGCGCTGACTCACTTACCTCTTGCAGAACAAAACCTTGCATGGCTTATTCCATCATTAGTGGTTTTTGTAATTGCCATTGTAATCGACAAAGTGAAAAAGTAAGCAAAAACTGATGTTGTTAAAGTCTGGTTTTACCCAAACCTGATTTTAAGCATGATCAATATTTGTCACATTTTATCCAAATGGACACATATTGTTTCATTTCTTTCTACATCAGGTTTTGTACATACTGACACATTTTATATACACCGCTAAAGTCGTATATCAACACCTTCATATCTCTTATAAATTTAATATTAGAAAATAAAAAATTCTTTAAAGCCTGTCCTAGCAAGCCATTCATGGCATCAATATTGCTTTATACAATCTATGTATAAGCTTACATGCATCATTTATTTGTCCTCTTATACCGTAACGAAATACTATTTATTCACTAAAAAAATGCTACATACATATTTTCTGATTGGTATAGCATAATTTCTCTGAAAAATAGTTGTTTTTGCTCTTGATCAACGCAAGTTTTAGCAGTACAACATTAAGAACTAATCCGACTAAACACATTGGTTTTTAGTCAAAAACTCAAGGAGGGATGGAGATGTTATCATTACATTTCAACAAGCAAGTCTTCATTAACGCTCTGAAGGCAAACAAGAATATGGTGACGTATTTAAGTACCACCATTGCCCTGATGGTCATTATGATCATGCATGGCTTAATTCAAGGTAACCTTAAAGCTGAATATTTTGCTTACGCTATCGTCGTATCATTTGCCTTTTATTTATGGGCAGTCGTCGATCAAAAATTCCGAAAGGCCACACAGTCAATTGACTAGCAAACAGGTGGATGATTAATCATCCACCTTTGTAAAAGTATAAAAATTAAAAAAACTATAAGAACAACTTAAAATAAACCTAAAAACATTCCCCACAACAAACCCAACGTCGCCACAATTTCCCCCACAACCAATGCCATCATTGCCATCAACATGATTGATTTGGGTAAAGTCCATTTGCCTAAAACATGCGGACTACGAAATTGGTTATTGGTGTCTTGCAATACCCCATGCACAATATAGCTCAGTATAGAGAAGCTAAAAAAGAATAAATTGATTCCCACAAACAGCATATTCACAGGTTCAGGCCAGACTGAAATTGCGGCCATTACCGCAATAATTAAACTTGCAGGTGCATATAACAAACTGCTTCGGTGTGCGATATCAACATAATAATGCGCACGAAACTGTGGTGAATGGCGAATTTGCGCATATTTCCATACCCCTGTCAGCATCCCAACAAACAGAAAAATCCCACTAAACAAAAGTGCAAATTTTACCGACATATCTAATTCAACAAACTGCATGTGTTTTCCTTTTTTATTTTCACCCTATTCTATACAGATCTACTTGACTTCAAAGTCATAGATTAGACAAGTTTCTTTTTGGAACTTAGGTAGAGTAGAAAAAAATTCTATGCTTAACCGATTATGCAAAATTACGAAACTTTAGCTATTACCTGCTCTGACCATTATTCACTCAGTGGACGCTTTTATGCAGCCCAAGGTACACAACAAGCCCTACCTGTTTTAATCTGCCCTGCCACAGGTATTACCCAGCAGTTTTACCACCATTTTGCATCATGGCTTGCAGAACAAGGCTATGCCGTTTTGGTTTTTGACTTTCGCGGTATTGGTGAGTCTCTGCATGAACCACTGAAAAAGTCGAAAGCCAGTATCGTGCAATGGGGGCAATTAGATATCCCAGCGGCGATGGAGGTATTATTGAATAAGACCCAAGCGAAACAAGTGATTTTGCTAGGTCATAGTGCAGGCGGGCAACTGTTAGGTATTAACCCAAACTATGAAAAAGTCGCAAAAGTCGTTGCTGTTGCAGGCTCAACCGGACACGTAAAAGATTTGAAAGGTCGTACCAAACTCTTGGCTCCTGTGATGTTTAAACTGATCTTTCCTATTGCACGTTATACCTTAGGTTACGGACCGACCAATGCGATTGGCATGGGCGAAAACCTACCCAAAGATGTAGCACGTGATTGGGCACAGTTTTGCAGCAAACCGGGTTATGTAATTAATGCCCTAGGCAAAACAGTACAAGATGACTTCCACCGTGATATTCGCTGTCCAATCACAGCCATTTGGGCATCGGATGATGAAATTGCCACGCAAGTGAATGTCAAAGGCCTACTCAGCCTTTACCCAAATGCACAAACAGATCAAATTGAACTCAAACCACAGGCATATGGCCACAAAGCCATTGGTCATATGGCAATGTTTAAGCGTTCCCATCAAAACTTATGGCCTGAAATTGCAGCACAGCTTTCATCTTAAGGCGGCACATATCAAGCCAAGCCTGTCGCCAGTTCAAGCAGCACTTACTTGACTGGCTTTATTTTCACCGCAAAATTGTAGCTTTCAGATAAAAACCAACGCTATTGATAAATTTAATTTCATTAATCGATAAATAAATATTATATTTCCACCACGAATTTTTATTAAGTCATAGTTCATGTGATGTCTATCGCATGTGCTAGAGATGGATGAATCATGTCTGCACAACAGCAACCCCAGCTTAAGCATGGGCTGAGCAACCGCCATATTCAGCTGATTGCTTTAGGCGGCTCTATTGGTACAGGCCTATTTTTAGGCATTTCGCAAACCATTAAACTGGCGGGCCCTTCTGTTATTTTAGGCTACGCACTGGCGGGCTTAATTGCATTTTTCATGATACGCCAGTTGGGTGAAATGGTGGTTGAAGAACCAGTAAGTGGCTCTTTTAGTTATTTTGCCTATAAGTTTTGGAGCCCTTTTGCGGGCTTTATGTCGGGTTGGAACTATTGGGTACTCAATATCTTGGTCTGCATGGCGGAACTAAGTGCCATAGGCCTCTATGTCCAGTATTGGTGGCCTGAAATTCCCACATGGATTTCAGCACTTGGTTTCTTTGTACTGATCAATGCCATCAATCTGTTACATGTCAAAGTCTTTGGTGAAACAGAATTTTTATTCTCCATGATTAAAATTCTCGCAATCATTGGCATGATTGGATATGGCGCTTGGTTACTGGCAAGTGGTCACGGTGGTGCACATGCCTCTATTTCCAACCTCTGGGCTCTAGGCGGTTTCTTTCCCAATGGCATTTCTGGCTTAATCATGGCGATGGCCATCATTATGTTTTCCTTTGGCGGTATTGAACTCGTTGGTATAGCAGCTGCGGAAACTAAAAATCCGACCACAACTATTCCTAAAGCAGTCAATCAAATTGTCTACCGTGTGTTACTGTTTTATGTGCTTACGATCATCGTTCTGCTCTCATTGTTTCCATGGAATCAAATCGCAGAAGGCGGTAGTCCTTTTGTTTTGATATTTGACTCCTTAGGTAGTCAAGGCGTTGCAACTGTACTGAATTTTGTGGTCTTAACCGCAGCTATATCGGTGTATAACGGTACCAGCTATGGCACGAGTCGTATGCTGCTAGGTCTGGCAGAACAAGGCAATGCTCCACAATTTTTAAAGAAAATTAACCAGCGTGGCATCCCTTATGCAGCCATTTTATGCTCTGCATTGGTGACCTTACTGTGCGTCGTCTTGAATTATATCTTCCCAGAAAAAGCCTTTAAACTACTGATGAGTCTTGTAGTTTCAGCCATTGTGATTAACTGGATGATGTTGGCGTTGACCCATTTAAAATTCAAGCAACGTATGCTGGCATTGCAAAAATCAACCTTGTTTCCAACTTTGATTTACCCTATCAGCAACTATATCTGTATTGTATTTATGCTTGGTATTTTAGTGGTGATGTGGCTCACACCTGATATGCGAATTGCAGTGATGCTGATTCCACTTTGGATTGGCTGCTTAACCCTAACTTATTGGTTTAAACAAAGATCAAAAACGCAAAAAATACAATAATAAGTCAGCAAACAGCGCCGTTAAAAGGCACCCTTCCCTTTAAAGACGCTGTTTGCAAATCAAAGTCAATTTCCCAAATGACTTTGATTGAATCACTTTATTGTAGTCATGACCGATGCAGAGTGTTTCTCTTTTATTTGCTTATTTTGAGTATTTATTGAGAAATATTTTCACATAAAATAGTTTATAAAGAAAATTATACGAAGGAATACGTTATGAATGATGCTCACTACGTTTTAGATAAAATTGACCGCCGTATTTTGTCTGAACTTCGCCAAGACGGCCGTCTGACCGTTACCCAGTTGGCGGAGAAAGTTGGGCTCTCGTCTTCTCCGTGCTGGACACGTGTAAAACGCCTAGAAAATCTCAACATCATTGAAGGCTATACAGCAAAGATTAATTCAAAAGCCATTGGGATTAATGAGCTGTTTTTTATTGAAATTACGCTTGAACGCCATGATGATGAAATCTTAGAACAATTTAGTGAAGCACTGGCTTACATGCCTGAAGTGGTTGAAGCGCATTTAGTAACTGGCGATTACGACTACTTACTCAAAGTCGCAGTGAAAAATGCGGAACACTATGAACGCTTTTTGCGTAAAAACTTATACTCAATGAAAGGTGTACGACATACACGCTCCATTTTTGCCTTACGCCCTTTGAAGCTCGAAAATAAATCAGACCTCATTATGATTGAGTGATTGCTGCAACTATTGTGTAAATGTGGTTTAATACTCTCAGTATGAGATGAGCCTCTTACAGTATGTGCCTTAGATGTGCATACGACTAGCCCCTAACCATGGGGCTTTTTAATGCCTATAAGTTTTAGAATACTGATATTTTAGATAGTGAAAATCATTCCAATACAAAACCGTAACCAATAAAAAAGCACCCTAAAGTGCTTTTTATTAACGGTATCATCTCTAAAAATATTAACCTAAAATACCAATTGAGAGCTGAATCACAAAAGCATTCACAATATCGACAAAGAATGCACCCGTCAGCGGAATGATCAAAAAGGCTTTATGGGATGGTCCATAGGTATTGGTTACCGCTTGAATATTGGCAATTGCTGTCGGTGTCGCACCTAAGTTGACACCACATTGACCTGCACACAGTACTGCAGCATCATAGTTCTTGCCCATTACACGGAAAGTTACAAAGTACAAATAAAGTGCTAAAAATATTGTTTGAACAATCAAGATAATCACCAGTGGACCAGCCAAATCTGCCAACAACCAAAGCTGTAAGGACATCAACGCCATGGCTAAAAACAGTGCCAGTGAAGCATTGCCAAATACATCGATACAGCGGTCAAAAACCTGAACTCTCAACCCATGCTCTAAAATATTACGTAAAACCACACCACACATCAGTGCCCAAACAAAACTTGGTAGCTCAAACCACTGCCCTTTAGCTACCCCTGTCATGAAGTATGCAAAGCTGATACAAATGGCAAACATCCCCATGGTTTTGACCGCATCATCTGCCGTAATTAGACGCGTTTTTTCAGGAAATTCAAATGGTGCCGTTTGTGCTGAAGGTGGCGCTTCATTACGCCCTGTTGCTGCTGGAATTTCTTCAGCCAACTGGTAGCGACGTATCAGAAATTTAGCGATAGGTCCACCTATTACCCCACCAATGATTAAACCAAATGTTGCACTTGCCATACCCAGCACAATCGCACCATGCACACCATGTTCTTGTTCAAATATCGTGCCCCATGCACCTGCTGTCCCATGACCACCTGTGAGTGTGACCGAGCCTGTAATTAAACCAATCAGCGGGTCTAGACCTAAAACTTTGGCAAGACTAATACCAACCACATTTTGCAGCAGGACAAATACAATAACGCAGACTAAAAATATAAGCAGCGACTTCCCACCTTCTTTGAGCTTAACTAAGCTTGCACTTAACCCCACAGAGGTGAAAAACATCAGCATAAAAATTTGCTGAATATTGGTATCAAAGTTGACAGTTATGTTTGAACTTTTAAATAAGATATAAGTGATAACAGCTGCAATCAACCCACCCGCAACAGGTTCGGGAATGTTATATTTTTTTAAAATACTGACTTTATTCACAAATACATAACCGACCAATAGCACAGCAACTGCTGCAACAATGGTCATAAATGCATCGAATTGATAGTTCATGAGATATCCAATGATGCTTATTGCATTAATTCTAAAACAGATAAGTCAGTGATGAACAGGCTAAAGTTTCTCAATGTACAATTTCTATGCTTTAGATTACATGATGTTTTAAAACTGAGCTCAGTATTTTAAAAATACATAATCTTAAAAAACAAAAAAGACTCAATTGGGTCTTTTTGTTTTTATAGCAGCGTAACTTTAAAATTAAAATTTATAATTAAAGCTTAATGTTGCATTTAATGGATCACCCCAAGCCATAGCATTTGGACCAATGCCTTCATAATACTTCTTGTCAAAGATATTATTTACATTTGCTTGCATACTCATATTTTCATCAAATTTATAACCTAGCATCGCATTTGCAAGATACAAATCACCCCGATCAATTCGCGCAGCACCTGTACCGATATAAATTTTACTGTAGTAGTTTAAACCTGCACCTGCATACCACGAATCATTTTTATATTTTACAAAAACATCAGCCGTGGTACGTGAGTTTGTAGGATTGTAGTCATCACCTTTGGCATCCTTAGCATCAAAATTGGCAACACCAAAGCTAAGCCCCCAGTTATCATTGATTTCACCATCAATATTTAACTCAACCCCTTTGCTCACGACACCATCTGTCCCGTAATAAGCATTTTCATTGGTTGTACCATCAACTTTAACATTTGTACCATCTGCTTTCAGTAAAGCTTGAGCTGCATTACTTTGCTCGATGCGAAACACTGAAAGCCCCGCATTTAGACGCTTATCAAGAAACTCCCCTTTTACACCAGTTTCATACGTTTTACCTTCTACAGGATCTAAGTAGTCACCCGACTGATCTCTATTTGTTTGTGGTTTGAAAATACTGGTATAGCTTGCATACCATGAATAGTTCGGTGCAAAGTCAAAAATAAGACCTGCATAAGGGGTTAATTGATTTTCGAATTTACGATCCGTTGTATGTGTTTCTGACTCATACTCCCAATTTGAAACACGTAAACCAGCAACTGCTTTTAATGGATCTAAAATGTGGAATTTACCTGCAATATACCCAGCGGTTTGCGTGGTTTCATTCAATGGATTGGTTTTATCCATTTCTAATGAGCCTGTCAAACGCGTATTCATGTGATTAAAATCAATTACATCTTGCCCTAACAAATCGATTAGATTTTGCTTAGTTAACGCAGGGTTATTTGGAACAAAGGTCTGCCCATAAGTATTTTTCTTGAGCTGGGCTTTATTCCAAGAGCCACCTAAAACGATTTCCTGATTTCGCCCTGCAAGGGTAAATGGTGCAGTAATATAAACATCGACATTATTTTCATCGTTTCGCTTTTGGTCTCGATATACCGAAGCATTTTCAATAGGAATCGTATTCGTTGCTTTAGTCACTTTTCCTGCAGTATAGAAAATAAAACTATCGGTATCATCTCGACGGTATGAGTACGCAACATTTAAATCAACATTATTAAATAAATTTTGCTTTAAGTTTGCAAAAAGTGATGCGGACTTTACATCCCAAAATGTCCAATCCGAACTCACAATCGATGATCGGTCAAAATTGGTTTTTGTGCCATCGGTATAAAAAGCGGGTAAGCCACCCCAGCGTACTCCATCTCGGTTCAACTCTTGGTAAGAGGCAGCCAAAGAGAGTGAGGTTTTATCGCTAATATCATAGTCAATTGCACCGTAGGCAACATTGCGCTCTTTTTCATAAAAATCCATAAATGATTTTTCATCAGAATGTTTTACAAAAACGCGCCCACGAAGTGAACCATCACTGTTTAAAGGTGCTGACAAATCTGCCGAGCTTGAGTAGCTATCCCATGAACCTACCGATGCTTCAACCTTTCCAGTGAACTCTTTTGCGTTTGCGCGCTTGCGAATCAGGTTCAAGGCCATTGCAGGGTTGCCTGCGCCCGTCATTAAACCATTGGCACCTTTTACGACTTCAACACGGTCATAAATACTGAGGTCTGGATCACCAGCGCCTAAAGTTAAGTTGCTTGGCATACCATCAACTAAGTAATAGTCAATTTGAAAACCACGGGCAAATGCACTCTGCCGTTCATCCGTACGTGTAGTTGACACACCTGTGATGTTATTGAGTAAATCTTGGAAGGACTCAATATTGCGGTCATCCAAATATTCACGGGTATAGACTTTGACTGTTTGTGGCGTTTCACGTAGGGATAAATTTAACTTGGTTGCGGTATTTGTGCTGCTGGTCGTATAGCTACCTGTATTTTCGGTGACTGCTGTTTTATCTTGGGCTGTAAGGGTAATGGTCGCCAACTGTGCATTTGGCTGAGACCTTGCATTCGCCTCCTCCTCTTCCACGGTGTTTGCGTGTGTTATAGACAGCATGGCAGTTGAAGACAGGAAAATAATTTGCATCGCCAAATAGAGTGGCTTTTGCGTAGACAACGGACGTTTAGACATATCAGGACATTCACAGCTAATGAGAAAAAATAAGACAATGAATTGATAATTTTAAAGTGCGCACGTGCCTACTATGCTTAAGTAAAACAAGCACCTTTGTAGCATCACAAGTACTAAGATTCGTAAAATCCTTTTCGAACATCTCAGTGGTTTGAGTCATTACATATCAATCCATTTCGAAAATTATAAACAAAAAATAACGCAAGTGATACTAATTATCATTAGCAAATACATCTTTAATTTAGATTTAAGATATTTGTATTGCCGATATACGTTCCTTTTCACAGAAAAACTGGGTGAAAAAAAACAATCGATATTTATAATGCTCTAATTTTTTATAATTATAAAAGATAGCAACAAAGAAATAGACCACGTGTATTTTGGTCTATTTTTAACTCATGGTCTTGTCGAGGACTTACTCGATGTCATAGACCCAGTTTTTGGCTTGTTGGTCTGTTGTCGTTTCACACACATAGTAGTCTTGATCCCACGCGTCTTGATGGAAAATTTCCATTTTTCGGTAGGTCACTTGTTTGCCATTTTCCACACAGATAAAGCTATCACCTTGGTCTTTGACTTGGGTTCCGTTGAGGAAGCCACCAATACAGAGGAATCGGGATTGTTTGGGCATTGGAAATATTAACTTTAACTATTTTAATCTAGCTAATTAGATGCTCAATTTTATAACATGTAAATAATATTCACTAAATTTCTTTAAGTTCCTAATATTAAAATGACATTACTATTGATTTATATTCATAAATTCATGTATTCTGCCTTCGCAGTTTATTTCAATAATAGAAAGAATTTATCGAATAAAGACGATAATTGCGTATAGTCTTTTCAAAAACTATGTTCGCTTTAGTGTTTCCGATTGAAATTTACTGCATTTTTCCTCTTCTTAGCTCAAACACAGAATAGAACCAAATATTTTGGTTCAACAGGCCATTGTTAACATCATATAATCTTTCTCTTTTAAGAATAACCTGAACTACACTTGAATCTCGATAATTAAAGCTTACATGTGCCCTGATTCCAATATAATCTCTAATAAGTATTTTGTTAGGATCAATTTTATTTTCGATATCTATTCTATCTAATACCTTAAAACTGGCTACATTTTCAATAATATTTCTAGCAATAGGCAATAATAACCATGATGCAATGATTCTCTGGCTACCACGACCTGCTCTAGTTATATGTTTCCACCCCATCCCATTAATATATATATCACCCAAATTAGGATGCTTAAAAACACCTCGCTGTCTCCAATTTTTATAATAATTCCAAGCATCAGTCTTTAAAGTGCTTTTTGTTCCTAGATGTACAGGTAGTCCCTCATTACTTTTTACGAATATATTGCCTAAAGTCTCATCCCCTAGATAACTCCTACATAGGTTATGAAAATCGCTTTTACTCTTTAGACTAATCTTATTCTTTTTAGGAACTAAAATTAGTTGTTTGTTTTTTCCACAATAGCTTTCATCTTTTTTCAAATCCACCCAATACATAACTGGTTTGTATTTATGAGGCTGCCCAACTTCATAAGCATCAGCATCAACAAAAATAAGAATCGCTGGACTTGGTACTATATTCCATTTATGTCTATGACTTTCAATATAATCCCTCCCAACATGTACACCTATATTATCAGGATCTGTTATCCTTTCTTTTTTATAACCACCCGAAGTACCACATTTTATTTGGACAAAAATAATTCCTCCAGTTTCACGTAATGCATTGCTACCTCTTTTCATAATAATCATACCATCGAATGCATTATCATTCTTAGCATCATACCCCTGCCACCCACACAACAAATGTGTTTCAACGAAGCTAGTGACTGAAGTTACACCTAAATTATCTAATATTCTTTTATCAATCGACATAAAAAAGCCCCACCTAAGTGGAGCTTTTATAAACTACTTTAATTTATTTTTCAATAAATTAAGTCAACTGAGCAGCAGCAATTTTCTTGGTATCAACGTCTTTAGCAGCGTTAGTATATTCGCTCATCTTGTCAAAGCTTAAGTATTGATAGATGTCAGCTGACATGCTGTCAATTTGAGCTGCGTACTGTTGGTATTCTTCTGGAGAAGGTAATTTACCCAATACAGCAGCAACAGAAGCAAGTTCAGCAGAAGCCAAGTAAACGTTAGCACCTTGACCTAAACGGTTCGGGAAGTTACGAGTAGAAGTCGATACACAAGTCGTGTTCGGCGCTACACGTGCTTGGTTACCCATACATAATGAACAACCTGGCATTTCAGTACGCGCGCCAGCTTTACCATAAATGTTATAGAAACCTTCTTCCATCAACTGATGTTCGTCCATACGCGTAGGTGGAGCAATCCACAAACGAGTTGACAACGCACCACCAGGAACTTTCTCTAACAATTTACCAGTCGCACGGAAGTGACCGATGTTCGTCATACATGAACCAACGAATACTTCGTCAATTTTCGCGCCTTGAACATCAGAAAGAAGTTTCGCATCATCTGGATCGTTCGGGCAGCAAAGAATAGGTTCTTTGATGTCTGCAAGATCAATTTCATACACTTTGGTGTATTCAGCATCAGCATCCGCTTTGATCAGGCTTGGATTAGCCAACCATTTTTCCATGTTCTCAACACGACGAGCCATAGTACGCGCATCGCCATAACCTTCAGAAATCATCCACTTCAACATGGTGATGTTTGAACGAAGGTATTCAGCAACTTTCTCTTCAGAAAGTGTGATAGAACAACCTGCAGCAGAACGTTCAGCAGAAGCATCAGAAAGTTCGAACGCTTGCTCAACAGTCAGGTCAGTTTCCATTTCTGTTAAGTCGATCTCAAGGATACGACCAGAGAAGATGTTTTTCTTACCTTTCTTCTCTACAGTTAAGTCACCTTCCTTAATTGCGTAGTAAGGAATTGCATGTACAAGGTCACGTAGAGTGATACCAGGCTGCATTTTACCTTTGAACTTCACAAGTACAGATTCAGGCATGTCTAATGGCATAACACCAGTTGCTGCAGCGAACGCTACAAGACCAGAACCCGCCGGGAATGAAATACCGATTGGGAAACGAGTATGCGAGTCACCACCAGTACCAACAGTATCTGGAAGAAGCATACGGTTTAACCAAGAGTGAATAATACCGTCACCTGGGCGTAAAGACACACCACCACGGTTCATGATGAAATCAGGAAGCGAGTGTTGCATTTGAACGTCAACTGGTTTTGGATACGCAGCTGTATGACAGAAAGATTGCATAACAAGGTCAGCAGAGAAACCTAGGCAAGCCAAGTCTTTCAATTCGTCACGCGTCATTGGACCTGTTGTATCTTGCGAACCAACAGTAGTCATCTTAGGTTCACAGTAAGTACCTGGAAGTACGCCTTGACCTTCAGGAAGACCACAAGCGCGACCCACCATCTTCTGAGCTTGAGTGAAACCTTTGCCAGTTGCAGCAGGTTGAACCGGAGTACGGAACATTGTAGATACTGGAAGACCTAAAGCTTCACGAGCCTTAGTCGTCAAACCACGACCAACGATCAGGTTAATACGACCGCCAGCACGTACTTCGTCTAGAAGAACTGGAGTTTTAAGTTCAGCTTCAGCGATTTGCGCGCCGTCTTTGAACGCAGTTACTTTAGCAGCAGCGTGATCGATCTTAAGAACGATTTCATCGCCCATGTTCATGTTGGCAACATCGATCTCGATCGGTAACGCACCAGCATCTTCCATCGTGTTGAAGAAAATTGGAGCGATTTTAGAACCTAGGCAGTAACCACCGTCTTTTTTGTTCGGGATGTGCGGAATGTCGTCACCGAAGAACCAAAGTACAGAGTTAGTTGCTGATTTACGGCTTGAACCAGTACCAACAACGTCACCTACGTAAGCAACTTGGTTGCCTTTCGCGATTAAGTCTTTGATTTGGTTTAATGGACCAACTTCACCAGGAACTTCTGGGTTGATACCGTCACGTACGTTTTTCAACATTGCATTTGCGTGCAATGGAATGTCTGGACGGCTCCATGCGTCTTGTGCAGGTGACAAGTCGTCAGTGTTAGTTTCACCAGTTACTTTGAAAACAGTCAGTTTGATTTCAGTTGGAACGTCTTTACGAGTCGTGAACCATTCAGCGTCAGCCCAAGATTGCATAACCGCTTGTGCATTCGCGTTACCCGCTTTTGCTTTGTCTGCAACGTCATGGAACGCATCAAATACAAGAAGCGTTTTCTTAAGTGCTTCAGCTGCTAATTCAGCAAGTGCAGCATCGTCAAGAAGAGCAACTAAAGGAGCAACGTTATAACCACCAAGCATAGTGCCTAGTAAGTAAACCGCACGTTCTTTAGAAACTAATGGTGAAGTCGCCTCGCCTTTAGCCAAAGCAGCTAAGAATGCAGCTTTAACATATGCAGCTTGGTCAACACCCGCTGGAACACGGTTTTCTAGTAAATCAACTAAAAATGCTTCTTCGCCAGCTGGTGGGTTTTTTAATAATTCAACTAATGCAGCTGTTTGAGCATCGTCAAGTGGCTTCGGTGGGACTCCGAGTGCGGCACGTTCTGCAACGTGTTGGCGGTAAGCTTCTAGCACGGTGTTATTCCTCTTTTTTAAAAAATTATTTACGTATTCCTGCTTTAAATAAAGCTACGTAAATAATATGGACTGCTTAATTTTACTAAAATTCCAGTTAAAAGTTAATGCGCTACAAGTGTTTCTTCGTGATGCCCATTATTTTCTAACTAAATGATGTTCATATCGATTGGACATAAAAACAGCAATATAGTCAGATCGTTTGGAATTGTTTCACATTAACTTTGAACTGCCATTTAAAAATAAAAAAGGCAACCTATGTTGCCTCTTTTTACGCAATATAAATATTCAACCTTAGTGTACCGTTGTCGCTTGAATATATTGTTTGAAACTTTCACGACAGCCTTCAAATTTCATCTGAATTTCGTCCTCATGTAAATTTTGATGTGCAGAGCTTGCAAAAGAAATTTGTACTGAAATTCGTGTAGGTTCATGGTCAAGTGCGTGTTTGAAGTATACATGGTCACCCAAGCTAAGGACATAATGACCACCGCCAATTACGGCCACACCATTTTCATCTTCCAAGAGTAAATCTGCGTGATTTAAATAGCCAACAACTTCCATTTTCTGCTCCTCTCGTTTTTTTATTCTAGGTTCATTATTCTTTATTTTTATATGCTTTGCTATATATATGATTTAGAGTTTTGTCACAAAAAGTTCCATCCAAAAAATAAAAAACCGTTCCTTAGAACGGTTTGTAATCTGGCATTTCGGTATGCGGTGTTGCGATACATTTTTCAGTATATTTCACACGAATTTTTTCACGCGCACCTTCAATATCGGATTTAATTTCAGCCTCAGGTAAAGCATAAACATCTTCAATAATTTCTAACGCAAATGCCTTGGTCATTTCGTCTTCAACTTTATTGGCATGCTCAATCGCTTTATCTTTTTCAATGGCATTTTGGCGGTCTAACATAATTGAACGTGCTGCATTACCAATACTTTTACAATAGCCATGCCATTGCTCTTCTGGGGTTAGCGGTTTTTTTTCAGCACAACCTACCAGTGCAATTACAGCAGCCAAAGCGAATAACTTTTTCATTACAACTCTCCTATTCGCCCTATCATAAACAAACTTTTTCAAATGAAGAACCATTACCCACTTTAAATAAAATAAAAGCCCAAATTCGAGCTTTTATTCTTAGAAAAATTAACCACAGTTTGCTTGAACCACTTTATTAGTTTTCGGATCGACTGTTACTGTCACACGGTCTTCACGATAATCCATAGTCACAGGCTGCCCTGGTTGTACTAAGCGTACCATCTTCGCACTGGTTTTTTGCTTAATCTGCGCTTCAGTTAAATGTGACTGACCAATCAAGGCTGTCGCCTGCTCGGCAACACATTTGCTTTGACTAGCACGGAAAAGTGCCCATTCTTCAATGACCTGACCATTCGGCAAATGGCAATAGCCTACTTCACCATTGGCCTCTTTTCGAATCTCTAATTTACCACCCTGTTCAACACAGTACGTACTGGCAGGATTAGCCATACCTAAAGTTGGCTTTTCAGTTTTATTCTTTTGCGCAGTACTACAACCCGAAATAGCAGCAACCATTAATCCAAGCATTAAGATTTTTTTCATAAAAAATATTTCTTTAAATAAAAGATCAACATAGCAAATATGTTTTAAAAAAACTGTGCGAGTTTTGCAAAATTTAAGGTTTAATAAAAAAGCCCATCACTTGACGGACTTTTTTATGCTGATAATCTTTTTTTCAGGTCATTTTTAATTGACTGAGTGAATATCAAGCTCTTCGTTTTTCGCTAAAACTACAGATGCTAGAATTGGAGTACCTAAAATGAACGGCATAGCAAAGATCCAAAAGACCACGGTATAGTGCGGATCAAAGAAAAACTGAATAGCAAGCGCCACTAAAATTAAAACTGAAAATAAAATCGCTGCAAAGCGTATTACAAATTTGATCGGCATAGGGATCATCACTCTAAATTTAGCAAGTCCATTTACTATACACCTACTTTCATTATGGTTTAATTGATTTTAAGTATCTAGTGTCTGTTATTCATAGGTTTTCTTCATCTATCAAATAAAGAGTTTTATCAAATAGTGAATTAAGCTTTTTTAACACCTAAAAATAAAGCCTACATGATGTAGGCTTTATTTAGCAGAAGAGTAGCTTTAGAACTTCCAGTTATAGAAGACGTCGATGGCACGCTCTAATGACTGACTCGCCTCTAAGTACATACGTTTGTTCATTTGATAACGCAGAGTCAGTTTATTGACTGGTGTAAAGACACCCACGCCATAACGGATATATAAGTCAGGTGTAATATAACCCGTCAGGCTGACTTGTGTGTCATCCCCTGTACCTTGCGCATCTAATGCTAAACCACTTAAGCCAAAAGTACGTCCAATTTGGTTAGTAAAGGCACGTGTACCACCTAAACCTAAACTGATCCCTGCGGCAGCAATGGTGTTGTTGACATCTGACTTGAAGCCTTCAGTTTGACTTAAACCACTTGTACCCTCGTTAATGCGGCCTGTAATTAACGCGTTCAAAGCCTCTTGCTCAGACAGCCCTGCATCGTTATAGACCTGAATATTTGGTGATGTTGCCGTACCCGTCACACGGAAACCCACCGTGCTGCCTTGTACATTTTTATTTGCATCAACATCCAGTGTTGGGTTGCTCAACACACCGTTAAAACGCGCAATGGCACGGTTTAAATCCAAACTCTGCCCATAAGCTTCAATTTTAACTTTCTGACTTACCCCAATTGCACCATTGGCACGCATTGCGGTTTCAGCACCGCGCTGCGACAGATATAAACGACCTAACAATGGAATACGACTATTAAACCCTTGGAAGACAACTTGATTACCTAGTCCAACCATCAGATCGGCACGAATGTCCCAAGGTTTTGCGCTATTTAAAATCGCCAATTGGTTTTGACCTTCTCTGACCACGCGTACATCTGACGATACGTTCACCACAGGTACAGATGCTTCAGGCATGGAAATAAGCGCACGAGGAACTTGAATTTCACCGTTTAAGGTTAATTTCTTACTCAACGGTAAAACATCCAGTGTGATTTTCGGCGTCACTAGCGCGGTAATTAATGGCGCTTGGCGAATCAGTAGATTTTCTCCATTCAACTGAAGCTGAATACGTGGATCATTTTTCCAATCGACTGTCCCTGTAAGTGTGCCCACCCCACGACCACTGTTAAAAGCACCATTGATGGTGGCTTGGTCTTGGCGTATAGCCGAATACAGCTGAATATTGGTCAAGTTGACTGGGAGTGAAATCATACTAATCGAACCGTCTTTCAGGCGGAGATCACCTGTAAGTAGTGGTGCTTTTAGCGTTCCATTAATCTTACCTGCATACGAAATTGTTCCGCCCATCGAACGTACATCCGCAATGAAAGGTTTAAAGACTTTGAGTTGTACCTGATCAAATGCAATTTCACCGCGCATAGGCATATTGTCCCGATACGGATCAATAACCACATTGGCATAGCCCACACCAATTTCAGGTGTTTTGACATCCAAACGGATTTGTAAACCTTCCGCGATGCTTTTGGCAACCAAAGCCACTTGTTCATATTTTAAGGTTGAACCCATATCTTGTGGGTCATCCGCCGCCAAGCCAATCACACCATCACGGGTGACTAAGCGCGCATCAATTTTTGGTTTAGATCCTTGTGCCCAAACCGCTTTAGCATGTCCATTTAACTTACCTGTAATCGCTAATCCTTCAGGCATAAAGGCAGCAAAGTCTTTTAGGTCGAGGTTTTGAGTCACGAATGAAATATTGCCACGTGTTTTACTGACACGAATCGGCTGGTCAAAACACAACTGACTTTGTTGACTCATCCAACAATGCGCACCAATCAACAAATCTGCTTTGGCACTGTTATAGACCACGGCTGCACTTTGGCGCTGTACCAAACGTGCACGCAAAGAGTCAAAATCACCTTTTTGGATTTGGCCTAACCAATCATTTTGCGCATTAAAACCACCTGCCAATTGCACATAAAATTTCGACTTTTCGTTTTGCGCAGAAACTTTTAATAAATGGGCTTTACGAATACCTGCCAGTGAAATTTCACCTTGTTGAATTTCACGATTACCACTTCTTAAGCTTTCCATTTTTGCAGTTAATAATGACGGTGTTGTTTCCGATGTCGGCAATTGCCCGACAATGCGTAATTTACGCATATTAATCAGATCTTTAAAGCCAAAATTATCCACTGCTAAGTTTGCCGTAGCTCTTAAACGTGGTTGAGATTGGATATTTAAATAGCCGTAGGCACGGCCACGTAAGCCCGCATAAATTTCATACAGAGTAGGTGCATTAATATTCAGTCTTAGATTTTGTGCATTACCCGTCGCTTGTACTTGGTTTTTGGCATACGCCAACAGTAGGTTATTCGCTTCAAACTGTTGCGGTAAAAAGCCCTTTTCGCTGGAGTTGAGCACCAAAGCTAAATTACCTGTGCCACGGACTGGCTTATTGTTCAGCGTACCTGCGAGGTTTAAGCTTTCAATGTTAATGCGTTTTAAAGCATCCGACCATGTACCTTTGGTTTTCACTACACCAGACAATTCGCCTTTAACACTAGACGCAAAATATTGAGGTTTAAAACGAATGAATGCTGCATTCACATCCCAAGTGATGCCGTGAATAAAATGCACCAAACCGCTGGCATTAATTTGGCCTGCCACACCATTATGTTTCAGCTCAGTCACTTTAATAAATTCAGGCGTTCCTGAAAGTTTTAGGTTCAACGTACCTTGACTGGCTTCAAACTGGCTGGCTTTTAAAGCGCCATCGTAGTTCACTGCATAGCCTTTGAAAGCACCACCAGCTTTTTCATCATTAAACAGGAGTGCTGCGGTTGACTGACCAGTTAAGTGAACCGTTTCATTATTACCCACCAATTTTCCAGTCAGATCAATCCCCTGTAGCTGAATGATCTGCTGATTCGGTTTGGCATAGCCATTTGCTTGTAGCTTTCCATTCAATAAATTAACCGGTGAAGCCTCTGCCACCATTTGTGGGTTAAAATCTTTCGCGTTTAAAGTGGCTTTCCACTTCAGTTGACGTTTCTCATCTGGTAGCTCAACCACCGCATTACCACTTAAGCTTCCCTTACCTGCCACATAACTAAAACTCGGCACATTTAAATTATTATTTTTAAAATTTAACTGTGCAAGGTAATTACCTGCAGGTAACGTCGCTTTTTCGTGTTTACTCACAACAGTTGCAACATGAATATCTTGCTGACCTTCAACCAACGCCAGTTTTACATCCCCTGAAGCACTACTTAACCAGCCGATATAAGGCACGGCACGATCAATATTTTTCCAAGAGACATCCATCAACATTAGCTGGACTTTGTTATTTTTCTCTGGGTTTTGGTCTAGTGCGAGATGCCATGCTTCATAACGATCAAAGTCTAGATCTGCAGTTAAGTGTAAACCCTTTTCAAGCGTACCTTTGGATGCAATTTTTGCATCCAAACTTGGTGGTAGAAAGTCAGAAACTACTTGTGGCAGTACATCATCTTTAGGATTGATTTTATCTAAACGACCTTGTATGTCCCAAGTGACATGATCCTTCCAACTTACCACACCACCCAGATTGACCGAACCTTTCATCAACTGAGCATTTAAGTTATCAATGTCAAGTTGATGAACCAAATCGGTATGCATCAAAGCAGTATATTGACCTTTTGGAATATCTTTACCACTCAGATCTGTATTTAAGTCAATATTTAAACGTTCGATATCACCTGAAAATTTAGCAATGCCTTTTTCAGCATAGAGTTTGTAATCGGTCAGGAGTGGTAAGTTGTAATGATTAAATTTAAGCTGACCTTGCATCGGTACATGCTTACGTACAGGGTGCAAAATAGCCCAACCCGTCAACAGGTCAGGTGTCCGCGTTGCAAAACCCGCTTGAATAGTATCCAATGTCCCTGTTGCGTGTACAGCAATATCATGCACATTTAAACTATCACGCAGTGACGGTAGGTTGGCAATAGCACTCGCCTCAAGTGGATATTTCCCTGAGAATTTCATTTTCCCAGTTGCATTACGAACTGCTAAATAGCCCATGTCCATGCGAGAGTCTTCAAACTCAAGTTCCGTCCCCGACCAGAGGGCATTATTTAAATGCACATCATAAAAATCTACTTGGGCATCGGATGCAGTCCGGATATTTAAATGATCAATATCTGCTGTATCTAAACGTAAAACAAAGGGTAATTTAATTTCGCTGAACTTAAAGGGTTCATCACTCGGTTCACCTTTGGTAATGATGCGCAAATTGCGTACATCAGCTTCACGTAGATGAATCTCCTTATCTAAGATGGCACGCCAACCCAAAATCACGTCAGCACGGTCAATTTTGACATCGACAGGCTTTAAGGTAACCACCACATTTTTAAGGATAATACCTTTCCACAAGTTACCGCCTTCATACTCATATTGGATAATCTGCTGACGTTGTAAAACTTGGTCGAGTAAAAACTTACTGCCTTTGTCGGTAGAAAACATGACTGCAAGCGATATCACCAACAAAATGAGCGTCAACAACAGTGTCAAAATGACACTTCTAAAAATACGTCGCTGTTTGATAAGCGGCGCAGGTGGTGTTGGTTCTTGCTGCTGTTCTACTTCAGCCATAGTCTTCCCAAAAAAGTGTTAAATATTATAATAATGAGCCAATAAAGAAATGCACACGTATCGGATGACTATCATCAGAAATACCTGAAGCTACATCGATCCGGATCGGTCCTATCGGTGATGCCCAGCGCACACCAAGACCAACACTGTATTCGGTGTCATTGCTAAAATCTGTATCATAAGCATTACCAAAGTCGCTGAATACTGCTGCACGCCAGCCTTCTTTAAACTGATAATTATATTCCATGGAGCCGACAGCTAAGGCCTGACCACCCACTTTAAAACCATCGACCACAGGTGACAAACTCTTGTAGTCAAAACCGCGGATACCTTGGTCTCCACCCGTGAAATAACGTAAGTTATAAGGGACTTTATTAAAGTCTGGGGTAAAGATATAACCGAGATCGCCACGTCCGACAAACTGGTGATTATCATTTTCACCCAATGAATAGATAAAGCGCCAACCCGCATTTACAATAGCCATATCTGCATCTGAAAGTAGGCTTTCGCTTCCCAGTTCAATTTTATAAGTTTGTTTAATTCCTTTACTAGGGTTTACACGTTTATCACTGTCAATTCTAGAAATTTCATAGCCCAATAAAAGCGACTCTTGCTCAGGGTCATTATTTGCAATAAATGCATCCGGCAAATCATCTACATTCGCTGAACCCTTTTGCGTCAATCGATCTAAACGGTAACGCACACCATAGGTATGTTGCCAATTCCCCATTGGGTTTTTGATAACACGGTCAGCCCCAGCAACAGCAGATTCAGTGAGTAAGTTTACGCCTTGTCCGATGTCATCTCGTTCTTCACGCTCATACCCCCCCACGAGACTAATATAATCATTTAGTGGATGCTTATAGGGAATATTATAGCGACCATCAATAGCCTGTCGAATTTCTGAAAGTTCTAAGTTGGCATCAAAAGAGTGTCCACGCTGGTTCACAATCGCACGGCGATACTGTGTACGTAAGCGTGCACCTGAGTCACTACCGTAACCTGCACCGACTTCGACACTATTTAACTGGTCTGCATTTAAAGTGACTTTAACAGGAATTACTTTTGTTTCCCGAGCTTCAAGTTTTAAACGCTCTTCTTCACTCTGTTTGGTTTCTTGTGCGGTGCGAAGCGCTGCTTGTGCTTTATTCTGCTCGGGATCATTGACACCGGCAAACTGTGCCTCACTGACCACAGACTGTGTCACTTCACGATTCGAAGCAACCTTCTTTTTCTCTTGAACCAAAACATCCTGACGAGAAAGTTGTTGATCATCGACCAACTGCTGTAAATCAGGCGGTAACTCACGGATTCCTTCAACCGGATCAGGTCGAACAGCATCTACCAAACTGTAGTTGAAGTAACGTGAGTTGGTCAAATTATTGGCCAAACCATTAACACGCCAAAAGGTATAGTCCGCGCCAGGCTCCCAAGTCACTAAACTTTGTAAAACATCTAAATCAATAGGCAGTGGTTTGCTTGGATCACTCATCACAAACTCAACACCGCCGAGTTTATAACGTTGACCTGTTTCATAACGTAAGTTAATGTCTGCCGTATTTTGCGGCTGCTCAACTTTCACATCATGTAAACGCCAGTAACTATCAAAAAAACCGTTATTGCTGGCCGCTTCATTAATTCGTGCTTTGGTCGACTCGTATAAGCCGTGGTGCAATACATCACCGATGTCTTGCTCCGGTAAGACTTTAATCACTTGGAACTGCGGTAAGTACTGACCTGCACCACTAAATTCGATATTTTGTTCTTCAATCCGTACAGGTGTATTCGGTACCACTTGAATGCGCACACGGTTACTGCTGGTTTTTTCAAACTTAAACTCAGCATTATAAAACCCGACGGCTTGAGCGGCTTGGTTGGAAAGTGAACGCAACTGTGGCAGTGCAGAAGGAAAGTCTTCAAAAGACTCTTCGGTAAAGCTAGAAACCTTGCCTTTGATATTTTCTTTTAGATTGACCAAAGCAGCCTGATACGCTTTATTGGATATCTCGCCTTCATATTTAGCATTAATGATTTCGACATCCGCACTGATCCGCGGAACTTTTGCAGTATCCAATTCTCTTGGTGGTCGAATTTTATAAAGCATGCGTTTAAAGAAATTAGGTTCTTTGGCAATTTGCTCTTCAGCACTCATGCCAAAATCTAAAGTATTTCCTTCCGTGTTGGCTTCTACTGAAATTTTACTGTCTGCTTGAATACTTTGCATCAGTTGATCAACATTGACCGGAGCTTGATTAATTTCCGCCATTTCCTGCTGAGTTGCATCGCTCAGCACCAACTCGGTCGTTTTACCACTTCGGTAAGCTTGAGCTTCTGCTTTCGCTTGCTCAGCCATCTGATAAATATCATTGGCCATACCTTGGTCAACTTGGACAGTTGGCAAGTCCTCAAGGCTATCAAACTCAATCGGTGCAAATTCGGGTAAATTTTTTAAAGCTGCCTGTTGCTGTTGCAACATTTGCATACTGTCCGGAACACTTGGCTGAACTACAGAATTTTCAACTTTTTTTAATTCGTCCGCGCTGCCCATACCTTGGCGAATTGCTTCTTTTTTAATGTCTTCAGTGAGTTGCGTAGAAGTTTGTGGCTCGACTTGTGCATTACTTGGTTCAATCGCAACGGAGGTTTCAGCCAAAGCCGCTTGTGACAAAAGCGTTAAAAAGATACTCAGACACAAATATTTATTGTTATGATGCCACGGTATGAAAGAATTCATACTCAATGAAAGAGTCGACTTTTTAAATTGTGTTTTGGCAAGCATAGAAAACTCTAAATTTATTTAATCGTTATGGATTTGCTCTAATGAATTGTCACAAAAGAACTGAAATCTATTGATTATTTTACCCAATTTCAGGTTTTAAATATCTTACATGATTTTATTGGACGTTTGAGCAATTAGTCACATTTCTTAATAAAACTTAATGCAGTGCAAAAAGCATGAAAAACAATGAACATCTATTAAGTACCCGTCGTTTTCTTCCCATGTTTATTACCCAATTTTTTGGTGCTTTAAACGACAATGTCTATAAACAAGCTTTGCTTTTAGTCATTACTTATGGATGGATTAATCAACAAGCTACAGATGTCAGTACCTTAAATAATTTGGCCGCGCTGTTATTTATTTTGCCTTACTTCATTTTTTCTGCAACCGCAGGACAAATTGCCGATAAGTTTGAGCGCTCACAACTCATTCGTGGCATCAAAGTTCTAGAAATTGTGATTATGCTCATTGGTTCCGCGGGCTTCTTATTGGGCAATTTATGGCTGCTGCTCTTGGCTCTATTTATGATGGGCACACACTCCACCTTCTTTGGCCCCATTAAATACGCCATTTTACCTGAGATTCTAAAACCGAATGAACTCATGTCAGGTAATGCACTATTTCAGTCGGGCACATCCATTGCTATTTTAATCGGGATGATTTTGGGTGGCGCAGTCATTTCGGTTTCTCAGGGCAATCTTATTTGGATCAGCCTGACTGTCGTCATCATTGCCGTTTTGGGTTATCTCTCCAGTCGATTTATTTTAAAACAGCAAGTCAGCTCACCCGACTTAAAAATTGACTGGAATTTCTTTAGAACCAGTTTTCAAACACTCCAATATGCCAAAAGCCTCCCCCTCATCTTTATGATTTTACTGGGAAATTCATGGTATTGGTTTTACGGAGCAACCTATCTCACCCAAATTCCACAGTTGACTCAACAAAACCTACACGCATCAGAAAATGTCGTCAGTCTTTTACTCACGTTCTTTTCTGTCGGGATTGGAGTTGGTTCACTGCTGTGTCGTAGAATTGGTGGCTCTGAAGTGAATATTAAAATGGTGCCTATCGGTGCGATTGGACTCACCCTATTTGCCTTTTACTTGGCTTTGAGTCTAGCCTTTGTACCTGAGCGTACAGGCGCGATGATGAATGTCGCGGATATGTTTAACCACGGTGCAATTTACTACCATGTCATGCTTGCGGTGACCTTGCTCGGCATCAGTGGCGGTTTTTATATTGTGCCGCTATACGCCATGATGCAAGCCTATTCACCGCGTTCACATCGTGCACGTGTTGTTGCCGCAAACAATATATTAAATGCGGTGTTTATGGTGTCTTCTGCTATATTTTCGATTATCATTTTAAGTGTTTTAAAGATTGATATTAAAATACTTTTCAGCATTACTGCTGTATTAAGTGCGGGCTTTACGCTGTGGTTGTTATATCGACTCAAACCCATGCTAAAAACTGTACAACCTGAGTTAGAGGACTAAAGTTATGCGTCATTACACTGGCATCGATAAATTTATCAATTCTTTTGATCAAGCCCTGCGCAGCTTAGTTCCAGGCACGACGTCTGCTCAACGTGAAAACCCAGGCAAGGCGGTCGAAACACAACTCGCAGTGAGTGAAGCACGTCATGTTGCAGGTTTAATGCGGGTCAACCATAGTGGCGAAGTGTGTGCTCAAGCGCTTTATCATGGGCAAGCTTTAACGGCGAAACTGCCAAATGTACGCCGTGAAATGGAACAAGCCGCGATTGAAGAACAAGACCATCTTGCATGGTGTGAAGACCGCTTAAAAGAGCTAGACAGCCATACCAGTCTGCTTAATCCAATTTGGTACGGTTTATCCTTTGGTATGGGTGCAATCGCAGGTATTGCAGGTGATAAATATAGCTTAGGTTTTGTTGCAGAAACTGAACGCCAAGTGAGCCTGCACTTACAGCATCACATCAGCCAACTCCCAGCCCAAGATGACCGTTCACGTAATATCCTTGTGCAAATGAATGAAGATGAATTACACCATCGTGATACAGCACTGAATGCTGGCGGTGTCGATTTGCCAATTCCTGTCAAAATCACCATGACGGCTATTTCAAAACTCATGACCAAGACCAGTTATTTTATTTAAACAAACATGATTTAGCCCAATAAAAAAGCAGTGGAATAA
Source organism: Acinetobacter sp. 797_lipA (assembly GCF_058243025.1). NCBI lineage: Bacteria > Pseudomonadati > Pseudomonadota > Gammaproteobacteria > Moraxellales > Moraxellaceae > Acinetobacter > Acinetobacter sp. 797_lipA. The sequence goes on along the minus strand of NZ_JBZAYQ010000001.1, from coordinate 1,301,493 downwards.
CCACTGCTTTTTTATTGACTCTAATTTGCTTATTCCGCTGATATCGGCAGTAATAAGATATTACCCGCTTGCTTTAAATTCGCCGTATATTTTGATGCTAGTGATGGATTGGATGGATAGCTTTTCCCATTGTACTTCAGTACAACTTGCCCTAAACCACGCGTATAAACCGACAAGTCACGCCAACCTTGGGTTTGGGTACTTAAAGCATAAATCGGTGTAGATGACACAGTCATTTTGCTATGCGGTTGAAAACTTCCATTTGCAAGGCCTTTAAAGACCAACAACGTACAGCCACCTGAACCACACCACTCCATCCCACTTAACAAAACCACGGCATCATCGATTCCGTCTTGGTTTAAATCATATAGGCTAGTTTGATAATCCGATTGATCTTGGGTATAGGCCTGAACAGCTAGTTTTAACCCTTGTTTTTCAGTCGTTTGAGATACACTCGTTATATCCATAGCAGTTGTCGCTGTCGTTTTGGACGGAGTTGAATGACAGCCCGCTAAAAGCACTGCTAAAGAAAGAGCACTCAAAATTTGTATTTTCATGAAAATAGCTCGCTGCGAATTATATTTTATAAGCATGTTAAGCCAGTTCAAGTGCCAATCACACTTCGATATGTTACTTGGCTTCCAAGCAGCTCACCGTTGGAAATACATGCGCTTGATGTTGAAATGCATTATCCTTCCACACATCGAACATTGGAATTTTAACATCTAAAGCCAAAGGCAATTTTTTGGGATTGAACTGCATATGTTCTAAGTCTATCCCCCATGCAATCAAATCAACATCCAATGAAATCTGATGCGATGGGCGGATACGCCCAGATTTGGCTTCCATATTTTTCAGCAATACTGAAATATCGGTAACGGACAAAGATGATTTCAGCAAACAGGCTGCATTCCAATAATCTGCCCCAACCCCATCACGGCATGGAATTAAATAAATATTCGAAAATTGCAGTTGCCCAATTTTAGCAAGTTGCTCAGAGGCATATAAAAAATGTTGCTTTGGATTATTATTACTCGCCAGAGCTAGGGCGAAAATCTTTTCGGTGGCGTTCAAGACGAATTCCTACAGAATTTGCTTGCGCGATAATGGCAGGCTTACGGATGGTAATATTAATCGATTCAATCGCATGAAAGGTAGAAAAAAGTGCGTTGATGACCAATTTTGCCGCATGTTCAATTAGCTCAGGCTTAGCATCTTGAATGACCTTTGCTGCAATTTCACAAATTTCAGCATAATTTAAAGTATGGTCTAAGTCATCTAAGTTTGAAGCTTGTTCCAAATCTGTTTGAATAATCATATCCAACATTAAAGGCTGAATAATCTGACGTTCCCAGTTAAAGCAGCCAACCACTGTTTCAACCTTTAAGCCTTCAATGATAATTGCGTCCACATTATTACCTTTAACAGATTTTGACATTTTAATCCCTGTCTTAGGAAACTATGTTTTTCATCCCCTAAACAGGAAAGCATTTTTCAGTCCCTCTTTTAAAAGAAGGACTGAAAGGGATTTTTTGGTGAGTGTGCTTCAAAAGAACTTAGTTTTTTAACAACACATTTGGATCCATAGTTTGCACCATTTGCAAACGCTGGTCAGCATAGATGTCGGTATACGGTGCAAGGATGCGCATGAAACGATCGAAATACAGCATCTGTTTAAATAACAATGCAAAATCACGCGGGAAGCGAATACCGTGACGCTCGCCCACTGCGACCATATCCATCATGATGTCATTCAAATCTGCTGGGTTTGAACTCAGCAATTCTTGCGGATCTGCCAATAACACACCACTAAATAAACGCTCAAGATCGGCAGCCAAAACTTGTGTATCAATCTGTACCGCGGTCATGCCCATTTTCAGCATGTTTTCCGCCATGAGTACATAATCCGTTTTTTGTAAGGCATCCATAAAGGCGATACAAGCTGTCCACACTTCAGGTTTCAACTGCCCCACAATGCCGAAATCAATAAAACCCACACGACCATCATCAAGCAACATTAGGTTTCCAGCATGTAAGTCAGCATGGAAGCTATTACACATCATCAAACTACCAAACCATGTATTCATGGCGGTAATCAGGACTTGGGATGGATCTTTACAGCGCTGTTTCACCACATTGAAATCGGTTAATGGCACACCGTAAAGACGCTGCATGGTGAGTACACGGCGCGTTGAATATTGGTGATAGACCTTAGGTGCCATCGCCTTATGGTTTTGCGTGATATTGAGATAGTTCACAAAGTCATCCAGATTACTGGCTTCTTCAATAAAATCGACTTCACGAACCATGCGGGTTTTAATTTCTTCCACAATGTCTGCAAGAGATGCAAATTTGACTTTAGGCACTGCTTTTTCTAAAACCTTGGTAGCCCAGTGCAGAACATTTAAGTCGGTATAGAGAATTGTTTCTACACCTGGCTTTTGTACTTTAATCACCACATCTTCGCCCGTCACCAGCTTTGCGGCATGGACTTGGGCAATAGATGCTGAAGCTAACGGTGTTTCATCAATCGATGCAAAAATCTCAGACAGGTTTCGCCCTGCAAACTCAGACGCCAAAACCCCTTGTACATAACTAAACGGTAAAGATGGAGTTTGGTCTAAACAGCCTTGAAACTCTTCAACATATTCACGTGGAAAAAGTGAAGGTGTACTCGCAATAAACTGACCCAACTTGATATAGGTTGAACCTAGAGACTCGAAGGTTTCACGCATCAGTTTGGCATTACTTGGTTTTTCAGTTGCGTACTTAATACCCGCACGTGCTGCAATGACTGCTGTTTCCCCAACACGGGCAACAGAGCGCAGTCCATCTAAAAAGATATTGTTTTTCATAATATCGGTCAAAAATAAATTGTATTGAGTGTATCAAAGAATGAAAAAATTGTAGGCTTATCTTGCCTGACAAACTGGACAATCTGTATCTTTTTCGAAAGCAAGCAAACGTTGTTTCATACTTAAGCCATCCCAAAGCAACAGGCGTTGTTTGAGTGCGGTGACATTTAAACCCAAGTATAAAAGTGCATGATGCGCTTGAAGACTGGCCATTACATTTGGGGTGGTAGCTAAAACGCCCGAATCTGCACAGCGTAGGCTTTCATTCGCATGTTCTTCTTTCGGGAACAGACATTCATAACAAGCAGACTCACCTTCCACCATAAACAACTGCCCTTGAAAGCCAATGGCCGATGCACTGATGAGTGGAACATTGGCCGCTTTACACTGCTGATTGACCAAATACCGTGTCGTAAAATTATCACAACCATCAAGAACTAAGTCTTGACCAACAATTAAGCTAGCTGCATTAGATGTATCTAGCTTTACAGTATGCGTATGGACTTGAATATAGGGATTGATCTGCTTTAAACGCTGGGCCAAAACCTCTGCTTTATAGAAACCGACATTGTTTTCTACATAGGTAATCTGTCTTTGTAGATTGCTTACTTCGATCGTATCTGCATCAATCAGAGTGATTTGCCCTACGCCAGCACGTGCCAGTAACTCCGCAGTCAAACAACCGATGCCTCCACAACCCACGATGAGGACGTTGGCCAACTTGAGTTTTTCTTGTGCCTCTATATCCCATCCGTCCAATAAAATTTGGCGGCTATAGAGATGCATTTCAGCACTACTGAGTTCTAGACTTTCATCTAACTCGTCCATGATTCAGCCTTTTGCTAAAGAAAATGTTGATGGCGAATTATAACCATGAAACCAAGGTTAGCTATGCACAAATTCAATAAATGCTATGTGCTTTAGATAGCTCAAATTTTTCATTTTTAAGTAATGGAGATTGAATCATAATAGTTGCCTATTTTAATTTACTTAGGCTATTTATAGCTCTAACTATATTTCAAGCGGTGTTCCACAAGTCACATGCCACTATAAATTGTTAAAAGAAAAAGCCAGCCTATTTAGAACTGACTGACTTTAGCTTTAAGACCCTTTTATTTGTAAATTAAATGGCAGCTTGTAAAGTTTGCATCTTTGCCACTTCTTGCTGTTTCAGCAAATTACGTTGAATTTTTCCACTCGACGTTTTTGGCAAGCTTTCAACAAACTCAATTTCTTTAGGATACGCATATTTAGATAAACGTGAACGCACATAGGCTTGGAGTTTGCTATCCAACTCTTTAGAGGCTTTGTGCTGTGGCTTTAGCACCACAAAAGCTTTCACCACTTCAGTGCGCTCTGGATCAGGCTTACCAATCACAGCTGACTCGAGTACTTCCGCACACTCAAGCAAAGTACTTTCGACATCAAAAGGTCCAACTCGATAGCCTGACGTTGTAATGACATCGTCAGCACGTCCAACAAAGTCGATACCACCAATTTCATTCAGCTTGACCGTATCACCTGTTAAATAATACTGTCCCACAAAGGACTTACGATTATTGCCACCATAGCCCTTAAACCATGTCAGTGGCGACTGGCTAAAGTCTATCGCCAACGTTCCAATTTCGCCGTACTTCACTTCTTGGTAGTTCGCATCAAGTACAGCAAAGCGATGTCCTGGGTTGGCAAAGCCTGCCGAACCAATTTTTTTCTCATGCTCCAATGCATGATGGTTCGCAATCACCATGCCCAACTCAGTTTGTCCATATTGGTCATAAATGTTGACGTTCAGATCATTATTGAACCAATGAATCACTTCTGGTGTCAAAGGCTCACCCGCACTACTGACGGCGCGTAAATGTGTCTTAATGGAAGGATCAAACTTTTCTTTAAAACCAAAGAACATCCGAAAAGCTGTAGGCGAACCCGTTAAGTTACTGACGCGATACTTTTTAATGACTTCAACCGCATGATCGACGCTAAATGCGCGCTCATCCATAATGATGCTATGCCCCAAGCTGAGCGGCCCTGTGATTCCGTAGTACAAACCATAAGCCCAGCCCGGATCGGCTAAATTCCAAAATGAATCGTCTTCTCTTAAATCGACCGCATGTTGCATATAGCCCTTAAAAGCCAAAACCGCTTTTAAAGGGACAGGCACGGATTTCGCCAAACCTGTGGTGCCTGAGGTAAACATCATCAGGAAATCATCATCAAAGCTACGCAAAACAGCTTCACATTGATTGGACTGTTGTTTTGCTTCCTGCCAAAAATCAGCTTCATTGCTAGCTAAGTTTGTTCCCGCATTCACTGTAAGAATATGTTTGACTTCAACATGATTAAGCTTTGGTCGTTGCTCTGCATTGGTCACAATCAATTTAGTGTTTGCAGTTAAAACTCGATGTTCAATCGCCTTCGACTCAAAAGCAGTAAACAAAGGCTGATAAATCGCGCCGATCCGCCATGTTGCTAAAATTGTAATCAGCAGTTCAGGCGTACGCGGTAACAACCCTGCGATACAGTCACCCACTTGAATCCCAATACTTTTAAAATAATTTGCCACCTGAGCTGAGGCAACATCGAGCTGTTCAAAACTCCATTTCTCAGACTCACCATTTTTTCCTTCCCAGATCAGTGCTATTTTTTGCTGCCCGACATAGCGCTGACAACACTCAATATAAGCATTGATTGCATTGGGTTGGCCGACCAATTGTTCCCGAATCAATTGCTCATAGTTAAATTCTTGATGGGCTTGTTCTAATGTCTTCATCACGACAACCTTGCATTATCCATTTTTTAAGGCCAAATCCACTTTGGCCGTCCATGTTCTTTATCGTTTTAAGCGTTGAACTGACCTCATTGTCAGTCCTATATTGTTTGAAAACCTAGAGCAGCTCAGCTGCTCGACTTAATACTTGTAACTAACTGCTGCACCTAGATAACCATGTTTTAAATGAACCTACAATTTCCAAATCCCTCAATGAAAATGCAGGCTTTGAACATCGACCAAGGTCTAAAACTGAGTCGACTTAAACCTTGGTGACTTCACGTGCAATGACAAGACGCTGGATATCAGACGCCCCTTCATAAATCTGGCTCACACGGACGTCCCGATAAATTCGTTCAACAGGAAAATCTGAAACATAGCCATAGCCACCATGAATTTGAATCGCATCAGAACAAACACGCTCCGCCATGGTTGAGGCAAACAATTTGGCCATAGACGCTTCTTTTAAACATGGCAAACCTGCATCCTTCAAAGCGGCTGCATGGAAAATTAACTGACGTGCAGCTTCAATTTGTGTCGCCATATCGGCTAAACGAAAAGCAACTGCCTGATGTTGTACAATTTCAACACCAAAGGCTTTACGGTCATTGGCATATTCAACTGCTGCATCTAAAGCGGCGCGAGCCATGCCCACTGATTGCGCAGCAATACCAATACGTCCCGACTCCAAATTTGAAAGCGCTATTTTATAACCTTCGCCTTCAGCACCTAGCAAATGATCAGCAGGAATGCGGCAGTTCTCCAAAACAATGGTTGCCGTATCCGAACAGTGCTGTCCCATCTTTTCTTCTATACGAGAGACAATATAGCCTTCGGTATCGGTTGGGACTAAAAAGCAAGAAATACCTTTCTTACCCGCAGCTTTGTCTGTGACTGCAAAAACCAAAGCGACTTGCGCATGCTTTCCTGTGGTAATGAATTGTTTGGTTCCATTCAGCACCCATTCCTCACCTTCACGAACGGCCTTGCACTCCAACGCACCTGCATCTGAGCCTGCTTGTGGTTCAGTGAGACAAAAACATCCCAACCACTCACATGTGGCAAGCTTGCTTAAATATTTCTGCTTTTGAGCATCAGTTCCGTAGCGCTGGGTAATACCGCACGGCAGTGAGTTTTGCACACTGACAATGGTCGAAATCGCACCATCACCTGCTGCAATTTCCTCAAGTGCCACCACCAGTGAAATATAATCTAAACCCGCACCACCCCACTCAGGTGAAACAGTCATACCCAAAGCACCCAACTCACCTAGCTCTTTAAGTTCTTGCGCAGGAAACTGCGCTGTTTTATCACGTGCAGCCGCGGTTGGCTTCAGTTTTTCCTGCGAATAACTACGCAACATATCCTGAACCATTTTTTGTTCTTCATTTAAAAGCATGGAGTATCCCTTCTCTGTTCAGGTTATTAAATTTAATAAATATTTGATACACGGCGACCCATTCGCAACCTGAAAGCCTTTCAAAAGATAAAGTTTCTGCGAGAAAGTAGTCTGTAAATTTAATAAAACAGGTTTTGCGAATGGAGATGGTTTTGCCTACTTTTCCCGAAAGAAAAGTAGGTCGAACCGAAGGTTATAAGAAGCCCTTACTTATCGACCTAAAGACTCCGTCATAAACTCAAAGATCACAAGTCAAAATAGATTATTTAGGCTGCATACGAATTGCGCCATCTAAACGAATCACTTCACCATTCAAATAACTATTTTCAAAAATATGCCCTACAAGCTGAGCAAACTCTTGCGGTTTTGCCAAACGCTTCGGAAATGGCACCATTTCACCCAACGCATCTTGTACATTTTGCGGCATCGCCTTCAACATTGGTGTTTCCATAATGCCTGGAGCAATGGTCATCACTCGAATTTTCTCACGCGCTAGTTCACGTGCCAGCGGTAAAGTCATTGAGACAACAGCACCCTTAGAGGCTGCATAAGTGGTCTGTCCAATTTGTCCGTCATAAGCTGCAACCGAAGCTGTATTCACAATCACTCCGCGTTCTTCTTCACCGGCTTGAGGTTCATATTTCGCGATTAACTGCGCAGCAAAACGCAGCATATTAAAAGTACCTGAGACATTGATGTTTAATACTTTTTGGAATAACGCCAGCTCATGAATACCATCACGCCCCAACACTTTGGCTGAAGGCGCTACACCTGCGCAGTTCACCAAACCATTCAATTGCCCATATTCCGCCTCGACTTCTTGGAAGAAACTTTGCACAGCGTGCTCATCAGTAACATCGAGGCTTTTAAACTGAGCATTTTCACCCAACTCACGCTGTAGCTCTGCACCTAAAGCTTGGTTCATATCCACCAAAATGACTTTCGCACCTTGCTCAATCAAATGACGTGCTGTTGCTGCGCCTAAACCCGATGCTCCACCCGTGACAACAAAAACCTTCCCTTGAATCTTCATTTATTTTTCCTTGTATGATTGAATGCTACGACTTAAGAAGAAATGTAAACATAGAACCCTTTAAGTACAATTTCCAAATATTGCATCTTCCATGATGGTTTTGGACAATGCTCAAAATGCACAATAAAAATATGGAAGCCACTATGACTGCATCGGAACATGCAAACGCCCAAAAAGATTCCATTTCAATTGCTTTGGTACACGAAGCATTGTTTGAGGCTGAAAAGCAGGGATACGCAGTTGCTGATATTTTGAAAAATGCAGGCATCAATAGCGAACTGTTAAGTGCGACAAAAGCACGAGTCTCAGTCAATCAATATGCGCAGCTCTGGACTGAACTGGCCAATGTCATGAATGATGAGTTTTTTGGGATGGATCGCCATGCTATGCGCCGTGGCAGTTTTCAATTTTTATCTAAATCACTATTGCACACCACCCAGCTGGACCAAGCTATTCAGCATATTTTGCAGTTTATGAATTTGGTACTAGACGACTTTAGCAGTCAGCTCATGGTGCAAGAACATTATGCTTATATTGTGATTTATGAACGACAACAGCCCAAGCGTATGTTTAGTTACGCAACTTACATCATGCTGATTCATGCTCTAATGTGTTGGTTAGTGGGTCAACGGGTGATTTTGAATCAAATTCAACTCAAATGTGATGCACCTACAGATGACATCGATTACAAAGTTCGTTTTTGTGAAAATATCCAGTATCAAATGGCTGAAAACTATATTCAGTTCGATGCAAATTATTTAAAAATGCCCATAAAACAGGACAATAAATCGTGGTATCAATTTATTCAGCAAACCCCACATATTTTACTGACCCGTTATAAAAATCCACATTCAACCAGTGCCCAAATTCGTCGCTATTTAATGCAAGAACCCCCTATACAGTGGCTTGAACTGTCTGAAATTGCCCATCATTTCAATATGTCTGAGGCGACTATTCAACGGCGACTGAAAAGTGAAGGTTTCAGTTATCAACAACTCAAAAATGATATACGCCGTGATATGGCGATTGAGCTACTCAGTAACAGCCAAGTATCATTACAAGACATTAGCACTGAACTCAATTTTCATGATCCGAGTGCTTTCCATCGTGCTTTTAAAAAGTGGACTGGGGTCAGCCCTGGCGCTTATCGTCAAAATAAGGACGCTTAACTTCAGTCGATTGGTATAAGCAACTACGCGACGCTCTTGCTCTTTCCACATAACAAGTAACCAACCCATACCATTCTCTCGTTAAAGTAAAACCTTATCATTCAATTGTTCTAGGTTTGGTTTTGATTTGCCAAATGAAATGTCAACAGAGCTTATAAATTAAATTGAATTTTTGATGCTCATTCATCGGAAAATCAAGGTGCTGTCGCACTTTGTCACTGACTTAAAAAAATTACCTACCATAGTGATCTCGTCATATTGTTTTACACAATATTGAATAAAAACATCATGGAGGGAACACATGAGCACCCAATTAAATAAAAACTTAATGAAAAATATCGGATGGTTATCATTACTGCTGTGTACACAGCAAGCGATAGCAGACTCATACATTTATGTGACCAATACCACCCCTGAAATGGTATCCGTCAATATTAATCATCATGGTACACGCACCTTAACTCAAGGGAGTCAATGGGCTCAAGAAGCCACCCAAATTGCACCTTATGAAACCAAACGTGTACTGCGTTTTAACCGTTATACTGGGGTAAATTCAGGTCAAACCTATAATTTTGATACCGTGATTACAGGCGGGGGTTCAAGTGTCACCCTGAAACAATCTATGACTGGCACTTGGTCTGGCAGTGATATTAAACACTCTGCATCTGGCAGTGATTTCTCTGCACCATGGTTCAACAATCGTAATATTCAGCGCTTCAACACCAATTATGCAGGAAAAGCCGCGCAGACTGTTCTTAAAGCTGAGTACACTGGTGGTTATGACGACTTCCACTACACTATCCATCAAAATACCGTGCCAGAACCCGTTGTCAGCAGTGCTGATGAGTTTAAAGTTTTAACCTACAATATTTATGCTCTTCCTTTGGTGGCAAGTAAAATTGATTCGCGTTTAGAGCAACTGCCGCAAAACCTAAAAGGCTACGACGCGATCTTATTCCAAGAAACCTTTGCTTCTGGGCGTACCGCCATGTTGGCCAAATTAGCGCAGGAATATCCGTACCAAACCTATATTCCAATCGGTTCAGGTTTCAATATCTATGACAGCGGCATATTGGTTGCAAGTCGTCATCCTATTGTAAAAACAGATCATTTTATTTACCCGAGCTGTACAGGCATTGACTGTTTTGCCGATAAAGGCGTGATTTATGCTGAAATTCTCAAGAATGGCAAAGCCTACCATGTGACCTCCACGCATACCGCATCGTTTGATACCGACGCGGCACGTGATATGCGCCAGCAACAATTTAAGCAAATCCGAGCTTTGGTCGATAAGCAAAATATCCCGTCATTTGATGCGGTCCTCATGGGCGGTGACTTTAATGTCAACAAACTCCTGTGGCCTCAAGATTATGCGCAAATGCAAATTAACTTGAATGGTACGGTACCAGTCAGCACAGGATATACCGAATCGACCTTCGATCCACGAGTGAATAAACTCGCAGGTGCAGGACTCACGGGCGGCTCCACCGTGGAGTATTTAGACTACGTGGTGTCATCCAATAACCACCGTCAGCCTATGCAAGCACGTAATGATGTCCGCATTCTTCGCTCGGCTGCCGACCCCTTATTTATGACTTGGGACTTATCTGACCACTTCCCAGTAATGGGTCAATTCCAATATAACCCATAAGGAAGAACAATGAAGCGCTTTGGGCTTATCGCTTTGGTGCTGAGCGTATTGGTGATCGGTGTGGTGATATGGTTGGGCCTTGGCTCATCATATGCCACATCGGGTCAAACTCAGGCATCCTCACCGTCCCTTACAGAGACTGCTCAACCCAGCAATTTGCAAGAGAAGCTTGCTGCTGCAAACAATGACGAGTCAAAAATGCAGCAACAACAGCAACAAGAATCCATCCAAAAAATCATTCAACTCTTTCAAAAAAATCCGGGCAATATCACACAATTATTAAACCAGTTACAGCAAAACTGCCCTGATACCAACTGTCAGGCATTATTAAAACAGGTATTGGCCGAATATCCAGATCAACAGTTTGCCCAGACTTTAAAACAATTGATAGAACGCCTACCACTGTACGAAAAAGAAATGCAAGCTAAAACCATGTCCACACAAATGACACCGCAACAGCGTTATCAGGAGATTTGGAACTTACGCGAACAGACTTTAGGTAAGCAAGAAACACAACTCGGCTTTGCTGAAGAAAAAGAGTTTGCCAGCTATCAGTTTGCTTATGGTGAGCTCTTGAGCCGCGCATCGCACATGACCTTACAACAACGACTGAGTGAACTTTCACAACTACAGCAACAATATAAAAACCCGAGCAAAAATATTGATGGTCAAAGTGGTAGTTATGATAAAGCCCTTAAATTGGCTTTAATTGGCATCACCGACCCAATACAACAGCAAGAAATTACCCAACAAATTCGTAACAGCTACTTTTCAGGGAAAGAAGCGGCGCAGTTGGCTGAACGCGAACAACAAGTCGCTCGGCAACAACAACAAATCGCCAGTTATCAATCTGAGCTTGCTGCTCTAAACCAAGAAATGAACCAGCAAAAACAAAACTTAGCTGAAAGTGCATGGCAGCAGCAATATCAACTCCGTCTAGAACAACTGAGGCAAAAGCACTTTAACTAGTGGCTTAAACGTTCATCATTCTCCACATCAAACAAAGACAGCTAAAGCAAGATGATATACCTCATGTTGCTTTAGCATGTCCTTATAAATTGCAATTCCACAATGTTTTGAGTTCGCATCAATGATGCGTGAAATAAAGACCATTGCAACAAAAATATTAATAAAATATTATTTTTCAACATCTTAAAAATAACTTAAATAACTTTTTAATTGAAGTCCCTCGATAGTCGGCATTGAATACTTCTTTTGATCGATCTGAGTCCATTTGAGCAGTAGCGTAAAATGTAAACATGCACTCAATTTAATAAATTTAATCTTTTCATTTACTTAACAAATCCATCTTTCATTTATCGGAATCTATTTGCAAAAAGTTCCAAAATGGATTATTTTTCAACCAATTTTAAAGCATTCTTTAATGCTTATTTTCCGGCTGTACTCCCCCTGTTTAATCACCTTATTTCTTTTAAAGGTTATGACATGCTTAAAATGATTGATGTTCTCGATCAACGTCTAGTGCAAAACTTTACTCAAGCTTTGCAGTCTCCTACCCCACAATTTGAAGAGCAATTGGATCAAGGTATTCTCAATGCATCAGACCTTGAATTAAATCATGCTGTTACTGCATTTTTTAATGAAGTTAATGCGATTGAAGCTGCTCAAGCGTTGGATATTAGCGCTGACCGTATTCAAGCCCTACAGTTAGGTGCATCGTTTAAAGATGAACAATATTTAGCTGATCTAAAGAAAATTGTGACACTTTGTCTTGCACTTGAAACTGATGCTTTAGAGCAAGTTGAAGTGTTTGACAGCTTACAAGACTATCCTATGTAAGCTTGCAAGCCCTTAAAAAAGCGACTATTACAGTCGCTTTTTTACATTCAAAATGAATGATTTAGTTATGCAATCTTCATATAAGAAGAAATTATTCTATGCTTTTTTAAAGTTATTCTATACTCCAAAAACTACACAAAGTTCAATCAAGTTATTAAAATTCAGATACTTAAATCAAGACTATCTACTTATTTCAATTTAATATTTTATTATCCATTTTTCTTTTTTTATTTTTCGCATACATAACGTTAAAAGAACTCACAAATGAACTTATTTAAATGATGCAACATGAAAAACTTTAAACTACTGAGCACTTCACTGATTTTAGGTCTGATCGGCTCGTATGCCAATGCCGCTATTCCAAACACACTTAAACTCGATTATGCCTACTACGCACCAACCAGTCTTGTGGTGAAAGAGCAGAAATTGTTAGAAAAAGCCTTACCTAAAACTGAAATTAAATGGGTATTTAGCCAAGGCAGTAACCGTTCACTGGAATATTTAAATAGTGGCAGTGTCGATTTTGCTTCAACCGCAGGGCTTGCAGCCGTACTTAGTCGTGCCAACGGCAGTCCAATCAATACCGTTTATATCCAAAGCCAACCTGAGTGGACCTCTTTGGTGGTTGCTAAAAACTCCCAAATTAAAAGCCTAAAAGACTTAAAAGGAAAGAAAATTGCCGCAACCAAAGGCACAGATCCATTTCTGTTTACCTTACAAGCGTTGGATACAGTGGGTCTAAATAAACGTGATGTACAACTGGTTCACTTACAACATCCAGATGGCAAAACAGCTTTAGAACGTGGTCAAGTCGATGCTTGGGCAGGCTTAGATCCCTTGATGGCATCAGCACAAGTGCAATCTGGCGCAAAACTGCTGTATCGAAATATTGGGTTTAACAGTTATAGCGTACTCAGTGTCAAAGAGTCTTTTACTCAGCAAAGTCCCGAAGCCATTGAAGCAGTGATTAAAGCTTATGAGCAAGCACGTAAATGGGCCAAAGCTAACCCAGAGAAACTGGCGGAGTTATTGGCACGCGAGTCCAAACTTCCGTTGAATGTCGCAAAATTACAATTAAGCCGTACCAACTTTGATCAAAACATTCCGTCAGCCAAACAGATTACCGCATTACAAAAGTCTGGTGGCATCTTGAATGAAGAAGACTTAGTCCGTAAAGGCACCAATGTTAATCAAGTCGTGACTCAGTTGTTTAAACCACAATATGCACAAAAGGTTGTAAGCAAATAATGATCAAGTTAGTCACGAGCTCTTTCACCCCTATTGAAGTGAAAAAGGGTTCCTCATTTCAGTTGAAATTGAAGAGTGTTCTCAAAGCGATCACCCTTCCAGTGCTCTTACTGATTGCTTGTGAATATCTGGTTCGTGCAGGTTTTATTGAACCTTATTTATTGCCTGCACCTAGTAGTCTGTGGCAAACCTTTCTAGATTTATGTCAGGCAGATTTATGGATGCATGTCTGGACCAGTACATGGCGGGTGTTTTTAGGCTTTTTTATTGGGAGTGCTCTGGCGTTAATTTGTGCGATTTTGGTCGGGCTTAACAAACAGGTTGAAGCATTTTTAGAACCCAGTTTTTCAGCGGTTAAATCCATCCCAAGCTTAGCGTGGATTCCTCTACTTTTACTGTGGTTGGGAATTGATGAAGCATCGAAGATTACCCTAATTGCAATTGGCGCATTTTTTCCGACCTATACCAACACTGTCGCAGCGATTAAAGGTGTAGATCGCAAGCTTATAGAAGTCGCACAAGTCTATCGGCTGAAGTACTGGCTGAACCGTACCGGGTTTGTCGGAGACTTTTTTATTTAAGTTAGGCCACCTGACCTAACGGGTTAATCTTATCATAGTACATTGCTTCAAACTCAAAAGGCGATACATAACCCAGTGCACTGTGTACACGCTTTTTATTGAACCAATATACCCAGTTTAGTGTCGCAAGTTGTACATCTGCTAAACCTTGCCAATCTGCTTTTAAATATTCAATCACCTCTGTTTTGTATAAGCCATTCACCGTTTCAGCCAGAGCATTATCGTATGAATCACCAGTTGTACCGACTGATGCTCGTAAATTTGCAGCTTCTAAACGATTGGTATAGCGAATAGAAAGATATTGAACACCTCTATCTGAATGATGAATCACATTCTTAGGCATACCTCGATCGTGCAATGCTTGCTCCAATGCATCGAGCACCATATCTGTATTCATCCGTGTAGATACTTTCCATCCAACAATTGCTCGTGAGAACACATCAATAACAAATGCGGTATATACCCAGCCTGAATGAGTTTGAATATACGTAAAGTCACCCACCCATAGTTGGTTTGGATGATCAGCATTAAAATTACGTTTCACTAGGGCTTGTTGAGAATTAACAAAGGCTACTGATTAATTTATAATAGTACTATGGATAGATACATACTTACTGATGCCCAATGGGCAAAAATGGAACCTTTTTGCCTAGGTAAAGTGACCGATCGAGGTCGTAGTGGAAAAGATAATCGATTATTTTTAGAAGCAGTCCTATGGATTGCCCGTACAGGCAGTCCATGGCGTGATCTACCTCCTCATTTTGGTAAATGGAATACCGTCTTTAAAAGATACCGTGATTGGGTGAAAGCTGGTGTATTTGAAACTATTTTTGCATCTGTAAATGAAGATGTTGATTTGGAATACGCCATGATTGATGGAACGATTGTTAAAGTTCATCGACATGGGCAAGGTGCAAAAGGGGGACTTTCAAACAGTCTATAGGTAAATCTCGAGGTGGAATGACCTGTAAAATTCTTGCCTTAGTGGATAGTCTAGGCAACCTTATTAAATTTCGATTAATGCCTGGTCAATATCACGATTTAGTAGAAACCAAACCTTTAATTGAAGATGTTGATTTTCAAGCATTACTGGCTGATAAAGCATTTGATGCAGATTGGCTCATCCAAGAACTCAATGAACGTAAAGTGAAAGTGGTGATCCCACCTAAATCTAATCGAAAAGTAATGAGAGCATTTGATACGATTATGTATAAATGGCGTCATCTCATTGAAAACTATTTCTGTAAGTTAAAAGAATTTAAACGTATAGCGATGCGTAGTTGTAAAACAGATACGAGTTTTGAAGCCATGATTCAATTGTGCGCGAGTTTAATTAACTCTCGGTAATTCTCAACAGACCCTAAATCATCTGCCCGTTTTTGGTCATCTCGGTTACGAGTAGTTTGTTTATTCTTACCACGCCAAACACCTTGTATACCTAGCTTTTGCATCAATCGAGCAACTGTACAACGTGCAATAACATAACCCTCACGTTTCAATTTTTGCCAAACTTTACGTACACCATATCGACCTGAACTTTCTTTCCAAATACGTTTGATTTGCTCTGCATGATGTAAATCATGCAGAGCACGTTTCGCTCGATGTTCTGGGTTATCAACGAGATCTAAAGCCCGATAATAGGTCGAAGCTGCAATCGGTAAAATTCTACAAATCGCTTCAACACCATATCGATCTTTATTGTTATGGATAAAATCCACCATTATTTGTGTGGGCGGTCGAGCTCCGCCTGGGCGAAAAAAGCGGCTGCTTTGCGTAGAATTTCATTGGCACGTTTTAATTCTTTAATTTCACGTTCCATTTGCTTCATTTTTTCTTGGTCAGATATCTGTTGTACTTTGGCAGGATTTAGTTGATCCAGATGCTTTAAATACCAAACACGCAATGTTTCAGGAGTACAACCGATTTTAGGAGCAATAGCTGTGATTGCTGCCCAAGTAGAAGGATAATCTTTTTCAGATTCAATTAGTAATTGAACCGCTCTTTCTCTGATTTCAGGGGTATAGTTTGGTTTTTTCATCGGCATAGTCTCTCAGAATATTGAGTCTCCGACAAACCCGGTACGGTTCAGGCAGCAAGTGCAACAGATTATTTTGCCTGCAGCATCTCCGGGAATTTTAACGGGACTGCGTAACAGTTTAAGTTTGGCATGGATGTTTATGATTGCAGCAGAACTGATTGCAGCGACACAAGGCATAGGCTACTTACTGAGTGATGGCCGAGAAACTTCACGTCCCGATATTGTGATCTTAGCAATTATTCTTTTAGCCGTACTTGGAAAATTCAGCGATGGCATTATGAAAGCCATCGAGACTTGGCTACTGCGTTGGCGTGACGTATTTGGAACATAAGGTAGAAAAAATAAAAGCGCATCAACTGCGCTTTTATTTTGAAGGGAACAATGAAATTATTGTGTCCACTGCCCTAAAGTGACGCGGTCATTACCACCATAATCTTTCACCGTACGGACTTGTTTATAGCCCGCTTCTTTAAAGATTTTCTGTACAGCGTCAGCTTGGTCATAACCATGCTCAAGTACCACCCAGCCATCAAGAGTTAAATGCTTTTTACCTTGCTGGATAATGACTCTTAAATCAGCCAAACCATGATCTGCTGCAACTAGGGCACGTTCAGGCTCAGTTGCTAAGTCTTGCATGTGATCATCATCGGCATCGATGTACGGCGGGTTCGAGACAATCACATCAAAAAACTTTCGATTCAGCGGTGCAAACCAACTGCCACACACAAAAGTCACATCATTTAAGTCATGCTTTTCTGCATTTTGCTGCGCCACGGCTAAAGTTGGCTCATAAATATCGGTAGCCGTGATGTCCCATGTGTCCCGTTCACTGGCCAATGAAAGCGCAACCGCACCCGTCCCCGTACCTAAATCGACAATGCGGGCATCTTCAGGTAAGTCTAAACGTAGTACAGTTTCAACCAATACTTCGGTATCTGGACGTGGCACTAAGGTGTCAGGAGTGACAATCAGATCCAATGTCCAAAACGGCTGTGAACCTGTCACATAGGCCAAAGGTTCACCTGCTTCAATTCGCGCCAAGGCAGCAACATAGGCTTGCTCTTGTTCATCGGTCAGCACTTGATCTTTTTTCATAAACAAATCAAAAGAATCAATTTTGGTGATGTGTTCCAGCAACCATGCGTTCTCTTGACGTTCGTAACTCTCGGCTTCACCACGTAAAGCCAAAGCTTGGGCAATATTCATTATCCACCATTCTGCTGTGCAAGCATCGCAAGCTGATCTGCTTGATATTCACGATGTAAGCTATCTAATAGTTCAGTTAAATCGCCTTCCATAACCGCGTCTAACTTGTATAAAGTTAAGTTAATACGGTGATCGGTCATACGACCTTGCGGGTAGTTATAGGTACGGATACGCTCTGAACGATCACCCGAGCCGACCAAGTCACGGCGCATTTCAGAAGTTGCTGCATCAGCTGCTGCACGTTTTGCATTTTCCAAACGTGAAGCAAGCAAAGCCATCGCTTTGGCTTTGTTTTTATGCTGCGAACGCTCTTCCTGACATTCCACCACCGTTCCTGTTGGAATGTGGGTAATACGCACAGCAGAATCGGTTTTGTTGATGTGCTGACCACCCGCACCTGAGGCACGGTAGGTATCAATACGTAAGTCTGATGCATTAATCTCGACCGTTGTATCGACATCAATTTCAGGCAAAATCGCAACGGTACACGCCGAAGTATGTACACGACCCTGAGACTCCGTTGCAGGTACACGTTGTACACGGTGCGCGCCACTTTCAAACTTCAAGCGACCGTAAACGCCTTCACCATTCACCAAACAAATGATTTCTTTATAACCACCGTGTTCGCCTTCATTTTCAGACAACACTTCAATACGCCAGCCTTGTGATTCAGCGTACTTGGTGTACATGCGATATAAGTCACCTGAGAAAATAGCAGCTTCATCACCGCCTGTTCCCGCTCGAATTTCCAAATATGCAGAGTTCGCATCATTTGGATCTTTCGGAATCATTAAGATATTTAAATCAGCTTCTAAAGACGCAATAATGGCTTTATTTTCTTTAATTTCTTCAACAGCCATTTCCTTAAAATCAGGATCTGACAGCATCGCTTCAGCCGTTTCAATATCAGCTTCTGCTTGTTTGTACTTAGTCCACACTTCTGTGATTTCGCTTAAATCACTATGTTCACGTGACAACTGACGAAAGCGTTTGTTATCCGAAATGACTTCTACATCTGCAAGTAATGCTGTTAATTCTTCGTGACGGTCAGAAAGTTGATCTAATCGTAAACGTAACGATTCTTTCATTAGGAAAATATCTCAATATAAAGGCTGCAATACAGTTTCACAGCACCAAAAAATTTGCGCTTAGTTTAACGGCTCTATCACGCAAAGAACATCTTTATTCAATCCTGAGCGACGTTTACTTTATACACCGCAGTGGATTGATACACTTTTAATGCGTGTTTATGCGCTTACTAGCGTTCAAAAAATGTAGAACAGCTTATTTCATATACATCTTTTAAATAGGTCATTTCAGCTCAAAATTCAGAGTGTGAACTGCATCACTCCTAGGTTTATCCACATTTGCATGATTTTGGATAAATTTCATTCTGCTTATTCACATTTGTAATAAAACTGATACAAACAAGAAACCAACGGGTTTCAATTTAGTTTTAACTCTCCACAATTAACTGGAATCTTTTTGTTACATTAGCCACATCGAAAAAAGTAAGACAGTTCAACCAATGTTGGACATGGAGAAACACATGAAACTTAATACACTCTTAATGTCAGCAACATTAGCAACGGCATCTATGTTTACTGCAACTGCGTATGCAGACAGCACAACTCGCGTTGCAGCAGCCAGTGCTTTAGGTAGTGTTGCAGGGACAGCAATTGGTAAAAACATGGGCGGCACAACTGGTGCAACTATTGGCGCAGCACTTGGTGGTGCAGGTGGTGCAGCAGTTGCAAGTGACAAACGTCATCGTACTGAATCTGCTATTGGCGGTGCGATCGGTGGTGGTGCGGGCTATACCGTAGGTAAAAGCATGGGCGGAACCAATGGTGGCTACGTGGGTTCTGCATTAGGTGCAGCGGGCGGTGCAGCACTCGGCAACAAAATCTCAAAAGATAAACAGTATGACTCTTACCATGGTAAAAAATGGAAGAAAAAACATAAACACCATTAATTAGCTGCATCGTAAAGATGTCATTGAAAGCACCTTCGGGTGCTTTTTTATGGCACAGATTTAGACGCAACAACACATCAGCCAAACTGGTAGAAAATACGAAGAGTCGTTACACAGCACTTACCAAAGCAACGGTTTCGATAAAATTTCTCTTCATTATTCTTCCCACTTGTTTCGCTAAAGTGAAATCAAGACAAAATAGACATGCTCTTAGGAGTTTAAAAATGAAAATTAAATCAATTTTAATGAGCACCGTAATTGCAGCTTCAGCATTAACGATGACCACAACATATGCAGGTAATACAACCAATACTGCACTAACGTCTGCATTAGGTGGTGTTGTCGGTGCTGCGATTGGTAACCAAATGGGTGGGCAAACAGGCGCGATGATTGGTTCTGCCATTGGTGGTGGTGCAGGTGCAGCTGCTTCAGCCAACAAACGTGACCGTAATGGTGCAATCATTGGTGGAGCACTCGGTGGTGCTGGTGGTTATACCGTAGGTAAAAACATGGGCGGTACCAATGGTGGATATATTGGTGCAGGTCTCGGTTCAGCGGGTGGCGCAGTTCTAGGTAAAAAAGTCTCTGAAGACCGTCGTTATGATGATGAATATGACCGCCGTTACGATGACCGTTATGATCGTCGTTATGACAGCCGCGGCTACCGTAACAGCAATTATAAATATAATGGTCGCGACTATCGTGGTGACAATGGCCGTCACTTGGGCTGGTACAAAAACGGGAAACGTTAAGCACCTATAAAATATTTTCAAATAAAAAGCACCTTCGGGTGCTTTTTATTTATCTCACAGCCGACACTCAAAAAAGACACTGTATCGTCTCTGCGATGCAGTAGCTTACTTCTTTTTGCTTTAAACGTATGTGTGGCTGGTGCGGATCAACGATGTTGAATAGATATTTAGTTTTATTTTTAAATCAATATCTTATATAAAACAACCAGAATATCGAATAAAATCGATATACAAAATAACAGTTATATCGTATTATTTCGATATATAAAGCAAAACTGAGAAGTAGAATGCGCACGTTGTCCGAGACTCAATTTTCTATTTTAGAATTAGCTCCTGTCCGCGAAGATCAGACTGTACAACTCACCCTACAGCATAGCTTAAAATTGGCCCAACAAGCTGAGCGTTTAGGCTATAGCCGACTCTGGCTTGCGGAACATCATAATATGGATGGTATTGCCAGCTCTGCAACTGCGGTGCTACTCGGCTATTTACTCGCAAATACCTCAACCTTAAAAGTGGGTTCTGGCGGTATCATGCTCCCAAACCATGCACCACTGATCGTAGCGGAGCAATTCGGTACGCTTGCGACACTCTATCCAAACCGGATTGAATTAGGCTTAGGTCGAGCACCGGGCACAGACCAAGTGACCATGCGTGCACTTCGCCGTGGCCGTCAAGAAACTGAAGATCAGTTCCCACAAGATGTCTTAGAAATTCTGCACTACTTTAAGGACGCTGAGCCGAATCAGCGCATCATTGCAACTCCGGGGCAAGGGACACATGTGCCCGTATGGCTACTCGGTTCAAGTTTATTTAGTGCGCAACTGGCTGCAAAACTCGGACTTCCCTACTCTTTTGCATCACACTTTGCACCGCGTATGCTGAAACAAGCGATTCAGCTCTATCGTGAAAACTTTGAACCCTCTGAATACTTATCGAAACCTTATGTATCTATGGGTGTCCCGACAGTCGTTGCTGAAACTGATGCTGAAGCTGAATATCTAGCGACCAGCGCCTACCAACGGGTTTTAGGTCTCATGCGCGGTCAAAGTTTAAAGTTAAAAGCACCAATTGCCAGTATGGACGGTCTATGGTCACCTGCGGAAAAAATGTCGGTAGATAGTTTTTATGCCATGGCGCAAATCGGTTCCAATGGCACGGTGAAAGAAGGCTTGAAACAGCTTCTTTTAGAATATGATGTCGACGAATTCATTTTCACCTGTGACATCTATGACACAGACAAACGTTTAGAAAACTTTGAACGTCTCATGCAGATCAAAAATAGCTAAGTACAAATAAAAGCTAATCGCCTTATGCGTATTAATGCATACCCATAAGGCGACGTGCATAAATGAATAACTAAAATCTCAGCCGATATCTAAAAGATCCTCAAAACTCTGCAAAAACTGCTGCTATGTCTAGACTAAAGTTATCGTGACTGCTCAGACAATTTATCACTTTGCCTTTTTAGAGCAAAAGCACTAAAAATAACAAACTAAGGAAAGACGATAAAAAACAATTAAGGATCGAGCATGGTCAATTTGCATTCAACAGACAACGGATCTGGTTTATTTCAAAACCATCCCGAATATTTTCAGCATTTTAAAGGGCAACTGATTCCCTCATCAGAAATTAAACAACATACTTTTGCTGAGCAACGTGTCGCGATTATTGGTACCAACCAACATACAGTAACTGCCCTCGAATCGATTTGTCAGGTCGCTCAATCGGTCTATGTTTTTCAAAACGCGCCGCAATTCATCTTGCCAAAAACGGAACGCGGCATTCAGCCTTTAATCCAACATCCACTGGTTATTAAGAACCGACGTCTATTTAATACACGGATCAAATGCCTACTGGCTTTACGCTTTTTAGAAACCCAAGTTCAAGACCCATGGCTTAGACACCAACTCAAACCTAACTCCGCTGCCGGTAAGCTTAAATTTTTTAAGTCCGATCATTATTATCATGCCCTACAGCGCGACAACTGTAAGCTAATCACTTGGCCAATCGTCAAAATTCGAGAACATGATATTCAAAGTTTAGATGGTGCTGAATATCCAGTCGATGTGATCATTACCACCTATAGCCATTAACCATATAGGGTAAGTTTCCCTACTTACCCGTTGTTTATTTCGTCACACCTGTATACCGATAGCCTGTATTTGAACACTAATAACGTAAGTACTTTCCAGTCGGTCGACTGTTTTGATCCAATAAAGTGATATCAATCTTGTTTAAGTCTTTTGAAACACGAATATATGAACCGCGCTGCTCTTCGTCACAATGACAGTCATAATCTACTTCAATTGAACTTAACTGCTGTTTTTTGGTCTGAAAAACTGGTGTTGCTGTCAAAGCTTGGGCATGCATTTTAAAGGCTTGAATTTGATAGAGACCGTGACAACTATCGCCTTTGTAATAACTTTGAATCAGATAAATCGGCTGTGCACCCCATTTCACTTGATCAATCTTTAAAATATAGCCTGTTTCTAAAGGCTGAAGTTTAGTGGAATTGCTCGATTTCATCTGCACATAGGATGAAAATTCACCCATGGTACCGCCACCACCTACATCAAAGGTATAGAATTTAAGCAGTTGGTCCGGTGAGGCATTAATCTTTAGTCTAAGATTCTCAGTCAATTTGGGGAAAGAATAAGCATAACTTTCTGCATTTTCACGGATTAAATCAACCACATCACTTTCGATCTGTTGATTCGCTGCATAAAAATCTAGCGCTGCATATTTTTGATCAATGGCCTGCTCAGCCTGCTGAATTGATATATTTTGCGCATATACAGCCATATTAAAATGAGCAAAACAAAATACACCTAATAGGCATTTTGATATTATTTTCATTTGATCTAATCTGTATTTTTATATTGATCAACATTATAAAGCATCATCAATATGACGCTTTATAATGTAATGACAATATCAACCAATGCGACGTTTTAAACCCGTCATTTGGAGTACACGAGTTGAAATTTCTTCAATCGACATTTCCGAGACATTTAAGTATTTAATCCCTTCAGAGATATAAATCCCTTCAATTGCACGAAGCTCCATTTGGCACTGGCTGAAGCTTGCATAACGGCTATTGGCTTTACGTTCAGAGCGAATAGCAACAAGACGTTCAGCATCAATCATCAAACCAAAAAGCTTCTGTTTATGCGCGCGAAGTACCGCAGGTAAACGGTTGTCATCTAAGTCTTCTTCAGTTAAAGGATAGTTTGCAACACGAATACCAAACTGTAATGACAAATAAATTGACGTCGGTGTTTTACCCGAACGTGACACCCCAATCAGAATCAGGTCAGCCTTGTCATAGTGGCGTGTACGTGCACCGTCATCGTTATCTAAAGCAAAATGCACCGCATCAATACGTGCTTTATAAGACTCCGAATCGGTCACCGCATGGGTCTGTCCGACTAAAGTTGTAGGCGGCGTTCCTAGCTCTTCAGACAATTTACTAATAAGCCCTTCAAATACATCAAGATTTATAGCATTTGCAGTATTAATAATGTCACGCACGTACGGGTCGACTAAAGTGTCAAAAACCAGTGGCTTTTGTCCGTCTTGTTGTGCCCTTAAATTGATCTCAGCAACCACATTCGTAGCAGCTTCTTCAGAGCTAATATAAGGAATAATATGAATGTCAAAGTCAACATTTGGAAACTGCGCCAATAGCGAGTGCCCAAGGGTTTCAGCGGTAATCGCAGTACCATCAGATACAAAAAAAACACTCCGCTTAAATTGTTTACTTCCCGACATTAAAATTCTCCTCAAAAATTTGTCTTAGTGCTATATAATCTTTATAGTAAACCGATCTTACATGACTGTCGCTTAGTAAAATCAAAAAGCTAAGTAGATTTGTTATAATCTGATGCCAAGATAGTGATTAAATACTGCAAAAGTGGAGTAACAACTTTGGAAGCGCGCGTAATTGGTCTAGAAAAATTAGGGAAACACGACGTTGAACTTGTAGGTGGGAAAAACTCATCTTTAGGTGAAATGATCAGCCACCTATCAAATGCAGGTGTATCTGTACCAGGTGGCTTTGCTACTACAGCTCAAGCATATCGTGAATTTCTCGAGCAAAGTGGCCTAAACGCTAAAATCAATGCAGAGTTAAAAGTCCTCAATGTTGATGATGTAAATGCTCTTGCTGAAACAGGCGCGAAAATTCGCCAATGGATTGTAGATACTCCACTTACGGCAGAACTCGAACAAGAAGTTCGTAAAGCATTTGCAGAGCTTTCAAACGGCAACCCAGACATCGCGGTTGCCGTTCGTTCTTCTGCGACAGCAGAAGATTTACCAGATGCATCTTTTGCAGGCCAACAAGAAACCTTCTTAAACATTCGCGGTATCGACAACGTATTGATCGCGATCAAAGAAGTATTTGCATCACTGTATAACGACCGTGCAATTTCTTACCGCGTACACCAAAACTTTGCGCATGATGTTGTGGCTTTATCTGCTGGTATTCAGCGTATGGTTCGCTCTGAAACTGGTGCAGCGGGTGTAATGTTTACACTCGACACTGAATCAGGTTTCCGTGACGTAGTCTTCATCACTGCATCTTATGGTTTGGGTGAAATGGTCGTTCAGGGTGCAGTAAACCCTGACGAATTCTACCTCTCTAAACCCCTTTTAAATGCAGGCAAGCACGCTGTCCTCCGTCGTAATCTAGGTTCTAAACACCAAAAAATGATTTACGGCGAAGAAGCCTCTGCAGGTAAATCAGTTGTTGTGGTTGATGTTGAAAAACAAGAGCGTCAACAATTCGCATTAAACGACCACGAACTACAAGAACTTGCAAAACAAGCGCTGATCATTGAAAACCATTATGGTTCTCCAATGGACATCGAGTGGGCAAAAGATGGCGATGACGGTCAAATTTATATCGTTCAAGCGCGCCCTGAAACAGTGAAGAGCCGTGAAAACGTCGGTACCATGGAACGCTACCTTTTGAAGCAAAAAGGCACAGTGATTTGTGAAGGCCGTTCAATCGGTCAACGTATCGGTTCTGGTAAAGTACGCATTGTTACGTCTATTAAAGAAATGGACAAAGTACAAGACGGTGACGTGCTTGTATCTGACATGACTGACCCAGACTGGGAACCAGTAATGAAACGTGCCGCTGCAATTGTCACTAACCGTGGTGGTCGTACGTGTCACGCAGCAATTATTGCACGTGAACTGGGTGTTCCAGCAATCGTCGGTTGTGGTAATGCAACTGAAGTTCTAGTAGACGGTCAGGAAGTGACTGTTTCATGTGCTGAAGGTGATACAGGTTTCATCTACGAAGGTTCTTTAGATTTCGAGATTCAAACCAATTCAATCGAATCAATGCCAGAGCTTCCGTTCAAAGTGATGATGAACGTCGGCAACCCTGACCGCGCATTTGACTTTGCACAAATTCCAAATGAAGGGATTGGCCTTGCACGTCTTGAGTTCATCATTAACCGTATGATCGGTGTCCATCCTAAAGCATTGTTGAACATTGACAGCTTGCCACGTGAAACACGTGCTGCGGTGATGGCGCGTACTGCGGGTTATGCATCTCCAATCGAATTCTATGTTGAAAAACTGGTTGAAGGTATTTCTACCCTTGCCGCAGCATTCGCAGACAAACCTGTGATCGTTCGTATGTCTGACTTTAAGTCAAATGAATATGCAAACTTGATCGGTGGTAAATTATACGAGCCTGAAGAAGAAAACCCAATGTTGGGCTTCCGTGGTGCAAGCCGTTATGTGTCTGACAACTTCCGTGACTGCTTCGAATTAGAATGCCGCGCGTTGAAAAAAGCACGTGACGAAATGGGCTTAACCAATATTCAAATCATGATTCCTTTCGTACGTACTGTACATGAAGCAAAACGTGTAATTGAATTATTGGCGTTAAATGGTTTGAAGCGTGGTGAAAATGGTCTGAAAGTGATCATGATGTGTGAGTTACCAACAAACGCATTATTGGCTGAACAGTTCCTTGAACACTTCGATGGCTTCTCTATCGGTTCAAACGACTTAACTCAGTTAACGCTTGGTTTAGACCGTGACTCTGGTATTGTATCTCACTTATTTGATGAACGTGATCCAGCTGTAAAAGCACTCCTTTCTATGGCAATTCATGCATGCCGTAAAGCAGGTAAATATGTGGGTATTTGTGGTCAAGGCCCATCAGATCATCCAGATCTTGCGCAATGGCTGATGGAACAAGGTATCGAATCTGTATCACTTAACCCTGACTCAGTATTAGACACTTGGTTCTTCCTTGCTGAAGAGAAAGTTCAAAAAGCTTAACTTTTTGATCCGATAAAAAAGACCCTTTCAAGGGTCTTTTTTTATATCCACTCTTTCAACGCATTCGCATTGAAACAAACGTTTTTATACAAAAACTTAGACTAAGTCTGGCATTCATGCACCAACATCTTGATTGAGAAGAGATCGCATTGCGATAAAGCTAGAAGAAGCAGCATAATCCTTGCTACACTGTCCTGCATTTTGTGTAGTTTTGGTTAATTTTAGCTTGAAATTCTCTAGACTATCCGCATGTTTTATCATAGATTTTTATTTGTTTTTAATCTAAAAACAAATACATTTATTATTTTAATATCCCAATTTATATTTTGAGATTAAGTTTATATGCAGATTTACTTGGCACGAAATAATCAACAAGCCGGTCCATATACCTTAGAGCAATTGAATCAGATGCTCGCAAGCCAACAAGTTTTATTGACGGATTTAGTTTGGCATCAGGGTATGCCTGAATGGAAAGCTTTAGGTGAACTCACCCAAGGAAAACTGGCGTATGAACCTGTAGGTTATCAACCTCAGCCCCCTATTCCTGAGCCAATACATACGCCAAATCAATTTTCACAGCCAAACCACACAGCGGCGAAAGTTGCTCAACCTGAACTGGCATCAATAGGCACACGTGTCTTAGCCAAAGTCATTGATTTACTTCTTTGGCTCCCTGCCGCTGCTATTCCCTCGTTCTTTTTACAAGCAGATAAATTTGGTGAACTCACTGAAATTCAGCAAAAAATGCAAGCGGCTACTACAGCAACTCAGGCCAGTGAACTACAAGCACAACTGTTCAGTTTGATTCCTACTGAAGCATGGACCACCATGGGCATTTACCTGCTGATTATGCTCGGTATCCAGGCCTTTTTCTTAGCAAAAAATGGTCAAAGTATTGGTAAAAAAATCACCAAAATTAAAATTGTAGATGTTGAAACCAACGAAAAAGTCAGCCTTTTGCGTGTATTCACATTACGCAGTGTTGTCTTTATTGTACTCAATATGCTGTTCATGCCGTTTATTACCATCGCCGATCACGTCTTTGGTTTAACTGCAAAGCGTCAAACTTTGCACGATAAGCTGGCAAAAACCAAGGTCATTAAGCAGTAATTTGACCATATTTAAGCTGAGGTTTGGCGCACCTCAGTTTTCTGCAGTTTATTGATATTCAAAATAAATCCCTAAAGAAATTATAAAATTCCGAGTGAAAAATCGGTTTTTATAACAGCCATTTAAAGCATCTTTACGTATAGCTTAGTTTGTCGATATGAGGCATAATGCCCTACAACGTAGCGGTGTCTTATGATTGAGAAGTGTTTTTAGACTTAAAAAGAAACTTTTCAATCATGCGACACTTTAATCGCTATCCCAATTTTATTAGGGAATGGGACTCTTCACCGAGGTTGTAAAATGAGACAAACGATTTTAGCTGTATTGTCTTTATCTGCGATCGCCGCGCTCTTAACTGGGTGTGGTGGTGATATGGTACTTCTAAACTCAAAAGGTCCAGTTGCACAAGGTCAATCTGACTTAATGATGACTGCGATCTATTTAATGCTATTGGTGGTTATTCCATCAGTCGTAATGGCATTATGGTTTGGTTGGAAATATCGCGCGTCGAATAAAGATGCAGACTATAAACCTACATGGGCACACTCTACTGCAATTGAAATTGTAGTTTGGGGTATTCCTGTCATTATTATTGGTATTCTGGCTTGGTTAACTTGGTGGGGTTCACACAAGTATGACCCTTACCGCCCGCTCGAATCTGATAAAGCACCTGTAAATATTCAAGTCATTGCAGAACAGTTTAAATGGATCTTCATTTACCCTGATCTTAACATTGCGACGGTTAACGAAATTCGTTTCCCTGAAAAAACTCCAGTTGCACTTAAAATTACCTCTAACTTCACGATGAACTCGTTCTTCATCCCTGCGTTAGGTGGTCAAATTTATGCAATGGCAGGTATGCAAACGCACTTGAATTTGTTAGCAGATGGAACTAGCCCAGCTGAAGGCTACCGCGGTTTCTCTTCGAACTATTCAGGCTACGGCTTCTCGCAAATGCGCTTCCGTGCTCACTCTGTAACTGACGCTCAATTCGCTGAATGGGTTGCTGCAGTTAAAGCAGGTAACGGTACAAGCATTAATCCTAACGCTGTACAAAAAACAATTTTAGATCAAGCTGAATTTGAGTCTTTACGTGACGGTAACCGTGGTAAACACCAAATTGAAGTTTTGATTTCAAAAGCAAAAACTCCTGAAGAGAAGGCTGCTGCTGAGGCAATGAAGCCTTATCCAACTAAGCCACACCCTGTGACTTACTACTCTTCTGTAGAGGAAGGCTTGTTTAAGTCAGTCATCAGCAAATATATGAGCAACTATCACGGTGCTGATCACTCAGCGACTGCGGGTGCTCACGGGGCTGCTTCATCTGAAGCACATGCCGCTGTTGAACCTGCTTCATCAGTTGTAGGGGAATAAGACATGAGCTTCTTAGGTAAGTTAGGTCCGGACGTTATTCCGCACGATCCAATTGTACTGGTCACAGTTGCAATGATGATCTTAGGTGGTATCGCAGTTGTTGCTGGTATTACCTACTTTAAAAAATGGGGCTACTTGTGGAACGAATGGTTCACATCAGTCGACCATAAAAAAATTGGTATCATGTATCTTTTCGTATCGATCATCATGCTTTTGCGTGGTTTCGCCGATGCGATTATGATGCGTCTTCAACTGTTCCTTGCAAAAGGTGGCGGTGAAGGTTATTTACACCCAGAACACTACGATCAGATCTTCACCGCACACGGTGTAATCATGATCTTCTTCGTAGCAATGGGTCTAGTTGTTGGCTTAATGAACATCTCTGTACCACTTCAAATTGGTGCACGTGACGTTGCCTTCCCATTATTAAACTCTCTAAGCTTCTGGCTATTTGCTGGTGCTGCAGGCTTAATGATGGCATCTCTTGCAATTGGTGAATTCGCTGCAACAGGTTGGATGGCTTATCCTCCTCTTTCAGGTATCGAATACTCTCCAGGCGTGGGTGTGGACTACTATATCTGGGCACTTCAGATTTCAGGTTTAGGTACGCTATTAACGGGTGTTAACTTCTTCGTTACCATCATTAAAATGCGCGCGCCTGGTATGTCACTTATGGACATGCCGATCTTTACTTGGACATCTTTGTGTACAGCTGTATTGATCATTGCGTCATTCCCAGTGTTAACAGCAACAATTGCAATGTTAACGCTTGACCGTTACTTCGGTTTCCACTTCTTTACAAATGACATGGGTGGTAGCCCAATGTTGTATGTAAACTTGATTTGGACATGGGGTCACCCAGAAGTTTACATCTTAGTATTACCAGCATTTGGTATTTACTCTGAAGTTGTATCAACGTTCTCTCGTAAAACGTTGTTCGGTTACAAATCAATGGTGTATGCAACAATTGCGATCACAGTACTTGCGTTCGTAGTATGGCTTCACCACTTCTTTACCATGGGTGCTGGTGCGAACGTGAATGCGTTCTTTGGTATCATGACCATGGTTATTGCGATTCCTACAGGTGTGAAAATCTTCTCTTGGTTATTCACAATGTATAAGGGTCGTATCACCTTCACTACTCCTATGTTATGGACGCTTGGCTTCCTTGTAACATTCGGTATTGGCGGTTTAACTGGTGTATTAATGGCGGTTCCACCTGCGGACTTCCTTGTACACAACTCATTGTTCTTGATTGCTCACTTCCATAACGTAATTATCGGTGGTGTGGTGTTTGGTATGTTTGCCGGCATCATTTTCTACTGGCCGAAAATGTTTGGTTGGAAGCTCAATGAAGCATGGGGTAAAGCTGCGTTCTGGTTCTGGTTCTTCGGTTTCTACTTTGCATTCATGCCACTTTATATCCTTGGTTTCATGGGTATGACTCGTCGTTTGAATACATATGACAACCCTGAATGGGATCCGTACATTGCTATTGCATTCTTCGGTTCTGTGTTAGTCGCGATTGGTATTGCATGTTTCGTTATGCAGATTGTTGTTGGTTACTTACAACGCAACGACAACCTCGACCTTACAGGCGATCCATGGGATGGTCGTACACTTGAATGGGCGACTTCGTCTCCTGCTCCGTTCTACAACTTTGCTCACCTTCCAACAATCAATGGTATTGATACATTCTGGAATGACAAAGAGAATGGCGTAGCGTATGCGAAACCTACTTCATACGAAGACATTCATATGCCAACGAATCGTGCTGCTGGTGTTGTGATTGCCATGTTCATTACTGTTATGGGCTTTGGTTTAATCTGGCATATCTGGTGGTTAGTTGTTGTGATGTTCATCGCTTCTATTATCAGCTTCATCGCGTCTTCGTTCACGAAGAAAGTGGACTACTATGTTCCTGCTGCTGAAGTTGAGCGTATTGAAAATGAACGTTACGCGATTCTTGAAAAACATTTGAAGAAGGACTAAGACAATGGCTGACGTACTTCATCACGAAAACCACGGACACGATGAGCATCATCACCACGATGATACTGACATCACCGTCTTTGGTTTTTGGACTTATTTGATGAGTGACTTGATTCTATTCGGTACACTCTTCATTGCATTCGCTGTTTTAAGTAGCCATGTGCCTATGGGCACACCAAGTGCAAAAGAATTATTCGGTGAATCTTTAGGTTTCGTTTTAACTGAAACTTTCGCCCTCTTGATCTCTTCTGTAACTTTTGGTTTTGCGGTTCTTGCTGCATACAAAAAGAACGTCAACCAAGTTTTAACTTGGTTAGCGATCACTTGGTTATTCGGTGCTTCATTCATCGGGATGGAACTATATGAGTTTAATCACTTAGTTCATGCTGGCCACGGTCCAAGCGTAAGTGCGTTTTTATCGTCGTTCTTTACTTTAGTAGGTACGCACGGTATTCACGTAACTTCAGGTTTAGTATGGATGATCATTTTGATGATTCAGATCAAGAAAAATGGTTTGACTCTTCCAAACACTCGTCGTCTTGCTTGCCTAAGCTTGTTCTGGCACTTCCTTGACATCGTTTGGATCTGTGTATTCAGCGTAGTTTACTTGATGGGAGTTCTATAATGAGTCACGATCATAACTCAGCTGGTGCTTCACACGGTAACACCAAGCAATACACGATCGGCTTTATCCTTTCAGTTATCCTGACCGTAATTCCATTCGGTATGGTAATGGCTGGTGGTTTTGGTCGCGGTATTGTTATGGCGGTTATCGCAATTACAGCGGTTGCTCAGGTTCTAGTTCAATTAGTTTACTTCTTGCACATGAACTCATCTTCAGAGCAACGTTGGAACGTGATTGCATTTATCTATACAGTACTTTGTATTGCTGTACTTCTAGTCGGCTCTGTATGGATTATGAACTACTTACACTACAACATGATGATCTAAACTGATCGTCATGTTGAAAAAGTATTTATTCCTGACTAAACCAGGAATTCTCTTTGGTAACTTCGTTACCACTCTGGGCGGCTTCTTTTTAGCCGCTCAGGGGTCTGTAGATTTCCTCCTCCTTCTCATCACCCTACTCGGTACAACACTGGTTGTTGCTTCTGGCTGTGTCGTCAATAACGTCATTGATCAAGATATTGATCAAAAGATGGAACGGACGATGAACCGTGCATTAGTTAAAAAAACCATCAGTCCTTCCGTTGCTTTGGCATTTTCTGCTGCGCTTGGAATATTAGGTTTCGCCCTACTCTGGTTCTTTGTTAATGCTTATGCCTTTGGCTTTGCTGTACTTGGTTTTGTGGTTTATGTGATTTTTTATAGTCTATGGAGCAAACGCACATCCATTCACCAAACCGTGATTGGAAGTATTTCTGGTGCTAGTCCACCAGTGATCGGCTATACAGCTGTGACCAATGAATTTGATGTTGCCGCATTGTTGCTTTTCTTAGCATATGCACTTTGGCAAATGCCTCATTCATGGGGAATTGCGGTATACCGCTTTGACGACTATAAAAATGCAGGCATTCCAATTTTACCTGTAGCACGTTCAATTTTCCGCACGAAAGTTGAAAGCTTGATTTATGTCTTGCTGTTTGCTGCGGTGTTAAATGGTTTGTATTGTTTTGGCTATACCAATATGTTTTTTCTTATCACCTTTAACGCACTCTGTGCTTATTGGGTATATTTATCAATCATTGGTTTTAAAGCTGAAAATGATCAGGTTTGGGCAAAACGCTATTTCTTATATTCAGTGATTTTAATTACTGCATTAAGTTTTAGTTTTAGTTTTAGCTATGTCTCACCTGCTCCACATTTGCCGCTGTTTTAAAAAGATAGAGTTCTCTCTATCTTTTTTTTATTTCAACTTATTCAATATTTAAGTCTAGTCTTTAAATTGTTACCATAGCAGACACAACAATAACTCATGCTCTGTAATGAAAATGCCATCACAATTTTTTAAAAAATCTATTTTTATTAGTCTATTCCCTATCACTCTTGCTTATAGCACGCACAGTTTTTCTGGTTTTGATGTTACTTGCTACCCATCGACCAACATTCAAACCAATGCCTATACAGCCTGTGACAATTTGCCTGCGCTCACGCCCGCCAATGACAATCAAACCAATATGCTCCTACTCCTGAGCGACATGGGCTTGGCCAAATTGAATTTTAATCAGCCAAATAGTCCGCTTTGGGAAACTGAATATAGCAACGTACCATTTGCGGCTAAAACATTGTTTGAAAGCGCAACCAATAAACGACCGAATGCCCGATTAAAACCAAACAATCAAAAGACTCCTTACCAAGAACATTGCAGTAGTCTAGACAATGGTGCGGATCAATTTACCCAACAGGTGAAAGCCGACCAAAATCTCAGCAAAGTGGAAAAAGATTTACTGATTCAAGAAAGACAAAATATCTCGGCCTGTGACCGTGATCTTGCCCTCATCCAAGTCAATCCGAACTGGTCTATACAAGCACGTCAGTATGCGTCTTATTTAAATGCAACCATTGCCTTTTATAATAGTAACTTTTCCACAGCTACTAAAATTTACTCAGTATTAACTACGGTTGATCAGTCTTGGATCAAAGAAACATCGCAATATATGTTGATCCGTAGCAGCCTCAATGAAAGCTATCAGTCGGGTATCGGTGAATATGGTGATTTAAAAATCGATAAAGTAAATCAGACTTTACTCAAAAATACCTATGAGCATATCACTACCTACTTCAAACGCTTCCCTGAGGGAAAATATGCGGCAAGCGCACGCGGTTTACTACGTCGTTGTTATTGGCTGAGTGGAAATACCGAACTCCTGACCAGCGAACTCGCATGGCAAATCAATCATCCCGATTCCAAATACTATAATTTAGAGCTCGATAATCTAGTCTTTGAAATTGAACCGTACCGGGTTTGTCGGAGACTTTTTTATTTAAGTTAGGCCACCTGACCTAACGGGTTAATCTTATCATAGTACATTGCTTCAAACTCAAAAGGCGATACATAACCCAGTGCACTGTGTACACGCTTTTTATTGAACCAATATACCCAGTTTAGTGTCGCAAGTTGTACATCTGCTAAACCTTGCCAATCTGCTTTTAAATATTCAATCACCTCTGTTTTGTATAAGCCATTCACCGTTTCAGCCAGAGCATTATCGTATGAATCACCAGTTGTACCGACTGATGCTCGTAAATTTGCAGCTTCTAAACGATTGGTATAGCGAATAGAAAGATATTGAACACCTCTATCTGAATGATGAATCACATTCTTAGGCATACCTCGATCGTGCAATGCTTGCTCCAATGCATCGAGCACCATATCTGTATTCATCCGTGTAGATACTTTCCATCCAACAATTGCTCGTGAGAACACATCAATAACAAATGCGGTATATACCCAGCCTGAATGAGTTTGAATATACGTAAAGTCACCCACCCATAGTTGGTTTGGATGATCAGCATTAAAATTACGTTTCACTAAATCATCTGCCCGTTTTTGGTCATCTCGGTTACGAGTAGTTTGTTTATTCTTACCACGCCAAACACCTTGTATACCTAGCTTTTGCATCAATCGAGCAACTGTACAACGTGCAATAACATAACCCTCACGTTTCAATTTTTGCCAAACTTTACGTACACCATATCGACCTGAACTTTCTTTCCAAATACGTTTGATTTGCTCTGCATGATGTAAATCATGCAGAGCACGTTTCGCTCGATGTTCTGGGTTATCAACGAGATCTAAAGCCCGATAATAGGTCGAAGCTGCAATCGGTAAAATTCTACAAATCGCTTCAACACCATATCGATCTTTATTGTTATGGATAAAATCCACCATTATTTGTGTGGGCGGTCGAGCTCCGCCTGGGCGAAAAAAGCGGCTGCTTTGCGTAGAATTTCATTGGCACGTTTTAATTCTTTAATTTCACGTTCCATTTGCTTCATTTTTTCTTGGTCAGATATCTGTTGTACTTTGGCAGGATTTAGTTGATCCAGATGCTTTAAATACCAAACACGCAATGTTTCAGGAGTACAACCGATTTTAGGAGCAATAGCTGTGATTGCTGCCCAAGTAGAAGGATAATCTTTTTCAGATTCAATTAGTAATTGAACCGCTCTTTCTCTGATTTCAGGGGTATAGTTTGGTTTTTTCATCGGCATAGTCTCTCAGAATATTGAGTCTCCGACAAACCCGGTACGGTTCAAAATAGATCGCCATGTTTTTCAAAGCCGCTCATTCAATGCAAAAAATCTAAAAGATCCCTTCTTTCTGACCATTACAGATTTAATGCAAATGCGTCAGGCAACATCAGCAGAAGATAAAGTCTTAAGCTGGTCTGAACTCAACAACCAAAAAACACTATTTAAAAGTCAGCCAGAACTGTTCCAATACCTACAAGCCAATCACTTATTCTTTGTGCAGAACAAACCAGCCGAAGCTTTAAAATATTTGCCAGAACATTCCTCTAATTCAATCGATAGTTACCTTCAACTCAGTCAAATCTTGTTAAAAGGTCGTATTTTAGAAAAACTCGGACAAACTCAAAATGCGCAACAATATTGGGAAGGTTGGCTTAGTCACTCGAAAGAAGTTGAACAACGTGGCTTATTTGAGCTGATGTTGTATCCACATTATGCTCAACAGCAAAGTGCAAACGTATTCATCGGTTCAAATGCTAAAATCAAACAAGCTTCATTGCAAAAAAGCTTTATTGAAAATGAAGCCAATGAAAAAAGCTTAATGCAAATTGTACAGAGCAAAGCATCAAATACAGATCAAAAAAATTTAGCCTTATATAAAACTTTGCAAAAATCATTGGTGCATCAGAACTTTAAACTGTTTAATCAAGCCTTTGTACTGCTACCACAAGATGTCGCGAAGTATAAATATGACTCAGAAACATATAAAAATTATAAAAATCAACCCCCTTTCAGTGATTTAATTTGGGTAGGAACAAAAATCACGCCACAGATTCAATGCCCCGATTTATTCAGCCTGACTCAAAAACTTGAAAATTCATCTCAAGATTTAAAGCTCCGACTTTGTTTGGGCGAATATGCACGCTCGACTCAAGGCTACAACATAAGCTATGTCACCGCTTTAGAAAAAGAAACTTCCAGCTTTCAAGGTGCAATTTTTGCCCGTGGTCAAGTGTATAAAGACATCATCAAATCCAGTTCTGTACCCGATTTAAAAGCTTATGCGCTTTATCGCTCAATCATGTGTTATTCACCAAGCGGGATGAATGACTGTCAGGATGCAGAAGTTGAAAAATCCACCCGAAAACAATGGTTCGACCACATTAAACGCGATTATCCAAGTACCTCTTGGGCACAATCTTTAAAGTATTACTGGTAAGACTATATGTTGAAGCAGATTTTTTCCGTTGTTATGACGCTGATCTGTATGCTCAGCATCATGGCTTGTCAGCCGAGTCAGTCAGCTTCAACATCTGGTCAGGTAAATGCCGAAGACTATGATGCATTTTGGATTTGGGGCAATATTTCATCTGCCCCTTACCTAAATGCGGCTAAAGAACTTTATATTTTACAAGGTGAAATCCGTTTAGATTCCCAAACACATCACTCTAAGCTCATACCGCAAGGCGTAAGCGTCTTAACGATTCCTCAGCAAAAGGTGTGGCTGGTTTTTCGTAATTATCATTTAGACTGGCAAGGCCAAGAGCTTACACAAATTTTAAAACGCGTTCAGCAATGGGAAAATGCAGGGAATTATATTCAAGGCATACAAATTGATTTCGATGCCAAAACCAAACACATTCACCAATATACCCTATTCTTAAGTCAATTAAGAAAACAATTGCCGCAGCACTATCAACTCAGTATCACGGGTTTAATGGACTGGACCAATGTCACAAATCAGGAGACTTTAAACCTCCTGAATAACACCATCGACGAGTTGGTCATTCAAACTTATCAAGGTTCAACCACCATACCCAACTATGCAGCTTATCTAAAAAAAGTTTCAGCACTGAAACTGCCTTATAAAATTGGCATCGTTCAATACGGTGAGTGGCATAGACCGCCAAAGCTTGAAAATGATACGAACTTTAAAGGCTATGTTGTCTTCCTTTTACGCTCAAAACCTCAAAATAATTAGGGCTTTTTAAGAGAAGTTCTTGAATTTGGCGAGCAAAGTCTCTAAAATTCCCCCTTCGCATCTAATGCGACACAACCTAGGTTGTGACTCCTTGCTTCTAACAACTTTTTGTTAGGGGCTGTTTAAACCGTAAGGAGCTGACAATGCGTCATTACGAAATCGTACTTTTAGTACACCCTGATCAAAGCGATCAAGTCGTTGGTATGGTAGAACGCTACCTAACTCACATCAAAGAAGCTGAAGGTCAAATTCACCGTCTTGAAGACTGGGGCCGTCGTCAATTGGCTTACCCAATCAACAAGATCCACAAAGCTCACTACATTCTTATGAATGTTGAGTGTGGTCAAACTACTCTTGATGAGTTAGAAGAATTGTTCCGTTACAACGATGCAATTATTCGTAGCCTTATCATCCGTCGTGAGAACGCTATCACTGAAGAGTCACTATTGGCTAAGAGTGCTGAAGAAAAACGTGCGCGTAAAGCTCAACGTGAAGAAGCACAACAAGCTCAAGACTCTGCTGAAGCATAAGGAGAACATCAATGGCACGTTTTTACCGTCGTCGCAAGTTCTGCCGCTTTACAGCTGAGAACGTTACGTACATCGACTACAAAGATATCGACACTTTAAAACAGTACATCACTGAAAACGGCAAGATTGTTCCTAGCCGTATTACAGGTACTAAAGCTCGTTACCAACGTCAATTAGCGCTTGCTATTAAACAAGCTCGCTACTTGTCTTTGATCCCTTACACTGACAATCATAAGTGAGGTTGAGCTGTGGATATTATCTTATTACAACGCATTAAAAACCTTGGTAAATTAGGCGATAAAGTTTCAGTTAAAGCTGGTTACGGCCGCAACTACCTTATCCCTCAAGGTCAAGCAGTAGCTGCTACTGAAGCTAACACTGCTGCTTTTGAAGCTCGTCGCGCTGAACTTGAGAAAGCTGAAGCTGATGTTTTAGCTGCTGCTCAAGCACGTGCTAGCCAATTAGACGAAGTTAACATCGTAATCACTGCGAAAGCTGGTGACGAAGGTAAACTATTCGGTTCTATCGGTACTCGTGATATCGCTGACGCGTTAACAAATGCTGGTCTTGAAGTTGACCGTGCAGAAGTTCGCTTACCGAACGGTGCACTTCGTCACACTGGCGAATTCAACATCGCAATCCAATTGCACCATGATGTTGTTGCTGAAGTTCTCGTTACTATCGTATCTGAGTAATTTCTTGCAAAAAAAGAGCATGCTTTTGCATGCTCTTTTTTTTATCTCTATGAAAAAGTAGTTTCATTGCTCAGCTTAAAACTTCATCAGTCTGCCCCACAAAATGCCAAATTTGAATATTATGGGTTTTATCCATAAGCCTTGAATTCAGCACACAGCAGCTGCATTTTTTGATAAAGTGCATAGAGTTAAATGGCTGTAATTTTTTCCAAATTTACAGTGAAATTTATCTTAAGTTATCCCTCTTACTGTATTAAAAATCAGGGCGTTATATGTCACAGGCGAATGCCACTGCTCAAAAGAGCTCATCGAAACAAGACAATAAACCGAATGAGTCAGGGCAACTGAAAGAATTCCGTACACCTCCGCATAACTTAGCATTGGAACAAGCCGTACTTGCCGCTTTAATGACGGTTGCTGAATCCTTTGAACAAGTTGGCGATGTACTGACTGAAAATGACTTTTATGCGACGCGCCATAAATATATTTTTCGTGCGATTGCGCAACTCTCCAAAGACAGCTCACCCTATGATGCGGTTTTAGTCCATGACTGGCTCACCACACAAAACCTACTCGATGCGGTTGGTGGTGAAGAGTACCTGATGCAATTGATGGCAGACTCCCCGTCTAGTTTCTATAACATGGAAACTTATGCCACTAAAATCAAAGAATTTTCGACTTTGCGTAGCATGATTAAGGTCAGCTCTGAAATTTTACAAAATGCCTATGACACCAAAGGTCGTAACGTCAGTGAAATTTTAGATTTAGCCGAAACCAATATTTTCTCCTTGGCAGAACAACACAATAACAACGCCAAAGCTCAAGGGCCTAAAGCCATCAATACAGTTGTGGCCGATGTCTTTGATAAGCTGAATGAGCTGTCGCAAATGGAAGGCAGTATTACGGGTTTAACCACAGGCTTTCTTGAACTCGACAATAAAACCTCGGGCATGCAAGCAGGTGATTTGATTATTGTTGCAGCGCGTCCATCGATGGGTAAAACCACCTTTGCCATGAATTTGGTTGAAAGCGTGCTGTTTAATAATGACCTACCTGCCTTGGTTTACTCCATGGAGATGCCAGCCGACTCCATCGCTATGCGTTTGATTTCATCTTACGGGAAAGTCCATCAGGGCCATTTACGTTCAGGTAAACTCGATGGCGATGAATGGTCAAAAGTTACGGGTACCATTTTGCAACTGCAAGAGAAGAAGCTCTATATCGATGACTCCTCTGCTCTTCCACCTACAGAAGTTCGAGCACGCGCACGTCGTATTGCCAAACAACATGATGGTAAGCTCGGCTGCATCATGGTCGATTACTTACAGCTGATGAAAGTGCCAGGTATGGGTGATAACCGTGTCGGTGAGATTTCGGAAATTTCACGAAGCTTAAAAGCTCTTGCCAAAGAAATGATGTGCCCTGTGATTGCACTATCGCAGCTTAACCGTTCCCTCGAGAACCGTCCCAACAAGCGTCCCGTGATGTCAGACTTACGTGAATCCGGTGCGATCGAGCAGGACGCCGACTTGATCATGTTTATTTACCGTGATGAAGTCTATAACAAAGAATCCAAAGAAGCGGGCACTGCCGAAATTATTATTGGTAAACAACGTAATGGCCCTATTGGTACCGTTCGACTTGCTTTTGAAGGCCAATACACCCGCTTTAGTAACTTATCCCCTGAGTTTTATGCTCAGTACGATGATGAGGAATAATTAAAACCTCATCGTCGCCTTTCCATGACCCTGTAGGAGTAATTAGGGTGCGTCAAGCAACAGTTTATATTGATAGCCAAGCGCTGCAATATAATTTAAACCGTGTCAAACAACTTGCCCCAAACGCGAAAATCGTCAGCATGGTCAAAGCCAATGCTTATGGACACGGAGTCAAAGAATGTTTAGCAGCCTTAAGTGAAACCGATGCCTTTGGTGTCGCCTGTTTAGAAGAAGCACTAGAGATTCGTGAACTCGGCTTTAAACAGCCGATTACCCTGATTGAAGGTGTTTTCTCAGCAGATGAAATGCAAACCGTCATTGAGCAAAATATCGAGTGTGTGGTTCATCAGCAACAGCAAGTCGATTGGTTAATCTCACACAAAGCAGCGTATATCGATCAAAAGCTTAAAGTATGGGTCAAACTCAATAGCGGTATGAACCGTTTAGGCTTTAAAGTTGCTGAAATCATTGATGTCATCAACACTTTAAAAGCAGAAGGCTTTACATGTGTCCTGGCAATGCACTTTGCCAATGCCGATGCGGATCACCCACTCAATGAGCAGCAACGTGCGCAATTTCTACACATCAAAGAAGCCTGTTCACCGATTCTAGCCTCATGTTGTAACTCAGCTGCTATTTTTAAATGGCCTGAACTTAATTTTGATTTTGTTCGTCCTGGCATCATGCTTTACGGTGCATCACCTTTTGCCGATAAAAATGCACACGACTTAGACTTAAAGCCAGTTATGACCTTCACGGCGGAAATTATTGCATTAAATACCATTCAAGCAGGTGAAGGTGTCGGCTATGGTTCACATTTTGTCGCAAACCAAGAAACTGAACTGGCCATTGTTTCGATTGGTTATGGAGATGGCTATCCACGTGCATTTTCAAAGCAAAACTATGTTGCTATAAATGGTCAGGCAGTAGCTGTTGTGGGCCGAGTAGCAATGGACATGATTGCTATCGATGTGACGGGTTTAAACGCCAAACTCGGTACAAAGGTTGAGCTCTGGGGTGAAAACCGCTTAGTTGACGATGTTGCGGAAGCCAATGGAACCATTGGTTATGAGCTACTTTGCCGGTTAAGTAATCGCCCTATACGTAAGCAAATCTAACAAAAAAAGCCCAAGTTCTACTTGGGCTTTTTTCAACACAAACTCTCATCAGACTGGGCATCGTAAAGGTCTTGTAACAACTGATCAATTTGTTGTTGACTCATACTCTGCGGTTCAAATTTTGCAAAACCCATCTCACGCATTTTGGTATGTACGCTACTCATACGTTGCACATACTTCATGCCCCAAGCTCTAAAATGTGCCGCGTGAATCGTTTTCGCCTCAAAGACTTTAATATCTTTATGTCTAGGGTCTTTCAATAATTTCGACATTAATAATTCTAAAGCAGCTTCATCCCCTTCTAAGCACTGGAAATAATGCTGATCAGCATAATAAAGAACGCCTGAAATATTATGTACTGTATTAAAATCACATGCTTCGCTTAAAATGTCCCGAACATCTTGAAGAAGCTGTACATGATCCGAAGTTGAAGTACTTGCATAGCAAATTTGCCGCATAGACTTCCCCAATTGATTGATTTCATTATTTTTAGCATCTAACACGTTTATACTAAATAGTCATCCGTCGGCTTTGCCAATTCTTGTAATCCTTTTCTTAAGGTATCCGACCATTGCTTACTGATGCTTGAAAAATACGGATCTTCTTCATCAATCCGCTTACCCACTGGAATATGTAAACTATCTCTTGTATACACCAAAGCATCTAAGGGCAAACCGACAGAAACATTGGAACGTAAGGTTGAATCAAAAGAAATCAAACTACACTTCACCGCTTCGGCTAAGGGCATGTCATACCGTAATGCACGATCTAGAATCGGCTTTCCATATTTACTTTCACCAATTTGAAAATACGGCGTATCTTTGGTCGCACAAATAAAATTCCCCTGCGGATAAATATTATAAAGTTGCATTTCTGCCCCTTTAATTTGTCCACCGACCAATAAGCTACAGTAGTAATTACTCTGTTCTTGCGTGTCTGGTGCCATATCCGCCAAGACTTTTTTCAAAGTGTGCCCGACCAACTCAGCCGCTTCGAACATGGTATTGACACTATATAAATTCGGTTCTTGGCTTAACTCCAGATGATTTTTTAAATGCCCAATCACCGCTTGGGTCGTTGCTAAGTTTCCTGAGGTTTGAATCGCAATAAAGCGTTCACCCTCCACACCAAAGGTATACAGTTTCCTAAACACGGATATATGGTCTACACCTGCATTCGTACGCGTATCACTTATAAAAACCAAACCATCTTGCAGACGAAGTGCACAACAATAGGTCATAGAACATCCTTTTTCAGCTAAACCTTAACAACTTAAAACTTGTACCATGGAATGCATCGATTCCACCCCACCTTTTTCACGTACGCCACGAACGGGAGCCACATCCCAATAATCGCGCCCAATAGCTACATAGATATGTGACTGTGGTTTGAACAATTGATTACTGGTATCAAAACAATACCATGCATCATCAATATACACCTCGGCCCACGCGTGACTGGCGAGGTGTGAAGTTTCAGGCACATGCAAATACCCCGATACATAACGTACCGGTAAGCCAAGATGCTTACACATGGCAATAAAAACATGACTATGGTCCTGACATACGCCTTGCTGCCCATTGAATGCATCGATTGCCGAAGTGAGTACCGAGGTTTCAGCAGGTACATAAGGAATATTCGCTAAAACTGCTTCTGACAGTTTCATCAAATTTTCCCGATTCAGCTCAGGCACATACTGATGTGCAAATGCCTTCATTTCGGCATTGCACTGAGTATTGGGCGTCGGTTGTAAAAATAAATTGGGATTCAGACGATCTTGGATGCCATGTTCTGCCAAGCTATTAATTTCAACAATGCCCTGTGCCATTATGGTCAGCTGTTGATACGCTTCACGTTGCGAACTGGTAATCCAAATATTTTGGAAGGCATCCCGTTTTTCTTCACGCTCTCCTGGCACACTCACATGCCAGTGACATACCTTTTGGTGTGAATTATTCGTGGGTGTCATTTTGATATATTGAATGCTATTCAGGGCCAATTCACTATATTGATAATGCGTTTGATGATTGATCATAAGTTTCATACATCAACCTCAAACAATTGTTGAATATAATCACTAAAATGATAAAAATTCATCGCATCAGGTTGTGATTTGAGCTCTAGCCAAGCCTGTGCCAAATTTAGCCAGCCCATTTCTTTTAACAACATGACGATGTTTTCTATTTCAACTAAAGTATTTTGTGCATCCTGTTTCAGGCGAATTTGACGGTCGAGCTGCTCAATCATTTGCCCCAAACTAAAGAATAAAAAGACATCACTGGCTTCAGACTCAAGCACATCTTGACACTCTCCAACCACATCACAAATATAGGCGGTGTTTTCAGTGGCATTTTTGATAAATTGATTCAGTTCCGCATATGCCTTTGCAGATAAAATCCCGCGCAAGTCTTGAACATTACTCTTAGCGCTTTGAAATTGCTGGTTAAATGAAGCAGGATTGTTTGGGTTTAAAATCAGCTCATTCAGTGAGCACGCATCAAAAGCAGGCAAACAAAATGCATGCGCATAATCCATTGCAGGCTGGTCTTGGGTAAAAGGAAACTGAGCACACAAATATTGAGTACGTGTTAAATAACGCCCTAACCAAAAAATATTTTCAGCATTGGTGCTTAATAAAATCATAGTTCTACCCTCATATTTGTTTATTTTATGAATGTAAGTTTTCCACGACCCAAGTGTCTTTAATTCCTCCTCCTTGGGATGAGTTGACCACCAACGAACCTTCTTTCATCGCAACACGTGTTAAACCGCCAGGGACAATTTCGGTACGATACGGTGAACTGAGCACAAACGGTCTAAGGTCAATATGACGCTCAGAAACACCCGATTCAGTCATGGTTGGACTGACTGAAAGCTCTAAAGTGGGCTGGGCAATATATAAATGCGGCGTCGCCATGAGCTTATCTCTAAATTGCTCAATTTGACTTTTACAGGCTTGCGGTCCAATCAGCATACCATACCCACCCGAACCTTGCGCCTCTTTGACCACTAACTGCTCAAGGTTCTCCAGTACATAAGCCAAGTCTTGCTTGTTACGGCATTGATATGTCGGAACATTTTTTAAGATAGGTTTTTCACCTAAATAAAACTGAATCATTTTGTCGACATAAGGATAAATCGATTTATCATCCGCAACCCCTGTGCCTGGTGCATTCGCAATAACCACGTTATGACTCAGATAAGCTGACATCAACCCTGCGACACCTAAAGTGCTATTCGGCATAAAGCACAGCGGATCAAGATAAGCATCATCCAAACGTCGGTAAATCACATCTACTCGTTGACGGCCACGAATGGTTTTGACATAGACTTTATCATGCTCTACAAACAAATCACGCGATGTCACCAAAGGCACATCCATTTCACGGGCTAAAAAAGCATGTTCATAA
Organism: Acinetobacter sp. 797_lipA; assembly: GCF_058243025.1. Classification (NCBI taxonomy): domain Bacteria; kingdom Pseudomonadati; phylum Pseudomonadota; class Gammaproteobacteria; order Moraxellales; family Moraxellaceae; genus Acinetobacter; species Acinetobacter sp. 797_lipA. Next base: position 1,256,627 of record NZ_JBZAYQ010000001.1, on the reverse strand, counting down.
TAGGCACTATTAAAACGTCCCGGTGTCAACACCACGATGAAAGGCTGATCGACATAAGCATTTTCAGCCAAGATTTCTTTGAGTAATTGTGGGTATTGTTCTATGCCTAAAATATGGTTCTTCTGCATCAAATCAGGCATAAGTTTTTCACTAATCTTACGACTTTCAAGCATATAAGATACGCCCGATGGCGTTCTTAAATTATCTTCAAGTACATAAAACTCACCCTGCCCATCACGGATAATATCAATTCCACTAATTTGGCTATAAATCTGACCTTTTAAACGGTGCTCATACATATGCGGTTGATAAGCTTCATGCGTCAAAACTTGCAGTTCTGGAATAATTTTAGCTTTGAGAATGTCTTGTTGATGGTAAATATCATGTAAAAATAGATTTAAAGCCCGCACACGTTGTGCAGAGCCAAGGGAGATTTTATTCCATTGTTGTTTAGCGATCACACGTGGAATTAAATCATAAGGAATGGTGCGCTCAATGCCCTCAGATTCACCATATACAGTAAACGTAATACCTTCATATAAAAAATGCTGTTTGGCAATTTGGTTCAGTTCTTCGAGTTCTTCTACACTATGCTGTGACAACCAGTGCTCAATACGCGCACAAGCCTCACCAGACATCGCTTGGTCATCTGTCATTTCATTAAAGAAATTCGAGGTCATTTGATGAAACAATCCAACAGACTGGCTCGATAGACGATCATGAGAGTGAATCGGATTTAATACAGGAGAGTTAAGCTTATATCCGTCCAACATCTTATTTACATTTGTATCTTTATCTTCTTTAAACATACAAACCTCTCAATTGTTATCGATATGTAACCCATACGTAGCAATATCTATGCCATGGATTTCTAAAGATGCTTTGTTTATTAATCGATAAAAAACACATTGCTTCAATTCTATTTCGCATTAAGTTGTGTCAAAAAATATAACTGAAAAATTTCAAGCAAAGCTTGCTTAAACGAATGAGTTTTCTTATTGTGTTCACATTCAAGTAAGTAATTTCGACTCCTATATTTTATTAAACTATGTCTATACAAGAAAAAGAAACGTCCAATAGTCTCTATCGCCAATGGCAAATTTTGTCTCGTCTTTCCACTGGAAAATGGATGGGGACTCGAGAGCTGCAAGAGATTTTACAACGTGAAGGCATCGATATTACTTTGCGAACCATTCAACGTGATTTAAATCAAATCTCTCAACGCTTCCCGATTGAAAACAATGGCGCTGTACCTCAAGGTTGGCGTTGGCGTTCTGATGCCCCGATTCAAAGCTTACCGCACATGACCAGCTCTCAGGCGGTGACGTTTATGATGGTTGAAGAACACCTTAAACATCTACTTCCACCAAGCTTAATTGAAGAAATGAACCCATGGTTTGACTTAGCACGTCGTAGCCTATCGACCCAAAACAATGTACGCCAATGGATTAACCGCGTACGCATTGTGCCTGCGACACAACCGCTGATTCCCCCGATTGTGGAGAAAACAGCACAGCAAGCCATCTATGAAGGGCTACTCCAAGACAAACAGCTGGAATGCGTTTATCAAGGCTTAAACCAAGCGGCTGAAGCAAAAATCTATACCCTCAACCCGCTGGCATTGGTTCAAAAAGGTGCAATTATTTATCTAATTTGTACGCGCCACGACAAAACCGATATTCAAACCTTTGCACTGCACCGTTTCAAATCAGCGACGGTTTTAAACACACGTGCCTTACACCCAGTCAATTTTGATATCGATGAATACATCGAATCAGGTGCATTAGGTTTCCGTGTAGACTTTTCAAAACCTACAGAAACCGTTGCACTTACCCTGACTATGACTGAAATAGATGCGCTGTATTTGGAGGAAACCAAACTCAGCACCAATCAGGTTTTAGAACCGCTTGGAAATGGGCAAATCTTGGTTCATGCGACCGTACCTTTTACCAATCAACTGGTGTGGTGGTTACGTAGTTTTGGGCATAAAATTAGTCACATTGAACCCAAAGAAGTTCGTGATGCAGTTAATCAGACCATCACCGACTAAAATAAAAAAAGCCCCAAGTATTAGGGGCTTTACAGTCTTTTTGGTATTAGATATTTGAATTGCTTGGGTTTGTCGTTTTCATTGCTCATCTTGGTTTAATGCCTCCCCTAAACCAAGATAAGTGCGCTGTTTTTGGTGATTGATACAAACTAGCATTGGCATGCAAGTTCTCCACTGTTAAAACGGATCGATTTCATCGTCATGGTGTTGACCTCATGTTAAGAACGTAAAATCAATTTAAAAGATGGCGATACTTTTGTGAAATAACATGATTGGCTATTTTTATCTGTTTTTATCTTAAACAACTCTTTTGCTTTGTTTATCTGCCAAAACAAAAAGCCAGCCTTATGGTCAGCAGGCTTATGATTAGCCCCTTGCATTTCAAATGTGGATTGCAAGAACCTTTCGACAGTAATCGTTACAAATCATCCGCTTTTATTTCTTCCAAAATTGCCACTTGCTACGTTTAGGCCGCTTTTCTTCAATACGCACCAATCCCTTGAGTGCTTCATTATTGATTCTGTCATACATTTTTAAATACTCAGGATTCAACTGCTCTCCGATATATTCAGGCGTATACGATGTACAAGGTTTTCGTAATGAGCGCTCATACCATTTTTGTGCAACATCTAAATCGGTATTAAAATAGAGCCCTTTTTCATACAAATAACCAATTTTACATTCCGCATATTGGTCTTTCTGATCAGCCGCTTTTTGAATCCAATACACGGCTTCTTCCAAATTTTTCTCAGTGTACAAGCCATTTAAATACCAATAACCCACTTGATACTGTGAGGAAGCTTCTCCTTTTTGGGCATTCAGTAAAAATAGTTTGAAGAATAGTTGTTTGGCTTCATCCATATGCAGAAATGAATCAATCTTTCGGATTTGTTCATTAACCTGATCAATTGAGTAGTCCCGTGCATTTTTGAGAACATGTTGAGCCTGTTGCAGTGGACTTTCTTCAGTAAAGGATGCGATTAATTGCATTGCTTCTGCCTGCATCTCATCTATCCCACTGATACGCGCATCCAGTACGACATTTAAATGTTTTCGAGCCAATTCGAAATCTTGCTCAACACCTCGCCCTTCTACATACATACGCCCCAAACTTAAATCTGCCGCTATGACCTGACCTGCTACTTGTTGATACAGTCCAATTGCCATATCTAAATCAAGTGGTACACCTAAACCATGCTCATACTTATCCGCTAAATTATTGATCGCAACGGGATTACCCAGATCAGCAGACTTTTGATACCAATAGACACATTGCTCGTAGTCTTGTTGAGTCCCAATACCATCTTGATACATCCAGCCTAAATGATAATAAGCATTTGCCAAAACACCTTTTTCAGTTTCGGGCGCTTGTGACGAGATTCGATGATAAAGATAAAATGCTCGTGCCGAGTGAATCACATGTTCGCTCACCACGCCATAATTCTGATAAACTGAATTTACCAAGAAACACGTTAACCAGCCAAAACGATAATAAGCCGCCAACCCCAATGTGGCTGCCCAACAACCTTGTTCAGAGGACTGCTCCAAGAGCTGCAAACTTTTTTGTAAATCTTGTTCGGTGCCATGAGCTCGTGCATAGCATCCCGCCAACTGATATAGCGCTATGCTATCCATTTTGGATGCAGCTTCTCGATACCAGTTAAAACTTCCTTCCAGACTTTTTTGTAAAATTCCACCAATGAATAATTGCTGCGCTAACTGACACATCGCAGGGGTATAACCCGACTGAGCAGATTGACGTAGTAAATCAATATAGAGCTGAAACTCACGCTCTTGATAGGCTTGATCTGCCAAATAATATTGATAAATACCCCGATGTTGCTCGGCTTTACTTCTAATTAATTGAAGGATTAATGCTCCATGACCTGTTTCATGCTCAGAAAAATACTCAATACGTTCAATCAATCCCAAACTTTTAGACACTTGCTCAATGGGTAGAAACCATCGTGTAATGGTATAGAGTCCCGGAACATCTTTCATTTTCACAATGTCAGAAGATGGCTCAGGATCTTCGGGTCGAACCAAAGCTCTCAGCATCTGCATAGGAGATTCTGCTTCTGGTGGCATTAAATTTACCCCAACCAACTCTCTATCATTGGTTTTAGCAACCTCCCAAACTTTCATAATGGCTTGATCAAATTGATAAAACTCACCACTTTGATTGAGCCAGATAACCACATCACCCGCGCGAATCTCTTCTCCACTTTTATAATGTAATGACATAATTTACCTTATTTTTTATTGTATATTTCCCCTGCACAGATTTTACCCAAAAAAAAGCCCGCATAAAGCGGACTTTTTCAATAACTTTCAAATATTAAGCAGACTTTTTCGCTTGTGCATTTTTACGGATCGTAATCATGATCAATTGCACTGCTGCAGGTGTTACCCCCGGAATACGATTTGCTTGTGCCAGTGTCTCAGGGCGTACATCTTTCAATTTTAAAGTAATTTCACGAGATAAACCTGAAACCACATCATAATTAAAATCAGCAGGAATTTTGGTTTCTTCCAAACGCTTCATTTGCGCGACATCTTCATGCTGACGGTTAATATAACCTGCATATTTCACCGCAATTTCAATTTGATCGCCCACTTGTGCAGAGACTTCAGAACCTGTGAGCTCCGCAATTTGAGCAAATGAAATATTCGGACGTTTTAACAAATCAATCGCAGAACACTCTTTCGATAAATCCGCACCTGTCATTTCGACAAACTTTTTACCCATCGGGTTATTTGGTGCAGCCCAAAGGTGTTGTAAGCGACCAGTTTCTTGTTCAACGGCTTCCATTTTTTCACAGTAAGCTGCCCAACGCACATCATCTACCAAGCCCATTTCACGACCCACTGGCGTTAAGCGTTGATCCGCATTGTCTTCACGCAACATCAAACGATATTCGGCACGTGAAGTAAACATACGGTACGGTTCTTTCGTACCGAGCGTAATCAAGTCATCCACCAATACGCCCATATAGGCTTCATCACGTTTTGGTGTCCATTGCTCTTGATCCCACGCACGACGCGCAGCATTTAAGCCTGCTAGTAGACCTTGCGCACCCGCTTCTTCATAACCTGTCGTACCATTGATTTGACCGGCAAAGTACAAGTTATTAATAGCTTTGGTTTCTAAAGTAAACTTCAACGCTTGCGGGTTGAAATAATCGTATTCAATAGCATAGCCCGGACGTAAAATGTGCGCATTTTCCATCCCGCGAATTGAACGAACCAGCTCAAACTGCACATCAAACGGAAGTGAAGTTGAAATACCATTTGGATAAAGCTCATGTGTATCTAAACCTTCAGGCTCTAAGAACACTTGGTGTGAGTCTTTATCGGCAAAGCGGTGAATTTTGTCTTCAATGGATGGGCAGTAACGTGGGCCCACACCTTCAATAACACCAGTGTACATCGGTGAACGGTCTAAACCGCCGCGGATGATGTCATGGGTTTTTTCATTGGTATGTGTAATATAACAATTCACTTGTTCAGGGTGCATAGATGCATCACCCATGAATGACATAGTCGGTGATGGAAAGTCTCCCGGCTGTGGAATCATCACAGAAAAATCAACCGAACGCGCATCAATACGTGGTGGCGTACCTGTCTTTAAACGACCCACGGGCAAATTCAATTCACGTAAACGGTGTGCCAGTGAAATTGAAGGTGGATCACCTGCACGGCCGCCACTTGATTTTTCAAGACCAACGTGGATTACACCACCCAAGAACGTCCCTGCGGTGAGTACAACTGTTTTCGCATCAAAGCGAATACCCGTTTGAGTTACAACGCCCTTTACAGTATCACCCTCAACAATCAGGTCGTCTGCGGCTTGTTGGAAAATATCGAGATTTGCTTGGTTTTCTAAAGTGTCACGAATCGCGGCTTTATAGCGAATACGGTCTGCCTGTGCACGTGTTGCACGAACGGCAGCACCTTTACGTGAGTTTAGGATACGGAACTGAATACCACCTTTATCGGCAGCCAATGCCATTGCACCGCCCAAGGCATCAATTTCACGCACCAAATGCGATTTACCAATACCACCAATTGCTGGATTACAGCTCATCTGCCCTAAAGTCTCAATATTATGAGTTAAGAGTAAAGTCTGTCGCCCCATACGTGCCGCAGCCAATGCTGCTTCTGTACCTGCGTGACCGCCGCCGATAACAATGACATCGTAAACTTTAGGATAATGCATAGTGGTAAAGGAGATTAAAAAATGATAACGAAAGATTATAGCAAATTTTCGATTGTAAGTTCACAGATTCCGTGGAATTTATTGTATATGCAGTGCTGTGGTTACTGCGCCAGCGCTAGGTTTATGTAATTTTACTTGCAGAGCAGTAGCAAAAACTCAACAAAGGATGCGTTTTGTTACCTGAAAAGCCTTGTATTAATTTGATCATTTTTTATCCTATAAGTTGATCATACAACAACCAAAGGTAAGCATTATGAATAAGAAAATTCTTTTTTCATCCATTCTCTGCGGTTTATTTTTTTCGCCTTTTGTATCAGCCAACGACAAAGTTGAAAAGGTTTATGACAGTCAACGTTATCAACAAGTCTGTAAAGGCAAGTCACAAGGAACAGCGGTTAGTTTTGCCTATCGAGGCATTATTTGGAATGGTACCTGTGAAACCCAATTTTTCCCAAGCTCAAAAAATGCCAATATTCATGGTGATGAAGCTGAGTTAACCAGTATTTGTCAAGGTGACTCTAATGCGACATCAATCAATATCGAAGGTAAAGAAATCAAAGGTAAATGCGCCCTTGGTTTTGTAGCACCTAAACCAAGAATGTAATCAAAACAACTTAAAGTTCATGCTGTATTGAGGGTAAAAAATAGTCCATTTTTTACCCTTTTTTCTACCTTGTAAATTATTGAATTCTGTATACACTCAAAAACACAAAAGATAAAAACGAATAAAAAAAGGTATTCCATGGATTCGGAATTGTTTACAGTTTTTTTGCCTTTGACTTTGGCCTTGATGATGATGGGTCTTGGTTTACACCTACGCCCAGCTGATTTTTATCGCCTCACACTGCACCCCAAAGTCATTTTCATCGCTCTATTTTCACAGTTAGTTCTACTGGTGGGCATTGCGTTCCTCATTTGCCAGTTTTTAAATTTAGCGCCTATTTTCGCGATTGGTTTGATGCTCGTTGCAGCTTCACCAGGTGGGCCAACGTCAAACCTATTGACCTATTTATTTAAAGGTGATGTTGCGCTCAACATTACTCTTACAGCCACGAACTCCATCATTTCCACACTAACCCTGCCATTTATTATTAATTTTTCACTGATGTACTTTCTACAGACATCACAACCCGTTGACATGCCCGCCATGAAAATGATTAAGGTATTTTTCATTACTCTACTTCCAGTCAGTATGGGCATGTTTTTACGTTATTACTTTCCAAAACTTGCCGACAGATTAAACCGCCCAATGCGTATTTTATCTGCAAGCTGTCTTCTTTTTATCTTTTTTCTCGCACTGTACTTAGAGCGACATAATTTTGTTGAATATGTGTTTGAGATTGGGCCTGCCGTAGCCTTATTCTGCTTCTGTAGCATGTTTATTGGTTTTTTTGTGCCACATCTTGCCAATATTCCAGAAAAACAAGCCTTAACCTGCTCTTTTGAGATCACCATTCACAACACCGCACTTGCCATTACGGTCGCCCTGTCAGTCTTAGGCAACACCGCCATGGCCATTCCTGCCGGTATTTATTCTATTTTCATGTTTGTATTTGCTGCGTTATTAGGCCTATTAATCTCGCGAAGAAATGACAGTTTATTTTTGAAGAAAGAGACCGCAGCTGAATAATTTCACGGTCATGATTTATATAATTTTAAGGAGAATATACACCTATGGATTCAGGAATGATAACTATTATGTTACCCCTAGCTCTTGCCATCATCATGATTGGCTTGGGCTTAGAGTTAACCCCGAAGGATTTTGCACGTGTGAGCAAGCATCCCAAAGCAGTATTGGTTGCTTTATTTTGTCAATTGGTACTTCTTGTTGGGATTGCCTTTGTAATTTGCAAAGTACTCAACTTACCGCCACTGCTTGCCGTCGGCTTAATGCTTTTAGCAGCTTCTCCTGGTGGCAGTACTGCAAATTTATTTAGCTATTTGTTTAAAGGTGATATTGCGCTCAATATTACCTTAACAGCCATTAACTCCGTTATTGCAGCGTTTACCTTACCGCTAATTGTCAACTTTGCCATTCAGTACTTTATGCAGGATGGACAACACGTCAGTATGCAGTTTAGTAAAATCTTACAGGTTTTCTCAATTATTCTTATCCCTGTCTGCATTGGTATGCTGATTCGCCACTATGCACCCTCTTTTACCAAGAAGCTGAATAAGCCATTACGTATTTTTTCTGTTGTGTTTTTAGTCTTAATCATTGTTGGCGCAATAGCCAAAGAACGCGCACATATTCTGGAGTATCTGACTCAGGTCGGTTTAGCCACAGTCATTTTCTGTATTTGTAGTTTAATGATTGGTTATTTTGTACCGAGACTACTCGGGATCAACAGTGCTCAAGCACGGGCTTGTGCATTTGAAATTGGCATTCATAACAGCACCCTTGCCATGACCATTGCACTCACCGTGATGGCCAGTACCACCATCGCCATGCCCGCAGCTGTCTATTCTATTTTTATGTATATCTTTGCTGCCATCTTTGGGACATTACTCAACCGGTATGCCCCATCGGTTCAAACCAGCACAGAACAAGCCTAGAACTGATATAGGTCTAAGGATGCTTCGGCATCCTTTTTTATTTTGAGGAATGCTGTCGAACCGCCCCCCGTTCCGCTACAATATTTATTTATACATAAATATTAGGTTATTCCTGTGAAGTGGCTACAAATTCATATTACGGTTGATCAAGCGCAAGTCGATTTTACTGAAACCCTTTTAGAATCTTTGGGTGCAGTCAGTGTCACATTAGATGATGCAGAAAACCAAGACTTACTTGAACCACTTCCAGGTGAAACGCCACTTTGGAATAAAGTCATTGTGACGGGTATCTATGCGCAAGAAGACGACGAAGAAATTGATGTCAATGCATTAGAAACTTTTATTCGCACTCAAATGCCTGATGCACCGATGCGTAGCGAATTTCTTGAAGACCAAGAATGGGAACGCACATGGATGGATGCCTACGAACCGATTCAAATTGCTGATAAATACTGGATTGTGCCTGAATGGATGGAAGCACCAGAACCGGATGCAGTGAACATTAAACTTGATCCAGGCTTAGCGTTTGGTACGGGGAACCATGCATCTACTTTTCTTTGCCTGCAGTGGTTAGGTAAAACTGATGTTAAAGATAAAATCGTGATCGACTATGGTTGCGGTTCAGGTATTTTAGGTGTTGCTGCTCTACTCCTTGGTGCAAAAAAAGTCTATGCCACAGATATTGATCCACAAGCAATTTTAGCCACTGAACAAAATGCGGCGCTCAATGGCGTGGCTGAGAACCTTTATGTCGGCTTACCAGACGAGTTCAATTTAGAGCTGGCTGACCAAAAAGCAGATGTCTTTGTTGCAAATATTTTAGCAGGCCCGCTCATGATGTTAGCGCCTGAATTCGCAACTTTAGTCAAATCTGAGGGAGAGTTCGCACTTGCAGGTGTAATTGAAGAGCAAGTTTCTGATGTTTCTAGTGTTTATTCTGAGTTTTTTGATATATTAGAGGTCGAGAAACGTGATGAAAACTGGTGCCGAATCTCGGGTAAACGCCACACCCTTTAAATGAACCCTTAATACACTATGAGCGACAAACAAACCTCTTGCCCTAAATGTCTAACCATCTACAAAGTAAGTGTTGCACAACTCACTGTTGCGCAAGGTATGGTTTGTTGCCCAAAGTGTTCGATGACCTTTAATGCACTCTCGCATTTAACCACGGATCATACTTTTGACACAGGTGAGGAAAGATCGTCGAATCAGAATGACATGAGCATGTCTTCAAATTCAGCATTTTCCTCTCCTCGTGTAGACAGCATTCATTTTGATTTATCACAATCTGCTGCACTTTCAATGTCGACATCAAATTTGCTTGATATTTTCAACCTGAAAGTTGAGCACTCCAACATTGACCTCAAAACTTATTTAAACAATTTAAACTATTTTAGTACTGACCCGATTGGTAACTATCCTGCCATGAATTTGGCAGACAACAATCCAGCGAAACCGCAAAAAAGCCCGATGTACTATATGCTTTGGGGTATGATTAACTTCAGCTTATTGGCATTATTGTGTTTCCAATACTTATGGTTTAACCCACATATCCTCAATAACAGCCCCGCATTAGGTGCAACCTATAATAAAATTTGTCTCGTACTGAACTGTAGCAGCCTACAAGAACGTTACAGTCTGATCAGCATTAATAAATTAAAAGTAAAACGTCTCGATGCACAGAAAACTCAATTTTCAGGTGAACTGATCAACTATCATGACACCAGTCTTCCCTTACCAGATCTTAAGGTCATTTTAAAAGTGGATGGTGAAGTCGATTCAACCTATCAACTACATGCAAATGAATATTTGATTGATAGTCTGGTTGGAATCAAACGAATTCCTAAAAATAGTCCGTTCAAATTCAAATTTAGCTTGCCAGTCAGCCGTAAAAGCTTCAATCATTACAGTTTAGAAATAGTCCAGCCCTAAAATTTAAAAAAAATGTAAAAAAAGTGAAAAAAAATGCAGTTTTCTTGCTCACTTTTTCTTAGACAATGGTATGATACGCGCCACAAAAGCTTAGTGCTGCAATCTCCTCAGTCTTTTAATACAAATAGAACATCAGCAAAAATGCGCGTTATCGAAATATCGCGTATTGAGCAGATTTTTTTGTTTAAAAAAGGTCGGTAACAAATATTTAACTATTGTTACGCTTATATTTCGACCAACTTAGCGATATTGTGGCATGCTAAATGTACAGTTTTAGAACTAGTCGTTTTAGGATCTAAAACGAAGTTCATTTTAATTTTAGACCACTTTATATATGTCACTTTACCCAAGTGATATTTAGATTTTTCGGATTACTTCGCATGAATAGCAAATCTCCTATTTTTACTGCACAGTCTGATGTCGCTCTTCGTATTCACGTAGATCGCGCAGTTCGCCACTATTTTGCACAACTGCAAGGCGAGCAACCATCTCAGGTCTACGACATGGTGCTGGCAGAAATGGAGAAACCTCTTCTATCTGTAGTTTTAGAATATACCCGCGGTAACCAAACACGTGCTGCTGAGATTCTAGGACTTAACCGTGGAACTTTACGTAAAAAGTTGAAAGCTCACGGTTTAATGAGTGAATAAATGATAAAATGCTTGCGGCTTCCGCGGGCATTTTTTTTACCTGCTATTTTTGGCTTTTTGTTTTAATTCTTGATAACTGTGACGAAGATCATGACCATTAAACGCGCTTTAATCTCTGTTTCCGATAAAACTGGCATTGTTGAGTTCGCTCAAAACCTTGTTGCTCTAGGGGTAGAAATTTTATCTACTGGCGGTACATATAAGTTGTTAAAAGACAACAATATCGCTGTAGTTGAAGTTTCAGAGCATACGGGTTTCCCAGAAATGATGGATGGTCGTGTAAAAACGCTACACCCGAAAATTCATGGTGGTATCTTAGCTCGTCGCGGTCTAGACGAAGCTGTGATGGCTGAACACAATATCGATGCGATCGATCTTGTGGTTGTAAACCTTTACCCATTTGCTGCAACAGTCGCTAAACCAAACTGCTCACTTGCGGATGCGATTGAAAATATCGACATCGGCGGCCCAACCATGGTGCGTGCTGCTGCGAAAAACCATGCTTCTGTCGGTATTGTGGTCAATGCTACAGACTATGACACTGTTATTGCTGAGCTAAAAGCAAATGGTGCTTTGTCTTACGAAACTCGTTTTGACTTAGCCGTTAAAGCATTTGAACATACAGCACAGTATGACGGCATGATTGCTTCTTACCTAGGCGCTCGCGTAGGCAAGGAAGAAGGTCAAGCAGACAAGTTTGCACGTACCTTCAATACACAGTTAAATAAAGCTCAAGACTTGCGTTATGGTGAAAACCCGCATCAGTCAGCAGCATTCTATGTAGAAAGCACAGCAACTGAAGCATCTGTTTCAACAGCGAAACAACTTCAAGGTAAAGAACTTTCTTATAACAACATTGCAGATACAGATGCCGCACTTGAATGTGTGAAATCATTTGCAAAACCTGCTTGTGTCATCGTTAAACATGCCAACCCATGTGGTGTTGCGGTGTCTTTTGATGGTATTCAAGCGGCATATGACTTGGCTTATGCAACAGATCCTGAATCAGCTTTCGGCGGCATCATTGCATTCAACCGTGAATTAGATGTTGCAACTGCACAAGCGATTGTTGACCGTCAGTTTGTTGAAGTTATCATTGCGCCAAGCATTGCTGAAGGCGTACTTGAAATCACGGGTGCGAAGAAAAATGTTCGTGTTCTCGTTTGTGGTGAATTACCTGCACTTGATGAGCGTGCGCCACAATTGGACTATAAACGCGTCAATGGTGGTTTATTGGTTCAAGACCAAGACTTAGGCATGATCACCAAAGATGATTTAAAAGTCGTGACGAAACGCGCACCAACGGATGCTGAAATTGATGACTTAATTTTTGCATGGAAAGTTGCGAAATACGTGAAATCAAATGCCATTGTTTATGCTAAAGGTCGTCAAACCATTGGTGTAGGCGCAGGTCAAATGAGCCGTGTTAACTCAGCGCGTATTGCTGCGATTAAAGCGGAGCACGCAGGCTTAGTGGTTGAAGGTGCTGTAATGGCATCTGATGCATTCTTCCCATTCCGCGATGGTATTGATAATGCAGCAAAAGCAGGTATTAAATGTATTATCCAACCAGGCGGTTCTATGCGTGATGAAGAAACCATTGCTGCTGCAGATGAAGCAGGTATTGCAATGGTCTTTACGGGCATGCGCCACTTCCGTCACTAAGTGATAGATGCAGACCGTAATGACAAAGTCATACATGTGGTTTAAAACAGATTTCTAAATCTTACATAAAGTCCTCTCCTTTTTAGGCTGAGGACTTTATGTCATTTCGATTCATGGAGTATGAACCGATGAACATTTTAGTTTTGGGTAATGGCGGTCGTGAACATGCATTGGCATGGAAAATCGCGCAAGATGAAAAAGTTGCAAAAGTTTTTGTTGCGCCAGGCAACGCAGGAACTGCAACAGAAAACAAATGTGAAAATGTTGCACTCAACATTTTAGACAATGCTGCAATTATCGACTTTGCAAAAAATAATGCAGTAGATTTGATTATTGTGGGTCCAGAAGCACCGCTGGTAAATGGTGTAGTTGATGCTTGCCGCGCGGCAGAGCTTCAAATTTGGGGGCCAACTCAGTTTGCTGCCCAGCTAGAAGGCTCAAAAGCTTTTGCTAAGCACTTCTTAAAACGCCACAATATTCCTACTGCGTTCTACGATGTATTTACTGAAGTCGATGCAGCGAAAGCATTTGTTGAAAAAAATGGCGCGCCAATCGTGATCAAGGCCGACGGTCTTGCTGCGGGTAAAGGCGTAATTGTAGCCATGACCAATCAAGAGGCTTTTGATGCGATTGATGACATGCTGGCGGGCAACAAGTTTGGTGATGCTGGTTCTCGTGTTGTGATCGAAGAATTCCTTGCTGGTGAAGAAGCGTCTTTCATTTGTATGATTGATGGCGACAACATCTTACCAATGGCAACATCTCAAGACCATAAGCGTATTTTTGAAGGCGACCAAGGTCCAAACACGGGTGGTATGGGTGCTTACTCTCCTGCTCCTGTGGTGACTGCAGATGTATTTGAAAAAACCATGAATGAAGTGATGCGTCCTACCGTTGAAGGTATGAAAAAAGACGGTCACGTTTATACAGGTTTCTTATACGCAGGCTTGATGATTGATGACAAAGGTCAACCAAAAGTGATCGAGTTCAACTGTCGTTTTGGTGACCCTGAAACTCAGCCGATTATGATGCGTTTAAAATCATCATTGGTCGATCTGGTTGAAGCTGGTATTGCAGGTAATCTTCCAGTAGAAGCTGAATGGGATGAACGCAAATCAATTGGTATTGTCCTAGCAGCAGAAGGTTACCCAGAAACCGTTCGTCAAGGTGACGTAATCTCTGGTCTTGGTCAATCTCCTGAGAACACAAAAATCTTCCATGCGGGCACTACAATGAGTGCCGACGGTCACATCTTGACTGCGGGTGGTCGTGTTTTATGTGTCACAGCTCTTGGCGATACCGTACTTGAAGCGCAAGTCAATGCTTTAGAAGTTTGTGGTCAAGTTACATTTACAGGTATGCAATATCGTACAGATATTGGTTATCGTGCTATTGCGCGTGAAAATGCTTAAAAACATTCATACCGTAAAAACCCGCTAAATGCGGGTTTTTTATTGCAAACCACTGCGAAGCTTTTTTAGCTGTCTCGGTGTTACACCAAACCAATTTTTACAGGCACGGCTTAATGCTGACTGCTCGGAAAAACCCAGTACAGAAGCGATTTGACTCATCGATGCTTTTGAGTCTGCTAAATATTGCAACAACAACTGTTGTCTGAGTTTATCTCGAATCTGCTCAAAGCTGGTCCGTTCTTCATCTAATTTACGTTGTAAGCTTCGAGGATGCATCGCAAGCATATTTGCAATATCTGTTTTATTGGCCTTTGGGCCCGATAAATGAATGCGTATCGCATGTCGTACACGATCGCTAAATGAACCTTGATGACTCCGAAAACTCCGCTCCAGATAGCTGTCCACAATTTCACGTAAGCCATGATCAACACTATCTAAAGTAATATTCAACATATCTCTGTGGAAATACAAAGCTGCATGCTGTTGATCGATCATCACTTCGGCATGAAAAAACCGTTTATACACATTTAAGGATGCAATTGGACTATGCGGTAGTGCAACTCGGAGCGGCTGATAACGCTCACTACTCAAATAACGTAGAACCCGATGACACACAGCGAGCCCCATATCCATGGTTTGTCGTTTACTTAAAATATGTGTAGCGTCATGGAGCTGAATATCAAAAATAAGTTCAACAATATCCGAGTTGGATTCAAATACATCTGTGCTAACACGATCATTAATATATAAACGTAAAGCAGAACCATGTAAAAACAGTAAATCTAAACTGTATTTAATCACCTCACGAAGTGTCGATACACTTTGCAAGATCAGCCCAAGTACGCCCAAAATGCAAATATCTTGATACTGAGAGATCTGCATACCTAAATCGGCACAGTTGGCCTGTTGCGCACTTTCTTCTAGAAGTTGAATGAGTGCTGTATGCGAAATCCATGCATTGTCATCTTGTAATTGTGCAAGTTGCATTCCATGCTTGGCCAACAACGGCATTGGGTCAGCACCCAGTTGTGCATTACCTCTAAATAGCCACGTAGCCCTGAACTATGCACCATATCCTCATGGATATTTTTCGGGTACTCAACTGCGAGTGAATCTTCCTGATTCATTTCCACAATCCCTGTCTCAATACGTCAAAAAATTGACTCATTACGTCAAGTTAGCATAAAAAAGCCACGGCAGAATAGCCCTATGAGCAATTTATTTGTTCATCAATTTTGCGCTTCAAACACATAAAACGCTGGCGCGAATAAATGTAGCACATGGATATGAACACTACATTTTTCATCAAGGATAAAACAAGGAATACAAAATGAATTTTAAGAATGTAACTGTTGCTGGCAGTGGTGTACTCGGTTATCAAATTGCGTTTCAAACTGCTTTTCATGGTTTTAAAGTGTCGGTATATGACATTAATGACGAAGTACTTGCTAAAGCCAAAGCTAAGTTCTTTGAATTAAGCGAATGCTATAAACGCGATATTAATGCGACCCAAGAACAACTCGACAATACATTTAACAATCTCAGTTACTATTCAAACCTTGCAGAAGCCGTGCAAGATGCGGATTTAGTCATTGAAGCAGTGCCTGAAGATGTCGGTATCAAAACTGATTTTTATGAAAAATTGAGTCAAGTGGCACCCGCTAAAACCGTTTTCGCAACCAATACCTCAACATTATTGCCAAGCCAGTTCCGTGACTTGACCGGTCGCCCAGAGAAATTCCTAGCACTACATTTTGCCAATTTAATTTGGGTCAACAACATGGCTGAAATCATGGGACATGACACCACTGACAAACAAGTATTTGAAGATTTAGTGCAATTTGCCAAAGCAATTGGTATGGTGGCTTTACCTGTTTATAAAGAACAACCTGGCCTTATCTTAAATTCAATGTTAGTGCCTTATTGTGTTTCAGCATTAGAACTTTGGATAAACGAAGTATCTGACCCTCATACCATCGATAAAACATGGATGAAGTCATTTGGTTCACCTAAAGGTCCATTTGCAATTTTGGATATTATTGGTATTACAACAGCATACAATATTGCAAAATTACATGCTGATGTGAACCCAATCATGGCACGTATTAAGGAACGCCTTGAAAACGAATTCATCAACCAAAATAAGTTAGGTCTTCCAACAGGACAAGGTTTCTATAGCTACCCAAATCCTGCATATGAATCTGCAACCTTTTTAAAGGGATAATGGATTGAAATATCAACCGAGCCTTTGGTTTTTTGATATTT
Source organism: Acinetobacter sp. 797_lipA (assembly GCF_058243025.1). Classification (NCBI taxonomy): domain Bacteria; kingdom Pseudomonadati; phylum Pseudomonadota; class Gammaproteobacteria; order Moraxellales; family Moraxellaceae; genus Acinetobacter; species Acinetobacter sp. 797_lipA. Next base: position 1,239,875 of record NZ_JBZAYQ010000001.1, on the reverse strand, counting down.
CAACTTCTTCGCATACAGCTCAAACTAAAGCATCACTCTTTTTTAGTGATTGCTTTAGTTTGTTCTCACAACCATCAAAAAATAACTAAGACTCTTTAAGTTGCTTTAAAAATAGAACATACACCTTGTAATAACTATTTCTCCTATACACCAAATGCATTAAGCCCATGCCGTTCTTTTAAGAGCATTAGGATGACTACTCTGCATACATTAGGTTTTACACTTTATACTCGTTATATCTATTTTTTGTATTTAGTTTAGATAAAATCTTATAAAGCACAAAATTTATGCAAATTATTATTTTTAAATAGATTAATTAAAAATAATATATTGTTTTCATTATAAAATTATAAACAAAATGCAAATTACTAATCTTTAAATCAGATAAGTATTGAACTTTTATGCTCTATATCGAATATTAGTTTGTTGGTATGATGTGCAAAATTTAACGATTGAGCAGAGATGTTTCTAGTGAGTTGAAAAAATTAATCTTTTTCAAAGTGAACGCCTATATTCGACTGATATCGAATTGCACACTTGCAAAACTCACATTACAGTCATATGCATCAAATCAGGCATACCTGATTTAAAATCAATTAATCTCTCTATTGTTCAGCTAAGTTAAGCCTCATTTAGATGCTTACTCGGGAAGAAAAAATGAAAAAAATTCTAGGAATTGCGCTGGGTTTATCTGTTGCTTTGACCGGTTGTAGCAAACCTGAAGCACCTGCAACAGATGCGGCTAAAACGGATACTGCAGCAGCTGAGCAAACAGTAACCATCGCATCGACTGGTTCTGATGCTGATATTTGGCGCCACATTGCAACTTTGCCAGAAACTAAAGCAGCTGGCTTAAAGTTAGACATTAAGAACTTCACTGACTATGTTGCAATGAACACTGCTGTTGCAAACAATGAAGTCGATGTCAACGCATTCCAATCTTATGCTTACCTTGTAGCATATAACGAAGCGAACACAGCGAAGATTGCCCCTCTTTCAACGACCTACTTAGAGCCTATGGGCATCTATTCAAGCAAAGTCAAAACATTGGCTGAATTTAAAAATGGTGCAACGATTGCAATTCCAAATGATGGTGCGAATGAATCACGTGCATTGTTATTATTACAATCTGCGGGTCTTGTGAAGTTAAAAAATGACTTTGACTTCGTGAAAGGCACTTCGAAAGACATCGTTGAAAACAACAAAGCTCTCATCATCAAGCCTATTCAAATGGCAACAGCTGTACGTGTGAAAGACGAAGTTGATGCAATTGTTTTGGGTAATACACTTGCAATGGAAGGTGGTCTAAACGTATTGAAAGATGCGATTTACTATGAACCAATCGATCAAACCACAAAAATGAACATAAACGTACTTGCTGTGGCTGAAGCGCGTCAAAATGACCCTGTACTGAAAAAAGTCGGTGAACTTTACCATGTCGCTGCAGTAGGCAAATATGTTCAAGAACATTTTGGCGGCACAAAAATTGATGTGAACAAGCCAGTAAGCTACCTTACTCAAGCTAAATAGTAATATAATCAAATCAACGAAACAGGCAAAGTCTCTTTGCCTGTTTTTTCATTTTTGTGTAGTTTTTGACGATATGATTCAATTTAAAAACATTTCAAAGCACTATCAGTTGAAGGGCCAAACCATTCCTGCACTGGACCAAATCAATTTGGACATTCCAGAAGGCAGTATTTTTGGCGTTATTGGCTATAGTGGTGCAGGTAAAAGTACCCTCATTCGTTTGATCAATTTACTTGAACGCCCAACTCAAGGCCAAGTAATTATCAATCAGAAAGACTTTACTGCATTAGATGCAAAAGCATTACGTCAAGAACGTGCAAATATTGGCATGATTTTCCAGCATTTTAATTTACTGCAAACCAAAACCGTTGCAGCCAATATTGAAATGCCAATGAAACTTTTAGGTTATAGCAAAGCTGAACGTGAAAAACGTTTGAATGAGCTACTTGAGTTTATTGATCTCAAACACAAAAAAGAAGCTTATCCAGACGAGCTTTCGGGTGGTCAAAAACAACGTGTCGGTATTGCACGTGCGCTTGCCAACCATCCTAAAATATTACTTTGTGACGAAGCGACTTCTGCACTAGACCCACAAACCACCAAGTCAGTTTTAGACTTGCTCAAAAAAATCAATCAAGAGCAAGGCATTACCATCGTCATGGTGACACATGAAATGGATGTGATTCAAAGCATCTGCTCACATGTGGCCGTGATGGAACTCGGCAAAGTAGTTGAAACTGGGAAAACGGTGGACTTATTTAGTCGCCCACAACATGCAACGACACAGAATTTTATTCAAACGATTTTGCATCAACAGCTACCTATTAAGCTTCTGAATAACCTCGAACATAAGCATCATCATAGTATTTACCGCTTACAATTTCTGGGTAACTCTGCCCACGAAACCGTAATTCAAAACTTAATTAAGCAGTTTGATATTAGTCTCAATATCCTGTTTGCCAACATGATTGAAATTGATGGCAATGTGATTGGGCAAATGTTTGTTCAGCTCTTGGGCGATGAAAGCCTGATCGCTGAAGCGGTTGAGTTTTTAAAACAACATGGTGTGGCTGTTGAACAATCAGGAGAGCTGGCATGAGAGATTTAATTGTCCAGTGGTTAACTCAAATCACAGCACCTTTTTGGAAAAGCTCTTTATCAATTGATCAGTTTATTACTGCTTTGCAAGAAACATTTCATATGGTGTTTTTTGCAATGCTATTTGGCTGTATTTGGGGCTTTATTCAGGCCATCATTTTATTGGTCACACGTCCTGATGGTATTTTGCCAAACAAAGTGATTTATCACAGCCTGAACCCGATTGTGAATGCTCTGCGCTCTCTGCCCTTTATTATTTTGCTGATTGCGGTTTTACCTTTAACTAAACTCATCGTCGGTACATCGATTGGCACGTGGGCTGCGATTGTTCCGCTCACCATTTATGTCGGACCATACATTGGTCGTTTGGTAGAAACTTCATTACTTGAAGTGAATGAAGGCATTATCGAATCTGCACAAGCCATGGGTGCAACTCCGTTACAAATCATCTTTAAGTTTATTTTACCTGAAGCACGCAGTTCACTGATTTTAAACTTAACCACAGCCACAATTAGCTTAATTGGTGCAACCGCGATGGCCGGTGCAGTGGGTGCAGGCGGTATTGGTGACCTTGCTATTTCTTATGGTTATCAACGTTTTGACACCAGTGTCGTGATCCTCACGGTGATTGTGCTGTTGATCATGGTGCAAATTGTACAATCCGTTGGCGATTGGCTATCTAAACTGCGCTAACAAAATTAAGCTCTCAATATTGGGAGCTTTTTTTCAGGTCTCAATTTTATATAATCTGGCAAATAAAATTTTTAAAAGCTATAACGATGAAAATAACAACTCTATTGATCAGTCTAAGTCTTTTGCCGATGCTCAGCCATGCAGCTTCAAATCCCTATAACTACGTCACCAGTGTGAAAGTGAATCAGGTTGAACTCAATGCATCTGTGACAGCACATCAAGTTAGTGAATTACTCGCTCCTCCGAATGGAATAACCAGCAAACAATATGCAGAATGTACAGGCAACTATGAATACAGTATTACAACTGCCCAACCCAAAACCCTAAAATTTGAGATTTTTAGCGAAGATAATCCCAAAATTCAGGCTGAAAAATTCTATAAAGACAAAGCGAGTTTAAAACAACTCGGTCACACCAAAGGCCGTGTTTGGCTTGACTGGAAAAGCACTCAAGCGATGAGCGAAAATATACGTGTGCAAAATATTCAGATCACACCGAATTATACTTTACAGCAGTTTAAACAAGACTTTAAATACAGTGCACAAGGTATGGCAACATCAGGGGAAGCCCTAGTTTTGCTCTTACAACCCAATGAAATCAAAGCCTTTCTGAAAGAACCGCAAGACTTTGCCCCACCCTACACGGCTTATCTCAACTTTGGTTTTAAAAATGGACAGTTAAGCAGCTTTGCCATTCAGCAAGCAGTGGCCTGCTAAAGGCTTTTATTCCAAGAAACAATGCGACTGACATTGCCTTTTTTAAGTCGTTTAGAACTTACTGACAATAAAATAAACAGTCCAAACACTGTAGCCTATTAAATTTTGCCAATTCATTTGAATCGCACTCAGAATGAAGGCAGAGCATGTTAAACTATTCAGCGGTTTTTGCAGGGACTCACTTATGCACTTTGTACATCTTGGTATTCATACAGAATTTTCAATCACAGAATCAATTGTACGTATACCTGATTTAGTCAAAGCTGCTAAGGCAGAAGGTATGCCAGCCCTTGCCATTACTGACTTATCTAACTTACATGCTGCTGTAAAATTTTATGGTAAATGCTTAGATAATGGTATCAAACCGATTATGGGTTCAGAAGTTCGCTTGAACGATGCTGAACATCGCGTGACATTATTGGCGATGAGCAATGTTGGCTGGCGTAATCTAACCGAACTGGTTTCAGAAGGTTTTATCCGAGGTCAACAGCTTGATATTCCTTGCGTTGCAAAAGACTGGATTTTAGAACAAAACCATGACCTGATTGCGCTACTTGGCATGCGATCTGATGTCGGCAAAATGCTCTGTACATCAAATCCACAAAAAGCCGAACCTTTACTCGAAGAATGGATTGCAAAATTTGGCAATCGTGTTTATTTGGCTCTATGTCGGACAGAACGCTCAGGTGAAGATGACTTCAACTATGAAGCATTAAAACTGGCTAAAAAATACAATATTGGTGTAGTTGCGCACAACGATGTGCACTTCATGAAAGAAATAGACTTTGAAGCACACGAAGCCCGAGTCTGTATTGCCGATGGTTATGTATTAGGGGATAATCGCCGACCAAAAAATTACTCTCCAGAGCAATATTTTAAATCTGGCCAACAAATGGTGGAATTATTTGCAGACATTCCATCTGCAATTGAAAATACTTATCAGATTGCTAAACGTTGTAACGTTACACTGCAATTAGGTAAATACTTCCTGCCTGACTACCCTATTCCTGAAGGCCATACCATCGACACCTACTTTGCACATTTATCCAAAGAAGGTTTAGAAGAACGTTTAGACTTTTTGTACCCACCTGAAACGCGTGATGAATACTGGCCTCAAAAACGTAAAGAATACGATGATCGTTTAGAGTATGAAATTGGGACCATTCTTAAAATGGGTTTCCCGGGCTACTTCTTAATTGTCATGGACTTCATCCAATGGTCCAAAGGTAATGGCGTTCCCGTTGGTCCAGGCCGTGGTTCAGGTGCAGGTTCACTTGTTGCCTACAGCTTAAAAATTACGGATCTCGATCCTCTCCCATATGGGCTGCTGTTCGAACGTTTCTTAAACCCTGAACGTGTTTCAATGCCCGATTTCGACGTCGATTTTTGTATTGCTGGTCGTGATCGTGTGATTGACTATGTGGCGCGTACATACGGACGCGATGCAGTATCACAAATTGCTACTTTCGGCACCATGGCAGCCAAAGGCGCTATTCGTGATGTGGCGCGTGTCTTGGGTAAATCCTATGGTTTGGCAGACCGAATCTCAAAAATGATTCCGACCAAACCTTTAGGTTTAAGCCTCGAAGAATCGATTGAAGCAGAGCCACAGCTTAAAGATATTGTCACTAACCCGTCCAACCCAGACAATGACGATGCGGCTGAAATTTGGGAAATGGCATTAAAACTCGAAGGCATTACCCGTAACACAGGTAAACACGCAGGTGGCGTGGTCATTTCCCCGACTAAAATTACCGACTTTTCTGCCGTGATGTGTGATGCAGATGGTACAGGCCGTGTTGCGCAGTACGATAAAGACGATGTTGAATCTGCAGGTCTAGTAAAGTTCGACTTCTTGGGTCTGCGCAACTTAACCGTCATTGAAGATGCCGTGAAGAATATCAATAAGCGCATTCAGCTAGATGTGCCTTTAGACATTGCGTTCATTCCGCTTGACGACAAAGATGCATACCTCATCTTTGCCAATGCCAACACCACAGCGGTCTTCCAGTTTGAATCCGTGGGCATGAAAAAAATGCTCAAAGAAGCACGTCCAAGCAAATTTGAAGAAATTATCGCCTTCGTATCCCTTTACCGTCCGGGTCCGATGGACCTGATTCCAGACTTTATCCACCGTATGCATGGTGGCGAGTTTGAATATCTCCATCCCCTACTTGAAGGTGTACTTGAACCGACTTACGGCATTATGGTTTACCAAGAACAGGTAATGCAGGCAGCGCAGTATTGTGCGGGCTATAGCTTGGGTGGTGCGGACCTACTGCGTCGTGCGATGGGTAAGAAAAAGCCCGAAGAAATGGTCAAACAGCGCCAAATTTTCACGGAAGGTGCAGCGAAAAAAGACATTGATGAAGCCACTGCCAACCATATCTTTGACTATATGGAAAAGTTCGCAGGTTATGGCTTTAACAAATCGCATGCCGCAGCTTATGCTTTAGTGGCCTATCAAACGGCATGGCTAAAAGCGCATTATCCAGCTGAATTCTTAGCAGCGGTGATGTCATCGGAAATGCAAAACACCGATAACGTGGTGTTCTTGATTGATGACTGTCGCCACAATGATATAGAGGTATTGCCGCCTTCGGTCAATATGTCCATCTATCAATTCCATGCTTCGGACGACAAAACGATCGTCTATGGGCTCGGTGCAATTAAAGGCGTCGGTGAAGCGGCGATGCAGTCGGTTATTGACTCGCGTATTCAAGATGGGCCGTATCGTGACTTGTTTGATTTCTGCCATCGTATTGATCTGAAAAAAATCAATAAACGGACTTTAGAAGCATTGATTCGCTCAGGTGCTTTAGACTGCCTCGGCATTGAACGCTCAAGTCTAATGGCACAGCTACCTGAAGCGGTACAAGCAGCGGATCAAGCTCGCTCAAACCGTGAAACAGGCATCATGGACTTGTTTGGTGAGGTTGAAGAAGTACAACGTAAACCCGCTAAACCCGTTAAACCTTGGTCAGATGAAGTCCGTCTCAAAGGTGAGAAAGACACCCTAGGTTTGTATTTAACCGGCCACCCAATTGATGTCTATCGCACTGAATTGAAAGCGTTTATTCCGAATAAAATTAATGAACTTACCCCAACCCGTCGTGGCGTGACTACGGTTTTTGCAGGTCTCGTGGTCGATGTAGCCAACTTCCCGAACCGAATGATGGTGACCTTAGATGATGGTACCTCACGAATTGAAGTCTCTGCGAATCATGAACGCTTTATGCGTTTTAAAGACATCATTCAAAATGAAAAAGTCGTGGTAATTGAAGGCGAAATTTACGAGCGTGAAGGTTTTGACCGTCCAATGGGACGCTTAACCAAAGCATTTACGCTGAATGAAATTCGTCAAAAACGCGCTAACTGTATTCAAATTCGTCTCGACCCAACACATAGTACAAAAACACTGAGCCAAGATTTAAAAAATATACTTGCACCCTTTTGTAATGTCGATATGTGTAATCACATTCCGCTGCAATTGCTGTTGGACTACCCGTATGCCACGGCTGAATTGCACTTAGGGATCAATTGGAAAGTGGCACCGCTGGATGAACTACTTTCTAAACTGCGTGACTATTTTGGTAAAGAAAATCTTCATGTGGAATATCAAGTCAAATCCAAAGCAGCCAAAGCGGTGAGCTATGAAGAAGCCAAACCTGTAGATGTACCACCGCCACCTGCGGATATGAGCATGGATGATGCCATGGACTTATATCAAACTGAAGTCGGTCAGTTCTCTTAATTATTTAAATTTTAAAGATTCATTGGAAAAATCATGAGCCAATTTGACAATGCCGCTGTTTCAGCGCATCTCTCCCATGTGCGTATTGTCATGGTCAATACCACACTCCCTGCGAACATTGGTAGCGCACTGCGCGCCATGAAAACAATGGGACTCTCAAAACTGGTTTTGGTTGCGCCAAAAACCTATCCGCATCCCGATATCGATGCTTTGGCTGCGGGTGCAACGGATTTAATCGAGCAGATTGAAATTGTTGAAACCCTTGCCGATGCCATCAAAGACTGCCATTTAGTGTTTGGTACCAGTGCGCGTAGTCGTACCATTCCTTGGCCTTTGCTTGACGCACGCCCTGCGGCAGAAAAATCAATTTCAGCAGTGGTGAATGATCAGCAAGACGTTGCTATTGTATTTGGTCGTGAAGACCGCGGACTGACCAACGAAGAACTGGCCATGGCTAACTATCATGTCACCATTCCTGTAAATACAGACTATGGCGTGCTAAATGTGGCTCAAGCGATTCAAGTGATTTGTTATGAAATGCGTATGGCAACTCTTGCTGCTGTAGAAAGCGCTGAAGATGAAGCTGCAACCATGCCTGTAACAGATACAGAGTCTATGCAGTGGGATGAGCCTTTGGTCACACATGAGCAAATGGAACAGTTCTACCCGCACATTGAAAAAATGTTAGCCGAGATTGAATTTTTAGATCCAAAAAATCCTCGATTACTGCCTTTACGCTTGCGTCGTCTTTTTGGACGTATACAATTAGATCGTATGGAATATCATTTACTTCGTGGTATTTTTAGTCGTGTACAAGCCTTAAATAATGGCACATGGAAAAAGTCAAATACGGATCAGACAGAGGATCAATCTAATGCTTAAACAGCTCAAAGAAGATATACAAGCTGTATTCGCGCGCGATCCTGCGGCACGAAACACTTTAGAAGTTCTAACCACATATCCAGGCATTCACGCCTTGATCATGCACCGTATGGCGCATGAGTTATGGAAAAAAGAATGTAAAGGCTCAGCACGTTTATTGTCTTCTTTTAGCCGTTTTGCAACAGGTATTGAAATTCACCCGGGTGCCAAAATTGGTCGTCGTTTTTTTATTGACCATGGCATGGGCGTCGTGATTGGTGAAACCGCTGAAATTGGCGACGATGTGACCTTATATCACGGTGTCACTTTAGGTGGAACTACATGGAATAAAGGCAAACGTCACCCGACCTTAGAAGACGGCGTGGTGGTTGGTGCTGGTGCTAAAATTTTAGGCCCTTTTACTGTCGGTAAAAATGCGAAAGTCGGCTCAAATGCAGTCGTCACCAAAGCAGTTCCAGCCGACACGACCGCAGTTGGTAACCCTGCGCGCTTTATTTCTAAAGATAAACCGAAAGATGAAGCAGAAACACGTCGTCGCGATTATGCAGAAAGTATTGGTTTCCAACCTTATGCTGCAACGCAAGACCAGTCTGATCCAATTCTTGAAGGTATGCGTGTTCTACTTGACCGCATTCAGCTGAATGAGAAACGGATGAACACCCTTTGCCAACGTTTGTCTTTACTTGATCCAACTTTTAAAAAGCAACAACAAAATGAACAACCTTTTAGTGCTGAAGAATTGAAAATTTTGGAAGATGTACGCCGCGAATGTGAAGCTCAAAGCCTGCCATCTAACGACTAAACATGAAAAGTGTTAGTTTTTGAAAACCTGCCTATAGCAAACCTTGCATGTTCATCAGAGTTTTTTTAGACTGACGAACATGCCTTTTATACCACTTCTTAAAATAATGAATGGAAGAACCTTATGATGCTTAAACCCTTAGCGGTTGCTGTTCTTGCTGTCTCGTTTTTAACAGCGTGTAGCTCAAACCCAACGAAGAATAACAACGATACCATCGTTTTTACAGAGCCTGAATTAACTGCACCATTTTATGCACTCAATCCATTTAATTATGATGCGCCACCTCCATTTGAAATTAACTTAAAAAAAGCAGCGGCTCAACCCGTAACTAAAATGGAAGTGACTCGCTCTGACGACCCAACTAAAAAACTGCTTTTAGACACCAATAAACTGATTATCCCGACCGTAAACAGCAAAGACCGTCAGTTGAAGTTTGCCGTACTGGCAGGCGACAATGAAGTCGACATTACTGAAATTGATGACTTCTTACAGTTGGTTGAAGGCAAAGCCCGTCACTACCCACCACGCTTTACAGAACGCCAAGAGCGTAAAGGTTTTGAGTTAAAACTGAAAGAAGTGACACAACAGCTCGATACGTTAGCGTCGAAAGACAATGCCTCATTTGATGTACTGGTTCGTGCGTTCAAAGCTAGCGTTATGGCACGTAATTTAGACCTCGGTTCAGTCTATACCACCAAATCTTTGGCTTATGCACAGCGTATTTTAAAAATTAACCAAGAAGACCCTGAAGCAAACTTCTGGTTCGGTTTTGCTTTGTCTGAAGGTGGTGGCCAACGCGAAGCGATGCCATACCTCGATAAAGCAATGAAATCTGGTGTTCAAGAAGCCTATTTAGCGACAGCAAATAACTACATTGCTATGGAACAAAAGAAAAATGCGGTGCAAACCTTGAAAAACTACAAGCTGAAATATCCACAAGAAGCCGAAGTTGCGGATCGCTTGATTAATGAAATAGAAAAACAAGGTCGTTGGAATGTTTGGCAAGTTCTAAATACTGCAAAATAATTCCATCACTTCTGATGTACCTAAAAATAGACCGAATTTTCGGTCTATTTTTATTGATAAATCCGAGAATTATCGTATGATTTAAAAAATTCAAAAGAATAAACGGTAGTCGACGCTTTTTATGCCTAAATACATCCGTAGCACCTTGATGGTAACCACTCTATTTTCGCTCTTGAGTGGTTGCCAAGTGGTCAGTGTGAAAAATCAATCACTGAACGTCACGATTACCAATGAGCGTGAGAGTATTTTAACGCGGGATAAGCTCAGTGAAGCGAGTCTAAACGTGCTGTCTATGACGGGTCGAGAAGCCAAAATCTGTTCAGAGCAACCTGAAGAATGCGTCAGTGAACTCAAACAAATTCCACAAATTCAAGATGAACAGCTCCTCTCTACTGCCAGCGAACTCTATCTCGCTAAAGCACTTTCCTTAGAAAAATCATCAGCCTGTAAAGTAAGTATTTTAGCCAAGACACACTCTGAAGAAAAACAGGCGCTACAAAAACAAAACTACCAAAACTGCCTAGATCAACAACTTGGCATGCTGGATAAAAGCATTCGCTATAGTTATGCCTACATGTTTAACACCAAACGTGGCCCGCAAGACCGTATTTTTGATAACCGTCAAGTCCAACTCCGTGACTTTTATAACCAAGCTATCGCTAAGCTTGTAAATAGTTATCGCTTACGCCATGGGCCATCTGAAGTCGGCAATCAAATAAAAGTGGGGCAAAGTATTTACCGCATAAATTATGACAACTACCCACTTTTAAAAAACCGTCAAGTTGAACAACTGATGTCAACTTACAATATGAACTTTTCAGGCCTACGCTCTATCACACGTCGCGATGGTTTTGGGTCAGAGTTTCTGATTGTCCTCCCACCCGAGCACAACGACACCTCACCCGAAAAAGCCAAATATATTGTCGATCCACTGCATTATCAGTATACCAATGGTCGTAATCCTAACATTCACAATGCCCGTTATTTGGCGGCAACTATTACCGCACAGCCACGCTCTGCATCCAGTATCGATGAGATCTTAAACAACCCTGAGTTTGAAATCTCAGCTTATGATCCCTATAAGTTTGAATCTGCGAAAATTGCAGGCAAAAGCTATCCTCTTGCTGCGAACTTTTCTGCACCTTATGGCTTATGGTTAGCACAAAACAATTTAGGTAAAGCCGCGTATTTATCACTGATTGATCGTGATGCACGCCTCACTATGCCGCACCTATACATGCTTGAGCCGTACAACCCAAATAAAAAAGTGGTGGTGCTCGTTCACGGACTAGCCAGTAGTCCAGAGGCATGGATTCGTTTGACGAATGATGTCATGGGCGATCCCGTGCTACGTGAACACTATCAAGTCTGGCAAGTGTTCTACTCGACCAATATGCCAATTTTGGAAAGTCGTTTCCAAATCTATGCAATCATTCAACAAAGTTTTAATTTGGTCGATAGCAAAGCGCCTGCCAAAAAGGATGCCTTGCTAGTGGGTCATAGTATGGGCGGTATTATTGCGCGGCTTTTGGTGAGCGATGCTGACTTAACCCCTACGGCAATGAAACTGCTACCCAATCGACGTGCGCAACAATTTAAAAATGACCCTCTGTTTAAATCACGTCTCGACATTCAACCGATTCCAAACTTTAGTCGGGCCATTTTCTTGGCAGCACCACATCGTGGGACAGAGTTTGCTGACCGCTGGTTTACCCTTGCGGCACGTAAAGTCATTCGTCTACCAGGTGCATTTTTGGGGGCACTGACCGATGTTATACAAAGTAGTGACCCTGACCTACAAGCCTTCATTAAAGATGTCGATAATGGACTCATTCAAAATGGACCAAGTGATCTCAGCAAGAACTCTAACTTCACTCGGTTAACTAAAAACGTCGTTCCATACAAAGGCATGAAATTCCACAGCATCATGGGGAATGCGACCAAAAGTGATGACCTCAATATCATTACAGACGATGTCGTGCCTTATACGAGTGCCCATCTAGATGGTGCATTGTCTGAGAAGATTATTAAAGGGGGACATTCTATTCAAGAAACGCCTGAAGCTGTTCTTGAGTTACGTCGTATCCTGCGGTTGCACCTGACTGAACTTGGTCTGTATAAGCCTTAAATCTTTAAAAGCCTAAACAGATGTTTAGGCTTTTTATTTTTGCTTTACACCTAACGCCTACAACAATAATCACTTGGCTGTTTAACAACTGTTCGCTTTATAGATGATTTATTGTTTAGTCGTTTTCAATTTTGCTAAGATATTGCCATTCATACAATAGCTGTTCATAGCGCATAAATACACACGGTAAGCGGTGTCGCTCGGTCTATTTTTATATTGTGTATTTTCAAAGATTTAAGGATTTCACCTACATGAGCAATTCGGGAATCATAACTGATTTGTCCACCCTCACTCCCATGATGCAACAGTACATGGGCGTCAAAATGCAACATCCGTACTCTTTGATGTTCTATCGTATGGGTGACTTCTACGAGCTATTTTTTGAAGATGCACACAAGGCCGCTAAACTTCTCGGGATTACCCTGACCCATCGTGGCAAAGCCAATGGTGAACCCATCCCTATGGCAGGTGTTCCTTACCATGCAGCTGAAGGCTACCTTGCTCGCTTGGTGAAAAAAGGCGAAACCGTCGTTATTTGCGAGCAAATTGGTGAAGTCACAGGTAAGGCCCCTGTTGAACGTGGCGTTGTCCGGATTATTACACCGGGTACACTGACTGACGATGCTTTACTGACGGCACATCAAAGTTCAAACCTTGTGGCGCTTTGCGTACAACAAAATGAAATTGGTATTGCATTGTTAGATTTAAGTGCAGGTTTATTCAAAGTTCAGCAACAAGAGTTCCAACTTGAGCAACTCGGTATTGAACTGTCTCGCCTCATGCCAAGTGAAATTTTGGTCGATGAAAATATTGTCGACCCTAACATTATTGAACACATTAAAAAACTGCTCGACTGCCCTGTGACACGCCGTCCAAATGTCGACTTTAACCTAAACAATGCACAAAAAACTTTATGTGATCAGTTTGCTGTATCGACTTTAGCTGGTTTCGGTATTGATCATTTGCCGCTTGCCAAAGCAGCAGCAGCATCCCTGATTCATTATGCCAAAGAAACGCAAAAAACAGCCTTACCGCATATTCGCACTATTCAGCTTGAACAAAGCAGTGATTTCATTGCGCTTGATCCTGTGACACGTAGAAACTTAGAGCTGGTTGAGCCTTTGTTTGAACACGGCACGTCATTATTCCAACTCATCAATGACTGTCAAACTGCAATGGGTGGACGTTTACTTAGTCGTACGCTGATGCAACCGTTACGTGATACCAAGCTCTTAGACGCACGTTTAGATGCTACCAAGAGTCTTGTGGATGGCTACCATGAATCGCCAGTCCGTTTAGTATTAAAAGAGATTGGAGACATCGAACGTGTCCTCAGTCGGGTGGCTTTAGGTAGTGCCCGTCCGCGTGACTTAGTGCAACTGCGCCAAGCCTGTGCGCAAGTCCCTTATTTACGTCATGCCATTCAAGCCGTGATTCAAAGTAAACAGTCCGCTCTAATTACCCAATTGAATGAGGAATTGGGTGATTTCCATGGCTTACATCAACGTTTAATGTCCGCCATCGTTGAACATCCACCTGTGCTTTTACGGGATGGAAATGTGATAGCCGAAGGTTTCGATCATGAACTGGATGAACTGCGTAAAATCCGCGATCATGCAGGACAGTACTTGATCGACCTTGAAATTCAAGAACGTCAAAATACTGGAATTTCGACCTTAAAAATTGGCTATAACCGTGTCAGTGGGTATTACATTGAACTGACCCGTGCACAAGCCGAGCAAGCACCTGATCACTACATTCGTCGTCAAACCTTGAAAAATGCTGAGCGTTATATCACGCCTGAGCTGAAAACCTTTGAAGACAAAGTGCTTTCGAGTGAGTCCCGCGCATTAGCCCGCGAAAAAATGCTGTTCGAAATGCTTTTAGATGAACTGCGCGCCGACATTGGTCATTTACAAATGATGAGTAGCGCTATTGCGCAAATCGACCTCTTAGCCAACTTTGCACATCAGGCTCGCTTACGCAATTGGTCACGTCCTGAGTATAGCCCAGAAATTGGGGTTAAAATTATTGCGGGACGTCATCCAGTAGTTGAGGCGTTGAACAAAGCCACATTTACACCGAATGACACGACACTTGATTTTAACCACCGTATGGCCATTATTACAGGTCCTAACATGGGTGGTAAATCAACCTTTATGCGTCAAACGGCTTTAATTAGCCTATTGGCCTATTGTGGCTCATATGTACCAGCCCAATCGGCAGTCTTAGGTCCTATTGATCGAATCTTTACCCGTATTGGTTCTGCAGATGACCTATCTACAGGCAAATCGACCTTTATGGTGGAAATGACCGAGACCTCGCAAATCCTACATCATGCAACCAATCAGTCCTTGGTTTTGATGGATGAAGTTGGTCGTGGCACCAGTACCTACGATGGTTTATCTTTGGCATGGGCTTGCGTACTTGACTTAACCAAACGCATTAAATGCTTATGTTTATTTGCCACGCACTACTTTGAACTGACCGAGCTGGCCAAAGAAACTGCTATTGATAACTACCATGTCACTGCAAAAGAACTCAACGGCAACCTCATTTTGTTACATAAAGTCCAACATGGGCCAGCGAGCCAAAGTCACGGCTTACAGGTCGCAAAATTGGCGGGTATTCCTGCCAGTGTGATCAAAGAAGCACAAAATCGTCTGAAAATTTTAGAGAAGCAACAACTGCAAAAACCTAAAGTCGTTCAAAATGATTTGTTTGCCGCGATAGAAACACCTGAACTTGAAATCATTGAACGTGTGGTCGAAATTGAGAAGCCTTCTGCCGCACTTGAACTACTCAAGAGCATTGATGTCGATAACTTAAGTCCACGTGAAGCCTTACAGCAGCTTTATGCATTGAAAGATCAGCTACATTCATAGTAGTTTTCTATTTTTGTAAACCGTCTAGACCGTCAAAATGACGGTCTTTTTTATTGTAAAAAGCAATTTTCAGCAGAATGTTCAGTTTTTATCAAATTTAACAGCCGTGCATATAACAAATATCAATAAAAGCAATTGTTAGTTGGTGCTGTTTTTGCCTAAAATACACATTAGTTATTAGAACCATATTTTTAGGTAGCCTTCGCCATGACCTTTGTTGTCACTGAAAATTGTATTAAATGTAAATATCAAGACTGCGTAGAAGTTTGTCCAGTAGACTGTTTCTATGAAGGTCCAAACTTTCTAGTGATCAATCCGGATGAGTGTATCGATTGCGCACTTTGTGAACCTGAATGTCCAGCAAATGCAATTTTCTCTGAAGATGAACTGCCAGAAGGTCAAGAAGTATTTATTGAACTAAATGCTGAGTTATCACAAACTTGGCCGAACATTACCCAGATTGGTGACCAACCTGCTGACCGTGAAGAATGGAACGGTAAAGCAGATAAGTTACAATACTTAGAAAAGTAAGCCAGAAAAAGATCAGCATAAGCTGATCTTTTTTTATACCTAAAACACACATTTGATTGCAATATTTCCAATTTTTCCTCACAAATTTGGATTAAAATAATAGCCGTATTTTTTAAATATTTGATTTCTATAATGAAGAAATTTTTAAAGGGATTATTTGCGGTTAGCATAATCCCCTTGGTGATGATTGGCTGTACGACTTCATCCCACAAAGGACAGACCATCACAACTCCTGATGGAAAACGTATTTTTATCCCACAAGAGAAAATTAGTTTTGACCGCCCTGCTCCACCTAAAATTATTCCTTATACCTACAATGCTTGGATGTCTGTCGGTGACACGCTAGCACGCGTACGTGAGTATGAAGTTTTTCTTGAACGCAATGGCGTGGGAAATATCATCCCAAGCTTTGAATTGCTCAGAACAGCACGTGACTGGCAAAAATGTGGTCGTTCACAATATATGATCCCGAACCGTGAACTTTGGAAAAACCAAATTGCGACCTTAAAAGTATTTAAATATTTAGTTGCAGCCAAAGTACTGACCGATTTTGAAGTCACTTCAGTTTATCGTGATCTACCTTTAAACCAATGTGCTGGCGGTGCAAACTCATCACGCCACTTATTCAATTCTGCCATCGATTTTCGAATTGGGTCTGAAAACCCGCAACCTGAAGATTATGCTTATATTGAAAATACAAAATATCGTCTATGCCAATTTTGGACCCAGCATGGTCAGAGCTTGAACATGGGCTTAGGTTTATATGCTTCTGGTCAGATTCACATTGATACCCAAGGATATCGTACATGGGGGCCAGACCTCAGTCGCAATTCTTCGATGTGTAGTTACTAGTTTTTAAAAATTAAAAGAGGTCAATATGACCTCTTTTTTTGAGCATTGATTTCAACAAATATGGTCGGAAAAATTGCACTCTGAAAATAAAAGTTTAAAATGCTCCTCATCGCAACCAAGGTGAACATGCTATGCAACAAATGTGGACAGAGATTGATAACTATATCGATGCACATTTAATTCCTGAAGACCCAATTCTACTGCAAACTTTAGAAAATACTGAGAAGCATGGTTTTCCAGATCACTTAGCTGTTGCACCCAACCAAGGCATGCTTTTACAAATGCTGATTCAAATGAATCAATGTAAACGTGTGTTGGAGCTCGGAACTTTTGCTGCCTATAGCACCATGTGGTTAGCGCGTGCTTTACCTGAAGACGGTTATATTTTAACGATTGAAGGGCGTGATACGCATGCCGCGATGGGCCAAGAAAATATCGACAAAGCTCAGCTCAAACAAACCGTTGAACTCAAATGTGGACGCGCAGCAGATATCCTTAAATCACTGCCTGCAGATATTGAACCTTTCGACTTTATTTTCATTGATGCCGATAAACAAAGCTACCCAGAGTATTTGGAATTAAGCCTGAACCTATCTCATTCAGGTACTTTGATTTTCCTCGATAACGTAATTCGTGCAGGCGATATTATCAATCCTGAAAATCATAAACCAAGTATTGAAGGGATTCGAGATATGTTCAAAGCGATGCAAAACCATCCAAAAATTTTGTCGTGCACAGCACTTCAAACGGTCGGTAGCAAAGGACATGATGGATTTGCCTTAGCCATTGTAAAATAAGCTAAAACTTAGATTAAAAAACAATCGATTAATTTAAGCTTATATAAATTATAAACTTACATTTACTGTCCATATAGTTATCCACAATTAATGCGGATAACTATGGATAAAACAGTTCCAATTTAGATAAATCACTCTAAATTAACGTGCCACCAGTAAGGGAACTTTGGCATTCCTAAAAATGGTGGTTGCAATACTGCCCAAGAAGAACTGATGAATTTTACTGTGGCTGAACGCACCGAGCACAATCAGTTGTATGCCATGCTCATTTTGGTATTCCAGAATATTTTCAGCCACGTCGCCGTAACGATATTCTGTAATCACATCCAAATTTGCATCTTTCAGATATTGTTCAGGCTCTCTTAAAATTTCAGGATGGTCACCGACATAGACCAAATGGCATTGTAAGAGGCGCAGTAGATCACTTTGCGCAATCCGTTTCATCATCTTCACACACGTCGGTGAATACTCGTAGGCAAAGATAAAGCGCGTAGGTGGCTTAAAGCTATCACCTACCGTCATGACGGTACAGTTTGCACCACGGATAAAGTTTTCAACATTACTGCCCAATGGTTTATTGCGTTCAGCCGATTTCTCACCCACACGGCCAATCACCACAATGTCATCTTCATGCAATAAGTTAAAACTTTGCTCTAGAAAGTCACCCTTTTCTTGAATATGTGTCGTATGTAGGCCATGCGTTTCGAGAATGAGTTTAGAAATATGATCGAGCAAATTATTGCTATAACTGAGCGCAAGTTCACTTTGTTTTTGCTCTAATTCAGCCAGCTCTTTGAGCAACATTGCATTGCTTTCAAATCCAATTACCCCGCTAATTTCACCTAAGTGATAACTTGCAGGATAATAATCCAAAACTTGTAAAAGGACCAATTCCCGCCCCGTCTGTTTTGCAATCCACGCCGCAGCTTCTGCTAGGGCATTGATACAAGGGGAAGAATCAATACATGCAATGACTCGTTTCATTATCGCCTCTCATTACACCGCATTCGGTATAAGGTCTCATTGTTGTTCTAAACTTAGCATATCTTTTTTTTTGATGGCAGGTTTTTATGTAATTAAGTATTGATAAATGTTCAATATTCTTTGATATCTTAATCACGTAAACGAATAAACTGAGCAGGATTGCCAGCAACAATCGATTGCTCAGCGATATCTTTGGTTACCATACTATTCATTCCCACCACTGCATGTGCACCAATTTTCACTCCATCTTTCACGCCCACATGCGCACCCAACCAAACATCCCGACCAATTTCTATCCCTTGTGAACGTACAGGTTGTTGATAAATCGGATCGCTAAGTACCATACCATGGTCAAAGGCATATAAGTGACAATAAGCCGCAATACGCACTTGATCATGTAACTTAATCCCCACACGACCACCATCTAAAATACAATGGTGGTTGATCGCGACTTCGCTGCCAATATCTAAAGGCCCATGCAAAGTACAATCGGCAGCAATAAACGTGTTGTCGCCAATGACAATTTTGCGGCCAGGCTCTGCAAATATGTGTGCCAATGGAGAAATAAAACAGTTTTGACCAATTTCAACGGTTTCCATTTCCATTAGATAAGCTTGGTATTCTTGCTGCCATACTTCAGCCCACTCACGGTTTTTAGGCTTGAGCGACCAATACAACCAGGGCATATAATTTAAGCGATGCTTATGCTGCTCACGATATTTTAATAAGGGATCAGTCATGATGGTCATCCACAATTTTTAACGCTTCACGCCCACGGGTTATGTCTTGTATTTTAAGTCTGAGCGCTTTAATCTGATGCACTTGTAAGAATGCTTCTACAATTACGCCATCCGCAGTATATTGCTCATTAAACTCAATCTGCTGGCTATTCAGCTCATACTGGAAAATCGCCCATTCATTAAATTGGCAGGCAAAATGCACTTTTTTCTTCTCAATGAGTTCTATTTTTTCAGCCAACAGTAAACACTGTCCTGCAGTTCCACCATAAGCACGTACCAGTCCGCCTGTGCCTAGCTTGACACCACCATACCAACGATTGACTAAAACCAAAATATTGGTCAGCTCATTGCCTTCAATGGTCGCTAAAATAGGACGACCTGCAGTACCTGAGGGTTCACCGTCATCATTAAAACGAACATTGTGGCCAATTTTCCATGCCCAGCACTGATGCGTGGTGCTGATATCTTTATATTGCTCTAGAAAATCTTTAACAGCTTGTTCATTTTCTACAGGCACAGCAAAAGCTTGAAAACGACTTTTTTTAATGTCTTCTTCATAGCTCATTAAACTAGAGATGGTAAATGGCATAGCGTAATTTTTAAAAATTTCACAAAAAATTATAACGTATTTTCAATCAGCTATCGTATGAAAATGGCTTTTCGCTTTAAGCCAACACGAAAAAAGATATGCATATTGTGTAGCATGCTGAAAAAGCGATTTCAAAAGGATGGCAGGGTGCGCGGTTTGAATATAAAGAAATGCCCTATTCTTAATTCAATGCAAAGCGATGCATTAAAAATATGACAGGGAAATCTGCGCCAATTATTTTCATTGACGCAGAAAAAGCTTATACAGTGAAGTCATCACCAAGGTAAACTTGACGCACGGTTTCATTGGCTAAGATTTCATCTGGAGTACCTTCAGCAATCACCGCACCCTCACTCACGATATAAGCACGTTCACAAATCGCCAAAGTCTCACGAACGTTATGATCCGTAATAAGAACGCCAATACCACGGTCTTTTAGGGTACGAATAATATCTTTAATGTCACCCACTGAAATTGGGTCAACCCCAGCAAAAGGTTCATCGAGCAACATAAATTTTGGATCGGCTGCCAACGCACGTGCAATTTCAGCACGACGACGTTCACCACCAGACACACTCATACCCAATGAATCTTTAATATGGCTAATTTTGAAATCGGCTAATAATTCATGCAGACGCTGTTTACGTTGTTCTTTATTTAGATCTTTGCGCGTTTCCAAAATCGACATAATATTTTCAGAAATAGTGAGTTTTCTAAAAATTGAGGCTTCTTGAGGTAAGTAACCAATGCCTTTACGTGCACGTTCATGCATGGCCAAATCAGACATATCTAGGTCATCAAGATGAATTTCACCTTTGTCCATACGCACCAGTCCAACCACCATATAGAAACTGGTGGTTTTCCCAGCACCATTAGGGCCCAGTAAACCTACGATTTGTCCGCTTTGCATGCTAAAAGATACATCTTTCACTACCCAACGCTTACTGTAGTTTTTCGCGAGATGCTTAATACATAGGGTTTGTGGCTGATTGAGAGTTTGCTCCATTAGTCACGCGCTCCTGGGAAGGATTGAGAACCTGAAGGTGGGATCACAATCTTAACACGACCACTCGACGAACCACTGTTATTTGGTGTACCAATCGCTTCGATATCACCTTTATTCATACTATAACGCAATGTATTACCGCGAATACTGGCACCATCTTGTTCTAGAAGTGCACTGCCCGATAAGGTAATAATGCCTGTTTCTGCATTATAAATAATTTTTTGCGCCTGACCTTTGGCAATACCTTTGTTGGTACTAACTTGTTGTTGGAAACGTGCAGGCTTACCATTGGCCGTAATGGTGCTAATTTGACGGGTTTGATTTAAATTGGCAACAATCGAATCCGCTTGTAGTTTCATCGTACCCTGTTCAATGATGACATTGCCTGTGTACGTCGTAACACCCGTTTTTTCATTAAAAGTTGCACGATCTGCCACCAACGAAATCGCTTTACTACGGTCACTTGGCAATGCCAAAGCAAAAGTTGAAACAGCCACACCTAAACTCAGTGCAAGTGTTTGCTTGAGGAAAGTTTTCGAAATAGAAAATTTTGGATTATGGTTCATACTTCCCTCGAATATGGAAAAAGTCATATTGACCCGTATTTAAATTCGCTTTTAAGCCCTGACTAACAAATTCTGCTTGTGGTGTCGTAACAACCACTTGATGCTGAGATTCAAGTTCACGCGTCTGTGGAAACGCAGTCAGTTCTGCTGTCTCAAACTGCATCTGACCTTGATCCAACATTTTCTTTGCAACCACTTGGTTTGTCAGAACGACTTTTTCGTTGTCGTTGATGCCATTGGCTTGCTTGGCATAGAAAGTTGCATCCACTTTTCCATCTTTATACATCTCAGCATTTAAGTTTTCTAACTTAGAGGTCTTCTTTTGCATGTCCTGCTCAAGACGATCTACTTTTGCACGGACGTATAAATGACCCTGCTCATCTGTTTGAGTCAGTTGGATCTGCTCAGCAGAATAGGTCATGCTTTGCGCACCATCGACCTCGAGCTTTTGCCCTTTTCCACTGTAATAGTAATAACCACTACTGATAGCCGCAATGGCTACAGCAGTGATATATAAAACTTTAGTATCCATAAATGTTAACTAAACTCTCATGCATGCATACAGATTAATGCGGGACTGCGGTGTACTTTTCAAGTAAAGTTTCGTATACACCTTTGGCTTGTAAAATCATATCGCAGATTTCACGTACCGCGCCACGTCCACCCATCGCTTGAGTTACCAAATCGGCACGACGACGTACTTCTAAATGACCATTTGGCACGGTCACTTTCATGCCTGCAATGGCAAATGCAGATAGGTCAGGCCAGTCATCACCCATGTATAAACAATCTTCAGGTGAAATACCAAATTTTGCACAAGCCTCGCGCAGTGCAACACCTTTGTCTTCACGGCCTTGATAAACAAGGTCCACGCCCAAATCAGACATCCGTTTTTCTACGATCTGACTTTTACGTCCTGTGATAATAATCACTTTCACACCAGCTTGCTGAACCAGTTTCATACCTAAGCCATCACGGATATCGAAAGATTTGATTTCGTCCCCCGAGTTGGTCAAAGTCACAAAACCATCACTTAAAATACCATCAACATCCAAAACTAGAGCTTCTACATAACGCGCTTGTTCTAACAAAATATAAGAAGCCATTTTTAATTTACCCCAGCTTGAATCAGGTCATGCATACTCAAAACACCAATGACTTTATTGCTCTCATCAACAACGACAAATTGGTTAATTTTCTTTTCATTCATTCGCTCTAATGCTTCAACAGCACGCGCTTCAGGTGAAATCGTCAGCGGGCTCTTAATCATCACATCAGACACCGCCAAGTTCACATCAAAACCTTGCTGTTTATCAATCAAACGGCGTAAGTCACCATCAGTAAAAATCCCCAATAGATGATCATTGTCATCCACAATTGTGGTTAAACCTAGGCGTTTGTTAGAGATTTCGTACAGAACTTTGTTCATTGCTGTATCTGGAGACACTTTCGGTAGTTCGTCCCCAGTGTGCATTAAATGCTTCACATGTAATAACAAGCGTTTACCCAAAGCACCCGCAGGATGCGAGCGTGCAAAGTCATCTGAAGTAAACCCGCGTGCATCTAACAGTGCAACAGCCAATGCATCACCCAAAGCTAAAGTCGCCGTTGTACTCGATGTTGGTGCTAGACCTAATGGACAAGCTTCTTGAATATTGCCCAACGTCAGCGCCACATCTGCATTTTGTGGCATCGGCCCACGGTCATCACCGCTGATCGTAATTAAAGGCACACCCAAATATTTGATCAAAGGCATCAGCATCATGATTTCATCACTCTTGCCCGAGTTTGAAATCGCAATCAGCACATCACCTGCAACCAACATCCCTAAATCACCATGCCCCGCTTCACCTGGGTGCATAAAGAATGATGGCGTACCTGTAGAGGCAAAGGTGGCTGCCATTTTTCGGCCAATATGCCCTGATTTACCCATGCCAGTAATGACTAAGCGACCTTTACACTTTAAGATAATTTCACAAGCACGGCTAAAACGATCATCGATTTGCTGAGCAAGTACCGAGAGTGCCTGACGCTCTATCTCTAGTGTTTCTAAAGCAACTTTTTGGAAATCAATGGGATTTGACATATTTTCAGAATTCAACGTTGTTTTACCTGAACCGTGTGACGAAATGAAACGTCAGCACATAAAAATAATTTTCGCAATTTTATCATATCTCTGTAGACAACTAGCGCGGAAATCTTTGGATTTTCACAACATATCTACAAATGTGTTTTGCTGATGATGGAAGACCTTTGTTTCAAGTGCATATAGCTCGCTCCCTTTTTATTATTTTTTCTTTCGACCACGTATGACTGCACATCTTTCACGCTGAGAGGCTCTTATTAATTTCTTAACTTAAGTGAAATAAAAAGTAGCCACCACAAAGCTAAACAATGTCGCTAATTCAATTATTTCAATACTGGCACCAATGGTATCTCCCGTCACACCACCAATACGCTGTATAAATTTATACCGCAAATACCATAATACCAGATAAAAAGTGGCAATCACCACAACACCAATCCATGTCCAATACAAAGCCACCAAAGGTATCAGCAGTAAAAGTGCCATTGCAATTGGTCGTGCTAAATGTTGGCCCAACTGGCTGCCGAGTCCTTTAGCACGCACATAGTCTGTGCTTAAAAAGAAAAATAGCGGCACAAGACGCCCTAAGACAGGAAATAAAATGAGTGTGCTATAACACTGCTGCTGCAATAACACATACAGTGCAGACCACTTTAATATGCATACAATGACAAGGCTGAGTACACCTATCGGCCCACAACTCGGATCTTTCATGATCTCAAGTGTGCGTGCTTTATCGCCAAAACCACCGACCCAAGCATCTGCGGTATCGGCCAAACCATCCAGATGCAAACCACCTGTCAGCCAAATCCATAACACCAGAATCACACTGCTTAACAGCACAAGTGGCAAAGCATGCAATAACAGGGCGATCCCATACAGAATGGCTCCTATGAGCAAGCCCACCACAGGATAAAATAACAGTGCTTGCGCATTTTGCTGAGGCGTTGGCATCGTGCTTAAACGAACTGGAAAGGTCGTTAAAAACTGCAGTGCAATCCAAAAAGGTGTCATTACACGTCCTCACTTTGAATAAACTGAAGTTGCCCTTGATCGAATACAAAACGGTTCAACTGTCCCAACTCTGCTGACATTTTTAAAAGGTCATTAGCATTTTGCTTCAGCGCTTGGCATTTTAAGAGTTTAATCACTCCACCATGGGAAATAATCAATGCGCGTGTCCAGCCCTGCGCATACATTTGTTGGGTCAAGGTCTCTACAGACTCTAGAACACGACTTTTAAATGCCAATAAGCTTTCTGCCTGGGGCGGTGTAAAGCTTAACGGTTTTTGCCAAAATTGAGCCAATTCATCTGGGTAGAGTTGATAGAGTCGATCGGTCGGCTGAGCTTCCCATTCTCCAAAATCCATTTCTTGCAAATTCGGTTCTATATACAAAGGGAGCTGTTTTTGCTCCGCCCACTGCTCTGCAAACAGACGACAGCGCTGTAATGGTGAGCTATAAATGACATCCCACGCCTGACTAACCTGCTCAGCCTGAGCGATAGTAGACTGCATTTGCATCCATCCTTTCTCCGTCAAAGCATCGTCCGTTTTACCCCGTAGGGTATGACTTAAGCTGGTTTCGCCGTGGCGCAGAAAATCTAAATACAACATCTCTAAACTTTCTCACCAATCACTGCTGCTTCAGCAAATGTTGCCATCTCATTGTGTAAGCGGCAGGCGAGTTTGATCAGCCCAAGTGCAGCTCCTGCTCCGCTGCCTTCACCTAAACGTAGGTTCAGCTTCAATAGAGGCATAGCTTTAAGTTCTTCTAACAAACGGACATGACCATATTCAGCCGACTGATGCCCAAAGAGCATCCAAGCACGAACGTCTGGATTTAAACGTATTGCGAGCAATGCCGAAACAGTACTGATAAACCCATCAACCACCATCGGCAGCCCCAGTTGTGCACAGCGAATATACGCGGCTGTCATGGCTGCAATTTCAAGCCCACCCACCGCACATAAGGCTTTAAACGGATCATTCCCGACATATTGCGCATGCAGTGAAAGTGCTTGGTCAATCACCTGTTTTTTATGTATCAATTGTTCAGTACGGATACCTGTTCCAACACCCGTGAGCTTTTCAGCGGGTTCAGCCAATAAAAAACAAGCCACGGCTGAGGCTGAACAGGTATTTCCAATGCCCATCTCACCCGCGACATAGATATCTGCCCCATAAGCGATGGCATCTTCCACACTTTTTTGCCCCAAAGCAAAAGCTGCTTCACATTCAGCTTCAGTCATGGCTTGGGTTTGAGCAAAGTTAGCCGTGCCAGCACGGATGCAGTGGCGTTCAACCCCGACATATTCATACGCTTCACCGACTGAACCACAGTCAATGACTTGTAACTTGGCTTGATACTCTTTGGCAATCACACTAATACACGCCCCGCCAGTTGCGAAGTTCTGCAACATTTGACGTGTCACCGCTTGTGGATAGGCAGAAATATTTTCCTCCATCACCCCATGATCGCCTGCAAAAATTGTAATCCATGGGCGGTCAATCTTGGGTTTTACAGTGTTTTGCAAACTAGCTAAAGTCACTGCAACCGATTCAAGCTCCGACAACGAGCCTGTCGGTTTGGTCAACTGTGACTGGCGTGCTAGGGCTTGAGCCAATACAGACTCACTCGGACTTTGACATGCTTCTAACCACCAACTCACACTTGTTCTCCTTTTAAAATCATTGGAAATCCTGCTACGCAGAACACCACTTTTTGAGCAATTTGACCTAACTGCTGATGCAATCGCCCTGTTTCATCAACAAAACGTCGGCTAATTTGTCCCATTGGAACCACACCTAGGCCTGTTTCATTACTCACTAAAATCAGCTCAGACTGTAAATTTCCGACAACATCTAACAACTTTTGGCATTCTTGAACTTGCAAATCTGGGTCAGCATGCATCAGTAAATTACTCATCCATAAGGTCAGACAATCGACCAAAATGGTTTGGTTTGGGCGATCTAATTTGACCAACTGCGCTGCAAGATAAATGGGTTCTTCACACAGCCCCCAATCTTTGGGTCGTTGTTGCTGATGGTGTTGAATACGCGCTTGCATCTCCCCATCCAAGGCTTGTGCAGTTGCCACATAAACCACAGGCTGCGCCAACTGTTGGGCAATCTGCTCCGCCAAGCGGCTTTTCCCCGAACGTGCACCACCTAAAATCAGTTGCATTGCGCATTCCCCAACTCAATTTGTGCATGTGAAAACAATAGCCCTTGTAGGACATGGGCCTGATAAAAACCAAACGTGAGCTTTGAGACATTTAAGCTATAGCTAATATCTTCAATTTCAGCTATCCGTGCCAATACATGATCACTACACACTACTTCACGGTATAGACCTAATGTAATATGTGGACAATAACTCAATGCCGCGACTTCCTGCGAGGTTTGCAGCAATGTTTTTCTAATTTGATCCAACACGCCTGCGGTATCATCTACTTTTAAAAATAAGGCACTTTCAAAACTATTTAATTCACCCATCTGTAACTGAAAAGATTCTAGTTTTAAATTTTTAAGGCGTTCAAGCTGCTGATTCAGTTGCACTCGACTAAAGTCATCCGACTGTGTTGCCTGTTCTACCCAAAAACCTGCAACAAATAAAGTGATATGAAACTGCCGTTGATTTGGTTGATAAAGCAAATCTGAGAACTGCTCACGAAGCTTTGTTAAATAGCTGATCAAAACGGGATCATCCACTTCAATATACCAAAGTGCATAGCATTCTCGTCCCAAATGCCATTCAGGATAGTCTCGAGCTTCGGTCGGTACGACAGTGCTATTGGGTTGGAGAAACACAATTTTATTCACAAATGAAGATGAATGATTTAAGCATATTTTTGTCAAAATTATGGGCTGACACACCGAGATAATTTCACATTTGAATGAATTATTTTCAACACACTCAAATTACAGACATAAAAAAACCCCAAGTTGAACTTGAGGCTTTTTAAATTTTGGAGCGGGAAACGAGACTCGAACTCGCGACCCCAACCTTGGCAAGGTTGTGCTCTACCAACTGAGCTATTCCCGCAATATGGATGTGCATTATAGAGAGTTTCATCAAACTGTCAACACTCTATAATGCAATTGCTGAATTAATCAGCACGGCGCCAGATTGTCCCTTGGCGATTGTCTTCCAAAACTACACCCTGATCTAACAAGGACTGACGAATTTCATCCGCTTTGGCAAATTCTTTGGCTTTTTTCGCATCTTGACGTTGTTGAATCAAATCTTCAATTTGCTCTTCAGACAAAGCCAAAGCCTCTTGCCCAATATCAGACTTCAGGAACTCTTCAACATTGTGTTGAACCAAACCTAGAATATTGGTTAAATGACGCAAAGTTGCATAGTAAATCGCCGCTTGTTCCGCTTGTTGCTCTTTCACGGCACGGTTCAATTCTTTGTTGACTTCAAACAATACCGCAATGGCCTCAGCGGTATTGAAGTCATCACGCATGGCACTATTGAAACGCTCAAGCAATGTTTCATCTAAGGTACCGACTTGTGTATCGCCATAGGCTTGTTGATAAGCTTTAAATGAATGATAGAAGCGTGACAGTGCTGTTTTTGCTTCTTTTAAAGCAACATCAGAGAAGTTCACAGGGCTACGATAGTGTGAAGACACAATGAAGTAACGAATCACTTCAGGATGGAACTTATCCATCACATCGCGAATGGTAAAGAAATTGCCCAATGACTTCGACATCTTTTCGCCATCAACGTTGATGAAACCGACATGCATCCAGTAGTTGACATACTGCTCGCCAGTTGAAGCCTCAGACTGTGCAATTTCATTTTCATGGTGCGGGAACATGAGGTCTGAACCACCACCATGAATGTCAAAATGGTTCCCTAGGCAGCAAGTCGACATCGCAGAACATTCAATATGCCAGCCCGGACGACCTTTGCCCCACGGCGAAGCCCATGCAGGTTCATTTTCTTTGGCATGTTTCCAAAGTACAAAGTCAAAGGGATGTTTTTTCTCAACTTCAACATCGACACGTTCAGATGCACCCGCTTGCATATCTTCCAGTTTACGACCCGAAAGACGACCATATTTGGCGAATTTTTCCACTTGGAAATACACATCACCATTGGCAGATGGATAAGCAGTACCCTTTTCAACCAAGTTGCCAATCATGCTTTGCATTTGATCAATATAATCCGTTGCACGCGGTGCTTCATCTGGATGTAGGCAGCCTAGATTTTCAGCATCTTCATTCATAGCTTGAATAAAGCGGTCTGTCAACTGAGTAATCGACTCGCCATTTTCATTGGCACGTTTAATGATTTTGTCGTCAATGTCGGTAATGTTACGTACATATTTCACGCTCCAACCTTGGCTACGCAGGAAGCGAATAATATAGTCAAATGCAACCATCACACGCGCATGTCCAATATGACAGTAGTCATACACCGTCATACCGCAGACATACATATCAATATGTCCCTCAACACGAGGTACGAATTCTACTTTTTTGCGTTGCTCTGAGTTATATAGAACAAATGGTTGCATAGCGATTCAAAAGACTTCAAATATAAGAATTGATCATCTTAACCTAAGCATTATTTTTCATAAAGTTTTCAGAAGATTTTTCTTTCAATTATCTCGCCACTTTTCATTCATACGCAACTGATACTAAATTTTCTTCATTCAGGTCTTAAAGGGATTATTGGTAAATATTGGCATTGCATGATGCATTTACTAGGGATGAACATGTACATGCTCGCAATGCTCATGGCTATGAGGTTTTGGCGCTTCATGATCTGTTCGAATACAACAGCCCTCGACATACTGACTGGTGCCATCCACATAAAACTCCTCTTTCCACACAGGAACTTCATGTTTTACCCGTTCTACCGCTTCCTCACAGGCTTGAAAGGCTTCACGGCGGTGCGCAGCGTAAGCCATTGCAATAATGGCAGTATCACCAATATCTAAAGCACCAATACGATGCACCACTCGAACATAAGACACTCCATATTTTAATTGGATTTCTTGTTCAATTTGACGAATCATTTTTTCAGCGACTGGTGCATAAGCGGTATATTTTAACGCTTTTACAGCTTTGCCTTGATGGTGATTCCGCACTGTACCAATGAATATGCCAATGCCACCACACTCAGGAAAATGCTGAATGCCATCAAAGTCATTTTGGCTAAAAGTCACTGTTTGAATCCGTGGAAATTGTTTTAATTCCATATCAACCCCCTGCCACAGGGGACAACAACACCAAAGTACAATCTCGACTTAAAATGGTCTGCCTTGGAACAATGTCTTCACCCATTGCACAGGCACAGCGCTCCAATAATGTGTGGACAGCTGGGTATTGAGCAACGACATCCTTTAATACCGCTGCAACTGATGAATCAGGCTCACATTGCAGCGTTAAATTGGGGGGTAACTGGCGTTCAATCGCACCAAAAGCTTCGATCTTCACTCTAATCACGTTGTTTAATTCCTGAGTCATCCTAACCTCCAATCATATGCATACTGATTTTTCGCACGGGCTGATGCAACTGCTGTTTTTGAATAGCATGAAAGCCTTGCTCTTTATGCCAAACATAAGTTGAAAGTTTCCCCTCTAAAACAAAGGATTCATGCTGATTAATTTGGGCAAGTTGTTGAATGTCTGATTTTAAATTTAAGCCTTGCTTAGCAAAAAGACAATTATAAAACTCACCCTGTGCATTCAACCGCAGTCGATCACATTCCCCACAAAACGAGTTGCTAATGGTGGAGATAATCCCAATGTTCGCACCATCCACTCGATAACTACGTGCTGGATTGGCACCTTGTCCTTCAAGCACTTGCACCGTAAATTGCGAGCTGAGTTGGGACAAAATCTCTTGTTCAGTGACAACATCGGCTTGCGACCAATTTTGATCGCCATCTAAAGGCATAAACTCAATAAAACGTAGTTCTACCTTTTGCTGCTTTGCCCACTGCACCAAAGGGACAATTTGATCGTCATTGATGCCTTTCATCAGCACGGTATTGATTTTGATGTTAAAACTAAGCTGTTGTGCAGCCTGAATGCCTTCCAACACTGTATGTAGTTGTTTCTTGGTGAGGTGTTGAAATTGCTCGGCATCTAAACTGTCTAGACTAATATTTAAATCATCTAACCCTGCTTGCTTTAAAGCAACGGCATATTGTTTTAAATAATGACCATTGGTGGTCATGGAAATACGCTTCAACCCCTGTTTTTTTAGGCTTTGTAACTGTTCGATAAAATGTACCACACCTTGGCGCATCAACGGTTCACCCCCCGTGATACGAATTTGCTCAACGCCATGCTGCACCATAAATTTGCAAAAATGGTAGAGTTCTTCAAAGCTGAGCAAGTCGTGTTTTTTCATCCATTCGGGATGTTCTGGCATGCAATAGACGCATTTAAAATTACAACGATCCGTCACCGAGATTCGTAGTTTGCGCTTTTCACGTCCAAACTGATCTTGGAATACTCTAACTGCAGATACATGGGTCATGCTGTTCATCTGTCTTACCTATGCGTCCTTTGAGCGATGTGGGTGCAGTTCATATTTCACGCCCTATTTTCTGAAGTATATTTTGCAATAACTGTTCCAACTTTGTGCACTTTCTAAATTTTGAGTATTTCAGTTCACCGCCGCAATGAGTGATCACTGCTGCATACATTTATAATCTAAATAAAATAACGACTCCCTCTGAATTTATTTCAAATGATTGTTTTTATAATAAATTTAGTATCAACATGAATACTTATTTGGTTCTTTTATAGATTTTTATTTAAACAGTCAAATCAGTTTATGGCAACATCTTCTACTCTCGACACAAACCTCCTCTCTTCAATATCTGAGGTATTCATAAAAAATTGAGTTGCCGATGCTGTTGTAGCTCATCCAAAGAGTTGATGCTATGAAAAAACAGTGCATGATTTTTAAATCGTGCCACTTGTGGGTGCAGATCTGCAAAACACTGCCTTAAACTGCGCTGATTTTGCTCAAGGTGCTGAATCAATGTCGGCAAACTGCTCCGTTTTAACAAACAAAACGGATACAGTGCACGGTCATTGATTTCTACAATAACGACACCACAGTTCGGATCTTGTTGCATCGCTTGATGTAACCGTGAAAACACTTTTTTCGGAATAAAAGTTACATCACAGGGTACGAACAGCACATAGTCTGATTGCACATGTGTCCATGCACTTTTCATCCCCATCAAAGGCCCTTGAAAGCCTGTTGTCTCATCTTCAAAAAAACCAATCGACGGAATCAACCGCTCATAAATGGAATGATCCCTATGGCTGTTGACCCATACCTTGGTTGCACGTGACTTTAACTGCTGATGAATTTTGATAAGTTGAATTTCATCATCAAATTTTTGCAAGAGTTTATTAATGCCATTCATACGACGCGCCTGACCGCCCGCCAAAATGACAACTTCAGTTTCTGGGTAGCTCACGGGTTTGAATATTTTTCTTTTCATTCGACATCCTCCGTTTGACAAGCTTTGATCAGACCTCGAATTTCAGGTAAGCAGGAACCGCAATTGCCTCCTGCCTTTAAGCATGCAGTGACTTGTTTTTCATGGGTGATATTTTTTTCTTTAATGACATCGATAATACGATTTTTCCCAACTTTAAAACAGCTACAGACCAGTGGGCCATCGCTATTAGTCATTGACATGGCTTGCCCTGCCAATAAAGCCTTCCGATGCATCGCGCTTAAGCGTTCGCGCTTAAACAGACTTGCCACCCAGTCTCGATCTGGCAATAAGGCTTTGGGCGCAATATACAGACTCGCAATGAGGTGGCCATCTTGTAACACCAAACTATGACTAATATGAGCGGTTTGATCTTCTACATTGAGCCATTCAAAACTTTCATCATCAAAAGGCAATAAAGCTTTGAGTTGTTCGGTCGTTTCCGTAAAACGTCGACGGTCTGCCAACTCATAACGAATAGCTTTGGACGTTTTGATTTTGGTCCACCAAATGCTTTGTTCAATGCTTTGTTGCACCAAATGTTCAAAGCCCGTTCTGACATAAAACACGCCCTGCCATTGCGTATAAAACGGATGAATCATCACAGGGGTATGTTTGAACTCAGGTTCTCCCGAAATAGCATCCACTACAGGATTCACCACTTTGCCAATCCGTGCATCAGATGCGAATTGATCACTCCAGTGAATCGGTGCAAAAATCTGTCCTCGGCGGATATTGTCACTGACCGTGGCACGCAGTACGCAATTTCCCCAAGCCGATTTGATCTCTACCAGTTCTCCATCTTTCAAACCATATTTCAGGGCATCATTTGGGTGAATTTCACAATAAGGTTCTGCTTTATGAGTGCTTAAATTGGCTGATAAACCTGTACGCGTCATGGTATGCCATTGATCACGGATGCGCCCCGTATTCAGCACCAATGGATACTCACTGCTAATTGGATTCACCGCACCAACTGCCGTTGTTGCAATAAACTTGGCTTTACCATCTGGATGACTAAACTGACCATCTTTAAATAATTGTGCAAAAATGTTTGGCTTGGTTTGGCCGTTTTTCAAAGGTACAAGTACAGGCCACTGCGTCGGTTCAAGTTCTTGGTAGTCATCAAATGAAAGTTCCGTAAGGCCTGCCAAATTAAAATAGCGGAATGTTTCAGTCGATGAACGTAAATCGATTTCTGCATTTTGATAAGCTGAAAGCTGGGCATGTTCTTTGAAAATGTCATGGCTACTTTCAAAGTCAAAACCCTGAAATCCTAACTTTTTCGCCACTTGTGACACTGACCACCAATCCGCTTGTGCTTGGGCTGGTCGTTCTAAAAAGGCTCGCTGTCTGGAAATCCGGCGTTCTGAATTGGTGACTGTGCCATCTTTTTCTCCCCAACCCAATGCAGGCAGCAACACATCGGCATATTGCGTGGTATCGGTATCTAAACAAATGTCTGACACCACCACAAACTCACATTTCTCTAGTGCACGTTTCACCTGATCAGCATTGGGTAAACTCACCACAGGATTGGTCGCCATAATCCAAATGGCTTTAATTTTTCCAGCTTCGACCGCTTCAAAAAGGTCGACAGCTTTTAAACCCACTTGCTTTGCAATGGTTGGACTATGCCAAAACTGTTGAACCAATTGTTGATGTTGTGGGTTATCCAAATCCATATGGGCAGCCAACATATTGGCAAGTCCACCCACTTCACGTCCGCCCATTGCATTCGGCTGGCCCGTCATCGAAAAAGGTGCAGCGCCCAATTTGCCAATTTTGCCCGTTAACAAATGACAGTTGGTAATGCTATTGGCTTTATCTACCCCACGTGAAGACTGATTCACACCCATTGAAAATAAGCTCATCACTTTTTCTGTTTGAGCAAATTTTTCAAAAAAGAGTGCTAATTTTTCAACAGAAATCCCCGTCCGTTCGCTCACACTCGCTATTGATGCTTCAGATGCACTGCTTGCCAGCGCTTGCTCTAGGCCTTGAGTATGCTTTGCAATAAAATCGGTATCGGTATAATGATTGGTTGCTAAATACTGTAATAGACCATTGAACAGTGCGACATCCTGCCCCGGTAAAATTGGTAAGTGTAAATCAGCCGCCTCACAGGTTGCAGTAAAACGCGGGTCAATCACGACGACAAAAAGATCTCGCTCCTCTTTGGCTTTCATGATACGCTGATACATCACAGGATGACACCAAGCTGTATTTGAACCGACTAAAACCACCATATCAGTGTGTTCAAAATCACTGTAACTGGCTGGAACTAAGTCTTCCCCAAAAGCACGTTTATGCGCAGCAACGGCTGAAGACATACACAACCGTGAATTGGTGTCGATATTGGCTGTACCCAAGTAGCCTTTAACAAATTTATTGACCACATAATAGTCTTCAGTCAGCAGTTGACCTGAGACATAAAAAGCTATACTTTCAGGCCCATATTGATCGATATAATGTTGAAATTTGTTGGCGATTAAGTCTGTTGCGGTGTCCCATGAACTTACCTCACGTTGCGGTTTACGCCCCAACATGGGATGTAAGACGCGCGTTTCTAAACCTACCGTGTCGGCTAAATTACTGCCTTTAATACACAACTTTCCGAAATTAGATGGATGCTGGGCATCACCCACCACAGAGACTTTTTGCCCTAAAGCCGTTTCTTCAACAGTTGCTGTTACCCCACACCCCACCCCACAATATGGGCAGGTGGTTTGTGTAGTTGTAATCATTTTTTCTGTGGAGCTATGCAGTTCCATTACAGGGATACTATTCATTTCTGCTTCGCTCCTTTATCTATGGCAAATACTTAAAATCACCCCCTCCTTTTTAGAAGGGGTTAGTGGAAGGTTTTACCCTGCTTTTTTTAATGCAAAATCTTTACCAAATAACAATTTATTTCGAATTGAAGAAATTGGGGTTTGATCGGAAATAAGTTCTGCATACCAAACACCATCTTCGGTATCACCAAACAACACCGCGCCAATGACCTTATCCTTTTGAATAATAATGCGCTTATAAATCTGACGTTTTTCATCATTTAAAATGATGTCTTCAAAGTCATCCTTCGGTTCAAAATTACCCGCTGAGAACACATCACAGCCACTTACCTTTAACTGTGTTGGAACAGTTGGTGCTTTAAAGGTAAGGCTGCCATGCTCTGCTAAATGTGAGGCACAAATGAACGCCTGCCCCCAAAGTGGCTCAACCAAGCCAAAAGTCTGGCTACGATGTTCAATACACTCCCCCACGGCGTAAATACTTGGATCAAAAGTCTGCATGGTGTCATTCACCAACACACCACGGTTACAGCGCAGTCCTGCACTTTGTGCAAGTGCCATGTTCGGACGAATACCAACTGCAAATACCACAAGATCCGCCTCTAGGACTGTACCATCTTTCAAGCGAATTTGAGTGACATGACCATCTATACCCACCAATGCTTCAGTATTGGCCTCAGTAATAATGGAGATACCCTTTTGTTCAATACTATGGCGTAGCATTTGGCTGGCTTTACTGTCTAATTGGCGCTCCATAATACGATCCATCAGATGTAAAACCGTGACATTCATCCCGCGTTGTTTGAGGCCATATGCAGCTTCAAGTCCCAACAGTCCACCACCGATTACCACGGCATTTTTCTTGGTCTTGCAGTAATCCAGCATGGTGTTGATGTCATAGATATCTCGGAAACTAATGACACCTTTCAAATCCGCTCCAGCAATTGGAGGAATGAACGGTTTCGAACCTGTCGCTAAAATTAAACGATCATAATCAACCACTTCACCTTTTTCGGTATAGACCTGCTTACGAGGACGGTCTATACGTACCGCAGGATCACCCGCAATGAAACGAATGCCTTTGTCGCTATACCATGCATGTGGATGCAACATGATGTCGTCAATGGTTTTATCTCCTGACAATACAGGCGATAACATAATACGGTTGTAGTTTCCCCAAGGTTCTTCACCAATCACTGTCACTTCATAACGGTCTGGTGCCATGTCGAGTAAATCTTCCAAACAACGCATCCCCGCTAGGCCATTACCAACCAGCACTAACTTCATTTTTTCCTGAGATGCACCTGTGTTGGTGATGTAGGTTTTTTGTGGTGTCGGACTAATCCACACTCGACCATTTTCAATTTTACTTGGAAAAACCAATAGTTTCTGATCTTTATCTTCCAAACAACGTCCTGTCGCCAAACTAAAATGCTGTTTGTAAATCGGGGATGCCACCACCCGCTCACCTTGTAAATCACCAATAATGCCGCGCGACATTACAAAAGCTTGGCTAAATGGATCCTGATTGCTCAAGGCATATACCCGCTTTTCAGCACCGACACGAAAAATAGCAATTTGCTGATGTTCAATAAGTGCACCTACGCCTGTATTTGGCGTTAGATCATCTAGCGCACAGACATCAACCCAATCTAGCTCATTCATTTCTTTTAAAATTGTCATCATCTTGATCCTTTTAAACTTATTCATTCATTTAGTCCCTCTATTTTTGCTTTTGAGAGAGTGCTGAAGAAAGAAGTTTGAATATCCTAATTTGTTAAGCTTCAACCACTGGAATACGGCTACGATCTCGTTCAGCCTCAGTTTTAGGACGAATCTGGCCACGAACTTCTGCAAACTGAATATGCGGATCTTGTTGTTGCTCAGCTTTGGCATTGATGAAAGTCACGAAGCGTTTACGTACTTCTGGGTCTTCAACAGCCGTACGCCATTCATCTTGATAAGTCCCCACCACATGGCTCATACGACGTTCTAGTTCAGCAGCTAGACCTAAAGAATCATGCACAACCACATCTTTGAGATAATCTAAACCACCTTCCATGTTGTCGCGCCATACCGAAGTTCGTTGTAAACGGTCTGCGGTTTGCACATAGAACATAAAGAATCGGTCGATGTATTTAATTAAAGTTTGGGTGTCAAGATCCGAAGCCAATAACTCGGCATGGCGAGGCTTCATCCCTCCATTTCCGCAGACATACAGGTTCCAGCCTTTTTCAGTGGCAATCACACCGACATCTTTACTTTGCGCTTCGGCACATTCACGGGTACAGCCTGAAACAGCCATTTTTAATTTGTGCGGCGAGCGCAGTCCTTTGTAGCGGTTCTCTAGGAAAATAGCTAAACCAACCGAGTCATCCACACCGTAACGACACCATGTGCTGCCGACACAAGACTTCACTGTACGCAGCGATTTCCCATAAGCATGGCCTGACTCAAAGCCCGCCGCGATGAGCTTTTCCCAAATTTCAGGAAGTTGGTGAATTTGCGCGCCAAACATATCGACACGTTGCCCACCAGTGAGCTTGGTATATAGGCCATATTCTTTAGCAATTTGCCCCACAGCAATTAAGCCATCAGGCGTCACTTCACCACCTGCCATCCGTGGGACGACAGAATAAGAACCATCTTTTTGAATATTGCCTAGGTAGTAATCATTGCTGTCTTGTAGACCTGCATGGCTTGGTTTTAAAACAAAGTCATTCCAACACGACGCTAAAATATTGGCTGCAGTTGGCTTACAAATATCGCAGCCCAAACCATGACCATGTTGTTGGATCAGGTCATCAAAAGTTTTGATTTCATTAACCCGTACCAAGTGATACAGCTCTTGACGTGAGTAAGCAAAGTGTTCACAGATATGATTATTGACCGTAACGCCTTGGCGTTGTAATTCAGACTTCAATACTTGAGTGACCAGTGGCGCACATCCACCACACGCAGTGGCTGCTTTGGTACATTTTTTTAGGGCACCTAGAGACGTTGAGCCCTCGGCGATTGCACTGCAAATATCGGCTTTAGATACGTTATTACATGAGCAAATGGTTGCACTGTCTGGCAATAAATCAACTCCACTGCCGCCAGATTTACTTGAGGATTGTGCATAACCCGGCATGATTAAACTTTCAGGATTTTCTGGAAGCACTAATCCATTCAGCATCATTTGTAGTAAGTCGTTGTACTCTTTTGCACAGCCCACTAAAACTGCGCCAAGTAACTTGGTTTTTTCGCCGTTCACCACGATTTTTTTATAAACTTGTGTATCTTCGTCGGCATAGAAATAACTGAGTGCATTCGGTGTCATCGCATGTGCATCGCCGACAGAAGCCACATCAACGCCCATCAGTTTCAACTTGGTGCTCATGTCTGCACCCGCAAATTCAGCACAAGCTTGTTCAGTGACATGTTTTGCTGCAATACGTGCCATGTCATAGCCCGGTGCCACCAGACCATAAATTTTGTTTTGCCACAGTGCACATTCACCAATGGCATAAATATCTGGATTTGACGTTTGGCAATAATCATTAATCGTGATCCCGCCACGCTCTCCAAGCGTTAAACCGCTTTGACGTGCCAACTCATCACGTGGGCGAATACCCGCTGAGAACAAAATGATGTCTGTTTCAAGCTCAGAACCATCTCCAAATTTCATCACATGCTTAGTTGCAGTACCTTCCTCAATCGATGAAGTTGCTTTTTGGGTATGGACTTTTACGCCTAAGTTTTCAATTTTTGCACGTAGAACCTTTCCGCCCAAGTCATCAATTTGGACTGCCATGAGACGCGGTGCAAACTCAACCACATGGGTTTCCAAGTTCAAATCCCGTAGCGCCTTAGCGGCTTCTAGGCCCAGTAAACCACCACCAATGACCACACCCGATTTCGCATTAAGACTCGCAGCACGAATCGCATCTAAATCTTCAATGGTTCGGTAGACAAAGCAGTTTTCACGGTCATTACCCGAAATAGGCGGAACAAAAGCGTATGAACCTGTTGCCAAGATTAGTTTGTCAAAACTAAGAACATCACCATGATTCGTCGTCACCGTTTTATGGCTTTGATCAATTGCAACCGCTTTGGTATTTAAACGTAAATCTATGCCATAAGCATCAGCAAAATCTGCACGACAAAGGGTTAAATCCTTTGCTGATTTACCACTGAAATATTCAGTCAAATGTACACGGTCATAAGCCAAGCGCGGTTCTTCGGCCAAGATGGTAATTTCAACATCATCACCCACATGTTCGAGTACTGATTCGATAAATTTGTGGCCAACCATGCCATGACCAATCATGATGATTTTCATATTCTTTCTCCGCAATATTTCATTTGTTCTGCCTAAGCCTTGAGGCTTGGGTTTAATCTCTTTATTTAGTTTTGCGCTTCAGCAATGCTACGATCATGTACTGCTTGTTCGAATAAGCGCTGTTCCTTTTCTTTATGCTCAACAGAGAAGCGAATCATGAGAACAAAACTTGCAGCGATGACCACCAAGCCACCTAAAATCATCAGTGTGGTTTGAATATCCAACATACCTTTGAGTAGGAAACCTGCTGCCACTGCACCCACGTTACCCCCTGCGCCAATAATGCCTGCCACACCGCCTAAGGCATCACGATCAATAAAAGGTACCAAAGCATAAGTTGCACCACATGCCATGTGCGTGAACAATGCGAAGACTGTCATTGCGAGTATCGCAAAGATAGGGGTATTCATTTGAGAGAATAGGACGAGGAAAAGGCCTTCCAGCAAAATCATGCCAAACAACACTTTGGTACGACCATCAAGCCCTTTTTTGGTTGCGACTTTGTCTGACACAATGCCGCCCAGAGCACGAGCGAACAATGCCAGTAAACCGAAAATACCAGCCGCCATCCCGGCTTCTTTTAAACCAAAGCTAAAGTGGTCAACGTAGTACATCGCGACAATGTTATGAATAAAAATTTCAATCCCGAAACACGCGGCATAGGCACCAAATAGAATCCAAACACGGTAGTTTTTCGCAGCATGCATCAGAATCGCTACACCACCTTTTTTATCTGAACCAACACTGACACCCTCTGCACGAAGTTCTTTGAAGTTGCCTTGTGGGCAGTCTTGGGTAAATTTCCAATACATCAAACCCACGATCAGCATCAAGACACCCGGAACAATCAGCGCAATTCTCCAGCCCATCGCTTGCTCTACACCAAACATCACCAAGGCACCGAGCATCAATGGCATGAGTACTTGTGTTGCACCACCGCCTGCATTACCCCAGCCTGCTGTCGCTGCGTTTGCAGTCCCGACTACGTTTGGCGCAAACATAATGCTGGTGTGGTACTGAGTGATGACAAAGCTTGCCCCAATCGCACCAATCAATAGACGGAAGAACAAGAAGGATTCATAGCTATTTGCAGACGCGACTCCAAAGACTGGAATGCTGCCGAGTACAAGAAGCGCAGTATAGGTTTTACGTGGCCCGTATTTATCACACAGCGGCCCCACAATAAGACGAACTAAAATGGTGATGGCTACAGCAGCAATATTAATATTGGCAATTTGATCTTTGGTTAAGTGAAATTCACCCGCAATCACTGGCATCAGCGGAGCACAAGCGAACCAAGCAAAGAAGCAGACAAAAAAGGCGAGCCAACTCATGTGGAAGGCTCTCATTGCTGCGCCGTTAAAACTGAAAAGACTTATTTTTGTTGCTTTTTTAGCATGTAAATTTGAAGACATAACCTTCTCCAGACTGAACTGAGCGTATAGTTTTTCTACAGCACAAACACTTGGGATGTAGAAGCGATCAGAACGGACGTCGTTGGCCGTCTTACAAATTTGATTTAGAGTCGTCTTTGACTCATTAGGGATAATGCAACGAGTGTGCCAATATTTATAATTAAATCTTAATATGTTGTATTTTAATATTTTATTTAAAATAAAATCTTATAATTCGATATAATCAGCTCTTTTTATTTTTAAAGCACAACAGCTAATTTTTCCGACTTTTTAAAACCCTGCTACCTCTTGGTGCATTTTGCATTATCGATGAGCATCTTTTTTCTCAAATAAACGACATTGCTTTGTTCTAAGCACGACATCTAGAAATTCTCCCTTAGATGTACAAATCGACTGTGAACATCAACACTTCAATTTACTGAATCCATATCCGTAAACTCTTTCATGAAAACTCCGATCACAACATATGCAACATGCATACTTTGTCTGTAATCGCGACCATAAAGATTGACTGCCTAATCCGAGATAAAGCTGGCATTTGTTAAGTTTGGCATTTAAATTGCTTGTACACTTTTAGATCTCATTTTCAGGTTTTCCTGAGCACTGTACAGTATGCCTAAACTGAAAATTGCATTGATTGATGACAATCAAGAACGCGCACAATATATTCGAAGTTCCCTCATCGAACATGATTTCGATGTAGTTGCCTGCCTGATTATCGATCACATCAATATTAGTCGTCTTGAACAATTAAGTGCTGACGTTATTTTGTTAGATATGGACCATCCGCAACGTGACATTATTGAAAGCTGTGTCAGCCAATTTAATCTACCCACTGTTTTATTTACTAAAAATAGCCATAAAGACACCATTAAAAGTGCCATAGATGCTGGAGTGACAGCTTATATTGTGGATGGGATCGATCCTTCAAAGTTAGAAAATATTTTAGAAATCTCAATCGAGCAGTTTCGTAAACACAAAAAGTTGCTCACAGACTTACAAGACACCAAAAATAAACTCGCCGATCGTAAAGATGTGGAGCGTGCGAAAGTCTTGCTGATGCAATTACATGGGCTATCTGAAGACGATGCCTTTCAATTGCTACGTAAAAATGCCATGAGCCACCGTATGACCATCGGTGAAATGGCAAGACGTCTGTTGGATGCTCAACAGCTTTTACAATCTCAACTCAAGGACTAAGTCATGGCTCAACTCGAAAAGTCACAACTTCATCTGGGCTATATCCCACTTTTAGACTGTGTCTCTTTACTATGGGCTAAAGAACGTGGTTTTTTTGAGGAAGTAGGCTTAGACGTAAGCTTAGTCAAAGAAGCGTCTTGGGCAAGCTTAAGAGATCGTTTGGCTTTTGGTTTTCTAGACGCCGCGCATTGTTTATCTGCCATGTTGCCTGCTGCTGCACTCGCTCAAGATCAACTCGGTATTCCGCTACAAACCCCTCTCGTATTAAGCTACAACAGTGCTTTTATCAGCTTAAGCCAAAAACTATGCTATGCGCTCGATATCAAAAAAACTGACGATGCAGCCACCACTGCACAGAAATTTTTTAGCGCCATGCAGTATGAACAGTATCTTCCGATTGCCCATGTGTTTAAGCAGTCTATTCATCATTATTGTTTACGTGAGTGGTTGGCGTTGGCCAATCCTGAATTTGCCAAACGCGTACATCTCCGCACTTTACCGCCGCCCTATATGGTGGAAGCCATTTCAAACCAATTGATCGATGGTTTTTGTGTTGGGGAACCTTGGAACACACAAGCGGAAATTCAAGGTTATAGCCAAATCATTGCGACTGGCTCAGACATTATTCCTCGCGTCGCAGACAAAGTACTGGCTGTGACTCAAGAATGGGCTATCTCCAATCCCAATACACTTTCAGCCCTCGTCCAAGCCATCCAAAAAGCACAAGTTGAACTTAAACAGATGCCGGATCTTGAACCTGTTTGGCAAGTCTTGGTCGATTACAACATCATTCGCTTTGCGTGTTCAGCAAGTGTTCACGTCGAAAAATATCACCTGATTCAGAACATCATTCGTGGTTTTATTCCAGAACAAGCCCAGCCGCAAGTTTCGGATTTTGTTTGGCTCACACAGCAAATGCAAAAATGGGATGATATAAATTTAGATAGTGATGAAATTCGCGGTATTAGTGAAAATTGCGTCCTTCAAACAAATTCTTGATTTTTAAATTATTACTATATGTTACTTGATACGTAATTACGCACCATTTTAAAACATTTATTCTGAAAAATATTTTGAAGTAAATCTGTGATCTAACTTTACTACCACTTTATCAGACATTTTTCTTTAGCTTCCATTTATCTGAGCGTGCTATTTACTCATGCGAAAAACACGCTAATATCTTTTAACACATGAAAACAATAGATAAATAATCTTCATCACAACTTCTTTTTTAAACGTCAAACTAACCCAAGGACAGCGGGGTGTATTATGTTTACCGAGGAAAATCGACATGTTTCTTTATTACATGCGATTAACAAAATACTGATTAAAGACTGGGATCCCCTGCGGATCTATCGTAATCCTGCACTACAAGATGAATATGAGGAATACTTACCCAGTTTATTTCGATTCATTTGCGAACAAGCCAGTGAAACTGAAATTTTTGAATATTTATGGTGGGTGGAAAATAAGGTTATGGAAGTCAAAGGGAATAAGACCCATACTTTAAAAATTGCACATTTGTTGAAAGATTTACAGGAAGACTAAGCAGATTTTACGCCTGCAAATGCTCAATCAAATCGGTCACCATGTTGCTGTTGACGCAATACTCTTAAGTCTGCAAGCCCAGTATAAATTTCTGCTGCAATCAAGTCGCGGAACTGCTGTAACTGTTCTAAGTTTTCAATATGCATCAAACTTTGTCTGGGCATAAACTTAAAATAAAAAGGCAAGCGTTTCGGAATCAAATGTTTCGGTAAAGATGGAATCACCTCCCCTTTACGCAGCAGGCGACTTAACTGCTGCACTTGTAGCAACTTTTGAAAATATTGGTGCTGAACAACTTTATTAGCATCAAAACCAATATCAAAGACTTCATCTCCGCCTAACGCGGCAAAGGGTACAATGTCATAGCCAAATTCTTGAGCGAGCTTTAAAAAGCCGTAGCGCTGTTTCCAAATCAGTTGATACTGTTCACCCTCACGTTTTAGAACTTCGCGTCCGCCACCAGGAAAAACCAAAATAGAATAGCCTTGTTGCATGGCTTCACGCACATAGGCTGGGACACCATCGACTGCACCAAATTTTTTCACCACACTACGCCACAGTGGCAAATAAAAATGGCTATGATCAGCAATACTGACCACAGCCACCTGATGCTCATTGTAGAGATAATCAATCAACATAGGTGAATCGAGCACACCATATAAGGAATGATTTCCTACATACATTGCAGGTTGTGATGCATCTAACTGTTCAGCACCGATAAATGTCGGTGTGAAATAAACTTTGGATAAAGCACTCAGGCGTTTAATCCATTTTGCATCATGCTCAACCTGCAACATACTGGCTTATGCGACGTGTTTTTTCACAAGCACAGCACCAACAGAGTAACCTGCGCCGAATGAACACAAGACACCGTATTCACCGTCATTGACTTGGTCTGCTGTGCGATGCAACGCAATGATGACACCTGCTGAAGAGGTATTTGCAAATTCATCTAAAATGATCGGCACTAAATCAGGCTGAGCATTTTCTTTGCCTACGACTAATTTCAAAATCAGCTCATTCATGCTGGCATTGGCTTGGTGTAACCAGAAACGCTTCACATCAGTCGGTGCAATGTTATTTTTCTCAAGTTGCGCTGTAATCATTTTGGCAACCAGTGGACAAACTTCTTTGAACACTTTACGACCGTCTTGAGCAAAACGATTATTTTCAATGTCTGCATCGACTTCACTTAAGTTTAGGAAACCAAAGTTATTGCGGATGTTGTTTGAGAACTGGGTGAATAAGTTAATGTCTTCAATTTCAAAACCAGTTTTGCTGTCGGTTTCTTCAATGATTGAAGCCGTTGCAACATCACCAAAGATAAAGTGGCAATCACGTGAACGGTAGTCGGTATGACCAGAGGTGATTTCTACATTCACCAATAATACACGGCGTCCGCCCGCTTTAATCGCATCATACGCTTGTTTAATGCCAAAGGTTGCGGCCGAACATGCCACGTTCATGTCGTAGGCATAG
Source organism: Acinetobacter sp. 797_lipA (assembly GCF_058243025.1). Lineage (NCBI taxonomy): Bacteria > Pseudomonadati > Pseudomonadota > Gammaproteobacteria > Moraxellales > Moraxellaceae > Acinetobacter > Acinetobacter sp. 797_lipA. The sequence continues at coordinate 1,194,961 of NZ_JBZAYQ010000001.1, read as the reverse complement.
CCTTGAATACCCAATGCTGTTTGGATTTCAATTGCAACAGCAGGATAAGCACGCTGTAAATTAGAGCACGATAAAATTACCACATCGATATCTTCTGCAGTCACGCCTGCATTTTCCATCGCTTGTTTTGCAGCGATCACGCCCCATTCGGCTTGAATCGAGAGTTCATCATTTGAACGTTCATGTAACAATGGACGTAAACGCTTTGGATCTAAGATCCCTGTTTTCTCAACCACATAACGACGTTTTACACCAGATGCTTTTTCAATAAACTCTGCACTTGACCCACGACGGGCTTCCAACTCGCCCGAAGCAATTTTGTCAGCATTGTCTAAGTTATACTGTTCCACATAAGCATTTAAACTTTCAACTAACTCTTCATTGGTAATGATGTCTTCAGGATGATAAAGACCCGTACCTGTAATGCGGATGCCCATGTAAAACTCCTTCTTTAAATTACCTATATCTTAACTGATTCCAAGTTTTTCCCATACTTTTTGCAAGCGAGTCGGAGAAATGGGCATCTTTGTCTTCATCGGTTGAGAGAATAAAGAAATCCGAAACTCCTCAACCATGAAATACAATTCTTTAAGGCGAGTGTCATTTTTAAACTTAAATAATTTTTCCATCCACGGGTCAACTTGATCAATGGCAGAATTATCCCTCTGTAGGTTATTGGGCAGGCGCTCCAAACGCAAGACCAATGCTTTCAAATATCGAGGAAATTCAAGCCAAATATCGGAAGATTTCACATAAACAAAATTTGATAAGCACATCAAATCTAGCTGATCTTCAACATCATCAATATTTTTCCCAAACACAGCATCATCTAAAACCAACAGTTTTCGACGTATATCCTGCCATTGAATATAGATCTCTGTCACATCTGCCAGTGCTTTTTGCCCATGGGTCAGAAAAGTTTTTTTGACATTTGCAACCAAGTTTTCAAACTCTTGTGCGTTGACAGGCAGTTCATTGATCGACATTTGCAGTGTGGCATAAACTAACATTTGTTCCAGCTGCACCTTATCGCCCAAAGGTGAATACGCCAATGCCAACGGTTTGGAAATTTGCTTTTTCAACTGACGAACCAAATCCCCCAGTTGTATATGCACCAAACGGAGTACACCCTCACGGTGCTGTTTAGTTGCCTCAGCTTGATCATTAAAGGTCTGAATCACCACACCAGACTCATCCTTTTGTTCCAGTGCCGCAAAGGCCTTGGTCGGGACTAAAGCTTGATACTGCTTCACCACCACACCCGTCACTTTTTGTGATGCTTCAAACATAAAATTTTCAGGAAAAGTTTGGAACTCACCTTTGAGCTGTTTGACTGGACTATGAGTTTCTGTTCGACAGCGCGCTTTTAACTCAGACAAGTCACGACCTTGTTCAATCACACGGCCTTTGTCGTCAATGACTTTAATCAACGGCAATAAATATTGTTCAACCCGCTCAAAGCTAAAGTCTTTTTCAGAGATTTGTTCGCCACGCAACTGGAAGGCTAAAAAGCTAAAAATATGCTGCTGCAAATGCATCGCATCTACTTTCGCCATTAGCTTTGCAGCCGTATCAGGGATAGGCACCAAATGACGTCGTTTATCTTTAGGCAGCGCCTTGAGTAACGCCTCCATTAAATCCTGACGCCAACCGGGAATACCCCAAGACCACAAGTTTTCATCCACCTGAGGCAAAGCTTGCAACGGAATTTTTACTGTTGCACCATCTTCGTCATGGCTTGGATCAAAACGGTAACTGGCCGCAAGGCGCAGTTCACCATTGCGTAAAAAATCGGGAAATTGCTGCGTGGTTGGACGGTCGTTCAGCCATAGCGCATCATCATCGATAAATAAATAACGTGGGTTTTGCGGTTCAACCGTTGCGCGCCAGTCTTCAAAACTACGACGACTTGCGACCTCTTCAGGAACTTTAGCCGCATAAAACTGGTAAATAGTCTCTTCATCCACCACCAAATCACGGCGGCGTAGCTTATCCTCGACCCGCTCTACTTCTTCAAGTTTAAGCAGGTTGTGTTTTAAAAATGGTGGCGTAATGCCCAAATGCCCTGTCGTCAGTGCATCTCGAAGGAAAATTTCATGTGCTGCAACATGGTCGACTTTTTCATAGTTGATTTGACGTTTCGGCTCAATAATTAAGCCAAATAGTGAAATTTGGTCATAGGCATTGACCACACCTGCTTTTTTCGACCAGTGCGGCTCAAAATAGTGGTGCTTCAGCAAATCACCTGCTGCAAGCAAAATCCACTCAGGTTCAATTTTTGCTAGTGTACGAATGTAGACCTGTGAGGTTTCTACCATCTCAAAAGCCATGACCCAAGGCGTATTGGTCTTATGTAAGGTAGATGCTGGAAAAATGCGGGCCTTTTGCTGACGCACCGCCATAAACACATTGCGTTCATCGGTTTTATTGGCAATAAAAGACAACAAACCTGTTAAAAGTGCACGGTGTAAATTTTCATAACTGGCTTTTTTCTCATTAAAAGACAGCTTTAAGCCTTTTGCCAAATCAACCAATTGCTCATGAGTTTTCTTCCACTCACGTAGACGCAACCAACTTAAAAAGTGATTACGCGCAAAAGTACGGCGTTTGTTTTCACTCATGTCTCGGTTGGCAACCAGCGCTTCCCAAAGTTTGATATAAAATAAAAAGTCAGAATCGGCTTCGCGGAACAACGCATGTTTCTGATCCGCCTGCATTTGTTTATCCGCAGGGCGTTCTCGTGGGTCTTGTACTGCCAAAGCGGCAACAATCACCAAGACTTCATTCAACACTCCAAAATGTGCCCCACCCAAAATCATACGGGCCAAACGTGGATCAATTGGCATTTTGGCCATTTGTTGACCAATTTTGGTTAGTCCACCTTGTACGCCTCCTTTACCCACAGAAGAAGATGTTACGGACTGCTTTTCATCTGTAACTTTTGGCGGATTCTTATCAGACATTGCCCCAAGTTCAACCAACAACTTACGACCATCGTTGACTAAACGATGATCTGGCGGCTCAATAAAATCAAAATCTTCTAAAGCACCCAGCCCTAAACTTTGCATCTGTAAAATCACTGAAGCTAAGTTCGTTCGCTTAATTTCGGGTTCGGTAAACTCTGGGCGACTTTGAAAGTCTTCCTCAGAATACAAACGAATACATACACCTGGGGCAATACGACCACAACGACCTTTACGCTGATTTGCCGCTGCTTGCGAAACCGCTTCAATCGGTAAACGCTGTACACGTGAACGATAGTTATAGCGAGAAATACGCGCAAAACCACTGTCAATCACATAACGAATATTGGGTACAGTCAGCGCTGTTTCTGCAACGTTGGTGGCGATAATAATGCGTCGCCCACCACCTGATGGATTAAAGATTTTTTGTTGTTCAGCCAAGGCCAAACGTGCGTATAAAGTCAGAACTTCGGTATGTCGAGGCCCATGCTTTTGCAAAGTTTCTTGTAATTCACGAATCTCTTGTTCAGTGCTGGCAAAAATTAAAGTATCAGCATATTCAGGGTGACCTTTTTCTTGTGCATCCCGAAAACACTCCTCCACAGCTTGAACTACAGCACGAGGTAGATTTTCTTCAAAGTCATCAAACTCATCATCATCACTACCGCCAATGCTCATTTCAGATACAGGGCGATAACGTAGTTCGACTGGAAAGCTACGACCTTCTACTTCAAAAATAGGCGCATTGTTAAAGTACTGACTAAAACGATTTACATCTAAAGTTGCGGAGGTGATGATGACTTTTAAATCTTTACGGCGGGGCAAAAGCTGTTTGAGATACCCCATGATAAAGTCAATATTGAGTGACCGCTCATGCGCTTCATCGATAATAATGGTGTCGTATTTATTGAGATAACGGTCATTGGTCAGTTCTGCCAGCAAAATACCATCCGTCATTAAACGGACAATAGAATCCTGCGATCCTTGTTCATTAAAACGAACTTTAAAGGAAATTGACTCACCAAGTTTTTCACCTACTTCTTCCGCAATACGCTGGGACACACTACGTGCAGCCAAACGACGTGGCTGTGTATGCCCAATCAGACCCGTTAAACCACGACCCGCCAACATCGCAATTTGCGGTAGCTGTGTCGTTTTACCTGAACCTGTTTCCCCTGCAACGATAATCACTTGATGCTCTTGAATGGCATCAATTAACTTATCTGCATACTGCGTAACAGGCAGGTCTTGATTCAGTTTAATATTCGGAATGCGTTCGATACGCTCTAAAACTTTTAAATGCGACTGTTCAAATAATGCTTGATATTGCTTTTCGTTGGCATCTTTTCCTTTTTTGAGTCGGTTTAAACGATGACGGTCTTTGACCATCACCAATTGCTCTATATTTAAAGGACGCTGCACAGAAAAAATACCCACATCAAAAACATCAATCGCTTAGTTTACGTGGTAATACAGCGAAGCGAAAGTACAGCATAATTTTTTAATTTTAACTTTTTTTCAAATATCCCCTTGAATTTTAAGCCTAGGGACATCATGTCTGTAGACGAGTTGCGGAATAGATGATTTTGTCATTTGGTCATCATATTTATCATGCTAAATGAACAGAATGATCACATTCGCTGAAATAGTCTGGAGTAAGATTCGGTTTTTCCGATTCTTGTAATGTAAAAATACTGTTTCAGCAATAACAAAAATTTCGATACCCTATTCAACATTAAATACAACCCCAATCATGGAGACAATGATGAGCTTGATTAATACTGAAGTAAAACCATTCGCAGCTACTGCATATCACAACGGTCAATTTGTTGACGTAACTGAAGCAGATCTTAAAGGTAAATGGTCTGTAGTATTCTTCTACCCAGCTGACTTCACTTTCGTTTGCCCAACTGAACTTGGTGACCTTGCTGATAACTACGCTGAATTCCAAAAATTAGGCGTGGAAATCTACGGTGTTTCTACTGACACTCACTTCACTCACAAAGCTTGGCACGACACTTCTGAAGTTATTGGTAAAATCCAATACCCATTAATCGGCGACCCAACATGGACTCTTTCTAAAAACTTTGACGTTCTAATCGAAGCTGCTGGTCTTGCTGACCGTGGTACTTTCGTAATCGATCCAGAAGGTAAAATCCAAATCGTTGAAATCAACGCTGGTGGTATTGGTCGTGATGCTCAAGAATTACTTCGTAAAGTTAAAGCAGCTCAATACGTTCACGCTCACCCAGGTGAAGTTTGCCCAGCTAAATGGAAAGAAGGCGAAGCAACTCTTGCTCCTTCAATCGACCTAGTAGGTAAAATCTAATCTAAATTAGATTGAACACATAAAAAACCACGCTTTTTAGCGTGGTTTTTTATGGCCAAGATAACAGCACAATATGACAAGAAAGAGAAAAATATAGAATAAGAAAGAGCTATCCTTTATGCGTTACACATAATTCATGACTGGAATTCAGTACTTGTACCCGCTACAGTAGAATGAATACATGCAGCTCTTTGAAGAAGAAAAATGACTTATCAAGTTCATATGATTAATGTAAAAAACCAACTCCAAAACTATATTTGGCTACTGGAACACACCTCATCAAAGCAAGTCGTGGTGGTTGATCCAACTGAGGCTGGATTAGTTGAAGATTATTGCACTGAACATGGCTTAAACATTGCTCAAATTTGGCTGACTCATTGGCATAAAGACCATATTGGCGGTGTCTCTGACCTGATTGCGAGTCGGAATATTCCTGTGTATGGGCCACGTGAGGAATTATCTAAAATTCCATTCATCACCCATGCATTGATGGATGATGACTATTTTTCATTTCATGATTTACATGTCGACGTTTTAGCAGTTCCAGGCCACACACTGGGCCACATTGTGTACTTTATTGAATCTATCCAGACTTTATTTTGCGGTGACACCCTGTTTGCTATGGGCTGTGGGCGAGTGTTTGAGGGTACACATGAGCAGATGTATCATTCGCTCAATCGTTTAGCAGCTTTGCCTGCCGAAACCAAAGTCTATTGTACGCACGAATACACGCTCTCTAACGCGAAGTTTGCCAACCATGTCGAACCAGACAATATCGCTATTCAAGAGCGTTTAGACCGTGTCGAAACCATGCGCTATTTGGGCCAATGTACCCTTCCTAGCAGTATTGAGATCGAACTCGAAACCAATCCTTTTTTACGTACAGAAAATGTTGAAGAGTTTAAACGACTGCGTGACCTGAAGGATCAATTTTAATTGGTCTCCCCCTTCTAGAGACTGCTAACGAACGCAGTCTCCTATTATGTATGTATGCTTCTATTGAGTTAAAACGATCAGTTGGGGCTTCTACCCTTAACCTTTGAGCTCTCAAAATTTCAACCAATGCAGTTTCAAGCCACACGATGCCATAATCGAATGATCACGAGCAAGACTGAATGGCATTACTGTCTCAAAGTACCCAGCCTTTGAAAAAAATCATTACATTTCTATTTACGACAAAATACTTCTCTATCACGAACGCACATGATTCCATTATATTGAGACTCATCTCAAAATATTATTATTTTTCATCATGATAAAATTATTTTAAACAATGAAAAACTATCGTTTATGCTTTCTATACGTTTTCGCCTTAGTTTAGATTGCTTTAAAAAGAGACAAAAACAAAAATATATAAAAAAATCCCCTTTAAAAAAGCGTGAAATATCCCTATTAATAATTTATCAGTGAAAAAGGAATATCCTCGTGAAAAAAGTAGTGAAAGCAAAAAACCTCATCGCCTTCCGTATTTGGCTAGAGAAATTAGGTTATTCAGTTAAAACCTTAGCAGACAACCGTGGCTTTACTTTTAGCTTTAAAAAAGAATATGGACTGGTGACTTGCGACCTAGCGGGCAATAACTTGGCCATGCAGCTCGGTGAAGAATTCGAAGACCATTTGAAAGCCTAAAATTGCTCCATACTTACTTCGCGTGATGAATCAAAATTTAGCCCCCTTAAAGGGGCTTTTTTTATATATGAATCATCTATTAAATTTTAGGCAATAAAAAAGCAAGGCTTAATACCTTGCTTCATTACTGATGGTGGGGACGGAGAGACTCGAACTCTCACACCTTGCGGCGCTGGAACCTAAATCCAGTGCGTCTACCAATTTCGCCACGTCCCCATCAGGGTGCTAACTTTGCGTTAGACTTTAAGTTGGCAGAGGATCAAGGACTCGAACCTTGACGAACGGTTTTGGAGACCGTCATGCTACCATTACACCAATCCTCTATTGCCTTATAAACCATCTTAATTCAAATGATTTATGGTGGGGACGGAGAGACTCGAACTCTCACACCTTGCGGCGCTGGAACCTAAATCCAGTGCGTCTACCAATTTCGCCACGTCCCCAATGGCTGTGTATATTATAGCGATAGACACTATATGACAAGCGCTTTTATAAGCAATCACCCGCTTTTCTGTCATAAAATCAGCAGTTGAATCTATTTTTATGTTCTATCTGTATAAAAAGGCTATTCCGTTCTTCACTAAATTTCAGGCAATAAAAAAGCAAGGCTTAATACCTTGCTTCATTACTGATGGTGGGGACGGAGAGACTCGAACTCTCACACCTTGCGGCGCTGGAACCTAAATCCAGTGCGTCTACCAATTTCGCCACGTCCCCATCAGGGTGCTAACTTTGCGTTAGACTTTAAGTTGGCAGAGGATCAAGGACTCGAACCTTGACGAACGGTTTTGGAGACCGTCATGCTACCATTACACCAATCCTCTATTGCCTTATAAACCATCTTAATTCAAATGATTTATGGTGGGGACGGAGAGACTCGAACTCTCACACCTTGCGGCGCTGGAACCTAAATCCAGTGCGTCTACCAATTTCGCCACGTCCCCAATGGCTGTGTATACTATAGAGATCATTTTCGCATGACAAGCAATTTTTAAGAAAAACACACTCAATTGATTAAATAAGAAACAAAAACTTTATACTTGGCTTTTTCTCATTCAATTTCAGTCATTAAGCATCGTTTTGCAGCCATGATATTTTGCCATCTTTGGCTTTTTTGCTTAGCTAAAAGTCCATGTAATAATGGACTAAAACCCTGAAAAGGTTCTGGAAGTGCTATCTTCAAAAACTGACAGTGTAAATATGCCCAATCTTGGTAGCTTGATGCCTGCAAACGTTGATCAGTCAACCACTCAAGTAGAATGATCCCGAGTGCATACAGGTCGGTTTGTACGGTCTTTGCTTCACCATGAAATAATTCAGGTGCCATATAGCGCGGTGTCGCCGTTAGAGCCTTTTTACAGCTTATTTCACCAATTCTTTGGCTCTGCTCAAAATCAATTAACTTACATGTAGAACCGTTTAACAAAAAATGCGAAGGTTTTAAGTCAGCATGAATCCAACCCATCTGATGTAATTCTTCAACAGCATTCAGCATTTTAAAAATGATATGAATGACATGATCTCGACTTAACTGACGGGGATTCGCCATAAGTAATGATGGAACATTTTTTAAGATGAGTGCGACTTTCACCTGCTCTGAGTGAAGCTCAAAATTTTCAAGGATTTGCACTTCAGGCAAGAACTTCGGCAGTTGCAGCATCGCAAGTGCATGTTGATAAAAACTAAGTTCAGTGTCAAAGCCGTTAATTAGCGCCACATGCTCTGATAGCGACTGATACTTTAACCAATACCCCTGCCCTGCAACTTCAAAGCGATAAAGCCTTCGCCCCCAGCCCAAACGCTGAGTCGGAGTATGAAGCGACATCGCGAGAGCATTTAATTCTTGACGATTAAACTGCCAAGAATTCGGATTCATTCATCTCTGCCGTATCCAATGCAGTTAAGACCTCTAAACAATGTTGTATAGTTTTCCCGACACGAGCATGTGTTTCAATCATTGAGATTTTTGGCCAAGTTGCACGTTCGCCTTCACGTTGTAAGAGTTTAAATAAGTGTGGTCTTGGATTTTGCAGCATATAGCTATAATGGCGCAGGCCATATTTCCCTACAATGTTTACATCGCCATAATAACGCTGATCGACCACACCATAACCATGATCCAGTAAGCGGCGGATCGGTGGAATCATCCCCACACGCTCACGGGCAAAGTCCATCACCCCTTTACTAATCACTTTGCCTTGTCGGCGTACAATCCGTTCAGGCCAGCTCAACATGTCTTTACGAAACCGCGCTTCATCCGACTGCATAAACGGCACCACATGCGGGTTCACTTGACTGGCAATCGTGTAATTTAAGTTGTATAAACGCGCCATTTTCTCCTGCGGAAAATCGCTACGCACGCTGCCATCAACCCAGCGAGTAGAAGACATATAGGGGGTATATAAGCCATCATGTCGTTTACTGGTGAGCTTGACTGGCGGAAATAGAATCGGCACTGCACAAGACGCGAGCACCGCGCTCCACACCAATAAGTCAGGTGAAGTAAAGGTATTCATAATGCGCGGATTTTGTGAGGCATCATAAGGTGCAACCGCGACATTGTTATACAAGCCTGACTGCTTAAAGGCCTCTTCAAAGGTAACGTCACCCAAATTTGCAATTAAAAAGTTTTTTAAATGCTTTACATCCGCTAAGCCGCCATTGCCCTTTAAGACCTCACGAAAACCCCGAAACTGAAAGGCATCGGTGAAAAAGTTTTCACCATTTAAGATGCTCAGCATTTCTGCAGGCGTCGCTCGCCCCAGCATCGCTGTCATAATGGCACCAGCACTTGAACCAGACAGCACTTTTGGCATGAGGTCTTGCTCAAGCAAAGCCTTGCACACACCTGTATGAAACAGTCCTAATGTTGCACCGCCTGAAAACATCATGGCTGGTTGCCCAAAAGCTTTTTGACAGTGCTGAAAAAATTCAATTTTTTGCTGTTTATCTAAACACTGGCAATCCGTAGATGCTACAAATGCTAAACCTCGACTAACTTCTTCAATATAGTCTTCAATAATTTTCTTGGTGCCGACATAGGTTGCAGTAAACAGCATGGGGTGAGCAATATTAGCAATGTCATAACTCAGACCTTCACGTAGCAGGTACATTAAATCGGTCGTACGCTTTTGTTGACGATAACGCTTCAACAACCCTAAACGATGGGTAATCACTTCTGCATCGAAATAAGGTGAACAGTTGTCATACTTCCACTCTTGCGCCCCTGACTCTTCATCAATTCTAAGTGCAATACTTTTCCACTCAGTATAGTTGTCTGCCTGAGCCAATTGGTTTTTCAGTTTTTTGATTCGATAGGCTTGGTGCGGGTTGATTTCCCGTGTGAAATCTTTAAACAACATATTCATCCTCACCCACTTTTTTTGTTTTCCTAAAATTTCACTGACACGTTCAACCGTCAGTCTAACTGACTATGTGCAAATTATGTGAGCATTACAATTGCCATTTCAACCCTAAAATTGGCAAATCTGCACCGCTTTAAGGGTTTGATACGACTAGATCGGATGTTAAGATCGACGACAAGTGTAATTATAAGCTGATTAATCATGGCGACCATTGACCTACCGAACAATATCTTAGAAGCACTATCGACTGTACTCCAACAACTACAGCAAAGCCTACCAGAAGTTAAACAAGCACCTGATTTTTCAGCGATTGCCTTTAAATGGGAAAATGGCGAGTTAAAAGCCATTCATCAGCTCAAACGAATCGAATTAAATGATTTAAAAGGCATTGAGCGTCAAAAAGAAAAAGTACTGCAAAATACAGAACAGTTTCTTAATGGTTTACCTGCCAATGACGTTCTGCTAACGGGCTCTCGCGGGACAGGCAAGTCCTCTATTGTGCGTGCTTTATTAACGGAATACGCAGAGCAAGGCTTAAGGCTGATTGAAATTGAACGTGATGATTTATCCGAACTGCCTGAAATTCAAAAGCTGATTGCAGAACGTCCTGAAAAGTTTATTGTGTATTGTGATGACTTGGCGTTTAACGCCGAAGATGAAAACTATCGCAGTTTAAAAAGTGTGCTAGATGGGTCTTTGCAGTCAGGTTCAAGCAATTTTATTATTTATGCCACCAGTAACCGTCGTCATTTGCTGCCTGAATTTATGCATGAAAACACGCCAGTGACTCGGGTCGATGTACCGCAGTACACTGAACTGCATCCACAAGAAGCGATTGAAGAAAAAATTTCACTCTCCGATCGTTTTGGATTATGGCTGTCTTTTTATCCAATGGATCAAAACTTATATTTGGACATTGTGCAGCACTACTTAGCAAAAGCTCAAATCGCCATGGACGATATGGTACGAGCCGAAGCGCTTCGTTGGTGTCAGGCGCGAGGACAACGCTCTGGACGTGCCGCGTATCAATTTTCTAAACACTGGGTCGGTTCACAACAATTAAAGCAGCTTTAGTTTAAATATACTGATCAACGCTTAAATATCTATTTTATTTCAATTATTTTGATAGTTCAACCTAATCAAAGAAACAACCCAAATTCCGCATCAGAATTTGGGTTGTTTCTTTGATTAGGGATAGATTTCAATTCACATAGGTTTGGTCTGATTATTGATATTTATCCAAGTTTGTTTCTGGCCCATCTTTGACCACAGCTTGTGCTTTTGCATAACTTTCCATCAAGCATTTATATTCCGGGCAAATGTGTTCCGAAATAATTTCAGCAAAACGCGAGCCTTCTGGACGGTTCCAAGTACGCATTAACTCGGCCACAATCGCAAAAGTATCGGTTGGAATTGCGCCCGCTTGGGTCACACGAGCAATTGATGTATCTGTGGCTAACTTGCTCCAGTTACCTGATGCATCCACAAGACAATAGACGTTATAACCTTCTTTACGAGCGCTTACAGCAGGGAAAGTCATACATACACTGGTCAGCGTTCCAGCAATAATCAGTGTCTTCCTACCCGTTTTTTTAACTTCATCTACAAATAAGGGATTGTCCCAAGTATTAATTTGTCCAGTCCGTGGTACATAAACTGCATGCGGAGCAAAGTGGTGAATTTCAGGAATTAAAGGACCATTAGGGCCGTCAGGTACAGATGCAGTGGTAATTACAGGTATATTTAATAAAGTTGCCGCTTTTGCAATTGCAATCACATAATTGCGTAAGTCGGGTACAGGTACATCGCGTACGGTATTAAAAAGTCCACTTTGATGATCAATCAGTAGAATTATCGAATCATCAGGGTCTAGCATTCCATTAGTATAGTAGCCGCCATGGGTAACACCTCTAAAATTTTCTTCTAATTATGTACTTCCATTGTTGTAATGAAAGTTCCTAAAACAGACCGTCATAGCTTTGAGGTTTATACGACCAAGATATTTTTTAAGAAAATCTATATCTGCCTTTCATATAAACTAAAGAATATCCTTAAGCTCAGGAAGCTAAATCATGTTACGTGTTGTAATTGCAATTCATGGTTTTACACTTATTGATGAGCACTCATAAAATCTTACAAAGATTATTAAATTAACCATATTAATCAAATATTTAAAACCAAATAAAAATAGACTTCCAATTTAGTTTATAGGTTTTTATAGTTTCAACATTTCATGAGTCATCTAAAATTATACATTCCATACTTATCCCCAATTTCTATGGATAAACCTATGGGTAAATACTTTTAACTTGATGCTTAGCTACATTTAAGTGAGTCAAAAATATTCTTAAAGTCTAAGCAGAGCATTTTTAAAAGCCCTTTGATAAAGACCTAAATGTAAAAAGCCCAACATTTAGTCGGGCTTTAAGCTTATCAAATGAAAGTCTTAGACTTCACTGGGATTGGTCAACTCAGTCATTGGCCAGCGAGGTGTTGTCGTTACAGCCAAACCGTCATGCTGCCCTGCTTTTAACCGCTGATAACCAGCAAAAGCAATCATAGCGCCATTGTCCGTACAAAGTGCAGGTTCGGCATAGTAAACCTGAGCACGAATCTTGGTTAAATCTACTTCTAAACGCTCACGTAAACGTTTATTGGCACTGACACCACCAGCGATCACTAAACGTTTTAAACCTGTTTGCTTCAACGCTTTCACAGATTTTTTAACTAAGGTATCCACGATGGCTTCTTGAAAACTCGCTGCAATATCCGCATCACGGTTTTCATCACCTAATTTTTTCATTTGCACAGATACGGCTGTTTTTAAACCACTAAATGAAAACTCCAAACCTTGATGCAGCATTGGGCGTGGGAAAGCAAAGACATTCGGATCACCTTGCTCAGCCAGTTTTGAAATATTTGGACCACCTGGATACGGTAATCCCATCATTTTCGCAACCTTATCAAAGGCTTCACCTGCAGCATCATCAATCGACTCCCCCAACAATTCATACTGTCCAATCCCATAGGCAGCCATCAGTTGAGAATGTCCGCCTGAGACCAAAAGTGCTACAAAAGGAAATTCTGGCGGCGTTTCCGATAAAAGTGGTGCCAACATATGCCCTTCCATATGATGCACACCAATTGCAGGTTTATTTAAAGCAAAGGCCAAAGTTCGACCAAACAGCGCGCCTGTCATCAGCGCACCCATCAAACCTGGGCCACGCGTATATGCCACGGCATCAATTTCAGATTTTTTTACACCACTTTCTTCAAGCAGTTGATTCATCAATGGAATCAGCTTACGCACATGGTCACGCGATGCCAACTCTGGTACCACACCACCATACTCTGCATGCAGTTTAATTTGGCTGTACAGCACTTGCCCACGCAAACCCAACTCGCTGTCATAAAGGGCAAGTCCTGTTTCATCACAAGATGTTTCTAAGCCTAAAACGATCATTAAACTGCCTATAACCTGTATCAAATCTATTGCGTGAACCATTATAGACTTGTGGTATGAGATGTAAATGAGTAAAATACTGACCTTCACTTGTGATCAGGGCAATCTCGCCCAGATCTTATCCATAACTTAATGAGGATTCTTCATGCCACAAGTTAAATTGAAAGAAGGCGAACCAGTAGACGTAGCTATCCGTCGTTTCAAACGTTCATGCGAAAAAGCGGGCGTTTTAGCTGACGTACGTAAGCGCGAATTCTACGAGAAACCAACTCAAGAACGTAAGCGCAAAAAAGCTGCTGCTGTTAAACGCTACCAAAAGAAATTGGCGCGTGAATCAGTACGTACTACTCGCCTTTACTAAGATTAATTTGTGATTGACTGCCTGGACTAAATAATGACTACTTTAAAAAGCCAAATAACTGAAGTTTTGAAAGCCACTATGCGTGCTAAAGAAATGGATAAGTTAACGGTAATTCGTGGTCTACAGGCGGCAATTAAGCAAATCGAAGTCGATGAGCGCAAAGAACTTGACGACGCTCAAGTTCTTGCGGTTATTGAAAAACAAATTAAACAACGTAAAGAATCGATCAAAGCCTTTGAAGGTGCTGGTCGAGAAGATTTAGCTAGTAAGGAACAAGCCGAACTTGAGGTTTTATCTCAATTTCTACCAGAAGCTATGACTGAGGAAGAACTTGATTCCATGATTGCGCAAACGATTGCAGCGCAAGAAGCTACTAGCATGAAAGATATGGGTAAGGTGATGAATTCTCTGCGTCCGCTCATAGCCGGGCGCGCCGATCCTTCTCAAGTTTCAGCAAAAATTAAAGCAAAACTGGCTTAATTTAAAAATCTTTAAATCGATTACGTTGAACTGACCTTAAGAAAGGCAGTTCAAAGTTTTAGTTTCTATAAAAATTATTATTCTTCTTTTTATTTTATCTATTCATTCTCAGCTTTAAAACAAATCCTGACTCATCTCTGTTTTATCCCTCTATTTGCAATACCGCTTTCCTAAGCTCTAAATTGTCGATCCTTTTGCATTTGGGTTAAACGCGTTTTAATGGTCGCTGACATTGATTCATTATCTTTCGCTAAACGCTGAGCATGCAATAAAGATTTAATCGCTTCTTCTTCAAAACCCGACCAGAACTGCACTTCAGCCCGGTAGCGCAGAACATTAATGGTATGCATTGGGGACTTTTTATCTAAACTTGCGGCTTGCTGCATCAGTCTCCACGCATTCACATCACGCGGATTATTTTTCAAAAAACGATTGAGTACAGGCTGCGCAAGCTCAGGTCGATTCTGACGAATATAAACTTCAGCCAATTTATAATTTAAAGCCCGAT
The DNA here is from genome assembly GCF_058243025.1 of Acinetobacter sp. 797_lipA. Taxonomy (NCBI): domain Bacteria; kingdom Pseudomonadati; phylum Pseudomonadota; class Gammaproteobacteria; order Moraxellales; family Moraxellaceae; genus Acinetobacter; species Acinetobacter sp. 797_lipA. Next base: position 1,179,863 of record NZ_JBZAYQ010000001.1, on the reverse strand, counting down.
TTTCAGGCATGATGCTCGCAGGTGATTGGATAACAGCAAGTGCTTCATTCACACGATTTTGTCCAAGCAAAATATCAGTTTGAATCAAGGTCTGCAGGTTATGTAATTTCTGATGCGACTTGGCCTGATCTAACACTTGTTGAGCAAGTTTATAGTCACCTTGTTTGAGGTAAAAACTAGCCAAAGCCAATTGTGCTGCATAGCTGTTACGGCTTACCAGCATCTGAAGTTGCTGTTCTGTCGCCTGATTCGAGATCACCGCGGTATACAGCTTCAAGATTTCAAAGTCTTCATCACGCCAAGTAGATTTCACTTTAGGCAACTGATTCGCTCTAAGTCTCGCTTCACTCATTCGCTCAGTCGTGAGTGGGTGTGTGAACCAAAAGTCAGGTAAAAAACTCACTCGACTGGTTGCACGGTGCATCACTTCAAAAAAATCAGCCATACTTTGTGGATTATAACCAGCGCTATACATGTACTGCATCCCTATACGGTCAGCTTCACGCTCTTGGTTACGACTATAAGACAGCTGCTTGTCCATGAGTGCGGCTTGCGTACCAACCATGACCGCTGAACCGACATCACCATCGGCTTGAGATGCAACCAAAGCACCAACCAAAATCCCTGCCAGCGCGAGTAATCCCTGCCCCTTAAACGCCTCTTGCGAACGACTGTAGTGGCGCTGTGTGACGTGCGCAATTTCGTGCGCCATTACGCCGGCAACTTCATCCATATTATTGGCATTGGTAATCAAACCAGCGTTTAATGCAAACAATCCACCCGGAACTGCAAAGGCATTAATTTGCGGGTCATTAATGACCACCAGACCAATCGGTTGACCAAGTTGGGTTTGACTCAAAATGCTTGAAAAAGCATTCATCAGTTGATCTTCTAGCCACGGATTTTGCGTAACAGGTAGCTGACGCTGCACTTCACGATAAACTTTTTCACCAATATAGCGCTCATTATATTGATCAATAAAACCTATACCTGAACCAATCTCAGGCACATTAAACTGTGGAGCATTCGTAAGAAATTGACCTTCTGCAAAACCAACAGTCGAAATAAGACTTAAACTGCACGCACACAGAAAACGCTTCAACCCTCACCCCGACTTTATTTAAAGGAATCGAATGACTATAACATTGATAATTGAATGAAAATGCAATGAAGTGTTATCAATTCTTTATCTAAATTCAGGATTCACCACATATTGAGGTTGACCACCTTCCAATGCTTTCACCAAGTTTTGGTAAGCCAACTCTGACATTTTTTTACGTGTTACAGACGTTGCAGAACCAATATGCGGCAGCGTTACTACATTATGCAGCTGGAACAGTGCTGAATCTTGCAAGGGTTCTTTTTCATAAACATCCAACCCAGCTGCAAAAATTTGCTTTTGCTCCAAGGCCTGAATGAGTGCCTGCTCATCTACTATGGCACCACGCGAAATATTTACAAAGACGGCATGAGATTGCATTTTCTTAAATGCTTCTGCATCAATCAAATGCTGCGTATTCGCGTTTAGATCAACCGCCACAACAATGAAGTCCGATTGCTCCAACAGCTCATCTAATTCGCAAAAACGTGCATTTAATGGCTGAGCCAATTCTAATTTTTCTCGGCGCCCGTGATACAAAATATTCATATTAAAACCATGAAAACCACGTCGCGCAATTGCCGCACCAATATTTCCTAAGCCAATAATACCCAATGTTTGACCAAAAATTTCCTGACCAAATTGTGCCTGCCCGACAGTACGCGACCACTGACCTGTTTTGGTCCATTGATCCAAATAAGGCACTTGACGCGCCGCACTCATCAACAACGTAAAGGCCAAATCGGCAGTGGTTTCAGTTAGCACATGAGGGGTGTGGCTGAGCCAAATTTTTGCTTGGTTTAAGTAGTTCAGATCATAATTGTCATAGCCAACACTAACACTAGATATAATTTTGAGCTGTTTCGCAGTTTTTAGGTTGTTTTGATTCAGTAAACGCCCTGCACCAATCATGGCATCCGCATCCGCAACTTGCTCACGGATTTGCGTATTTACATCACCTGCTTTCGGGTTGATGACCACCACGTGATAACGCTGCTCTAAGCACTGTAATACTTCTGCATCTATTTGACTAAAAACAACGACTTTCTGCTTCATACCTATTCCATATTTTGTTGTTTTGCTCGCATCATGTGCCACAGGGCTTTTTTAAGTAATGGCTGATCAAGCATTTCTTGTAAGCTTGCTGATTGTGTGACTTTTATACTATTAGCATTTGGTATAAAGCCCAATGCAATAACAGTTTTACCCTGACTTACACCATCAATGAAACCTTGAATATAACTCTGAACGCCGCGCCCATCTTGGAAATTCAACAAAGGAAAAGGCCAATTCAGCGCATACTTTTGCGCAGGTAAGGCTTGCACAATATTTTGCCACAGCTGTTGCTGCTCCACGCTCAATTGTGTCGCTTCAATGACCAAGGCGCAGTGCTCCAAGGAAACAGCTTGCAACTGAAAAGCCTCAACATGGATGGCCTCTCGGACAATTTCTTCTTTTAATCCTGTAACAACTTCTTGTTCAATCGGCTGCGTTGCAATTTCAGCAGGAGGCGCTGGATGTGGAAGCTTATTCTGTACAAGTGGAGGTTCAGGAATGCTTTTGGCTTCGGGCTGAGATTGAGGTCGCACAATTTCAGAAATAATCTCAGTCGCGCTTTGATCTCGCCAGATCGATGTGGCTACATTTTGTTGAGACGGCAAAAAATCTGGAACCCACAAATCAATTCCTAAACTCGCCAAAACCTCACGCTGATGCCCGATCATCTTATACCTTCACACTTCATTCAGTGCATATTCTATCGAGAAATGCCTAGAGATGCTGTTCTTTTCACATTTTATTCGCATAGACACTAGGCAAATATCAAGAACATGCTCAAGGCCAAATTCACCACTCAATTAAACAATCATCAAGCGATTCTTCTTTTGCATTTGTTCAACGATCTCTTCACTGTCAAAACCGAGACGCCAATAGAGCAACTCCAAAACATCCTGCTCATCTTGAGTAATAATACGGTCATTCCATAAACAAATTTCAGCCACCCCCAAAATACTCAAACGATCTCGCAGCAGCAGCCCTGCCATATCATTTAAAATTTCGGCCAAATCAATCGGCTCATCTGAAATTTCCGCATACTGCTCCAACTCTTGTACAGTTAAAACTCGACGCAAGATTTTCTCTCGTACTTCCAGCTGCGTTTCACTATTGATTTGTTGCACATGTAACAAAGCATCAATTAAACGCACAATCTGCGGTTTAACCTCATCTAGAGCTGCAGGTGTATGTACAGGCAACAGATTCAGCTCAAACTTAACTCGTTCGAGCAACAGCGCATCCAACAGTCCAATTTCACCGTCTTCCTGAATAATCCTCGCCAACTTTAATAGAAACTGACGTGCAATTGTCGCTGGCATGCCACCAATATTTCGGCATGCCTCATGGAAAATTGAAATATGAACACGACCATCTAGGTTTAACAATGAATCAACAATGGCACGGCTCACTTCAGCCTCAGCAGGAATAAACTCACGGAATTGGCGAATCATGAGAATTGCGACCATCAACTCGCGTGAACCTGTTGCGGTCTGTAAAGCACGCTGAATTAGCTCTGGACGTTCAATATGCGCACGTACTTCAGGGTTAAGCGGTTTAATCGCATCTTTAATGGCAAAACTAATCGGAGACAGTCTTAATAAGGGCAAAGGCTGCGGTGAAGTCCAAGGGGCTTGAAAATCCGCGTACTGCTCTTCTAAGGAACGAAACAAGCCAAATAGCGGACGGTTGCGCAGTTTTTCTAGGTTTTCTAACTGTATGTCTTGAACCAAATTCGGATTCATTTCATAAATACGTTCTTCAATACTTGGATGAATATTCATCCAACTTTGTGCACTTAATGAGTTGGCAAAACACATGTGTGCAATCGACTCAGAATATTCACTGTGAATTTGCGAACCTGCGTGATGCACATAGATACGCATCAAGGTTTGAATATTGGCATCATTTTGCATCAGACGACGTGTTTTCATATCATTTTTTAAAGTGCGCCCCCCCAAAGTCAGAAACTTAATACAGCGTGTAACCAGCACCCCCAAACTACCAATCAGCCAGATCACACCACCTGTTGCAACAAAAGTCGTTTCAAAACTTTGTGACTTTTTATGATGAGTTGAAAATCCCAATTTAGCAATTTTACTACCCCACTGACTAAAGGTCGTGAGAGCACTATATAAAATTTTTAACCGTGTATTTTCAGCGGTCTCACCTGATAAAATTTGATTAAACTCATGATTCAATAACCCCGTCAGCTCAAGTTCATCAAGATTTTGCAGGGCGCCCCACGTTAAAATAATCGCAATATCTTTGGGATAAAAACCAGCGGTTAAGGCATTTACCCCCACTTCATCGGGCAAAACATACACAGCAGGCGTTTCAATTAAAAAAGTATCAGCTAGTTTTTCTGTAATTTTCAGCGCAATACTTTCTTCTGGTGTACTTTCAATCAAACTTAAACGTCGTGCACGCAGTTGCTTGGCCAGACTGTGTCCGCCTGAACGGAACACATACAGCTCATATACCACGGAATAACTCATCACCAAGAGCAACAAACCAATGATATAAATACTCAAGCTATGCCAAAAAATGCTTTGACTCGAATCAAAATAAAAAACCAGCAGTCCAGCCACAGTATTTAAAATAAATAGCGACAAAAGCACCGCAAGCAAGCAGATACTTGCAGACCACAACATGTTTTTATTCTTTATGATTGAATAGCTTACACCCTTCAATGTAAATCCCTTTTCTTACATTGTTTGAATCAATCCATCATAAATGAAAAAAGCGGGAAACTCCCGCTTTTCTCAAATCTAAATCAATTAGACTTCTTTCACACCCGTCAAATCAACGGAAGCTGCATCAATATTGACATCAATATAGCTGTCTTTCTTTTTCGATGTTTCACGACGTTTCGCCTGTAATTCATCTAAATAAGCTTCATCGATACCACCAGCAACATATTGACCATCAAATACCGAGCAATCAAACTCTTGTAAATCTGGCACTTTGCTGGTACGCACAGCTGCTTTTAAGTCTTCCAAATCTTGGAAAATTAGACGATCTGCACCAATAATTTCACGAATTTCTTCAACTGTACGCTCAGATGCAATCAGCTCTTCTTTTGCTGGCATATCAATGCCATACACATTTGGATATTTCACCATCGGCGCAGCAGAAGCAAAGAAGACTTTTTTCGCACCCGCATCACGTGCCATTTGGATAATTTCATTACACGTAGTACCACGTACAATCGAGTCATCCACCAAAAGTACATTTTTACCTTGGAACTCAAGTTCAACAGGGTTCAACTTTTGACGTACTGATTTTTTACGCAATTGCTGACCCGGCATAATGAAAGTACGGCCAATATAGCGGTTCTTCATAAAGCCTTCACGGAACTTCACGCCCAACATATTTGCAAGTTCAAGTGCAGAGGTACGCGAGGTATCTGGAATTGGGATCACAACATCGATATCGTGCTCTTCACTCCACTCCGTCAGAATTTTTTGAGCAAGCTTTTCACCCATTTTTAAACGTGCTTTGTAGACTGAAATGCCATCAATAATCGCATCTGGACGCGCAAAGTAAACATATTCAAAAATACATGGGCGGTATTCAGGCGCTTCAGCACACTGCTTGGTAAACATCTGCCCTTGTGAGTCAATAAAGATCGCTTCACCCGGCGCAATATCACGCTCAACTTTAAAGCCGAGTGCCGTAATAGCGACAGACTCAGATGCAATGATATATTCCATACCTGCATCAGTTTCACGCGAACCGTAAATCAGTGGACGAATACCATTTGGATCACGGAAACCCACTAAGCCATGCCCAGTAAGCATTGCAACCACGGCATAACCACCTTTACAGCGCTCATGTACTTTACTAACCACATGGAAGATATCGTCTGCTGTAGGCATCAATTTGCCACGTTTTTGCAACTCATGCGCAAATACGTTTAACAGTACTTCTGAGTCTGAATCCGTATTCATATGACGTAAGTCTGTTTTGAACAGATCGTCATGAATTTCTTCAGCATTGGTTAAGTTACCATTATGCGCTAACGTGATCCCGTAAGGTGAGTTCACATAGAAGGGCTGCGCTTCAGCGCTGCTCGATGAACCCGCAGTAGGATAACGCACATGCCCAATACCATAGTTACCTTGTAATGCACGCATATGGCGAGTGTGGAACACATCACGAACCATGCCATTGTCTTTACGTAAGAATAAACGACCTTCGTGGCAGGTTACTATCCCAGCTGCATCTTGCCCACGATGTTGTAACATCGTTAATGCATCAAACAACATTTGGTTAACAGCTGATTTACCAGCTATACCAACTACTCCACACATAGCAACCTCGCAGACAAGCTAGGATTAATAAAAAGGATTATTTGTTGACTCACCCTGTCCCTCAGCATTTTTCGAGGAAATTTTCGGTGAAGAATCTGAAGATACATGCGTATCTTTAGACTTGATATGTGACATCGCCTCGCTTGCAGCCTCTTTAGAAAGCTCCATCGCCCATGGCGCATAAGGCAAAAGTGTTTGGACAAATTTGGATTGTCTCCAATATGGAGAACTTTCAACCCAAGACCCGACACCTTGCATCGTAATCAGAACAATTAACAACCCTTTTAATGAACCAAAAGCACCGCCGGCTAATCGATTCAAAGGCCCGAGTTTTAAACTCTTCAATATGTTATTCAGTAATGCCGTGACTATCCACGTCAAAACCACAATAACCAATACAATAAATGCAAAAGCTGCAATTTTTTGAACCACTGGATCTTCACTGAGTGAGACCATCGAAGGTGCTAGGACGCTTGCAAATTTAGCACCAACAATCAGCGCTAAAATCCATCCTATCAAGTTCGCAAAGGCTTTAACAAATCCTTGACGCAAACCGTTGAGCCCTCCAATGAGCAATACAATCAATATGAAGATATCAATGGCATTCATGTTGTTTTCATTGCAGAGACGCAGTCTTGAATTAAGGTTGGTCCTGTATAGATGAGGCCACTATAAACTTGTACAAGGTTTGCCCCTGCATTTTGTTTTGCAAGCGCCTGCTCACCCGACAAAATCCCCCCCACACCAATCAAAGGAATCTGACCTTTTAAAACCTCAGCAAAGGCTTTTAAACACGCTGTGCTTTTCTCAAACACAGGCGCACCAGATAAACCACCCGCTTCATCACCAAAAGGTAAGTTTTCCACCCCTTCACGAGACAAAGTCGTATTGGTCACAATCAGACCATCAATTTTAAACTGAAGCAGTTGTTTCGCAATAAATTGAATATCTTCCGCTTCCAAATCCGGCGCAACTTTCAGTACCAGTGGTACATAGTGCTGTTGCTCTTCAGCCAACTCTAACTGACGTTTTTTCAGCGTCTCTAGCAACTCGGTTAAAGCATCGCCACTTTGCAAACTACGCAGGTTTTTTGTATTTGGAGAAGAAATGTTGACGGTAATATAAGACGCATAGTTATAGACTTTTTCTAAACAAATGAGATAGTCATCTACTGCGTTTTCTACTGGAGTATCCGCATTTTTGCCGATATTAATCCCCAAAACACCTTTAAACTTTGCCGCTTTGACATTTTCAATCAGTTGATCCACGCCATCGTTGTTAAAACCCATACGGTTAATAATGGCTTTAGCTTGTGGGATACGGAATAAACGCGGTAGAGGATTGCCCTGCTGTGGACGCGGAGTAATGGTTCCAATTTCAATAAAACCAAACCCTAGACCTGCCAGTGCGTCAATATAAGCACCATTTTTATCTAGACCAGCAGCCAAACCTACAGGATTGGGGAACTCGATGCCCATACATGTCACCGGTTTAGCCGCTATATTTTGACGCATTAAGCCTAGCTTATGCGTTGATTTCAATAGCGATAGTGTTAGCTCATGTGCACGCTCTGGTGCTAAAGTAAACAACAAAGGGCGGGCAAGAGAATACAACATATCTGTAAAAGTCTACTGCTTTTTAAGTCGCCATATTATAGGCATAGCCTCGCTAAAACACCATGCTTCGTCTGGCTTTATTTTTAGCGATTATTTCACGCTCGCCGATAATTTAATCTGCCCTGCATCTGAGACCAACTCCATTTTTTCAATACTCAAACCATTTTGCGTTAGTTGAGTCAAAAAGTTGGCCAACACCACATAGTTTGCGTGGCTTACCACCAACTGAATTTGTTCAGCATTCTGCTGCGAAGCAACCGACAAACCTTGCTGCTGTGCAATACGTTGGATCTGCTCCATCGGAGTCAGTTGCCCATCTGAGCTCGATTTCATGATGACTGCATTGCTCTGCATCCATGTCATGGTTTCTTTGAGCTGGTTCACGCGTTTTTGCTGTTTCTCTGCCGCAGCATGGGTATACCAAAGCGCAGCCCCTATCGAGCTCACCAAGACAAAAATGACCAAGAAGATGGCTAATACACGGTCGCGCGGTGTAAGACGATCAAAATAAGCACTGATCAGCTCTAAACGCTGATCCAAAACAGTTTGTAAATTTTGCATGGCTTTCATTATTGTATTTTCACCATTCCAATTGCCCCACCCGTGGTCGGCTGAATATTGCCTAATTCAACCTGAAAACCTTGTTGATTAAGCTGCTGAGTGAGTGTCTGTAAAGCCTCTGCCGAGTTAGCTTTAAGTTGCATATTTAAGCTATTTGCTTCATACATCACCTGATTTGCCACAATTTGCTGTTGCATGAGCACAGGACCAACGCGACTCAATAAAGATAAAGCTTGAGCATCAGCTTGTTTATTCATATTCAGTTGATATTCAAACTGGCTTCGCAGGGTTTGCTCGCTCACAGGATAGTTCGCACCAAACCAATATTTAAATTGATCGACTGCTTGCACAGCCACTTGCTCTGCAAGCTTTTTATTTTGATACCAACGCGTCGCATCGTAGGTCAGTTGGGTCACAATCAACGCAACCAATACCGCTGCACAGGCTTTCCAATAGCCCGTTGAAACATGTTGCTCTTTCACCTTCGGCAAAAGATTCCATGGATGCTGTTTTGCTCTTGGCAATACCACCCATTCATAATGGAAAGACTCAAGCTGCTCCTGCGTCACACTGGCGTTTAAGCTATCCATGTGTGAAGCACTCAAGTTACAAATCTTATATTTTTGATTGGCTGCTTGATAATCTAAAAATACAGCAAGATCATCAATTGATCCGCCCAACCAAGTATTAGAGCGAAATAAGAGTCGCTCTTCAATACAACCCAAGATTACCTGCTCTGCGTCAGGTACAGGCAAAATCAGAAAATCAGGCAATAGACTGACCAGCTTCACAGGAATCAAACTCAAGGCATGCTGCAAAGTCTCTAAACGATGCTTTGAAATACCCAAAACAGTGAGTTGTTCAGGCGCTTGAAAGTGATGTAATACTTTCATCTGATCGATTGAGCTCAATACATATTCTTCGAGCAAATACTTCACACCTTCAGCCCCCAACTGCTTGTATTGAGCCTTAGGCATATTTTGCTGAATAATTTGCACATCACGGCTTGGAAAGAAAACAGTTGCTTCCTCACCATGATGCGCTTGTATATCTTGGATCAATTGCTCAAGTGTATGAGCAGATTGCCATCTTTCACCTATAGACCAGTGCCATGTTCCATCGGCTTCGGGCATCCAAATTTGCAACATGTATTATATTCTGCCGTTTTAATTGGTTTTTATATGCTAGGTATAAATGCTTTTGTTTGTGTCGACAAGCCTTCCGCAATAACTGCTTGCTCATAAATCCGTGCTTCAGCCAAAGCATAAGGATTGAAAGATTCTGTCACCAAAATCGAGGCCATGTGTGCCACCACATTCATATGACACACCACTACAATAGACTCATACGGCAAATGTGATAACCATTCCACAGCCGCTTTTGCATCATCATCTGGCTTAATGGTATTACAGATTACAACAGGTACATCCGCAAAGTGCTGTTTAATGTGTGCCAATGTTTCCTGCGCACGCAGCAATGGGCTAACCACAAAGACATCAGGTTGGATCCGTGACTTTAAAAAGTCAGCAGTTTGCTCTGCCTGTGCATGCCCACGTTCGGTGAGTGGGCGCTTAGTGTCATTCCCCATGATCGGTGGTGCAGCTTCGCCATGACGTACCAAAGTCAGTTGCATAAAAAATCCTTATTCAAATCCTGATTATTTTAATTAATTTTTATGACAATTCAGTCATTCTACCCACTTAAACGCTCATTTTATTTCGTTTTTTAAGTGACTTTAAACCTCATGATGCGGCAAAACAAACTCCACATCACTGCGGTGTCCATTTTTCATTAAGGATAATGCAATTGTCATTGGTGGCGCATTTTCAAAAATAACACTGTATAAAGCGCTAGTAATCGGCATATACACATCCAACTCTTCGGAACGTGCTTTGACTTGCACAATCGTGTTAATGCCTTCTGCTGTTTGCCCCAATTCAGTGGTTGCCTGTTCCAAGCTCTTACCTTGACCCAATGCAAAACCAACTTGATAGTTGCGACTGAGTGGACTGCTACACGTTGCGAATAAATCTCCGACACCAGACAATCCTAAGAAGGTCAGTGGATTTGCCCCTAACTTCACAGCAAAACGACTCATTTCCGCCAAAGCACGAGTCAAAATCATACTCTTCGTATTTTCACCGACTTTGTATGCAGCAGCCATTCCCATCGCAACCGCATAAATGTTTTTAAGCGCACCGCCAAGTTCTACACCATGCACGTCATCGCTGGCGAAAACACGGAACAAGGCACTATGCAAAGCTTGTTGTACAGCGTAACGCACTAAGTCAGACTGGCTTGCTATGACTGTTCCCGCTGGTTGTCCTGCCACAATTTCCTTGGCCAAGTTTGGCCCAGATAACACGCCATAAGGCACTTCTGGTAGCTCTGAGCGAATAATATCACTCATAAAACTAAAAGTATTCGCTTCAATACCCTTGGTCAAAGACACCACTGCTTGCGAAGTAATAAACGGTTTGATTTGTTTAAGGACATCACGGAAAGAATGACTCGGAATCGCCACCAAAATAATGTCGCGATCACGAACAGCCTCTTCTATATTTGAAACTGCACGTAAACCATCTTCAAGTTTAAAATCGGGCAAATAGCGTTTATTTACGTGCGTCGCATTAATATCAGCCGCAACCGCTTCATCACGAATCCAAATCATGGTATCGCAGCCATTACGAACCGCGGTATTCGCCATGGCCGTCCCAAAACTACCACCACCCAAAACTGTAATACGTAGTGCCGTTTTTTGATCTACTGCTACAGGTTCAACCAAATCTGAAAATTTTAACTCTGACATTATTTTTATATCCTAAAATGGAACTATTGATTCCAATAACTTACATAATCTTGGGTTTGAATTTCGGCACGTGGCGGAATTGCTTTAACTGCCGTACCAATATATAAAATACCTGAGATCAAATCATCTGCGGTGAGGCCCAAAGCCTGTTTGAAATGCACCGATTCCACCACTGCTCCACTACGCCACATACTCGAAAAACCTTGAGCTTGTAAGGACAAAATAAAATTCTGAATAGCAGCCCCACTACTCAAAGTCTGCTCAAAATTAGGGACTTTCGGATGCGATTGAAATTTAGTCAGTGCCAAAACCAGTAATGGGGCACGAAAAGGATGATTTTTAACACGCTCTAATTGTGCTGATTCCGTTTCGCCCAAATCAGCCAAGGCTTGTGACAATAACTCACCAAATGCCTCACGTTGATCTTCAGCAATTACGATAAAACGTGTCGGCTTTAAACGATGATGATCTGGCGCAGTCAATGCGGCTTGAAATGCTCGCTCTAATTGTTCTGCATTGGGAGCAGGCTCGACCAAATGGCCAATCGATTGACGTTGATGCATATTCTGGTGAACGATATCTACCGCGAGTTCCGTCATTAGGCTCTTAATCTTTCAAATTAAACAATACGTTTTAGAGTAGCACACTCTGAAAAGTTTGCTCTAGCGCTTCAGTATGAAATACCCAGTTTTGGCAAAACTAATTTTAAAATATTGAGTACTTTTTAAACTATTCGATAAGACTGCATTTTTCATACATTTCTTACATGATTCATCCGACAAGCTATGTTCCAATAAACAATGATTTAATAAAACATGACTGGGGTATGAAATGAAAAAGAATATCGCTATTGCTGGAGCAGCAGCACTAACACTACTTCTAAGCGCTTGTGCATCGACACCAAGCAATTCTTTGGCGATCCAAAAAGCTGACAATCAATACGAAGTTACGGGTATTGGTAAAACTGCATTGATTGCAAAAAACAACGCCATTGAAGCAGCAGCTAAAACTTGTGGCTCTAAAGCAACGGCGATTGTGAGTGATGAAAAAACTGAATATCAAGGTGCTTTAAAAGGCGTCGTGAGCGATGAAACTGGAAAAATGATCCAAGCAGCCGCATCTGTACTAGGTTCTATTTCGGGTACAAACTCAGGCATTAACCAAGACAGTGACTATCAAACAATCCTGACTTTTTCGTGTAAAGCAAAATAAAGATGCCATAAAAAAACCGCTTATCTGAGCGGTTTTTTTTACACCAATCACGTCAAACGATTAGCAATAACCTTCTAAACGTGTCAGTGGTAGTTTTTGCCCAATGGCTTTTTCAATTTCGGGTAGATAGAACGCATCATCTTCAGATAAAAAACTAATACTCACACCACTTGTACCTGCACGGCCTGTACGACCAATACGGTGTACGTAGTCATCCGACTGTTCAGGCAAGGTGAAATTCACCACATGCGATACACCATCCACATGGATACCACGCCCCGCAACATCAGTTGCAATCATGATGTTATGTTGACCATTTTTAAATTGATCTAGCATTTTCAAACGTTTGTCTTGTGCGATTTCACCTGACAACATCACCACTTTATAGCCATCACGCTTTAAGTTGTCATAGAGTTTACGCACTTGATCGCGCCGATTTGCGAAAATCATCACTTTTTCAATAGGCTCATCGCGCAGAATGTCTTGTAGCAATTTATATTTATCTGACTTTGCGACCATGTACACCCGTTGTTCAACATCTGCATTGGTCTTCTTCTCTGGCTCAATTTCAACAGTTACAGGTTCAAACAACCACTGCTGTGCAAGGTTTAAAACATCGTAACTAAACGTTGCAGAGAACATCAGAGTCTGACGTTGTTCCTTACGCGGTGAGAAACGAACAATACGTTTTACTGAAGGAATAAAGCCCATATCCAATAAGCGATCGGCTTCATCAATCACTAAAAATTCAATCTGGTCGAGCCAAACTTCTTTTTGTTCAACAAAGTCAATCAGACGACCTGGCGTCGCCACCATAATATCGACAGGTTTTTTATCAAGTTGTGCTTTTTGTTTATCAAAGTCAACGCCGCCTAAAAGCGTCACGACATGTAAATCTGAGAATTTCGTGAGTTCTTTCGCATCGCTTTCAATTTGCAATGCAAGCTCTCGGGTCGGTGCTAAAATCAAGGCGCGAGGTTCACCGCGGTAGCGCTGCTCTTGAATTGGGTTATTCAGCAAGTCGTTAATCACGCTCACCAAAAATGCCGCTGTTTTACCAGTTCCCGTTTGCGCACGACCAATTGCATCGTGTCCCGCCAAAGTGAATTTTAAAACCTTTTGCTGAATAGGCGTCATATCCTTAAAACCTAAAGCATCAATAGCTCGTTTAAGTTGAGGATGTAAATTTAAGGTTTCAAAACCTGATGACATATATGTGCGCTCTGACGAAAAATCACGAAAATTAATCTGTAGTATAAACAAAAACGCCCCAATTTACATTGAGGCGTTTTAAAGTACGTTCAGACAATTAGTCTAAAGGTTGTACTTCTTCAGCTTGGAAGCCTTTTTGACCTTTTACAACGCTGAATTCAACGCGTTGGCCGTCACGTAGTGAACGGTGGCCGTCGCCTTGGATTGCACGGAAGTGAACGAATACATCGTCGCCGCCATTGCGTTGAATAAAGCCGAAGCCTTTAGTGTCGTTGAACCATTTAACTACGCCTTGTTCACGAGCTGTCATAAGTTAATCCTCATTGTATCTAAAAGAAGGACCACCCGGTGTTGCAAACAGCAGACCAAACAAGGTTTAAAAATATTTATTATTTCTAAGCTTGTAATCATTCTGTATAACTATTAACAAAATCCCGGTTACATCCATTTGTAAAATAGGATTTAAAACAATTTATGGTTGTGTTAAATCCCAGTACGCGACGAGCTTAACATGGGTTAAAAACAATTCATACCCTTTTTTTTGATTAATCGTCTTTTTAATTCAGCATATTTTTTAACTAGTTATTTGTAATTTTAGATATAGCGACTATAGGCCTACAACACATGAAATATTTGGGTTTTGGCACTGAATTTGCTACTATTTCTACCCACCTAAATGTTGTGAAGCCTGCCCTAGCTATATGAGTGATATCGAACAAAATACCAACATTATTGATGCAATAGGGCAACCATGTCCTATGCCTCTGTTGTTGCTTAAACGCGCACTTAAAAAGAGTCCGGCGCAGCATTTTCTATTAAAATCGTCTGATCCGCACAGTCAGATCGATATCACGCGTTATTGCGAAATCCATCATTTAACTTGTGTTTTGAAACAAATTAATGAACATGAATTTCACTACTTCATTGAATCTTAATTCTTTTCAATTACACTAAGTCTATTCACATTTGCATAAAAGTTTACATTTCTATACCCAATTTTCCATTATTCAGTGGAAGATTGGATTAAGATAAATTCAATTGTTGGGTAAAAATGAAATCCCTAAGGAGAACACATGAGTGACAGCAGCAATCAATTGATGCCCCTGTCATTATCGGCACCAGGTGTAAACTTGGGCGCTTATATTAGTACTGTCAACCAAATCCCGATTTTGACAGCGGAACAAGAAAAAGAGCTAGCTGAACGCTACTATTATGACCAAGACCTCGATGCCGCTAAACTTCTAGTCATGTCGCATCTACGTTTTGTGGTTCATATTGCCCGCAGTTATGCAGGCTACGGCTTACCTCAAGGTGACCTCATTCAAGAAGGTAACTTGGGCTTAATGAAAGCCGTTAAACGCTTCGACCCAAACATGGGCGTACGCTTGGTCTCTTTTGCGGTGCATTGGATTAAAGCAGAAATTCATGAATATGTGATTCGTAACTGGCGTATTGTCAAAATTGCGACAACTAAAGCACAACGTAAACTGTTCTTTAATTTACGTAGTCTAAAAAAATCGTCCAAAAAGCTCACTCTAAAAGAAGCGCAATCGATTGCAAATGACCTCAATGTAACACCTGAACAAGTGTTGGAAATGGAAGGTCGTTTAACTGCTTATGATGCAGCATTTGAAGCTCAGGGTGATGATGACGATGAAGGTTCAACCCATGTTGCACCTGCGCTTTATCTTGAAGATAACCGCTACGACCCAGCGCGTTTGGCTGAAGAAGAAGATTACGAAGAACAAAGCACCAATGCTCTGCATGATGCGATGGAACAACTTGATGATCGTTCACGTAATATTTTACAGCGCCGTTGGTTAGATGATGAAAAATCGACGCTGCACGAACTGGCTGCTGAATATAATGTTTCCGCAGAACGTATTCGTCAGCTTGAAAAAAATGCCATGGAAAAAATTAAAGTGGCGATGTCATCAAACTAAGATGATACCAATACAGAAAAGGGCGAAATGCCCTTTTCTTTTTACCAATAAATGAGACTTTTTGTCTTTTAACCTGTCTTAAAAATATGCTACTTTGTTGCGCACAGTGATATAAGTAAAGCATTGCATATGTGGATTGCGATTTCAGCGCTGAATTTAGCGTTTGCCGTTATATTAGGTGCCTTTGGCGCACATGGTCTCAAAGCACGTGCTACTGAAGCCCAATTGGCTTGGTGGCAAACTGCAACTGATTACTTTATTTACCATGCACTTGGTTTACTGGCGCTTGGCATTTTGGCCAAAGTTATTCCCCAACTTCCCATCAAAACCAGCTTTTTACTGATTCAAGTTGGCATCTTCTTTTTCTGTGGTTCCCTGTATGTCATGGCATTGGGCTTACCGCGTGGCCTAGGTGCGATTACCCCGATTGGTGGGGCATTGATGATTGCAGGTTGGTTGGTTTTGGCATGGAATGCCATGAAATATGCCAAGTAAATAACTAGAGATGAGCACGATGCAGATTTATTTAAACGGTGAACTACAGCATACCGAATGTAAAACCCTGCTTGAGTTGGTGCAAACCTTTGCACTTGAAGGCAAACGTTTTGCTGTTGAGCAAAATGAAAACATTATTAGTAAAAGTAAATTGGAACACACCCCAATTTGTGCAATGGATCGAATTGAAATTATTCATGCCGTCGGTGGCGGTTAATACGGAGTTCACATGCAAGACAGCCCTCTCATCATTGGTTCTAGATCATTTCAATCTCGTCTACTGGTGGGCACAGGTAAATATAAAGACCTGCAAGAAACCGATTTGGCCATTCAAGCCAGTGGCGCAGAAATCGTGACGGTTGCGATTCGTCGGGTCAATATTGGTCAGCATCCTGATCAACCAAACTTATTGTCCGTGGTCCCACCTGAAAAATATACCATTCTCCCAAATACAGCAGGCTGCTTTGATGCCAATAGTGCCGTGCGTACCTGTATGTTGGCGCGTGAATTATTAGACGGTCATAACTTGGTCAAGCTTGAAGTATTGGGCGATGAAAAAACGCTATATCCAAACATTACCGAAACATTAAAAGCGGCACGTACCTTGATTGACGATGGTTTTGAAATCATGGTCTATACCTCGGATGACCCAATTGTGGCACAAGAACTTGAAAGCATGGGCTGCGTTGCCATCATGCCTTTAGGTAGTTTGATTGGCTCTGGTTTAGGAATTTTAAATCCACACACGATTTCTATTATTAAAGAAAATGCCAAAGTCCCTGTATTAGTAGATGCTGGTGTGGGAACGGCAAGCGATGCAGCCATTGCCATGGAACTCGGCTGTGATGGCGTGTTGATGAATACCGCGATTGCTGCCGCTCAGCAACCAATTTTAATGGCTTCTGCTATGAAAAAAGCAGTTGAAGCGGGTCGAGAAGCATTTCTCGCAGGCCGTATGCCTCGCAAACGTATGGCCAACGCAAGCTCACCAGAAACAGGTTATTTCTTTAAATAATCTCTTAATCTGTTTTAAGCGATAAAAAGGATTCTTCGGAGTAATGCTGATCAGTTAAGACAAAATAGCTGAAATGCGGTAAAAATGAGCGTATCCAGATACGCTCATTTTTTTATGACTTTTTCTCAGAATTTAAGTTCAGCATTTCAGCAGACAGCTCCTTCACTTTCTAATTTTAGCGAATTAATTGATTTAAACTGGATTGAAGACTGTTTAAAACGGACCGGGAAAGCATCGGTCAGAAAAAGAAAACTCCCCGCAGAGCATGCTGTATGGCTAGTTATTGGACTTGCATTGTTCCGCGACCAGCCCATCTGGTATGTTGTTCAGCAGCTGCAGCTGGTTTTTGGCACGGCTGAAAGCTGCGCCCCAAGCGCATCAGTGCAGGCCAGACAGCGCTTGGGTCTGGAGCCTTTAAATGTCCTGTTCAATACACTGAGTCAGACATGGTTTGAAGATTCTCAGCCGCAATATTCCGCCTTTCATGGCCTAAGCATCTGCGCTGTAGATGGAGCCGTCTGGTCCATGCCCCACACAGATGAGAACTTCAGGCACTTCGGTTCTTCCAAAGGCAAAACGATAGCAGCACCTTGGCCGCAAGCCAGAGCGGTTTGCCTGATCAACACCAATACTCATGAAGTGATTGATGCCGGGATTGGAAGTATGGATCAAGGCGAGCTGACTTTAGCGAAGAAATTGAAAGTGCCTGCAAATAGCCTGACTTTATTTGACCGGGCCTACTTCTCTGCTGATTTCTTATCAGGGTGGCAGTCTCGGGAAAACTGCCATTGGCTTATGCGGGCTAAAGACAATCTGCGCTATGAAATTATCAGGAAAAACTCAGCGCATGACTTTCAAATCAGAATGCCTGTTTCTCCAAGAGCGAAGAAACTGAATCCGGATTTAGGTGACTATTGGGAAGCCCGCCTGATTGAAACTGAACAGTCTGGAAGGGTTAGACGATACGTTACATCATTATTAGATTCAAAGGCTTATCCTCTGGAAGAGGTCAGTACGCTGTATGCTCAGCGCTGGGAAATCGAGATGTGCTACCGTGAAATCAAGAGCGACCTGCAAGATGGGATGCATTTAAGAAGCAAGCAGCCTGAATTGGTGTATCAGGAATTATGGGGTGTATTGATTGCTTATAATATTCTTAGAAGGCAAATGAAATTTATGGCTCAACGGGCGAAAGTCAGCCCTTTGCGTATCAGTTTCCATATTGCTTCAATCAGCATTATCAATATATTAAGGCATACTCCGCTGGAATCGGCAGGGAATTTGCCCAAGCATTTAGAGCGTTTGCTGGAACAGTCTAAAATGTTTGTTTTGCCTGAAAGAAGATCAAGGCAATGCCCTAGAGTCGTCAAAATAAAGCCTCAAAAGTACCCAAGAAAATGCCAGTCAATTTCTTAACTGACTGGCATTAATTCTTCGGAGTCCTTTTTTATTTATTTCAACACTAGGACAACACTTTATGATGACCTAGGTTGTAGGGACATTTCGCCACACGCTTTGATACACTCAACCATCTTTATTTATTAACATCGATAACCATATAAAAATGAGAGGAAACGATGCCCATTCAAAAATGGATCAGACCAACACTCATACTCAACACCCTATTTTTCATAACACTCACAAGCAATGCTTGGGCCAAAGTAGAGGAAAAACCGACTCTCAAAACAAGCTACCAATCTTTTGTGCCAAAAAACTGGAAGATTTTAGAAAAAGTCCAAGGTGATTTAAACCAAGATGGTCAAGCGGATATTGCCCTGATTATTGAAGACACCAATCCTGAACATATTGTTAAAAATGATCGCTTAGGGAGTGATGTCCTCAATATCAATGGACGAAAAATTTTGCTTTTATTGAAGCAAACGCATGGTTATCAACTTGCGGCGACTAATACTACTTTGCCGACAGAAGGTGACATAGAGTCCCCTTGCCTCGCAGATCCACTCGGTGAGACTGAAGCATTAAGCATTCAAAAAGGTGTGCTTAAAGTTCATTTGCACTACTGGTTAAGCTGTGGTTCGTGGTATGTGACCAATCACACGTATACCTTCCGATACCAAGACCGTGCATTTAAACTGATTGGTTATGATGTCGATGATTTCCACCGTGCATCAGGCGACATCACGGCGCGAAGTATCAACTTTATGACAGGCAAAGTAAAAAGTACAACAGGTAAAAATGAGTTTGCTGAAACAACACAACCTGTCAAAGTTCAATGGTCAACATTAAAACAGCGTTATGCATTGAAACTCGAACAGGTTCAGTTTAATGAAACACTGGAGTTTCAATAAACGGAGCGAAGAAAAGCGCTGTCAAACTCATATGCATCACTTATTGCGCTTCTAAAATACGAATTTGTACATGAGCAACTGCACCTTCGGTTGCTTGAGCATGTTGCTGCATATTGATACTGTGCATATGGGTTTCTAAATGCTGCATGCTTTCCCATTTTTCATACATCATGATTGAAAACGGTACTTTGGTTTGTAATGCACTCTCAACAGCAGGATGGTCGATATGCACATCATAGAGATGGCAACCGGGCTCTTGTAATACTTGCTCACGGATGTTGTTGAATGAATCAAGAACCGTTGTAAAATCTTGCTCTGAATGACAAATAATTTCAGCTATTACAGTTAACATGGTCACTTCTCCCGATTAAGCAAAAACTTGCGTCAAATGGTCACGGTACTGTGCCATATAGGCTTCAACTTCAGGGGCTTTAATCACATCATTGACAATAAACGTCGGTAAGGTTTTCATTCCTAAGAACTGATTGGCTTTGTGAAAAGGTAAATAAACCCCGTCGACCCCAACCCCATGGAAAAATTGTTCAGCATCATTAAATGCATCCATCGGTGCATTCCATGTCAACGACAGCATATAGTTTTTATCGTGAATCAGACCACCTGAACCATATTTTTTTGAAGCATCTGCACGTGAGCGACCATCATTGGCATACAGACTACCGTGCCCTTCGGTAAAGACATCATCGATATACTTTTTCACAGTCCATGGTGCACCCATCCACCAACCCGGCATTTGGTAAATCACGGTGTCTGCCCACAGAAATTTTTCCACTTCAACTTTTGCATCATATTCACTGTCAGCGCGTGTCACTTGAACCTGATGTCCTAAGCCTGACAAGACCTCTTGTGCAAGTTCAGTTAAGGTATCGTTTAACTGACCATTTGAGTGTGCAAAAGTTTTCGCACCGTTAATTAATAAAATATTTTTCATGGGAAGAGCCTAAAAACCAAAATCTATGCAGGCACTATAAAGACTCTGTTCTGCGCTAAAAAGTAGTGAATCTGCAAAATATTATTGACTAAATATCAATAATAAATTTTAAAGTATGAAAAAAAGCGCCTTTCGGCGCTTCTTCAATGCATCAAAATTAAGGAATTAGACCTTCATCTCGCATTGCTATTTGTACCGACTGACGTTCAGCCACTTTATTACGGATAAAGATAATATTTTTATATGGTGATAAGTCATGTTCGATGCCATTTGACCAATTGGTGAGGACAAATAAATACGCATCTGCGGGGCCAAAATTATCATCGACCAAATAGTCATGATCCGACTCACCAATTTGTTTATCAATATAACTGAGTAAACGATCAATCTCAGCGTAGGCTTTTTCTTTGGCAGCAGCATCTAATGGCGCACCGAAGAAAACAGCATAAGCATCGTGCAATTCAGAGTTTAAATAACCTAACCATTCTAAAACTTTGGCACGCCCCAAACCCGATGGCGGAATAAGATCTTGTTTTGGATCATGTTGTGCTAAAAATGGCAAAATGGCTACATTTTCAGTCAGAATCAAACCTGGATTAATTTCTAAAGCGGGTACATATCCTTTTGGATTAATTTCGTAATAATCTGCACCTTTTTCTGTTTTATGTGTTTTTAAATCTACTCGGACTAAATCAAAGTCAACATTAATTTCATTGAGGATAATGTGCGCCGCAAGTGAGCACGCACCCGGTGCATAATAAAGCTTCATATCTGATCCTTGTTATAACTCTATTCTCTGTTTTAAATGGCTTCTAACAAACTTTCAAGTGATCAAAACCTGTAAATTGCAAAAAAGCGTAAACGAAAAATCATTCGTTCGCCTATTGAATATTGTCTAATTCACATTTTTTTTCAAGTACAACAACACTGCAATTTGCGACAGAGTTGTTTTAACATAGCGCCCTTGACCCTAAAATGAATTTGATCTGTGATTAGCCTTAAAAAAAATGAATGGTTTTCTAACATTCGTACCGATGTTCTTGCTGGTTTAGTGGTAGGACTTGCACTCATACCCGAATCTATTGCTTTTTCAGCCATTGCAGGTGTCGACCCTCAGGTCGGTCTTTACGCCTCCTTTTGTATCGCAGTAAGCATTGCATTCTTTGGCGGTCGTCCTGCCATGATTTCCGCAGCAACAGGCGCGATGGCATTACTGATGATCACCTTGGTCAAAGAACATGGTCTCCAGTATTTACTGGCAGCAACCATTCTCACTGGTGTGATTCAGATCATAGCGGGTTATTTTAAAGTCGCTAAACTGATGCGCTTTGTTTCACAGTCCGTGGTCTATGGCTTTTTAAATGCATTGGCGATATTGATTTTTGTGGCACAACTGCCCGAATTAAACCGAATGGACAGTATGGGTTATGTCTTTGTAGCCCTTGGCCTCGCTGTCATTTACCTATTCCCTTATATTCCTAAAATAGGTAAAGCGATCCCCTCGCCTCTGATTTGTATTATTGTTCTCACCACTTTGGCGCTGTTTTTAGGTGCGGATATGCGTATGGTCAGTGACTTAGGTCATTTTCCCGATACTTTACCTATTTTTTTACTGCCTGATATTCCACTGAACTTTGAAACGCTCCAGATTGTTTTTCCTTACTCCATCACACTGGCAACCGTGGGCCTGCTTGAGAGCATGATGACCACCACGGTAGTCAATGAAGTTACAGGCACCGAAGGCGACCGTCATCAAGAATGTCGTGGACAAGGCATGGCCAATATTGTGAGTGGTTTTATGGGCGGTATGGCAGGCTGTGCCATGATTGGGCAGTCTGTGATTAATGTCAGCTCTGGTGCGCGTACTCGACTTTCGACCCTAGTAGCAGGTGTATTTCTGCTATGTTTAGTGGTGTTTTTTAAGGATTGGCTAGCTTATATTCCGATGGCGGCTTTGGTTGCCATTATGATCATGGTGGCGTTTACTACATTCCAATGGGACTCGGTTAAAAACATCGCTAAACACCCGCTACAAAGTAATGTAGTGATGTTGAGTGTCGTGATGATTGTCTTAGCCACACATAATCTTGCCTTAGGTGTCTTTGTCGGAGTTTTACTGTCTGCATTATTTTTCATAAACAAGCTGGAAAGTACGGTTCATGTCCAGTCGGAACTACATAACCATACCCGTCGCTATCTAGTAGGCGGTCAAATTTTCTTTAGTAGTTCAGAGAAATTCTTTCAGTTTTTTGACTTTAATGAACATATTCAGAAGGTTGAAATTGAACTCAGTAATGCACATATTTGGGATATGACTTCAGTCCAAATGTTAAATGCTGTAGTTGAAAAGTTTGAAGCCCAAGGTGTTGTGGTCGAGGTGTTAGGCTTAAATGAAGCCAGCACTACCCTCATTGACCGTATCAGCTCATAAAAGGTTTCAAATCATAAACAAATTAAAAGGGCGATGACGCCCTTTTATTATTATCCATAAAGCAAGTTAAGACTGATTCTTGCGACGTCTTAAACTGCCATACAAGGCCAAACCAATTAACCCTAATGCAGACCACAACCCTGTACTTCCCGCACTGGTTTTATCCTCATCGTTAACCACTGCATCGTTTAAGTCTAAATCCACAATCACGGGGTCATGGTCAGAAGAGCGGTAAGCATCGTCCGCATAGAATGCAGCAATTTGCTCCTCAGTTTTATATTCTTCGTTATAGTCTAGTGCCGTCGGTTCATCTGCATTGATATGCCATGCAAATGCTTTTTTCACCAAAGGATAAAGTGCTGCATCAGCAATCGCATGGTCTAAATTGCCTGCACCACCATAACCTTGGGTATTACTGGCTACGCCGAAAACATAGCTATAAGCTGCTTTCCCCTGACCAATTTTTCCATCATTCAACAGCACTTTATAGTTGGCTTGTTCAAGCGCCAGAATTGGATCTTCTTTGGCATAACTGTTCATATCCCCCAACAGTAAGACATTCGGTTTACTTACCTGTGTTGGATTTTTCGCGACCCATTGCATTAACGCTTGTACCGCTTTAACGCGGGTTGGATTCCAGCAACCTTGACCATCGCCCTGATCTGCCTCTATCGAAATTTTATCATCTGGACAGCTACCTTTAGACTTCAAATGGTTCGGAATAACCGTAAAAGTTTTCCCGCCTGATAAGGCTTGAAAGGTCTGCGCCATCGTGACTCGGTTTTTCTGGCTCTGGTCATCAAAGACCGCTGCAACATTGATTGGTTTGACCCGCTTGGCATTATAAATAATAGCAACAGCAATCGCATCGGTTCCAAGTTTGTCAGCATTCGGAGGCGTTACATATTTCCAGTCGCTTCCAAGTGCCTCAGCTAAATAAGCAACTGCGCTACGCTCGCCATAACCATTGTTGGCAATTTCCATCAGACCATAAACATCTGCATCAATCGCTTTTAATGCACTGACAATTTTCAGATGTTGCTTTTTAAACTCAGCCTCAGAACTTGCACCACGTTCAGTTGGAAAACCTTGTGCCAAACCATTGTCATAATTCAGTACGTTAAATGCTGCAACACGAACTTGCTGTGTAGCCTTTGCTGGAACGCTTGCACGTGGGTTTGTCGTGTCTAAGACTTGCGGCGCTGTTGCACCAAGCACAGGTTGAATTCGCCATTGGTTATAGCGGTATTCTAAAATGCCTTGTACATTTTGCAGTTGTGCACCTGTTCGTAGGGTGTTTTTAGCACTAAAGGAAGTTGGCAACCACGGCGTTCTGTTCTGATTATTATAACCATCATCCAAAATGAGTTTAGACCGTAAATTTTGCTGTGCCAGTGCTTTGGCTTCGGTTGAATGAGCAGGATATAGATTGGTTGGGATATATAAACGCGCGGGGCTTAAAGCCAACTGACCATAACGCCCATAGTCATAGTTTTCACTGACCGTTAAGGTTTGAGGAATATTGACCAACATGCCTTGATAGCGTTTTGGTGCATGGCCTGACATTTCAGTCAAATTATCAAAGGGCAAATTGATCGCCATTGGCTTAACCCAATCACTTGCCGAAGGATTACATACGTTTATATCGCTGCTTAAATCTTGAAGCTGTAATTGGTTTTGATAGGTTTTCAGTTTGCCTTTGAAAATGACTTCCTGCCCGACTTGCCCACCGGTCACGCGACTTGAAGAGGGAACATAGACAAACACCGCATTACTGGTATTTGCAGTAGCCTGAGCATCTGGAGTTTGGACAAAGAAACCTGAAAAACCATTGTTATAACGATAATCAGCCGTGATTACGCCTTTCACCACATACTCCACATCTTGCGCGGCACTTTGCAATGCTGCAATTGGGGTAGCTGTCGTACTACAGCTCACGGTGGTCAATGGTGGTACCACTGTATTTCCAGCAAGATAACTGGAAAAAGCATCTCGATCTGACCATTTTTCCCATGCCGATGCCAAATCAAACGGCGCGGTAACGTCTATCCCCGTACTAGAAACATTATTACTTAATAGTATGCGTTTAAAACTATTCGCTGTTGCAACACTACCCCATCCAGTGCTTGGTCTTTCGCCCACTGTACCAAAGCGGTCAATCGCAATACCATTATGATAAAGCACCAAAGCATCGTCACCATTGAAAGCTAAGTTCGCCTGCTGTTGTACCGCATCGCCCAGCGCTTCTTTTAAAGCAGAATGCCCGACTAGATAATGCCCCTTTCCTACCAATTGCCCTGTCAAACTCACCGTCAAATTTGCACTGCTACTGCCATTTGCAAACTGCTTGATCTGATATTCTGCCAAGTTGACCGTCGTCGGATCTGGATTATAAACTTCCAATCCTTTCTTATTTGAAGTTCCATCTACATACTGACTAAATAATAGTTGTGCATACGCAGGAAAAGAACAACCTGCCAAAATCAGGCTCAGGCTTAATATCTGTGGCTTAAAATTTTTCATCATTTTTTTATCAGTTGGTTAAATCGTATGGCAGGTTAATTTTTATTCGTTACATCATGATTAATAAATGATGACAGTTTTTAGGCTAATCAAAATAGAGCGTGCTGAATTTGATAAATTCTGAGTAAAAAATTTGACTTGTCCTGCTCAGGACTTACAATACCGCTTTCGAATTTCTACATCTGCCAAAATTATGACGAATGATCAATTAGACCAGCAAGTCGTCGAGCTAGACAACTTAAATGAACACCGCGAAATTGTGACATTTATGCGTCGTTCATCTCCGCTGAACACCTCGCAACGCACTGCGCTTGAACAATATGGTCACATGATTTTGGAATATCCTGTAGGCGACTTACGTCAGCAGTTTGAACATCCAGAGCGTCCGCTCACGGTTGAAATTGGCTTTGGTATGGGACGTTCATTGGTGTTGATGGCACAGGCCAACCCTGAACGTAACTATGTCGGGATTGAAGTGCATGTTCCGGGGATTGCGCAATGTGTGTATGAAGCTGGAATTGCAGGTTTAATCAATCTTCGTCTTTTAGATGCAGATGCCATTCAAGTATTACGTGAAATGCCAGATAACAGCATCAACGCTGTGCAACTCTACTTCCCAGATCCATGGCAGAAAAAACGTCACTTCAAACGTCGTTTCGTTTCCCATGACCGTATGCCACTGGTTGAGCAAAAGTTGGAAATGGGTGGCACATTCCACGCAGCGACAGACTGGGAACCGTATGCAGAGTGGATGATTGATGTACTCGATAACCGTCAAAATCTTGAAAATATGGCAGGTAAAGGTAACAGTTACCCGCGTCCAGACTGGCGTCCACAAACTAAATTTGAACGTCGTGGACTCGAAGAAGGTCATAAGATCAACGACTTCTTATTTAAGAAAATTAAATAAATTTCAGATCTCATAAAAATAGGGCCGAGAGCCCTATTTTTATGTCCGATGTTTTAAAACACATGCCGAATTTCAACCGTTGGATCATGTTCATCCAAACGTTTTGCCAAAATATGTAAACGTCGTGTCGGCACTGCGGGAAACAAATGATGCTCCACATGATAAAACATGTTGTAGGTCACGACCCGTTTAAACTCATTACGCACAGTACGCGCCATATACACATGATCTTCCGTATCATGATGCACCGTCCACACCGCAAAAAAAGCCGTCATGCATTGTCCAATCAACATGGCACTGACATGGTATTTTAAAATACTGATATCCAAGATCACAAAAACCAAAAACAATACCATGACGTTGGCAACAAGCTCAGCAGACATCCATTTTTTCTGGGTTTTAGTCCCAACCTCAAAGGCTTTTTTATGTAATATCCATGGAAAAACTGGGCCAAAAAGCAAAGCTTGCCACCACTTCATGGTTGCACTTTTTGCTTCAATATCTTCGTCCTGCATACAGTGCTGATGGTGGCGGAGGTGATTAATTTGTACAGCATGCATCGAACCGAGCATGACGATGCTCAAAACAAACATGACCCAATGAGTCGCAGGACGGCTAATACCTAAGGCAAAATGAAAAGCGTTATGCACCTGCCTGAGCCCTGTTAAGAAAAACATAAACGAGCAAAACAGCGCCAAGACATACCACTGTAAACCTGCAAAAATGAAAGAGACAATCAACCATGGCAAAGAGATAAATAATTCACTGATCACATCGGTACGGCCTAAATGAACGAGATCTTTCCACTGCACTTGTTCTAATAATGAATGTGAACGCATATACCCTCTATTTGTTTGTATTTATTTTAAGCAACACTGTACCGAATCTTAGGGCATAAAAAAAGCCACGTTTTCAGTGGCTTTGCTTGTTCTTTGTGACTCGCTTCTTCGTTTATTATTTTAAATGTCAACTGTGACGTTGACTGATCTGCTGACTCATTAAGGCATATACCTCAGCAAGATCCGCTCGTTGAGCTTGTCCAAGCATCTGTTGATGCATCTGTAGAATATTCTGATCTTGACGCATCGCAGGGCCAGTTTGCATCTGCTTCGGATCATTCTGTGTGGCTTTCTGCGCGGTTTCTAAGATCAAGGGATACAAGAGATTAAAATCGACCTGCTCTGCATCCACCACTTGTTTTGCCATGTCATAACAATAATTACTAAAATTACAGGCAAAAACGGCCGCTAAATGCAAACTTAGACGCTGCACAGAGCTGTAGCTATACACGCGTTGGCTCAGGCTTTCTGCCAGTATATGTAGTCTTTGAAGATCCGTATTTTCAGTGGCTTCTACAAACAACGGTGTATTTGACCAATCAATTTTACGTTCTAAGCTAAAGGTCTGTAAGGGATAAAAAACTCCTGCACGTGCATGTTTCGTCGCCAAAACTGAAAGAGCTGTACTCCCCGAAGTATGTACAATCAACACATTCGGCAGATATTCAGTCAAGGCCGAAATCACACTCGGAATAGACTGATCACTTACTGCAATAATCACCAAATCCACATCAGCATTTAACTGCTTAAAATGACTGACCGCCTTTGCATGTACGACTTGCGCTAAATCCGCGGCTTTGTCGAAGCTTCGGCTATAAATATTGATGATTTCATGCTGAGACATCAGGGCTTTAGCCAAATGATGAGCCACCCGCCCCGCTCCAATTAAACTGATCCGCATCTTCATTTCACTATTTTAAAGTGCCTACAGCATGCCAATAAAAAAAGGATGAAGCAATTCATCCTTTTTTTATTAAATTGATACTGACCAACTAAAACTTACGCAGAGTCAAAATCTGTTCACTACGGCCAAATGGCCCTTGTTCATCGTGCAAAACCGCACTGGTTAAGCCAATACCATCATCACCATATTGCTGAGTCGCTTCCAAACCTAACCATTTCCCTTGAGGTAAACGGTATAAATGCAGTTGTAAGTCTAAATTGGGAAAGCCCCATCCAGATGCTGGATTTTGACGTGGCACAATACCGTTGGCTGTGTCGACCATACCCAATAACCGCACAAAACTTGATGTGTCCTGAGCTTCCACCATGTCCAAATCATTATGTAACCAGACAATGCCTTTACCAGCACGGTGCCCTTCTGCCGCACGTGTCTCAATACTTTGGATATAACCACCCGGCCAACATTTCATTCCATCCCATACTGGCAAAGTTTCAGGATGTACAATCGATTGATCTTCTAGCCCTGCAATTGCACTGGTATCTTGCTTCATCATTTTCCAAGCACGGGCCACAATACAAGTCTTCCCGTTTGCCTGCATTTCCGCCTCGATCAGTTCAATGGTTTTTCCAGCACGAATGACACTGGTATGCACCGTAAACTCACCAAAAGCGATCAGTCCAAAAATATCTAAACTCACGCGTCCAATGCGCATCTCATCGCGTGGTTGAAACTGCTCTAACTCCGCACATAAAACCCCTGTTGCAGGTGCCATGTGCTGTTCATGCGGGTTCCATGCGCCTTGTGCATGAATATTGGAAAGATAAGACGCCGTACAGCTTCCATCACTGTGCTGTTCACGATTTAAAAGTTGATAATAGGCTGCCATGTGTATTCCTTCATTCTTATCTTTAAAATGTATCTTTTCACTGCCATTGGTTTTTACTTTTGTGCAAAAAAAACCATAATAATTCAACAGTTGACTATAAGTTCGTACTTCATGAAATCCAACTTTAGTCAGAAGCTCTCGCATCTGGCTGGCCGAGACTAAATAAAAATCTTGTTGCAGGCGCTCAATCATTTTTTCACTCTGTACCACCGTCAAACCATTGCTCTGACATAAGGTTTGTAAAACATTGAGTTCAGTGTCAACACTAGAACGCATCAGGTCATAGCTGAGTAAAATGGCTTGATTTTTAAGACAGCGTAAAATGTCGGCAAAGAAGAATGACTTTGCTTCAAGTGGAATAAAATGCGCCACCAATATGGCTAAAGCGGCATCAAACTGTGAACTTTCCTGTAATGCCGTCGTATCACCATGCACAAAGTGAACCCGCGTTAAATCACTATGGGTCTCGCTCAATAACTGCTTCGCTTTTTCAATCATGGTCAAAGATGGGTCAACCGCGGTAAAACTCCACGTTGGATGCTGCGCCAACAAATATGAAAGCTCATAACCTGTACCACATCCCACAATCAATACATGCGCATGTTCTGGTAGATGTGTTTTTAAAATGGCTTGAATTTGCAGATGAACCAACTCATAACCTGGAATGAGCTTACGAATATGTTGATCATAACCATCCACTACAGTTTGACTCTGAAAGTCTTTCGCCATTTTATTATTCACTCATCTACTTTTATTCGTCGCCCTAAATCTACACGTTCATGACCGTATGTTCTAGCACTTAAGCCACAGCCATAGCATCGACCGTTAACTCAGTAAGTTGCGGTTTGGCTTTTTCTGCATGTAGACCCAGCTTTTGAAAGAGTTGTTGATCCTTGCCTTGTGCCGTATTTGGCGTAGTCAGCAATTTCTCACCCGAAAACAGTGAATTTGCGCCTGCCATGAAAGCCAAAGCTTGATCGGCATCGGACAACGATTCACGTCCCGCGGACAGACGAATATAGCTTTTCGGCATAATGATCCGCGCTACCGCAATAGTGCGAATCCACTCCGTCACATCTAACTTGTCAACTTCTGCCAAAGGCGTACCTTGCATTGGAACCAGCATGTTGATCGGCACAGACTCAGGATGTATCGGTAAAGTCGCCAATTCAAACAACAAGCCAATTCGATCTTTGGTCTCTTCACCTAGGCCAACAATCCCGCCACTACACACTTTTAAGCCTGCCTCTCGAACATGACTTAAGGTATCTAGACGGTCATCAAAACTACGGGTACTAATCACATTTGGATAGTACTCACGAGACGTGTCTAAGTTATGGTTGTAATAATCGAGTCCTGCACCTTTTAATCGTTCGGCTTGGGAGGCATTTAGCATGCCTAGGGTCATACAGGTTTCTAAACCCAATGCTTTGACTTCACGCACCATATCCAAGACATAAGGCATATCGCGTTCATGTGGATTGCGCCATGCCGCGCCCATACAAAACCGTGTAGAACCCGAGGCCTTCGCCTGCTGTGCTTCGCTAATGACCTTTTCAACCGCAATTCTTTTTTCAGCTTCAAGCTTTGAGTCATAGCGCGCAGACTGTGAACAGTATTTGCAGTCTTCAGGGCATTTGCCTGTTTTGATCGACAGTAAAGTACTGACTTGAATGGCATTCGCTTCAAAGTACTGACGATGAATTTGCTGTGCTTGAAAGACCAAATCTAAAAAAGGCTGTTGGTAGAATGCTTGTATTTCAGCGCGAGTCCAATCATTTCTCAGGTGCATATGCTATTCCTTTTGCTTTTCACTTCGGACTTTCCTTTGGCTTTAACCCAGCAAAGGAAAGTCCGTCTTCAACCTTATGCGATTTCTTTCAAATCCAGTTCATTACGCATAAATTCCTGCAATTTAAACTTCTGCGCTTTGCCCGAAGCCGTCATTGGGAACTCATTAAAAAACCGGACATAACGTGGAACTTTATTGTGTGAAATGTGTTCCGCACAATACTGTCGGATCGACTCTTCAGTAATTTCATGATGCTCATGTAAAATAATACATGCACACAACTCTTCACCATAACGCACATCTGGCAGACCAATCACTTGGACATCACTGACATCAGGATGGGTATATAAAAAGTCTTCGATTTCTTTCGGAAATAAATTTTCTCCGCCACGAATGACCACATCCTTAATTCGGCCTTTAATTTTCACAAAGCCTGCTTCGTCCATTTCTGCGATGTCACCCGTATGCATCCAGCGTGCTGAATCAATCACTTCTTGTGACTTCTCATGGTCTTCCCAATAACCCAACATTACCGAATAGCCACGAACACATAGTTCACCCAACTGACCGCGCGGCACGACTTTGCCTTGCTCATCTACAATTTTAATTTCAAGATGTGGATGGACACGCCCTACGGTTCCGACTCGTTGTTCAACTGAATCGGAGGTTGAACTTTGTGCACTGACAGGTGCCGTTTCAGTCATACCATAGCAAATGGTAATTTCAGACATATGCATCCGATCAATAACACGTTGCATAATTTCACGTGGGCACGGACTACCCGCCATAATGCCTGTACGTAAACTGGAAAGATCAAAGTCATCAAACTGTTCATGCTCTAAAATGGCAATGAACATGGTCGGTACACCATATGCGGCCGTACATTTTTCTTGCTGAATGGCTTTTAACGTTTCTAAAGGATTGAACACCGCCGATGGATAGACCATGGTTGAACCATGCGTAATACAGGCCAAATTACCCATCACCATACCGAAACAGTGAAAGAGCGGTACAGAAATACAGACTCGATCGGCAGGGCTTAAGTGAATGGATTCACCAACAAAATAACCATTATTGAGAATATTATTATGTGTCAGCATTGTGCCTTTCGGGTTACCCGTGGTGCCCGAAGTAAACTGGATATTGATGGTTTCATCAAACTGCGATTCGCTTGCAACGAGCTCTAATTGATTGAGCTGTCTCTTGCTGGGGGGAGTAAGCAAATCACTAAAACGATGCAGCCCTGTATGTTCTTCTTCATCAATTTTAATAATATATTTTAAATGTGGCAGTCGTTCTGCCTTTAACACTTTATTTTCAGCACCTTTAATTTCAGGGGCAATTTTCATTAGAATATCTTGATAATTCGTGCTTTTAAATTGCGATGCAATGACCAAGCCCTTACAAGAGACTTTATTCATCACATATTCGAGCTCATTACTTTTATAGGCAGGGTTCAAGTTGACTAAAATGATGCCCGCTTTAAACGCAGCAAACTGGGTGATCGTCCATTCCACACAGTTCGGTGACCAAATCGCAAGTCGATCGCCTTTCTTCAAGCCCAGTTTTAGTAAACTACAGGCAAACGCATTGACCTGAGCTTGTAATTCCTTATACGTGAGTCTGACATTTTGATGCAGGCTGACAACAGCATCTTGTTCCGCATACTGCTGACAAGCCTGATCAAATTTCTCACCAATCGTCATGCCTAATAGGGGCTGACTGCTCGTTCCATAGGCATAACTTAACCGTTTTTGTGTCATCGAATCGATCTCCTTGATTCATTGTAATCTTGTTATTCAACTTTAATTGTTCTATGACTACTTCCCTTCAAACACCAAGCCTTTGTGTTCACACCTGCTACTATTTTTCCTCCTGAACCTGAACTGCATTGACACAAAATTCGGCAATTTGTTTCACAAAGTAGTCTTTATAATTTTGATCAAACATCACATTTCGAGACGGATTTAAAGGCTCAATCACCACAAAAGTCATGGCGCCGACCACACAAAGTGCTGCGGTATTTAAATCTTCAAATCCAAAATCACCGTTAATTTTCCCTGCGGCCAGTATTTCTTTGATGCTCTGTTTAATCAGCTGTTTACTGCGAAAACGTTCATGTTCTAACTCAGCATCGACTGGCTCAAACATGAGTGAATACGCAAGTTGGGGGCTATTCATAGCACGTTTCACAAACGTGGTTACCGCCTTGTCCAATTTCTGTTTTGACGAGAGCTCACTTTCAGCAATGTGATTTAAAATTTTCACCTCATGCTGAATGGCCTCAGACAAAACCTCAATTAACACTTGGCTTTTATTATCGAAGTATCGATACACCAAACCACTCGAAACACCCGCGCGTTCAGCTATTGCTTGAATTTGCGCGTCTTTAATCCCCCCTTGAGCAATAAGTTCACGAGCGGATTGCAAAATCGCTTCACGATTTTGTTCCATTCGCTCTTGCATCAACGATGATCTTTTATAACTCATAATTCTATTCTCAACCAGATAAAATGAATTGTAAATCAATTTGTGAATTTTAGTTCACTTTTTTAAAAATTCGATGTATTGTAAAAATCAAGCACAACAAAAATGCTTGATCAGGAACAATAAATACACTCATAGGACGAATGAAGAAATGACCCTACAAAGCTTAAATTTCGGTTTAGATGAAACACTCATTGCACTGCGTGATTCCGTTGCGGCTTTTTGTGCCAAAGAAATTACTCCTATTGCTCAACAAGTCGATCAGAAGAACGAATTTCCGGCTCAGTTGTGGAAAAAATTTGGCGATATGGGCTTACTCGGTCTAACCGTCAGTGAAGAATATGGCGGTACAGGCCTAGGTTATTTAGCGCATATCATTGCCATGCAGGAAATCTCACGTGCTTCAGCTTCGATAGGTCTTTCTTATGGTGCACATTCTAACCTATGTGTGAATCAAATTAACCGAAATGGCAGCGAAGAACAAAAGCAGCGCTATTTACCTAAGCTGATTTCAGGTGAATACGTCGGTGCACTTGCCATGTCTGAACCAAACGCAGGCTCAGACGTAGTCAGCATGAAACTCAAAGCTGAAGATTGTGGCGATCACTTCCTGTTAAATGGTTCAAAAATGTGGATCACCAATGGTGGTGATGCTGATGTACTAGTGGTGTATGCCAAAACTGATCTGCATGCAGGCGCTAAAGGCATGACGGCTTTCCTTGTAGAAAAAGACATGGAAGGTTTTAGCCACGGCACACATTTAGACAAGTTGGGCATGCGTGGTTCGAACACTTACCCACTGTTCTTTGACAATGTGAAAGTGCCAAAAGAAAACGTAATGGGCGGTGTTGGAAACGGCACCAAAGTGCTCATGAGTGGTTTGGACTATGAGCGTGCGGTTTTAAGTGCAGGTCCTTTAGGCATTATGGATGCCTGCATGGACACCGTGATTCCCTATATCCATGACCGTAAACAATTCGGCCAAGCGCTCGGTGAATTCCAGCTAATGCAAGGCAAAATTGCCGATATGTATTCGACTTGGTTGGCATGTAAAGCGTTGGTTTATGCCGTGGGTGCTGAGTGCGATAAGGCCGACCATAGCCGTAGCCTACGTAAAGATGCAGCCAGTGCAATTTTATATGCTGCTGAAAAAGCCACATGGATGGCAGGTGAAACCATTCAGACCTTAGGTGGAAATGGCTATATCAATGAATTTTCTGCAGGCCGTCTATGGCGCGATGCAAAACTCTATGAAATTGGCGCGGGAACTTCTGAAATTCGCCGTATGTTGATTGGCCGTGAACTGTTTAATGAAACAGCTTAATCCTCCACAACAATAAAAATGACAAGGATGTTCGTGATGAATCAATTACATAGCAAGATCAATATTCGAAGTGAAGACTTCAAAACCAACCAAACCGCGATGCAAAGCTTGGTCGATGACTTAAAGCAAAAAGCAGAACAAATTGCTTTAGGTGGCGGTGAAGCGGCGCGACAAAAACATTTGGCACGCGGAAAACTGTTAGCACGTGATCGTATTGATCAGTTAATTGATGCAGGCACGGCATTCCTTGAAATTGGTCAATTGGCAGCACAAAACGTCTATGCAGACGATGTGCCTGCGGCTGGTGTCGTTGCTGGTGTAGGTCAGGTCAATGGTGTGGCCTGCATGATCGTCGCCAACGATGCGACAGTGAAAGGCGGCACGTACTACCCATTGACGGTGAAAAAACACTTACGTGCTCAAGAGATTGCTGAGCAAAACCATCTGCCCTGTATTTATTTGGTGGACTCAGGTGGTGCATATTTGCCGATGCAGGATGAAGTTTTCCCTGACCGTGATCACTTTGGCCGTATTTTCTATAACCAAGCACGTATGTCGAGCATGGGAATTGCCCAAATTGCAGTGGTCATGGGCAGTTGTACAGCTGGTGGTGCATATGTACCTGCCATGTCTGATGAAACTATTATTGTGCGTAATCAAGGGACGATTTTCTTAGGTGGCCCACCGCTGGTGAAAGCTGCAACAGGTGAAGTGGTCAGCAGTGAAGACTTAGGTGGTGGTGATGTGCATACTCGCCTGTCCGGTGTGGCAGATCATTTGGCTGAAAACGACGAACATGCTATTGCTATTGCTCGTAACATCGTAGCCAACCTGAATAAAACACCACATACACGTGCAACAGAGATTGAAGAACCATTATTTGATGCAACTGAACTGTATGGTGTTGTGCCAAGTGATGCACGCAAACCATTCGATATTCGTGAAGTGATTGCGCGCATTGTCGATGGTTCACGTTTTGATGAATTCAAAGCTCGCTTTGGCACCACCTTAGTCACTGGTTTTGCCAAAATCTATGGCATGCCCGTTGGCATTATTGCCAACAACGGTATTTTATTTTCAGAGTCTGCACAAAAAGGGGCTCACTTTATTGAGCTATGTACACAGCGCAATATTCCCCTACTATTCCTCCAAAACATCACTGGCTTTATGGTCGGTCGCCAATACGAAAATGAAGGCATTGCTAAAAATGGCGCTAAACTGGTCATGGCTGTTGCAACCGCGAACGTGCCGAAACTCACTCTTGTGATTGGTGGTTCATTTGGTGCAGGCAACTACGGTATGTGTGGTCGTGCCTATTCTCCACGCTTCATGTGGACATGGCCGAACTCGCGTATTTCGGTGATGGGTGGTGAACAAGCGGCAAGTGTATTGTCGACCTTAAAGCGTGATCAAATCGAAAAACGTGGCGAGTCTTGGTCTGCGGCAGAAGAAGATGATTTTAAACAACCTTTCCGCGATCAGTTTGAACGACAAGGCCATCCATATTATGCATCGGCGCGTTTATGGGATGACGGTGTGATTGACCCTGCACAAAGCCGTCAGGTGCTCGGTTTAAGTTTAGCCGCAGCCTTAAATGCACCCATTCAACCGACCAAATTTGGCGTGTTCCGCATGTAGGAGATGAGCGATGAGCTTTCAATATTTACAACTCGAACAACGCGACCAAGTGGTAACGGTATGGATTAATCGTGCAGAAATGCATAATGCCTTCAATACTCAAGTGATTGAAGAACTGCACCGCTGCTTTAGCGAACTCAACACACGTGATGATGTGCGCGTCGTGATTTTAGCTGGACGTGGCAAAAGCTTCTCGGCGGGTGCTGACCTGAACTGGATGAAAGAAGCAGGACAAGCCTCACAGGCTGAAAATGAAGCCGATGCACTGAAACTAGCGAAAATGCTACAAAGTTTAGCAACATTAAAACAACCAACCATTGCCCGTGTGCAAGGCATTGCTTTTGGTGGTGGGATGGGCCTGGCTTCTGCCTGTGATATTTGTGTCGCAAGCAGTGATGCTAAGTTTGCAACCTCTGAAGTGCGCTTAGGTTTAGCCCCTTCAACCATTAGCCCTTATGTGATTCGTGCGATTGGTGCACGTCAGGCTTCACGCTACTTTTTAACCGCAGAGCGTATTTCTGCGGAGCAAGCCCTACACATTGGTCTGGCGCATGTAGTGGCCGATGCTGAACATCTGGATGAAAAAGTCGCAGAAATGGTCGATGCCTTACTTTTGGGTGGGCCAGAAGCACAAACTGCTTCAAAACAACTCATCCAAATGGTCGACCAGCAAGTGTTAACCGAAGCATTGTTGTTGCAAACAGCACAACATATTGCCCATGTACGCCAAGGATCAGAGGCGAAAAATGGCTTAAATGCTTTTTTAAATAAACACAGTCCAGTCTGGATCAAGACGACGGCATAACAACAAGAAAGGATATCGATATGTTTAATAAAATCTTAATTGCGAACCGTGGTGAAATTGCTTGTCGTGTGATCCGAACTGCAAAAAAAATGGGCATTGCGACCGTTGCAGTCTATTCAGATGCTGACGCTCAGGCACAGCACGTGCAACAAGCCGACGAAGCCATTTATATCGGCGAATCTCCTGCTGCACAAAGCTACCTACAAATTGAACGTATTATCCAAGCTGCCTTAGACACAGGCGCAGAAGCAATTCATCCGGGTTATGGCTTTTTATCTGAGAATGACCAATTTGCCAATGCCTGCCAAAAAAACAACATTGTCTTTATTGGTCCACCTGTAGATGCCATTTTAGCCATGGGCCTCAAAGCCACTTCTAAATCCTTAATGGAGAAAGCAGGTGTACCGCTGACACCGGGCTACCATGGCACCAACCAAGATCCTGATTTTTTAAAACAACAAGCCGATGCCATTGGCTACCCTGTGCTGATTAAAGCCAGTGCTGGCGGTGGGGGTAAAGGCATGCGTTTGGTTGATCGCGGCGAAGACTTTTTAAGCCATCTAGCTTCATGTAAAAGTGAGGCGCGTTCAAGCTTTGGCAATGATGATGTACTGGTTGAACGCTATGTGGTACAACCGCGCCATATTGAAGTACAAGTTTTTGGTGATACGCATGGTAACTATGTGCACCTCTTTGAACGCGATTGTTCGGTACAACGTCGCCATCAAAAAGTACTAGAAGAAGCGCCTGCACCCCAAATGGCAGAGCCAAAACTCGAAGCCATGCGCCAAGCCGCTATTGATGCAGCACGTGCAGTGGATTATGTCGGTGCAGGGACAGTTGAGTTTATTGTGGAACAAGACGGCACGGCGTATTTCATGGAAATGAATACTCGCCTGCAAGTTGAGCACCCTGTAACAGAGATGATTACAGGGCAGGATTTGGTGGAATGGCAACTACGTGTCGCTTTTGGTGAACCGCTACCAAAACAACAACACGAGCTGAGTATCCATGGTCATGCATTAGAAGCGCGTGTCTATGCTGAAGAGCCTGAAAAAGGTTTCTTACCTGCGATTGGTAAAATTCACTACCTGCACTACCCTCAGCAAAATGAGCATGTCCGTGTAGACAGTGGCATTGTTGAAGGGGATGAAATTACGACCTTTTACGACCCAATGATTGCCAAATTAATTGTTTGGGCAAAGAATCGTGAAGCCGCACTCACCCAAATGCACCATGCTCTGAGTCAATTTCATGTCGATGGCTTGGGCAATAACATTGCATTCTTAGACCGTTTGGTCCGTTCAGAATCGTTTAAAACCGCCAACCTAGACACCAACTTAATTCAACGTGAAGAAGCTTTTTTACTGCAACACAATGAAACAGCCTCTTCAGAGCTCATTATCGCGGCGGCATTGATTGAACTCTTGTCTCGCTTTGCCAGCAATAAAATAGCTGCAAATCCTGTATGGCAAGCCGAGTCTCTATGGCGTTTAAATATTAATGCCAGCTATGCCATTAAACTGGCACTAAACGATGAAGAACATAAAGTCTATTTCAGCCCAACAGCAAAAGGCTTTACAGCGAAGTACAATGGACATAGCGTTTTCATTCTGGGTGAATTGTTAGAGGCGCATTTAGCTAAAATTGAATGTGCAACAAGCAAAAAGACCTATGCTTATAGTTCAAATGCACAGGGCCTCACCCTGTATGCAGACGGTCAAAGCTATAAATTTGCACATATTCAGCCTAACTTTAATACTGAAGATGATGCTTCTGATGCCAATAACTTAAAAGCACCAATGCCGGGTGTGATTACGCAAGTCTTGGTACAAAACAACAGCGCAGTGAAAAAAGATGATGTCCTCCTCACGCTTGAAGCAATGAAAATTGAATATTCAATTCGTGCTCCACATGATGGCATTGTCTCTGCAGCTTACTTCCAAGTCGGTGATCAGGTCAAAGCAGGCGATGAATTGGTTGAGTTTTCAAGCTTGGAAGGTGCCGCATGAATGAATTTGTCAGAATTGTCGAAGTTGGGCCGCGAGATGGTTTGCAAAATGAAAAGACACCGCTCACTTTGGATGACCGTCGTAAACTGATTTTAGATTTAATGCAGACAGGACTCCGTGCAATTGAAGTGGGCTCTTGTGTCTCTGCAAAGTGGGTTCCACAAATGGCACAAAGTGACGAACTCTTTGCCAGCTTACCTAAAGATCCGAATATCAGTTTTAGTTTACTGACTCCGAACTTAAAAGGGTTTGAGTCTGCTTTGGCCGTCGGCTGTCAGGAGGTTGCCGTTTTTACAGCAGCCTCTGAAAGCTTTACCCAAAAGAACATCAATTGCTCCATTGACGAAAGCTTTGAAAAATTTGCAGACATCATGGCGGCGGCGAAAGCCCATAACATCAAAGTGCGTGGTTATGTGTCTTGTATTGTCGACTGCCCCTATGAAGGCGCAATTGCACCGAGCAAAGTTGCACACGTCAGTCAACGTTTACTCGACATGGGCTGCTATGAAGTGTCCTTAGGTGAAACGATTGGTACGGCGACACCAGACCGCGTGAAAAAAGTCTGGCAGGCATGTTTAGCTGAAATGGATGCCGCGAGTTTAGCAGGACATTTTCATAATACCTATGGCATGGCCATTGCCAATATTTACCAGTCTTTAGAACAAGGCATTCGTGTATTTGATTCGTCCATTGCAGGTTTAGGCGGCTGCCCTTATGCCAAAGGCGCATCGGGCAATGTCTCCACAGAAGACCTTTACTACCTACTCTCCAACATGGGCTATGACACAGGGATTGATCTTGATGCACTGATGATTGCCAGCCAAAACATCAGCCAAGTGCTACAACGCACCAATCCATCTAACTATGCCAATGCCTACTGGCAAAAGCGCTGTGCCTAAGCCATTCCATTGATAACGAGAACACTATGGTCAATAAAGTTTATTCAAGTGCAAAGGATGCACTGCAAGATGTAGTTCAAGATGGTCAAACCCTAGCGGTTGGTGGCTTTGGTTTATGCGGTATTCCAGAAAGTCTGATTACGGCCTTAAAACAAACGGGCGTGAAAAACCTCACCTGTATTTCGAACAATGCAGGCGTCGATGGTTTCGGCTTAGGACTCTTATTAGAAAGCAAACAAATCAAAAAAATGATTGCTTCCTATGTAGGTGAAAACAAAGAATTTGAACGTCAGTTCTTAAGTGGTGAGCTTGAAGTGGAGCTCACCCCTCAAGGTACACTGGCAGAAAAACTCCGTGCTGGAGGTGCAGGTATTCCCGCTTTCTTTACCGCAACAGGCGTCGGTACGCTTATTGCCGAAGGCAAAGAAGAGCGTATGTTTAATGGCAAACCTTATATTCTAGAAAACTCACTCACCGCAGACATTGCACTCGTGAAGGCATACAAGGCCGATACTGCAGGTAACTTAATTTTCCGTAAAACCGCACAAAACTTTAACCCTGTATGTGCGATGGCTGGAAAAGTCTGCATTGTCGAAGTTGAGGAAATTGTTGAAATTGGCGCTTTAGATCCAGACCAAATTCACCTGCCGGGTATTTATGTCAATCGCATTGTGCTGAATGCAAACCCTGAAAAACGTATCGAACAATTCACATTAAAAGAGGAGGCTTAACCCATGGCTTGGTCTCGTAATGAAATGGCACAACGTGCAGCGCTTGAGCTGGAAGATGGTTTTTATGTCAATTTAGGCATTGGCTTACCCACACTGGTGGCCAACTATATTCCTGAAAACGTCAACGTCTGGTTGCAGTCTGAAAATGGATTGTTAGGTATTGGCGAGTTTCCAACAGCCGAAACAGTCGATGCCGATTTAATCAATGCTGGAAAACAAACTGTTACTGCACGTCAGGGCGCCGCATTTTTCTCTAGTGCAGATTCTTTTGCCATGATCCGTGGAGGTCATGTCAATATCGCCATTTTAGGGGCAATGGAAGTCTCACAAAATGGCGATTTGGCCAACTGGATGATTCCGGGTAAAAAAGTCAAAGGCATGGGTGGCGCCATGGATTTGGTTGCTGGAGTACAAAAAGTGGTGGTGCTCATGGAACACTCTGCAAAAGATGGTACGCCGAAAATTGTCGAGCAATGTAGCCTGCCCCTGACAGGTAAAAATGTCGTACATCGCGTGATTACTGATCTCGGTGTCATGGACATTACGCAGGAAGGTGTGAAATTAGTTGAACTGGCGAAAGATGTCAGTTTTGAAGATATTCAGAAAGTGACGGGTGTTGCTCTGATCCGCTAATTCGACATCCTCTATACAATAAAAAAATAATCCAATGCCTTTAAAGCAGCGATCCTGTTTTAAAGGCATTTCTATCAGCACGGATAGGCTGAATCAAAAATTCATACCTTATAGATAAAAATGGAATCAATGCATGGAAAACTCTCAAAATATTTTGCAACGTTTTGCACTACGTGTCAGTGATTGGTCGGAGAAATGGTTTCCAGACTCTTATATTTTTGCCCTATTGGGTGTCGTGATCGTCGCGATTGCTTCGATCAGCATTGGCGCACCTGCCAAAGATGTCGCAGTGTCCTTTGGTGATGGTTTTTGGAGTCTGATTCCTTTTACCTTACAAATGTGTATGCTGATTGTGGTTGGTTATGTGGTTTCTGTTTCAAAGCCTGTGGAGCTACTGATTCAAAAAATGGCTCGAATTCCCCATAGTGGCCGCGGTGCGATTGTTCTTGTTGCGACAGTCAGTTTATTAATTTCGCTGATTAACTGGGCCATGAGTACGGTACTGACTGCCCTGCTGGTGATTGCTTTAGCTAAACGCAAAGAACTCAATATGGACTATCGTGCTGCCGCTGCCGCCGCGATTATTGGTATGGGAGCAACGTGGGCCTTAGGTATTAGTTCTTCTGCGGCACAACTGCAAGCCAACAAAGCCAGCCTGCCCGAATCGATTTACAATCTAACCGGTGTGATTCCCTTCACCGAAACCATTTTCTTGCCTCAGTCGATGATCATGACGGCTGTATTGATTATTGCCTCGATTGCTATTGCATTTTGGTCTGCACCCAAAGGGCAAGACATTAAAACCATTGATCAATTCCCCATCCAGTTTGAGGAAGAAACTAAGCCGACAGCAACCACAAAACGCCCAGGAGACTGGTTAGAGAACTCGCCTTTATTGAGTATCTTGATTGTGCTCTTGGGTCTAGTTTGGATGTTCAATGAGTTCAGCAAAAGCAATCCGATCTTGGCTATTTCAAGCCTAAACACCTACAACTTTATTTTTCTCATGCTGGGTATTGCACTGCATGGTACGCCACGAAATTTCCTCAATGCTGTCACCAAAGCCGTGCCAGCGGTTTCAGGTGTCCTAATTCAGTTTCCACTGTATGGCAGTATCGCCTTTATGATGACGCAAGCGTTAAACAGCCATGATTTATCGCTATCACATTATATTGCTGAGTTTTTTGTTTCGATTGCCTCCAAAGAGACCTTTGCCATTGTGATGGGCTTATATTCTGCCATTTTAGGCTTTTTCATTCCTTCTGGCGGTGGTAAATGGATTATTGAAGCACCCTATGTCATGCAAGCTGCACATGATTTAAAAGTGCATTTGGGCTGGTCGGTGCAAATCTATAATGCTGCTGAAGCCTTGCCGAATTTAATCAACCCATTTTTTATGCTGCCAATGCTTGGCATTCTCAAATTAAAAGCCAAAGATGTGATCGGCTTTACCGTCACTCAATTGGTTTTCCACCTGCCTTTGGTGCTGTTCCTACTTTGGATTTTAGGCCGTAGCCTAACCTATATGCCTCCTACCTTCTAAACCAAGGAAGAAAATACAATCTAAATAAAAAAGGACGAATCATATTCGTCCTTTTCTCATTCTATAA
Source organism: Acinetobacter sp. 797_lipA (assembly GCF_058243025.1). NCBI lineage: Bacteria > Pseudomonadati > Pseudomonadota > Gammaproteobacteria > Moraxellales > Moraxellaceae > Acinetobacter > Acinetobacter sp. 797_lipA. The sequence continues at coordinate 1,136,853 of NZ_JBZAYQ010000001.1, read as the reverse complement.
ATATTCAATAAAGCGTATTTTCAATATAGCCCAATTAATTAAACACATTATTTAAATACACAATGCGCTCATTGGTTTTTTGGTTAAAGCACTTGGTATATTGCAATTGTTGATCTTGGGCACGTAAAGCATCATCCCAATATTGCGACTGCTTTTGATAGGTTTCTTTTTCACTATCCGTCATTTGGTAGACACTTTTTTGGGAAATCACTTTACAGTCTACATCACGTTTTTCAAACCACTCAGTTTGGTCTTGTTGTAGCTGCTGTTTTTGCTCCTCAGTGAAATTGTCCCAAGTTTGGTTCAGTCGTTCCACTACCTTGACTTGGTCAGTATCCAGTTCCTTCTTACGAATATTCATGGCTTTCTGTGCCAGTTCCATCTGCGCAACTTCTTGCTCATTATATTGTTTTATATTCTTTTGTATTTCTGCATTTTCTTTTTCATATGCCGCAAACTGAACCGCATGCTGAGTCACCAACACTACACCATCAATCACGCCATTTTGGTTCGGTACATTGAGGCTAATGCCTTCTTTATCCGTTTTAATGATGTTATAGCTAAATGCACCTTGTAGCTGATCATTGTCTAAGTTGAGTGAATATTCACCCTCTTCTAAAACATCACGCAAAGTACTTTGATAACCGTCCTCACACTCTTCGCATGGACGCGCTAAAAACGCATTTTCAGCACGTTTCTGTAACCCTTTCGGGAAAATCACCACCAACTGACTTTCACAATCCAATTGCTTCGCAGTTTCAGGCTTTTCTGTGGTCGTTGAAATCCCTTTAATTTCAAAACGAATACCGTTATTAATCTGTGTTAATAATTTTTCATCGGCCTCATATTCACGGCTATCACGCAAACGGCGGTCTAGGGCTTTTAAGTATTCAGCTTTTAAATGCGCTTGAATTTGTTCGACATTGGCAGGAGCCGTACAACTCCAATCTGACATCTCTTGCGGTTCAGCAACCGTTTCTGTTTTATTCTCTGTTCGGTTACAAGCACTTAAAAATAAACTGCTCAAGATTAGACTGGCAAAAATTGTGTTCTTCATCATTGTTATAAAACCATAAGGCTGTTGTTTTTCGCAGCGTATTTAACCAAAAAATAAGCTTTTATGCGAGTATCTAAATAAAAGAACCCTGCCGTAGCAGGGTTAAAGTATCACTTAGTTGACCTTTTCTACACCACGTTCATCTACTTCACGCACCACACCAGAGTCTGTATTTAAAACCTCAAACTCGATACGGCGGTTTTTAAACTTACCTTCATCAGTTTGATTGTCTGCTATTGGCTTTTCTTGACCATAACCAATCGCTCGCAACTGCGCAGGATCGACGCCTTTAAAAATTAAATAATCCACCACCGCTTGTGCTCGATTTTGCGACAAGGTTTTATTGACTGCCGCATCTCCCGTTGCATCTGTATGCCCCATCACGGTTAGTTTGACTTGCGGTGCTTTTTGCATCAGTGCTGCGGCCTGATCCAAAATCGACTTATTGACATCAGGTATCGCCGATGAAGCTGTATCAAAGTTAATAATTTGCAAATTCAATGCCGTGGCAACGTCTAGTGCTCGAACTTGCTCAGGATTAATTTCTGCCAGCGCACGCTCAGCATCACTAATACTGGTATCCACAGCACGGTTTACATCCAGTGGTTGCTGAGTCACAACCGTCATATTGCGCAGTAAAGGTTTAATTTGATCTGCCACTTTAAGTGCATTGGCTGGATCTTGTGATTGAATCGATAACTGATTGCCAAACCATGTTAAATTTACATTGGGCACACCTTTCAACGCACTGATTACACTGGGTATCGCATCTTGATCAATAAATTCAGTGTGATACATACTCTGCATATCTGCACCACAACCGATGCTGTTATTAAAAATTTGCTTTACTTCTTTTTGTAAAATTTCAACATAAGCAGCATTGGCTGAGAAAATTTGGCAGGTGACCAAGTCTCCTGTTGCCCCAGTGGTGATTTGAAATTTAGCGGGTTGGCTGGCATTCACATTTGCAGCAGGTATTGTTTCAGTCGTGGCTTTGTCGGTACAGGCTCTAAAAATAAAAGCAAACAATGCCGCAAAAATAATTAAAGCCAAAATTGGCAGTAAAAATGACCGTTTCTCATCTACTTTTGTAGCATGTACACTTGTAGGCGCGACATGTGTAGCCTGTCCTTGTAAGGTATTTACCCCCAATCCAGCCAGTAATGCAGTTGCCCACTCAGGTAACGCACGACTAATGGAATCCGTGTTGACCTGTAGTAAATGGGAAATCGCTTCAGGTTCTGAAGAGCCTGCCTCTGTGGCTAAAAATGCTAATGCAGGTGTAATCGAACGGCTCAAGGTACTTTCAATTTCATCTGCGGGTGCTGCCCCGCGGACATGATCCAAAAACTGTTGCTTGAGACTGACATTCGATGCAAAAGCATCATTAAGACGTGGATTCAACTGCTGTTGAAATGCAGGAATCAGTTCAGACTTTGACTTTAATATAGACAGTAAAATTGGTAAAAAGGATTGAATTGCTTGATTTTTTTCAAGTAAATGTTGTGTATCACCCTCTAAAACAATTGCAGAGACATTTTGTTTTAGTAAATCCATAAAATCGACATTCATGAAGTCTTACCCCACTTTTTCTCATTGTTTTCATCATCATTTTCCAGTTTATCTGTTCATTTTTTACACTTTGTAAAATATTGTATTTGCATCAGTTTTACCTAGGCCCAATAAAAAAGCCAGCCGAAGCTGACTTTTTAATCCACGTTTAAGGCAATATTTAAGCTGCAAAAGTTTTTAGAACTTTTCCTTTCACCACTTGATTGATCAAAGGCGTATTTTTACCTTGCGACAAAATATTGTCTTTATTCACAATCCAGTCTAACTCAGGATCAACCAACACCCAACCAGCTTCAGCAGACCAACGTTCAAGCATATTGGCTACCGTGGCTGGTGCAATCGTGACTTTTTCGACCCATTCCAAAGGGCTAAATAAACCTTCACGCACCAATTGCACACCGAAAGTTACATAGGTATCAAAAGCGGTAATACCTGGCTGTGTTTCAGCAAATGGTGCAAGCTTTGCAGAGCTGCTCAGCGGTTCATGATGCGTACAAATCGCATCGATCACTCCACTTTTCACACCTTGGCGAAGGAGCTCTTTATCCGACTCAGCACGTAACGGAGGACGGACGTGTGCAAGTGAGTTAAAGCCATCAATCAGCTGATCTGTTAAATGCAGCTGATGCATCGCCACATCACATGTGACTGGCAGGCCTTTATCTTTGGCAATTTTGATCAAATCGACAGAAGCGCCTGTAGACAATAAGCCAAAGTGAGCACGAACACCCGTCGCTTCAATCATTAGCAAATACTTAGCAATGGCAATGGTTTCAGCAATCGCTGGGATGGTCGGTAAGCCCTGACGCGATGCCACAAAGCCCTCATGGACACAGCCATCTTTGGCAATTTGCGGTTCTTCGGCATAAAACACCACCGTCATACCAAGGCCTGCTGCGTATTCTAAAGTGCGCAGCACCACATCGTCATCTGCAAAAGGCGCATTGGCATTTGAAACTGCTTTACAACCGCCCTTTTTAAGACCCGCCATATTTGCAGGTTGCTTACCTTGTAAGCCTTGGGTTTGAGCACCAATCACTTCAAGATAAATACCGCCATCCAGCATCGCTTTTTCCATCAGACCATGAATCAAAGCACCATTGTCTTGCACAATCGGTTTTGAGTCTGGCGGTGTAAACACATGCAAAATACCATTTCCACGCGCAGCGCGACCTTCTGATTTTAATGTCCCGTGCTGCTGCTGACCTGGCTCACGTAGGCGTGCACATAAGTCCACCATCGTTGGTATCAACCACTTGCCTTGACCATCGATTGTTTCAGTGACATTGGCTGTTTCAGCAACCAACTTGCCATTTTCGATATACACCGTTTGAACCACATCTGTTTGATGAATTGGGTCAAGAACACGTACATTTTCAATTTTTACAACAGTCATGACTTATTCCTTATACCGCAATCGCGTCTAACAAACCTTGCTCTTGCAGTTGACCTTGCATTGCAAGCGCCAAAACTGCCATACGTACAGCAATCCCGTTGGTCACCTGATTTAAAATCACAGACTGCGGACCATCGGCAATACTGGAATCAATCTCTACACCACGGTTCATAGGCCCCGGATGCATCACGATGCAATCAGGTTTTGCCATCGCAAGACGTTCTTTGTTTAAACCGTACATTTTGTAGAATTCAGCTTGAGATGACAGCGCAGGCGAATCAATACGTTCATTTTGAATACGTAAGGTAATAATCACGTCGCAGTCTTGAATCCCTGCTTCCATGTTATTAAATAGACGTACACCTTCACCATATTCATCAAAGCCGTATGGCAGCAGCGTGTTTGGTGCAATTACACGAATGTCTTTACACCCCAGTGTTTGTAATGCAGCAACATCTGAACGCGCCACACGTGAATGTTTAATATCACCAATGATGGCAATTGAAATATCTTCAAATTTCTTTTTGGTTTCACGGCGAATGGTCAGCATGTCCAACATAGCTTGTGTTGGATGCGCATGACGGCCATCACCTGCATTGATAATTGCAACCTGTGGACAAACGGTTTGGGCAATAAAATGTGCCGCACCCGACGAAGAATGACGTACCACAAAAATATCCGCAGCCATCGCTTCTAAGTTCCATAAAGTGTCTCTGAGCGTCTCCCCTTTGGAAGTACTTGAACGTGCGATATCAATATTTAATACATTTGCAGAAAGACGTTTTGCCGCTGCTTCAAAAGTGGTACGAGTACGGGTTGAGTTTTCAAAGAAAAGGTTCATTACCGTTCGACCTTCTAAGAGGTTGTTGGTAATCAGCTGATTTTGGTCATTAAAAAAGGACTGCGCGGTGTCCAATATTTTTGTAAGAGTTTCTTTAGAAAGACCTTCGATGGTGAGGAAGTGTTTGAGATGACCATCTTGGTTGAGTTGAATCTGACTCGGAGTATGCAATGCTGCCAAGTGCATGAGAGATTCCTTGTACGTTAAGTTAACGCATTATACAGATTTTCTTTTTGATTTGGACCTCAGTTTAAAACAATTGCCTTAATTATCATCGGCTTCAAAACTAAGGTTATGAAATTCTTATCTATTATTTCAACCAGTTAAATTAAACCATCAAAGGCTAAATTAGCCAAATTCAGAGTTCATCAAATTGCTATAAATATCAATTCTATAGAGTTTCTTATCTCATTTATCCCAAGCGGACATTTTAAAAAGCTCTCTTGCGAGAGCGATCCAACTTCAGCGATTCTTATCGTAAAGCGCCAATATAGTGATGTGACACCTGGGCACGGTAGATTTCTTCTTCAGTGGCTTCCAACTCATGTCGTGTCGTGTCGACCTGTTTAGGTTTTTCGATCACGGCGGTTTCTTCATAGTTAAAAACATCCATGACACTGTCTAAACGACTCACCAATCGAATCAGTTCAGCATCTTCTGTACTTAAAGCAAGCTCTGCCATTTGACGTGCATAACTTGGGTTTTCCACCAAATACATCACATCAATTACACGCCCCGATACACGGCGCAAACGTGCATAAAGTAAAGTTGCAATTGAAAAAGCATCAGCATGACTTACAACACCGCGATCTAACTTGGTCGACATATTCATCCCCTTTCAAGTGAAAAATATTTACTAACGATCTATCAGAAATCAGTCAGTAAATTTAACTTGCAACGATTTAGCAAAATACGTACCAAAAACGTTATTGTTCACATGGTGATTCATTTATTTTAATATTTCCGCTGAGTAGAAGCATATTTAAAAAACCATTCAGAGGCAAAATACGTTAAACTTTAGCGAGTTTATTTTGTTTTATTTTGGTCTCTCAAATTTATGAAAACCGCTTCGCGTTTAAGCAGCTATTGGGTTACGTGTGCCGATGGCTTAGAAACCTTACTCCAAGAAGAATTAGAAGGTTTAGGTGTTCAAAACATTGAACGTTTTCCTGGGCGTTTAGTTTTCAAAGGTACACTGGAACATGCCTATCGCATTTGTATGTGGTCGCGTCTTGCGTCGCGTGTACTCACACCAATTCATGTCCATGAGCTGGAATTTAGCCATGACGCACGTGATGTTGCTGAAGAGCTCTACGAAGGTGCAATGAACTTTGATTGGTCGCTGATTTTTGCACCACAAAGCACCTTCGCCGTTCGTTTACATATTGAACGTGAAATTAAGGTGAACAGCCAGTTTGCAACTCTACGTGTAAAAGACGGTATCGTGGATTCATTCATGGAAGCTGTCGGTAAGCGTCCAAGTATTGATATTAAGCAACCTGAAATTACCATTTATGCACTCGCAGGAAAAACTGAACACACCTACTGTTTAGACTTATCTGGTGATTCATTACATAAACGTGGCTACCGTCGTTATATGACCGATGCCCCAATTAAAGAAAACTTAGCCGCTGCGATTTTACAAAAAGCTAAGCTCCTTGCAAAAAGACCCGATATTTTCCTTGACCCAATGTGTGGTTCTGGGACGTTTATTATTGAAGCATTGATGATGCTGACTGACCGCGCACCTGGTTTAGTTCGTCGTTTCGGTTTCAATGGCTGGAATGGCCATGATCATGATCTGTGGATGAGCATTAAAGCAGAAGCTGCTGAACGTCATCAAACAGCCTTGGAACAACCTCTTCCTAAGTTCTACGCATTTGATGCAGACTGGGAAGCAGTAAAAGCCACCAAGCAAAATATTATTGCTGCTGGTTTTGAACGTGTACTTGACCAGATCCAAATCGAAGAACGGACTTTAGCCGACTGGCCGAACTTTGAAGCCGAAGGAAAAACAGCCTTTATTGTGACCAACCCACCTTATGGTGAGCGTTTGGGTGATAAAGCTTCAAACCGTGCTTTATATTTAGGCTTATCTGCTTTGCTGCAAAAGAACTTCCCAAATCAAACTGCAGCGGTCATCGCAGCAGCCGTTGAGCAAGCCGATGTATTGGCGCTGAATGACCCGCAAACCATGCGTTTGATGAATGGTAAACTGCCAATTTACGTGCGTTCAGGTTCAGTTAAACCTGTTGCAGTAGTCAAACCTTTCTTGGAAACTTGGCAGCCACAACAGTTTGACGCGATTGAAGGTGCTGAAGACTTTGCTAACCGTTTACAAAAGAACATGCAGACCTTAAAGAAATGGGCAGTGAAAGAAAACATTCACTGTTTACGTTTATATGATGCCGATCTTCCAGACTTTAACGTTGCAGTCGATTTGTATGGCGAACGCTTACATGTCCAAGAATATGCGCCACCGAAAAAAATCGATCCTGAAAAAGCCAAGAAACGCTTCAATCTTGCTTTACAGGCGATTCGTGCGGTGACAGGTTTAGGCCGTGATGCGATCTTTATCAAAACACGTGCTCGCCAAGAAGGTAAAACTCAATATACCAAGCAAAGTACTGCTTCTAAGCGTTTTATCGTGCAAGAAGGCAAAGCAAAAATCTTAGTGAACTTAACCGATTACTTAGATACTGGCTTGTTCCTCGACCACCGCCAAATCCGTCTACGCATCGCACAAGAAGCGCGTGGTAAGCACTTTTTGAACCTCTATAGCTATACCTCTACAGCCAGCTTACATGCAGCTTTAGGCGGTGCAGCAAGTACCACCAGCGTCGATCTTTCAAATACTTATTTGAACTGGTCTAAAGAGAACTTCGTCTTGAACGGCTTAACGGTCGACCATGCAGATGAACAACATCAGTTCTTTGCCAGCGACTGTTTTGAGTGGTTAAAAGAAGGTCATGAGCAATATGAGCTGATCTTTATTGACCCACCAACCTTCTCAAACTCGAAGAAGTTCTACGGTACCTTTGATGTACAACGCGACCATTTATCATTGCTTAAACGTGCGATGAACCGTTTAACCACGGACGGTACCTTGTACTTCTCGAACAACTACCGTGGTTTTGAAATGGACGAAGAAATTTTAGCGTTCTTTGATGTCGAAGAAATTACCAGTGAAACCATTGGGCCAGATTTCAAGCGCAATCAAAAAATCCATCGTGCGTGGAAAATTACCCATCCAAAAAACTAATGCACTGAAGATGAAATACCCGCTGGCATTTCATCTTCGCTAAATTTTGCATTAGACAATTTTCAGATATAAAAAAGGGACGAAATACGTCCCTTTTATTATGTTAGATCATCATCTTTTACATTATTCTGTCAGGAAATTGGTTTGCCCATATTTATAATCAACTGACATTTTCATGATATTCCCTTCACGCTTCACCTGCCCTGAACTCTGCATCGTTGAAAGCATGCTTTCGATCTCTTGATCAGACATGCTGATGCCCCCTTTTTGCAGATAATTATTCATGATGCGCGAGATCATATTTTTATCAAACTGAATATCTGCTTTGTATTCCATCAAACTTGGCATCATTTTCACCATACTCATCAGCGTCGATTGATGACTCGGCATAATACGCCCCGTCACATTCGCCTGCGCAACACCGTCCCCAATAGCAAATTGGTTCTCTTTGGATTCAAAACGGAAACCTTCATTGATCACTGCCAACAAAGCAAGCTCCATATCTTTTTCCACAGCCTCTTTTGCCAAACAACTGTTTTCACTTTTCGCCAAAATATCAAACAGCGTCTGCAATTTTTGTCGGTTTATATCGAGTACATTAAAATTAAACTGTACGTTTTGAACAGCGGGCGCTGAAGGCATTTTCATTTCATCTAGACGCAATAACATTTCAGTGTTTACAACTCGGTCTGTCAGTTCACTTTGCGTTTCTATACTAAAATTCTTAAGTTCGGCATTGGTAGGTTTATTGATATCTCGATCTGACATTTTCAGTAGATCCATCTTAATTTTGGTTTCACCAGCCTCAAGATATTCACCATTGAGTCCTTGGTTACTTTCTAGCTTTAGCCCCACCATTTGCAAATGTATATTTGGATCGGTGACTGTTAAATTCGGAATTTCAAGCTGTAAATCCAGTATCTTTAACTGTTGTTCGATCGGTTTTGCACGAAACTTTAATGTCATCGGGTCTAATCTAGACTGGAGTTGAGCTTCATTACGGGTAATCACTGGCGTATTCAAGGTACTATTCAAAGTACCCAACCAATTCACTTTGCTTTGTACTTTAAGTGGTTCCTTCAACAAAGACTGAAGTGCGCCGGGTGCTTGCGTAATATTAATATCTGAACGAATCGCATATCCATTCCAACTCCGTTGAATATGATCCTGCCCCTTCAATTGAATCACTTCTTTTGGTTTGCATGGGTCTAGTACTAATTCAGCGGTCCAGTTCGCACTGCCATTTAAAGCCCCCATTTGAAATTGTTGATATTGCAACTTTAAATCATTCGACTGTTTGGTGCTGTGTTGATAATAAGCCTTCAAGCTTTTATCCGCATAAAGATTTCCCCCTACTGCGACCACAGCAAGCGTAAGTACGCCTCCAATACCCCACTTCAATTGAGTCATTTTTTCTATCTCAAGTTGTTTGTTTTTTATTAGAATAAATTATAAAGAGAATCCTTAAATAAAGATAATTGTTTTGCAAATAAATCACTTAGATGTAACACCCATCACATAAATGTGAAAACTTACGTCACATTTTGGCTTAAAAATGTCATCTTTTAACATTTCTATCACGCAATAAAAAACCCAGCCGAAGCTGGGTTTTTTAGTTTAAATGATTAACTCATTTTCACTTTATCAAAGCTCAATTGACCATCATGTGCAGTGATCATAATATTGTCTCCGGCCACATAGTAACCCGACAATATTTTTTGAGCTAAGTTGTTTTCAACCTGTTGCTGGATGGCACGTTTCAATGGGCGTGCACCGTAAACGGGGTCAAAACCAGCGTCAATCAATAAGTCAAAGGCTTGATCATCCACCGTTAAGCGCATATCTTTTTCAACCAAACGATCACGTAAACGATCCAATTGGATATCGGCAATACCACGAATTTGCGCTTTTTTGAGTGAATGGAAGACCACTAACTCATCAATACGGTTGATAAACTCTGGACGGAAATGTTGCGTCACAGCATTCATCACCACTGCTCGAACTTCTTCATCCAAAGGATTATCACCCAACTCACGCACATCACTCGAACCTAAATTCGATGTCATGACGATCACAGTATTTTTAAAGTCAACCACGCGACCTTGCGAATCCGTTAAGCGACCATCATCCAACACTTGGAGCAAGATGTTAAACACATCGGGATGTGCTTTTTCCACTTCATCGAACAGCACGACACTATACGGTTTACGGCGTACAGCTTCAGTTAACACACCACCTTCTTCGTAGCCGACATAACCAGGAGGCGCACCCACCAAACGACTGACAGAGTGTTTTTCCATAAACTCGGACATGTCGATACGAATCATGGCATCGTCACTATCAAACAAGAAGTTTGCCAGTGCTTTGGTCAACTCTGTTTTACCAACACCAGTTGGACCCAAGAATAAAAACGAGCCGCTTGGTCGGTTCGGATCGGACAAGCCCGCACGCGAACGACGAACCGCATTGGATACTGCAACCACAGCATCATCCTGCCCAACGACACGGTTATGTAAGAACTCTTCCATATGGAGAAGTTTCTCACGTTCACCTTGCATCATTTTAGCCACTGGAATGCCCGTAGCAGCACTAACGACTTCTGCAATTTCATTGTCAGTGACTTTGTTACGCAGTAGTTTTGGCTCTTCTTTTTCCTCAACGACTTCTTCTTCATTGAGACGTTTTTCCAACTCTGGAATCACACCATACTGAAGACGCGACATTTCACCTAAGTCGTTTTCACGCTGCGCTTTTTGCAGCGCAATACGCGCCTGATCTAATTCAGCTTGAACTTGTTTGGTACCTTCAACTAAGGTTTTTTCAGCTTTCCAAACTTCTTCTAAATCATTGTATTCGCGCTGAACTTCGCTAATTTGCTTTTCAAGATGAGCGACTTCCGCACGACTACCGGCATCTTCATCCTTTTTCACTGCTTCAAGTTGCAGTTTCAATTGAATCAAACGACGTTCAAGTTTATCCAAAGCTTCTGGCTTAGAGTCCAGCTCCATTTTGATACGAGAAGCCGCTTCATCAATTAAATCAATCGCTTTATCAGGCAATTGACGGTCGGTGATATAACGATGTGACATTTTCGCTGCTGCAATGATGGCAGAGTCTAAAATTTTCACACCATGGTGTACTTCATAGCGCTCTTTCAAACCACGTAAAATCGCAATGGTGTCTTCCACACTTGGTTCATCAACCAACACTTTTTGGAAACGACGCTCTAGTGCAGCATCTTTTTCAATGAATTGGCGATATTCATCTAATGTGGTTGCGCCAACACAGCGTAGCTCACCACGTGCCAGAGCAGGTTTTAGCATATTGCCTGCATCCATCGCACCATCGCCTTTACCTGCGCCTACCAGCGTATGTAATTCGTCGATGAACAAAATGACTTCACCATCCTGTTTAGACAAATCTTTCAGTACTGCTTTTAAGCGCTCTTCAAACTCACCGCGGTATTTGGCACCCGCAAGCAAAGAACCCAAATCTAAGGATAAAACACGTTTACCTTGTAGGCTTTCAGGTACTTCACGGTTAATAATCCGCTGTGCCAAGCCTTCAACAATGGCTGTTTTACCCACCCCTGGTTCACCAATCAACACTGGGTTATTTTTGGTACGACGCGACAAAACTTGAATGGTACGGCGAATTTCATCATCACGCCCAATCACAGGATCTAACTTACCTGCCAGTGCGCGTTCAGTTAAATCAATGGTGTATTTATTCAGAGAATCGCGTTGATCTTCATGATTGTTGCTCATGACTTTCTCATCACCTCGAATTTTTAAAATGACTTTGCGTAAGCTGTCTGCTTGTACGCCCACGCTGTTGAGTAGCGTTTTAGTTGCCCCCACTTCGGCCAAGGCTTGCATCACCCAATCGGTAGACAAAAACTCATCGCCTGCTTTTTGTGCAAAACTATCTGCCAGATTTAGTGCTTTGACTGCCTCTGAACTTAAGTTGACGTCTCCTGTAGGATTTGTCAGTGTTGGTGCATCAGCTAGTGCTTGTTTTAATTTGCTTTGTAAAGCAGGTAAATTGGCACCCGCTTGTTGCAACAAACTCAGATTAGAGGTTTCATCTAACAATGTTGATAAAATATGAATACCTTCAATTGCGGTATGGTCTTTCCCCACTGCAAGTGATTGAGCATCTGAGAGAGCTTGCTGTAAGCGGTTTGTGAATTTTTCAAATCGCATTCTTGTTTTCCTCACAACAAATTTCGAACTTGATGAATATATGGGGACAATTGCTCAAAATTCAATTCAAATTTAATTAATTTTCCTACATTTTAACTTATTTTTCATTAGTTTACCTTAAGAATAAACTCATAAGACTCGATTATAAGATGGGTCTTATCCGCCTTATTTTCAAGCGCCAACCTAGATTATTTATGTATTAAAGACCACGACGGCATATCAATCAGTGATAACCAAAATCATTTGATCAATTATTGATCAAACAAGCAACGCATTTTTCTATTTATTCGTGTGATGAATTGTGTCCCAGTTTACGGAATCAAAACAAAAGCGTGAAGCATGAAAAAGGCCGATCACCAGATCAGCCTCAAATGACTTAAAAGTCAGTGTTTAATTTGCTTCAATAATCTCAAAATCATGGGTGATTTCAACCCCACCATCCATCAACATTTTGCTCGCAGAACAGTACTTTTCTGCCGATAATTCCACGGCTTTTGCGACTTGTTTTTCCTTCACCGCATGACCCGTAATCACAAAATGTAAGTGGATTTTTGTGAACACTGCAGGGATGCTATCTGCCCGCTCTGCCTTGAGTTCACAGCGTACATCGGTAATTTCTTGGCGTGATTTTTTAAGTATGGTCACGATGTCAAAAGAGGCACAACCACCCAGTCCCGTCAGGATTAATTCCATTGGTCTTGGACCACGGTTTTCACCCCCATATTCTGGCGATCCATCCATGATAACACTGTGACCACTTTGAGTTTTTGCTTCGAAAGCAACATTCTCTAACCAATGAACAGTTGTTTGCATTGCAAGTACCTAAAAAAAGCTATAGATTGACGAAGTGACTGTACACTAACATAAATTGAGTTGATAAGGAATTTCAGCTCTGACTGTGTGACAAGTTCACCCTAGGTCTGTGCGATCTATATTTTATCCATTTTCGGAACCGTTAGCATGACTTCAAGCTTTTCACAATTAAGCACTGATGCGCTGTCTCCAGGTCAACTCCCCGAGTCAGTCAAAGCATTATTAAAACGCGCATATATTAATCGTTATCCTAAGCGTACCACCATCGTAGATGCAGGCTCAGAATCTAAATCTTTATATTTGATTTTAAAAGGTTCGGTCTCCATTATTCTGCGTGAAGACGATGAACGTGAAATCGTGGTCGCTTATTTAAATGCGGGTGATTTTTTTGGGGAAATGGGGCTATTCGAAGCAAACTCACAACGCACTGCTGAAGTGCGTACACGTGATGTCTGCGAAATTGCTGAAGTAACTTATGAAAACTTCCATGAACTCAGCAAGCAATACCCTGACCTAAGCTATGCAGTATTTGCACAGCTGGTACGCCGTCTAAAAAATACCACACGTAAAGTGACTGACCTTGCATTTATCGATGTTTCAGGTCGTATTGCACGTTGCCTAATCGACTTATCGTCGCAACCTGAAGCGATGATTTTACCAAATGGCCGCCAAATTCGTATTACGCGTCAAGAGATTGGACGTATTGTCGGTTGTTCACGTGAAATGGTTGGTCGTGTTTTGAAAACACTCGAAGAGCAAGGCATGATCGAAACTGATGGTAAAGCCATCTTAATTTTTGATGCCTCTTTAGAAGAGTCAAAAGCGAATGCTGATGACTATGAAGACGAAGAATAAGACTTTCCTCCATAGCTGATACAGCCAAAAGCAAATCTTAGGATTTGCTTTTTTTTATGTCTTTAAATCTGCTTCTGCTTTGACAAAATCATGACAAACTTTGTAAAAATAGTGATTTAACCTACTGGGCATAACTGTGTAACCTAATTCGACCGAAAAAACGCAGTCCATAAAAGGAAATGTTGAATGCAATTTAAACCCTTAGCCGATACAGGTATTTTGGTTCCTGAAATTTGTCTCGGCACCATGACCTTTGGTGAGCAAAACACTCAAGCTGAAGCCTTTGAGCAACTTGACTATGCTTTGGCGCAAGGCATTAACTTTTGGGACACTGCGGAAATGTACCCTGTTCCTCCAAAACCTGAAACCCAAGGTGCAACCGAAAGTATTATTGGCCAATGGATTGCCCAGCGCGGCGGTCGAGACAAGCTATTTCTAGCCTCTAAAATTGCGGGGCCATCGCAAGGTGGTAGTCATATTCGTGATGGACAGACTCGTTTTAATGCAACCGATATTTCTTCTGCCCTAGATGGCAACCTAAAGCGTTTACAGACCGATTATATTGATTTATATCAGCTACACTGGCCACAGCGCCCAACCAACTTTTTCGGAAAATTAGGCTATGAAAACAGTGAAGCCCATAACACGCAAACCGTGACCTCTTTGCAAGAAACACTACAAGCATTAGAAACAGAGATTCAAAAAGGGCGTATTCGTTATATTGGCTTATCTAATGAGACGCCATGGGGCACTATGAAGTTTCTACAGATTGCAGAACAGCTTGGTCTATCTAAATTTGTCAGTGTGCAAAACCCATATAGCCTATTGAACCGTACTTATGAAATTGGTATGTCGGAAATTGCGAAATATGAAGGCATTGGTTTACTCGCCTATTCCCCACTCGCTTTTGGCTATCTCACAGGTAAATTCCGCAATGGTGCACGCCCAGCCAATGCTCGAGTAACGCTTTTCAGCCGCTTTAGTCGTTATAGCAACCCAGAGAGTGAATGGGCAACAGAACAGTATGCGCAACTGGCTGAACGACATGGTTTAACGCCTACACAACTGGCTTTAGCCTTTATCAAGCAGCAATTTTTTGTGACCAGTACGATTATTGGGGCGACCAACTTAGACCAGTTGAAAGAAAATATTCAAGCTTTTGAGATTGATTTATCCGAAGATGTTTTACAGGGTATTCAAGCTATTCATCAGCAACAACCTAATCCTGCGCCATAGATATTTCTTATATTAGCTGTTCAGGTGAAGCACTACTTCACCTGTCACAAATAATTGATGATTTTCAAAATCATCAACTGATATTAAAAAAGGACGCCTTGGCGTCCTTTTTTATTCAAAACGAATTAACGTCTTTGATTATAAACCGCTTGAGCAGCGGCTAAGTTCTTACGCATTGCTTCAATACGTTGGCTGTTTGACGGGTGCGTCGACAGGAATGAAGAACCGCCTGCTCCATCAAGCTTATTCATTTTTTCCCACAGACTAATTGCAGCTTGAGGGTTATAGCCTGCTTTAGCCATCAACATTAAGCCACCTTGGTCTGCACGACTTTCTAGGCTACGTGAGTAAGGCAAACCAATACCAATTTGACTACCTAGCTGCGCTGCTGCTGAACCCGTTTGACCTACACCTGCTGCACTTAGACCAATTCCCAAGGCCAAATCCGTTAATGCCTGCGCACCAACCTTACTCTTCGAGTGCTCTTCTAAAGCATGCACCATCTCATGTCCCATCACCGCTGCAATTTCAGCATCAGTTAGGTTCAATTTATCTACAATACCTGTGTAGAACACCACCTTACCACCAGGTGCAACATAGGCGTTGACCTGATTTGACTTAAGTACCGCCAACTGCCAGTCAAATTTCGTTCCAGTTTGGTTCATTTGATCGGCATATGGCTTCAAGCGATTGAATACACCATAAATACGCTTATAGGTCGTAGATGAGGTATCTAAGGTCTTTGTGCTTCGCGCTTCATTCACTGTTTTGTTGAAGCCTTGGGTTGCTGCTGCATTTAATGTTGCAGTGTCTGCACCTGCCACTTCCGCAAAAGTTGCACAACCAGAAATGGTAACCACACTTGCTGCACACAAACTCATTAATATTTTATTTTTCATTATTGCTTAACTCCATCCATCTCAAAGCATTTTACATAATGTGCTGAATTATATTGAATAGATTTAAAGTGTTAAATATCATCACCGCGTTTTATCATAGCAATTATGTAAAAATATCTTCACAATTAAGTACAATACGCCAAATTTCAGCGGTAAAGCCTTATCTACACGCCACCTTAAACCTACTTACATAAACTGAATTAAAAGCCAATAAACCAAACACAGGATATTTAAACCCAAATACAGGTGGCTTAAAGGTTCAATTTTTTCCTCAAGGGTCGCACTTTTACGCTTTGCAAACAGAAATGCATTTTGGAGCAGAATGATCGGCACCAAGATACAAGCAATAATCACAGACAATCCAATGAGCGCACTATAAATCACGTCTGGATCGGTGGTTTGCCCTTGAATAATCATCATCGCGATTGTTGGCGCACCACCCATAGCAAAAAGTAGTGAGTAAAAAATAGTTCCCGCGATATTCTTTTGCATCCTGCCTGCTCATCTGTTTATTGTGCATTTTATTCTAACAAGCACTTATACATTATGTCGTGCTTATTCATGCAACTTTAGTCGGGAAAATCATTCAAGCTCAGCAGCTTAAATCAACACTTTTCACGCTCATGTGCAGATCTATCGCGCAAATAAAAAACCCTGTACGAGACAGGGTTTTTGTTCAATGCTTCATCGCTTAAGCGTCAAATGGATGACGTAAAACAATCGTTTCTTCACGGTCTGGACCTGTAGAAATGATATCGATTGGGCATTCGATTAACTGTTCAATGCGTTTTATATAGTTGATCGCTGCTTGTGGCAATTGATCCATTGATTTCGCACCAAACGTAGACTCAGACCAACCTGGCATTGTTTCGTAAATTGGTTTTAAAGTTTCAAATGCAAGCGCATCAGAAGAACCAACACAACCAGAATCTGCTGCTTCGTAACCTACACAGATTTTCACTTCTTCTAAACCATCAAGAACGTCAAGTTTAGTTAAGCAAATACCTGAAAGTGAGTTTACGTCTACAGAACGACGAAGGATTTCAGCATCGAACCAACCACAACGACGTTGACGACCCGTAGAAGCGCCAAATTCAGAACCTACAGTCCCTAAGTGCTTACCAATCGCATCACCTACGTCATTTGCAGCGTCATAAACCAACTCAGTTGGGAACGGACCTGCACCTACACGTGTTGTATATGCTTTGGTAATACCCAATACATAGTCAAGATGTAATGGACCCAAACCAGAACCTGAGCTTACGCCACCAGCAGTCGTATTTGAAGACGTTACATACGGATATGTACCATGGTCAACATCTAGAAGTGAACCTTGAGCACCTTCAAACATGATGTTGTCACCGTTTTTACGGTAATTATGCAGCTCTGTAGTGACATCAATCACAAGTGGTGCAACCACTTCACGCCATTGATCACACAGCGCAAGTACATCTTCTAATTTAACTGCTTCTACGCCGTAGAATTGTGTTAATTGGAAGTTATGGTATTCAAGAAGTTCAGTTAACTGAGCTTTAAGATGCTCGCCACCACGAACCAAATCTGCAACACGAATTGCACGGCGGGCAACTTTGTCTTCATAGGCAGGCCCAATACCACGACCAGTGGTACCAATTTTTGCATTACCACGCTTGATTTCACGCGCTTGGTCAAGTGCAATATGGTTTGGCAAAATCAGTGGACAGTTCGGAGAAATACGTAGACGTTCTTTAACTGGCACGCCTTCTTTTTCAAGAATGCCCATCTCTTTGATGAGCGCTTCAGGAGAAAGCACCACACCATTACCAATTAAGCACAGTACGTTTTCACGTAAAATACCAGATGGAATGAGGTGTAATACAGTTTTCTTACCACCAACGACAAGTGTATGACCTGCGTTATGTCCGCCTTGATAACGAACGACCGCAGCCGCTTGATCTGTGAGCAGGTCGACGATTTTACCTTTACCTTCGTCGCCCCATTGGGTACCGAGTACCACAACATTCTTGCCCATAATAGCCTCATTGCATCATGCTGTTAAAATTGAAGAACTTCTCAGGTTTTAGCTTACCTGAAGAAGTGATTAAATTTGTTCTACAGTCCATTGACCTGCAACATTCACCAACTGGTGCGTTGCATATGGAAGCGTAGTTAAATCATCCTGCCCCAAAAGTTGAATCACACTCATGCCTTGAGCACGCGTGTGTTCAATCGCTTGGATCAAATCTGTTTGGGTACCTTTGGGTGCAACCACAAGACTGTTTTGCTGAAAACGACCTGCACTAAGTGCATATAAGTCACAACTAAAGCCAGTTGCTGGACGTGCACGCCCAAAGTGCTCACCAATCCCGTCATAGCGTCCACCTTGTGCCAATGGCGCAGCACGGTTTGGTGCATAAACGGCATACATTAAGCCCGTATGGTAGTGATATGAGCGCAGCTCAACCACATCAATACCCATCTGAAGATTTGGCCAACGTGCTTGAATCTCAGATTGTGTAGTTTTTAATGCATCAAAAGCGTGCTTGAATTCCGCATCGGCAATGACTTCTGCACTTAAATGCGTTTGCAAGGCATCTAAGTCACTTGCATAACGACCTAAAGTATAAAAGTCAGCACCAAAGTTTAAATCTTGGGTAAATTCAGCCAATTCTGGCAGAGCTTTACGTTGGTATAAATCAGAGAGTTGACGTTCAGTCGCTTTGCTTAAACCCGCAACCTTCACCATACTACGGAATAAGCCCACATGGCCTAAATCCAAATGGATACCGTCTGCAAAACCTGTTTTTTCAAGCAGGCTGATCATCACATCGATCAGCTCAACATCGGCATCGATGCTGTCTGAACCGAATAGCTCAGCACCTAACTGCAAAGGTGTACGCGTGGTATTAAAGCCTTGTGGTTTGGTATGTAGGACTGTTCCTGCATAGCAATAGCGAGCAACGCCTTCAACTGGATGTACATGCGCATCAATACGAGCCACTTGTGGTGTCATATCGGCACGCACACCAAGTAAACGACCAGAAAGCTGATCAATCACTTTAAAAGTGGCTAAGTCTAAATCTTGATTCGATTCTGAAAGAGAAGATAACGATTCGATGTATTCAATGAATGGCGTGTACACCAACTGATAACCTCGAGTTGCGAGGAAATCTAATGCTTGACGACGCAAAGTTTCAATCACTTGCGCCTGTTCTGGTAGTACATCAGCTACACCATCAGGTAATAACCATGTCTCTGAAATGGGCATGTTGTAAACCTAAAATCTTGTCTGCGCGGAACGAATCCGCATAAAAAAATCGGGGCACACCCGATTTCTCTTAGTCTATCACGATACAATGTGCTGTGCATTAGACAATTTCGGAAAATTTAATTTATCGTTTTGATGTCCTCATTAACAACTTTATAAATTCTTACCGATTTTGAGCGAGCTATTCAAAACATGGCTTTAGACAATGCCCAAGTATCAGAATAAATAATATTAACTCATCCTAGTGCTCTGCACAGATTGGAAAAATTCATATAAGACTTTGTTTTATATTTTATTTCCAATTATACCTATGCTTGCACAAAAGGCACATTCTTTTATACTTCAGCTCAATTTAACAGCAACAATAAATACAACGGCGTTATACAGATAACACTTTTAATCACATATTTTTTACTTGGGGAAAATTCGATGGAAATGCATAGCAACTTATATTACAGGCATGCAGATGCTCAAATCATGTCAAAGTTAGACCGATTATTTCAAGAACATCGCGGCGATGCGAGTCAATTTACGGCTTTAGTCTGTGACATCAATCCAGAACATGGTGCTGAACTGGCCGAAGATATTTTAAATACCGTCGATAATATCGAGTTTGACTTAGGTCCTGAATCGCTATACTCCCTCGCGGGTTATTCCATCGCACACTTTGTCCATGGTTCATCAGGTGATGAGTTCATGGAAGCTATTTTATTCTTCCTGAAAGCCTTGCTTCCAGACATCCATGCGCAAGCATGGGGTTGCGGTGATGATGATCCTTGGGAGTTTTGGTTCAAATTTGAAGGTGATGAACTGGTTCGTGAAGATGATGAACCTTTAAATGATCCTGAAGAAGATGAAGAAATTAAAGCCAGTATTTATGCATGGTGGCACGCAGATCTGCCTAAAGAAATTAAAGAAGGCTTTTTAAACGAAGAGTCATAATATCCTAAGTAGCATGACTAGAGTACAAGTCCTATCACTTTGAGTCATGCTGTCACATTCACGGGTAATTTCACTATCAACTTTTGAGCTACCAAATCGACAGTTCTGTGGTTTGTTTGATATTTTGCAATGGAATTTCTGTTTTAATACTTTGTATATTGGGGATTTTATTTAGACGATGGATTTGAAACTGTCGATAGGCGTCTAAGTCTGCAACCACAATACGTAAAAAGAAATCACAATCCCCTGCCATTAAATGACACTCGACCACTTCAGGAACTTCA
This sequence comes from Acinetobacter sp. 797_lipA, assembly GCF_058243025.1. NCBI lineage: Bacteria > Pseudomonadati > Pseudomonadota > Gammaproteobacteria > Moraxellales > Moraxellaceae > Acinetobacter > Acinetobacter sp. 797_lipA. The sequence goes on along the minus strand of NZ_JBZAYQ010000001.1, from coordinate 1,116,244 downwards.
CGAATTGATTCAACAAATTGGTTCACAGTTTGCGGATCCTGACTTTTTAGCCAAATGCGTGCAAACACGGTCAATCGCAGATTCACTTTAACAGGATCAACCAAAGCCACATAAGCCCGAATAATTCCGTCTTCTTCTAGTTGTTTTACTCGTCTTAAACACGGTGAGGCAGACAATCCAATGCGTTGAGCCAGCTCATTATTTTGAAGTTTTCCATCGACTTGTAGCACTTGCAATATACGTTTATCGGTTTGATCCATAAATTTCACCTCCTAAAGCATAATTTTGCTCATATTTAACCAATTACAGCATATTATTCCAAACAAGCCCTATATTAAGCTAAATAAAGCAAAAAATATCTTCGGAAAAAGCCTAAACTTATTCACCTACTGCACCAAAACCTAGCACGCATAGGCGATTTAAAATGTTCTCCCTTAGAAATACGACTCAAGAACTCAATGACTCTACAGATTACGTCGAGTTTAAACGTGGTATTAAAACATCTATCCCCATGCTGCTGGGAATTATTCCTTTTGCTTTGGTCCTAGGAACACAAGCCACTCAAAAAGGCTTTAGCCATTTAGAAGTTCCATTATTTACGGGCCTAAACTTTGCGGGCGGTTCCGAGTTTGCCGTGCTCGAGGTCTGGACCAATCCACCAAATTTTCTCGTTTTAATTTTCATTACGCTCCTAGTCAATAGCCGTCATTTGCTCATGGGTGCAAGTCTCGTGCCCTATTTACGCCATTTGCCCAATCGACAGGTTTTCCCTGCCCTGTTTTTCATGTGTGATGAAAGTTGGGCCGCAGCTCTTGCCGATGCAGAAAAGAAGAAAAGATTTGGGCTACAACAGGCCTTTAGCATGTCCTACTACGCAGGTATCTGTTTTGCCCTGTACTTGATGTGGGTCAGTTTTACCAGCTTAGGTGCCATTCTTGGTCCTTTGCTAGGCGATGTTCACCGTTATGGATTTGATATGGCCTTTGCTGCAGTATTTCTGGTTTTATTGCGTGGCATGTGGAAAGGATTCAGTGCAGCACGGCCTTGGCTTATCAGTCTAATCAGTGCAGCCATTGCTTATTTATATTTACCGACGGGTTGGTATGTGCCTATTGGTGCAATCTGTGGCATCGCCTCTGCTTTTTTATTTATTCAGGAGGATGGGCTATGATCCACAGCACAACACTTATCGCGATTTTATTGGTCGCAGCAACCACTTATCTGACGCGTATATTGGGCTATGTTTTGCTGAAAAATAAAACTTTAAGCAACAAACAACGAAAGATTTTGGAAGTTGTTCCGGGCTGCGTACTTATTTCAGTAATTGCACCTTATTTTGTCAAAGACAATGTCGCAGACCTACTCGCCATTGCCATCACTCTAATTGCAGCTTCACGCTTTTCACTCTTACCCACCGTTGTGATTAGTATGCTGAGCGCGGCATTATTACGTACCGTGCTCATCTAAACTTAATTTTTAGCGTTCTGGTTGTACGGCTTTAGCAAGAATATTCACCAACTCAGCGTTTTGTAGCTCAACTTTTTGCAACTTAGACGTGGTCTGCTCGATCACTTCCTGTTGCACATGCATCTTTTTTGCAAGATCTTGCATAATTTCCAAGGTCTTTTTTAAATTTTCTTCAAGATGATGTACTTTTTCTTGCAGTTGATTTTGCTCTACGCTTGGATCGGTTTTATCTGCCTGATTTTTAAATTGAAACCAAATTAAAAATACGACAGCGACCGCCAACAGCAAAATAAATCCCCAAATTAAGATCAACATAAACACCACTCTACATTATTTTCGTTTATGAATTCATGATAACCACAAGTCTGTATTCGGTCTATGCCTATCATCTTGTTTTCAGAGTAAAAGATGCCTAAAAATAAAGATCTTTAGGTGGTTGACGCACTAAAAGATTCACACAAATCTAATAAGCGGTTTGCATAGCCCCATTCATTGTCATACCACGCAAAGACTTTGGCTTGATGCCCCACCACCATGGTTTGCGTTAAATCAACAATGAGTGAATAGGGTGAATGGTTAAAATCTGAAGACACCAAAGGTTCATCCGTCACATCCATAATTTCACGGTAGTCTGACTTCGCCGCTTGAATCAGCACTTCATTAATTTTATGGTCGGTAATTGGTGTTTGCGAAATAAAAGTTAAATCAATTGCAGCCACGTTAATGGTTGGCACACGAATCGAATAACCATCAATACGATCAGCCATCTTAGGCATCACTTGTTTTAAAGCACCAAGGGCTGACGATGTCGTTGGGATAATGTTTTGACCTGAAGCACGGGCACGCCTTAGGTCACGATGCGCATGATCCAATACAGACTGATCGGCAGTCACTGCATGAATTTCGGTCATGAGTGCAGTATCAATCCCAAAAGCATCATCAATGATTTTAACCAAAGGCACTAAGGCCTGTGTGGTACATGACACACTGGAAATGATTTGGTCATTGGCTTTCACCTCATGGTGATTCACCCCATACACAATTGCGGCATCAACCGAATCAAAAGGTGCCGCGCCAATAATAACCCGCTTTGCACCTGCACTGATATGCCCTGTTGCTGCTTCACGCGAGCGAAATAAACCTGTGCACTCTAGAACCACGTCTACATGGAGACTTGCCCAAGGTAAATCTTGTGGGTTTGCCTGACACAATACTTCAACTTTGAGCTGCGCTTGATCTTTAGAAAGATGTAAATAAATCCTTTCATTTTCATAACTTAAATCGACTTTTCCGGGAAAGCGCCCATGCGTGGTGTCATATTTAAATAAATGCAATAAGGTTTCTACATCTGCTACATCATTCACCGCGACGATTTCAAACTGAAAGTTCTTTGGATTTTCAAACCAAGCACGTAGTACATTACGTCCGATCCGACCAAATCCATTTATCGCCACTCGTTGCATGACTTGCCCTTATTTATAAAATGATGAAAGATAAAGCAGGCCTATATTAATGGATTTATACAGATTTGGTTAAGCTTTCTTTTTCTATCATCTATCAGTGAAGATGATGAATATGAACCCTTAAGTCATAAATTGACCAGCCTGACCACCTCGCACTAATCAACTCATTTCCACGAAATGATATAAATATCCAACAATAACAAGCAAAATCTTAGAACTATCGAATACATAGAAATATCATCAATTCGCCTTAAAGTGATTGGTGCAACATCCTTTTTCCGTTATAATTTGGCGTTTTAAAATTTTTAAGCCAGTATCTGAAGTCAGCATATTTAGAATAAGACTTTCTTCAGCTACTATTAGCCAAATCGAAATTATGGAGTGACTTGGTTGTGAGTACTCGTTTTATGACATCAGCTGAAATTCGCGAAGCTTTTTTAAGCTACTTTGAATCGCAAGGGCATACACGTGTCGCGTCGAGTTCTCTAGTTCCCGCCAACGACCCTACTTTGTTGTTTACCAACGCGGGTATGAACCAATTTAAAGATTGTTTCTTAGGCCTAGAAAAACGTGATTATGTACGTGCAGTGTCTTCACAAAAGTGTGTCCGCGCAGGTGGTAAACACAACGACTTAGACAATGTCGGTTATACCGCACGTCACCATACCTTCTTTGAAATGTTAGGTAACTTCTCATTTGGCGACTACTTCAAACGTGATGCAATCAAATTTGCATGGGATTTTCTCACTGGTGAAGCTTGGTTAGCACTGCCTAAAGACAAACTCTATGCAACGGTTTACCACACTGACGACGAAGCATTTGACATCTGGAACAAAGAAATTGGTTTAGATGCATCTCGTATTATTCGTATTGGCGACAACAAAGGCGGCCAATACGCATCAGATAACTTCTGGGCAATGGGTGATACAGGTCCTTGTGGTCCATGTTCTGAAATTTTCTTTGACCATGGCGACCATATTTGGGGTGGCTTACCAGGCACACCTGAAGAAGATGGCGACCGTTTCATTGAAATCTGGAACAACGTCTTCATGCAGTTCAACCGCACTGCAGATGGCGTATTACACCCTCTTCCGGCGCCTTCTGTTGATACAGGCATGGGCTTAGAGCGTATTTCTGCTGTTTTACAACACGTTAACTCAAACTACGAAATTGACCTGTTCCAACACTTACTCAAAGCAGCCGCGGAAATTATTGGTTTAGATACCGCTGCACTTGAAGCAGAAGCTAGCGAAAAAGGTACACCTGTTCAATATCCTGCATCACTTAAAGTGGTTGCGGATCACGCACGTTCATGTTCATTCCTGATTGCTGATGGTGTAAACCCATCAAATGAAGGCCGTGGTTATGTACTACGTCGTATTATCCGTCGTGCAGTACGTCATGGTAACAAACTGGGTGCGACAGGCTCATTCTTCCATAAAATGTTGCAACCTTTAATTGAAGTGATGGGTCAAGCTTACCCAGAACTTGAAGCACAAAAAGTACGTATTGAAGCGCAATTGCTGAAAGAAGAAGAACAGTTTGCTAAAACTCTAGAGCAAGGTTTGAAATTGCTTGAAGGTGAATTGGCTCAACTGAAAGGTTCTGTGATTCCAGGTGAAGTGGTGTTTAAACTGTATGATACGTATGGTTTCCCAACTGACCTAACTGCTGACATTGCACGTGAACGTGATTTAACCATTGATGAAGCCGGCTTTGAAGTTGAAATGGCTGCGCAACGTCAACGTGCACGCGATGCAGGTAAATTCGCAATTGACTACAACTCTGTTGTTAAAGTTGAAGGCGAAACTCAGTTTAACGGCTATGACGCAACGGTTGGTGAAGGTCAAATTGTCGCGATCTATAAAGATGGCGAACAAGTTGATGAAGTGGTTGAAGGTGACGAAGCCCTCATCGTACTGAACCAAACCCCGTTCTATGCAGAAAGCGGTGGTCAAATTGGTGACACGGGTATTTTCAAAAACGACACAGGTATTTTTGAAGTCCAAGACACCAAGAAATCGGGCGGCGCTTTTGTCCACCAAGGTATCGTGACTGTAGGTAGTATTAAGGTTGCTCAAAATGTTGAAGCGACAGTCAAAGCAGATATCCGCGCTGCAACTGCACGTAACCACTCTGCAACTCACCTGTTGCATGCTGCACTACGTCAAATTTTAGGTGAACACGTACAACAAAAAGGTTCATTGGTTGCTTCAGACATCTTACGTTTTGACTTTGCCAATGATCAGCCAGTTTCATTTGAACAACTTCAAGAAATTGAACGTTTAGTGAATGCCGAAGTGATTGCAAACAGCGCTGTGACCACTGAACTTCTTGACATCGAATCTGCGAAAGCAAAAGGTGCGATGATGCTGTTCGCTGAAAAATATGGCGATGAAGTTCGTGTCCTTTCAATGGGTTCAATCATTGAAGAGAAGAACTTCTCAATCGAGCTATGTGGTGGTATTCACGTTAAACGCACAGGCGACATTGGCTTGTTTAAAATCACTTCTGAAGGTGGTGTAGCTGCGGGTGTACGTCGTATTGAAGCGGTAACGGGTACCAAAGCCATTGAAGTTACTCAAAAAGCTGACCGTGATATCAATACCATCAATGGTTTATTGAAAGCTCAAAAAGACCAAACTTTAGAAAAAGTTGAAGCCTTAGTCGACACAGCATCAAGCTTGCAAAAACAGATTGAGCAACTCAATCAAAAACTTGCCAGCTTCCAAGCCACTGAACTGCTTAGTCAAGTTCAAACGCTTGCGGGTCGTCAGACGCTGATCACTACTGTTCAAAACATGGATGCGAAATCACTTCGCAACCTACATGACGGTGTGAAATCAAAATTAGAAAATGCAGTCATCGTACTTGCTGGTGTTGAAGGTGACAAAGTTAGCCTGATCGCATCTGTAGCAAAAGACTTTACTGCTTCTATTAAAGCAGGTGACATCATCAAACATCTAGCAACTGAGCTTGGTGGTAAAGGTGGTGGCAAACCTGACTTAGCACAAGGTGGCGCGCCACTAAACGAGAAGTTTGCAACAGTGATGGCAGATTTAACTGCTTGGCTTGAAGCGAAATAAAACTTCACCTTTTGTGTAACTGACCCTGAATGATGCATTCAGGGTCATGGTTTATATGGAACAACTATGGCATTAATCGTTCAAAAATATGGCGGTACCTCTATGGGTACTCCAGAGCGCATTTTAAATGTTGCTCGTCGTGTAAAGCGTTGGCATGACCACGGCCACAAGGTTGTAGTGGTTGTATCAGCAATGAGTGGCGAAACCAATCGTCTGCTTGCTTTAGCGAAAGCCATTACCGAAACCCCTGACCCACGAGAATTAGACCAAATGGTTTCTACGGGTGAACAGGTAACGATTTCAATGTTAGCAATGGCGCTCAATTCTATTGGCGTCGAAGCTAAGTCACTTACAGGTCGCCAAGTCGGTATCAAGACGGACAATGCGTTTACCAAAGCACGTATCGAGTCAATTGATACCGATACCATGACTGCGCATTTAGATGCTGGTCGTGTGATCGTGGTTGCTGGTTTCCAAGGCTTCGATGCCGATGGCAACACCACCACCCTCGGCCGTGGCGGTTCAGATACTTCGGGTGTAGCACTTGCTGCGGCATTAAAAGCAGATGAATGCCAAATCTATACAGATGTAGATGGCGTTTATACCACTGACCCACGCGTTGCACCAAAAGCGAAAAAAGTAGACCGTATTTCATTTGAAGAAATGCTGGAAATGGCATCACTTGGTTCTAAAGTTCTACAAATTCGTTCGGTTGAATTTGCAGGAAAATACCAAGTGCCTTTACGCGTATTATCAAGTTTTGATAATGACGATGATGGCGCATTCGACGAAGACTTTAAAAAGAACGTCGGAACACTAATCACCACTGAGGCGGAAGACAACATGGAACAACCAATTATCTCTGGTATCGCATTTAACCGTGACGAAGCTAAACTTACGATTCTAGGTGTTCCTGATGAACCAGGTATTGCATCTAAAATTTTATCGCCAATTGGTAATGCCAACATTGAAGTGGATATGATTATCCAAAATGTTGAAGAAGATGGTACAACTGACTTCACCTTCACGGTAAACCGCGGCGAACTTGCAAAAGCAACAAAAATTCTTCAAGAAACTGCTCAAGCTATTGGTGCACGCGAAGTTGCTACACGTGATGACATTGTGAAAGTGTCAATTGTAGGTGTGGGTATGCGTTCACACGCAGGTGTTGCAAGTAAAATGTTTACTGCTCTGGCTGATGAAGGCATCAACATTTTGATGATCTCAACTTCAGAAATCAAAATTTCTGTGATTATTGAAGAAAACTACCTAGAACTTGCTGTACGTTCTCTACACACTGCTTTCGGTTTAGACCGTGAACATGGTGAATCAAGCGCACGTGCTTAAGCAATCTTGCGAAAAACTTGTCATTGTCTGACAGTTTTTGCAAAAGACTACAAAAATCAGGGGCCACTATAGTTTTTTCTATAGTGGCTCTGTTATATTAAGCCCGAGGCTTTCTTAAATTTAGATGAATGTTATACCTAATGTCACTAGATATCTAAAAATTCAAGTGTCATGCGGTTGTATTAAACATTTGTTTAAATTTTTTTAAATACAAAAAATTATGTATTTTACTTTAGTACAACTGCAGGTTTAGCGTTTTGCAAGGAGATAAACATGCTGATTTTGACCCGACGCGTCGGTGAAACATTAATGATTGGGGATCAAGTAAGTGTTACTGTACTTGGTGTCAAAGGCAACCAAGTTCGTATTGGTGTCAATGCTCCCAAAGAAGTATCTGTACATCGTGAAGAGATTTATCAACGCATTCAGCATGAACGTGCAATGCATGAACATCTTCAACATCTTGATCAGGACTACCAGCCTGCATTTGAAGATGAAGGTGCACAGCAGAATAATTTCAATCGTTAAGATTGAAACATTCAGATATAAAGCGGCCCGATTGGCCGCTTTAAATTTTTATACAGTCTCTTTTTGCTCAAATGCCTCAATTACTTTCTTTACAGGCCCAAAACTACGACGATGCTCGTCAATGACCCCATGTTCAGCAATCGCCTCAAAATGCGCTTTGGTTGGATAACCTTTGTGTTTGGCAAAACCAAACTGAGGATATTTTCGGTCCATCTCAATCATTTGATGGTCACGCGTCACTTTGGCCAAAATACTCGCCGCTGAGATTTCAGCATGTAAAGCATCCCCGCCCACAATTGCCTCACAGCTCATACTCAAGCCTTGTGGAATTTTATTACCATCAACCAAGACATGTTCAGGCTGTATTGCAAGCTGTTCAACCGCGCGGCGCATCGCAAGCAAAGATGCTTGTAAAATGTTGATCTCATCAATTTCAGCAGCACTCGCCTCAGCAATCGCCCATGCTAATGCTTTTTCCTGAATTTCGACAAAAAGTTTTTCACGTTTTTTTTCAGTCAATTTTTTGGAATCATTCAACCCTTGTATTGGGTTATTGGGGTCTAGAATTACCGCAGCAGCGACCACTGAACCCACCAAAGGGCCGCGCCCTGCCTCATCTGCACCTGCAATTTGCATTTTCTACTCTCATAAAAAATGGCTGATAACAGCCATTCTAAAAATTTAACAATTTATTCGGCTTAGTTTAGCATTTCGGAGGCGCATGTGGCTGTTGTTTTTGTTGCGGCTAAAGTACCATAGGTTGCCTTTGCTTTGGGATCAATTGCCGCCAAAGCCAACTGCTCTTTAGACAATACTTTGGGAGAGTTATCACCTACACAGTTACATACTTCACGTTTTTTCTTTTGTTTTTGGTCTTCTGATAACAGCTTACTGCCCATGATCCATGTCGGATTAGTTTCGATTTCATCCATACATTTTGCATGTGAGGCCATTTTAATAGCCGAGATTCCATCATCATCTGAGCTAGATAAAGGATTCGACACACACGCGGAAAGCATAAGCGAGCCAAACAAACAGAGAATTAACTTATCATTTTTCATACAGATACACCCTTTGTTGTAAAAGAAATCAGGCTTAAATTGTTATTATTCACATCAATATAAAAGATAAACACCAAAAAGTACAAAAAAACCGCAAAGAAGCGAAGCATGTCCCCCACTTCTTTGATATATCACAACTTAATTCACCGCTTCAGCCACACATGCATTGATAGTTTTCGTCACAGCATTGCTAATAATAGTTGTACGCGCCGCAGGGTCAATGGCCGCTGTTGCCAGGTCGACAGCCGTAATATTTTGTGGGGCTTTCTCACTGACACAACCACAAATTTCGGTTTGAATATCGGTTTTTTGGTCAGCCGTCATAAATTTGGTTGCTGTTTTCCATGCTGGTAGATTATTCAACTCAGTCGTACATTTTGCATTAATGGCAATTTTAAGCGCTGCTGTACCCAGTTGTTGCGTGGTGGTCGTTGCCATATCAGTCGTTGTACAAGCCGAAAGGATCAAAGCCAAAGGAGCAAGCACTGCAATCATTTTTTTCACGGATATATCCATTTATAACAGTTAAAGTGCGCGTATTTTGCCGAATCTTTGCTAGTTACGGAAACACTATTTCCATGCCATTTTAATATCTTTCGCTTATTGCACAGTTTTAGATCAGTCATGCGTCACTGGTCTGTACAGCGTTGCAGAATATCAACGCTATGTTGCATCTACTACATTTTTGACCTATCTATAGTTCTATAAAATAGCGCAACATAAAAATGGATGTGAATCTAATGAACTCGGCAAATACCCATTACACGCGTACCGCTCAAATTCTGCATTGGCTCATGGCAATTATCTTTATTGCTGCTTGGCTGATTGGTTTTTATAGCGGAAACTTCCTCAGCTATGATGCTGATGGTAGCTTTAAAGGGGATGTCATTACCTTACATAAGAACATTGCAACCACGATTATTTTTCTGGTGGTGATTCGTATCTTTTGGCGCTATACCCACCCTGCACCCAAACTTCCAGACAGTATGTCACCGTTAATGCAAAAAATGGCACACCTCGGTCATTTGGCTTTATATTTCATTTTGTTGGCTTTGCCAATTACTGGCTGTTTATTTAGCTGGAGTGCTGGGCACCCTGCGCCTGTATTGTACCTTTTTGAAATTCCCCGTTTAGTACAAGATAACCCTGAATTACTCGCGATCGTAAAACCTTTACATATCTGGATTTCATGGGCAGCAGGATTGCTGTTGGTAGGTCATATTACAGCAGCACTGAAACACCACTTTATTGATAAAGATAATGTGTTAAATAGCATGACCAAACAGGCAAAGTAACACTAAGTTGAACCACCCTAAAAGCATCAATCGGTTGCTTTTAGGACTTCATCCACCACACATCCTTTAAGCGTATTCAACACGCCCTGTTGTACCACCTGTTTTTTGACTTGTGCATCAACCACTGCACGTAACAAGGTTGTTGCAGGAATATCCTTTAACGCATTTTCACCCACGCAACCACAGATTTGCGTTTGGAGCTGATTCTTTTTCTCTTCACCAAGCAATACTGTACTGACCTTCCATAGCCTTGTCGCTTCAAGCTCAATACCGCACTGATACACCACCACTGGCTTTAATAGCTTTTGAGTTAACCCTGTATCCGTTTTGAGCAAATAAACTGCAAAGAGCACAAAAATAACCACAAGCACCGCAATCATTTTTTTCATATCGACCTCACATAAAAAAGACAGAGCGAACTCTGTCTTTAAAAGGACATCAGATTAAGCAATGGCTGCAATTTCAGCCGCCCATTTTTGCTTCTCTTCTGCCGAAATAAACGACGCCTCAAAAGAGTTCAGCGCCAATTGTTTTAGCTCAGCTGCTGTTAAGTCTAACGCATCTGTAATGGCAATAAAGTTATCATTCATATAACCACCAAAGTACGATGGATCATCTGAATTTACCGTCACCTGCACACCTTGTTGCAACAAACGGCGGATATTGTGCTGTGCCATATCGTCAACGACACATAACTTTAAGTTACTGAGTGGACAAACTGTCAGTGGCATTTTCTCTGCGATCAAACGCTGCATTAATACAGAATCTTCTTCAGAACGTACACCGTGGTCAATACGATTCACTTTAAGCAAATCTAAAGCTTCCCACACATATTCTGCAGGACCTTCTTCACCCGCATGCGCAACCACTAAAAAGCCTGCTTCACGCGCTTTAGCAAAGACACGTTCAAACTTTGAAGGAGGATGCCCAACTTCGCTTGAGTCCAAGCCTACACCAATGATTTGATCTTTATACGGCAATGCCTGTGCTAAAGTTTCAAGGGCTGCTTCTTCACTTAAATGACGCAAGAAACACATAATCAAATGCGAACTAATGCCAAATTTTGCCTTGGCATCATCACATGCGCGTTGCAGACCATTAATCACTGTTTCAAAAGCAATACCGCGGTCAGTATGCGTTTGTGGATCAAAGAACATTTCGGTATGCACTACACGATCTTCGGCACATTTTTCAAAGTATGCCCAAGCCAAGTCGTAGAAATCTTGCTCATGAATCAGTACATTTGCACCTGCATAATAGATGTCTAAAAACGATTGCAAATTGTGAAAATTATAAGCCTGTTTTACTTCCTCAACAGACTTATAAGGGATGTCTATTTGATTACGCTGTGCGATTGCAAACATGAGTTCTGGCTCAAATGTCCCTTCAATATGCACATGCAATTCAGCTTTTGGTAAAGCACGAATGAGCTCCAATTGACTCATATCTTTTCCTCTTTAAAAATAAAAAAGGGCGTAAACTGAGTTTACACCCTTATCACTATTTGATGAATTAGCCACCAAATAACGCGAATTTTAATGCCCAAAGCACAGCCACGATCCACACCATGTAAGGTACAGTCGCCGCTTTACCGGTGAACAATTTAACCAATGCATAGCTAATAAAGCCCATCGCAATACCATCTGCAATTGAATAGGTAAATGGCATAAATACAATGGTTAAGAACGCAGGAACGGCTTCAGTAATATCATCCCAATCAATATGGGTAATCCCCTGAATCATTAACACACCAACAAATAACAATGCTGGAGCTGTTGCAAAACCGGGTACAGATTGAGCTAAGGGTGCTAAAAACAAACATAAGATAAATAACACACCGACCACAACTGCGGTTAAACCTGTACGGCCACCAGCAGCAACACCCGCAGACGACTCAATATATGGTGTCGTCGAAGATGTACCTAATGCTGCACCAGCAACAATTGCGGTTGAGTCTGCAAATAATGCTTTTTTCAAACGTGGAAGCTTGCCATCTTTCAGTAAGCCTGCACGGTGTGACACGCCAACCAATGTACCTGTTGAGTCAAATAAATCGACCAAGAAAAATACAAAGATGACACCCACTAAGCTTGCCGTAAATAGACCTTCAAAGTCCATTTGCATGAAAGTTGGAGCAATTGATGGAATCTCACCAACAACACCTTTAAACTCGCTTAAGCCCATTGCTGTTGAAATTGCAGTTAAAGCCAAGATGCTGATAATAATAGCACCACGCACTTTAAAGTGATGCAGTACAACCACCATCAAGAAGCCAAATAAAGCCAAAAGAACCGTCGGTTGCTTTAAGTCGCCCAATCCAACCAAAGTCGCTGGATTGTCCACAATAACGCCTGCATTTTTTAAAGCAATCAACGCAAGGAATAAACCAATTCCGCCGCCAATCGCAAGCTTAAGCGACATTGGGATTGCATTCACAATGGCTTCACGGATCTTAAACATACTGATCGCAATAAAAACCAAACCAGATACAAACACTGCTGCTAAAGCAGTCTGCCAAGGCACACCCATACCCATACACACCGAATAGGTAAAGTAAGCGTTTAAGCCCATACCTGGTGCTAATGCAATTGGATAATTTGCAACAATACCCATAACCAAACAGCCGATTGCGGCTGCAAGACAAGTCGCTACAAAGACAGCACCATGATCCATCCCCGTTTCGGATAAAATCATTGGATTCACAATAATGATGTAACACATGGTTAAGAATGTGGTTACACCTGCAAGAAGCTCTGTACGAAAACTGGTTTTATTTTCACTCAGTTTGAACATACGCTCGAGCATATTTTCTGAAGATGGATTAGGAGTCGTCATGACCTAGCCCCTGTAAATAAACTTTTAAAACTGTATAACTGCCAAAAAATTTCGACACTCAGTACGATGAAAATCTGATTAAATTTCTGGAAGTTAAAGCAATGAATATGCCAAATTTCCTCAATTCAGGAAAAGTTTATTTAGCCATGAATGGTTCAAACGCAGGGTTGAACCATATATACCTAAACAAAAAAGCCGCATAAACCGTATGCAGCTTTCAACAAAAACGTCATTTTAGACTCAAAATCTAAAATTCAATATATCTTGGCGCGAATTATAACACACTGATTTTTAATTGTTTTAAATTTATTTTTAATTAAAATTCAACATGATAAGTCATTTACACATGATTTTATTCTCTCTTAAGCGTCAAAGTACTTTAATGGAGACCTGCTCGATTATTGCTTCAGCATCACTTTGAAGCGGGCTATTGACTTTTTCAGGCACGACCTTTGCCTTTGATAAAGGACTCAACTTTTGCACTTTAGGCTCAGCGCTGTTCATGAGTTGATTCAACTGTTGCTGTTTTTTCGTTTCTGTATCCTGAAAAACAGCAAACCCAAGCAAACAAACTGCAGCCACAAAAATAGGGATTAGAATTTTTTTCATGACATTCACAATATCCACAACTGCTTTAGCATGATTACAAATCATAACAAATAATACAAAGGGTCACACATTTATCAGATAAAAAGCATCTTCACACTTTATAGTTTTTTCTGATTTAATTATTTCAATAACATAAGATTAAGTTAAATGAGTGAGAAAAAAATATGATCAAAGTGCTCAATTTTGTAATATTTTATATTTCAAAAAATTACAGTTGATTAACCTTTTATGAACATAATTTGGTTTAGACAAGATCTTCGCATACACGACCATGCCGCACTTTGGCATGCAAGCCAACATGGACCTATGCTGGCTTTAGTGATCCTATCCCCACAACAGTGGCTATTACATCATGATGCAGCTGTAAAAATTGATTTATATGTCAGACAATTGCACGATTTAAAACAGAGCCTTGCTCAGCTGAATATTCCTTTGCTCATTCTAAATATTCCGCTGTGGCAAGATATTCCACGTCAGCTTTCATCTTTATGTCATACACTGCAAGTACAACAAATCTTTGCAAATATCGAAATGGGCGTGAATGAGCTTAAGCGCGATGCCGAAGTTCAACAATGCTTAAATCAGCAACACATTGAATTTACACTCTTCCAAGATCGAACCCTCTTTCCCTTAAACAGTATTCGTAACCAATCTGGTAAGCCCTATCAAGTCTTTGGCGCTTTTAAAAAAACCTGTTATGAGCGCTTAAATATTGGCTTACCGCAGTGTTACCCTCTCCTTTCTGCACAGCAACCTATACAGCTTCCTGCCGATTTAAATACAGCCATTCCACTCATTGAATCACTGATTGATGTAAATACCAATGAGCTAAATCAAATTAAAGCCTATTGGCCTGAAACGGAAATATATGCGCTTTCTGTACTCGATGATTTTATTGATCATAAAGTTAGTGACTATCAAAAAGAAAGAGACTTACCATTTTTAAATAGCACCAGTCAACTTTCAACTTATTTAAATCTCGGGATCGTGTCGATTCGCCAGTGTCTCAATGCCCTGTTTCGTGCTCAACACGGTCAATTTATGATTGATAACACAGGCCAGCAGACTTGGTTAGATGAATTACTTTGGCGGGAGTTTTATCAGCATATTTTATTTGATTTTCCACATGTCTCTAAACACCTGCCATTTAAAGCCAATACACAGCGTATTGTATGGCGAGATTCGCCTGAAGATTTAAACGCGTGGCAACAAGGTCGTACTGGTATTCCAATTGTGGATGCAGGCATGCGACAACTACTTGCGACAGGCTGGATGCATAATCGAGTTCGTATGATTGTCGCAATGTTCTTAACTAAAAACTTGTTGATTGATTGGCGTCTGGGCGAGCAATGGTTTATGCAACATTTGGCTGATGGTGACTTAGCTGCCAATAATGGCGGATGGCAGTGGTGTGCCTCCACGGGCACCGATGCTGTGCCTTATTTCCGAGTCTTTAACCCTGTGAGCCAATCTCAGAAATTTGATAGCAATGGTGACTATATTCGACAGTGGCTACCAGAGCTTGCACATTTAGATGCCAAAAGCATTCATGAACCTTATGCGAAGCAGCAGAATATGGAATTGGACTATCCCCAACCAATCGTCGATTTAAAATCGAGTCGTATTCGTGCCATTGAAGCATTTAAAGGGCTTTAATCACCCAAAGCTTGGGCTAAGTTCTGCTTAGCCAGACGCTCATAGCGCTTTTGGAAAAATGGCGTCTGGTACAGTGGCTGCGTTTCTAAAAAGTGCCTTAACACTTGCTGACGCTTCTGCACATAAAGTGAGGGCTTAACCCAAACATATTCTTGCTGAATTTGGCGTTCATATTCAGCAAAACGCATAGGATCACTGGCTAAAATAGCCAGATCAATATCCAATAGATAAGCCAAATCAGTATCAGCTGTCGGTGCATGTGCTTTGGTTGCCAAAATCCATGCATAGATCTTTGCAATTTGCTCAGCTCCAAGCACATTTTCAAGCATCCGTTGCATATAATCGGCGCTTTGCTGCTCATTGTCATGTGCTTGCGGGTTATAAATGACATCATGAAACCAAATGGCCAACTCAACAGATAAAGTATCGTCTAAGTAGGTTTTGATCTGATGAAAATGCTCTAAACATTCAACAATATGTTGAATGCTATGATAATACCGCTGTACTTCACTATAGGCGTCATACAGCGAGGCATGGAACTTTTGAGTAGTATCGTCGTCCAAACTCAGTTGCTTTGCGGTGAGCGCCCAATAGTCCTGAAACTGTTTTGTATACTGCACCATTGGAAGGCCCTTTCGTTATGCTGCCTGTTCATCTCGTTTAAAGACCAACTCACCTTTTAATGAGCTGTCGGCATCAAAGTAATAACCATCTGTTTGGAATGATTTTAACCCTTCAATTTGATCAATTTGGTTTTCAATCATATAACGCGCCATCAAACCACGCGCTTTTTTAGCATAGAAACTAATGACTTTATATTTGCCATTTTTCTGATCTAAAAACACAGGTTTAATAATCTCTGCTTGGATTTTGCTCTCTTTCACAGACTTATAGTACTCATCCGAAGCAATATTCAGCAAAATTTTAGAACCTGCCTGTTCTAAATCTTGGTTAATTAAATCGGTAATGTGATTGCCCCAAAACTCATACAGATTATGTCCGTGTGGGTTAGCCAGCTTGGTTCCCATCTCTAAACGATATGGCATCATCAAGTCCAATGGACGTAGCAAACCATATAACCCAGAGAGCATTCTTAAATGTTGCTGTGCATATTCAATGTTCGACTCTGACAAATGATAAGCATCTAAACCGGTATAGACATCGCCTTTAAAAGCAAACATGGCTTGTCGCGCATTGGCAAAGCTGAATTCTAGCTGCCAATCGCGAAAACGATCGACGTTTAAGGTGGCAATTTTTTCACTGACACTCATTAAGCTTGCAATTTCACTTGCTGACAGTTTGCGACTAACTTCGATCAATTCTTGGGAATGTTGCAGCAATCTAGGTTGTGTATACGCATCGGTAGGTAAAGCAGTTTGGTAATCTAAAGTTTTGGCAGGAGAAACAAGGGCAAGCATAGATAACCTGATTAAAAAACAATTAAACAGACTATATCAGTAGACTTATTTTATTGCCAATCTGTGTTTTTAATAAGCATAAACGGTTAAACTAGCCCATTCTCCTGTTATATGTATCGATTCTCTATGTCTGAGCAGATGTTCATTCAAGGTCCAGTTGGGCAAATTGAAGTTTTTGTAGATTATCCACAGGGTGAAGTGAAAGGATTCGCGGTAGTTACTCACCCCCATCCACTCCAAGGTGGTACGCCTCAACACAAGGTTCCAGCATTGCTTGCGCAAATGTTCTTAGAACGCGGTTGCATTGTGTACCGTCCAAGTTTCCGTGGCTCAGGTCAAAGTGTTGGTCTACACGACGAAGGTCATGGCGAAACTGATGATGTTCTTGAAGTGATTAAGCATGCTCGTGCAGCACATACAACTTTACCCTTCTATGCAGGTGGTTTTAGTTTCGGTGCGCATGTCATGGCAAAATGCTATGATGCTTTACAAGAAGAAATTCGACCAAAACAAACCATTTTATGTGGTCTACCAACGGCAACGGTCGCAGGTGTGCGCCACTATGTAACACCACAACTTAAAGGTGACATCTTATTCATCCATGGCGAAGCCGATGAAGTTACCTTACTGTCTGACATGATTACATGGGCTAAACCGCAGCGCCATTTAGTGACTGTACTACCTGGTGCAAACCATTTCTTTACCGGTTACTTAAAACAGTTACGTATTGCGATTACACGTTTCCTGTGGATTTAACGCATCACTCAGTTCAGGAAAGAAATGACTGTCTAACATTAGCCCCTTTCTTTCTTGAACTTTTTATTTTTAATCTAGACGTATCTCTTTTTCTATTCCAACGCTTAATAAGCTATTTCCAGCAGCTTCATTAGTCTTCCCTTATATCTCTTCTGTTCCCAAAATAATTTTAAGCTCCCTTTTGAGCGCTAAACTCAATCAGCACTACCTCCATCAAATACCTGTTTTAAAAATAAGTGAGGGTTGAACCCTGCTAATGGTAGTTTATGCAACAATCTACGCTTGAACTTGATATATTCTGCACATCATTATTCAAATAATAAGTTATACAATCAACATCTTAGCTCGTGAGAGCTATTCATTTAAATAATTTTTAAAATATTCAGGGATTTTATGAAAACAATTCTCGGGGCAGTTTTAGTCACTATAGCCACCACATCAGCCTGTGCTCAGGACATTATAGGAACTTGGCGTTATATCGATGATAAAACTGGAGAGCCTAAAGGTCTGGTGAAAATTGAAAAGCAAGCCAATGGGACTTATGCTGGAACTGCACTAAAAGCAACTCCTCGTCCAGGTTATACAGCAAAAGAGTTCTGTACCAACTGCCCTGCACCCTACACCGATAAGCCTATTATTGGCATGCAAGTGATTACAGGTTTAAAAACTGAAAATAAGGGGCTGTAGTAGATAAGGTCAAATACCCGTCCAATCCAACAGTATTTCGAGCTGTTGTTTTGGACTCCCATAGTTAAATCTAAACTCACATTCTTTAATAAACAATGGAAAGGCATTTCGGTCAATCCCATTGTACTTCCTTAGGATGCGTTTAGCTTGATTCCAGAAATTTTCTACACCATTAATATGATTTCGACCTTTTGCAAAATCTTTAGAATGGTTAATTCGCTCATGATAAAAACAATTAACATCAAGCACATTGTAGCTTCGATAGCTATCAGTATAAACCACACTATCAGGCGCTACTTTACGTGTAATAACAGGCATTAATGTATCAGACTTGGTATCAGGGACAACCTTGACATAAACCATACCACCGCGCTTTAGTATACCAAATACAGCCACTTTTCCACCAGCACCACGCCCACGCTTTCCCTTACGAGTGCCACCAAAGTAGCTTTCATCTAACTCAACCTCTCCCTCAAAAATATCATCGGCAGTTTGGTCAAGGTGGTACATGATTATTTCACGTATTTTTCTATAAAATAGTGCGGCAGTATTAGGCTGAATATCCAGCAAATTGGCCGCAGTTCTAGCTGTTACCTCAGCAACAAAGAACTCGACAAGCTTTCTTTGGGTATTTTTATCTAATTTACAACGATTTATCTTCATTTTCATAGAGTAGCACTTCTGCTAATCTACTACAGCCCCGAAAATAATATTAATTATACGCATGGCAAAATCATTGATCCCGTTTCAGGCAAGCTGTATAGCCTAAAAGGTAAAATTAGCCCAAATGGGAAAAAACTATTCTTAAGAGGTTATTTAGGCGTTTCTGCTGTGGGACGCAGCCAGACGTGGTTACGTGTGGAATAAGGCTTCTAGCAAATACAGTTATAAGCACATTTCCCCATCAAAATATTAAACGTGTTCTGTTCTAAAAAAATGCTGAATTGTGAAAAACCAATTCAGCATTTTTTATCTATTCAATTAGCCTTTCCACTCAAATTCAGTAAAACTTTTATCTGTTTTTAGTGTAGTTTCAACCGCTTGTGCCAATTGATTTAACAAGCTTCGTTCAGCAATTCGGTCTAACCAGTCTTGCTCTTCATCTGGATAAGAGGCAATTTCGCACACCAGATTTCCTTCGCTGTCATGACCTTGGCACGTAATAGACAGTGGCAACGTATGATTATCGACACTCACAGCCACTTGATCACCACTTTGTGGCAAAGTTTCAAAACCAAATTGACCTAACTTTTGAACCAGTAGGTCTTGTACCTGCTTCTGTACCACACCGCTTTCCTTTACATCCTGCTGCTGTCCATGCTGTGCCGTAAATTGTAATTTTCTCATTGATCATCCCAAAGGCTTTTTTGTTATATGGGTTTAGCATAATGACTTAACACAAAACAGCCAAGCAAAAGCTTGGCTGTTCTCACACAAAATATCTAAGCTTTAGTCTTATTCAGTGACTTGGATCGCTAAACCAGCTTGATTGCTTAATTGCGTAAAGGTCGGGAAACTGGTTGCAACCGTTTCAGTACCAATGATTTTAATTTCACCAGAGGTGCGTAAACCTGCCATTGAGAAACTCATTGCAATACGGTGATCGTGATGTGATTCAATTTCTCCACCGGTGAAAATCGCGCCCCACTCGCCCGAATGACCTTTACCCTCAATAATGATGCCATCGTCAGTCGGTGTACAATCGATACCCATGGTTTTTAAACCATCTGCCATCACTTGAATACGGTCTGATTCTTTCACACGCAGCTCAGCAGCACCCGTTAATACGGTTCGCCCTTCGGCACAGGCAGCGGCAATGAACAATGCAGGGAATTCATCAATCGCCAATGGCACTTGATCTTCAGGCATATGAATACCTTTGAGTGTACGTGTGCCTTGAATACGAATGTCTGCAATCGGCTCTCCGCCTGCAATACGTTCATTTTCAACCGTAATGTCTGCACCCATTTGCTTCAAAATCTCGATCACACCTGTACGCGTTGGGTTAATGCCCACTGCTTCTAAAGTGACGTCTGAACCTTCAGTAATCGCAGCACCCACCATAAAGAAAGCAGCCGATGAAATATCTGATGGCACTTGAATCTCTGTACCAACTAACTTACCGCCACCTTGCAGTGAAATACGGTTGCCTTCTGTTTTCACGTCATAACCAAATGCACGTAGCATACGTTCAGTATGGTCACGTGTAGGTTCAGGTTCTGTGACCGATGTTTCACCTGCTGCCCACAAACCTGCCAATAAAATTCCAGATTTCACCTGCGCAGATGCCATTGGCAAGTCATAGTGAATGCCTTGTAAAGCTTGGTTTCCAGTGATCGAAACAGGAGGTGTACCACGCTCACCTGTGGTTTGAATCTGTGCACCCATTTCACGTAACGGTTTAGCAATACGTTCCATTGGACGCTTCGACAGTGATGCATCACCCGTCATTACAGAGTCAAATTTTTGTGCAGAGAGCATGCCTGAAAGCAAACGCATCGAAGTCCCTGAGTTACCCATGTAAAGCGCACTTGCTGGCGCTTTTAGGCCATTTACGCCGACACCATGAATCGTCACTTCACCATTTTTAGGACCTTCAATGCTCACGCCCATATCACGGAAGGCTTGTAAGGTTGCTAGCGCATCTTCTCCTTCCAAGAAACCTGTCACATGCGTCGTTCCTTCTGCAATTGCACCAAACATGATTGAACGGTGTGACACAGATTTATCACCTGGCACGCTAAACTTACCTTGGAAACTCTTTTTACCCGGTAATATGGTGAATTGCTGTGTCGTCACTTTATTGTTCTCCATGAAAGGTTTTTGAGCCAGCATATGGTTAAAATGCTGGCGTGCTGCTTGCGCATGTCCAAGCAAGCCCATTAAAGCATGTGAATCTTCATCTTCAATGAGTTTACGAATCGTAGCCAGTTGGTTTTCAAAACCATCTACGGCATTTAAAATGGCTTTTTTATTGGCAAAAAAGATGTCATGCCACATTTGTGGGTCACTTGCGGCAATTCGAGAAAAATCGCGGAAGCCCCCCGCAGCATAGCGAAAAATATCTAAATTATCTTCACGGTTTGCCAGTTGTTCAACTAAGTTAAAAGCCATCAAATGCGGAAGATGACTGGTATGAGCCAAGACTTCATCATGCTTGGCCACATCCATACAAATCACTTCTGCTTTCGCAGCTTGCCATAGTTGAATCAGTTTCTCTACAGCCCAATCAGCACTGGTCGGTAACGGTGTCAGAATCACTTTATGATTTGCAAATAAATCGACCTTACCCGCATGTACACCCGTGTGTTCTGCCCCTGCAATTGGATGCCCCGGTACAAACCCGGCAGGTAATGCTTCGCCATACACGGCTTTGGCCGCGTCGACCACATTGCCTTTGGTACTGCCTACATCGGTAATAATCGTATGTTCTTGCAAATATGGTTTGATGGTTTCCAATACTTTTTGCGTTGCACGAACAGGTAAGGCTAAAACCACCAAGTCCGCACCTTGAACCGCCTGCACAGGATCACTATACCCCTGTTGGATTAAGCCCAAAGCTTTGGCATCCTGTAAGGTTTTTTCCGAACGTGTAGAGGCTACAATATTTTGGGTTAAACCTTCAGCAATCATCACCCGTGCAAGACTTGAACCAATCAGTCCAAGACCAATAAATGCAACTTTTTCAAATAGTGGCACAGACATAATTTAAGCGTTCGCCTCTAAACCTAGTACGTTGGCCAAAGCCGTTAAAAATTTCGTATTTTCAGCTTTAGTTCCAATCGATACACGTAAATGATTGGCGATTCCCACAGGACGAACAATCACCCCTTCTTTTAATAAAGCATTAAAAGTTTGTGCAGGATCCGCTTGTATATCGACTAAAATGAAGTTGGCACGAGAAGGCTCATAGTTTAGGTCTAGCGCTTTAAACCCTGTTTCAAGTTGTACCATTCCCGCTTTATTGACCACACGTGATTGCTCAATGAAATCTTCATCTTTCAGTGCAGCAACTGCTGCCACCATGGCTAAATGGTTGACGTTAAACGGCTGACGTATACGATTTAAGAAATCTGTCACTTCTGCCGATGCTAAAGCAAAGCCAACACGTAATGCCGCTAAACCAAAGCACTTCGACATGGTACGGCTAACAATCAGGTTTGAATACTGTGCTAAAAACTTTAAGCTGTTAAAGTTTTCTGGGAAATATTCCACATAAGCTTCATCTAAAACCACGATCACATGACTCGGTACTTGTTGCATGAAGCGCTCAAATTTGGCCTCTTCAAACCAAGTTCCTGTCGGATTATTGGGATTTGCAATAAATACCAATTTGGTATTGTCTTTAATTGCGGCCGCCATCGCGTCAAGGTCATGCGAAAAACCTTGAGCAGGTACCTCAATCGCTTCAGCATTGATGGCTTGCGTGACCAAAGCATAAACTGCAAATGCGTGTTGGCTATACACTACCGAGTCTTTCTCTGAAACAAATGCACGGGCAAAAATTTCAAGTAGATCGTTTGAGCCATTACCTAAAGTAATACAATCATGTGCTACACCAAACTGCGCATGAACTTGATCCTTCAAGATAAAACCACCACCGTCTGGATATCGTCCAATTTCCGCCAATTCTGCAGCAACTGCTTCTTTGACTTTGTCCGAACAACCCAAAGGGTTTTCATTTGAGGCAAGTTTAACAATATCGGTCATTCCCAATTCACGCTCTAATTCGCTGATTGGCTTACCCGGTTGATATGGTTTTAACTTCGCAATACCTTCATTGGCTGGAGCAAACGACATGTGACCTTTCCATTCTTACAAGTGGTGTACATGGTTGAGTTTAGAGTAAACCCAACCACCTTAGAGATTACAGTACTGCAATCGGGTATGAACCCAATACTCGAACTTCTTTTACGAGTGGACGAATCTCTTCAATCGCCGCTTTAACATTGTCTTGTTCCACATGCCCTTCTAAGTCGATGAAGAAGACATAAGCCCATTTTTCAGGCAATGCAGGACGCGTTTCGATGCTGGTCAAACTAATGTTGTGCTTTGCAAACGGTGCAAGGATTTCCAATAATGCACCTGCACGATCATGTGCAGAAATCAGCAATGACGTTTTATCATTACCACTTTGCGGGATTCTTTCACGACCAATCACCAAGAAACGTGTAGTGTTCTCAGGATTATCTTCAATATTGCTGTGTAAAATTTCTAAGTCATAAATACTTGCTGCAACATCAGATGCAATAGCAGCCGAATGCCATTCAGTACGAATACGACGTGCCGCTTCAGCATTCGAGCTTAAAGCAACACGTTCCACACCTGGATAGTGTGCGTCCAACCATGCACGGCACTGCGCCAAAGTTTGCTGATGTGCATAAATTTGTTTAATACTGTCTTTACGCGTGTTTTCAGACACAAGAAACTGGTGATGAATACGCAATTCAACTTCACCAATCACATTTAAGTGTGAGGCTTTAAAACAATCTAAAGTATGGTTGACCACACCTTCTGACGAGTTTTCTACCGGCACCAAACCATAGTGGGCACTGCCTGCTTCCACTTCACGGAACACTTCATCAATGGTCGGTAAAGGACGAACTACAGCATCATGTCCAAAATGCTTCAACACCGCAGAGTGTGTATACGTACCAACAGGGCCTAAAAATGCAATACTTTGCGGTGCTTCTAGAGCCAAACATGCAGACATGATTTCACGGAACAAACGTGCCATGGTCACATCAGATAAAGGGCCTTCATTACGCTCCATAACATTCCGTAAAACTTGCGCTTCTCGTTCTGGACGGTAAAACATTGGATTCTCTTCAGAAGCAAATTTTGCTTTTGCAACAGCTTCCGCCAGTTTCGCTCGACGGTTAATAAGTTGTTGAATCTGTTGATCAACAGAGTCGATATCCTGACGGATTTGGTTGAGGTCAAGAGAAGTCGTTGTGTTTTGATCGTCTTGGATCATTGTTATGTCGCCCTTCATATACATTGTGCAAACAGTATAACAATAGTTAGCTTTGAAATCTTGCGCAATAAGACTTTGCATGTTTCAGTGCTAAAAACATACAGTTGATTTAATCATCAAGTTTATCAATAAACTGCCCCAATAATAGACATCAATAAAACCACTGAGCCCTGCCTATTTTCTTCTTGCTGTTATGCATAGAACAACACTCAAGCAAAACACTAAGACGATGGTATTTGGGTCTTAACTCAACGCTTTTAAAGCCCTGTCTTGCTTTTGAAAATTTTTGCTACACCTTCACAAAAATCACCATTCATCCGTATTTCAGTGCGTTAGAATATCTTTTAAAATATGCTTTACTTAAGTTGACGTATTCATAACAAAGAGAGTATGCAGCAGCAGCGATTGCTCTATAGTCTCAATAAAACAAAACAATAATGAACTGTAGGTACTGTCATGCACAAAAAAATTGCAGTCTTGGTCACCTATGACTTTGAGGATGCCGAATATGCTGAACCCGTAGAAGCATTTCGAGCAGCTCGGCATAGTATTATTAACCTTGAAAGTCAGGCTGGCAAAATCATTTATGGCAAAAAGCGTAGAGCCTTTGTCACCATCGACCAAAGTATCGATGTTGCCTCCGTGCATGACTTCGATGCCTTACTCATTCCAGGTGGGTTTTCGCCAGACAACCTGTGCCAAGACGAACGCTATGTCTTATTTGTCAGGCACTTTGCAAACACGCAAAAACCCATTTTATGCAGTGCTGATGCACCCAAAATTTTAATGCATGCTGGAGTTGTGAAAGGTAGACGCATGACGTGTATCCATCACCTTCATCAAGACTTAAAAGATGCAGGTGCGGTGTTGTATGACACAGGTGTTGTGAATGACAATAATTTATACATTTCATCACAAACCCGATATGACCTACCCGCCTTTATACAAGAAAGTTTATTGGTACTGAACCGATAAAAAAGAGCCTATTTCAGGCTCTTTTACGCATGTTTATATCAACACAGGCTTAGCGCCCAAGTAGACTACGTGCGACAATTTCTTTCATAATTTCATTGGTTCCGCCGTAGATGCGTTGAATACGCGCATCGACAAAGAAACGTGAAATTGGATATTCGCTCATATAGCCATAGCCACCAAAGAGCTGCAATAAATTATCTGCCACCTTCATTTGCATATCCGTTGAAAAGCTTTTTAGCGCAGCTGCGGTTTCGACATCCAGCTTACCTTGCATATAAAGCTCAACGTTTTGATTGTAAAAAGCAGCTGTGGCTTGTTCATCAATCTTGGCTTGAGCCAAAACAAAACGTGTATTTTGGAACTGCGAAATATGTTGACCAAAGGCTTGGCGCTCTTTGACGTATTGGATGGTAACATCAATCGAACCGCGAATTGCACCTATAGCCGTGGCTGCAATTGCTGTACGCTCACGTGGTAGCTCTTGCATCAGATAAGCAAAACCTTGACCAGCTTGTCCCAACAATTGATCTTTCGGGACTTTCACATTGTCATAAAACAACTCAGAAGTGTCTTGTGAATGTAGCCCAATTTTGTCGAGGTTGGTGCCTTTTTTAAACCCTTCTAAGTGGGTATCGACTAAAATCAGTGAAACACCCTTTGCGCGGGCTTGCGGATCAGTTTTTACTGCCAACACCACAAGGTCGGCATGCTGCCCATTTGAAATAAAGGTTTTAGAGCCATTTAAAATATAATGCTCCCCTTGCAAAATGGCGTTACTGCGCATGGCTTGCAAATCTGAACCTGCACCCGGTTCCGTCATTCCAATCGCACCGACCACTTCACCTGACACCATTTTCGGTAACCAGTACTGTTTCTGCGCTTCACTTCCAATGTGCAAAATATAAGGCGCAGCAATTTCGGAGTGACAAGAAATTCCTGTCGATAAAGCACTAAAACCCGCACGTGCCGACTCTTCCACCAACATGAGTGAATAATGCGTTGGAACACCATAACCGCCGTATTCCTCTGGAACATCGACACATAAGAAACCATTTTCACCCAAGACATTCCAGACTGAGCGCGGCATTAAGCCTTCTCGTTCCCACTGTTCATAGTGTGGCGCAATGTGTTCATTCATAAAACGGCGAAAGTTATCGCGAAATAGTTCTAGGTCTGCATCGTAATTCAACATGTTTCTTCCTTGTAGTGACGTTGTTTTATTATTCAGTCCACATGCTAGCCATTTTTAACGCAACTGTCATGACCGCATCAGGCCATTTTTTTATGCCAATAAAAAAGGAAGCCCTTAGGCTTCCTGTTTAAGATGAACTGAAATTATGCGTGAGCATTTTCTTCAACAGCCATTTGGCGGTCTACTTCATCTGGATTTGCTAGTGCAAAATGTAATTTCTCTTGGTCTAACTGACCGACCCATTTCGCAACAACAATCGTTGCCAATGAGTTACCCACCAAGTTGGTTAAAGCACGTGCTTCAGACATGAAACGGTCAATACCTAAGATAAGCGCAAGACCCGCCACTGGAATATGACCAACGGCTGACAAAGTCGCTGCCATCACAATAAAGCCCGAACCTGTTACACCCGCAGCACCTTTCGATGAAATCAATAACACACCCAATAACGTCACTTGGTGCATGAGATCCAGCTGAGTATTGGTCGCTTGTGCAATGAAGATCGCAGCCATCGTTAAATAGATTG
The DNA here is from genome assembly GCF_058243025.1 of Acinetobacter sp. 797_lipA. Classification (NCBI taxonomy): domain Bacteria; kingdom Pseudomonadati; phylum Pseudomonadota; class Gammaproteobacteria; order Moraxellales; family Moraxellaceae; genus Acinetobacter; species Acinetobacter sp. 797_lipA. The sequence goes on along the minus strand of NZ_JBZAYQ010000001.1, from coordinate 1,089,366 downwards.
AAGTACCGTCTAAGTTAAATGAATAACCCGTTGGAATAACTAAACCAACCACTGACTTTTCACAACCTGCAATTTCAAGCTTTTTCAGCATACGCGGTAAAACTGATTCTGAAGATGACGTACCCAGTACGATCAACAACTCTTCGCGAATCATACGAATCATTTTCAAAATGCTGAAGCCACAAAGACGTGAAATTGTGCCTAAAACCAAGAAAATGAAAAGTAAACAGGTAATGTAGAAACAGATAATCAACTGAGCCAGTTGCGCCAAGCTACCAATACCATATTTACCGATGGTATATGCCATTGCACCAAAAGCACCAATTGGAGCAAGTTTCATGATCATATTTACAATGTTAAAGAACACATGTGAAATTTGATCGATGAACTTCAGTACAGGTTTACCTGCATCACCCAACTTATGTAATGCAAAACCAAACATCAAGGCAAAGAGTAGCACTTGCAGGATTTCACCTTCAGCAAATGCACCAACCACAGTGTTTGGAATAATATGCATAAAGAAGTCGACAGTTGTTTGCTGCTGACCAGATTCAACAAACTTTGAGATACCTGAAGTATCTAGTGTTGAAGGGTCAACGTTCATGCCCACACCTGGCTTCCAGATGTTAATGACCAGTAAACCGATCAACAGTGCAATCGTCGATACAATTTCAAAGTAAAGTAGCGCAACACCGCCTGTTTTACCCACAGACTTCATACTTTCCATACCCGCGATACCACTCACGACGGTACAGAAAATTACTGGTGCAATAATCATCTTGATCAGCTTAATAAAGCCTTGACCTAGAGGATAAAAAAGCTCACCCCAGCCGGGTACATATTTTTCAACGCCATTGATAACTTGCGTACCACTAGGGAAAAAATGTCCTACTAAGATACCCGCAATAATCGCGACAATAACTTGAAAATATAGTGACTTATAGATTGGTTTCTTAGTCATAACGAATACTTCTGTAAATCAAAAGACTGAAAAAATCGGCATACCTATACTTCCTCATAGGTAGTGGGCTTTCTGATAAACACAAAAAAGCCCACAGTTTGGACCGCATCCAAACACCGGGTAAAAAACTCATGGTGTACAAACAACAGCAATGTGACAAAAATCACAGTTCATTCATATTTACTGCAATGGGAGAGACTAAAAACTAGCGAGTCACAATTATTGGGTAAATTTTACCTAACATTCTTTAATCAAAGTAAACTGATTTCAATCATAATGTATAAAATCTAAACAATATGACTCATACTTTAGTCTAATGGTGAAAAATTTATTTAAAATTAAAAGTGCTGTTTTTTTTGATTGTTCCACTAAAATAGCACAACACAGCCTTCACTTACTTTGGTTTTTCCATGAACAACAAAAGAAATATTTATAAAGATGCTGAGCACCCTTTTGCCCAGTTTGTTCGCATTATTGGCAAAGGGAAAAATGGGGCACGCTCACTCAGTTATGAAGAAGCTTACCAAGCCTTTGATATGATCTTGAAAAATCAAGTGTTGGATGTACAGCTCGGTGCATTTCTGATGCTACTTCGGGTTAAGGAAGAGTCTGTAGATGAACTGGCAGGCTTTGTTCAAGCCACACGAGATCAACTGCCGTTCACGCCTTTAGAGGTCGATTTAGACTGGTCTTCTTATGCAGGCAAGCGTAAACACTATCCATGGTTTCTCTTAGCGGCACTGACTTTAGCTAAAGCAGGTTATAAGGTCGTGATGCACGGTGCATCAGGTCATACCATTAACCGTATTTATACTGAACAGGTATTAGAATATCTCGATTTTAATATTTGCCAAACTCAAGCAGATGTGGAGCAGGAATTAGCGTCGCGTAATTTTGCATATTTACCGCTGCACGCCATCTCCCCGATTTTAAGTGACTTAATTTCCCTACGAAATGTTATGGGTCTTCGTTCACCCATTCATACTCTTGCACGCTTAATCAATCCATTTAATGCCAAAGCAACCTTGCAAGCTATTTTCCACCCTGCCTATCGTGGTTCTCATCAGCAAGCAGCATTTAAATTAGGTTATCAAAACAGTGCTGTCATTAAAGGTGAAGGCGGCGAATTTGAACGTAACCCAGATGCCAAAACACTGATCTGCGGCATTAAAAATGGTGAACTCTACGAACATGAGCTCCCTAAGCTCACCGACAACCGAAGCCCAATTGAAGAAGAGCTAGATTTAGGTGAGTTTAAAGCAGTTTGGCTGGGTGAAAAACAACATGAATATGGTGAAATGGCAGTGACTGAAACCATTGGTATTGCGCTATATACCATGGGCGTCTGCGATACGTATAGCGACGCTATGCAACAGGCTAAGCAGCTTTGGCACACTCGTTTCCAAGCATAAGGGACAAGCAAAAGCGTGAACGTTATTCGTCACGCTTTTCGATCCAGTAAAAGTCAGCCCAGTAAGGATAAGGCTTTTCTGAAGAATGAATATTTCTGAGAATCAACTGATCACCAATATGAATCTCAATTTTTTGAGATTGATAAGGGCCAGATAAATAAACATCTTTTTGTTGTCCAATTAGGTTTGAACAATAGAGCTGATGGCTTTTTATCTTTTTCGATGCTTCGCCTGCATGGGCGTTATGGATCTTTATTCCAATCAACAACATCGGATAACCATCATTTTTCATTGATGTGTATTGTGTGACGGGATTTTTAAAATTTTGACTCGGTAACACAGAAACATCTAATAAACATTCAATTTTTCTTGCATCACTTGTTGGCTCTGCAAATACATTGGTCGAAATTGCAGTAATGAAGAACAAACTGAGTCGAGTGAGCTTTATTATTTTTATAAGCATAATGATTGAAACAGTTTTGCAGGTTATTCTTTTTAGATTCAGTTGTTGAATCACCAAGCATCTGCTGCTGAGCGATTCAACGTATTTTTAATCAATTAAATAAAACGAATAGGTTTAAATTCTGGTTCAGGCACATGAGAATCACACTCCTCACCTTCTTCTTTATGTCCTTTATCGATATAACCCGTACGTTCTTTTTCAGGCGTATTCTGATGCTCCCAAGCAATAACAGCTTGCATACAAGTTTGACGTTGTTCAGCAGTCAACGCAACGCCATTTGGCCATTTACCAATTTCTACAGCTGTTTTTAAACGCTCAACAATATCGGCATCTAAAATAGAAAGCATCTGTTCAATATTCATGATTTAATCCTGTTGAAAAGAGTCAAAATCTTGGTTCCACCCAAGTTTAGTTCGGCATGACATATAAAAATCATAACCCGGTGGATGTAATAAATTCAGTTTAAAGGGGTGCTTACGAATATGTAAGCTATCACCCACATTGAGTGAAACACTGTGTTGACCATCGGCACTGACCATCGGCAAAACACGGTTTTCACGAATCAGAAGCTTAATTTCACTGTGTCCACCCACCACAATCGGGCGTGAAGACAAGGTATGTGGATGCATCGGTACCAAAGCAATCGCATCCATCCCCGGATGCACGATTGGGCCACCACCTGACAACGAATAGGCTGTTGAACCCGTGGGCGTTGATACAATCAAACCATCACTGTGTTGACGGTAGACATATTGGCCATCGATATTCAGTTCGAAATCAATCATATGCACCGACTTACCCGAGTGTAATACCACATCGTTTAGCGCAATCGCATCATAAATCGTCTCGCCCTTTGAGCGAATTTCCATTTCCAATAAGAAACGACGATCTAACTGAAACTCACCTTTTAAGACTTGATCGAGCTTAAAAATCACTTCAGTCGGCTTGATGTCGGTTAAAAAACCCAAACGCCCTCGGTTTACACCCATTACAGGGGTATTAAATTTAACCAAGGCACGTGCAGCATGCAGAAGTGAGCCATCTCCGCCCACCACAATCACCAAATCGACCACTTCACCCAGAAGCGCACGACTCACCGTTTGCGTGTTTTTATAAGGAACCAGTTCAGCGGTTTGCGCATCAAAAACGGGATGTAACCCTAAGCTGAGTAGATGATCATGAATAAGACATAAGGTTTCGACAACTGAAGACTTATCAGGACGTCCAATTAAGCCTATGTTTCGAAATGTTTTATGTGAAATTTGCACCTGCAACATCGCTCCGCTACGATTCTCGCCTATCATAACATTATTTATTTAAATTGATTCAAAAACTAAAGTGACTGCTCCTACACGCGGAATTGTCTATATTTCAGTTTGTTCACAGTTTAATTATTGCAAATTAGCGAAAAGCTTCGCATGATTAGCACAATTTCTCAGGATCTTATTCGTATTTATGAAGTCAGAACGTGGCATAGGTTTAATTGCACTGATCTTCTGCATCTTAGTCATTGCAGCATTCTTGGTGTTTAGTATTTATTTGATAAGACTCGACTCCGTTGTACGTGACAAGTTTGAAGGCAAGCGCTGGGACATTCCTGCGAAGGTATTCGCACGCCCGCTCGAAGTGTATACCAATGCCCCTGTCAGTCAGGCTGACTTCACTCAAGAGTTAAAACTTTTGGGCTATAAGTCCTCGGAAAACTATACCAAATCAGGGAACTTTGTCAGTTCTGGCAATGAGCTATATGTACACACTCGTGGCTTTGACTTCGGTGATAGTGTCGAGCCTGAACAAGTGCTTAAAGTCACCTTTGCCGATGAGCAAGTGGCTGAAGTCAGTGCAACTAAACCCTCTTCTACAGGGATTGCACGTTTAGAGCCGATGCTGATTGGCGGGATTTATCCGCAGCATAATGAAGACCGTGTCCTGATTAAACTCGACAAAGTCCCTAAGCCTTTAATTGAGGCTTTAATTGCAACAGAAGATCGTAATTTCTATAGTCACCACGGCGTTTCGATTCGTGGTACGGCACGTGCGATTGTGAGTAATGTCACGGGTGGAAAACGTCAAGGTGGTTCAACACTGACCCAACAGTTGGTGAAAAACTTCTATCTCACCCCTGAAAAAACCATTAAGCGTAAAGTCAATGAAGCATTTATGGCTTTATTGGTCGAATTTCACTATGACAAAGATGAAATTTTAGAAGCCTATCTCAATGAAGTGAACCTCGGTCAAAATGGCAACTATTCTATTAATGGTTATGGTTTGGCTTCGCAGTTTTACTTCGGGATGCCTTTGCGTGAGCTAAATATTGCGCAACAAGCTTATTTGGTGGGTTTGGTACAAGGTCCAACCTTATATAACCCTTGGCGTAACCCAGAAGCTGCGAAAAAACGCCGTAATATTGTTTTAAACAACATGTTGGTCATGGGCTATCTGACCCAAGAACAATATGAAACTGAAACGGCTCGCCCTTTAAATGTGATTGCCAAACCGACTCTCGGCCCTTCACGTTTCCCAGATTTCTTAGACATTGTACGCCGTCAGTTACGTACCGAATACCAAGAAGGTGATTTGACCAACCAAGGTCTACGCATCTTTACAACGCTCGATCCGATTGCCCAAACCAAAATTCAAGATGCGTTTAAATCGACTGTTGGTCGCTTAAGCCGTGGCTCAAGCCGTCTAAAAGAGCTACAAGGTGCGGTGTTGGTTGCTCATCCTGAAAATGGTGAATTGGTCGCAGCTGTTGGTTCAACCCAAGACTTTACCGGTTTTAACCGTGCACTCGATGCCAAACGTCAAGTCGGCTCACTGCTTAAACCAGTGATTTACCTCAGTGCAATTCAATCGGGACGTTACAACTGGGCCAGCCCAATTGAAGACAGTAGCATTAGTATTCAAGCCAATGGTAAAGCATGGACACCTAAGAACTATAGTGGTGGTGAACATGGCGTTGTGCCAATGGTACAAGCACTGTCTAATTCATATAACTTATCAGCTGTTCGCCTTGGTCAAGAGTTTGGTTTATCGACGTTTAGCAATCACCTAAAACGTTTTGGTGTGACCAGTAATATTCCAACCTATCCATCCATTTTCTTGGGTGCGGTAGACATGTCTCCGATGGAAATGCTCAGCATTTATGGCAACTTTGCCACAGGCGGTTTTAAGTATCCGACTAAATCCATTCGTACTGTTGTCGATCAAAATGGTCGCTTGCTGACCCGTTATGGTTTAAATGTCCAACAAACTATTGACCCTGCTTCAGCCTATGTCCTGAATTATGGCCTACAACAAGTGATGACCTCAGGTACAGGTCGTTCGGCTTATAACACTCTGCCGAACTCGCTTCAGCTTGCAGGCAAATCTGGGACTACCAATGACACCCGTGACTCATGGTTTGCAGGTTACTCGGGTAATTATGTTTCTGTGGTTTGGCTAGGTTTAGATGACAACAAACAAACTGGATTAACAGGTTCTTCAGGCGCGTTGCCAGTGTGGACCAATGTGATGAGCCAACTGCGTCAAAAACCAGTCAACTTACGCCAACCAGATGATGTGCAATGGCATTGGATTGATCGTGGCACGGGTTATCTTGCTGCTCAAGGTTGTGAAGGTGCAATGTATATCCCCCTTTTACGGAATACCATACCACGCAAAGCAACAGCATGTGGCTTACCGCATTATCAAGTTGAACCCACTTACAATCCTGAAACAGATGGTTACCAAGCTACACCTGAACAAAGCGACAGCATAGACAACTATATTCGTGAAAGTGAATCGAACATGCAGCGTAACTTAGAAGATGAGACGCAAGTCATTTCGAGTGGTAGCTATCAACCTGAATAAATAGGACGGATTTAAATTTTGATGTGGTTTAAACGTTTAAGTATCTTAGCAACCATCGTGACTGTGGCAGGCTGTCAAAGCCTCCCACAGCCATCTGAAAAAAAGATACCTGAAAAGCCGACACAGGCGGATAAAGAGCAGAAAACACCCTCAGGCGTCACAATTCATCCTTATGACCGTGAAGAAATTCAACGTCAGAAGATTGTGATTCCTGAACAAAAAAGCAAACAACAGTTTGATGATGGGCGACAGCTTCCTGCTTTTAAAAGTCTGATGCAAAAAACACAAACGGCCTATCGCCAAGGCCAGTGGAGTCAAGCACAAAGCTACGCCATGCAAGCACAGCGTTTAGCGCCACAGTCGAGTGAGACCTTTTTGTATTTGGCTTTAATTGCTAATCAACAAAAACAACCTGCAAATGCGGAATCGCTTGCACGTCGCGGCTTGAGTTATGCCCAAAGCAATGCCATGAAAAAGCAGCTTTGGAGCATTATCTTAAAAGCAGGTCAAATGCAGAAGAATCTGAAAACCATTCAACAAGCCCAAACAGCAATCAAAAGTCTGTCTTAAAAGCACGCTCCGTTAGATGGAGCGCTGCCCTGCTATACCATAAGCGCCATAACTTTGCGCTTTGGCTAAATCAGCTAACTGTAAACCGCCGAGAGCAAAAATCGGGATATGAATCTCTTCTGCAATCAAGCTCAACTGTTCCCAACCCAAAGTTTCACTATTTGGGTGGCTGAGTGTATCAAGTACGGGACTGAGTAAAAGAGCATCACAGCCAATTTCTTGTGCATGTTCAGCACTGCTACGGTCATGACAGGCCGCTATATAACGCTGCCCAACGTTCAACTCCCCTTTACTCAATTGCATGAGTTGAGATTGTTTCAGGTGTATGGCCGCAACTGCCTGCTGTTGTAGTGGATTTAAACCTTTCCATAGTTCTATATTTACAATCACCCGTGCCAATTGTTCTACACTCAGTTCTGCAATTTTTAAAATATGTTCAGGACTGGCAGGCACTCGCCAATACAGCACTTGTTGTTCAGGCAAATCCTTCAACAGATCGATTTGATCTGAAATTTTAATCACGGGTGCAGCATGAAGTCGCTTCAAAATGGCCTGATTGGCTTTTGGAAAGTTAAGATCTTGTAATTCGGCACGCTTGAACCACGCCCATGGTGAGTGAATGTCTGCCAATAGATGATTTGATACTACAGCATGAAATAAATGCAAATTGACAATCACATCGTCATATTCAAACTGAATACAGTCAAAAGCATGCCAATCTTGTATATCAATTCCAACCTCTTCTAACACTTCACGGCGACAGGCTTGTTCAGGCGTTTCACCTGCTTCCACCTTCCCTCCAGGAAATTCGTGCTTATTGCCCTGATGCTGTTCCGCCTGACGCCAACCCACCAACACTTTGCCTTGATGTAAAAGGATGGCTATAGCGACTTGAACCAAAGGTTTTGACATAATCAGATTCCATTTCAGATGTGTAGTGTATTGAGTGACTGCATGTAACGATATTGAAGTTTTTTATATTTTCAGCGAGAAAATGTTGACAGCCTCATTCGATAATGATTATCATTTAAATCGTTCAACATATACCACGGAGTCGCCAGAATGAACGCACCATTTAGCTTATTTACTCGTAACGAAACAGCCCATTCACTACCAATGCTACACTCAAACAACTTATTTGCCCTAGGCCGTGAAATTCGCATTATGCATGCTGGAGAAGAGTATCGTCTACGACTCACTCGCAATAATCGACTCATTCTTACCAAATAAGAACTATAAAAACCCAATAACAATAATCGTGGAAACAAGCAGTATGTCAGCGCGTACTGCTTTTTAATGTCTTTCAGTTTGATCATTTATGCAGTTTTTATCACAGATCACAATCTGCATATCTAAGTCTCAAGCGTATTTAACTGCAGTTCCACTTTTAAACCGCCTAAGTCGGATGAACTAAATAACAACTGCCCTGCGTGTAAATCGACAATTTTTTGACAAATCGATAAGCCCAAGCCTGAACCTTGTGTTTTTGTACCTAAAGCCCGATAAAAGCGTTCACCCAAACGCTGGATAACTGTTGCATCGACCCCATTTCCGCTATTTTCAATCCTCAGTCTGAGTTGCTGTTTTTCGATCGTGAGATTGACAAAAACTTGTGCCTGCTCGGGGCTATAGCGAATGGCATTGTCGAGCAAATTGCGAAGTGCGCTAAATAAGAGCTGCTCATTGGCCAATATATAAACCTGCTCTGCAAGCACCACGTTAATTTTAATCTGTTTTGAGTCTGCAAACGGCTGTAAAGCTTTAATCACGTCCTGCATTAGCAGACTGAAGTCAAACTTAGTCTTCGCCAAGCTTTCCTTTTGCTCAGGGTCAAGACGTGCCAGCAACAACAGATTATCCAACACCTGTACCCCACGACTGACATCTTGTTGGATCGGTTTTAACTCACTTTCAAGTTCAGGAAACTTGCGCTTGAGCACCTGAAGTCGCATTTGTATCGCAGACAGTGGAGAACGTAGCTCATGTGAAGCATCCGCGGTAAAGCGCTGCTCTGCCACTAAAGCTTGGTCTAAACGTGCCAATAAAGCATTCAGCTGCGATAACATCGGTTGCAACTCAATCAGCTCAGGTTCTGGCATAGAAATAGGTGCTAAATCATTAACTGATTTATTTGAAATCTGCTCTGAAACTTGGTGTATCACCCGAAATTTACGTCGAATAGCGAAATGCATCAACAACCACTGTACACACCAGACTAAAAACAACACACCGCTGAAAACTAGGATGCTTTGCCAAAATGCATGGAAACGTTCGGACATCGACTGGGTCACTTGAACCTGTAAACCGTGATTATCCTGCGCAGTATAAATACGCCAAAGTTTCTGCTCTGACCAATAAAAACCATAAGGTGCATCTGAAACCAAACTCAAATGATCAACAGTAATTTTTTCAGGTACATCTTCGGATGCAGTCAAAAGTTGCTGTGCATTATCGAGTCGATAGCGAATATCAAACTCATCACTAAGCTCTGCCAAAGCTTGACCATTGCTGACCGTTAAATCATCTGCCAGCAACATATCGACCATTTCATCCATAATTTCATCTTGCATAGACATGGTCTGATAAACCGACACCCCAATAAACATCAGCAATGCCAAAAGCCCCGCCAGTATCGAACTGAGGAGCGAACTTTTAACAAGCTGACGCTGGAGTGAAATTGGCTGAGCCATTATATGTCCTGATTCATTCTGTAGCCCAAACCACGAATGGTTTTAATACAGTGGCTACCGAGTTTTTTTCTCAATTGATAAATAAAAACCTCGATCGCATTGCTTTCGATTTCATCGCCCCATGCATAAAGACTTTCCTCAAGTTGTTCCCGCGTAACGACATATTCGGGCTTGAGCATCAATTTATGCAAAATTTGAAACTCTTTGGCGGTTAAATTAACAGCTTGACCATTTTGAGTCACACTTTTGGCCTGTGGGTCGAGTTGGATATTGGCATAGCTCAATACCTGCGAGCTACTATGCTGTTGCTGTCGAAGTTGTAAACGAATTCGAGCGGATAATTCCTCTAGACTAAAAGGTTTGACCAAATAATCATTGGCGCCCAAGTCTAGCCCTTCGACTCGATCTCGAATACTGTCACGCGCTGTTAAAAAAATCACAGGAGTCGATAGGTTCTTGCCACGGACTTTCAGCAAAATGTCATCGCCTGTGGCATGCGGCAAACCTCGATCTAAAAGCACACAGTCATAGTGATGCTGTTCAATGGCTAAAATGGCATGGTCGCCCCGTTCCACCCAATCGACACTGTAGCCATCCATTTCAAGCCAAGTTTTAATACTCTCAGCTTGAGAGGCATCATCTTCTGCCAATAATATCCGCACTGCTTAACCTGCCTTATTACGATTGTTTAGATCATGCCGTGAAATGGCTCAAAATACAAAAACCACAGGGCTAAGATCCAATCGAAGCCCTGTGGTTTTTTAAGAAAGTCCAATCAAAATTGAATTGAGCTTGAACTAGCGTATTTAGAATTTCACCTGATCTACATCAATTTCAACGCGTTTTGCTGGTTTGTAGTCAATATCCACTTCACCGATAATGGTTACAGGTGTTTTAGCTGAAATCGCTTTGCCACCCCATAGTTCATCATCAATGTCGACAGTGATTGAACCTGTTTGGTCACGGAATTCATACTTCTCATCCCCAATGGCTTTGACCACATAACCTTTTAACTGGACGTGACTGTCATCTTTTAATGTTAACGCATGCTTAACCGTAGTTGGTGTTGAAGCAGCAACTGCCGCTTGGTTCACTGCCGTATTTGCTACAGCGACAGTTGTTGAGCCAATAACACCAGCAACCAATAACGCTTTCATCATCATATTCATATCCAGTACCTCTATTTAATTGTTCATCTATTCGATGAAGTGATTAAACCAAAGCTAGATGAGCTGAATCTTAAGAAAACTTCAAGTAACGTATTAAACGCTTAGTTGAGTGGGACGACACGTAACACTTCTTCTAGTGTCGTGATGCCTTCTAAAACTTTACGAGCCCCTGCAATTCTTAAAGGCTCAATGCCTTCTTTTTTGGCTTGTTGACGCAGTGCGGTCAAGTCACCATTGGCACCAATCAGTTGCTTTGCCTCTAAACTCACAGGCATAAATTCATAAATACCGACTCGTCCTTTGTAGCCCGTTTGACGACACTCGTCACATCCTACTGCGGTAAAGACTTTTTCAGGCATTTCCATAATGTAATCAAAAGTCAGATGCTCCCATTCTTGGCTGTTGATTTGCTTTTCAACTTTACAATGTGGACATAGACGACGTACGAGACGCTGTGCCAATACCCCTAAAATGGTTGCCGCGGTTAAGAACGGCTGTACGCCTAAATCATGCAAACGCGTTAGACTGGAAGGTGCATCATTGGTGTGCAGAGTTGAAAGCACTAAATGCCCTGTAAGTGCTGCTTGAATCGCCATATTGGCCGTATCATGGTCACGAATCTCACCGACCATAATAATGTCAGGGTCTTGACGCATCAGTGCACGAACACCATCAGCAAAACCAAGATCAATACCTGTATTCACCTGCATTTGGTTAAAACTCGGCTCTAACATTTCAATCGGGTCTTCAATGGTACAGACGTTCACCTGTTCGGTAGCCAATTGTTTCAAAGAAGAATAAAGCGTGGTGGTTTTGCCTGAACCCGTTGGTCCTGTCACTAAAATAATGCCGTGACTATGCGACGTCAGCGCTTGCCAATCACTCAGCAAATGCCCTTCAAAACCCAACTGCTGAAAGCTACGCACTAAAACTTCAGGGTCAAAAATACGCATCACCAACTTTTCACCAAAAGCAGTCGGTAAAGTCGAAAGACGCAGTTCTGTTTCTTGTCCTTTCGGTGTCCGTGTTTTTAAACGCCCATCTTGTGGTTTACGTTTTTCCGCCACGTTCATTCGACCTAAAATTTTAATCCGTGAAATCACCGCGGTTAAAGTATTGGCAGGCATGTTATAAATCGTATGCAGCACCCCATCAATACGGAAACGAACTTTGCCGTTGTCTTTACGTGGTTCTAAGTGAATATCACTGGCACCTTGCTCAAAAGCAAACTGTAGAACCCAGTCGACTAATTTAACAATGTGTTGGTCATTGGCATCAGGGTTTTGACTATCGCCCAACTGTAAAAGTGCTTCTACGCCTTTATTATCACGGTCATAACTCCCAGACTTCTGGGAGTTACTGACGGCGCGACTCACCTGATAATACTCGACCATATAGCGCTGTAATTGTTCAGGGCTGAGTAATACACGCTGGATTTTTTTCGGTGCAACATTCTGCTCCAAATTTGCGATCCAATCTTTCATATACGGCTGATCTGTTGCAATCAACACTTGATTGGCCTGAACTTCAACAGCCAAGATTTTATTGCGGAAGGCGAATTCTTGAGACATCACCGAAGTCAAAGCTTGCACATCGGCTTTGAGTGGATCAATCACATAAAACGGTAATTGGGTCTTTTCGGCTAGCCACTGACACAGCCGATTTAATGTCAGTCTCGACTGTGGATGCGACTGATCCACCAGATTAAAATGAGCAATCCACTGTAAAGGATGCCACTTCAATTGATCGCGTTGACGGTGCGAGGTTTGTACTAGATTTTTTTCTTTTTCAGTAATTCGCCCATCTTTAAACAGTTGATCTAAGCACCAAGTGGTATCAATTTCAAAATTAAAATTCATTGTTATACGTCCCCAAACATAACCCCACTATAGCAAGATTTTCTGTATTCATTCACACAAAGCATAAGCAAATCCCACAAATATCGAGGAGTAGCCAAGCTCATCAATATAATCACGAATTTACTCACAAATCTTGCTCTTTTAACTTGAATCCACCTTCAGCATTCGCCTATATTTTAGACAGGTCATTAAATTTTGTGAGATAGGCTTGGACTTCAGCATAGTTTCCATCAACAACTTGGCTTTATCTGATGTCCTCATTACCTTGGCTTCAGCATTAGGCTGTGGACTGTTGATTGGTCTAGAGCGCGAACGAAGCAAACAACGTGAAAACCAACAGAGCTTTGCAGGACTACGCTCCTTTGCCATTTGTGCCCTTCTCGGTGCTATTTGTTTTTTATTTGGTGTCGGTATCGGTATTGTCGGTGCGCTGATCATCGGCGGCATAGTTATATTCTCAATGAAAAACCAAACAGAAGATTTGGGTTCAACCACTGAACTTGCCTTTGTCATGACGTATTTTATTGGTGCCATGTGCCTGTGGAATACCCCTTTAGCAGCAGGTTTAGCCGTGCTGCTGACCATTATTTTAATGACCAAACATCCGATGCACAGCATTGCGGGGAAATGGATTACTGAGGCTGAGTTTAAAGACGGTATCTTTCTCCTAGCGCTGATTTTAATTGCCCTGCCCTTAACGCCGAATACGCCTTTATGGGGTGCTGTGCTGAATCCCTATATTATTTTAAAATTAGTTACACTTATTCTTGGTGTTCAAGCGCTTGCACATATTGCCAAACGACTGCTGAGCACTAAAAATGCCATGATTTTATCGGCAATCGCCTCAGGTTTTGTATCCAGTACAGCGACTGTTGCTAGCTTAGGTATGGAAGTACGCGCTGGTCGAGCACTCGCCAAACCCAATGCAGGTGCAGCGCTCATGTCCTGTATTGCAACTTTATTACAACTGCTGATTATAGTCGCAGGTGTGAGTATACTTTGGCTCAAAACCATACTGCTTCCGACCCTTGTAGCAAGTGTCCTTTTAGGGATCTGTGCTTATGCGTTGGTACGATCTGCCCCTGCACAAGAACAACATCAACCCACTGATTCACGCATGTTTAGCTTAAAAGAGGCTGGCATTATTGCCCTGACTTTGACGCTCATCCAAGCGGTTGTGTATGGACTCAACCTTTGGTTGGGAGATGCAGGTTTAATCGCTGGGACTTTGTTGGCCTCTTTATTTGAAATTCATGCAGCGATAGCAACTGTGGTCATGCAAGGAGCACCAGCAGACACGGCAGCAATGTCAGCATTTATCTTAGGTTTGACTGCACACGCTGTTGCCAAGTCCATTAATGCCGCCTTAACAGGTGGTAAGCAATACTTTATAGCTTTTGCCCCGATTCAGATTTTGCATATGGTGGTTTTGATTGGGCTACTTTGGTGGACGATTGATTAATTCCATTTAAATAATTAATTTTTATAAAATTTAATTTTTTATTTTCATCATATTAATCTATAATCGGCCCGCTTCATTTTTAAACAATAACTTTATTAATAATATATTTTTGAATTGGGATCTTTATGAAATTTAAAATATTATCGCTTGCTGTTTTTAGCGCATTAATGCTTAGCGCGTGTGGTGGCGGAAGTTCTGATAGTTCTAACAATACTAGTACTAGCAATAACTCAACATCCAATAATTCTTCAACTAATAACTCTAATAATACAAATACAGCCCAGCAATGGGAAACAGTTCGTATTGATTATTGGTATGACTCATATACGCAAGCTGTTGATTTTGGCGTGCTAAATACAAAAATTACGCTGGCTGATGGCAAAGCTTATGCTACTTTCGATGCAGATGATGATACAAATGAAATTTACTTAACTGAACAAGGCGAGTATCAAACATTTGGTCCTACAAATAGCCGCTATGGCGCTTTAATGGGAGAAATGACCTTCATCAATAATCAAATCAAACTTAGTCCTTATTCCGCAATCGGATCTACAGGTTTAGAATTCACCACAACTGTGAATCAACGTAATATCGCTGGTGAAAGCGTACTTGCAACTGTAGACCCTGAACTGAATTGGAACTTAGACTATCCCCAATATAGCGTTAAGTATCCAGATGCAATCAATACAAAATTAAAAGCATACCAAGCATTAAAATTCCCAGCGGGTTCAACCTGCTTACAGGAAACAGAATATTCGAATAATCAGGAATATTTACTCTTATCTGAAGCAGAAAATGTATATCAACAGAACTTTAATGAATTTGTAGAACGGTTTACCAATCAAACCGTACAAAATTATTTTAAGCTCACCAAATTTAAAAATGCACTTGCATATCATTACAGTCCAGATGAAACTGAAGCAAATGCCTTCACTGGATACACTCAATATAAAGGCGCCTACTATACAAGCTCAAAAGAAACTGCTGGCGTAGAGTCCAATCTTGCAAATGATATCCAATTAGATAAAGAGCAAATTAATCAAAGTAATACGTCCACCGATGAGAAAGCAGCTCGGCTAACTAAGGCAGATGGCTTAAATAAAGGTTGTGATTTATACAATTCAGTTGCAGCAAATTATTTAAAACAAAACCTAAAGTTTTAAATCCATTTCGAACAACTCCGTAGATTTAAATTTTAATCGATACAGGAGCTTATAGCTCCTGTATTTCTACACAAGTTTCATTTACTTTAAATTTCACATCTAAATTTGCAAATTTCATCCCATAAATTCGTGCTTCATCATACTGATACGCCGGTCTGGGATCTAAAGATAAAACGGCTTCAAGCTCTTGTACGGTCTGTAGTGAAAGTTTTTCACTCACCAAAAGCTGCTGCTTCTGTTCGATCGCTCGATCCGACCATATCACCGATTTACGTTTAGGTTCATCTTGCGCGTAGCCACTTTCCGCATCTATAACTGCATCTGAGTAGTGAATATAAGGTTTGATATCGACAATTGGGGTGCCATCTAGTAAATCACTTCCTGTGACATACACTCGAACTGACTTCCCTTCTTTTTTGACACACTTGAGCCTTACCACCGATAGACCAATCGGTGAAGGCCGATACATGCTGCGCGTAGCAAACACCCCTATTTTTTTATTCCCTCCTAAGCGTGGCGGACGAACTTGTGGCCGGAACTGGGTTTTATCTGGATTTTTATTGTCATGAAACTGCCACACCAACCATAAATGACTAAATGCCTCAATTCCTTCAAAGGCCAGAACATCATTATAGGGTGCTAGCATTTCAATATACGATTCCACTTGAACCAAATTAGGCTGACGAGGAATACCAAACTTTTCCTTATAAGAAGAGTGCATATAGCCAATAATTGGCAAGGTTAACTCAGTCATCATCACTTTTTCTAATAAGCTCAATTAAATATATTCAGTTTATCGAGAATGATTTTAGATTAGAATAGCAACCTGTTCTAATTTGATAATTTATTGAGACCTTTAATGGCTGCTTTCAACGTCGAAAAGATTACTCACGTCCACCATTGGAATGATACTTTATTCTCTTTTAAAACGACGCGCGACACTGCTCTACGTTTTAAAAACGGTCAATTTGTGATGATCGGCCTTGAAGTAAATGGCAAACCGTTAATGCGTGCTTATTCTATCGCTAGCGCAAACTACGAAGAAGAACTTGAGTTTTTCTCAATTAAAGTTCCTGATGGCCCGTTAACCTCTATTTTACAAAAAGTTAAAGTGGGCGACGAAATTTTGGTATCTAAAAAGCCTACTGGAACTTTAGTGCTTGATGACTTAAACCCAGGTAAAAACTTATACCTGCTTTCTTCTGGTACAGGTCTTGCACCGTTCTTGGCAACCATTCGTGACCCTGAAACCTATGAACGTTTTGAGAAAGTAATTGTAGTTCATGGTACGCGCTTCATTTCTGAGTTAGCGTACCAAGACCTCATTTTAGATGAACTTCCGAACAATGAGTTCTTTGAAGAGCTAGGCATTAAAGATAAATTGGTTTACTACCCAACGGTTACTCGTGAAGAGTATCCAAACCAAGGTCGTGTAACAACAGTAATTGAAACTGGCGAGATTTTTGAAAAGATCGGTTTACCACGTTTTAACCCAGAAACGGACCGTGCAATGCTTTGCGGTAGCCCTGCATTCCTCGATGACGTTGCTGCACTTCTAGACCAACATGGTTTAAAAGAGTCGCCACGTATGGGTGTACTTGGTGACTACGTGATTGAACGTGCATTCGTTGAAAAATAAGATTATATAAAGATATTAAAAAACCGAAGCTTAGGCTTCGGTTTTTTCTTTACTCTACGTATAGTTTTATCTAATATTAAAAAAAATAACAAATCTAGAATTTAAACCCATGACCTTTCCAGAACTCAAATTTAAAGACTATTTACATCCGAAACCCAAGCCCAGCGGCCTCGATGTACAGTGTAAACTCCAGCATTTTTCCCTCATTACTTATGCCGTCGACCCAGCTCGGTTTAAAGAGATCATTCCAGTACGGTTTAAGCTAGACACAGTAGAATACCAAGGCAAACAACAAGCACTAATGTCAGTAGTGCCCTTCATCGATGTCGATTTCAGCTCTGCGGTTTATCCTTTTCCAAAATTCACTATGGGGCAAACCAATTATCGAGTCTACGTGATTGATCAGGAGACACAGGAACGTTGTGTTTGGTTTTTAGGAACGACTTTGGACTCTTGGACGCTAATCGTTCCTCGTTATGTTTGGCAATTACCGTGGCATCCAGCACAGATTGAGTTTGATTGTCAGCAAGATGCAGAGGGGCGATATAGACAATATAAAATGCGTACTCAATCGGCATGGGCCACTTCAGATGTACATTTGTCTCAGTCGGAACATGACCAATGGCATTTTGAAGGCTTTACCAATTTAGAAAGTTATCAAGTCTTCTTGACCCACCCTTTGGCAGGATTTTATCATCGCCGCGATGGAAAACTCGGCAGCTATCGCGTCTGGCATGATCGATTAAATCCGAAACCTGCAACCCTGCACTCTGCCCGCTTTGAACTTTTAGCAAGGCTCAATCTTGTATGCTATGAAGATCAGCTCAAACCCTATAGTGTTCTGATTGAACCAATCAATGAATTTACCATTTATTTACCCCCAAGGTGCCTTAATCATTCGGCTGAATAACACAATAAATAATGAATACCCTACATATTTTAAGGGATATTAAGCATGATGAATAAATTTCAGCCAAAATAATGAGAGATTGGTTGTTTTTCTCCACAAAGTCTCTATAATTCAACAAAACAGACAAGTCTGTCTATTTTTGCTGAAATACTGAATGACCGAAAACATTCAGAGGGTACAAAAAATATAAGGAGGCACATTAAGTTGCTCATATTCATATCATGCATTATTGTCAAATAATGTGCGATATGGAACATAATCATTATCAGCAAAGCGCGATAACTTAACCGTTATCGCGCTTATTTATTTGTACGTGATTTATTTTAAGCGCATTTAAGCCAGCAATATAATGAGTGTATTAGGTTAACCTTAAAATCAAAATTTATATATTAGGCAGCTGAAAGTTCCATTTGAATTAAAGTGTTCACACGCTTCCAATAATCTTCCAAATGCACTTGCTTCGGATCGATTTGCGCTTGTATGGTCATGCCATCCAAAATACTCGATAAAAAAGCCGCCAACTGTTCATCCTGCTTCACACCTAGACGATTCAAAGCCTGACATAACTTGCCTTTTAACCATTCTTTATAATCAATTGCGGGCTGTAGTGAAGAAGGATAAATTTTTGAAATTTCTTCAACTGCCTTTTGGAACATACAACCATTAAAATCCGCGCTATGAAACCAAGCATGGTACCATTCAAAAATTGCACGAATATGGGAGAGATAATCACTTGGGTCACATGCAGCAATCGTCGCTTCAAGCGACTGCTGTAAATTTTGGTTTCTGGTCACTAAGCATTCTTCAATTAATTTAGCTTTAGATGGGAAGTATTTGTAAAACGTCATTTTAGCAACGCCAGACTCGCTAATAATCCGATCCACACCGATAGAATTATAACTATGTGAGTTAAAGAGATTAAGCGCTGTGTTAATGATGTCTTCTTTTTTTGACATTTATTTTACCTGATGCACAAAACTTTAAAATTAAGCCATTAACCCAAAAGAACAGCACATGAAAACGAAATACATCGATTGAAGACGATATTATATATCAAATTTAGATCAACACCGTTTTTTTATAAGAAACAATATCAATATTAAAATAACCATTTGAAATATATAGTTTTTAAAATAAATAAAACACTAGAAGAGTCGGATCTTTTTCACTATGATAAAAATGATGACAATTAAAATTTACTTCGTATATGAATGCTCTCTCCTTCACCCAGTCTGAACATACCCGCGCAGAAGTTTTGCGCTTTATTGAACGATCCTTAAGCTCAGCGTCATGGGCAACCAATACTCAAGCGATCATCCGCTTGAAACAAACGACAGCCGAACATATTTTATTTCAACATCCGATACTGACACGGCTGCATCAATGCCAACTGAGCCTTGAACAGCTGAAATTTATTCATCTGAATTATTTTACCGCCATTGTCAAAATTTTCACTGATGCTTTGAGTATGGCTATGTATCAAGCACTGCAACTTGAGCACGACAGTAATATCGTGGAGCAAGACCGCATTGCAGCCAAGATATATGCACGTTATTTGTTGTCACTAAATCTTCTAGATGAATTGGGTTTTAATACCCATCAACTTGAGAAAAGCTCACCCTCTAAATCGCATTTGGTCTATTTCCTTCAACTGATGCAGCAACTTGAACTCAATGTCACCGATCAAAAACAGACCGAGCCTGAAGCATTTGCAATCGCACAATTTATTCAAGAACATATTCATTCTTATGCAGACTTGCTGCTCATTTTGGCTTGTACTGAATTACAAGTGATTAAGTTTAGTGAAGCACTCAGAACTAATCTCGCAGCCTATGATCCTTTATTTACCCAAGGATACTATGCATGTCATGGCCTTGCAGAAACATGTGATACAACCCTTGCTAACGATGACAATCATGAAGACGACGTTTGGGTGCTATTCACACAATGCTATAAACCTGAACAGGCTCTGTATTTCCAGCAACTTCAAACTGAATATTTAAGTCTATGGAATAACTTTTGGAGCAAGATGAGTTTACGAACTCATTAATTCACCTCAGTAGCTAAACGTCCTTGTACACTCACGTATCCAACTCTTGAATATGGAGTGAATTCACATCTTATGAATGCCAAGCATTAATTTCCAGCAGTAGTATTAAATCTAGAATTAAACCGTAGAAGCACTCTCACTTTTATTGTGCAGTCGAATTTTCTAATATACTTTTTTTGCGCTCAGATAACGCTTTGCTCACCACTTGATAACCCGCCGTCATACCTAAAGTCGCCATAATGCCTGCCACGATTATGTCTGGCCACAAACTGCCTGTACCAAACACACCTATTGCAGCAAAAATAACCGCCACATTCCCAATCGCATCATTTCGGCTACAAAGCCAGACCGATTGCATATTAGAGTCACCTTCTCTAAAGGCATATAAAATGACGGCACAAACCACATTCGCAAGCAAAGCAATCACACCAATCACCCCCATGGTCATGGCTTCAGGCGGAATTCCCAAAACATAGGCATAAATCACTTTACCAATCACGACTAGACCAAATAACGCCATGGTAATGCCTTTGAGCAGTGCCACTGTCGCCCGCCAATACAAACTCGCACCAAGCACCGCCAGTGAAATACCATAGTTGACTGCATCACCAAAGAAATCTAGAGAATCAGCCCATAAAGAGGACGAATGTGCATAAGCTCCACCAATAAGCTCCACCACGAACATGGCTAAATTGATCAATAAGGCAATCCACAATGCCGTTCTAAACTTACTATTTGGCTTTTGCGGTGCGGGTGCACAACTGCAAGAAGAACATGCCATATACACAACCTCTATCCAGACGTAATCATTTTCTATTATGATTAAAAACTATGGAGTCGCTCTAAGGTCAAGCAAAATGAATCAACAAAACTCATCTGCTATTTATTTGATGAAAGACTTAGTCCATAAAACAGGATTAAGTGCCGATACCATTCGTTTTTATGAAAAAAAGCATTTATTAGAGCCTTCTTTTCGCGGAGAAAATAACTATCGCTATTATCAAGATGATGCGCTTAAACGACTCATTTTTATTAAACGTTGCCGCGCGCTGGATATCTCACTCAAAGAAATTGAATACCTGATTGAACTGGAGCAAAAGCCTCAACAAGACTGTAGTGCGGTCAATCAACTGATCGATGAACATTTAAAACAAGTCGAACAAAAAATCATTGAATTACAAAAATTTCAGATACAACTACAACAACTTCGGCAGTCCTGCACAACTCAATCAACTATTGATGATTGTCAAATTTTAAGACATCTTGAAGCAGGACTTTCAGATGCATAAAACACATCAACGCAGAATTTAGAATATGGGTATTACTCAGTTTTGCTAACTATTTACTCGAACCATTCGTGGGCAATGCAGGATTTTTATCCTTACTTTATTTAATTTTTTTATAAATTCACAAATAAAAAAATCTAGCTTCACAGCAAATCTAATAAAAATGATCCCCAATCATTTCGGATAAAATGCCGCAAAGAACTCTAGCTTTTTGATGATTAAAACGACAAGTAAGTTTTATATAACCGATATTTTACTTTATAAAACAAGGATATTTAAATTTACTTCTATCCTTAGCCACATAAAACCATATATTCAAACATTTATAATTGAGCACTCACATCCAGCGTTTGAACATGTAATTTTCGCGCCTATAACCGCTTAAATTCCGAGTTGTTTACTAGGTTGAATCTATTTTTTAAAGCCCTACAATAAACCCATATTTTTTTTATGCCTTAGTTTAATCATGAGCATTCATCACGTTACTGAACTTCTTTCTCCTGCAGGTTCGCTTAAAAATATGCGTTATGCATTTGCCTATGGTGCAGATGCAGTCTATGCCGGACAACCTCGTTACAGTCTACGTGTGCGCAATAATGAATTTGATCATGACAATCTGGCTATCGGCATTCAAGAAGCGCATGACTTAGGAAAAAAGTTTTATGTGGTCGTCAACATTCAACCGCATAACTCGAAACTCAAAAACTTTATTCGCGACCTCACACCTGTGGTTGCGATGCAACCCGATGCCCTGATCATGTCGGATCCAGGCCTGATTATGATGGTACGCGAGCATTTTCCAGACATGGATGTGCATCTTTCCGTTCAGGCCAATGCAGTCAACTGGGCTACTGTGAAGTTTTGGAAAAATATGGGACTGACTCGTGTCATTTTGTCCCGTGAATTATCCATTGATGAAATTGAAGAAATTAAGCAACAAGTGCCTGACATGGAAATTGAGGTTTTTGTGCATGGTGCGTTATGCATGGCGTACTCAGGACGTTGCATGCTTTCAGGCTATATGAATAAGCGTGATGCCAATCAAGGGGCATGTACCAATGCTTGCCGTTGGGAATATAAAGTTCATGAGACTACGCAAGATGAAAATGGTGATGTGATCCCAGTCCAAAATCTGAATACAGACTCCAATTGCTGTTCAAGCCCTGATGCTGATGAACTGCATATGCAAGCACAGCATCAGTTCGATGAACCCGTATTACTACAACGTAATGAAGAAGACATGTTTGCTGCTGAAGAAGACGAACATGGCACTTACTTTATGAACTCAAAAGACTTGCGCGCGGTGCAGCATGTTGAGCGCTTAACCCAAATGGGGATACATTCTTTAAAAATTGAAGGACGTACCAAGTCTTATTTTTACTGTGCGCGTACAGCACAAATTTATCGCAAAGCCATAGATGATGCGCTCGCCGGTAAACCTTTCGATTCCTCACTCCTGACACAACTCGAAGGTCTGGCCAACCGTGGTTATACCGAAGGTTTTTTACGTCGCCACGTGCATAGCGAATATCAAAATTATGAAAATGGTTCATCCAGTTTTGACCATCAACAATACTGCGGTGAAATTTTGGAGCGCAATGGCGATTATCTGAAAGTCGATGTCAAAAACCGTTTTGTAGTGGGTGATGTGCTCGAACTCATGACCACTTCAGGCAACATCACTTTTGAACTAACAGAAATCCTCGATAAAAAAGGGAATCCAATACTTGAAGCGAAAGGCTCAGGTCATGTGGTTGAAATCCCAGTTCCTGCTGATGTCGACATGCACTATGCCCTGCTCATTCGCAACTTACCGCATTCAAGTACCGACATTTCAGCGCCTGCCTTGGCTTATGTTGCAAGCTGACTGGGGTTAATACCATGGCACTACGAATAACGGATGCATGTATTAACTGCGATATGTGTCTTCCTGAATGTCCCAATACCGCTATTTTTGAAGGTGATAAAATTTATGAAATAGACGTCAACCGCTGCACCGAGTGTGTTGGTTTTTATGATACCCAAACCTGTGTGGATGTTTGCCCAATTGCTTGTATCGAGCAACATCCAGAACACGTTGAAACACAGCAACAATTGTTAGAAAAATTTAAAGGATTGAAATTATTTAACATCTAACCTTGGGGAAAGTAGAAAAGAAACCGAGTACTGACCACACTCAGAGTTTCAAAACAAAAACTGGGCAAAGAATAACAATAAACAAAAACTAAATGAAAAAGCCAAAGTGACTGGGGAGCACTTTGGCTTTTTCTTTGTACAAAATATTTGCTTTAAACGAAAAAAAAGGAACTGAGCTGTTAGCGACTCAGTTCCTATCAAGGGTAAAACCAAAGATCAGCGATACAAAATAAAGGGAAAAAGCCAACGTATATTTTGGGAGAGCGTTGGCTTTTTCATTTCACACTTACAGCCCAGAACGAATAATATAATCAAAAGCAGACAGAGATGCTTTCGCTCCTTCACCTGTGGCAATGATGATTTGCTTGTATGGCACAGTCGTACAGTCACCTGCGGCAAATACACCTTTGACATTGGTTTCGTTGCGATCGTTAATCACAATCTCACCACGGTTTGAAAGCTCAACAGCAGTCTCTTTTAAGAAATCAGTGTTTGGTAATAAACCAATTTGCACAAAGATTCCTGCAAGCTCTACCGTATGTTCTACATCAGTTGCACGGTCTTTATATTTCAATGCTGTCACTTGCTGACCATCACCCACAACTTCAGTCGAGAGTGCATTCAGGATCACCGTAGTGTTAGGCAAACTATGCAATTTGTCTTGCAACACTTGGTCGGCACGTAGTTTGGTATCAAACTCAACCAAAGTTACATGTTCAACAATCCCAGCAAGATCAATCGCAGCTTCGACACCTGAGTTACCTCCGCCAATTACTGCTACACGTTTGCCTTTAAACAGTGGACCATCACAGTGTGGGCAGTAAGCAACACCACGAGTACGGTATTCTGCTTCGCCCGGCACATTCATTTCTCTCCAACGTGCACCTGTTGAAAGAATCACAGTTTTAGATTCAAGCTTCGCACCATTTTCTAAAGTGACTTCAACCAAGCCATTCGCGGTCTCATCTGCACCTTTGATGTTAGAAACACGTTGTAAGTTCATGATGTCCACACCGTACTCACGTACATGTGCTTCCATTTCAGCAGCAAACTTCGGCCCTTGGGTCTTTTGAATCGAGGTATAGTTTTCAATGTCCATGGTATCCATGACTTGACCACCCATACGTTCAGCCACGATCCCTGTTTTAATGCCTTTACGTGCTGCGTAAATGGCAGAGGTATTTCCCGCAGGGCCACCACCAATCACGAGAACATCAAAAGCATCTTTGGCATTGAGTTTTTCAGCTTCTTTGACTGCTGAATTGGTATCCAGTTTGGCAATAATTTCTTCCAAGGTCATACGGCCTTGACCGATATGGGTGTTGTCTTGGAACACCATCGGTACAGCCATGATTTTGCGTTCTTCAACTTCATCTTGGAAGAATGCACCATCAATCATAGTTGCTGTCGTGCCTGGATTGTAAATGGCAATCAGGTTCAAGGCTTGCACCACGTCTGGACAGTTATGACAGCTTAAAGAGACAAATACATCAAAGTTAGACTGGATGCCCAAAGCTTTGATTGAAGCCAAAACTTCATCCGATACTTTGGGTGCGTAACCTGAGGTTTGTAACAATGCCAAAATCAAAGAGGTAAACTCATGCCCCATCGGCAAACCCGCAAAGAAAACACGCGGTTCTTCACCGGCTTTTGCTACACCAAAGCTGGGTACACGTGAGTTTTGACCATCAAAACGTGCAGTCACCAGTGGAGACAGTGCTGCAACTTCTTCAACCAATTCTTTGATTTTGTCTGATTTCTCAGTACCGTTCAAAGTCGCAACCAATTCAATCGGACCTTCTAGGCGTTCAAGAAGTGTTTTTAATTGAGCTGAAGTATTTTGATCTAACATTGTTAAGCTCTCCAAAGCAGTCTATAAATTTATTTGATAGAAGAATCATAGAGTAAATCTAAAAATAGATAAAACAGTTTGTTTTTATTTTAATAATCGGTTTTATAGATTTAAAGATATTCATCATAAAAAGTCCCATTAAACGCAGGACTTTAAATGAAGTCAAAGCTTAGGATTCACTCTGCATCCGCTGTTCAATTCTTAACGTTCTGGCCTTTAACTGATGCGTCAGACCAAACAACACAAGACTCAGCACTGCCATCAGTAGCATCAAGATAAGCGAGAAGAATTGCATGACCTTCGTGAACTGCGCTGCTTGCTGAACTTGCTTTTCTACACTTGCAGCCATTGGCGTGAGTGTTTTGCCATAGAGTTGATGCTGCATCGTCCATAACTGTTCAGGCTTAAACCCATATTCAATAAAATGTGAATCATTTTTTTCTGCTTGGACCAGAGCAAGCACATGCGGAATGGCTGCATTTTTATCGACAGGTTGATGTAACAATGCCGTCTGCGCAAGCAAATAATGTTTTACGGGCATTTGAATTTGAGACTGCTGCAAATACTGCGCTATTTCACTTTGCTGAATATTTTTATCGTAGTGTACGATTTGCTGAAAAGCCTCGCTTTCATCATCTTTTAAATCATATTGCACATAAGTCAGCCCTGACCAAAGCAGAATAAATGCAATCAGCCATGCCACAAACTTCAGTATAAAAGATTGAAAACGTACATAGAAAAAATGAATTTTCCGTGCATAGTGCACCAGTACGAATGCCCCAACAAAAGACACCATAATCTTGAGCACAAGCCAACCAAACCATGACAGCAAATTCAGAAAATAATCTGGTTGTTGTCCAAGTGATGCTAAATTTGCATCGACACTCATGGGTATATGCAGTTGCTGTATTTCAGTGCTCAGCCCAAAAAAGCTATAGACAAAATCAGGTTGTAGAAAATAACTAATGCTGGAGGCAAGAAACAAGGCAGCACTCAACATACACCATAAACTCAGTTTACGTTGACGTTGTTTGAGTGCAACCACGCCTTGTTCAATGTGCTGAGGCTGAACAACATACTCATCTAAGGAAGGCAAACGCTTCTCCTCTATCGACCACCCAACTCGGCATTAAGATGGTGTCGTACGATTAGAACTCGAGTCTAAAACCAGTTGATTCAAATTGTCCTGCAAACTACGCAAACGTGTGGTTGCTTCCGCACGTTTCTGCATCCCTTCTTTTTGTATTTGAATCACATCATTTACTGTTTTAATGAGGGTGTTTTGTACATGTTCAAGCGTCTCAATATCAATCACTGAACGTTGATTTGCTTTTGCTGTATCTACTGAGTTTTGATGTAACAAATCAGCATTACGCTTCAATAAGTCATTGGTCGCATCGTCAATGGTATTGGCCAACTGCACACTATTCTTCTGCTCATTTAAAGAAATAGCCAAACTAATTTGGTTTTTCCATGCAGGCAATGTAATGTTTTTAATCGCGTAAAACTTATCGACCAACATCAAATTATTAGACTGGATAATACGAATCATCGGTAATGTTTGCATGGCTGATTGTTGTAAAACCTGCAAATCACTCACGCGTTTTTCCAAATTATTGGCTAAATGATTGAGATCGTAAACTCTCTGCGTCGTGGTTTGGTCTTGTGCCTGTGAAGTCAGTGTTGAGATTTCCTGCTGAATTTCATCCTGTTTCAACTTACCTGCTGCGATATACACACCGAGCTGTTTATATTCACTTTGCACACCATGAAACATCCGATCTAGCGTATCGACACGTGCTTTTAAACCAGACTGCGATTTTTCAATTTCTTTCACCAAAGTGTCTATCTGTTCTTTGGTGGTATTAAAGTGCATATCAATATTATTCTTTGCGCCTTTAATTTTGCTCATCAAGCCACCGAAGAAACCTGAATTTTTCTTTTTATTTAAGATACTTGAGGTATTCAGTTGTTGTGCAACTTGTACCACCTGATTTAGCTTTTGCCCAGTTTCATCCAAGTCCCTGTTTTGCACCAAATTTAACAACTCATCAGTATATCCAGAAGTTTGTGTCGCAATATTTTTACCATACTCCGCCACGGCGTTATGGTTGATTTCTGCCAACTCTTTCCGTGCTGCCAAGACCGCATTGAAGTCATCTTGTTGCAAGCCAATTTCTTGCAAATTTAACTGTTGAAACTTGTGTTCAATCACTTCAGTGGTTGGCTCTACCACAAGACTGTTTTGTTCTGAGTTGGTCATAATTCACCTAATCTATTTCTTAAAGTGTTGGTTTCTGTAGTGATTTTTTTAAGGTATGAATCAATTTTTCACGGCTATTATCGAGCTTTTCCAGTTCACTTGTCGAGCTTGATTGCTGTGATTGTTTGACATGATATTGCCATGCTGGGATCAAGACCTGCTGCGCTTCTTTAAAACGATCTAACAAACTCAATGAAAGCTGCTGAGACAACTGCATTTGCGTAATCGCAATATCATTACTGCTTTGCAAAGTCTGCAAGCTGTTTATTTTCTTGGATAAACGTTCTTCAAAATTATCTAAAGGATGTGCATTCTTCACAAATTTAGGATATTCCATTAAAAATGCTTCAGCCGCAGATACATATTTGGCCATTTGCTCACGTAAGCCTGTTAACTGCTGATAGCGTGCCTGTGACTTTTGAATTTCAATTTGTAATTTTTGGCTGAGATGATTGGCTCGATCCAACAACTGATCCAGTTTTTTATAGTATTCAACTTGGGTTGAACCATATTCAATATCAATTCCGAGCCACTTTTGTAGCCCATTAAATTTACGCTTCTTCAGATATTTTTTTGAGTCAGCCAGTGACTGGATCAGTTGCTCAATGGTTTGGCTCAACTGTAAAGTGAGCTGCGGGTCTATTCCATTTAACAGCGCAGACTGCGCTTGAATGACACTATCTGCATAATGATTGAGACGATATTGATCGTTCAGCAACGGAACCAAATCATTACGCTGGATACTTAAAAGTTCATCTGAATTGACTGGTATATTCCTTAAAGGAACAAGAACGTCAATTTGTGCCATAGTGCTTTAACCCAATAAAGAAATTGAATAAAATCATTTTTATAGTACAGCTTTTATGTCAAATAACATGTAGATTTTTGCAAAAATGCTGTGACATCTTTTGTGCCGTAGAAATTATCATGAAGGTTATATCAGTTATTAAGTACTCTATTCATACTAGACCCAAACCTATTGAGTAGAAATAAAAGATCCAATCAATACATACTCTATTTTTATCTTCTATAGAGTTACAATCCTTTATGAAACAAAACGCATATTTGAAGTCATAAAAAAGCCATGATCAACATGGCTTTAAAATGAGGTGTTTCGATATTATAAATAATCGCCTTCACGCTCAGGTTGATAAACCACTTTTCAATTTTGACTTTCATCATTTGACCATCTGGCTGCGGCCATTCAATTTCTTGACCTTCAGCTAAGCCAAGAATTGCTGCACCAATTGGGGCTACAACATTGACCTGTCCCTTCTCACCTTTAAAATCATGCGGATAAACCAAGGTAATTTCAGATGCTTCTGTAGATGGCGCAATGGTCAGTAAAACTTTTGCATTCATCGTTACCACATTGGCAGGCATATCTTGTGGAGCAACAACATCGGCGCGGGCCAATTCTTCTTCAAGCAACTGCATGGTCGGTGTAAGTTTAGGCTGATGCTCTAACATCGTTTCTAAACGATGAAGATCCTGCTCAGAAATGATAATTGCTGGGTTTGCCATGTGCTGCATTCCTATTTGAATACGGTATGAATAAAATTCTTATTAAAAATAATTTATTAGCCTATAACTTCTGTTATATCAGAAATGCAGTCTAAATTACATTTCAACTGATTTTGATTTTTTAATGCTATAAAAAAAGCCCCCTTGAGGGGGCTTTCTCAAGTCAGAACTTAGTTTGCGTAAACAGGAAATTTCGCACAAACAGCTTCAACTTTCGCTTTAACAGCGTTAATCACAGCTTCGTCACCTTTGCTGTCTAGGATATCAGCGATCCAGCCAGCAAGTTCACGTACTTCAGCTTCGCCGAAACCACGAGTCGTCACAGCCGGTGTACCAATACGGATACCAGAAGTCACAAATGGTGAGCGTGGGTCATTTGGCACAGCATTTTTGTTCACAGTAATGTGAGCTGAGCCTAACCATGCATCTGCTTCTTTACCTGTTACATCTTGCTTAATAAGAGATAACAAGAACAAGTGATTTTCTGTACCACCAGAAACGATGTCATAACCACGAGCAATAAGAACTTCAGCCATTGCTTGAGCGTTCTTCACCACTTGTTGTTGGTAAACTTTGTATTCAGGAGCCATTGCTTCTTTAAAGCAAATTGCTTTAGCCGCTACCGCATGAACCAATGGACCACCTTGGTTACCAGGGAATACAGCTGATTGTAATTTTTTCTCAATTTCTTCGTTTGCTTTCGCAAGGATTAAACCTGAACGTGGGCCA
Source organism: Acinetobacter sp. 797_lipA (assembly GCF_058243025.1). Lineage (NCBI taxonomy): Bacteria > Pseudomonadati > Pseudomonadota > Gammaproteobacteria > Moraxellales > Moraxellaceae > Acinetobacter > Acinetobacter sp. 797_lipA. The sequence goes on along the minus strand of NZ_JBZAYQ010000001.1, from coordinate 1,059,376 downwards.
CGAAGTGTTTTGTGTGTAGTGGTTGTTGTTACGTCAGCAATCTGAACTGGGCTTGGGTAAACACCAGCAGCAACTAGACCAGCAACGTGAGCCATATCTACAAATAGGTAAGCGCCAACTTTATCCGCGATGTCACGGAAACGCTGCCAATCTACAATTTGGCTATAAGCAGAGAAACCAGCTACGATCATACGTGGCTTGTGCTCAACTGCTAAACGCTCAACTTCTTCGTAATCAATTTCGCCAGTTTCAGGGTTTAAACCGTACTGAATTGCGTTATATGTTTTACCAGAAAAACTTACTTTAGCACCGTGAGTCAAGTGACCACCGTGAGCCAAACTCATACCCAAAACAGTGTCGCCTGGGTTAAGAAGAGCTAAGTAAACAGCAGAGTTTGCTTGTGAACCAGCATGTGGCTGAACGTTTGCGTAATCTGCACCGAAAAGCTCTTTAGCACGGTCAATCGCTAATTGTTCAATCACGTCTACATATTCACAACCGCCGTAGTAGCGTTTGCCTGGGTAGCCTTCAGCATATTTGTTTGTAAGTTTTGAACCTTGCGCTTCCATTACTGCTGGAGAGCAATAGTTTTCAGAAGCAATCAGTTCGATGTGCGCTTCTTGGCGAGCATCTTCATTTGTGATTGCTTGCGCGATTTCTGGATCAAATTCAGCAATTGAGATATTGGCAAACATTAGCGAGGTCCTATGAAATTAGGGCTTTTAAGCCGTGCTAAGATTGGCGCGTATTGTAGCATGAAGTTTATAAATTTCGAGAATGAACTTTACGCAGTTTAAATAAAAAATCGCTCATGAAGCAGAACTCCATGAGCGATTTGGGTCAAAGCAAATTACTGAATTGGCATGAGTGTTTTGACATCATCAACAATATCATCGATATTTTCACTAAACGATGTGGTATGGGTCCACTTTCTCGTTTCACTGTCATCAGTCACATAACGAATATTATTTCCAGCTTGAGAAGCACCAGCATATAAAATATTCGTAATCGCTCTTGGAACAGTCGTGTCATTGGTGCCTTGATAAATAATAATTGGCGCTGTTTGTTTGACCTTCAAAGGCTGAGATGTGTTATCTAAAAAGTTTTTTATGACTGGCAAATCTAGAAAGCCTGTTTTTGGGTAATATCCATTTAATGTGTTATAACCAGTCGCTAAAGCCCACATTTCCGTATAGTAATTTACAGAAACAGTCCCTGAACATGCCGATTCAGCTGTTCGTGCAATACGGGCTGCTTCAGACTCAAACACTTGCCCGTACAAAGTTATATTGGGTGGATTTTGCATACCTGCAGTGATGAGTGCAGCATAGGTATTCAGTGAAGTATAAGTAGCAACCTGTTGAGTTGCTGGCAAATTTGCAACACTTGCAGCCCCCACTTGAAAGATCGTTTTTAAATTAGACGCAGGTGCAATCGCAACTGTCCCTTTATAATCTAACTGCGCGCGACTTTGATATTCACCAGCACCTAAAGCAGCATGACCGCCCTGTGAATGCCCAACCGTCACCCAGTTTTTTGAAACCGATTTACCTTGCTTGGTTAAGTAGTCACGTGTTGCAACTACTGCATCTGTAATCGAAAAAGCTTCACTTTTTAAATTAAGATAAGGATGGGCTTCTGTACCACTTGGCTCTCCCAGTCCTTCGTAATCGGGAGCAACAACGACATATCCCGCGCTAAGTAACTCATTAATCATCGATTTTACATCGGGATCCATAGAAGATTTACTTGGAGCGCAAATATCAGCAACACCAGTAGTACCATGTGCCCACACCACAATCGGCCAACCTTTCGCAGGAGCTACTGTTTTAGGGGTAAAAAGCAATGCTGTTGCGCGAGTTTCTTTATTGTCCTGACCCAGCATTTTATAAGTCATGACCACACTTTCACCAGCCGTAGCTGACATATCTGTAGCCGTATAAGCTGTTGGCGTAGTTACGACTGGATTAACAATATTATTTTTAGGAATCCCATCATCTACACCAACAGAAGTTGAATCGCCATCCCCTCCTCCACAGGCTGTTAAAACAAGCATAGAACTACTGACGAACACGGCCAATATATGTTTTTTCATCTTAAAATTCCTTAATGACATTTTTTCTTGTTGTAACGATTCAAATCACTTGAATACATTAATGATTTACGCCTCAAAATGACACATGGCAAGACCAGTTACGAGAATGATACAAAGTGAACATTGTCTGTAAATGCGCACTCACCATTGTTATAAAAACTGGTAATTTGGAGTTCAAAATAAATCCTGATCCTACAACTGAATTCAGGCAGTGAGCTCTTCTCTAGTCTTTGTTTGAACCAAATCCCAAAGAATTATTTTAATGTTAAGCAATCATTTTGCTTTTCAACCTGCCTAAATAAATCGATAAGTAGCTTCCAACTTTTCCCTTGCTTAAGAAAGCCTGATCTCTAATCACCTAGCTTCACCAGATGATTTAAACAACATCACCGCACAAAATCAGCAAATAAACCACAAATCTGGCAGTCATAGGCTGTCTTGATAGTCTTGGAAATGATAAATTTATTCAGCTTTTAATTTTCGGATATGCACATGCAAGCCATTATTCTCGACACAGAAACCCATACTCTAAATGGTCAACCCATTGAGATTGCATATGCACCGATTGAAATTGCAAATGGCAAATTAAGCCTAGACAAAAGCCAAGTATTTGATCAGCTCTATACCGTCGATGAACCGATCTCATTCGCAGCGATGGCTGTGCATCATATTTTAGAGTCAGACCTCGTTGGGAAGCCACACTACACGACCTTTAAACTACCTACAGAAACGCAGTACATCATTGGTCATAATATTGATTATGATATTCGTGCTATCGAAAAATGTGGTGTCGATACTTCTCATATTAAAGCAATTTGTACACTCGCACTTGCACGTTTGGTCTGGCCTGATGCTGAAGCCCACAATATTTCGGCACTCATTTATATGATTTCAAAAGGCAGTGAAAAAGCCCGTGAAATGATTAAAAAAGCTCATCGTGCCGATATGGATATTATTTTAACGGCCAATATTTTAATGCATGTGGTTCATCAATTAAAAATAAACAGCATGGAGCAATTATTTGCTGTCTCTGAAGATGCTCGTATTCCGCGAGTCATTAATTTTGGCAAGCATCGCGGCACAGCGATTGCCGAACTCCCTGCTGACTATATTCAGTGGTTAATGCGTCAAGATGAACTCGATCCATACTTACGTAAAGCTTTAGAAAATACGAGCATTAAAACGCTCTAAAATATATTGTCATAAATTCTTAATATTGTTGTAATTTTCACCCTGTATGTTCAGCCTTAATTTATTTGTTCGGGGGAGTAAATTAAGGTATGAATCATTATCAAAAAACAGCATTAGGTTTAGATGCTTTACAACAACGTCATATCCCACTCAATGCGCGTCAAAGACGACTATTGGTTTTAATTGGTACAGAAGATTTTGAACAATTGGCTGACCAGTTCAAACAACGCATCGCAACGCCTGAAATCCTCGAACAATTAATTGAATTAGGTTTAATTCATTCTACACAAACATCTCATGCCCCTAGCCCAATACAATCGGAACCTCAACCACCGGCATCAGTACTAGAAAATAGTCAGAATAACGTCAATCCAATAGATTTAAACAGCAAAGCGCAGCCCCCTACACCACCCGCTCCTACACAAAGCGCAGCCCCACCACTTAAAGCTTATAGCTTTGAAGAAACACGCGATTTGATGATGAGCTTATTACAACGTTATTGTGGCTTAATGGCAAAACAACTTATTCTTCAAATTCAATCGGCGACAGATTTACACAGTCTCAAACGCTGCCAAATGCAATGGATTACGACGTTACAGGAAAGTCGAATAGAACCCATAGTACTCAACCAACACTTACAACAGATCAATCACTCACTGTTGCGTTTGCAGGCAGCTTAAATAAATAGATTCAAAGGATAATAATTGAGTCTTTTCGGTCTTAGTTAAGATTTAAAAGCTACAAGTTTTATTAAAAAACTCTTGTTTTACATGTTATTCAGGCAATAAATCTTAATATCTTTAATCGACTGTTTAAGACTTTGGCACAATGGTTACTCGAACCATTTATCAAACAGCTTGATAAATAATAACTATGTGTGAAGTGATATGCTGATTTTATTTTATGACGTTCAAAATAGTCACTCAAAAAAATTTATCTCTTATATACTGCAATAGGATAACTTAACTCGATATAGATCGCCCATAAAAAAAGCCCATGGTTACATGGGCTTTTTTCAATAGGGTTAATCAACAACTCGGTATATATTTTCCGTTTGTCGACTTTCAAATAACAGTTCAATACTAGGCAGAATCACTTCACCATCAACAACGATATGTTCAATTCGTTTAAACAGATCCAAACGTTCTGCTTCGGAGTTTTCAGGGGCTTGCCTCAACTGGGCCTTCACATTATAGGTTTGACTGTACTGGTCCTTTACCTTTACATCTACAAGCTGTGTCATGATCATATTCCTTTTCTTTTTTTAGCTCTGCTTAATCTTATAGCACAAGTTTTTTCCAGCACTGCCATTAGAGTTGTTAGAATTTATCGCAATGTTAATTTATATAAATATTTTCAAAATCATAACTATAAATCATAAACTTAAATCAAATATGATTAACAACTGAGATACATAGTCATATTTTTTCACATAAAAAAAGCTCGCATTGCTGCGAGCTTTTCTATGTTGGAAGGCTAGTGCTGATTTATTGTTTGAACATTTTGTATCAAACTCAACGAGCTGTCATTGATCCGTCCAACTACATCGTAGCGTCTTAGTTATCGACCTACTGTAGGTACAATATAAAAGCATTTTTCACTATCGACAAGGGCTTATGACATTTCGAAACAACTATACAAATAAAAGCCAATTGATATTTTTTAAAAATACGAGATGATGCTGAAGGCTAAATCTAGATAACCGCTCTGCATCAAATCAAGTAAAATCTCGCATTCAACCTATGAGTTCTTTTCCATGTTAGTTCAATTGATTTTGAGTGATTTATATCGGTATTGTGGCAATACGAAATTAAGTTCATTTCTCAAAACTTATTTGTTTAATCATGGTTTTAACTTTAGCGTTTGGTTACGTCTTTCAGCTTCAAAATCGTGGATCGGCAAACTGGCCTACCCTATTTTTTATTATAAGAAGAAGAAATACGGGATCGATATCCACTGCATCACAAAAATTGGCTATGGCTTGTTCATCGGTCATGGGGGACCTTTGATTGTCAACCCAACTACTGTGATTGGAAACAATGTCAACCTTTCTCAGTTTACAACGATTGGTGCCAATGGCGGTCGTCAGGCCGCTGTAATTGGCGACAATGTATATATTGGCCCAAATGTCTGTATTATCGATCATGTTAAAATTGGTGATAATGCCACCATCGGTGCAGGTAGTGTGGTCACCAAAGATATTCCTGATAATGCAACAGCTGTAGGTAATTATGCAAAAGTCATTCACTATAATAATGCTGGAAATTCAGTAAATAAATGCTGGCTGAATTACAACTAAAACAACATCAGCATAATTTAATCGACTTAGCACTCTATAAATAAAACACAGACTGACAATTTTTATACTCCGTAAATTTTAAGACATAATATGTTGCTGTTGTATTTCAAATACCCATGGCTACGAGAAATTAGGTTAGGGTAAATCTTCATTTTTGTTCGATGAATAAGATAGAGGTACATCATGACCACGATTAATATTTCAGACATTAAAGAACATTCTAGTGTAATTGCCGTATGTGGAACGAAGATTGGAGATGTTGACCACATAGAAGGTAAAGAGATCAAACTCACCAAACATGGCGATGGGAAACACCATATTATCCCAAGTGCGTGGGTTAGAGAAATTCGAGAGGATCAGGTCCTTTTAAATAAAGATGCACAAGAAATTAAAGATAATTGGATTGAAGCATAGGTTCAAAGAATTACAAATCTACCAGCCTTTGGGCTGGTAGTTCATATGAAGTACACACTGAGTAGATACAAAGAACATAATGTCCATCACAGTTCGCTCAATATTCATTTATAGCAAAGGTATAAAATTCACTCAATTACAACATTCTTAATCTTTAAAAGGATTTGAAACTTTATCTTTAAGGCTTAACCAAACCAAAAAGGTCATAATAAATATAAGTAATCCAATCACAATAAAGAATGTTTCGCCCACAGCAAAACCTGTAATGAGTGCCCCTAAGCCGATTAATGATAATAAAATGATCAATCCTATGCCTAAGACATTCATGTTTGTTCTCCAATGACCGAAATAATAAAGATCTCATTATTGCGTTTAGGCATGTCAATTTAATGTTGTTTTCATTAAACTTTAATAGTACTTTTGATTGATTATGCGCTATTGTGTACTATTCATATTATCTTAATGAAAACTAATGTAATTTTTATAGAGAATTTACATATAATAATATGAAGCTTCTCTATACTTAGAAAAATATTAGCTAGAAGATTAGATCAATTTTCACGCAGATTAATTCCAATCATGAGAATTGTGCTTTTACAAGCGGCACAACAAAACTTTAAAAAATCTGTACTTGTCTTGGGGGCATAAGTGATCAAGAAATCTGTTTTTCATAGTCTAGATTTACAAAAACTTATTTTGATTTTAATTATTGGCTGTGTTTCAAGCTTATTTCTAATTTCAATTTTTGTATTGAACTATGTCATCAAAGAACAGTTAACCGAAAACTCTTTAGCTGCCAATCAACGCTATGCCTCAAAAATTGCATTTAGTACCGATAAATATTTTGAAAGTATGTTGAGTGAGCTGCGCTATAGTGCTCAAATTGTTGGTCAAGATTTTTCCAATCAACAGGTTTTAAAAGCAGAAGTGACCCGCCTTAAAAATCAATCACAAAAATTCAACTCAATCACGATTATCGATAAAAATGCTTTTATTTTGGAATACTCACCCGAGACCTTACATGTTAATCAAAAAAAACAATATAAAACTCCTGGTATTACCGAAGCATTAAAGCTCAAGAAAACCTATATTTCCTCTCCATACAAAGGCTTGTCAAACAATTTAATTGTGCTGATTGCTCAGCCTATTTTTAATCGTAAAAATGAGTTCCTCGGTATCGTCACGGGCTCGATTTATTTGAATAAAGAAAACTTGGTGAGTGAGCTGTTAGCTACCACTTATTCTTATAAGAAAAGTTATACTTATGTTGTTGATAATAAAAATAAGATCATCTTCCATCCAGATAAAGCTCGCATTGGCGACTCATTAAAAAATAATACCGGAATGCAATATATTACCTCCCACCCCACTGGAAAGATTGCACTGGTCAATAGTAAAGGGATCGAAAACCTTGCGGGGTTTGCGGCAATTCCAAGTGTGAATTGGGTTGTGGTGTCACAACAACCGACGTTAGAGTTATTAAGCCAAGCCAACTCGATCATCGTTAAAGTAACACTGGCTATGCTCGGTTTCTATTTACTCTTGTTCATTTTTGTGTGGAAACTTTCTTACTGGATTTCGTCACCACTCAATAAGCTTGCACAAATGGCTAGCATGTTGACGCGCCCAAATATTGATCAAGACATTAAAAACATCGATCCTTGGTATTTTGAGGCTTTACGCTTTCGCACCGCTCTTTTGCTTAGCTCCAAACATTTTAAAGATGAAATTGCAGAGCTTAAACAACACGTGAATACCGATCCGCTGACGGGACTTTATAACCGCCGTGGTATGAAACTGTTTTTAAATGAATTAGAAGCAACCAATACACCTTTTTCGGTACTGACATTGGACATCGATCACTTTAAAGCAGTGAATGATAACTATGGGCATGATCAAGGTGATCACGTATTGAAAAAGTTAGCTTCTCATATGAAAAGTAACTTTCGTCAACATGATGTGTGCTGCCGTGTCGGTGGAGAAGAATTTATTGTCTTTGTGGTGCATGAAGATCCAAAGATTGCCTATATAGCAGCTGAACGACTTCGTAAAACAGTAGCACAAAGCTATATTGACCCAATTGGAACGATCACGGTTTCAATTGGTATCGCCTCGTGGCCTCAAGACTCAGAAAATATTCAAGAGGTGATTAAATTGGCAGATCAAAAACTCTATCAAGCCAAGAATGATGGTCGAAATTGTATCCGTTCGACATCATCGGACTGATATAACTTTCATTAAATATAAAATTAGGCCAAATCATGCAGTGCTTTCAAATCCATCTGTTCAAAAATGAAAAGGCCTAAAATAGGCCTTTTCATTCAAGATGATAAAAATCATACTTTTAAGTTCTATCATCCACCTCACTCATTTTTTCTAGTTCTGCATCATTTAATAACTGCCCTGTATGTTGCGGCTTAATCAAGGGTGCAGTAGGTCGTGGGTTGCGCTGCGTATATTGTATACCTATGCCCGCTTTGACATCATCAGCTGCAACTTCGGTTTCAAAACGTTGCTGATCTAAAGCTCGGATATCCTCACTTACCTGCTGAATTTCATCCTGACTTGCACCCAGTTGCTGCAAGGCCAGTTGACCTAAAGCCAATGCAGACTCAAAGGTTTCTCGAACCATCAAACTGACATTTTTCTTGGACAAATACAGCGCGTGTTCACGGTCATAGGAACGAACAATCAGCTTAGCCAAAGGAAATTCAGCATTCACCAACTCTACAATTTTATTAATCGTTTCTTTGTGGTCGACACAGACTAAAATTGCTTCTGCGGTATCAGCCCCTGAGGCATGTAAAATATCTAAACGACATCCATCGCCATAATAGACATCAAAACCAAATTTTTCCGCATTTTGGATCATGTTGACATCATTATCAATAATGGTCACATCCACACTACGCGCCAATAACAGCTGACTGGCCACTTGACCAAAGCGACCAAAACCAATCATCAATACTTTACCCGTTAAGCCATCGGCAACCCTGACCTGATCAAGTGAACTTTCATTCTGTTCAAGGGTAAAGCGTTTAAACAACACCCCAATGATTGGCGTCAACACCATAGACAATACGACAATCGCGGTTAAATTCGACTTGATGGTATTGTCAATAATTTGAGCTGTCGTCGCAGCACTAAACAATACAAAGGCAAACTCGCCCCCTTGTGCCATCAGTAAGGCACGATCTAAAGCCTCGGGATGATTACTCTTGGTCAAACGCGCGACCACATAAATCATCAGTGCTTTGGTCAACATCAATGCAATTACACCACTGACAATCAGCGGCCAATTTTGCCTGACCACTGCCAAGTCCAAAGACATCCCGACACCTAAGAAGAATAAGCCCAGTAATAGGCTTCGAAAGGGTTCAATATCCGCTTCAATTTGATGTCGGAAAGTCGACTCGGACAGTAACACTCCCGCTAAAAATGCGCCCAGTGCCATGGATAAACCACTAAGTTGCATCAGCAATGCCGCGCCCAATACCACCAATAACGCCGCAGCGGTCATCACTTCACGTGCTTTTGCGGCAGCTAAAATTTTAAATAATGGATTGAGTAACCAATGCCCTGCAACAATTAACCCAGCGATGGCCAACAGTCCGATGCCTATCCCTTGTAAATCTATAGATGAGCTTTCCGCTACTTGATTGGGTGCCATAAAGGCAACCAATGCCAATAAGGGAACGATCAATAAGTCTTCAAACAATAAGATCGCAACGATCTTTTGACCACGTCGTTGATGCAGCTCTCCGCGATCATTTAACAGTTGCATCACTATTGCAGTCGATGTTAAGACAAAGCCTGCTGCTCCAATGAACGCTATTTTCCAGCTAAAGCCAAACAACATGCCCATACCCGTTAAGGCAATGACCGAAATAAGGATTTGCAAACTGCCCAATCCAAAAATCTCTTTCCGCAAACTCCATAAGTGCGAAGGCTGCATCTCCAATCCGATGATAAAGAGGTACATCACAATGCCGAGTTCAGCAATATGTAAGATAGCTGTGGGATTGTTAAAAAAGGCAAAACCAAATGGCCCAATAATTAATCCAGCAATTAAGTAGCCTAATATCGAACCTAGACCAATACGTTTAAAAATAGGGACGGCAATGACCGCTGCACTCAACAGTACAACAGGCCCAACCAGTCCTAGTGAATCTACTTCTGCACTCATCTTGTTCCCATCTTGGTTGTTGGCAATCCATGCCATTTTCACGCTATTTTAATTTTATTCACTAAGGTCTCGCCTGTACGGAGAGGACGTCTCATCGGTGATCTTTTCGTTCTCGATTTCCGAAGACTTATCATCAACACTCAGCATGCTGCGAATTTAAGCATCGCTTGACCTGTCTATGTTTAAAACTATATACAGCATTGTTGCTATACAGCAAGATTTTATTCGAGGAATACAAAACACATCACTACATATGAACAGAAGATAATCAAGAGCAGATTTTTATAACAGATAGATACTTAAAAATTGTATTTAGTATGATTCCACCATCAAAGATAAATGACACCTTTGATGATAGGACTGACATTCGTAATTTTTACTCCATCAAGATAAAATTAGGCGTCGTATGTTCAAGCATATTTTCTCGCCCCAGCCACACAAACAATGGCTGCCAAAGTGACGGCCAACATCATCCAACTCACGCTTTCATGTAGTAATAGAGCGACAAGTGCAAGACCCATAAAGGGTTGAAATAATTGCAGTTGACCAACAGATGCAATGCCGCCTTGTGCTAATCCTCGATACCAAAACACAAAACCTAGCAACATGCTAAAGACAGAAACATAAGCCAGTCCTATCCATGCGGCTGTACTGACATGCTGAAATGAAACAGGCATGCTCCATAATGCTATTGGCAACATCACTGGTAACGAGAGCAGTAAAGCCCAACTAATGACTTGCCAACCGCCCAGTGTTCGCGAAAGTTTTGCTCCTTCTGCATAGCCCAGCCCACATAAAATAATTGCTGCCAGCATGTATAGGTCGCCTTTCCATGCAGTACTCGTCTCTCCAAGTGCAGCATAGCCTGCTACAAAAATGGCTCCCAGTACTGAAAACAACCAAAAAAGTGGCTTGGGCCGTTCACCTCCGCGTAGAACTGCAAAAATCGCAGTACTAATAGGTAATAAGCCTAAGAAAACGATGGAGTGTGCAGAACTTACATGCTGTAGGGCCAAAGCAGTTAAGAGTGGAAATCCAATGACCACGCCCAATGCACTGACTGCAAGTGCAGGTATGTTTGAAGCGGTCGGGCGTGCTTGGCGAAGTAAAACCAGAAAAAACAATCCTAATAGCGCTGCAATTGTGGCCCGTGCACTGGTTAAAAATATGGGCGTAAAATCGGCAACGGCGACCCGTGTTGCAGGTAAAGAGCCTGCAAAAATAGCGACACCGATTAATCCGTTTACCCAGCCGCTGGTTGCCTGCTTCATTGAATAATTCTCTTATCGTTAATCGCTTAAGTTGAACATAGACCGCATGTTTGAATCGAGATACAATCCAGTACAATAAATAAAAACTGTTATGTATAAAAAGCCCATACGGTTGAGGAGAAATAGAATGCGCAGCCAAACTCGAATTGATGCAGTTATGGATGAAATTAGACTCAAAATTAGCTCACGCACCTATCTCCCCAGTCATCGCCTTCCCTCTGTACGCCAACAAGCACGGACATTGCGGGTCTCTGTTTCAACCGTTGTCGAAGCCTATGAACGTTTAATGGCTGAAGGCATCATTCTTTCTAAACCTGGATCAGGCTTTTATGTGTCTGGCCCCGTCGCGCCACTGGCTTTAGCCCAAATGGGACCTAAGCTCGATCGAGAGGTGGATCCTTTATGGGTCTCTAGACAAGCCTTGGATACAGATCACAGCACACTCAAACCGGGTTGCGGCTGGTTACCACCCGAATGGTTATATGAGACAGGTGTTCGGCGTGCTCTGCGTAGCATGGCAAAAGCAGATAGCTTAGAACTGGTGGAATATGCAACACCAGCAGGACATCCTGAACTACGACAATTAATTTCTCGTCGTTTAACCCACATTGGCGTTGAAGCTTCACCTGAACACATCATGCTCACCGAATCTGGCACGCAAGCAATTGATTTGATCTGTCGTTTTTTATTGGAAGCTGGGGATACTGTTATTGTCGATGACCCCTGCTATTTTAATTTTCATGCGCTGCTCAAAGCCCATCGCATCAATATTGTGAGTGTACCGTATACTCCCCATGGCCCAGATTTGGAGATCTTTCAGTCAGTTTTAGCTGAATACTCACCACGGCTGTATATCACCAACTCAGGCATACACAATCCAACGGGTGCAGTGCTTTCCCCCGTCACGGCGCATCGCTTACTTAAATTGGTCGATCAAACCAATTTAGTGATTGTGGAAGATGATATTTTTGCCGACTTTGAACATACCCCTGCCCCACGACTGGCTGCTTTTGATGGACTCAATCGTGTCATTCAAGTTAGTAGTTTTTCAAAAACGGTTTCAGCCTCTTTGCGCTGTGGTTATATCGTGGCCAAAAATGAATGGATTGAAAATTTAATCGATTTAAAGATCGCCACCTTTTTTGGTGGCGGCCGACTTGCAGCCGATATGGTGCTGATTGCCTTAAAAGACAGTGGCTATCGTAAGCATATGGAAACAGTGCGCTTACGCCTTGCCCATGAAATGCAAAAAGTCATCACTCAGCTCGAAGCTTTAAATATTCACCCGTGGCTAGTCCCACAAGCGGGCATATTCTTGTGGTGTAAACTTCCCGACGGTTTCGATGCTTCGGTCATTGCGCGAGAATGTTTAAAACACGGCGTGGTTTTAGCGCCGGGAAATGCGTTTAGCCAATCCTTAAATGCACAGAATTTCTTACGCTTCAATGTCGCACAGTCGGCAGATCCGCGTATTTTCGAAACGCTCAAAAATGTGTTAGCTCAACAGCAAAACTTAACATAATAAAAGCCTCTACTTAGAAATAGAGGCTTTTATTAACAACTGTTGAATGGCTTATGAACAATATTCGTCGCGTTGATGCTCAATTAAAGACAGCGCGGCATTCCATGCTTTCAGCATCACCATTTCAATCAATTCACTTTCAAACTGTTGAGCCGTATGTTGACGTACAGCTTCAGACGGAAGATGAAGCTCTGCTCCTCCCGCCATCGCTTTAATCTGCGCTTGGCATGCACGTTCAAGGAAATAGATCTCGTGAAAAGCACGTTGAATCGAATCTCCTGTCGATAGCAAACCATGATTACGTAAAATCATGACTCGGTTGCGCCCCAAGTCTTTCACGAGACGCTCACGTTCTTCGGTTAATAACGCCACCCCTTCATACTCGTGATAGCTGACTTTGTTATAAAACTTCAAAGCATGCTGAGACAAAGGCAATAAACCCTGTTTTTGTGCAGACACTGCAATACCATCTGCTGTATGCGTATGAATCACGCAGTGCACATCTTTACGTGCATCATGGATCGCAGAATGAATCACAAAACCTGCGGTATTGACCAGTTTTCCCTGATCATAATCCGCAATAATATTGCCTGCATAATCAATTTTAACCAAATGCGAAGCCGTCATTTTTTCAAAGGGAATGCCGTATTGATTAATCAGAAAATGGCCGTCTTCGTCGGGTACACGTAGACTAATATGTGTATCAATTAAATCGGTCATTCGGAAATGTGCAATTAAACGGTACAACCCCGCAAGCTGACAACGCGCATCCCATTCTTTTTCGGACACGATATCTTTTAGACTTTTCATCGCATGTAAACTGGTCATTTATTATCCCTATTATCTCTATCCATTAAAATTAACATTGAGCTTGAACGAAAAAGCTCAACCCTGCTTAAGTCCTCCTCTCAACATAAACTGATTCTTCGTAAAATAGCGAAACCTGTCTTGAATGATTCTGCTATTTCCGTGTGCTATCAAACAACTTAACACGCTATGACGTCGATGGTGTTTTAATGGAGTCATTCACAAAGATGGTTTTGCCTTTCAGCATTGAGGGCGCAAAATCGGCCATGCTACGTAAAGTTCGGGTGAAATGTGCCTGATCAGCAAAACCCGCTTCAAAGGCAATATCAATCAAACTCTGACCTGCTGCCCAGAGTTTGATGGCATAGCGAATACGCAACCAAAGAATATAGCGCCGCATTGAAATCCCCAATTGCTGACTAAACAAGTGCATCAGCCTCGACTCAGACAGTCCCGTGTGTGCGGAAACCTGAGCTACTGTGGGAATCTGCTGAGGTACAAGTTGTTGAATATAACGACAGGCTTGTAAAACGCGGGCATCCCATGGCAATACCTGTAACGGATTTGGGTTTAACGTCGACAGCAGCGTTAAAACCAATTGTTTGGCATCATCAGGACTGAGTTGCCCAGCGATCAACTTTTGAAACTGTGAATGAAACACAGCGAGGCAAGCGGCAGGTAAAAAACAAATCTTTTCGCCATTCAGCAATGGATACAAGTGTCCATAGAGTGCATGATCAGGATCAATCATGAGCGCAAGATAAGGTTGATTTTCTGAATCGGTACTGTGCATCACATTGGGTGCCATCACCACAATATCGTGATAACGACGTACTTGGTCGTCTAAAGTGATCGCAAAAGGTGTGCCCAAGCCAATTTGTAAAAGTGCTGGAAAATGGGCATGGGCATTATTCAACTGCTCATGAGTCACATACAAAATGACACCATCCCAAGTGTAAATTTTACTTTGATGCACTAACCCTAAACTCGCATCCTTGCTTTGCGATAGCATATTCGTTCAAGACCATCTTTGGTTTGCTGTTTAAAACTACGCCTGATAAACACTAAAGGAGTAGGACATGTTACAGAATACCCAAACCCAAATTAAAAACAATATGCAAGATTTGGTGAATAACGCAAATCATTCTTCTGCATTGGTTGCAAGCCCTGCTGTGCAAATTAAGGGAAGTGATGGCCGTTATAAAACCTTAAAGGAATTCTATCCCTTCTATCTTTCTCAGCATGAAGATCCCACTTGCCGACGTTTACACTTTGTGGGAACCACCTGTGTGATCGGGATTACTGCGGCTGCGGCGATGACCAAAAATCCAAAACTACTCTGGGCTTTGCCTGTGGTGGGTTATGGATTTGCGTGGGTCGGTCATTTCTTTTTTGAACATAACAAACCAGCCACATTTACATATCCTTTTTACAGTTTCGTTTGTGACTTTAAAATGTATAAAGACATTTTATTAAAACGCGTAAATTGGTAAATAAAAAAGCGACTGTCTTATATATTTGTAGGGCAGTCGTTTGATAAAAATCTGACGATTATTGCTAAGGTTACGCGCCAGAAATGTCCTATAAAAGTGATGCTCCTTAAAATAACATCAAATCAAGCCATCTACTTAGGCTGCATCAAGGTCCACTATATACGGCGTCATCATCTACTCTAATGCAAGGCACTCATTTCTCACTGGCTCAATTTATAAAATAAGTCCTTACTTTTGACCGAAAATCCCCCCTTGAATGCTCAATTACACCCCTACTCTCCAATTCTTTTCAGTGATGCACAATATGCATATTTATTAGAACAGCTCATCGATCAGCACCTTCCTGTACGCTTTGATATGCAACTCGCATCAGACTATTTACAAATGAGTGAGCGTCACCTTCGACGCTCCTTATTGCTAGAAGGCATTAGTTTTCAGCAAATTCGACAAACCGTGTTACAACGAAAAGCGAAACAGATGCTTGAAAACAATCTCTCCATTGGGGACATTAGCCAAGCTTTAGGTTTTAGTGAAGTACGTGAATTTCGTCGGGCATTTAAACGCTGGACAGGCCAAGCGTCGTCTGTTTATAAAAATGGTACCGAATGATCCTAAGCTGATACAGAGGCCTTTTTTCTGTTTTTATTCGTTCCCGCTTTAAAAGTTGAAGCTGAAATGTGTTCAATTAAAGCAACCAAACTGCTTCGGTCAGCTGCTTAATTTCATCCATATCGTGGCTGACATACAACATCGGGATATGGGTTTCATGTTGGACGGTTTGAAAAAAAGGAAGGATTTCCTGTTTATGTGCAGCGTCTAATGCAGACAATGGTTCATCTAATAATAATAAATTTGGCGAATATAATAACGCCCGACCTAATGCAACACGCTGCTTTTCACCACCTGAAAGCTTCGTCGGCATACGACTGAGTAAATGATTAAGTTTAAGCAGTTCAATAATATAATCAGGATCAAAACGTCGGCTTTCAGACGGAATGCGCTTATAGCCGAACAATAAATTTTGCATCACCGTCATATGTGGAAACAATTGCGCATCCTGAAAAACCAAACCAACATGACGTTGCTGCACGTTTAAATTAATCTTATTTTCAGCATCGAACCATGTCTGATGATTGATTTTAATCCAGCCATTGACTGGAGTATTAAGTCCTGCAATAGCATGCAAAATACTGGTTTTTCCTGAACCTGAAGCCCCAAATAAACCAACGACAGGATGTTCAGATGAAAATGTCTGATCGAGTTTAAATTTGCCTAAATTTAACTGAATATGACAGTCAATCATCGTCTTAATGCCCTCGTTTGTTTTTCTGATAGCGATGGAACCACTGGGCAAACCATAACGCCAAAAATGCCACAGTTAATGACAGAATAATCAGTCGCCAAACCGCTTGTTCTGTATCGGGTTGCTGCATCAAGCTATACATGGCCAAGGGCAAGGTTCTGGTCTCGCCTGCAATGTTACCGACAAAGGTAATAGTTGCACCAAACTCACCCAGACTGCGACAAAAACATAAAATCGCCCCTACCAATATGCCACTGCTGGCTAAAGGCAAAGTGACATAAAAAAAAGTACCCAAGGAGGAAGCACCGAGCGTTTTCGCCGCCATTTCTAGCCGTTGATCCACCAACTCTATGGCCAAACGAATCGATTGAACCAAGAGTGGAAAGCCCATCACGGCTGAAGCCAAAACTGCGCCTTTCCAATTAAATGCAAAATTGAGCCCAAAAGGCTCAAGATACTTACCCAGTATTCCATTTCCTCCAAAAACCTGTAATAGCAAATACCCTGGCACCACAGGCGGCAGCACCAGAGGTAGAAAAATAAACGTTTCAAATAAGGATTTGCCAAAAAACTCTTTACGTGCCAAAACCCAACCCACTGCCAACGCAGGGATCAGGCTAAATGCCAAACAGGTTGCAGCCACTTGGCAGGATAACTTGAGTACCTCTATCTCTTCAGCCGATAAAGAAAACATCATCACTTAGCAGCAGATAAAATGGTAAAGCCATATTTTTTAAAGACTGCATGTGCTTGTTTACTCTGTACAAACTGATAAAACGCTAGCGCATCTGGATTATTTTTGACAAGACCTAAGGGATAAACAATCGGGGTATGGGTGCTGATAGGGAAAACGCCAACGACAGTGACATCTTTACTGATGGCAGCATCGGTTGCATAGACAATACCAAGCTGACATTCACCACGTGCTACAAAGTTGAGCGCAGCTCTCACATCTTCAGTTTCAACCAATCTTGGTTCAAGTTTTGACCACCATCCCAGTGCAGTCAGCGCCTGTTTCCCATATTTTCCGACTGGAACACTTTTGGTGTCACCTGTACAAAGCTTGCCTTGAAAGGCGGTAGAAGGATCAAAACTTTTATCCATTTTCATTTTGACAGGCTTAGCTTTGGGTGAAATCAAAACAAGACGATTGCCCAATAAATTCACACGTTTATTCGGCACAATTAACTTTTTATTTTGCAGATAATTCATCCACTGTTCATCTGCCGAAATAAAAACATCCGCAGGTGCACCCGCTTCAATTTGCTTGGCCAAAGTCGACGAGCCTGCATAAGAGGTTTTCACGCGTACTCTTTTTTGTTGTTCAAACATTGCATCGACATCTGCTATAGCATTGGTCAAGCTGGCTGCTGCATAAACGGTAATGGCTTGCTCTGCATGTACCTGTGCCGCAAGAGCCAAACCACAACACAACATCGCATATTGCATGCACTTATTCTTAAAATTGAACAGCACCATGTTCCCCTTAAGCATTATAAATTGACCGATATGTTTTCAAAAATATATGGATACATAAGCAACGTCAATTCAAGAAACAGATTATTTATCATTCAAGTTAAAGTGTTTGTATCTTAATCACGTGACTGATACTGCTCTTGCTATCGAGTGAGTAAATAAGAGGTTTTATCAAATAGAGGAAGCTTATTCGTGTACGCCATGACTGGGTACGAAAAGGATTAGCTGACCTAACTAGCTAGATTATGGTTTCAGGTGTTGAGCTATTTCTTCAAAATCCTGCTCAATCGCATCACGTGCTTTTATTTCCATTTGTCTAAATTGACTTAAAATACTTTCGCCCAAGTCCGTGAGTTTTGCCCCACCCCCATGCGTTCCACCTTTTTGAGTTTCGACCAATCCTGACTGAAAGCTATGATTCATAGTTTCAACCAACTGCCATGCACGGCGGTAACTCATATTCATACTTTTTGCAGCTTGAGAAATTGAGCCAGTACGTCGAATTTCTTCCAATAACTCGGCCTTACCCGGCCCAAAGGCAATGTCTTGATTGAGAAGTATTCTGAGCTGTAATTTTAATTTGACGTCCTGCATACATTCACTCAAATAAAGACCTGTCATCGACACAGATGACCTAAAGAAAAATTTTTTACTTTTCTATACAGTAAAATTTTGAATATCAAGTATATAAAACAAAACCATTACCGCGGCAAAAACTTGCTAAGGTCAAACCTGACTGCTTTGCCATATTAATCGCCATACTGGTTGGGGCTGAAATACACGCCAGCAAGGCAATATTCAGTTGAGCACACTTACGAATCAACTCATAACTGGCGCGGCTGGTCATCACGACAAAACCTTGATTTACATCACAATGATGTTCTGCAATATAACCCAATAGTTTATCTAAAGCATTGTGTCGGCCCACATCTTCAAACAAAGCCACTATTTCCCCCGCTTGAACCCATGCAGCCGCATGTGCACCGCCCGTCATTTGGGTGATTTTCTGTCTGGTATTGAGTTGAGCAATGGCTTGCGGAATTTGAGCCAACCATCCCTCACAAAGGGCTGTGGTAATTTGAGGTAAATCCAAATGAAGCTGCTGCAAACTTTCAATCCCACAGAGACCACAACCCGAGCGTCCAACCATCATCCGTCGATGTTGTTTGAGCGCCATAAAGGCCCGAGTAGAAATCGTCATTTCGACTTGAATCCCAAATTCAGTTTCATGTATGTCTAAAGAATAAAGCTCTTTCAAACTCGTCAAAATACCTTCAGACAAGCTAAAACCTTTCGCAAAGACTTCAATATCAGCTGGCGTTGCCATCATTACTGCATGGGAAATCCCATTATAGACCAAGGCAATAGGGTGTTCTTGCACCACAAAATCAGATTGTTCAACAACTCTATTTTCACTTAGACGCTGAATATCAACAGTTTCATAACCCAGAGAATTCAACGTCGACGCCCGAATATCCATAATAATTTTCCAATATTCCCTAAACACCAAACCCTTCAATCATGAAAAAAATGACACCTGCAAATCAGGCGTCATTTCAGCATTGAATCAACTAACCTCTCGATTCACGATCTGATTGGCATCTTCAGGATCAACCGCTTGCGCCAAGTTAAAATGTTCAGGGGCTTGACCTGCATGTAAAATCACAGGCACGCTTTTCGACGCCGGTATTTTGGCGTATTTATCATGGCTACTGAGTGCAACCAATGGATTGGTCTCCGGATAATAGGCTGCGAGGCTACCCCGTGGAATGTTATATGGGACGATTCGGAAGCTTTGAACCGCACGTTTAACACCATCCGAATAAATACTTTCGATATCCACCCATTGATCTGCAACAAAGCCAGCCGCTGCAATATCTTCTGCATTCATAAATAAAACACGGCGCTGACCAAATACCCCACGATAACGGTCATCGAGTCCATACAAGGTTGTGTTGTATTGGTCATGAGAGCGTGTGGTCATTAGGGTATAGACTTTGGCCCCTGTATATTGTTCAGCGTATTTATTCTCTTTATCGGCATACACTTCAGCCAACGGCGTAATTAAAAACTGTGCCTTGCCTGCAGGCGTATTCCATACATGCTGATTGGCTGGATGCTCTAAGTGAAAGCCACCCGGCTGATAGACACGTGCATTGAAATCATGGAATTCATCAAACACATCTTCAATCGAATCTCGAATACGGTCATAACTTTCTACATACCATTTCCACTTGATATCACTGTCTGGTAAGACGGCTGCCGCCATACGCGCCACAATGTCAGGCTCTGAAAGTAGATTCTTAGAACCAGGCTCATTACGCCCTGCTGAAAGATGCACATTACTCATAGAATCTTCAACACTGACTGCCTGCGGCCCATGCTGTTGCATATCAACTTCGGTACGGCCCAAACAAGGTAAAAGTAATGCCTCTTTACCACAAACCAAATGGCTACGATTCAACTTCGTTGCAATCTGTACCGTCAAATCACAACGACGTAAGCCTTCTTGTGTATACGGTGTATCGGGAGTGGCAACAGCAAAATTACCACCTAAACCAATAAAAACTTTTACACCACCTTCATACATCGCCTTAATGGTATCCACCACGCCAAAACCATGTTCACGTGGTGACTTAATGCCGAATACTCGGTCCAGACTATCCAGCAATTTTGGGCTTGGTCGTTCATTGATCCCCATGGTTCGATCGCCCTGCACATTACTGTGCCCGCGAATCGGTGCTAAGCCTGCCCCTGGACGACCAATATGCCCTCTTGCCAACATTAAGTTCGCCAGCATATGTACATTCGCAGTCCCGTGTCGATGCTGTGTAATCCCCATGCCCCAACAGAAAATGGCCGTTTTGGCATCCAAATACATTTTAGCTAAAGACTCTAAATGCTCAGGGCGAAGTCCCGTATGTGCATGAATATCGGACCATGTAGTTCGATCAATTTCTTCCATCATGGCATCAAAACCGACTGTATTCATTTCGATAAAAGACCGGTCAAAAACGCTCTTTTCCCCAGCTGCCAGTGCTTGAATGTCCCATTCACGTAAATGTTTCAGCATCCCGAACATGAGTGCATAATCGCCACCCACGTTGGGTTGGAAATAATAACGACTAATGGGTGTACTGCCATTGGTCATCATCTCAACAGCTGCTTGCGGATCTTGGAAGCGCTCCAATCCCCGCTCTTTGAGTGGATTGATGGCAACGATATTGCCACCACGACGCGACACTTCACGTAAAGTCCCCAACATCCGCGGATGGTTCGTGCCCGGATTATGCCCAAAACTGAAAATCGCATCGGCGATATCAAAATCTTCTAAAGTCACCGTTCCCTTGCCCAAACCAATTGAGTCACGTAGGCCAACACTGGTGGTCTCATGGCACATATTAGAACAGTCTGGGAAATTATTGGTTCCAAAAGCACGCACAAAAAGTTGATACAGAAACGCCGCTTCATTACTGGCACGACCCGAAGTATAAAATGCCGCTTGATCTGGATGATCCAAGGCATGTAAATGTTTTGCAATTAAGACAAAAGCATCATCCCATGAGATAGGCACATATTTATCGGTTGCGCTGTCATAGCGCATTGGGTCGGTTAGACGGCCTGAATCCTCAAGCAAGAAATCACTTTGCTCAGACAGCCAACTGACCGTATGGGTTGCAAAAAAATCAGGCGTAACACGTTTTGAAGTGGCTTCAAAGGCAACGGCTTTCGCACCGTTTTCACAAAAGTTAAAGGCATGTGCATCTTTTTTTTCAGGCCATGCACATCCTGGACAGTCGAAACCTGTGGGTTGGTTAATATTGAGGAGCGTAATCGCACCTTTTTTGAAAACTTCCTGTCTCTTTAAGTTTCTTGCAACACTTAACAACGCGCCCCATCCACCCGCAGGATTGGTATAAGGTTCTATTCGTGCATAGCTGGTTTCTTCATCGTCATGCTTTTTCTCTTCAGTGTTTTCCATCTCACCGCCCTCAATATTTATCTTCGGTAAAAAGTTCTGCAATGATCAATTCACTGTTCGCTTTGCTCATACTTGCAAACGATTTGGATTGCTCATCCCTTTTTTATTACTCTTTTCTTATTCATCATGCCCACATTTCTTGGCACAATTCCAAAAACACTTCTGATCAAAAATATCACCCTTTTGGTATGCAATTTCAATAGAGTAATTATTACAAAAGGCAAAGACTTGATGGATCGCGTTCGAGGAACAACACCCTCTCAATTTTTGAAAATGAACGAACTAAACAGCTTCAAGACTCCGTTTGATCTTTGAAATAAAACATTTCATACTCTCGTTTATAAAAACTAAATCGTATGTAAATACGAGGTGGAGCAACTATGGACGGTTCGACTACTACACGCTTAGAACATAGGTCAGCGCAACTGATCGATCAATTTGGCCGTCATAAACATAAACTCTGAATCTCACTGACAGATCGTTGTAACTTTCGTTGTAGTTATTGCATGCCCGATAGGCCGGAATGGTTGGCAAAAAAAGACATCTTGAGCTTTGAAGAGCTGCTAACGTTTTGTGAAATGATGGTCAGTTTAGGCATTCGGCACATTCGTTTAACAGGTGGCGAGCCTTTAATGCGTCAAGGCGTGGTCAATTTTATTGATGCTTTGAATCGGCTCAAGCCACAGGGTTTAGAACGTATTTCCATGACCAGTAATGCTTTCTATTTAAACAAGTATGCACGAGCGCTAAAAGAAGCAGGACTAGATGATCTCAATATCAGTCTCGATAGCATTCATGCAGACACGTTTATGAACATGACCAAACGTCCGATAGCGCCAGTGCTCGAAGGCATCGCTGCAGCTCAACAAGCCAATCTGCCGATAAAATTGAACTGTGTTTTAGTCGCAGGACAAAATGATTATGAAGTGCTTGAACTGACCCAATGGGCTTATCAACAGAAGATCGCATTACGTTTTATTGAATATATGCCTTTAGATCAACCTGAGCACTGGCAGCCTCAAAAAGTCATCACTGAAGATGACATTATCCAAACACTTAATCCTCATTTTCAGATTCAGAAACAAGCCAGACAACATGACCCTGCAACCATTTATCTGCTTAATGATCAGTACACATTAGGCATTATTTCCACCATCAGCAAACCATTCTGTCAAAGCTGTGACCGTTTACGTATCACTGCAACGGGAGAGCTTTTTACCTGTTTATTTGCCAACAAGGGAACACCGCTACGTCATTTACTTCAACAAAAAGATCCCGCTTTATTACAAGCCCAGATTCTGAACGCGGTATGGCATAAAAAAGCAGGGTTTATTGAACATCAACATGCCCCAACACGCAAAATCAGTATGCATGCCATAGGGGGTTAATCAACTGGTTAATTTTGAGTTTGTCAGTCATTCGACTGTATCCGCATTTATTTTTGTGTTATCTAAATACGTCATAAACTTTTTCTCTTGATCGAACAGTTTCACGTTAAATCAACACTTCAATGTTTCGGAATACTTTATGAAAAACGTTGGCATGAAGCCAGAAAGCTATCGCGTTGCAACTGCAAGCTCTGAACTGCTTGCCCCTGCACATTGTTTACAACTTCTTGCCGACGGCAATACCGAAAAAGGTGATGCTCTCAAAACAGCCCGCATTGCTGGGATTTTAGCCGCAAAACGTACCGATGAACTGATTCCGCTGTGCCATCCGCTACCTATTTATCGTGCCGATGTCGATTTTGAACTACTTGTCGACCGTGTGGTTATTCGTGCAACCGTTGAAACGATTGGACCGACAGGTGTAGAAATGGAAGCTTTGACTGCTGCCAGTATTGCGGCTCTCACGATTTACGACATGCTCAAACCCCATTGCGAACCGCATGAGCTGATCATTCAGCAATGTAAACTCGATCTGAAAAAAGGCGGAAAATCACACTTTAAACGTCATTTGCGTCAGCCTGTTTCTGCGGCTGTATTGGTTCTGTCGGACACCGTTGCCTCAGGTCGCAAACCCGATACGGCTGGCCGCTCCGTCGTCGAGACCTTAACCGAAGCTGGTTTTGATCCAATTCATTATCAAATTTTACCTGACGAAGCCGATCAGTTAAAAGCATTGGTCTTAGAGCTCACTCAATCTTAT
Organism: Acinetobacter sp. 797_lipA; assembly: GCF_058243025.1. Taxonomy (NCBI): domain Bacteria; kingdom Pseudomonadati; phylum Pseudomonadota; class Gammaproteobacteria; order Moraxellales; family Moraxellaceae; genus Acinetobacter; species Acinetobacter sp. 797_lipA. The sequence goes on along the minus strand of NZ_JBZAYQ010000001.1, from coordinate 1,035,189 downwards.
GCCTGCATTATTACTGTGGGTGGAACAGGTATCGGAAAGCGTGACATTACTGTAGATACACTTGAGCCTTTACTTGAACGTGAGCTCAATGGACTGATGGAAGCTGCACGTGCTTTCGGACAAAAGCGTACCCCCTATGCTGCGATGTCACGTGGCGTTGCAGGTTTTATCGACCGTTCATTGGTGATTACCCTTCCAGGTAGCCGTGGTGGTGCAAGTGAATCTATGGCAGCCATTTTACCTGCTTTGGTTCATATTTTTGATGTCTGCCGTGATCTACCTCACCCGGGAGGTTATGAATGAGTTGCTCTGGCGTTGGTTTAATTACACTCGATCAAGCTCTTGAACACTATAGCGCCGTCCAAACATTGCCTGTCGTTACTTTGCCTTTAGTACAGGCGCATAGACATGTTTTAGCGGCAGATGTTTTATCAATAGTTGCCTTGCCTCTATTTACCCAAAGTGCGGTTGACGGCTATGCGCTGCGCTCTGAAGACTTACAAGCAGGAATTACTAGTTTTGAATTGGTTGGTGAAATTCGTGCAGGTATTGAAGAACATATTGAGATTCAAACAGGACAAACCGTTCGTATTTTTACTGGGGGCAAACTGCCAAGCTCAGCAGATACTGTGGCTCGACAGGAAATTATCACGCGTAGCCATAAGCAAGCGACTCTAACTCAAGCTTTAGACAAAGGCGCAGACATTCGTTATCAAGGTGAGGAGTTATCCATCGGGACAACACTTGCGCAACAAGGCCAGCGTTTAGGCAGCGGTTTAATTGCGGCACTCAGTATGGCGGGTGTTCAGCATGTCGAGGTTTATCGCCAACCTAAAATTGCAGTGCTTATTACTGGTGATGAAGTCAGTACACAACTGGACAATCAATCTAAAGTGTTCGATGCCAATGCGCCAATGATCCGTACTTGGCTTAAAGAACACGGTTTTGCTAAAGTTCATTTAGAGCATGTAATTGATAATGAGGAGATACTCACACAAGCGCTCTCGAATGCCATGAATCATTATGATGTAGTTATTACCACAGGCGGTGTTTCGGTTGGCGATTATGACTTGATTCGACCTGTTTCAATGGCTTTAGGTGCAAAAGAGATTTTCTGGCAAGTTTCACAAAAACCGGGTAAACCGCTGTATTTTGCTGAATATCAAACAGACCATCATCATTCTTATTTGATTGGTTTGCCTGGGAACCCTGCTGCTGTGCTCACCTGTCTTGCTGTACATGTATCGACATTATTGGCGGCTTTACAGGGAATTACGTCTCCTGCACCCGCTTGGAAAAAAGCTCGTTTCAACGACAGCATTAAACAAGACAGCCGTGAGCAACTGGTTCGCATGGTATTAGATGTCAACGAGTTTGGACAATTAACCGTTTCCAAACTCGGTAAACAACAATCCCACATGCTCAGTAACTTAAATCGAGCCAATAGTATTGTTCGAATCCCTGCTCGATCTGATGTTCCTGTAACATTGGACTATGTCGATTTCATCTCGATCTAAGGACATCGATTGGATAGTGATACAAACCAAATGCTTTTTGCACACGGTCTAAGGCTTGGACAGCTTTGTCTTAGACCGTACCCTTGAATATTTAACGAGCATTATTATCCCTACATACGAATGTTAGATCAAAGGCATGCAAAACTACCCAGCAACAGCACTAGTGATTTTAGCGGGTGGTAAAGCCACACGAATGAATGAGCCAATAAGCTTTTACAAAGATTTGACCATGAAATCCAGTTGTTAAAAATATATTCAGCTTTTGATGGAAAAGTTCAGGACATATGGATCAATAGTCATCGCGATTATGCGCAATATAGTGAGTTGATTCCTGATATTCGCTGCTTCAAAGATAATAATGCCGGTTTTTTAGGGCCTTTAATCGGTATGCAAACGGCATGGTCATATGTGCGAGCTGATTATATTTTATTTATCCCGTGTGATATTACCAACATTCCACAAGATATATTGCCGCGCCTCCATCACACATTAGAACAACATCCGCACTCTTCTGTTGTCTACCTGAATATCAATGGACAAGCGCTCTACCCTTTTTGTTTGTTAAAACGCAATAGTCTAGAAACCTTAAATAAGCATCTACACCAACAACAATTCAGCTTAAAACACTGTTTCAACGATCTGTCGCCACAAACTTTAGATATTCAAAATGCGCATTTGACTTACCACAGCCTCAATTCATTTGAAGAAGTGCACGATTACCAAAAGTCATTAGACTCTTAGTCGAGTCATATCATTCAAACCGTACTGTCATAGATAGATATAGCGAAATAATAAGAAAAATGGCGTTTTATTTGTCTGTACAAACTGACTTTTCCATTTTGATGATCAAATTAAATAATGCTAAAGTGAATTAATAAGTATTCAATAAACTGAAGTCAGCAAACTATTTTTAAACCCGTTTTGACAGGGGCAACATGCAGGACATTCATATCAAAATCGAGGCTTATGGTGCAATTGAAAAGCATCTTCCTGCTAAACTTAGCCTGAGCTGTGTGCCGAACAGTTTAATTGCTGATGTACTCGATCAAATAAAAATACGTTATCCATCTGCTTCTGACCTGCTGGAACGCTGTGCTTGTGCGATTGGTGAAGATATTGTGGCGCGTCAAAGTCGATTAGCACAAGATAGTACCTTGGTGTTACTTTCACCCGTTGCTGGAGGCTAAGATGTTAGAGTTTGCTCGTATTCAAGATACTGCTCTCAATTTAGAGAATTTTGACACCTTTCAAGCATTTCCTGAATGCGGCGGAACAGGTATTTTTATTGGTACGGTTCGAAACCATCATGAAGGACGCGCGGTTCAGGCACTGAAATATACATCTTATGCACCTGTTGCCGAAAAGATGATAAGAACGATTGAACAAGAGATACAAGAAAAATATGCGCTTCGCTATGTTCGGGTTGTACATCGGATTGGTACATTAGACATTGGTGATAAAGCTATTATTGCCATTGCGTATGCTCCACATCGCCGAGAAGCATTTCAGGCCTGTGAAGAAGCGGTTGAGCGTGTTAAACATGAAGTGCCAGTGTGGAAAGAAGAGTTTTATACCGATGGAAGTAGCCAATATATTGCAGGCTGCTGTATTCGCCAAGACTATGGTAAAAAGCATGAACAACACCATCATCACTAGAAATACTTGTATCCATTGATGCTAAAAACCAATGAAACCCTTTAAACGAAAATAACGGGAAGTCATTTATCACCATATTCAAGTTTAGTTTTTCCAATCAGTCCAAAGCCCTCTTCTACTTTGAGCTTTGGACTCGAATGGCGTTATTACGGCTTGATATTATGAAGCACTTTTTGACTTATAACCGACGAGCATCTTTTCTTTCAACTTTTCAATATCTTCATCCGATAAGCCCAAACCTCTTGTCGCATAACTATCAATACTGCCATACACTTTGATGACTTCATCGAATTGTGCTTTAAAGAACTCTTCACGCACATCAAGAACTGGTCGATATATATTTGCGGCTGCTTCACCTTGGGTACTGACCATATATTGATACGTCACATTGACACGGTCTGCGGTATACGCATTTGTTAAAAGATAATCTTGTAAGACATCGTCATACTTCATGCCGACCAATAACTGAATCACAGCGGTAACCCATCCCGTACGATCCTTGCCTGCTGTGCAATGATAAAGCTGAACACCATCTGTATAAATTAAACTATTAATCACTACTCCGAAACGTAATTGAGTGCCTTTATCATGTGCAGCCATATTCGCCATTGAGCTATTAAAAAAATTGATCATATCTTCAGCTGTAGCAATCCCTTTCGGTAGATCACTTTCTTTTGAACCAGCAATATTCACCATCATAATATTGGTATCGGGACTCAAAATGTCTGGGCTTTTTTCTCTTTCAGAATTGGTCCGCAGATCATAAACGGTCTTAATTTCTAATGTTTTAAAGGTTTCTAAGTCTGTTTCATTTAATGGTAAATAGTTCGATCGATAAATCACGCCTCGTCTTAATTTCAAACCATCAACGTTAGCATAGTTCGTTGACATGCTATTTCCTGCAATATCACGAAAGTTGTCTGCTGTTTCAATTTTAGGCGTATCTGCCAAATATAAACTCGGATCATCCGTAGTATTTGCTGGATTATCAACGACAGTGTTATTAGAGTTATTCGCATTTTTTGATGAGTTCGAATAACTGCTTTCCTCACCACATCCTGTAAGGATAATCGTTCCTACAAGTAATGGGATGAATAAACTTTTTTTAAGACAAGAAACTAAAAGGCTTTGCTTGGTATTGACGTCCATGGTCTTTTACACATCTGATTTACGGAAGTCGTATTATTGTTAGAGCACATTACATTTACATGAATAATCAATAATAAAATAAAAGCCAATATATTAATTTTTATGGTATTTATCTCAAAATAAAATCACATTCGTGTCATAAATCACAATTTAAAACACATCAACCCACGCAAGTGACCAGATGGAATAATTTAATTATTTTGTCATTTTTTTATGATAATCAAATGCTGCGCTGAACACGATTTGTAATAGCTAGACCAGTACTAAGCACATTGTCTAATCAGTTCATGTAATTGCATCAATCGATACTAAAATTTTGCCCATATCTAAAAATACACGAGCTTCCATATGCTAACGCATGCACTAAATTTTTAATATTTTGCCTTGGAAAATAAACTTTTCTAAACTTTAAGCGTACAAAAACTGATTCAAACCAATTACTTCTTCTATATAAATTCGATCAATTTACTTCATATACGATAACAAAGTCGCCATGATTAGTTACAACACTTAGATCTATTGCAAATAGCTAGTCTTATCATAAAGGAACAATAAACATTTAAATTGTTGCAAGAAATATAACGAAGGTAGCTTTGAGTGAAATGAAAATAGAGCTTGAAACTGTATTTTTAATATATTTTAGATAACTTCAGAAGGAATACAATAAGTAAATGGTGCGCTCAGCGGGACTCGAACCCACGCCACAGGCTTCGGAGACCTGTACTCTATCCAGTTAAGCTATGAGCGCGCGAGCACATCATATCAAAAAAAATCACAAGGTAAAGCATCTATATAGCTTAGAGTGATTTTCCTGCTTATGCTTTATACAATGTTCCATATCTGCAACACAGAATTGCGAGTAGATTACTTGGTTTATTAGGCATAATCGCTCACAATAGTGCCACTATTAATCATTCGAGAATTTCATGACTGATGCATTGACGTTAAGAGATTTGTCCAAAACCTATAAAAATGGGTTTCAGGCTTTAAAAGGCATCGATTTAACTGTTCCTGAAGGCGAGTTCTATGCCCTTCTTGGACCAAATGGTGCAGGCAAATCTACAACGATTGGTATTATCAGCTCATTGACCAAGAAAACCTCAGGCACTGTCGAAATTTTTGGACATAATCTCGATACACACCCCTCTCAAGCTAAACAGTGCTTAGGGGTTGTACCTCAAGAGTTTAACTTCGGTCAGTTTGAAAAAACCTTCGATATTTTAGTCACACAAGCGGGCTATTATGGTATTCCTAAAAAAATTGCGGAAGTTCGTGCCGAAGAATATTTAGAAAAACTCGGCTTATGGGAAAAACGCGGTGTTCAAGCCCGTATGCTTTCAGGTGGTATGAAACGTCGCCTGATGATTGCCCGTGCCATGATGCATGAACCAAAACTCCTTATTTTAGATGAACCCACAGCAGGGGTTGATATTGAGCTACGTCGTTCGATGTGGGACTTCCTCACAGAAATGAACAATAAAGGCACATCGATCATTTTAACCACACACTATTTAGAAGAAGCGGAAATGCTGTGTCGTCGAATTGCCATTATTGACCGTGGTGTCATTAAAGAAGACACCAGCATGAAAAATTTCCTCAATCAACTGAATGAGGAAACCTTTATTTTTGATTTGGCCGCACCAATTGAGCCGATTCATATCGACATCATTGGGGTTCGTTTCCATTTAGTCGATGCCGTGACTTTAGAAGTGACCATGGATAGAGCACATACTCTCAATGACTTATTTCAATTGCTTGAATCACAAGGAATCCAAGTTCGTAGTATGCGGAACAAATCTAACCGTTTAGAAGAACTGTTTGTGAAGATGGTCGAAAAAAATCTCGAAGGAACTACGCCATGAACTTAAATCAACTTAGCGTAGCTTTATATACTCTGGTGCATAAAGAAATTCGCCGCTTTATGCGCATCTGGCCGCAAACCTTGCTTCCACCTGCCATTACCATGAGTTTGTATTTTGTGATATTTGGCAATTTGGTCGGTTCTCGTATTGGTGAGATGGGCGGATTTAGCTATATGCAGTTCATCGTGCCTGGACTGATTATGATGGCGGTGATTACCAACAGTTATGCTAACGTTTCTTCGAGCTTTTTTAGTGCCAAATTTCAAAAAAGTATTGAAGAGCTGATCATGAGCCCTGTCCCTTTGCATGCCATTTTATGGGGCTTTGTCTTAGGCGGTGTGTGTCGCGGGGTCTTGGTCGGTATCATTGTGACAGCCATGAGTTTATTTTTTACTGACCTTTATATTACCAATTGGTTTGTTACCATTTACACCGTCTTGGTCACCTCGTTCTTATTTTCACTGGGTGGTTTTATCAATGCGGTGTATGCGAAATCTTTTGATGATATCTCCATCATCCCAACCTTTGTGCTGACGCCTTTAACTTATTTAGGTGGCGTATTTTATGCCATTTCAGCACTCAGCCCTTTTTGGCAAAATTTATCGTTGATCAATCCGATTGTATATATGGTCAATGCTTTTCGTTTCGGTATCTTAGGTCATAGCGATGTTAACGTCGTCGTCTCCCTATCTGTTATGACCATATGCTGTGCAGTGCTTTATGGCATTGCTTACTATTTACTTTCTCGTGGTTCAGGAATGCGTGAATAATGAGTGTAGAACATTCTCTTTTGGGTAAAGACACCAATTACCCTACAACTTATCAACCCGATATTCTTTTTCCTATCGCGCGTGCCACAGCACGTGAGCACTATGCGCATGTTGAAGGTATTCAACAAGGTAAAGACTGGTGGCATGTTTTTGAAATTTCTTGGTTAAATCACCATGGTGTTCCGCAAGTTGCGATTGGTCGCATCAGCCTGCCTGCCACCTCGCCCAACCTCATTGAGTCAAAGTCATTAAAACTTTACTTTAATAGCATGAACTTTACTCAGTTTGAGTCTAAAGCTGCATTTAAAGCAACGGTTGAACAGGATTTATCGGCGGCGGCTGGCGCAGATGTGAATATTGATCTTTTTCATGTCGATGATGTGCAAGTTAGTCAACCTGAAGGCATTTGTATAGATGAACTGATTCTGACCCAATTGGAAAATCATCCCAATGCAAATCTATTGGCATTAGATGACGCTGCGGAAGATGTTGAAGTACAGATTTACTCGCATTTACTCAGAAGTAACTGTCCAGTCACTGGACAGCCTGATTGGGGCACGGTATTTATCCGATATAAAGGTAAAAAGCCTTGTTATAACAGTATACTGGCTTATATTATCTCTTATCGTCAGCACAACGGTTTTCACGAACAATGTGTGGAACAAATATTTGCCGATATTTGGCAAAATTTGAAACCTGAAAAGCTGATGGTGTACGCAGCTTATACACGCCGTGGTGGTTTAGACATTAACCCTTGTCGTGTGTCAGATGTGTCATGGATGCCCCGCCCAATTCGATTGGCGCGACAATAAAATAAAGAACATTGAGGTTAATACACGATGCCATTTTTTGGTTTTATTCCATCGACTGAACTTTTACAGACTATTCAAACTGCTCAGCAGAAGAAAGACTCAAGTGAACCTTTATATCCACTTCGTGATAAAACAGCACTCCTCATCAATGATGAAATTATTGATGCCATTTTGACTGAGTTAGTTCGCCGTTTTCCACCGAGTGATAAACGTGACACAGCCGAGAAACTGGCTGGCTATATTAAGTCAACAGTTGCGGTTTTGTTGAAGCAGCTTTTAGGCAAATCATCGAATGATGTGGTTCAAGCATCGATTCAGTTTTCTGAAAAAAGCTTGTTTAAAGATGCTGAAGGTCAGTTCCGTGTGGGTGAAGCGTTAGATGCAAGCTTAGTGACCAGCCTCAAATATAACTATGCAGAAATTAAAGCTGGCAATGAAGTAGATAAAGCCGCGTTAACCGAACTGTATAAACAGTTCGCTGAAGCGACGGTACGCCACTTCATGAATGACTTTAATAAAACCCTCGATTTGGGCATGATTAAGCGTAAAGCGGCCGATATCGGTTCTGCAGCTGTCATTAAAGCAGTGCATATTGCTGCCAATAAAATCATCCCCAATTTAACCAAAGATGAACTTTTAGCTTTAGCTGAATATCACGACACCTTATTTCATGCTTAAGCACTAAAAGTCTTTCGAGGCTTTTCAGATCAAAATGACTCTACTGATGTAGGGTCATTTTGGTTTCTAAGCTGTGATTTCCTGCTCTTTATATAAAGTCCATATATAAGCTGAGACTAGATCTTTTTGTCATTGTCACTAGACTCTAAACACTACAGTTTTAATTGTTTCTATATATAGAAGACTTTTTTATATCAGTCAGTAAAACTTGACTTATATAGTCACGTAAATATTCTGCCTGAAAAACTGTACCATTTTGATTGATCTGTCCTTTATATAGGCTGAGTTTGTCTTTTTTTGTATACCTATTTGCCCGCTTCAGTACAGACAATGTTATCTTAAAGCCTATTCACGCTAGACTCCGTTCACAAGAATTTCGACATAACAGAAACGCGAACTATGGGCATTCCCCTATTCGCTTTGCTCCACTGCCAATAACGACTCTGGAAATTAGACTTCTATGTTAAATTTAAACTTTTATAACAAAGTTAAACGTTTACCTTTATTGATTGGCGCTTTGTCGATCACCAGTTTTTGCCAAGCCAACGATTTCGCTTCTCATCCTGACTATTTCAGCTTTAAACAAAAAACCATGCAGAATTATGGTCTGTCTGCTGAACAAGTTGATTGGGCGATGAATGGTTCTAAAAATGTACCCAACATCATCAACATTATGAACCGCCCTGGCGAAAGTAAACCGTGGTACGAATATAAAACCAACTTTATGGCGGAAAGCACCATTCAACGTGGTGTCCGTTTCAAAGCCCAATATGCAGATACTTTAAACCGCGCCGAACAACAATTTGGTGTACCGCAATCAGTCATTCTCGGCATTTTAGGGGTGGAAACAGGTTTTGGGAGCAATAAAGGTAATTTTGTCACTCGTGATGCTTTAGCCACTTTAGGTTTTGGTTACGAACGTCGTAAGCAATATTTCCAAGATGAACTCAGTGCTTTAATCGCATGGAGCTATAAAGATGGCGTGCCAACCAACTCGGTTGTAGGTTCGTATGCAGGTGCGGTGGGCTACCCACAATTTATGCCAAGCAATATTCCAAAGTTTGGTGTGGATTATGACGGCAATGGTCATGTCGATTTACGAAATTCAGCAGTCGATGCGATTGGTTCAATTGCCAACTATTTAGCAAATCATGGCTGGCAACGTAATCAACCAATTGGATTCGCAGCCCGCTATAGTGGCTCAAATCCTGAAGCGGTCATTGCCAAAGATTTAACTTTACCGACACCTTATGGCGTTTTAAAAAATCAGGGCATTCAACCGACCAATCCGATTGTCAAAATCGATGATTTAGATATGGTGAATGTGATCCAACTACAGGAAAATTATGGGCAAAGTTATTACATTACTTACCCTAACTTTCAAGTGATTACGACCTATAACAAGAGCCGTATGTATGCGACTGCAGTGTGGCAATTAGGGGCTGAAATTGCTAGCCGATAAGGCTAGCTTTTTACTCAAGCTTGAGATGTCAACAAAAATATATTTAAAAATGATGTAAATTTCGGCGTTTTTCACACCTTGTTACAATGTTGATTATTTTTTAACCAAAAAATGTTCGGTTTATGTAGTTTTTATCATTATTTTAATTAAACACTAGACATGCTTATGACTGCATGAATATTATCCATTTCGTCAAATGTTGTTGCAAAAGTGAATTAACAGGCAAGTTTTTTTATCTTTCAACCACTTAGTTTAAAGAAAAAAGTATTGTCTTTTGGAGTTTATAAATGCAGTCTTCACTTAAATATATACTGGCCATTGCCTCGACCATCGCGCTGAGCCAATCGCAAGCAGAGATGGTTCAGTCATCATTTACCAATGATAACGATAACTCTCGCCTAGCTGCGCGTGTCTTGAATAAAGATGCTCAAGGCTTCAACTCACACTTCTCAAATTTAAATAGCCTTTCAATCACTGAACGTTCAGGCGATAAAATTCGTCGCGAAACAATCGCTGCAAAAATTGAGATCCCTGAAGAAGAGCCTTCAGTGATTGAAAAGTTAAATACTGTTGCATCAAATACAGTACGTAAGTTTAGTCAAACGGGCATGGCGTCTTGGTATGGTCGTCAGTTCCACGGTCGTAAAACAGCAAGTGGTGAAACATTCGATATGAATGCATTAACTGCAGCTCACCGTAGTTTGCCACTAAACTGCTTTATTCGTGTAACGAATAAAACCAATGGTAAAAGTGTTGTGGTTAAAGTAAATGACCGCGGCCCATTCCACGGTAACCGCGTGCTTGATCTTTCTTATGGTGCTGCTAAGCAACTGGGTATTACCAATGCAGGTACTGCGAAAGTCAGTATTGAACGTATTGATGGACCAAACTCTTAAGATTCTTCCCTACAGCACGCATTTGACAGCAAAGCCACAGTAATGTGGCTTTTTTATTGTCCTATCTTTACCTAATGTTTTACACAATCGTAAACAGCTCGATCTCCAGCATTTGATCCCTCCCAGATACTTAGTTTGAATAAGATGCGAAATCTAATCGATCCGATTTTTTGAAGTGAGTGCGCTCACATTTTTACAGCGGTGAAAGACTAGCAAAATTAAATATTTTCTCAGCTCATTCTTATCTGATCAAAGCCAATTTTTCTGCCTACCCTGAACTGTAGTTTTATGCATTCGTCAAATTAAAATGATTTTATGAATTACCTAGTAAATTAAGCGCCATTTTTTGCGATATTAGATTCACTATTGCCCTGCTTGTTTTATATAATTGAGTCAATTCTATGGACCAAAACTCAAAAGAAAACCTTCTTATTTCTTTAAAGTTCTCAAACCCCGCCTCATTTGCTCTATTTTCAACTTTTTTAGTTCCACAATCAAAGCTACGCCAATTTGATAGACATAGAAAAAATCGCAAATGGTGAGCATTTAGAGCAACACAAATTTAAAAGCAATGAAAAAGATCGGGCTCGCACACTTTTTTATCCTTTTTTCGGTATTTTATGGGCCTATTTGCTGATGAAATGCTAGAAATCGAATAATAGATTCAGACCATAAAAAAATCCTAAACTCAGCAAAATACTAAGCAATAATTTTCTCGTCAAAAGAGTGATTAACAACGTTAAAATTGCCCCATAAAAATAACTATTTTGAAGTATCCCTTTCCAGTGCCCGCCTTCGAAAAAAACCAGTGGCAAACAAATCGAAACCATCAGACAAGGCGCCGCATATTTCAGCATGCGTGTCGCAAATTTAGGCAGCCGAATTTGAGTTTTTGGCTCTAAAAATAAATACCGATTAAAAAAAGTCACACAGGTCAAACTCAAAACAAATAACCATGTCATGTTTTAGTCCTCTGCTTGATCAAAAAACGCAGCAACCCACATCCCACTAAACCCAGCCAGCAAAATAGCTGATCCGAGTTCTAACCAACTCAAAATCAGCACCATGATCGAGGAACTCACAACACCATAAATTGCGGCCTTATTTTGAATCAGCATCACCGCCATAACCAAGAACACCACCACAATTGAAAATTCTAAGTGGAGAGTTGAAAGATCAGGTACTTTATTTGCAAGCAAAATACCCATTAGACTAAACAACACCCAACTGACATAAAAGCTGAATCCTGCACCCAACATATAGGTATAAGACGGCTTTTCCTTTAGCATCGCGGTGGCGTAGAGTTCATCGGTTAGCAAAAAGCCGATGCTCAGTCTTCTTTTAAGTGACCATGGCTTCACCTCCTCTCTTAAACTCAGTGCATAAATAAAGTGCTGACTGGTTAGAAAAAATACGGTGATCAGAATACTAAGTAAAGATGCACCCGTCATGAGCATACTCAAACTGACCAATTGTGCCGCACCTGCAAACACTAACGCTGACATGCCTACAGCTTGCATGACACTCAGGCCCGCATTAATCGCTGCTGAGCCTGCCAATATTCCCCATGGAATAACCGCGACTGAAAGCGGCAACATATCTTGTACACCACGGAAAAAGCTTAAACTTTTTTGTTGGATCAATTGCGACTGCACAGCAGACTCCATTTTTCAATTCGCTAGAGTCAATATGCGGCAGACCTTAGATGGCTTTCTTGTATGAAATTGCTGTTATTTTAAATTTTATGTGCCAGATATTGCGCAGGCGTACAGCCCAAAGATTTTTTAAAATGACGAGTGTAATGGCTTTGATCGGAGAAACCACAGAGTTGTGCGACTGTCGCAATCTCACAGCCTTGTTTAAGTAAATATAATGATTTACGTAAACGAAACTGTACCAACCATGCATGAGGTGGAAGTCTAGTAAACTTTTTAAATTGACGCAGTAAATGCCATGGGCTCATCCCGACGACAGCGGCGAGCTCAGCCAGTTGATGCTCTCTTTCAGGTTCCGCAGCAAGTAGTTCTTGTACCAAGATCACTTTACGCTGCGCTTCGGGTAAGTCTTTTAATATTTTCTTAGATTGATTATAACGGCTTAAGGCTTTGTTGCACAAACCTATCTCTAAAGGCTTATTCCACAATATAATTCTCAAATGAATAAGCCCACACCTAAAATCTATCGTACAACCAATTGGTCTTCTTATAACAGTGCATTAATAAATCGAGGAAATCTCTCAATTTGGTTTGATCCCAAGACGCAATGGTACGCTCAACCCAAAGGTAAACATGGTCGAAATCAAACTTATTCAGATACAGCCATCCAATGCTGTTTAATGATCAAATCCTTATTTCGTCTTTCTTTACGCATGGTCACTGGCTTTGTGCAAAGTCTCATTCATCTTTGTAGATTAGATTGGACAGCACCAGACTATTCCACCATCTGCAGAAGACAAAAGCATATTGATATTGCAATTAACTATCAAAAAAGCAGTAATGGTCTCCAGCTACTCGTCGATTCTACTGGCTTAAAGTTTCTAGGCGAAGGTGAATGGAAGCGTAAGAAACACCAACCTGAATATCGTCGCCAATGGCGTAAACTTCATATTGGTATAGATGCTGAAACCCTTCAAATACGCGCTATTCAACTCACTACAAATAATGTGAGTGATTCACAAGTGCTTGGTGATTTACTCGATCAGATTCCACAAGATGAGCAGATTGACTCTGTCTATACTGATGGGGCTTATGACACCAAGCAATGCCGTCAAGTAATTGCAGACCGACAAGCACATGCGGTGATTCCGCCAAGAAAAAATGCGAAACCTTGGAAAGATACAAAGATCAGCTCGCTAGAGCGAAATGAATTACTTCGAACAGTTAAACGTTTAGGCAGGACACTATGGAAAAAATGGTCAGGCTATCATCGGCGAAGTTTGGTCGAAACTAAGATGCATTGCATCAAATTATTGGGGGATAAACTCAGTTCGAGAAACTTTCAAAGCCAAGTCAATGAGATGCATGCACGTGTAGCAGTATTAAATAAATTCACAGAGTTAGGCCGACCTCACACCCAAGTTGCCACTTAAATTTGAGTAGATATGGGAAATCTTAATTTTTAAATCTTTGTGCAACAAAGCCACGGCTTAATAAATAAGCCAAAGTTGAAATATATAAACTCTGCTTAAACAATGTATTTTTCGGCTGTAATAACAAATCGAATAGCAAATTCAATTGTTCGGCTAGTCCTTCATCATGAACCACAGCTTGCGGAAACCACGGCATAGTGCCTGCTTCATGAAAAAAATCTTGACTCACCTCTTGAATCATTTCAGGGGTCGGATAAATTGCCCGATAACACCAACCAGTTTCAACAGCAGAAGAACCCGTATGTACTTCATCAGCATTCACTAAAATAATATCGCCTTGCGGCGCAATATGCTGATTCCCTGTGCGCAAAAAGGACTGCGCACCTTCATCAATTAAACCAATACAATAGCCTTCATGGGTATGTTTTGAAAACTGCGTATGCTGATAGGAGGCTTTTAACATTTCAATACCATCAAGTTCTTGAACATGATGGTAATTTACAAATTCACTGGGTCTGATTTCGTGCATGAGTTGGCCTCTCCTGAACACTCAGCATACTGCGATTCAGCAAAACGTATAGAACAAAATTGCTCTACTACTGATAGGTTTTCCCTTGGTGTTTTAACCAACCACCTTCATGGCGCTGTTGTGGATCGTGATGTGTCCAGTGGATCACCCCGCCTTTTTCACTATATTCGTATTCACCATTGAAACCAACGGTATCGCCTTTTTGTAAGCGCTCAATGCGGGGTGCCAAATCAATATTATGTGCAACCAAAACCGTCATTGCATTAGGGAGTTCTACAATAAATTTTTGGTGACGAGAACCATCATTATCATCTTTAAGCACAGTCACAACACGCCCTTGTGATTGAACTTGAATATTACTTTTCCGGCTTTGAAACGCTTGGGCAATTTTTGCTGTGCCATCAAGTACTTGATTTTGCGGTTGGCTGGTCTGTGTAGAGGGCTCTACCGCGACTGATGGTGTTGATTTTTGTAATTGATTTTCTTGAAGATCGATTCCGAAATACGCAGCAATCAAAAGTACGATCACCGCACCAATACTCAGGTTGGTTTTGTTGGCCACTTATCTACTTCCTCGTTTTATTTTTATTAATTGTATAAAAAAAGCCCCAAAGGGGCTTTTTTTATACAAAATAATTTTTCAATTATTTTGCAGCAGCTTGAGCAGCAGCAACTTCTTCAGCGAAAGAAAGTTCAGCTTTTTTCTCAATACCTTCACCCACTTCAAAGCGAGCAAATTGAACAACTGTAGTACCAGTTGCTTTAAGAACGTCAGCAACTTTCTTGTCGTTGTCGATTACGTACATTTGACGATCAAGAGCAACTTCGTTCAAGTATTTCTCAACTGAACCAGTGACCATTTTCTCAACGATGTTTGCAGGCTTACCAGATTCGATTGCTTTAGCTTCAGCAATTTCTTTCTCTTTAGCGATAAGTTCAGCAGATACACCTTCAGCAGAGATAGCAACTGGGTTGAATGCAGCAACGTGCATTGCAATACCTTTACCAGTCGCAGCATCACCTGTGTAAGATACAACAACACCGATTTTTAAACCGTGTTTGTAAACTGCAAGGTTTTCGCCTTCAATGATTTGAGCACGACGAACTTGGATGTTTTCACCGATTTTTTGAACAAGAGCAATACGCGCTTCTTCTACAGTTGCACCATCTTCAAGTTTCAATTCAGCAATTTTAGCAGCATCAGTTTCGCCAGCAGCTAACGCAGCAGCAGCAACTTGAGCAGAAAAACCAGCAAAGTTTTCGTCTTTAGCAACGAAGTCAGTTTGGCAGTTTACTTCTAAAAGAAGCGCTTTGTTACCGTCTTGAGCGATAGTGATTGCGCCATCAGCTGCAATGTTACCCGCTTTTTTAGCCGCTTTAGCTTGACCAGATTTACGAAGGTTATCAATCGCTAATTCGATGTCACCATTCGCTTCTGTTAATGCTTTTTTACATTCCATCATTGCAAGACCAGTACGATCGCGCAATTCTTTAACCATGCTTGCTGTAACTGCAGTCATGTCAATCTCCTAAATACGGTAGAAAATGAATTCTTTTTAGAACAGAAACGGCCCAGAGCTGTCTCTTGGGCCGTCTGCATACATGACGCTTACTTTGCCACCATCACATGTCGCAAAAATGACAAGCTTACGTCAAACGCATTAAGCCTCAGGAGCTTCTTTAGCTTCTTCAACTTTAGCTTGTGCATTTGCTTGTGATTGAGCATATTCTTTACCAGCAAGAATCGCATCAGCCATAGCAGAAGCATACAAAGTAACTGCACGGATCGCATCATCATTACCCGGAATAACGTAGTCTACGTTGTCTGGGTTAGAGTTTGTATCAACGATACCGATTACAGGAATACCAAGGTTTTTAGCTTCTTTAATTGCAATTGCTTCGTGATCAACGTCGATTACGAATAATGCGTCAGGTAAACCACCCATGTTCTTAACGCCGCCTAAAGCGCGTTCAAGTTTTTCCATCTCACGAGTACGCTCTAAAGCTTCACGTTTAGTAAGCTTAGCGAAAGTACCATCTTGAGATTGAGTTTGAAGGTCTTTAAGACGGTTGATAGATTGGCGAAGTGTTTTCCAGTTCGTCAACATACCACCTAACCAACGGTGATCAACATATGGTTGACCAGCACGTTGTGCTTGTTCACGGATGATGTTAGAAGCAGCACGTTTCGTACCAACAAACAATACTTTATTCTTTTTGCTAGCAAGGTTGTTAACAAAGTTCAAAGCATCATTTAACGCAGGAACAGTGTGCTCAAGGTTGATGATGTGAATTTTGTTACGCGCACCAAAGATGTATTGACGCATCTTTGGGTTCCAGAAACGTGTTTGGTGACCGAAGTGTGCGCCTGCTTGAAGAAGGTCGCGCATGCTTACGTTGTAATCTGCCATTTTCTTTACCTTAAAGTTTGGGTTAGGCCTCCATATATCCGCATCCTCCACCCTAACGGGCACCCAGAGAAATGTGTCGATATATGTGCGGATTTTATTGCCCCATCGCACAAAGCCCGTGAAATTTATTCACGAAAAAGCATTTGATAAAATGGGCGGCTATTTATACCATAGTCACACACAAATTTCCAAAAGTTTTTAGAGATCATGAACAGTACTTACGAAGCACCCCGTCGACTCATCAAAAGCGCTGAAGATATCGAAAAGATGCGTGTGGCTGGACGACTGGCGGCTGAAGTCTTGGATATGATCAAGCCACATATTAAACCAGGTGTGACTACACTTGAGTTAGATACGATTTGTCACGATTATATTGTCAATAAACAAGACGCGATTCCAGCATGTTTAGGTTACGGTGCAGCACCGGGTCGCCCTGCTTTCCAACATGTGATTTGTACGTCTGTAAACCATGTGGTCTGTCACGGCATTCCTTCAGATGCAAAAGTGTTGAAAAAAGGCGATATTTTAAATATTGATGTGACGGTCATTAAAGATGGTTTCCACGGCGATACCAACATGATGTACATCGTGGGTGGCGAAACTTCTATTCTTGCGAATCGTTTATGTAAAGTGGCACAAGAAGCGATGTACCGTGGAATAGCAACAGTGAAGCCAGGTTCAACCATTGGCGACATTGGTCATGCCATTCAACAATATGTCGAATCGGAACGTTTTGGTGTCGTGCGTGAATACTGTGGTCACGGTATTGGGACTGTGTTCCATGACGAACCTCAAGTCTTACACTATGGTCAACCAAACTCAGGCATGATTTTAGAAGAAGGCATGACCTTTACCATTGAACCAATGGTCAATGGTGGTGACTGGAAAACTAAATTACTGGGGGATAAATGGACGGTAGTGACCAAAGACCATAGTTTGTCTGCACAGTATGAACATACGTTGTTGGTCACTAAAAACGGGGTTGAAGTGTTAACTGCACGTCCTGAAGAAGATTTATCACGTTTTCAGTCTTAATTGCTGTCATTGGCATGAAATATGATGCCATCTGTCAAAAAGGCCACCTACTGGTGGTCTTTTTTATGACTAAGCAAATATTGGATTTGAAATTTATTCTTTATTTTACAAACAGCTAGAATCAAAAAATATTCAACAGTAGCACTCTATTACATTCATTCATCTGTAACAAAGATTGCAAGCTAGTAACACGATCACACAAAACGGGTTTTGACATTCACAAATGTCAAAAACACATGTCCTTCAAAAACAACAGCTTTATCGTAGCAGCAACCTTAATAATACGCTCTATAAAAACGAATAGCTAATTTGGACATGGAGTCCCAGAATGAAAAAAACATTGCTTTGTGTAGCAACGTCTATTGCTGCTTTACCTATGCTTGCACATGCAGATTCACCTTATTTTAGTCTACAAGATGGTGATGGCTTTAAACGCTTCTCTGTATCGGTCGGTGCTTTGCACGTTATGCCACAAGGTAAAGCTCAACCCTTCCGAGTTAACACATCGGTTAAAGAAGGCGAAACTGCAAAAGTTGGAGATATCAAAGCTCAAACGGTGCTCGACAATATCAAGCCAGGAAGTAGCGTCAATCCTCTCTTAAAGGCGACTCTTGATGGGCTAGCTTTAATTAATGCTGATGTCCCCTCAGCATTAAGTGGAACTGCTGAAATCCGTGGACTCAGTCAATGGGATAATCCAGGTACGGGTTTAGAAGCCGATGATGTCACCACATTGGGCATCATGACTAATTACTTTTTTACCGACAATATTTCTTTTGAAATGAAAGCAGGGATTCCACCTAAAGTCGATTTACAAGGTAAAGGAAAAATTTATGCGCCTTTCTCAGCAACTGCAACACCTATGGGCGGAGCTTTAGGAAATTTAGAACTTGAAAATGATATTTTCATTACCGATTTGGAAGCACACGGCCCTGCGGCATCTGCACGTGCGTGGACACCTGCTTTCGAGTTCCAATATCACTTTGGTAAAACAGGGGTAAATAAATTCCGCCCCTATATCGGTGTTGGAATGATGTATGCCTACTTTAATGAGCTGGAAATTAACCCACAAACTGAAAAAGACTTGATTGCAGCAGGTCATATGATTGCCAATATTAAAGAAGGAAATGCTGGCGCATCACTTGAAGGGAAAAAAAGTTCAGCCAATCCCAAAGTTAAGCTAGAAGCAACTGATGCCTTCGCGCCTATTGCAACCGTCGGTTTCACCTATGACTTTAATGATAAATGGTTTGCTGTCGGTTCCGTGTCCTATGCTCATCTTAAAAATGAAACCACGATTACCGTCAAAGATGCTACGCACGGTGAACTGATTAAATCCACAGCCGATATTGAAATTAACCCTATTCTAGCGTATGCAGGTGTCGGCTACCGGTTCTAAGCCTTAAAAGAACTACAAAAAAGACGACACCAAGTCGTCTTTTTTCATGAATATTCATTGTTTTTATTGATCAAATAGTCAATTTTTTATCATCGCTTTCAGCAAATAATTCACTTAATATAGCGAACTCTAAGCTCATTTTTTGGTTGAAATATGTCAGAAACTCATTTTTCCAAACCGCTGATTTACATGCTCATTGGAAGTGCAATAATTCTGGCATTATCACTGGGTGTCCGACATGGCTTTGGACTCTACCTTGTGCCTATGAGTGATGAGTTTGGCTGGGGACATAATGTTTTTAGTCTAGCGATTGCGATGCAAAACCTGATTTGGGGCGCTGCGCAGCCCTTTACAGGCGCATTAGCAGATAAATATGGCTCTAAAATCGTGGTTGCCGTCGGTGGTGTGTTGTATACCATCGGTTTGCTGCTCATGGCAGTCAGCTCTACGGGTTGGTTACTCAACTTAAGTGTCGGTCTTATTTTGGGCCTAGCATTATCTGCGACCTCTTTTTCTGTATTGTTATCCGCGGTGGGTCGTGCTGCACCGCCTGAAAAACGTAGCCTTGCTATGGGCATTGCCAGTGCAGCGGGTTCTTTTGGGCAGTTCATTATGCTGCCGTCAACCTTACTGCTGTTACAAAACTTTGGCTGGTCTGCGGCGTTGGTCGTTAGTGCACTTTTAATTGCGATGATTATTCCACTGGCTTGGATGCTCAAAGCTCCCGCCTTTGTTGTACCGAATGCGTCAACCAATCAAGTTCAGCTCAGTTTTAAAGATATTTTAGTCATTGCGAAAAACCATAAACCATTTTGGTTCCTATCACTTGGTTTTTTGGTCTGTGGCTTCCAAGTGGTCTTTATAGGTATCCATTTACCTGGCTATTTGATTGACCATGGTTTTAATGCAACTACAGGAACTGTTTTCTTAGCGCTGGTCGGTTTATTTAATATCGTTGGCACCTACACTGCGGGCTGGCTAGGTGGGAAGTATTCTAAACCAAAGTTACTGATGGGCTTATATGGACTCAGAGGCATTGCCATTATTGCCTTTTTGATGCTCCCACTCAGCACAGTCACCATCTATAGCTTTGGTGTAGTGATGGGTTTATTATGGTTATCTACAGTGCCTTTGACCAACGGTATTGTGGCCAATATGTTTGGTATTAAATATCTGAGCATGCTGAGCGGCATCGTGTTCTTTACTCATCAAGTCGGTTCATTTTTCGGTGGATGGCTGGGTGGTGTGAACCATGACGTGACAGGTAATTATGACTTGATTTGGCTGTTCTCTATTATTCTGAGTGTTTTTGGCGTACTGGTACATTTCTTTGTCGATGAAAAGGCAGTTGTCCATGACTAATTCATTTTTATGGCTCAAATGCGGTATCGGCATTAGTATTATTGCTTTGTTTGCTCTGGCGATTAGCCTTTGGCTGAATACGCCTGACCTGTTTGAGTATTTTAATCAGGCATTTTGCGCACATTAAATCTGCATATTTTGAGCTCAATATTTCATTATAAAAGAAAAACAATATAATCATCAGCTTAGTATTTTTTAATTTTTTTCATAAGTTTAGAACTTCTTTTAATTTTAAGATTACACATATTTTGATTACATTTTCTCTAGACCGCATATCTAGAGAAAATAATCAAAATGACCGCATTAACTCAACTTTCACAAGCGATTCATGATGCCCCGCGTTGGCATCAACCTGAACAATTTCAAGATCCAGAAGAAATACAAATTATCCCACTGGCGGAAGAAGCCTTAGGTGCTGTGGTTTTTGGTTTAGATGCCCGTAAAGCCCAAGCAGGAGAAACCATTTATCGCTTAAAACAAGCTTTGGCTGAACATCTAATTTTAATTTTTAAAAACCAAACTTTGGATGATCTGCAATATTTAGCCTTTGCCAGCTATTTTGGTTCTATCTTCCGCCCAAGTGCAGACAATCCAGTGCTGGCTAGTCAGTCTGACACTGGTGTTCCACCCGATGTGGTTCCTGTTTCCAATGCAGTCGGTCAAGGCGACTACACTGGTCATGGCGAACTTACCCCACATGCCGATCACCAGTGGACACCTCTTCCCTCTTTTGGCTCTCTGCTCTATGCTCTTGAGCTTCCTCAAGACGGTGGACAAACCTCTTGGTTCAATACCATCAAAGCCTATGATGCGCTTCCCGATGCCGTCAAAAAGCAGATCGAACAGCTACAGCTGATTACTTATAACCCCTTCATCCGTGCACAAAGTAATACAGGCAATACGGGTTATGGAGACAGCCCTTATTATCGCTTTAAAGATCAACCTATTTTAGGTCATGCCTATCCGCATCCCTTAGTCCGCACACATCCAGAATCTGGGCGCAAAGCACTTTGGCTCAATACCCGTTCGGAAGTTGAATTGCTTAATGTCGATGATACAGAAGGCAGTGAACTGATTGCTGCACTTCGTACGCACATCCTCAAAACTGAGTTTCACTATGAACATCATTGGGAAACTGGAGATATTGTCTTTTGGGACAATCAGGCGACACTACATTCACGTCGTCCCTTTCCTGTCGATCAACGTCGCTTACTCAAACGTATTAATCTTGCAGGTGGGCGTCCGTACTAGGCGATAAATAAAATGAATAATTCATTGGCATGACACCAAAATGTCACGATTGTTTTAGATAATCTGTTAAAAAACCAATAAAAAAGCCTATCAAATAATGTACGAATGATCAGTAAATGCATTTCAATAGAATGCACTTACTGTAGGACTATTCTCAACGGAGTCTTACTGTTTTAAATCGAATTTTTGGAGTTCTTTCTGTTCTTTTGTTTAGCAAAAAGAAAATGCCAGTCAGTTTCTTAACTGACTGGCATTACAACTTTTAAGTTGGCTTTTCTGACTCTATGGCTTAAGCATTGCGTTTCGCAAAGTCATCCATAAAATTCACTAGCGCTTGAACGCCTTCTAGTGGAACCGCATTATAAATACTTGCGCGCATCCCACCAACTGAGCGGTGACCTGCAAGGTTCAACAAATGGTTTTCTTCAGCTTCTTTGAGGAAGAGTTTTTCTAAATCAGGATTCGCTAAAGTAAACGGCACATTCATAATTGAACGGTTTTGCACAGCAATTGGGTTTGCATAAAAATCGCTTGCATCGATATAGCCATAAAGCAGTTTCGCCTTTTCAAGGTTCACTTTATGAATCGCCTCAACACCACCTTGTTCAAGCAACCATTCAAACACCAGACCGGATAAGTACCATGCATATGTCGATGGTGTATTGACCATCGAATCATTCTTCGCTTGTGAAGCGTATTTCAAGATGCTTGGAATTTCAGGTTTGGCTTGATCTAATAGATCCTCACGAACAATAACCAAGGTTAAACCCGCTGGGCCAATGTTCTTTTGCGCGCCTGCATAAATGATACCAAATTTAGTGACATCAACAGGTGCAGACAAAATACTTGAAGACAGATCCGCAACCAATGGCGCATTGGTTTCTGGAATAGCCGAAAACTGAAGACCACCAATCGTTTCATTATCTACATAATGCACATAAGCCGCATCTTGAGATAAGTTCCAAGTGCTTGAGTCTGCAATGGCAAGTTTTCCATCAATTTGCGTACCCGCTTCAATGACGTTGATATCGCCATAGCGCTGCGCTTCTTTCAGTGCTTTCTCAGACCAAATTCCAGTATGGATATAGTCCGCTTTGCTGTTTTTACCCAACAAATTTAAAGGAATCGCGGAGAACTGAAGTGAAGCACCACCTTGAAGGAACAAGACTTTATAGTCCTCTGGAATGTTCATGAGTTTACGTAAATCTGCTTCTGCTTTTTCAGCCACAGCAACATAGTCTTTACTACGGTGACTCATTTCCATGATGGAAAGACCCTTGCCTTGCCAATCAAGCATTTCAGCTTGTGCTTTTTCTAAAACGGCAGTAGGTAATGCAGCAGGACCAGCACAGAAGTTGTACGCGCGCATGATTTTTCCTTTCAAAGTGAAACACAATAAAATGATGGCATTTAACCACAGATAGCCAGTGCTTGCAGTAAATTCAACTGAAAATATTTCAATGTAATCTCACCTTTACAGTCAAAAACTCAATCAAGATCAACGATCCAGTTTTAACTCAGCACTGCTCAATCAATTACAGCAGCGCTTTCCTATTCACCTAAGCTCAAACGAAAGCATTTCCTTTGCTTAAAAATGTCGCTAATCTATTGATATACATTTGCAAATTAAACAATTCAGTAACTGAGTCAGCATTCAGAACAGTTAGATTATGCGTATAATGTGCAAAAACATAGAAAAGAGTCGTGCTCATGCCACAAAGACTATTCAACATGCTTAATACACCAGCCAACAAATACTTATTGCGTACATCACTGCCATCAATCTTGTCATTAAGCATGTTCGGTCTCAGTCTCGGAATCAGCTCGACGACTTTTGCTGCATCTATCAGCTATCAACAAGCTGAGCAAAGTGTGTTACAAGACTCGTATAGCACACAGGCCACCCAAGCCTTACAACAAGCCTCAAAACTAGAGGCTGAAGCGGTCAAAGGTTTGGGGCTACCCCGTATCGATCTGAACGTACGTGCCTATGCTTTTCATAATGAGCTCGATGTGCCTCTGGGTGCACTCAAAAATAATTTAGAACACACACTTTCTCAAAACATTAATGACCGTATAAATCAACAAAATCTACCACCTAATATTTCTGACCCTTTAAAAGAAGGTATTAATCAAACCATCCATAATGGTGTCGGGCTTATTCCAGACAACTCTCAAATTATCTTAGAAGATCAAGTCATACGCCCGACGATTTCTGCAATGATGCCGCTTTATACAGGTGGGTTAACCTCAAGTGCAAAACAAGTCGCCAATATCAAAGCCAAACGTAGCGAACTCAATACGAAACAACAGCAAGACCTACAACGCTTTGAGCTGATTCAAGCCTATTTCAATGTTCAACTGCAAAAACAGTTACTCGCGTCTAGCCAATATAATTGGCATGCGATGCAAAAACACTATGACAATGCACTTAAACTTGAACAACAGGGCTTTATTAGTAAAGGCCAGCGCATGCAGTTTGAAGTGGCAAAAAACAATGCACAGCGCAGTGAACAAGCCAGTCAGGCCAATTTAAAAGCCAGTTTATTTCAACTGAATAACCTTTTGCAAAGCAGCCAAATTACTGAGCTCACCACACCACTCTTTATTAACAGTACCCAAAACCAAGATCTGAATACCCTACTCAGGTCATATGCAGATCAATCGGCTTTAGTACAAAAACTGCAAATGGACACCCAACTGGCGCAAGCCAATGTCACCGCACAAAACGCCGCCAAGAAACCACATATTTTTGCCTTTGGTGAATACAGTCTAGACGATAAAAATAACTGGATCGTTGGCTTAGCCGCACAGTACAATCTGTTCTCAGGCATTGATAAAAACAAAAATGTCCAAGCAGCAGAGTTACAACGCTACGCTTCTGAACTGATGACAGCACGGACTAAACAAGAAATTGAAAATGTGATTTATAAATCGTATAGCGAAGCCACCACAGCGCAGCAAAGTGATCAGTTATTACAGCAAAATATAAAAGCAGCGCAAGAAAATTTACGTATACAAGAACTGTCCTTTAAAGAAGATATGGGAACAGCGACCCAAGTGATCGATGCACAAAATATGCTCAGCGCTTTAAAAGCTGAAACCGCACTGAATGCCTATAAATATGTCATGTCACTGGCGACGCTTCTACAAAGTCATGGTTCGATCCATCAGTTCCAAACTTATCTTCTGCAACCCAATACGCGATTTATTCGTTAATTCTTTGATGAGAGCCATTTAATGAATCAAGATCAAAACCTATCTGATCCGAAAAAACCTGAAAAACAAGAAGATCAAGTGGTGCCATCAACAGAGGAATTAACCACAAATGATGCTCAAGAGCAGGTACAAGCTGAGAGCGAACAGACTAAGCCAGCATCAGCCAATACAAACACTGAGCAAAAGTCCAAAGCAATCAAGCTGATTGGGGGCCTTGCTCTCATTATTCTATTCATCGTGATTGCTTTTGGACTGTGGAAGGCCTATCAACCAAAAACGGTTGAAATCCAAGGTCGGGTTGAAGCAGAAACGATCCATGTCAGTACCAAAGTGCCAAGTCGAATTGATGAGATTTATGTACATGACGGACAGAAGATCAGCAAAAATCAAGAACTCGTTCGACTGTATAGCCCTGAAGTCGATGCCAAAAAACAGCAAGCACTGGCCAGCTTACAGGCTGCTTTAGCACTCCAATCCACCGCTGAACGTGGCTCTCAGGAAGAAAATATTGCGAGTTTATACGCCAACTGGCAAGCACTGAAAGCACAGCAAGCTTTGGCACAAACCACCTATCAACGTGGTGCAAACTTGTACCAACAAGGTGTCATCTCACGCCAACGTCGCGATGAAATGCAAGCCGCAGCACAATCAGCCGCTCAAATGACAGAAGCGGCATATCAACAATATGCTCGGGCTGAACGTGGCAGCACGCCACAGCAAAAAAGTTCAGCAGATGCGCAAGTGCAAATTGCAAAAGCAGCTGTTGCTGAAGTCAATGCACTTGAAGCTGAAACCAAACTACTCTCACCTATTGACGGTACTGTCTCTAAAACTTATGGCAAACCCTCTGAATTGGTAGCGATGGGGGTACCGATTGTGAGTATTATTCAAGATCGCGAGCTTTGGGTATCACTGAATATTCGTGAAGACCAATACGCCAACATCTATCAGGCAAAACAAATTGAAGGCTTTATTCCAGCCTTAAACCTGAATACCAACTTTAATATTAAGAATATTGATGCCGAAGGCGAATTTGCCACCATTAAGACCACACGCCAAACAGGAGGCTATGACATTCGTAGCTTTAAAGTTCATTTGACGCCTTCGCAAGCTATTCCAGACCTAAAAGTTGGCATGAGTGTGTTGTTTAAAGTCAAAGAGAGCAAATAATGCTAAGTGGGCTACTGCGGGAACTGAACTATTTACTCAAACATAAGTGGGATCTATGTTTAGTCACGCTTGCCCCACTGTTTATTATCGTACTGTTTTCCAGTATGTTTGCCCAAGGTAAACCCGAACATTTGCCTATTGCGATTATTGATCAGGACCAAAGTGAGCTAAGCCAAAACATACAGCGCTACTTAAGACTCAACCATACTTTAGATGTCACCATCGTCAGTGATCAAAATACCGAAGTTGAAAAGCTGCTGAACCAAACCAAAGTTTGGGGTTACGTCAGTATTCCCAATGGCGCCGAACAACGTTTTGTTCAAGCTAAAGATGCTGAAATCAGCATTGCCTATAACCAAAGTTACTTTAGTGTGGGGAACACCATTTCATCAGCCATGTTACTCAGCACAGTTGAAGCCATGGCAGACTATGCTGGTGAAAGCTATTTAGAAAATACTATTCCTTATTTAGATGTACCTACACCACACGTTAAAATTTCGACCTTATACAACCCAAATTTGAGTTATGAGTTCTATTTAGAACCCTTTATGATTCCTGCAATTTTGCATTTACTACTCTGCTGCTGTGTCGCATTTTCAGTCGGTCAAGAATTTAAGTTTCATACAGCGCAAAATTGGCTAAACAACCAATCTGCTTTTAAAGCCATCCTCACGAAAAACCTGACCTATGTACTTATTTTTAGCTTATGGACATGGGCGTGGATGTTTTGGCTGATTGAGATTCGCGGTTGGTTTGTTGCAGGTCAACTTTGGTTGATCATGTTGGCACAGCTTTTATTTTATAGTGCCTATGCCTTGATCAGTAGCACCATTGTTTTAGCCACCAATAACTTATCCAAAACCTTTGGTTTAATTGCTGTGTACGGCGGCTCATCACTCAGTTTTGCAGGAGTGACGCTCCCCTTAAATAACGCACCACTGTTTACCAAATTTTGGGCCAATATTATCCCTTACACACCTTATGCCAAACTACAAACCGAACAATGGGTCATTGGTAGCCCAATCAGTTCATCCCTTTTGCCTTTACTCATACTTATCCTCTATGTGGTCTTTTACGCTGTAACCTCTGTCCTGCTCCTCAAAAAACAAATCAAAGGAGCAGTGTCATGAAGTCATTTTTGCACTATTACATCAAGACATTTAAAGACATTATCGCTAATCAATCGATTTTAACCACGCTCATCCTCTCGGTGATTTTCTATAGTGTTTTCTATCCGACTGCCTACAAAGCACAGCAAGCAGAAGCTTTGCCCATTGTGATTGTGGATGAAGAACAAAGTATCGTGACCAATAACATCATTCAGCAAGTTTCGCTCAGTCCAAATGTTGAAGTGAAAGCTGTGACAGGCAATTTCCTCGATGCTGAAAATATGATTAAACAACAGCAAGCAGATGGTATTTTGCTCTTACCCGAGAACCTTTCCAATAGTCTTCGACATGGCGAAGTCGGTGGGATTGGGCTCTATCTCAGCGCGGCAAACTTTTTAAAAACCAAGCAAATTGGACTAGGTCTCGCTACCTCAATTGAAAATGCTGTACACGAGTATGTGGAAAAATTTGGCAATATTTCGCACTTTTCTCCAGCCATTTCCATTCATCAAACGCCGCTTTTTAACACCATGTCTGGTTATGGCAGTTATATTTTCCCAGCCATTGCTCCGCTGATTATTCATCAAACCATCGTACTCGGTTTAGGGATGTTATTGGCCGGATACCGCGAACAGAAATGGCAACCAACGACGACGGAATTTTTTGCGATTTTTTGCGCCATTCTGACCATTGGTATGCTCGGTTGTTTATATTTATTTGGCTTTATTTATTGGTTAAATGACTACCCACATGGGGGGAATTTTAGTGGCATGTTACTGGCCGTGCCGATTTTTATAGGCTGTATCGTGGCTTTAGGCATGTTGATTTCAACATTTTTCGATATGCCTGAACGTCCAGGACATGTCATTGTATTTACCTCTATTCCGCTATTTCTACTTTCAGGAACAGCATGGCCACACGCCGCAATGCCCGCTTGGATGCAATACTTGGGCAATGTTTTGCCATCGACCCAAGGGATTCAAATGTTTATTCAACTGAACCAAATGGGTGTACCAACTGTACTTATTCTGCCGAAACTCCTGTATCTCTTTGTGTTTGGTATAGCTTGCGCAGCATTTGCTTATTGGCGTCTCAAGCATCGCTAAATTTTAGAACGTATTAGGGTCTGTTGAGAATTACCGAGAGTTAATTAAACTCGCGCACAATTGAATCATGGCTTCAAAACTCGTATCTGTTTTACAACTACGCATCGCTATACGTTTAAATTCTTTTAACTTACAGAAATAGTTTTCAATGAGATGACGCCATTTATACATAATCGTATCAAATGCTCTCATTACTTTTCGATTAGATTTAGGTGGGATCACCACTTTCACTTTACGTTCATTGAGTTCTTGGATGAGCCAATCTGCATCAAATGCTTTATCAGCCAGTAATGCTTGAAAATCAACATCTTCAATTAAAGGTTTGGTTTCTACTAAATCGTGATATTGACCAGGCATTAATCGAAATTTAATAAGGTTGCCTAGACTATCCACTAAGACAAGAATTTTACAGGTCATTCCACCTCGAGATTTACCTATAGACTGTTTGAAAGTCCCCCTTTTGCACCTTGCCCATGTCGATGAACTTTAACAATCGTTCCATCAATCATGGCGTATTCCAAATCAACATCTTCATTTACAGATGCAAAAATAGTTTCAAATACACCAGCTTTCACCCAATCACGGTATCTTTTAAAGACGGTATTCCATTTACCAAAATGAGGAGGTAGATCACGCCATGGACTGCCTGTACGGGCAATCCATAGGACTGCTTCTAAAAATAATCGATTATCTTTTCCACTACGACCTCGATCGGTCACTTTACCTAGGCAAAAAGGTTCCATTTTTGCCCATTGGGCATCAGTAAGTATGTATCTATCCATAGTACTATTATAAATTAATCAGTAGCCTTTGTTAATTCTCAACAAGCCCTAATAGCAATCCTACCCATTTAATCCGTTGAAGCCCCATAAAGTTTGACATCAAAGCTACGAATTTTTATGCTTCCACCTGCCTTATCAAAACCAACATCATATTGAACTAGGTTTTTATTGCTATAAGCATACTCATAGGTAAATGCATACAAACTTGGTTTTTCTGTCGATTTTTCAATGTGTTTCGATACAATTTTTTGAGTCGTTATGGCTTGTTTAGGAATCGATTTTGCAAATTTTCGCATGTCTTTTTCATGAGTTTTAAATTTACGCTGTAACTCTGGCTCAAAATAAGTATAGAGCTGCGGAAAATCGCCCTGAGTAAAGGCTTGATAAGCTTGCTGAGCTGCTTTCTCTTGAGCAGGACTCGGATTTGGGATCGAATCCAATGCCTGTTGTCCCAATTTATCACACGCTGTTAAAGCCAACGCACAACTCAAAACCAGTAATTTTGCTTTCATAAAATCTTATCCACCACTCGGTCATCACCAACACGAAAAAGGACGCCGAAGCGCCCTTTTCTTTTTCATTCAGTTAGTCTTCGTTCGATCTATTGGTATCTGTTGTATTTTCAGATGCATCTACATTTACTTCGTCAACCACAGTTTCTTCAGTTGTTTCCATAGAAGCATCTAAAATATCGTCTTCGACTTCAACTGCTTCAACAGCAACGACACCAACCAAGATTTCTTCATTACCTAAACGAATCAGACGTACACCTTGTGCATTACGACCCGTTCTAGCAACTTCAGAGGCACGAGTACGAACTAAAGTACCGCCATCAGAAATCAACATCAACTCTTTAGATTCATCAATGGCAACCGCACCAACCAACTCACCGTTACGTTCAGATGTTTTGATTGCAATGACGCCTTTACCACCACGTTTCTTGGTTGGGAAGTCATCTACTGGCGTACGTTTACCATAACCATTTGCAGAAGCACACAGTACTTCGCCAGTTTCAGGCACAACAACCAATGAAACAATACGGCTCGCCACACTTA
The DNA here is from genome assembly GCF_058243025.1 of Acinetobacter sp. 797_lipA. Classification (NCBI taxonomy): domain Bacteria; kingdom Pseudomonadati; phylum Pseudomonadota; class Gammaproteobacteria; order Moraxellales; family Moraxellaceae; genus Acinetobacter; species Acinetobacter sp. 797_lipA. The sequence goes on along the minus strand of NZ_JBZAYQ010000001.1, from coordinate 1,004,871 downwards.
AATCAGAAGATTCTTCATCATCTGAATCTGTGTCGGTTTCACCATCATCTTCGGCCTGGGCTGCAGCTAAAGTGACACGCATACCACGCACCCCTTTTGCAGTACGTCCCATCACACGTGCATCAGTTTCAGAGAAGCGAATTGCCTTACCTTCATTTGAGAACAACATGATTTGCTGTTCGCCATCGGTGATTGCAACACCAATCAAGGTATCTTCTTCTTTCAGCTCAATTGCACGTAAGCCATTTGAACGAACATTACTAAATTGTTCTAATTCAACACGCTTAACTGTACCAGATGCAGTTGCCATAAATACAAAAAAGTTCTTACGCATTTTCTCTGCAAGATCAGCAAATTCAGCAACTGTTTCATTGTCCAAATCTGTTGTTGAAAGCTCAACACCCAACTCTTTCAATTGCTTACGTAATGCATCAGAAAGTTCATCAGCATCTTCAGCCAACTCATCGAATGAAGCTTTTAATGCTTCATAATGCGCGTCGATAATACTATTTTCACGTAATGTCGCGACATTGCTACGCACAAAGTTTTTGAACTCAGCTAAGCGTTCTTTAAATTTCTTCGGCGCATCAATCACAGGAAGAATTGCTGTGATTGTCTCATCGGCATCCAGTGGCAATAAGTTCACCATTGGGCGACCTTTTGAACCACGCGATGCTTGAGGCACTTCAAACACTCTCAGGCGATAGACTTTACCAACATTGGTAAAGCACAACACTGTGGCATGGTTAGAGGTCACAATCAGATGCTGGATGTAGTCATCTTCTTTCATCGATGTTGCAGATTTACCACGTCCACCACGACGCTGCGCAGCATAGTCTGAAAGTGGTTGAGTTTTCGCATAACCTGTTTTTGAAACAGTCAGTACCACTTGCTCTTCAGGAATTAAATCTTCACGCGAGAAATCAATACGAGACTCAACAATTGCAGTACGACGAGCATCGCCGTATTGTTGCAAAATTAAAGCTAATTCTTCTTTAATCACGCCCATCAATAAATTGAAGTCATTTAAAATCGCTGTGAGTTCAGTAATTTGACCTAAAATTTCAGTATATTCAGCTTGTAACTTGTCTTGTTCAAGACCCGTTAAACGGTGCAAACGAAGTTCAAGAATCGCACCAACTTGCGCAGGCGATAAACGATATATCTGGCCAGCTAAACCAAACGGACGACTTGGATCTTCACCTTCAATTTCGTCTGGACGTACAGAAACAGAACCTGCTTTTTCAAGCAGTGCAATTACATTGCCTGCTGCCCACTCACCTGCTTGTAAACGCTCACGCGCCTCAGCCGGGTTTGCAGAAGTTTTAATGGTTTCAATGATCGCATCAATATTTGCTAATGCTACCGTCAAACCTTCTAAAATATGGCCACGTTCACGTGCTTTACGCAACTCAAACATGGTACGACGCGTCACTACTTCTTGGCGGTGACGAATAAATGCCGCAACAATGTCTTTCAAGTTCATTAACTTTGGCTGGCCGTTGTCTAAGCACACCATGTTAATGCTGAAAGAGTTTTCCAACTGCGTGTTTTGGAATAAGTTATTCACCACAACTTCAGCGTTTTCACCACGCTTTAAGTCGATAGCAATACGCATCCCATCTTTGTCAGATTCATCACGTAGTTCAGAAATACCTTCCAGTTTTTTCTCTTTCACCAACTCAGCGATACGTTCAATGGTTTTCGCTTTGTTGACTTGATATGGAATTTCTGTGAAAACGATCGTGGTACGACCTGTTTTTTGGTCTTCTTCAAAGTGGTATTTACCACGAATATGCAAACGACCTTTACCCGTACGGTAAGCATCAACAATGCCCGCTTTACCGTAAATAATGCCACCTGTAGGAAAGTCTGGACCCGAAATATATTCCATTAATCCTTCAATTGAAATATTTGGGTTTTCAGCATAAGCCAAACAAGCGTTCACCACTTCAGTCATGTTGTGCGGCGCCATATTAGTCGCCATACCCACAGCAATACCTGTAGTACCGTTAATCAGTAAGTTAGGAATACGCGTTGGCATCACTTGCGGAATGCGTTCAGAACCGTCGTAGTTGTCTTCCCAATCCACCGTATCTTTTTCAAGATCAGCAAGAATTTCATGAGTCAACTTACGCATACGAACTTCGGTGTAACGCATCGCAGCCGCGCTATCGCCATCGACCGAACCAAAGTTCCCCTGACCATCAACCAATTGATAACGCAAGCTAAAGTCTTGAGCCATACGAACAATGGTTTCATAAACAGCAGAATCACCATGTGGGTGATATTTACCGATCACATCACCAACCACGCGGGCAGACTTTTTATAAGCTTTGTTGTAGTCATTACCCAATTCGTGCATTGCATAAAGCACACGACGATGAACAGGTTTTAGACCATCTCGAACATCTGGCAAAGCACGAGAAACAATCACGCTCATTGCATAGTCAAGATACGAGTTCTTGAGTTCATCCTCAATCGCAATCGGTCTGATTTCCGATACGCTCATGCATACTCCTTATTCTACAAACGTAAAACCGCTTGCATTTATATGTCGTAAAACTTGCAAAATTATTAGTTCAAAATACTGAACTAAAAACTGAAATATAGCCGTAAATTATAGCATAAACACTCTGATTTTTGTGTCACGTCACCACAGTTAATCTCGTTAATTTTCTTTAATTTAGGGGTTATTTTTTACACATGTATAGGATGTACATTTACGGCTCCATCACATTCCCTATCAGCGTTGCATAAAATGCAAAAAAGCCCTCATTTTTGAGAGCTTTAAGCCATGTCTTGCCTATCTTTGGACTTACCGATCGATCCCTTGCTTATCGCGCCGCATAATATGAAATGCCACCATAAACAAGCCCAATATTAAAGGAAACTCATATAGCTCCTCCATCAGGTCTTTATAAGCAATCTGATGTAAGAAAATTCCACCATAAATGCGACTGTGTTCAATGCCGTCAGAAATAATCAAACCCAACACCGTGAGCAGCATTGCCCAAGCAGGTATCGTAATGTTCTTCATTTTTATCGCAATCTCATGGCGCAATGGTTTAACCAACAACATAAATACGACTGAACCAATCAAAACTACCGAGATGCCACGAAAATATACTTTTGGGACTTCAGGGAAATAGTCTCTACCCCAACTGGTGCTACGTCCAAACAAAAGCAACCACCACAGCACAGCCCAGATCCAAAAATACTTTTTACCATCAGAAAGACGCATCGGTTGCATGTAAAAATAGCTAAATACAGCAAATATCAATAAAAGTAACGCTTGAATATTTTCCACGCCACGTACAACAGCACCACCTAAAAGTGGAAACTGCAGATCAGCTAAAAATGGAAAAATTAGACACAGAACAGCAAGGATCAAAACAGACCAAGATACACGCGTATCAATCAGCAAGATTACAACTCCCAACTTAACAAAAAATGTTTTTGTGTAAGTTAAGCTTAAAAATGGATGGCAAATAGTATCATAAATCTGAATATTCAGATGCACACTCATCTAAAGAAATGCTTAAATTTTCATTATTATTTTCAGAATACAAGGACTTAAAATAACAAAATAAATATCGAGTGATTTTGATTTTTATAATATTAAAGAACAGCTTTAGTACATAAAAAAACGCTCCTGCACATCGCAGTTAAGCATTGCTTAAACTGCTTGCACAAAAGCGTTTTTTTGAAACGTTGTCAGGAATTAGATTTTAGATACTAACTCTGGAACAACGGTATTCAAATCACCTACTAACCAGTAATCTGCTACTGCATTGATAGGTGCTTCTTCGTCTTTGTTGATCGCAACGATCACTTTAGAGTCTTTCATACCTGCCAAGTGCTGGATCGCACCAGAGATACCTACAGCGATATACAGATCAGGAGCAACAATTTTACCTGTTTGGCCTACTTGCATGTCGTTTGGAACGAAGCCAGCGTCAACCGCAGCACGTGATGCACCTTGAGCGGCGCCCAATTTGTCAGCCAACGGATCAAGAACAGTATGGTAGTTCTCACCTGAACCCACACCACGACCACCTGAAACCACGATACGCGCAGCAGTTAATTCTGGGCGTTCAGATTTTACGATCTCTTCAGCAACAAACTTAGAAATACCCGCATCTTTTGCTTCGCTTACAGCTTCAACCGCAGCAGAACCACCTTCAGCAGCGACAGGGTCAAATGCTGTACCACGTACAGTACCAACAATGATTGCTTCATCAGACTGAACTGTTGCAATCGCGTTACCTGCATAGATTGGACGCTTGAACGTATTTGCAGATTCAACAGCAATGATGTCTGTAATCATGCTGACATCAAGAAGAGCAGCCACACGTGGAAGAATATTCTTACCCGTTGTAGTTGATGCAGCCAATACGTGTTTGAAACCACCTTTAGCAATATCTGCAACCAAAGCTGCAACGTTTTCAGCCAATTGGTTTGCGTAAACTGCGTTGTCAGCAAGTAATACTTTGCTTACACCCGCAACTTTTGCAGCAGCATCAGCAACAGCTTGAGCGCCAGAACCAGCAACTAATACAGTGATATCACCACCGATTTTTTGAGCTGCAGCAACAACGTTTAAAGTTGCACCATTTAGTGCTTTGTTGTCGTGCTCAGCGATAACTAAAATACTCATGATTTTATCCTTCTGTATTAGATCACTTTCGCTTCATTTTTTAGTTTTTCTACAAGTTCGTCTACAGACTTCACTTGTACGCCAGCTTTACGTTCAGCAGGCGCTTCAACTTTAACTGTTTTAAGTTTAGTTGTTGTAGAAACACCAAAATCAGCAGGAGACTTCGTATCCAGCGGTTTTTTACGCGCTTTCATGATGTTTGGAAGAGCAGCATAACGTGGCTCGTTCAAACGTAAGTCAGTGGTGATGATCGCTGGAAGTGCAAGTTCAACAGTTTGTAAACCACCGTCGATTTCACGAGTTACTTGTACTTTGTCGCCATCAACTTTAACTTCAGAAGCAAAAGTACCTTGACCTGCACCTAGAAGCGCACCAAGCATTTGGCCAACTTGGTTAGAGTCATCATCAATTGCTTGCTTACCAAGTAGAATCAACTGAGGTTGTTCAGCGTCAACAACGCCTTTCAACACTTTCGCAATTTCTAAAGCACCCAGTTGGCTGTCATCAGCTTCAACCAAGATACCGCGGTCAGCACCAAGCGCCATTGCAGAACGGATTTGCTCTTGCGCTTCTTTAGGACCAATAGAAACAACGATGATTTCTGAAACAGTTCCTTTTTCTTTTAAGCGAACCGCTTCTTCCACTGCGATTTCACAGAATGGGTTAATTGACATTTTAACGTTGGTTAAGTCAACACCACTGTTGTCCGGCTTAACGCGAACTTTAACGTTGGCATCAACCACACGTTTTACAGCAACAAGAGCCTTCATGTAATCCTCGGCTGTTTTAGCAAATGTAAATGTTGAGAAAAGTTAGTTTAACTCTTCACTTAAATTTTTTTAGGTGCCCTATCTTGCAATGTGTACGGCATTTCGGTCAAGTCACAATTCACCAAAGAGCTGTAAAAATGCGTAAATTTAGCTGAACGACGCGTTCATACTTTTTTGTACGCACTATATTTGCACAAAATCGCACTCAGATTAAGTTATGATTTTTATTATATTTTTATCTGATTTACATTATTCAAAGATTTGATTTCTTTTCTCTAATATTCACCATCAAATAGATTATTGACTGTCTGTTCACATCTTTATCAGGCTTCACAAATCTGTCATTTAAGATAGATCACACAGCCTTAGATTCAAATACTCATTATTCTAGATATACGATGACACAATATTGCTGCTTTATTAACCATTCTAAAAAACTTCCTCAAAAAAAAGCATGCCATTTTGACATGCTTCTCTGAGTTTAATTGGCAATCAGCCATGTCGCGGCCAATGCCAGCAAACCACCTGAAGTACCATCAATCCATTTTTGTTTACGTTCATCTATTGGGGACTTCTGTGTCAGTTTTGCAAAAACCAGACTCAAACTACAGTAGACCACAAAAATCATCGCGATAAAAAGTAAAGATAAAATCAAACCTTGACTGACAGTGTTGGCAGATTTGTCGATAAATTGCGGCAAGATCGCAAAATAGATAAGCATACCTTTGGGATTTAATAGTGCGGTAAAAAAGCCTTTTTTGATCAAGTTATTTTCCGTTTTTCGGTCTAGTTGCAATTTTTTAGTACTAAAAACCGACTTTAATAAACCAAAGGCCAAATACAACAAATATGCAATGCCTAACCAGCGGATGGTTTCAAATAAAAGCGGGAAAGACACAATAATGGCAGCAATACCCAAAGCCACTAAAATTGAATGTAGTAAATAGCCTGTACATACGCCGACAGTCGCCATCATGCCTGCTTTTGCATCTTTGCCCATAACTTGAGACAGAATAAATAACATATCTGGCCCAGGTGTAAAAATCAGCGGCAGCACGGTCAGTGCAAAGAGTACATATACAGACATTTCCTTTCCCCTTTCATCCATTAGAAAGTGAAAATTAGTATGTGCGAAATAATACAAAATTGGCTTTCAATTTATTCTATAATAAAACGTATTTTTCAAATTATATTCTAAGATATGAAACAATCACCAAAGTCTGTGCGCATAAAACTTGACCGTATTGATAAAAATATCATTCGCCACTTACAAGACAATGGTCGTATTCAAAATAATGACTTAGCACGAGAAATCGGTCTATCACCGTCTTCATGCCTAAGACGCGTCAAACTATTAGAAGAAGCAGGTGTTATTCAAAATTATACCACAGTGGTCGATCCACAAAAAATTGGCCTTCAACTGATTCTGTTCTCACGTATTTGGCTGGTCGGTCAAGATGCCGAAACCATCGACACCTTTATTGAAGCCATGAAAGAGCTCCCTCAAGTCATGGAATGCTACATTATTTTAGGGGAATGCGATGCAATGCTGAAAGTTGTAGTACCTGATTTAGAAAGTTATCGCGAGTTCCAATCCACACATTTGACCAAAAAGAATGGCATTACCAGTGTCAAAACAGACTTGCCAAGTCAAATCATTAAACAAAGTTTCCAACTCCCACTTGATGAAATCTAATGTCAACGCATTTAAAGTTTGCGATAGAAACGGCGCGTTTACGTCTAAGGGCTTGGCGCGCAGATGACTTTCCTGCATTTGCACAGTTAAATGCCAATGCTCAAGTGATGCGTTATTTTCCTAGTTCACTCACACAAACAGAAAGCGATGCCCTTGCGCAAACGTTTCAGCAATTCATCAATCAAAATGGTTGGGGCTTCTGGGCAGTTGAACTAAAGCATAGTCAGGAATTCATTGGATTTACAGGTTTACATGCTCAACCTGAACGCTTTGATTTTTCACCCTGTGTCGAAATCGGTTGGCGATTGGACTCGAAGTTTTGGCATCAGGGCTATGCTACAGAAGCTGCACGGGCTTGCCTATATTTCGCTTTTTCGGTTTTAGACTTGGATGAGGTTGTTGCTTTTACCGCAGTTCAAAATAGGGCTTCTGAAGCGGTAATGAAACGTCTCGGCATGCAACATCGGGGCTATTTTAATCATCCTAAACTTGATCAAAATAGCCCACTGCTTCGATATACGCTCTATGCCATTAAGCCAACTGACTTTCTAAAAAATCACGATGAATATGACTTAAATCAATCAATTCATATTGTCCAAGATTAAAAATTTTCCAGACTTCAAGAAAGTCGTCTTTTAAATCAATGCTATTTGAGGGTTGTGCAGTCGCTTGCCACTGTAAATCGGAAATCCATAAATAGTATTGCCCAGTCTCTGCATTAAAAGCCTGAACTTTACCTGCTGCATTGACGCCTTGAACAAATGCATTTTCAGGCAGTACAGGCTCAATATTGGCTAAACTAATTTCAACAAAGTGTTTGACCTGACGCAAACCATAGCCCGCAAAAATATCTTTTTGCGCGGAGCTGAGTTGATCATACTTTGCTTGTATATCTGAAATCATATACTGACCTATTTTCACATTTGTCATCTTCAATATAAGCTTAAATCTACCGTTTCATTAAACTGGAACATTAAGCCCATCCTCTTTTAAGTTTATACTCTATTTTTTGCCGATTTATTATTCTACAAAAGTTCATAATCACACTTTTTCTAACAAAAGTGAGCGATCATTGCTACTTATTGATCTAGTTGATTCAAGCAAGAATAATGCCGAATCTCACAGTCCATCCTAGCGCTTTCATAGATATCCCCTAATGTGTTTACGCCGTTTGTTCTGACCTTTGGCATATAACCTAAAACACAGTGCTATAGTGCATGCATTCTGTGACACTATTTTTAAAGTATGAATGAACTAATTTTTCACCTTTTGCTGTGCTCGTGGATGTGTCTGATCATACACTTGAGCCAGTCTGTCAAAATCGACATGGGTATAAATTTGGGTGGTACTTAAGTTACTGTGGCCTAACATTTCCTGCACTGCGCGCAAATCACCACTGTTTGACAGCATGTGACTAGCAAAACAATGACGGAGTAAATGCGGATGCAGATCGATATTTACGCCTGCACGCTGTGCCTGAAACTTGACCCGATTTTCAATCTGGCGCATCCCCAAAGGATTGCCCTTTTGAGTAATAAAAACTTGTGCATCGGGCACAAAATCACCATTCCACAGCGGATAAATGCTCAGCCATTTCATTACTGCATCTTTGGCTTTAGAACCAAAAGGCACAACCCGAGTTTTATTACCCTTACCTGTAATACGCAGTAACTGTCGGTTAAAGTCGATATCTTTAATTCTTAAGCCTTGCACTTCCGCTAAGCGTAATCCACTGGAATAAAGCAGCTCAAGCAAAGCTTTGTCTCGATACCACATTTGCTGTTCGACTTCTTTCTCAGGCAAGGCCTGATCCAAAATTTGATTGATGGTTTCAATATCCACTAGACCTGGTAAAGGACGAGGTTTACGTTTAAGTTGAAAGTCATCGGCAGGATTAAAAGCCAAATGTTGCCCCTGCTCAGCCCATTTCATAAACTGACGAATAGAGGACAACATCCGCTGTAAACTACTAGAGCTCAACTGTTGATATTCAACTTTTTGTGCAATAAATTCTCGCAAATCAGTAGCTTCAACATCGCCCAACTCAAGCTTTTTCTGTTCGCAAAATAGCAGAAATTCAGACACATCTCGTTCATAAGCCTGCAAAGTATGGGTAGACTGATTTTGTATTTCTCGTTGTTTTAACCACATCGCGAGCAGTTGCATGGGCTCAAAAGTCACAAGTCAGCCTCTATAGTTCTATTCTGTGGAAGATTGATTTTCTTTTGCATAGTAGCACTGTCTCAGCTCTTTCTATACCTATGTACATTTTTCATAAAAAAAGCACTGATGAATCAGTGCTTCTTGTGTGACGCTAAACTTAGTTTTGATAGTAACTCAGATCAATACGTCCTTCGTAGACATTTGAGGTTGGACCCGTCATCCAAACCACTTCACCTTCACGCCATTCAATATGCAACTTACCACCTGCGAGCTCAATCTCAACAGATGAATCGAGTAAACCACGGCGCATACCTGAAATCGCAGCCGCACAAGCTCCTGTTCCACAAGCCAAGGTTTCGCCTACACCCCGTTCAAACACACGTAAGCGCGCATGCTTTTCATCAATGATTTGCATAAACCCTGCATTCACACGCTGCGGAAAACGCTCATGCGATTCAACCTGAGGGCCTAGACGTGCAACATCAGCTGTAATCACGTCAGGAACGATAGTAACTGCATGAGGGTTACCCATATTCACCACATCAATGGTCAATTGCTCATTGTTCGCCAAAGCAATGTCATACAAAGCTTCTGGTGCATCTGCAATAAATGGAATTTCCTGTGGCAAGAACTTTGGATAGCCCATATTCACGCGTACCCAGCCATTTTGACCGAGTTCGGGTTCTACAATTCCAGCCTTGGTTTGTACTTTAATCTTGGTCTTTGTAGTGAGCTGGCGCTCATGTACAAACCGTGCAAAGCAGCGCACGCCATTACCACATTGTTCAACTTCAGAACCATCAGCATTGAAAATACGGTATTTGAAATCGACATTTGGTAAATCAGGTGGCTCAACAATCAACAACTGATCAAAACCGATGCCGAAATGACGATCCGCCAAGCGCTGAATCGTAACAGTATCAAGGAATGCTCTTTGGCTGATTAAATCAACCACCATAAAGTCATTGCCTAGACCATGCATTTTGGTAAATTCTAATAACATCTTGAATTATCCTTCAGGCAATAAACGTTCTTTGTCCCAAAGTGACTCAATGGTTTCACGCTCACGAATCAAATGTACGTTTTCACCATCCACCATCACTTCAGCGGCGCGACCGCGACTGTTGTAATTTGAACTCATGACAAAACCATAAGCGCCAGCACCCAATACAGCCAGTACGTCATTTTCTTTGAGTGCAAGCACACGCTCTTTACCTAAGAAATCACCTGTTTCACAAATTGCACCAACCACATCCCACTCTTTTGCCTCGACATCTGAACGCGGGGTAACGGGCTGAATATCCATCCATGCTTCATACAGTGCAGGACGAATCAAGTCGTTCATGGCTGCATCAATAATCGCAAAGTTACGGTGAATAGTCGGTTTGAGTAAATCTACTTTGGTCAGGAGTACCCCTGCATTTGCCGAAATACTGCGTCCCGGTTCCATATACACTTTCAAACCCAATTTTTCTAAAGCGGGCTTCATTGCATTGGCATATTCAAAAACGGTAGGCGGCACTTCATCTTTATAGGTCACGCCTAAACCACCACCAATATCAATGTGTTTCAGCTGAATACCCATGGTTTTAAGCTGATCGATCATCACTATCACACGATCTAGCGCATCCACAAAAGGCTGTGTTTCGGTCAACTGGGAACCAATATGGCAGTCAATCCCAATAATGTCTAAATTCGGCAGCGTTGCAGCATATTGATAGGTTTCAAACACCGTATCTGATGGAATCCCAAACTTATTTTCTTTCAAGCCTGTTGAAATATAAGGATGCGTTTTCGCATCTACATCTGGATTGACACGCAATGAAATCGGCGCTTTTTTTCCGAGCTTCGCTGCAACTTTTTGAATACGATCCAGTTCTGCATGAGACTCTACATTGAAGCATGCAATACCCACTTCTAATGCTTTTTGAACATCAACCTCAGTTTTACCTAAACCCGAAAAGACAATTTTAGAAGCTTCGCCACCCGCTTTTAGTACACGAGCCAGTTCTCCACCGGTCACAATATCAAAACCCGCACCGAGCTTCGCAAGGACATTCAATACCGCAATGTTTGAGTTTGACTTAACCGCAAAGCAAATTTGATGATCGATAAAGTCAAAAGCACGATCCATCTCTGTAAAGTGTTTTTCAAAAGTCGCTTTTGAATAAACATACAGTGGTGTACCAAATTGCTGCGCAAGCTGTTGCAGCGAGCATTGCTCAGCGTGCAAAACCCCATGATTGCGGGTAAAACTCATGAATGTATCCTTTCTATGAAGCGTTTAAGGTATTAAGGCTGATTGGTTTCAACTGAAGGTGCAGCAAACTCTTGCTTCACGGGCGCTGTATCTTCCTTTTGTGCAGACGGCTTAGATGCTGCGTCTTTATAAAGCAAATATTTCGCTCGCTTGTCGTAGTTTGGATCATTTGGCATATGTAATGTACCAGACTGACCACAACCGACGAATGCAATACTCATCACCAAGACACTGATGCAGCAAATGACAGAACGCATCTGATCACCTATTTGATATTTTGAAGAAGTATAACCTGATCAACATGCATGACCAAACCACTAAGCGCTAAAGATTATAGTGAGTTAAAAAAAAACGCCAGTTAAAGACTGGCGTTTTTTTAAATGGTATCGATTATTTATGTTTCGGTTTGTAGAAACCAAAATAACCAATAATCAAAATGATGAACCAAATTGGACTCACCATTAAAGCTTTCATGGTATCGGCTTCTAGTGATAACACATAGATCACACCAATGAAGAAAACGATCACAAACCAACAGGTAAACAGACCACCTGGTAGTTTAAAGGTCGATTTTGCATGTAACTCTGGACGTGTTTTGTAATACACAATGTAGCTCCAGATAATCATGATCCAGACACAGATAAACAAAATCGTCGACAGTGTAGTTGCCAAAGTAAAGGCTTCAACAGTATTTGGTACAAAGTACTGTAGTGCAGCACCTAACAGTAAACAAATGGCTGAAAAGTACAATGCATTTGCAGGAACAGCACGCTTGTTTAAGTGGCCAAATGCTTTTGGCCCTTGATCTTCACGAGACAAACCAAACAACATACGCGACGTTGAAAACACACCACTGTTCATTGATGACATCACAGAAGACAATACCACCAAGTTCATGATGATTGCTGCTGCTGCAATACCCGCTTGACTAAACAAGTTCACAAAAGGCGAAACCGCCGGATCAATCACGTTCCATGGTGTCACAGACATTACAATCACTAAAGACAGCACATAGAAAACAATGATACGAATTGGAATCGAGTTCACCGCTTTAGGCAAATTCTTTTCTGGGTCTTTAGTTTCAGCAGCCGTGGTACCGACCAGCTCTACACCTACAAAGGCAAAGATCGCAATTTGGAAACCCGCAAGGAAGCCTGTCACGCCTGTTGGGAACATTCCGCCATGTGACCAAAGATGACTAAATGATGCAATTTCACCCGTCGTTGAAGTGAAACCTGTAAAGATCATCCATAAACCAACGGCAATCAACACCACAATGGCAATAATCTTAATCAGTGCAAACCAGAACTCTAGCTCACCAAACAGTTTCACCGTGACCAAGTTCAAGCCCATGATGAACACAATGGCCGCAACACTGATCATCACCCCTTCCCCAGGTGTGAACGGCATCCCTCCATTAAAAAACTGAAGGTAATAAATAATGGCTGATAAGTCCGCAATACCAATCGTGATCCAACATAGCCAATAGGTCCAGCCAACGAAATAGCCTGCCCACGGCCCAATCAAATCGGTAGAGAAATCGATAAACGATTTATACTTCAAGTTAGACAGCAGTAATTCGCCAAGCGCGCGCATGACCAAAAACACCATAAAACCAATAATCATGTAAATGATTAAAATAGATGGCCCAGCGAGGCTAATTGTCTTCCCCGACCCCATAAATAAACCTGTACCAATCGCACCGCCAATCGCAATGAGTTGTAAATGGCGGTTGGATAAACTCCGTTTTAAATCACCTTGTTCAGAGGTCGATTCTGTATTTTCTAAACTCATTCTTGATGTCATCTTTTATTTCCAGTCGCCAAAATTACCCGAAAAGAACAAAAAAATAAAAATAAAAGTGTATTAATCTATATTTTCAACATCTTTTGAAAAGTTAATTAATTTTTCTTATATTTAACACGACAAAGGACACGTAAAAGTTCCTGTTGAAAAAATCAGCAAAACACTTGTCAAAAATAAATTTCCGTGTAACAAATACACCAAGACTAAAAATCAATAAAAAATCGTGCAGGAAGCATGACTGTGGCATATCAATTGCTTAATAAAACTCAAAATTTTTCTAGAAATTTCAAGTTTTAAAACATAGAGGACTAAAAGAAAAATGAATACACAAAGTTTACAAACTTTTATGGAAACCATCAGTGGTTGGGTCTGGGGACCCTATATGTTGGTCCTCATTGTCGGAACAGGGATATTCCTCACATTACGCTTGTTCTTCTGGCAAATTCGCATGTTGCCTCTGGCCTTTAAACAAGTATTTGGCAAACATGACCAAGCACATTCTCATGCAGGAGATATCTCGCACTTTGCATCCCTCATGACTGCACTCTCTGCCACCATTGGTACGGGTAATATCGCTGGTGTTGCAACCGCTTGTGTCCTTGGTGGCCCAGGTGCGGTGTTTTGGATGTGGATGACAGCCCTGTTCGGTATGGCAACCAAATATGGTGAAGGCGTACTGGCAGTTAAATACCGAATCAAAAATGAAAAAGGTGAAATGTCTGGCGGTCCAATGTACTACATTGAACGCGGTCTAAAATGGAAATGGTTAGCACTGATTTTTGCACTATTTGGCACCTTGGCGTCTTTTGGGATTGGCAGTTCAGTGCAATCCAACACAGTTGCGCTCGCTGTTGAAAACAGTACGGGAGTTGCAACATGGATCACAGGTATCGTCATTACTGTATTCTCCGCTTTAGTTATTTTAGGCGGGATTAAATCTATTTCTAAAGCCGCTTCTTTCATCGTACCGATTATGGCGATTGGCTATGTCCTCGGTGGCCTCATTATTATCTTCAACCATCTTGAACTCGTCATGCCTGCACTTGAACTGATTTTCCGTGATGCCTTTACGGGTGAAGCGGTAGCAGGTGGTGCAATTGGTGCGGTCATTCGTTACGGTGTCGCTCGTGGCGTCTTCTCAAATGAAGCAGGCATGGGTTCAGCACCCATTGCTGCCGCTGCTGCAAAAACCGACCACCCTGCACGTCAAGGCTTAGTCTCAATGACAGGTACGTTTATCGATACCATTATCGTCTGTAGTATTACAGGGATCGTTTTGGTTATGGGCTTTATTATGGCGGGCAATAGTTTTGGTGGCGAAACAGGCGCGGTATTAACTACCCATACTTTTAACCAATTACTGCCGGGTGTCGGAGGCTGGATCGTGACTTTTGGTATTGTGTTCTTCGCTTACTCCACCATTTTAGGTTGGTGCTATTACGGCGAAAAATGCTGTACTTATTTACTCGGTGAAAAGTATGTGCTGTTGTACCGTCTCATTTACATCGCATCAGTCTTTATTGGTTGCGTGGCATCTCTTGATTTAGTCTGGCTATTTGCCGATACCTTTAATGGTTTAATGGCGGTTCCAAACTTAATTGCCTTGTTATTGCTGTCGACGGTGATTGTGAAAGAGTCACGTGATTTTGTCGAAAAACGTAAATCAGGTGAGTTGTACTAAGGCTATTTTCAAAGCACATTTTTAAAATGTGCAATACTTAAGCCACCTTCGGGTGGCTTTTTGATTCAGAGCATTCATTTCAAATCCAATCCTCTGTATGCTGTTGAACCATCGAATACTCCAAATAGTGCATCAAATAAAGCATGGCAAAAGCAAAAAGTGTTTACCGCTGTGAACAATGTGGCGCTGACCATTCAAAATGGGCGGGCCAATGTTCTGAATGTGGAGAATGGAATAGTCTAGTTGAAGTCAATATTGCACCAGCAGTCACACATCGTGCGCAACCCAAAATGGGTGGCGGCTATGCAGGTCAAGCTGCTGCTATTAGCACCTTAAATCAAATTTCAGTTTCACATGAGACTCGATTGGCTACAGGAATTGGTGAGTTTGATCGTGTGCTTGGCGGTGGTCTCGTCACGGGCTCTGTGGTACTGATTGGTGGTGATCCAGGCATTGGAAAATCGACCATTTTATTGCAAACAGCAACGCATATGGCCGCGGCCAACAGTGCGGCATTGTATGTCACAGGTGAAGAATCACTCTCGCAAGTGGCTTTACGTGCAAATCGTCTTGATCTGCCCACAGATAAACTCAAAGTCATGGCAGAAACCTGTGTTGAGCGGATATGTGAAATGCTTGCCCATGAGCGTCCCGCCGTGGCAATTTTAGATTCCATTCAAACCCTATATACCGAAACACTCCAGTCAGCGCCGGGTGGCGTTTCTCAAATTCGCGAATCTGCAGCTTTACTAACACGTTTTGCTAAAAATAGTGGCACAGCCTTGTTCATTGTCGGACACGTCACCAAAGAAGGTGCACTGGCTGGCCCGCGTGTGCTTGAACATATGGTGGACTGTGTTCTGTACTTTGAAGGTCAGTCCGACTCACGTTATCGGATGATTCGAGCTGTTAAAAACCGTTTTGGTGCAGTCAATGAACTCGGGGTTTTTGGCATGACCGATAAAGGCTTAAGAGAAGTGGCGAATCCTTCAGCCATTTTTTTAAGCCGTTATGATGAAGCCATTGCAGGCTCAATCGTGATGATCAGCCGTGAAGGCACACGTCCTCTGTTGGTTGAGGTTCAAGCTTTGGTTGATGATGCACATGGTCAACCGCGCCGAGTCGCCTTGGGTTTAGAACAAAACCGTTTAAATATGCTCTTGGCGGTGATGCATCGCCATGGTGGCGTGCAAACATCTGGACAAGATGTCTATGTCAACGTTGTCGGTGGTTTAAAAATCACTGAAACAGGCTCTGACTTGGCCGTCCTATTGGCCTGTGCCTCTAGCCTGCGAGGTAAAGCCCTGCCACAACAATTGGCTGTTTTTGGTGAAGTAGGACTCTCTGGGGAAATTCGCCCAGTCCCCAATGGGCAGGAACGCTTAAAAGAAGCCATTAAACATGGCTTTAAGTTCATTATTCTACCGCGAGGCAACGCACCGCAAAAAGACATTGCTGGGGTTAAGGTCATCGCTGTAGCGCGCTTACATGAGGCACTCACTGAAGCCATGAGCTTAAGTGACGAACTCAACTAAGCTAAATTCCATTCATTTGGATTTCTCATAAAATAAACACGTTTTTTATTGAAATTTAGGATGAAAGACTGCATAAAGATAGAGTTAAAATTTATTTTTTATAGAGTAGGAAAATTTGATGGAAGTTCGACAGCGTGGTTTGATTGCTGGTTTTTTAACAGCGGCTCTTTTAGTTGCACCCTTAGCCGCAGAAGCTAAACGTGCAGGTGGTGGTAAAAGCCACGGCATGAGCCGTCAAGCTGCACCAACTCAGTCTTATCAACAACCTCGTCAAGCAACTCCAGTTCAACAACCTAGCGCGCCTGCTACGGCTCCAGCTAAATCTGGTCCAGGCGTCGGCGGTATGGTTGCGGCTGGTGTAGCTGGTGCTGCAATTGGTGCTGTTGCTGCAAATGCATTGGCAGATGAAAACTCTGCTTCTCAAGCGCAAGCACAGGAAGAAAAAGGTGGTATTCCGAGCTGGATTTGGATTCTTCTTGCCGCTGCTGTTGCCTTCTTCATTTTCCGTAAAATGGGCGCAAAAAAAAAAGTAGCAGCTAATCCATACGCGCCAAACAATGGTTCAACTCAAGCACCGTTTGGCCAACAAGCTGCACCACGTACATCAAATGACAATAGCAATATTTTTGGTCAGTCTGTAGGTGGTTCAGCTGCTACACCACAAAACAATGCACCTTTTGGCGCTGCCTATACCAATAGTGGTAGTCAGCTGCCAGACGGTACAGAACCTGCGGCTTTCTTACGTATTGCTCGTCAACGTTTCAATCATATTCAGTCGATGAACACGGCAAGTAACATTTCTGAAATTCAGCGTTACTTAACACCTGATCTTTACCAGTCTATGTATCAAGACATTATGGCAAACCAAGATCAAGATGTAGCTGAGTTTTCAAACCTTAATGCGATGGTTGCGGACTCTGCGACAGAAAATGGCCAATACGTGGTTAGCGTACGTTTTACTGGTACAGTAAGTGAAGACCTCAACAGCTTACCGCAACCTTTTGCTGAAGTTTGGCACTTTGTAAAACCAGTGGGTTCTACCCAAGACTGGCTCGTTGCAGGTATCCAACAAGAAGCATAATTTCCAGATATATAAAAACAGCGACTTCGGTTGCTGTTTTTTTGTGCCTGATCAATCCTCCTGTCGATTCAAGCTAGTCATCAGCGCCTCGCTTAAACAAAAACACCATTTAAAACGATAACAGCAATGGTTTTCCTAAAAGTTAGGCTCAACATTTCCTGTAACATCTATGTTAAATAAGAAGCGTAATGAAAGGCTGTACAATGCATCCTCAATCACACGCCTTCTTTTAGCTTCGACCTATACCTCCACGCAAATAAGTTCATCGCGTTATGAATGCTTGATGCGAATGGGCAATATCTAATAATAAGTGAGCTTTGATGTACAACTAAAATAGGAACACCATTGACCAATCTTAGGCATTTAAAATGCACAGGGTTTTCTATTGATCATGCTCTGCATTTAATATCCACACTGTAAATCATCTACTCATAAAAAATGCCTCTATATAAGAGGCATTTTTATTTACGTTTTTTAGTCTTATTCAGGTAATGGGATAAATTGAGAGTCCTGATTTTGCTCTTTTCTTTCCCCAACAACCACAGCCACATCTAAAGGTTTGCCATCACGCTCAAGTGAAATCTGAATGGTGCTATTTGGCGGTTGTAAAGCCACAAAATTAATCAAATGTGAGGTTGAAGTAATCACTTCATCATTCACTTTCACGATCTTGTCGCCTTTCTTTAAACCAGCTTTTGCAGCAGGTCCCGTTTTTAACACGTCCGCGACAACCACACCTGGCCCTTTAGGCTCTAGAATATTGACTTGTTCAACAGGCAGTAAACTGATACCCAACCAACCACGTACCACACGGCCGTCTTTAAGAATAGAGTTCAGTACTTGTTGGCAAATTCTTGCAGGAATGGCGAAACCAATGCCTAAAGACCCACCTGATTGAGAGAAAATTGCTGTATTAACCCCAATCAAATTCCCCGCGACATCAATCAAAGCACCGCCAGAATTGCCGGGATTAATCGCAGCATCGGTTTGAATGAAGTCTTCATAAGTATTAATACCTAGGTCAGAGCGTCCTGTAGCAGAGACAATACCTTGCGTAACCGTTTGCCCCACACCAAATGGGTTACCAATGGCCAAGACCACATCACCCACTTCGTTGCCACTTAACTTAAAAGGTAAAACAGGCAGGTTCGCCAGCTCAATTTTAATCACAGCCAAATCAGTATCGGGGTCGGTACCAATCACTTTTGCCACTGCACGACGGCCATCTTGTAATGCCACAACAATTTGATCGGCTTGAGCAATCACATGATTATTCGTCAAAATATAACCATCAGGGCGAACAATCACACCTGAACCCAAACTGTTTTCATTTTTATTTTGGCTAAACTGATCTGGAATTTGATTGCCAAAAAATTCACGGAACGCAGGATCATTGAGTAATGGATGGTCAAGTTGTTTGACTTTTTGCGTGGTAAAAATATTCACTACTGCTGGTGCAGCCACTTTCACGGCGGCACTATAAGAAACCACCCCACCGGTACGAGTGGTGTTAATTAAAGGTTCCACCTTTTCAGCAGGCATCTTAATCCCATCGGACGCCACAGGCGCTTTTGGCTTTTGATACTGCTGCCAAGCAAAAAATCCAGCAATGACTAAAATGAGTAATACCCAAGGTAACCAGGAAAAGGTCCTGCGCACGATTTCACCCTCTAAAATGTTTTAATTCATTGATGACTAAGTAATTTATGCCTATTGTAAAGCGAAATTCAAGCCGAAGCACAAAAATAAGCAAGAGTTTTGTCATGCTTTAGTTACAATAAACAATAGGTTCCGATGTAATCAATTTAAAAGAGTTTTTAAGTCGATATGGCAAAATTACAAGACATTATTCAGTGGTGTGATCAAACCCTTAAATCACCTGAGTTTAAGGACTATGCTCCGAATGGCCTTCAAATTGAAGGAAAGACCGAAGTGCGTAAAATTTTAGCTGCGGTGACTGCATCGCAAGATGCCATAGATGCCGGGATCCGAGAAAATGCGGATCTTTTACTGGTGCATCATGGTTATTTTTGGAAAGGTGAAGCCTCTCCCATCACAGGTATGCGCGGTAAACGGATCAAGAGTCTGATTCAACATGACATTTCTTTGTTGGCATATCACCTCCCCCTCGACAGCCATCCGAGTCTTGGAAATAATGCAGCGATTGCAGATTTGCTCGAACTGGAACGTATTAAAGCACTTGATCCATCTGAGCGTCATCCTATTGGTAATATTGGTTATTTAAAACAGCCCATGCCTGTGGAAGAGTTTAAAAAGTTTGTGTCTGAGAAATTAAAGTTTGATATCACCCATCTTCCTGCGGACAAGACCATGATTGAAAAAGTCGGTTTTTGTACCGGTGGTGCACAAGATTTTATTGTAAAAGCCGCTGAACAAGGCTGTCATGCCTATATTTCAGGCGAAGTCAGTGAACGTACCTTCTATGAAGCCAAAGAATTAGGCGTACATTATTTTGCTTGCGGACATCATGCGACTGAACGCTATGGCGTGCAGCGATTAGGTCAAGCCATTTCAGAACAATTTGATATTGAATATGTTTATTTAGAGTTAAATAACCCGATCTAAGCAATCACTGGGATGAAAGTCCTTTCATCCCAGTCCTTTCAATGCGCTTACATCGCATGGCATCCGACATCACTTCCATTTCAGCAAATTATTAATTTCTAAAATATTATTCCTAGCCTTTTATCTTTTTAAATCAAAACATAGCATCAGTTCAAAAACGCTTTGCATTTGATATTTGTTATACCTGCTGAACGTTCAACCCAATACGAACAATATAAATTGCTACGCTGCACTCCAATATTGTAAATAATAAACATATTGATTCTCATTAATAATTAAGTGGATAATAAAACTGCTTTAAAAACTCCCAATAAAACAAACTTTGATGATTAAAGGAATCAAAAACATGGCTTATTCTTTACCCGCTCTTCCTTATGCCTATGATGCACTCGAACCCAATATTGATACGAAAACGATGGAAATTCACCACAGTAAACACCATCAAACCTACATCAATAACATTAATGGCGCGATTGCAGGCACAGAATGGGAGAAACTGTCTGTGGAAGATTTGGTTGCCAAAGTCAATGAAGTCCCTACTGATCTTAAAAAGATGGTGATCAATAATGCAGGTGGTCATGCCAAACACTCACTGTTTTGGACGGTCATGAGTCCACAAGGTGGTGGCCAACCGACTGGAGCTGTGGCAAAGGCTATTGATGAGCAACTCCGTGGTTTTGATGCTTTTAAAGATGCATTTACCAAAGCCGCGATTAGCCGTTTTGGCAGTGGTTGGGCATGGCTGAGTGTGACACCTGAACGCAACCTGATTGTTGAAAGCAGTGCAAATCAGGATTCCCCTCTTATGCACGGTCATACCCCTATTCTCGGTTTAGATGTATGGGAACATGCGTATTATCTAAAATACCAAAACCGCCGTCCTGAATATATCAATGCCTTTTATAATGTGGTCGATTGGGATGAAGTAAATCGCCGTTACCATGCTGCGTTGCAGACTAAAAATTAATTACACACCTCAATCCATCTAGAGCTTAGAGTCTTTTAAAATGAACACATTCTGTACAAAAGACTCTAACGATATCTTGTGTATCGTATATGTCTCCTTGCGAAATTTTTTGCATATTTTGTGTATTAAAAGACTGCCCTATTGTCTATAGAATCATTTACAATAAATGCACTTAAAGTAAAACCCAGCAAATCTGCAAGGAATGAAACATGACAACCATTACTTTACCTGCACTTCCATATGGCTACGAAGATCTTGCTCCACACATCAGCAAAGAAACTTTAGAATTCCACCACGACAAACACCACAATACTTATGTTGTTAACCTAAACAACCTAATCAAAGGTACTGACCTTGAAGGTAAAACTTTAGAAGAAATCATCACAGCTTCTGCTGGTGATGCAGCTAAAGCAGGTATCTTCAATAACGCAGCACAAGTTTGGAACCACACATTCTACTGGAACTGTATGGCTAAAAACGGTGGTGGTAAAGCAACAGGCGCTTTAGCTGCTAAAATTGATGAAGCATTCGGTTCTTACGAAAAATTCGCTGAAGAATTTGCTGCTGCTGCAACAACTCAATTCGGTTCAGGTTGGGCTTGGTTAGTTGCTGACGAAGTAAATGGCAACCTTTCTATCCTTAAAACTTCAAATGCAGACACTCCACTTGCACACGGTAAAGTTGCAGTGTTAACCATTGACGTTTGGGAACATGCTTACTACATCGACTTCCGTAATGCGCGTCCTGTTTACATCAAAACTTTCCTTGAAAGCCTTGTAAACTGGGATTATGCAAACGCGAAATATGTAGGTCAAGCTGCTGGCGTTGAAAAATAAGATTCGTCTTGTTTAAAAAACCGCTCTTTTTGAGCGGTTTTTTTGTTTTTGCTACCTAAACGCATATTTATAAAGCAAACAATTCATTTCTCAATATTTTTTGCTTGACCCATTTTCCTTTCCTCCCTAAAATGCGCATTAGATTCTCCAATAGCTCAGTCGGTAGAGCGACGGACTGTTAATCCGCAGGTCCCTGGTTCGAGCCCAGGTTGGAGAGCCACTATTCTTCCATAGCTCAGTCGGTAGAGCGACGGACTGTTAATCCGCAGGTCCCTGGTTCGAGCCCAGGTGGAAGAGCCAAGATTCTAAAAAGCCCAAGCATCGTGACTTGGGCTTTTTTTATCACTCATTGTTTTGATCCACACCCTATACCCTTCTGGTATACAGCTATGACATATCAAACTGATTATAAAAAAAACATTTAATCTAAAATTCGACTTTTTTTAGAATTGTAACTTGACCCATGTGTAATTTTCTCTATACTGCATTTCAGATTCTCCAATAGCTCAGTCGGTAGAGCGACGGACTGTTAATCCGCAGGTCCCTGGTTCGAGCCCAGGTTGGAGAGCCAAATTTTAAAAAGCCCAAGCATTATGACTTGGGCTTTTTTCTGTCTATAAAAATGACATTCACCCATACGTAAAACCAATCTCTAAATCACTCCAAAGCAGCTTTCCATACAGGCTCTTCTCAGCTTGAATCTCCCAAATATCTCCATGGAAAACCAAAAAGACTGAATCAAATCGCACCAATAAAAGCTAAACCGTTTATTTTTAAATCATTTAAAGCAGATTATATAAAAATATCAGGCCAAAGACTTGACCCTTTGAGCTTTGCCACATAGAATGCGTGCAGATTCTCCAATAGCTCAGTCGGTAGAGCGACGGACTGTTAATCCGCAGGTCCCTGGTTCGAGCCCAGGTTGGAGAGCCAAAATTCTAAAAACCCACTCCATGCGAGTGGGTTTTTTCTTTGCGCTAGAAAATATTGTGTTCGATCTGAGTCAAATCATCTTTTTTATCATCGGCTGCTTCGCCACTATTACACTAGTGATGATGGTTTACCCTGACCTGTTTCGCCGTAAGCAAAAGTTTTATGCCAAACACGTCATTACGCCATTTGAACGTAAAATGTTTATTCGCTTAAAAGAAGCCTTCCCACGCCATCATGTTCTAGCTCAAGTTTCATTTAGCTCACTGATTACCAGTGACCACTATAAAATACGGGCCAAATTTAACCGTAAAGTCACCGATTTCGTTTTATTAGATGAACAATTAACGGTCGTGGTGATTATTGAACTCGATGATCCTTCCCATATCGGCAAGGAACAAGAAGATGCAGAACGTGATGCCATGCTCAATGAAGCAGGTTACATTGTTCTGCGTTTTACTGAAATTCCAAGCATTCGCCAACTGCGCAAACACATTGGTATCACGCCTGCAATGCGTGCTTAAATTACTTTGAGACTGCGCTGCTCGCTTCCTGCTGTGTGAATTGCTTTTCGGCAGCCAACTTTGCTTGAATACGCTGCTGTTGTTCTTCCTTAATACGCTGATATTCCGCTTGGTTTTTTGCATCGCTTTTTACCGCTAAAAAAGCAATCCCTAAAATAAGCAATGGAATCACAATACCAAGACTCGCCAAAAACATCACTTTTGGCGTTAGTTTTTGAGTTGATTTCGTCATAGCCAGCCTATTTCCAATCTCTAGATTTTGATGGGCCAATACTATAACAAAAAAAGAGCCTCAATCATGAGGCTCTGTCTTCAGCTTAAATGATTAATTTTATGTCGGCGCTATACCTGTACAATTTTCATTGGTGCTAGCATCTTTTTGTGCATCAGTTAGTACAATACCCGTACCCGCAGCCATATGGGTCTGAATAAAGTCTACAGCCTCCTTATTTTGACATATGATTGCCTGCGTATGCGTCGCATTCGGTACAATCGTTAATTTATAACCATCAGCATATGCATTTTGCGGGAAATATGTGGTCGCTTTTGCTTTCATATTTACATATAACGCTTGCGTTACTACAGGCAGTACCGCTTGATCATTGGCACCTTGAATAATAAATATAGGGGTTTTAATGACTTTCGCAGCAGTGGCATTGGTTGCTGGTTGATTATCCGCCAAAAATTTCTGAACCACTGGATCTGTTTTAATTTTATTTAAATCAACACCATACTGTGAAGTCCAGTGTGTCGGATCTGCCAAGAACTCTACAACACCCGCTTTAAATTGTTCTTGTAAGCCATTTGCACTATTCGGTGCTGGATAACCTAAACATGCACCATCATCGCCTGTACGTCCATAAGCACTTTCTGCAATTTCAGCAGCGCCAGGGGTAAAGATATTTTTTAAATCATAATCAGGCTGATACGCTTTAATACCCGAGCTTGTGAGTGCCGCATAAGCCAAGAGTTCAGCATAACCATCCGCAATTTGCGCAATCAATGCTTGGCCTTGTGCCGCTGGTAGGCCATTTGCCATTGCAATACGGACTTGTTGCAATTTGTCATCTAAAATATTCAAACCATTTGCTTTAGGTTGACCATTTACGTCAAGATTATATTGTGGATCGAGATAAATTTGAATAATTTGTCCTAAACTCGAAGCTGGTGCACCTGCCACAGCACCTTTATAGGTTGTATCTGTATTTGCGTATTCTGCGGTCGCTAATGAGGCATGCCCCCCTTGAGATTGTCCCACAGACATCCACGCACCATTCAACTGCTTACCATAATGATCTTTTGCTGCTTGTACAGCAGAAAGCGCTGACTTCGCAGCATTAGATAAATTCAAATAAGGATGTACACCTGATGTACCTAGGCCTTCATAATCTGGAGCAACAATGACATAGCCTGCAGCCAATAATGTATTCGCTAAAATTTTAAAGCGTGGATGAATCATATTTTTACTTGGTGCACAATCATCTCCGCCTCCGACAGTTCCATGCTCCCACACCACAACACGATAACCATCTTTAGGTCGAGCTACCTGTGGAAATAAAACCATTGCCGTTGCAGTCGCTGTCTTCCCCTGCACATTCGTCATGTTATAAGTCATGACTTTAATCGATGAACTATACTCGACTGTATCTAAAGAATAATTTC
Source organism: Acinetobacter sp. 797_lipA (assembly GCF_058243025.1). Classification (NCBI taxonomy): domain Bacteria; kingdom Pseudomonadati; phylum Pseudomonadota; class Gammaproteobacteria; order Moraxellales; family Moraxellaceae; genus Acinetobacter; species Acinetobacter sp. 797_lipA. The sequence continues at coordinate 979,714 of NZ_JBZAYQ010000001.1, read as the reverse complement.
CTTCCGACAGATAAGTGGGCTGTTGGTTTGAAGCGGGCGAATAATCATCGTCATTACAAGCAGTTAAAGACAGCATTGAAACGGCAACTGTAAGGGCTAATGCTATTTTCGAGCGTTTCATAAAATATCCTTTTATTCGTTGTTTTTTTAAGCATGAATCTACATGCCGTTTTATTAAGACATAAAAAAAGCGCCCTGCGTAGGACGCTTTTCAACCAAACAATCACTTTAAATAATTAATTCTAAAAAGATTCCAGTAAAAATAATGAATCCCACCCAACGATTGTGACGGAATGCCCAAAAACAACGCTGTGGATCTCTGTCTTTGGTTTTTGACCATTGATAAATAAAATCAGCCACGACTACCAGCAATGCGATTAAACCCAATGGCATCAATAAATTTTCAAGGTAAAGCGCCGCACCGATCAAAACGACACTCATCGCCTGTAAAAGTGCAATGATTTGAATATCAAAACGACCAAACAAAATGGCTGTCGACTTCACCCCAATTTTTAAATCATACTCACGGTCAGTAATCGCATATTGAGTATCGTACGCTACAGTCCAAGCCAGATTGCCAAAATACAGCAACCAACAGGTTAAATCTAATGGTTTACCCATGGCCGTAAATGACATCGGAATTCCCCACGAAAAAGCCATGCCTAGAACAAGCTGAGGCAAATGGGTATAGCGCTTCATGAAAGGATATATAAATGCGAGAAAAAGCCCACCTAAAGCACAATAGAATGTTTCAATCGGTAGAAATAACAACATACAAGCACTAGCAAAGACTAAAGCTAGAAACACATAAATGGCTTCTTTGGCCGTGATAACCCCTGTTGCTAAAGGCCGCGTTTTCGTACGCTCTACATGTGCATCGACTTTACGATCAGCAAAATCATTAATTGCACACCCAGCCGCACGCATAAATATCGTGCCAAGTACCATCGGAATCAGAATACCAATTGGCGGTATGCCCTCTGCTGCAATCCATAGTGCCCACATGGTAGGCCAGAACACCAATTCTGTGCCAACAGGCTTATCAAAACGACATAAATAATAATAGGCTTCTAAACGTTCACGCCAAGTAATTTGATGCGCAGTTGTCATGACTGTCCTTCAGATGCTGAATTCTGCTTTTGCAAAAATTGCTCAAAACTCGCTAAAAAAGTTTCTTGAACAATAAACTTGCAGCCGTGCCAAGTATAACAGCTCTGTCTGGTCCAACCATCTTCTAGCCAAATCACACGACGTTCACATGCTGGATTGGTGCGCTGAAACAAGAACCAACCAATCGGTTTTTTACCAATATGTTTAAAAAGCCGTGCGCGGCCTTGCAAACTTAAGATCGGGAAAATGCTTTTGGCTTTGACCCAAGGCTCTGCATCACTGCCATATAAAAAACTTTCTCGGACCCATGACGTATGCTGAAACGGCATGCCCATCCATTTTGCATCGATAAACTGAAGACGCTGAAAATGCTCTTTGGTCGGTTGAACCCTAAACGCTCCATCAGCCAAATACGTTAGTTGCTGAGTAAGTGAACCTGAAGCATATAACCATGTTTTCAGTTCAGCTGGAATCTGCTGCATAAGCCTACCTGTACCATTGATTTACTGTGCGCTTAAACGCTTTTTGAGTTATGAAGAATGTCATTGATTCAATTATGAGGTCAATCTTTAGCAATTATCTGTTTTTGCAATGGTTTCAAATTTACCTTGCGGAGTTTTCACCAAAATAAAACCTTCAGCACTCAAGTAAAAACTTTGAGGATAATCATAATCCAGTGCTAACTCAGGGCTTTTCAATGCAACAAATTCTGCCTGCTTGTAGCCTTCAGGGGTGCGACCAACTTCGATATAAATCACCATCGAAAAATTTAGCTTAAAACCTTTGTCGTGATCTTTAGGGTCAATCCAAGGATAAAAACTGGTGTGCTTCTTACGCTGTGCCATTGCTCTCATCAATTTTTTTCAAGTTAAACAGATGATACAAAAAAACCCGCGGCTAGCGCGGGTTTTTTGCAGCGAAATTCAGTTCAGAATTACAAGCTGTAGTACATATCAAATTCAACTGGGTGAGTTGTCGTGTTCAAACGACGCACTTCTTCAGTTTTAAGTTCGATATATGCATCAAGCATTTCTTTAGTGAATACACCACCTTTAAGAAGGAACTCGTGATCCGCTTGAAGCGCTTCAAGCGCCATATCTAGGCTGTGCGCAACTGTAGGGATTTTCGCTTCTTCTTCAGGAGGAAGGTCGTATAAGTTTTTATCAGCTGCTTCACCTGGGTGAATCTTGTTTTGGATACCGTCAAGACCCGCCATTAACAATGCAGCGAAACCTAAGTACGGGTTCATCATTGGATCTGGGAAACGAGCTTCGATACGCTTGCCTTTCGGGCTAGAAACGTAAGGAATACGGATAGAAGCAGAACGGTTACGTGCTGAGTAAGCCAACATAATCGGTGCTTCGAAGTGTGGAACTAAACGCTTGTACGAGTTTGTAGAAGGGTTCGTAATTGCGTTCAATGCACGAGCGTGTTTGATTACACCACCAATGAAGTAAAGCGCCATTTCTGACAAACCAGCGTATTCATCACCAGCAAACAAGTTCTTGCCATCTTTAGAGATTGACATGTGAACGTGCATACCAGAACCGTTATCACCAACCATTGGCTTAGGCATGAAAGTCGCAGTTTTTGCATATTGGTGCGCAACGTTCCAAACAGCATATTTAAACTGTTGTACTTCGTCTGCTTTACGAACCATTGTGTTGAAGCTTACACCAATTTCTAATTGGCAAGATGCAACTTCGTGGTGGTGTACTTCTACACGACCTGGGCCCATGATGTCTTCAATACGCGCACACATATCAGCACGCATATCATGTGAAGAATCAACTGGAGGAACTGGGAAGTAACCACCTTTAACACGTGGACGGTGACCAGAGTTTCCGCCTTCGTAGTCTTTGTTTGTTGACCAAGCAGCTTCTTCAGCAATCAATGTATGGCGCGCGCCAGACATATCAATTTCCCATTTTACTTCGTCAAATACGAAGAATTCTGGTTCTGGACCAAAGAATGCAGTATCACCAATACCTGTCGATTTTAGGTATTCTTCAGCACGGCGAGCAATCGAACGCGGGTCACGGTCATAACCTTGACCTGTTGATGGCTCAATAACGTCACAAGTAACAACTACTGTCGGCTCAGCGAAGAACGGGTCGATAAAACCAGTTGCAGCATCTGGGCGTAAGATCATGTCAGATGCTTCAATGCCTTTCCAACCAGCGATAGAAGAACCATCAAACATTTTACCGTCTTCAAAAGTATCTTCGTCGATAGTATCTGCTGGGTAAGTTACGTGTTGTTCTTTACCCTTAGTATCCGTAAAACGGAAATCGACCCATTTTGCGCCACTTTCTTGGATGAGTTGTAGGACCTTGTTCGCCATGCTCATTTTGCTCCGATGAATTTTTGTTGCACTCTTTAGTGCGTGTTAGTAGTTGGTTGTTCTAAAGCAATTACCGTACCAACTTTAAAAAGCTTAGCTAAAATATTGAATTCATTATCAGAATAACAGTTTTAAGCTGTTTGCTTTGGCTCTATTATACTGAGCTAAAAAGTAAATGCACCATATTCAAGCATGCTTCTTCACATTTAATCTAAAAGATTTTGAGTGTGGCTCATAATGGTGCATTTTTAAATTTCACTGTGCAATTTCCACTCATTTTTTATAAATTAGAGCACTGTTAAAGCTGCTATTTTCGCCATGATTTGACCTCAATACCTTATATCACGGCGGGCGATATACCTAAAACCAAATATAAACAGCATAAGCAACTGTTTATATTCAATTTTATAAAAATCCAAAACCTCGCCATTCAAACAGATATAAAGCCGAAATCTCAGATGTGACTAAGTAAATAAAGATGCTCTGTTTTGGTGATATTTTGGGAGTTTTTGGCTCACAGCATTAGGAGATATTCTTTTTATATTCATTGAATGTGCATACTTCATGACATTTACACATAATCTACGTGGTTTCTCGTTAGGATTTGAATCTGAGATATTCATAAACTCTATATCCATTAGTAACAAAACCCATTGTAATTTTTAGACCTGCGAAAAAATGTCACGCCCTAGCTGAGTATTTTTTGCTATGATAATTTCGGTTTTGTGCCTCCATTCAAGTCATTGAATGAGAAAAATAATTTACTTATAGCTTTATAATGTAATCGCACGAATACCATAGGACTCTTCAAGCACATTTATGTGCATAAATTTCAATAGGTTAAGCTCATGCTTTTAATGATCGACAACTATGACTCTTTTACATACAACATCGTGCAGTATTTTGGCGAGTTAAACCAAGAAGTAAAAGTAGTACGTAATGATGCCGTGACATTGGAAGATATTGAGCGATGGCAACCTAAGTATCTTGTGATTGGCCCTGGTCCATGCTCACCTTTGGAAGCAGGAATTTCTATTCCAGCCATTCAGCATTTTGCTGGAAAAATTCCATTATTAGGGGTGTGCTTAGGACATCAGGCCATTGGTCAGGCTTTTGGTGGCGAAATCATTCGTGCCAAAAAAGTGATGCATGGGCGTCTGTCTGACATGCACCACTCGAATAAAGGCATTTTTAGCAACCTCCCTTCCCCGTTTTCAGCAACGCGTTATCACTCACTGGTGATTGATCAAGAAAGCTTGCCTGAATGCTTAGAGGTGACCTGCTGGACCAATGAAGCCGATGGCTCAATTGAAGAAATCATGGGTGTAAAGCATAAGACGCTTGCCGTTGAAGGCGTGCAATTTCACCCTGAATCAATCTTGAGTCAGCATGGCCATCAAATCTTTAAGAACTTTTTAGAAATTTACGCATAAATGAGTGCAGTGAAAAATGAATATGCAACAAGCTTTAAATAACATCACTAAAAATATTGAGTTGACGCAGCCGCAAATGGAAGACGTCATGCGCACCATCATGAATGGTGAAGCAACAGATGCCCAAATTGGTGCACTGATGATGGGTCTTCGCTTAAAAGGCGAAAGTATTGATGAAATTACCGCAGCGGCTCGTGTCATGCGCGAGTTTGCCATCAAAATTGATGTCAGTGATGTGCCTTATTTAGTCGATATCGTCGGTACAGGTGGTGACGGTCAGAACTTATTTAACGTCTCGACTGCGTCTGCTTTTGTGATTGCTGCGGCAGGTGCAACCATTGCTAAACATGGTAACCGTGGTGTTTCAACCAAATCGGGTTCCTCGGACCTGTTAGAACAAGCAGGCATCCAACTTGACTTAAACATGCAACAAACTGAACGCTGTATTCGCGAAATGGGTGTCGGTTTCTTGTTTGCCCCGAATCATCACAAAGCGATGAAGTATGCGGTTGGCCCACGTCGTGAATTAGGCATTCGCAGTATTTTTAATTTACTTGGCCCGCTTACGAATCCGGCTGGAGTAAAACGTCTAGTGATTGGGGTGTTTTCGACTGAATTGTGCCGTCCTATTGCAGAAGTGATGAAACAACTGGGCGCAGAACATGTCATGGTGGTTCATTCTAAAGATGGTTTAGATGAAATTAGCCTTGCATCAAGCACTTATGTGGCTGAACTTAAAAATGGCGAAGTCACCGAGTGGGAAATTCAACCTGAAGATGTTGGGATCGAATCGCAAACTTTAACTGGTTTAATCATTCAAGATTCTGCTGAAAGTTTAAGCCTAATTAAAGATGCCTTAGGTAAAAACAAATCCGATAAAGGCGAAAAAGCAGCAAACATGATTGCTTTAAATGCAGGTGCCGGTTTATATGTCTCTGGACTTTGTACCAGCTATAAACAAGGCGTGGCTTTAGCACATGACATCATCTACGGCGGACAAGCCTTAGAAAAGATGAGCATCCTTGCTGAATTCAGCAAAACCCTTAAACAATACGACGCTTGATAGACAGGATTTTGTCATGGTAGATATCGCAAATACGATTTTAGGCAAAATTGTGGATCGCAAGCAGGAAGAGTTTGCTGCACGCCTCAAACAACGTAGCTATAAAGATGTTGAAGAATGGGCCCTTGAGGCAACTCCTGTACGTGGTTTTGCAAAGTCTTTACTGAGCAAACAACCGGGTGTGATCGCTGAAATTAAGAAAGCATCACCATCTAAAGGCATCATTCGTGAAAACTTTGATCCTGCTGAAATCGCACAGCAATATGAAGCCGCGGGTGCTGCATGTTTATCGGTTTTAACCGATGTCGATTTTTTCCAAGGTGCCGATGAGAATATTCAAATTGCACGTTCTCACTGTGCACTACCTGCATTACGCAAAGACTTTCTGATTGATCCTTATGGGGTGATTGAAGCACGTGCTTTACATGCGGACTGTATTCTTCTGATTGTGGCATGCTTGTCCAATCAACAACTCGAAGAAATGTCTAAAACGGCTTTTGAACAGAATTTAGATGTCTTGGTTGAAGTACATGATGAAGCAGAACTTGAACGTGCTTTGCGTCTATCTGAACGTTGCGTATTGGGTGTCAATAACCGCAACTTAAAAACCTTTGATGTGGACTTAAACACCTCGATTCGTTTGAAAAAACTGCTTGAACCATCTCGTCTACTGGTGACTGAAAGTGGAATTGCGACTCCTGCAGATGTGGCGATGATGCAAGAGCACGACATTCATGCTTTCTTGGTCGGTGAAAGTTTTATGAAACAGCCGCGTCCAGACCACGCCTTTACAGAGCTGTTTGGAACACCTAAATCATTTTAATGGCATATTCAGGGTAAGGCATGCTCTTGCCCTGAATATTTTATGATTTGCATTTTCAAAAAGCTGTTGAAGATCTCGTTAAACAGCAACACATAAAAAATTCAATTTTAAATTACTCAATGAAACCCTGCTTCTTGACTTCATTCACTGCTTCCATTCGAGAACGGACCTGCAATTTGTTATAGATTTTACGCAAATGCCATTTCACCGTATTGATGGACAAAAAGATCGACTCCGATATTTCAGCATCAGTACAGCCACGGCTTAATTTTTGTAAAATTTGGATTTCACGTTTCTATAGCTAAATTCTAAAAACACTAGCACATGGAAACATCTGTAAAACCTCATTTCCTATGTTTTTAGGTGTGATAATAAATTAAGTATTCAGCTATATAAGGACTCAAGCCCAGAACTGCCGATCAAAGCTTCAACACTGCTTTCAGTTTATACAATCCTCTATGCATAATGCAATTCAGTTCAAATATAGGGAAAATCAGACTATAATTATCGCCTAATTTCTTATTTTGCGTATTTTTCTGACACTATGAGCAAACACGATTCATCGCTTTCTAAAGAACAGTTTAATTTACTGAAAGACTTTAAAAAGCAAATCACCAATCCGCATTCGACTGCCATCAAGCAGTCTGAGGCCCAAGCTCAAGTTGCTCCACCCGAGCCAGAAGATGATTTCGCGTTGTTTCAAAAACAAATGCAAGGTGTCCAAAAGATGGAGACCGCGAACATTGCCAAAATAGAAAAAAATCCAAAGAAAAAAATCGATGCACAAACTTTAGCAAAACGTGCAGCGGCTGAAGGCCCAATGCATACCGATGCAACTGAGCTATCCGATACTCAAGCAATGCTCAACCCAGTAGCGAGCCAAGCCGCACTCAGTTATCGCATTGCTACACTACAACACAAAGTATTTGAAGATTTAAAAGCGGGTAACATCCGTTGGTTTGAAGCAGTCGACTTGCATGGTTGCACCGTTGAAGAAGCCCGTGTCGCAGTTTTACAAGTCATTCAAATGGCCAAAGATGAAAATCAAAATGTCATTAAAATTGTACACGGCAAAGGTCCGGAAGCCATTTTAAAAACCTATGTGAATGGTTGGCTGCGTCAACACCGCGATGTGCTGGCTTTTGTGAGTGCACCAGAGAAGCAAGGTGGCACAGGTGCAGTTTTAGTGTTGCTAAAACGTGCTGAAAAGAACCCAAAGTTTAAACAGTAATCGGATTTTTGTCCAAAATAAGGCATTGGAATAGTTTTCTGCTACAATGCCGTCCTTGTTCAATATCAGTGTAAGTGAACACGTCTTATGTCTATGCAGCAATCCTACGCTAACATCTTAACTGCCGTTGGTGAAGACCTAACCCGTCCAGGTCTCCTCGATACGCCTATGCGTGCTGCTAAAGCTTTTTCGTATTTAACGTCTGGTTATAGCAAAAGCTTAGAAGAAGTGACCAATAATGCGGTGTTCCCATCGGACAACCGTGAAATGGTACTGGTTAAAAATATCGAATTTTATTCACTCTGTGAACACCATTTATTACCTTTCTATGGTCGCGTACATATTGCGTATTTACCTGAAGGCAATGTCCTTGGACTTTCTAAATTTGCACGCATCACCGAAATGTTTGCACGTCGTCTACAGATTCAAGAAAACCTCACCCAGCAGATTGCAGAAGCGGTTGCAGAAGTGACAGGTGCACGCGGTGTGGCAGTCATGATTGATTCGGCACATATGTGCATGATGATGCGCGGCGTCGGCAAGCAAGAATCGACTACTCGTACCGTTTCCTTTATTGGTGACTTTAAAACCAATAAAGAAGAGCGTCGTGAGTTTTTAAGTGCCGTCCCTGAAAGCTATTAATTGAAACATGAAGCCTCAACCTCTGTTGGGGCTTTTTTTATGCATATATCATTGAACGATTTATTTTTTGTTTAGAGGAATACGCAATGTCAGCAATTTGGTTAGCAGGTCATGGTTTGACCCAAGGCGAACACACTATTGATTTTCCACGTCCTGACCGTTTAATTCAAGGTAACCCGCAGCGCCAGACCTTTAGCCTGTATGAACATCCACATATGGGATGCGGGATTTGGCACTGTGAAGTTGGCTCATGGAATATTCAATTTGCCGACAATAAACAGGAATTTTTTCAAGTGATGGAAGGCTGCATCCGTATTCATGATGCCCACACTCAAAACTTCATTGAAGTCAAAACAGGTCAGGCAGGAATTATTCCACCGAGTTTTATCGGTACATTTGAAGTGGTTGAAGCTGTTAAAAAATACTATGTGATTGTTGAGGTATAAGTACCTCAACAACCGATTTGAAACGTCTTAGAACAGCTCGTGTTTAAGTCTGAGATTTAAACACTCAGGACTTTTTCAGTCACATGAATACAGTTCCGCCCTTTATTTTTGGCGGCATAGAGTGCCGAATCGGCAGTGTCTAAAAAGCGTTGATAGTCAGGATGACCATTATAAACCGTACAACCAATACTGACGGTAAAACTAAAACTTTGCCCATGAGCAGTACGAATTGGGGTTTCTTGTATCCGCATGCGAATCGTTTCAGCGATTTGTAAAGCACGCGTGAGATCACTGTCGACCAACAGCAATAAGAACTCTTCGCCACCGACACGGAAGGCATAGTCACTGCCCTTGGCTACATCTAACAAGACTTCAGCAATAAAACGCAGTGCCAAATCCCCTGCGGTATGCCCATATTTATCGTTGATACGTTTGAAATAATCCGCGTCGATTGCCAATAGACTAAGTGCAGCATCATTTTTACGGGCAAAATTAATTTCACGCGACACAATCGTACTTAAATAACGACGGTTTAACAACTGAGTCAGAGAGTCATTACCTGAGTCTATATATTCAGTCACTTGAAACAGTTGATCGACCAAATGCTGAATCTGTCGGTTTACCTCACGAATTTCTTGAATGCGTTTTACTTTCTGGGCCTGATCCTGACAGTCGAGCACGTCAAAATTGAGGGTATCGACCTGTTGAATCAGCCTGATAATGGTCTCCACCTGCTCTGCACCCGTAAAGGCATACGCTGCTTTATGCACAAACCATAGACCAAATTCCGACTTAGACAAAGCAATGTGTTGCAACTGCGGATGCTCGGAGAAGACTTTGAACATCAACTCATTTTCCCAGTCGAGCAAAATGCTGCGCTGCTTATCTTTTTGTACTGCGACATCTTGCATTGCAGAAAATAAACGATAGCTATGCTTAACTTCATGGCTCCGCTCAGTATTGGCTTCATAGGATCTGCACATAATTTCTGTCGCAAAACCCATAATTTGCAGCATATAACTTAGCATGTGGTGGTTATTTTCTAGCGGAAGTCCAGCCAAGAGTTCCAAAATTTTGTTTTCAATCTCACGAATACCGCGCATGATCAACCAAGAAGGAATGCCCACCCGCGCATGTACCTGCCCAACTTTTTGTTGTTTTTCAACTGCTGCATAATAAGCTTCATTCACAGCCACGTCGAAACTTTCAATGAGCCATTGGTTTAAACTGTTTTTTAAACGTTGTTGAATGATGTCATCTTTAAAAAAATCTGCAGCCTCAGGCTCCAAGACAATATTGCTATAAAATTCATTAACCAATACAGACGAATGCTGCTGAATAAAATTTTGCGCTTTAACGTGATCATTCACTGAATAATGTTGGCAAATTTTCCCCCATTGCTCGGCCAATTTAGCCATGCATTCATCATTCATAAAACTTACCTATTATATATTTTTGAGACTTACTAGACATTTATGTGATTAATATAACAAATTTCAATACTTATTTTCACCATCAGCTTTCATTTTCAGCACTTTATAAAAAGTAAGGCTCACGTTTGGTTGTTTTAACAGCAATGACTTTCATAAAAAAAGCCCCATTAATGGAGCTTTGAAAAGAGGATCGAACTAAAAGAAATGGAGATAACTCAAACCCATCTGATCCCAATCTTTGCCTTTTTGCTGTTGATACTGCCAATGAAGCCTCAACGCATTTTGCTGATTGAATAAATATTGCAACTGTGTATTCAGTCTGACTTGCCATTGATGGCTATCTTCCCAATATGGCAGCTCGACCTGTACCAAACTATTGATATGTTCGCTCCAGATGTTCTGGCAGCCTACCGTTGGCCCAAGTCCCACGCGCCAACCTCGGTCTAAAGCTTTACCTGCTTGAACATGATTTTGCAATTGTGCATAGCATAAATGTTGACGCTCTTGATCTGCCGCACTATAGCCAAACTGACTGGATAGATTGAATATACCGTGTTGATCCTGTTCACTAAATGCACCATCTCGATCTAGTGCCTCTTGTTGCCAACCCATGTTAAACCCCCAGCTTAATGGTGTTTTAAAGGCAGTCAGTGGACTGTAGGCATTGACCTCCAGCACATTTAGTTCTTGCAGTTTTAGTCGATCATCGCGATATTCGAGGCTACCATCTAGAAATTTAAGCTGTGTACCCAAACGAAAGCCGCCTTGTGGGTCAATCAAGTCATGATAGGCCTGACGATGGCTCAGTCGGAAATAAGTGTCACCTTGTATCTCACCTGCTTCAAGCTGAACGGTTCGCGCATGGTGGCCTTTTACTGGATCTACTTTTGGCGCTTCGACCACTTGACGTTGCTTTTCCAAGTCAATCTGACTCCGCAAACCCAGCAGTTGTCGAATACGCGGTTGGGCGTCTTCTGCCGCAATCTTTTGTGCAATTAACTGTAAATACACATGGTCATAGGCCATTTCTAAAATACGTGCCTGATCCACCAAGGCATAGCGATTCAAATAGTCTTGCATTTGAGCAGGTTCAAGTTGCGCAACCTGATGCGCAGCCGCTGCCAAAGCTTGACCATGTTGTTTGGCTTGCGCCAACAACTGAGTTTCTAAAGCTGGACGGTAAACACTTTCTGCAATTAGATGGTTTTCATCGACCGCCTTAATAGTCTCAACAGGAATCGCAGCGGTTTTAAATTGTTTTTGTAGGTTGACCTCTGGCCGCACCAAATCAATTAAACCCAGTAAACGATAGGCACAGTTATCACTGATAAAATAGTAAGGAAATTGCACATGCTTGAGTTCCCAAATATGCTCAACCATGGTTTTGGTTTCTTCTGGCGTCAGGGCTAACTCGTACTCCCACAAATCGCGGCTTTCCAAATCACCATATTCTTTCACTTTTCGATAGTATGGCATGAGTGAGTACTCACCTGGGTACTGCCCGGTTAAGCCCTTCCATGCAAAAGAAAAGCTGTCGCTATTGGCCACTGTCGCTGCGTAATTCACGGCATAAGAGACTAAGTTCAGCTGTTTTTGGTCTTTAGGATCAAGCCTTAACAGTGTATGCCCAAACATCGAACTGGGATTGCCCATAAAGTCCGTGGCGTAAATTAAAGTCGCCTTATACGGCTTAATTTGCCCAAGCCACTCATCCAGCTCAGGACATGAGGCTTTAGGCAGTTGGTTTGATGCAATATTCAGTTGTCCTATAAGCCATTTTGAACGTGCCGGAAAGCGACACTGAATCGATTGATTGACTTCGGCTGGGGTAAAAAGTGCAGCAATATTGGCATCAAGCTCTTGTTTGAGCTGAGTTTGTCCGTGTTCGCTATAAAAAAATGGACGGTAGGTGACTTCACTTTGTCCTGAAGCATTGGCATACATCAAACGTTGCCAAGTCACATTTGAGGCTAGCTTCAGTTGCTGTGCTTTTTCAATATAAAACTCTGCTGAGCTAGGTGCTTGAGCAAAGATGCTGGTGCTGAATAGCACACTAAAGAGGAGGACAACAGATTTCATGCAGTGTTAGCTATTCTTCTTTTTTAGATATGAAAAACCCTGCCTGAATGGCAGGGTTTTATGGTGCAATTAAACGTATGCTTTTAATACGCTATCCGTTGCCATGACTGCTTGTAAAGATGCTAATACTTGAAGCGCATCTTGGTTTTCAGCTGAATAGATTTTTGCGAAGTTTTGTTTAGACACTTCAAAGAAACGTGCTTTATCTTCAGACTGGATGTTCAGTAATTCAGCCAGTACATTTAGACTTTCGCCCTCACCGACTGCCATATCACGCGCCAATGCTTCCGCATTTTCGTTGGTAAATGTTACTGCCTGAGCAGTCACTGTACCTGTACCGCTACAACCTAAAGTACCAAAGGTAATACCGAAAAGTTGGTTAGCGAAAAGACCATTGGTTGTACCCGCTAAAATTTTAGCGACTTTACCAGACTGGCCAGCCCAAATTTGTGAACCAATACCACAACCGACGTCATTATCTGCAAATGTAGCGGTAGAACCAACAGCCAAAACCGCAGCCAATGCTATTTTTTTCAACATAAGGTTTCTCCAGACTCGATTATCTCCGAGTATTTTTATTGTTCCTATTGTGTGTATTTTGAGCTACACCCTTGTAAGATAGCGGTAACAAGCGCATAACGCAAAACAATTTATACTAAAGTGAAGTGAATATTTAAAAACGTACTTTAGCGGTATAAGGACCAACTGCCACGTAAGTCTCGTTTCCCTAAAATCTTTAACACCAACACCAGACTGAGCAGTAGCAATAAATACCAAGAACCCAACTTACCCCAACCGACCATATGCCATGCATCGACTTGACTTGGGTACAGCCAGATTTGGTAAAACGTACTGATATTTTCCGCAATCCAAATAATAAAGGCCAACAGTAAAAGTACGGGTAACATCGGCAGTTGAAAACGATGCTGCTGCAATTCAAAGCCAATCTTGGTTTTCCAAAACAGCACTATGCTCCACGCAAACAAAAGATAACGAACATCGGGAACAAAAAATTTGGACATAAAGTTGATATAAGACAACACCGCCAATGTCAGCATGGAGGAGAAACGAGGCAAGTGCTCAAAAGAAACGTGATAGAGACGCAATGAGCGCGCAAAAAAACTGCCCACAGCCGAATACATAAAACCTGCAAACAACGGTACAGTAAGAATTTTAAACACGGCGGGATGCGGATACTGCCAAGATGCAATTTGCGGATGGGTCAAAAAGATTTCCATCACCATTGCCATCACGTGAAATAGCGCAATCACTTTGGCTTCTGCCCAAGACTCAAGTTTTAAATAGAGCAGACAAACTTGAATCAGCACGGCATAAAACAATAGATAGTCATAACGGAAAAAACCGAAATATTCATGATTCCCCATACTGGCTGTGAAGGCAAAAGCCAATAACAGTAATATCCCAAATAAGGCAGCCGAAGCTGCCTTAGATGAGAACTCAAAACATGATTTTAAAATCGTGATCACGCATGAACCCTAATTGAATTGAAGCTGTGAAACTTAAAGATATTTGGCACTGTATTCATGCACAGTATCAATAAAGGCTTTCGGGTTTTCAGGGTCAACCCACTGAGTAATGCCGTGACCTAAGTTTGCAACATAACCTGTTTTCTCACCGCCTGCATAAGCGTCATCCAACATGGCTTTAGTGGCTTTCACGATGGTGTCATGCGAACCATATAATGTTGCAGGGTCTAAGTTGCCTTGCAGTGCCGCACGGCCAGCCACCGTTTGACGAGCTACATTTAATGGCGTCGTCCAATCTAAACCAAAAGCATCAGCTCCTGTTGCCACCATCGGCTCTAGCCACTGACCGCCACCTTTGGTGAATAAGATCACAGGCACTTTACGTCCTTCATTTTCACGTTTTAAACCTGCAACAATTTTTTGCATGTATTTTAAAGAAAATTCTAAATATTCACGGTGTGCCAATGCCCCGCCCCAGCTGTCAAAAATTTGTACGGCTTGAGCACCTGCATCAATTTGCGCATTTAGATAGTCAATCACCGCATCAGCCAAACGATCGAGCAGCGCATGTAAAACTTCAGGTTGCGCATACATAATTTGTTTGGTGAAACGGAAATCTTTGCTCGAACCACCTTCAACCATATAAGTTGCTAGCGTCCAAGGACTGCCTGAAAAACCAATTAATGGCACTTGGCCGCCAAGCGCTGAACGGATCGTCTTGACTGCATTCATCACATAGTCGAGATCAGATGCAGCATTAAACTGAGGTAAATTCGCCACATCTTGTTCAGTACGAACCGTTTTATGAAATTTAGGCCCTTCCCCAGCTTCAAAATAAAGCCCTAAACCCAAAGCATCGGGTACAGTTAAAATATCTGAAAATAAAATGGCAGCGTCGAGCTCATAACGACGTAAAGGCTGTAAAGTTACTTCACACGCAAATTCGTTATTTTTACACAGCGAAAGGAAATCACCCGCTTGTGCACGGGTTGCACGATATTCAGGTAAATAACGCCCTGCTTGACGCATCATCCAGACGGGTGTGGTATCTACAGGTTCACGTAATAAAGCACGTAGAAAACGATCATTTTTAAGCGTCGTCATTTACTTTCCCATCTCAATTAAATTTGCTCACCATCATAACAAAAAGGTCGAATTTTTAATAACTTCTCATAACACTAAAATTCGATCAGGACAAAGATGCAAACGAATATTTACACAAAACAAATACTGCATCTCCATCTTTTTTCTGTAATACTTGACTAGTTTTTACTTTGTAAATGAATAATTCTTAAGGTTGAATTACATGTTCGTTCGCACAATACTCGCGATGAGTTTAAGTTGCATTCTTGCTGGTACAGCGTTTGCTGCATCTACTACTGAACAACCTTTGACGCCCAAAAAGATCATTGGTACTTCAGTTCAAGATCCTATTGATCCTTTAGCAACAGATGTCGCTTCAGCTTCTACTGCGGTTGCAAATAGCCAAATTACAGCAAAAGAACAAGCAGACTTAAACCAAGCTTCGCAAACTTTAGATCAACTTGAACAATCTGAAGATAAAACCGCTGACGTTGGTGCTGCACCAAGCAAAACCACCCCTGCACCGACCACCACGACGACCAATCCTGCTGCAGCAAAAGCATCGTGGACATTAAATGGTCTAAACAGTGCAGAATGGTTTGACAATATTGGTAAAGGCCAATTCCCTGTCTATGCACGTGCTCACGTGATGCTGAATAATGCACATGCGTCTCCGGGTGCAATTGATGGCATGAGCGGTAAAAATACCCTCAAAGCCATTGCCTCGTTCCAGCAAATGAGCGGTTTAAAAGCAACAGGCACCTTAACCAAAGAAACTTGGGATGCCTTACTGGCAAGCCAAGGTTCTAAGCCTGCATTTATTGAATACACCATTACCGAAGCAGACCTAAAAGGTCCTTATGCTGCATCAATTCCACGCGATTATGCACTACAAGCCAAAATGAAAGGTTTGTATTACACCCGTGTGACTGAAATGTTAGGTGAAAAGTTCCATATGGATGAAGACTTCTTGCAGAAGTTAAATCCAAAAGCGACCTTCAAAAAAGCGGGCGAAAAAATTATTGTGGCCAATATCCGCAATGAAGTGCCAGAAGACATTCATTTGATCGTTGCGCACAAAGGTGCAAAACAGCTGTATTTATTTAACAGCCGCAACCAAATGATTGGTTCTTTCCCTGCAACCATTGGTAGCTCGGACACTCCATCGCCAGCGGGTACCTATAAAGTCACTGGTGTTGCACCAAATCCATGGTATAGCTACTCGCCAAGTAACTTTGTACAGGGCAAAAACTTAAAACCACTTTCTCTACCACCGGGTCCAAACGGTCCTGTAGGGAATATCTGGATTGGTTTAAGCAAAAAATCATTTGGTATCCACGGTACGCCAAACCCTTCTGCTATTTCTAAAACAGCATCACACGGTTGTATCCGTTTGACCAACTGGGATGCCAATGATCTTGGCAAAAAAGTGAAGTCAGGTGTAACGGTTAAATTCTTAGAATAATTGGCTTTCTAAGGCATTTACGCTATAAAAGGTGTTCTCTTGAGAGCACCTTTTTTCAATTACAACAATATAAAAATGACGATGAATGCTTTAAAAATAATACTGCCCGTGGCCTGCTTACTATCTTTCTCAACTTATAGCTT
Source organism: Acinetobacter sp. 797_lipA (assembly GCF_058243025.1). NCBI lineage: Bacteria > Pseudomonadati > Pseudomonadota > Gammaproteobacteria > Moraxellales > Moraxellaceae > Acinetobacter > Acinetobacter sp. 797_lipA. The sequence goes on along the minus strand of NZ_JBZAYQ010000001.1, from coordinate 962,932 downwards.
TGCCGAATTAGATGAAGAAATAGTGACCAGCGTGGATGCTTCTGCTTATGTGGTGGAATCTGACAATCCATTCGACAGTCTGGATGATCATGAAAAAATCCGTCATCCGCAATACATTCCAGAGCAAGATAGCCTCAGAGATCCACTTTTGAATGCACGCTATTATGTCATCGCAGGCAAATCTCCGATTCACTATTACGTGATTCGAACAGAGCAAAAGCCTAAACTGCTTTATTTAAACCAGCCCCAATCCGCAGTTTTTTCAATAGGCGAGGCTTATGCTGAAAATCGAGAAAAAATCACCCTACAGCCTCAACTCGACAATATAGTCAAAGATCATGAGCTGTTTTCGATTATGCCCGTCGCGAAGCATCTCGCCCTGATTTTTCGTACTCGCTATGCCTATACTCCTACAGAGTTAAAAGCCAGTGCGGCCATGAACTCCATCTATGCCAACAATCACTACCGATACAGCTATGAAATTATTGAAATCGACACGAATGGCAAACAGCTCCACCGCGTGCAATTTGTGGCTCCAGCCATTGAAGATGGGATGAGTTTTGGCCCCAAATGGGATGAGAACTCATCAGATTATAATAATGCAACACTTGAATACAGCACCAAGTCCCCGGGCGACTACCAAACCGTGCATCCTTATAACCTTGAAACCCATTATGAGTACAGACAAGGTACGCTTAAGCACTTTGAACAGAAAACTCTACTCACCGCCAGTGACAAAGTATTCTTGAAGAATCCACCCAACTCGATTAACTATGAAAATTATCTCGATGATCAAGATGTACCGCTCTCCGTTGAAAGCAGTACTTGCCTCGATGACTATTTTGTTTTTAAAGACAAAGCGGCTCCGCTTGGTGTGAAATGGGGCAATGACTGGATGCAACAGCAGCCGAAGTTGCATCAACAATTTTTAGCTGAATATGCTCAAAGCAAAAACTACGTCTGGAAAGATTTCCGTGTGCGGTATTGTGATTTAGACTAAGACTGCAATGTTGCGTTTAATCATTTCAATATTGAAACGCAACATTGCAAATTCACTGTTTTAGCGATAAATATAAAACGCTAAAATTCCTCCATAGATTAAAAATAAGATTGGAGTTCAAAATGGATGCTTTCATTCATCGCAGTCAAGACCGTGGTCATGTCAATATCGGCTGGCTAGAGTCTAAACACAGCTTTTCTTTTGGCAGTTGGTATAACCCTAAATATATGGGCGTGAGTGCCTTACGTGTCATCAATGACGACGTGATCGCGGACCATCAAGGTTTTGGGCAACACCCCCATGACAATATGGAAATCTTAACCTGTGTACTCAAAGGCACCATCACCCATAAAGACAGCATGGGCAACCATGGTGGTATTTCTGCAGGTGAATGGCAACTGATGAGTGCAGGTACGGGTGTACAGCACAGTGAAATGAATCAGGGTGATGAGCCAGTACATTTGCTACAAATTTGGATTACCCCAAATCAAATAGATGCAGCGCCAACCTATCAGCAGATTCGTCTTGATCCGTATGAGCAACCAAATCAATGGCATGTGATTTGTGGTCCAAATGACAATGCTGCAATGCATATTCGTCAAGATGCCGAAGTCAAAACGGCTGTGATTGAAAAAGATCAAATGCTAGAAGTTAAAGCTACACAGCATATTAACTACGTGCATGTGATTTCAGGTTCAATCCAAGTTGCAGAACATACTCTTCATGCAGGTGACGCAATTGCGTTCTTAGAAGCAAGTGCCGTTAAAGCCTTGGAAGATGCACAAGTGATTTGGTTTGATTTGCCTGAAGTCAAATAAGTCATCACCCACAATAAAAGCCAACGTCTAGACGTTGGCTTTTTTAATGCAGAACTCAATCAGTTGTTTCATTTGGTTTAGAGAACATTCACCGCAAGTAATGCCACAGCAGCAGGTAAAGCTTGAATGTAGATAATTTTCTTACTGGCGGTCAGACCACCATAAATGCCAGCAACCAAAACGCAGCCTAAAAAGAAATTGGCCAGTGGCAGTGCATAAGTTTCAGGTGCACATAGCGCCCAAAATAGACCTGCAGCCAAGAAACCATTGTATAAACCCTGATTTTGCGCCATGACTTTGGTCAGCTGTGCTTTTTCAGGCGTATTGCCAAAGGCTTTTAAACCATAGGGCTTATCCCATAAAAACATCTCTAAAACTAAAATATACACATGCAACAGTGCAATTAAAGCAATCAAAATTTGTCCCATCATACGCTTTATCCTTATTTTTGATGAATGATGCTAGATCAGCTTCACAGCTGATCTAGGTCGAAACTCTTAGGGTTTCAAAAGTACTTTACCCTGACGTGCGCCTTGCGTCGCTTTCAGTGCAGCATCTTTAATTTGTGCAAAATTGAAGACACCTTCAACAGGCAGGAGTAATTTTTTCTGTGCAGCAAGCGTCAATAACTCCACAATTAACATCTTTTTACGTTCAGCAGACAATTGCTTATTCACCACACTTGCCCAAAAACCTTTGACTGTGGCTTGTTTAAAAATCAGATCTCCCGAAGAAATCTGCATGGTCTCACCCGTCATGCTACCAAATGAAACCAATAGACTATTTTCACTCAGCAAAGCCAACATTTCACCACTGGCCTGACCACCAATGGAGTCTACACCCACAATCAATGGCTGATCTGCATGAATCGCTTTGACTTGTTCTGTCCAATCGGCTTGGTCTGTTGCCACCACATTTTGAATGCCTAAGGCCTGCATTTCAGCTACAGCCTCAGTACGGCGAACCAAATGAATCACCTTTTGACCACGCGCTTTTGCAATCATTGCCACGGTTTTACCCACTGCACCATTGGCGGTGTTCTGAATCAACCACGAATCTGCTGGTAAGTCGATAAAATCTAAGAGCATCAGTGCACTGATCGGCATCCCAATCAACTGCGCTGCCGTTTCGTCATCAATCGCATCAGTTAAAGGCACTATGCCATGCGCTGGCGCAATAAAATACTCAGCCCAACTGCCATGAACTGCAGCAACTGCTACACGCTGCCCTATCGATACGCCTTGTACACCCTCACCAAGCGCATCAATCACACCCACAGCTTCACTGCCACCAATTGCAGGCAGTGTGGGTTTATAACCATAACTACCACGCACTGTCCACACGTCATGGTTATGCATTGGCGATAGAATCATTTTAATACGTACTTCACCAGCTTTCGGTTCAGGTTGCGGCATATCTGCAGCTTCCAAGACGTCAACAGGTTCACCAAAATGGTGATGAATAATACTTTGCATTTGCTATTCCTTTATCGGCTGTAATAGTTGTTGGGTAGTTTCCAAAGCGAGGTAAAGGGGCTGCTTATTTCGGGCCAGTCTTGCCAATAAAGCTGCCCCCAACCACAGTTGATACATCGTCTGTGCCATTTTTTCAGCGTCAATATGCGCTGGAATTGAACCGTCTTGCTGCCCTGCTTGGATTAGACCCGAAATACGTTCTGTTAACTTACGCACCCCGAAGTTCAAAATCTGACGCATATCTTCAGACAAATCTGAGACTTCTGCTGCCAATTTGACGATCAAACAATTCTCCGCCCATCCCCCATCGCTATGATGTTCAACATCACTTTCAATATGTGATGGGTTATCAATCCATGCTTGCCAAAGTGCCACGAGGCTTGCATAGGCGCTTCGCTGTTCTTGCTGTATCAGCTGATCGATTTTGACTTTATAATCGGCCAGATACTGCTGAAGTAGCGCACAGCCGAAAGCCTCTTTCGAAGCAAAGTAATAATAGAATGAACCTTTTGGTACATCACAATTCTTTAGAATTTCCTGTAAGCCCACTCCGACAAAACCTTTATGTAACACCAGTTGAAAACTGCTATTTAAAATGTGTAGTCGTGTTGCTTCACTTTTATCTGATCGTTTCATATCCACACTATAAATTAATAATAGACCAGTCGTCTATAAAATAATGCATCTTTTCGATACTTCATCTCGAACCATTGGATTGCATATAAATTTTACTGATTAAATTTTAGATATAAATGATTGAAATAGATGTTACATTATACCATAACATTAGTTTTTTAATTCATCTTATGTCTACACCTTCACAACGTTTACAAGCAATTGACGCCCTCAGAGGATTGGTTATTCTGATTATGATGGTCGATCATGTTAGAGAAACTTTTTATCTCCACCAGCAAGTCCCCGACCCGATGCTGATTCCAGAAACCGAAGAATCCCTTTTCTTTAGCCGAATCTTGGCTCACTTATGTGCCCCTGTTTTTGTGGTTTTAACAGGCTTATCGGCTTATCTTTACCAAGCAAAAAACAACAGCGTTCAAATGACCCGTGAATTTTTACTCAAGCGCGGTCTATTTCTAATTTTTCTCGAACTGATCATTATCAACTTCGCTTGGACTGGACAGTTCCCGCCCGATGTCATCTATTTACAAGTAATTTGGGCCATTGGTCTGAGTATGGTGGTTTTAGCAGGCTTGATTGGGCTATCACAAAAATGGCTCTGGGTGATCAGTCTCAGCATTATTTTTGGACATAATGCGCTGGATCAAGTGTCATTTTCACAAATACCTATCCTGCAAAATCTGTGGTTTATTTTGCATGAACGTGGTTGGTTCGAATTTGGAGATCTGATTCGCTTTAGAACCTCCTACCCAGTACTGCCTTGGATTGGCGTGATTACCCTCGGCTATTGCATCGGTCATACCATATTTAACAGCACACATGATGTCGCAAAAAGAAATCAAATCTTGTTAGGCTTCGGGCTTGCCAGTATCAGCTTATTTATCGTTTTAAGAATGATCAATCTCTATGGTGACCAAGCATGGTCAATCATGCCGACCAGCACTGAAACCGTTATGAGTTTTTTGAACTTGACCAAGTATCCGCCATCGCTGCTGTTTATTTTGTGGAATGTCGGGCTAGGCTTAGTTCTGTTAGTGTTACTTCAAAGGGTTGAAAGTAAACCTTGGGTCAAACCCTTGATTATCTTTGGTTCCGTGCCGATGTTTTTCTATATCGTACACTTATATGTGCTGAAAGCCCTCTATCTCATTGCAGTCGCACTGTTTGGCACGACCCATGGCGAATACTTTGGCGTCGATCATGTCTCCACCTTATGGCTCATTTCGATTATTTTAACTGTAGCTCTCTATCCCTTGATGTTGAAATTTTCAGCCTTTAAACATAAAAACAAACACATTCGCATTCTTAAATACCTATAAAGATTTAAGGTGTATAGCCAATTTCACTGAAATAAGATTGATGCTTAGTCCAACTAGGCATCAAATTTCCCGACACCCGGCAAATATGTTTTATGCGCCAACGAATGTCTGAAGCAAAAAATTTACTTTGCTTTGGTGAGTAATGCTAAGCAGATTGAAATTAAAACCATCCCAATCCAACCGATTGGTGTAAGTTGTTCTCCCACCAACAGGATTGCAAAAACAGCAGCAACCAAAGGTTCAAACAAGGTCAAGGTAATGGCTTTACTGGCAGGCACAGTTTTTAAGCCATATCCAAATAAAACATAGCCCAAAAACATAGGGATCAACATCATATAACCCACGACATAAAGGTTGATGTTTTCTTCAAACAAGTTTGAACCTGTTATCCATAAAGTCGGAAGTAATAATAAAGAACCAAGTCCGAAGATGAGCCCCATAGACGCTTTTGCATCCATGCCTTGGTCAATCATCCGTTTTGCCGCCCAAGAATATAAAGCATAGGTCAATCCAGCAACCGCCCCTAAAGCAATACCCAACATTGGTCGGTTTTGGGACAAATGCTCCGTGGTTGCCACAGCATGTGATTCTCCGAGAGAAAGTAGCGCAACGCCCGTCACGCCCAATACGAAACTCATCAACCATGTCATCGAAAGTGCTTTTCGGTCAAACACCCTTTCTAAAAGTGCGGTAAATAAAGGCGCCGTACCAATCGACACGACCGTACCAATAGTGATGCCTGCATAGTGCATCGATGAATAAAAGGCCAAAGGATAAATAAAAACCGCAATTACGCCTACACCGAGCATCACCGCATTGGCTTTGATATGTGCCAGATGGTAGATAATACTTTTTCGTGCCAAAAGTGCCTGTAACAGTCCACCACCGCCCATGGCGGCAGCGCCAACAGCCAAAGGACTCAAATTAGGTGCAAAAGATGCGACTGTGCCCGTCGTTCCCCATAGAAAAGCAGCGAACAGCACCGCGATAAAACCATAATTCGGTACCGCAGAAACAGACTGATTCACGTACTGATTTCCTGTGCTAAAAGTATTTTCACCATCACCGTTGCAGCTTGTACTTTTTCACTCGAGCTTTCCAAGCCTGCTCGCGAAATCGATCCCTCTAAAACAAAAGACAACAACAAAGCCATTTGTTTGACCTTGTCTGCGTCCGAAATGATAAGGGCAAGCTGTGTAGAGATAATGTTTTCAATTTCATCCTTATGCCGTTTTACAGCCAAGCGCTCGGCGCTGTGCGCTGGGAACTCAGCAGCAGCATTCAACAAACCGCAACCCCGAAAACCTTTTTCATAGGCAAACTCAGCATGGTCTTGATAGGCTTCAAAAACCGCGACAATTTTATCAATAGGGGTATGGGCTTGTTGGTTTCGAAGCGCATACAAATCTAACCACTCTTGATGCCGTGCTTCTATATAAGAGGTGATCAAGTCAGCCTTGGTCGGGAAATTATTATATAAGGACATTTTGGCAACTTTGGCCTTATCGGTAATGCTATTAATCCCTGTACTGGTAATGCCGTCGTTATAAAACAAAATCGCGGCTGCATCTAAAATTTTCTGTTTCGCGGTTTTCGTATTCATCACACTCAACTAAGTAGACCGATCTACCTAATTTATAGAATCTGTAAAAATATGCAAGCCACCTTTGCTTATTTAATGAAGGAAATATCAGATAAATCAAATGCGGGAGAATACCCTTCAATAGCCCCATCGCAATGACAGTTAATAGAAAGCGAACCAGAACAATTGCTCTATGCTTTTACACGGCATATGTTGTTCCAACTTATATGTAATGAGTTGCTAGATAGGCCGAAAGAAGGATGTTAAAAACCACACAGATGAAATTAAAAACCTGATCTACAGAAATGACTGCTACGCAGTGCAACAGCGCAGTCTCTATAACTGCTTGTCTGAAACGAATAGTGAATCTAAAAAGGATCGAGTTGGACAACTCAAGCTATAGCTGAATACTATAAAAGAAGACTTCAATACCTTAAATAAAAAAAGCAGCAAGAGAAGGCCTGACTGCTTTTTTAGAATTTGATCACTGACATTATATGTGCTGTTCCACACACTGCTTGCCGTAATGGCCCAACTTAAACTTGGGTTATTGATTAATTTTAATTTGTATTTAAAAATAATTTGGCGGAAGCGGTGAGATTCGAACTCACGGAGGACTCACACCCTCGTCGGTTTTCAAGACCGGTGCATTAAACCGCTCTGCCACGCTTCCATGGGCGCTATCATATAAATAAAAATATTTTTTGGCAAATATTTTTCATCTCATGGCCTGCAAAAAGCCACTATTCAGCTAAAAAATGTTCAATCTCAATAAGATATTAACTTTACAGTCTGCATATCCCGAAAAATTGAGCGATAACTTTGGCCTCTTTTAGAAATTAATTTAAAAAAAGGCATAAAAAAACCCCGACTCAGTCAGGGTTTTTTGAATTTGGCGGAAGCGGTGAGATTCGAACTCACGGAGGACTCACACCCTCGTCGGTTTTCAAGACCGGTGCATTAAACCGCTCTGCCACGCTTCCATGGGCGACATCATATAAACATTCAATCTACTTGGCAAATACTTTTCTTCAAAAATCACACCAAGTGGCTAAAATTAAAACAAAATCTTTTAGTTCTCTGAACTTTCAGGTCTGTCATAACGAATTGAATTGACATACCAGTGTTTTTTTCCAGTTGGCGTCAACACTTCAATTTCATCATCGACTTGTTTGGACAGTAAAGCACGTGCCATCGGCGAGTCGATGGAGATGTGCTGCGGGTGATGATCGTAAATTTCATCTACTCCGACGATGCGTAAGGTTTTTTGTTCCCCTGCGTCATTTTCAATTTCGACCCAAGCGCCAAAATAAATCTTGCCAGCCTGCTCTTCAGAAAAGTCGATAATACGAAGTTCTTCGAGGCGTTTTCCCAAGTAGCGAACCCGTCGATCAATCTTACGTAAGATCTGTTTGTTGTACTGATAATCCGCGTTTTCACTACGGTCGCCAAGGCTCGCCGCCCAGTTTACTTTCTTGGTAATTTCAGGGCGTTCTTCATGCCAAAGCTGCTTTAATTCCGCCACCAATTTGTCGTGACCTGCACGTGTAATTAAGTTTGATTTCATGATGAATGCCGTCTAAATCTGCTTATTGATTTACAACAAAGGATTATTTTATCCCTTATTTCTCCATAACAGAAGTTTATAAAATAAATTCCTTAATTAAATTAAACCGTTATGTTACATTTTTCAAAAAAATATTGCACAAAATTTGACACTTTTAAAATTGCTATATATTATGCGCACATCTTAAATTAGTTGCCTATTTTTTAATCTATGTAGTTTTTCTACATAATCTTCTTAATCCCATGTCATTTTGAATGACGTCATGAATGCCCAACCTCTTATTGAATTTAGACAACTTGAACTCGTTTTAAGGCATGTTTTTGCCTTTGCGTTCTAGGGCATAAATTACTTGTAGCGGAGACAACATGCACAGTAGTTCAACTTCTGGATCGAGGCTTTGCCTTAATTCATTAACTTTCTCTCTCCCGTTGAAAGCCCTTGCTTTAAGTACTTTGTTAATTCCATTTCATAGTATTAATGCAAGTAAGACCTACCAATATGATAACGTCGTCAATCATAATAAATTGACTGTCGTTTCAGTGGAAAACCCAACGACCGTTTTTAAAGATGGTCAGCATTTGCATGGTTTTGGTTATGACCTTGCACGTAACTATGCAGACAGCTTAAATGTAAAGCTAGACTTCAAAACCGTCCCCGATAACGCTACAGCACTGAAATGGGTAGCACAGGGCAAAGCAAATTTTGCAATGACGACGGCAAGTGTTCAAACGATTGAACAAAAAAGTCTCGCAACCTTTTCTGCAACTTGTGGTGATTTAAACGTTTTACGTAAAAATGGCCTCAATACTGAACTGAACTGGGTGTTTAAACATGCGAATGATCCATTAACGCAAACGGCGAGCGGATTTGTCTGCCGTGGTAAACAATCTGGTTCAATTGGTCAATTGGCCTCTTTTTACAACCGTAATGTCGTGAAGCCTGAAAACTGGAATACGATTCAACGCGATTTGCGTCAGCGTATGCCAATCTATAAGGCCAGTTTTAAAAGCACAGCGCAAAAGTACGATTTAGATTGGCACTTATTGGCAGCGATTGGTTATCAAGAGTCTTATCTTAAACCAAACTCCGTTTCTCCCACGGGTGTACGTGGTTTGATGATGTTGACCAATAGCACAGCCAAAGCCATGGGTGTGAGTAACCGTACCGATCCAGCGCAAAGCATTCAAGGTGGTGCCAAGTACTACGACCAAATGCTGAGTCGCTATGATGATATCCCCTTTCCTGACCGGAACTGGTATGCACTGGTTGCGTACAATATGGGACCGGGTGCGGTGAATCAGATTCAAAAACGCATTCAGGCACAAGGTCAAGACCCAAATAACTGGCTCAATTTGTATGCTTACTTACAACAGAACCAAGCGAAGAATGGCCGTTACCGTCAAGCACTACAGTATGTGACACGTATCCGTGCTTATCTTGAGCACATTAAAACCACGCCGCAGCTGGTCAATATCTAAAAGATCATCTCTATTGGCATAAAAAAAGCTTACCTATAAAGGTAAGCTTTTTTTTATTTCAGAACACTTAAGCCGTTTGCTCAAGCACTTTCTTAAATAAATCTTTTTGCTCTTGGCTTGGCTTCGCTGTTTGCAATGCCATCAACTGTGACATATCGCCTTGAACTTTTATTTTACCCGTCATGAACGCTTGCATTGCTGCAGCCATATCAAACTCAAGGAACACTTTACGTAGTGTTTCAGCATCCATGTTCAAGGTTGTTTTCGCGTTTGAAGACAAGCCTTTTTTAATTGCGCCGCCATCTAAAGATAATTCGGTATTACCCGCATTGTCAGCAACAACTAAGTTAATTGCAAGATTCGCAAGTGCTGGCGGCAGGTTCAAATTCCCCGCTTGAGCAGTTAATGTTTCTACAGTTGAAAACCAATCATCAGTTAAAAAAGCAGGCATGATGTTTCCTCAATTCTTTGTTCGTTGTGTGCTGCCTATCCAGACGGCATCATTGTGAAGCTAAATACGCTCGGAGATTGTTATAGCATGTATATCCTACATGTGCCTAAAGTTTTTTGTACGTACCGTTCATATTTTATATTTCTTATACAAAGTTTATCAAAATCATCCACATAAAAAAACACCAATCATTGATTGGTGTTTTGCATTGGCTTAACTGACAAAATTAGTCTGCTGCAAAGCCAAGATTAACCATGTTAATGCGTTTGTTCTCCGGTTCATCTTCCGTTGAACAACTTTCACCTTTAAAGTCGAATTCACGTTCGCTATCTAACGCTTCAAAGTCGAATAACTCACGATCTGCCAACTGCGATGGCGAAACATTCTGCAAGGCGCCAAAAATACTGTGTAGACGCTTTGGATGTGCTTTATCCCACTCACGCAACATGTCATTTAACATGGCACGTTGCAGATTTTCCTGAGAACCGCACAAGTTACACGGAATAATCGGGAACTGACGCATTTCAGCATATTTAATGATGTCTTTTTCTTCCACATAAGCCAGTGGGCGAATCAAGATGTTCTTTTTATCTGACGATAGCAATTTAGGAGGCATCGCCTTTAAGCTACCGCCATGGAACAAGTTCAAGAAGAAGGTCGCCAAGATATCATCACGGTGATGCCCCAACGCCACTTTGGTCGCGCCAATTTCTTGCGCAAAGCCGTATAAAGAGCCACGGCGTAAGCGTGAACAAACTGCACAGTAGGTTTTGCCTTCAGGCGTTAAACGTTTGGTGATGCTGTAGGTGTCTTTTTCTAAGATATAGTAGGGAATATTATTCTCTTCTAAATAACGTGGTAACACGTCCTCAGGGAAACCGGGTTGCTTCTGGTCCAAATTCACAGCCACCACATCAAAATTGATCGGTGCAATGCGTTTAAACTGCAACATAATATCGAGCAAGGTATAACTGTCCTTACCACCGGAAATGCAGACCATCACTTTATCGCCTTCTTCGATCATTTTAAAATCGCGAATGGCATGACCCACCTGACGGCGTAACTTTTTCAACAGACGATAATACGCAGAGCTAGTGGGTAGTTCTGGTTTAAAATTAAATCCCTGATTGGACTCAACTGGCGAGAACATAGACGAGTTAAACCTTAAAAAAAATACCGCGCAATTTTATCCGATTCACAGCCATCTCGCACCTAAAGAATGTAAATTCTCATGAATTGTCATTGCTGTCATATTCATGTATTGAAATCGGTTTAACTTTGAACGATTGCGTTCATATTTTAGCTGAACTGCTTATGTTTTGGACTTTTCCACATTTTTCCACAAAAGCTGGGGATAACTTTGTGGATTCTAATCGACTTGACAGGGTGTTCCCCCCACTCTTTAAGGCTTCTATTTAAATTGATCATTTTTTGATCAATTTATTTACCATTAAATTTCAACAACTTAACCCAGTCAAGCAATCCTCATTAAAAATAAATTAATTATTTTTTTTGATTACTTGCTCAACAATTTGACTTGATTTTTACAAAGTCATGGATTTTTTGAACTTAAAATAGTTCCAGACGGTTCTTTTTTTGCTAAACTCATTTCTAGTCACTGAAATCGTTTTTTTTACGATTAATAATAGATAATGAAAAATAAGCTGCTTTTGAGTCGTTTTTACGTTTTGGGGTGTATGACGATTTCGTTCATGGCACTGGATTGTCACGCGGGTCAAACCATCTACCAATTGAGAGATTCCAACGGCACAACCTTGTTAACCAATAAACAAAGTCGTTATAGCAACTTAAAAGTCGAAAAGAAAACCTATTATCCAGACAGTAATATCCACAGTTATAGTAACTGGGGGGCTTCTGAGTCTTCCGTGTTGCCCAGTTATAGTCGCAACAAAAATGCTTTTGACCACATTATTCGCCAAGCGGCTCAAACCCACGGCGTTTCTGAAGGCTTAATTAAAGCGGTTATGCATACTGAATCCGGCTTTAATGTCAATGCACGCTCACCTGTTGGGGCTCAGGGACTTATGCAACTCATGCCTGCGACAGCACGGCGCTTTAATGTCTCTAATGCGTATGATCCACAGCAGAACATAAATGCAGGTGCCAAGTATTTGGCATGGCTGATGAAACGCTTTAACGGCAACACCAGTCTTGCGCTTGCAGGCTACAATGCTGGCGAAGGCAATGTACAAAAGTACGGCGGTATTCCACCCTTCCGTGAAACTCAAGACTATGTTCGCCGCGTGAGTAGCCGTTATAGCAATTTATATGCGGGCGGGATCAACATCTCTTCAGGCTCGAATAACACACCGGCCAATGCTCAAGTCATTGCCCAATCTGCACATTACGATGCAGACTCTTCTCCAAGCACACAACTCAGTGTGAGTCGTAGCGCACCTTCACGTCAAATTATCCTCGCAGCCGATGGCAGTTTTACTGATGCGCCTGGTTCCTATGCCACAGCCAATGCAACTGCCTCTGCCCGCATTCAAATTTCAGAATAATTTTTATAGCATTTTTATTATTTTTTCTTGAATTTTGAAGAGTTTCACCTCATATTGAGATCAATGATTTTCGATTTATAAATCAGATTATTTTTTTATTATAAGAGGATTTTCTCAATGATGCGGATTGGTTTGTTCTTGCTAACCAACCTCGCGGTACTGGTTGTAGCTGGCATTATCTTGTCACTCTTCGGTGTCGGTAGTTACCATGGCGCGGGTGGCTTAAATCTAGGTAACCTACTGGTTATCTGTTTTGTCTTTGGTATGGTTGGCTCAATGATTTCTCTATTCATGTCAAAATGGATGGCGAAAAAAACAACTGGTACAGAGTTAATTGACCCAAATGCCCCGCGCAACCAAGCAGAAGCATGGTTGTTACAAGAAGTCGCTCAATTGGCGCAACGTTCTGGTATTAAAATGCCAGAAGTCGGTATTTTCCCGTCTTACCAATCTAATGCTTTTGCTACAGGTTGGAACAAGAACGATGCATTAGTTGCAGTTTCTACCGGCTTACTTGAGCGTATGAATAAAGACGAGCTTCGCGCAGTCTTGGCTCACGAAATTGGTCACGTGGCCAATGGTGACATGGTGACTTTGGCGCTGGTTCAAGGTGTCGTGAACGCCTTTGTGATGTTCTTTGCACGTGTCGCAGGTGATTTCATTGACCGTAATGTCTTTGGTCGTGAAGACGGTGAAGCACCAGGTTTAGCTTATTTTGCCATTACCATCGTGCTTGATATTGTCTTTGGTATTTTAGCTTCTGCAATCGTGATGTGGTTCTCCCGCTACCGCGAATATCGTGCAGATGAAGCAGGCGCGCGTCTTGCAGGCAAACAAGCAATGATTTCAGCCTTGTTACGTTTACAAGCCGAGTCACAACTTCCAGATGCGATGCCTAAAGAAATGAAAGCATTTGCAATCGCCGCAGGTCAAGAGCAAGGCTTTAGTTTAGCTGCTTTGTTCCAAACCCACCCAACGATTGAACAACGTGTTGCTGCTTTACAACAGCTCGATTGTCCATAAACAATTCGTTGACTAGATTTTAAAAAGCCTCCGCATGGAGGCTTTTTTTGTGACTCGGCATAAGAACATTTTTATTTAATCGTCACTTCGATACAGCGTAATAAACTGCCATTTGGGTCAATGATACAAAACTGGCGGAACTCGTCAAAATCCTGAATATCAGTCATACGAGCGCTTTCCCACAACGACCAATTCACTTTAGACCAGTATTCATAATAGGGTTGAATTTCCGCTACGCGAATACAGGCACTATGCCATGAACTATTTGGGTCTAAATGCGGATGATGGAAAAATTCCAGTGTCATTTCGCCCAAACGCAGAATCATCCACTCTGCAGACTGATAAACCAGATTAAAGCCCAAGCCTTGGTAAAATGAAGCGGTGCGCGCTAAATCAATCGCTGGCAAATTCGCCGTAATTTGACCTTCAAATTTCATCAGCGGCTATCCTAAGTTTAATTCCTGTAACCAATGCCACATCACACTACCACCCCACCACAATAAGCCAATAAAACACACCAAAAAGATCAGGCCAAACAAATCGGGGATGTGTAGCCAAAGCCATGCCACTACTGGATTTCGCCAAAATTCGGATTGTTGCTGTTTCTTTTCTAATTTTTCATGAAGAAAAGGATGCGTCACATGATGATCTGAATGGATTTGGTATTCTTCCCGAATATGGTCATGAACCACATCCAGTGCTTTACGACTCGGACGTATAAAAATATCAAACAATGTCCCTAGCACAGGGATAAAACCGACCACAGCGTCAATCATAGCCAGCTTCAATACTGGACTCAATTTCTCTTGCGGTACGCCAATTTGCTTGGCTTTATAAATGGCATAACACGTTAGGGCAAAACCAGCGATATCACCAGCAATCGGAACAGTACTCAACGCAGCATCAGCACCAACACCCTGCTTGGTGAACGGAATACGCACCACAGAATCCATCATATTGGCATATTTGGCCAAATCACGCTCTAAACGAATGACATCTTGCTGGCTCATTTTTTTTTGTTCTAAGGGTTCAGGCATGTTGTTACTGACCTCCATCATTTCAACCACATTAACATCATAAAACCACTGAATTATGCTGGTTTTTATGACTTTTTTCTGTGCTAACTTTGTGCTGAAACAATTGCTTATAAGTTTAAGACAAGGTCAGAATTTGCGACGCAATCAGCAGATATACCACCACGCCTGACGCATCACAAATTGAGGTGACCAAAGGTGCAGATGCACTGGCTGGGTCGAGTTTCATGCGGTTTAAGATAAACGGCAGACTCATACCAATCAGACAACCCATCAACACAATGCCCATCATACTCAGTGCCAATACTACGGCGACCAGAATGTCCCCACGGAAATAACCCAAAATGGAAACAGCCGTTGCCATAGTTCCGCCAAGACACAGCGCAACCAAACTTTCACGTCCTAGCAAATAAAACCAGTCTTTAAAATGTACATCGCCCGTTGCCAGTGCACGTACCATTAAGGTTGCGGATTGAGACCCCGCATTTCCCCCACTTCCTACCAGTAAAGGTAGGAAAAATACCAAAACAATATGTGCCGCAATCAAGTCTTCAAAGTGCGCAATCCCCAGCCCTGAGAGTAAACTGCCAAAAACCAGAAACACCAACCAAAACACCCGCTTCTTATACAGTAAGAGGATTGAAGCCGTTTTAATACTCATCTGCGGACTGGCCGCAACCGCACTACTTTTTAGAATATCTTCTGTGGTTTCTTGTTGCACCACATCCATTGCATCGTCATAAGTCACAATCCCCAATAGACACTGCTGCTCATCAACAATGGGCAAAGCCATAAAATCATAGTGAGCCAGTTTCTGTGCAATACTTTCCTGATCCTCACTGACTAAACCCGTGATGACATGGCTTGTCATAACCTGTCCAATCAATTGCTCAGGCGGAGACTGGATAATTTGCCGCAGCGAAATCACACCGTGTAAATAACGCGAGGCATCGGTCACATAGATGAGATATAAAGTTTCACTTTCCGCTGCATGCTGTCGTATATGTTGAATCGCCTGTTGCATGGTCATTTCGGCATGTACCGTAATGACCTCAGTGCTCATAATTGCACCCGCAGACTCGGCAGGATAATCCATCAAGGTCTTCAGCTGGGCTTGAACATGCGCATCTAGCTGCGGAAAAATCTGACCTTGAACCTCTTGTGCCAAGCTTTGAAATAAATCGGTACGGTCATCCGAATGCATATGAGCCAATAACTTCACCAGCAAAGCCTGAGGCAATTGCGCTGCTAGCTGCTGCTGCTCGGTTAATGCTAAAAACTCAAAGACATAACTGGCTTGCGGTAATTGTTCCAATAGCCGAATTTGGTCATTTATAGGCAGGCCCATTAAAATATCAGCCAAATCCGCAGTGCTGTACTGTTTCAGACTATGGATAAAAGCATAGTTATTGGGCTGATTTAATTGCTCTTGGAAATCTTGCTGTGAAAATGACGGATTTGGCATACACCACTCAAATATTGTTTTTCTTTATCTATGCGAGTATAGCAAAGGATCTTTAAATGTCAGGTCTTTCGGCCTGATTGGGTTAAAGGTTCGCTTTGCCGATTCGCTGCATACGAATGTTTCGGATTCAAGCTTAACCTTCGTCCTGAGGTGTTCGTCCATGAAACACACGGCGAACCAAGACATACATTAAAGGAATAAATAGCAACACTAATACCGTGCCAAAAATCACGCCACCGAGTACACTCACCCCAATTTCCTGACGACTTGCTGCCCCTGCACCAAAGGCAAAGACCAGAGGTGTGACACCCGCGCCAAAAGCCAAAGACGTCATTAAAATCGGGCGTAACCGTAAGCTTGCTCCTTCCAACGCTGCTTCAATTGCAGTTTGGCCTTTTTGCTGCGCCAGTGAAGCAAATTCCACAATTAAAATCGCATTTTTACAGGACAGACCAATTGTGGTCAGCAAGGCAATTTGGAAGTAAATATCATTCGGAAAACCAGTCAGATAACTGAACAAAATATTGCCACCTATACCTAATGGAATCGCACTCATGACTGCCGTTGGAATACTCCAACTTTCATAAAGTGCAGCAAGGCATAAAAAGATAAAGCCTATGGAGACCAAATACAGCAGCAATGCTTGGTTATTCGACTTGTTTTCCTCGAACGATAATCCGCTCCATGCTAGATCAATACCATCATGCTCTCGCACCATGTTTTGTACCTCTTGCATGGCTTGTCCCGAACTGACATTTTGTGCTGTATCCGCCTCCATTTCTAGTGCGGTATAGCCCATAAACCGATTCACCACCTCAGGGCCACCACTCCAAGACACTTGGGCAAAATTTGTAAAAGGAATCATTTGGTTCAGATCATTACGTACGGTCCACGCTTGAAGATCATCAGGTTTTGAACGAAACTCTGCATCCCCTTGCATAATTACCCGCTTAATCCGACCACGGTCAATAAAGTCATTGATATAACTTCCGCCCCAAGCACTGGATAAAGTGCTATTAATGGCAGTCTGACTCAGTCCATTGGCCAAAGCTTGCTTTTGGTTCACATCCACTTTAAGTTCGGCTTTATCTGGGTTAGAACGTTTATCCAAATTGCTAAAACTAGAGTACTGCTTGGATGTGTCCTGCAAAGTTTTGAACTGCGCTTCTAAATAAGCACGACCTTCACCATTGATATCACGTATCCAAAACTCCATACCATCGGTTTGACCTAAGCCACTGACTGAGGACGGCATATTCACATTAATTTGCGCATTTCGATGCGACCTAAAATAAGCAATCGCCCGTTCTCGAATCGCCTGTGCGGAGTTCTCTTTCCCCTTACGATCATCCCAATGTTTGAGCGCAATAAAACCTTGACCTAAATTTTGTCCTGTTCCTGAGAAATTGCGACCATAGCGAATCATCACCAAATTAATATTGGACTGTTCTTGGTCTAAAAAATATTGGCGAATTTCTTCCCCAACCACACGGCTTTGACTCATTGGTGCACCATCGGCCAGTTTAAACTGCACACTTAAAATACCTTGATCTTCACTGGGAATAAAACTGGTCGGTAATGCTCGATAAAACAGCGCAAAGACAGCAATTAACCCCACAAAAACCACCAGCATGATTTTACTGTGCTGAATGGTCTGGCTACTCAGCTTTAAATAACGCTGTTTTAGCTGATCCAATTTCAGATTAAACCAAGTTGCCCATCGTGGCGATTTATCATTGGGTTTTAAAATTAAGGCGCACAACGCTGGCGTCAGAATCAATGCGACCAGCAGCGATAGCGCCATGGCAGCAACTAAGGTCATTGAAAACTGACGGTAGATCACTCCTGTCGAGCCACCGAAAAAGGCCATGGGAATAAACACTGCGGTTAACACCAAAGTAATCCCAATCAATGCCCCACTGATTTCCTGCATCGATGCAATTGAGGCTTGTTGAGCACTCATCTGCTGTTCATGCATCAGCCGTTCAACGTTTTCCACCACCACAATCGCATCATCCACCAAAAGCCCGATCGCTAAGACCAATGCAAATAAGGTTAAGGTGTTGATACTCATCCCGAGCACATACAGAATGGCAAGTGTGCCCAAAATTACAACAGGCACTGTGATGGTCGGTATCAGCGTTGCACGCCAATTTTGCAAAAAGACAAACATGACCACAATCACCAAAAGCACTGCTTCAAACAGTGTTTTGACCACTTCCTTAATCGACTCTTGTACAAAAGGCGTGTTATCACGCGGATACACAATTTGATAGCCTTCAGGCAGTTTAGAAGATAAACGGGCAACTTCTTGCTTAATCAATGCAGACGTCGCTAAGGCATTGGCACCTGAAGACAATGAAATGCCCATCCCCGCTGAAGGAAAACCATTAATGGTATTAAACGACTGGTAATTTTCCGCGCCCAGTTCCACCCGTGCAACGTCTTTTAAATAAATAAAACTGCCATCGCGGGTCGATTTGACAATGATGTTTTCAAATTCTTCAACGGTTTTTAGACGTGTACCAGAGGTGACTTTGGCATTTAAATATTGGTCTGACAGGCTGGGTAACTCGCCAATTGCCCCTGCGGCCACTTGCGTATTTTGCGCTTCAACCGCTGCACGTATATCGCTTGGCATCAGTCCATATTGACGCAGTTTGTGTGGATTCAGCCATAAGCGCATGGCATACTGTGCACCAAAAACATCAACCTCGCCAACCCCAGCAATACGGGCTAAATCTTGCTCCAAATGCGTCATCATATAATCTGACAGTGCAATATTGCTGCTTTTGCCTGTTTGGTCATATAGGCCAATTACCATATGCGTATCGCCAAGCGACTTATAGACATTGACCCCTTGACGCTGTACATCTTCTGGTAAACGGTTAATCACCCCATTGATGGCATTTTGAACTTGAACCTGAGCGGTATCTGGGTCTGTTCCATTTTCAAAACTAATGCTGATTCGACTACGGCCATTCGAGTCACTGCTCGAACTAAAATACAGTAAATGATCAATCCCTTTAATTTGCTGCTCTAAAACCTGAGTAACGCTCTCCTCCACCGTCTCTGCCGACGCACCTGTATATGTTACACTCACCGTAATTCGCGGAGGTGCAATATCGGGGTAGCGCTCTACAGGCAACTGAAAGGTGGCAAATAAACCAAATGCCATCACGATAATCGCCAGCACACCAGCAAAAATTGGACGATGAATAAAAAATTTAGACAGCATGGGTCTGCGGTACTCTTGGGTCTGAGGCTAGATCTAGAAACTGGTATCACTTCATGCTTGATCTTCTATGACGAATCATTAAAAAACAAGACTTAACAACATGAAATAGAACATTAGAGCTAAATATGAAGAAACTATGAAGAAAGCTTTTTGACCAATTGATGACATCCTGTAATTTTTCGCAATTTGTCATTGATCTGAGATATTAAAATTGAAAACTGAGTCCGCAACACCACAATAAAATGTTGAGGAACACATGTTAAAAAGAACATTATTGAGTTTTATTTTTTTAGGCTTATTGGGCTGTCATCATGATGAGAAAGACAATGCAACGTCGCAACCACCGCCAAACAACGCCGAATACATTGAGCCTAAACTCCTCATTATTGGACATCGCGGCGCCAGCGCGCTACGCCCTGAACACACCTTAGCCGCTTATCAAAAAGCGATTGATGATGGTGCAGATTTTATTGAGCCTGATTTGGTGCCAACTCTAGACGGTTATTTAGTCGCTCGCCATGAAAATGAAATCGGAGGAACCACCAATGTCAGCAGCTTGCCGCAGTTTGCAGAACGGAAGACCAGTAAAGTCGTTGATGGCGTGACTTACACAGGTTGGTTTACTGAAGACTTTACTTTAAACGAGCTGAAGCAACTGAAGGCGCGAGAACGTATTCCAGAAATTCGTCCAGCGAATATCCAATATAATGATCAATTCGATCTTCCCACTTTAGATGAAATTATTGAACTCGTAGATGCGCACTATAAAAAGACAGGAAAAATTGTGGGCTTGTATATCGAAACAAAACATCCCAGCTATTTCCAAGGTCTCAATTTGGCCATGGAGCAACGCTTATTAACCACGCTGGCCAAACACACCTATAGTCGTGACATTGCGCCAGTCTATATCCAGTCGTTTGAAGTCAGCAACTTAAAACAGATGCGTCAACAGTTGGATCAATTAAAATCGATTCGACATGCCAAAATTATTCAACTCTATGGTGGCAAGTCCGAACAACCTGCCGATGCTATGCTTGCCAAATCGACACTCCGCTATAGTGATATGGCCACACCTCAAGGGCTAAAAGATGTCGCAAGTTATGCGCATGGTGTTGGGCCAAGTAAAACCTATATCGTGCCGAATACTCAGCCGGTGACCCCGACCAGTTTTGTGAACGATGCACACGCAGTGGGCTTAAAAGTACATCCTTATACCCTACGCCCTGAAAACAATTTCTTACCAGATTATTTAGACTGTAGCGCCATTGCCGCTGAAAAGTGCGAAAAAGGTGCACTGGCTGAGTTTGAGATTTTCTTTAAAGCGGGAGTGGATGGTGTCTTTACCGATGACCCTGCTTTGGGACGTCAAGCAGCGGATGCTTTTTTGAAAAAAATAGAATAAGTCACACAAAGAAAACCAAACAACTGAGCATCTCGTTTAGGTCAAACCCATATCCATCCTTTAACAACAGAGATTAAAAGTAGGCTTTTTAATCTCTTTCTCCTTATTTTATGTGCGCATAGATTAAGCACTTTTTGAATACTATAATTAAGTGACTTTTAATATAGATCATGTATTGTGGCTGAAATTTTAAAATGGTTGATGGTATGAGCCAATATTCCCCACTCAAAGGCAAGTCAGGTTTTAAACGTATTTTTAATGCAACTCATTATTCCATTTCAGGTTTCAAGGCCGCATTTGCACACGAAGCTGCTTTTCGCCAAGTCCTGTTGATTAACCTGATTCTGATTCCAACAAGCTTTTTCTGTGATGTCAGTCGCTTAGAACAAGCCCTCATGGTAGCAGTGTGCTTACTTGCAATTATTGTTGAATTGTTCAATTCAGCGATTGAGGCGATTGTAGACCGTATTTCACTGGAGCGGCATGAGCTTTCAAAAAATGCCAAAGACATGGGCAGTGCTGCACAGTTTGTTTCTTTAAGTATTATCTTTATAGTTTGGCTACTGATTCTGATGCCTTAACATTTTTGTTCAATATTTCATGTTCAATCTGTTCAACAAGCTTAAAATTAAGTCATAAAAAAACCCTGCTTTAGCAGGGTTTTTTTATGAATCAGTTCAGTGCTTAGTGAGCAGCGAATTGGTTCATTGTGTTTTTAGCATCATCGTGCGCTTTAAGAGCGTTGTCACCAGAGAAGATTTCTTTGTGATCATCACCGATGTCAGAACCCGCCATTGCTTGGTGTTTAACACAAGCGATACCACCACGGATTTCTTTACGTTGTACGCCAGCAACATAAGCCAACATACCTTCAGAACCGAAGTAACCTTGTGCAAGCTCATGAGTAGAAAGAGCAGCAGTGTGGTAAGTCGGAAGTGTGATCAAGTGATGGAACACACCCGCTTCACGAGCAGCATCTGCTTGGAATGTACGGATCTTAGCGTCTGCATCAGCAGCTAATTCAGTAGCATCGTACTCAGCGCTCATTAATTTAGCACGGTCGTAAGCAGAAACGTCTTTACCTTCAGCAACCCAACGGTCGTAAGCTTGTTGACGGAAGTTCAACGTCCAGTTGAATGATGGAGAGTTGTTGTAAACAAGTTTCGCATTTGGAACTGTTTCTTTAACACGGTTAACCATGTGCGCGATTTCGTCAACGTTTGGAGTCGCAGTTTCGATCCAAAGAAGGTCAGCACCATTTTGAAGGCTAGATACACAGTCAAGAACAACACGGTCAATTTGTGTGTCTGGACGGAATTGGTATAAACCAGAAGCCAAACGTTTTGGACGGTGAAGTTTACCATCACGCTTGATTAAGATTTCGTCTTCTTGAGCATCAGCAATGTCAATTTCAACAGTGTCTAGGAAACCGATGTATTGAGAAGCGATGTCGCCTGGCTCTTTAACCACTGGGATTTTTTGAGTCAAGTCAGCGCCTTCAGAGTCAGTACGCGCAACGATGATACCGTCGTCAAGACCCATTTCTAAGAATGCATAACGTAATGCATGGATTTTAGAGATGAAGTCTTCGTGAGGAACAGTTACTTTACCAGCTTGGTGACCACATTGTTTCGCGTCAGATACTTGGTTTTCGATTTGTAGTGCACAAGCACCCGCTTCGATCATTTTCTTAGCAAGTAAGTAAGTCGCTTCTTCGTTACCGAAGCCAGCATCGATGTCTGCAATAATTGGCACAACGTGAGTTTGGAAACCGTCGATTTGTGCAGTGATTTCAGCAGCTTTAGCAGTATCGCCTGCTTCGTTTGCTTTTTTAAGCGCACGGAAAAGGTCGTTTAATTCTTTCGCATCAGCTTGGCGTAAGAACGTGTAGATTTCTTCGATCAACGCAGGTACTGAAGTTTTTTCATGCATAGATTGGTCAGGAAGTGGACCAAATTCTGAACGAAGCGCAGCAACCATCCAACCAGAAAGGTAGATGTAACGACGTTCAGTCGTACCGAAGTATTTTTTGTTCGCAATCATTTTTTGTTGTGCGATGAAACCGTGCCAGCAACCCAAAGACTGAGTGTATTTGCTAGAGTCAGCATCATAAGCAGCCATATCACGACGCATAATTGCAGCTGTGTATTTAGCGATATCTAAACCAGTTTTGAAACGGTTTTGGATTTGCATACGCGCAGCATCTTCAGGACTGATGTCTGCCCAAGTGCTACCGAATTTTGCTTTTAATTCGCGGATTGCATCAATCGCTGTTTGATATGTAGTCATGATATTTCCTGTAATAATATTAGGATTTTCTTCAACGAAAAGCTAAAATCAGACCCTCAAGCTTTTGCTTAGATTTAGAGCGCTTCGTTGCGATGAATACAGATTAGATTGACAGAATAAATTAATCCAATATTCTGCATTAATTTTCAGTATTTATT
This sequence comes from Acinetobacter sp. 797_lipA, assembly GCF_058243025.1. Classification (NCBI taxonomy): domain Bacteria; kingdom Pseudomonadati; phylum Pseudomonadota; class Gammaproteobacteria; order Moraxellales; family Moraxellaceae; genus Acinetobacter; species Acinetobacter sp. 797_lipA. Next base: position 939,472 of record NZ_JBZAYQ010000001.1, on the reverse strand, counting down.
TAAAAAATATATAGATAAAAGTCTAATTATATTTCGATAAAACATAATTAAGTAATTGTTATTTTTAAACTTAAATAAAATAAGAAAACCGTAAAAAATACATACTTTGTCGAATATTTCTTCATTAGACTTAAGTCTCGGCCGTTGAAAAAAAGAGTCCCAACCGAAAATCAATACTTAATGTGACCGAAATGACAAAAGTTCAATATTCAGAAAAAAGAGTATTTATCACGCTTTTATTCCACCAAAAATAAGCTATATCAAGCCATTTTCTAGGCGATAATCTGAGCCTCAATTCACACATATTAAAACATTCCTTAGGACTAATATGCCCTCCGTTTTTAAGCATAAAAACCCATTTTCTTAGAAAATGAAGGGGGCATTCTTTATACAACCCGATGCTTTTTTTTTCGTCAGTTTATTACACAAGCCCGATGGCTTATGGCATAATGCAAATAATTTCATGATTTTATTCTCGGTATTTATTTTATGAATCTGGAGCGGGTTGATCTAAACCTCTTAATTTACTTGGACGTACTTTTACGCGAAAAAAATGTAACCCGAGCAGCTGAACAATTGGGTGTCACCCAACCAGCAATGAGTAATATTCTACGTCGTCTTCGTAACTTATTTAATGATCCCCTGCTAATTCGCTCTTCTGAAGGTATGACACCGACCGAACGAGCTTTAGAATTACAACCCCGCATACGTGACGCTCTTTCTGATCTCTCCATGATTTTGGAACCTCGTACCGAGTTCCGTCCTTATACCTCAAATCGTGTTTTCCGTATTATGACTTCGGACTATGCCGAAGCCACCTTAGTTCCCCGCCTCGTTAAAGCACTGCGTTCAGAAGCTCCCAATGTGGTCTTAGACTTCTTAACTCCAAGTGATGTGTCATATCGTGATATGGAACAAGGTAAAGTTGATCTTGCGATTAACCGTTTCAATGAAATTCCACAAAGCTTCCACCAAGTTTTAGTCTGGCGTGACAGTTTTTCATGTTTGCTCAATGGTAAACACCCTGCTGCCAGCAATTTAAACCTAAAAAGTTACCTCGATGCACAGCATATTTGGGTCTCTAAAACAGGTATGGGCGTTGGTTTCGGCGTTAACCCTGAAAAACAAGCAGGTCTAGGTTGGATTGATCAAGCTTTAGAGCGTATTGGCCAAAAACGTAAAATTTCGGTCTTCACTCGACATTATCAAATGCCTGCACTATTGGCTTCAAATGTAGACTTGATCGCAACTTTACCGACCCGTATTGCACGCTTGCAAGCCAAAAGTCAAAACCTCCTGATTAAAGACCCACCTTTTTATATTCCAGAACTTGAGTTGAAAATGGCATGGTGTCCACTGTTACATCACCATCCTGCACATCGCTGGCTCAGACAGCTGATTTTGTATGTGGCACGTCAAATGATTGAGGAAGAAAATCGTGAGTTTTTAGGCAATAACTCGCAATTCTCACATTATTAAGCATTCAAGCTCTAAATAATTCATTTTCATACCAATAACTCAGGTATGATAGAAGACAGTAAGTGATTACTGTCTTTATTTTTTGTGTTAAAAATATTCATAATAATGATGATCTACAGGTGGATTCGTGAGCCTTTTCCAGAATATCCTCATCATCGCGATACTGATTGCCGGAGCCGGTTTTCTCTCTTTAACGGAGATTGCCCTTGCCGGTGCACGTAAGGTCAAACTTAAAATTCTTGCAGAAGCTGGCGAGGAACGCGCCCAAAAAGTTTTAGACTTGCAAGAACAATCCGCTGATTTCTTTGCGGCTTCGCAAATTGGCTTAAACGCGGTTGCCATTCTCGGTGGTATCTTGGGTGAAGCAGCATTTCGCCCCTATATCGTAAATTTTGTAAATCGCATTTATCAAGGCCCATGGACTGAAAACATTGGCTTTATCCTCTCCTTTAGCTTGGTTACCTCGCTATTTATTCTTTTTGCAGATTTAATGCCGAAACGCATGGCCATGATTGCACCAGAAAAAATTGCAGTTTCTGTCATTAACCCGATTCAAGTTTTTATCAAAATTTGCAAGCCATTGGCCTGGGGTATCAATGCCATCGCGAATTTGCTGTTCCGCTTGTTTAAAATTAATACTATCCGTGATGACAATATTACTTTCGCTGATATTTCTGCAGTGATGGATGCGGGTGCGCAAGCTGGGGTACTGCAAAAGCAAGAACACCATTTCATTGAAAACGTATTTGAACTTGAAGAGCGGAACGTTCCTTCAAGTATGACCACGCGTGAAAATGTGGTGTATTTTACTTTAAATGAATCCGAAGCCAGCATTCGTCAAAAATTGGCTGAATATCCTTATTCTAAGTTCTTAGTCTGTAGTGAAAATATTGACGATGTAATTGGCTATGTCGATGCCAAAGACATTCTGGTCCGAATTCTGAATAATCAATCTTTACTACAACTCAATGAAAGCACCATTCGTAATGTTCTCACCATTCCAGACACATTAACCTTGTCTGAGTTATTAGACCGTTTCCGCTCCACCAAAGAAAAGTTTGCTGTTGTGATTAATGAATATGCTTTGGTCGTGGGCGTCATCACCCTGTCAGACATTATGATTACGGTCATGGGCGACTGGGTTACTCCAATTGAAGCCGAACAACAGATCATTAAACGTGATAATAATTCATGGCTGATTGATGGCAGCACGCCGATTGAAGACATGAAGCATGCACTGGCCATTGATGAAATGCCAGATGAAGAAAATTATGAAACCTTGGCTGGTTTTATGATGTACCGTCTACGCAAAATTCCACGCCCTGCCGATACCGTAGAATACGCAGGCTTTAAATTTGAAGTGGTTGATGTCGATCATTTTAAGATTGACCAACTTTTAGTGACGCGCTTACTTGAAGAAACACTACAGCCTGCAACCCAAACAGTCGATGAATAGAAACATCGCCTTGAATTAAAACCTTGCAACTGCAAGGTTTTTTTTGCTTCAGATTTAACCATATGAAGTTATACAAAATAAGTATCTTAACCATACTTTACAGATATATATTATTTATTAGAAAAATAGAATGAAAAATCACATATGTTTAAGAGCATTTAAAAATCATGCTGAATTGCATACTATCGCTGTCACTTGATGAATAAACAGACTTAACACGTTCAAAGGATTGATCCATGCTGACCATTTTAGGTTTAGGCATGATTATGTGCTTCATGTACTTAATCATGTCCAAACGACTGAGCGCTCTTGTTGCTTTAACTTTAATCCCTATCATTTTTGCATTACTTACTTATGTTTTAAGTCTCTTTGTTGACAACCTTGCTGGATTTGATATTGCTGAACTTGGCAATATGATGATGGAAGGCATTAAAAAGCTCGCTCCTACGGGCGTAATGCTCCTTTTCGCAATCCTTTATTTTGCAATTATGATCGACACGGGTCTATTCGACCCTTCAGTGAAGTGGATTTTAAAGCAGGTTAAAGGCGATCCTTTAAAAGTGACCCTCGGCACCATTACACTGACTTTAATTGTTTCCTTGGATGGTGACGGTTCAACCACTTATATGATCTGTGTTGCCGCAATGCTACCGCTGTATAAGCGTATTGGTATGAGTCCTTTAATTATGGCTTGTCTGATGATGCTTGCGAGCGGAATCATGAACTTAACGCCATGGGGTGGACCAACGGCACGTGCTGCAACGGCATTACATGTTGATCCAAACGATGTCTTTGTTCCGATGATTTTACCAATGCTCGTTGCAATTGGCTGGTTATACTTCCTCGGCTTTATGTATGGCCGTATGGAGCGTAAACGCATTGGTATTGTGGAATTAGATATTAGTCATGGTGACAGCATTCAGATTTCGCAAGAACCTGAAGCCAACCGTGCCCACTTAAGATGGTTTAACGCTCTACTAACTTTGGTCTTGATGGTCTGCTTAGTAATGGGCATTTTACCTGCGGCTATTCTGTTCATGGTTGCCCTGTGTATTGCCTTGGTGGTGAACTATCCAGATCTAGACATGCAAAAGCGTTTGGTTGGTAACCACTCTGCCAGTGCCTTAGCTGTAGTCGGGATTATCTTTGCGGCAGGTATTTTTACCGGTATTTTATCGGGTACAGGTATGGTTGAAGCCATGTCTCAAGAACTGGTTGCCATTATTCCAGAAAGTATGGGGCCGTATTTAGCACCTATCACGGCTGTGATTAGTATGCCACTGACCTTCTTTATGTCGAATGATGCCTTCTACTTTGGTGTACTGCCTGTACTCTCTGAAGCCGCTGGACACTATGGTATCACTCCTGTGGAAATGGCTCGTGCATCGATTGTTGGTCAACCTGTACACTTACTGTCCCCATTGGTTCCATCGACTTACTTACTCTGTGGATTGGCTGGAATTAACTTTGGTGAACACCAAGAATTTACCATCAGGTGGGCGGTGATTACTTGTTTAGTGATGCTGGTTACAGCGATGATCTTTGGTATTTTCCCACTTTACTCAACACTGGGTTAATCAAATACTCATACTGAGTTATAACGAACCTTAAGCTCAACAACCGATAAATACCCGATGTATCACATCGGGTATTTTCATTTATAATGCCTTGATATAACAATATAATAGAGTCAAGCTTATGTCTTTTTCATTGCCTGCTATTTTGGCGTGTACTTTCTTTTATTCTGCGCTTTATCTGATTTACTATTATTTTTCCCAATACAGCCACACACTTCTGATCGTAAGTGCGATTGTTTTGCTGATTTTAGCATGGCGGATTACACCTTATGCTTATGAACGTGGGCAACGCAGCTTTAACGATACTCTGTCTTTTGGACAATATTTCTGGAATCCACTCATTACATGGTGGCGACTGTTCATTTGGCCCATCAGCTTATTACTGTCTTGGATTTTCCATAGCTAATATAGCCCCATAAAAAAAGCACCCGAAGGTGCTTTTGAGACTGCGATCTTAACGACCATACAATTCTAGCAATTTATCTAAAGTTGCTTGATAGTGAATGGTAATATCTTCAGATAAAATTTTATATGCACTGTCAAACTGAACCATTGGCCAGCCTTCTTTCCAAAATGGGAAGATGTTGTGCAAATCATGAGTCACGGTCGCATCTTCCCGTACAATTGCTTGTGCAACTTGTGACAAGACTTGTGCTGTTTCCGCACCATCAATCGCCATGTATTCAATCCCACGTACTTTTAAAATACGGATGCGGTCTTTCTTATAGCGAATTTTTTTGGCTTGACCTTCATTCAGGCCCAACGCCAAAGCTACAGCTTCAACAAACTTACTTTCAAAAGATTGGTTCAAAGCCACAATCGCAAGTTTATGAGCTTCTTGACGACCCGCTTTACCACCCTTAAGAATCTCTTCTTTTGCCTCTGTATCAAGCTCATCGTCTTTCATAGACTGCAAAATGTCTAAAATTTCGATATCACTTAAAGATTCAGGAGAATGATCAGTCATGAACTGCCCTTAGACAAAAAAATTGAATTCGACATTTTCGCATAATTCAGAGCGAAAAAGCGAAATTGTTGTGCTTTTCTCTGTGAATATTCTGTTTCACGTATTTTTTTGAGCCATCCCCCTTCCAAATCTACTATAGTAAAGGCTATTTTTCTCATACGCTCTTTTTTGACGATGCAATCCAAACAAGTTCAACTGTTACTGCAACAATTAGAGACCCTTTACCCTGCCGCATTTAAACGTAATTACTTGCTTTATAGTCAAATCAAAACACGCGGTATTTTAGATGACCAGCGTGAAGTTATTCCGTGGGTTTTGGCGGTGATGATTTTTATTCCAATCAGCTTAATTCTGAAAGATTTTTACTTAACTCACTTGGAGAATCTCGATCCGCTCCAAAGTCACAGTTATGCCATTATCAGTATTTTATTGGTGCTGATGTGGGTCTTACCTTTAGTTATTAAGCAAATTAAACATTCATCAAACTCCTTGTATCAGCTGCAACGCCATGCGCCCTTCAAACTCGCTGCCGTGATTCTTTTAAGTGGACTAAATCTGATGTTCCTTGAAAGCAGTTTACTGATGTGGATCTTGTTTTATTTTGGTGTAAACTTTGGTTTTGTGCGCTTCTATAAAGAAAATTTATTTCGAGACCACAGCCAGTCGGTTGAACATCACCAGTTACAACAACTTAGACGTGTCTGTTTTTGGGCCTATAAGCAAACGGTCAAATCACGACTCCAATTACGCTTTAGCTCTCATCAATCTGAAGATTATCAGGCACGTAAAACCCAGCTGGGGCATGAAGCAGATTTGTATGTGCAACTGCTGAAGTATGAGCATGCTTACTGTAAACAGATTAAGCACATCGATCTCGACAGCTATATCGATGAAAAATTATAAAAAACCGAGCAATGATGCTCGGTTTTTCTAAGGTCATTTTATGCCGTTTGCTTTAACGCACTGATTGGCAATAATGTCGGATCTAATATTACTTGATGTGAGCGAGTCTCATCAACGATGTATTCTTTGTTCTTAATGGTATCCACAAATATCCAATCCGCCTGTATTTGCTCTGCGGTAAAATGGACTTTCAAATAACCGCGTTGATTTAAATTGCAATAACTCAGCTCATCAATCAAGGTTGTAAAAGCAGACTCAAACTCTTTGAGTTGTTGTATTGGAATAGACAAATACTTTTCCATACCTGGCGAGGAAACTGAACTTGTCGCTAACTCCACACCCACAAACTGCCCTGTTAAATCGTGTAAGTCCGAAGCCCAAGCATTATGGGTATCTCCAGCCAAGACCACGACTTTTTTATTTAAATACTGCAGTGTGCCGTACAGCGTCTCCCTTTCAACCGCATAACCATCCCATGCATCTAAATTGTAAGGAACCACAGTTTTAATACGAGACAATTGCTCTACTGTTAAAGATGGATCATGATTTAAGTAACGAAGTTTTATTTCTACCAATTCTTTAATGAGTTGATTCACCTGCGCCAAAACATCTGGAGTCACCGCGCCGCTACTGATTGCACTGAGCACTTGTAACATCTCGGCTGGAACAAGCATTTTGCTCATCAACACCTGCTGACCCAAAACTTGCCATGTGGCTTTAGAGCTCGCAAGTTGCTGTGTTAACCATGCGCGTTGATTCAACCCCAGTAACGTTCGATTTGGGTCTTGCATATCTGTAGTAAAGCGCACAGCATCCAAACCCGATGCGGTTAAATAATCTGCATAATCTAACTGTTTACTCCGCGCTAGAATACGCGTATCCAACATATTTAACTGCACTAAATTACCAAAGTTAAACTGGCGATAAATATTCAAATGATCTTTTTCAGAAAGCGGACGGATTGGCATCCACTCAAAATAGGCCGCCAGTGCCGCAAGTTTACGTTCAAGGAAATCGCCTTCAGTATCTGACTGATGATTTTCAGCACCCTTTTCCCATGTATCATTTGCGAGTTCATGGTCATCCCAAATCACAATAAAAGGATGACGTTGATGCGCGGCCTGCAAATCTGCATCTAGTCGGTATAAAGCATAACGTTTGCGATAGTCATCTAAGCGAATAATTTCTAAGCTATTATCATCCGCCAGTGCACGCCCCATCGCTACAGCCTCTTCCGTTGCATATCCCCCCATGCCATATTCGTAAATGTAATCCCCCAAATGAACCACAACATCCACATCCTGTTTTGCCATTTCTTTATAAACATGGAAATAGCCCGCTGGATAATTTGAACATGAGCACACTGCAAACTGTACCGACTGTACTTGCGTTGCCAAGGCTTTGGTTTGCCCAGTGATCGAATATGTCGACGCAGATTTAAAACGGTAGAAATAAACTTGCCCTGCTGCCAGTCCCGTCACATCCACTTTCACAGTAAAATCTTGTGCAGCCGTGGTCAGCACCTTTCCAGTTGCTGTAATGTGTTTAAAGTCTGCATCTTTTGCCACTTCCCACACTACCTCTAAACGCGCACTGCTGTCCGTCGGTGTTACACGTGTCCAAATGATAACTTGAGTTTGTAAAGGATCACCACTGGCAACCCCATGCAAAAACTGCACTTGCGTAGTGGGCTGTGTGTTTGAATCGGCGTCATCACCACAAGCGGTTAGTGAAATAGGTAAAGATAAAGCACCAAATCCTGCCAAAGTTTTTTGAATAAGTTCTCGGCGGTTCATTTTTTTTGTCATGTGGATTGCCTAAAGACGATATGGACTTGAAATTTATGCGAAAAAGATGACATCCATATCTCAAGTCGATGACATTTTTATGAAGCCTGAACGAGTGCAGCACAGATAATTTTGCTATTTTTTAAACATAAACCGCTGAATTGATTGAAAAGAAAGCAAATAATCACAAATAGACTTGCCAACTTTTATTTCGTCCTCTATTATTGCGCTCATGCCCGAGTGGTGAAATCGGTAGACACAGGGGATTTAAAATCCCCCGCCCACAAAGCGTGCCAGTTCGAGTCTGGCCTCGGGCACCATTCTTAAGCTAATTAAGATGGTGCAATAAAAAATCCAGCGATATGCTGGTTTTTTTATGTCTATAATTTATGCCTCGAAGCACATAACAATCACAATATGAAAAAGAACACTCTTATTATCATCTTATGCCTAATTTTTTCAAACGTCAGCCATGCAAACCCCACCTCGCAGCAAACAGATAGCGATACGTTTTATGACTTGTTTGCAGGCACGATTATTGAAAAAGACCGTCAACTCTATTTACATGCGTGTAAATCAGTAGATGCTCATTTTAAATTAAGCTTTAATCACACTAAAGATGAGCAACATATTCGTGAGCTCATGAAAAAGCATCCAAAATTTTGGCTGAATCTCAATGCAAATGCTGAAATGGTCGAAGGCGAATACCTGATGACAGTCGATGCGATTGGAGATGAGCATTTAAAGCAAAGCTGTCATCTCACCGATCTTTTAGATGAGTTGTAACAGCAAACTCTGTTTCTAAAGCAAAACCAACAGAACTTGAAATGAGAGAGTGACTCACCACTCTCTGTTCACCACCAATTCTTCCATTTCAATATCCATAAACCCAGCATCTTGCACCACCATCATCATCGCTTCAGCAATAAAATCGGCAGCAGAATCATCTAATGATGAATCTAGATCTTCAAAATGCGGCTTCATTTCATTAATTTCAGCTACTGTGGCATTGGCATATTGATAGATATCACCCTCAGATTTTGCTTTTACAATTTTTTTAGCAAAAGTCTCAACATGCTGCTTCACTTCAGCAACAAGAATATCGGGATAATATTCATCATCAAACATAGGGAGAAGTAAATCTGCAAACATACAGGCACTCAAAACGAGAAACTTAAAAAACGAGTCTGTATAACATAAACCGAACAAATCACCAAATAAAAAAGCAGCATCTGAAGATGCTGCCAGTCTAACAATCTAATATAGATCAAATTTTCAAATTAAATCATTAGCCCAGCATTCCGCCGCCCCATTAAGCAAGATTCATCGCTTGCCAAACCTTGATCGCATCACTCATGGCTTTGACATCATGGGTGCGTACCATACACGCGCCTTGTTGAATACTCAGCAAATGTCCCGCTACAGAACCCACGGCCCGCTGGCCTGCATCTGCCCCACCTAAGGCTTCGCCGATAAAGCGCTTCCGTGACAATGCGGACAAGATGGGATACCCGAGCTGATTCAGCTGATGGAATTCGTTTAAAAGCTTAAGGTTCTGCTTTGCATTTTTAGCAAAGCCAAAACCCGGATCAATCATGATATTTTCAGCTTTGACACCTGCCTTGAGTGCATCCGCCACACGCTGGGAAAGCTCAGCCATCACATCTAAAGTGACATTATCATATTGATCTAAACTATTCATGGTGGTTGGTTCACCACGCATATGCATGATGATCACTGGAATATTCAGTTCAGCTGCCATCTCTAAAGCATTCGGGCGTGTTAATGCTCTCACATCATTCCAGATATGTGCGCCTGCTGCGACCGCAGCTTGAATTACTTCAGGTTGAGAGGTATCAATCGAAATGACTACATCAAGTTCAGCCAAAGCTTCCACCACTGGGACGACACGACGAATCTCTTCTTCAACCTCAACAACAGATGCACCTGGACGTGTAGATTCACCCCCAACATCGATGACTGTAGCCCCATCCGCAATCATTTGCTGAACATGCGCAAGCGCTTGTGCTTTGCCATTATGTTTGCCACCATCACTGAACGAGTCTGGCGTCACATTTAAAATACCCATCACATGCGGTACCGACAGATCGAGTGATAGCTCACCACAACGTAGGATTTTCTTCGGCAAAGCCATCAATTGCATGTGATATTCTCCAGTTCAACTTACATTATCTTAACGCGTTCCCACTTTTAAGTGCCTATTTTTCTTCATCGGCAGTGGAAAATCTGCGCAATAAAAAACCACCCGAAGGTGGTTTTTTATTTTAACTTTTAAAAATTAAGTTGCAGATGGTAATGGTGGTGGTGTACTTGGACCATCCGTTGGAGTTACATCCATCACAGGATTTTCTGCAACATATACTTTTGGTGGTTGTGGCTCACGACCTTCCATAATGTCACGAATTTGCTCGCGATCAATCGTTTCCCATTCCATCAAAGCTTTCACCATCGCATGAGCAATCTCTTTATTGTTTTCCAAGATATTGCGCGCTACATGGTATTGCTCATCGATGATACGACGAACTTCAGCATCTACTTGTTGCTGTGTTGCTTCAGAAATCGTACGACTACCAATGCTGCCCATGAATGATTGCTGAGAATCATCTTCATACACCATTACACCCAGTTTGTCAGACATACCGTACTTGGTCACCATCGCACGTGCCATTTTAGTTGCACGTTCAAAGTCGTTTGAAGCACCTGTCGACATTTGGTTGATAAAGATTTCTTCGGCAATACGACCACCAAACAAAATTGAAAGTTCATTCAACATTTTGTCTTTATAGTGGCTGGTTTGGTCATGTTCAGGCAACTGCCATGTTACACCCAACGCCCAACCACGCGGCATAATAGTCACTTTATGTACAGGGTCTGTACCCGGTAGAATTTCAGCCACAATCGCATGACCAGCTTCATGGTACGCTGTTGCACGACGCTCTTCTTCACGAATCACCATCGACTTACGTTCAGGGCCCATGTACAACTTGTCTTTTGCATCTTCAAAATCATGCATATCAACAGTGTTCTTGTTCCGACGCGCAGCAAATAATGCAGCTTCGTTCACAAGGTTCGCCAATTGTGCACCCGAGAAGCCCGGTGTACCACGTGCAAGCACTTGTACATCGACACCAGTCACTGAAGGCAATTTCTTCATGTGAACATTTAAAATTTGCTCACGACCTTTAATGTCTGGTAAGCCAACCATTACTTGGCGGTCAAAACGACCCGGACGAAGTAAAGCCTTATCCAGTACATCGGCACGGTTTGTTGCAGCAATGACGATAATACCTTCATTGCCTTCAAAGCCATCCATTTCCACCAACATTTGGTTAAGGGTTTGTTCACGCTCATCGTGACCACCGCCAGTACCCGACCCACGATGACGACCCACTGCATCAATCTCATCAATAAAGATGATACACGGCGCGTGGCGTTTGGCTTGTTCGAACATATCACGTACACGTGATGCACCCACACCCACGAACATTTCAACAAAGTCAGAACCAGAAATACTAAAGAATGGTACTTTCGCTTCACCTGCAATTGCTTTTGCAAGTAAAGTTTTACCTGTACCCGGTGGACCCACCATTAACACGCCTTTAGGAATCGTTGCACCTAAACGTTTAAATTTTGAAGGGTCTTTTAAGAAATCAACAATTTCTACAACTTCTTGCTTTGCTTCATCACAGCCAGCAACGTCGGTAAAAGTCACTTTAATTTGGTCTTCTGCCAACATTTTTGCTTTTGACTTACCAAAACTCATTGGACCGTTTTTACCACCTGCTCCGCCACCCATGTTGCGCATAAAGAACATGAATAACAAAATGATTAAAAGTACAGGGAAGCTTGCGATCAAAAGTTGCATCAATAAACCTTGGCGCGCAGGTGCAGTACCTTCAACGACAACGTTATTTTTAATCAGATTAGGCATAAGCTCTGGGTCTTGAACCGCAGGACGAATACTTTCAAACTCTGAACCGTTTGATTTTTGGCCATGAATTCGTTCGCCATCAATTGTCACTTGCTTAATTTGACCAGCATTCACCGCAGCAACAAACTCTGAATAATTCATCGCTGTCGGCTTTTCATTGCTACTGACATTACTGAAAATAAGGATCAGTACGCCCAGTATCACTAGCCACAATATGGCATTCTTGAAGAGATCGCTCAAAGCTTTATTCCCATATCAATCTAATTTGATCATGCCCTATCGGGTGACCTTAAAGTTTCTGCTGAAGATCAGCTTCGCAAAATAATAAAAAGGTACAAAATGCACAATTTTTAACGACTTGGCAAGTAAACTTTATTTGAAAGCCTTCTTACGGCCTTGCCCAACTAAGAATACTTCCTTAGATCGGGCACGTGATGCAGCAGGTTTTACTGTCTTTAACACATCAAAGTTGTCGACTACTTGCTTACGGAACTCGTCAAAGCCTGTACCTTGGAATACCTTTACAACAAATTGACCATTTGGACCGAGCACTTTCGTAGCAAAATCGATGGCCAATTCACAGAGGTAAATCTGGCGAGGTTGATCTACAGCCTTGTTACCTGAAGTATTGGGGGCCATATCTGAAATTACAACGTCTACTTTACGTCCATCTAAAATATTTAACAATTTATCGAATACTTCTTGCTCACGGAAGTCACCTTGCAAGAAGGTCACATCTGGAAGTGCATCCATTTCCAAAATGTCAGATGCAACCACTAATCCTCGATCACCGACCAGCTTTCCTGCAATTTGTGACCAACTTCCAGGTGCAGCACCCAAGTCAACCACGGTCATGCCAGGACGAATGATGTTATATTTTTCTTGAATTTCAAGTAACTTATAAGCTGCACGTGCTCGATAACCTTCTTTTTGCGCTTTTTTCACAAAATGGTCATCAAGGTGCTCTCTCATCCACGCACGGCTACTTTTGGATAACTTTTGGTTGGTAATGCGTGTTGCCATATCTCTCTAAAACATTAAAATTTCTTAAACTTAATTGTACGTTAAATTCTCTAGGCTTGCAGTATACATCTGTATCCAAATCTTGGGTTTTAGTTGTTTTTTTCTATTATCTAAATCGATTATTTCCACAGAATATAAAGCGTTTAATTTCGCAGTTTGTTATACTAAGCCGTTTTTAAAATTAGGTTATCTTTATGGCGACTTTATCCATTCAGGAACGCAAGCGTTTGCGTCAAATCGGTCATGCTTTAAACCCTGTAGTAATGCTTGGCGGTTCAGGTCTGACTGAAAATGTCGTTGAAGAAATTTTACGTGCTTTAAACGACCACGAATTGATTAAAGTCAAAGTCGCGGGTGAAGACCGTGAAGAGCGCGCTGCAATCATTGCAGAAATTGCCTCAACTACAGGTGCAGAAATTGTACAGACCATTGGTAAAATTGCATTGCTTTACAAAAAAGCGGCGAAACAAAATGCCAAATTGTCTAATTTAGTTCGTTTCGCTCACGCAGCAAAATAATTGTAGTTTTTTATGGCAAGTTACGAACTCAGTGCATTTGATCGTCGCTTTCAAGCTATTTCGCTTGTTGGTGCGATTGAACAACAAAGCCCATATGCTCTCAATATCGGCTTTTGGTTACGCGATCCCAATTTGTACATGCACTGGCCTGAAGTCGTGAATGCAAATCCTCGTCAAGACTTTTTATGGGAAAACACCTGTTTTGAAGTCTTTATCGGGGTAAAAGGCGAAGATTATTATCGCGAGATCAATCTCTCCCCTTCGCAAGCTTGGCAGGCTTATCAGTTTGAGGAATATCGCTATCCTGAAGATATGCCGCCACAGGTCGCTTATGATATTGAACTCAATCAATTGAAGCGCACCCACTATGGTTTAAATGTCAGCATTGATCTGACTGAATTTATGCTGCAACACAAACTCAAATGGGCTGACCTATATCTAGGTCTATCAGCTGTGTTGAATACATCACAAGGTCAACAGTTCTATGCCATGCAGCATAGTGGTCAACAAGCTGACTTTCACAATAAACGTGATTGGTTGCATCAGTTTTAATCCAGATCAATAAAAAAGTGAGGCTATGACCTCACTTTTTTATGCACTTAATCTTGAGCCTCGTACAGCTAGATTATTTGTTTGAAACTTTATTCCACGCATCTAAGGTGTGTTCTTTTGAACGTTTAAACGTTTCAGTCAACTGATCTTTATGTTTTACTGAAATTTCGCTGACATCACCTTTTAACTCTTTACCTAGTTTGGTCAAGTCATCTAAAACAGCCGTAAACTCAGTTTTAACAAACTCTTTTAGTTCAGTTAAGTCTTTTTGAGAGTTCGATAACTGCCCTTTAATGGTTTCTAAGCGCAGTAAAAGATCTTGTTTAAACTGGCGGAGTTGCTCTTGCACACTGGCATTTAACTGCTTCGCTTCAGCTTCAAGCTTTTCTTTGCTTTCAACTACCGCTTCAGTGACCTGCTCTGTTGCTTCTTTCGCCACTTGCTCAAGCTTTTCAGTGCTTTCTGCAACAACTTCTTTCAACGCTGGCTTTGGTTTGGTCACTTTGTCTTGTTCAGTCATGATGTTATTCCTGTTGTTATATACACAGCGACAGCTTAGCGTGATTCGATAAAATTTAGATTTTGATTTGTTAGACAATTATTTGTTGTTACATTTTTCTTTACAAAACTTAGAAACAGTATCCGCTACAAAATAAAAGCACTTTATCTTGTTAATTCCATCTTATTGGCATGGACTTTGTTAGTGAAGTTGCGTATAGTGCCATGTTAAGTTCAAGCGAGCAGACATAGGGAGGGTAGGTTTTTAGATAGCCTTCCTTTTTTTCGTCTACTCGCTTTTTTACAGCCTAAATTTCAGGAGCTTTGGTTTGAGCACCCCAGCAATTTTAGCCCTTGCCGATGGTACGATCTTTAAAGGAACGTCTATTGGTGCATCGGGTAGTACGACTGGTGAAGTCGTTTTCAACACTGCCATGACTGGCTATCAAGAAATTTTGACTGACCCGAGTTATGCACAGCAACTTGTGACTTTAACTTACCCTCATATCGGTAACACAGGTTGTAATGATGAAGACGCTGAGTCAGGTCGAATTCATAAAGTGTGGGCCAACGGATTAATCATTCGTGACCTACCTTTATTGCATAGCAACTTCCGATCAACGCAATCTTTAGGCGAATACTTAAAAGAACATAATGTTGTCGCAATTGCAGATATTGATACGCGTAAATTAACCCGTATTTTGCGTGACAAAGGTGCGCAAAATGGTTGCATCCTTGCTGGTGAAAATATTACTGAAGAGCAGGCTTTAGAAAAAGCACGCGCATTCGGTGGTTTAAATGGTTTAGACCTAGCGAAAGAATGCTGTGACCCAACTGGTTTCGAATGGACAGAAGGTTCTTGGGTATTAGGCAAAGGCTTCACACAACCTGAACTTAAATTCCATGTTGTTGCATACGACTACGGTGTCAAAACCAACATCTTACGTATGCTTGCAGACCGCGGTTGTAAACTCACTGTCGTGCCTGCACAAACTCCTGCTGCTGACGTGCTTGCATTGAATCCAGATGGCGTGTTCTTATCGAACGGCCCTGGCGATCCAGCTGCATGTGACTACGCAATTGAAGCTGTAAAAACAATTGTAGAAGACGCTCGCAACCTACCCGTCTTTGGTATTTGCTTGGGTCACCAAATTCTTGCACTTGCCTCAGGTGCAAAAACGGTGAAAATGCCGCATGGCCACCACGGTGCTAACCACCCTGTTCAAAACATGGAAACAGGCACAGTGATGATTACTTCTCAAAACCACGGCTTCGCAGTGGATGCAGAAACACTTCCTGCAAACTTGAAAGCTACGCACAAGTCTTTGTTCGATCAAACTCTTCAAGGGATTCATCGTACAGACAAACCAGCGTTCAGCTTCCAAGGTCACCCTGAAGCAAGCCCTGGTCCGCATGACTGCGCACCATTGTTCGATCATTTCATCGAACTTATCGAAGCATCTAAGAAGTAATTAAGGAAGCGATCATGGCTAAACGTACAGACATTAAAAGTATCTTAATTATTGGTGCAGGTCCGATTGTCATCGGACAGGCATGTGAGTTTGACTACTCAGGTGCGCAAGCGTGTAAGGCTCTTCGTGAAGAAGGCTACCGTGTTATTTTGGTGAACTCTAACCCAGCCACCATTATGACCGACCCTGCGATGGCAGACGCAACATATATCGAGCCAATCACTTGGCAGACTGTTGCACAAATCATTGAAAAAGAGCGTCCAGATGCTGTCCTTCCTACAATGGGTGGTCAAACAGCATTGAACTGTGCACTTGCACTTGATGCCAACGGTATTTTAGAAAAATACAATGTTGAATTGATCGGTGCGACCAAAGAAGCAATTGAAAAAGCTGAAGACCGTAAACTGTTTGATGAAGCAATGCGTAAAATTGGTCTTGAATGTCCAAAAGCTGCGATTGCTGAAAACATGGAAGAAGCTTTAGAGATTCAAGCACGCTTCGGCTTCCCTGTGATTATCCGTCCGTCATTCACGATGGGTGGTTCAGGTGGCGGTATCGCTTATAACAAAGAAGAATTCCTTGAAATCTGTGAACGCGGTTTCGATCTTTCTCCAACCAAACAATTATTGATTGATGAATCTTTAATTGGTTGGAAAGAATACGAGATGGAAGTTGTTCGTGACAAAAACGACAACTGTATTATCGTTTGTGCGATCGAAAACTTTGACCCAATGGGCGTGCACACAGGTGACTCAATCACTGTTGCTCCTGCGCAAACATTGACAGACAAAGAATATCAATTGATGCGTAATGCATCTTTAGCAGTTCTTCGTGAAATTGGTGTGGAAACAGGTGGTTCTAACGTTCAGTTCGGTATCTGTCCAGATACTGGCCGTATGGTGATCATCGAGATGAACCCACGTGTATCGCGTTCATCTGCCCTTGCATCAAAAGCAACTGGTTTCCCAATTGCAAAAATCGCTGCGAAACTAGCAGTTGGTTATACCCTTGATGAATTAAAAAATGACATCACGGGTGGAACAACTCCTGCTTCGTTCGAACCTGCAATTGACTACGTGGTAACAAAAATTCCACGTTTCAACTTTGAAAAATTCCCACAAGCAGACGCAACACTGACCACACAGATGAAGTCTGTGGGTGAAGTGATGGCGATTGGTCGTAACTTCCAAGAGTCTGTAAACAAAGCGCTTCGTGGTCTTGAAGTTGGTGCGTGTGGTTTTGATGAAAAAATCGCTGTAGGTACTGAAGGCGCGAAAGAAAAGATCTTGGTAGAACTTAAAGTTCCGGGTCCAGAGCGTATTTGGTATGTAGCCGATGCATTCCGTCATGGTTTCACCTTAGAAGACGTGTTCCAAGCGACGAAAATCGATAAATGGTTCTTGATCCAAATCGAAGACATCATCAAAACTGAAAATGAAATCAAAACTTTAGGTTTTGGTGATCTAAACGCAGACAACATCCGTTCGTTCAAACGTAAAGGTTTATCTGACCTTCGCATCGCGAACTTGATGGGTATTTCACAAAAACAATTCCGTAAGCACCGTTGGAACTTGGGCGTGACTCCAGTTTACAAACGTGTGGATACTTGTGCAGCAGAATTCGAATCTGACACTGCCTACATGTACTCAACTTACGATGATGAGTGTGAATCAAACCCATCTGATAAAGATAAGATCATGGTGATCGGTGGTGGCCCTAACCGTATTGGTCAAGGGATCGAATTCGATTACTGCTGTGTACACGCGGCGCTTGCAATGCGTGAAGATGGTTTTGAGACCATCATGGTGAACTGTAACCCTGAAACAGTTTCAACAGATTACGACACTTCAGATCGCTTGTACTTCGAACCAATCACTTTGGAAGATGTACTTGAAATCGTACGTACTGAAAAGCCAAAAGGCATTATCGTGCAGTACGGTGGTCAAACTCCGCTTAAATTGGCTCGTGCTTTAGAAGAAGCAGGTGCGCCAATTATCGGTACATCACCGGATGCGATTGACCGCGCAGAAGACCGTGAACGTTTCCAACAAATGATTCAACGTCTACAACTTCGTCAGCCAAACAACAGCATTGTAAAATCTGCTGAAGAAGGTATGGCTGAAGCATCGAAAGTCGGCTACCCACTTGTGGTACGTCCTTCTTATGTACTCGGTGGTCGTGCGATGGAAATCGTATACAACGACGACGAACTTAAGCGCTACTTACGTGATGCGGTACAAGCATCAAATGAAGCACCTGTTCTTCTTGACCGTTTCTTAGATGATGCAATTGAAGTTGACGTAGACTGCGTATCTGACGGTAAAGACGTTGTGATCGGCGGTATCATGCAGCATATCGAACAAGCAGGCATTCACTCAGGTGACTCAGCATGTTCTATTCCTCCGTACTCTTTATCTCAAGAAGTTCAGGATGATATGCGTCGTCAAACCATTGCTATGGCGAAAGAGCTTGGCGTAATTGGTTTGATGAACGTACAGTTTGCTGTAAAAGGCACTGACGTTTACATCTTAGAAGTGAATCCACGTGCATCACGTACTGTACCGTTCGTTTCTAAATGTATCGGTGAATCATTAGCGAAAGTTGCTGCACGTTGTATGGCGGGTCAATCTTTAGAATCTCAAGGATTCACGAAAGAAATTATCCCTACATATTTCTCAGTAAAAGAAGCAGTATTCCCTTTCAATAAGTTCCCTGGTGTTGACCCAATTCTTGGCCCTGAGATGAAATCTACAGGCGAAGTGATGGGTGTGGGTAAAACTTTTGGTGAAGCATTCTACAAAGCTGTTTTAGGTGCAAACGAGCGTTTACCAGGTCTTCCAACAGAAGGTGAAGTGAAGCATGCATTTATCTCTGTGCGTGATTCAGACAAACCTCGTGCTGTTGGTATTGCGAAGCAACTGGTAGGCTTTGGCTTCAAAGTACTTGCGACTGGCGGTACTTATGAGTTCATTAAAGCTGCAGGTATTGAGTGTGAACGTGTAAATAAAGTCACTGAAGGCCGTCCTAATATCGTGGACCGCTTGAAAAATGGCGAAGTTCACCTCATTATCAATACAACTGAAGGCAAACAAGCTCAACAAGATTCGTTCTCGATTCGTCGTTCAGCGCTTCAAGCGAAAGTGTATAACACTACGACCTTGAACGGTGCTGATGCTGTATGCCAAGCTTTTGCAATTCAATTGCCAATGGATGTATACCGTTTGCAAGATTTACAAACTGTAGGTTAATTCGTTTGCCGAGAAGTCCCGTCACCTCTCGGTGGCGGGCTTTTTTCATTTATAAACCTATATTTTTTACACTCACAGACTTGAGGGACAACAATGCAACGTTATCCTATGACTCCCCAAGGCAAATTAGCCTTAGAGAAAGAATTACATCAATTAAAAAGTATTGAACGTCCACGTATTATTGCGGCAATTGCTGAAGCACGTGAGCACGGGGATTTAAAAGAAAATGCGGAATACCATGCTGCGCGTGAGCAACAAGGTTTCTGTGAAGGTCGTGTTCAAGACATCGAAGGTAAATTGGGTGCGGCTCAAGTTATCGATGTCAAAGAACTTGAACAGAACGGTCGTGTGGTTTTTGGGGTGACAGTCACTATCGAAAACTTAGACACCGAAGAACAAAAGACCTATATGATCGTTGGTGACGACGAAGCTGATTTTAAAATCAATAAAATTTCAGTGAACTCTCCTATCGCACGTGGCCTTTTGGGTAAAAGCGAAGGCGATGAAGCAAAAATTCAAACCCCACAGGGTGAAGTTGAATACGAAATTGTAAAAGTTGCATATATCTAAGTTTCTTTGATATTTACGGCTGTAAGAACCCCTCGATTGAGGGGTTTTTTGTTTTTGTATTTTCCCAAATACTTCTCCTTTGCTCTCTTCTTATGCACGTGGGAAATTTCACTCTAAGAATGAGATAGATTTAAGGAATCCTTTTCCCTCTCTTTTTCAAAGCAAGACTTTTATTTGTTATAATTCCTTACACCCTGCAATATTATCATTATATGTCTGAACCACTGATTAATTCGCCTGTCAAACACTGGTGTGAGTTTGAGTTCATCTCTAAAACCGTGAAGAATCCGAACATTCATATTAAAGGGAATTACTCTTACTACTCAGCGTATTGGGATCAAGGTTTTGAACGTTGTGTCGTGCGTTATTTACATGATAAGCCTTCTACAACCGACAAACCGATTGATCAGCTCTATATCGGTAACTTCGTTTGTTTTGGCGCAGAATGCGTCATTATGATGGGAGGTAACCAACTACATCGTACTGACTGGATTTCAGCTTTTCCCTTTGATACACGTAGTTTTGTGCCCGCAGGTAATACCATCATTGGGGATGGCTGTTGGATTGGTTCACGTGCCATGATTATGCAAGGTGTGCAGTTAGGTGAAGGCGCAGTAGTGGCAACAGGCGCTGTCGTGACCAAAGATGTTCCACCCTATGCCGTTGTGGGTGGTGTACCTGCCAAGATTATTAAGCATCGCTTTCCCGAAGCAGATATAGAAAAACTGCTTTCCCTTAAATTATACGACTTAGATGAAAAGCAGATTTTAAAAATGCGTGAGCAGTTACAGACGAGTGATGTTACTCAACTCATTGAACACCTGAATTAAACATCTGTTGTGAGATAGCATCTCATTCTTCTTGTTATACCCTCACCCGGAAAGAATCGATCATTTTAAAAGAATCTTGTTGTATTTCTTGCCAATGCGGAAGCAATTCTGCATGAAAATAGATCGTTATATAGCTCGTATTGAATCCATAATTTGGTACATGATAACTTAATTCACAACTTGTATTTTCACTTTGAAAGTAATAGCAATTGATAATGGCATCCACTCCTTTCCCCTCAACTTCTTGCCAAAAAACTCTTTGAGAAACCCGCCCGATTCCTCTAACATCTATTTGGTAGAGTCCAAGATTTAGGTTAAATACTTTTTTTTCATTGATCTCTTTTGCGCTCATCTCTTCATGTGTTGCTATATCTCTTAAGTAGAGTTTTAAACTAGCAATTGAATCAAAAAAGCCTTTGCTCTCTTGTTCTTCTGGCCATATAGTCCGCTGATTGAGTGCTACTGTGATGTTATTTACATTTTTTGAATCCAACTGAAATCCATCTGATGGCTCCATTTCAGGCCATTTGACGTCAAAACTAGCATTTTGAATCTGATCATCGCATCCTTTGATATTATGCTGTTCTCTAACATTCTTACCCCAATAGTTCACATCTTGGTATTCAACTCTTGCAAAAAATAGATAATTTCGATCGATCTTCATTTGTTGATCACCAAATCTCCCACACTCGTAAGGCTGATCTTTTATACTTGGAATATCACTAGGTTCTAAAATTATGGCAATAAAGATCACAATACTAATAATTACTGGTGACAATAATAGTAAGACTAAAAAATCTACGACTGTAAGTGGTTTTCTGAG
Organism: Acinetobacter sp. 797_lipA; assembly: GCF_058243025.1. Classification (NCBI taxonomy): domain Bacteria; kingdom Pseudomonadati; phylum Pseudomonadota; class Gammaproteobacteria; order Moraxellales; family Moraxellaceae; genus Acinetobacter; species Acinetobacter sp. 797_lipA. The sequence goes on along the minus strand of NZ_JBZAYQ010000001.1, from coordinate 917,817 downwards.
AAAATCTAAAATCATGAGTTGCCTTAGTTGGTAAATATTTAGCTACCTAATGCTTAACATCTAATAAGTTACTAAAATATATTGTTGTATTTTCTATCATTATCATTAAAATTCAACTACTTATTATTCTTTAAATATAACCATTCGAAAAATTTAAAATAGCTTAACAAACATTTCAACATTCTCTAAATTTGTCCGTTGCCAATTCAGTTGATTCGTATCTGTCATCGTATTTATAAAATAGTAAGTTGTTCATAAATATAAGCTATTTTTTAGACAAAGCCTATGTTTCTTAAACGCTACATTTACATTCAACTTTAGTGTTAAATTGATTATTATTCACACGCTTTTGTGCTAATTTAGAAGTGAGAAATTAGCATTTCATATGCAAATATCCATATGAATTTACTAGGTTTTATTCTTTAAAAAATACAGCTAATATCAAGGTATAAGCTGTATTTAACCCGTGATACATTGGAACAGAAATCTGCACGTATAATCAGTTGATAATAAGGAGAAACAACCATGGCATACCAAAACATTTTAGTCCCTGTAGACGGTTCAGAAACATCATATGCAGCAGTTGCTCAGGCGGCTGAACTTGCTAAAGTATTTGGCGGAAAAATTACAGTCGTTCAAGTACTTGCACTTGACCCTTACATTGCTGCCGAATACATTTCTGCAACTCAAACCAATGACTTAATTGAACGTGCACGTACTTCAGTTTTGAAAACGCTAGAGGAAGCTGCGGCTAAATTTAGCGATCTGGGCATTCCTGTTGAAGCAAAACTACTTGAAGGTCAGGTGGTGCACCGTGAAATTATCAAAGAAGCAGAAACATCTAAAGCAGACCTCATTGTCATTGGCTCTCATGGCCGTACAGGTTTAAAACGTTTATTCCTAGGCAGTGTTGCACAAAGTGTTTTAGGTGAAGCGCACATTCCAGTTTTAGTTGTTCGTCAGTAATACATCGAGTGCTCTACTTCTACGGAGGTAGAGCATTTCTATTTTAAATATCCCACTGGAACTCTTTCATTTTCACTTTGTCCCCAATCACTAAAATACCTTCCGCCAGAAGTAACTGTGCTTGAATGTTCTGTCCCTGATCATTCAGTTTACTTAGGCTAATTTTTCCTTGGGAGTTGATTACCCGATACCAAGGCAAACTACTGTCTGCATCCATATGTTTTAGCACATAGCCTACTAAACGTGCATGTTTGGGAATACCTGCTAAACGTGCAATTTGTCCATAACTGGCTACCCGCCCATAAGGAATCTGAGCGATCACCTGAAAAATCATCGGGGCTAGTTCTTTGACTATCGATTCTGCCATTTCAAATGTGCCCTATTCTAAGTATTCCATAATGACATCATTATTTGATTCAAATAAACCAGCTCATTCATTCTAAAAAGCCCCAATACAGGGGCTTCTTGATTGAGCAAATCACTAAAAATTATCAGGACTTTCCAGCCGTTTCACTTCCTGAACTCGCTCAGGGTTATGCACCGCAGCAATGCCATCATCTGCTTTAACATCAATCAATGCTTCAGGTTGATAGACAATAATGGTTTCATAGCCCTGTGCATCTTCACCAATAATGTACTTGAAACCTTTACGGTTCATTTTATTACACAGACGTTGATACCAACCTTTAAAACCCGTCTTTTCTTCATTCGGATTGTAGTAAAACGCATTCATTACAGCAGGTAATCCTAGACCGCAGACCATGCCTGAAAGCAACACGGCGATAAAAGTATAACCAATCAAAATACTGCTGTATTCACTTAACTCAGGCACGTTAGCTACCGCTAAGATCAATGCTAAGGAGATCCCTCCACGCACTCCCCCCCATGACAAAATCGCCAAACTTCCGTTATAACTTTTCTTACGGAAAGAGGGAAAAAAGGCAAAAGATAAATAGTTCGCTGCAAAACGTGAAGCATGCAGAATAATAAACGCGATGATGCCACCAAAAATTAGACTAAAGCTGAGATCTAAAATAAACAGTTCCAAACCAATTAAGGTGAATAAGAACGAGTTAATAATCCCTTCAACCGTATGCCAAAAATGGTTTACTTCCCGTATCTCGCGCTCTTGTAAAATTTCTTTCCACTTGTTCCCCACAATTAAACCACCGATGACGCAAGCAATCGGTGCTGAAGCATGAGCAAACAGTGCAACCAAGTACGAACCGCAGGCCAAGAGTGCTGTGGTCAAAATGAGAGACTCCATTTCGTGCTTACCACGCAGCAGTCGCAAGATCCCTAAACCAAAGGCCCAACCAATAATGACGGCGACAAAAATTTCATAGAGTAAGGTCTGCAACACACCCATGACAGTAAAATTTTCACCTTGTAAGACATTTAAGAGCGTCATGAATAAGGCAATACACATGGCATCATTAAACAGTGATTCACCTTCGAGCTTGACCATTAAATGATGTGGCGCACGTACCGAACTAAGTACGCCTTTGATCCCAATCGGATCCGTTGCACCCAATGCAGCCCCCAATAGCAAAAGCACCAATAAATCGACATGTTGTCCAATAATGAACTGATAACCGTAGAGCACCACCCCAAAAAACACGGCGCACAGCACCAGTGCAATACTGGCTAAAATGCTGATCGGCTTCCAGTAACTACGTAAGTCTGAGACTTTGAACTTCAGTGCCGAAGAGGTCAAAATGAAGCAAATCACACCATTGATTAAAAAGTCATAAAAGTCGATGTGACGAACCGCTTCTTCAATGTTGTGAATATTGATGGTAATAAACTGATTACCACTCAGCAGGCTCGCGCCCCACTGTAAAATAAAGACAAAAATGGCAGAAACGATGGGTACGCCAATGGCTTGGGGAAAACCTAAAATACGTTTATTAAAAATAGTCGTTGCAATGGATAATGCAAAAATAACGGTAAAAACTTGTAGAAAAAAATAATTTCCCATTGAACTTCCAAATTGGGCGGTTGGGGAGACGGCGGCTTTCGGTGCTGATATATGGAATAAAAGTTCATTTCATACACATTGATGCTCGAAATATTTTAATCATTTTTCACATCAACGCCCGAAAAAAATAATTTTTTTAACATTTCTCCTGATGATGAATTAACATAAGACATATGCATGTTTTTTATGCGTGAACTTTCCCTTTGGCCAAGTTTGATCTCCTATGCAATTCACTTTTAAAACCATCTTTCGGATGTTCTTCGCACTGATTATTTTCATGACCACCTTTGCGTTGTTTCTGACCTGCTTTGCAAAAACCAAAGAAATTTTACAAGCTGAGCAAACTTTCGCCGCAGCTCAAAGTTTTAAAATGAACTCTCGTCCCGATCAAACACTGGTTCTACTTTCAAACAATAAAGCTCCCGATGATCATATTTATTTGCATGTGGCCAATCAGGGTTATATCGCCAAACTCAGCTGTGATCATTATTTAACTGACATTTGTGTGGATGATTACAACGAACAACATACCCGCCAAATTCAGTCAATTGAACTACTCAAAGCAGGTCAGTTTAACTATATTCAGCAAGTCAGTTATCTCGATACACGCACACAAGATGTTAAAACATTGCGTTATACGCCTGAACAAATTCAACAGTTTTACCGTGCGGATATGAGCAACTTAAAGTATGTGGTGTTTGGGGTGTTGTTATTTGCCTGTATTGCGTTATATGTGAGTGTCCGTATTGCTCGAAACTTTAAGCAGTTCTTAAACCGCTAGAATGAATTGCTTGAAATAAAAAAGAGGCGATCAATCGCCTCTTTTTTTATAGCTTAAATGGCTTGATTAAAGGTATCGCAACTTTCAACTTGACCCGATTTAAAGCCCGTGCCAAACCATGTCATACGCTGTTGGCTGGTTCCATGGGTAAAGCTATCAGGGACCACTTGGCCTGTTGCCCGCTTTTGTAGGTAATCATCACCAATCTTATGTGCCGCATCCATCGCTTCTTCAACATCGCCTTGCTCTAAGAACTGAGTCCGTTGATTGTTATGATGCGCCCATACCCCCGCTAAACAATCAGCCTGTAACTCTTGGCGTACCGATAAAGCATTGCCTTGCGCTTTTGAGCCCTGTGCACGAGCCTTTTGCACTTGTTCAGAAATACCTAAAATGGTTTGAATATGATGTCCAACCTCATGTGCCACCACATAAGCCTGAGCAAAGTCACCCGCTTGATCTTGGCGCGCTAACTCCGTTTGGTTTTGCTCACCGCCAATACCCATTTGAGTCCGCATGTCTTTAAAGAAAGCGGTGTCGATATACACCTTCTGATCTGCTGGACAGTAAAACGGCCCCATTGCAGACTGAGCAGTACCACAACCCGAATTGATCCCCCCTGAAAACATCACCAACTTCGGTGGAACATATTGTTGTCCCAATTGCTGTTGGAAAATTTGACTCCATGTGTCTTCAGTATCGGCCAGTACAGTACCGACAAAGTCCATCGCTTCCTGCTGATCAGGCGTTGGGTTATCCAAACCTTGGGTTTCTGCCGCTCCAGTTTGTGCGGTCACTTGTTTAGTGGCTTGGTAGGCTTGCTGCGGATCGACACCTAGAAACTTCCATGCCACAAAGGCCACGATCAGCCCCAAAATACTGATGCCACCCGCCTTGACACCGCCACCACCTCGACGATCCTCGACATTGCTACTGACACGACGTCCCTTCCAACGCATAGCACTCTTCCTTCTTCTAATACATGCTGACCCGATCCAGTTTATGCCTTTTTTGAGCTCGGCCAAACTTTTTTAATCAAGCTCACAATAGCCAATACAATCAAACCAGCCACAAAACCAATCACTAAGTTAATCAGTGTTGGGGTTAATGCCCCCACAATGCTTCCCACAGTTGGAATATGTTCAGCATAATCCACTGAACCTTCCGTGAAATGATGCAATAAAGGCACGCCGTGGGAAATAATGCCACCACCCACTAAAAACATCGCGATAGTGCCTACGATGGTTAAGGTCTTCATCAGTTTTGGTGCAAAAGCCAATAAACCACGGCCAATAGTTTGCTTAAATGAAGAGGCTTGCTGAGTTAGATACAGCCCTAAATCATCAATTTTGACAATCATCGCCACAAAACCATACACACCGACGGTCATTAAAATGGCAATCACAGACAACACCATAACTTTGGTTGAAAAAGTTGCGGCAGCCACAGTCCCCAGTGAAATCACTACAATTTCTGCCGACAAAATAAAGTCGGTACGAATCGCCCCTTTGACTTTATCTTTTTCAAAAGTCGCCATATCGGTTTCAATCGCAGTTAATTCTTGGCTGGCTTCTTCTTCGGTTTTGGCTTTTTTGTGATGCAAACTGTGCAGGACTTTTTCTACCCCTTCATAGCATAGAAATAAACCACCAATCATTAACAGTGGCGTGATCAGCCACGGTGCAACCACACTAATCAACAGCGCGGCAGGGACTAAAATCAATTTATTAACAAAAGAGCCTTTTGCCACAGCCCAAACCACAGGCAGCTCACGGTCAGTACGAACCCCACTGACCTGTTGTGCATTGAGTGCTAAGTCATCCCCCAAAACACCCGCCGTTTTTTTTGCCGCCATTTTACTCATGACTGCAACGTCATCTAATATCGTGGCAATATCATCTAGTAATATTAATAAGCTACTCGCCATTTATTTTTATCCATCTTGAGAATTTTGACATTTTAATCTGTGATCTAAGCTTTTGAATATTTGTTTTTTGAAATTTAACTGATTTTATAATTTTTTCTCTGCAGTTTTTTTAAGACTGACATTGAAAAAGATTATGCCGTACAATGTCTGCATTCTTTGAAAATAGCATGTCGCTACGACGACTTTGGAAATAGATAATGAGTAATCAAGACAACCGTCCTGTTATTTTGACAGGCGACCGTCCAACGGGACAACTTCATTTAGGGCACTTTGTCGGATCTTTACGTTCACGTGTGGGTTTGCAGGATTCACACCATCAGCATTTATTATTGGCCGATGCACAAGCCTTTACTGACAATGCAGATAATTTCGAAAAAGTTCGCCGCAATATTCTTGAAGTTGCCACAGATTACTTAGCTGTCGGAATCGACCCAACCAAAACCACCATTTGCGTGCAGTCGAGCTTACCCGCGCTAAATGAACTCACCATGTTGTATCTCAACTTTGTGACCGTGTCTCGTTTAGAACGTAACCCAACTATCAAGTCTGAAATTCAGATGCGTGGTTTTGAACGTGATATTCCAGCTGGTTTCTTATGCTACCCAGTTGCGCAAGCGGCAGATATCACCGCATTTAAAGCAACGGTTGTACCTGTGGGTGAAGACCAAATTCCAATGATCGAACAGACCAATGAAATCGTACGCCGCTTAAACCGTCAGATTGGTCAGGAATTACTGCCTGAGTGTAAGGCTCTGCTTTCCAATATGAGCCGTTTACCCGGCTTTGATGGTAAAGCCAAAATGTCGAAATCTTTGGGCAATACCATTGTGTTGGACGCAACAGATAAAGACATTAAAAAAGCTGTTAATGCGATGTACACCGACCCGAACCACCTGCGTGTTGAAGACCCCGGCCAGGTAGAAGGTAATATCGTATTTACATATTTAGATGCGTTTGATCCAAATAAAGAAGAAGTTGAAGAACTGAAAGCACATTACCGCCGTGGTGGTTTGGGCGATGGTACGGTGAAAAAACGTCTTGAAGGCGTATTGAAAGAGCTGATCACGCCTATTCGTGAACGTCGTATGGAACTTGCGAAAGATCCTGATTACATCATGGATATTTTGAAGACAGGTACAGACAAATGTCGTGATATCACTCAGCAGACTCTAGATGAAGTTAAATCGGGTTTAGGGGTGTTTCATTTCTAAACCCACCTTAAACTAAAACGCATATTTAAGCCTTTCTCACTGAGAAAGGCTTTTTTAATCGCGAAATAAACACGAATAAGCCACATGCATCTCAAAAACTGACATTTAGTGTCGTTTGTTAACCTAAATTTACAGTACTTAACGTGAATACTCATGAAATAAGAACGCGCAGACCTTATGATGAGTTCATAGCTTAGATTAACCCCGAGATATAACATTTCTCCTTTTTACCGAAACTGTGTAACAACAGATTCGTAGTTCTACGCAATGAATACCCCAATCATTGCGTATTTTTTTGCCTAAAATTTATCAAATCACAATTAAACTGCTCTCTCTTTATGTGCCATCAAATTTAGACATTCTGTTTTTTGAATGCTATGCTAAAGCCCAATTTCAATACAATTCTTTTTAAAAATTTACACTTAACTGATAACAGCATAAAAATAGAGAACCTTTAGAATGTGGGAATTATTTACTCACCCATCCAATTTAATTTTTAGTATTTGCCTCAGCCTCATGTTTTTATTGGGACTACTCGAATTGATTTTATTGGTGTTAGGCGGCGGCTCACAAGGCCTACTTGACCAATTCCTACCTGATGACCTAGGCAGTACTAAAGACGTCGACATTGCACTAGATGCCGATCAAGGTTGGCTCAATGCCCTGCTGGATTGGTTATTTATTGGCCGTGTTCCTCTCTTGGTTTGGCTGATTATCTTCCTCACCCTGTATAGCTTAAGTGGCTTTATTCTACAGTCCATTCTTCAAACTTGGACCGGGAGCTATTGGAGTGCATGGATCATGGCACCTCTTTGCCTCGTACTTTCGATGCCTATGATTCGTTACAGTGCCATGCTGATTGCTAAAATTTTGCCACAAGATGAAACCACAGCAATTTACAGTGAAGAGCTGATTGGACGAACAGCACTGATTATTTTAGGAGAGGCTAAAGTTAACTCACCTGCTCAAGCACGAGTTCAAGATCAGTTCGGGCAAACGCATTATGTACTGGTTGAACCTGAAACAGACCTTCATTTTTCTCAAGGTCAAGAAGTCATTTTGACTCAAAAAACCAAGATTGGCTTTAAAGCCATTTCACTTTAACTCTTTCATTTTGTACTTATAACTTTAAATAAAATCGGGACCCTTATGCTCAGCAATAATTTCTATAACATTCTTATTCTTGCAGGGATTATCTTTGCAGCTCTGGTTATTATCGGCATTATTATTGCCCGTCTGTACCGTCGTTCCAGCAAAGAAATCTCTTTCGTACGTACAGGTTTTGGCGGCGAAAAAGTTATTTTAGGTGGCGGTGCAATTGTACTGCCTGTATTACATGAAATTATCCCTGTCAACATGAACACGCTACGTTTAGAGGTTCGCCGTGCTGATGATCAAGCGCTCATTACCCGTGACCGTATGCGCGTCGATGTCATGGCGGAGTTCTATGTCCGTGTGAAGCCACTAGCAGAATCAATTGCAGTGGCCGCGCAGACTTTAGGACAAAAAACCATGTCTCCAAATGAGTTGAAGAACCTTGTGGAAGGCAAATTTGTCGATTCCTTGCGTGCAGTAGCAGCTGAAATGGCGATGGAAGAGTTGCATGAAAAGCGCGTGGACTTCGTACAAAAAGTACAACAAGTGGTGTCCGAAGACTTACATAAAAATGGTCTAGAGCTTGAAACTGTGTCATTAACAGGTTTAGACCAAACAGGTTTCAAATACTTTAACCCTCAAAATGCATTCGATGCCGAAGGTTTAACCAAGCTGACTGAAACAATTGAAGACCGCCGTCGTAAACGTAATCACATTGAACAAGACGCTGACCTTGCCATTAAGACCAAAAACTTAGAAGCAGAACAAGCACGTCTACAAATCATCCGCGAAGAAGAATACGCCAAACTACAACAAGAACGTGAAATTGCAATTCGCCGTGCAGAACAATTGGCTGAAATTGCCTCTCAGGAAGCTGAAAAAAAACGTGAAGCAGAAGAAGCACGTATCGCAGCTGAGCGTGAAGTCGAGTTAAAGCGTATTGGTGCAGCGCGTGATGTAGAAAGCCAAAATATTCAAAAATCACAAATTATTGAACAAGCACAGGTTGAACAAAAGAAAACCATCGAGTTGGCTGAACAGTCACGTGCCATTGCAATCGCTGAAAAGTCGCGTGAAGAGTCTGAAGCCAAAGCTTCTGCTGACCGTGCCCGTGCTGAAGCCGTTAAAGCTGAAGAAGAAGTGATTACCGTACGTGAAACCCAACGTGCTGAGCGTCAAAAAGCAGTTGAATTGGTTGCGGCGAAGCAAGCTGCAGAAAAAGATGCTATTGCGATTACGGTTGCAGCTGAAGCAGGCAAACAAGCTGCTGCCGATGATGCCGAAGCAGTTCGTATTGCAGCGGAAGCTCAAGCCGAACAAGCTCGCTTAAAAGCCAAAGGTGAAGCGGATGCCAAAATACTGTTGGCTCAAGCAATGGAAAAACAATACCAAGTCGACGCAGATGGTACACGTGCGGTGAATGAAGCCAACAACGTCTTATCTCCAGAGCAAGTCGAAATGCAAATTCGCCTAGCGCTGTTAAAATACTTACCTGAAATCATTCGTGAAAGCGTTAAGCCGATGGAAAACATTGATGACATCAAAATTCTACAGGTTAATGGTTTAGGCAATGTCGGTTCAGCTACAACTGGAGGTGATGGTGCGGAATCTTCACAAATTGCTTTGTCTGATCAAGTGGTGAATAGTGCACTACGCTATCGTACCCAAGCACCATTAATTGATAGCTTGATGAATGAACTGGGAATTCAAGGCGGCGACATCAATGGTTTAACCCAAAGCTTAAAACCGCAAAGCAAAGCTCAATAGTAGTTAGACTTACAAGCAAAAAACGCGACGATCTGTCGCGTTTTTTATCATCTATTTTAATATTCAACTTTCAATAAAATACACATTTAAGCTGTTAAAACGATAGACCCTCTAATTCACTCAGCATAGTAAGCCTATCATCTATTATAAAAATTTAAGTTATTTTAGCTTGGTAATCGATTAGCCTACCATCAGAAAAGTCCAAAAGTAATGTAAACATCCTAGACTCTACAATTGAGTGAAAACATTCTAAACCATATGGCTACAACCTTTTTTACAAATAAACTGAGTTGAACCATTTAGTGCAAACGCACCCAAAAGAAACGGATCAATTGCCCACGATCATAAGGAAAATTTGAAAGGTACTCATATCCAACTTTATTTCGTTTGTTGATTTTAATTTCAATACCATACCCAAATGAAATACTGAGTGCATCCAAATCTGAACTATCAAACTCCCCTGTCCCCAATTTATGGCTCAAACCATCCGAGTTGTAGGCCGAGTAGTTAAATACGCGAATATATTCATTCTCATAAAAATCATTATTGATCAATGTATAATCGTTTTCTTCTTCATTATGTTGTGCAGCTAACTGCTGATAATAGTGGAAAATATCATCACTCAAAGACTCCGCCAAATAGACGTCTTCATTTCCAGCATAAGCGCTATTCATCGCCAACCCGAACAAGAACAAGCAGTGGCAAAACAATAAATGAATCGGCTTTAACATCTGCAATACTATGTCTTCAAAAGAATTACTTTAATTATGAATATAGCATAGTCCGCTATAGAAACAGTGTACACTAAATATTTATCGATTCTCAGATTATTAGGTGCATAGTAAATCTTGCTCTAATTTAACCATTTTGTCTTTTGTTCAATATGGCTTTTTCTATGTGGCTGAATATAATTTTCAACTGGGATTAAGTTACTCTAAACCCTTATATTATTTTTTATATTAGAGCAAACCAATATGCTCTCCACAAAAAAGCCGTATGTGCAATTAAGACATACGGATTTTTCCTTTAAAATATAAAAGGCTTAAACTAAACCTTTATCCTTTAAAAGTTGGAACATCGTTGAACCGAGTTCTGCTGGGCTACGCGTGTACGCCATCCCCGCCTTTTCAAATGCTGCAAACTTTTCTTCCGCTGTCCCTTTACCACCAGAAATAATTGCTCCCGCATGCCCCATACGCTTGCCTTTCGGTGCTGTTACACCTGCAATATAACCCACCACAGGTTTAGTCACATGCGATTGAATATATTCAGCTGCTTCTTCTTCAGCCGTACCACCAATCTCACCAATCATGATAATCGCTTCAGTTTGCGGATCTTCTTGGAACAGTTTCAAACAATCAATTTGGTTCATGCCCGGAATTGGATCACCACCAATACCAATACAGGTGGATTGACCTAAACCAAGCTTAGTCGTTTGCGCAACCGCTTCATACGTCAATGTACCAGAGCGAGAGATAATACCAATTTTACCCGGTTGGTGAATATGACCAGGCATAATCCCGATCTTACATTCCCCCGGAGTAATAATACCCGGACAGTTTGGACCAATCAGACGCGTACCATTACCATTGGTTTCAAGATAACGCTTAGCTTTGAGCATGTCTAAAGTTGGCACACCTTCTGTGATGACCACAATCAGTCCAACACCTGAGTCCACTGCTTCAATAATTGAATCTAATACAAACGGAGCTGGTACATAAATCACTGTCGCATCTGCGCCTGTGCCTACAACGGCATCTTTCATGGTGTTGAATACAGGTAAATCTAGGTGGGTTGTGCCACCTTTACCAGGAGTTACCCCCCCAACGACTTTGGTTCCATAATCTAGCGCTTGTGCTGAGTGGAATGTGCCGTTTTTACCAGTAAAACCTTGTACCAATACTTTGGTGTCTTTATTAATTAATACGCTCATATTGATATTCCTTACGCTTTTACTGCAGCAACAATTTTTTCTGCGGCAACCGACAAGCCATTTGCAGAAATAAGTTTTAAACCTGATTCATCAAGTAATTTGGCACCCAATTCAGCATTGTTTCCTTCTAAACGAACAACCACAGGTACGGTCACATTTACTTCTTGAACCGCTGCAATAATTGCTTCAGCAATCATGTCACAACGTACAATTCCACCGAAGATATTAATCAATACCCCTTGTACAGAGGTATCTGCCAGAATAATTTTAAACGCTTCAATTACACGGTCTTTGGTTGCACCACCACCGACATCAAGGAAGTTCGCAGGTTGGCCGCCATAGAGTTTAATAATATCCATGGTTGCCATCGCAAGGCCTGCGCCATTAACCATACAGCCAATGTTGCCTTCAAGCGCGACGTAGTTGAGGTCAAATTCAGACGCTTTCAACTCCCGTTCATTTTCCTGTGACTTATCGCGCAGCGCAGCAATTTCTGGTAAACGATACAGCGCGTTTGAATCGATCCCCACTTTGGCATCGACACATAGGATGTCACCATTTTCACGCACAGATAGCGGGTTAATCTCAAATAAAGCAAAGTCATTCTCGATGAATGCTTGATACGCAGCAGACATGACTTTCACAAATTGATTCACTTGACCATCTTTAAGGTTCAACTTAAATGCAACTTCACGTGCTTGGAATGGCAATAAACCAACCAAAGGATCAACTTCAACTTTGATAATTTTTTCAGGGGTTTCTTCGGCAACCTTTTCAATTTCGACTCCACCTTCGGTTGAAGCCATAAAGGTCACACGACGGCTTGAGCGGTCAACCACTGCACCTAAATACAGTTCACGCTCTACAGGATACACATCTTCCGCGACAAGTACGCTATTTACAGGTTGTCCATGACTATCGGTTTGATAGGTAACAAGGTTGGTCCCGATGATGCTTTTTGCATATTCAGCAGCTTCCGTTGCTGACTTTACAACTTTTACGCCACCTGCCTTACCACGACCACCCGCATGCACTTGGGCTTTCATGACAGCAAATTTTCCGCCTATTTGTTCAAAGGCTTTTACTGCTTCTTCTGGAGTGGTGGCAAGTACGCCCTCTTGGACAGGCATACCATATTTTTTTAATAGCGCTTTAGCTTGATATTCATGTAAATTCATCGACTAACCTTTTTATTACTGCTTATTTACTTTTTGTTGCACCGAAACTGTTTACTATCACAGTAACCATTTTGGATTTTTAAAACTTCTTGTCTTTATTTTTAGATGATTCTTCATGAGAAGACAACACCTGAAACAAAAAAGAGCGACCGTAGTCGCTCTTTTCGTTGTCTTATTTGCGTTTACGCTGAATTGCGTGAATCGCTCGACCATCAACGGCCAAGGCAGCTTCATGAACCACTTCTGAGAATGTTGGGTGACCGAAAGTCATCAACTGTAGATCTTCAACCGAAGATACAAACTCAAGTGCAATCATACCTTGGTGTACGATGTCAGATGCAGCAGGTCCAATTACGTGCATACCCAGTAAACGATCTGTTTTTGCATCTGCAACAAACTTCACAAAACCAGCACCTTCACCTGCAGCTAAAGCACGACCATTTACCGCGAAACCAAATTGACCCGTTTTCACTTCGTGGCCTTTCTCGATCGCTTGCTGTTCTGTTAAACCGACCCACGCCGCTTCAGGGTGTGTGTAAATCACAGAAATGATGGTGTCATAGTTCACTTGAGCTGCATGACCGTGAATACGCTCAACAGCCATTACACCTTCTTCCATCGCTTTATGCGCAAGCATTGGGCCACGAACCAAGTCACCAATAGCATATACGCCGTCAACAGACGTCGCACACCAATCGTTCACATCAACTAAACCACGTTCGGTGAGTTTGATGCCACAATCATCAGCCAATAGACCTTCAGCATATGCACGACGGCCTACACAAACGATCAACTTATCAAACGCTTGAGTTTTTTCTTCGCCACCTTGAGTATATTTAACAGTGACTTCAGAACCATTAACTTCTGTGCCCGCAACTTTAGCGCCAACACGGATATCAAGACCTTGCTTAGTTAAAAGTTTTTGGTAGTCTTTCGCCAATGCTTTATCAGCCATTGGTAAGAATGCGTCCATTGCTTCAAATACAACAACTTCAGCACCTAGACGACGCCATACTGAACCAAGCTCTAGACCGATTACGCCCGCACCAATGACACCTAAACGCTTAGGTACTTCTTGGAACTCAAGTGCGCCTGTAGAGTCAACAATAATGTTCTGATCAACTGGTGCTGATGGAATGTTAATTGGCACAGAACCCGTTGCAAGAATCACATATTTAGGCTCTAAAACTTGAGTTTCACCTTCGTGAGATACAAATTCTACTTTTTTACCTGCAAGTAATTTACCTGTACCTTTTAACCACTCGATACCGTTACCTTTGAGAAGACCATCAATACCCATGGTAAGCTGGTCAACAATTTTGTCTTTACGAGCAAGTAATTTTGCAAGATCAAAGTTCACTTCACCTGTTGTAATACCGTGATCAGCTAAGTGATGTACTGTATCTTCATAGCGGTGAGAAGAATCAAGTAATGCTTTTGATGGGATACAACCGACGTTTAAGCAAGTACCACCTAAAGATGGCTTGCCTTTGTGAATACGTTTTTCGATACAAGCAACTTTAAAACCAAGCTGCGCTGCACGAATTGCTGCTTCGTAACCACCTGGGCCACCGCCAATTACAACAAGATCAAATTGTTGAGACATTTTTATCTCCAAAAATGGGCTTAGAGGATCGCTCTAAGCCCATGTTTTATTCTTTAGAATTAAAGGTCAAGGATCAATTTAGCTGGTTCTTCTAACAATTCTTTGATTGTTACCAAGAAACCAACTGCTTCTTTACCATCGATTAGACGGTGGTCATAAGAAAGCGCTAAATACATCATCGGTAAGATTTCTACTTGACCGTTTACAGCCATTGGACGCTCTTGGATTTTATGCATACCCAAAATCGCAGTTTGTGGTGTATTCAAAATCGGAGTCGACAACAATGAACCGAAAGTACCACCGTTGGTGATTGTGAACGTACCGCCAGTCATGTCTTCGATGCCCAATTTGCCATCACGTGCTTTGTAAGCAAAGTCACGGATACCATTTTCAACTTCAGCATAGTTCATGCGGTCTGTATCACGAAGCACAGGTACAACTAGACCACGCTCAGAAGATACGGCTACGCCGATGTCATAGTAACCGTGGTAAACAATGTCATCACCGTCAATTGAAGCATTAACTGCTGGGTAGCGTTTAAGCGCTTCAGTTGCCGCTTTAACAAAGAAAGACATAAAACCAAGACGCGCACCGTGACGCTTCTCAAATGCGTCTTTGTATTGTGCACGCATTTCCATGATTGGCTTCATGTTCACTTCGTTAAACGTCGTCAACATTGCAGTTTCTTGAGTTGCAGCAAGCAGACGCTCAGCAACACGCTTACGAAGACGTGTCATTGGAACACGCTTCTCAACACGCTCACCCACAGCAACACTTAATGGTGCTGCAGCTGGAGCTGCTGGTTTAGTTTGGTGATTTGCCACATCTTCTTTCGTAATACGACCACCACGGCCTGTACCCGCAACATCAGCAGCTGGAATGCCAGACTCAGTCAATGCCTTACGCACAGCAGGCGCTTGATCAGCAACTTGAGCACGCTCAACGACTGGTGCAGCACCCGCTTCAGTTTGAGTAACTGCTTGTTCTACTTTCGCTTCAGACTGAACTGCTTCAGTTTGCGCAGCGCCAGATACAGCACCTTCTTCAAACTGTGCAATCACTTCATTTGAAAGAACAGTGTCACCTTCACCTTTAATGATCGATGCAATTGTACCGTCAGCAGGAGCAACAACTTCTAAAACAACTTTATCTGTTTCAATATCACAGATCACTTCATCACGTGATACTGCTTCACCTGGTTGTTTGTGCCAAGTTGCGATTGTTCCATCCGCAACTGACTCAGGGAATACCGGTGCTTTAATTTCGGTTGCCATTACTAAGAATCTCCTGTTATTCAGCTACGATCGCTAAAGCGTCATTTACGAGCTGAGCTTGTTGTTTTGCATGCAAATATGGTGAACCACAAGCCGGTGCAGCAGAAGCTTCACGACCTGCATAACTGATACGTACTGGTTTAACCGACTTCATTACATCATCATATAGACGAGGAGCAATAAATAACCAAGCGCCTTGGTTCTTCGGCTCTTCTTGCGTCCAAACAATGTCTTTTACGTTTGGATATTGAGCAAGAACTTCAGCAATACGTTGTTCAGGGTATGGATACAATTGTTCAATACGAACGATTGCAGTGTTATTCAACTCTTGCTCACGACGTTTCTCAAGCAAGTCGTAGTAAACCTTACCACCACAAAGTACTAAACGTGTTACGTCTGCTTTGTTGATGTTGTCGATTTCATCAATCACAGTTTGGAATGTACCATTTGCAAGTTCACTTAAAGTAGACGTTGCAAGCTTGTGACGAAGTAAAGACTTCGGTGACATGATGATCATTGGTTTACGAATTGGGCGAATCGCTTGACGACGTAAAGCATGGAAAATCTGTGCAGGCGTAGTCGGTGTCATCACTTGCATGTTGTCTTCAGCACATAGCTGTAAGAAACGCTCTAAACGTGCAGATGAGTGCTCTGGACCTTGACCTTCAAAACCGTGAGGAAGAAGTAAGGTTAAACCACACACACGCTCCCACTTGGTTTCACCTGATGCGATGAACTGATCAATCACAACCTGTGCACAGTTTGCGAAGTCACCAAATTGTGCTTCCCAAATGATCAAGCTCTTAGGCAGAGTCGTTGCATAACCATACTCAAAACCTAACACCGCCATTTCAGACAACAATGAGTCATAAATAGCAGTACGTGGTTGATTTTCTTTGATATGGCAAAGTGGAATATAGGTTGAACCATCCACTTGGTTATGCAGTTTTGCATGACGGTGTGAGAAGGTACCACGACCAACGTCTTCACCAGTCAAACGAACCAAATAGCCATCATCTAAAATAGATGCATAAGCCAAAGTTTCTGCAGCACCCCAGTTCAATGGAATTTCGCCAGTTTGCATTTTTAAGCGATCATCAATCACTTTTGCAACTTGACGCTGCATCACAAAACCTTCAGGAAGCTCGCGCATTTTGCGACCAAGCTCTTTTAAGCGATCTTCAGAACATGTGGTATCCCATACGTCTGTATAGTCATGCCCTAAGTACGGTGCCCAATCTACAAACATTTTTGTATTTGGTTCAAGTACCAATGCATTTGCAACGTGCTTACCTGCTTCTAAATCAGCACGGTAGTCTTCAACCATTTGATCTGCTTTAGCACGGTCTAATACGCTTTCTTGAACCAATTGGTCTGCATACAGCGCACGCGTTGTCGTTTTCTTGTTGATGACTTGATACATCATTGGCTGAGTTGCAGCTGGCTCGTCCGCTTCGTTGTGACCACGACGACGGTAACAGAACATGTCAATGACAACGTCTTTACGGAAAGTATGACGGAAGTCATGTGCCAATTGCGCAACAAACAATACTGATTCAGGATCATCACCGTTCACATGGAAAATCGGCGCTTGGATCATTTTCGCGATGTCCGTACAGTATTCTGTAGAACGCGCATCACGTGGATCAGAGGTTGTGAAACCGACTTGGTTATTCACCACAATGTGAACCGTACCACCCACAGTATAGCCACGTGTTTGTGACATTTGGAAGGTTTCTTGGTTAACACCTTGACCTGCAAATGCAGCATCACCGTGAACAATTACTGGCAATACGTCATCACCACCAATGTCTTTACGACGTACTTGACGTGCACGTACTGAACCTTCAACCACAGGGCCGACGATTTCTAAGTGTGATGGGTTAAACGCCAATGCCAAGTGAACTTCACCACCTTGAGTCATTACGTTTGAAGAGAAACCTTGGTGGTACTTAACGTCACCAGAACCTTTTTTATGTAAGCTCTTACCTTCGAACTCACCAAATAGGTCTGCTGGGTTTTTACCCATGATGTTTACAAGAAGGTTCAAACGACCACGGTGAGGCATACCAATGACCACTTCTTTACAACCTACAGAACCTGCACGCTGAATCAAAGCATCAACCATTGGAATGAAAGATTCACCACCTTCCACGCCGAAACGTTTTGCACCAACGTATTTATTCCCTAGGAATTTTTCTAGGCCTTCAGCCGCAGTTAAACGCTCTAATACGTGTTTTTTCTGTTCTGCAGTGAAGTTGAATTGACCACGTGCACCTTCAAGACGTTGTTGAATCCAACGTTTTTCTTTGGTATCAACAATGTGCATGTATTCTGCACCAATTGAAGCACAGTACGTTGCTTCCATGGCTTGAACCATTTCACCTAGAGTTGCTTCGTCTTTACCAATCAAAAGATTACCTGTATTGAATACAGTGTCGAAATCAGATTGGGTTAAGCCATGTGCAGCAAGGTCAAGATCCGGCACGATTTCACGTTTTGCCAAACCTAAAGGATCAAGCTTCGCTTTTTGGTGACCGCGGTTACGGTACGCTGCGATCAGTTGTAGTACGCCAATTTGACGACGTTCATGTTCTGTACTAACAGAACTTTGTACCACTGCTTGAACACGACTTGAATTACGACCTAGTAATAAGAATTGCTCACGTACATTGCTGTGTGGTTGATCACCTTTCGGGTATTTATCGAAGTATGCACGCCAGTCAGCTTCTACTGAGTCTGGTGCAGCCAAGTACTGCTCATAAAGTTCTTCAATATACGCTGCACTATCAGCGGAAAGTTCAGTGTCAAGACGCAATGCGTCAGCAACTTCTTGCATTTGTGGACCCATTTCCTATTGCAAAAACATTTCAGGATGCTTTTTAAGCGAACCCATGATTAGTAATGTCAAATTGGTAACATGACATTAGTCCCCATAAGGCGGATGCCATGAGGCGTTATCACTACATTAGAATTACCCAATGTGACAATGAATCATAACGCCCTCAGCGGCATCATCACTCATTCATACCCGGCCAAAACCGAGCAATTTTTTGCAAATCGACTTAGAAAAAATAAGGCGATGCATTATTTTTTCTAAAGCGACTAACCCTTCATTTATACTCGCTCTAATGCGGCTTAAATGTTGAATTAATGTACATATTTAGCGCGCATTTTTTAAATATAAACGTGCAAAAATTTTAACATACTCCCCATATTTCAATTGATTTTTTTGACACATACCTTTCATAAATTGGCGAAATACACATATCAAAATTTCATCTAATATATGGTGCTTTAAATAAAACCGAGTTTCAACGTAGACCAAAGTCTACTCCAAAAAACACATACGAAAAGAGAGCATCATCTTTCAATATGCCCTCCCCATCAACAACATCCATATTAACATCTTCATAACTTTTTTTGCAGACTCATACTTGCACTTATTTATGACATTTGTTTTAAATCGCCGCGCTTTTCACCAATCTGGTGCAATTTATACAAAAGCCACCTATCACAAACAAAAATAGTGCCAACCACACACTTTCATTCAACCTTATTTTTAATTGCAAAAATCTCGCTATAAAATAAAAAAGCACACCCTAAAGGTGTGCTTTTTCTAACTGATAAATCAGTCTACAGATTAACCCGCTACATCTAAAAGCATATTACGGATGTGACCGATTGCTTTAGTTGGGTTCAAACCTTTAGGACATACTGATACACAGTTCATGATGCCTTTACAACGGAATAGCGAGAACGGGTCGTCAAGACGAGCCAAACGCTCTTGAGTTGCTGTATCACGAGAGTCGATGATAAAACGGTATGCATTCAACAACGCTGAAGGACCCAAAAACTTGTCTGGGTTCCACCAGAATGATGGGCATGAAGTTGAACAACATGCACAAAGAATACATTCATATAAACCATCTAAGTGCTCACGCTCTTCAGGAGACTGTAAACGCTCTTTTGGTGGCGCAGGTTGGTTGTTGATCAAGAATGGATGAATTTTGTTGTACTGATCGTAGAACTGATTCATATCCACAACTAAATCTTTAACCACTGGCAAACCAGGTAAAGGACGAACTGTAATCACTTCTGGTAAGTCGTTTAGGTTCCAAAGACACGCTAAACCATTTTTACCATTGATGTTTACACCATCCGAACCACAAATACCTTCACGGCATGAGCGACGGAATGTTAATGATTCATCCTGTACTTTCAATGCAAGAAGCGCATCAAGCAACATACGGTGCTTATCAGTCAACTCTAACTTGAAAGTTTGCATGTACGGCGCTGCATCCTTATCAGGATCGTAGCGGTAGATATTAAATGTACGAGTACCTCTACTCATCTTACTTCTCCCAATTAGAATGTACGTGGTTTAGGTGGAATTGCAGCAACAGACAATGGCTTGTAACGTACTGGCTTGTACTCAAGACGGTTATCGCTAGAGAACCATAATGTGTGCTTCATCCACTCATCATCACGACGACCATATGGGTAAGCTGGGTGATCAGGCGACTCTTCAAAGTCTACAACCGTATGCGCACCACGGCACTCTTTACGAGCTGCTGCTGAAATCAATGTCGCTTTAGCCACTTCATACAAGTTTTCAACCTCTAAAGCTTCTACACGCGCAGTGTTAAATACTTTAGATTTGTCTTTCAAGTGAATGTTGCGTACACGTGGTTCAATCGCCAGAATCTGCTTCACACCTTCTTCAAGAAGTGCAGTTGTACGGAATACACCAGCATGGTCTTGAACGATGTCACGAATTGCATCTGCAACTTCTTGCGCATTTTCACCTGTAGATGAGTCATCTAACTTACGGATACGTGCAACAGTTTGCTCAAGTACAGTCGTAGGAAGTGGTTGGTATTCATCACCGTGATGTTTAGTCACGTAGTCGATGATGTGCTCACCCGCAGCTTTACCAAATACAACCAAGTCTAGTAGCGAGTTCGTACCTAAACGGTTTGCACCATGTACAGACACGCAAGAACATTCACCAATTGCATAGAAGCCTTTAACAGGTTTCGTAAAGTTACGATCGCCCGCATTAGTCGAATAGATATCGCTATCTTTGTCATAATGTGCTGCAAATGCTTCAGTTTCAGAACCTTCAGGCACAACCACTTGACCGTGGATATTCGTTGGAATACCACCCATTTGGTAGTGAATTGTTGGTACAACTGGAATTGGCTCTTTGGTGATGTCAACGTTCGCGAATTTCTTACCAATCTCAAATACAGATGGAAGACGCTTCATGATCGTTTCAGCACCTAAGTGCGTCATATCAAGCAAGATGTAGTCTTTCTTCGGACCACAACCACGACCTTCTTTAATTTCTTGGTCCATAGAACGTGATACGAAGTCACGTGGCGCCAAGTCTTTTAAAGTTGGTGCATAGCGTTCCATGAACGGCTCACCTGCATCGTTACGAAGGATTGCACCTTCACCACGACAACCTTCAGTTAACAATACACCTGCGCCAGCAACACCCGTTGGGTGGAACTGCCAGAATTCCATATCTTGCAATGGAATACCTGCACGCGCAGCCATACCAAGGCCGTCACCAGTGTTGATATAAGCATTGGTTGATGCACGGTAAACACGACCCGCACCGCCTGTAGCAAACAATGTCGCTTTGGCTTGGAATACTGCAATTTTACCCGTTTCTTGGTCAATTGCTGTTACACCAAGAACATCACCTGCTTCGTTACGAATCAGGTCAAGCGCGATCCATTCAACAAAGAATTGCGTACCCATTTTCACGTTGCTTTGATAAAGCGTGTGAAGAAGTGCGTGACCTGTACGGTCAGCAGCAGCACATGCACGTGGAACCGCTTTTTCACCGTAGTTTGCAGAGTGACCACCAAATGGACGTTGGTAAATCGTACCGTCTGCGTTACGGTCAAATGGCATACCCAAGTGTTCTAACTCATAAACCACTTGTGGCGCTTCACGCGTCATAAACTCGATCGCGTCTTGATCGCCTAACCAGTCAGAACCTTTAACAGTGTCGTAGAAGTGGTAGTGCCAATTATCTTCTTGCATGTTACCAAGAGATGCACCAATACCACCCTGCGCTGCAACTGTGTGCGAACGAGTTGGGAATACTTTAGTTAAAACAGCAACTTTAAAACCAGCTTGAGCAAGTTGGTAAGACGCGCGCATACCTGAACCACCACCACCAACGATGACAGCATCGAAAGTTTCGTGTGGAATATTTGTGTAATCTTCTTTAGGGGTTATAGCGCCCATGATCTATTCCTATCAATTCGCCCAAAAAATCTGGATTGCCCAGATCGCATATGCAAATACAGCAATAATTACTGCTGAAGTCAGTACAAGGCGTAAACCTGAAGCTGAAGGACCCATTTGGCGAGTAGTCACATAGTCAGTGAATACCTGCCACATACCAATCCAAGCATGTGCAACAAGAGATAAGACGGCCAATAAAGATAAAATCTTCATTGGAGCTGTCATCATAAAGCCGTACCACTGTTCATAGCTAAAACCGCCATTGCATAGGATCCAACCTAAAACAACAACTGTATAAACCGCTAATACGACAGCACTTACACGTTGGATAAACCAATCGCGAGAACCTGAACCCGTTAAACCAGTAGCACTTTTCATTAGATAACAATCCATACAAATGCCGCAACGATACCGATTGCAGACAAGATCAATGAAATAGTAGCTGCGATACGACCACTTTGCAGTTCTTCAGCAATACCGATATCTGCAAGTAAGTGCTTAACGCCCGCAATAAAGTGGAAAATTAAGCCGGCTACAAATACCCATACGACAAAACGCACAATGAAGCTATTAAAAATAGCCTGAACTTGAGCAAATCCTTCAGGCGAAGACAATGACTTGTCTAAGATCCATAGAAGTACCGGTACGAGTAAAAATACGATGACACCTGATAGACGGTGTAAGATTGATGCAATAGCCACAGGGGATTTTAAGTTTACTTCTAAAACTTGACCCATGGACAAATTGACAGGTCTGTTGCTTTTCACAGCGGGCATCCTGTAAGTAAAAACTCCATCCGGAGTTTGTTGGAATTAATTCGAAGGAAAGCTGGCATTGTTCAGCAGCTACTTTAAAACTCTAAATTAAATAGCGTTTGAACTTAAAACGACACTGAATTATAAGACGTGAACTATCAAAATACAAACAATGCCCTTGGCCTTTTTGCATAAAAATTCTTTAAATAAGAATCATTAACACATAGATAAATACCTTGCGCTACAATACTTTAGCTTCAAATCTCAGCTATATGGTTGGTTTTTATAAAATAAACACCAAATTCAAGCGCTAAAATTTATACAAAAACGGTAAAATTCGACTTTAGACTAAAGATGCACAAAAAAGTCTTGTATTTAAAACTGGCTAATTTCACTGCTTTATTTTAAGCATTTTTTATTTATATATAAAATGTTCATTATTTTATTTTAATATAGTGGCATAAATATGCATGATGTTGGTGCAACAGATTAATCCCCTACAAGATTGAAATATCTCGTAATAAATTTTAATTAAAACAATTTTTTCACATCCGTATAAATAAAAAAGTGACTTATATATCGTTTTCGAAATACCAAATAAGCTATTTTTTATACAATTAAATCATTTTTTTTGAGTCACTTATTGTTTTTAACAATGACTACGAAAGCAGCATTTTCTTTTTAAAATGATGCGTAAGTTACGAGAATCATAATAAATGTAAATATATGACGACTTGAATTCTGTTTCTTTTCAAGCGCTTTTTTCAATATAAAACTGCTTACAATTGCGCCAGCAACATTTTTTATTTATGCACTTGCTCGTTGAATTAACTTATTATAGTGTGTCGGTGCTGTGATTTTATGCAAATTTTAATGGATTAAATCTTAACTATAACTTCGGAAGTCATCATTTTATCCATAAGTATAATTGACAAAATTTCAGCACTCTCTACTCTTAGAGCAAATTTTTAATCCGTCTGATTCGTGCATTAAAAGATGAGTATTTCGAGTCAGATAAATCATTCACCAGGACAGGAGATCTATTGAATGTCTGAAGCAACTGGCAAAAAAGCCGTTTTACAGCTTGATGGCAAAGAAATTGAATTACCAATTTACAGCGGCACATTGGGCCCAGATGTAATCGACGTTAAAGATGTATTGGCCGCAGGTCACTTCACTTTTGATCCTGGTTTTATGGCTACTGCTGCATGCGAGTCTAAAATCACTTTCATCGACGGTAACAAAGGTGTGCTTTTACACCGTGGCTACCCAATCGACCAGTTAGCAACTAAAGCTGACTACTTAGAAACTTGCTACTTACTTCTCAATGGCGAGCTTCCAACAGCTGAACAAAAAGAAGTATTTGATGCTAAAGTTCGTAACCACACTATGGTTCACGATCAAGTTAGCCGCTTCTTCAATGGTTTCCGTCGCGATGCTCACCCTATGGCGATCATGGTTGGTGTAGTTGGTGCGCTTTCTGCGTTCTATCACAACAACTTAGACATCGAAAATGTTGATCACCGTGAAATTACAGCGATCCGCTTAATTGCTAAAGTACCTACTTTGGCTGCGTGGAGCTACAAGTACACTGTAGGTCAACCATTCGTTTACCCACGTAATGACTTAAGCTACGCTGAAAACTTCTTATACATGATGTTTGCTACTCCAGCAGACCGTGATTACAAAGTAGATCCTATCCTTGCTAAAGCAATGGACCGTATCTTCACGCTCCACGCTGACCATGAACAAAATGCTTCTACGTCTACAGTACGTTTAGCTGGTTCTACTGGTGCGAACCCATATGCATGTATCGCTGCAGGTATCTCTGCACTTTGGGGCCCTGCTCACGGCGGCGCGAACGAAGCTGTTCTTAAGATGCTTGATGAAATCGGCACTGTAGAGAACGTTGCTGACTTCATGGAAAAAGTGAAAACTAAAGAAGTTAAACTCATGGGCTTCGGTCACCGTGTGTACAAAAACTTCGATCCACGTGCGAAAGTAATGAAAGAAACTTGCGATGAAGTTCTTGGTGCGCTTGGCATCAACGATCCACAGCTTGCTCTTGCTATGGAACTTGAACGTATCGCGCTTTCTGATGAATACTTCATCAAACGTAACTTATACCCGAACGTAGACTTCTACTCAGGTATCATCCTTAAAGCGATTGGTATCCCGACGGAAATGTTTACAGTGATCTTCGCGCTTGCACGTACTGTTGGTTGGATCAGCCACTGGTTAGAAATGCACAGCGGTCCGTACAAGATCGGTCGCCCTCGTCAGCTTTACACTGGCGAAGTTCAACGCGACATCAACCGTTAATTCGGTCTGCGTTGATAGACAAAAAACCACCCGCATGGGTGGTTTTTTTATATGTTGAATTTTAAATCAACAATTCACAAGTGACACAGTTTAAGTATTAAAAGACCTGAACAGACTCAGGCTGTTTTTAATATTTAATGTAGCTACTTTAAGCTTCAACAACATCGTAGTGTTTTAGCTCAAGCACAGATAAACGTTGCTTTAACTCGGCCAAGGACCACGGCCAAGCCGCGAAGTTACGCCCATTTTGATCTAAATAATAGCTTGAGCAACCACCTCGGTTAAATACGGTGGTTTTCAAATGGGTTTGCACCTTGGCATTGTGATAACGTAGAACATCTCGTTTTACCATCATACGTTTAAAGCCTTGCTGCTTCATTTTTAGTAGACCATCTACAATGTACTGAATCTGAGCTTCAGCAATGCCAATAAAAGAGTCATAAACCAAGATATTTGGGCCCAATACCAAAAAGGCATTCGGCACATTTTCCAAACTTGTACCCAAGTACGCTTCTGGAGAACTTTCCTTCCAAAGGTCAGCCAATCGCTCACCTTGAGCATTCCATACACGCTGGCCAATTGGAAGATGTGCCACTTCAAAACCGGTCCCCCAGATAATGACATCGACCTCAAATCGCTCCCCATTTGCCACAATGACACCCTGTCCATCAATCTCGACCAAACCTTGTGGCAACAACGTGACATTGTCTTGTTGCAGTGCTGGATAATAATTGTTGGCAAATAAAAGTCGCTTACAGCCGATCGAAAAGTTAGGCGTTACGGCTTTACGTAGGGTGTCATCCTGTATTTGCAATTTTAATAATTGACGGCTTAAAACATTGACTGGCTCAAGTAGTGACGGATGACGCAGCCCAAAGTTGATCGCATTTAAAATACTGGAAACACTTTTCCTCCAGCCTTGCTGAATCATCGGGAATTTGGCCACCAGCGACTTCACACTAGCATTCAGCTGCATATCCGCTTTGGGCAAAACCCACGGTGCAGTACGCTGAAATACGATCAACTCTTTCACCAACGGCTGAATTTGTGGAATAAACTGAATGGCAGATGCACCTGTTCCAATCACTGCAACCCGCCTCCCCGTTAAGTCATAATCATGTTTCCAACGGGCTGAATGGAACATTTCTCCTTTAAACCCCTCTATCCCTTTAATTTTAGGTAAGGACGGTTCTGTAATCGGCCCTGTGCTAAAGATCACGGTTCGTGCTTGATATGCCCCCTGAGAAGTTTCGAGTTGCCAAATACTCGCCTCTTCATTCCACTTTGCACTGAGCAACTCATGCTGAAATCGGATTTTGTCTTGCAATTCAAACTGCTCAACCACCTGTTCCAAGTAACTTAAAATTTCAGGTTGTTTCGCAAATAAATGACTCCATTGATGACTAGGTGCAAAGGAAAATGAATACAATGCCGAAGGTACATCACAGCCACAGCCGGGGTAATTATTATCACGCCACGTACCACCGACCCTATCCGCTTTTTCTAAAACCAGATAGTCCTGATAGCCGACTTGTTTCATTTTATAAGCCGCAGCAATGCCAGAAATCCCAGCCCCTACAACAATGGTATCGTAAGTTTGTACAGCTTTAGGACGAAGCACAGCCTTTTTACGGGTCTGCTTAGGTTGAGCTTCCGTACTTTTTGACGTGGTAGTTTGATCTCGCATTTGATCAGACGGCGCTTGCACATCTACTTGCTCGATCTCTAATTGCGTTTCCATATTCATTTTTCTCTATTCTTATTTTGTGATTTGATTAAACAGTGGATAACCCAAACCTAAAAGCTTGACGTATAAGCTTGGCGATGCGCGTTTCATCCACCAAAACAATTTGGCATCGGGTTGTGGAATAGTATAAAGCTTGCCTGCATCTAAGCGATTTAATGTTTTTTTGACTACAGCATCACTGGTGGTAAACGCATGGTTCATCATCAGTTTGTCAGCCAGTCCAGAATAGCGACTTGGCAAACGCCCATTCTTCATAATATTGGTCGGCACCAAGGTCGGGCACAGCACATTGACTGCAATGTTATAAGCATAAAGTTCTGAAGCTAGGGTTTCTGATAGTGCCAAAACACTAGACTTGGTCACGTTATACGCTGTCATCTCAGGGGCTACGGTATAGCCCGCTGCCGATGCCACATTGATAATGGCACCAAAACCTTGCTGTTTAAATTTGGGTACAAAGTAGTGGCAACCATGAATTACCCCCCACAGGTTGACATGCATACACCATTGCCAATCCTCCAGAGACACCTCATCAAACTTACCACCTAGCCCAACTCCGGCATTATTGATGACCAAGGTGACAGGATGTCCCAAAAGCTGTTCCGCTTGCTCCGCCAAAGCGTGTACAGATTCTTTTAATCCAACATCACAATGCACCGCATAGGCTGACGAAGATGTCATCGACTGAATCAAATCTACCGTCTCCTGTGCCGAGCTTAAATCAATATCTGCACAGATGACATCACCACCACGCTTTGCCAGTTCCAGTGCAAAGCTACGACCAATTCCACTGCCTGCACCCGTTACAACTGCGTAAGCCTTTTGACTTGGTTTATTTTTTTTACTCAACAGTCCCATGTCATAACCTCCTTTTTATGATTTAAGTACTGGAGTAAATTCTTTGGTGAAATAGGGGGTTAATACTCCTGTTTCAGGATGTAGTAAACGCTCTTTGTAATAATCTAAAAATGCAGAAGTGTCATAATCATTCGGATGAAAGCTCGGACGTAAATAGTCAAAAATATGCATCCAACTACTGCCATAGACACCACGTTTCAGCCCAAACAAGAGGCTGAAACTCCGCGGCACATCCTTCCAATAACTAAGACTCACCAAATTAGACGGTTTGCGATAAAACGGAACAAAAACTGACGCCACAGAGATCAGCAGTAAAATAGTGATAAGGGCTGGAAAAAAGCCCGCAATACGTAAGGCATAGTTATTGGAAAGTGATTGAAACACATCATATGCAATGTCTTTGTGCTCAGATTCCTCTAGCATGTGCCACATCCAAATCGCCCGTTGCTTTTCATCTTGAGAATCAAAGAAAATCTCTTCATGGTTCATCATGTATTCAGACAGCACTGCAGTAAAATGTTCAATGCCTGCCATTAAAGACAATTTCATCGGCTGCGGTAAGCGGTTAAAACCGTAATCAAAAACGATTTCAGCTAAATAGCGAAAAATGCCAACGGGTAAATCAATCTGTTTAAAGGTATCGTTCAATTCTTCATGTAGCTTTGAATGCAATGCCTCCTGTCCAATTAAAGAAGTCACACGTTGTTTTAATACAGGGTCTGTGAGGAAATCACGGTGATAACGGGCGGTATCAATCACCAAGTCTTCACCATAGGTCAGAAAGATCGAGAGTGATGCAAAGTAAGCACTGGCTAGCTCCGCATTTAAGTAAAATTTGAGATCAATTTTCTCAGCTTCAAAGTCAAATTTCCTATGCCGAATTGGAATAATCGCAGACTGTTTTTCAGCATCGAATACGGGTCCTGCAAAAATTTGGCTGGCTTTGCCTTTCAATGGAAGAGCGATACGCATAGGACATTCCTTCTTATTTTTAGCTCATTTTTTAGGCTCAATCTCACGATTTTTACCTGTGCTTTGCATTCAAAATAAGAGTCCGCTTCCCCTATGCCACTGGCATTTTTCTTCAAATGATTTGCAATTTATGACTTTAAAATCTGTTGTCTAACAATCACTCCACAGATTTATCTATCGGGGTCAGAACGAGGCTTTGTGTGCCACAAAGGGAATACACTGCTCATAGGCTGAGCATTCTTCGCCATAGTGTTTTTTGAGAAAATAGTCTTGCACCATTTGCGCCTGCTGTTCGATGCCATAGCTTAAAAAATGCTTTCCTTGTTTTAATGCATAACGATATTGACGGTTAAAAAGCGCCTTACGGACTACAGCGAGTCCCTGCTGAATTTGCCAAACATGCGTTAGCTCATGAATCAACCAAGCTTGTTGATGAATCGGTTGGTCGGCAAAGTTTTCGCACCAGTCTTTGATATTAAAATAGACATGTCCATTCGGGCTAATCGCATAATGAGGCAGCACTGCCCGATGCGCGATAATTCGAACCGAATCCATGTTCAGACTGTTCCCAAAAATACTGCTGGCGAGCTTTTTCTCCGCTTCAGTCAAGGGCCGATTTTTAAGTTCAAACTTTTGCTGTATTTTTTGTAAAAGCGGTTGAAACCACACAATCACACTCCATAAAGACATTAGAATAATTTGTTCTTTTTAAGGACATTTACGGATTTTTTTTAGAATATCCCTTAAAAAAAATCGCATTTCGTATATAGTATTCGCACTTATTATTGATTAATACTTCTATTTGTTTATCGTCACTTACACCACGTAGAACTTATAGCTATAACAAACTCAATCGTCGTGTATATCCCTATAGGTATAGGATTTAGTTGGAAATGAAAAGTTTTAAAATTGCACTTGCACAGTTCTCTCCGCACATTGGCAACCTTGAAGCAAATGCCCAAAAAATGTTGGAGCAGGCCAATGAAGCAAAAAAACAAAATGCTGATTTAATTATTTTTCCAGAACTTTCGAGCATTGGTTACCCAGCAGAAGATTTACTTCTACGTCCAAGCCTAACCAAACGCACGCAACAAGTTTTTGAACAACTTAAAACAGTAAAAGACATTGTGATGGTCTTTGGTTTTGTCAATCAAACTGAAGACGGTCAACGCTACAACGCCGCTGCGGTCATGAAAGATGGACAGGTTTTGGGTGTGTATAACAAACAAAACTTGCCAAACTATAGCGTGTTTGATGAAAAGCGTTACTTCACCGAAGGGCATCAGCACCTTGTTTTTGAATATCTGGGTCATAAGTTTGGTGTGTTGATTTGTGAAGATGTTTGGTCACTTTCAACAGTACAACAACTGGCACAGCTCAATGTAGAAACGGCTTTGGTCTTAAATGCTTCACCATATGAAGTCGGTAAGCCGCAGCACCGTGTTGAAACCATGTCTGCACTGGCGAAACAAATGAACCTCAACTTGGTTTATGCCAACCAAGTTGGCGGTCAAGACGACCTGATCTTTGATGGTACAAGCTTCGTGATTGCGAAAAATGGTTCAGTTGTACTTCAAGCAGAAAGCTTTAAAGAGTCTCTGTATTTCGCGGAATACGAAGCAGAACAACAAGCTTTTAAGGCCAATGCGCTGCCGCCTGCTTTAGACACTATGGCAGAGATTTATCAAAGCTTAGTGATGGCGACTCGTGACTATGTACAGCGCTCAGGTTTCCCCGGAGTAATTTTGGGTTTATCAGGCGGGATCGACTCAGCTCTAACCCTTGCAATTGCGGCCGATGCGATTGGCGCCGATAAAGTCCAAGCCGTAATGATGCCATATACCTATACCGCTCAAATCAGTGTAGAAGATGCAGCTGAACAAGCGAAGAGTATGGGGGTGACTTTTGGGATTGCTGAAATCAACCCGATTGTGAACAGCTTTATGCAAACGCTTTATCCGTTTTTTGGCAACAGCCCTGCGGATGCAACTGAAGAAAACTTACAAGCACGTGCCCGCGGTACACTGCTGATGGGTTTATCCAACAAATTTGGTAATTTAGTCCTGTCTACAGGCAACAAATCAGAGTTGGCGGTGGGCTACTGCACGCTCTATGGTGACATGGTGGGTGGTTTTGCAATACTGAAAGATGTGTATAAAACCATTGTGTTTGAACTTGCGAAATACCGAAATAGCATTTCAGACAAGCCTGTGATTCCTGAGCGTGTGATTACTCGCCCACCTTCAGCAGAGTTACGTCCAGATCAAAAAGACCAAGACTCTTTACCGCCATATGATGTACTGGATGCCATTTTGTATGCCTATATCGAAGAAGATATGAGCCAAGATGACATCATTGCCAAAGGCTTTGATGCTGAAGTAGTTGCAAAAGTGATTCGTTTGGTCGATTTCAATGAATACAAACGTCGCCAAGGTGCAATTGGTCCGCGTATCAGCTCACGTGCATTTAGCCGTGAACGTCGCTACCCAATCATAAATGGCTGGAAAGCTGGCGTATAAGCACTTTCTCCAATAAAAAAGCCCAAACATGTGTTTGGGCTTTTTTATATCGACATATTCAAATCTATTTTTTACGCACAAAAAAAGAGACCAAGCTGAGAGCTTGGTCTTTAAAAATGGTGGCTATGACGAGACTTGAACTTGTGACCCCCGCATTATGAGTGCGGTGCTCTAACCAACTGAGCTACATAGCCGTAAACTGTGGGGGCATTATCTATACATATTAAACACCCGTCAAGCCCCACCCTATCCCAATGATCAGCATTTAAACAATTGATAATTAAATGTTTAAAATTAATACATATTTAGTAAAAAAACATCGGGCACAATAGTTAAATATATAAAGGAAACTATCCTTAAGCAGATCAAATCCTTGCTTATTACTACTCTCTTAACAGCACTAAGTGCATGCCAGCTCGTGAGTCCAGCCTTGGTCAATTATAATCACGCTTACATGGATGTTGCCAAATGAATCATCATTCAACACTTATATAGAACATGTAACAAAAAACGATGCATGGCATAGCTCAGCAAAGCCCAACAACGCTTATATCATGTTCAAAAAGATCACCATCTGAACACCTTGAAATTGCAATGCTAAATGCTATGCGCAACTAAACTGAACAAAGAATAAAATTACAGGCTAAAAAAATAAACTTTTGCAGAATAATGTACTGCCTATATGCAGATCCAAAATAGCTTCCATGGATTAAAATCACAGAAGTATCAACTCAATATAAATAAAAAGAATCTCTTCGAATTATTGATTTCATCTCTACAATTCTGTAAAACAGCTCACTATTTAATAAAGTGATTAAAACTTTTTAATCACTGATTACTTTTAACATTAAAACCAATAATTTTATAACAGCATGAGTCATTATTTTGGATAATACAATTGAAAATGATGTATCACCTGATACACAACCTTATATTGCAGGCTTTTGGCGTAGAAGCTTCGCATTTATCATTGATGCTTTGCTCATCGGTGCTTTCTGTAACATTATCTCTAGCCTATTAGGTAAATTTCCTTATGAATACCCTATACTCATAACATTAATTGGTTATCTTTTCGTTGTTCTATATTTTACTTATTGCAATAGCGTTAACAATAATGGACAAACAATTGGCAAAATTCTTCAATCCATTAAAGTCGTCAAACTAGATCAGCAGTATCTCAGCCTATCCGCCTCATTTCTACGATCGGCAATTTTATATGCCCCTTTCTGCTTAATGTCTTTTACGCTACTTTTTCACCCAGTATTGAATAGCATCTTTACGATACTCTTAGGTAGCTTACTGATTTCTATACTTTATTTATATATTTTTAACCGAAAAAATCGCCGCTCTATTCACGACTATCTAGCACACACAATTGTCATAAAAAATGGGGTTGAACCTAAGACTATTTCTACAACATGGAATGTACATTTTTACATCGCGACTATTTTAGTTTTCATTTTTTCAGGGTTACAAGTTTGGAACAGTATTACAAATGACCAAGACTATATTCCTATTTCTTTACAAAATCTAAAATTTAAGGAATTAAGCCAATTTGATTATGGTTATCTCATCCTTCCTAAAAATGAGGAAGGTATAAATCCAACTCAACATTATTATTTAGCCACGATTACCGATCCTAATTTACTCAATAATCCAAGTTATGCTGAAGAATTTGCACAATATATTTTCAAATTAGAACCACGTCACCGTGCAAAATATCTAGAAAATTATGTTCAACTCACCGCTCGCTATCAATTTGGGTTAATTTCAAAAAAACGTTCTTCCACCTATTTAATTGAAACAGATGATCAGCAGAAAATTACTGCTCAGGAAGTTTCTTCACAACAACAAACGCAAATTGGAGGTGGGTATTAAGCCCAAAATAAGGACAAAAAAAGACCACGTTTTGGAACGTGGTCTATAAAAATGGTGGCTATGACGAGACTTGAACTTGTGACCCCCGCATTATGAGTGCGGTGCTCTAACCAACTGAGCTACATAGCCGTAAACTGTGCGCGCATTATGTGGTTTTCTCACCAGTACGTCAAGTACCTTGCGCGCTTAATTGATCAAAATTTGTTGAAGTGAGCCGATAAGCCGGGTTCTGTCGAGAACGATCATTCCTCTAGGCGTACAATCACTCATACGCTCAAGCGACCTACCCGGATCCAGCATGGGCCATGCCTAAAGGATCCCTATTTGGTCTTGCTTCCGGTGGGGTTTACCATGCCATGAACTGTTACCAGCCATGCGGTGCGCTCTTACCGCACCCTTTCACCCTTACCTCCGATTTCGATTGCTCGAAACCATAATGAAGGCGGTCTACTCTCTGCTGCACTTTCCGTCGGCTCACGCCGCCCAGGCGTTACCTGGCACCTTGCCCTATGAAGCCCGGACTTTCCTCCCCTGCTTCAATCACGGAGATCTCCACAGCAGCGATCGTCTGGCTCACTTCGAGGCGCATAGTATCAAATCTTAGACTTAATTGCTTGCGCTTTTTTGAGCAATCAGCTTTTTATATTTATCCATGAGCTCATCCTCAGTTTCCGCATGATTAGGATCCAGCGGAATACAATCCACTGGACAGAATAATTGACACTGGGGTTTATCATAATGTCCGATACACTCTGTGCATAAGTCTGGATTGATTTCATAAATCAATTCCCCCATGAAAATGGCTTCATTGGGGCACACAGGTTCACAAACATCACAATTGATGCATTCATCGGTTATATATAAAGACACATTACCAACCTTGTTGATGTTTACGTTCAAAAGCAGCGACTACAGCTTG
This sequence comes from Acinetobacter sp. 797_lipA, assembly GCF_058243025.1. Taxonomy (NCBI): domain Bacteria; kingdom Pseudomonadati; phylum Pseudomonadota; class Gammaproteobacteria; order Moraxellales; family Moraxellaceae; genus Acinetobacter; species Acinetobacter sp. 797_lipA. Next base: position 883,861 of record NZ_JBZAYQ010000001.1, on the reverse strand, counting down.
CGGTACAAACTTGGTCACATCACCTTTTAAACGTGCTATTTCACGAATCAACGTCGATGAAATAAATGAATACTGCTCTGACGGCGTTAAAAATACCGCCTCAAAGTGTGAATCAAGTTGACGGTTCATATTGGCTAACTGGAACTCGTATTCAAAGTCAGACACTGCACGCAATCCTCGCAGTACAGCCGTTGCCTTTTGTTCACGGAAGAAGTTCACCAACAAACCATCAAAACCTACAAACTCAACATTATCAAGATGGCTTAATGATGCTTTGGCCAAGCTCACACGCTCTTCTAAACTAAAGAGAGGGTTTTTATGATGACCAATGGCAATGGCTACCACCACTTCATCAAACATACGTGATGCACGTGTAACCAAATCAATATGACCATTGGTAATTGGATCAAAAGTCCCCGGGTAAATGACGCGAGTTTTAGACATCCATTTTTACTCTGTTGATTTTGTAGAGCCATATTTTAGCAAAAACTTGTTTTATAGGTGAAGAAACTCCATAAATTTGAAAAAACTTCACCTTAACCCTGCTTTAAGGCACAATAGGTACATTGTTGGAAGTAATTGATTATGGCGAAAGCAACTGTAGTTAAAAAAAATACCAGCGGGACGATTGCACAGAATAAACGTGCACGTCACGACTATTTTATTGAAGAAAAATTTGAAGCTGGCCTGTCACTGCAAGGCTGGGAAGTGAAATCATTACGTGCAGGTCGTATGACGCTGTCTGAGAGTTATATCACCTTTAAAAATGGCGAAGCTTTCCTGTTCGGTGCTCAGATTCAGCCTTTACTCAGTGCATCTACGCACATTGTTCCTGAAGCGACCCGTACCCGTAAGTTACTGTTGAATCGCCGTGAACTCGATAAGTTACTCGGCGCAGTGAATCAGAAAGGTTATTCGTGCGTTCCACTTGTGGCTTATTGGAAAGGGCCACGTGCGAAATTAGAAATCGCTTTAGTGAAAGGCAAACAGCTACATGACAAACGTGCCACGGAAAAAGACCGTGACTGGCAACGTGATAAAGCCCGTATTATGCATAAATAAAAAAAACCTCCCATGTGGAGGTTTTTTATTAATAATCAGCTTTTAGCTCGACCAAATATTTTCCGAACTTTCGAGCAGTTTCCAAGTCACCTTCGGGTGGGGTTATTTCAATACTGGCGTTGTCTGACTGAGTCATCAAACCTAAAAAGCTCGACATCCGATTAATATCGTGTTGGCTACGTCCTGTCGGCATAAACGGTAAACCCGCCCACAACATACCATGCTGCATAGCAAATAAATTAATCTGTTGTAATACCGCCAGTTTATCGCCACTTAAGCCACCGCCATTGGTGAAACCTGCAGCCAGTTTCCCTTGCCAAGCCCGTGCTAACCAACGCTTAGAGGAGTCTTCCATAAACTGTTTAAGTGCTGCTGTGAGACTGCCCATATAGGTTGGACAACCCATCACAATAATATCGGCCTGATCTAACAAATCCCACTGCACAGCAGCAACAGAAATTAAATGCACATCAGCACCCGCCTGCTCTGCACCTTGTGCAATATACTGAGCGACTTTCGCCGTATGACCATAAGCGCTATGATAAACCACACACACATGAACAGGTGCAGCAGAAACAAGATCAGGTACAGACATGGAAACTTTTAAGACCAAAGAATTGAGTTAAGTTTAACACTTCCACTCGCTGAGTGGGGAGTAAGTGCAAGGATTAAAACAGCCAAGCACTTCATCAAAAGCCAAAACTATTGCATAAACACAAAGGTCGCCATACGCCCAGTTTTGGCATGACGGCGATACGAAAAATATTCATCAGACTGGCTAAATGAACACTGATCACCACCAGAAACCACTTCAACACCATGCTGTTTTAGAATGAATTTTGCGATCGCATATAAGTTAGCATAATATTTTCCAGCTTGCGCACCTGTTTGAAATGCAGACTCAAGCTCAGCATACTTTGAACAAAAAGCTTCTTTTACTTCCGCCCCAATTTCAAAACAACGTTGGCTAATAGCCGCGCCCAACCAAGCCCATGTCGGCTGAGTGTTCATGCGGGCAATAGTATTTTCAATAATGCCATGCGCCAGCCCGCGCCAACCTGCATGCAAATTGGCCACTTCAGTTCCATCCGCATTGCCTAAAACCACTGGCAAACAATCGGCTGTCATCATCATCAGGGCATGGTTTGTACGCTGCGTTATCAAACCATCCCCTTCTTGAGCATCAAAGTCAATTTGCTCATTCACTACACGGCATATAGTGCTGTGAGTTTGCGTCATCCATGTGATTTTATCGACCCCATAGCCTGCAAACTCTTCGAGCAAGATCATGCGATGCTGTTGCACACGTGCAGCATCATCCTGTACATGCAAAGCCAAATTAAAGCCTTGTAGTTCAAATTGAGTAGTTTCTAAAGCACGATCATGATGTACACGGGTTTGCCCTACAAAAACACCTGCCGGAAGTCCTTGAACAAATTGCATATACTGTCCTTATGATGATTCAACTATAACTTAGTAGGCTTTGTTTTCCGTGCGTAGTACATCGACCAAGGTCGCCAAGTCTGCTGGCCACGGCGCTTTAAACAACATTTCTTCACCTGTACGAGGGTGTTTCAAACCTAGCTCTGCTGCATGCAAGGCTTGGCGTCTGAAACCACGTAAAGTCTCATCTAAAAGTTCTGTTGCACCTGCGGGCACGCGTACACGTGGCATATACACAGGATCGCCAACTAAACCAAAACCAATATAACTAAAATGCACACGAATCTGATGCGTACGTCCAGTTTCAAGACGAGCTTGGATGCGGGTGAAATGTTGGAAGCGTTCTTTCACGTTGTAGTGTGTTACAGCGTCTTTACCGCCTGGTAATACCGCCATTTTGACACGATCGACAGGGTGACGTTTAATCGGTTCATCCACCGTGCCACCAGCAATCACATTGCCATACACAATCAGGTCATAAACACGGTAAACCGTTTTTTTCGCCAATTGCTTGCTGAGTGAAAATTGTGCTTCTAAATTTTTCGCAACGACCAATAAGCCAGAAGTATCTTTATCAATACGATGTACCAAACCCGCACGAGTCAGTTCTGCCGATTTTGGATAGTGATGCAATAATGCATTGACCAACGTACCCGATGAATTGCCTGCACCTGGGTGAACTACCATCCCAACAGGTTTATTAACGACAATAATGTCATCATCTTCATAGACGATATCCAGCGGAATATCTTCAGGCAGACTACGAGTTTGGGCTTCTAACTCAACTTCAATGGTTAACAGTTCAAATCCTTCACATTTATATTTCGGTTTGACACTGTTACCATTTACCAACAAATGGCCTTCTTTTAGCCACTGTTTGAGTTTTTCACGCGAAAAGTCGCTCCAAATCGTTGCTGCGACTTGGTCTATACGCTGTCCGAGATAAGTTTCATCCAATTGAAATTGCAACGATAAACGTGTTGCAGTAGAGCTTGAAGTATGGTTATCTGCATCCTCAGAATCTTCAAGTAAATTGAAATCGGTTTCAGGGAAATTTGGATCGGAAGATTGTGCTTGAGCCATTTGATCATTCAAATAAAAGTGATTTAATAGCGCAATTGTAGCTCATTGCCCGTATTAACAGAGGAATTTTTATGTCGCTACCACATTATAAAATGACAATGCTTGCTCTAACGATTGGCATTGCATCTGCAATGGTAGGCTGTAGCAGCAATCCCAAGAAAGAAGTGGTAGATACCGGTCCACAATCGAGTGAACAGGTTTATATTCAAAAAGCAGAAAAAGCACTGCAAAGTGGTCAATATACCGACGCTGCAAAACACTTAGAAGCATTAGATACCTATTACCCTACAGGTAAATATGCGCAACAAGCTCAACTAGAGCTGCTCTATGTGAAGTTTCAGCAGAAAGATTATGAAGGTGCGATTGCACTGGCTGATCGTTTCATTCGTTTGAACCCTCAGCATCCAAACGTGGACTATGCCTACTATGTCCGTGGTGTAGCCAACATGGAACAAAACTATGATGGTTTGATTCGCTATACATCTTTAAAGCAAGCACATCGCGATGTGAGCTATCTTAAAGTGGCGTATCAAAACTTCGTAGACTTTATTCGTCGTTACCCTTCAAGCACTTATGCTGTAGATGCTGCACAACGCATGAAGTTTATCAGTAATGAGTTGGCTGAAAGCGAAATGAATGCAGCACGCTTTAATATCAAACGTAAAGCATGGGTCGCAGCACTAGAGCGTGCTCAATGGGTGATTGAACATTATCCACAAAGCCCTCAAGTGCCTGAGGCTTTAGCAACTGTTGCTTATTCGTATGACCAATTGGGCGACAAGCAAACTGCGCAACAATATACCGATGTCTTGAAACTAAATTATCCAAATTTAGTGAAATCGAATGGTGAAGTGAACTTACGCGCTGCACGTAAAGAAGCAAGTTGGGTCAACCGTGCGACTTTAGGTGTGTTTGGTCGTGAAGAACAAAACAGTTCTGAAGAAAAAATCGAACAACCCAAACAAACAGCAGAACGCAGCTTTACCAATCGTGTCAGCTTCGGTTTACTCGATCGCCCTGAAACAAATCAAAACATCAATACTGAAACCGAATAATTCCTCTGAAATATTCGCTATTTTAGAAAGGGCAAGTTATCATACTTGCCCTTTTGTTTTGTGCGATTTCCGCTTGATCAAAACGCTTAAAAGGTATACAAAACAATCTAGATTCGATGGTTTTTTGCATTTTAAAACCTCCATCTCTGCTTCTTTTCACGGTTCAAAACATCAGCGACTGACGATTCGACATGGCTATTCCTCAACACACCATTGACCAAATTTTAGATCGGACCGACATTGTCGACCTGATTGGTCAACGTGTGAAACTTAAAAAGTCAGGTCGCACCTATTCGGGTTGTTGTCCGTTCCATCAAGAGAAATCACCGTCTTTTCACGTATATCGTGACAAACAGTATTTTCACTGTTTTGGTTGTCAGGCCAATGGTAATGCCATTCGTTTTTTAATGGACATCGACAGTCGTAGCTTTATTGATGTGATGAAGGATTTGTCGAGCCAAACAGGCATCGAACTTCCAAAAGACAACCGTGACTCGAAAAAACTGGTGTATAAGCGCGAAGCTAAACCTGCCCAAAAACCACAGGTCGATGTCGCAGAAGCCAAGAAAACCGAGCCAGCTCCAGCACAACCTGAGTTTCAGATTGAGCATGATCCTTTTGCTGAATTTCAGTCCATGGACTACCAAGAGGGTTACGCTGATTTTGATACTTTCGAAGGCTTCAACACCGCCCCCGTTCAGGAAGGCAACTTATACGACCTGTTAGAAAATATTGCGCAATACTATGAGCAACAACTACCGCATAGTCGCGCTGCTCAGCAGTACTTTAAACAGCGCGGGCTCAGCCGAGATACCATTGCATATTGGCGTTTAGGTTATGCACCTGAAGACTGGCAACACTTAGAAAAAGCCTTCCCGCAAGATATCGAAGGCTTAAAGCTACTCGGACTGATTCGTACTAGTGATAACGGTCGTGACTTCGACTTACTGCGGGATCGTGTCATATTTCCGATTCGTGATGCCAAAGGTCGTGTGGTAGGCTTCGGTGGACGTGCTCTCAATGACGAAATTAAGCCCAAATACATCAACTCGCCAGACTCTGAGGTATTTCATAAAAACCAATTACTTTATGGTTTATATGAAGGTCGTAAACAAAAAGCCCAAGACTGGCTAATGGTCGAAGGCTATATGGATGTGATTGCGCTACAGCAGTATGGGATTGCAGGTGCTGTGGCGACCTTAGGGACTGCCAGTAACACCGAACACTTAAATATTCTGTTTAAACAAAACAACCGTATTACCATTGCCTTCGATGGTGACGTGGCTGGACAAAAAGCGGCACGCCGTACTTTAGAAATTGCGTTACCTTTACTCAATGATGGTCGCGAGCTGAAATTTTTTGTTTTACCGAATGATCACGACCCTGACTCATTGATTCGCCGTGAAGGGATTGAAAACTTTAATAAGCTGCTCCAACAAGCTCCACTACTATCAGACTTTGTATTTGCACATCTGACGCAGAACCATGACATCAGTAGCCCTGAAGGTAAAAGTCAGGTCATGAGTGAGTTGCGTCAACTGACGGACTTATTGCCCAAAACAGGCTCTTTCCGTTATTTGCTGAATCAATCCTTCAAAGAAAAACTCGGTTTTGGTCGTCGCTGGACACCTCAAGTCAGCAACGATGCCTCGTTGTCTTTTAATATTCGCACCAAAGATGAAGACTTCGCCCTCGCCGTTCTGATCCATCATCCGTTTTTGTATATTCACTTTGAAACTCTACGCGCCTATTTACCTGAAGATGAACTTTTAGCGCATGTGCTACAAGTCTTAGATGGCATCTTTGATGATTTACCTGATGACCAAGAACTGGCAACCTATTATGTTTTGGGTGCATGTAGCCGTTATGCCAACGCAATAGCCGATATTATGCAGCGCACCAATATTGAAGAACTAACCAAAACACCAGAACTGGCGGATAAACTGGCCAGTGAATATGCCCTTTCGCTTGAAGAAAAATATTTAAAACTTAAACTTAAAGCCCCAAACTCATTAATTGAGACACGAAATTTAAAACATAAACTCTTTGAACTGACCAAAAAAATAGGCTTAAGACTGATTACTTAAACCTATTACATTTTCGTATTTGGATTTAATTTTTAGTTTTACGACGTTTAGCAAAAGTCTCATTTAAACACGTTTGCATTTGTTCAAAATGACTTGGATCTTCTGATTTGGCTGCTTCACGCAGCATAATCGAGGTCGGATGCAGCAACTTCTGCGTCAAACGATGTGCAAACTCTTGCATTACCTGTTCCGCCTTTTCCCCTTTCGCAATTCGTGCCAGCGCTAGATCTAATTCTTCTTGTCTTAACTGTTCACCTTGCTGACGGTAAGCATGGATGGTTTCACCTGCGAGATTGACCTTCTGCTGGGTCACCAACTCGGTTGCTAGTTGGTTGACCATCACCTCTGCTTCAACCGCCGCCTGACGACGCTGGGCAAGGTTTTCATCAATCACCGACTGCAAATCATCCACGCCATATAAATAGACGCCATCTAAGCTTTCCACTTTCGGGTCGATATCACGCGGAACAGCCAAATCGACCATCAATATTTGTTGATAACGACGCTTTTTTAAGGCAGCTTTGACATCTGGATAATGAATCACTTGATGCAAACTTCCCGTACAACTGGAAATGACATCTGCACGCGCTAAGTTATTGGCCAACTGATCAAACTCAATGATTTCAACATCTACACGATGGGCTATTTCTTGAGCCAAAGCTTCAGCCCGTTCACGAGTACGGTTACAAATGAGGATTTTTGCGACTCCCATTTCAGCCAAATGCTTCGCCACCAAGCTATTCATTTCGCCCGCAGCGACCACCATGACTGTCAACTTTTCAGGCTTACTAAACACTTGTAATGCCAACTGAGCCACCGCGTAGCCCATCGATACGGCATGACTACCCACAGCCGTTTCAGAGCGTACGCGTTTCGCCGCATAGAAGGCATATTCAAAAATTCGGTTTAAATGAGGAGAAACTGTATGAGCAGTCTTCGCTAGAGATAGTGCAGATTTGACTTGCCCCAAAATTTGCGGTTCACCGAGCATGAGTGAATCTAAACCGCTTGCAACACGCATCAAGTGAGTGACAGCCTGCGCATTTTCATAACGGTATACATGATTCAACAATTGTTTAACATCTATGCCATTTGCTTGGGCGAGCCAGTTCAATACCATATCTGAGTTTTCAGACATGGCATACACTTCTGTTCTGTTACACGTAGACACCACCACCATTTCATTTAAGTCTTGGTTTTGGCCTTGTTGCTCAAGCAGTTGCGTTAACTTTTCAGGGTTAAATGCAATTTGCTCACGCAATTCTACGGAGGCGGTTTGATGGTTGACACCCAATGCAAAGAAAGACATATCAGATCATCATTTCGCTAAATTTATGCTATTGTGCAATAACGGTGTCATAAAAAGCATTACTTGGATCAAGAAAAATTGCGTCAAACACATTGCCGACTGAGCGGCGCGAGAATTAAGCAATATTCTACCACATTCTTACTCGTCGGTAGCATGGCATCTAGTGCTCATCTTAGAGCAGCTGGAGATTTTTCGCTATCTAATTATGATGCAATTCAACAAAGTATGATTGCCGAATTTGCACTGGCTTACCAAGATAGCGCGACTGCCCTGCACAACTATACTGTGCTGGCGATTAAAAGTAACTCCACCACCATTAAACAACGCGCTTTAAATATTGCCCTTGAACAAAATGACTTGCATGCCGCACTTGACATTGCAACGCATTGGGTGGTGCAAGAGCCTACCGATGTTCCTGCCTTATTTTATTTGTCTCACATTGCACTCAAAGCACATGAATATGAGCTTGCGGCTGAAACACTCGATAAAATTCTCAATATTGATGCCAATGCCGATTTAGAGCAAATCCTTGCGGGGATTGCCCCTGAAGAACCTGAAGATCAAGAAATTCTCATTCAAGCGCTACGTTCGAGTAAGGAGCGGAACAACCCCTCTATTTTGGCGTTGATTGCAGGTTTAGAGGCGCAAAATGGCCAGCTTGACCAAGCCCTAACCACCATCAATAAAGCCCTAAAAAAGCGTGGAAAAGTCACAGGCTACATCCTGATGAAAGCCAACTTACTCAGCGCACTCGGTCAAGAGGAAGAAACCCGTAATTGGTATGCAAAATCAAGTCGTAAACACCGCGACAATGTCGATGTCCGTTTAGCCGAAGCCAAATATCTGATTAAAATTAATGCGTCAAATGAAGCCTTAACCAAGCTTGAGAGTCTGATTAAAAAATGGCCTGAACAAGAAGAAGCCTTGTTTATCGCGGGATTAACCAGTATTGACTTAAAGAAGTACGAAAAAGCGGAAAAATATTTGGTTGAACTACGTAATTCGGCCGAATATCAAAATGAAGCCTATTACTATCTTGCGGTGAATGCTGAACGAAAGCAGCATTTTGAAACAGCCAAGGCCTACTATCGTCTAGTCGATGGTAGCTTGTATACCGTATCGCGTCGCAGCCTCATCAGTATCTATACCCAGCAAAACAAACCCAATGATGCTTTGCGCTTTTTAACCCAAGAACGGGTGAACTATCCACAACATGCAAGCTTTTTGTATCAGGCGCAAGCCGATATCTTAAAGCGCATGAATAACAAAGCTGCAGCCATGCGACTGTTAGATGAGGCGATTAAAAACTTACCGGATGATCCTGAACTGATCTATTCTGAAGTGCTAATGTTGGATCCACATACGGATAAAGACAAACTTGAAAAGTTGCTCAATCAACTGTTAAGTATTGAGCCCAATAGCCCAACCTACCTCAATGCTTATGCATATACTTTAGCCTTGCAAAACAGACGCTTAGATGATGCACGTCGATTTGTTGAACATGCTTTAGAATATGCCCCTGAACAAGCCTCCATCTTAGATACCTTAGGCTTTATTTGTTACTTACAAAATGACTTTAGCACGTCAGCCAAAGTCTTAGAAAAAGCCTACCTCATCAGTGGTAGTGTCAATATTGGCGTGCGTTATGCGCGTTCAGTTTATATGCTCGGTGATCTGCAAAAATTCTCCACTGTGTTACAACAACTCAAACAAAAACACCCAAATGATCCTCAATTGGATCAACTCAATACTTTATTGTTACCCCAACAACTGAAAAAGAGCTCATAGTTTTTATGCGTATTTTCTCAAATCTGAGCTTAAGCTTACTTGCTGCAAGTAGCTTAGCACTAACAGGCTGTCAACAATTTACTAAACCACAGCTTGACCCAAACACTATACAAACCGAATCTGATCAACACTTTAGCTTACAGGGTAAAATTGGAGTACGTACGCCTGAACAAACAGGCAGTGCTTTTTTCACATGGGTACAACAGCAACAAGAGTTTGATATTGAGCTCAGTGGAATTTTGGGGGTTGGTAAGACGCAAATTACTGGTCGTCCAGGTGAAGTTAGCCTGAATAGTGCTAAAACTGGCCTCATCCAAGCTGAAACTCCTGAAGAACTTTTAAAAACAGCAACAGGTTGGCAGGCACCCATCACCCATTTAGTCAATTGGGTTCAAGCCAAACCTGCAACAGTTCAAGCACAAATCCAACGTGACAGTGCCAAACGAGCGGTAAAGATCATTGAAGATGGTTGGAGCGTTGAGCTGAGCTATAACGAACAAGCCCATATGCCAAATCGGTTGATTTTAAAACAAGCACTTGAAAATGGTGCAGAAAACCGTATTACAATGGTCATTCAAAACCGCTAGTTTATCTCGTTATGATCCGTGTCCCTGCCCCATCAAAACTGAATTTGTTTTTACACATTACGGGTCGTCGTGAAAACGGCTACCACGAACTGCAAAGTATTTTCCAGTTGATCGATCTGTGTGATTGGTTAGAGTTTGAGCTCCGTACAGATCAAGAAATTCATATTGAAGGCTTAAACAGTGTCGATTTGAGTCAAAATTTGATTTATAAGGCGACGCAGATACTTAAGCCGTATGCACAAACAGCCACCGGTTTATCCATTCGTCTTGAAAAAAATATTCCGATGGGTGCAGGCTTAGGTGGTGGTTCATCGGATGCTGCAACGACATTAATCGTAGTCAATCAACTGTGGCAGTGCGGGCTAAATACTGAGCAATTAGCAGACTTGGGTGTTCAGTTAGGCGCAGACGTTCCCATCTTTGTCCATGGTCGCAATGCATGGGCTGAAGGCATAGGTGAGCACTTAACATTCATAGACTTAGATCAAAAACAATACATTGTGTTAAAACCTGATTGTTTTATCAGCACTCAATTGCTTTTTTCACAAAAAACATTGACAAGAAACACGAAGAGCTCTAAATTTTGCGCCTATCAGTTAAAGCCATCTGATTTTGGAAATAATTTTGAGCCTTTGGCAAGAAGTTTATATCCAGAAGTAGATGAAGCAATGCAATATCTCGACCAGTTCGGTATTGCAAAACTTACAGGTACAGGTGCTTGTGTTTTTACTGAAGTAACGAGTGATATGAACATTGATGATGTTCTTGCAAATGCACCATGTAAAGCTTACTTGGTCAACAGCTTGAATGAATCACCAATAAGACATTTCTACGTTACCTGATAGGGGTATCGCCAAGTGGTAAGGCACCGGTTTTTGATATCGGCATCCGTTGGTTCGAATCCAGCTACCCCTGCCATTTTATTTCACCTGTAGATGACTGTACTAGGGGTATCGCCAAGTGGTAAGGCACCGGTTTTTGATATCGGCATCCGTTGGTTCGAATCCAGCTACCCCTGCCATTTTACAGTAATCAAATTTAGGGGTATCGCCAAGTGGTAAGGCACCGGTTTTTGATATCGGCATCCGTTGGTTCGAATCCAGCTACCCCTGCCATTTTCCAAAAAAGACAGAGCAACACTTTGCTGTTCTACTGTTAATTTACCTTGACAGAATGACGCAAAAATATTAAAGTTCTGCCGCATTAGGGGTATCGCCAAGTGGTAAGGCACCGGTTTTTGATATCGGCATCCGTTGGTTCGAATCCAGCTACCCCTGCCATCTAATTCCTAAATTGCCAACCGCCAAGGGTGCTTCATGCCCAATCTTGTCGTTTTTAGTGGATCTGCACATCCACAATTCGCCCAAAAAGTCGTAAGCCACTTGCACATCCCTTTAGGTGCTGCATCTATTGGTCAATTTTCTGACGGTGAAATTGCTGTCGAAATTACTGAAAATGTTCGTGGTAAAGACGTATTTATCGTACAACCTACTTGTGCCCCAACGAATGATAACCTAATGGAAATCCTCGTTATGGCTGATGCTTTGCGTCGTGCAAGTGCTGGTCGTATTACCGCAGTGATTCCTTATTTCGGTTATGCGCGTCAAGACCGTCGTCCTCGTTCATCACGTGTTCCAATTACTGCAAAAGTTGTCGCAGATATGCTGACAACTGTAGGAATTGACCGTGTGGTAATGATCGACCTTCACGCTGACCAAATCCAAGGTTTCTTCGATATCCCTGTAGACAACATCTACGGTACACCAGCGCTTTTAGCTGACCTTCGTCAACAATCACATGACAACCTCATGGTGGTTTCTCCTGACGTTGGCGGTGTCGTTCGTGCACGTGCTGTTGCTAAACAAATGGGCGATATTGACCTTGCTATCATCGACAAACGTCGTCAAAAGGCAAACGAATCACAAGTCATGCACTTGATTGGTGATGTTAAAGGCCGTGACTGCGTCATCGTAGATGACATGGTGGATACTGCAGGTACGTTATGTAAAGCTGCTGATGCATTGAAAACATTTGGTGCGCGCAAAGTGGTTGCTTATGCAACTCACCCTGTTTTATCAGGTAAAGCTATCGAAAACTTGAAAAACTCTGTGATTGATGAATTGGTTGTTACAGACACCATTCCTCTTTCTGAAGAAGCTCAAGCTCTTGGTAAGATTCGCCAAGTTTCAGTTGCGAGTATGGTTGCTGAAACAATTCGTCGTATTAACAACGAAGAATCTATTAGCGCAATGTTTGATTCTTATCTATAATATAGCGCTGAATTTTAAAAGCCCTGCCCAGTGCAGGGCTTTGTCTCACTAGGTCGGTCGCAGATCTAGTTTATTTAAAACTTAAATTAAGGATGTCTATCATGGCAAACTTCGTATTAAACGCTCAAGCGCGTGAAGCAGCTAACCAAGGGAAAGGTGCGAGCCGCCGCCTTCGTCACGCTGCTCAAGTTCCAGCTATCATCTACGGTGGTGCTGCTGAACCTGTAGCTGTTACTTTAGAACTTCGTGAGCTTGTTAAAGCTTTAGAAAACAACGCTTTCTTCGAAGAAGTTGTTGAAATCAAAGTTGGCGACAAAGTTGAAAGCGTTAAAATCAAAGCGTTACAACGTCACCCAGCTAAAAACACACCTATGCACGCTGACTTCGTTCGCGCATAAGTGTTATTGGTGTAATTAGTGTCAAATATTTCACTGATTGTTGGTTTGGGCAACCCAGGTTCTGAGTATGCCCAAACCCGCCATAATGCAGGCTTTTGGTTTGTTGAACGCCTTGCAGAACAATATGGCATTACGCTTAAAAAAGACCCAAAATTCAATGGAATGAGTGGGCGTGGTAATATCGAAGGTCAAGACGTCCGTCTGCTATTACCCACAACCTTTATGAACCTTGTTGGTAAAAGTGTTGTTCCCTTCGCAAAATTCTACAATATTGCTCCAGAAGCAATACTGATTGCTCACGATGAACTGGATATGAACCCTGGTGTCATTCGCCTAAAAACAGGTGGTGGTCATGGTGGTCATAATGGTTTACGTGACATAGTCCCTCATATCGGTCCAAATTTCCATCGCTTACGCATTGGTATTGGTCACCCCGGTTCAAAAGAACGTGTTTCAGGACATGTCTTAAGCAAAGCACCAAGCAATGAACAAAATTTAATGGATGATGCAATCCATCACGCATTGGCTCGCACTAAAATGCTGGTGAATGGTGAGATTCAGCCTGCCATGAATCAAATCAATGCTTACAAACCAAACTGATAAGTCAAAAAAATGTTGAACCATGCTGCTTGCCATACTGTCATTTTAAAGGCAAAATGCGCTTGCCTGATTGCTTATCCAGCAAGTTCAGATTGATTCAACCATAAGATAACGATCTTAGGTCCACTCAGGAGACGCTAGCCATGCTATCTCGTTTATTAAAAGCAAAAATCCACCGTTGTGTTGTTACCCAAGCTGAACTTCATTATGAAGGTTCATGTGCAATCGATGGTCTTTTATTGGATTTAGCCGGTATCCGTGAATATGAAGAAATTCACATGTGGAACGTGACTAATGGTAAGCGTTTCAGTACCTATGCAATTCGTGGTGAAGAAGGTTCTGGCATCATTTCAGTCAATGGTGGTGCAGCACATCAGGCCGATGTAGGCGATTTAATGATTATTGCTACCTTTGGTGATTTTACAGAAGCTGAAGCAAATGCACATAAACCACGTTTAGTTTATGCAAATCCAGACAACACTGTAAGTCACATGGCAAACTGCATTCCAGTACAAGTGGCTTAAGCCCAATAAATTAAAAAAATCCGCTGCGTGCGGATTTTTTTATGAGCAGAATAATGCAATTGGATCAATTCAGAGTAGCACGAAACCCACTCAACCAATCTCGTTTGCTCTCACAGCCTAAATCTTGTAGCTGATCACCTTTCAATGCAGTGAGTATCGCATTGCCTTGCTCATCGACTTTAAACTCAGCATATTCTGCCTGCTGATAACAATCCGCCAAACCTTCTGCAAATAAAAAACTTCTCGACGCAGGATAAAGTCCGCTATAGCGATTATTCGGGTTTTGTAAAATCAGTCGAGCTGTACGAACATTTTTCGGCAACTCAAAATAACTATGTATCACGCGCCTCTGTGAATCGAGTTCAACATAAGTGAGCACCGAAGATTTGTTCTTAATCACTTCATCAAAATAATGACCTGAAAAAATCTGATCTTCTTGATTGCTGTTGGCTTGGCTGGTGCTTTCTGGACTCAAATGCTGAGGCGCAAAATAAAGTTGATAATTCAGCGCCATATAATCCCCCTGAATAATCGAACGCGGGTCTACAGGTTGCAAACGCACATACATGCTTTGACTATTGTTTAAGTGCCATTCATTTTTAAAAATTAAGCCTAAAAATACCGCGATGCTGAGTAATGCCAAAGCAAGAGGAATCATTTTCTTCATATGCCGAACTCCTCTTTTTGCTTAAATAGCATCAAGCTCAATGTCAGCAAGAGCAACATCAGACCTGACAAGAACATGCTTAAACTTTTAATTAGAAAGGTCACGTCAAGGGAATAATATAAAAACCCTAAAATTAAAGCGAAAATTGCCAGCGCAAATCCATAGATCACTTTATCTTGTGTTTTTAATGCCCATGAAATGATGGCCAAACAAATAAAAATATCGAAATAACCATAAAAAATCAGCCCTACTGCAAAAGCAGTCAAAATAAAATGCGCAAATAAATGAAACTGCTTTTGAATATGTAAAAAGACAAAAAGTACAAACCATAAAATCGGTAAGCCAAAAGCCAATATAGGAATGTGCTCAATTTTCGCTAATTCATATTTTCCAAATAAAGTATAAAAGCCCATGGAAAATAGAATAATCCCAAGCGATGCAAGCAATATACTGCGTTGATATTCAGTTGGCTGTATGAATTTTATGGCCAAAATTCCCAGATAAAAAACATAATTCCAAAGTGCTAAATAAACAAAATTTTCAACAATATTACGCCAACTGAGATGTGCATTAATATCCCAAATACACGCCACACCTGCTGCATATAAACCCAAAATTTGAACAAAGACAAAGAACCAATGTGTTCGCATGAAATAAGCGAGTACTAGCATCGCCAATTGTAACAATAGAATAGGAAGAATTTGATTGATTAAATCAACGGTGTGAAAGATCACAGCAATTTGTCCTGCAACCCAGAGACAATAAGCAAATTGTCTTAAAAACAAACTTTGTTTGGCTTTTAACAGATAAGCTGCCAACACTACAAAGACAATGCCCATAATCAAGGAGAAATTCCCCCAAAAGGTCAGCATCAACGTTGCAAAGACGATGCCCGCAATCCAAGCTCCCACAGCAAGTGGAATAGCATTGAACCGACTATGTGGAATAAATTTAATCAACATGTAAGTGATGAAAGCAAACCACGCAAAAATAATCAGTGCGATAAAAAATAATTCAAAAATTTCATTCTGACCAAACCACTCCGTCACCGCCTTCACAATGGTCAAGGTAAAGCTAATGCCTAAGCCAACTGCTGAAAGTGCGCTACATAGCTGATCTTTATTTTGATAATAGTAAGCCAGTGAAATGCCCAACAAGAGAAAAGACACTGTGAAATAAAGAATGCTTTTATCCGCATAGAGATACATCGCCATATGCCAAACCGAGAGAATGGCAAACCACAGCAAGAATAAATAACGGAGTTTCGAATAATATTTATTGCAGAGATAGAATTGAATCAGTGCAAATACATGAATACTGATTAAGAAGAGATCTGGATATTGATCCCCCCAAAAGGTTTGGATAAAAAATAGAAACAGTGCCAACTGGCTGGTAATACATAAAAGGAAAAATACACCGATATTCGGACGATATAACCACGGTAAAAGCAGCACAGACCAAAGTATAAATAATAAATAGCTGTCAGCACCCGTTTGATAAATTTGACCAATCACAGCCAGACTTAAACCAATCATCAAACCACAGATACTATGTAAACATTGCACGAGAAAATCATGTTTTGTCAGCCACAAGCTGCAAACCACACTAAGTAATAATAACAACTGAGGAATAGCCGGCTGAATATTTTGTGGCAACATAAACCAATTGGCAGCAACCAAATACAGCATACTGACCGCGATGAGGGTAAAACCAAAAACTTGAAGATGCTTTATAAAGGATTCAGCACTCCAAGGGTAATCATATTGTTGAATTTTGATCAATTCTAATTCCTCACTCTTATTTTTATCTTGATCATTTCAAACCATTCAAACTATAGAAAAACTTCTTATTCATGTTTATGGTTTTTCTCAGATATTCATTTTTTGAACATTAAACTCATACTAAGTGAAATCATACACAGAGAGTGTTGGTCTTTAGCAAACCAATAACATAAGCAACCCTATAGCAAAAATTGTTCTATGTATAAAACTGATCATTCTAAAACACCCCTGTTTTTCTAAATATTTAGCACTATAATGGGCTTACATCGCTTCAGGGCGGGGTGCAATTCCCCACCGGTGGTAAGTTCAGTTGAATGACTCAGACTGAATCAGCCCACGAGCCAGCCAAGCAGAAATCATCTATTTGGCTCGCAGATTTGGTTCAATTCCAAAGCCGACGGTATAGTCCGGATGAAAGAAGACGACGTGACCAATAGAATCTAAGGTGCAAACCTGTGAGGATTTATTGCTACGCCAATTTTTCAAAGTCCTGAAATGTTCAACCGTACTTCAATTTTACGCGAGCGTTTCAATGTCTAGTTTGATTCAACCCGAAATTTTCTTTTCAGCCCTCTCTCCAGCTGAACAACGTATCCAACAAGCTTTAGAAGATATCCGCCAAGGTAAACCTGTTTTGGTGATGGATGACTTTGACCGTGAAAACGAAGCCGACCTCGTTGTGGCTGCCGAAACTCTCACTGTCGAAACGATGGCACGCATGATTCGTGATGGTTCTGGCATTGTCTGTTTATGTCTGACCGATGAACTGGCCGATCACTTAGACCTTGTGCCAATGGTGTCAGATAACTCAAGTCAGTTTAAAACTGCATTCACGGTGACCATTGAAGCTGCAACTGGCGTGACCACAGGTGTGTCTGCGCAAGATCGCACCACCACAGTCAAAGCAGCAATTAAAGATGGGGCTGTTGCCAGCGACTTAAACCGTCCTGGTCATGTATTCCCTCTTCGTGCACGCCAAGGCGGTGTGCTCACCCGTCGCGGTCATACCGAAGGAACGATTGATTTAGCTCGTTTAGCAGGCTTAAAACCAGCAGGTGTCTTGTGTGAACTGACCAATGCCGATGGAACTATGGCCTCTGGCATTCAAGTGTTGGCATATGCGCAAACGCATCAGTTGACTGTGATCACCATTGAAGAATTGGTGCAGTATCGCATTAAACACGGAGTCTAATTTTTACGCTCCCCCATCAAAAAGCCTCCATATTGGAGGCTTTTTGATGCAGTACCATCAGCATCAAGCAAACACAGTATAAATACCATAGAGCGCAATACTGACCAATATCGCACCACAAACGCCTAATAACTTATTGTACAAAGCGGACTGCGATAGTTTATTAAAACCCAAATAAACCAAAGACAACGTGCTGAAGTCTAAAATAATCCAGAGAATGGTCAACAGTACAAGGCTGACATCAACATCACTGGTTACCCCAATGAATTGTGGGAAAAATGAAGCAAAGAAAATAATATCCTTCGGATTCGAAATACCCACCAAAAAACCTTGCTTAAAGCCCCCTGCACCGCCTTTAGTTGCACAGGTGATGTTTCTGTTTCTTGTACAATGGCTTCTTTTAAAATTTGAAAGCCAAGATAAGCAATATATACGCAGCCTAAAATCTTAATCGCATTTAACCAATGCTCTGCAATGTTTAAAAAGCCTTTTAAGATGAGCACAGATAGTACAATGAGAACCAAAGAGGCTAAATTCGTCCCAAAAATGGTTTTTAAGGCTTGTTTATATCCACCTTTTAGACCTGCACTGGCAACCAACAACATCACTGGGCCAGGTGTTGCAATCATGACCACCACGGCCATGCAGTACAGCATCAGCTCAAATACATTGACCATCTAAAAAACCCTTTCCCCCAGTTACACTGGGCAACTATTGCAATAACCGCATATTATTTTTGACGCAAAAACAAAGAGAGCTTACTCATCTTCTACAGTCTGGATAAGATGTTGTCGAATCACGTCGGCGCGTAAAAATGCCAAGTCATAACTGGCGGTCGCCAGTGCAAGCACACGATGCTCAAATTCTTGCCAAATCGGTTTGACTTGTTCGGCTAGGATGCCTAAACCACTTTCTTCACTCAAGTTTTTATTCTTTTCACACACTTTTAATGCGTGGTATAGCTTGCGTCCTTTTGATGCATCTGAGCGTAAACGCACTCGTTTAGACAAAACAAACGCTTCCACCTGCTGTACATCTGCAAAAGGCAACATTGGGACTAAAATTTGATCGAGTTGCGCATCTAAACGCTGCCATACTGAGCTATGCTGCTCAGCCGTGTAGGTATTCCACTGAATCACTTCATGATTAAAGCGACGACAACCACGACACACAGAATCACCAAATACCGTTGAACAACGCCCTGCACATGGGGTCAAAGAGGCAATTCGACGATCTGTACTCAAAACATACTCCTGTTAATAAACGCACCAAAACAAAACGGATTTTGTCTTTGGCAACTGAATATACACGCTCACCTACCACTTGAGAAGCCATTTAAAATGTTTACTTATCTCGCATCTTGATTCAATTCCATGTAAAATGTGCGCCTTAAAATTATCTATCAAAATACATTGGAGTACTCCATGAACGCTACTGTAGAACAGCTTGCACCTGTAGAACAGCAAGCGACGACTGGTTGGGTTGTTGCCGCACTTTATCAATTCAAAGAAGTTCAAGATCCTGCTGATCTTCAACAACGTCTTTTAGACTTGGTAAAAACCATCAACCTATGTGGTACTCTGATTGTAGCGGGCGAAGGCATTAATGGTACGGTTGCAGGCGATCGTGCCGCGATCGATATGATTCATCAATTCCTTCTGAATGAAGGTTTTAACGAAATGGAATACAAAGAGTCTGACAGTGCAGACAAACCATTTCGTAAAATGAAGATTAAACTTAAAAAAGAGATCGTGACTTTAGGCGTTGAAGTAAAGCCACGTGATTTAGTCGGTCACTACCTTGACCCGAAAGAATGGAATGACCTGATTGCTCGTGATGACGTCATTTTGATTGATACCCGTAATGACTATGAATACAAAGCTGGAACATTTAAAGGTGCTATTGACCCGAAAACAGAAAGCTTCCGCGAATTTCCAGAATACGTTAAACAAAACCTTGAACAGCACAAAGATAAAAAAATTGCGATGTTCTGTACAGGTGGTATCCGCTGTGAAAAATCGACCTCTCTTCTCCTTCAAGAAGGTTTCAACGAGGTTTATCACTTAAAAGGCGGCATCTTAAAATACTTAGAAGAAACCCCTGCTGAACAAAGTATGTGGGAAGGTGAATGTTTCGTTTTTGATGGCCGTACTGCAGTCACTCATGGTGTTGAAGAAGGCCTTAACATTAAGTGTCATGCTTGTGGTTGGCCACTTCTTCCTGCTGAAGCAGAAGAAGCTAGCTATGAACATGGTGTGTCATGCAAATACTGTATCGACAACACCACAGAAAAACAAAAAGAAGGCTTCCGTATGCGCCAGTCACAAATTGCTGCGGCTAAACGTAAACGCCTTTAAAATCATTCAGATGATTTAAGTCAAGAATAAGCCCTCATTTGAGGGCTTATTCTTTTATGCAGTTCGCATTTTTTAAAAATATTTAACAATTTTGTCACAACATTGAACTCAATCTGAGTCATACTGTATAAATAATAAGCTAAAGTGGTGTCCTGAAGGTCTCCACATAACAATAAAAATGACATGCCTAAACGACGAAAATAGGATGATTGCCATGCATAAAATAATCATGCCACGCCATCGCACACTGATTCGCAATGCCGCAGCAAACCGTATCGAGCAATATCACAGTACCAGCTTCAACCAAATCAAAGCCAAGCTTGAACAGCGCACGCATTTATTTATCGTGGTTTTGGGCATGTTGATTGGTTCAAGTATCGCGCTCGGCATTGGTTACCATCTAAGCTCAAATCTTTTAAATTATACTAGGACTTACGCACTATTATTTATAGATTCTCTGTGGTAGCAGATGATTTTTATCGAGAATAAAGTCATCAATGAAGTTTTTGATAACTGGTCTAAATAATTTCTTCTGCCAACGATATACATTTTCAAAGATCCGCTCAAACTGGTTCTTTTGTATCTCGACGTAGGCCATCAAGGCTGAAAAAATATGATTCAAAATCAGTTTAGATCGTCTTACTTGAAACTTTTCAATATGACAAACCTGTTTAATCACCCGGTGATATTGCTCTATTTTCCAATGACTTGAATGTAATTCATGAAAACCCTCAAAGGACAATAAATCATCTTCATCTTGATGCACAATATAAAACCTCTGCTGTTCTTTTAACTGAGTCTTAAATAATTGTACAAAGCCAAAATCTTTGAGCCAGACCACTTGACCCTGATGGAAATTTGGCAATAAACGCAGTTGAAACCATTGTCCTTTTTCTGGGGAAACCTTACGGTTACAGTCGATACCAAACATAAATCGAATACCATATTTTCTTATGGTTTTTAGATTTCCAGTCGATGAATACCAACTATCACCTGTAATAAATTGAATCTTTGCACCCCAACTGAGTACTTCACTTAACATATCCATAAAGTAATCATTCTTGGTTTTACTTTCAGATTTGTCATAAATTCGGAAATTAATTGGAATATTTTGACCATTCTGATCTGTCGCATACAAGGTAATGAGATTAATACCCTTGACGGATCGGTGGTGTTTGCCTGACCAAAAATAGCTAACCAAGTCCATATGTTGACTATAGGGTTTATCTAAAACAGTATCATCAATACTGACTATAAGTTTATTATTATCAATATGTTGAATTGCTTCTTGATATAGGTCGTGAGGTGTGTAGTCTTCACGTTCTAGAAAGCGATTTACACTATCATGCGAGATGTTATAAGTCTCGGCAAGTTGTGTGCAGCTAATAGAGTTCGGTTCTGTCATGAGAAAGCCCATATAAATGGGTAATGTACAAGTTGCTGTAGAAGCATGTTTAATTCGTCTGATCACAGATACTTTATAAAGTATTTTAATACTTTTTTGAATCCGTCAATGCGTAAGTCCTATATACATTGCTCAGCTTAATCCCAGTTGCGCTGGCCTATAGCTTACGTAAAGTCTATATTCACACGCTAACCCATACCCGTTTCGATGAATAGAAAACAATACATTTCAATTCTTTACCCACATGCGATAAGTCCTTAAGATAACTTATCGCATTTATTTTTATGGTCTATATGAACCTCACTGCATGGATCATCTCCGTCATGGAACAATTGGGTTATTGGGGAATAGCCTTACTCATGTTTCTTGATAATGTTTTTCCGCCCATTCCTTCTGAAATTATCATGCCTTCGGCAGGTTATGCCGCATCACAAGGCGAGTTGGTTTTAATTGGGGTCATTATTGCAGGATGTATTGGTTCACTCTTTGCCGCAGCAGTGCTGTATTGGATCGGCTATCAATTTAAACAAGAGTACATTTTCAGATGGGTCGACCGCTATGGTAAATATCTATTTATCAAATCCGCCGATGTGAAAAAATCCTTAGATTGGTTTGAGCAGTATGGTCACCGTATTGTATTTTTTGGTCGTATGATTCCTGCAGTGCGTTCACTGATTAGCATCCCTGCGGGGATGAGCCGTATGCCCTTTTGGAAGTTCATGTTTTATAGTGGACTCGGCACAATTATTTGGACAACATTTTTAGCAACAGTCGGTTATTACTTTGGTGAAAACCAAGCACTGATGCATCAAATTTTTAGCAAAGTCGGTTATGTCATTATTGCCATTGTCGCTGTGATTATCCTTTGGTTTTTATATCGCAGGCATTTGCGTAAAACACGCAGCTAATTTATTTTGGGGAAATACATGAAACACTATTTACTGCATTTTGCGGCGGTATATAGCATTGCTTTGGTGCTGTTAATCACCGTACTGGTCTTTGGTTTAAACCTTGGCGGTTTAACCTTAATTCCGACCTTAGTGGCTTGTGCACTGATTAGTGTCAGACACTTCGTAAAAAAAGAACACCGTGTTCCAAATAATCATGAAAAAATACAACTGGTTTGGAGTTCAAGTGCTGTCGCAATTATCGTCGGTAGTTTCTTTGTGCTGTTTTTAGTGCTGATGAATCCCAATGCTGAAGCCATTATGAAATCAGTCGATAATGCCGGCATTGGACTTACCGCTGTCGTTATGCTGTGTATGGTCGCGATTCATGGCGCTATTTTTCATATTGCCTATGGTTGGTACGCAGACTATTGTTTTAAAAAGTTGCCATAAAAAAGCACCTCGTTTGAGGTGTTTTTTATGCTCGATAGATAGCGATCACATGCGCACGTGATTAGTGCTTTTGAGCGGAAAGTGCCATTAACTTTGTTTGGCTAGCTCTCATTTCTTCAATCAACCAATCCTTAAAAATGACTTTATGCGGATCATCCTCAAAAGGAGATGCGGAAAGTAAATAATAAGCGGAGCCATCTTGCACAATAGGGCTAAGCATATCTAACATTTGAAAATCGAGCTCTTTTTCAACCATATAGGCTGAAACCACTGTTGCACCTAAACCAGCTAAACATGCCTCTATACACAAATAGAAATGTTCCAACGCTACTTTTTCAAAATGCGTAAACTGCGCTTTATATGTATCTTTAAATTGTGTCCAAACTTTAGGTCGCGAACTGGAAATAAACAGCTGTGACATCGGGGCTAAATGATTATGACGCGATACACAAACCATATGCTCATCCGCCATTTTTTCGCTATAAATGGCCTTGCCCCACTCAAAATCATTACGCCTTAAGGCCAAGTCAATGTTTTGTGCTTTAAAATCCGCTTCTCC
Organism: Acinetobacter sp. 797_lipA; assembly: GCF_058243025.1. NCBI lineage: Bacteria > Pseudomonadati > Pseudomonadota > Gammaproteobacteria > Moraxellales > Moraxellaceae > Acinetobacter > Acinetobacter sp. 797_lipA. Next base: position 860,354 of record NZ_JBZAYQ010000001.1, on the reverse strand, counting down.
ACCAGCTGTTAACAAACTGATATCAATCTCAGGATAACGCAGCTTAAATTGAACTAAACGCGGAATCAGCCATTTCATGGCGATAGTCGGTTCACAGGATAAGATTAAGGTCTTCTTCTCATTCTTTTTTTCTCTTGTCATCTGCACGAGGCACTGGTCAATCTGAGGAAAAACCTGCTCACAACAATCAAACAGTGTGAGGCCATCTCCCGTCAGCTGTAACTTTTTGCCGTCACGAATAAATAAACGATGCCCCAGTGCCTCTTCCAAATTTTTTAACTGTTTACTGACCGCACCTTGAGTGACAAAGAGTTTTTCAGCAGCGTTAGTCACACTGTCATAGCGGGCGACATAGTAAAAAAACTTAAGAGAATTCAGTGATAAACGCTCAATCATTCCAAAAACTCATCAAAAGGAAAGAATTAAAATCGATTTTCACTATAGCAAATATATGAAAAATATATAAATCCTTTAATTCAACCCGAACAAGGATCAATGAGTGAATGAAATTATAGCGATTGCAATCATCACCCTACTTGCAGTCATCAGTCCCGGTGCTGACTTCTCTCTGGTCAGCCGAAATAGTTATCTGTATGGGCGTAAACAAGGGATCTATACCGCATATGGTATTGCTTGTGCTGTATGGATCCATATTAGCTATAGCGTACTGGGGCTCAGTTTCTTAAAGCACTACATTCCGAACCTATTGCATATCATTCAGTATATTGGCGCGCTGTACCTGATGTATATCGGGTACAAAACATTTACCCAACAGCAAATTAGTGACCATGCCACTCATACCTTGCTGCGCCCACGGCAAGCATTTATACAAGGTTTTCTAGGCAATAGCTTAAATCCCAAAACTACGCTATTTGTGATGAGCATCTTTGCACAGTTACTACGAGGCAATCATGGTCTGATGCATTTAATTGGTTATGGCATGTTTATCTCGGCCAGTCATCTACTATGGTTTTTGCTCATTTCACTATTCTGCTCTACCCCAGTGATCCGAAATAAAATTTTACGCAAACAAGTGAGTATTAACCGTGTCATCGGTACCGTACTCGCAACTTTAGGACTTTGCTTATTTCTCACAAATTAAGCATGAGTAGTACCTGCGTTTAAACACTAAAATTTGGGCATAAAAAAACGTCCTCTAGGGACGTTTTTTTATTTGCTTACTAATGCCTGCGTCGCTGATGTCACGACACAAGAACAATTATGCTGGCGTATGATACATGAGATAAAGTTCGTTTAAGTTCTCTGGAATTTCTTCTGCAAGCTCATCCATTAACTGACCGTTACGACGGAAAGTTTCCATTTGCGGATCTTCTTCGTCAATCCCACTAAATACCATAATTGGTAAAGTAAGATCGACCAGTTGCTCTTCAAACTCAGGCGTGAACCATGCATCTTCATTGAGGAACATTGCATCAACAAAACCAACGCTCCAATCCCCTAGACTTGACTCAACATCAGCCTCTTCAATTTCAAAAGGAAATTCAATCCCTTCTTCATTGGCAAGGTTTTGACGAATAGACTCAAGCCAAGCTTTCACTTGCGCGATGATCTCGGCAGGCACTTTCTTTTGATTATTATCAAAAAGTTCATCCAACCATTTTGCAAAAGTAGGACCAACTGCAATTGCACACAAGAAACCATGAGTCGCTCCAAAATCTAGACCATACTCATTTTGGTCACCATCTAGATATTCACTCAATAAGTCTAAATCTAAAGCACTCATTTCAAATCCAAATTCAGAAACTGATTAGGGCATTAGCATAGCATTTTCAGAGACGATGCTACATCTGATTTTAGTCTTCTTCGTCGTCAAAATCGTCGTCATCGTCGATGTCGTAATCAAAATCTTTAAGCTCACGTTCCAAACGGCGCTGTGCAAGAAGGTCATCAATCAGGCGACGTTTTTCTAATGATTCTTTCGCACTAATTTTACTTGATGACTCATCAAAATTAACATCATCATCAGCGTAGTTATCATCTAGTTCAAAATCTGTAGAAGACACTAAAACTACCTCATAGTGAAAAAATGTGAAGGGTCTTAGCCGCTATTTATATGGGTTCCAAAACCTTGTCAAGTTTTATTTGCATTTAGAGCAATTAATTTGACTTTTAGTCTTTATTTCTAACCAATTTTTATGGCATGATATAATCCACCCTGCGTCTTTGTAGTTTACGACTTTAAATGGTCACATAAAATCCAAATTGTTCAGATTTCAAATTTGGGTTTTGAACTTGAGCACGCTCGGGATGAACTTGAAAACAACAAATTCACCCCCATCTAAATCACTGAATTTATATTTTTAATATTTTATCAGGCAGCTTTTGGCTGACTATCCCTGATGGAATACGCAGTTATTTACAAATAAGTTTATGAAGCGAATTGTGCCCAGATGCACAGTTTTCCACTGCCACAGATTCAACGAAGAGTAAGCAAAGATGAGCGATATGACTTCCCCTACTTCACAAGTAGCGGCTCTGATTAGCCGAGGCAAAGAGCAAGGTTACCTAACTTACGCTGAGGTTAACGATCATCTCCCAGACTCGATCACTGAAAGCGAACAGATTGAAGACATTATTCAAATGCTTCAAGACGTCGGTATTCCTGTGCACGAACGTGCACCTGAATCTGATGATGCAATGTTTGAAGGTGGTAATGAAGCTGCCGATGAAGTTGCTGAAGAAGAAGCCGCTGCTGTTCTTGCCTCTGTAGAAAATGAGCCTGGTCGTACCACTGACCCTGTCCGCATGTATATGCGTGAAATGGGTACTGTTGAACTGTTAACGCGCGAAGGCGAAATCAGTATTGCAAAACGTATTGAAGAAGGGATTCGTGACGTTCTTCACTCGATTGCTTACTGGCCAAATGCGGTTGAAGTGGTATTACAAGAATACAAAGATTATGAAGCGGGCGAACGTCGTCTTGCAGACATCCTTTCAGGTTATTTAGACCCTGAAACTGATGAAGCTATTCCAGAAGTTCTTGAAGAAGAGTCTGAAATTGATGAAGAAGATGATTCTTCAACCAAGTCTACCAAAGATGTGAAATTGGATGACGACGAGGAAGAAGAAGAGTCTGAAAGTGATGATGATTCTGAAGGTGAATCTGGCCCAGATCCTGAAATTGCCAAAGCGCGTTTTGACGAACTGACTGCGGCTTGGAAAAACACCCGAACCATCATCGAAAAACATGGTCGTTCAAGCAAAGAAGCAGAAGACGCTTTAGAGTCACTTGCAACTGTGTTTATGATGTTCAAATTTACACCACGTTTATTTGACATCATTTCAGAAATGATTCGTGGTACACATGAACAAATCCGTACCTCTGAACGTGAAGTAATGCGCTATGCAGTACGTCGTGGTCGTATGGATCGTACTCAATTCCGTACCTCTTTCCCAGGTCAAGAGTCAAACTTTGCTTGGTTAGATGAACAAATTGCGAAAGCTTCGCCAGACCAAAAAGGCTATCTTGAAAAAGTACGCCCTGACGTTTTAGCGTTCCAACAAAAAATTGCAGACATTGAAAAAGATTTGGGCCTTGATGTTAAAGGCATCAAAGAGATTTCAAAACGTATGGCTGTAGGCGAGGCGAAAGCACGCCGCGCGAAAAAAGAAATGGTTGAAGCGAACTTACGTTTGGTCATCTCGATTGCGAAAAAATACACCAACCGTGGCTTACAATTCTTGGACTTGATCCAAGAAGGTAACATTGGTTTGATGAAAGCGGTAGACAAGTTTGAATACCGTCGTGGTTATAAGTTCTCAACTTATGCAACGTGGTGGATTCGTCAGGCCATTACTCGTTCGATTGCCGACCAAGCGCGTACTATTCGTATTCCAGTACACATGATCGAAACCATTAACAAGATCAACCGTGTATCACGCCAACTTCTGCAAGAAATGGGCCGTGAACCAACACCAGAAGAACTCGGTGAGCGTTTGGAAATGGACGAAGTTAAAGTGCGTAAAGTGCTGAAAATCGCCAAAGAACCTATTTCGATGGAAACACCGATTGGCGATGATGAAGATTCGCATTTGGGTGACTTCATTGAAGACAGCAACATCACTTCACCTGTCGATGCTGCAACGTCTGAAGGCTTAAAAGAAGCAACGCGTGAAGTGCTTGAAAACTTGACTGAACGTGAAGCGAAAGTATTGAAAATGCGTTTTGGTATCGACATGCCAACGGATCATACTTTGGAAGAAGTGGGTAAACAGTTTGACGTGACACGTGAACGTATTCGTCAGATTGAAGCGAAAGCACTGCGTAAATTACGTCACCCTTCTCGTTCTGAACACTTACGTTCATTCCTAGAAAACGACTAATTGATACCGATACGTTGGAGACTTGAAATTTAATCACGAGTCTCCATTAAGTATTTAAGAGCAACACCTAACGCCTGCAGTTTCGCAGGCGTTTGAAATAAGGGGGACTGACGCTCATGACTATGTTAGACCGTACACCATCACGTGAATTACAAGAACATCTTTGGGTATTTCCTATGGACTACCCAATTAAACTCATTGGCTTTGCCAGCACTGAGTTACATGTTGCAGTGGTTGAAATTTTAGTCAAACATTTTCCAGAGTTTGATGGTGAATCGATCCAAGTCCAACCATCACGCACAGGTAAATACCATTCTTTAACTGCCCAATTGCGTTTTGAAGAATTAGAACAAGTTCATCAACTGTATGCAGACCTTGCGGCTTGTCCGTTAATTAAAACGGCGCTGTAATTCAAATGATGTATCAATGAGACACGCTTACGAGCGTGTTTTTTTGTGCCTAAATTTTTGATCTATTGAATTCAGCTTATTCACTAAAGAAATCCCCCTACGCTCTAGATCTTTTCTTTATAATTTCAGACATACTTTTTGTTTTATAAGGACGCAAGTGCCGTGTCAGATGCCGTTCTCAAACCACAACTCATTATTCGCCAGTTTGATAGCTTAACTTCATATGCTGACCGCTTTGTAGAAATGAAAGCACTGACTGAACAACGAGATGCAGACACACCAGATGAACTTTGGATTTTGCAACATCATGACGTGCTCACCCAAGGTCAAGCTGGAAAACCTGAACACATCCTCATGAGCAGTAACATTCCTGTGGTACAAACGGATCGCGGGGGGCAAGTCACTTGGCATGGTCCCGGGCAGTTGGTTGCCTATTTTATGTTTGACCTCAACCGACTTGGTTGGAACGTCCGTACCTTGGTGTCTTATGCTGAAAACCTAATGATTGAGTTACTCAAAAAATATGAGATTGAAGCCTATGCCAAACCTGATGCACCCGGAGTGTATGTCGATGGACGCAAGATTGGCTCATTGGGTTTTAAAATTCGTAAAGGCCGCAGTTATCACGGTTTATCCTTAAATATTGACTGTGACTTATTTGGGTTTCACACCATTAATCCATGCGGCTATACGGGCTTAGAAATGGTGCGTATCTCAGACCTCAAATCAGACTACCCGCGTTTTGAAAACTTATGTGCTGACATTATTGAAACTTTACAGCACAGCGGTTACTTTAAAGAAGTTCAAGTACAGCATATATAAAGGCTTTGCTTTTCATGGAAAAATAAATTAGAGTATTTACTCTAAACTAATAATTATTTTTAGAAAGGACAACAGCGAGTGATTAACGTAAATTCAGTGAAACCCGCTCTGCAATTGACCTATGTCAAACTTATGATGGATGTGATTGGCCGAGGATTGGTCATGGCCAGCCAAGTCGATAGTGAAATTCAACAAGAAGTTGCCAAATTTCCAGCCAATTTCACCTTATCGATGAATGTCTTTCCAAACGGCCCGGCTTTTTTAGCCAAAGTGACCGAAAACCATCAACTCAAATTACTTACTCCGGGAAGTTTAAAGGCAGATTTAACCATCACTTTTAAACATCTAAGCCATGCCTTTTTGGTGTTTTCATTTCAAGAAAGTACAGCACAAGCTTTTGCACACGACCGTATGATTGCAGATGGCGATATTTCTTATGCGATTCGCCTCGTCCGCTGTCTGAATAAAATGGAATCGTTGATTTTACCGAAAATGGTCGCTGAACTTGCCGTCAAAGAATACCCAACTGAATTGGGCTTAAAAGAAAAACTCACTGGTGCTGCAAATATTTATCTCAAAGTAGCCCAATCATATTTAAAACGGAGTGCATAACATGGCGAAGCCTTATTACGAATTTTTCTGTCCTGTAAAAGTGATCGCTGGTCATGCTGCTTTAGAACACATTCCGTTTGAACTGGCAACATTAGGGGCAACCCGACCTTTAATCATTACCGACAAAGGTGTACGTGCCAATAATTTACTGGCACCCATTGAAGCAGCATTTGAGTCTACCGATGCGGTGATTGGTGCAATTTTTGATGATGTTCCACCCGATTCAAGCTTAGAGACAGTACGTAAAGCGGCCAATTTATATCGTGAACACCAGTGCGATGCGATTATTGCTGTCGGTGGCGGATCGGTGATTGATACCTCGAAAGCCACTAATATTTTGGTATCTGAAGGTGGTGATGACTTACTCAAATACTCTGGGGCACACAACCTACCTAAACCACTCAAACCCTTTTTTGTGATTCCAACCACGTCAGGTACAGGGTCTGAAGTTACCATGGTTGCAGTGGTGTCTGATCCAGAGAAAAATGTCAAACTGCCATTCGCATCGTACTATTTAATGCCGCATGCTGCGATTCTCGATCCACGTATGACCCAAACCCTGCCACCGCACTTAACTGCGATGACCGCAATGGATGCCATGACCCATGCCGTCGAAGCCTATACATGCATGGCACACAATCCGATTTCAGATGCTTATGCTACAGCTGCAATTAAAAAAGTCAGCAATCATTTGTTTAATGTGCTGGATAATCCAAGCGATGCCAACGGCCGCTTAGAATTGGCTCAAGCTTCGACCATGGCTGGTATTGCATTTTCAAACTCGATGGTGGGCCTTGTACACTCACTTGGACATGCCTTAGGTGCAGTTGCACACTTGCCGCACGGACTATGCATGAACCTGTTCCTCCCTTATGTCCTTGAATTTAACAAGGAAGTGAATGGTGACAAGATTGCAGAGCTCCTGTTACCGCTTGCAGGGCCAGACATTTATGCGCAGACTCCTGCCCACTTACGTGCAGACAAAGCCATCAGCACATTACTCACCATGCGTGATCGCTTATTTACCCTAACCAAGTTACCACGCACGCTCAGTGAAACAGGAAAAGTGACCTTAGAACAACTGGATGAGGTGGCAGAAAAGGCCCTCAACGATGGTTCAATCATTTACAATCCGAAAGAAGCCAGCTTAAAAGATTTAAAAGCAATTTTAGAAAAAGCTTGGTAATTCATAAAAAATCAGCCAATATAGCGACAATCTTAGCCTGATGCTTTTTTAAACATCGGGCTTTTATTTGCCATAAGGAATAATGCTTTCCTTACACCTATTGGCATAAAAACTGCTAAAAAATCTGAAAAAGTTACTGACAAAAGCGGCCAAATTAATGTAGATTGGCGCACTTTTGAAATTAAACACAGGGGGGATCGTTCGTCTCAAACGATCCTTATTAAACATGACTGATCCTTGATCAACGATTAAGAGGATAACGCCGTTGACTAATATTTCTGGGACTCAATCGGCAGCTAAACTGCAAAAAACGCTAGGTCTCTGGCACATCATTATTATTGGTTTAGCTTATATTCAACCAATGACATTATTTGATACTTTCGGTTTAGTATCAGAAGAAAGTCATTATCATGTGCCAACGTCATATATCATTGCTTTAATTGCAATTTTATTCACATCGATCAGTTATGGTCACATGATTCGTCGCTACCCTTCCTCGGGTTCAGCCTATACCTATGCGCAAAAGTCCATCCATCCGAATGTCGGATTTATGGTCGGTTGGTCATCATGGTTAGACTATTTATTGTCTCCAATGGTCAACATCATTCTTGCCGTGATTTACCTTGAAGCCTTATTCCCTGATGTAAACCATTGGGTCTGGGTGGTTGGTTTAACTGCATTTATGACCGCGGTCAACTTACGTGGTGCACGCTTCGTTGCAAACTTTAATGGTTTGATCGTTTTTGTCCAGTTAGGTGTGATTGCTTACTTCACGTGGATGGTCTACAGCTTGCTTGCTGGTGGCGTCAACGCAGATGGTACTTTGATCAATGCGAAATATCAGTTATGGAGTTTAGAGCCATTCTGGAATGAGCTTACTTCACTGGGTGCCCTGATTACAGGTGCGACTTTGCTGTGCTTCTCATTCACAGGTTTTGACTCGCTCAGCTCGCTGGCAGAAGAAACAAAAGATACCGAGAAAACTCTACCTAAAGCGATTTTCTTAACGGCACTCTTGGCCGGTGTGATCTTTATTATCAGCACCTACTTCATGCAGATTTACTTCCCGAACGATCCAAAGACTTACTTTGAAGATGTTGCTGCAACACAGCCTGACATTTTACAAGCCGTCGGTGGTGTTGCGTTTAAAACGGTGGTGCTGTACTTCGCAATTGTAACTGTTATGGCATCGGGTATTTCGGCACATGCAGGCGTTTCACGCTTAATGTATGTGATGGGCCGCGATGGCGTGATTAACAAGAAGATTTTTGGTCATATTAGCCCGAAAAGCTTCACACCGTCTTATAACATTCTCATTGTAGGTGCTGTAGCATTAACCGCTGGCTTCATGGACTTAGACATCGTTATTTCGATGATCAGCTTCGGTGCATTAACTGCATTTACCTTTGTAAACTTATCGGTGATTTCAAGATATGCACTGCGTGATGGCCGCACAAAGAATATTAAAGATATCTTTAGCTTTGTGATAATTCCAATGTGTGGATTCCTCAGTATCTTTGCCATGTGGCTAGAGATTGAAGAAACCGCGTTGAAATTCGGTTTATGGTGGGCAATGTTTGGTATTTTATACTTAGGTTATAAAACCAAAGGCTTTAAGCAACCTGCACCACAACATAATGAATTTGACGATCCGCTCTAATCTTTCATTCAAAAAGAAAAAGACGCCAAGTGTGTCTTTTTCTTTTTTAAACTAGAGCTAAAAAACTAGCCCTTAAATTGTTTAGTCATTTTAGCAATACGCTGTGCATAGGCTTTTGTGGTTTCGAGATCCCCGGCTGGGATTTCATCCGTACTTGCATCCGCTGGTGATTGCACCAACAAGCCTACAGAACCACCCAAATTATTTACATCTTGACGGGTTGCCGCTTTACTATTGGCAGGCAATAAACCCAAGCTTACCCAAATACCGCCATGCTGCGATGCAAGTGTTTGTAGTTGAATTAAGGTCACTTGCTTATCACCATTTAAGCTTGCGCTATTGGTAAAGCCACCGAAAATTTTATCTTGCCATGCGCGAGTAAACCATTTTTTTGAAGATGCATCGGCAAACTTTTTAAATTGCCACGGCGCAGTGCCCATATAAGTTGGTGCACCAAATACAATTGCATCAGATTGATCCAGTGTCAGCCAATCTTGCTCTGGAATGTCTCCATTTGGGTCAATCTCCACCAAATTTGCACCAATTTCTTGCGCAAAAGTTTGTGCAATCACTTTGGTATGTCCATAGCCTGAATAAAAAACCACTGAAATATTCGACATTTTAGTTTCCTCTTTTGAATCACTTGATTGGCATTGCTTCGTCAAGCATGACGCTGCGTAAACCATTAAAAATAAATAGTATGAAATATCTTAAACACTTGCCTGATCGGGCTTGAGCTTCACATAACTTGCAACTTCAGCGCTTAGGCCCTGCTTCAACTGCTTGGTCTTTTCACCGATCAAAACTTCATAAGCATTTTGCTCGATGCCTTGAAAGATTTCTTGGGCTACTGTTTCTGGCGCAATCTTCGGAATGGGTAATGAACGAGTCAGATCGGTGTCAATAAAACCCACATGCACCCCCATGACCTGAATATTAAATTGAGACAACCACTGACGACTTGAGTTGGTATATGACCAAGCTGCCGCTTTAGAAATGGCATAACTGGTCAAAACAGTGCTTGGCTCCCAGAATACATCCGAGAGAATGTTGACCACATAAGCCTGTTGGCTCTTTTGCAAGATCGGAGCAAAAATTTGCGTCACCCGCATCAAACCCAATAAATTGGTTTCCAAAATCTTTTGCGTAGTCGTGATAATACTGGCATCGACAGGATGTTCATTCAAAAGCGCAATGCCCGCGTTATTCACAATAATCGTGGTATCTGCGCATTGTTCTGCTGCCTGCTGAATAGATGCTTCATCATTTACATCCAGTCGAATCGGGATAAGCCCCTCTTCCTGAAAGCTGCCAATCTGGCGCATACCCACATAGATCTTTTTAGCGCCCTGACGACGTGCCTCCCGAGCGATGGCAAGTCCTAAGCCACGATTCGCACCCGTAATAAAAACAACAGCCTCTGAAACTTTCATCATGTGATCCATCCAATTGCCAATATCTTGCGAAAGCGTAGTCTGATGACAGCGCTGCATTAAGTCTGTATTCATGATACACTTATGAAACCTAGTATCAATTAGTTACCACTTAGTAACTGGTCTGATTGATTGTTTCAAATGAAGATAGAACGTAAAAGGAGCATGGTTAGAAATGAATAAGCCAATGAAATTTAATATTTTTCATCCAGATTGTCCTGCTCGTCTTTTTTTTGAAAAATTTGCAGACAAGTGGATTTTATTGATTGTGTATACGCTGGATCAAGAGTCGCAACACTTTAATGAGCTCAAGAAAAATGTTTTAGGTATTTCACCTAAAGTACTGTCACAAAAATTAAAGATCTTAGAGCGCGATGGTTTTTTGACGCGAACCATTCATGAAGACAATGTGATTCGCGTGGAATATGCGTTAACCGAGATTGGCAAAGACTTTGCTCAAAATGCCTATCAAATGAAAGATTGGGTCGAAGCCAATATGCTTAAAGTTTTAAAATCCAGAGCTGGATTCGATCAAAAGCTAGAAAAAACAGAGCCCGCTTAAGCGGGCTCTATCATAGCAGTTTGATTAGGCTAAAGGCTTAAAACCCTGCTGACGCCATGCTTCATACACAATCACGGCTGTCGCATTGGATAAGTTCAAACTGCGCGAGTTTTCAGCCATGGGCAAACGAATCCAATGCTCTTTTGGAAACAACATACGAACCTGTTCAGGCAGACCACGCGTCTCAGGTCCCATAAGTAACGCCACGGGGCGATTCAAATCCGAAGTATGCGGGGTTTCCGTTCCTTTGGTGGTTAAAGGATAAATCGCATTTATATCGACACCTTTTTCAGCTAAATTTGCTAAACACTCATCGAATGTTTCCCAAATTTGCATGCGCGCCCACTCGTGGTAGTCCAAACCTGCACGTTTGAGTTTTTTATCATCCAGTTCAAAACCAAGTGGCTTAACCAAATGCAGCTGCGCTCCAGTATTGGCACATAAACGAATGATATTGCCTGTGTTTGCAGGAATTTCGGGCTCGTATAAAACAACATGGATCACAGCTTTTCTCTACTCTTTCAATATGGCAATAATTAATCTTGCCATTGTAATTGTTCACGTAAGCTCACCACATCACCAATGATGGTCAATGTAGGCGCTTGAATATGATTTTCTTCAACTTTTGATGCAATATCCGCTAAAGTCCCAACCACCACTTTTTGTTCTGGCGTGGTACCTTTCGAGATCAAAGCAACTGGCATGTCTGGGCGCTGGCCATGCTCAATTAACTTTTCACAAATTTTTTCTAAACCAACCAAGCCCATGTACAGCACAAGTGTTTGATTTTGATAAACCAACTCATCCCACGGTAACTCAGGCGAACCTTCTTTTAAATGCCCCGTAAGGAAACGCACGCTTTGCGCATAATCGCGATGTGTCAACGGAATGCCTGCATAAGCCGAACAACCCGAAGCGGCAGTAATCCCTGGCACCACTTGAAATGGCACACCTGCAGCAAAAAGTTCTTGAATTTCTTCACCACCGCGACCAAAGATGAAAGGATCACCACCTTTTAAACGGCAAACACGTTGACCTTTTGAGGCATATTCCACTAGTAAGGCATTAATGCCTTCTTGCGGTACAGCATGGTTAGAACGGGCTTTACCCACATAAATTTTTGTTGCATCGCGACGGCAGAGTTCCATAATCGCAGGAGAAACCAAACGATCATAAATCACCACATCGGCTTGTTGCATCAAACGTAATGCTTTAAGGGTCAGTAACTCAGGATCACCTGGACCTGCACCAACCAAATACACCTCACCTTTCGGGGTTTTCCACTCCAACAGCGCTTGTTCGATTAAACGATCTGCTTCTGCAAGGTTGTCATGAAAAACCTGTTCTTTCAGGGGGCTTGCATATAAATCTTCCCAAAATACACGGCGCTCGTCAGGATTGGAAATCTTCGCTTTCACCGCTGCACGCCATTTTCCTGAAAACTCAGCCAACTTGCCCATCCCATGTGGAATGCTGGTTTCAAGCTGGGTTCGAATTTGGCGAGATAACACGGGGGATGTACCATTGCTGGCCACTGAAATCACCAAAGGTGAACGATCGACAATAGCAGGAACCATAAAACGGCAATGTGGTGGATCATCAACACTGTTGACCAGTATTTTCAGCGCTTCACAGTCCTCAAAGACTTGGGTATTCACCGCATAATCATCTGTTGCAGCAATCACTAAACGATAGTCATTGAGTTGAATCTGCGCAGGATATAGCGCTTGGATATATTGCCCTTGGCTTTCTTCAACCAGTTGCAATAAATTTGCATCAATATCAGGAGCAATGACATGAATCACTGCTCCTGCTTTATGTAACAATACTGCCTTACGGTAAGCAATATGCCCACCACCGACAATCAGACAAGGTTGCTGTTGCAACTTTAAAGAGATTGGAAAAATATCCACGCACGACCTCAATGAGTTTTATCTGACTGTCTTAAAGCAATTATTGTGCACAAAACTGTGCAGTACATCGACTTTATTAGTCAATGTACTCAGCACCGCCCATATATGGACGAAGCACGGTTGGGATTTCAATCGAACCATCAGCACGTTGGTAGTTTTCCATGACTGCAAGTAAAGTACGGCCCACAGCCAAACCTGAACCATTCAGCGTATGTACAAATTCAGTTTTCTTTTGGTCTGCACGGTAGCGTGCTTTCATACGACGCGCTTGGAAATCCCCCATGTTTGAACATGAAGAAATTTCGCGGTACGTATTTTGACTTGGTACCCAAACTTCAAGATCGTAAGTTTTAGTTGCACCGAAGCCCATATCACCACCACAAAGAATGATCTTACGGTACGGTAAACCAAGTGCTTTCAAGATCCCTTCAGCATGACCTGTAAGCTCTTCAAGTGCTTGCATTGAGTCTTCAGGTTTAACAATTTGCACCATTTCAACTTTGTCGAATTGATGCTGACGAATCAAGCCACGCGTATCACGACCATATGAACCTGCTTCACTACGGAAACATGGCGTATGTGCTGCATATTTCAGTGGTAAACGGTCTGCATCAATGATTTCATCACGCACGAAGTTGGTTACAGGCACTTCCGCAGTTGGAATGAGGTAATACTCTTTTTCACCTTGTAATTTGAATAAATCTTCTTCAAATTTAGGCAATTGGCCTGTACCACGGAGTGAGTCAGCATTGACTAAATACGGCACATAAGCTTCGGTATAACCATTTTCCAAAGTATGCGTATTCAACATGAACTGGGTAATCGCACGTTGTAGACGAGCAAGTGGCCCTTTGAGCACACTGAAACGAGAACCTGTCAATTTGGTCGCAGTTTCAAACTCAAGACCGCCCATCCACTCACCTAAGTCAGTGTGATCTTTAATTTCGAAGTCAAACGTACGCGGCGTACCCCATGTGAGGATTTCCACGTTATCGCTTTCGTCTTTTCCTTCAGGAACAGACTCATCTGGCAAGTTTGGAATGCTAAGTGATTTTGCTTCAAGTTCAGCTTGTAATTCAGACAAAGCGACTTCTGCGGCTTTGATTTCATCACCAATCGCTGACATGCGCGTCATAATTTCAGATGCATCACCACCAGCTTTTTTAATTTGGCCAACTTGTTTTGCACCCGAATTACGTTCAGCCTGAAGAGATTCAGTTTTGGATTGAATCTCTTTACGGCGAGCTTCTAGTGATGCCCATTCTTCAACATTCAGTTGTACACCACGTTTTGCTAAGGCTAAATTTACAGCCTCAATATTATTTCTGAGTAATTTCGGGTCGATCATAGCCAATCTTTTGCAAAGAAAAAAACTGGCTATAGTGTAAGCGCTTCAGGCCGAAAAATACAGTCACGCGATCACTAGCTGTGGCTTATTACAGCAATTTTCATGGCTTTTCTTTGCTCGCTTTTTCTCGTTCAGCTGCATAATCGACAAAACTCGGCAAATATTCCGCCTTAATTAAGCCGCTGGCTTGTTGATACGGTAAAACCAATTCAGACATCCCTTCTGCATAAGATGCTAATTCGTATAAGGGATAGACGAACACCACACCTTTGGCACTCATATAATAATTATCGGTCAGCTTCAATTGCTCGCGTGAAATATTATGATCAGACAGCCACATGCTATTGGCACCATACAATGCATCTAATAATTGAGACTCTGTCTTGTCTACCACGATATCACTCAGCGCAACCCGTTTTTTCGTTGCCAAATCTAAGGTGATGTACTCGTTGTGATACATGCCATGTGCGGCACGCGCTGGGTAGTGATAATACATCAAGACAAAATCAGCATATTTTCCACGCTGCGCCACATAACGGACATCAGACAAAGTTTCACTGAGCATGTTTTCATCAATCTGTGGCTTTGACTGCTTCAAACTTTCAAATGCCACAGGATTGGCTTTTTTCATCCGTTCATCAAAATATTGATTGATCCATGGGACATTGGTTTCCAAGCTGTACAGCTGGTATTGGGTACATCCTTCCTCATCACAAGCAATAGAATGCGCCAATTGTAATGGTCGAACTTTTGCCTCAATCAGTGGCAAAGTCTGTGTGACTTGAGCTGGTTTAGTTGTCTCTTCACTTTTTGCAGCGTTACTGTCATTTTGTGGCTGACATGCACTCAGCAACCCCGTACACAACATCATTGCGAAGACAGATCCAATTTTATTGTTATGAAGTAATATCATGATTTACCCGCAGTTAAGTATTCAATAGCACAGACTATACAAAGCACAGCCATAACTTCCCACCACGTTATGTAACTGGACTTGATCCAATAAAAAACCACCCGAAGGTGGTTTTAAACAACAGACTCATTTTATTGGTCAATAATGTCTGTGCCTTTAGGCGGAGTAAAATTAAAGGTTGAAGCTGGAATATTGGTATTTACCTTAGTGTTATTAAAACGCACATAGGTTGTTTGTCCCAAAGAATCTTCTAAGATCATTAGCGTTGGCGCATTTTTCGCACCAAAACTGATCGTTAAACTTTGAAACGCACCATCATCGCTTTTTGGGTACAGGGTATAGTAAGTTTTGCTCTGATTTGGTTGCGTAATACGGTATGACTTACGAATCTGTTCCGTATTCCCTGACAATAATAGTGCAGGGGTATTCGCCACCTGTTCATCTAAAGTCTGACGAACCGCTTGCTGTAAGTCTGGATCATAAATCCATACCGTTTTGCCCGAAGTTACAATAGTTTGCTTCGCAGGGCTTGTGGTTTCCCAATAGAATTTTCCTGGACGCTCAACTTTCATCACCCCTTTAAAGGTCTGATTCATATGCTGAGCAGATAAACCTTGTTTCTTCGGTGCTTTAGATGAATTTGTGACTTTGGTGGTTTGCTCAAAGTTAGAACTGATACTTTGAATACCACTCAACTGTTTCACTAAACTCGTCGTCGCCTGTTGCTCCGATGCTGCAACCGGAGCTGCAAATACTGTACTGCTCATAACAGGGCCAAGTGTTACTACACCTACTGTCATTGCACATAAAGTCTTACGAAGCATTTTCATAATCTCACCTTTTATAATTTGCGCAGTCGCAATTTGTTAGATGAGCTATCTTAAATCAAATTTTATGGCTAATAATTGAGAATATAAGAAGATTTGTATATTTATTGGTGCTTAATGTTGTGAAATATCCATCATGATGAAGATCAGATGTGCTCTTTAGATATAGAAAAGCCTCTAAATGTGCAGAGGCTTTCTAACTGAGGTTAAGAGGTATCACTGTCATTTCCATTGCCAACCAATTGCCGCACCTGCACCGAAATCACCTTCACTATTGGTTGTCACAGCTACTTTGTATACATATTTGTTACTTTCAGTCACACCACTGAGACCAAAAGCATAACCTTGCTCACCTTCCCATGTACCCACACCAGCACTAAACATATTGTAGCCAGCATCTGTCGGTTGCGGTAAAGATGCTATTGCGATACTTGATGCTACTGCTGCATAGGTTCGATCTTCAAGTTTTCGCATGTCTCTGTTCAAGGCATTTACACGGCTATCGGTATAAGCATTTGCTTGGTTGAGAGTTTGTTGCCCAACTTGGTTCACATAGGTTTTTGCTTCATTCAAGATGTAGGTATCAGCAGCATCCATCACTTCTTTAGAGATCCCATTGGTGCCATTTGTACCTTTAAGGCTGGCCAACCATTGAGTAATGCTACCCTCAAAGCCATTACCAACTGCAACATCATAAGCACTAAAACCTGTTGCACCTGTCATCCCTGTATTACCCATATCGCCTTTTAAGCTCGCGAGCCATTCAGTGATGCTACCGTCAAAACCATTAACTTGCGCAACTTGATAAGCATTATATCCTGTCGCTCCCGTTTCACCTTGCACACCTTGGATACCTTGCTCACCCTGTAAGCCTTGGAGGCCTTGTTCACCTTGTGCTCCAGTATCTCCTTTCACACCTTGTAAACCTTGTTCACCTTGCGCTCCAGTTGCACCTGTTGCTCCAGTATCACCTTTGTCGCCCTTGTCTCCCTTATCACCTTTGGCTCCTGTAGCACCCGTTGCTCCAGTATCACCTTTCACACCTTGGATACCTTGCTCACCCTGTAAACCTTGGAGACCTTGTTCACCTTGTGCTCCAGTGGCACCCTGAAGACTCTCTATCCAAGCTGTTTCATTTTCGAGATCAGTTTTATTTGGATCAGGATTATAACTCATTGTATTGACCGCAATTTCATATGCACTCAACCCATCCTCACCATCAGCTCCTGCAGGTCCTGCTGGTCCTGGTATTCCACTTCCAGGACAACTACCTGTGTCTTGATTAGAATTACACGAACCTGCAAAAACATTTGTATTCGCTGTCATTAAAATCGCACTTAAAACAAGCACGTTCATAGCAAACCTTTGTAGACAATGGTTTGGCTTAAGTGTTTGTAGATTCATTGCAGCAGAAACTGCAGTACTAATATGAGTATGTTCTTGTTTTAAGTTCTGACCAGAGACTTTCATTATCTAGCTGTCTGGATTACCCAAGACATTTGTATCTATTTTATTCATATCCGTCTGCCTTTCTTTTAATTTTGTTTCTTTATTACACACCTATTTTTTGTGATGCACATCACTATTTATTGGTATTTAGTGCTTTATTTCAAAATATAAAAACACAAGAAAAATAAGCTAACCATATGAATAGACGAAAAAAAACCCACAAAATGTGGGTTTTTCTTACTATTAAAACTTACGCTTCAACAGTTACGTAGCGACGGCCAAACTGACCTTTCACTTCGAATTTTACTACGCCGTCAGCGGTTGCAAACAAAGTATGGTCACGGCCCATACCAACGTTTTGACCTGCGTGGAATTCTGTACCACGTTGACGAACGATGATGTTACCAGCAGTCACAGATTGACCACCGTAAATTTTAACACCAAGCATTTTAGGGTTCGAATCACGACCGTTCTTAGTCGAACCACCGGCTTTTTTAGTTGCCATGTCTCATTACTCCTCGTGATTAGCCTGAAATAGCTGTAATTTTCAACTCAGTGAACCATTGACGGTGACCTTGTTGTTTACGGTAGTGTTTACGACGACGCATTTTTACAATACGGATTTTGTCGTGACGACCATGGCTAACTACTTCAGCAGTTACAGTAGCGCCAGCAACAACTGGAGCACCGATTTGAATGCTGTCACCATTTACTAGCATTAATACGTCATCAAACGTAATAGTTGCGCCAGTTTCAGCTTTCAACAATTCAACTTTAAGGGTTTCACCCTCTACAACACGGTGCTGTTTACCACCGCTTTGGATTACTGCGTACATAATGTACTCCAAACATGCCCGTGTCGTCGTGCCGATAAAGGAAGATATCGATCTTAATACGAACGCCACTGGGGTTAATCAAGGGCAAGGATTTTAAGTGATATTGACTCAAACAACAAGAGATTTGCCGAACTTATTAGACTAAATTAACGATTATTTAATAATCGAGAAAAACTCAATCAACAAATTACAGTTCAACTCTGGCTTGACTTTGCTTACAATGAAATAGATTTTTAAAATCAATCCGCTATAGTATGGATGAATTGATTTTAAAAATGTAAATAAGCCTACAAATGCAGTACGCTTATACATTGGGGAAATAAGGAACTGTCTTTCGTAAAATACAGCCTCGCACACTAGCGAGTCTTATTTATGATTGAAATGAATCATTTAGACAGGTATCCCTATTTACACAATACTGGTAATGCTGATTTTTATCACTTTATATAGATGAGGCCGCTCTTCAAATGACCATCGACTTTAAGCAAGATATTCTCGCCCCTGTAGCTCAAGACTTTGCCACGATGGACACATTTATTAATGAAGGCATTACCTCTAAAGTGGCATTGGTCATGGCGGTGAGTAAACATGTGGTTGAAGCAGGTGGTAAACGCATGCGTCCCATTATGTGTTTATTGGCTGCCAAAGCCTGTGGTGCAGAAGATCTGGAACGCCAGCGTAAACTTGCTGCCATCATTGAAATGCTGCATACCGCAACTTTAGTCCATGATGATGTGGTCGATGAATCTGGCTTACGTCGTGGTCGCCCAACGGCCAATGCAACTTGGAACAATCAGACCGCAGTACTGGTGGGTGACTTTCTAATTTCACGCGCCTTTGATTTGTTGGTCGATCTCGGTGATATGACCTTACTCAAAGATTTTTCTACAGGGACTTGTGAAATTGCCGAAGGTGAAGTGCTACAACTTCAAGCACAGCACCAACCTGAAACCACAGAACAAACTTATTTAGATATTATTCACGGTAAAACGTCACGTTTATTTGAACTGGCAACTGAAGGGGCTGCCATTCTTTCTGGGACACCGCAGTACCGTGAACCACTACGTTTATTTGCAGGCCACTTTGGCAATGCCTTTCAAATCATTGATGATATTTTAGATTACACCTCAGATGCTGAAACATTAGGTAAAAATATTGGCGATGATTTAATGGAAGGTAAACCGACTTTGCCGTTAATCTCAGCATTGAAAAATACAACGGGTGAAGAACATAACATTGTTCGTCGAAGTATTGCGACAGGTGGAACGGCAGATCTTGATCAAGTCATTGCTATCGTAAACAGTTCTGGCGCACTAGATTACTGCCGACAACGGGCGCATGAAGAAACCGAAGCCGCACTTCAAGCATTACAGGCTTTACCTGACAGCCAATATCGTCAAGCACTGGTCAATTTAACCCAACTGGCTTTACATCGAATTCAATAACAAATGATGCTTTAAAATGTTTTTAACTTGCCTATGCATATAAAATTTAATGATCTTTTCTCTCAAATGCAGCAACAGCTTGAGCAACCTCAAGCTGTTTTAAATGATCAACTTTTAATTGAGTTGGTGGAGCGTATTCGTCCAATAGATGCGTATCAAACCGATGAAATCCACCAAAAATTTCAAGCGCTCATTCAAGCATTACTCATCACTCCCGATGCCGCATCAACCTTACAAAGCTTTGTGCTGCGGCTTATTTCCCAATATAAACAAACCAGTCTTTATGCCGATACAGGTATCTTGTCTTTAGATGGGTTTTGGAATCAATTGTCGCAGCGTTTAGGGGCACATTTTCTCCCGCTCATTAATGACGAAACTCAACTACAAGATTTAGTCCGTCGCGTTTTTCCCAACCGAAGTGACAAATATTGGCTCGATAACATCCGAGACAGTGACTGGCTACAACTGCTGAACCTGCTCAATCACGGGCATGCCAATCAAAAAGAAAAAGTCAAAATTCGCAGTGAAGTGATTAAAGCCATTACGGTGTTGTCTTATCGGATAAGTGGTATTGGTTTATATCCAGAGTTTATTAATGCGCATCCTGAGCTGACCGAATATGAATCGCCTTTTTTAGTGCAGAACCGCGAAATTATCGAGTTCATTCAACAGTATAAAAAGGCACATCAAGACGCAGAAACCTCGAGTGTGGTTGCCCCACCCGACGCTTCTCAAGCACTGGTCATGATTGAGCAGTGTCGTGATGTGGTATTGAAAATTCGTCGTGCGACTAGACGTATTGGAGTCAGTGTCAGTTTAACCTATCTGATTTCCTTACTTGAGCAATGCTTAGACCGTGTCGAACTATTGCTCAATTTAATTGTAGAAGAAGGCGAAGTACACTATGAAGCGGTGAGTATGCTCTTGGTCGATATTACCGCTGCGATTTATAGCGAACGCAGCGTACGCTCTCTACTCACTACCAATAGTGAACTAATTGCGTTACAGGTAACTGAAAATGCCAGTAAAACCGGGGAACACTATGTAAGTACAGACAAACAAGGCTTTTTAGCCATGTATAAGTCCGCAGCGGGTGCAGGAGTTATTATTGCCATTATGGCAACGCTCAAAACCTTGTCGGCACGAATGATCATGGCGCCGCTCATGCAAGCCTTTGTTTACAGCATGAATTACTCATTGGGGTTTATGTTGATTCATGTGTTGCACTTTACTGTGGCAACAAAGCAACCAGCAATGACAGCGGCGGCACTCGCGGCAACCGTACAACAGCGCAAAGGTTCAAAAACTGCGCAAATTGCTGAATTAGCAGCGCTGATTATTAATATTATTCGCACCCAATTTATTGCTATTTTGGGCAATATCTCAATTGCCATCCCTGTTGCCGCCTTTATTACATGGGCATGGGCAACTGGCATGCATGAACCACTACTCAACCATGCAAAAGCGGCGAAAGTCTTACATGACTTAAACCCTTTTACCTCTTTGGCCATTCCGCACGCCGCCATTGCGGGTGTCTGTTTGTTTTTATCGGGACTTTTGGCGGGTTATTTTGACAATATGGCGGTTTATCGCAAAGTTGGCCCTCGCTTAAAAGCACACCCTCGTCTCAAAACCATCATGGGGCAAGAACGACTCGATAAATTTGCAGGCTATATAGAACGCAACTTAGGTGCGTTGGCGGGTAATTTTCTGTTCGGGATTATGTTAGGAAGTATGGGAACCATTGGTTATATTTTGGGTTTACCCCTAGATATTCGCCATATTGCCTTTGCTTCAGCAAACTTCATTCAAGGCCTGATGAATATTAATGGTAGTCCTGAGATTGGCTTGATTATTGTATCGTTCCTCGGAGTGCTCGCTATTGGTCTAACGAACTTATTTGTCAGTTTTACCCTCACGATTATTGTGGCTTTACGTGCACGTCGAGTTCGATTTGAACAATGGAAACCTTTAGCAAAATTGGTCCTCACCCATTTTCTGACTCGCCCTAGTGATTTCTTTTGGCCCCCGAAAGTCCCACTTGAAGTTGAAGAAAGTTCAAACAGTACAAAACACCATCCAAAATGATTTTGTACTGATTTTGAGCTCTTGTTACACTGTAAACAAAATTTTATACATGATTAATCAACACTTGAATTAAAGTGTACTGATGAGTACACTTTAACCCAGTAAATAACCGCGCTTAAATCGGTTGAAATGACACGAGTTCCAGCATGCCTTACTTGTTGCTTTTTATCGGTATTATTTTATTTATAATCAGTGCATTAGTTCTAAGCATTCAACCACTTACAGATTTAGATCTGGCGATGGTCGAATATTTCAGCACATTAAGAACTGAACCTATAGATAAGCTTGCAATACTTTTATCAGCACTCGGCGGCATGCCGTTTGTATTATTTCTAACCACTCTATGGTGTTTCCATCGTGCATGGTATAAAAAGTATAGAGATGTTGTTTTTATTGGTTTAGGCGTTGTTGGAAGTATTGCTTCTGCTTGGCTACTTAAATTTCTAATTTCGAGACCACGCCCACCAGAAATGTTTCACCTAGTGACGAGCTATGGTGCTTCCTTTCCGAGTGCGCACAGTATGTATGCTGCCACTTTGGCGTGTCTTGCCATTTTCTTAAGTCGACCATTTTCTGCACATCGTCATGTTGTATCCATTGCTCTTTTATGGATGCTGATGATGGGAATTTCAAGAGTCTATCTTGGAGTACATTTCCCATCCGACGTTCTCGCAGGTTGGAGCATTAGTATTATCTGGATTTCACTGCTTTACATCTTGTGCGGCAGATATACCCAATTAAATACACATTATTTTTAGATAAGAATCTAATCGAGGTGGAACTATGATGTCGGCAAAGCTTTGGGCCCCAGCCCTTACCGCTTGCGCATTAGCAACGAGTATTGCACTTGTTGGTTGTAGCAAAGATCCAAAGGATGCGCAGCAAGCTGGCGCTTCTCAACAAATGCCACCTACTGAAGTCGGTGTCATTGTTGCACAACCACAAAATGTAGAACAATCTGTAGAGTTATCTGGCAGAACCACGGCATTTGAAATCTCTGAAGTTCGCCCACAAACGAGTGGAATCATTCTAAAACGTTTGTTTGCGGAAGGCAGTTATGTACGTGAAGGTCAAGCACTTTATGAACTTGATGCTCGTTCCAACCGCGCAACATTTGATAATGCCAAAGCAGCATTATTACAACAAGAAGCGAATTTAAGCACACTCAGAACCAAACTAAATCGTTATCAGCAACTGGTTTCAAGCAACGCTGTTGCGAAACAGGACTATGACGACTTAGTGGGTCAAGTAAAGGTTGCTGAGGCACAAGTGGCCGCAGCACGTGCTCAAGTTAAAAATGCTGAAGTGGACTTAGGTTATTCAACCATACGCTCACCAATTTCAGGTCAAACCAACCGCTCTACAGTTACTGCGGGTGCTTTGGTGACTGCAAACCAAACAGAGCCATTGGTGACAATTCAACGTTTAGACCCAATCTATGTTGATATCAACCAATCTAGTTCTGAACTTCTTCGTTTACGTCAACAATTGAGTAAAGGTAGCTTAGACAGCAGTAACAACACCCGTGTGAAACTGAAACTTGAAGATGGCAGTGACTATCCAATCGAAGGCCGCTTAGCGTTCTCTGATGCCAGTGTCAACCCAGATACAGGGACAGTGACGATTCGTGCGGTGTTCCCGAACCCGAATCACTTGTTGCTTCCTGGTATGTTTGCCAATGCACAAATCGTTCAAGGCGTAATCCCGAATGCGATGTTAGTGCCGCAAATTGCGGTGACTCGCACACCAACAGGTCAAGCGATGGCAATGATTGTGAATGACAAAGGTGTAGTAGAGGCTCGTCAAATCACCACAGTTGGTATTCAAGGCCAAGACTGGATTGTGACTGAAGGCCTTAAAACAGGTGAAAAAGTTATTGTTGACGGAATAGCGAAAGTTAAAGCTGAACAGAAAGTTGTTGCGAAACCGTATCAACCTAAAGCAGCAGCACCTCAAGCTCCAACAACGGATGCTAAAAAGACAGAAGCTGGTGCAAAAACTGAACAAAAAGCTACTTCAAACGCATAAGGGGTAGACTGAATGGCTCAATTTTTTATTCATCGCCCCATTTTTGCGTGGGTGATTGCACTGGTGATTATGTTGGCGGGTATTATCACGCTGACAAAAATGCCGGTTGCCCAATATCCGACGATTTCACCGCCCTCGGTGACAATCTCTGCAACTTATCCGGGTGCTTCTGCACAGACTGTTGAAAACACAGTCACTCAGATCATTGAACAACAAATGAATGGTTTAGATGGTTTACGTTACATTTCATCTAACAGTGCGGGTAACGGTCAAGCGTCTATTAACTTAAACTTTGAACAAGGCATCGATCCTGATATTGCTCAAGTTCAAGTACAGAATAAACTACAATCGGCAACGGCGCTTTTACCTGAAGATGTACAACGTCAAGGTCTAAAAGTCACCAAGTCTGGTGCGAGCTTTATGCAAGTTCTTGCATTTTACTCTCCAGATGGAAGTCTTTCTGGGGCGGACATTAATGACTATGTAAACTCAAACATTTCTGAACCACTTAGCCGTGTTGCAGGTGTTGGTGAACTTCAAGTCTTTGGTGGTCAATATGCGATGCGTATTTGGCTAGATCCAGCGAAAATGAACAGTTTGCAAGTGACACCAAGTGACATTGCTGCTGCAATTCGTGCTCAAAACGCTCAAGTGGCTGTAGGTCAGTTAGGCGGTGCACCATCTGTGCAAGGTCAAGTGCTGAACGCAACAGTGAATGCTCAAAGCATGTTGCAAACCCCTGAACAATTTAGAAATATTTTTCTAAAAAATACATCTTCTGGTGCTCAAGTTCGCTTAGGTGATGTTGCGCGTGTTGAACTCGGGTCAGATAACTATCAGTTCGACTCTAAATTTAATGGTAAGGCTGCTGGCGGTGTTGCGATTAAACTTGCAACTGGTGCAAATGCACTAGATACAGCAGCGGCTGTAGAAAAGCGCCTCAGTGAACTTCGTAAAAACTACCCAAATGGTTTAAAAGATCAACTGGCTTATGACACTACACCGTTTATTAAGCTGTCGATTGAAAGTGTTGTACACACGTTGATTGAAGCTGTCGTGTTGGTGTTCATTGTCATGTTCTTATTCTTACAGAACTGGCGTGCCACGATTATCCCAACATTGGCTGTTCCAGTGGTTGTATTGGGCACATTTGCTGTCATTAACATCTTCGGTTTCTCAATCAACACGCTCACTATGTTTGCGATGGTCTTAGCGATTGGTCTTCTGGTCGATGATGCGATTGTTGTGGTGGAAAACGTCGAACGGGTAATGCAAGAAGAACACCTCGACCCTGTAGCTGCGACCGAAAAATCAATGCAACAGATTTCTGGTGCCTTGGTCGGTATTACCAGTGTATTAACTGCGGTATTCGTACCGATGGCATTCTTTGCAGGTACAACCGGTGTTATTTACCGTCAGTTCTCGATTACGCTAGTTACCGCAATGATTTTGTCACTGATCGTGGCATTAACATTCACCCCTGCCCTGTGTGCAACCTTGTTAAAACAACACGATCCGAATAAAGCAGAAAGTAATAATATTTTTGCGCGTTTCTTCCGTTGGTTTAACAGCAGCTTTGAAAAGCTATCCGTAAAATACCAAGGTGGTGTCAACCGTATGACCCATCATAAAGTATTTTCTGGTGTGGTTTATTTACTGGTGATTGCAGGCTTAGTTGGCCTATATAAAGCTTTACCATCCTCATTCTTGCCTGACGAAGACCAAGGCGTCGTCATGACTTTAGTTCAGCTTCCACCAAGTGCAAGCCTTGAACGTACCGATAAAGTCATCACCACAATGACAGACTATTTCATGAATAAAGAAAAAGAACATGTAGAGTCCATCTTTACTGTTTCTGGTTTCTCATTCACAGGTGTTGGTCAAAACGCAGGTCTTGCCTTTATCAAGCTGAAGGACTGGAGTGAGCGTACGACACCTGAGTCGCAAATTGGTGCCATCATCCAACGTGGTATGGCATTGAATATGATCGTGAAAGACGCCTCTTACATCATGCCATTACAGTTACCTGCAATGCCTGAATTAGGTGTATCTGCTGGTTTTAACATCCAGTTGAAAGATGCAAGTGGTCAAGGTCATGAGAAATTGATTGCTGCACGTAATGCTATTTTAGGTATGGCTGCACAAGACAAACGTCTTGCAGGCGTCCGTCCTAATGGTCAAGAAGATACACCTCAGTACCAAATCAACATTGATCAAGCGCAAGCGGGTGCAATGGGTGTGAGTATTGCGGATATCAATACAACCATGAGCATGGCTTGGGGTGGTTCATATATTAATGACTTCGTAGACCGTGGTCGTGTGAAAAAAGTCTATGTGCAAGGCGAAGCAAATGCACGTATGATGCCTGAAGACTTGAACAAGTGGTATGTACGTAATAGTAGCGGCACAATGGTTCCATTCTCAGCATTTGCAACAGGCGAATGGACTTATGGTTCACCACGTCTAGAGCGTTATAACGGTGTATCTTCTGTAAACATTCAAGGTACTCCAGCACCGGGCGTAAGTTCGGGTGATGCAATGCTCGCGATGGAAGAAATTATTGGTAAGTTACCGTCTATGGGCTTACAAGGTTTCGACTATGAATGGACAGGCTTATCTTTAGAAGAACGTGATTCGGGCAATCAAACAGCTCCGCTGCTTGTTCTTTCAATGCTTATCGTCTTCTTATGTCTTGCCGCATTGTATGAAAGTTGGTCTATCCCTGTTTCAGTATTGCTAGTTGTACCACTCGGTATTCTTGGTGCATTTGCACTGACATGGTTAGGTATGATCATTAAGGGCGATCCAAACTTATCGTTCAACATCTACTTCCAAGTTGCGATTGTTGCCGTGATTGGTCTTTCTGCGAAAAATGCGATCTTGATCGTAGAGTTTGCAAAAGAGTTGCAAGAACAAGGCGAAGACTTGTTTGATGCAACCCTTCATGCTGCAAAAATGCGTTTACGCCCAATTATCATGACCACCCTTGCTTTCGGTTTTGGTGTCCTTCCGCTTGCCCTTTCAACAGGCGCTGGTGCAGGTAGTCAACACTCGGTAGGCTTTGGTGTCCTTGGTGGTGTAATTAGTTCTACACTGTTGGGTATTTTCTTCATTCCAGTATTCTTTGTTTGGATTCGTAGTATTTTCAAATACAAACCTAAGAAACAAAATAATCAGGAGCAAACATCGTGATGCAAAAAGTATGGTCTATTTCAGGTCGTAGCATTGCGGTATCTGCACTTGCGCTTGCTTTGACTGCATGTCAAAGCATGCGTGGTCCAGAACCCGTCGCTCAAGCGGATATCCCAACAGGATATATTGGTTCAACGACAGGTCCATCTGTTGCAGAACAAGGCTATAAAGACTTTTTTGCTGATCAGCGTTTAGTCCAAGTCATCGAGTTAGCACTAGCCAATAACCGTGACCTCCGTACGGCGACTTTAAATATTCAACGTGCTCAGCAAGCGTATCAAATTAGCGAAAACAACCAACTACCAACCATTGGTGCAAGTGGTAGTGTTCTTCGCCAAGATACACTCAGCAGCAACAAACCCATGACAACCTATAATGTTGGCCTTGGCGTAACTGCGTATGAGTTAGACTTTTGGGGTCGTGTTCGTAGCTTAAAAGACAATGCTTTAGACAGCTATTTAGCGACTCAAAGTGCACGTGATGCAACACAAATTTCGTTGATTGGTCAGGTTGCGCAAGCATGGCTGAGCTATTCGTTTGCCAATGCCAACTTAAAACTGGCAGACCAAACCTTAAAAGCACAGCTTGAGTCGTACAATCTGAACAAAAAACGTTTTGATGTGGGTATCGACAGCGAAGTCCCTGTACGTCAAGCGCAAATTTCGGTTGAAACTGCGCGTAATGACGTTGCGAACTACAAGACTCAACTTGCACAAGCTCAGAACTTGCTCAACCTGTTGGTGGGTCAGCCTGTTCCTGCAAACTTATTGTCTCCTCAACCTGTGAAACGCATTACCCAAAGTACGGCATTGACAGCGGGCTTGCCAAGCGACTTGTTAAATAACCGTCCTGATGTCCGTGCTGCGGAATATCAATTGTCTGCTGCGGGTGCCAACATTGGTGCGGCAAAAGCACAGTTGTACCCAACTATCAGCTTAACGGGTACGGCAGGTTATGCATCGACAGATTTAAGCGATTTATTTAAATCAGGTGCCTTTGTATGGTCACTTGGCCCAAGCTTGGATATTCCAATCTTTGACTGGGGCACACGTCGTGCCAATGTGAAGATTTCAGAAACTGACCAAAAAATTGCGTTGTCAGATTATGAAAAAACCATTCAAACAGCCTTCCGCGAAGTGAATGATGCCTTGGCAGTACGTGAAAATATTGGTGACCGTTTGGCGGCGCAACGTCGTCTAGTAGATGCAACCAACACCACCTATAAGCTTTCAACTGCTCGCTTCCGTGCAGGTATTGATAACTACCTCACCGTACTTGATGCACAGCGTACATCGTACTCGGCGGAACAAGGGTTGTTATTGCTTGAACAAGCAAACTTAAACAACCAAGTTGAAGTGTATAAAACCCTCGGTGGCGGCGTTAAAGCCAACACTGCTGATCAAGTGGTGAAACAGCCTTCTTCTTCAGATGTGAAATACAACAAAACAGCAAACTAAGGTTTGCAACAGCAAAAGCTCACTTCGGTGGGCTTTTTTATTGCTTTTTGCTGGGGTTTTTCCTATCTTCAAAGATAATCAAATCATTTGAATATTGAACATTATGCTTTTAAGTAACCTTGAGTCTGTTCCTGGACATACCATTTCTCAACAACTGGATGTGGTCTATGGCAGTACGGTTCGAAGTAAACATGTCGGGCGCGACTTTTTGGCAGGGTTAAAAAATATTGTCGGTGGTGAACTCACTGCCTATACCGAGCTTTTAGAAGAATCCCGCCAAGAAGCCATGAATCGTATGATTGCAAAAGCGCAAGGCTTAGGAGCCAATGCCATTGTGGGTATTCGTTTTTCAACTTCTAATATTGCCCAAGGTGCATCTGAGTTATTTGTTTATGGCACTGCGGTCCATGTCATACCGTTAGATAACCATCTCCCCGATCCATTTCCAACACAGGCCTAAGCGATGGAAAGTTTAGTTTTCCAACTGCTGATCTTTGCGGTGCTCTTTAGCGTCGGTTTTGGCTTTGGTCGCTACAATGAACGGAAACATTTGGCAGAGCTTGAACAGAATGAGAAGCGTCTTGCCTATATTACCGTGGGTAATTTACGCAAAGTAAGCTTCGAGCAGTCTGGGCACATGATCAGCAGCAATGTTGTGATTTCTCATGATTATTTCAAATATGTACTGGCGACCGTGCAAAACTTTTTTGGGGGTAGACTCACCAGCTATGAAAGTGTTGTCGATCGTGCCCGTCGTGAAGCCATTGTCCGACTCAAACTTAAAGCAGAAAAACACGGCGCAACGCATATTGCTTGTATGCGACTGGCGACCACAGAAATGGGCATGCAAGGCGGTATGGTTGAAGTCTTTGCTTATGGGACTGCCATTCAAAATCCTTAAACAGCGACTATTGACCAATCATCCATTCACTAAACTCAAACAGCATGAGCGTTCAAAATAGCTCATGCTCGCTCACCTTCTATCGTACATTCGGTTGGTAGATTGCTCACTAGAGCATAATTCTCTACACTGAACACAATAAAAATGGACATTACCTACACTGTAAATAGGTCACAGATAATGAAATCTTTAGCACTAAAAATAAGTATGGCTGTACTCAGCATGATTCCACTTGTAGCCAAAGCTGAATTAATTGTACTGGCATCCCCCTCAAAGTAATGATGCTTACTATGCAAAAATGATTGATGATATTTTTGATTTTCACGTCGATTATGCAAAAAAAATTATTAAAAACGGAGACAATGTCGTTGTCCTGACGGACAAACACCTCTACCCCGACTATGTCAAAGCCTTGGGCAAAAAGCATGTGGCAATCGCACCGATGCATGACATTTGGATGCGCGACTTCACCAGGGCTAATCCAGCTCAACCCCTCATGTTCCGCTACACGGCGGCAGGACAAGGTGGCGCTAAAAAAGGTCAGGCCATTTCAGATGAAGTGCAAGACGAATTTAAATACTACAGCCAAAAGGCTGGCTTACAGTTTACGCAAAGCAAACTGTTGAATGATGGCGGAAACTGGGTGGAAGATGGTTATGGTAATGTCGTCCTCAGCACCAAATTTCTAGCGGATAACAAGCTCACCGAAAGCGAAGCCCGCAAAAAATTAATGGCTTTAACAGGTGCAAAGCAGATTGCATTCATTGAAGCCGATGAACAAGGTGGCTTGGAACATGCCGATGGTGTGGTCAGCTTTGTCGATCAAAACACCTTGGTGATTAACTCTTACCCTGAAGATCCCGACTATGCCAAGCAACTCAAAGCCGATTTAAAGCGCGGCATTCCCAATGTTAAAATTCGTGAAATCATCACCCCTTATGATGGCAGCGAAATCTACGATGAAAAATTTGGTTCTGCATGTGGCCTATACACCAATATGCTGGTGACGCCTGAACGGATTTACTTCCCGCAATTTGGGATTAAAGAGGATACTGTCGCTTTACAACAAATTCGTAGCGTAACCAAACGTACTCTTGTCCCAATACAGTCTTCTAATGTCTGTCATATGGGCGGCGGTGTGCGCTGTTTGTCTTGGCAAGTGCGTGGGAAAAATGCGGAATTGTTTTTAAACTATTTAAATAAAATCAGTAAGTAGTACAACTCTATCTCCCCTATCAAAGTATAGGGAATATGGGAACAACATCCCCAAAAAGGCAGGTGGAAGTGACGTTCCTCCTGCCTTTTTAAATTTACTTCACTTTCATCTTACGAATCATTTTATACAACGTTGTAGGCGATAAACGAGACACCAGAACCCCCATTTTCTCCTTCCGTCCACCGACTACAATGTATTCTTCACCTTTAAGCAAAGCACTCACCACCGTTTGCGCAAAAATATCGGGTTCTAGACCATTTTCAATCGCTTCGTCTTGATGACCCTGTGGTTTACCCTCGCCATTTAAAGCATTAAACGAAACATTGGTTTTAACAAAGCCCGGGAAAATCACAGATACATCTACGCCCTCATTGGCCACTTCGGCACGCAGGCTATTTGCCCACATATGAATGGCAGCCTTGGCTGCTGAATAGCTGGCACGGTACTGCGTCCCCAATAGTCCCGCAACACTCGAAACAAAGGCAATACGACCTGATTTTTGCGCTAAAAATGTTGGTAGAACAGTTTTGGTTAAAAACACTTGTGAGAAATAATCCACTTCCATAATCGCACGTTCAGTCTGCATGCTGGTGTCAGCAATCAAGGTACGCTGGCTTAAACCCGCATTATTAATCAGCCAATCAATTCGACCTTTTTTCTGTAGCACTTGCTCATAGGCATGACGGACTTGAGCTTCGTCGGTAATGTCGGCACAAATGGAAATGTGTTGATCCGGATTCAGCAGCCCGACACGAACTTTTTCGAGTTCGTCAAACCGTCTTGCCGTGAGTACCACCTCTGCCCCTTGTAAAGCACATTCTTTAGCCAGTGCCTCACCTAACCCTGAAGATGCCCCCGTAATCCACACCACTTTAGCGTCTAAACTATTTAACTGTGCCATGTCCTTATTGCCTCATACCGAAGTTTTATTTGCAGATTGATCATTTAAAAAAGTCAGGAAATGATCAAAATATTGACTCATCATCTGCGCATCATAGATACGCCCTAATTTATCAAAACGTTTATAGCCCAATTGGGTCGTCAAGTTAATCACCCCATTTAGTGTTTTATCGACCACCAGATTAAATTTAAGCATTTTTTTGGGTTCACGGACCAGACTGGTCACCCCTAGATCGACAATTTGCGTAAACACCTTCAAAGCTGGAGCAACATAACTGTTATTGCCCTTTTCCATCTGTTCCGCACAACCCAAAAGTTCGGTGACTAAAGTTTTTTCGACTGGGTAGCTTAAAAAATGTGTGCTCTCGTTGTCATACATCATTTGCTCTAGATAATTCACCATTGGAATTAGACGGTCATTTGAAAAAAACGACACGGACCACGGCATGTACTTACGTATAGTGTCTACAATGTGCTGAATAATTTTTTCAGACTCCCCATCGCCAGAAGTAGACAAGCGTGCAAGATCACCAAAGACTTGATCAATCACTTCACATGAAATATCCGCTAAAACCTCACCCAAAGGTTTGGCAAGACTTTGGCTTTCGCCGGCATTAAGCTGTTGATGAATGTGGGCAAAGCGTTGGTGAGTTTCAGGTTTTAATTTTAATGATATTTGATAAGTCATAGTGATCCCCCCTTTTTTTGATTTTTACTGCGAACACTGCGCACTCTAGGTTTAGACACATCATAAAGCGCTCTGCTTCATGTCGCAATTGCTAGATCAACGCATTTGCTTTACATGCCCCCATTTGCCATTTCTTTGCTACAATAGATGCAATTTTTTATCTACTTTTGAACTGTTTGAACTATGACTGATTCAGCGCAAAATATTGCTACAACTTACGATCCGACCGAGATCGAGAAAAAATGGTACCAAACTTGGGAAGAGCGCGGCTATTTCAAGCCCTCTGAAAAAGGTGAGTCATTTTGTATCATGATTCCGCCACCAAACGTCACCGGTAGCTTGCACATGGGTCATGGTTTTAACAATGCCATTATGGATGCCTTAACACGCTACAACCGGATGTCTGGTAAAAATACCTTATGGCAACCAGGTACAGACCACGCGGGTATTGCAACGCAAATGGTGGTTGAACGTCAGTTGGGTGCTCAAGGTGTCAGCCGTCATGACCTTGGTCGTGAAAAATTCATCGAAAAAGTCTGGGAATGGAAAGAACAATCAGGCGGTACGATTACACGTCAAATTCGTCGTTTAGGTTCTTCAGTAGACTGGTCGCGTGAACGCTTCACCATGGATGAAGGTTTATCCAATGCAGTCAAAGAAGTCTTCGTAAAACTGCATGAAGATGGCTTAATTTACCGCGGTAAACGTTTGGTAAACTGGGATCCAAAACTGCAAACTGCCCTTTCTGACCTCGAAGTTGAGTCGGATAAAGAAGAAGCAGGTTCACTCTGGCACTTCAAATATTTCTTTGAAGATAAATCACTACGCACTCACGATGGTAAAGATCACATCGTTGTAGCGACGACTCGTCCTGAAACATTATTGGGTGATACTGCTGTTGCTGTTGCGCTTGATGATGAACGTTATACTGATCTAGTAGGTAAAAACATCATCCTACCGATTACAGGCCGGGCAGTTCCAATCGTTAAAGACGAATATGTAGACAAAGAATTCGGTACAGGTTGTGTGAAAATCACCCCTGCGCATGACTTCAATGACTATGAAGTGGGTAAACGCTGCGAATTGCCAATCATCAACATCTTCAACAAAAATGCGGAAGTGTTGGCTGAATTTGAATACATCGCGAAAGCGGGCGAACAAATTTCTAAAACTATTCCTGCACCTGCAGACTACATTGGTTTAGAGCGTTTTGAAGCACGTAAAAAGTTAGTTGAACAAGCTGAAGCCGAAGGCTGGTTAGACCAAATCCAACCGTACACGTTGAAACCACCTCGCGGTGACCGTTCAGGCGTGATTGTTGAACCTCTACTCACAGACCAATGGTATGTAAAAATTGCGCCACTTGCTCAACCTGCCATTGAAGCAGTGAAAGATGGTCGCATCAAGTTCGTGCCTGAGCAATACAGCAATATGTACATGGCGTGGATGAACAACATTCAAGATTGGTGTATTTCACGTCAATTGTGGTGGGGGCATCGTATTCCTGCTTGGTACGATGCTGAAGGTAACGTATTCGTTGGTCGTGACGAAGAAGAAGTTCGTGCGAAAAACAACATCCCCGCTAACGTTGAATTGAACCAAGACGAAGACGTACTCGATACATGGTTCTCATCAGGTCTGTGGACATTCTCAACTTTAGGCTGGACAGGCGATGCTGAAAACGACAAAACCAACTACTTCTTAAACACCTTCCATCCAACAGATGTATTGGTCACTGGTTTTGACATCATCTTCTTCTGGGTGGCGCGTATGATCATGCTGACCATGCACTTCATGAAAAATGAAGATGGTACGCCACAAGTGCCGTTTAAAACGGTGTATGTACATGGTTTGGTACGTGATGGCGAAGGTCAAAAAATGTCGAAGTCTAAGGGCAACGTGCTTGATCCTTTAGACCTCATTGACGGTGTTGACCTTGAGACTTTGGTACAAAAACGTACTACAGGTCTAATGAACCCGAAACAAGCGGCGAAGATTGAAAAATCAACCCGTAAAGAATTCCCAGAAGGCATTCAAGCCTATGGTACCGATGCGGTTCGTTTCACCTTCTGTGCACTTGCGAACACGGGTCGTGACATTAAGTTCGACATGAAGCGTGTTGAAGGCTACCGTAACTTTGCCAACAAAATCTGGAACGCAACCCGTTTCGTGATGATGAACTGTGAAAATCAAGAAATTGGTAGCGAAGCTCGTCAAGACCTTTGGGAATTGCCTGAACAGTGGATCGTGAGCCGTCTGCAAAAAGCAGAAGCTGCGGTACAACAAGCCTTTGCCACTTACCGTTTAGACTTGGCTGCACAAGCAATTTACGAGTTCATTTGGAATGAATACTGTGACTGGTATGTCGAACTGACCAAACCTGTTCTGAATGATGAAAATGTATCGGTTGAGCGTAAAGCTGAAGTTCGTCGTGTACTCCTAGCGGTAATGGAAGCATCTTTACGTCTTGCACATCCGTTGATGCCGTATTTGACTGAAGAAATTTGGCAGACACTTGCACCTAAACTCGGTATTTCTGGCGAAACCATTATGTTGGCACAATACCCAGTTGCCAACCCTGAGCGTGTAAATGAACAGGCTGAAGCCGATATGCAATGGCTTCAAGGTTTGATTGGTGCGGTACGTAACATTCGTGGTGAAATGGGCTTAGGTAATGCGCGTTTATTACCAGTATTGCTACAAAACACGACTGAAGCTGAAAAAGCACAGATCACACGTATTGAAGCCTTGTTTAAAGCATTGGCAAAAGTAGAAAGCATTACGTTCTTGGCTGACGGCGAACAACCGCCATTGTCTTCTTCTTCTGTAGTGGGTCATGCCTCTGTCTTTGTTCCTATAAAAGGTTTAATTGACCCGAAAGCGGAATTAGGTCGTTTACAAAAAGACTTAGACAAAGTGCAAAAACAGCATGACGTCATTGCAGGCAAACTTTCTAATGAAGGTTTTGTCGCGAAAGCACCTGCGGCTGTAGTTGAAGGCGAAAAAGTAAAACTTGCTGAATTTGCTGACCAGTTAGTGAAGATTAAAGCGAATATGGAACAGATTGCAGCGCTATAATGCTGTAATTTGACTACTATTTAATCTAGAATCCTCTTCAAATTTGAAGGGGATTTTTTTATGTATCCAATAATTGGACATCATATTTTTTTATTTTTATTAGGAATACTTTTATTCTTTACAGTGAACTTTATAGGTAAGTATTCAAAAGGATTTGGGTATGCAGAAATTAAATTTGATATTCATAGTGATGAACTAGGGCTTGTTGAGAATTAACAAAGGCTACTGATTAATTTATAATAGTACTATGGATAGATACATACTTACTGATGCCCAATGGGCAAAAATGGAACCTTTTTGCCTAGGTAAAGTGACCGATCGAGGTCGTAGTGGAAAAGATAATCGATTATTTTTAGAAGCAGTCCTATGGATTGCCCGTACAGGCAGTCCATGGCGTGATCTACCTCCTCATTTTGGTAAATGGAATACCGTCTTTAAAAGATACCGTGATTGGGTGAAAGCTGGTGTATTTGAAACTATTTTTGCATCTGTAAATGAAGATGTTGATTTGGAATACGCCATGATTGATGGAACGATTGTTAAAGTTCATCGACATGGGCAAGGTGCAAAAGGGGGACTTTCAAACAGTCTATAGGTAAATCTCGAGGTGGAATGACCTGTAAAATTCTTGTCTTAGTGGATAGTCTAGGCAACCTTATTAAATTTCGATTAATGCCTGGTCAATATCACGATTTAGTAGAAACCAAACCTTTAATTGAAGATGTTGATTTTCAAGCATTACTGGCTGATAAAGCATTTGATGCAGATTGGCTCATCCAAGAACTCAATGAACGTAAAGTGAAAGTGGTGATCCCACCTAAATCTAATCGAAAAGTAATGAGAGCATTTGATACGATTATGTATAAATGGCGTCATCTCATTGAAAACTATTTCTGTAAGTTAAAAGAATTTAAACGTATAGCGATGCGTAGTTGTAAAACAGATACGAGTTTTGAAGCCATGATTCAATTGTGCGCGAGTTTAATTAACTCTCGGTAATTCTCAACAGACCCTAATAGATATCTAATTGATCAAAAAAACTTAGAGGATTTTAAATTTTTAAGACATACTTCACTAATGCCTTTTGATTGCATTTTTAAATTTTTTATAAAAGATATAATTTTTTCTATTATGATTAATGAAGATTTTAATAGACCATTTATTTTTAGAAAATTAGAAAAAATATTGTGTAAAGTATCAGGTAAACGTTATACACAAGGTATTATGCAAGTTTCATCGATCATCCCTTTATCTGATGAGGAAAGCATCAAATTAGCAATCCATAAAATTTTTGAAGATGCATATAACTGCTTTCTTGAAGAAACTGTTTATCTATCAGAGTCCTTATTAGTGATTTATATTGGGCGAAACTATAATCCATGTGATGACTATATCAGTTCAGTTGACAATATATATAACATTATTAAAAATGAAAAATCTGGTGAGCTACAGATTTTTATTAATGACCACACACTAATAGGTTTAGATTCATCGTTTAATCTTGAATAATTTTTCCTCATCCCCCTATTACATAGGGAAAGGGAGCATCATCTGACCTAAAGATTACGCATGAATTTAACAATGGATGTTCCCTCTCCTTTTAGGAGATGAGCAGCGCTGCTGCGCAAGGGGAGAGGTTACAACACCCCATGCCCCAACAACATCTCTACCCCACTCACCTTTTTCATAAGCTTTAAACATTCTTTTTCCCACTTCAACTGCTGTTTTAACTCAGCAGCATCCTTATCTATCACCTTATACACATCACTCATTTTGAGCTGTTTGGTATTAATATGGCTACTCAAGTGAAAAGACGCAAAGATCTTTTCTAACAGGCTTTGCAAGTTCTGACTCTGTGTTTCCAAAGACAACTGATAAAACTTCACTTGTTCCGAACTTAAAACTTTTGAGCCTAAGCCTTTATTGGTTTCTAGCTGTAACTGAAGCTTCAATAAATAAAATAAATCCTGCTCTGCATAAGCTTCATTTACCTTCTGTAAAAGTTCAGTCTTATCTAATTTCTTCGCTTCATTAGGCTCACGGTCAGGGTGAATCATCGCGGTAATTTTTAAAAACACGGTTTTCAGTGACTGCGCTGCCATTTTGACGGCCTGCTCATGCTTTTCTTGTTGTTTTAACTGCTTGGCACGTTCTCGTTCTGCTTCATATTGGGCAGAATCGTATTCATAATTTTCCCAGTCCGCATCCACGTTTTGTTCTACCGTTTCAGCAAGGTTATGACTTTGTATTGAGTTTGCTTTGGTTTTCTTCGCGCGTATATGCTCTGCATGCTGCATATAGAAAGTATCAATTTTCTCTACCTGCTCTTTCTGCGCGGAAGTCAGCATCTGAGATTTTTTTAGTAT
This sequence comes from Acinetobacter sp. 797_lipA, assembly GCF_058243025.1. Taxonomy (NCBI): domain Bacteria; kingdom Pseudomonadati; phylum Pseudomonadota; class Gammaproteobacteria; order Moraxellales; family Moraxellaceae; genus Acinetobacter; species Acinetobacter sp. 797_lipA. The sequence continues at coordinate 822,680 of NZ_JBZAYQ010000001.1, read as the reverse complement.
TTTGGCTAAAGCGGCTATTTTGGTGTCAATCTGCACCAAATCTGCTTTGCTAAAGGCATCGCTGGCCAAGTGATTCCACAGGGTATCGAGCTGTGTAAATAGAACCGTGTGTAACTCGCTATACACAGGTAAAAGCTTGCTGCGCGTATAATTTTGAATCTCAGATTGCGCATTTTTCCATGCCGCCAGTTCTTGTTTTTGTTGTTCAATGCGCTCAATTAAACGATTTAATTTTTTCTGCTGCGGACTGAGTTGGGCCTCTGACTGAGCCGTCGTTTTTAACGCTGAAGACATAACCCATCCAACCCAGTACAAAAGAGAAATTATAGCGCGATCTGAGCGCACAAGCAGTGATCTCTCTTTTTAAGCCAATTTTAAAATCTGAGTGATTCAAATTTTAAATAAAAAAAGCCCATCATTCGATGAGCATTTTATTTAGATAAATAGCTTTACCAATAGTTTTCGACCGCAATATTTCCTTCACCACGGCGGTTCATGGTCAGGCCACGTGCTTTTAATGCCTCTTTGGTATCTTCGACCATTTGCGGGTTACCACACAGCATCACATGGCTGGTTTCTGGGTTGAGACTCAAACCAACTGCTTTTTCAAGCTCACCATTTTCAATCAAAACCGGTAAGCGGTCATGCAGTGAGGCATGCGGATCACGAGTAATAATCGGCACAAATTTAAAGCCTGTATGCCCTTCACCAAAAGTCTCTGCAATTTCTTGAATACGTGTTGCATACGCCAATTCAGAGGCTGTACGTACGCTATAGACCAGTGTAATGCTCTCGTACTTCGACCACGTCTCAAAGTCTTGCAACATCGAAATAAAAGGTGCCAGCCCTGTCCCTGTGCCCAGCAACCATAAGTCTTTTGGTAGTGGCAATTGATAACGCGCCAAAGTCAAAAAGCCATACGGGATCTTTTCGAGGTAGATCTCATCATTAACTTTTAAATGTTGTAAATTTGAGGTAAATGCACCTTCAGGCACCACAATCGAGAAAAACTCTAAAGTTTCATCAAAAGGAGAAGACACCACCGAATACGCTCGAACCACCAATTCATCACCCACTTTGATGCCAATACGGGCAAATTGTCCTGCGGTAAACTTAAAATGTGCAGGTCGCGTCATGGTGAAGCTAAAAAGTGTATTGGTCCAACGGTGTACGGATAAAACCTTTTCTAGGCTAAATTTTTCAATTGACATGATTTCAGCGTGGCATCAAAGACGTTGCTCATGTTAGCATGACCACATAATTTGTTAATATTTTTTAAATGTTAAGGCTATATTCATGCGCATGACTTTACGCCAGTTGGCGGTTTTTGTAGCAGTTGCTCAAGAAGGCACAGTAACCAAAGCCAGTGATGCGGTTCGACTCACCCAGAGTGCTGCGAGTATGGCTTTAGCAGATCTAGAAGACGGTTTGGGAGCTCCTCTGTTTGACCGTCTAGGTAAGCGTCTTCAGCTCAATGATCTGGGTCGTTTCCTGCTGCCACAAGCTTTAGAAATTTTGGGTCGCTGTGATGCTTTCGAGCAAGCCGCTAAAGGTGAGTTACAAAGCATTGATTTGCGTTTGGGGGCAACCCTGACCATCAGTGACTACCTCATGCCTGACCTGATGGCTGACTTCTTACAAATTCAACCTCAAGCCCATTTACAGCTGCAAGTTGGTAATACCCGTCAAATGATTGAGGCGGTGAATCAGTTCCAACTAGATTTAGCCTTGATTGAAGGCTCTTGTCACTTGCCGCAACTGCAATGTATTCACTGGCGTGACGATGAATTAGCGGTCTGCTGTGCACCAGAACATCCTTTGGCACAGTTAAATCGTACATTAACGCCTGAAGACTTTAAATCGGTCGAGTGGATCTTGCGTGAAGAAGGTTCAGGTACGCGTGAAGTGTTTGATAACGCTATTTTAAAAGACTTGCCTGATGCCAATATCCGTCTGACCTTGGGTCATAATGAAGCGATTTTAAAAATCGTGGCGGGTGGTTTAGGGATGTCATGTATTTCAAAACTGGCAACGGAACCTTTGCGCGAAAAAGGCCAGTTGGTGGTACTTGATACTCCGTTCTGGTCTCTAACGCGTCCACTGTTCATGTTGGTGCATCGTCAGAAGTACCAAGGCCCAGGACTCAAAGCCTTTATGAAATTCTGCGAAAAATAAGTAAGCAAAAAGCACCCGAGGGTGCTTTTTTTATTTCCCAAATTGGTGCTCACAAGGTTCACCATCATTGTTCCCATCCATTTTAGTATTTGGACAGTTCCTTAAGAAGTAAACCGCTTCCTCATAGGAACGCATTTGGGAGCAATGGATCCGTCCATCGCATTTAAACTGCCCTGTACTAACAGGTAAACGACCATTTTGTTTATCAATACTTTCCGTCACGCGTTCAGAGCGTGGTTGATTGGTCTGATGCAGACCTGCATCTAAATTACGCTTCCCTTGCTCAGATAAGATTTGATCAGGCAACTTTCCTAAAGCTTTACGCTGTTCTTCTACAATCTGTTGCTGCTCGAGCATCAACTGTTCAGCTTTACGCTGTTTTTCTGCACTATAACTTTGATATTTCCCATAGGTCAAAAAGCCCAATATCGCGACGATAATGATGCCAATCACGGTGATGATAGTACTTTTATGCCCTGCCTCATGGTAACGTGGTGAGGCTTGGGTACGTACTTTTTTCTTATTTGATGATCTCGCTGCTTTGCTTTCTGAGGACAGACCAAGCCGCTGGATATTGCCAGCCTTAAACTTGCCTTGGTCTTCTACAATCATAAACTGAAGTGCTTCACCAATCTTAGGTTCAATGTTGTTCTGTGGCAAATCTTTGATATGAAAAAACACATCATCAATATCCCCTTCCACCTCAATGAAACCAAAACCACGTGAGGTACTAAAGCTTTTGATTTTCCCTTTCAGAAACATAATCTGCTCTATTCAATTGTATTTTTCGTATTGTAATCAATAAAAAAGAGGCTAAAAAGCCTCTTTGCTTCAAAATGCAAAGATTAATCTTTGCACGATTGAACTCTGAATCAACGCTGACTTAGCGTCTAAAATTAGACAATAAGTCTGTGGTGATCGATTTATTATGGCTTGAGACTTTCGACTTCTTGGCTTTGGCAGAGTTGTCTTCAACCCGCTCAATTTTAATTGCTTTATAGCGATCGCCATTTTCAACCACATTAAACTTCACGCGTTCATTGCGTTTCGGCTCACCTGAGTCTGCAGGAAAATCCGAGATATGAAAAAATACTTCGCCTTCAGGTGAGGAAATAAAGCCAAAACCTTTGTCAGCGTTATATTGCTTAACTTTTCCTTGATATTGCTCGGCCTTCATAAACAGATCCTAATATGTACACGCTTTGTTGTAGTATATAAAAAAGAGGCTATAAAAGCCTCTTTTTGCTGGGGCTTAATCTTAATCTTTTTGAACTGAACCAAAGATTTTGTCGCCCGCATCGCCTAGACCCGGCACGATATAACCATTGGCATTTAAGCCTTGGTCAATTGAAGCCGTGAAAATAGTGACATCTGGATGCGCATCCAAAACACGTTTAATACCTTCAGGCGCCGCAACCAACACCATCACACGGATGTCTTTACAGCCACTTGCCTTCAATACATCAATCGCAGCAACCAATGAAGAACCTGTGGCAAGCATCGGATCGATGATCATCGCTAAACGGTTTTGTACATCTGGAACTAATTTTTTGTAATAAGTACGTGCTTCAAGCGTTTCTTCATCACGCTCTAAACCCAGTACAGACACTTTGGCACTTGGGATCAGGTTTAAAAAACCATCCAACATGCCAATACCCGCACGTAAAATTGGCACAACCGTGATTTTTTTACCCACAATGCGATCTACCGTTACTTTACCATTCCAACCATCAATTTCATGGTCGCAAACAGGTAAATCTTTGGTCGCTTCATAGGTCAACAGCATGGTCACTTCTTGAGCCAGCTCACGGAAGTTTTTAGTGCTGATATCGGCACGACGAAGAAGACCAAGCTTATGACGAATCAGTGGATGACGAATTTCATGGATAGCCACGGGAGAGCACCTAAAAGGTAAAATAAAATTCCTTACATTATAAAGCTTTTTATCGTGCGATAAAAACAAAAAAGCCCCCAATTGATGGAGGCTTTTTTGTTAAAACGAAACGTTTTTAAAAATTAGTGCTGTTGAGAAAGCATAAAGTGGATTGGAGATAGAATCTCTGACTGGAGTGCTAACTTGATAATTGGATCTGGATAGATACCAATCACAAGCACTGCTGCCGCAGCTAAAAGCACCATAATACCACCGACTTTTTGACCCCAATGATCCACAGCGTCTACACGAGGTGCATCTGGTGGTGTCATGTACATGACAACCATCACACGGAGATAGTAGTACAGACCAATACCAGAACCAACGATGATCATCGCAGCAAGGAACCAATGTTGAGTCGTTACCGCAGCCATGACCACAAGGAACTTACCAATGAAGCCCGCTGTCAAAGGAATACCCGCAAGCGATAGCATCATCACGGTTAATACGGCAGTCAAGACTGGACGACGCCAGAATAGACCACGGTAGTCCGCTAAGCTTTCTGCTTCGTCTACGTTGTTGTATGGACTAGACATCAATGCAACCGCACCGAACGCACCAATCGTAGTTAACACATAAGTGATCACATAGACCGATACGTTACCAAGGCTTGCATAGGTCATGCTGATTAAACCAATCAACAAGTAACCAAAGTGCGCAATTGAAGAGTATGCCAAGATACGTTTCAAGTTCACTTGTTTCACTGCAAGGAAGTTACCCACCAAGATCGATAACACCGCAATCACGGTTAAGATCGTCACGATTGAGTCAACAAGGATCGCACCTGAAGTAAGGATGTAACGTACAAACAGACCAATCGTCGCTACTTTTGCAGCTGTAGCAAGGAATGTTGCGATCGGAGTTGGGGCACCTGCATAAACGTCTGGCGTCCATTTGTGGAATGGCGCTAAAGACAGTTTGAATGCCACAGCAAAAACAATCAGACCTAAACCTAAAAGTACCATTGGCTGTTGGATATTTTGCATTAACGCTTGAACATTGTCATAGAACGACATTGAACCTGTGTATGCGTAGATGTAAGCCATACCCATCAACAACATTGCCGAAGCTGTTGCTGAAAGCACCAAGTACTTCACCCCCGCTTCTAAAGACTTAGAGCGTTGGTGTGTATATGCCAATAAGCCATATACAGGAATCGACATCAACTCAAGGCTAATGAAGAACGATGCATAGTGAGAACTTGCCACCATTAACATTGCACCAGTCACAGATGACAACATTAAGATATACAATTCTTCACGGTTATCTTTATAGCTTTCAATATAAGCATGCGACAGAGTACAGCATGCCAAAGCAGCAATTAGAATAATTACTTGGTACAGCAAGGTGAATGCATCCACCATGAACATACCCATCACGTTCGCAGGTTTAAAAGCACCACCGAACATTGTGAATAGTACATATGCTGCTGCAAGGTTTAAGCCCACCACTGATGCTGTCGCAATTAAGTTATGGTTACGCTTAATTGCAGTAAGAATCATCACGACAATCGTTGTTAAAGCAACGATCATCACCGGAGCTAAAGGCATAAGCTCAGAAAATGACATTGTGAAGTTCATGACTTATTGCATCTCCACATTTTCGAGTTGAACAGTTGCTTGACTCGCAACGTCAACTACTTCTTGTACAGGAATGTAGCTGTTCGCTAACCACGCCATGCTTGAATTTGAAATATCAAGGAAGCTTTGTGGGTACAGACCAAGCCATAACAGACCGAAAGCACAGATTAACAAGATCACTACTTCACGCGCATTTAAGTCTTTCAATGGGTTGTTGTAGTGCTGCTGTTGTTCTTCGTTTGGCGTACCAAACAACGCTTTGTGGATCAGAATCAAGCCATAAAGACCTGCAAATACTAAGCTTACTGCTGCAAGAATAGTAAACACTGGGAATTTTGCATAAGAACCCATCAAGATCAGGAACTCACCAATGAAGTTACCTAGACCCGGAATACCTACAAGCGCCGCCACGAAGAACATGAGGAAGAATGCAAGATATGGGAACTGACCACGCATACCGCCCATCAAACGCATATCGCGCGTATGAACACGCTCGTACACTTGACCACACATAATGAACAATGCAGCAGATGATAGGCCATGTGCCAACATCATGATCATCAAACCTTGGAAGGTTAAAATGTTACCTGCGTAAATCGCAAGTAAAACAAAGCCCATATGTGAAATTGACGTATACGCAAGTAAACGTTTCATATCGGTTTGCTGGAAAGCACACCAAGCACCGTAGAAGATACCGATTAAACCGAAAATGATCGCGATGTCTGCAAACTGTGCAGAAGCCGCTGGGAAGAATGGAATCACAAAACGTAGTAAACCATATGCAGCGGTCTTAATTAAGATACCTGCAAGGTCAACCGAACCTGCTGTAGGTGCTTGCGCATGCGCATCTGGTAACCAGCCATGTAATGGGAAAACTGGAAGTTTTACCGCAAAACCGACGAATAAACACAGCATGAATGCAAAAGCAACAGCAGGTAATTCTTTGTCTAAAGTATTGGCTACAGCTAATAAATAGTTGTAATCAAAACCGATCATACCCGTCATCATGTAACCGTAAACCACAAGGCCTAGGATACCGATGAGCATGATAAGACCAGCGACTTGCGTATAGATAAAGAATTTGGTTGCAGCGTAAACACGTGATTTACCTTCTGCCCCTTTATGACCCCAAAGCGCGATCAAGAAGTAGATAGGTACAAGCATCATCTCCCAGAAGAAGAAGAACAAGAACATGTCAATCGCTAAGAATACACCGATCACACCACCCAAAGACCATAAAAGGTTTAAGTGGAAGAAACCAACATTCTTTTGAATTTCACCCCAAGAACAGCCGACAGCTAATACACCTAAAAGTGCCGTTAAGCCCACCATTAATAGAGATAGGCCATCCACCGCTAAATGGATGTTAATGCCTAAAGTTTGAATCCATGGCAACATGAATTCAGCAGACCACGATGGCACTTTCGCGCCAAGTTCGTAGTTAAATGTACCTGTTTGCCACAGCGCAAATGTTAAGCCCAAAGTAATGAGCATACCAATCAGCGCAATATAACGCGGCAGTTTGTCGTCGAGTTTGTCGACTAACCAACAAATAAAACCTGCAATGAACGGAACTAAGATCAGCGCGGGTAGAATCCAGTTGTTTGTGATTTCCATCTTATTTCCCCACGATCTGAGTTACGATCAAGACCATTAGCAATACAAAGATACCTAATGCCATGCTTGATGCGTAATCACGCAATGAACCCGTCTGACGTGAACTTGTGAAGCTGTGACCGCCTTTTACAAGTGCAGGCAAGACTAACCACAAACGATCAATTGGATCACGACCTAAAATCTTCGCAATAAGCAAATATGGTTTCACAAAAACGATGTCATACAGCGCATCGAAGCCCAGTGCATTACGGCAAATGTTTGCAAGACCTGCACCCAATGACGTTTTAGCAAAGCCTTTCACTGCGCTATAAGCAAACGCGAATAAGACCACACCAATCACTAAACCAACCAATGCAATACCTACAGCAGTCCATTCAGCGCTATGCATGCCATGTTCTAAAGCTTCAGGAATCACAAATGCTGGAATTTTTGCTGCATTTAAAATGCTTTCCACAGGTGCTTTAAGTGCCGCACCGACGAAAGTTGAAAGTACAGCAAGAATCGCCAAAGGACCCCAGAAGGTAATGCCTTTAATCGCATGATACGGCGTATTTTCTTTACCAAAGAACACAACCCAAATGAGGCGGAATGTGTAAATCGACGTTAAGAAAGCACCAGCTACACCCACCCAATACAATGAGTTATATACTGCGATTGATTCGCCTTGTACCCAAACTGCGCCCAAGATCGCGTCTTTCGAGAAGAAGCCCACGGTGAAGTATGGAATCGCGGCCAATGCACCGCCACCAATGGCGAAACAAGCAAATAGGAATTTGTTCTTGTAGAACAAACCGCCCATCTTGAAGATGTTTTGTTCGTGGTGGTAAGCCAAAATCACTGCACCTGAAGACAAGAACAATAATGCCTTGAAGAATGCGTGAGTCAGCATGTGGAACAGGCCTGCTTGGTAAGCTTCAGCACCCACAGCCATAAACATATAACCCAGCTGACTCATCGTTGAGTAAGCCAAAATACGTTTGATGTCGGTTTGAACCAATGCAGCAAAACCAGCCACCAACAACGTTACCGCACCAGTGATTGAGATAAACATCATCACTTCAGGGGCCATTTCAAACACGGTGTACATACGGCAGCACAGGTAAACACCTGCAGTTACCATCGTTGCAGCGTGGATCAATGCAGATACAGGAGTAGGACCTGCCATTGCATCGGCCAACCATGTTTGTAATGGGATCTGTGCAGATTTACCTGCAGCACCCAAGAACAACATCAGTGCTGTCCAAATGGTTAAAGATGAACTTTGTGTCATCACTGTTGGTGCAGCGGCAACCACTTCAGCAATGTTTAAAGTACCGAACTGTTGGTAAATTAAGAACAAAGCGATCAGTAAGAAAACGTCACCGACACGTGTTACGGTGAATGCTTTAATTGCTGCAAAACCATTTGCAGGATTTTGGTAGTAGTAACCAATCAGCAAGTAAGAGCATAGACCTACGCCTTCCCAACCTAAGAACAATAACGCTAAGTTATCGCCTAATACGAGCAGCAACATGCTGGCAACGAACAAGTTGAAATAAGAGAAGAAACGCGCGAAGTCTTCTTCACCACGCATATACCATGATGCAAAGATGTGAATCAGGAAACCCACACCTGTCACCATACCCATCATGAGCAGTGATAAACCGTCAAGATGTAAGCTAATGCCTGGGCTTAGATTGCCTACATTGAACCATGTCCAAAGATGTTGAACATAAGTCACTTTGCCGTTATTAACAAAGTCTAGACCAGCGATCAAAGCAACCAATGCAGAAAGGCCAACCGCTCCTACACCAATAATTGCAGCGACATTTTCAGGAAGCTTGTTGCGACCTGCCGCTAAAAGGACAAAACCAATGAGCGGGAATAATACTGTTAAATATAAAAAACTCATCCGCGCATCTCACTAGCAGCATCCACATCCAAGTGATGGAAGCGATGGTAGAACTGAAGGACGATCGCAAGACCAATACAAGCCTCTGCCGCAGCAAGCGTTAAGATCAGAATAAACATGATTTGTCCGTCTGGTTGTACCCATGCACTACCAGCCAAAACAAACGCAAGCGCAGCTGCGTTCATCATGATTTCAAGGCTCATTAACATAAATAATAGATTGCGTCGCACCATCACACCGTAAAAACCCAGTGCAAAAAGAATGGTTGCAACAATCAAACCATGTTCTAAAGGGATGTTGCCCATTATTGTTTGTCCTCTTCTGCACCTGGTTCACGTTTGCCAAGATGGAATGCTGCAACCAACGCAGCAAGCAATAACATGGCAGCAACTTCAACCAATAATAAATAGTGAGTAAAGAGTGCTTGGCCAACGACTTTTGGACCCACAACTTCAGTACCCATAACAGGGCCCGCCGCTGTGTAGTCAGAGCCGAGCATCCACACCAACACCAAGCCCATTAAGAAGCTCATGAGTGCTGGATATGCCCAAGCAGACGATGTTAACCATTTACGTTCTTGTTCAACGGTGTGTTGACCAAGGTTTAACATCATCACTACGAATACGAATAACACCATGATCGCGCCGGCATAGACGATGATCTCAAGCGCGCCAGCAAATGGCGCACCCACGATCATAAACATACCTGCAACTGCCAAAAGTGACACGATCAAGCTTAATAAAGCGTGTACAGGATTCGCGTTGGTCACAACACGAATCGTAGAAACGATGGCCACAAGTGCCATCAAATAAAATGGCCACATCATGGTAATAAGCTCCGTACATCAACTGGTGCGCTTTCACGCTGCGCTTGACCTTTGTCTTTTCCAGTTACAGCCATACCTGTTACACGGTAGAAGTTGTAGTCTGGGTATTTACCAGGACCTGAAATGAGTAAGTTTTCTTTCTCATACACCAAGTCTTGACGAACGTATTCACCCAACTCGAAATCTGGAGTCATTTGAATTGCAGTCGTCGGACATGCTTCTTCACACATACCGCAGAAAATACAACGTGAGAAGTTGATACGGAAAAACTCCGGATACCAACGACCATCTTCTTTTTCTGCTTTTTGTAGTGAAATACAGCCAACAGGACATGCAACTGCACATAAGTTACACGCAACACAACGTTCTTCACCATCTGGGTCACGTGTTAACACGATACGACCACGGAAACGTGGTGGAACAATTTGTTCGGCTGGCACTTCTGGGTAAAGAATGGTGTCACGTTTGCGTGTCACGTGTGAGAAAACCATCCACAGTGAACGTACGATTGACCCGAACCCAGCTAGAATTTTATACATTTTATTCTCCCTGCCCTTACCACAGAATCACTGCGCCAGTAACTAATAAGTTAACTAACGCTAATGGTAAGCAAATCTTCCAACCAAAGTTCATCACTTGGTCATAACGCGGACGCATAAGTGAACCACGAGCCAAGACAAACATCATCACAAAGAATGCTGTTTTGATAATGAACCAGAATACTGGTGGAATGAACGGAATATCGATGTTAAATGGCGCTAACCAACCACCGAAGAATAGCGTGACGATCAATGCAGAGATCAGAACTACGTTGACGTATTCCGCAACGAAGAACATCCCCCATTTCATACCGCCGTACTCGACGTGGTAACCTTCCGCCAATTCTTGTTCTGCTTCTGGTTGGTCAAATGGGTGACGGTGAGTTACCGCAACACCTGCAACCACGAAGATTAAGAAACCTAAGAACTGTGGAATGACAAACCATACATCTTTTTGTGCTTCTACAATTTCACGCATGTTGAATGAGCCTGCAATTGCAACCACACCCATCAGTGAAATACCCAAGAACACTTCATACGAAATGGTTTGAGCTGCAGAACGTAGACCACCAAGCAATGCATATTTATTGTTTGATGACCAACCACCAAACAATACGGCATAGACGGCAATACCTGCCATTGCCATAAAGAACAATAGACCGATGCTCATGTCTGCAACACCTAAGTATGGTGATACAGGAATAACCATGAACGACATCACCGCTGTTGCCATGGCAACAGCAGGAGCTAAACGGAAAGTCAATTTGTCAGCAAACTTTGGTGTCCAGTCTTCTTTGAACATGATTTTCAACATGTCGGCAACGATCTGGAACATCCCCCCAGGACCTACACGGTTCGGACCATAACGGTCTTGCCATAAGCCCAGTAAACGACGCTCAATAAAAGACATCAACGCAGCGATGAGTACTACAACGAGTAAAATCACAATCGCTTGAATGACTGAGTAGGCAATTGGCCAGTTCTCAGCCCAAAGCGGCGTTTGACGGATTAATTCTTGTTGCATGAATTACGCTCCTACCGCGACTGATACAGGCTCAGCAAGTGAAACCGTAGGTGCAAGACCAACTGGATAACCAATATAACCTGTAGGTAAATAATCAATCACTTGAACTGGAAGTACGATCGAAGTCTCACCTGATTTCACAGTGATTTTTTGACCATCTTGAACATTCAAACGAGTTGCATCTTGCTCACCCACTGCAAAGACCGCTTCAGGAATACGCGATTCCATCGCAGGTGTTTTCACAGTAAATTCACCAGAAGCAAAAATGTGATGCATCGGCACTAAACGGAAGCTTTCAGGGTTTGCAACCACAACCGCTGGAGCAACGAAAGTACGTGCTGGGCGCTTCGCTAAACGATCGAATAAACGCACACCCGAATCACCACCTTTTAAGTGACCACCCACGTTATCTTGGAATTTATTCCAAGCTTGCGGTGAGTTCCAACCTGCTGACCATGCAAATGGTACCAGTGGAGACGGCGTCTGGTTCCCAACATAACCTTCCATAGAGAATGTTAATGCCGAGTCGATATCTGTCGGTTGTTTCGGTTCATGCACGTTCAATGGTGCACGCATAGAGGTACGACCAGAGTAACGACGCGGTTCACGCGCAACTTTCAAACCATGGACACGGAAGCCCGCATCTGGAGCCACATCTTGAATCGCAGCAAGTGCAGGTACGTTTTTCGCAACTGACTCAATCACGTCATCAAGCAAGGTCCAAGAAATCGCTTTACCTTTTGCGCCTGTTTCAATGGCATGTAACCAGCGCCAAGATTCTTTAATCGCCAGTTCAGGTTTGTAGTAGCTCGGGTCATACACTTGGTAGAAACGTTGTGCACGGCCTTCTTGAGAGACAACCGTACCATCACCTTCAGCAAATGACGCAGCAGAAAGTACGATATCTGCTTTCTTCACAGTTTCAGTTTCAGAGTGATCTAAAACAATCACGTCTTTACCAGAAAGTGCTGCTTCAACTTGTACCGCTGGCAAACGACGGAATAGATCATTTTCAACGATCACAACCGTGTCATAGTCTTGCGCAAACGCTTGTTCTAAGCTTTGACCACCGAAGATTGCTAAGCCCATAGAGTTCACTTCAGGAACCGTCAAGGTTAAGCCAGCATTTCCACCAAGGTTTTGCGCAACTTGTGCAGCAGCTTCCATGATGGATGCGTCTTGTAAACTTGTACCTGAAATGATCAGCGGTTTCTTCGCCGCTTTCAGTGTATCTGCAATGTTCTGAGCAAATGCTTTCGCATCGTCTGCTAGACCAAGAATTGCATCACCCTTCACAGCAGCAGCAACGGCAAAACCTAAACGAGCGATGTCGTTTGGAGAAGCAACCACTTCACCTACAGCAACATCAGCTAAGCGTGTTTGCGTTGCAGCGAGGATGAAAATCGGTGATTTCGCATCTTGAGCAATACGTTGTAACGGTTCTGCTAACCAGTCTTGCGTACGACGTTCCGCAGCCATTTCTTTGGCTTTGTTTTTCGCCGCTTGACGAACAGACAACGCCATACGTGGCGCAGTTTGCGTTAAGTCTTCACCCAAAATAAGCACAGCATCATAGCTTTCGATTTCACGCATACCCGGGTTATATACACCTTCGGTTTGCATAATCGATGCAGCCAATTCAACCAAGTTTTGCTCTTTTTGAGACATACCTGTTGAATAGTTCTCTTGACCAACTAATTCGCGAAGCGCGAAGTTTGACTCAAGTGATGCTCGTGGAGAACCAATACCCAAAACTTTTTTGCCTTGGATATTTGCAATCACGGTATCTAATGCCTGATCTACAGAAACTGTAGTGACTTCAGCACCATCACGGAACTGCGGTTGACGTGGACGATCTGCACGGTTCACATAACCTGTACCAAAACGACCTTTATCACACAAGAAGTATTGGTTTACTTCGCCGTTAAAACGGTTTTCGACACGACGAAGTTCGCCATAACGCTCACCCGGAGAAATGTTACAACCCGAAGAACAGCCTTGACATACGCTTGGCGCATACTGCATGTCCCACTTACGGTTATAACGTTCTGAGTGAGTTTTGTCAGTGAATACACCTGTAGGACATACTTCAGTTAAGTTACCCGAGAATTCAGACTCTAAAGTGCCTGACTCAGGACGACCAAAGTAAACACGTGACGCGCTTGCATACACACCAAAGTCAGTACCACCCGCATAGTCGTTGTAGTAACGAACACAACGGTAACATGCGATACAACGGTTCATTTCGTGTGAAATGAATGAGCCCAGCTCTTGGTTGTAGTGTGTACGTTTAGTGAAACGGTAACGACGACGGTCGTGTTGAGTCATCACGGTCATATCTTGTAAATGACAGTGCCCACCTTCTTCACAGACTGGACAGTCGTGTGGGTGATTCGTCATCAAGAACTCAACAATTGACGCACGGAAGTCTTTCGCTTCTTTGTCTTCAATCGAGATGTAGGTATTGTCAGATGCAGGCGTCATACATGACATGACTAAACGACCACGCGTATCTTCAGGATTCGCGTATTGAGTCACGGCACATTGACGGCAAGAACCGACAGAACCTAAGGATGGATGCCAACAAAAGTACGGGATATCAATACCCAAAGACAAACATGCTTGCAGCAAGTTCTCTGAGCCATTGACTTCGTACGATTTGCCATCGACATGAATTGTAGCCATAGTCGAATTCCTTAAGCTTGTTCTACGTTGCTAGTTTGCGCAGCAGCATTCACTACTTTTGCTTCAAACTCGCCACGGAAATATTTGAGTGCACCCATCAACGGTTCCATTGCACCTGGAGCATGCGCACAGAAAGTCTTACCAATCCAAAGCTTACGAGTAAGTTCTTGTAAGTGATCGATATCTTCTTTCTTACCTGTACCATCTTCCAATGCTTTCAGTGCTTTCACCGCCCACGGTAAACCATCACGACAAGGCGTACAGAAACCACATGACTCACGTGCAAAGAATTCTTCTAAGTTACGTGTCGCTGAAACCATACATTGCGTTTCATCCACCACCATCAGCAAACACGTACCTAAACGTGAACCTGCTTTCATGATGCTCTCAGCATCCATCGGTAGATCAATGTGTTCAGCAGCCAAGAAGTCTGTAGACGCACCACCCGGTAACCATGCTTTAAGCTTCAAGCCATCACGCATACCGCCCGCATAGTCTTCAATGACTTCACGCGCAGTTGTACCAAATGGAAGTTCCCAAAGACCAGGGAATTTCACCTTGCCAGATGCACCATAAATTTTTGTGCCTGGATCTTTCGATTTACCCGCAGATAAGCCGATATACCATTCAGGACCACGTAACATGATTGCTGGTAAGTTATTGTAGGTCTCTACGTTGTTAACAATGGTAGGACGACCCCAAGCACCTGCAACTTGCGGGAATGGTGGTTTCGTACGTGGGTTTGCACGGCGACCTTCAAGCGAGTTAATCAATGCAGTTTCTTCACCACAGATATAACGACCCGCACCCGTGTGCACATGCAACTCGAAGCTCCAGCCAGTTCCAAGGATGTTTTCACCCAAGTAGCCTTTGGCACGAACTTGCTCAAGCGCTTCATTTAAGTAAGCAGCTGCTTCAATGTACTCACCACGAATGAAGATATAACCATGAGTTGCTTCTAGCGTATACGCTGCAATCAACATCCCTTCGATCAATTGGTGAGGAAGTTTTTCCATCAACAAACGGTCTTTAAAGGTCCCTGGTTCCATCTCATCGGCATTACAAATCAGGTAACGTGGCCCTGAGTTGTCATTTGGCGCCATCAAAGACCATTTGATCCCTGCTGGGAAGCCCGCACCACCACGGCCTTTTACGGTCGCAGCTTTAATCACTTCAAGCACATCTTTCGGCGGCATGGTGATTGCTTTTTTCAGACCCGCGTAACCTTCAAGCGCTTCGTAATCATCTGCATTACGAACGTGCTCTTGTTTACTCAAACGCCAAGTTAATGGATGCGTTTCTGGGTTACCTTCGCCATAAATTGGTTTTGGTTCGGTATTCATACATACTTCTCCAATAACTGTTTCACTGAAGAAACTTCAACCAAACCGTGAGTGTCTTCATTCACCATTAAGGTTGGGCCTTTGTCACAGTTACCTAAGCAGCAAATCGGCAGCAAAGTAAAACGGCCATCAGCAGTCGTTTGACCAAACTGAATGCCTAACTCGCGCTGAAAAGCTTCTGCTAAAGTTTCCGCACCCATCAAGAAACATGCAATCGAGTCACAAAGTAAAATGACGTTACGACCCACGGGTTGACGGTAAATACGGTTATAGAAAGTTGCAACACCTTCCAAATCAGCAACACTGATTGTCAATAACTGAGCAATGGCGTTTAGCTGCGCGTCATCTACCCAACCATTACGGCGTTGTACACACTTCAAAGCATCCAAAGATGCTGCTCGTGGGTACGGGTAGTGACCAATGTGATGTTCTATTTCGTGGATTTCGTCCGCAGTCAAAATCCCTTCAACATTCACGCGTGGCTTTTTATCAGTCAAAATCATCATAATGCGTTTACCCCTTAGCGATCCACGTCAGCCATAACGACGTCAATTGTCGCTAAATAAATGATCAAGTCAGATACCAGACTGCCATTAATCACAGAAGGCATTTGCTGTAAATGCGTGAAAGTCGGTGTACGAATACGGGTACGATAACTCATCGTTGACTTGTCTGAAGTCAAGTAGTAGTTCGACGCACCTTTGACCACTTCCGCCATTACAGATGCTTCACCTGCAGGCATTACAGGACCCCAAGATACGCTTAAGAAGTGCGTAATCAAGGTTTCAATATCTTGTAAAGTCTTGTCTTTTGGTGGTGGAACAGCCAATGGATGATCTGCTTTGTATGCACCAGAAGGCATGTTGTCTAAACATTGCTTCACGATTTTGAGTGATTCTTCAATTTCACGGAAGTGAACAAGAACACGCGCATACGCATCGCCTTCGTACTCAAGTGGCACATCGAAGTCGTAGTTTTCATAGCCACTGTATGGGCGATATTTACGAACGTCGAAGTCAATACCTGTTGCACGTAGACCAGTACCAGTTACACCCCAAGCCAACGCAGATTTCGCGTCATATTGAGCTACGTTACGCGTACGACCTACAAATACAGAGTTTTTAAGCGCTGCTGTGTAGTATTCGTTCATACGCTTCGGCATCCAATCTAGGATTTCACGAATCAGATGCTGCCAGTTGTTTGGCAAGTCATGCGCTGTACCACCAATACGGAACCATGCTGGGTGCATACGATAACCCGTGATCGCTTCAATCGCGTCATAGATTTTTTGACGATCCGCAAACATGTAGAAGACTGGCGTCATACCGCCGGCATCTTGAATCGCAGTACCGATATACAATAAGTGGTTATTGATACGGAACAATTCAGACATCATGACACGGATACATTGCGCGCGGTCAGGTACAGTAATACCCGCCATTTGCTCCACACCCATCACATAAGGCATGTTTTGCGCACAACCACCCAAATAGTCCACACGGTCGGTATAAGGAATGAATGAATGCCAAGTTTGACGTTCAGCCATCTTTTCCACACCACGGTGGTGATAACCGATATCAGGCACACAGTCTTTCACTTCTTCACCATCCAACTGCAAGATTACACGGAAAGCACCGTGCGCAGATGGGTGGTTCGGACCTAAGTTCAAGAACATGAAGTCTTCGTCGTCATTACCGCGCTTCATACCCCAATCTTCAGGTACGAAACGAAGGTGTTCCTGTTCGTAATCCTGCTTCGCTTGGTTCTGCATATACGGTGTATATTCAGTAGCACGTGCAGAATATTCTTTACGAAGAGGGTGACCTTCCCAATAGGTTGGCAACAAAATACGACGGAGCATTGGATGCCCTTCGAAATTGATCCCGAACATATCGTAAGCTTCACGTTCGTACCAATTGGCATTTGGCCAAATGTTGGTTGCAGTTGGAAGATTTACATCATTTTCATTCAATGCAACTTTGATACGAATATCACTATTACGCTCAAGCGATAATAAGTGATAGAACACAGTAAAGTCAGACGCAGGCAAACCGTCGCGGTGCGTACGTAAACGTTCATCTACCGCAGACAAGTCAAATAGCATCACGTATGGACGTGACACTGTGCGCAAGAACATTAAAACTTCTTGTACACGTGCGCGCTCAACCCAGACTGTTGGAAAGTCTTCAAAAGTCGTTTGCACGTAGAAGTTCTCACCAAACTTGGTTTTGAGCTCTTCTACAATTGCAAATGCAGGGCGTGAATCAACAGGCGTTGATTCTGGCATAGCAATGTCAGTTTCAGCCATTGGCTTGGCTTCCTATTTAATACAAATTCAGTCAATCAAAACGACAATTACACCCAGACCGGGTGTATCAATATTTCATCGTAAAGATTATTTAATTTCATCCATTGAGCGCAGGTTTTTCACCGCAATACGCTCTGCATTTTTACGGTCACGTTCTGGCATCATCTTTGGCTTATACACTGGCTTAAGATCATCACCAATAACCGCAGAAAGTGGTCGGCGCTCAAGTTGAATCTGGTCTTGCAATAACATCAATGCCTGAATTAAAGCTTCAGGACGTGGTGGGCAACCTGGGATATATACATCGACAGGGATGATTTTATCCACACCTTGTACAACTGAATAAATGTCGTACATACCACCAGAGTTTGCACATGCGCCCATTGAAATAACCCACTTCGGTTCCAACATTTGTTCATATAAACGTTGAATAACTGGAGCCATTTTGACGAAACATGTACCTGCAACAATCATCAAGTCAGCCTGACGAGGTGAAGCACGGATTACTTCGGCACCGAAACGCGACAAGTCATGCACGCCTGTTAAAGTCGTTGCATACTCTACGTAGCAGCAAGATGTACCAAAGTTAAACGGCCAAACTGAGTTCTTACGACCCCAGTTCACTGCTGTATGTGCCACGTCCTCTAAACGAGTCATGAACACATTTTTATTCACTTCTTCTTCAAGCGGATCCGTTACGATTTGACGCTCTTGAAGTGGATATTGATCAGCATCCGGATTCGCACGGGTTAATGTATATTTCATCCCGAGTTACTCCTTATCAGACGATTTAGCCGGTGACTTATCTTTCACACGACCAGATGATTGAGCTGGGATTTGACCTGTAGGGTCCATAACCAACTCTTCAATTGAATTAAAGCGAGTGATTTCTGCAAGATTCATATTTGGAGAACCAACTTTAGGTTTAATCCCTGCTGCTTTACGTTTGTCAGAAGGCGACCAGTTAAGCGCACCAGTAGACAACTCATAAACCAAACCAACGAGTAAAACTAAAATAAATACTGCTGCAGTGGTGAAACCCACCCAACCCACTTCACGAACCGATGTAGCCCATGCGTAAAGGTAAAGCGCCTCTAAGTCGAATACGACGAAGAAGATTGCAACCAAATAGAACTTTGCTGACAGGCGGATACGTGCGCCACCAGCACCAACCACACCTGATTCAAATTGCTCTTGCTTTGCACGGCCCCATGACTTACCCCCAAGGAGTAATGGGACAGTGAGCATAAAGACGCAAAGAAATGTAACGCCGATCACGAAGGCAATAATTGCCCATTCGTATGGAGTAATGGCACTCATGCGGGGATAACTCCTGGCAGGCCTAATTTATTAACAAAGAATGCATGTATTGGCCTTCAAATACACCAAACACAAAATTAATCCCGCCAATTGTACCCGATTGCTGACGTAAGTTGCTAGCTTATAGACCTTCGTCTTTAGGATGATTTCTCTTCGTTTTTTGAGATTTTTTCGATGAAAGCCCTTTTATTTCGAAACCAATCGCTTTATCTAATAAAACACTACTATTCTATTATTTTTCCAAATTTTAACATTCAAACAAAGCCTATAAAGCATTTTTCAGCCTTATTTCGATAACAATCACACAATCAGCGGTTTAAAAAACTCAGCTCATCAACCGCAGCATTTTGCTTATTTTAAAAGTACAAAAGTAGATTAAGTCACTCATATTTTTTGTATTTTTTTGCAAATCACTCCAATCAATTAATGCACTTGGCTTTTTCTTGTGCTATTGATATAGACAACCAACAACAAAGAATAAGGAGCACCACATGAGTCTGGAATTCACCCATAAACCTAACTATTTTTTATTTGCCCAGTTGCTTATTCGCCATGTTGAAACTTATGTTCGTAAACACCCCGATGCCAACAATGCCATCTTTGATTTACGCGACATTTATGAACTTTTTCGCCAAGACAAAGCTTCAGCCACCACCAACCTTGATGGCATTATGAATATTGCGGATGAATATAAAATTGAAACAATTAATGGTGATCAGAAGCTCATTAGCCGTTATGGCATAGACACCCAAAACAACTCGTTATTGATTGACTTTAATGCAGATGCGCTTGAAAGCCTAAAACAAGGCAAGCAGATTATTTCTCCCGATGCTAGCATCCAAGAATAAGTCAGCATGAAAAAATAAAAAAGCACCGAATTTCGGTGCTTTTTAATGCTTAACTTTTTGAGTCTGTATTATCTTTGACACTATATTTCTTTTTAGACTTACTAAAGTGGTGTGCCGGCCATGTCATGGTAAAACGTGCACCACCGAGACTTGGGCTTTGATCCACTTTAACGCTACCACCAAACCAATAGGCAATTCGGCTCACAATCGACAAACCCAAACCATAGCCACCCGATGCTCGAGTCCGGCTATCATCCAAACGTGCAAAGGCTTCAAAAACGCGCTCTCGCTCGTCTTCTGGAATACCAGGCCCATCATCTTCAACACAAACATAGGCCATACCGCTGTCATTAATACCACCACTGACCAGCACCTGATGGTCGCCATAACGAACCGCATTACCAACCAAGTTCTGCACCACGCGGTGTAAATAACGACGTTCAGCTTCAACTTTTAAGGTTAAAGGAGGAGCATTTAAATGAATTTCTTTCTGGGTTTTTAAGGCTTCCGTCTCAACCACCACCTGATCTAAGACTTCAAACAATACAATGTTTTCAATATCGAGTGATGGTGTGCCCTGCTCTAACTTTGCGTAGGTCATGATTTCATCAATGAGGGTATTTAAGGCCTCAATGTCTTTATCAATCATATCGACTTGCTGAAGACGGTATTCATAATCGTCTTCTTCCGCTAGCATTTCCATGCCAAAGCGAATACGAGCAACTGGTGTCCGAAGTTCATGTGATACCGCGCGCATCAGTTCACGCTGCGCCTCGATAAGTCGCTGAATATGGTCTGACATGCTGTTATAGCTATTGGCTAGACTGGCCATTTCATCCGTGCCGTCGACAGGCAAACGTAGGGTCATATCACCTGCTTTCATACGGTTTAAACCATAATTGACCTCACGCAGTTTACGCTGCATCGGTACAAGCAAGCCATACACCCCCAAACTGAGTACAAACAGGCTCAACAAGGTAATCCCTGCTGCGAGCTGAAACGGCATCCAGTTGAAAATAGGCACAGGCCCCAATACCAAAACCTTGCTTGGTGAACTTGGTAAAGGTGGAGACACAATAGAAATGGTGGTGCCACGCACAGAAGCACTATCACGATATAAGATCACGCTATGATCTAAACGCAACCGCCCTATCTGCTCCGACTCTAAAGCCAGATTTTGTACTTCTTCAATTTGTACAGGATAAGAGAAATGTTTCTGTACTTTTTCCAAGTACTCTTCTTCTTGGCCTGGGTAATACACCAGATAATCTAGGATAAAAATCGGGAGTGCTTTCATTTGCAGCTCACCAATTTTATCTACTTTAATATACAGTAAATGATTCGGATCATCTTTTAGACCAATGATCAGGTACGCCACTTGCGTTTGCGCATCATAACGCACAGCCGCTTTACGCTCACTGATCCGCTTTAACTCTGCACGACTCAAATCCACTTTATCGGCTGGGATCATATTAATCGGCAGTTCAAGCAAATCTGAAGCATCTGAAATCCAGTCTGCTTTTTGCTGTGCATTGGTCTGACGGGATACACCCTCACTAATAATAAAGGAAATCCCGTCCGTCAAAGACTCGCGATATTCTTGCACTCGCTGATAGTTAATAATTTGTACAAGCAAATATCCCATGAGGGCAACAATAGCGACCAGCACTACCAGCCCAGCATAGATACGCAAGAATATACTGTGTTTGAACACTAAAAATGTCCCGTTTTAACGAATCAAATAAACGGCTTAAAGACCATTGGTTTCTTTTACAAATAAGTAGCCTTTACTACGTACCGTTTTAATACGTTTTGGATTTTCAGGATCATCACCAATTTTTGGACGAATACGCGAAATACGCACATCAATTGAACGGTCTTGACCGTCATATTCGATACCACGTAAGCGTTCGAAAATGTCTTCGCGAGAAAGAATGCGGCCTGCATTTGAAGCCAACAACCACAATAAATCATATTCAGCGCTGGTAAAGTCAACCAACTCACCATTTAAAGTCACTGAACGACCACCGTTATCGATCACCAGATCATCAAATTCGATACGTTGCGCAACTTCATCTTCAGGTGCTTTGTCAGTACGACGTAATAAGGCACGAATACGTGCAAGTAAAACACGGGGCTGAACTGGTTTTGCCACATAGTCATCTGCACCCATTTCTAGACCAAGCACTTGATCCATATCTTCGGTACGTGCAGTCAACATCAAAATCGGTTGGTGATAATGTGGACGAACTTCACGGCAAATGGTTAAACCATCTGCACCTGGAAGCATCACATCCAACACCACCATATCGGGTTGTTCTGCAATAATACGGCGAATGGCACGGTTACCATCGGGTTCTACCCCAACCTCAAGACCATTACGGATCAGGTATTCTTGAGTTAAGCGAGCTAGGCGCTCATCGTCTTCTACGATTAAAATTTTTGGTAACTTTTCTTCTTGGCTCATGGAGTGCCCCTTTATTTTGACAACTTAACGTATCCTTTAAAATCCAAGGGATACGCTCTGATATATTTTGCAATATACACACGTTTACATTGTAAACAAGATCTTGTTCACCAAACTGATACATCAAAGTAGCATTTTGTTATACATTTTTTTAGCCTCCAAATGAGCGCTTTCTCGCGTTTGCTGTATATCCAACCAAAGCAAAAGAAACGTTTCTTTACAAAATGGCGATTTTTCATACCAAGTCACTGTTTGAACAGTTTATAACTCACTCATTCGTCTGTTTTGAACTTATCCACAATGTTATCTATAAGCACTTAAACCGAGCTTTGTTATGCTATCGCCTTGTCTAATAAGGCTTAATACAAGAATCATAAAAAAGGGATCTTTTTGAGATCTTTTCGAGACCAGATCGATCAAAATATTTAATAAAATGTCAATATTGATCTACCCTGAATTTTCCCGTATCTTGTGTTCAATTAATTTTTAAACCACTAGGTCTTGTGTTTAAACCTCAAACACTGTGGCATAAAAATTGCCCAGTTCAAACGGTCCATAGACATAAAAATAGATGACAAAATGGAGCTATGCTAGCATGAGCGTATCGAATTCAACCCCTGGTCAAATTCAGGTGATTAAACGCACTGGAGATGTTGCCAGCTTTGACGCAGAAAAAATCTCTGTTGCCATTGGTAAGGCATTTTTGGCTGTTGAAGGCCAACAAAGTGCTGACTCAAGCCGCATCCACGATCGTATTTCTCAACTTACCGAGATGGTATTAAATACGTTCAGTCGCCGCCTACCTTCTGGCGGTACAATTCACATCGAAGAAATCCAAGACCAAGTTGAACTTGCGCTAATGCGTACAGGTGAACAAAAAGTTGCTCGTGCGTATGTCATCTACCGCGATCAACGTGCTGATGCACGTAAACAAGCAGGTGAAAACCATCACCCAACCTTACAAATCACTGACGCCAATGGTCAGCTTCAACCGCTTGACATGCGTAAGCTTGAAGCGACTGTAACAAAAGCGGCTGAAGGTTTAGAAGGCATCAATGTTCAAGCGATCATCGATGAAACCATCAAAAACCTTTACAACGGTGTAAAAGCATCTGACATCGCAACCACGATGATGATGGCAACACGTACACGTATCGAACAAGAACCAAACTATACCTACGTGACGGCTCGCCTACTTCGTGATGAATTGGTCGCAACTGGTTTAACTTTCCTTGGCTTGTCTGAAGACACAGTTGAAGGTGATGCTTTAGAAACTTTCCTGAAGAAAGGTATTGAGCTAGACCTACTTTCACCAGAGCTTCTTAACTTTGACCTTGCGAAATTGGCCGCAGCGATTCAACCAGAACGCTCAAACCAATTTACGTACTTAGGTCTACAAACATTATTTGACCGTTACTTCATCCACTCAGATGGCGTACGTTTCGAATTACCACAATTATTCTTCATGCGTGTTTCGATGGGTCTTTCACTCAACGAAGCAAACCGTGAAGAACGTGCAATCGAGTTCTACAACTTATTGTCGAGCTTCGATTACATGGCGTCTACGCCTACCCTGTTTAACTCAGGTACGCTACGTCCACAGTTGTCGAGCTGTTATTTAACGACCATTGATGATGACCTGTATGACATTTATGGCGCTATGCGTGATAACGCAATGCTATCTAAATGGGCAGGCGGTTTAGGTAATGACTGGACGCCAGTTCGTGCCTTGAACTCGTATATCAAAGGTACAAACGGTAAGTCTCAGGGTGTAGTTCCATTCCTTAAAGTGGCGAACGATACTGCTGTTGCGGTCAACCAAGGTGGTAAGCGTAAAGGTGCAGTCTGTGCATACCTTGAAACTTGGCACTTGGACATCGAAGAATTCCTAGAGTTACGTAAAAACACCGGTGATGACCGTCGCCGTACGCATGACATGAACACGGCAAACTGGGTTCCTGACTTGTTTATGCAACGTGTTTTTGAAGATGCTGAATGGACACTGTTCACGCCGTCTGAAACACCAGACCTACACGACTTAATGGGTGCAGAATTCGCTGAGCGTTATGCACACTATGAAGCAATTGCAAAAGAAACAAACATGTTGCACAAGAAAATCCGTGCAAAAGATTTGTGGCGCAAAATGCTGTCGATGTTGTTTGAAACAGGTCACCCGTGGATTACATTCAAAGACGTATGTAACTTACGTTCACCACAACAACACGTTGGTGTAGTTCACTCTTCTAACTTGTGTACAGAAATCACATTAAATACAAGCAAAGATGAAATTGCGGTATGTAACTTAGGTTCAATCAACCTTGTACAACACGTTCAAGGTGGTGTGTTAGATCGTGAAAAGCTTGCACGTACAGTAAAAACAGCGGTTCGTATGCTCGATAACGTGATCGACATTAACTACTACGCTGTACCTCAAGCGAAAAACTCGAACTTGAAACACCGCCCAGTGGGTATGGGTATCATGGGCTTCCAAGATGCGCTTTATGAAATGCAACTCGCTTATGGTTCTGATGCAGCAGTAGACTTTGCTGATGAATCGATGGAAGTGATCAGCTACTACGCAATTTCAACATCAAGTGATTTGGCTGTTGAACGTGGTACTTATGAGACATTCAAAGGTTCACTGTGGGATCAAGGTATCCTGCCAATTGACTCGCTAGACCTTGTTGCTAAAACACGTCCTGAACGTATGTTTGAAGTTGACCGCACTCAACGTTTGGACTGGGACACTTTACGTGCCAAAGTTCAAAAAGACGGTATGCGTAACTCGAACGTGATGGCCATTGCACCGACTGCAACCATTTCAAACATTTGTGGTGTGTCTCAGTCGATTGAGCCAACATTCCAAAACTTATATGTAAAATCAAACCTATCAGGTGAATTCACAGTAATCAACCCGTACCTAGTACGTGCGTTGAAAGACCGTGGTCTGTGGGACTCTGTGATGGTGAATGATCTGAAACACTTTGAAGGTTCAGTTCAGAAGATTTCTCGTATTCCTGAAGAGCTTAAAGCAATCTTCGCGACAGCATTTGAAGTTGAGCCACGCTGGATTGTGGATGCTGCATCACGTCGTCAAAAATGGATCGACCAAGCGCAGTCTTTAAACCTTTACATCTCTGGTGCAAACGGTAAGAAACTGGATTTGACCTATAAAATGGCTTGGTTACGTGGTCTGAAAACGACGTATTACCTCCGAGCTTTAGGTGCAACTTCTGCTGAGAAATCAACCATTAACACTGGTACATTGAATGCAGTAAAACCTGCAACTGTAACGACAGCGCCTGTTGCAGCAGTTGCTCAGGAAGTTAAACCAGAAGTGGTTGCTGAAGATGAAGGCTTTGGCCAAGCAGCACCAGTGCCAATGGCATGTTCAATTGACAATCCAGACTGTGAGGCTTGTCAGTAATAACCTCCCCTAACCCCTCCTAAAAGGAGGGGAATTACACCAAACTTATTGAGGTGTGAAAGTCCTTCTTTTAAAAGAGGGATTTAGGGAGATTAAAAAATTAAAGACAACCTAGGAAATCACCATGCTCCATATGACACATAACTATATGTTAGGTCTTGCGACCTTGGTGATTTCCTTTGTGGTTTTGTTTTATATGCCCATTGCCTACTTTTGGGTAAAAGCAAACCAAAGCAAAAAGCGAAAGCAAAATAAGTCGTGAGAATCACGTTCTATGCACAGTTTTAGAACAATGATTGGCAAAACTTAATTTTGCTTTCACAAATTAAGCGTATAGTAAGACATCTCAGCACTGCTGGATGTCGATAAAAGATATAAAGCAACGTAGAGAGAATTGATATGTCTATCCTAAGTTGGGACGATTTCGAAGATGATTCGCAAAAACCGGCTGCACCTGAACACAAGTCTGCGCCCGTCGAACCGCAAAAAGCGGCTAATCCGCAGATGGTATCTGCTGCAGAGCAACCACAGAAGAATGTGGCAACTGCACAACCCGCTTCAACCGCTCGAAGCCGATCAACAAATCCAGCCGATCCGTTGGCAAGAGCATCTAACGCCTTAGAAAGTTTAGATGTCGCTCCAGGTCTAGAAGAACTAGAAATGGGTGCGCAACGTGTACAAGTTGACGACAAAGCGATGATTAACTGTCGTGCGGACTTAAACCAACTTGTACCGTTCAAATACGAATGGGCTTGGCAAAAATATCTAGACGGTTGTGCAAACCACTGGATGCCACAAGAAGTCAACATGAACCATGACATTGCGCTTTGGAAGTCTGAAAATGGCTTAACTGAAGATGAACGTACTATTGTTATGCGCTCTCTTGGTTTCTTCTCTACAGCAGACTCATTGGTTGCAAACAACTTGGTATTGGCGATTTACCGTCACATCACCAACCCTGAATGCCGTCAGTACATTTTGCGTCAAGCGTTTGAAGAAGCAATTCACACTCACGCTTACCAATACTGTATCGAATCTTTAGGTATGGATGAAGGCGAAGTCTTCAACATGTACCGCGAAGTTCCATCAGTTGCGCGTAAAGCGGCTTGGGGCTTGAAATATACGCAGTCTTTAAGTGATCCTACTTTCCAAACAGGTACGCCTGAAAACGACCAAATTTTGCTTCGTAACTTGATCGCGTTCTACTGTGTCCTTGAAGGGATCTTCTTCTACTGTGGTTTCAGCCAAATCTTGTCGATGGGCCGTCGTAATAAGATGAATGGTGTTGCTGAGCAATTCCAATACATCTTACGTGATGAGTCGATGCACTTGAACTTTGGTATCGATATGATTAACCAAATCAAGATCGAAAACCCAAGCTTGTGGACTGCTGAATTCCAAGAAGAAATCATTCAAATGATTCTTGAAGGCACAATGCTTGAAATCGAATATGCGCGTGACACTATGCCACGTGGTGTATTGGGTATGAATGCTGCGAT
This sequence comes from Acinetobacter sp. 797_lipA, assembly GCF_058243025.1. Classification (NCBI taxonomy): domain Bacteria; kingdom Pseudomonadati; phylum Pseudomonadota; class Gammaproteobacteria; order Moraxellales; family Moraxellaceae; genus Acinetobacter; species Acinetobacter sp. 797_lipA. The sequence goes on along the minus strand of NZ_JBZAYQ010000001.1, from coordinate 795,198 downwards.
GATGGAAGAATACTTGAAATTCATCTGTAACCGTCGTTTAGCACAGTTGGGCTTGCCTGAGCAGTTTGCTGGTGTGAACAACCCATTCCAGTGGATGTCTGAAATGATGGACTTGCGTAAAGAGAAGAACTTCTTCGAAACGCGTGTGACAGATTATCAGACTGGCGGTGCGTTGAGCTGGTAAGGTAAAACGCGCGTCACGCGACACATAAGTTGTCATTTACGACACATAAAATGTCATTGAGCGACACATAAGTTGTCATTGAGAAAAAACCGCCATTAAATGGCGGTTTCTTTTATAAGATGACAAATTACATTAATCCAAGCAAAACTTTATTATACGAATTTTGGATTAATGTTAATAATGAAATATAGCGGGTAATTAAACGTGCAAGAAACACAAACTTTCGAATTCAAAATTTTAAATGATGATGCAGCTATTGAAGATTTATTTGAGCACAAGACACATCAACATTCAGCAGCAACATTACACCAAGTTATTAACTCTTCTAATGGAAATATAACCATTGGTTTAGAAGGCTCTTGGGGAGCAGGAAAGTCGACTGTTATAAATATGTTTCGTCAAAATTTAATTAAACACAACGAGACTACTTTATTCTTTCTATTTGATGCTTGGGCTCATGAAGATGATCCTCTTAGAAGAATTTTTTTAGAAAGTCTTATTCAGACAATTGATCCCGAAGCAAAAAATAGTGATCTACAAGAATTACAAAAACAATTAAATGGCAGAAAGAAAACAGTAGAGGTTAGTGCAAAAAAATCTGCATCTAGATTAGGTAAATTATTATCTGTTTGTGCATTTGCAGTACCGGCAGGGATTGCATTTTTTAATAAGCTAAATTTTGATAAATTAAGTTTTGACTCTGCAAATCCAATTTATTGGACTTTCTTAATCTTTTTCCCTTTATCTTTAATTTTCTTATTCAGTCCAGTATGGGTACTTCTATATTGGTCTAAAAGAGGAGATCTTGATCCTCTTACAAATCAAAGAAATTGGGACTTTTTTAGAACCGAATCAACTGAAAACTACACCCAAGATATCTCTGAGCAAGGTGAAAGAACATCAATAGAATTTCAAAATTATTTTCAACAAATTTTAGAAATTTCTTTTAAATCAAAAAACTATACCAAAGCCCTTATTATTATAGATAACTTGGATCGTGTCGATGCAGACCAAGCAAAAAGTATTTGGTCAACGCTTCAAACTTTTTTCCAAAACCGTTCACTATCAAATACAGGAGATAACCAGCAAAATAAAATATGGTTTATTGTGCCGTATGATAGAGATGGTTTCTCAGCAATCTGGGATAAAGATAAATCAGAAACAGCTGCATCCTTTTTAGACAAATGCTTTCAAGTACGTGTTGAAGTTCCTCAACCTATTACATCTAATTGGCTCGGGTATTGTCGTCAAAGCATTGATCAATCATTAATAGGTTGGTCTCAAGATAGCAAAGATATATTATTAAGTGAATATAGTAGGATCGTTGCTATAAAGGATAGCACGCCTACACCTAGAAAAATGCGGGCTTGGGTGAATCAAGTTGGTGTAAATGGCTATAGATGGAAAGAGAAATTTTCAACTAAATCAATTGCGTTATATTCCTTTTTACATCTGCAATACAGCGGAACAGAACTAAAAAATTTTCTAGTTGAAAATAAAATCGATAAGTTATCTTTCAGCAAAGATACATTTTTAATGTATGAGTTGGCTGGTTTGTTGTTTGGAGTTGAAAAAGAAAAGGGGGCAGAGCTTTTATTAAAAGAAATTATATTAGTTGCTTTAGACGAGTTATCCCCTAACAACCTTCGAAATCTTGCTGATGAGCACAAAAAAGTATTTTGGCTTACATGGTCTACAAATTGGGAGATTTTTCTTGAAAAAAATAGCACATTTGAATCAGGTAAATTAAATCATTTTACAAATTATATATGTTCTGAGTTTACTATCAATGATCAACAAATGTTTCAATACATGGAAGAAATTTTAAAACAATGGAAAACAATAAAAGCTGTCAATTGGGAGTTGAATGAAGCTTGGAAATACGGTGAAACATTAAATACTCTAATTTCTTTCCTAGGAAAAAGAGATAAAGATATAGAATGGCTTGTGAATAGCATTAAGACACTATGTATTCAAGTCATAGCAAAACCTGAAGATATTAAAAACTCTGATCCTTTAACAGAATTGAGAACATTGATTAATACGGTTGGTAATTTAGGTAGTACCTTTCCTACTTTGACTTATCAATCTTTAAAAAAAGAGCAATGGGCAAAATGGTTGAATTTAACGAGAAGTACCAACATTCTATTCCCAGAGATTACTCCTAACTTAAATGATTTTCCTTCTTGGAGCATTAATACACTCTCTAATTTCACTCAAATTAAAATTGAGGATGTGAACTTACTCATTAACACTATTCCTTATGTAAAAAATAAAGCTAAATGGGAAGGTTTTGTAAATAAACTAATAGAGCTATTTAGTACCGCTGTAAATCAAAGAGCTAGAAATATAGATGAATTATATGAACTATCATTTGCACTTATTTCTAATTTTTCTTGTAGTAATTTAGAGGAAATATTAAAGACCAATGTTCAGCTAAAACAGACAATAACCCACGAAGAGGCAAAAAAGAACTCCTCATTATATTATTTAGTTGCTCTGCTCTTTACTGAAGAAATTCAAATGCAAAAACAATTTGAAAGACAAGATATAAAAGACTATTGGAAAAAATCCACTCAAGAAAAAATTTCACAGACTATTCAATTTTTAGCTAAATACAACAAACTTGATCTTGTTTCAAGAATTGCTCGTAATAAAGAAAATCTTTTAGCTCTTGAGATCATCAAATCAAGCGAGCATGAACAACTATTTGGCACAGAATCTGAGACTGCTCTCTTTATTGATGAATATAACTCGCATCTTCAAAATACTCAGCAAATCGCAGATATCATTCGTAAAATATGCTCAATGGGTGGATTTGATGCTGAAATACAAAGCATCTACAAGAATCACCCATTAGATTATAGTGAATGTTCATGTTTACTTCTAGAACATGGAGATGAGCCTACACGGAGCAAAGTTATTGAGCTCATCAAAAATATTGGCAAAGAGGTTTGGGAGACAGATTTAACCAAAGATAAAAAGCTTCTCCAGCTCTTTAACTATCCAATCCAGCTTGATTACAAATTTAGTGAAGCTTTCTTCCTATGGCTATCACAAGCTATTGGAAATAGTGATACGAATCAGAAAGAGGTATGGAACTGCTTTAATAAAATTTCAGGATACCTTTTGGATAAAGAGGACCGTTTTAGCAAAATACTTAATGAATATTTCCAACAATCTAAAGATCATATTGATGAGATTGGATTCCAATGCCTACAACCATATTTCCAAGATTTATCTTTAATTCCTCCTGAATATGTAGCTGAAAGAATTAGTTTATGGCTAGATAACAATCAATGGAGTCGGATTTATTGGTTACTGACTAAAAATCCTAGTAAACCAGAAAATAAATCGGAAAGTCTCATTTCAAGGGTCATTACCAAGATAGAAGAATTTAAATCTAAAGAGGATTCTCCAGAAACAAAGGCACTAAATAAACTTTATGACATCTATAAATAAAATTTATAAGGGGCTTAGAAGATACTTCTAAGCCCTTAATTTGAAAAACTATAAAAAGTAAGAAAATCTGCAATTTCAGTTTCCAATACTTTTAGCCAATCTATTAGCTCAATGATATCTATTCTTCTTTCTAAAATTTCAACTTTGGAAACATACGATTGGGGCTTTTCCAGACGACGAGCAAGCTCAACCTGAGTCACATTTTTAGACTCACGAAGTTCTATAAGTTTCTTAATTAGGTCTTGATACCTAGGATCGTGTATTGAGCGCATGGCTCAATATCAGTTACAATTAAAAATATCCCAAAATAGGATATTTTCATTTAACCCTATCTGTTTATTGATTTTTTATTTTGGATAATGATTGAACGATCGTTTAGGAACTCAATGTGAAGCAAAAATTTTCTGTAACTCAAATCAATAGCATTATTAAAAAGCATTTGGCAGGTGCAACTATCGAACAGCTTTGCCAAGAGTACAAAATCAGTGTAGCTACTTTCTATCGCTGGAAAGCAAGTTACATAGATGTTAATGAGCAAATTCTGATTCGATTAGATAAATTGGAACAAGAGAATTTAGCTCTCAAACAAATGTATGCGGAAGAAAAACTATCTAAACGTCTAGAAATGTAGAACTTTTAACTCACCTGTTAATTCTACGACTCTTATCACCGATTCTTTACGATCCAATAGTTCTCGTTAAAAATCCTGAATGTAAATTTCAAAGATAATTTGCATTCGATTCAGTTTAGATAACATCTATTGTCAAAAGATTATCTCCCTCCAAGATATTTAGAACTTGTGTTTCATGCAATAAATTTGATAATGCTCTTATACTTTCTTTTCTTGTAATACCTACTTTCCCCGTATCTTCCATTGATAACAACAGATTTATCAAAATTCTGACATTTTTCGAAAAACTATCCACAAAATTTTTACCCAACACGTTCTCTGTTGAACTAACTAAAGAGAAAACGTTCGAATTAATTAATGAAATAAAGTGCGCACGATAATTAAAAAATGGAAGTTCAGTACACATAATAAGTAAAGTCCTATAAATAGACTGACTTAATGCAGAAGTATCCTCTTCACTTTTAACAGCTAATTTAAAAAAAATTATCTGTGCTGCCAATGCATCCAATCCAGCTAAACACTCTAGCTGGCGTAATTTTCTTTTAGATAGGTTGGTAACTAATAAACTCCCACAATCGTATTTGTTAGCTTTATAAAGAATACGTTGGACTTCCCACGAAAGATTTCTAAGCTCAACACTTAACAGCGAATCAATACTAATGGAGTTATTCATGACTTGCCAAAGAGTATGTTTAAGAAGCATAGAGCTGCCTTCTACATGAAATTCTGCTTGGCCTATAAGGATAGGACTTGGAGTATGTTTACCTAAGCGATAACCTCGCCATTTATTATTATGATAAGCATCACCATACTTATTTTTATTAAAAGCATCTGGCTCAATTACTTTTTCAATTTGATAATCTGATTTTTTAGATAAATTGACCCTGATATACCAATACCATAATGAAACTCGAACGATATCTAGCTCACTTCTTTTTTCCATTTGTGTATTTTGCATTTTTTAGTCAGTCTCAAAAAAAAATCCTACTTATGATTATTTATAATTTAAAAACAATAAATTAGAAATTTGTATAGAGTAAAAAATTGAGCTAACTTTACTTTCTACACAACTTTTTTTAAAAGATATATGCTTCTGTTGTGACAGGATAATACAAGAAGCCCTATGCAAAACCATTTAATAGTTGATGCAGCAACAATAGAAAAAGAGCTATTTGACCGTTACGGCCCACTAATAGCTGATGATGCTCTAAGAATTGCTTTAGGTTACAAAACCACAGATGCTTTTCGTCAAGCATTAACACGTAAAACCGTTCCTATTCCTATTTTCACTTTCCCAAATCGTCGTGGAAAATATGCGTTAGTAAAAGATGTTGCTACATGGCTAGCAAACCAAAGAAACTCATCTTTAGATCCGAACCATAACCACTAAATTTTCATTCTTCAAAAATTATTATGGAGTCATCATGAAAAACTAAACCAAAAATCAATAAAAAACGGACCCTAAAAAGGATCCGTTCGTGACTTTATATAGAAGCATATAAAGACCTGAGAATCATAGTATCTTCTCTATATCGTCACCAGTCAAGTAAGTGCTATTCAATCGTAATAGTACAGATTAACTCATTCTCAAATATCTATTGAGAATAGGATTACTTCTGGATAAACAGATATGTCTTATAAAACAGTTTTTTCAAAAACTGATATTCAAATAAATATCCTTGAACAAATCAGGATTGCCTTTGAATCAACAGCAAATGTAGCAGCTACACTTCATGGGCAACGTAAAATCTATCAAGGTGCTTTTGGCCGTCGAACTTCCCTATTCCCTAGTCAAAAGTGTTGCGGTGCAATACCACTAGAAAGCCGTCTTGAACTGGCACATGCAATACATTTAGAACAAGATCCCAACATCATAAATTATCGCTCACAAGCATTAAAAATTTTACTTATCAATGAACAATATTGTTTTCCAGATTTTTTAGTTAAAACAGTAAAAGGTAGTTATGAGATTCATGAGGTCAAACCATCCATAGCATCACTATCAACAGATGATTTAAATCGCTTTGCAATACTATCTGATCTACTCCACTCGATTGATATTACTTTTAAGCTAATAGATCACATAGACTTACCAAGTGAATCAGAAATTTCGCAGCTACTTTACTGGTATCAAAGAGGACATAGATTCAATTGGAACACCCTCGAAATCAATTACGCCTTACGTCACTTAAATTTCGAAGAATTTGATACTTCACAGCAAGTCTATAAAACTCTTGAATCAATAGGTCTTAAACAAGAACTAGCTGATTATTTATTTTTTCATAAAAAAATTAAGCTCCGCTCAGAAAATATGAATAGTCGAAAGGTCTATTAATATGGAAAACTCTCTTTTTATACCTCAACCTGGTTTTCGTTTTTATTTTAAAGCACATCCCGACTATATTTTTGAAATCGGATCTATAACCTATAATGCTATTCGGTATGCTGCTATAGCTGGTGGAAAGTCATTTTCAATAACACCCAACGAATTCGAAAGTCGCTATAAATTAGGTGAAATTTTATGTGTATTTGCACCTGAGAAACTCATAATCAACCCAAAATACAGTTTAGAACTTCATCGCAAAGAGCGCTATGTTGTCAATGCATTACAACTATTGGAGTACCCTACAAGTATTAATCTGCTTTCCGAATTAATCCCCCAAATAGCTTCCGATATTAATGACCTTAACCCACCTTCGTGCCGTACTGTGGCAAGATGGATCAATAAATATAAAAATTCTTCTCAGAATAAACTGTGCTTGCATAATAAACATTCAGGTAATCGCAGTTTACGATTCTCTCCTGAAATTTATCAAATTCTAAATCAAGCAATTAATGAAGTCTATTTAAAGCCTGAATACAGAAGTGGTAAAGACGTACAAGCCTATATGCTTGGTCGATTCATGGAGCAAGGCATCCCATTAGAACAGTTACCAACACTTCGTAGTATCCAGCGACATATCAAAAAATTAGATCCTTATATTGAATTTAAAATAAAAAAAGGGTCCCGAATAGCGAAGAAAAAATTTCAAGCTGCTGGCAAAAGTATCATTAGTCCATTCGCTCTTTATATGGTCGAAATTGATACACACTATTTAGATCTAATCGTGATTGATCCGAAGACGAAACTTGCCTTAGGTCGACCATTTCTCGCATGTGCAATTGATATCTACTCTAGAGCCATTGTTGGAACTTATATCAATATGTACCCCCCTAGTGCTGCAACTACATTAGAAGTTATCAAAGATATGATTACTCGGCCAAACCAAAAGTTACCAGGAGGAATCCCAAGTATCATCATTCCAGATAATGGTGTGGAGTTTAAAAACAATGCTCTCGAACGAGTATGTGAACAGCTGAAAATTACTTTGACTCCTTCCCAAGTAGGTACACCTAATAACAAGCCTCATATTGAACGTTTTTTTAGTACGCTCACACATGGGATTATACAAAAACTACCGGGTACAACTTTTTCTAATCCAACGAATAGAGGTGAATATAATTCAAGTAAAATTGCACAATTAACTTTAGAACAATTAAAACAATATATAGATACTTGGATTCATGAAGTTTATCACCGATCTATCCATCACACGACAGGACGTTCACCTATCATCATGTGGCAAGATGCCATTGAAGATATACGACCGAGTTTTCTTACAGATATAGATGCAAAAATTTTATGCCGTAGGCCTATTGAAAGAAGCATTAATCACGGTCAAGTACGTGTAGATGGTATTAGTTATTTTTCACATGCTCTAACTACACTACAAGCTAAAGGCATAAAAAAAGTTACTGTGCTTATAGATGATTTAAATTTAAATGAAGTTTTTATCATTGATCCCAACAAGAAAGATTTAATCATTCAAGCAGATTCAACCAATCAAGACTATACATTTGGATTAACACGAGTAACCCATCTTGAAGTTCAAAAACTAAAGAAAATCCAATCTCGATCTGATAAACAAAAAATTGGTTCGATGTCCGATTTATATTATCTGTATAAACTTATGCATGAGATTCAAACTAATCTTGTGAGACGAAAGCCAAGATTGAAACCACTTACTCTTGAGCTTCCCAAGCAGCTACAGAGGATCGAAGAACAACTATTCTCAAAAGACAAGGATATTGTTGAACAAGCTGTTTCCTCAGTAAATGTACCTACACCAATTGATCAATTTGGTTCATTGGAGGTATTTAAACATGGAAAAATTTGAGAATCGTTTTGAAAAAATTCGATCTATTAACAATATTGTTATTACTTCTAATGAATTTATGGCCGCTTTCACAGGTATACAAGATTGTGTAAAAAGAAGTATTTCATTTAGTGAACCTGTTGGAAGTATGCTTCTTGCTGAAGGGGGACTTGGAAAAACCACCCTCTGTAAAACAATCTTGAGTCTGATGCCTCGCACAGAAAAAATTGAGAAAGATCATAAAAAAAGCATCATTCCTGTGTGCTATGTAGAAGTACCATCGCCTGCTACAGTTAAATCATTAGCAATAACTATGCTTAAAGAACTAGGAGATCCAACTTATGAAAATGGATATGGTACTACTGAATACTTAACTAGCAGGCTTATTTATTTACTCGCACAATGCGAAACCAAACTTATATTCTTAGATGAATTTCATCATTTATTTGAGCGTAAACCAACATCTACAAGAATGAATCGGACTACAGGAAATTGGCTTAAAACGCTAGTAAACCGAACAGGGATTAGTTTTTGTTTAGTTGGTTTACCTGAGTTTGTCCCACTACTTCAAGTTGATAGCCAGATTGCACGTAGATTCCCATTCATCTACCACCTTAATCCATTAGCTGTTGATCCTTCAAATGGCGGGAGCATGTTTGCATTTCTTGCTGAAGTTGCAAGAACACTCAATAAGCAAAATATCACTTTCTCACCACCTCTAGATAGCCAGCTCGTAGGCATGCAAATTCAACTAGCAACAAAAGGCTATCACTCATATGTAATGAGCCTGATTAGGGAAAGTATTACACATGCTTTAAATGATAATAGGCAAATCATAAATTCCAATGACTTCAGTTATGCATGGAAGCTAGGCATCACGCTATACATCAGCAAACAAAATAAAAATCCATTTGAAATGAACATTTCACAAATCATTTCATTAATTTAATAGTCAGAATTATGCAAAATCCTCTTTTAATACAAGCAATACCTCATGAAGATGAGTCACCAATGAGTTTCTTGTTAAGAACAGCAGAACTCAATGCACATAGTTCAATTTTTAATTTAATAGGCAAAGAAAAGTATAAATCTATCATTCGTCAGTCTTTGAATTATCATATTTCTGATATGAAACGCTTCACTCAAGTGTTAGAAGTATTAAATCTTGATAGTTCTTATAAATTTCTAGCTTTTGAAAGATCAAGGCCAACCAATAGATCTCCTATAATGATTGGAACAATTGAAGTCCCCCATGAATTATTAGAATTAGAAGGTTTACGCTACTGTGGCTTTGTTGCACAAAGATTTGAAATGCAAAGCGCCCCTAATTGAGCTAAATTTAAGGCGTAACTTGGGTAAGTGGTCGACCTAATTCCGTAAATCTGTTAAGGACTGCTACACGTGCATGGATTTCATTCACTTGGCTATCAAAACTCCTTGCGCTGAGTTTATCTCCTAATAATTTGATGCAATGCATCTTAGTTTCAACCAAACTTCGCCGATGATAGCCTGACCATTTTTTCCATAGTGTCCTGCCTAAACGTTTAATTGTTCGAAGTAATTCATTTCGCTCTAGCGAGCTACTCTTTGTATCTTTCCATGGTTTCGCATTTTTTCTAGGTGGAATCACCGCATGCGCTTGCCGATCTGCAATGACCTGACGGCATTGCTTGGTGTCATAAGCTCCATCGGTATAAACAGAGTTAATCTGCTCATCTTGTGGAATCTGATTAAGTAAATCACCAAGCACCTGTGAATCACTGACATTATTGGTTGTAAGCTGAACTGCTCGTATTTGTAGGGTTTTAGCATCTATACCAATATGAAGTTTACGCCATTGGCGACGATATTCAGGTCCATGTTTCTTGCGTTTCCATTCGCCCTCACCTAGAAACTTCATGCCTGTAGAGTCCATGAGTAGATGCAGCCCATCGCTACTTTTTTGGTAGCTGATTACAATATCAATATGCTTTTGTCTTCTACAAAGCGTGGTGTAATCTGGAGCTATCCAATTTAATCCGCAAAGTTTAATCAGACTTTGCACAAAGCCAGTGACCATACGTAAAGACAGACGGAATAAGGATTTAATCATTAAGCAGCATTGGATGGCTGCGTCAGAGTAGGTTTGATTTCGCCCTTGTTTGCCTTTTGATGGCGCATACCATTGCGTAGCAGGATCAAACCAAATGGCAATATTTCCGCGACTCATGAGTGCTCGGTTATATGCGGGCCAATTGGTTGTGCGGTAGATTTTGTGTGTAGGCTTCTTCATTTGAAAATTATATCGCTGAAAAACCCTTTACAGATAGGTTTGTGCAACAAAGCCCGCTACTGTCCCACTTGTCTTTCTGAAAAAGCATATCTTAGAAAAATATGGACATTAAAGCCTATACATGCATGTCCAATACATTCTTGTTTGTTAATTTATTCTTGTCCTCAATGTAAGAATTTTCTTCTCCCCAAAACAGGGGTTCTAAACTGTTCTCGCTGCGGTTTTAAATTAGATAAAGCACCTGTACAGAAAGTAAAATCAATGGAAAGTGTCTATTGGTTTCTTGACATACTGACTCATAGTTCAAATAAAGTTTTTTCAGATTTTGCATCATGCTGGAAAGCATTCAATTCTTTCTTAAAAGATGATAATTCCAATACAAATGAAAATATTTTTTTTAAAGTGTATGAATATTTTTCTGACCCAGAGACTTCTGCCATAAAATTAAGTGAAAATATTAACAATAGAAGTGAGAATTCTCATCCACGTATTCTATTGCTACCATTTCTAAAACATAAAAAACTTTTCAAGGCGAATTCAAACATGAGGTGCGACAGTTTGAAAAGTCTTATGATAATCAACAAGCTGAGCAAATTTCTCTAATGGTGTAAGCCAATCTAACGCTTTTCTAGGACGAGTATTCAGTGACATGGCAACTTGATTTAAATAATGCTGATCTGCCTGATTTAAATCAATCCCTTTAGGTAAATATTGCCTAATTAAACCATTCATATTTTCGCATGTGCCTTTTTGCCAGGGTGAATGTGGGTCACAGAAATATACATCTATGCCTAAATCTTCTTCAAGTATTTTATGTTCTGCCATCTCGCGTCCACGGTCATAGGTCAACGTTTTACGCAGTTCTGCAGGTAAATATTTCAGAGCTTCAGTTAAAGCCTTGCGCACTGATTCTGCCTTTGCATCAGGTAATGTTGCCAAGATACAGAGCCGTGTATTTCGTTCAATAAGTGTTGCTATCGAACTTTTATTGTCTTTACCTTTAATTAAATCAGCTTCCCAATGACCCGGTATTTTTCTTTCTTGAACTTCGGCTGGGCGCTCATGAATAGTTTTAATATCCTGTAATATAGAATCTTTTTTAGGTTCACCGTTAGCTTTTCGCTTTTTATTTTCATGACGCAGACAGGATAATAAGTCTTTTTTCAACTCACCCTTGGGTAATGCGCGTATCGTTGAATAAATCGTTGTATGGCTTACATTCATTGTTTGATCCAAATCAGGAAATGTCTTTAAACGCTTTGCTATTTGCTGAGGAGACCATAAACAACGGATCGCTTCAACAATAAATTTCCAGAGGATTGAATCGATTTTGAGTTTTCTGTGACCACGTCTACGTCTAGCAAAAGTGTTATCAGAAGCATATCGAGCTTGATAAACGTCATTGATGCTATTTCTTTTAAGCTCACGATAGATCGTACTAGGATGTCTTTTAATAAGTTCAGCAAATTTTCTGGCTGAAAAGCCTTCTTTTCTTGACTCAAGCATTAATGCAGTACGATCTTCAAAGTTAAGATGATGGTATGACAATTTTATATACTCCATAAACCCTTTAAATTAATTAGGTGGTTTATGTCGCACTTCAAGTTTTACTCTGCCCAACAAGCATATTAAAATCACCGAAAAGAATTCTTCAGAATATAGAATTAGTGAAAATAGTATTTCCAGAAATCTTAGAAATTATGAAATACAACTGATCTTAAATATTTCTCGATTTGAGCTTGAGAAATTGATAGAAAATGACTTTTTGAAGCTTGGACAGAAAGAACTCTACAAAGGAGATATTGCTAGCAGAGACATAGAACACTTCTTAATTGATACATATTCTCAACCTAAATCTGCACTTCTCAATAGCATCGAAGCACCCGCAGACAATGATAGTATGCAATTAAAGGATGTTGCTAAGTTGTTAGATATCAATTATGACATTGCTAGAAAACTAGCAAAAGCTGGATGGTTCAAATTAGAGAATACAAATGAAATACCACAGACTTTCAAAAAATATTCAAAAGAAAAGGTGAATGAATAGGACTTACGCACTATTATTTATAGATTCTCTGTGGTAGCAGATGATTTTTATCGAGAATAAAGTCATCAATGAAGTTTTTGATAACTGGTCTAAATAATTTCTTCTGCCAACGATATACATTTTCAAAGATCCGCTCAAACTGGTTCTTTTGTATCTCGACGTAGGCCATCAAGGCTGAAAAAATATGATTCAAAATCAGTTTAGATCGTCTTACTTGAAACTTTTCAATATGACAAACCTGTTTAATCACCCGGTGATATTGCTCTATTTTCCAATGACTTGAATGTAATTCATGAAAACCCTCAAAGGACAATAAATCATCTTCATCTTGATGCACAATATAAAACCTCTGCTGTTCTTTTAACTGAGTCTTAAATAATTGTACAAAGCCAAAATCTTTGAGCCAGACCACTTGACCCTGATGGAAATTTGGCAATAAACGCAGTTGAAACCATTGTCCTTTTTCTGGGGAAACCTTACGGTTACAGTCGATACCAAACATAAATCGAATACCATATTTTCTTATGGTTTTTAGATTTCCAGTCGATGAATACCAACTATCACCTGTAATAAATTGAATCTTTGCACCCCAACTGAGTACTTCACTTAACATATCCATAAAGTAATCATTCTTGGTTTTACTTTCAGATTTGTCATAAATTCGGAAATTAATTGGAATATTTTGACCATTCTGATCTGTCGCATACAAGGTAATGAGATTAATACCCTTGACGGATCGGTGGTGTTTGCCTGACCAAAAATAGCTAACCAAGTCCATATGTTGACTATAGGGTTTATCTAAAACAGTATCATCAATACTGACTATAAGTTTATTATTATCAATATGTTGAATTGCTTCTTGATATAGGTCGTGAGGTGTGTAGTCTTCACGTTCTAGAAAGCGATTTACACTATCATGCGAGATGTTATAAGTCTCGGCAAGTTGTGTGCAGCTAATAGAGTTCGGTTCTGTCATGAGAAAGCCCATATAAATGGGTAATGTACAAGTTGCTGTAGAAGCATGTTTAATTCGTCTGATCACAGATACTTTATAAAGTATTTTAATACTTTTTTGAATCCGTCAATGCGTAAGTCCTAATGAATTCAAAGAAAACTACATACTCGTTAGTCCACTAGCAACACAGCTAAAGGCATCTCCAACTAATCTAGTGGAAAAATTAGGGGCTTTAGGTATTACTCCTACTAATGGTCCACATATAGATTCAACTGCAATAAATATTTTTTTAAAGACTGATGTCCAAGATATAAAGCCAGATGACTTAATTATGATTAAAGGTTATCCGACTCGTTCTGGAAGGCAAAAAAATACCTTAAATGAAATATCGCATAGTAAGGATTATTACTCTTTAAAAAATGCTGCCGCACTCTTAGAAATCAGCCCCAATAAGGTTGCTGTACTTGTTCAAAAAGGAATTCTGATCAAAGATAAGAACAATCCTTTATCAGTTCAAATAGAAGCTAGCTCTCTATTAAGTCTGAAGAACAAACTCAATAGCGAAAATTATATTTCCTATGTAGATGCAGCAAAGCAATTAAATTGTCCCATGAACTGGATGAAAAAATATTGGTGCAATACAGGCTTCTTAAGCATTGAAGATTTAGTCTATTGGAAGCTCATTCCGCGAGAAGAACTCAGTGAAGTACTTAAATTGAAGGAAGTCTATATGACAGGTACTGAAGCTAGTGCATTACTAAGTATGCGTCATTCACATATCACAAACTTGCAAAAGCAAGGACTTATCAAAACCTATTACATGGGTAAAACTGATAAAAAAATTAGGCTTTTTAAACGTTCTGATGTATTAGGTCTAATGGCTTAAATTTATTGAGTCTATAAAATTGATTATCACTTTTGATTATGCGTTCTTCGTATAATTAAAAGCGAATCATTTGGAATTTCTACTTTCACCTTGATAGGAACCATATTCCCATTTTGATCTTTAGCTTTAGATGTATATTGGACTAAAGCATTTTTCCCAACACCTCTTAACAAGACTTCAGCATCTTTAATTTCTATGTATTCACCTTTCTTCTCTCCAATTCTGGCTTCAGGAAAAAAATCTTTGAATACTAATTTGATATAAATAAGGCTATTTTTATCGTCTTCTCGTACAGAGCCTAGTGTATTAGTAATTAAAAAATTGCTCTCTTTTCCTGCGTAAAAAAGATATACAGCACTAGGTACAATTAATATATAAAGCAATATTATTAAAAGCTTTTTATTTTTATCATCCTTTTCACTTTCAGTTAATTCTTCATTATTTAATTTTTCTATTTTTAAATGCTTTATGAATTTATCTATACAAAATTTTAGCAGTAAACTTAAAAAAATCATTGTAATCAAATTCAATAATTTTCCACCATAAAAAGCAAACACAAAGGCCAAGCCAAAAACTGAAAGTAAAAACTTGATAAAAAATTTTCCAATTCGATCAACACTTTCTTTCAAATCTAATTTAATAAAAAAAAGATTCAATAATTTTTTGGCTAACTTTTCTCTAAAAGAAAACAAGGTGATACATATATTTTTTAATACACTTAATATACCAACTAAAGTATTTCCAAGAGCATAGTGTGACCCTAGAAATAACAGATAAACAAAACAAAATTTAATTGTGATAAGAAAGAATAAAAGGCCATCCCCCAACGACAAATCAGTTGGAAAATACCCAATGTATATAAAGTAAATAAGAATCAAGCATATACCAAAACCAATAACAAATTTGGTTAATAGCCCACTATAGTCAAGAAGATTTTTTGTTTTTTGAAGCAAGAAAAGAATGAAATCCACATTTTCCTCAGATTATAGATCATTGTTTATTTTAAATTTTCACGATAATTCTACCAAAATTATTCTTTTTAATAACTAGTAGAAAGTTAACCTAAAAAATGTTAAAAAACCATTAATATCATAATATTAAAAATAGTCTATAGTTAAATCAGTCTAGTTCATAACTTCTCTATAGATTTATAAATTTTTTGAGGGAAAAAAATGTCTTTTGACGCATCACCATCTTGGAGTGGCTTCAACTATCAAGGCAAGGTTGCCCTGTTCTATGCTTTGAAATGTATCAATTCAGAATTGATTGAGAAAGACTTCTCAGGTTACAGCTTAATGCTAGAAGATAATGAAGATTTTGAAATAATTATTGATGAAGTATCTACTTCCTTTCATCAAGTAAAAGCATATGAAAAAAGTAGCTATAGTAAATATTCAGATGCTCTTTTGGAAATAACTTTAGAAATTTCAAAAAATCCAAATGTGATTGGAAAAATTCACACATGGAAGGTCATAAACTTTAAATCTGATTGTACCGACCTTCGATCATCAATTTCAGATGATATCCAGAAAATTTTAGATGAATATCATGCTGCAACTGATCAAAATTCGATTCTTCACAAAGCTGCATCTAATGCAAAAAAAACCTGCAAAACTACGTCTATTATTAGAAATGCATTTACAGATAAGTCAGATGAAGAGTTAGCCTTACAGTTACAATCTATTCTAAGTGGGACAAATGATGCTTTATCTAGAATTTCTGCATATGAATATGATGACGGAAATTCATTTTGTGATCTTAGCGATGTCAATGCAAAGATTAAATCAGAGCTATCAATTTGTTTTTCCCAAAGAAATATTCCTGTAACAACGAGCCAATTAAATAAAGCATTTCTGTACTTTTTAGGAATTATGGATAGGTATATTATTGATCGCCATAAGAATAAACAAAACTCAAAAAAATTTCCTATAAAATTTACTGAAATAATTGACGCTGTTACTGTAGATCATGAAGATGTGAGTAAAGAGTATATAGCTCACAAATTTAAGGAGCGATTTTTCTTCCATATTGACCATTATATGGAAGATCCAGATGAAGAATACCAGTCACCAGAATTTGGGAAAGTATGTAATTTACAAGAAATACGTAAAATATTATTAAGCCTTACTCCATATCAGCTTTGGGAACATTATCGTAATTTCTCTCCACAAATTAATCTTTTTAATAAGAATATTGATGATGCATTTGAAAGCAATAATGACGGAATTCGCCATATGCTTATACGTATTTTTCACGAAATTGATTTTAATTTAGCAATTCATAACCCATTAAAATTTAAGTTAATTTATCGTAACACCCTTCCACCATATCAACACTATCTACCAACTACTATTACGAATTCCTTTCGAAAGGTTACACAAATTGAAAGACAAATTACTTCAAACCCAAACATGATTGAAATTTTGTATGAAGTAGAAAATCTTATTTACAACGGCAATATCATACATCCAATATCACCTGCAGCTTCGATGCACACTGAAGCCCCTATTTCACAAGATGTTGATCAAAGACCCAAAAGGAATGAGGTTCTTCCCATCATTAATCTTATTCCATTAACTGATGCAAAGGATCAATTAGCTAAATGATTTCAATTATTAATAACATTATTTCAAGCAATGGATACCAATTAGTTGATATTGAATTAACAGATAAAAGACAAAATGTATTTCTTTTTAGCCCAATCTCTAACTCTCAAAAAGAAGAATACTTTATTACTATCCAATTAAATGAGCAATCCAATGATTCTGCAATAGAATTACTTGAGGATAGAGCTGAAGATTTATTTGAAGCTATAAAAAACTCAGGTAAAGTTGAACCTTATTTCATAAAAAATTGCACTATGTTGATCTGTCATGAGGATTCCTTAATACAAAGAGAAACTATATTTTTAATTGAAGAAGATGCTTATAATTTTAAAAAAAATGTCATCACTTGGCAGAGTAAAACTTGAAGTGCGACATAAACCACCTAATTAATTTAAAGAGTTTATGGAGTATATAAAATTGTCATACCATCATCTTAACTTTGAAGATCGTACTGCATTAATGCTTGAGTCAAGAAAAGAAGGCTTTTCAGCCAGAAAATTTGCTGAACTCATTAAAAGACATCCTAGTACGATCTATCGTGAGCTTAAAAGAAATAGCATCAATGACGTTTATCAAGCTCAATATGCTTCTGATAACACCTTCGCTAGACGTAGACGTGGTCACATAAAACTCAAAATCGATTCAATCCTCTGGAAATTTATTGTTGAAGCGATCCGTTGTTTATGGTCTCCTCAGCAAATAGCAAAGCGTTTAAAGAGATTTCCTGATTTGGATCAAACAATGAATGTAAGCCATACAACGATTTATTCAACGATACGAGCATTACCAAAGGGTGAGCTGAAAAAAGACTTACTATCCTGTCTGCGACATGAAAATAAAAAGCGAAAAGCTAACGGTGAACCTAAAAAAGATTCTATATTACAGGATATTAAAACTATTCATGAGCGCCCAACCGAAGTTCAAGAAAGAAAAATACCGGGTCATTGGGAAGCCGATTTAATTAAAGGTAAAGACAATAAAAGTTCGATAGCAACACTTATTGAACGAAAAACACGGCTCTGTATCTTGGCAACATTACCTGATGCAAAGGCAGAATCAGTGCGCAAGGCTTTAACTGAAGCTCTGAAATATTTACCCGCAGAACTGCGTAAAACATTGACCTATGACCGTGGACGTGAGATGTCAGAACATAAAATCCTCGAAGAAGATTTAGGCATAGATGTATATTTCTGTGACCCACATTCGCCATGGCAGAAAGGCACATGCGAAAATATGAATGGTTTAATTAGGCAATATTTACCTAAAGGGATTGATTTAAACCAGGCAGATCAGCATTATTTAAATCAAGTTGCCATGTCACTGAATACTCGCCCTAGAAAAGCGTTAGATTGGCTTACACCATTAGAGAAATTTGCTCAGCTTGTTGATTATCATAAGGCTTTTGAAACTGTCGCACCTCATGTTTGAATTCGCCCTTATTCGAATAATGAACTCATTGACTTAGAAAAATTTCTAAAAATTAATAACGTTCATGAAATTTCAAATTTTGTTATAAGTGAAATTATTAATGAAAAAAATGGACAAAGTTTTACAGCTTTCAAGAGTACTCATCAAACTGTCCAAAATTACTATTCCCTCATCCTAAAAATAGCCTTAAAGCTACCATTTATTAGGTACTCTCCATCTCAAAAAGAGTTAATCAATCTAAGTTTAGAGATTGAAAAATCTTTTAGTAAACAAGATGCTATGATTTATAAAAAAATAATCGAATCGGATGTGGAGTGGACCGAAAGTAATATTTATCAGAAAGTCGAGAAAATATGGGGGAACTTAACATGATTCATTTAAAAAAGGTCACATTCAAAAATTTTAAAATATTTGGCAATGAACCATACATAATAAATTTTGGGCAGAACAATCTTATACTTTTAGATGGGCCAAACGGTTATGGAAAAACTTCTGTATTCGATGCAATTGAATTAGCTCTAACTGGAAATATTTCTCGTTTAATTTCTGTCGAAAACCGCCAAATTCCTACTGATATCGTTGTTGCACATAAAGGAAATGAAAATATTGAGATTACAATTGAATTCATTGATGAAAATTCAAATGTCAAAATTTTTCAACGAAAACTTAAAAATAATCCTCCTAATGCTTTAAAAAAGATATCCAAATTTACAGAATTATGGGAATTACATGAAATAATAGATGAAAAATCAATCACTTCATCTCAAAGTAAATTAGAACAATATTTTGATAGTAAAGATTTCGCTAGAGACTTTTTACTTTTTCATTATGTACAACAAGAGGAAACATCTCAATTCCTTAAAACAAAGAATGAAGCAAGAAGAGCTGAAGAGTTAGCCCAGCTTTTTGGAAACACCTTAGACGCTGATGAAAAGCTCAACAAACTAATAAATATTCAAAAAAAAATAACGCTTGCAAAAAAAACAATTAAGGCTGAAATTCAAAATATCAAGGATATATACAAAATTGATAACGATTCAAACAACACAATAGAAAACTTTCAACAACATTCATATGCTTTCCCCGAATTAATAAAGAGCAATAAGTCTCCATTTTGGGATTTACCTTCTATTTCAGATTTTACGAAAGATAAACTAAATATTGCGTTAGATGAAATTAGCAGTATTAAAAATTTTATTAAGTTTCAAAAATTTTATATTAGAAATCGAAGTTTTGAAACTGCTATCCAACAACGCGAATATCTTTCACTCTATCTAGGATATTACAAATCTCTTGAGCAATATGATTTTTATCTTAATCAGGACAAAACTAACCAACTAATTAAGAATACCTATAACATTTTAGGTAGCGGTGATCTTAAATCAATTCAATCATCATTAAACCTTGAAGCTATTTATAAAACTTTAGGTCTTGAGGATCATCATTCTTTTGAAAATTCGCTTCAAGCATTAATTGTTGAAGAAACAAAAACTAACGGCTTAAATTCTATTTATACTGAACTCATCAAATATCATGATGAAATTTCTTCAAATATAAAAAATATACCAGATGAGTCTAAATGCATACTTTGTGGCCATGACTATCTAGATCATGATTCTTTAGCTCATGCTATAGCTAAACATAAACTTATATTACAATCAGAACTATCTGATAAAGATAAAATTTTAGTCAACATTAGAAACACTTTTAATGATTTTCATCTTCGACCACTTATTAAAGCCTGTCAAATTTATCAGGATCAAAATACAGCTATTTCACATGAGAACTTGCAATCTTTAACGAAAGCTCTCACCAATAAAGATCTTTTAGATAGAATTCATAAATGGTTACTTACCGAAAAAATTGGATGCTATGATTTAATAGTTAATACCTTTCCAACTCCAAGTGGAACAGCTCACATAAATGAGGCTACAGATCAACTATGCGTAAGAATTCACACCGCAATTGGAAGAATTCCTGAAGGCTACTTGGAAGCTAACGAATCCAATGAATTCGATAGATTTTATAGAGAATATTTCAACAATTCTCAGGATCAATTGGCCCAAGCACAAACTCTTATTTTTGATCAAAAAGAAAACTATCTTCAAAGCTTATATTTAAATTCTTTAACAGAAATTTATAAGCAACTTTCTACACTTAGCCAAAAATTTGATCTACTAGATAAAGCTTTAATCGATGTTGATCGCCTAATTACATCTATTAAAACTAAAATTAGACAATATAGAAAAAAATTAATAACAGAAATTGAAATTCCTTTTTATATATATTCAGGAAAAATTTTACAAACTCATCAAGCTGGTCTTGGGCATGGAATATTTATCAAAGATCCAACAGGTGATGATGAACTTAAGAATGTACGTTTAGTTTCTAATTGGGAAAGTGATCATGACATATTAATTCCATGAGTTCAGGACAAATATCTGCTGTTGTAATTTCTTTAACTTTAGCGCTACACCGAGTTTACTCTACAAAATTTTCTACAATTCTTATCGATGATCCTGTACAGACAATGGATGATATAAATATGTCTTCATTAGTAGAAGTTCTACGTAACGACTTTAGTAACAAGCAAATAATTCTATCTACACATGAAGATAAAGTGGCTAGGTACTTTACTTACAAATTTTTAAAATACAGTAAAAATGTAAAATCGGTTAACTTAATGCAAAGAAAAGAACACGTGTTAAGTAATAACTATGTATACAACTAATATATGAATTTTAGAAATTGACACAGGTTGTGTCGTTTTATTCAAAAAATGACATATGTTGTGTCGCTAGTAATTGTCATTATGTGTCGTAACATAACCTAAGTTATTGAACTTAATAAGCTCAAAATGACAACTTATGTGTCGCATGACGACGCGTAAGGCGACACATATGTCGTCATAGAAAAGGCTGCTATTTACAGCCTTTTTCTATTAGAAACAAATTATCGTAATTCTTTGATCATACTTATTGAAAACAAATATTCTTGATGGTCATCTCTAAATTTCCAAAGTAGCGTACTTTTGTACTTTAATTTTTTTGCACAGTGCAAAAATGCTTTTTATTCAAAATCACATATCACCAGCAGCCAATAAATCATGATGTTTATCACAATATATTTCATTATTAATGCTTACAAAGACCTGTAAAGGTATATCGACCAATGATTTTGTGGCAAGTTATTATTTAAAAAATGAACCTACTATCTTTCTTGGGCTATTCAAGCATTTCATTATAAGATCTAATAAAATTCCCTAAACCCAACTCCTTGACGAGGATCTTCTCCAAGCATTCACAAATATGTATTTCCTTACTTTTCATTGCAGTTCCTCAACACTCTTCCCGCCATCTTACTGAAAAATATATATTTAGAGATAGATCACTATATACCGAAACGACGCCC
This sequence comes from Acinetobacter sp. 797_lipA, assembly GCF_058243025.1. Lineage (NCBI taxonomy): Bacteria > Pseudomonadati > Pseudomonadota > Gammaproteobacteria > Moraxellales > Moraxellaceae > Acinetobacter > Acinetobacter sp. 797_lipA. The sequence goes on along the minus strand of NZ_JBZAYQ010000001.1, from coordinate 773,120 downwards.
CAATTAGGCTTTGTTGCACAAAGATTTGAAATGCAAAGCGCCCCTAATTGAGCCAAATTTAAGGCGTAACTTGGGTAAGTGGTCGACCTAATTCCGTAAATCTGTTAAGGACTGCTACACGTGCATGGATCTCATTCACTTGGCTATCAAAACTCCTTGCACTGAGTTTATCTCCTAATAATTTGATGCAATGCATCTTAGTTTCAACCAAACTTCGCCGATGATAGCCTGACCATTTTTTCCATAGTGTCCTGCCTAAACGTTTAATTGTTCGAAGTAATTCATTTCGCTCTAGCGAGCTACTCTTTGTATCTTTCCATGGTTTCGCATTTTTTCTAGGTGGAATCACCGCATGCCCTTGCCGATCTGCAATGACCTGACGGCATTGCTTGGTGTCATAAGCTCCATCGGTATAAACAGAGTCAATCCGCTCATCTTGTGGAATCTGATTAAGTAAATCACCAAGCACCTGTGAATCACTGACATTATTGGTTGTAAGCTGAACTGCTCGTATTTGTAGGGTTTTAGCATCTATACCAATATGAAGTTTACGCCATTGGCGACGATATTCAGGTCCATGTTTCTTGCGTTTCCATTCGCCCTCACCTAGAAACTTCATGCCTGTAGAGTCCATGAGTAGATGCAGCCCATCGCTACTTTTTTGGTAGCTGATTACAATATCAATATGCTTTTGTCTTCTACAAAGCGTGGTGTAATCTGGAGCTATCCAATTTAATCCGCAAAGTTTAATCAGACTTTGCACAAAGCCAGTGACCATACGTAAAGACAGACGGAATAAGGATTTAATCATTAAGCAGCATTGGATGGCTGCGTCGGAGTAGGTTTGATTTCGCCCTTGTTTGCCTTTTGATGGCGCATACCATTGCGTAGCAGGATCAAACCAAATGGCAATATTTCCGCGACTCATGAGTGCTCGGTTATATGCGGGCCAATTGGTTGTGCGGTAGATTTTGTGTGTAGGCTTCTTCATTTGAAAATTATATCGCTGAAAAACCCTTTACAGATAGGTTTGTGCAACAAAGCCCTTATGTGTCAAAACCTCGTTAAGATTGAATGTCAAAAAAACTAATAAATAATTGATTTATTTAATCAAATAAATCTCACATTATCTGTCATTTAACGATCACGTGACACATATGTTGTCATAGATGAAAAAATAAAAAGGCTGCTATTTGCAGCCTTTTTCTATTAGAAAAAAATTATCGTAACTCTTTGATTATAAATACTGGAAACAAATATTAAGTAACGATAATCTCTAGACTCCCAGTGTAGCGTACTTTTATACTTTCATTTTTTGCACAGTGCAAAAATGCTTTTTATTCAAAATCACATATCACCAGCTGCCAATAAATCATGATGTTTATCACAATATATTTCATCGTACCAAGTATAATGCATGTCATTATTAATACTTACAAAAACCCATAAAGGTATATCAACCAATGATTTTAAGGAAAGTTTTTTATTTAAAAAAATGAATCTACTATCTTTCTTGGGCCATTCAGGCGCTTCATTATAAGATCTAATAGAATTTCCTAAATCCAACTCCTTAACGAGGATCTTCTCCAAGCATTCACAAATATGTATTTCCTTACTTTTCACTGCAATTTCTCAACACTCTTCCCGCCATCTTACTGAAAAATATATATTTAGAGATAGATCACTATATACCGAAACGACGCCCCAATTATAAAAATATTCTGTATATGGTTTTACATCATCTACTTTTTTATTCAAAAATTGTGTTTTATCAAAATAACCCACAAGACCATTCATCTTTAAATCAAATTCATCATAAGATTCATATACAAGTTTGAAATTAATTAATCTTAGTTTCTTCTCATTATAAATCATACTTAAGTTAAATATTTCACCTATAAAAACAACATTAAATAAAAAAACTTTCTCATCATCAAAATCAATAAATGAATCATCGGATAGACTATTTAGATTATTAATCTCATCATCTTCGCAAAAAAAACTACTCAGCTTATATTCAATAAAATTCTCACATACATAAACTTCACCAGTATTACTATTAAAACTTAATGGATACATAAAAATTCCTTTTAAATTATTTTAAATTCAAATAAGTAGGAGTACTTCTTATCTTTCCTTTATCTTCATTCGTAACATGGCAGAGTAAAACTTGAAGTGCGACATAAACCACCTAATTAATTTAAAGAGTTTATGGAGTATATAAAATTGTCATACCATGGCAGAGTAAAACTTGAAGTGCGACATAAACCACCTAATTAATTTAAAGAGTTTATGGAGTATATAAAATTGTCATACCATCATCTTAACTTTGAAGATCGTACTGCATTAATGCTTGAGTCAAGAAAAGAAGGCTTTTCAGCCAGAAAATTTGCTGAACTCATTAAAAGACATCCTAGTACGATCTATCGTGAGCTTAAAAGAAATAGCATCAATGACGTTTATCAAGCTCAATATGCTTCTGATAACACCTTCGCTAGACGTAGACGTGGTCACATAAAACTCAAAATCGATTCAATCCTCTGGAAATTTATTGTTGAAGCGATCCGTTGTTTATGGTCTCCTCAGCAAATAGCAAAGCGTTTAAAGAGATTTCCTGATTTGGATCAAACAATGAATGTAAGCCATACAACGATTTATTCAACGATACGAGCATTACCAAAGGGTGAGCTGAAAAAAGACTTACTATCCTGTCTGCGACATGAAAATAAAAAGCGAAAAGCTAACGGTGAACCTAAAAAAGATTCTATATTACAGGATATTAAAACTATTCATGAGCGCCCAACCGAAGTTCAAGAAAGAAAAATACCGGGTCATTGGGAAGCCGATTTAATTAAAGGTAAAGACAATAAAAGTTCGATAGCAACACTTATTGAACGAAAAACACGGCTCTGTATCTTGGCAACATTACCTGATGCAAAGGCAGAATCAGTGCGCAAGGCTTTAACTGAAGCTCTGAAATATTTACCCGCAGAACTGCGTAAAACATTGACCTATGACCGTGGACGTGAGATGTCAGAACATAAAATCCTCGAAGAAGATTTAGGCATAGATGTATATTTCTGTGACCCACATTCGCCATGGCAGAAAGGCACATGCGAAAATATGAATGGTTTAATTAGGCAATATTTACCTAAAGGGATTGATTTAAACCAGGCAGATCAGCATTATTTAAATCAAGTTGCCATGTCACTGAATACTCGCCCTAGAAAAGCGTTAGATTGGCTTACACCATTAGAGAAATTTGCTCAGCTTGTTGATTATCATAAGGCTTTTGAAACTGTCGCACCTCATGTTTGAATTCGCCCATCATCTTAACTTTGAAGATCGTACTGCATTAATGCTTGAGTCAAGAAAAGAAGGCTTTTCAGCCAGAAAATTTGCTGAACTCATTAAAAGACATCCTAGTACGATCTATCGTGAGCTTAAAAGAAATAGCATCAATGACGTTTATCAAGCTCAATATGCTTCTGATAACACCTTCGCTAGACGTAGACGTGGTCACATAAAACTCAAAATCGATTCAATCCTCTGGAAATTTATTGTTGAAGCGATCCGTTGTTTATGGTCTCCTCAGCAAATAGCAAAGCGTTTAAAGAGATTTCCTGATTTGGATCAAACAATGAATGTAAGCCATACAACGATTTATTCAACGATACGAGCATTACCAAAGGGTGAGCTGAAAAAAGACTTACTATCCTGTCTGCGACATGAAAATAAAAAGCGAAAAGCTAACGGTGAACCTAAAAAAGATTCTATATTACAGGATATTAAAACTATTCATGAGCGCCCAACCGAAGTTCAAGAAAGAAAAATACCGGGTCATTGGGAAGCCGATTTAATTAAAGGTAAAGACAATAAAAGTTCGATAGCAACACTTATTGAACGAAAAACACGGCTCTGTATCTTGGCAACATTACCTGATGCAAAGGCAGAATCAGTGCGCAAGGCTTTAACTGAAGCTCTGAAATATTTACCCGCAGAACTGCGTAAAACATTGACCTATGACCGTGGACGTGAGATGTCAGAACATAAAATCCTCGAAGAAGATTTAGGCATAGATGTATATTTCTGTGACCCACATTCGCCATGGCAGAAAGGCACATGCGAAAATATGAATGGTTTAATTAGGCAATATTTACCTAAAGGGATTGATTTAAACCAGGCAGATCAGCATTATTTAAATCAAGTTGCCATGTCACTGAATACTCGCCCTAGAAAAGCGTTAGATTGGCTTACACCATTAGAGAAATTTGCTCAGCTTGTTGATTATCATAAGGCTTTTGAAACTGTCGCACCTCATGTTTGAATTCGCCCATAAAATTGAACTGCTCCACCAGCTGAAATATGAGAATTAGCTAAGGCCTTAGATTTAGCCACACATAGACCTTTTGTTGTTACAAATTTATGCATTTCCGTTCTCATTGATCGATCTACACCTTTAAAATTACCTTTATGAGCAACTTGAACAGCATCATTATATGCTGCTGCCGTTGGAAATTTATTTATCTGACTTTTTTGTACAAAAAAGTTTGGAGTACTATTACCGTGTGGTGATAAGGCATAAAGTTGAGTATGTTTAGCTATATATACTACTTCCCAATCATCTTGTTTATTGTATATAGATTTTTCGCCCTCTTTGGGTGTCTGATAAGCCTTTGCTAAAAGTGCTGCCTTACTATTTTTACATGGATCAGGACAAGGCTGCTTTTTCCTCCCGCCATTTCCCCTAGCTTTATTACTTGTTCTTTTCGTTAAGCCTCTCGGATCAACCCAATCAATAGGATTCGGCGCATAAGCATAAACATTATGCCCACCTAAAAGCCCAATTGGATCTTTAGAAATAAAGCGCCCTACGTAAGGCGAGTAGTAACGATGACGGTTATAATGAAGCCTTGTTTCTTCATCAAAATACTGCCCTTGGAAGCGAATATTATTTGAAATGATTTCACTATTTTCAAAGAAGTTTGATTTCACTTTCTCTGCTTTACATTCACCCCAAGCTTTATATTGTGCCTTCCAAATGAACTGACCACTAAGATCACTCATCTCTTGTGGAGTCCCCAAATGGTCACAGTGATAGAACCAAACATCATCAAAGCCTTGACTACTCTGAGTCTTCTTCCAAAGTAAATCACGAGTAAAACTATATTTATCATCCCAAACAGGTGTTGTATGCACCTGTATAGGCGTTTGATAAACAGCTTGAATTAAGGGAATAAAGCTGTCTTTTTCATAAATATAATGCTTGGTATATGACTCATTTGACTCATATGCTAACGTATCACCATCCCATCCATAAACAAAATCCAGCTCTTGACCTGTATGATGGTGCTTACTTCTTTTTGCTAAACGTCGCCCCATCGCATCGTAACGATATTCAGCCGTATATTCAGTATTACGACTTCGAACCAAACGTCCTAAAACATCCCAAGATAAGTTTAAATCCCCTTGATTTGATTTTTGAGCAGTCAACTGTCCATAAGCATCATATTGATATTGTTGATCTAAATATTGACGAACAACATTATTGACCAATTTCAAATAGCCATACTGGTTTTCATCTATTGTACGTTCGTGAATTTGATTTTGCTGTTCCAGATGTCGATCTATTAAATTACTCGCAGGGTCAAAACTAAATTTTTCTTTACATAATTTCTACGTTGCTTCAAGTAAACGTCCAAGTGGATCATATTTATAATGAATATCACCACGACGGCTGTCCTGAATTTGAGCAAGCTGACCAGATTTATCATAACGATAGACACGTGATAATAGACTTGTAGTGTCTTGAACAGCATTTTGTTCTTGTTGCAATTGTGCATTTGCATAGCCACTTTCATGGCCTTGTACGATTTGTTGCTGACTCAACCGTCCTTGTTCATCAAAGTGTTCAAATTGGCTTAAACCGTTTGCATAATGTCGTGCAATTTCGCGATGCAAATCATCGCGTTCGAAGCTAACAATATCTTGGCCATTTAAAATTAAGCTATGGACATGACCCGTTCCATAAGTCAACCAATCAATATCTTGTCCATCTGGGCGTATCGTTTTAATACGGTCATTGATTTCATCGTAGCCATGTTTCCACACCGCTGTCATATGAGTTTTATTGTCTTGAATGTGCTCTCGAACTAAATTACCCACAACATCGTAGAACCACTCAACCTTACTCTCAGCATTTTTTGCCAATAAAATTTGGCCATGACTGTTATAGGCAAACTCTTCTAACTGCTGTTCTTCTAATTCATTTTGACCTTTGTATCCAAAACCAGAAGTACGTTGTTCAAGTCGCCCCATACTATCCATAACGAAGTGCTGAATACGATCTTTTGGTGCCAGCTTTCCAGACAAGTTTTGCCCTTGAAGCATAGCAACTTCGATACTGGTTTGAAGTTGACCATTTGTCTCATCATATTCATACAGGGTTTCTTTACCATCAAAATCAATTTCTTTGATTAAGCGGCCAGCTACATCATAAAAGAATTCAAAGGCTGCACCATTTTCATTGATTAATCGTTTGAGTCGGCTTAACTTATCCCACTCATATTTGATCTTATACCCCAGAGGGTCAATACGATAAGAAATTAAACCTGCTGGGTCATAATCATAACGTGTTTTTTTCCCAGTTGGATCGATATAAACCAACAGTCGGCCTTCGGCATCATGAATAAAATGTTCTTCTAATACATCGCTATATTTAATCTTTTCTAATTGACCAAACGAGTTTAATGGTAAACCTTGTTCAAGAGGTTCTCTTTTTTCAGCCGTAAAATCACTATAAAAATATTCAACTTTATTTTTTAAAGCATTCTCGACTGAAGTCACTCGCCCTCTGAGGTCATACTCCCATTTTGTTTCTTTACCTGAACAGTCGGTATAACTGATTAAGTTTCCTTGGTCATCATATTTTAATTGTTTGCTTCCACCTTTCGCATCTGTGATTTGTATAGGAAGACCCATAGCATTGTAGTTGTACTTTGTTTCTCTTTTTAACGGATCAATTTCTTTTATTATGTTTCCTGAACCATCATATTCTTTAAACCAACGACCTTGTTCAGCATCTACCATACCAATGAGTTGATCCTGATCATCATAGTCATAGTGGATGGTCGCCCCATCAGGTTGAATAATTGTGGTTAAGTTACCATTCTCATCAAATTCATATTCATTGACAGCTGCGTCAGTATCAATATGTCTAACTACACGACTACATTCATCTCTGAAATACCATTCTTCCAGCCCATCAGGATAAACAATACGGTAGGTATAACCATCAATATCATAGTAATATTCTGTTTCATTACCATATGCATCAATAACATAGGTAAGACGAATATTCTCATCCCACTCTAAGCGAACCTCAGAGCTACCATCATCTGCCCATTCATGATATGCCTTAGAAGTCGGTGCAATGCCATCGTATTCTAAATTCATACCGCGACCTGTAAGATCGGTATAACGTATTATAAGATGATGATGATATTGGTAATAATAACTTGCGCCATTTTCAGTAATGGCTTCAATTAAATCGCCTTTGTCATTGTAGTTATAGCTTGCTAGTGGACGTTTTAATTCTCCCTTTTCAATTGCCCAAACATCTTCAACCTTACCTTGACTATTTATGCTAAATGCGATGTGTAGCAACAATTGGGATTTATGTTTAATTAAAATATCTGAAATATAAGACTTATTATTGATCTTATGGTCATAACGAACTGCTGCCGTCATTCCATTTTTATACTCAATTATTGATAATCGGTATTCATCATTATATTTTTCAAAGATGTGCTTCTCATCTGTACCAAATGAAATCATTTGTACATTTTCAGAAATCACACTGTAATAAAATCCTTCCTGTTGATCATGAATACTTTCCCCAACATTAATATCAGCTAAAGCAATTGGGCGCGCATCTGCCCCAATATACTGCAACCCTTTTAATTGACGGATATGTCCTTCTTTCTGTTCAGTTTCTTCTATATATTCTGTTTGATTAATAATGCGCGACATAAATGGCGTAAACCAACGCGCTCCAAACTCACCATCATCCAGTTGATACAAATTTGAAGCGTAGGTCCTAGAGAGGACAAAGCTAGACAAAGCAAATTCATATGCATCTACATGAGTTAAGAATTCAGTTCCTAAAGCATAACTGATACTTCTTTTAGTTTTAGTCACTGGCTTGGTTTTACTTCCATTTACACCAGTTGTATTTAGTGGACAACTATCATTCGGATTGTTATTGGCACCCTTCTGATTTTGAATAGTTTCCAATTCCCCACTTGGCCTTTTTTTATCTTTCTGTGAAGTTTGATTCGGTTTAATTGCAACCGTCTTTTTTGCCTTCTTCAGTTTAAAGTTTTTTGCAGCTATCGAAAGTTTTTGTAATAACCAAGAAAAACTCATAGCTGTATTTGGATCGGCTAAAGGCGCTAATTTTGACGGTACAGTATTACTAAATTTTCTGAAAACTCCAATTTGCTTGTTAATCAAGGCTTTTGTATCTGATCCTATGAAATAGGTTGCAGTACCAGCTCCTAAATTTCCATACTCTTTTCCAACAGCAGAAAGACCACTCGCTAAGAAAGAAACACCATGTGAAAATGCTTTTCCAGTATCACGAAAAATATTGTCACTAGCTTTAGATAAACTGGCTTTTGCATTTTTAATGTCACTCTTTGAATTAAAAACTTTTCCAGTTAAAATTTTGCTCATACCATCAGCAAAATTATTGCCAAGCTCTTTAGCTTTTCCACCACAATCATTCACTGTCTTTTTAACTAAAGGCTGCGCCTTATCTGCAAATTTATCCAGCTCCCCTGCTACACGTTCATTAACATGATTAGTTAATAATTCAATAATTACATCAGGTATTTGTTTAGTTAAATTTTTGGATTTCAGTGTTTTCAATGCTGGTCTAAGCGCTGTGCGAGCTGCGGCCATCCCGGGAGGTAAAGGAATCACTCCAACTAAATCAATTCCTAGGTTTAGCCAATCGGGGAATCCTGGATTTGGCTTCTTCGTAATTTCAATGACATCATAAACAGCATCTGTTAATGAAATAATATTTCCTATTACTGGTAAGCTTCCTGCAACATTTTTAAGAGTATCTAAATCAACAACACCCCCTGTATTTTGCTTTAGCCATTGATTAATTTTTTTTGTCCCAGCATTCACATCTGCCATTTTAATTGTATTAATTGGTGCAACTGCTGCTTTTCCAGTATTACTTCTCGTACTTACTTTCGTTTGTTGTTTCTGCGCTGTTTTTGGTGGATTAGCCATTCTTCTAATTCTCAATTCTTACTTAAATGTTAAATTCATAGCATTCATCGGGTTACTATTGATCAAAGTTGTGCTTTGACCCGTGGTATTTGAAGCTTTTTGTCTTAATGGATTTTTGATTGGTTCTAGGCTATTGCTAGCAACAACTCCTTGCACCCCATTGGCTATACTTTGCCCTTTAGAATTTTGTCCAAGTGCTTTGGGTACAAAGCTGGCGATTTGATTGGTCAACTGCGTTTCAGCACCTTGTTTTAGCATTGGGAGCAATGTCTTTGCCCCTCCATCTTTCAACATGCTGGCTGCTCCAATTGTTTTCTTAATTGTCTCAGGATTGGTAAATGCTTGACCTAATGTTTTCTTCGCTTCACTTACTGCATTTTTTAGTACAGATTCAGCCTTCCCCATTAAACTTTGTGCATCAGGATCATTTTCATTTGGCCACATAGGTGGTCGTTTAAAGTCACTCGCTTCATCCCATGGATTACGTTGATCTTCTTCAAATACAACTTTGGCTGCGCCTGTCGCTAATCCTGAAACACGGACAAAGCCTTTATCATCCAGTTGCCCTTTAAATTGCTTACCAAGTGAATCAGTAACGGTATAGCCGCCCTGTTTAACAAAATCGCCATGTGCATAATCATGTAATAACTCAAGTACCCCCTGACCACGCTTCGGTGGTGGTGGTAAACTTGATTTGGTACTCGCTGTCGCCCCACTTTGGAACACATGCTGTGCTGCATTCACTCTAAATTCACCTCCTGTTTTAGGGAAAATCCCTGAACTATTTAAGGTGATTTGTGATGTAGCCCCTGTGATGACAATCTCTTTAGGACTGCTAATTTCGATACGGTCCTCAGTCGAGGAAATAATAATGCCTTTTTTAGCAAGTATATCCAACGCATCTGATTGAGCTTGGATCTCAACTTTACTCTGTGCTGCTACTGCTTTGATCCCACCTTGCGCAGCAAACAAGCTCAGTTTATTTTGCGCCTGAGCAATCCAGTTCTTTTGGGTGCTGAAGTTGATACTATCGCCTGCAATCTGATTAATTTGTGAATCAGCAGAGAAATGAATATCTTCAGCTGTACTTAGGGCAATTCCGTCAGGTGAATTGAGTAATAAAACTGCCTTTTTGAATTTTGCAATTTTTTGTTCGAGTTGTTCTGCAAATTCTTTAAGCTGCTCAAGCGATTCAATTTCATCAGTCTTTTGATTTTTGGCAATATCACTTAAAGCTTTACTATTTGTCTGACTGGCTTCTAGTTGTTTCTTGGCAACTTCAGCATCTAGATGCTCACCTTTGGCTTGATCTTGTTTATACGTGGAAACAAGTAAGCCTTGTCCAGCACGGACAGCTCCCCACTGGTCAGTACGCAGTTCAAAACCTTCACCTCGCCCTTCACTCGTGTCCGTTTCTTTAGGATGACTCAGATTTCCTAAATTCAGTTGTGTCGCACCATGACTGCTTTGTAGTTGGGTGCTGATCTGACCCGTCGTGTCATCAAAACGTAGTTGCCCAAAGCCCTCGCCTTGAACCTCTTTTGATCGAATCCCTGCCAGTTTTTTGGTATCAGGCAGTTTGCCTGTATTGTCAAACTTGCTTGGATGACGTTGTGCTTCATGGATGCGCCCCACGACAAAGGGTCTGTCGATATTGCCATCAAAGAAGTCGATAACCACAATTTCTCCAATACGCGGTAAGAAGCGTGTGCCATAACCCTCACCAGCCCAAGGTGTGAGCACATCAATCCAAGCAGAATCTGTGTCATTGTCATTTGAACCTGCACCGCCATCGTGAGTATTGTCTTCATTACGCGTGAACAGGAAACGGACTTTAATACGCCCCCATTCATCCACGTGAATTTCATCACCACTTGGTCCAACAACTTTCGCACGTTGTGGTGATGCAATAGGCCGTTGTCGCAGAGGATTGTACTCTGGAACAATACTGATATTACGTCGTTGTAAGACGAGGTGATTGGCTTGGCGTTCTTCTTTATTATTTGTTGTAATTTCAGCCTGTTGCCAATTGGTTTGTTTCAACAAAGCTGTGATTTGATCGGTCAAATCTTTAGGCAAATTATTCTGATTATAGAATTTTTTAGATGTGATTAAGAATTCTTTGTCTGAACCACTATGCTGATCAATTTCAGGGTGTTCGTTGAGTTCAAACCAGTAACCCACTTGTGCATCTCGTACGGTCGAGGTAGCCGTAAATTGTTTGGCTTGTAAGTCGTAATAGTGACCAAGATTTTGATTAAACTTTTCAATCTGACTATTGCCTGATTTGGTCGCTCCATCTTCATCTTTAAGGTCTTGTATCCATGCAGGTGAGAAATGCCACGCCTGCTCTAAACCTAGACTGGCGTTGTCTTGATTATCACTATGGCTATGTTTACTTTGAACTGAACCCGCACCTTCTTCTACTTCTAAAGTATTTGCTTGCCAATGTTGAATATGGACAGATGTTGGTTGTATAGAACGCTGCCCGACCAAATTTGTAATCGAATCACTGCTTTCTACAGCACTGCTACGATGGAAGCGAATATTCTGACGCTCTAAACTTTGATATTGAGCGTTGTCATCAATCAGTCTAAGTTTTTGTGGCTGAATGGGTTCACTTGAACTGGACACTTTGAGCTGAGATTCATCAATAAGCCAGTTAATCCCCTCTGAAGAGAGCAGCCTTTGGATAAATTCACTATCCAATTCATTCGCTTGCATAATGAATGGGCGCACATCATATTCTTTGCTTAAACCACTTTTATCCAAAATCAAACTTGAAGCAAATAAGGGACTACGTTGCTGCCACTCGGCAAAAATGGTTTGAACCACATCAACAACAGACTTCGCCATGAAAACTCTAGAGTTACGTCGATGCTTCCATAAGGCTGTCGGGTCTTCCACGGTTAAACGGTATATGGTTAAAGCGCCATCGCTTGCCCCTACATCCGCCTTGGTTATGATACCTGAATACGATTGAGTTCTGATTTATCAGTGACAATATCGACAGCCACCTGACTACCAATAAATTGCTTTAACGGAATATGAGCGGAGGTAGATAAGCAAAGGAGCTGTAACTCTATACCGGCATTCAGTTCATGTGTTCCATCTATGCGCTGAAGGAATACTTGTTCGTTGAGCGAAGTATTGCTGAACTGAATATGAATGGCACGTTTTTGTGCACTAAGTCCAAGTTGCTCTATTGCAGCATAAATATTATTGGGCATCGTTATTATTAAATTTTAAGTTGTGGCTGATTGTACAAAAGTCTCAAAAAATTTCTTTAATTTTTTGTAACTTTAATAAATTTTTTAAGTTTCAGAGCCATTTTTCCGAAAAATTACTAATCTTTCTGCAAGTTTCTATTTTTCTAGTTTTTATATTATCCCCCATATTTAGCTTCACCCAATTCATTTCTCTGCCCGCTATAGAAATATTAAAATTTTTCAGTTGATACCAGACCACTAAAATTTTATTTTTTCATACTGGTTTGCAATTTACTCAAACTTCGTTTAACCCGTTAACAATTACAGCATTCTACATAACCTGCAATTCTTGAAGCTGTTGCTTATCAGGATAATAAGGCCACTCCTCATAGATACATAGCCTACTGCCAATAGCTTATACATAGAAGCAATTGAGCTGCTACTGACAGAGAGTTTAGATCATCACCTTATGCAGGATAAATAAAGATTAAGCACATCAATTATTATTCGAAAAAAAGACCTAGATATTTACATCTTAGTATTTGAATTGAGATCCAACCAGCCTATGTATATCAATATATGACTTAGAATTAACTACACAGGAAAGATTAGAAAAACTGAATTCACAATTATAAAAATAATAGTTTATTATAAGTTATACGCGTGATTTATTGATCATCTCTGCAAATTTCAACGGTTGTATTGGTCAAGAGTTAAATGAAACTTGCAACTTTTCAGATTTGGTATAGCTCAAATATATTCAGTTATACATAAAAATTAAAAACTGAGTGTGTATAGTTTCTTTAAATCATCCTATTTTAGAATATATTTCATCCTCTATCCTTTTGACTTTAATTCCCTCAACTTACATAAACAACGAATATGATTTAAACCCTCTTTTTAAATAGTTTAACGTCAAACCACCCAAGGCTTGATCATGAAAAGCACCATTAATTCCCCTATGCGCTTGTTTTGGTGCAACTCTAAAAACACTTAGAATCACTCAATTAAACTAAATTATTATTCTCAACAATTTGATTTATAACAATTATAACCAAAGATAAATCAAATTGATTAGATTGGCATAGATTCTGCTTTTTTGTATTCCATCATGTATACAAGTTGGAATGCAAAAAATGAGTCAGAACAAATGCATTGGCTGGACACTTCAAGAATGGCAAACCGCTTATCTCAACCAAGATATTCATCTTGAAGATTTAATCGACTATGTAGCGCAATTACCACAACCTGATCATGCATGGATTTCAATTGCTACGACAGAAATACTTTCCCAACAAATTGAAGCCTTAAAGCAAAAAGCAGATCAAGCCACAGACCCCAGCAAAGAACTGCCTTTATACGGTATTCCGTTTGCAGTGAAAGATAACATCGACGTTGCTGGTTTTGTCACCTCGGCCGCATGCAAGGCCCTAACAACTGTTGCTACGCAAGATGCCGAAACCATTCGCCTGCTTAAAAATGCAGGGGCAATAGTTGTGGGAAAAACGAATTTAGACCAATTCGCAACGGGTCTCGTGGGTACGCGCTCTCCCTTTGGCGCAGTCAGCAATACCTTTAATGCTGACTATGTCAGTGGTGGCTCTAGCTCTGGTTCAGCCAGTGTTGTTGCTCGTGGCTTGGTGCCCTTTGCACTCGGAACAGATACTGCAGGCTCTGGCCGTGTTCCTGCTGCATTTAACAATATTATTGGGCTAAAACCGACTAAAGGCCGTTTTTCAAATCGTGGTTTATTACCAGCTTGTAAAAGCTTGGACTGTATTTCGATTTTCGCATTAACGGTAACAGACGCCGACACCATTGCCCAAATGGTAGAACACTACGATGCGCTAGATAGCTATTCACGCCAGCATCCAAAGACTGCACCTGCGAAACTCTCGGCTAAACCACATTTTGCTATTCCCCAAAAACTGGAATTCTTTGGTGATGACCAAGCTAAGTATGCCTTCCAACTGGCGGTAGAACAGTTAAAAGTTCTAGGGGCTGAAATTACTGAAATTGATTTTTTAGCGTTTGAACAGTTAGCAGCCCAACTTTATCAAGGCTCATGGGTGGCAGAACGTACGGCGTCGGTTGCCGAGTTGTTGGCACAGCAACCCGATGTTTTCGATCCGACAGTACGTGCAATCATTCAAAAAGGTCATGATTTTAGTGCAGTCGATGCCTATAACGCAGAGTACTTAAAGCAGGACTTAAGCCGAAAAATTCAAGACACTTTGGCCCAATTTGATGCATTGATTGTTCCCACCTCCCCAACCATTCATACTCTTGCGGAAATGGAACAGTCACCGATTAGTCTGAACTCTGAGTTTGGAACTTATACCAATTTTACCAACCTCGCCGATTTAAGTGCCCTCGCCCTGCCCGCGGGTTTCCGCACCGACGGTTTACCTTTCGGCATCAGCCTAATTGCACCTGCATGGTATGACCAAGCCCTGATTGAATTTGGGAAAATTTGGCAGACGCATTTGAACTTAAAGCTGGGTGCCTTAGACCGATATGCATCTATTCCTATGCCACAGAACACAGTCTCTCCACATCATATCCGTGTTGCGGTGGTTGGGGCACACCTGACAGGAATGCCGTTGAACTTCCAATTGTTCACACGTGATGCTGTGCTTGTGGAAACCACACATACCGCTGAGCACTATGCCCTGTTTGCACTAAACGGCACTGTCCCACCTAAACCCGGTCTAGCCCGAGTCGATGAACACGGTCAGCAGATCATTGTTGAACTGTGGGATGTACCCACCGCTCGCTTTGGAGAATTTGTCGCAGAGATTCCGACACCACTAGGCATGGGCAATGTCGAACTGGCAGACGGTCGATGGGTGAAAGGCTTCATTTGTGAACCTTATGGCTTAAACGATGCTGAAAACATCAGCCACTTTGGCGGTTGGCGCGACTATATCCAGCACCGTAACAATTCAAAAGTAGAACAAGCTTAGTCAAATTTAGGAATTATAAAATGTTTAAAACTGTATTGATTGCAAACCGTGGCGAAATTGCTGTACGTGCAATTCGCACTTTAAAAAAACTGGGGATGACCAGTGTAGCGGTATATTCAGACAGTGACCGTTACGCACAACATGTCAAAGATGCAGACATTGCCATTGCCTTAGACGGCTTAAAACCATCCGACACTTATTTAAACATTGAAAAATTGATTCAAGCTGCACAAAAAACGAGGGCTGAAGCTATTTTCCCCGGCTATGGCTTTTTATCAGAAAGCGCTGAATTTGCAGAGGCTTGTGAGAAAAATAATATTGCCTTTATGGGGCCAACCGCGACACAAATTTTAGAGTTTGGTTTAAAACACCGTGCACGTGAACTTGCGGCGGCTGCACAGGTGCCTATGACACCAGGGACAGGGTTACTTGAAAGCTTAGATGAGGCAATTTCTGTGGCTACAGAGATTGGTTATCCCATCATGCTGAAAAGCACCGCAGGCGGTGGTGGTATAGGTCTTACCCGCTGTGATAATGAACAAGCCTTAGTTGAAGCTTATGAAAGCGTCAAACGTTTAGGCGCACAATTTTTTAAAGATTCGGGCGTATTTTTAGAACGTTTTATTGACCGTGCGCGTCATGTCGAAGTTCAGATTTTTGGTGATGGCCAAGGTCAAGTGGTTGCATTGGGTGAACGCGACTGTTCATTGCAACGTCGTAACCAAAAGGTAGTGGAAGAGACCCCAGCGGCTCATCTCCCCGAAGCCACACGTCAAAAACTACACCAAGCAGCAGTTGAGCTCGGCAAATCGGTCAATTACCGCAGCGCAGGTACGGTCGAATTTATTTATGATGCTGCACGTGATGAATTTTACTTCCTTGAGGTCAATACCCGACTACAAGTAGAACATCCTGTCACTGAGATGGTGACGGGTTTAGACCTGATTGAATGCATGCTTAAAGTCGCTGCGGGCGATGCACTGGATTGGACGGCACTGAGCAACATCCAACCACAAGGTGCGGCGATTGAAGTGCGTATTTATGCAGAAGATCCAGTTAAGAACTTCCAGCCCAGCCCGGGTGTACTGACCGAAGTTGCATTTCCAGACAATTGCCGTATTGATACTTGGGTTTCAACAGGAACAGAAATTTCGCAATATTTTGACCCGATGATTGCCAAAATCATCGTACATGCGGACACCCGTGCACAAGCCATTGAGCAACTAAAAAATGTACTCTCTCAAACTCGTTTAAATGGCATCAGCACCAATTTAGACTATGCACATAGCGTGATCTCTGATGAACGCTTTGCACAAATGCAAATCTGGACACGCTTGCTAGATGACTTTGACTACGTACCGAATGTGATTGAAGTACTCCAAGCTGGTACACAAAGCTCGATTCAGGACTTTCCGGGACGTGTTGGTTATTGGGATATCGGTGTACCACCATCGGGTCCTATGGATGACTATGCTTTTCAATTGGCCAATCAAATTGTAGGGAATGATGCTAGCGCAGCAGGCTTCGAGTTCACTCTGCAAGGCCCAAGTCTCAAGTTTCACCAAGACACTGTGATTGCACTCACAGGTGCACCATGCCCTGCGCAACTCGACGATAAGCCCGTGAACTTTTGGCAACCGATTCACATTTGCGCAGGTCAAGTACTCAGCTTAGGACAGGTCGAGTCTGGTTGTCGTAGCTATTTAGCAGTGCGTCATGGGCTCGATGTCCCCCTATATTTGGGCAGTCGTTCTACTTTTGCTTTAGGTAACTTTGGCGGGCATGCAGGACGTGTGCTTCGTGCAGGTGACATGATCAAACTCGTCAACACAGCCCATCCAAATAGCGATATCCCTTTAGCCATACAAGAACCACAAGCTCTATCTCCTGCACTGATTCCAAGCTATGGCAAAGAGTGGAAAATTGGGGTGCTGTATGGACCACATGGTGCACCTGACTTCTTTAAACCCGAATATATTGAAGAGTTTTTTGCATCTGAATGGACCGTACACTTTAACTCCAACCGTCTAGGCATCCGACTGTCAGGGCCAACACCAAGCTGGGCACGTGAAAATGGCGGTGAGGCAGGACTTCACCCATCGAATGTCCATGACTGTGAATATGCCATTGGTGCAATTAACTTCACAGGCGACTTTCCTGTCATTCTCGCCAAAGATGGGCCAAGCCTGGGGGGCTTCGTTTGCCCTGTAACTATTGCCAAAGCTGAACTTTGGAAAGTGGGTCAGCTTAAAGC
Organism: Acinetobacter sp. 797_lipA; assembly: GCF_058243025.1. Lineage (NCBI taxonomy): Bacteria > Pseudomonadati > Pseudomonadota > Gammaproteobacteria > Moraxellales > Moraxellaceae > Acinetobacter > Acinetobacter sp. 797_lipA. Next base: position 755,385 of record NZ_JBZAYQ010000001.1, on the reverse strand, counting down.
CGATGATAAAATCAGCTTTTATCCTTTAACTGTTGAACAAGCCAATGCCTTAGAACAACAACAAATTGAACGGATCGAAAACTTTGCCCACGCAGCCCTTAATTCTGAGCCGCCAAGCAGTGACATTCCGCCATCCGCAATTCTTGCCAGCTTAGAGGCAACTGACGTGTCTCCACGCACGGTATACCGCCAAGCGGGCGACAGCTATATCTTACTGGAGTACGGTGACAACGTTTTAGACTTGGCCCTGCGCTTGCGTGTTCACCAATTGATACAATTAATCCGCGCAGCCAATATTAAAGGCATATTGGAACTGTCCCCCGGTGTACGCTCGCTGCAAATCAAATATGATGGACTCACGCTTCCACAGCATCAATTGATCGAATTTCTACTCAAGCTTGAACAGCAAATGGGTGATTTAAGCCAAATCAAGATTCCGTCACGGATCATTCATCTCCCAATGGCATTCGAAGACAGTGCAACTTTAGGTGCTGTTGAACGCTATCAAGAAAGTGTCTGTGCCAAAGCGCCTTGGCTACCGAATAATGTCGATTTTATTCAACGCATAAATGGTTTAAACAGCCGAGAGCAAGTCAAAGAAATTATTTTCAATGCCCATTACCTCATTTTAGGCCTTGGTGATGTTTATCTCACCGCGCCCTGTGCAGTACCGATTGACCCACGCCATCGCCTATTAAGTTCAAAGTACAACCCTGCACGTACTTTTACCGCTGAAGGTACCGTAGGCATTGGCGGCATGTATATGTGTATCTACGGCATGGACTCTCCAGGTGGCTACCAACTGGTCGGACGCACCCTACCCATCTGGAATAAGTTTAAAAAGAACAAACAGTTTGGCGACAAACAATGGTTCTTAAACTTCTTTGATCAAATCAAATACTTCCCCGTATCTGAGTCAGAGTTAGAGCAATGGCGTGCCGACTTTGAAAATGGTCAAAAACAAATTCAAATTGAAGACACTGAATTTGACTATGCAGCGTATTTACAACTACTTGAAGATGAAAAAGACAGCATTGCCGAGTTTAAAGCACAGCAACAACAGGCTTTTAGCGCTGAAGTCGGCTTATGGAAAGAAAGTGTTGATCATCAAGAACATCTGATTGCAGAAGTACCTGATGAGACCGACTACAGCGCCTATGCAGCACTACATGCTTCGATGACCGGTAATATTTGGAAAATATTAGTGGAACAAGGTCAGATTGTGAAAAAAGGGGAAACCATTGCTATCATTGAAGCCATGAAAATGGAATTACCGGTGTACGCTGCGGATGATGGTACTGTCAAAGCCATTATTTGTCGGGCTGGACAAACCGTTCATAGCGGTGAGCCTTTGGTTTATATGGAATAACACATGCCCAATATGACACGTGCAGGTTCAAGTTCAGACAATTTGTCTGAACTGGTTTACCAGCAAATAAAAAACGATATTTTTGATTTCAAATTGATGCCGGGTGAACGTTTTACCGAATCCGAAATCGCCTTGAACTATCAGGTCAGCCGCACGCCTGCGCGGCAGGCGCTATATCGATTGCAACAAGAAGGCTATGTAGAGGTGGCATTTCGTAGTGGCTGGACTGTCCGTCCGTTGAACTTGCAATACTACGATGAGCTGTATGAGCTACGCATCATGATTGAGCAGTACGCAATTCGAAAGTTATGCAGCAGTGCATCTCAGCCATCGAAGGAAATGAAACACCTACACAAAATTTGGATGGTTGCACCTGAGCAGTATCTGTCAAGTTTAAAAGCCATGGCGAAAATTGATGAAGATTTTCACTGTGCGTTGGTTCGTGCCATTGGCAATCAAGAAATGATCAAAATTCATCAAGAGGTCAGTGAAAAAATTCGCATTATTCGGCGCCTCGATTTTTCAAAAATGGATCGAATTGAAGCCACCTATGCTGAGCATCAAGCCATTTTGAATTATATAGCACAGCAACAGACGGAGCTTGCCGTTGAAAAGATCAGCGCTCACATTCAACAAAGTCGAGATGAAGTAAAAAAAATTACCTTAGGTATGCTCAGTCAGCATGCTGTTGTGAAAGTAAGTCGCTAAGCACTCGATCAACATTCCACTCTCCAATAAAAAAGGCGCTTCATGCGCCTTTTCTTCAACCTTTGGACTTAAGCAGGAATACGTAGGACTTGGCCTGGAAAAATATCATCTGCATCTTTCAATAGCGGACGGTTGGCCTCAAAAATTTTATTATACTGGTTGGCATCACCATAAAATGCTTTGGAAATTTTCGATAAGTTATCCCCCGATTTAACCGTGTAGAACTTACTTTCAGGTTCAGGGCTAGCCACAGTGAGTTGATCATCGACTTGTGCCACATGGTCAATATTACCGACGGCTAAAACAATCTTTTCTTTATCGGCTTGAGTCTGAACTTGCCCTTTCACGGTCGCCAAATCCGTAGTTGAGTTATAGCTGACTGAAAGTCCCGTCACAGGTAAGCCCAATGCTTTGATATGACCCAATAACTTGTTAGCAATTTCTTGAGCAGATGGCTCTGCTGGTGTGCTTGGTGCAGCTTGAGGCTCGGCTGCTGCTGTGTTTTTCTTACCAATGCCTTTAACAAAATCAAAAAGACCCATGTGTATGCTCCATCTTGTTATATCAGTGTTGTTATAGTAAATGCTCAAAAATGAGACACCCTTTTTTATACCCAAAAAAGACAACAGATTTGGTAGCGAAAAGTCCTTTTAAGGTAAAGCTTTGTAAGTTACCCGAGTAAATAGCAGATTTTAAAGGTGAGTTAGGTGCTTTGCATTTTTTGAAAGGCATAAAAAAGCCACCCAAGTGGGTGGCCTTTCCATTCAGCAAAGCTGAAACAATATGTATTAACCTAGTTTCTTAGAAACGTAGTCAATCGCAGATTGTACAGTTGTGATTTCGTTAGAATCTTCATCTGGGATTGTGATGTCAAAGTCGTTTTCGAAAGACATAACAAGCTCAACAAGGTCTAAAGAGTCAGCACCTAAGTCATCCATGAAAGATGCTTCGTTTTTGATTTCTTCAGCCTTAAGACCAAGTTGTTCTGCAACTGCTTGCTTGATGCGTTGTTCGATATCGCTCACAGGAATTCTCCTCATTGCTTGTGGCGTTTTTAATGCCGTTAGTTTAATTGAATCTTTAAAATTTTGAAAGTTTATCCATCAGCCAATTAGCTCATGTATAGACCACCATTTACATGCATTACCGTACCAGTAATGTAATTTGCTTTGTCTGATGCCAAGAAGCTCACCGCATTTGCAATATCTTGTGGATCACCTAAACGGTTCAAGGCCACTTGATCGCTCATTTTCTTACGGATGTCTTCGCTTAATTGCTCAGTCATTTCTGTTGCAATAAAACCAGGCGCCACTGAGTTTACAGTGATTTGACGGCTGCCCATTTCTTTTGCAAGGCTACGGCTAAATGCTTCAATACCAGCTTTCGCTGCTGAATAGTTGGCCTGACCTGGGTTGGCAAAATGCGCAACCACAGAACTAATATTAATAATTCGTCCAAAACGTGCTTTGGTCATACCCTTTAAAACACGTTTCGACAAACGGTAAACTGCTTTTAAATGGATATTTAAAATGTCATCCCAGTCATCTTCTGACATACGAAGTAACAAATTATCTTTGGTAATCCCAGCATTGTTCACCAAAACCAACACAGGGCCATAGTTTTGTTCAATGTCAATGACAAGCGCATCAATGGCAGCACCATCACGAACATCGAGCACTTTACCTGCACCGTGTTCACCGAAGCTTGCAGCAAGTTTTTCTGCACCTGATTCAGATGTCGCAGTACCCACAACAAAATAACCATCTTGAATAAGTTGCTGAGCGATGGCAGCACCAATCCCTCGACTTGCACCTGTCACGAGTGCAATTTTGCGTTCCTGTGTCATGCAATTTTTCCTTCAGCCACTAAAATGGCATTTAGTGCATCTTCCAAGCGTGATTTACTATCGAGTGGAAATGCTTTTTCAATATTAGGTAGACGTTTTGCCAAGTTTGCCAAAACATTGCCTGGACCACACTCTGCAACATATTGGATCCCTTGATCCTGAATAAACTGCATGGTTTTGGTCCACTGTACAGACTCATATAACTGAGCGGTAAGTGCTTGGCGGACTTGTGCTACATCTGTAGCAATTTCCGCGCCCACATTTTGTATTACAGGTATGCTAGGCAGCTCAATGGCAGTTTGTTCCAAAGCTTGTGCGAACTGTTCTGCAGCAGGCTTCATCAATGAACAATGCGATGGAACAGAAACTGGGAGTGCAATCGCTTTGCCGCTGTTTTCTTTGGCTAAAGCCATCACTGCTTCAACTGCTGCTTTTTCACCAGCAATCACCACTTGACCTTGAGCATTGTAGTTAGCCGCTTCAACTGAACCTTCAGCTTGATTCGAAACTTGTTGGCATAAAGCAACAACTTGCGCATCATCTAAACCTAAGATGGCTGCCATGGCACCCTTACCTTGAGGTACAGCACTTTGCATCAACTTACCACGCAAATTTACCAGCTTGACTGCATCACCTAAGCTTAGGCTTCCTGCTGCAACCAACGCACTGTATTCACCAAGTGAGTGTCCCGCCAAATACTTCGGTGCAACACCACCAAGTTCTAACCATACACGCCACAAAGCAATACTGGCAGTTAACAATACTGGTTGGGTAAATTCAGTTTGGTCTAAACCTTCACCAGATTGTGCAATGTGCCACAAATCGAATCCAACCGCTTTAGAGGCTTCTGCAAATGTTGCTTCAACACTGGCAAATTGTTCTGCCAATTCAGCCAACATGCCAACCTTTTGTGAACCCTGACCGGGAAATACAAAAGCTGTTTTTGTTGCCTGAGCGACTTGATCAAGTTGTTTCGCAGACATAAAAAAGTCCTTTCTTGTCTTTGCTCTCGTTTATGGAGCGAAAATTTAACACTTAATTTAGGTCGATGTAATTGCCAAATACAACAAAAACAGCAGCGATAAAAATTCGACAACAAAAAAAGGGAGCTTTACGCTCCCCTTTTTTCGACTAAGCTTTAAGCTTAATGCTTCGACAATTATTCAGCAGATGCTTTAGCGAATAATTGACGACCACGGTAGATACCATCTTTAGATACGTGGTGACGACGGTGAGTCTCGCCAGTAGCTTGGTCTACAGTTAATGCATTCTCGGTTAAAGCGTCATGTGAACGGCGCATGTCACGGCGAGAGCGACTTTTACGGTTTTGCTGAACGGCCATGATGGCTCCTTACAAATCGAAAAATATGGATCAGAACAAATTCAGTTGTCTTATACGGAAGAGTATAACACAAAAATTAGTTAAGTTTACCCTTCAAACTTGCCAAAACATCAAACGGATTATCCCGCTTTTCTTCAACAAGTTCTTCAACGGCAGGTTGGTGCTTATGTTCACAAGCGTCATGCTTAGCAGACAAAGGCATCAACAATAACAATTCATCTTCTATCAGAGACAGTAAATCAGCCGTCGCAGGCGCATCATAGCTACCTTTCGTCGTTGCTTCACTTTCACCTAAGACGATGAAATCAGCATCCTCATCCAAGCGCTCTATCAGTGACTCATCATCCACTAGAGCTAGATGAAAATCTGAAACGAGTTCAATGTTTACCGTGCCTAAACAGCGCTGGCATTCCATTGGAACGTTCGTTTCAACGTGACCATCTAACCATACAATACGATGATACGCATCCATTGATAGCTTACAGTCTATGTTAATCAATTGATCATCAATTGATCCAACAGCTTCACGGGCTATACGAGCAAAGCGAGACAATGGCAGTGTTCCTGACCATGTAAAGCCTTGTTCGGCCCATTTAAACGGCTCAATCTGTGCCGGAAAGGTATTTGCTGACATAATTAAGGCGGCAATTCTACAAATTCATCAGTACTCTGTCAAAGATTAAGATACAATTTTGTACTTATTTAGACAGACCATTTGGGTAACTTAAGTCATGCATCTGTTGCAGCCGCAAACAGAAGTGAGTATTTCATCACTTGTGAGCACAATTTCAACTGTCGATTCTGACATTTCAAACCGCCAAGTGCAACTCTCGACGTGGGAGAATTTGTGTACAGAAGCAGAACAAGTTGATTGGCTCATCTTACACTTTAATCGTTGGTTTTCCCACCTGAATGTCAACTTGGTTAAAGGTGACTTTGAACCTGAATATTTTCCCGCGATAGACAGCACCCCTGCACGCATCCAATTTGCCCATGGTTTTTTTAATAGCGCCTTGCATGAAATCAGCCATTGGAGCATCGCAGGAGACCAACGCCGTCTACTCCCCGACTTAGGCTACTGGTATGCACCCGATGGTCGTACGGCTGAGCAACAAGCTTTATTTGAGCAGGTTGAAATTAAACCGCAAGCCATTGAATGGTTATTTGCCACAGCTTTTGGTCGGAAGTTCCGTGTTTCCTTAGACAATCTGACTGGTGAAGGTGGTGACGGCAACCGCTTCAAAGACCATGTTTTCGCTCAAGTTCAGGCTTATTTTTCAGGCCAAGCTCAATTACCACGTGATGCGAAACACTTCATTGACTGTATTTGCCTATGTACTCGTGCTGGCAAAACATTACAGAGCGATGAATTTCAAAGAGAAATGCTCGACTAAATTTCACACGATTCACATTTTGGTCATTGAACATCACCGAGATAAAGCGCGATAATGTTGAAAAAACCATCAGGAGATAAAAACGATGCTTCATTTAAGAGTCCATCCTGATAACCCTCAAGCACGCTCCATCAGCCAAGCAGTAGAACGGATTCGTGCAGGCGATGTGGTGGTATACCCGACCGATGCCGCTTATGCCATTGGCTGCCAGATTGGGAATAAAAATGCCATGGAGCGGATTGCTCAAATTCGCGGCCTTGGGGCCAAACATCAATATGCCATCATTTGTGCAGATCTGTCCGATATTGCCACTTATGCCAAAGTGGACAATGCTATGTATCGTTTACTGAAAAACAATACACCAGCCGTGACCACCTTCATTTTGCCTGCAACCAGTGAAGTTCCAAAACGCTTGATGCATCCGAAGAAAAAAACCATTGGTTTACGTATTCCAAGTAACCCTGTGTGCCAAATGTTACTCAAAGAGTTGGGTGAACCACTACTAACCAGTACTTTAATCCTGCCGAATCAGGAAGAACCGCTGGATGATCCCTATGATATAGAAATGCAACTATCAAAACGAATTGATGTGTTTATCGACAGCGGGCTGGGCACATTAAGCACCACCAGTATTGTCGATTTATCAGGTGATCACCCTGAAGTGATTCGCCGTGGGCTTGGCGATGTCAGCGCATTTGAGTGATGCGCTGCATTTATTCGCTAGGGAAACTGAATCTCACATTCTCAATAGATCAACATGACCCTGTTTACGGTTTTGCTCAATCTGAATCAATTTCCCGAGCAACATAGTTTATATGTGCAGCGTCCTTGGACGCTTGAGTCCGAGACCTTGGTGCAAAACCAGACTTCAATGAACTGTATTATCCAGGGAGAGGATCGGTACAGTTATTTCCTCCCGATCGCGACCATCCAGCAATACTTCAAATATCTTGAAGCCAAAAATCTCTGCCTACAATACAGCTGTCAGCGCATCATTGAATTTGCTCTACAAGCACCTGAGTAAATCTTTTCTTTGGCGTCAACTGACATTAACTTGAGCTTCATCTACTCTCTTCACTCTTTCAAACCATTTATAAAATTAAAGCGTTGTCCATCACTACTCTAATCTCAATAAATCTGTATCACCCATCTACCTATCTGCAGCAAATCGATTATTTTTCAAACCACAGGACTAGGTCCTAAGTACATCATGTTCTCTTAAACCCAACCCATTTCTGCAAATTTAGCCACGACATCAGCAGATAAAAAGCATCACACAAATAAATACTCTCTATTTATTTACAGCTTTTTTTGTTATTTGGTCGGTGAAATCATGTATTCACACCGCAATTTGTTTTACACTAAGCCCTATTAAAATTATGTATTTTTTAAATCACCTCTACTTTTTCTCCTAAGTACTGATTCGAAAAAACATAATCATGCCTTTGAAAATTCGCGTGGCCAATAACTGTAATGAATCAATCCGTCCATAATGCCATGGAAGATCTTCCACAAATCCGTGTTATGGATGAGTGGCATGACTCCATCCCCGAGGATTTATATATTCCTCCAGCTGCATTTGAAATTCTTTTAGAGCATTTTGAAGGACCACTCGACTTTCTGATTTACCTGATTCAAAAAAACGGCTTCGACTTATTACAGTTAGATATTGCCCCTATTGCAGCGCAATACCTGTCTTATATGGATGCCATGAAGTCGCTGAACATTGAGCTGACAGCAGACTATATGGTGATGGCCGCGCTATTGGCTGATTTAAAGTCACGTTTGCTGTTGCCCAAAGCACCCAATGCAATCCAAATTGAAAAAGACCCAAAACAAGAGCTGATTGACCGTTTAGAAACTTATCTCCGTATTAAACAAGCGGCTGAACGCTTGGGGCAAATGCCTATATTAGAGCGAGACACCTTCTCAACCAATGTCAGCTTAGGCCAAACTCTAGACAATAATGACGGTCATGATGTGCAACAGCTGCGTGATGCACTGTTCTGCGTGTTTAACCGACCTGAGCCGATTACCCACCAAATTGCACAAGAACCTGTTTTACTTGAAGAGCGCATGGCTTTTATTGAAAGCAAAGTCGCTTCAGGTGAAGTTTTAATTTTTGAATCTTTGCTGCGTCCCATTCAAGGTCGGATGGGCATGGTCGTGACGTTTATGGCCATTTTAGAGTTAACCCGTCAGCAACGTATTCAAATTGTAAGTTCAGGTGTTGAAGCACCGCTTTCGATACAAGGAGTCAAAAAATAATGTTAGAACAAACCGCTCCTGTAACGAACGAAGATAACTTGCATGAAGTACTGATGCAGTTAGAAGCGATTATTTTTGCCAGTGATGCACCTGTTTCACTTGCACGATTGAAAGAATCGTTCCAAAATCAATATAGCAAACAAGATTTACGCCAGTTTTTACAACAACTTGCCATGCTACAGCATGGTCGTTCGATTGAACTGATTGAAACTGCTCAAGGTTTTCGTTTTCAAGTTCGAGCAAAATACCGTCAAATTGTTGCACAAACGTGGCCAGAGCGACCAACTCGTCTCTCGCCATCGCTACTCGAAATGTTGGCCGTGGTTGCCTATCATCAACCCGTCACTCGAGCAGATATAGAACAAATTCGAGGAGTCTCAAATAACAGTCAACTGTTACGAACGTTATTTGATTGGAACTGGATTAAAGAATCTGGTTTTCGTGAACTCCCAGGAAGACCTGCGTTGTTAGTTACGACGCCCCAATTTTTAAATGCATTTGGCCTAAATTCTTTAGGTCAGTTGCCTCCCCTGCAGGATGCCAAGGAAGCTTTTATGGCGCTCGATGCGAATGCACCGAAGTCGTAAATAGGTGAACTGTTGATGATAATTTCTAAGGTTATGCTGTCATGAGTGAAAAGTTGCAAAAGGTACTCGCACGAGTTGGTTTGGGTTCTCGCCGTTATATGGAAGAAGTCATTGCCGCTGGTCGTGTGAGTGTCAACGGCCAAGTTGCCCAAGTAGGCGAACGTATTGAACCAGGTGATGAGCTTCGCATCGATGGTCGTAAAGTATCGTTCCAAATTGAAGATGAAATTCGTCGTCGTGTTCTGATTTACTATAAACCAGAGGGCGAAATTTGTTCACGCAATGACCCTGAGTCACGTCCAACGGTATTTGATCAATTACCTGCAATCGCGAATGATCGCTGGGTGATGGTGGGTCGTCTGGATATTAACTCAACAGGTCTACTGTTGTTCACGAATGATGGCGAACTCGCGAATCGCTTGATGCACCCATCAAATGAAGTTGAACGTGAGTATGCTGTACGTGTTATGGGTGAAGTGACGCCGCAAATTAAAAACAACATGCTCAAAGGCGTGGTGTTGGATGATGGCCCTGCTAAGTTCGAATCATTCTCTGAAATTGGCGGTGAAGGGATTAACCGTTGGTTCCAAGTGGTGGTAAAAGAAGGTCGTAACCGCGAAGTACGCCGTATTTTTGAATCGCAAGGTTTAAAAGTCAGCCGTCTACTCCGTACACGTTATGGCACGGTTATTTTACCACGTGAATTACGTACGGGTCGTTGGATGGAGTTGGACAAAAACGACATCGACAACTTAACCAAAGCGGTTGAGCTAAAGCCACGCCAAGGCACAGGTTTGTACGGCATGGCAAAACGTCGTACTGAACGTATGCAAGAAAAACCAATGGCTGCACGTCGTGGTGGTTTCTTACGTCAACAGCGCCGTGACAATGAAGATGAAGGCCAACAACAAGCGAAGCCAGCCTTCAACCGTGAACGCCGTGAAAATCCAAATGGTCATAGCCAGCGTCGTCAAGACAATGCTCAAACAGGCTATGGTCAACGTGAACAACGTCAAGGCAACACTGGATCTGCACAACGTGAACCACGCCAAAACTCAGGCTATGCACAACGTGACAGCCGTCCAGAGAACTTTGGCAACAAAGGCACCTATGGTCAACGCGACACGCGTGATGAAAATGCGCCACGTAAACCTTTTGGAAATAAAGGCTTTAAGAAGTTTTAATTTTTAAAGTCAAAATTTGAGCCACTTCCGAGTGGCTCTTTTTATATGTGTTTACACTGCACAATAAGCCCTCTTTCTGTTCTAGATCAGAAAAAACCGCAAGCTCCTCATAAAAAAACGCCCAACTTATTAAGCGTTTTTATTCCCCCGCCAACAGCAGCCCATTCATGCCACACTTTGCGGAATAGCACTAAGTAAGCGTTTGGTATATTCATGCTGTGGAGACTGGTACAAATCATCTGAATTGGCTATTTCCACCAAATCACCATGGTTCATCACCATGATTTGATCTGAAATATATTTCACCACTGATAAATCATGTGAAATAAAGATATAACTCAGTCCAAATTCATCCTGTAAATCTTGCAGCAAATTCAGTACTTGGGCTTGTACCGAAACATCCAACGCTGAAACAGACTCATCACAAATCAAAATTTCAGGTTTTAAAGTTAGGCAGCGCGCAATCGCAATACGTTGACGCTGTCCGCCTGAAAACTCATGTGGATAACGATAAAAAGCCTGTGCAGGTAAGCTCACGCGTTCTAACAAGTCCAAAGCCATCTGTTTACGTTCAACATCATTCGCGCCGATCCTATGCACCTGCATCGGTTCCATCAAAATCTGCCCAACAGTAAAGCGTGGATTCAGTGATGCATAGGGATTTTGGAAAATAATTTGAATCTTGCGTTGATACTGAGCAAACTCTTTTTCTGTCATCGACAGCAAATCGCGTCCTTGAAACAAAGCTTTACCACCTGTTGCCTCCTGTAACCGCATGAGTAACAACCCAATCGTGGTTTTCCCCGAACCAGACTCACCCACCAAGCCCAAAGTCTTGCCTTTTGCCAGTTGAAAACTCACGCCTTTGACCGCTTGAAACTCCTCTTTGCCAAATAATCCTTTACGACTATAAAATGACTTTTTAAGGTCACGCACATCTAAAATGATCTCTTCTTGGCCAGTTAAGCCGCGAGATCTTTGTTGAAGTGACTCGACATCGATGGTATGCGTTTCAATATAGTCATCATCCTTTTGCTGCATGAAATCACTGATCATGGGCAAACGCATGGGACGTTTGGACAATTGTGGACGGCAGTGTAACAATGCTTTGGTATAGACATCTTGAGGACGTTCAAGCACATCTTTAACCCTGCCTTGTTCACGAATTTGACCATGCCGCATCACGATCACCTGATCTGCAATTTCCCCGACCAAAGCCAAATCATGGGTAATAAACAGCATCGACATTTGATGCTTCTTCCGCAACGACTCCAGCAAATTTAAAATTTGCTTTTGAATGGTGACATCCAGCGCTGTCGTCGGTTCATCGGCAATCAATAGTTTGGGTTTACACGCAATTGCCATAGCAATCATGACGCGCTGCTGCTGCCCACCCGACAATTGCCCCGGATATGCATCGATCTTGGTTTCAGGAGATGGAATTCCAACTTCTATCAATAGTTCCAAAGCACGTGCACGCGCCTGCTTACGACTCATGCCCAAATGTAACTGCAAAATTTCTGCAATTTGTGAACCCACCGTAAACACAGGATTTAAGGATGACATCGGTTCCTGAAAAATCATGGCAATATCTTTGCCGCACTTTTTCCGCATTTCACGGCGAGGTAAGTCGAGTAGGTTTTTCCCCTCAAACAGAATTTTACTGTCCAAAGCAATTTGACTACTTTCAGTAGGTAACAGCCCCATGGTCGCTAGCGATGTGACCGACTTCCCACTCCCGGACTCCCCAACCAATGCCACAGTGGTATTCACTGGAATACTAAAACTGATGCCTTTGACCGTTTCAATGTACTGCTTTTCTTCATTTCTAAAGCTGACACGCAAGTTTTCCACCTGAAGTAAGGCTGGCGCTGTCATATGATTGAGTTCAGACATTCTCATGCTCCTATTTCAGTTTCGGGTCTAATGCATCTCGCAATGCATCGGTAAACATTGAAAATGCAGTAACCAATACCGCCATCGCCACAGAAGCGGCCGCTAACTGCCACCACTTACCTAAAATCAACTCACTTTGCGCTTCATTCAACATGCTGCCCCATGACACCACACCGACAGGAACACCAAAACCAAGGAAGCTCAAAATTACTTCTGACTTAATAAAAGCCACCACTAGAATTGACATTTGAACCAGTGCAATATGGCTGACATTCGGAAATATATGCACAAAAATACGTCGACTATGACTCACTCCAATTGCCTTTGCCGCCAGCACATATTCCCGCGATGTATGCTTCATATATTCGGCACGAATTAAACGATATACCCCTGTCCATCCTGTTAAACCCAAAATCAAAACAATCGATAAAACGCCTTTTTGTTGCAGTACCGCAGCAATCGCTAAAACCAAGAGCAAATAAGGAATCGAAGTGAAAATGTTATAAAACCAGTTCAAGACATCATCGACCCAGCCACCAAAGTAGCCCGAAATTGCACCTAGAACGGTACCAATCACCACAGCAAGAAAAGCTGCGACTAAGCCAACAATAATTGATGTTTCTGCACCTTTAATGGTTTTCAGTAAAACACTTTGTCCCCATTTGTCGGCACCTAAAATCAGGCTTTGCTTGAGTTCCGCTTGTTGATCTAGTAAATGACCATCCAGCGCTTGGTCAATCGCTTTCATATCTTCGGCTAAAGGATCAACAACCCCATAATAATCAATTGCACCACCCACACCCTGTTCAGCAGCAATTTCTGCATTGAGCTCACGAATGACATCTTTTAAAGGATCAACAGGGTTTTCAGGCACAGCCGCTTCGACTTTTTGTGCTTCACTTTGCCTAGTCGGTATCGCTGCTGCACCGATAAACGTAGGTGGTGCATAACTCACCGCGACTTCTTTATTCCAGTCTTTTACAATCAATCCTGTAGATGACAAAATTAACAGCACCAAATAAAAAAGTACGATTAGGAGAGAAAACATGGCGATTCGATCGCGTTTTAAGCGGCGCATGGCGAGTTGCCATAGTCCTGTAGACGCTGTTGTAGGTTCAGCAGTATCTGGTTTTCTTTTAGTAAGAACACTGAGCATAATTCACCTACTTCAACTGTACACGTGGATCGACCCATTTATAAATCAAATCGGCAATCAAGTTGAAAAACATCGTTGCGAGGGCAACGTACACGGTAATGGCTTTAATTACGGGAAAATCACTACGCTCTACCGCAATAATTACTTCACGACCAATGCCCGGGATACCAAAGAAACGCTCAATCAAAAATGCACCAATCAACAAAGCAGGTAAACTTGCCATCACGTCTGTAATAATCGGGATTGAGGCATTACGTAGCACATGCACGCCTAAAATGCGCCGTTCACCAATCCCTTTGGCACGTGCAGTACGAACATAGTCTTGATTGACTTCATCCAAAACAAAACTACGATACAACCGTAAAGTCGGGGCAATACTGACCACTAACATGATCAGAATGGGCAATAAAGCATATTTAAACAGGTTCTCACTAAAGCTATCGCTCCAGCCTTGTACTGGAAACCAGCTCAGCTGATAGGCAAAGACATACTGAAAAACAATGATATACACCAAGATACTGATCGACATGCCAATCGTACACAGCATCATCACCATACGATCCGTTAAACTGCCACGCACCGCTGCCACCGCCAAAGCCAAAATAATAGAAATAATGGTTTGTAAGATCGTCAGCGGAATGAGCAAAGTCAGCGAGGGTCCGAGTCGTGTCGTGATGATTTGCGATACTGACTCCCCTGTACTCCAACTCAGCCCATAATCAAAAGTCAGAATCTGCTTAATGAAAATCCACAGTTGCACATAATAGGGCTGATCGACCCCAAGCTGCTGTCGGATATTTTCAATCTGTTCAGGGTTCGACATTTTCCCTGCCAAAATATAAGCAGGATCACCACCAACCCAGTTAAACAAGAAGAAAATCAGCAGCACCACTCCAAGCATGGTCGGGATCATTTGCCAAATTCGACGAATAATATATGCCAGCATAAAAATGCCCCTTATTTCACCCGTTGACCGGTAATTTCATCGAAAAAGGCTTTGTTATCAGGTTCACGACCCAAAAAGTCTTTGACCAATGCTTTGGCAGGTTTTTGACCACCTTGGGACAAAATCGTTTGACGATAGTGTTGTCCCACTTCAGGATTATTTAAGTTATCACCAAAGGCTGAGAGCATGTCCAACGCCATCACTTCTGACCACATATAGCCGTAATAACCGACTTGATAACCGCCCATGATGTGACCAAACTGCCCCGGAAACTCGGTGGTTGGAACATAACCCAAGGCCGTTTCGCCTTCCATTTTTTCCCAAACCTTTAAGGGCTGAACCTCTCGTGCATCACTACCATGTAGCGCCATGTCATACTGTGCATACAACGTCTGACGTGCATAATGTAAACCGCGTCCATAGCTATGCACGGCATTGA
Organism: Acinetobacter sp. 797_lipA; assembly: GCF_058243025.1. NCBI lineage: Bacteria > Pseudomonadati > Pseudomonadota > Gammaproteobacteria > Moraxellales > Moraxellaceae > Acinetobacter > Acinetobacter sp. 797_lipA. Next base: position 740,250 of record NZ_JBZAYQ010000001.1, on the reverse strand, counting down.
GTTTGGCAATCAGCGCATCATCCACGCGTGGGCAGTCAGGTTTACAGTAGTCTGCCACCTTTGACAAAGTCTCTTTGCGTCGCGCCCATTCTTCATACATTTGTGACGGTGCTTCGACAAAGTCCCGCTCAACTGAAGTTCCTGACTGAGATGAAAAACGTGTGTTAGATAAAATGCCATGCAGCGCATGACCAAACTCATGTACAAAGGTTTCAAGTTCATCGCTATTTAAACCATTGCGGTTAAAGTTAGTCACCAGTGCTGAAATCGGTTTACGTCCAGTTAGGCTACTGCCGCCATAAACACCCCACACAGCAGCATGTCCATATTTACCTTTACGTGGAAATTTATCCATATATAAGCCGCCGAGCAGTTGCCCTGTTTTGGCATCGGTCACATCATAATATTCCACTTCATCTTGCCAAACCTCGACTTTGGCAGGCTTAAACTTGATGCCATACAGGTTTTCAGAAATGGCAAATAGCCAGTCTTGAGAGGCTTGCGTTGGGAAGTATTGACGTAGCTGTTCTTGGTCGACCTGATACTTGGCTTTGCGTAATTTTTCACTCCAATATGCTTCGCTCCAACGCTCAATACTGGCTTGCTCAACAGGAATATTTAAACTTTGCGCTTTAAACTCACGTAGAGTTTGAACTTCCTTTTTCTCTAGGGGCGCCACGGTAGCATGTACCTCTGCCAAGAATTTATTCACGGTTTCAGGGGTTTTCGCCATCCGACTTTGTAGTACCCACTCCGCATAACTGGACTTGCCAAACAGTTGTGCTAACTCATAACGTAAGTCCATGGCTTGCTTCAACAGCGCCAGATTTTTCTCGCCACCACGTCGGGTAAATGCAATTTGATAACGCTTACGTGCATCATCGTTATCTGCCAACTCCATAAAAGGACGATAATCTGGATACTCAAAGCCGAGTAGATAATTACCCTTGTCACTTCTCTTTAAGCCATCGATATAACTTTGTGGCAGGCCTTTTAGCTCATCAGGGCTAAATTCGAGTTTTTCAGGATTATCACGGACATTACGCGCATACTCTTGTTCAATTTTTGCCAGTTCATCAAAAATCGCTTTTAAGCGTGCTTGTTTATCTGCTGAAAGCTGTATCCCTGTTTTTTCAAAACCCTCCAAAATATCTTCACGGAACTTGGCTTCAATTGGATCAGCAATTTTTATTTTCTTAATTTGTTGATATAGCTTTGGATTCTGATAAACATCAGTTTGGAATTGGCTAATTTTAATTTCACAGTCTTCAGCCGCTTTACGCAGTGCTTCATCAGGGTCAACATTGCTATACAGAGCAATCGGGCCATAAAAATCTTCAAATGATGCAAAAATACGATCCCATTCAGCCAATACAGGCGCTGCTGCCGTTTCGTTTTTAAGGGGCTTATTTTCAAACGTTTTAAGTTGCTTTTTCACATCCGCAATTTTGGCATTACACATTGCAGGGATGTCTTTAGCTTGAAAGCTGGGTAATGTTTGGCGCTGTGCTGTTTCCGCCAAAGCCATCTGACTCATCCCTAGGCCCAACATGCACAATGCAGTGAATTTAAAATGTTGCTTTTTCATCATGACTCCAGTTTTGTTTAATTTCTATTTCTTCAAATCAATATCGATATACATCCACTCTGCGGGCAGTATGGGATGCTTTTTAAAACCAATTACCCGCGGTTGCGCCAAGATATTGCGATAACGCGCGCCAATTACCTGTACAGGCATATACACTTCCAGCAGGCGTGACATTTTGGCGTAGATTGCATCGCGCTCTGGACTCGGGGTCATCTTCTGAGCTTGTTCATATAGGCGGTCATATTCAGGAATTTTGGCGCAGCCATTGTTGGTGATCTTGATGTTTTTGCCATAAAACAGCTGCATAAAGTTATCTGCATCTGGGTAGTCTGCAATCCATGCTGATGCTTTAAACATGGTTTTACATTGTTTTTCTAATTTCAAAGCCTCAGCAAAAGGCATCGACTTGGTGGTCATTCTGATTTTGATACTGTCTAAAGTTTTCTTCCAAAACTCGGCCTGTTGTTGACTGCGTAAATTATTGCCCGAAAGCGTCATCTCAATCACCAAAGGTTTCCCATTCGGCTGAGTACGCCAACCATCCGCAGCTAATTTATAGTGATAACGATCTAACAATAAATTTGCCGCTTTGACTGAGTAAGGAATACTGCTTCGATAATTGGGGTCGTAGCCCACCACACCACTTGGAATCGGTGCTTGCAGTTTTTGCGAATCGCCTTTTTGTAAAATATTGATGTAGTTATCGGCTGAAAATGCCATCGCCATGGCACGGCGCAGGGCAATTTTATCTTTACTTAAGCCGCCGACTATTGGGTTTTGCATATTCCAATAATGATAGTCAATCGAAGGATCGGTGATCCGTGACAGCTGTACGCCTTTCTTGATCAGTTCCGGTTTTAGTTTTCCATCTTGCAAGGCTTGAACCGTCAACTCACCATCCAAAGCAAATAGATCGACTTCATCTTTAATAAAGGACAACCAGCGTGATTGTCCTTCTTCCATCACCTGAATATCAATCTCGCCAATTTGCGGCATTTTTTTGCCTTGCATGGCTTTGACGATCTTTTGGTCCTCAGGCGTACTGGCTTTAAAGTTCCAAACAAAACTTCGGAAATCAGGATTGGCCTTTAAAATAATCCGCGAACCCGGCGTCCAACGACTGAGCATATATGGCCCAGTGCCTATTGGATGCCCCATCACAAAACCCGCTTTGTCACGATATTTTTCGATGACTTCCCGTGCAACTGCACCTGCAGGCTGATGCGCAAGCAACATTGGAAAGTTCTGATCTGGGCTGGTCAGGCGAATGACCAAGGTATAACGATCTGGTGTTTGCAAACCAGCGACAGATTGGTCGTAATTAAATTTCCCCGTTTTCTGCGCCTGTTTCAGCAAAGCCTCCATCCCTAAGATTCGCCCATCGAGCAGCCAACTGTTGGGTGAACGCAAACTCGGATCCAGTAAACGCTTAAAGGTATACACATAATCAGCCGAGGTCAGCTCACGCTTTTTACCTTTAAACACTGGGTCAACAGCAAAATAAATCCCCTTTTGCAAACGAATGGTGTAGGTCAATCCATCCGCACTCACCTCGGGTAAAGCCTCAGCTGTTCGTGGCACCAATTTCGCAGGTGAGGCCAAATAATCGTAGGTAAACAACGTTTCAAAAATCGAACCATTGACATGGGCCGAGTACAAGTCATGCACGCCCGCAGGGTCAAAGCCTGTTTCAGCCACAGGAAAAACATAACGTAAAACTTTTTTCGGGTCGGCAGGGCTTTGCGCAAAACTGGAAACTGAACTACTCAGCAGAATGCTGCCTGCCAAAATTCCCAAACCCCATCGTTTCAATTTCTGATTTAGATCTCTCATTATGTTCTACATCTCAATTATTTTTTTATGGGCTGAATATCCAAATACTGCCAATTGGTATTCATCATCGGATGTGCTTTAAAACCCTGAACTTGTGGATGTAACAACCAATTTCGAACACGACTGTTATGAATAATCCATGGGTTATCGGCCTCAATTTGACGACTGAGTTTTTCATAAAATGGCAAACGCTGAGGCGGTGGGAGTGCCATTGCTTGTGTATAAAGTGCATCATAGGCTTTGGACTGATAGCAACTGAGATTGCCCTGAGCCGAATTGGGCCCATACAGCAGCTGGGCAAAGTTTTCCCCTTCAGGATAGTCTGCAATCCAAGCCCCGCCCCAAATCATGTATTTACATTGCATCGCTGCTTTTAAATTGTCAGCAAAGTTACTCACCACAAAGTCGGCACGCAGACCAATCGCATCTAAATTTTTCTTCCACAGTTCAGACTGAATCACGGAACTGGAACTGTTTTCAGTCATAAACTTAAGCGTTAGAGGCTGACCATTCGGTAGCCGACGGTAACCATCTCCCCCCTTTTTATAACCGAAACGATCCAGTAATTTATTCGCCAAGAGAGGGTTATAGGCCACGCTACTCCGATAATTCGGATTAAAGCCTTGTACCCCCTCAGGCACCAACATCTCCGACTTCACCGCCTGTCCTTTATACAGTTGTTTAATGGCTTCTGCTTGGTTATAAGCCAGACTAATCGCACGTCTTAATGCAACTTTTTCAAGCCCAAAACCGCCCACTGTAGGATCTTGCATATTAAACATGGTATAGGTGATTTCAGCGTCTTGATTGGGGAAATGTTGAATACCCTGCTTGACCAGTTCAGGTTTGAGTTGATTACCATTTAAAGCCTGTGGTACCGCATTGGAAGTCAGTTTGTCAAAGTCGAGTTGTCCCGATTTGAACGCGAGCCAGCGAGACTGTTCTTCTTCAATAATACTGACGCTGACTTTGCCAATTTGCGGCATTTTTTTGCCTTGCATTTCTTTGACCAGACGATTATCCCAACTTGAACCTGTAGATTTAAAGTTCCATGTAAAACCACGATATTTCGGGTTGGCCACCAGTTCAATACGACTCCGCGGTACATATTTGCTCAGTTGATAAGGCCCTGTCCCCACTGGATGCTGCGCGATTCGGTCCCCATAAAACTCCACCACTTCCCGCGCTGTTCCGCTAAATGTGGCATAAGCTAAGATATACGGGAAATTATAGTCAGGACGAGTTAATGTGATTTGTAGTGTGTATTTATCGAGGGCTTTTAAACCCGGAATCGCGGCATCATAATTAAACTGGCCTGTTTTCTTGGCTTGAGCAACAGCAGCATCGCCACCGACAATTTTGCCCTCAATAAATGAATAGGTCGGTGAGCGGTTTTTCGGATCCATAATCCGCATCATGGAATAAATATAATCCTGCGCCACCAACTCTCGCGACTTGCCTTTGAAGGCAGTGTCATCGCTAAAATAAATATTGGGCTGAATTTTAAAGGTATAGACTTTGCCCTCTTGTTCTATTTTTGGCATCGACACTGCTGTGTTTGGAACCAATTGAGCGGGGCGTGCCAAATAATCGTATTTTAAAAGCGGTTCAAAAATGGCTTGGGCAATACTGCCACTATAAAAATTATAGGTTTTAACCGTATCAAAACCATCATCAGGCGCTTCATAAGCGATATTTAATACTTTGTTTGGATCTGCAGGCGACTTTGCATAGGCAGAAAAGCCAAAACCCATCGCAAGGGATAAAGCAGCAAGCTTCAGTTTTTTTGAATTCAAGTTCATACCTATACACATCTTTTTTTTAAGCAAGGTGATCTCATGCCATCCATGTTCAATGTCAGTGTTTTATTTTTCAGACAACACTGACAAAGACTTAAAACATAAACCCATGTTTTATAAATTAAATTTTAATTATCAAAATTTAAAAAACGGTCATGGGCAAATATTCACCTCAGCAACAAAGCGAATATCATGCCACGCCTATTTTTTTATCATTCTAATTTAACATTTTGTAAGAAAAATATATGGATATTAATTAGTTATAAATGAGAGTCTCAACTCACATCGAAACATTTTGCCAATTAGTAGCTATTTTTAAATATTCAGTTTAAATAAACTATTGCACAGATTTAATACACCAATGATTCAAATTCGAACATTACGAGAAAAACAAAAAAACAAAAAAAACATCACAAACATTTATTTATTAAAGATAAATATTAATATTTCAGTATAATTACAAATAAGATTTTGTATTAAAAATTCAAAAAATAACGACTCATTTTTGATCACTTATTATATGAATAATCTTTTTATGATTATTTTTTAATCGATTTATAAGTAATTTTTTGCCATTTTAATTTTTTAAATTCTAGAAAAATGAAAAAAAGTTACATAAATCCATACAAATAATAAAATAAAACAATATTTTCCAATAACTTAATTCACAGTCTTTTGTCTATCCCTGAAAGTTGGCATTTGCCTTGCACTCCATCAGCACAGCAATACCGCTAAATATAGAAAAAGAAGGGTTGAATTTACGATGCAAAAAAACAAACTTGTTCGATCTATGGGGACCCCAACCATCAGCAAATCAATACTTAAACTAAGTACCCTGACTTTAAGTATGATGTGTTTGTCTTTAGCTCATGCAGAAGAAACCGAAAGCTCAGTCTCAGCAGAACCAACTAAAAAAGTTGCTAAAGTGACTGTCACTGGCTCCTCTATCAAAGGAGTTGCAGCTCAAAGTTCTTCACCCATTACGGTCATTAAAGTCGATGAAATTCTCAAACAAGGCGTTACTACCACTGAAGAAGCTTTATCTAAAATCACTGCCAACCAATCAAACTTTGTAACCGCTTCAAATGTTGGTACAAGCAGGACACAGGGTTCATCAGCAAATTTAAGAGGATTAGGTGCAAATAAAACATTGGTTTTACTCAATGGTCGGCGTTTAGCAGCGAATGCTTATGATAGTGGTGTCACAAACTTAAATATCATTCCACTTGCTATGCTTGATCGCATTGAGGTTTTAAGGGACGGTGCTTCTGCTGTCTACGGAACAGATGCCATTGGAGGCGTAGTCAACTTTATTACCAAAAAACAGTTCAATGGCTTAAATTTTAGTGCCGACTATCAAAAGCCTGAAGAAAAAGGTGGAGAACAACAAAGTTTTTCAATTTTTGGAGGCTTTGGTGATTTAGAAGAAAATGGTTTTAATGCTTTTGGGGTAATTGATTATCGTCGCGGCGAAGATATCATGGCGCAAGATCGTAAAGCCAGCCGTCGCGGTGGTGTCTTACCCGAGTTAGGGGTTAATAGAACCAGTAGCGGATCATTTCCAGCTAATTTATATGATACAGCAACGGGTACATTTGGTAACCCTTATGCAAAAACAGGTTGCGGTAATAGCCCTCTCGTCTTCAGTAATGATGGTGTAACTTGTCGTTATAACAGTCAGGCTGTTATTGGTATCATCCCTCAAACAGAAGACATATCTGTAATGGGGCGTATCACTACAAAAATTAATGATAATTTTAATGCAATTGGTGAGTACGTCTACGCGCGAAGTGAAGTCACGACATCAGTTGCTCCAGACGTGTTCTTTGACTTACCCATGAATCCATCTAGTAAATATTATCCTGGCAAAGGAATTACGCCTGCAATGGATAATGTCAGTGGCCCTCTTGAGTTATATCTTCGTTCTCAAGCTGGTAACCGAGTTAGTAGTAGTGTGAATGATTCACATCGTATATTTGCAGGTCTAGAAGGGGATGCATATGGCTGGGATATTAACACTGGCATAACCTATGCCCGTAGCAACGCAGCCGATAATATTTTAAGCGGTTATCTCAATTATGATAAAACAGCTGCGGCATTATTGAATGGCACACTCAATCCCTTTGGTGCACAAAGCGAGGTAGATGGCAATGTATGGAGTGATTTAAGTGTTACAGGGCAATATTTAGATGCCAAATTAGATTCAACCACTGTCGACTTTACCGCAAGCCGCCCAATTTATACTTTACCAGCAGGTGACGTAGGATTTGCTATCGGCGCAAGCTATCGCCGTGATGATTGGCAATCAAAAACGCTTGCAGAAATTGCAAGTGTTGCCCCAAGCACAGGCGTAGATCCCACAGAACCTGTCAATGAAGGTTCGCGCAATATTAAAGCTGTTTTCACTGAATTACACATTCCTTTGCATAAAACTTTAGAGGCTCAACTTGCAGCCCGATACGATGATTACAGCGATTTTGGTGACGCATTCAATCCAAAATTTTCTCTTCGTTGGGAACCACTTAAACAATTAATGTTCCGAACAAGCTATACAAAAGGATTTAGAGCACCAACCTTACAAGAAATGTATTCACCAAAATCGGTAACTAATACAGCAGCAACTTACAATGACCCTGTACTTTGCCCTGGAGGCGTACCTGCGACAGGATCGCTACCAGCACGTGATTGCGGTATGCAGTTTGATCGTCAGAATGGTGGTAATAAAGACCTTGAACCAGAAAAGTCTGATTCATTTACTGCTGGCATCGTCTTTGAACCTATTAAAAATCTTGTATTTACCTTAGATTATTTCGATATCAAAGTGAAGAATCAAATCACAACTATTTCTGAGACGGCCATTTTTGCTGACCCAGTAAAATATGCGGATAAATTTATCCGCAATGCTGATGGTTCTCTCAACTATATCAATACAACGAATCAAAACTTAGGTGGTATTAAAACTTCTGGTTTTGATGCAGGTATCGCTTGGCGTTCTCCAATGACAACTACTGGACAGTTTGGAGCGAGTATTGATGGCACTTATGTAACAGATTACCAATACCAAGAAAACAAAGGTATGCCTTGGATTGGCGTAGCAGGTAGTTACGCTGGCTTAGATTATCAAGCAATTGTTTTACGCTGGAAACATACCGCCAATTTAGACTGGCGCTATGAAAATTGGGCAATAAACTTACAACAAAATTTCTCTAAAGGCTACACAGATCAAAACTCAGGCGGCCAAGACCATAAAGTAAGCGATTACATAACCTACAACTTATCTGGTACTTATAAAGGTTTTAAAAATTTAGAGCTCACCATGGGGCTCAAGAATATGTTTGATGCTGAACCACCAGCGTCAAATGTACTAGATAACTTCCAAATGGGATACGACCCACGTTATGCAGATGCAGTAGGACGTACCTACTTCGCTCGTGGTACCTATAAATTCTAATACATCCTTACCACTACAACATGGTTTTCCCTCTGTTGTAGTGACTCAAATTAACTCTTTAATTTAGAAGATTATTATTATTTTGATCAAAATTTAGCAACTTCATTTCTAGAGTTATGTACGGATCAAAGATTACATTTTAGGAGTAACTATGGGCACTACATTTGAAGATTTAGAAAAAAACTCCGCCAAAAAACTCACAGGTATTGGCGTTGTGATTTTCTTACATGTTCTTGTTGGCTTGGTGCTAATGGCGGGCTTGGCAAAAGATATTGTCAAACCCTCAACCGAACCTGTGGAATTGGTCATTCTGCAAGATATCAAGCCGCCTGAGCCTGAACCACCTAAAGAAGTTCCACCAGAGCCACCAAAAATGGTGGAAAAAGTAGCGCAGCAGCCTGACCCTAAACCTGTAGAAAAAGTAGTCCCAGTGCAAAAAACAGTTGCTACACCCGTCACTAAACCGACGATAAGCACGCCGACGCCAGTTGCATCATCGCCTTCTCCAAGCCCATCTCCAACCCCAACACCGACTGCCGCTGCTCCATCACCTGCACCCAAACCCACAGGTGTTACACGTGGAGTCTCGGAAGGTGAAGCTGGTTGTAAAGCTCCAAGCTATCCACGCGAAGCAGAGATGAGTGGCATTTCTGGCACCGTACTGATTTCGGTCTTTGTCGATACCAATGGTAAGGCGCAAGAAGTCAAAGTGAAACGCTCAACAGGTGACCGTACTTTAGACCGAGCAGCAACGAAAGCGTATAGCTTGTGCACATTTAAACCTGCAATGAAAGATGGCGTAGCTCAAAGCGCTTGGTTCGACATCCCATACGAATTTGTTCTCGAATAATTGAAAAAGATCAGCCGACATTAGGAGTTACACAATGCAAAAATTAAAAAACTTTACCGCAGCAAGCCTACTTGGAATAAGCACATTACTTCCTCTACAAGCTGTTTTTGCAGAGGAAACCGCTGCGCCCACTACAGCACTGACTACACCAGTCACCACGACTGAAAAAGCAGCAACACCTGTTCCCCCACCCTTAGCTGAAAAAGCACCTACTGCTTCAGAAAAAGTACATAACCCTTATGGCTTAGAAGCAATGTGGAAAGAAGGTGATCTGGTGTCTAAAGTGACGCTGTTTATTTTGGTGATTATGTCGATTGGGACATGGTACATCATCATCACCAAGTGCTTACAGCAAGGCAAAATTCGCAAACAAGGCCAACATGCCGATAAAAACTTTTGGGAAGCAACCTCTCTCGATACTGCAACTGAAGGTTTAGATGATGCCAGTGTGTATCGCTTTATTGCTGAAAAAGGCATTAAGTCGACAAAAAATCATGGTGGAACATTATTAGAACGGATCGACTTTAATACTTGGGTCACTATCTCGATTCAACGTGCTATCGACAAAATTCACAGCCATTTAAGTGGTGGGCTGGCTTTTCTAGCAACTGTAGGTTCAACCGCACCTTTCGTGGGTTTATTCGGTACCGTTTGGGGAATTTACCATGCGTTAACCGCGATTGGGGTATCGGGTCAAGCATCTATTGATAAAGTCGCAGGCCCTGTGGGTGAAGCCTTAATTATGACTGCAATTGGTTTAGCCGTGGCTGTTCCAGCAGTGCTTGGTTACAACTGGTTAACCCGCCGGAATAAAGCCGTGATGGAAGAAGTCCGTACCTTTGGTTCAGACCTGCATGCGGTGCTGTTAAGTGGTGAAATCAGCACCAACAATCCTGTTAACCGTGACATGAAATAAGAACATGAGGAATCAGCCATGGGAATGACGGTAAATTCAAATGACAGCGATGATGATGTAATCGGAACCATTAATACCACACCATTGGTTGATATTATGTTGGTTTTACTGATTATTTTTCTCATTACAGTGCCTGTTGCAGTTCATACCGTACCAGTCAATTTGCCTGAAGAAAAGAATGTGCCTTATGAAACCAAACCTGAAAATATTCAACTTGCAGTCAATAAAAATGGCGATATTTTCTGGAATGAAAGTTACATTGCCGATAAAGCCACCTTACTGGCACGACTCCAAACAGAGGCACAAAAGAGACCTCAGCCCGATGTCCACATTCGTGGTGACCAACTCACCCCCTATGATGCGATTGACCAAGTCATTACCACCACGCAGCAAGCGGGCATTGGCAAAATTGCCTTTGTCACCACACCGCCCTCTTCACCTTAATCAAAGAAGGATTCAGCTATGGGTATGAATGTTGGTTCCAATCAAGATGATGAAGATGTGATGCTTGATGTCAACATGACGCCTTTGATTGATGTCATGTTGGTATTACTGATTATGTTCATTATCACGATTCCATTGCCAAACAACGCCATTAATATCAACCTCCCGAATGGCACACCACCACCAGTTCAGGAAAAACCACCTGAAATCGTGGAACTACGCTTAGATGCTCAAGGCAAAATGTTTTGGAATGAACAAGCTGTGGAGTCCAAACAAGCGCTCGAAGCCTTGTTTCAAACCGTTGCTCAAAAAGCAGATCAAGACCAAATTAAACTCAAAGCTGACCGCGCAACGGAATATAAATACATTGCGATGGTCATGGCCGCAGCCCAACGCCTTGATGTGAAAAAAATTGGAGTCGTGAGTAATCAATAAATAAAACCGTCAAAAAACCGCTGACAACTTTTGCTGTTAGCGGTTTTTTTCTTTTTTAATGACTCTACGAATTACTTCAATACGGGGATGTCGATCCACAATGCTTGGGGAAAATGTGTCGCCAAATAAGCTTTTAAATAGCTCGCAGTATCTTTAGAAATGAGTTCATCTTGTGACTCATCATTTAAGTTATAGGCTAAAGCGTAAAGCTCTAAACCACGGCTTTTCAGTGCTTCTAAACTTAAAATGGTATGGTTAATACTGCCCAAACGCCCCGAACTCACCAAAATGACAGGCAGTTGCTTGGCTGCAATATAGTCAATGCTAAGCAAATCTGTGGTTAAAGGCACCATCAAACCACCCGCACCTTCTAACAACACCACCTCATATTTTTCAGCCAGCTGCTGAGTAGCACGCTCGATTTTTGCAAAATCAATCTCACGACCATCAATTTTAGTCGCTAAATGTGGCGATGCAGGATAACTAAAAATTTCAGGCATGGTCAGCTTACTGTCATCTTCAGGAAACCAGCCCATACCCATAATTTTACGGTGCTGTTCAATGTCTTCAGAAACATCAACATTGCCCGTTTGCACTAGCTTTTGGGTAATGGTTTTTTGGCCTTGCTCATTCCAAAGCTTGGCTAAGTAGCCCGTGGTATAGGTTTTCCCAATGCCTGTATCGATTCCACTGATAAAGTAAACTGATCCAGTCATGGCATTCTCCGTGCAATACAATAAATAGGGTGATAACTCAGGCGATAATGAATCTGTCCTAATGTATCGAGTTGTGAAAATTGTTGATAATCTTGATAAAAGCATTCGAGCGAGTGCTTGGTCCAACGAAAGCTCGATGCAGTTGCCGTGACACCAGTGGCTTTTAAATGTTGCAGTACCTGTTTCGGTGTCGCAAAGTCTAAGTACTCAATCTGTTCAGACAAATGCAGAACTTCAAAGCCTTGGTTTTGCAATTTTTCCCGTAGTTGATCGAGGTTGACATAATCTAAACCTTGCCCCGTTAAGGTCTTAATCTCTTGTAAATTCCGCTCCCCAAAAGTGGAAAAACAAAACAGCCCTTGTGGAAGCAGACTGCCATTCGCTTTCTGAAAAACAGCATCAAGATTCGTCATCCACTGCAGTGCAGAGGTCGATACAATCAGTTCTAAATGAGCTGGAAAAACAAGCTGTTCAATATCACCCAATAACCAGTCTATATTCGAATAACCCTGAAAGTGCTGCTGCACCTCGGCATACAAGTCATTCAGTAGATAGTGCTGAATTTGGAAATCTTTCAGCAATAAATGGCTTAAATTGCCTGAACCACAACCAATTTCAAACACCCGCTCAAATTGCGTTTTAGTGGCATAACATTGGATTAAATTAAAAAGCTGTCGCGCAATTTGTTTTTGCACAACCGCATGCTCACTGTAGCTTTGCCCTGCCTGAGCAAAGCGCAATGCGACTTGGGATTTATCAATCTCTAAATTCTTCACGACTCACTCACAACAACTGAATCAACTGATCTAAATCAGTATGGCGAACTTGAGCGGTCAAGGAAATACGTAGTCTAGAACTATGCTGCGGCACAGTCGGTGGTCGTACAGGCATAATATAAAAACCCGATTGTTGCAAAGCTTTTGCCTTCTCTACCGTTTTGCTCGAATCCCCGATGATCACAGGGACAATTTGAGACGTTGAAGGACAAGCAAAACCTTTGGTCTGAACTGCTTGCTGCAAGGTCTGACTGATACTGTGTAAATGCTGTCTTGAGGTCTTTAACTGCAAAACTTGTTGCAAGATAAAGTTACTCCACGCCATGCAGATCGGCGGTTGTGCCGTACTAAAAATCAATGGGCGCATCGTATTGATGAGATAGTCTCGAATCACAGGATGACAAATCAGATAACCACCAATTGAAGCCATAGCCTTACCCAAAGCACCAACCAAAAAGTCGATCTCATCAATCACTTGATATTGTTCGGCACAGCCTAAACCTTGCTCACCACGCACACCGATGCCATGTGCCTCGTCGACATAGAGCATGACTTTTTCAAACTGTTTTTTGATGCGAACCAATTCAGCCAAATCGGTTTCATCACCATCCATACTAAAAATGGACTCCGTCACCACAATGATTCGATCAAAAGTATCATCGGTATGATACTTCTGTAAAAGTTGGGTTAAATGTGCCAAGTCATTATGGCGATAACGTACCAACTTCGCTGTCGATAAACGAATACCATCAATCATGCTGGCATGGATTAATTTATCAGCCAGAATTAGCGTTTTACTGTCCGCTAACGCAGGTAAAATACCAATATTCATGTGATAGCCGCTGTTGAATACCAAAGCCGCTCGACCATGAAAAGCCTGACTTAGGCTGGCCTCAAACTGTTCATATTCTGGAAAATTACCCGTCAATAAACGTGAAGAAGCTGAACTCATCCAGCGCTGTGCGTTCGGTGTTTCATCGAAAAACTGCTCTCGCAATTCAATATTTGCAGCCAATCCTAGATAGTCATTCGATGCCAAATTCAACATCTCATGATCATGGATTCGAATCATCCGCCCTTGCTGCACATTGGACGTGAACTGGCGCAAATTGCCTTGCTGTTTAAGCACATCCAGTTGTGCTGCAAAATGCTCTACATGCTTCATACAACAGGCTCCTGCATCTGCACGACCACTTCAACCAATTGCTCAAGCAAGGTCTTGAGTTCCTGTGTACTAATCACATAAGGGGGCATCACATAGACCAGTTTTCCAAAAGGTCGCACCCAAATACCACGGCGGACAAACTCCTGTTGTAAGGTCTTCATATCCACATTAAACGTCAGCTCAACCACACCAATAGCACCCAATACACGAACCTCGTGTACATATTCAAGTGACTGCAACGGGGTCAAGGCGGTACGAAGTTGTGTTTCAATGCGTTGAATATTGCTTTGCCAATCTTGTGAAATGAGGAGTTCTGTACTTTTCGCGGCCACCGCACACGCCAAGGGATTGGCCATAAACGTTGGACCATGCATAAATACGCCCGCTTCGCCTCGACTGATGGTTTCAGCAATATGCTTTGTGGTTAAGGTTGCAGACAAGGTCATATAGCCGCCTGTCAAACCTTTACCCATACACATAATGTCAGGTTCGACCTGTGCATGCTCCCAAGCAAAGAGCTTCCCCGTACGCCCAAAACCCGTCGCAATTTCATCAAAGATCAGTAAAACACCGTATTTTTCGCAGAGCAATTTGGCCTGTCGTAAGTACTCAGGATGATAAAAACGCATCCCACCTGCACCCTGAACAATCGGCTCAATAATCAGCGCGGCGATAATTTCATGCTGTGTAGCTAAGGTGTTTTCAAGCTCATGGACGTCATCCTGATTCCATGCTGCATCAAAGGCAACTTGCGGTGCAGGAACAAAAATACGATTGGGTAAACTTGAGCCAAAAATTTGATGCATCCCTGTGACAGGGTCACAGACCGACATCGCATTCCATGTATCACCATGGTAGCCCGAACGCGGAGTGACAAAATTGGTTTTGTCTTGTTTCCCAAGCGAAGTCCAATATTGAACTGCCATCTTTAACGCCACTTCAACCGCAACAGAACCCGAGTCTGCATAGAAAATTTTATCTAAACTTGGCGGGGTGATTTGCAACAGTAATTTGCCCAGTTGAATGGCGGGATCATGGCTAAAACCACCAAACATAATATGCGACATGTTTTGCAGTTGATCCGTCACAGCCTGATTCAGTTCAGGATGATTATAGCCATGTATGGTGCACCACCACGAAGACATTCCATCAATCAACTGACTACCATCCTCTAGTTCAATGGTTGAACCAAAGGCTTTTTTAACTTTAAAGGTGGGGAGCGGATTGGTCATCGAGGTATAAGGATGCCAAATATGTTCCCGATCAAATGCCAAGTCATCCAACTCACCATCCAATTTGGCATTGATCTCAGTCATCCTTAACTCCATATCGACTACAGTTACAGCAAAATTTCAATTTGACTGATCTTAAACCTGCGCGCATCAAAAAGAAATTGCGATATTCGCCACTCAGCGAATTGTTTAATCCATTTTTTGTAAATATTGGCAGATTTTGTCAGTTACTTCATCGACATGAAAAACTGGAAGTCCATGTGAACCACTTAAAAGCATCGCATCTAAAAAAGTTGCACCTAAAGCTTTTAAATTATCCAAGACTTTGTAGCTAACTAAAAAATCTTGTTTAGCCAGCAGATGGAGTTGATGCCCCGTATAATTTTGTAAGATCTCAACCGTATTTAAATGCTCTAAGCAATTGAGTCCCTGTTTTAACAGATCTAAAGATTGAGGCTGAAGCAAACTTTGCAACTGCAAAAAATCTTGCTTGGTGGTTGCCGTCCCTTGGCATACCATAAATCCAAATTTCTTTAAGGTTGCAATCGCATCTTCTTCGAAGGATTGTTTAAAGTTTTGAAATGTCGCTGGACTCATCGCGGTTGGCCAGTTTTCATGCGCCACAAAGCACGGATTTGAAGCCAGAGTAATTAATGCTTTTTGCTGTTGATACTGCTGTTCAACAGCCTCGACCAATAAAGTCGCCAGTTGCCCCCCCAAAGACCAACCGATAATGACATCAAAGTCTTTGGCTTGTTCAGCATGTTGCTGCAACGCCTGTGTATCCAATCCATTAAAAATATTGATCAGCTCAACCGAATGGCCATTATGCTGCAAAGCATGAGTTAAAGGTTGCAGTAACTTGGCTCCACCACCCCAGCCCGTGATGAGTAAAATACGTTGATTCAATGCAGACTCTAAAACTGTAAATTTCAAACAGTATAAAACCTCAGACTCCGTTGCAAAGCAAGCCCTTTGAATGAACAGTAAATTTAAATAATTCAGATTTAGACACCAGAATCTCAGCACTTTAGTGCCATAAAATTTGCTAAGATCAATGAAATACATTTCTGGACAGCCTACACAATGAAAATAATGCAAATGGCAACGATTAGCTTAATTTCGCTAGGTAGTTTCTGTGCCATCAGTAGCGCCACTTATGCAGCACCGGCTTTTTCAAGCGCTTCATCAGACCAAAAACAATGGGTAGGCAAGCCCGCACCGAGTTTTAAGTTACAAGATCAAAATGCCAAATGGCATGAGCTCAAACAATATCAAGGCAAATGGGTGGTGTTATATTTTTATCCGAAGGATGACTCGCCGGGCTGCACCCAAGAAGCCAATCAGTTCAAAGCACTCTACCCACAATTTAGCAAAAATAATGCGGTGGTCTTA
The DNA here is from genome assembly GCF_058243025.1 of Acinetobacter sp. 797_lipA. Classification (NCBI taxonomy): domain Bacteria; kingdom Pseudomonadati; phylum Pseudomonadota; class Gammaproteobacteria; order Moraxellales; family Moraxellaceae; genus Acinetobacter; species Acinetobacter sp. 797_lipA. The sequence continues at coordinate 723,650 of NZ_JBZAYQ010000001.1, read as the reverse complement.
GGCGTGAGTGTGGACGATGTACAGTCGCATCAAAAATTTTCTAAAAAGTTGGGACTGAATTTCCCTATTTTGGCTGATCACAATCATCAACTGGCAAATCAACTCGGCATCGTGCGGAACTTGGGCATCGCGAAAATTGCGAAACGTGAAACCTTTCTGATTGACCCACAAGGTACGGTGGTCTATCACTACAGCAGTGTGAATACCCAAACCCATGCAGGACAAGTATTAGCAGATATTCAAAAGTTCTCTAAAAAATAACCCATACAAAAAAGCCTTCGGACATTGATTCGAAGGCTTTTTGATTACTCAGTACGTAAATGCAAAAGCCACCTTTACATAAAACTGGTAGCTGGCATCTCTTACATTTGAGACTGAATATAGTTTTGCAGACCAATCAATTCAATTAAACGTAATTGTTTTTCTAACCAATAAGTATGATCTTCTTCGGTATCTGACATTTGCTGACGTAACATGTCACGGGTAATGTAATCACCCTTTTCTTCACACAATTTTACGCCTTGCGCTAATTTTTCACGTACATGATATTCAAGCTTTAAATCGGCTTTTAAGCATGAAACCACATCTTCACCAATTTCAACGTCATCACGTTGCATATTCGGTGTGCCTTCCAAAAACAAAACACGGCGAATAATCGCATCCGCATGTTGTGCTTCTTCTTGCATTTCATGATCGATACGTTCAAAGATTTTGCTCAAACCCCAATCTTCATACATACGTGAATGAATGAGATATTGATCGCGTGCAGCCAATTCTCCACCGATCAACATATTTAAGTAGTCTACGACTTCAGGATTGCCACGCATTTCAAAATCTCCATTCTCTAATGCAACCATTATGGACACATTTAATTCACTTTGCAAAAGATAAATTATGTAAGTTTATGATTTTTATAAAATTAAAATGAGAAACATACGCATTTGCAGTATGAATCATCAAAATAATAGTTATAAAAGAAGCCTTTGCAAAACTTCACCGCTTTTACAAAGGCTTTTTAGGCTTGAACAGCCCTGTGCTTCATTTTGTAACCATTAAAAATGCTTCTTATTTCAACCTTAGAACGGTTCATAATCTTTCATTTTTTCTGAGCAACGGACCAAAGAGAACCCACTTCTGCGGACTGGACTCGGGCCTGAGCTTGGCGATAAAAACGGGAAAATAACCCTGCAAAAAGAATAGCAAAGACGTCAATCCACCATAAAGAGGAAAAAGATGACCATAGTCCAATCTCAGGTAAGAGCAGTGCTATAGCAGAAGTCAAAGGCATAAGCAGTAAAACAATCACAATCGACCGCAGTAACGTTGGTAATGCTCGCGCCGCGCCCAATACAAAGCTCAGCATTAAACTGAAGATAAAAATCGCATAATAGATATACATAAACCATGTGTTGATGCTGTGTAGTTCAGGGCTGAGTACATAGGCCCAACGCCCGATCAACATACTCATAACAATGCCAAAGACCGTTCCCAAACATGCGCCTATGGTTAAGTTTGCGATGAATTGCACATCTTTACGCTGTGCAGGTGGTGCTAAATTTGGATTTTTTTGTCGCTTTACACGCGATTCAATCCATAGAATATTGCCTGAATAAAATAAAAATGCTCCGCCCAGACCCAAGGCCAAATACAACCAACGGGTAAAATCTCCACCATAGTTACCAAAGTGCAAACTGAACATGGATCTAATCAGTTGATCTAGACCAGAACTTTGGGTATTTAAATTGGCTGTACTATAAGGTGCAGGCTGATAAGGATTGAAAAACATCACGTCGAAGTTATCACCACGTAACATCTGATCTGGACTATATAAACTGACGCGTGCCGATGCCTTGGCGGGTTGGTCTAGATTGTTAAAGCTTACAGACGAGACCTCATAGCCCTGCGCTTGCTGCTGTACCTGTAAGAGTATTTTTTCAACATCCAGTCGAGGAACTGGATCTACAATCTGCACCGCAGCGGGACGTTCAAACAATGGTTTGCCTTTGGACACCAACTGCCCCAAGCCATCATAAAATAAATCATGAAATGCAAAAACAATCACCGTCACACTAATCAAAATATGAAACGGTAAACTGGTAATGCCAATCACATTATGCGCATCGAGCCAAAAGCGTTTTTTGTTCTTGCCTTGCCGTATCGCAAAATAGTCTTTGACCAATGTCGGCAAGAGGATGATTAAACCTGTCATTAGCGCCAAAAAATATAAGACCGAAACCACACCCATCACATAAACACCGAGTGTATGATGCCCAAGCATCCCTGGAATGCCTGCCGTTTCGTGCAGTTGTTCAATCAACCAACCCAGTTTAGATAAGTTTTCTTGTTCAACCTGTAAAGTCCCATCTGGTTTCAGTGTTGCTAACATCGCGCTTTGATCGGTATCAAAGGCATGATCATCATGTGCTTGACTTTGCGCAGGTTGCCACTGAATCGGGGCATAATGAAACTCTTTGGAGTTTAAATTGATCTGGAAACTTTTTTGCGCTTCAGGATACTGCTGCTGTACCTGTGACACCAAATCGTTATACTGATGGAATTCAACCGTATTTAAACTTTGTTGCGGTGGCGTTGCCCACTTACTCAAATCATGCTGAAACATACTCAGCCCACCTGCAAAAAAGCAAATGAACAAGAGAATGCCTGCGCAAATTCCTACCCACGTATGTAACTCTTTGGCCAGTCGGAGAATATCTGTACGTACCTTCATGCTCTATTCCCCTCTGAGCCAAAATACGAGTGTGTAAGCCACAACATTGAAAAACAGATAAATCACAATGGACTGCCATCCGCGTGGAATAAAATAGGCCACAAAAAATAACGGTAGCCAAATCCAAGGAATCGACCACATCCCTAACTGTGGAGCAAGACTACGATACTCAGATTGCAGTCCCCACACCGTGATTAATGCAGCTAAAGCGAAAGCTAGGCTAAGTCCAAGGACTGCGCCCGCAAAGCTTTTCGTCCACCAGTCAGGTTGTATCTTTTGATCGCGTAGTAACCTCATGCGTCAAAGCCCCATGTAATAAAGGAATAAACGGCAGTACTGACCACAACACCAATGGCATCAGTAACCACATCAACACCGCCACCAGTTTTGGTAATACCGCCAATAAAAGAACCAATGCAAAAACAAAACTAATCCACCCGACCCAACGATACTTTTTCGCCACAGTCTGTTTAAGAACTGTTTGGTTAGGATGGGTCAAATACAGCAGCACACAACCACCACAGCACAGGAGTAAACCGAGAAATTTCATCATTGCGTTCAACTTAAATGAGGCAGCATTCAGACATAAAAAAAGCCCACTGCATCGCAATGGGCTGATCATAAAAATTAGAAATCGAAAGTGACGCCAAGTTTATAGGTACGTGCACCACCAACCGTTGCATAGTAAGAGTTGAACACACCTTCCCAGTATTTTTTATTAGTCACGTTATCTACATTGGCTCTAAAGGTAGTATTTACACCGCCAATTTTTGTCGCATATTTAGCCCCCAAATCTACAATCGTATAATCAGGCAGTTCTAACTTATTTGTAGAATCTAAGTACTGCTCGCTAACATAAGAAGCACGACCATTTACACTCAAGCCCTCAACGACAGGTATTTTATAGTCCAGACCTAGCCCCGCAGTAAAATCAGGCGTACCGATTACCGTATTGCCAACTTGAGATGCTGTCCCTGATTTCACATATTCAGCATCGATATAAGCTAAGTTCGCCATCAAACTTAAGTCTTCGGTTAGCTGTCCTGCTGTTGAAAGTTCGATACCGCGTGAACGCGTTTTGGCATCATCTGTTGTTATTTGAGTAGGCTCTAGACTAGCAGATTTACACTTAATTTTACCTAATGAGGTTCCACAGCTCAGTTGCTAACTCATTAGGTTCCCTCATCCAACGCCATTCAGTTTCTTTAAGATGATAATCAAAGTACTCTTTTGATATGCCGTTAAACTTTGCTAGCCTTCTTTTACAAAAGCTCCAAAATGATTCTATTCCATTTATATGGCATTGTCCTCTAGCAAACTCATTTGCTCCGTGATTTACCCTAAAATGCTTTGAATAACCCACATCAACAAGACCATTATAGCCACGCCATCCATCACTATAAATCACACTCTCAAGTGAAACTTTACCAATGATAACCTCTTGTAAAGTCTTCATTTTACAGTCAGGTACGATTTCAGTATAGACGCGCCCATTACGTTCGAATATTCCAAATACTGGCTGTTTTAGAGTCCCACGACCACGCTTTAACTTTCCATGAAACCCACGTTGCCTTTTCGCTCCAAAATAGCTTTCATCTACTTCTATTGAACCAACAAACTTAGCTCTTAAATCTGTTTGATGATCATAGATAGTTTCTCTAAAAAGCATGTACCAATAATTAATCGTATTACGATTTAAATTGAGTAATAAGGCTGTTTTGGAAGCAGGAATATCAACACAAAAGCATTGAATAATTTTTTTAATCTTGTAGTGACTTAATTTACTGTTTTCTATCATTATTCTAGACTAACATAATTATTCTGCTAGTCTAGAGCCTTGAGTATTACCATTGACGTCAGCTTGAGCAAACACTGTAACCATCGTATCTGGTTTTTCAATTTGATAAAGCGCTAAAGTATTGAGCCATGAACCAGCTTGATATTTTGTACCCACTTCATATTGTTTAGTTTGATATGGAGCAAAGGTTTTACCTTTATTCACATCATTAAGCGTTGAATCTATAGTTTTACCTTCAGACAACCCTTCTACATAGCTTGCGTAAAGTGATAAATCTTCTCCAAAAGGCTTAAGCACAATCCCTAGGCTCGGAGATACTTTATCTGAGTTATATGTTGACCTTGAATAAGGCACTAAAGACTCTGTCGAAATATCTTGATAACGCGCACCTAAAATGACTTGTAATTTATCGTCTAGCATCGACATTTGATCGGTTAAGGTATAGCTGACATAACGGTTATCTGCATATGGCCCAATATATGGCTTGGCTGTTGGCATCTGCCCAGATGCACCTACACTTGGGTCATAAAGATTTGTTGTAAACCCATTCGTCGGTAAGATAAAACCTGATGCTCTATTATTATAGTGCTGCCAATAATTGCGGGTTAAGTAATCCGCACGTAAGCCAAGCGTATGTTGAATGGCATCTGTTTCAAACTTCCCTTCTAGACCAAGATTAGCTGCGACTGCATGTTCTTGGTAACCCACTCGATAATATTGTGAACTTGCAGCACCTGTAGCCGCATTTGTTACAATCATCCGCGTACCAAAAATATGTCCCGCATATTCTTTTTCGTTATAGCCTGCACCAGCAAATACTTTTAAATTAGGACTAAATTTATATTCGCCTGATGCTCCTACATATTGGCTATTTTGTTCACCATGAATGTTTGGAAAGAAATTACTATCACCACTCGGCGCATCAATCACTTTTCCAATGGTTCCCATACTCACCATTACAGGTGAACCATTATCCCGCTTGTCTCTCACCGCATAAGCGTCAAAGTTTAGCTTCAACTTGTCTGTTGTATAGTCCAGTGCCACGACACCTGTTGCATTGGAATCATCCATCCCCTCAACGATATGTTCACCTTGTCCATAAGAACCGCTGACACGTACACCAAATTCATTGTTGTCGCCTAAACGTCTTGCAACATCGAAGCCTGACTTATAGTAGCCATCATCTTCATAGCTTGCACTTACACGTGTCAGATCTTGCTTGGCACGTTTGGTTTGTGCCATTACCACGCCACCAACACCACCCGCTGGCGCCATACCAGCTACCAAGGCATTTGGACCTTTAAGTACAGTGACCGAATCAATAATATCTGTCGGAATTCGACCTGTTGGAGCCATGCCATATAGGCCATTGATGTTGTAGTCTTCAAAACCCACAAAGAAACCACGAATCTGAACATTTTCATTTAAATGACCTGAATTGGTCGTTTCACGAATACTCGGATCATTTTTAAGAACTTCAGAGACCGTCGCTGCTTGGCTATCGATAATGGTTTTGGCGGTATATGTGGTGACACTAAAAGGCGTGTCAATCACAGACTTATTCCCTAAAGCACCCAAGTTAGCCGCCTTCGCCAATTTACCATCGGCATAGCCTTGTTGTGATTGCGCTTCTGATTTTAAGGCAGGTAAAACTGAAACCTCCTCTGCAAAAGCAAGCTGTAAACAGCCTCCACCCATCATCAAAAGCCCAACAGAGCTTGCAAGAATTTTCTTAGAGAAGGATTTCATTTTAAACAACACTTATTTTTAATGAGAATCATTATTATATGTAAAATAATTATCATTATTTATTGTATTTTATCATTTGACTTATCTATCTGATCTAAAATACAAATTTAAGGTTACTTCAAAAAATACGTTCTACTCGCTCATTTTCAATACAGTGTGGTGCAATATTATAAAATGACGCATAAGTCAGACACCTGTTCACCCCATAGGCAAAGACTTTCATGGCATTCACGTTTACACTAAGCCAATACTTAAAACAACAATGGGTAATCTATGACAAACTTAGCAACACAAGCACCGGTACTGGTTACAGGTGCATCGGGTTATATTGCCAGTTGGGTGATTCAAAAATTATTAACCCAAGGGTATACCGTTCATGCCACTGTACGTGACTTGAACAAAACCCAAAGCTTCGCGCATTTATCTAAAATTGCAGACAGCAGTGCTGGAACACTGAAACTATTTAAAGCCAATTTGCTCGAACCAAATTCATTTAGAGAAGCGATGCAAGGCTGTGAAATTGTCTTTCATATGGCCTCTCCTTTCGTCGTTACCAACTATAAAGATGCGGTGAAAGACATCATTGAACCTGCTGTTTTGGGTACAGAAAATGTCTTAAACACCGTCAATGAAACCGAGTCCGTTAAACGCGTTATTGTCACTTCGAGTATTGCATCGACCTATGGCGATGCCATTGATATTTTAAAAACAGATCACAATACTTTTGATGAAAGCCACTGGAACACCAGCAGTTCCGAGACCCATCAGCCTTATCCATATTCTAAAGTGATGGCTGAGCGTAAAGCTTGGGAAATGGCTGAGGCGCAAGATCGTTGGCAGTTGGTATGCATTAACCCTGCGTTGGTCTTTGGTCGTTCATTGACACCAAATACACAGTCAGGCTCAATTGAGGTCTTACAACAGTTTACCAATGGTTTGACTTTAGCTGGTGTCCCACCTATGTGGAATGGTGTGGTCGATGTTCAAGATGTTGCTGAAGCACACTTACAAGCAGCATTCAACCCAGAAGCAACGGGTCGTTACATCGTAAGTGGTGGAACTTTAAGTCTGCTTGAAATCGGTCAATTGCTTAAAGCACATTTTGGTTGGAAGTTTCCATTTCCACGAAATGAACTGCCCAAAGCAGCCTTTAAGGTGATTGGTCCATTCATTGGCTTTAGCCGCGAGTTTGTTGAATTGAATATGGGTTATCCGATTTATTTTGATGCGAACAAGAGCCAAAAAGAATTGGGTTTAGAGTATCGAGATGTCAAAAAAAGCCTCGTTGAGCACTTTCAACAATTGCTCGATGACGGTGTCATCAAGCAATATATTCCTTGAAATAAACAACCTAAGTTTGAATTAAATATTTCTCCAGCTTATTGAAGAAATGATCTTGGCGGAGTCTTATCAAGTTCTCACCCCATTTCATCATTAGCCTGCAGTTGGCCCTACTTTTGTTTCGGCAAAAGTAGGCAAAACCATTGTCATCTGCAAAACCTGACCACTTTTTGATGTATCAGAAATATGTCGCAGAAACATTATCTTACTTACACCACGCAGGTTGCAGATGACGTGCCCAAGTATCATATTTCTGATTTAACCTGAGTCAACAATCTAAACCTCTAACTGACCATAACCTTTCATCAGTTGAATAAACTCAGCTTCATTGATCACAGCAATACCGAGCTTCTCAGCTTTATCTAGCTTTGAACCTGCTTTTTCACCTGCAACAACACACTTGGTTTTACTCGACACACTACCACTCACACGTGCGCCCAGTGCTTGTAGGAGCTGCGTTGCTTCATCACGCCCCATCGTACTGAGTGTACCCGTCACGACCCAACTTTCACCATTTAAAGGTTGGCGACTTGGTGCCACAGGCGCGTCCCAGTGAATACCCGCTGCCAATAATCGGTCTAAAACTTCAAGATTATGCGGTGCTTGGAAAAAGTCGACAATCCACTCCGCCGTGATATCCCCCACATCTGGAGTTTTCTTTAAAGCGTCAATGTCTGCTACACGTAGCGCATCTAAAGTTTGGAAAGTATTGGCCAACATACGTGCTGTGGTTTCACCCACTCCACGAATCCCCAGTGCATAAATAAATGCAGCCAAAGTGGTTTTCTTACTATTTTCAATCGAATCAATCAAGTTCTGAACGGACTTCTCACCCATTTTTTCAATGGTTAATAGTTTTTCTCGGTGCTCGTGTAGGTGATAAATATCAGCCACATCTTTAAGCAGATCAAGATGTAACAGTGATTCGACCCAACGATCCCCCAAACCTTCAATATCAAGAGCTTTACGTGACACGAAGTGGCGAATCGCCTCAATACGCTGTGCAGCACAATACAAACCACCTGAGCAACGTGCTAAAGCTTCACCTTCGGGCATCACCACTGGCGATTCACATACGGGACACTGGCTCGGGAGTTCAACTTCAGTGGCATCGACAGGACGGAATTCAGGCCACACTTTTTCCACTTTGGGAATCACATCACCACTACGGTAAACACTGACAGTATCGCCAATTCGCACATCTAAACGGTGAATTTCCCCAATATTATGCAAGGTCACATTTGAAACGGTCACGCCGCCCACAGCAACAGGATTCAAACGCGCCACAGGGGTCAATGTACCTGTACGCCCCACTTGCCAGTCAATATTTTCAACCGTGGTGAGCGCAGCCACCGCAGGGAATTTATAAGCCGTTGCCCAACGCGGTTCACGACTTAAAAAACCGAGCTGTTGCTGTTGTTTGAGGCTATTGACCTTAATCACCATGCCGTCAATTTCCACACTCAATTGTGGTCGTTCCGCATTGATTTGCTCATATACAGCTTGAACTTCTTGAATACTATCGCAGACAAAATGACGCTCACCAACTGCAAAACCAAACTGTTGCAACCACGCTAGACTTTCCGACATGGTACTTTGACCATGATTGGGTTCACACTGCGCAATACCATAAGCATAAAATGCGAGTGGACGCGAAGCCGCAATTTTCGGGTCTAACTGACGTAAACTTCCCGCTGCGGCATTACGTGGGTTGGCAAAAGTCTTCTCACCTTTGGCTTCATTTTCTGCATTGAGCTTTTCAAATCCTGCTTTAGGCATCAAAACTTCGCCACGAACCTCCAGTAACGTAGGTACTTCACCCTGATCTATACTCAACACCTTCGGCAAGTTACGAATGGTTTTGACATTTTGAGTAATGTCTTCCCCTGTTTCACCATCACCACGCGTCACTCCACGCACCAGCACACCTTGTTCATACCACAGTGAAATGGCAAGACCATCAAACTTCAGTTCGACATCATATTGAATCGTTTGATTCGGCAACCGTTCTTCTGCACGGCGTGCAAAAGCAAAGAGTTCTTCTTGATTAAACACATTGCCTAAAGACAGCATCGGTACCACATGCGTCACGCTCGTAAACTTCGCCAAAGGTTTACCACCAACTTTATTGATCGGGCTATCTGGCTGAATACACTCAGGGTATTGTTCTTCTAAAGCTTTCAACTGATGAAAAAGTTGATCATATTCACTGTCTAAAATGGTCGGCTGATCCATCACATAATAAGCATGATTATGCTGTGCCAAAATTTGGATCAGTTGACGCATTTGCGCAACGACAGTCGAAGGTTGAGTCATAATTTCACCATAAAAAAGGGCGGTCTTTGTTCCGCCCTAAAAATTGTATTTCTACTGTCTATTATAGAAATCGTTACCGCTGCTTTCAATCAGATTAAGCGTCGATTGCTTGTCCAGCACGGTAATCAATCGCCAAGTGGCGCCAATGCTCACGCAGTTGTGGCGTAAACTCTTGGTTGTTTTGATCATAAACTGTTCCATCGATTTCACGGGCAATCAAACGTGAAATACTGTCCATGGTGTCGAAGGCATTTTGGACATCGCGGTGTGGTAAGGCCAAGAAAAATGCCAAGCCTTTAATTGGATCGGTCGACAGATTTTCCAAGTCAAAACCATCCATGCCTGTATCGGTAATTTGCAACACAGAGAACAGTAACTTGGTTCCATCTTCGTTATAGCGATGGAAACAAGACATTTCGCCAAAACGTAAACCATACTTCATTAAAACTTTTAAAGTTTTCTCACCAGACAACGCACGGCGTTCAGGATAAACATTCAGGGCAATAAACGACTCTGCTGTGGCTAAGGTACTTTCATCATCGACAATTTTTTGCTCATACAAATGTGCATCTAAAATGCTGCTTTCATCGTCAAACTCTGAAATTTCGGCTTTTTCGACATTGGCATTTAAACTAAATTCAGCTTTATCCGCTTTTGCTTGGTCATCAACAAGCGAGGAGCTTGCGCTTTCAGTCGTTAATTCCGTTGCATCTGCTACAGCATTTTCAGGAGCGACTGAGTCTACTGCCTTATTTTCTACCTCAGCTGACGCATCCAAACTTGGTTCCATGCTGCTGCTTTCGAGCACAGTGTCTGCATCCAAAGCTTTTGGTTCGGCTTTTTCAGACAGTGCCTCTTCTACAGAACTTTCGTTTAAAGTCGGCTCTTTACGTTCAGCCTCTTCAACTGATGTCGTTTGCAGTTGGTCACGTACGTGACGCGGGATAATCGGTTTTTGACTGTCAGCATCGATATGCAATGCGGACTCAAGTGAAGGCGCTGCATCTGCCGGCTTTCTAAAAATCATTCGAACCCCAAACAGCATAATGATCACTGCTATGACGATACCAATAATTGTTGTGTATTCCATCTTATTAGGCCTCCGCGACTAAACCGTATTCTTTTGCCTGTTCTAAATTTACAGTCACTAATTTTGATGTTCCCGGTTCAGGCATCGTAACACCTAACAAGTCGGTCGCCATCGTCATTGCGAGTTTATTATGGGTAATGTAAATGAATTGCACCTGTTCAGAAAGCTCTTTTACAAGATTACAAAATCTTCCCACGTTCGCATCATCCAAAGGCGCATCAACTTCATCCAAAACACAAAATGGTGATGGGTTGAGACGGAAAATTGCAAACACCAAGGCCAACGCAGTCAGGGCTTTTTCTCCCCCTGAAAGTAGCGCCAATGAGCTATTGCGTTTACCTGGCGGACGGGCCATGAGTTTAACCCCAGACTGCCAGTCATCTTCCAAAGTCAGACTCGCTTCACCACCATTGAAAACTTTCGGGAACAGATCTTGTAGTTCGGTATTAACCCGATCAAAAGTGCTCATGAACAGTTTACGGGTTTCTTGGTCAATACTTTTCATTGCAGCACGTAACTGCTCAACGGTATTTTCCAAATCTTGAATTTGATGACTCAACTCTTCAAAGCGTTTTGATACTTCTTCATATTCTTCTGAAGCCGCTAAATTGACGGCACCCAATTTCTCAAACTGCTGCTGCGCTTTTTCCAAAATCTGTTGATGGCTACTAATATCAATACTCAAACTCACAACAGGTTCAACATTCATTTCTTTGAGCTGTTCAGAATAATGTTGTAAGTCTGACTTTGCCGCTTGCCACGCCAAACGTTTCTCTTCTAACTGGGTTCTTAGCTTTTCATCTTGTTGTTGCTGATGATGACGGTGTTCGGTCAAACTTTGCTGGCGCTCTTGCACTGCATTCAGTTCAACTTGCCATTCAGACCATGTCTTTTGCAGCTTTTCAGTGATCTGTGCTTGTTCGCTAAACTGGCTTTCCAAGGCAGGCAGCTCAAGTTGTACAGGGTCAATAAACTTTTTGGCCTGCTCCATCTGCGACAAAATTTGCTGATACTGCGCTTTTAAGAAAGTACTGTCTTTCTCTAACAGTTCAATCTGCTGTGTGGTTTGCACCGCCTGACGACGCACCATTTCAAGCGCCTGCCAAACCTGCTGTGCCTGCTGCTGGCTATCATCCAGTTGCTCAGTCAATGACTCCACTTGGAACTGCATGGTTTTATAGTTTGGCAAGTTTTGCTCTAGCTTAATAGTCAATGCATGCAGATCAATCTCTAGATCATCTTTTTGCATGGCATCTTCTTCAAGCTGACTGTCTAGCTGCGCCAGTTGATTGGCCAATTGTTGCTTTTGCACTTCAAAGGCTTGGTTGGTACTTTGCACTTTGGCAATATTCAAATCAATCTGCTGCGTCGCTTGAACTTCTTTTTTCAACAGTTGTTGATCCGCTTTTAACTGCTCATCCACCGCTTGGACTTGAGTACGAAGCTCGGTAGTTTTCGTTTCAAGCTGAGTCAGAAGTCCCGTTTTTTCAGCAAGGGTCTGTTCAATTTCATCTAAACGAATCCGATGGCTTAGCGCACCCTGTCCAGCTTGGCTTGCTTCGTCATAATCCAAACCAATCACCCAGTCCACGCCGACATGGTAACCGTCTAAACTCAGAAGAGACTGACCATCTTTCAATTGCTTTTGCAGGGCCAAGGCTTGTTTTAAGTTGGTGGTCACCCCCACCTGCTGCCACAAAGAAGATTGCGGTGATTCAATCCAACTGGCTAGGCTATCGCAACCTGCAATTTCGATCTGTTCAACATGCGGCTGAGGCGTTAACTGACGTGCAACGGCATCGGTGAATGCATCGCTGTTTTCCAAACAATGCGCAGAAAGCCATTTGGCTAAGAATTTCTCGACCAGCGCGGCATGGGTTTTAGCCGCATCTTTAAGCTGCAGCACATGCATCAACTGTGGATGATCACTATTTTTTAAGGCACTGACTTTGACCAACAACTGCTTTAGATGTTTCTGTTCTGCACTTAAGACCTGTATATCTGCTTTGTGCTGATTCAACTCAGTTTGAACAGCTTGATGTTGGATACGCAAATCATCCAGCTGCAACTGTACCTCAATGATACTTTGCTCACGTTGTAACTGCTGTGCCTCGGCATCTTGCTTGGCATTTAGCAGTTGGTCAATCGCATCCAACTGGCTTTGGTTTTGAATTTGCGCTGCTTGCTGCTCTAAAATCTGCTTTTGCTGTTCAAAGCGTAAAATATTTTTGGCCAACTGTTCACTTTGCGCCAACATTTGCGTTTTTTGTTGCTGCTGTTTTTCAACCAAACTTTTGACTTGTTCAAACTGTTGAAGCAGCTGTTGCTGCTGTGCTTTTAAATCCGTTAAACCTTGGCTTTGCTGTTGGTTTTGACTTTCTTGCTGTTGTAACTGTTCGGTATGAAGCTCATTTTGTTCGTGCAAACTTTCCAGTTGTAACTCGATCAGTTGCATACGTTCTTTGGTTTGCGCCTTCTGCTGTTCAAGCTGTGCCAAAGTGGTGGTGTTTTGCTGGAACAGGCTCTGCTTTTGTTCCAAAGTCATTTTCAGCTCAGCCAGCTTTTTCTCGGCCTGTTGCCACTCACTTTGTAGTGGCGTGGACTGCTGAATCAGACGTTGAAATAGCTCACTGGTTGACGTCAAATCATGCTCTAAAGTGGTTAACTCTGAACGCACCAACTTGAACTGATCGCCCAAATCATTCATGTGCAGCGTATATTCTTGCTGTAAACGGCTGCTTTGTTCACATTGAAAAGATAAAACTTCGACTTTAATGGTGCGAATTTGGCTTTCCAGTGTTTTGTACTGAATCGCGGTTTCAGCCTGACGTTTTAAAGTTTTTAACTGTGATCTTAACTCGGAGGCAATGTCTTCTAAACGCGATAAATTTTGCGTAGTGTGATCCAAATGCAATAAAGTTTCGCGGCGACGTGCTTGATAACGCGAAACCCCTGCGGCTTCCTCAATAAAAACCCGCATTTCTTCAGGTTTTGCATCGACCAAACGGTTGATCATGCCCTGTTCAATAATCGAATAAGAACGTGGCCCTAAACCTGTGCCCAAAAATATATCGGTAATGTCCCGACGACGGCACTTAGTACCATTTAAAAAGTATTCAGACTTGCCATCTCGGTTGACCTGACGTTTAACCGCCAGTTCAGTATAGGCATTATAGCTACCACCCAACTTGCCATAAGTGTTGTCAAAACGCAGTTCTACACTGGCGACACTGACAGGTTTGCGCTTTGCCGTACCGGTAAAAATGACATCCTGCATACTACCGCCACGCAACTGACGAGCACTGGATTCGCCCATGACCCAGCGAATAGCATCGATCACATTGGATTTGCCACAACCGTTCGGCCCAACCACTGCTGTGCGGTTATCTTTAAAGTGTAATGTGGTACTGTCGGCAAAAGATTTGAAGCCGGAAAGTTTTAAACTGCTTAAACGCATAATGTCCTGACTAACGTCGTGAGCGTCTCGCCCACGCAAGTTCAATTTGTTTCATTCGGGTCAGAGATTCCAACACCAAGTTACGTAAGTGTCGACAAAAATCTTCCATAAATAAAGTAGCTTGTTGTGATTTTCTGATTAAAACCGCATCAGTCACCAGTTTAAATAAATCATAAGATTCTTGTAACTCTCTACGCGAAGTATTTAAGGTTAAAAAATAGCTCCGACGTATCGAGGGTAACAGTTCTTGGTAAAACTTCATCAAATAAGCATTGCCCACCATTTCATGCTGGCGCGCCAATCCTTCAAAAATCAAATCATAAAATTTTTCGATACTGCCCTGTTTCAGTTGATTCCCCAACTCATCCAATAACAGCTGTAAACGTTCCGCTTCATAGCTGCGCCATGTTTCCGCAATACGTTGCACAATTTGCCCCAACAGCAGACTGCTGGTGTCAAACAAGGCGCGCACTTGCTGAGCGGACATTTCAGAGACTATAGCGCCGCGACGCGGGTAGATTTCAATCAGATGTGTACGTTCAAGCAGTAACAAGGCCTCACGCACCGAGCCGCGACTCACATCCAGTTCAGCAGCAATACGTAATTCTTGTATGCGCTCACCTTCGACCAACTCACCGCGAATGATTTGTTCACTGATGTGCTTGGCAATTTGTTCGGACAAACTCTCTGTATCATGTGCTTGCATACTGTTCCTAACTTGTTTTTATAAGATGCAATCCATGGTCTTTAGTGACCTATTTTTAGGTTTTACCCGATCTTAAACGCTAAACACTATGTCATTGTCTAACAATTTTACCGTCTATAATGCCAATCAATAGCAACGCACACAACATTGTCAAAGAAATTAAGAACTAAAACCTTGATAAATAAAATATAAACCAACTACCACCAACAAACCAGCAAAACACTTTTTCAACATCGCAGGCGATAAAAGATGCGCCACTTTCGCACCAAACTTTGCGGTGATAAAACTCATGACCGCAATCCCGAAAAATGCATAGACATGAATATAACCAATGGTATTCGGTACATTCACTTCAGCCCGATGCCCGAACCACATAAAACCTATAGCGCCAGCCACTGCAATTGGTAAGCCACAAGCAGCTGACGTCGCTACCGCTTTTTGCATAACCACACCATGACGGTTTAAGTACGGCACCGTCAAGCTTCCCCCACCAATGCCAAAGATCGCAGAAGCCACACCAATGCCTGCACCGACAAATAACTGTTTACCCGTAGACGGTAACTGACGCGATGGATCGACCTCAATATGTGCTCCACTAAACATTTTGTACGCCACCCACACCGCAAAAAAACCGATCAGCAGTTGTAAACCATGTCCCGACATATAGTCTGCAATGCCCGCACCTAAAAAAGCACCCATGACTAGACCTGGGGCCAAATTGCGAAACACCGGCCACAACACGGCTCCACGTTTATGATGCGCACTCACGGAACTCATTGACGTGACAATAATAGTCGCTAGTGATGTGCCAACCGCCATATGCATAATGACACTCGGGTCATAGTTCAGGTGAGTAAAAACCACATATAAAATCGGGATGATAATGAGTCCACCACCAACCCCAAATAGCCCCGCAGCAAAACCAGCGATTGCGCCAATCAGTAAATATATGATTAACTCCATGATCATTTTTCACTTTTCTCAGATTCATATGGATTTAGAGACACGCCAATTACAACAGCTTCTCGCTGAAGCACAGCAACTTCCTGAAGTTTTATTGCTTAAGCCAGTTACCACATCCACCAATGATGATGTGCGTGAAATTGCGCAAAAAGGGATTCAGAGCGTTTTGGTCTGCAGTACACGACAAACTCAAGGTCGTGGACAGCGTCAACGACAATGGGTTTCTCCTGAAGGAAACATCTATTTAAGCACATTGCTACAGACCAAAACACCTATAGATGGGCGCTTGGCTTTAGAAATTGCGTTAAATATCTTGCAAATGCCGAGTTTGCAAGGCCTTGCTCTGCAAGTGAAATGGCCGAATGACCTGTATAGTGTCCAAGGTAAATGGGGCGGGATTTTAGTTGAACCACTGTCGAGCCACCAAGCTATTATTGGGGTGGGCATCAACATCAACCAAGTCGAAGATACCCAGCTTGATCAAGCCACCAGCTCACTTGAACAGCTGGGTTTAGCCCAAGCAGATCGCATTAACTTAATGGCGGAACTATATCTAGCGATTCAACAAGCAGGCCTCTGGTTCACCCATAATAGTGCAAATCTGGCTTCTCGTTTCAATCATTACGCAGCATTTATGCAGCAACAGGTTGAATTTGAACATATGAAAGGTCTGTCTCAAGGCCTATTCTTAGGCATTCAAGATGATGGTGCGGTACAAATTCAGACCGCCAATGATGTTGAAAGCTTTTATCAAGGCCGTTTACGTCCAATGATCCCTGTTTAAATGATTGAGCATCATCATGAAAAATTTATGGTTAGATATTGGTAATACCCGCCTAAAATATTGGATTACGCAGGAAGATCAAATTTTAGAGCAAGGGGCTGAGTTACATTTGCAATCCCCTGCCGATTTGCTTTTAGGTCTAATTCAGCATTTTAAAAACTTAAACATCCAACAAATTGGTGTTTCTTCGGTTCAGGACAAAAAAAATAATGACCGAATCCGTAGACTTTTAAAAAGTTTAAATGTACCGATTACCTTTGCCCAAGTGCAGGCCAACTATGCAGGCCTGCAGTGTGGTTACGAACAGCCTGAACAACTCGGGATTGACCGTTGGCTGCAAGTGTTGGCCGTCGCACGTAATCTTGAGCAGAACTATTGTGTAATTAGCTGTGGCACGGCGCTAACCATCGACTTGGCGGATGGTTTACAGCATTTGGGCGGCTATATTTTACCCAACCTCTACTTACAACGAGACTCACTGATCCAAAACACCAAAGGCATTAAAATTCCAGATGCGGCTTTTGATGAACTCGGTCCCGGTCGTAATACCATCGACGCAGTGCATCATGGGATTTTGCTCGGCTTGGTCAGTACCATTGAAAAAGTCTTGCAACAGTCTCCACGCCAACTGATTTTAACTGGCGGTGATGCGCCTGTATTTGCGCGTTATTTGGCAGAGTATGCACCATGCATTGAAAATGATTTATTACTTAAAGGGCTACAATATTATATTCAGCATCAACTCTGAGCCACCGCCTGCTGTTGTAAAAGGGGTTTTAAGGTATTAAGCAGTAGCTCAAATTCAGCATAGCCATGTTCACGCATAAAATGCCCTGCACGTTTCACCTCCAGTACCTCTGCACTCAAGAAGTGCCCAAAGGTAAGTGCCAAAGGAGGTGGAACATAAGGGTCATTATTGGAAAACATAACCACACGTGAAGCGATGTGAGAGTGGAGTATACCGCTGTCCAGCTTCGCTTGCGCAATAAAACCACTTAACTCAGGTAAGCTTTTTAAAGCCGCTTTAAAGCCCGCAATACAGAAGATCGCTTTGATTCGACGTTCACGCAGTTTACTACTGAGATAATGTAAAGCTGCTAGACACCCCAAACTATGCGCAATGATGATGGTATTTTCATCCAAAGTGGTCATTTGCAGGGCCAAAGCCTGATGCCATTCTTCGAAATGTGGTGCATCGCTGTGCGGGAGCACTAAGCGTTTTACTTCAGCATGCAGATCCATCTGACTGAGTTTTTGACTTAGCCACGGAAACCAATGGTCATTGGGCGATGCTTGATAGCCATGCACAATATAGATATGTTGTTTTGATCCATTCATTTTCAACTTCTTATTATAATGTTTGAAAAGAATAAATTTTACGCAACTTTCAAGCCATAAACAGTGCGTTTTTGTTATTAAGCGACGGTATTGAAAACGCACACAATAATTTCCATGACTCACAAAACGACATAAAAAAAGGCGCTCAACGCGCCTTTTTCTGAAATGGTAAGAAGCAGATTACTTCTTATCGTTGCCACCAAATAATGGTCCCATTCCGCCGCCGCCACCAAATTGTTTTTGCATACCGCTTAATGATTTCATCATTTTTGCCATACCCGATGGATTGGCAAATTTCTTCATCATTTTCGCCATTTGCGCATGTTGTTTAATCAACTTATTGACTTCAACGACATCCATACCACAGCCTGCTGCAATACGCTTTTTACGGCTTGGGTTCATCAGGTCTGGGTTACGACGCTCTTTGATGGTCATCGATTGGATAATCGCTTCCATCTTTTTCACTTGCTTTTCAGGGTTCGCTTGCGCCAACGCATCTTGAATCCCTGCATTGCTCATGCCAGGCAACTTATCCAAGAAGCCCATCATGCCGCCCATTTTATTCATTTGCTCAAACTGCATTAGCATATCTTCAAAGTTGAAGCTGCCGCCTTTTTGCAGTTTTTTCGCCATTTTTTCGGCTTTTTCTTTGTCGACTTTACGTTCAAGCTCTTCGACCAAAGAAAGTACGTCACCCATACCCAAGATACGCTGTGCAACACGTTCAGGATGGAATGGCTCTAAGGCATCGAGCTTTTCGCCCATACCTAAGAATTTGATTGGCTTACCTGTGATTGCACGTACTGAAAGCGCCGCACCACCACGTGCATCACCATCAGTTTTGGTCAGAATCACACCCGTTAATGGCAGTGCATCATTGAAGGCTTTGGCTGTATTTGCCGCATCCTGACCGGTCATTGCATCGACCACGAACAAAGTTTCAGTTGGCTTAATCGCCGCGTGAAGTTCTTTGATCTCGTCCATCATTTCATCGTCTACGTGTAGACGACCTGCAGTATCGACAATCAAGACATCCGCAAACTGAATTTTGGCTTGTTCAATTGCACGTGTTGCAATGGTAATTGGTTTTTCGTCAGCACTCGATTCAAAGAAAATCGCGCCAACTTCACCTGCAACGGTTTGTAGCTGTTTAATTGCTGCTGGACGGTAAACGTCGGCAGATACCATCGCTACTTTTTTCTTTTGGCGTTCTTGTAAGAAGCGAGCAAGTTTTGCAGCCGTTGTTGTTTTACCTGCACCTTGTAAGCCCGCGAGTAGGACTACAACAGGAGGTTTTGCTGCAAGATCAAGGCTTTCATTTGCCTCGCCCATCATTTTTGTTAATTCGTCATGCACGATTTTAACAAATGCTTGGCCCGGCGATAATTGAGTCATGACCTCTTGACCCAACGCCTCTTCCTTAACTTTCGCGATAAATTCACGAGTTACAGGAAGTGCAACATCGGCTTCAAGAAGTGCCATACGTACTTCACGTAGGGTATCTTTAATATTGTCTTCGGTTAGCTGCCCAGAGCCAGTAACATTTCTTAAACTCTGCGTGAGTCGTTCCGTTAAGGTATCAAACATTGCAAAATCCGCTTAAAATTGCTAGTTGCAAAAAAATCTTTCTTAAAATAGAAAATTTATGCATAGAATGCTATAGGATACTGTAGTTCGCACCGAATTTATATAAATGAATATTCATCATCCTGAAAAAGGTTTGACATGATTAGCCTGCCCTTGGTTTACACCATCTTAGCATTAGTCGCTTATACCACATCTTTTTGGTATTTGTTTCTCAAGTTAATGGCTAAACGTGATCCAAACCATTGGTTTATTGGCATTATTTTAGGCTTAGGCTTATTACTGCATGCGACTGTTTTGTACCATGACATGCTCACGCCGATGGGGGTGAATTATGACGTTTTTGTCTTAATGTCATTTACATCAGGGCTCATGCTGTTACTTAGTCTACTCTATAGCACTTATCGTCCAATTCTAGCTTTGAACCTGATTGGCATTCCTGTGGCCGCTACAGGACTCATTTTAGGTTTTGCCTTTAGCCAGTCTACCCAATTTATTGAACAGCGCTCATTGGGTTTAGATATTCATATTATTTTATCGCTGTCGGCCTATGCGGTGCTACTCATGGCGACCATACAAGCCGTGATTTTATGGTTCCAAGATCGTGAGTTAAAGAACAAACAGAAGAAACGCTTTTGGGTTAACTTACTGCCCTCTTTTCAAGCGATGGAGTCTTTACTGTTTGACTTGATTAAAACGGGTTTTCTTTTACTAACCGTGGCGTTGGTGTTTGGTTTCTTTACCATCGATAACTTTTTTGCCCAACATCTGGCACATAAAACCGCTTTTAGTATTATTTCTTGGTTTGTATATGGGGCTTTGCTCATCGGACATTACCGTTTTGGTTGGCGCGGTCAAAAAGCGATTCGTTTTACCTTAATTGGATTCTTCTTGTTGGCTGTCGGTTTTATCGGATCTAAGTTTGTGTTGGAAATGATTTTAGGTCGATAAAGTCTTTTATGTTAACTTTAGGAAAATTAAACTTATAATGAAATTTTTCTTTGTAGCATTTGCATTCACTTTAATCACATGGATTTGCAGCGATTTTTTTCATAAAAAACAATTAGATTCTGCAATAAACTCAACAAATAAAATTAAAAATTGTGGCTACTTGTTGGGTATTAAGTCAACAAAAGCTAGATTTAGTCAGGAGTATTTTGTAATACAGAATAATCAAAAGGAAATAGATAAATTTAATTTTGATCCTGAATTTGATGTGCATCAGAACATAAAATACTCTGGAGAAATAAGGCAAGGGGAAAAAATTTGTTATGAATATACTTACATTCATACTTATATGGATACTATAAAAATTCTAACAAATATGAAAAAAGTTAATAATTTTCCATAAAGTTTATAGAATAGAGCTTATGTAAAATAACACTAAAAACTCCCCCAACCACCCTACAATATTTTAGTTCTCTATTACTTCTCATCCCCACTAAAAATGTATAACGCCACTGTGAGCCTCAACTTTGTACTCCTAAAAGCCTAACTATCCCAATCTTGCGGGTTGTACTTACATCTACAGAAAGCTTCGACTAGTGTATGACAAACTCCCTAACCAATAGCATTGATCGATAAACCTTAAGTACATAAGAAAGACAATGAAATGGATCATTTTTTATCCACCTGTTATACTGGCTAAATATCCCCCCTTCTTCTATTTTAGAGTAACACCAATGAAGTAAGTCTTATTTTCCGTCAAATCTAATTTATTTGTTTTCTGACGTGCAAAATAAACTTATTTACTACTCTATATCTCTATAAAAATTTATTTTGTATGTCCTGTATAAAGGAGTCTTCAATGACCCAACAGGCCTGTACTGTAAAAAATCTCAGTGTTCAATTTGCTCATGAACCACTTTTTCAGCATTTAAACTTTGAAATGCCCGCTGCCCAATGTTCAGCGCTGATTGGACGAAATGGTCAAGGCAAATCAATATTAATGTCCCTACTCACTCAGGCGCACATGCCCAATTATGCGAGTGGCGAAGTGATTTGGCGTATGCCATTTTCCTACTTAAGTCAGCTCGAGCGTTTAAGCAACTGTACGCTTGCCGAAGCCCTTAATATTGCTGACCTGTATGTAAGTTTTCAGCGTATTGAACAATCGACTGCGAGCTTTGAAGACTATGATCGCGTCGAACATGCATGGCATCAACCCACTGAATGGCTGAAATTACTGGAAAGTGCAAACTTACCTACAGATCTATCTAGCTCAGTTTCTCAACTGAGTGAAGGTCAGAAAACCAAACTGGCACTGTGTCGCCTTTTTTTACAAACTGAGCATTATTTACTTCTTGATGAACCCAGTAATCACTTAGACCATGCAAGTCGTGCATGGTTAAGTCAAAAAATCCTTCAGCATCCTGCGGGCTGTTTAGTCATTAGCCACGACCGCACATTGTTAAATCAAATCTCCAACACCTATGTTTTAAATGATTTTGGTTTGCAACACTTCCGTTGCAACTATGCCGAGTATCAGTCACAAGCAGAGCAACAACAGCAGGCACTACAACACAATATCTCGCAAGAGAAACGCGAACTCAAACAATTACAAATCCAACAGCATGAGCAGCGCATGAAAGCTCAGAAAAGGCAAAAGTCTGGGCAGAAATTACGAAGTTCTGGTTCTCAAGCCAAAATCCTGCTCGACTTTAAAAAAGAACGTGCGAGTCAAACCTTATCGGGAGTCGCGCAGCAACAACTTCGCCAAAAGGAACAAGTGCAAGATGAGCTCAAAAACAAACAGCAGCAACTAGAACAGATTAAGTCACAAAAGTTTGATTTCCATTTTCAACCTAAACAAACTGGTGAAATTCTTCGTTTAAAAGAAGTGGCTTTAGCAGCACTCTCTATCTTCCCTATTTCTTTTGCCTTACATAGCGGAGAAAAAATCCAACTGCGCGGCCAAAATGGTTCAGGTAAGTCGACCTTACTTCGTGCCATTCAAAATTATAGTCATATTCAATCAGGAGACATTTTCAAGCGAGGAGCATCGTTATATTTAGATCAAAACTTTAGCCTACTGAATACAGAACTGAATGCGGTACACAATTTACAATTATTGAATCCGTCTTTGTCCGATGAGGCGTGTCGGAATCAATTGGGGCAACTTCGAATTCGACGAGATAAAGCTCTGCTTCCCATCTCGCTACTCAGTGGCGGTGAACAACTCAAAGTCGCTTTACTGTGTATCAGTCTCGCAGCACAGCCTGTGGACTTACTGCTACTGGATGAACCCGAAAATCATCTCGACATCGACTCAAGACAACTGTTGGCAGAGGCTATTCGCGATTTTACAAGGGCGGTTATTTTAGTTTCACATGATGACGCCTTTGTCGAGGAGACACAGATTAAAAGCTATTTCGATTTAACCCAAACGCATTAGACTAGACAGCGTGATCGGATTTGCGTATAACACCGTTTTTCTATTTGACTGGTGACACCGCTGTGAAACTCATTCTTGCACCAATGGAAGGCTTAACCGACCCAATCATGCGTGATGTGCTCACGTCTGTAGGTAGCTTCGACTGGTGTGTGACCGAGTTTATCCGTGTGACCAATTCGGTCTTACCCGATCATATTTACCACCAGTATTGCCCAGAATTACTCAATGGCGGAAAAACAGCAGCGGGAACACCCGTGCATGTGCAGTTTTTGGGCAATGACCCTGAAATGTTGGCTGCCAATGCCATCCGTGCAGTGAAACTCGGTGCACCCGCCATTGATATGAATTTTGGCTGTCCAGCCAAAACCGTGAACCGTCACCGTGGTGGCTCGGTGCTTTTAGATGAGCCAGAAGTGGTACATGAACTGGTCAAAGCAGTACGTGATGCTGTTCCTGCACACATTCCTGTTTCTGCGAAAATGCGCTTAGGCTATATGGACAGACATTATATGCTGGACAATGCTCATGCCATTGAAGATGCAGGTGCAGCATGGGTTACCGTGCATGCACGTACCAAAGCCGATGGTTATACCCCACCCGCTTTTTGGGATCAGCTCCGCCCGATTCGTGAAGCTTTAAAGATCAATGTGATTGCCAATGGCGAAATTTGGAACAATGCAGACGCGAAACAGTGTCGCTTAGAGTCTGGCTGTGAAGATTTGATGATTGGACGTGGTGCCGTGACCACACCCGATTTGACCCAGTGTATTCGTCAAAATATCGATACGCCTCTGCTGACATGGAATGAGCTATTGACTTTACAAATCCGTTTCTTAAACGGCGGGTATAAGAAAGAAATGAATATGGTCGGACGCTATAAGCAATGGTTGGGCATGATGTCTAAACACTATCCTGAAGCCAAAGCCCTCTGGGATGAAGTCAAACGTATCAAGCCGCTGGATGACATTATTCTTAAACTAAACGCAAGCGCGACTTAATCCGTTCGCGCAACGATCGCGACATAAGTGGGTAAGTTCCACGCACCACCTGCAAAGCCTTTACATTGCTGCGATTGAGCCTGATAACTGAGGACAAAAGCCTTTCCATTCCAAGCCCACTCGGAACGAATACCACAGTCAGCGATACCCCGCCCTTTTTGCTCTGAGAAAATTTGCGCCTCACTAAAACTTGAGCCTGATGTGGTGACTTGCTGCTGAATCTTTTGCAATGCTTTGTCCATAACCCAATAGCCTAGACCTTCATTGTACGCCCCACGCCAGCATGGCACTTGAACCACCACTTGTTCCACATTCAGCGGATAGACTGAAACCCGATCTTCCTCAAAAAACTGTGCCTCATAGAGATTTGGACAGTCTTGTTCATCTGTTGTTGCTTTTAATTTTTTAAAGAGTTGATTTGCAATTTTACTGTCCACGGCAAAATGACTGGCAACCGCAGGTCGGTATCCCGTAATACCAATTTGAGGGATGGCTTTGGGCTGTAGAACATTTTGCTCAGACTGATTGCCTTTTTGATATACCGCGTTCGGTGTATTTACACGTTTTTGTATATCATCCATTTTAAGCAAAACTGCATTTGCCCCAGCAGTTGAAATTTGCCATTGCTGTGCTTGGGTCGTAAGACGAATATCTTCTGCACCTACCAAAGCCTTTAGCAACTGCGCACTTTGAGCACTGGACAGTTTCGCTGTACTTTTCTTGGCATCGATGGTCAGACTCCCCAGAGATGTTCCTCCTACATTTAAACTGGCTTCAGTATCCTGCGTAAACTCCTCAGCCACTTGAATTTGGCTGAGCACCGCACTGCCTGCACCTGCCGGACGAGAAATCAGTAATGAAACTGGATGACCAAACTGAGCATCACTTTGATACCCTACCGCGCGGCACATACCCGTATTATCACAGGCAAGCTCCCAGTCTTTATGCATAAAATAGTTACCCGTTTCAGCATGAGTCAACTGGCTCAAGGCACTCATCAGCAACACACCAATAATGGGACTATTTCGTTTTATGATCTTATTATTCAACATATGCACTCACTCCACTTTAGAGGAATATAATCTTGCACTCAAAAACTTCGGCTTTGCACGATACCTGTATAATTTAAACAATCTTCAACGCGAATCCGTTGTATTTTCGACAGCTGATCTAAATCAAACCAAGCATAGGCCGTATGTTCATCACTGAGCCTGATCTCAGCAGATGCAGCCAAATGGCATCTAAAAATAAAGGCATGCGAGGTCACTGCCGAATGAAAATACACACCCGACAAATAATCGATCTGAACCTGACAACCGAGTTCTTCTTGGCACTCACGCAGCAAAGCCTGATGAATGGTTTCTCCCATATCCAAGGCTCCACCGGGCAGCCCCCAAGCCTGATCGGCATAATTGGCTTTCAGTAATAAAACCTGTCCTGCATCATTGGTTAGCACCGCATGAGAACTCAGTCGGTAAAAGTCTTGAAATGCCATAGATACCTTCTTCTTAAGTTGTTCATGTTGTCATTCAAACATAGCCCAGCAAAACGGAGGTGGCTCAACCTGTACCCAAGCCAAAGCTTTAGTCGAACTCAGTCTGGAAAATGAATCGGCTTTGACATTTTAGTTTCAAAGTCCACAGGCACCGAAATATGCTGATGGGCAACCAACCACTCACCTGCCGTTTTTTGAAAACATAGCGTGGTTCTGCACCAAGGAATCTCTGGGGTTGCAACGCCACTGGCATGATCCAATTTAGAATAACAATGTAAAAAAGCTAAACCGTCACGACTAAAAATATTGATGTTACGCCTAAATACTTTGATTTCCCCCTGAAAAAATGGGGCATATCGTCTCCACAATTCTTGATAGGCTTGCACACCTTGCAGCTCAAACCCAATATCAAACAAGCTGACATCACTCTGACAAAGACGAATGATATTTTGTACATCCATTTTACAAATGGCATCATCCCATTGCTTAAGTTTGAAGATAATTTCATGCCCTGCATGCTCATCTCCAACTAATCGAAAATCCACATCGCACTCCCACACTACAAATCAAACCGCATAAAAAAACGCGTGCGCCATCCATAGCAAACACGCGGTTTTCTTTAATTCTTAAAACAAGCAAAATATGTAATCTGATCTTAAGTCGTCAAATCCTTAATCGTGGTACTTGAACCATTGTTTTTGACCGATTCAATGCCTTTGTCTCGGGATTGCTCACTGGCATAAAACTGACTGGTACCAATAATCTGATGATTGGCAGCCTTTAAGTTAAAATAAGGTTTACCATTTTTGGCTTCCAAGCGTTCATAACGCGTATCATCGGGGCTGTTTTTTTGCACCGACTCAATTCCATTATGTGCTGACGCTTTTGCTTTATACAGTTCACTGGTCAAAATGACCTCACCATTTCCCGCTTTTAAAACAAAGCGATATTGGCCATCATTTGCCTGACTTACTTCGTACCATCCTGACATAAGCTCACCTATTGTTATTTTAAAGTGATTGTAAATCCACCAAAACCGAATAAAAAATCATCCAATTTCATAAAATATAAATGACTTCTTTTATAAAAAAAAGTGCATTTACTACCAGCCCAGATTTTATTTTTTAAAATAACAGCGCTATATGAATAACGCATGACAGCCTCAAACCGTTTAAATGACACACTAGCTCGGCCCAATAAACGGTTTGGCACTCTTCATAATTTTATGCTTTTAATACCAATTTGCTATAACTGCTTTTTGGCATTTCAATAATTTCTACACAAATTTGTACCGTTAAATCCTGAGGAGCGGTAAAGTTTTGCTGCAATGTTTTAAGTAATTTGCTCGAAATGGCACACTTAGTGGCTTCATCTCGTCCGCTTAATAAAGACACTTTGGCATGCAAATAAGCCTGCGCATCGCCTTCTACCCCAATCACAAAATCGGACTGTCGAATGGCACGACTTTTGATGTCATTGCCCGATTGTACAAACTGACCATC
Organism: Acinetobacter sp. 797_lipA; assembly: GCF_058243025.1. Taxonomy (NCBI): domain Bacteria; kingdom Pseudomonadati; phylum Pseudomonadota; class Gammaproteobacteria; order Moraxellales; family Moraxellaceae; genus Acinetobacter; species Acinetobacter sp. 797_lipA. Next base: position 696,407 of record NZ_JBZAYQ010000001.1, on the reverse strand, counting down.
CAGCAAAGCTTGGTTTAACGCCAGTAACATCGGCTTAACATCAAGGGTGTCGATATTATCTGAATATTCAAGGTGGATATGTGGCATAACGTATTCTTCAACAGTTTTTATCTTTATAGCATGCTGTGCTGGTGTTTCAACGCTTAAATGTCTTTTCAAAATGTCTAAAAAACAAAAACGGAGTCCAATTGACTCCGTTTTAATCTCGAGCTGCAAACTCAGCGCATTAGGCTTTTTTCACATACTCAGATTTCAGTTTCATCGCACCGACACCGTCGATCTTACAGTCAATGTCATGACCATCTGCGGCATCTGGCAATAAACGAATATTTTTCACTTTGGTTCCGACTTTCACCACCGATGACGAACCTTTAATTTTTAAATCTTTAATCACCGTTACCGTGTCACCGTCAGCAAGTAAGTTGCCGTTGGCATCTTTAATTGCTACCACTTCTTCAGTTGCTTCTCCCTCTTTCCATTCATTTGAACATTCAGGGCAGATCAGCAAGTCACCATCTTCATAGGTATATTCGGACTGGCATTTTGGGCAGTTGGGTAAAGACATAAAAACCTCAAAAAATAAAAAATAAGCAAATCACATTGCTCAAAACGCCAATATAGCATTTTTCAGACGAAAACGATGCGAATCACATATTTATTTTAAGGCTTTAGCATTGTCATGGGATGAATAAAATAAAGCCTAGGAAAATATAAATTTTCCCTGTAATAGCATCAGCTCAACTCTTATTTTTGTTCCAAGCACTGCTTCAAAATCACCACATGGTTATGCTGTTCTTCTTTGGCTGCGGTGAGTAACGTGATCTGCTCACGCACCGCCAATTGGCGCAAATCATTCAACTCGCTGGGATGTGCTTCCAGTTCTTTCATATAACGGACTTTAAACTCATCCCAGTGTGCCACCATGTCTTGGTGGTACCATTTCCGCAGCTCATTGGATGGTGTGAGAATTTTTGGCCAAACATCTATTTTGGCCTCAAGTTTTGAGGCCCCTCGTGGCCACAACCGATCGACCAAAATCCGTTTACCATCCTCTGCTTCAATAGGTGCATAAATTCGCTTCATGCGTATTGGCATGCAGAACTCCTTTTTATTCTTTTGTGCAACTTATTCAATTGTTCAACCATGACGAAGCACTATTCATCGGGAATGTCTGGATTCACTAAAAAAGCCAAGAGTTGCAATGACTCTTGCCAGCCCAGATAACAGCCATCGACAGGAATCACATCGGGTAAACCAGACTGCGTAATATGAACCTCTGTACCGACAGATACTTCTTTAAACTCAACACGCACTTCAATTTTACCGGCTAGTTCAGGTACATCGAACTCATCGGTATAGCGCAATAAACTGTTTTCAACGATTTCATGATAGGTACCATGAAATGAATGCTGCATGCCTGTACTAAAGTTGGTAAAAAACATGCGATATTGACCACCTTCTCGCAGATCGAACTGATCTACATGTGCGGTAAAACCATGTGGTGCCATCCACTTCACTAAAGCATCTGCGGTGGTAAAAGCACGATAGACACGTTCGATGGGCGCACTCAATACGCGGTCTAATTGGACGCTATTTGACATGATTTTTCTCGTTCTTTTCAAATATTCAGATTTAGTTTAAAACGCTCAAACCCACATGCTGTATTTTTTTTGTGCATCTTTTTTTAAATAGCCAAACTCGGCCCGCCGGCTTTTCTACCCACCAATAAAAAAAGCATGTTTTTCAACATGCTTTAAATTTGACCTTTTTTTAGGCTTGACCTTGCTCATAGTCCTCATCATCTTCGTCGTCATAGACATAGGCCATACAGCCCCAGCCGTCATATTCACCACCAAACTGTTCTGCAATTTTAGTAAACCATTGTTCTAAGTCAACAATGTCTGAATACTCAGGTTCCATATACACGTAAATGGTAATAATCCACTCAGATACGTCGCTTTCTTCATCGACAAACAAAGTGATTTTTTGCTCTTCTTGTAATAAATACAACGCACACTTTTCTGCTTGTGACTGCTCTTGAAAGGCAATCGAATATTCTATTTCATGCGGTTCAGATAGGTCGTCGCCATCCTCAGCCATTTGCCAAAGTACATTTCCGTTATCATCATCTGGATATAATTCATAATCACGTGTCATGCGTATGTCCTTGTTATCTTTTTAGCCAATATATCGTTGGCAAGTGACAAAATAGTGACTTCAACATAGCATATTTTGCTCATTTTTATAGCAGTTACGTCTGATTTTTCGAAGGTTGTTTAGACTTTATTTCACGCTGTCTCTGCCGTGTTAGTGTAAAACCCGATGTTCAACTAAAATGTCCGCTTGAAACTGTAAATCACTGCTTTTTAGGCTTTCTAATAAGGCCGCAAATTTAAGTTCTTCTAAGCGTAAAGCCAAATAACTCTCTTGTATCTGAGTATGCCCAACGGCCGCACCATAGTGATTGATGAGGGTAAAGTCATCCTGCAAAGCTTGAATCAAAAGGCCAAGATTGTCTTTGCTCACACGTTGTAAATAAAAGTCTGCTTTCGTATTAAACAACTGTGAAACCAAAACCATCATCGATAATCGCCGATTCTCATCCATAAAGGCGCAGTTCACAACGTCGTTTTGCTCAACCGCACGAATCACCTGTTGCCGAACTTTCAGTAGATGACAGGCCGCATCTGTTTTCCCATAGCCTTCGATGAGTTCATCTAATAACTGCTCCGAAGGCAGTTGATAACTCTGGCTGTAGGTTTCAATTTTATGGTGTAGAGCCTTCGATATTTCAGCCAGATGTTGTCGTTCTTCAGCCATGTGAAAAAAAGCACCCAGTTTTTCTCTGGCGCGCAGCATGCTCATTTCTTTGGCTTTACGCTCATATTCCGTTAAAAAGTGGTGTACTTTTTCGATGCGCTGCCGACATTGTTTAAGCATTTGTTCAGCATCAAATTTAACCGTTTCAGCAAACAATTCAACTTGGTTGTGCCGTTCCATAACATAGTGTTCGACATCAATAATTTCTTGGTAAGGAGTCAAAGTTTCGTTGCGTTGTCTGAGTGTTCCAAGCTCAATTCTTAAACTGGTCAGCCGATGTTGTAATTCACTTTGCTGCTGTTCATAAACTTCTAAACAGTTTCGACTGCGCTCTAAATTGATTTCTAAGGATTCAATCTTCTTTTTTTGGGCAAGGCTGTGTATTTTTTGCCAGCATATAACCGCACACAGCAGGACAAGAATGACAGCAAATACATAAAGCATGGTCTATCTCCCTACGGGAACGTCATTTTTCTTGTAAAGACTCCGCTGTAAGAACACATGAAATTCGAACAGTAAGCCTTGGAACAGACAAACCTATTTTCATTCAGTCGTAACCATGGCCAAAAAGCCAAACCCAAATGTTAATTTCAACAAAGATAAGCACACTGGATAAAAGGATACTTACACAACTTACGCTAACGGTTTTTTAAACGACCTGATATCCCAAATTTTAAGTATTTCTCAAAATATAGCTAAAGTGTGGCACAGTTAAAATGGCACACTTCCATGAATCGCAACCGCTTTTCCACTTAAAGGCTGCTGAAAGGCGAGAAAACTGGCATGTAAAGCCATACGTTTTAATGGACTTCGTGTCGGCTCAGGGTGATATAACTTATCCCCTGTAATTGGATGTCCAATATATTGCATATGCACACGAAGCTGATGTGAACGCCCCGTAATCGGGGTCAGTAAAACTCGCGTAATATCGGTCTCAGTATCATAGCTAAGTGCTTGATACAGTGTTTTTGCAGGTTTGCCCAACTCAAAGTGCACGATCTGCCGTGGTCGATTTTCCCAGTCAGTAATCAGTGGTACTTCAACACTGCCTTCAGCATCCAACTGGCCTTGAACTAAAGCAATATAGTGTTTATCCACCGTGCGGGCTTGGAACATTTTACTGACGGCGACTTCGGCCTCGCGGTGCTTGGCAAACATTAAAATCCCCGAGGTCGCCATATCTAAACGATGGGTAATTTTGGCATGTGGGTACTGCGCTAAAACCCTTAAATAGGCACTGTCTTGGTGTTCTGGTAAACGTCCTGGCACAGACAACAAGCCCGCAGGCTTTTCAATCACCACCAAATCATCGTCTTCATAAACGATTACCAAGTCTTCTTGGGGCGGTGTATAAATAAAGTTGTCATTTAGAGCCATGGGAATAACAGCATACAAAAGCGAGCGCGAAAAATAGCAAGCTGTGTTTCAGCTGTCAATCATTCACCAAATATGGAAAACAGCCTTAATCCTAGACGTCCATCACCCTATATAAAGCCAGCTTTTTAGCAGGGCTGATTGGATTGAAAGTTTAAAATTAAATGATGTAAGTGAAACTACAACAGCAGGATTTTTCGATTTTCGCCGGAAATATTAAAATTTATTTTTTTGATTTATATTTTATTCGAGTTCAAATTTTTTAGGGTGTCTGGGAAAACATGTTGTTTACTTCAACTATCATAACTTTGTAAGTGATGACCTTATAGCCTATAAACTTTTGATTTATAGCGTCCTAAGCCGAATCAAGACCTTTTGGGTAAGTACTACTCACGCGTTTTGCGCCACTGGTAGCATGCTACTCTTTTCGATCCCGTCACACCCTTGAGATATAATTTAACAATCCAAGGGCGGGATTGTTTCCCGAAGATAAAGTCTTTTTGGCTATTTTTGGAAAAAAATCTTGGCTTTCAGGTTATCTAAAAAATATTTTCCCAAATGCAGCGTATTTATGATTTTTTTCTCACATAAAAGCGCTTTTCTCAGGATTTTATTTCTTTACTGCATCACAGATGAGAAAATCAACTTCCTGCGCAGACCTGCATCAGCTGAATGAGATTCCCGCAGGTATCATCAAAGACTGCAACTTTAACTTTTCCTGCCCGCATCGGTTCACTGGTAAAACGTACCCCTAAGTTTTTGAGTCGCTCATATTCCGCATCAAGGTCACCCACTTGAAAAGAAGTATAGGGAATCAGATCTGCTTTAATCGCAGCTTTAAACGGCTGTGCCGCAGGATGTGCATCAGGTTCCAGTAGCAGTTCAACACCCTCTGGACTTTCGGGTGAAACCAAGGTCAGCCAGCGATACTCCCCCACAGGTACATCATGTTTGACTTTAAAACCGAGTTTTTCTGTATAAAACTGACAAGCTTTTTCTTGGCTATCGACCATGATGCTGGTGACATATATTTTCATTGTTGTTCCAGATTTTTATCAGACTTTTAATGGTTATAGCAGAACTCTAAGCGTTCCAATGTTATCAAATCGCAATTTTTTAAAGTCTTTTTCACAAACCAAAGCGCCAATTTGTTTTGACACAGTTAGAGCAAATATTTGGATAAATTCAGGGCAATATAGACGCTTAAAATGGAAGAAAATATTTGAATGGATGTATTTTTTATCGTGTTGTTTTTATCGTTTAGTTTCTAGGGATCAGGAGATAACTTCAACGGTTAAAACTGGGTAAGTTCTAAACTTTTGCCTATAAATGGATAATCTATAGCGTCCTAAGCTGAATCGAGACCTTGTGGGTAAGTACGACGCTGATCTGATAGATAACGAGTCGCAAACTACTCTTTTCGATTCCTGTGCCCTTAAACGCTATATTAAGCAAATTGGTGCGGGATGAATTTCCGAAGATTAGCTAATTTCAAGCAATGATGAAAAATATTTCCCTAAATAAAACCAGATTTGATAAAAATATTCATAATGACAATTGAATCATCTATTTCATCGCATAAAAATGAACTTCTATCATTTTTTACACCATCATTTCAGAACGTTTAAGTCCCCATATAACCTTGCAACCAAGTTGCAATAAACCACCACAAACTGATCGCGGACATACCACAGAGTAAATTAGCTAAAACTTTCTGCAGATTACTGAGCTGAGACAGATAGATTTTTCGGTTAATTACATACGCAACCACAGCTAAGGCTCCACCGATTGCACCACCAATCATCACTAAAAACAAAGGCCAGCCTGCCATCAAATGGGCAGCCGTACTCAGCTTAGGTTTCTCTGCAGCACTCAAGAGCAGTTCTTTATTTTCCATCGCTTTCCCCTATACATAATCCAAGCAGTCATGTGACTGATGCCTCAGACTCACGTCACTCATAAAAGTGCATTTTGAGATATAAGTTAGCAAAAACTAAGCCAACACTATTCAAGACTCAGATCATCGATGTCCTGAATTTTGCTCAAATACAGCGGAGCAACACTCACTTTGCTCCATATTTCTTTAAATTTAGGGTCGCTATCCGAGTCTTTGTTGAGATTTTCTCTGACCAGCTTCTTAGCCGTGAGAAAATTGACACTGGTTTCACTGTTCACATAAGGGCCAAAATTATCGGAGCTGTCATAGCCAATCAAGCGCATATCACGCCCCTCTAAACGAAACTGATAGGCCCAATATCCATAACGGCCATGGGCATAATGTAGTTTTAACACGCCTTTTTCGATAGAGGGCACCAACTCAGGCGCAAAGTACACACCGCCATCTTCATTTTCTGAAGAAAACAGTGACAAGTTCTGAACGACTTTTTTGTACTGCCCTTTGGTATTCAACAGCACAATCACACCACGGCGGTTGCGGTCTAGTTTTCCGCGGTATTCATCGGTGACCCACTGTTTCGGATCTGTACCTTTGACGATTAAAACCACATCTTTCAAGCCATCTTTGTTTAAGTCTCCTTGCACGACCTCAAACACCGTATATTTTGCGGGAAGGTAAACTTTGTATTGGCTGGTGGCTTCTTGACGCTGAATATCTGCTATATCCGCTGCGCTTAAGTTTTCAGCATACAAATTGGCGGAGATACCCAACATTGCAACGAACATTAAAGAAGTTTGAATGAACTGTTTTTTCATAGTTTTGTTAATTTTTTAAATAAAGTAGTTAAGCGAGCACGCTAATGAATGCCTCATTTTTGGCATCTGTACTACAGATTAGCATTTATCAGAAGCCTATTTATAGGATGCTCTACAATTAAAACAGATGACTGTATCCATGTCATATTTTGATTGCTCCCGTTGAAAACTTTCGGCTAAAGTGACGGAAGACCATTCAAATACGTTTCATCATGAAAACCAAAACTGCCCTGCTAATGCTGTGCCTTGCGCTTTCCCTCAGTGCATGCAAAATGTTAAAAACACATATCGTTAAAGTCACCAGCTCAACTGGAGCATAGCCACATGAAGTGTTATTAAAAACCACCAAAGGCTACGTGTACTTATCGACACAGAACATGACGGATAAACAGAAGCACATCCTAAAAAATCTGCGTCCCTTTCAGTGCTTAGAAATTAAAACACCTGAACAGTTTGCTATGCAAAACCGAGTAGTGCGATTTTCTGACTTTAAAATTCGCTCACTACTCGAAGCTGACCGAGAGTGTCGAAAAATTAAGGTCACGACCCGAGTTGAAATTCATTAATGTTGTAATGCTTAAAAAATAGAACCTCCATATCCAACAATGAAAAGCTCAGCATAATTCGCAGAGCTTTTTTGCTTTTGGCTATTTGAAACAACACTTGTCACAACCTTCGACTTTTTCTCTGGGCCAGTTCATTCTTGCCCGTTTATAAGCCAGCTCATAATTGGCAAAATAACCAATCAAAATTTGATCCTCCGAGCTGGGTAAATCTGTACAGCCTAAGGATGCATTATGAATATGATGGATGCCTTTTTCACTAGGCTGTTCATTTACAATAAATTTTATCATTTACAGTTCCCCGAATAATTTTTATAAAGTTCAACTACAAACAAACCCATACAAAAAGTATGTATTTATAAAATTAAACGGATTCCGTATAAAAATCAATCATTATTTTAAAAGTGAAACTGACCTCTAAGTCATATCAACCTAAAAGAATTGATGTCCACATAAGCGAAAAATTAGCCACTCTATCTTTAAATTTAGAGGCCCAGCAACACCATAAGAAAACGACTGAAACTATAAAGGTGTGCTGATACTTTCTTGTTTTTTGCGTTTAAACCAACGCACGGCCCAAATCGCCAAAATAATGCCCACAATCACCACCAAGACTGGAACCAGTAGTGAAAGCACGGACAATAAAACGGCACCCACCCACTCCACTGTAGACACCAGTGGGTTGGTGACCCCGCCTGTCGTCGCGGTTGACACCCCTCGAACGGCAACGGTACTCATTTGCACGGCGCCTGCTGTACCGCCACCGACAATGATTGCGGCAGCCCAACTGGCAAACTGCGACATTTCTCCGCTACTGACCGCCATAGTGGTGAGGGTGCCTGCGACCATTGCGGCTGGCGTTGCAATGGTGTCTAAAGCGTTGTCGACCCATGGTATGTAATAGGCTGCGATTTCACAGACAGTTGCAATCGCTAAGGCGATACATACCGATGGCATACTTAACCATTCAAAACCTTGCATGGGTTCGAACCATCCCATAATAGATGCAAGGCTCATGACCAAGAGTGGGACAAAGACACGAAAGCCACAGGCAGCACTTAAGCCAATGCCGATACAAAGTCCTAATATGGTTTCCATGTACTTTTCCTATATCGCCTAAGTCGGGATGTTTTTATCTTTTTTATAACTTAGCAAAAAGCCCTATCGGGTGATAGGGCTTTTCTTTTAAACAGTGGGTAACTGTTAAATCTTTGGCTTAGGCATTCTTATTGTTAAATTGATTGCCTTGGCATTTGGTACACGGGGGTAAACGATCTGTACCAATTTCTAAGTAGACGCGGTGTCCGCATTGAACACAAAAATAGAAGCCTGTTCCAGGTTTTTCGCCAGCAGTAACCATTTTTGTTCTCCATATGTTTAGAAAATGGTCTTACTAGTATATGCATTTTATGATGAATGTCTATTGATCATTTCGACAAATGATGATGGCATTTGGGCAAGAAATAATTTCCATAGAAAATCTAAACGTCTTACAAGATGTTAGACACCCAATTTTCGATCTGCAATCCATCGACACGCAAAAATTCTTTTTCATTATTGGTCACCATCACCCAATTATTCGCACGTGCATGCGCGGCAAGCCACAAATCATTCGCACCAATAATTTGTCCCTTGGATGAAAGATCGTGACGTATTTGTGCATAGTGGTCAGCGACATATTCATCTAACTCAACCACTTGAATCATTGAGGTTAATTCATCTATCACTTTGAGGGCTTTTTCTTTTTGCTGACTTTTCTCTGCACCAAAACGCAACTCCCCCAAAGTAATGACTGAAATTAAAATATTTCGATGTGGGAGATGTTTTTCAAAATGCTGACGGACAATTTCAGGTTGATGTTTGATGATGTAGATACAAATATTCGTATCCAATAAATATTGTGTCTGCATTAGAACTCTTCTCGTTCCTGTGGTGGTTCATCCACTCTTTCTTCTGCATAAAAGTCATTCGGCATTTGCGCTAATACTTTAAATAACCGATCTACGGTAACTGGTTTTTCACGCAGAATCACTTCATCGCCACGACGGAAAATTTCGACTTCTGTACCTTCAAAGCGAAATTCTTTGGGTAAGCGAACAGCTTGACTTCGACCACTCATAAAAACTTTTGCGGTAGTCATGAAGCGACTCCATCAGTTTTGGTATATACCTTATGATAGGTATTTGTTGGGTGTTTTTCAACCTATTTAACCAAACTCAAAAGCTCCATCAACGGATAGAGCTTTTTATAATGATTTTCTATAACAAATTTAACAGATAGCTATGATAGTTATAATTAATTGCTAATAAAGAGCAATTAATTAGATTAATCATCTTTTACATAATCAGGATCACGTCTACATCTAGGACAGAGTGATTCAATATCCCCCTCATCTGTCCAAGGAATATCTATAATCTCCGAGTTGGGCCATCGTTGACCGCACATAGTGCAATCTATTTCAATTTCATCTGAATCTTCATTTTCACAATAAGTACATTTATAACCAGTTGAACTTAATTCATCTGGAATCATAGCTTCTAGCCCACATTCAAGACATTCGAGCACTTCTGTTGGAAATTCTGCTATTCCACCATTTCTATATATTTCATAATTTATACTATCTTCAAATCTTTTTACTTTTTCTAAAGCAATGGCTTTTTTTAACCTTTCAAAAGAAGCCGCTCTATTCTCTTTCATTCTTTGAAAATTTGATTTTGTTATATTTTGATTATAAATTTCAATTGTATCTTTAACCTCTTGAACAGAACTATCAGATACTTCAACTTCCAAATAATTTGAAGAATAACTCAGAAATTTTTCAGAATCATACATAATGAAATGACTTATACCGCCAATATGTAAAGCTTCATCTATTAGTTCTGGTCTAGGTTGATTAAATTTTTCCCCTGATGCATCAAATTTCCACCACCAATCTTCTTTTAAATCATTTGTGATAAATATTACTTTCGTTAACCCTTTAGCTTTTGTATATTCTAATAGTTGATTCCATACAAAATAATCACCAAATTTATTTTTATATATTAATCCTAAGTCCATACATAACTCAGGTTTACCTTCATCTAAATAACCTGGTGGAATTTTATTTTTATATCTAGTTTCAGCAATTTTATTAAGTTCATCTATATATTTCTGATCTTTTGGAGCTTCGCCAACCTTATTTTCAAATAAGTTTTCTAATTGTTCTTTTAAAGCATCTGGTTTTGACAAATGTTGCTGAGTAGATTTTAAAGTTTCCAAACTTTTTTTAAAGCTTTCAACTAGCTCATTAAACTGCTCAACAAAACCATCAATATTTATTTGTGAATGTCTTTTTTTCAATTTTAGCTTTTCAAACTCTACATTTAGAGCTTTTTCAGTACCTTCTAAAGCTTTTTTTGTTTTTGCAAATAATTCTTTTTGTTCAGAAATTACTATTAGTCTATTTCTCTGAAACTCTAAAGCTACATGATAAGGAATCCAAATCCTATCCGAGATTATCCCTAAAACCTTTAAAAACTCATCCCTAGTATCTTCTTGATATCTATATAAATTTAACAGTGTATTAGTATCAAAAACAAATAATGCATTTTCCCAAATATCTTTATATTCTTCTTGAGTATAAAAGTAGTTGTATTGTTTAAACATATTTTTCATATAGTGAGTATCAAAATAAAACCCCACATAAATGTAGGGTCTTTTTACAATAATATCAATTACTTTTAGCTGTAAATATTACGCTACATTCCCTTCCAAAAAATCCTGTGCAAAGCGTTGCAATACACCACCCGCTTCATATACAGACACTTCTTCTTCAGTATCTAGGCGACAGGTTACAGGCACTTCAACGATTTCACTCTTACCATCTTCCGTCGCACGTTCAATCACTAAAGTTAACGTCGAACGCGGTGCGATATTACCAATCACGCTATAAAGTTCAGTACCATCCAAACCTAAAGTTTTACGGTCAACACCCGCTTTAAACTCAAGCGGTAACACGCCCATACCCACTAAGTTAGTACGGTGAATACGCTCAAAACCTTCCGCCACAATCGCTTCAACACCAGCAAGGCGTACACCTTTTGCAGCCCAGTCTCGGCTAGAACCTTGACCATAGTCCTTACCTGCAATAATGATCAACGGTTGCTTACGATTCATATAGGTTTCAATCGCTTCCCACATACGCATTACTTCGCCTTCAGGCTCAACACGTGCTTTCGAACCTTGCTTGATCGTACCGTCCGCACGAACCACCATTTCATTAAACAGTTTCGGGTTAGCAAAGGTTGCACGTTGTGCAGTCAAGTGGTCACCACGGTGCGTTGCATAGGAGTTAAAGTCTTCCTCAGGTACACCCATTTTATGTAGGTATTCGCCTGCTGCCGAATCCATCATGATTGCATTCGATGGTGACAAATGATCCGTAGTGATGTTATCAGGCAAGATAGCAAGCGGACGCATATTTGCCAGTGTACGTGGCGCAGCCAAAGCCCCTTCCCAATACGGCGGACGGCGAATATAAGTACTTTGTGGACGCCAGTCATATAGCGGACTTGCTGCTTTTTCAGTAACCCCCAAGTCAAACATTGGAATATACACTTTACGGAACTGTTCAGGTTTCACCGCTTCTTTGACCAAAGCATCAATTTCTTCATCTGATGGCCAGATGTCTTTCAAGTAAATTGGATTACCCTCTTTATCATGACCCAAAGCATCTTTTTCGATGTCAAAACGGATCGTTCCTGCAATCGCATACGCTACAACGAGCGGAGGTGATGCCAAGAATGCTTGTTTTGCATAAGGATGGATACGACCATCGAAGTTACGGTTACCCGAAAGTACCGCAGTTGCATACAAGTCACGGTCAATAATTTCTTGTTGTAGTTTAGGGTCTAAAGCACCAGACATCCCGTTACAGGTGGTACATGCATAGGCCACAATACCAAAACCGAGTTTTTCTAAGTCATCCAATACGCCTGCTTCTTCAAGATATAAAGCAGCAGCTTTGGAACCCGGTGCAAAAGATGATTTCACCCAAGGTTTACGGGTTAAGCCCAATTCATTGGCTTTACGTGCCAATAAACCTGCGGCAACGGTATTACGTGGGTTTGATGTATTGGTACACGACGTAATTGCGGCAATAATCACAGCACCATCAGGCATTAAACCATCGGTACGGTTTTCAACCACACCTGCTATGCCTTTTTCTTTTAAATCAGCCGTAGAAACACGAGCATGTGGGTTTGATGGGCCTGCAATATTACGTGTTACCGTTGAAAGATCGAAACGCAGTACACGTGGATATTCCGCTTGTTTCATATCCGATGCCCAAAGACCAATTTCTTTGGCATAGTTTTCAACGAGTGCAACTTGCTCAGCTTCACGACCTGTCAGGGTTAAATAATCAATGGTGTTTTGGTCGATATAGAACATTGCCGCAGTTGCGCCATATTCAGGTGTCATATTGGAAATCGTGGCACGATCACCCACTGACATGCTGTCCGCACCTTCACCAAAGAACTCAAGGTACGCACCGACTACACGTTCTTTACGTAAGAATTCAGTCAATGCTAAAACGATATCGGTTGCTGTGATCCCCGCTTGACGTTGTCCAACAAACTCAACCCCGATAATGTCTGGAAGACGCATCCAAGATGCACGACCGAGCATCACATTTTCAGCTTCTAAACCACCGACACCAATCGAAATCACACCAAGCGCATCGGTATGTGGTGTGTGTGAGTCTGTACCGACACACGTATCTGGGAATGCCACGCCTTCACGACTTTGCACCACAGGAGACATTTTCTCCAAGTTGATTTGGTGCATGATGCCATTCCCCGCAGGAATCACATCAACATTTTCAAAAGCGGTCTTGGTCCATTCGATGAAGTGGAAACGGTCTTCGTTACGGCGGTCTTCAATGGCACGGTTTTTCTCAAATGCATCTGGATCAAAACCACCGAATTCCACAGCAAGAGAGTGATCGACAATCAACTGAGTCGGCACAACAGGATTCACTTTCGATGGGTCACCACCTTGGTCTGCAATGGCATCACGTAAACCTGCAAGGTCAACCAATGCCGTTTGTCCAAGAATGTCATGGCAAACGACACGTGCAGGATACCAAGGGAAATCGTGATCTTGTTTTGAGAAAATCAGTTCTTTTAGTGACTGCTCCAAAATGGCAGGATCACAACGACGCACTAACTGTTCAGCCAATACTTTTGAGGTGTATGGAAGTTTTGCATAAGCGCCTGGCTGAATCTGTTCAACGGCTTCTCGCACATCAAAGTATTCTAGCTGAGTGCCTTGCAGTGGTTTGCGGTGATTATTGTTCATAGCGTTCCTGCCTTTGGTGTTTCATTTTTCTTCACTGTCTTTACTAGACAATTCATCTTTGTCTGCTAGGCATACTACACTGTCGAAAACCCATTTCCCAAATCGTTTATATTTCATAAACTTAGATATAAAAACAGGGGTTTTTGAAATATTTGGTTACATTAACTTTTAAATATTTACTCTAAATATGATTTTTTCTGAAAAATAGCGGAAAATAGCCCTAATTCTTTAGTATTAGATTTTAAGGTAGGCGAGCAATTCATGAGCGATCTAACTTTCTCCTCTTTCACTTTAATTGGTGTAGATGCACTCAAATTTTTACAAGGCCAAGTGACGGTCAACGTTGAAGCTTTAGCTGAAAATATAACGCAGTACACCGCCATTTGTGACTTGAAAGGTCGTATCCACTTTGGTTTGTGGCTGACAAAACGTAACCCTGAACATTTTGAAATTGTGACCACTCAAGACCAGTCGGAAGAATTTGCTAAGCACATTAAAAAGTTTGGTGCTTTCTCTAAAATGAAACTTGAACCTATGGGTTCAGTTTTTCCAACCTTTACGCAAGACCGCACCACCTTTTCTGCTGAGCCTACCGATATTGCTGCATGGCAAGTGCAAGCCATTACTCATGGTGAAGCGTTTATCGACCAAGCCATTGAGCATGTGTTTCAACCTCAAGAGCTACGTTTACACCAACGTGAAGGCGTGCACTATGACAAAGGATGTTACTTGGGTCAGGAAGTAATTGCGCGTTTATGGTTTAAAGCCAAACCCAAAGCATGGTTGCATTTAATTCAGGGTACAGGCAGTGCGCCTGCGCAAGCTGAACAGTTGAATAAAGGTATTCAAGTGGTGAATAGCGCTGCGATTGATGGCGGTTATGTCGCACTGGTGGTGGCACGTCCTGAGTCTTTGACCGAACTGGATGTGACGGTTTTAGACTTACCAGAACGCCTAAATGGTGATGTGGCACGACCTGCTTAAGTCTTTAAATTTTATGCTGTTATAATAAATGAGCCTCTAAAACTTATTCTTGGTTTTGGGGGCTTTTTTAAACTTAGAGCGATGAGAACTCTTTCTTCCTCACATAATAAACCACACCGCCCTTATCATCAGAAAAATAAAAGGAATTTGCATCTATACGGTAAATATCCGCAGGTCGACCATACACATTTTTACCCACTAAAAAACCATCCATAAAGGTTTCAAGTTTTTTCCCTTTACGCATAATCACAATTTTATAACCATGACCAATCGTGGCATCCGTAGAACCATGTAAAGCAACTAAAAAAGAGTTTTTAATCGTTTCATCCGTATTTGGATCATCAAAATAGTCAAAGCCTAGTGCAGATGAATGCGATGGGAAATAGGCATAAGGAGGCGGTACATTTTTGCATCCTGTTGGACGTTTGAATTTTGGGTCTGCAAAAATTTTACCATTCGACGAATAACAAGATGGCCAACCATAATCTGCATCACGCTTGAGTGCATAAAAAGTTTCATCAGGTTTATGTTTACCCAAATGGTCTGCACCTTGATTGGTAGCAAATAAAAATTTACCCACCCATTTCAAACCGACGGCATTACGCAAGCCTGTGGCATAAATCTTTTGTTCAGAACCATCGGGGTTCATTTCTAAAACTGTCGCTCTAACTTTCTCTTTCTCGGTACAAGCATTACAACTTGAGCCGACTGAAACATAAATTTTCCCGTTTCCACCCACTGCAATGGTTCGTGTTAGATGCCAGCCACCATATTTATAACTTAAACCATAATCAGGAAAAGTCGCTAAAACTTCAGCTTTAGCCGTTGGTTTTATTTCACCTTGGGTAAATTTCCGTCGGGTGAGCTGATGCGTTTCAGCCAAATATAACCAATCTTGCCCGGAAGTGTCGGTATAAAACTGGACTGAATTTGGATTTTTCAAACCTGTCATATAAGGAACTATTTTGCCGAATTTTCCCGTTTCAGCATTCCATTCATCCAAAATATAAACGATGCCTTTTTTATTGTCGGTCAAATCGTGCATATCTGTGACAAACATTCTACCGTCAGGTGCTTTGCTAAAAAAACGAACACGTTTTAAGCCCTCAGCCGCAGGAATGATTTCGTAATTTTCTGGAAGGTTTAGAGAAAAACGCTTCCCATTTTTCAAGTTGATTTGATGAGGCACAAGATTTGGCTGCCCTGCTAAAACTGCCATTGAACCAACTAAACATATGAATAAGATTGAGAATATTTTTATCATTTTAGATACGTCTCGATTCATCTTATAAAATACAGCATCTTTTTTATAGGATATAACTTGAATGATGAGCAGATAGTCAAACGCTTTTGGTAACAAACACATAGACTCATCATATACAAACTATTATTTTATATTATCTTTTAGCCTGACCACTGCAAGCGTCTTTACAGTGGGTAAAGACATTCACGCTCGTTCTTCGGGTATAAACAGGACATAAAAAAATTGTTGCTTTAGAACTCTATAGCAACCATCAGTCCTTGGGCGAAAGGCTCACTCAAGGACTTAAACCCTTTTTAGAGCCTTATTTAACAATTCACTCATTTTCAATGAATATTAAATATCAAAAATCATGAAACAGCTTATTCATGTCTTTGCAGAGATAGTCTTTAAATGAAAAGTCTCGTGCATGTTTAGCATCAAATTTTGCGGTCACACCATCTTTTTCAAAGATATATACACGGTCATCTTTGCTCACTAAAAACTCACCACCCAATTTCATCAATAAGGCATCAATTTTTTCGCCATCTGGAATCGACTCATCGGCCAAAACTTTTAAATAATTTCGCTTAATTGACTTAATAAACATGCTGAACTCACTACTCATTTTCAGCGCTATTTAAACAGAATCTAAGCCAGAATCCTAATAAAACCCGAAGCTCATCAGCTACAAATACCAATAACACGTTTCAGACTTTTCCACTACACAGCACGCGGTTTGTATTGGAAAAAGATATACCGATCAACACAATCAACGGAAATTTGTAAGACCAAGACACAATTCAGATATTTACATTCACACAATTCAACTTATGATGTGAAATGACTAAAAACAAATACACACATAGATGGACTTATGTGTAAGAAAAAGGTTTATAAAACATGAAGAAACTCGTACTTGCAAGCTTAATTGCACTCTCTAGCCAGCTTGCACTTGCAGCCTCCACTCAAGATACCATTAACCCCGAATTTGCCAAGATTGAGGAAATGGTCAAAGCCAATAATATGACAGGGGCGTATCAGGCTTTAGAAAAACTGGCAAAATCTGGCAACCCACAAGCCATGTACAACTTGGCTTATTTGACTCAGACTGGTCAAGGCACAGCGAAGAATGAGAAGAAAGCCATTCAGCTCTATCAAGATGCTGCAAACAAAGGCTACCCTGTTGCGCATTATGTGCTTGCGAAAAACTATGTCACTGGTACTTTAGGCTTGCCTCAAGACATTAACAAAGCCAAACAACACTTTGAAGCCGCATCTAAATTAGGCTTTGATGATGCAACCGTTGAATATGCCGTGCTGTTATTTTCTGAAAATAAACCAGAGTCTGAAAAGTTAGCCCTTAAGAAACTTGAGCCTTTGGTGAAAAAAGGCAACTATCAAGCCATTCATGCACAAGCCCTGTACGACATCAGCACAGGCTTTAAAAATAAACAAGAAGCACCCATTCAAAAAGGTCTCAACAGCATTCAAGACTTAGCCAAAAAAGGTTACATTCCTGCCCTGATGGCCGTAGGCAATATGTTTGCCAATGGCAATATCATTCCGCAGAACTTGCCTGAAGCGAAGAAAATTTTCACCGCTTTAGCTAAAGAAAATGTACCGCAAGCCAAAGAATCTTTGGCGATGGTTGATAAAATGATTGCCGATCAAGCCAAAGCCCCTGCTGCAACAGCTGCGGTCAAAAAATAAATCTCTTCTTCAAAAAAATACTCTCAATTGAGAGTATTTTTTTCACCACCAAAGACCAATCAAGACACTGACCACCACAAAACTCAATAGCGTGCTAATCATCAGTGGAGTGAGTGCTTTTTCATTTAAGCCATACACTTGCCCAAAAATTCCAAATAGAGAGGGCATCGGTAAAGCTGCAATCAAGGTCCCTGCATAAATCATCTTTGGGTCCAATTCAGTCAAATAGGTCAGCCCTAAATAAACCAAAAGTGGCATACAAATATTTTTAGATACCACCAGATAAATGGTTTGTAAGTTAAACGATTGAATGGTTAGCCCAACCATTCCCCCACCAATAATAAAGAGCGCTAAAGGTGCAGCGGTCTGACCTAACATCGCAAACACTTGGTCGATTAAATGTGGAATTTGAAGTTCAAAAATCGCACAACTCATGCCAAGCATTACCGATAAGAACAACGGATTTTTAAGTAGCGTAAGAAATGTGGTTTTTAAAATAGAGGCTAAATTGGCTTGTCTTTGTCGCCCTATTTCTGCCAGTGTAAGCATCAATGGAACCAAAAATACACTTTCAATGATCACCACCAATGAAATGTATATCATCGCTTCACTTCCCATCAGCAGCGTTAAAATTGCTGCTCCCAATAACCCCGTATTGGACATGGATGCACCCAGTGAAAAAACTGCAGCGTGGGTAAAGTGATTTTTAAACAGCTTTTGACCTAAAATAAAAGCCGTAATAAATAAGCCAAAGGTCACAGCGGCATAAACATAAAAATATGACGGATACCAAATTTCATGCAAATCTTTTGAAGCTAAGGCATGCAACAATAAAGCAGGTAACGCAATTTTGATGACAAAAGCACTGATCGCAGTCATTTGCTCTTTAGCGAGCAACTGGATTTTGACAGAGGCAAAACCAAGGAAGAGCAGGAAAAAAACTGGAAAAATTACCGAAAAAATCATTCAAGCTGTTCCTTTTCCAGATGATGTAAGTAAAGACCTATCCTAGGATACACCTTTACTCAGTTGAAATATTTTATAAGACCAATGGCGAAGCAAAACACTTATGAGATTAGAACGCAGAAAACAAATCTTTGATCCCATGTGGCTGACACCGTAAATACTGCGGTGCGATAGAGACTTTCCCACCCAGTTCTGCGGCTGCATGCCACGGCCATCGTGGGTCATACAACATGGCACGCGCAAGACCAATAGCATCGGCTTCTTGCGCTTCTAAAATATGTTCAGCCTGCTTGGCTTCTGTAATCAATCCCACCGCAATGACTGGAATTTTCATCGCTTGTTTCACTGCGTGGGCAAAAGGCACTTGATATTTGGCCTTAATCTGAATGTCTTGTTCCACATGCAAGCCGCCACTTGAAACATGAATATAAGCCGCACCGAGTTGCTCTAACGCTTTCGACAGCCCCACTGTTGAATCAATATCCCAACTTTCTGTTGCGGTCGACTCCATCCAGTCGGTCGCAGATAAACGTATACCCACGGGATAATGTTCAGGAACAGCTTGTTTAATGGCTTGGAAGACCTCTAAGGTAAATCGAATGCGGTTTTCAAAACTTCC
This sequence comes from Acinetobacter sp. 797_lipA, assembly GCF_058243025.1. Classification (NCBI taxonomy): domain Bacteria; kingdom Pseudomonadati; phylum Pseudomonadota; class Gammaproteobacteria; order Moraxellales; family Moraxellaceae; genus Acinetobacter; species Acinetobacter sp. 797_lipA. The sequence continues at coordinate 677,077 of NZ_JBZAYQ010000001.1, read as the reverse complement.
GCCATATTCATCTGTACGTCGGTTCGACAGCGGTGACATGAACTGATGCAACAAATAACCATGGGCTGCATGTAGTTCGATCAGCTCAAAACCTGCATCTACTGCACGTACTGCAGCACTGGCAAAGTCATCAATGATGTCTTGCATCTCCGGCACACTCAAAGCATGTGGTGCGTGCTCTTCGGGCTTAAAGGGCACATCACTGGCAGACACCGTTTGCCAACCATGCGGTTCATTCGGTTTGATCTGACCTTTTCCCGACCAAGGACGATCGGTCGATGCTTTACGTCCCGCATGTGCCAGTTGAATGGCAAAAGGCATTGGAGAGAGTGTTTTGACTTTTTGAAGTAAAGCTTTCATTTGTGCACGTTGCAAATCATTCCACAGTCCTAAATCCGCAAAACTGATCCGTCCTACCGCTTGTACGGCTGTCGCTTCAACAATACATAAGCCCGCACCTGACAATGCATAATTAGCCCATTGTTGCTCATGCCAATAGCTCAACTCACCCGCATCATTGGCTGAATATTGGCACATCGGTGCAATCACGATTTTATTTGTTAAGTTTAGATCCCCAAATTGAATGGGTTGAAATAATAATGGCATCACAGCTCTCCCTTTACTCACTATGATCTATAACAAATAAAGTGCCTTGCATTCAACGCTAAAAGTGCAAATCTGCTGTCAAACCTTTGCACTTTTATGGCTATCCATTTAGAAAATAATACGGCTTCCGAGCCCCAAGACCAGTGCATTATCCACCACATGGCTTGAACCTGAGTTGACCACATACTGAATGTTGGGACGTAACATTAACCACGGCGTAGCGTTATAGCTATAGTTCAGTTCAATATTGTATTCCGCGCTCGCATCATACTGTGCTTTCCCCGCAGTGAATCGCTCATTCAGATGTACACGATTCACCCCCAAACCTAAAATATCCGTCGGATGCTGCTCAAATACCCCAATATATTTCAGCCCCACTTGTTGTGAGTTATCTACTTTATTGGTGATGCGGTCATGCCATGTAAAATTGGCAAAACTATGCAAGCCTTGGCGCCCTGCACCCGTTGAAGTCAGTTGCTGTTCGATGGCAATCCATCCTGCAAATGTTCGGTCTTCGCCAACCACACCTTTGCCATAAGCCACGTCATATTGGTTATTTGGATCATCTGCGGTGTTATATATCCCACCGACCCGATAACTCCCCGCCAAACCATTGAATAGTGCTTTCGGTGTCCAAATCACTTCTACTGGAATAGTCACACCGTCGGCATGTTCTGTGTCTAGGCTCCAACCTTGTCCCTCGGCTTTGCCATTGCCATTATCTGGATTGAATTCATAAACACCCACTTGAGTTGTCACTTCAGGGGTCAGTTGATATTTAATGCGACCGCCCCATTGTGAAACCGGCGTATTCATCCAGATATTGCCCTGCCATTTCCCCATTTGTGCGGCACAAAAGGCATTACTGACAAAATCACACGCCATCACATCAAAATCAGAACCCAAACCCAGTCGCCCAACTTTGACACTGAGCCCTTGTTCTTTAAATCGCTTTTCAATCGAAAGCTCAGATAAACGGCTGCCTTGGTTTCCACGGCCATAGGTGGCTTGCACATTGGCTAATTGCGGTGCAGTAGGATCTTGCAAATCTCGAATTGAGGTACTTTGTCCTTGACGCGCAGTCACAACAAAACGAACAGTGACCCCTTCCCAGCCGGCTAGCTTTTCTAAATCAAATTGTGTACCTAACCAAAACTGCGAAGCGGTACTTGGGCTTACACCTGCATTGCGGCCGCCATCCGCCAAATAGTTGGTATCTGTTAAAGCATTGGCTTCAAACTTAATGCCTTTTTGCGCCAATTCAGTTCGTTTTCCCTGCCAGTCACCAAACAAATACTGACCCTGTACATCTAACATCTGCTCCGCATGACTCACTGTCGCCCAGGCACACATTGCTGTTGCAAATAAAGAGAAAGAAAACTGTCGCATAAAACCTAAGCCCCAAACTAAAATGAAGAACAATTCATTTCATTTAAATGAAAAATTTAATGAAAAGTACATAATTTTTAAACAAAGATCTCAGCAAAATTTTTATCATTAAGTCAAAAAAAAGTTATCAATATCACCCACAGTGATAAATAGAAGATTTGATTTGGGTGATTCATGGCAGTTTTCACACGATTCGAGAACGCAATTTAAAGAGGATAATTCCTGATCACAGCAAGCAATCCCGCAGTTTAGCTTTCTAAAAATGTGCTAAAGCCAAGCCTCTCGCTGAAATCACTTGCAATCTTGCGTGTACACCGCAATATTAGCCTCAAGTTTTATCAGCTCATGTTGCCATGCCAGAATTACCCGAAGTTGAAACCACCAAAGCCAGTTTAGCGCCGTTATTAGATCAGCAAGTGCTCAGTATTGAAGTTCGCCAGTCGAGCCTACGCTGGCCGATTCCCGCAGATCTCAACAAACTGGTGGGTCAGCGTTTAATTCAACTCAAACGCCGCTCTAAATACATTTTGGCCATTTTTGAACAAGACACTATGCTTTGGCATTTGGGCATGTCAGGGAGTTTCCGTATTTGTGAGGTGGGTGAAACGCTGCGTAAACACGATCATTTGATTATTCGTTTTGAAGATGTCGAGCTACGCTATCATGACCCACGCCGCTTCGGCTGTATTTTATGGTTGGATGAATATTCGCAAACCAAGTTAATCGATACCCTTGGGCCTGAACCGCTGAGTGCTGATTTTAACGCTGAATATTTAAGTCAAAAGTTGAAAAACAAACAGGTCGGCATAAAAGTTGCAGTCATGGATAATCATGTGGTGGTTGGTGTCGGAAATATCTATGCCACAGAGAGTTTGTTTAATTTGGGCATACACCCTGCGCAAGTGGCGTCTAGTTTAACGCCCAGCCAAATTGAAAAATTGGTGGTCGAGATTAAACGTATTTTGCAGCAGGCCATCAATTTAGGTGGTTCTACCCTGCGGGACTATTCCAATGCGATGGGTGAAAATGGTTACTTTCAACAAACTTTATTGGCTTATGGTCGAGCAGGTGAAATGTGTGTGAACTGCGAGACTACGCTTGAAAACATCAAACTGGGACAGCGTGCTTCTGTGTTTTGTCCCGAATGCCAACCGCTGAAAAAAGTGCAACCTAAGCCCAAAGCCACAGTTCGAGGAAAAACCAAATGAAAACTGCTATTGTTCGTCATATTTTGGTCAAAGACAAAGACCTCGCTGAACAACTGAAAAAGAAAATCCACGATGGCGCCGATTTCGCCAAAATTGCCAAGCAATATTCCACCTGTAATTCAGCTAAACGCGGTGGTGAACTGGGTGAAGTCAAAAAAGGCCAATTGGTGCCTGTAATTGATAAATTGGTTTTTAGTGCAGCTGAAAAGGTACTACATGGCCCCATCAAGAGCCAATTTGGTTTTCATTTACTAGAAATTAAATTTCGTATGGATGGCTTAAGATGATTAAACAAGATGGTATTAAGCTTACAAAAATTGAATATCGAACACTCAATTCAAAAGCACAAGAAACATATAATTTCCATAAAATGGCAGCGATACTAGCAGATTATGGCTACAACTGTCTTTGGCTTAATGACGACTGGAATGGCGCAGATTGTATTGCTGTTCATATTGATGGTATTTCAGATTTTAAAATTCAGCTAAAGGGCAGTATTTCCTTTGCACGAAAATATTGGGCAAAGAATATCTATATTGCCTTTTTTGAACAAGGTGATTTATATATTTACCCTCATGACTATATATTAGCACAAGTAGAAAATAATATTGCAGATAAGACATGGTTGGAAAAAGGCACATATTTCCAAACTAAAATTACCAAAAAATTTAGAGAAATTCTTGAGCCTTATAAAGTTCCTAAAGTAAACTAGTTCATCGTTGCTTTGGTTTCATCTCATAAGTCCACGCATCAACAGGTTCACCAGAGGCTAACACTCCCTGCACCTTTACCCGTTGGTACTGTATCCCTTCAAACTCATCCAACGCATCCCAATGTTCGGTTAATTTTTCACTGCTAAAAAAATATCCTTCAACTGCTGCTGCTTGCGGATCTAAAACAATGGCGAATAAGCCTTTGTCGGGTCCCCAATCCAAAATATGCACCACGCCATGCACATAGCCTTTTTGCCATGTTCCACCTATACGCTCTAAAAGATGGGCATTTTCATGATTGGGACGAAGTGTCCCATAGACAAATAATTGGTTCATTCGGCATCACCACAGCTATTCAATCAGCGCGCATCATAAAGTCAAAATTGTACAAAAACCAGTCTTCGGATAAGTCTCAGACATAAAAAAATGGCACTTGATGTGCCGTTTTTTTGTAACCGTTCGATTACTGACGTTTTTTCAATTCATCACGAATTTCACGTAGCAACTCGATATCTTCTGGCGTTGCTGCTGGTTCTGGCGCTGCTTCTTCTTGTTTACGACGCATACGATTAATCATTTTCACCATTAAGAACACCACCCATGCCAAAATGATGAAGTTAATTAAAATCGTAAGGAAGTTACCATAAGTCAGGACGTTCACCCCAGCTTTGGTCAACTCATCTAAAGACTGTAAATTGTTTGGGTTATCCCCTAAAACAAAGAATTTCTGTGTGAAATCTACACCACCACCAGTCACAACCGTGATCAATGGCATGATGATGTCTTTCACCAATGAATCGACAATTTTACCAAATGCTCCCCCGATGATCACACCGACAGCCAAATCAATCATGTTACCTTTTACCGCAAATTCGCGGAATTCTTGAACAATACTCATCTAAATCTCCAGTTATTTTTTGACTTTAATTTATGTAACGAAGTATACATTAATTTTATAGCTTCATTTCCACGTAATTTACTCGGAAATCATCTGCTTTTATATATTGGTTTGCTAATTTTAAACAAAAAAATGCCATCAATAAATTGATGGCATTTTTAAATGTTGTGGCCCCGCATGGGGCAACATCATTTTTAAAACTTATTTACCAGAACGGTTACGTTTACGTTCGTTTTCAGTCAAGTAACGCTTACGAATACGAATTGACTTAGGTGTTACTTCAACTAATTCATCATCTTCAATGAATTCAAGCGCTTGTTCAAGCGTATATTCAACAGCAGGAACAAGAGTCAAGGCATCATCAGTACCAGAAGCACGTACGTTTGTTAACTGTTTTGCTTTAGTTGGGTTAACTGTCATGTCATCTGAACGAGAGTTAATACCAATGATCATACCTTCGTAAACTTCTAACTGAGGTTTAGCAAATAGACGACCACGGTCCTGCAATGTGAACAATGCATAGCCAAGGCAAGTACCTTGAACCATAGAAATCAACACACCGTTTTGACGTTTCGCAACAGTACCTTGTTTCATTGGACCGTAGTGCGAGAAGCTTGATGTCATGATTCCTGTACCAGAAGTCATGGTCAAGAATTCTGAACGGAAACCAATTAAGCCACGTGAAGGAACAGTTGCTTCAATACGGATACGGCCTTTACCGTCAACTTCCATATTCGTCATTTCGCCTTTACGGTGACCCATTTGTTCCATTACAGAACCTTGGTGCTGTTCTTCAACGTCAAATGTTACGTTTTCGTATGGCTCTTGCTTTTCGCCATCAACTTCTTTCAAGATTACTTGTGGACGAGATACGCCCATCTCGAAGCCTTCACGACGCATGTTTTCAATAAGAACTGAAAGGTGAAGTTCACCACGACCAGATACTTTGAAGCGGTCTGGACTATCAGTGTCTTCAACACGTAACGCTACGTTATGAATTAATTCACGGTCTAAACGCTCACGGATGTTACGTGAAGTTACGAACTTACCTTCTTTACCAGCAAACGGTGAGTTGTTTACTTGGAAAGTCATCGTTACTGTAGGTTCATCTACAGACAATGGTGGTAAAGCTTCAACATTTTTCGGATCACAAATTGTGTCAGAGATATGAAGTTCATCAATACCTGTGATACATACGATATCGCCTGCTTGAGCAGAATCAACATCAACACGTTCTAAACCGTGGTAACCCATGATTTTTAAGATACGACCGTTACGAGTCTTACCTTCTTTATCAATTACAGTAACTTGAGTGTTCAGACCAACTGAACCACGTTGAATACGACCAACACCGATAACACCTACGAAGCTGTTATAGTCAAGTGAAGAAATCTGCATTTGGAATGGACCATCAACATCAACTGCTGGTGGCTCAACAATGTCTACGATGGTTTGGAACAACGGCGTCATATCTTCAGCAAGTTCTTCTGGAGATGGACCAGCAACACCACGAAGACCTGAAGCGTAAACAACTGGGAAGTCTAACTGTTCGTCAGAACCACCAAGGTTATCAAACAAATCAAATACTTGGTCAATAACCCAATCTGGACGCGCGCTTGGCTTGTCGACTTTGTTGATAATTACGATTGGCTTCAAACCACGTGCGAACGCTTTTTGCGTTACGAAACGAGTTTGTGGCATTGGGCCTTCTTGAGAGTCAACAAGAAGAAGTACACAGTCAACCATCGACATTACACGTTCAACTTCACCACCGAAGTCCGCGTGTCCTGGAGTGTCGACGATGTTAATACGGTATTCTGTATTGGTACGTGCATCTAACCATTTGATTGCAGTGTTTTTTGCAAGAATGGTAATACCACGTTCACTTTCAATCGCGCCTGAATCCATGACACGCTCAATCTCGCCTGCACGATCGCCAAGTGCACCTGATTGCTGTAAAAGTTTGTCTACTAGAGTGGTTTTACCGTGGTCAACGTGCGCAATGATGGCAATGTTGCGGAGAGTTTTGATATCTGACATGTAAATTCGATACGCCTAAAGTTTGAGGGCAAATTATACAGAAAAATAATAGAATTTAGTAGTGACAGTTTATTGACAGACTCATTTTTTTTGATAAGTGGTGTGTAATTAATTTTGTAAAGCTGTGTAAAGCGATTAGAATAGCGCCACCTTGCTAACACCCTTTGACATATGTCTGATCAGAAACTCTCTCCCAATCAAACAGATCAACTCGATTTGGTCTATGGTTTAAACGACCGCCCTCGCCCAATCATTGCTTTTCTTGCTGCCTTTCAACATCTTCTTGCAATTATTGTCCCAATTGTGACACCAGGCTTACTCATCTGTCTAGCGCTTGGTGTGTCGAAAGAAGACACCAACATGATTTTATCCATGTCTTTGGTCATTTCAGGGATTGCAACCTTCTTACAATGTAAAAAAGTTGGACCTTTTGGTGCAGGCTTATTGATTGTTCAGGGTACCAGTTTTAACTTTATCGGGCCGATTATTGGAATTGGCTCTGGCATGGTTGCTGCAGGTACTCCTGTAGAGTCTGTCATGGCTGCAATTTTTGGTGTGGTAATCGCAGGTTCATTTATTGAAATGGGCGTGTCACGTATTCTGCCTTGGGTGAAAATGCTCATTACCCCATTGGTAACAGGCATTGTGGTGTTATTGATTGGTTTGACTCTCATTAAAGAAGGTCTGATCAGCATGGGTGGTGGCTATCAAGCCATGTCAAACAATACCTTTGCCAATGCAGACAACTTAATCATGTCGTGTACAGTATTGGCACTGATCATTATATTGAACCGCATTCGTATTACTTGGGTGAAAAGCTCGGCTATTTTAATCGCACTGATTGTCGGTTATGTGTTGGCAGGGTTTATGGGGCATCTCGACTTTTCAGGTCTTCAGGATGCACCTTTGGTTCAAATTCCAACCCCAATGCACTTTGGTTTAGACTTCTCTTGGAGTTTGTTTATTCCAATGGCCTTTATTTACCTTGTGACCTCTTTAGAGGCAATTGGTGATATTACAGCAACCTCTAAACTCTCGAACCAACCTGTCGATGATGCTACATGGATGGAGCGTATTAAAGGTGGTGTCTTGGTGAATGGTGCAAACTCTTTCCTTGCGGGTATTTTCAACACCTTCCCTAGCTCGGTCTTTGCACAAAACAATGGCGTAATTCAACTCACTGGCGTTGCGAGCCGTTATGTCGGCATCTGGATTGCCGCATTATTGGTGATTCTAGGTTTACTCCCTGCTGTTGCAGGTGTGATTCAGGCAGTGCCTCAAGCTGTTTTAGGCGGCGCTGTAATGGTGATGTTTGGAGCTGTAGCAGCTTCTGGAATTAACATTCTGTCAGGTATTCATCTTGACCGCCGCGCACTACTGATTATTGCCATTTCATTGGCACTCGGCTTAGGTGTTGCACAAGTTCCACAAATTTTGGAACACTTACCTGAATTATTCCGTAACATCTTCAGTTCAGGTGTTGCGACAGGTGGTATTGCAGCCTTGTTATTAAATATTATTCTTCCTGAAACGAAGAAATAATTGTTCATTTCAGTATGCACTTTGCCCAGCACTGTCTGGGCATCGTTTTTACAATGGAGTATATAAAATGGATCCACGAAGTGAAGTTGTTCTTCGCCAGCAAGAATTTCTCTCTGGTTCAGTTTTACTGGTCAATGCACCGTGTGACGAATTAAACACACAGTTAATTGGTACTGTAGAACCACATTTTTGGACATGGAATTTTAACGAATTACAATATTTCCAAAACCAACAAAGTGATGTGCATTTTGGTACAGATTTGCCTGATGTCGCTTTTGATCAAGCCATCGTGTTTGTTCCAAAGTCAAAAGAACTACTCAATTATGTACTACACCAACTGGTGAGTCGTTTGGCCGTAGGCGCATCGATCTTTTTAGTTGGTGAAAAGAAAGGCGGTGTAGAGCGCGCCTCTAAACAACTACAACCTTTTGGTAAAACCCTCAAATTAGACAGTGCTCGACATTGTCAAATGTGGCAATTGGTCACCGAAAAAACCGTAACCGCAAAACCTTTGGCCGATTGGGCACAACTCTATACAGTGCCAACCCCGAAAGGTGAATTACAGATTTGCGCATTACCGGGTGTATTTAGTCAAAATCGTCTGGACGTGGGTACAGCCGTGTTATTGCCTCATCTTTCACAGGTCACTTCTGGAAAAATTGCAGACTTTGGCTGTGGTGCAGGCGTGATCAGTGCTTATTTAGCCAAGTTAAATCCGAAAAATCGCATTTTTGCACTCGATGTCGATGCCTTTGCATTAGCTTCAACAAAAATGACTTTTGAGAAGAATAACCTTTTACCAGAACAACTTGAGATTAAAGCAGTACACGGAATTGAGGATGCTCCTCTGTTTTTACACGCAATCGTCAGTAATCCCCCATTCCATCAAGGCATTCATACAGATTACAATGCCAGCGAAAATTTATGCAAAACATCCCGTCACCATCTTAAATCGGATGGCGAGTTGTTGATTGTTGCCAACCGCTTTCTGAATTATCCATTACTCATTGAGCAAAGTTTTGGCCAATGTACAACCAAAGCCGATCAACAAGGCTTTAAAGTGCTGTTTGCCAGCACACAAAAGAAATCTTAAGGAACAATGATGAGCGAAACGACTCAACCAGCTCAACTCAAGCGGAAGCTTGGAGCTCGCCATCTGAATATGATCGCCATTGGTGGTTCAATTGGTACAGGTTTATTCCTTGCCTCAGGTGCAACCATTGCAAATGCTGGCCCTGGCGGGGCGTTATTGGCCTACTGCTTAATTGGTGTGATGATTTACTTTCTCATGACCAGTCTGGGTGAGTTGGCAACACACAACCCAACATCGGGTGCATTTTTCACCTATGGCACCAAGTATGTTGAAGGCGGTTTTGGTTTCGCCCTTGGCTGGAACTATTGGTATAACTGGGCCATTACGGTTGCATTTGAATTGGTTGCAGTCCAATTCATCATGAAATTCTGGTTTCCCGACCTGCCCGGTTTCTACTGGAGTGCTCTCTTCTTAGCTGTTGTCTTTGGGATCAATGCACTGACAGTCAAAGGCTTTGGTGAAAGTGAGTTCTTCTTCTCCTTGGTTAAAGTCCTTGCCATCATTGTGTTTATCATCATTGGTATTTTCATGATTGCTAAAATCATGATGACGCCTGGTATCGCAACTTTTGCCAACTGGACCAAAGGTGAAGCGCCCTTCGTTGGCGGCTTATCTGCACTGATTGGTGTGGCGATGATTGCAGGGTTCTCGTTCCAAGGTACCGAAATGGTCGGTGTTGCTGCAGGTGAATCGAAAGATCCACAAAAGACGATCCCGATTGCCATCAAACAGATTTTTTGGCGCATTTTACTGTTTTATGTGGTGTGTATTTTCATTATCGGCACACTCATTTCATATGATGATCCACTTCTATTACAAGCAGCTTCATCAGAGAATATTGCACTCTCGCCATTTACCCTCCTCTATGAAAAAGCTGGATTTGCCTTTGCTGCCAGCGTAATGAATGCCGTAATTTTAACCGCAATTCTATCTGCTGGTAACTCAGGGATGTATTCATCGACGCGTATGCTGTTCAATATGGCTCAAAATGGCAGTGCACCTAAAGTGTTTGCCAAATTAGACCCACGCGGCGTACCCATGAATGCGCTTTATGCAACAACAGCAATTGCTGCACTTTGCTTCTTAACCACCTTCATTGGCGAAGAACAGGTCTTTAATTGGCTGCTCAACATGTCGGGTATGTGTGGCTTTATTGTTTGGTTAGGGATTGCTGTTTCACACTATCGTTTCCGTAAAGGCTATGTTGCCCAAGGGTATAAGGTTGAAGACTTAGCTTATCGTGCAAAATTCTTCCCATTTGCTCCGTGGTTTGCCTTTATCCTGTGTGCGATTGTTGTTTTAGGTCAAAACTACCAAGCAGTGCTTGATGGCGAATGGCTCTCTGTTTTATCGACCTATATTGGTATTTTCTTATTCTTGGCGATTTGGCTAGGCTATAAATGGAAATACAAAACCAAACTGGTTTCTTACCAAGAAATGGATGTCAGTCCAATGAGTCCTGATCGCGAATAAAATCCTTTCATCATAAAAGACAGCCTTCGGGCTGTTTTTTTATTATCATTTATCCATTTGCTAAAGCCGTAAAGCATAAATTAATAACGTAATTTTCAATAAGACAGTTTAATTATTGAAGTTACATAGAATCGATAGTTATGACTCGGATCCATCCTAAACTTAGTTAATATTCTGCAACCAGCATCCGCTCACTTATACGATTAACAATTTACATATCTAGGTTGTAAAAATTTAGCCTCTCAATTCGCACAGCAATAACTAAATGTTACGGTTCATTGAGTACTGATCTCTATCTAATTCTTAGCCCCTAGATATCAAGCCAGAAATATTATCTCGCTGGCAAACAAATCTTTATAAAAATAAATATAAATATCCATTCATTCTAAAGACAAAATTATTATCGATGTCGTGAAGCATGAGTAATAGAAATCCCCCTTTTCATTCTTCTTATATTCATCCTCTAAAATTAAATACTTCTAACTGTATTTAATATCCTATACGTAACTAACCATGACCACCGTAAACCTTAAAGGCTCTTGCATTGAGCTCAAGTTTATTTTCAACGACACGAGTTAACATAAATTTCATTGGTTTAGACATAAAAAAACGACTCCGAAGAGTCGTTTTTTAGTTAAAACTCAGATTATTGAGCTTGAACTGTACGGCTGCCAGAAATTGTCGCGAATACACGACGGTTCATAGCACGACCTTCTTTAGTGTTGTTGTCAGCAATCGGTTGGTCCCAAGCGAAACCTTGAGTAGACAAACGAGCTGGGTCAACGTTGTATTCGTTTACTAGAGACGATTTAACAGAGTTAGCACGAGCTAAAGATAAACGTTCGTTCAATGCACGTGGACCAGTGTTGTCTGTGTGACCTTCGATGCGAGCAGTAGCGTTTGGATATTCAACTAACTTCTCAGCAACTTTAGCGATTTCTGGCTTGTATTGGTCTTTGATGTTTGATTTGTTTGTATCAAAGAACACACGAAGTTCCATGTTAAGGTCTTCAGTTAACTCTTGTGGTTGAACTGGAGCAACTGGCTCAACTGGAGCAACTTCTACTACTGGAGCAGCAGGTTTCAAGTGACCACCAAGAACGACATTAAGACCAGCAAGTGCTGTGTAGTTCCAGAAATCTTCATCGATGTTGTAAGTAGCACGAGCTTCAGTACGTAGAGACAAAGCATCGTTCAAGCGCCAGAAAGCACCGAAACCAGCATTACCTAAAGTACCTTCTTCGTCTTTAGCAATACCATCGATGTCATATTTGTAGTGACCAGCACCTAAAAGTACGTATGGCTTGATTTTGCTGTCGTAGTTTTTAGTGATCAAATCAGAAGTAGCATAGAAGTTACCGTTGATTTGAGTTTGCTTATATTCAGCACCAGCAGCAAGACCGTCTACATCACCTTTAACTTGGTTGTATTCAGCTTCGAAACCTAACCAAGGAGTCAATTCAACACCAAGTGCAGCGCCAACGAATAAATCGTCTTGAATTTCAGGAGCAGAAGTTAAATGGTCAACACCGTTGTTGTGTTGACTATCTTGCCAAGTGTAACCAAGCATTAATGGAGTAACAGTTACGCCCGCGTTTGCAGCAGCTAAAGGAGCAGCTACGAGCATTGCTAATGCAATACGACTCATTTTCATGGATTTATCCTCCAGAGATAACAATTGTTTTTCAAGCTTAAGCTTAAAATTATTTAACCATTCTGAGATAGGCTTTTTTATACCCCAGTTTTATTTTTAAGCTATTCGCAATGAATCATACAAACACTTTATTTTTTTTCCAAGTGCTTGATAACTTTAATCAAGTAAATTATTGACAAAATTACTTACAATGTCCGTTGTAATTCGGTAATTTTTTACTCAATTTTTACTTGCGAATAGCTTATTTTCACTTGTCTTACATTTTAACAGCTTTTTAAACAAGTTGAGTACTACTAATTATGTATAAAATTTGTTTGATAAACAAAGCTTTAATAAATAAAAAATAACTCTATAACAAAAAACCGGATAACCATATGTTTTTTATCAATAAAAAAGGGCTCACTTTATTTGAACTCACGATCGCTATTAGCATTATTATGATCATTTGTACAATCGCACTTCCTCATTTTCATCAGTACATGGCTTCGCAAGAGCGAATCAAAACATTGAATACATTACGAAATAGTATTCAGACAGCCAAAAATATGGCCAATCTGCAACGTCAAAATATCACCATTTGTCCAAGTCAAGACCTCGTTCAATGTCAGAATCATCAATGGAACACAGGCTTTATTGTATTTATCGATAATAATAAAAACCGACGAGTAGATACCAACGAAACGATTATTCGGACAGAACAACAGCAGCTCAAATATGGCAATCTTGATTGGCGTGGCGCACTCAGTCTTCCATCATTAAGCTTTAAAGCTGAAAATGGCTTACCCCTTGGCTCAAATGGAACCTTCTATTACTGTTCTACACAAAGTCAGGATCACTTTAAACTGGTCATGAGCAAAATGGGACAGGTCCGCCCCGAACCACTCAATACCTGTAACTAGACCCATGAGTCCATAATCACGTTTTCAGCTTTTCTCGCTAGCAAATTTGCATATACTGCTTAAGTTTCCAACAAAACGCATAAGTGATTCGGAGAAGAAAATGACAGACATCGTAATTGTGAATGGTGCTCGTACGGCAATGGGCGGTTTTCAAGGCAGTTTAGCCAGTGTAACCGCGCCTGAACTCGGTGCTGTGACGATTAAAGAAGCGATTGCTCGTGCTGGCCTACACGCAAACGATGTAGAAGAAGTAATCATGGGTTGTGTTCTACCTGCGGGATTAAAGCAAGGTCCAGCGCGTCAAGCGATGCGCCAAGCAGGTTTACCTGATTCAACAGGTGCTGTGACCATCAATAAATTATGTGGTTCTGGCATGAAAGCGGTAATGCAAGCTGCGGATATGATCAAAGCAGGTTCAGCAAATATCGTGGTTGCAGGTGGCATGGAGTCGATGACCAATGCTCCTTATATTTTAACCAAAGCACGCGCAGGCTACCGTATGGGGCATGGCGATGTTAAAGACCACATGTTCCTTGATGGCTTAGAAGATGCTGAAACAGGCCGATTGATGGGTTCTTTTGCACAAGATATGGCCAACACCCGAGGCTATACGCGTGAGCAAATGGATGCATTCGCGATTCGCTCTTTAGAGCGCGCACAAACAGCGGTCAACGAAGGTTACTTTGCCGATGAAATCGTGCCTGTGACAGTTTCATCTCGCAAAGGTGATGTTGTCGTTGATAAAGATGAACAACCGTTCAATGCCAACATTGCAAAAATTCCAAGCCTTCGCCCTGCTTTTGCTAAAGACGGCACCATCACTGCAGCAAATGCAAGTTCAATCTCGGATGGCGCATCCGCACTAGTTTTAACTTCAGCAGAAAATGCATCGAACAAAGGTTTAGCACCATTAGCCAAAATTGTGGCTTATGCATCGAATTCACAACATCCATCAGAGTTCACCATTGCACCAGTCGGTGCAATTGAAAAAGTGCTTAAGAAAACAGGTTGGAATGCGCAGGACGTAGACCTTTGGGAAATCAATGAAGCTTTTGCGATGGTAACTATGTGTCCAATCGACGACTTCAAACTTGATCCAGCAAAAGTGAACATCAATGGTGGAGCTTGCGCATTGGGTCACCCTGTCGGCTCAACTGGTTCACGTATTATCCTGACTTTAATTCATGCGCTTAAACGTACAGGTGGTAAAAAAGGGATTGCGGCACTCTGCATCGGCGGTGGTGAAGCGACTGCTGTAGCGATTGAATTACTTTAAGATTCAAGCAACTTTCTTTTATTGACATATTTTATACAATAAAAGATTGGATGATTAGCTGATATAAAAGCGATATTTATGAAAATCCCTCGACTGCGAGGGATTTTTTATTACAAGATTGTATTAGGGTCGATCTCAACGACTTGTTAAAATAACGACGAAAAAAACAACAAGGATAAGACAATGCAACTGAATCACTACCTCAACTTTGATGGTCAAACTGAAGCCGCTTTTAATTTTTACAAGTCTGTCTTTGGTGGAGAGTTTGCAACGTTTATGCGTTATGGAGACTTACCTCCAGATGAAAGTTCAGTCACCCTTTCCGACGTTGATCAAAAAAAAATCATCCATGTTTCGCTTCCCATCAATGCCAGCACGATTCTGATGGCTTCGGATACCAATGATCAGTTTTGCGCCCAAAGCAATACTGTCTTTACTGTAGGCAACAACCATTATATTTCGATTAACTTGGATGCCCATGAACAAGCCGATGCAAAACGCTTATTTGATGCACTTTCAGTCAATGGAAAAATAGAGATGCCTCTGGAGAAAACCTTCTGGGGCGCACTCTATGGTGCATTTACCGATCAATTTGGAGTGAAGTGGATGGTGAATTGCCAATTAGAAGAAGGATAAAAGCGTCTTCTTTTAAACATCAATATTTGAAAATTGCGCAATAATGGTAAGCCCCACGGTAATAAAACCGATACCGAGCCATCCAGCCAAATCAATATTCTGTCCTAAGAATGTTTTAGCAAGGAGTGTTGTGGCAATGACACCAATGCCAGACCACAGCACATATAAAATTCCCGCTTGCATAAATTTTAAGGCATAGGCGGCACACGCAAAAGAAATCATGTAAAGCACCAGTGCAATACCTTGATCCAATTTATTGACCAAGCCATTACCTTTTGCGGAATAAAAAGTCGAAAGCACATCTGTAGCAATAGCAATAAGTAGCCAAATGACACCGGGATTAATTTTTGCAAAAAGTGCCATCATGTCCAATCTACCTGCTTCTTTTTCTTCAATTTGTTCATCAAAAATGCTGCGTATAAATACAAAAAGCTGAACCGAAGTCCAGCTTTTTATTCACTTGAAAATTTAAGCGCCCGTTTGATAACTGGCTTGTGCAACGGCTGTTGATGCTTGATATGGATTTCTAAAATCATTTAAACCCGCAGCAGCTTCAAGAATGTCTTTACCTTCCTTAATAACAAAGGTATCAAAGCCTGAACGTTTCATGTAATTCAAGACATCTTTAAACACATCACCTGTTGCACGTAGTTCACCTTGAAAACCTTGGCGACGTAAGAGCGCTGCAAATGAATAGCCACGACCATCGTTAAAGCCCGCAAAATCAATAAAGATGGCATCTAACTGATCTAAAGGGAACTCATGCGTTTCAGGAGAAGCATCGACTGTAACAAGGAGTGCTTTTTTACCTGAAACTTGAGCCAATTGATCTAACTGCTCAACCGTTAAAACCACATCACCTTGCGGTAAAACACCATCTTCACCAATCACCTGATAAGTATTGTCTGCAATCGAGCCATCTTTAGAGAGGACTTGTAGTGCTGTATTAAGCATATGCACGCTCCTTAAAGGGTTGAATGCCCACACGGCGATAAGTATCGATGAATTCTTCACCCTCAGCACGAAGGTCAAGATAGGTATTTAAAATTTCTTCAACGATATCTGGCACAACTTCAGCTGCAAATGATGGGCCTAAGATGTCACCAATTGAAGCATCATGATCGGCATTACCACCCAAAGTGATTTGGTAGAATTCAGCGCCTTTTTTGTCCACACCTAGAATACCAATGTTGCCCACATGGTGATGACCACATGCATTCATACAACCTGAAATATTCAGATCCAGTTTGCCAAGGTTATAAATGGTATCTAAGTCATCAAAACGACGTGAAATCGCTTCTGAAATAGGAATTGATTTCGCATTTGCCAGTGAACAGAAGTCACCGCCTGGGCAGCAAATAATGTCGGTTAAGAAACCAATGTGCGCACGAGCTAAATTGTTTTTCTCAAGAATAGTCCACAATTCAAACAAATCTTTCTGCGGAACATCCACCAAAGAAATATTTTGCTCATGCGTGGTCCGCAGTTCACCAAAGGTGTATTTGTCTGCAAGGTCTGCAATCAAATTCATCTCTTCCGTGGTCACGTCACCCGGTGCAATACCCGTACGTTTCAACGAAATCGTTACAATACGGTAGCCCTTCACTTTGTGAGCATTGGTGTTGATATTGAACCACTGTTTGAATTTTGGATGTGCAGCAAACTGTTCAGAAAAATCTTCATCTGCATAATCTTGATAATCAAACGGCATAAATTCTTCGTCTAATTTCTGCAAAATTTCAGGCTGAATTTTTAAAGTTTTAATGGTGTGCTCAAACTCAGCTTCGACTTTTTCAGCAAAGACTTGAGGCGTCAACGCTTTCACTAAAATTTTGATACGTGCTTTGTATTTGTTATCACGACGACCGTGTAAGTTATAAACACGCAGTACGGCTTCTAAGTAAGCAATCAGGTCTTCACGTGGCAAGAAGTCACGAATGAAACTACCAATCACAGGGGTACGACCTAAGCCACCACCGACTTTAATTTTATAGCCAATTTCGCCCGCTTCATTTTTAACGATATACACCCCAATATCATGGAATGAGGTCGCTGCACGATCGGTTTCTTCAAGTGCTGATACAGCAATCTTGAACTTACGTGGCAAGAAAGCAAACTCTGGGTGGAAGGTTGACCATTGACGGATCAATTCACACGTTGGACGTGGGTCAGCCACTTCACCAGCAACCACACCTGCATATTGGTCTGTAGTCGTGTTACGAATACAGTTACCCGAAGTTTGGATCGCATGCATTTGTACAGAAGCTAGCTCTTGAAGCATGTCTGGAACATTTTCTAGCGCAGGCCAGTTAAACTGAATATTCTGACGCGTTGAAACGTGTGCATAACCACGGTCAAACTCAGTTGCAAGTTCTGCAACTTTGCGCAATTGCGTTGAGTTCATTAAGCCATAAGGCACAGCAATACGTAACATTGGCGCATAGCGTTGTACATAGAGACCGTTTTGAAGACGTAATGGGCGGTACTCATCTTCAGTGAGTTTTCCAGCTAAATAACGTTCCGTTTGGTCACGGAACTGTGCAACACGTTCATTGATCAGTTGCTGATCGAAATCAGTATATAAATACATGGCGTACAGCTAGTAGTTTCATTATAACGGCTGACAGCATAACGAGATTTAAACTATCAACAAAATGCGTTTTTTACATATTTCATAGCTGTTTTATTGATAAGGATAAGTAGATGTACTGTTTGTCCCTAATCCTAAAGGTTTTTTCTGATTAAAGTATTTTTTATTAGATACTTATACATTATTCAGCTAACTCCGTTCAGCTGATCACATACACACTAATTCATTCATTGCTACCACGTAAATTTTAAACTCGGCTTATCTGGGTAGAACTCAATTTTTCTATTCTTTTCTCGTCGTTACTTTGCCCTTTTAAACCGACTGCATATAAAAATAGCCTGACGAATCAGGCTATTTTAAAGTTTAAATAACTACAGACGATTATTTTGCATCGGGTAAGGCATACGCCACCAAAGCATCTCCCATCTTAGTACCAAATGAACCATGACCACCCGCCATAATGACCACATACTGTTTGCCATTGGCTTCATAGGTCATTGGTGTTGCTTGACCACCTGCTGGTAGACGACCTTTCCAAAGTTCATCACCATTGGTCACGTTGATGGCACGGATATAATTATCCTGCGTACCACCGACAAACATCACATTACCCGCAGTTGAGATTGAACCACCAAGCATAGGAACCCCCATTTTAAATGGTGGTAATTGAATCCCCGGTAAGCTGTCACGGATCGTACCAATACGACGTTTCCATGCAACTTCGTGAGTATTTAAATCCACACCCGCCACAAAGCCCCAAGCAGGCTGTTTACATGGCAAACCAAATGGAGACAAGAACGCACTGATCTCTACACCGTAAGGCACACCATACATCGGTTGTACACCCGCTTCGGTGCCTGCACCTTTGGCTGTTTTCGGACGGTTTGGATCGGCTGGAATGAGTCGAGAAACAAACGGTAAACCGATTGGGTTCATCACCGCGATTTGACGATCAGGGTTAACGGACATACCGCCCCATTCAAATACACCCAAGTTGCCTGGGAAAACTAAAGTTCCATTTTCTGAAGGTGGGGTATAAATACCGTCATAGTTCAGTTTGTGGAAAGACACACGGCACATCAACTGGTCAAACATGGTTGCACCCCACATTTGCTTATCCGTCAGTTTCTCTTTTGGCGCAAGATCAAAGTCAGAGAAAGGTTGTGTCGCAGAGTAACGCTCACCTTTGGTTTGCGGCCCACGTTTCACTGTTTGTGGTACAGGTTTTTCCGTAATTGGAACAATGGCTGCACCAGTACGACGGTCTAGAACAAAGGCATTGCCTGTTTTCGTTAACACGTAAATGGCAGGAACCATTTTGCCTGACTTATCTTTAATATCCGTCAATGTCGGCTGTGATGGTACATCCATATCCCACAAATCATGATGCGTAGTTTGGAAATTCCACACCAACTTACCTGTTGAGGCATTCAGTGCCAGCATTGAGTTGGCATAACGCTCATGCAACTCAGTACGGTTACCACCCCAAATATCTGGCGTACCCACACCCGTTGGAATGTAAACGATATCCAAAGCTGCATCATAGGCTAATGGGGCCCATGCATTCGGTGAGTTTTGAACATACTTTTGACCCGGAGCTGGAATCGCATTTGGATCTTCTGCACCTGTGTCAAAGACCCACAACAATGCGCCGGTATTCACATCATAACCCCGGATCACACCTGAAGGTTCTTCAGTTGAATAGTTATCTGTGGTTGAACCCGCAATAATAATCGTCGTTCCTGTGACCACAGGTGGCGACGTTGGGATATAACCGCCAGGATAAGGGAACGGCATATCTTTTTGTAAATCGACTTCACCATTTTTACCAAAGTCAGTACATGCCTTCCCTGTATCTGCATTTACAGCAACAAGACGGCCATCATTGACAGGTAAAATCACTTTTTTTGGACATTCAGTCGATGTTGATTTTTTTGAAGCCAAACTGGTTTCAAAACCAGCCATATTGTTCGCATCATAATAAGACACGCCACGACAGGTTAAATGCTGAAAAGTATTGTCCGCTTTGAGTTTCGGATCAAAAGTCCATTTCGCCTTACCTGTCGCTGGGTCAAGTGCAACCAGTTTTTGGTGCGTGGTACAGATATACATATTGTCCCCAACTTTAATTGGGGTGACCTGATTGGTGGTTTCACCAGAGTCATTTTCTGTTTTAAAGTCGCCTGTGTTATAGGTCCAAGCAACTTTTAAATCCTTAACATTCTCAGAATTAATTTGCGTTAAAGGAGAATAGCGCAAGCCAGATTGAGTACGGCCATATGCAGGCCAGTCGCCATCAGCAACACCTGGAATGGACTGCGCGGTTGCAGGCTGCTTACTGCCCAGCTCACCTCGAATTTCTTGAGGGTCATTAAATACAGCATAGATCATCACTGCAATGGTAATTGCCAGTGAACCTGTTAAAGCAATTTTTGCACCTTTAGCATTGTCAAAACCACGCGTTACCGCTGGAATGAGTAACCATAAGCCAAATAAACCAAGGATATCTAAACGTGGCGCCAAGGCAAAGAAGTCTGAACCCACTTCCCATAAGCCCCAAACCACTGTACCCAAGACCAACAACGCATAAACGATTAATGCCGTACTTTTTAATTTTTGCAGTAGAACTGCAGTCGCGATGAAGAGTAAACCTGCAATGATGTAGTACCAAGACCCACCAAGCACTGCAAGATAAATCCCTCCTATCAGCAGGACTAAACCAAAGATCACAGCAATCACAGCTGTAAAAGTTTTAAGCCCTGAACCTGAAGACGGAGTACTCATATTGACCACCTTTTTCTTAGATTCTGTTAAAAGCCCATATCGCTTCAATATCGATATGAGCACCTAGACAGTTTTTAGATTTTAAGTATCTGTCCAAACGACTTATTTCGAACAGTTTTATGCTTTGAACAACCGTAAAAAGTATTTATCAACCTTGTTGTACAAATACTTATCGATCTAGAAACTAAAATGCGGTCTGGAATTTAATTCCGCCGACCCATGCATTTTCACCATTTTTATACGCGCCTACATGGCGGATATATTGGATATTGGGACGAATGGTTAACCAATTGGCTGCATGTATACCGTAGTAAATCTCGGCATCATATTCTTCACTTTGTAGACCACGGGCATCGACGCTGCTATTGGTAATATTCACGTCATTGACATCATCATTGATATTAATACGGGCTAAGCCAATCGCGATTTCGTCTTGAGGACGAGCATCAAAAGCGCCTTTATAGACCAAACCAATGTTCTGCATGTCGCGAACCGTATTGGTATCTGAATCATGTAGCGTGAGATTCACAAAACCTGTTAAACCACGTGCAGCATCACCGTGATGTGCTGTGAGTTGCTGCTTGGCAACCACCCAGCCGCCTTGTTTATGTGAGGTTTGCTGTGGGTTTTGAATGTCTGTGGCATCTGCCGAACTGTAGTAATAACCCGCACGATATTCGCCAGGTAACTTATTTATACCTACAGCAGGTTGCCACACCACTTCAGCAGGAATAATGGCCCCCTGCGAACCATCGGTACTTAAGTTCCAGCCTTTGCCACGTTCTAAGTTTTCAGGGTTATATTCATACACCCCAACTTGTGCATACAGGTCTGGCCGAAGATTATATTTGACTCGCGCAGCCCATTGGCTGACAGGCCAGTTGTACCACTGGTCACCGACCCCGTTACCAACTTGAGAGCCACAGAGCGCAAGGTTTTGGAAATCACAGTCGAAACTGTTGAAGTCTTCGCCTTCACCAAAGCGACCGACTTTGATGTCTAACTTTTGATCCATGAACTTTTTCTTAATCCACAAATCGGTTAAACGCCACGTCTGTCCACGTCCCCACACTTCTTGAGTGGAACTTAAATGTCCATCTAAAGCATCGGATGTTTGAGAAAGTGAACGCCCATTGCGCTGGGTAATGGTGATTTGAGCCTCAGTATCCTGCCAGCCCAAAATCTTGTCTAAATCGAAGTGCGTACCGAATGCAAACTGGTCTGCATATTCGGTACCATGACTTGAAGAATGTGAGGCATCGAGCAACGTTGCCATTTCACCCGTATAACCAAAGCTAAAGTCGTAGCCTTTTTGCTGCAATGCGCTGCGCTGACCATTCCAGTCACCCAGCATCCAAGGGCTTTCTGCCTCAAAGGCATTTGCAGCATACACACTTTGAAAGCAGCAACTGAGCGCTAAGAGACTGAGGTTAAAACACCAACTTCTTTTACATTTATTCATAATTGGTGACCTTTCTTACAAAATTACAACTAATCGATATGATACGCTTTATTTGTATAAAAACCCATTTTATGACGTTTTTTTTGTTTTAAATATATCCAAATTATCGTTATATGATATTTACAAGGAATCAAAACCAAGTGGTTTGCCTATAAATTCATATCTTATTTTTGAACGTGAAAACTTAATTGGACAAGCTAATTGTTGTTCGCTTTTTGTACTCCCCTCTTGTAAAGGTACAGAAATCACCCATGCACGATCTTTGGCTAACTGCGAATCGAGTGCTTCATCCAACTTTAATACAGGCTCAACGCAGACATCTTGCTGCTGAAAAATTGCGTTCCACGTGGCAAAATCTTGAGTTTTAATTTTGTCTTTTATTGCTTGTTTCACCACCTGACGGTCTTCGGTTGTCAATGAGGCTCCTTTTTCAGCCACAATCGGCAATTCTAAAATCTGGGCCAACCCATGTAAAAACTGTGGCTCTAAACTCCCAATCGATAAATAACGTCCATCTTGCGTTTCATAATAGTCATAAAAAGTCGCACCATTGAGATAGCTTTGCTCAGGCCCTTGTTTTTCCTGTCCTGCTAAGCTCGCAGCTGCGGCCATGCTACTGAGCCCTACCACACAGTCGGTCATAGAAATATCAATAAACTGCCCCAAACCACTCCGCTGCCTTTCAATTACTGCCGCTAAAATCCCAATCACACTATGCAAAGAGCCTCCAGCAATATCCGCAATTTGAATCCCCATTGGTGGTGGTCCACTGTGCTGTCGGCCACTATGTCCCGCAATCCCTGACAAAGCCACATAGTTGATATCGTGTCCTGCTTTATTTTGATACCCTCCTGTTTGCCCATAACCCGTAATGGAACAATAGATCAAGCGCGGATTAATTTCAGATAAGGTCTGATAGTCGAGTCCCAATCTTTGCATCACGCCTGGACGGAATTGTTCAATCACAATGTCATAGTCTGAAATTTTCGATTTGATCAGTTCAATATTGGCAGGATCTTTCAAATCAAGAGCGACAGCATGTTTATTTCGGTTGAGATAACTATGTGCAGTGGCCTGTCCATTGGCATAAGGTGGCATTAAACGGATCAGATCGGGGCGGGTTGGAGACTCGATGTGGAGCACTTCTGCACCTAGGTCTGCTAAGTACATTGTTGCAAAAGGTCCGGGCAAAAGTGTAGAAAAATCGAGAACTTTCAATCCTTTCAATGCCATATCCATGTTTATTTTCTCTTTTTATGTTGATTTTTTAGCTATTTTAGAAATATAAAAGCAACAAAACAATGTCATGTTCAGCCATTTACCTTGATCATTTCGGCAATTTAACATGTAAAAAGGCAAAAAACTTTAGTGTAAATTGCCTAAAATACTTTTTTTAGCGTCATTTAGGTCAAACGCAAGTGAATATAAAAGAGACTGAAGGATTAAATATGAGCCGCGATACCATTAGTATCCATTTCGTCAATGCGGCTTTAACTGGCGTAAAACGTCTCGGCATGGATGTCGAAACATTACTTTCTCACGTAGGGATTGAGGCAGAACTGCTACGTCAACCTAAAGCCCGTATTTCTCCAGAACAATATACTCGCTTCGTTAAAATGTTATGGATGGTGACTCAAGACGAACATGTTGGCTTCGATAAGCAACCACGGCGTTTAGGTACGTTTGCCATCATGTGTCAGCTGATTATTCATGCCAAAACCTTAGGTGATGCTTTAGAACTGTCTTCACAGTTTTATAAATTGTTTGGCGATGAGTGGTCGGTGACATTAGAGCGCGACAAGCATGAAGCTCGTCTTGTTCCTCAGATTCCAAAATCGATGGATCCAGATCACTTCATTACCGAAAGTATGCTAATGATTTGGCATGGTCTCGCGTCGTGGTTGATTGAACGTCGTTTACCACTGGAACGTGTACACTTTGGTTATGAACGTCCGACTCATGCAGATGAGTATGATGCCCTGTTCTTCGCACCTGTGATGCAGTTCGACATGCCGCGTACCGAAATCACTTTTGCCGCAGATTATTTGGACTTACCAATTCGTCAAAATGAAGAAACGTTAGAAGAATTTTTAAAAGCCGCGCCTGCACAGTTGTTGGTGAAATTTAAAAACACCAACTCACTCACTTCACGTATTCGTGATGTGTTGAAGAGCCAAATTGGTGAAGAAATGCCAACTCTGAATGATGTGGCTTCTATGCTGTATTTATCTCCACAAACGCTGCGTCGCCGCTTAGCTGCTGAAGGTAAAAGTTACCAAGGCGTGAAAGATGCATTACGTCGTGATGCCGCGATCCACCTACTATTAAACCCTGATTTGACGTTGGAAGATGTGGCACAACAAGTGGGCTTTAGTGAAACCAGTACCTTCCACCGTGCCTTTAAAAAATGGACTGGTGTTACACCTGGTTTATATCGCCAACTACACGGCTATCACTAATTTTCTAGTTTAACGACGGTTCGGCACATTGCTAAACCCAAGATTTCGATCTTGGGTTTTTTTATGCTGCAATCTTCAGTCTATTGGCAAAAACACTCATCTGACCTGACCCGTTCTAGTCATTGCATCACAGCCATTAATTTGTACACTCAAATGCATAACAACTTAAAAGTCATAACAAGGAACAGCTATGAGCGAGGCTTATATCATTGACGCCATTCGCACACCACGCGGAAAAGGAAAGAAAGATGGTTCATTGCATGAAGTAAAGCCGATTACTTTACTGACAACATTATTGAATGAACTTAAAGATCGCCATCACTTAGATACCTCTAAAGTAGACGATATTGTCTTGGGGTGTGTTACTCCAATTGCAGACCAAGGTGGTGATATTGCTAAAACTGCGGCAATTGCGGCAGGTTGGGACAATGATGTTGCTGGTGTGCAAATCAACCGTTTCTGTGCTTCAGGTCTTGAAGCTGTCAATATGGCTGCGCAAAAAGTACGTTCAGGCTGGGAAGATGTGGTTGTTGCAGGTGGTGTTGAGTCAATGTCACGTATTGCAATGGGTTCAGATGGTGGGCCATGGGCATTAGACCCTGAAACAAATTTAAAATCACACTTTGTTCCGCAAGGGATTGGCGCAGATTTAATTGCAACATTGGATGGTTATACACGTTCAGATGTCGACGCATTTGCAGCAAATTCGCAACGCAAAGCAGCAGCTGCGCAAGCTGCGGGTTATTTCAATCAATCAGTGGTTGCGATTAAAGACAAAGCAGGCGTGACCATTTTAGATCAAGATGAATTTATTAAACCGTCAACAACAGCAGAAGGTTTAGCAAAACTCAATCCAAGTTTTGAAATGATGGGTGCTATGGGTTTTGATGCAATTGCATTACAACAATATCCAGAAGCGCAAAAAATTAACCATGTACATCATGCAGGAAACTCATCGGGTATTGTCGATGGTGCGGCACTTGTATTACTTGCTTCCGAGAAAGCGGTCAAAGAACAAGGTTTAAAACCACGTGCCAAAGTATTGGCGACCGCTTTGGTGGGTTCAGATCCAACCATTATGCTGACAGGGCCTGCGCCTGCTGCTCGTAAAGCATTGGCAAAAGCTGGTTTAACGATTGATGATATTGATCTATTGGAAGTCAATGAAGCCTTTGCATCAGTGGTGATGCGTTTTATGACGGAATTAAAAGTTCCTGCTGAGAAAGTCAATGTGAATGGTGGTGCAATTGCGATGGGACATCCATTGGGTGCGACAGGTGCGATGATTCTTGGAACTTTACTGGATGAGTTAGAGCGTCAAGGTAAAAAGCGTGGTTTGGCAACATTATGTGTAGGTGGTGGTATGGGTATTGCGACCATTATTGAGTTGGTATAACCACCTAAATTTTATTGAGCATTTGATACACAAATCAGTCATACGCAACCTACCCATTTTTTGAATCTAATGTTTTTGCAATCCTTTCGATAGGAATAGTCATTAAAACAGGTTTTGCGTATGACAATGGTTTTGCCTACTTTTGCCGAAACAAAAGTAGGTCGAACCGAAGGTTAAACCCGAAATTAAAATAAATTTGGAATGACTCTGCGATGCTGAAAATTCATACAACTATGCAGAAGTATACATTTCAAGTTCAAAAAATCATTTGGATAAAAACTTTATGAGCGCAATTCAATATTTAAAAAATGACGATGGCATTATTATTCTGACTTTAGATTCTCCAAACCAATCTGCAAATACCATGAATGGTGATTTTCGGGTAGCTCTGGAAAATATTGTTTCTAAACTGAAATCTGAAACATCGATTACTGGGATTATTTTCCGTTCAGCGAAAAAAACCTTTTTTGCAGGCGGTGACTTGGATGAGCTAATCCAAGCACGTTTGGAAGATGCCACACCTTTTTTTGAAATGATTCAGAAAATGAAAGCAGAGTTTCGCTATATCGAAACTCTAGGTGTTCCTGTCGTTGCAGCATTGAATGGTACAGCTTTAGGTGGTGGTTGGGAAATCGCTTTAGGTTGTCATGCACGTATTGCATTGAATGATCCTAAAACGAAGTTTGGTTTGCCTGAAGTGACTTTAGGTCTACTGCCGGGTGGTGGTGGTATCGTGCGTATGGTACGCCTTTTAGGCTTACAAAATGCTTTTCCATTCTTAATGGAAGGTAAGCAGTTTGGTGTGGATAAAGCAAAATCTCTTGGTTTAATTCAAGACATTGCGGAAACACCTGAAGAGTTGATGGATAAAGCCATCGCTTGGGTAAAAGAACACCCAAAGTCGCAACAACCGTTTGATGTAAAAGGTTATAAAATTCCGGGTGGTGATCCTAAAACACCTGCGGTTGCGCAAATGCTGGCGATTGCTCCAGCGATGCTCCGTGATAAAACCAAAGGTTGCTATCCTGCACCTGAAGCAATCATGGCGGCTGCCGTTGAAGGTGCGCAAGTGGATGTAGATACAGCGCTGACTATTGAATCACGTTACTTTACTTATCTTGCCACAGGTCAAGTTTCAAAAAACATGATCGGTACTTTTTGGCATGGAATGAATGCAATTAAGGCAGGTGCGAGTCGTCCTAAAGACGTTGCAAAATGGCAAGCGACCAAAGTTGGTGTGCTTGGTGCAGGGATGATGGGTGCAGGCATTGCTTATTCAACAGCAATTAAAGGCATTCCCGTTGTACTCAAAGATGTTTCTGTTGAAAATGCAGAAAAAGGCAAAGCCTATAGCCAAAAATTATTGGATAAAAAAGTATCGCAAGGTCGTATGACTGCTGAAAAGTGTGATCAGATTTTAAGCTTAATTACTGCAACAGCATCTGCGGAAGATTTAAAAGGCTGTGATTTAATAATCGAAGCGGTATTTGAAAATCAAGAACTCAAAGCGAAAGTTACCCAAGAAGCCGAAGCATTCCTTGTAGAAGGTGGTGTGATGGCTTCAAATACCTCGACATTACCAATTACTGGTTTGGCAAATGCATCGAAAGATCAAGCAAACTTCATTGGTCTGCATTTCTTTAGTCCAGTCGATAAAATGCAATTGGTTGAAATTATTAAAGGTAAAAACACTTCTGCTGAAACTTTGGCAAAAGCATATGACTATGTACAGCAAATTGGCAAAATTCCGATTGTTGTGAATGATAGCCGTGGTTTCTTCACCAGTCGTGTATTTGGTACTTTTGTTCAGGAAGGTCTGCGTTTACTGCATGAAGGTGTACATCCAGCTCGTATTGAAATGGCAGCACTCAAAGCAGGCATGCCAGTTGGCCCATTAGCCATTCAAGATGAAGTTGCATTGACACTTTCTGAACATGTTGCCAATGAAACGCGTAAGGCGCTTCAAGCTGAAGGTAAAGATTTACCTCGTTCAGGTGCAGATGATGTGATTCAAACCATGATTCATACTTTTGACCGTAAAGGTAAAGCTGCTGGTGCAGGTTTCTATGATTACCCGGAAGGTGGTAAAAAACATCTTTGGGAGGGTTTGAACCATTGGAAGCAAGATGTAGATATTTCTGAACAAGAAATGATAGACCGCTTCCTGTTTGTACAATCACTAGATACTTTACGTTGTTATGAAGAAAATGTTCTTGAGTCTGTAATTGACGCCAATATCGGTTCGATCTTTGGGATTGGTTTTGCGCCGTGGACAGGTGGTGCAATTCAGTTTTTAAATCAATATGGTTTAGACCAAGCTGTACAACGTGCCAATGAACTTGAAGCGAAATACGGTGAGCGTTTCAAAGCACCGCAACGTCTGGTTGAGTCGGTATCATCGGGTCAGATTCGCTAAAACTTCCACCTTAAAAAAGGGATCGGCAGATCCCTTTTTTATGTTCTCAGCACACAACAAAATTAACCTGCTGATTCAGCATCTAATTTTGACTTATTTTAGTGCATTCTTTTCAAGCCCGACACCGTTTTTTGTGTTATAAAGTTACATAGTTTTAGATTTATTTTTATTCAATTGGGCTGTTGCACATGACTGACAATACTTCTCCTGAAAAATCACCATGGGGTTGGAAAGCACTGATTATTGCTTTCATTTTAAGTGGAATTTTCTTAGGTATCTTCTACCTTGCGATTACCAATGAGCCTGACTATATGCCAAGTCAGCAAACGCAGCAAAACTCTCAGCAACATGCTTTTAAAAATGCGCCTGCAATGTCTGAAGAGGCGATGGCCAAAGCACAAGCGGATAAAGATGCGCGCGAAGCAAGAGCTCAAGCAGCTTCTGAAGATACCACAGAACATGCAACCGCTGATGAGCACGACATGAGTGCCGATGAACATGCCAAAATGTCAACTGAACATGGTCACTAATATGCTGTGACTAATAAAAAAGCCCTGAAAGATCAGGGCTTTTTTATGGATGATAAACGCATATGGATATGTGGAATACCACAATCCAAATACTCCTCACCCTCTTGTATAAAGCCCAAAGCCTGATAAAACGCTTGCGCATGTACTTGAGAGGATAAGACTAAAAATGGATGCTGTTGCTGTTGAGCATATGCAATCGCCGCCTGCATCAGAACTTTGCCCACGCCCAAACCACGATGTGACTTCAAAACTGCAACACGACCAATACTATGATTTTGCAAAAGTCGTGCGGTGGCGATGGCTTGATCTTGTTCATAGACCACAAAATGAACTGCGACTTCATCTTGCTCATCCCATTCATCTTCAGCAGCAATGTTTTGCTCTTGAATAAAGACCTGCTCACGAATCATTTTCGCAGCCTGTTGTAACTCTTCCCATGTTCCATGCGTAATCTTCAAGCTTGGCATTTTCGTTTCCCTATAAATCATCTCTATATTGGTCATTGCACTAAAAAGTGATGTTCAGATCAGCATTTACAGCCTACATCTTGCTGATCCCATTGATTATTCAATAGCAATTCCAGTGAGTGTTTTTGAATACCATACATCTCTTTCAAGGCTTGAATTTGTGCCAAGACTGCAACATCTGGCGCTTGATAATCCTTACGCTTGGTTGCCAAAATCATTTTATTCTTACTGGTATGCTCAAGTGCTACAAACTCAAACACTTTGGTTTCATAGCCATAGGCTTTGAGTAATAAGGCACGAATAGTATCCGTCAGCATTTCAGCTTGCTGTCCTGCATGAATGCCAAACTGCAACATCGGTTGCAACACGAGTGGAGCTTTCAGCTGTGGACGTAATTCTTTATGACAACACGGCGCACACATGATCATTTCAGCATTTAAACGAATGCCGGTATGAATCGCAAAGTCAGTCGCGACATCACATGCATGCAGCGCAATCATCACATCGAGACGTTCAGGTTGGTACGTCCGAACATCACCCTGAAAAAAATCAAGTTGCTGAAAATCTGACTTGTTCGCAACCTCCTGACAGAATTGTACCATCTTGCTGTTTAGCTCAACCCCAGTCACAAAAGGATTGATATCTTGCTTCAGCAAATAATCATACAAAGCGAAGGTTAAGTAGCCCTTTCCTGAGCCAAAATCGACCACGCGCAGTTGTTCAGGCAGTTGAATATGACTTAATGCCCCTGAGAAAATTTCGACAAACTTATTAATCTGCTTCCACTTACGCGCCATACTGGGAATGATGTGCGCTTTTGCATCGGTAATACCAAGCGGCTGTAAGAAATAACTGTCTTGATCTACAAAACGCTGTTTGACACGGTCATGACCTTGCTGCTCAACAGCTTTGGTTACCGTTTTATTTTTACTTTGCGTCAGCATAGCTTTCTTCTTGTTCTTCTTCAGTTGCAACTCTTGTTCAGTTGTCAGCAGATTGGCTTGTTTACACTGCGCCAAAAGTGCAGTTACCGTATCAAGTGCTGTGTCTAATGAATAATTTTTGGTGACATCTTGGGTTTTATGGCGATATAAACAGCTCAATACAGGCTGTCCTTGTAACATGACGACTCGAAAAGTCATCTTCTCGAGTTGCTCAAGTTCACCCTGATATTGACTCAGAATCATCCGATCAAAACTTTGAGATTCAAGCGCTTGCTGGAAGGCTTGAAGGAATTGCTGCTCTTGTGCAGAGGACGATACCGAAACGGTCATAATAGAAACCAAAAAAAGAATTGCGATTAAATTTTAAAGCGTCTTACGCTAAATGCAAATTTGAATTACGATACAGTTGTATATTTTATGAAAATGCACACGACTTATGAGCACTCACCCTGTTGTCAACTACGATCCTGCTGAAGAAAGAATCAATTTCATTAGCCATGCTATTGGTGCAGCTCTTGCACTCATAGCAGGTATTTTATTGATTATCAAAGGGTCTTACTTAGAAACAGCGCAGTGGATCGGGCTGTGGGTCTATGCTTTGAGCCTATTTTTATTATTTGCCGCATCAAGCTTGTATCATTTTGCCGAATCTCCAGAGCGTCGCGGCTGGTATAAAAAATTAGATCACACTGCCATTTATTATCTGATTGCGGGCACCTACACTCCATTTTTGTCTATTGCACTGCCCACACAAAAAGCCCATTACCTACTCATTGCACTTTGGGTGATTGCAATCATTGGTACACTATTCAAGTTAGTTTTCATTCATCGCTTTGAAAAAATTTCACTGATTGCTTATCTGCTCATGGGATGGCTGGCTGTGCTGGTAATGGATGATATGCAACGCTTTTTATCTAAACCTGCTTTGACTTTTTTAATCATTGGTGGACTTTCCTATACCATCGGTGCATTGTTTTATGCGCTAAAAAAGGTAAGATATACGCACGCTATCTGGCATATTTTTGTATTGATTGGTGCAGGATCACATTTCCTGTCCATCTATCTTTACGTGATATAACCCGCGCACACTACATTTTTTAGCAACCCTAATTCCGTAGTCTGCCCGAGGAACATTCGTATTTTTTTAAAAAATTACGCCTTTTTTAAAAAGATGACGCTTTTAAAACTCAGTTCGACTATTTTTTAAGTGTAAGGTCTACCATGGCGTCATTAAATACTGCTGTTGCTGAACAGCAGCCTGTAAACTCAAAATTCCGCGTACTTACAGCCAGTCTGGTAGGTACAACTATCGAATTCTTCGATTTTTATATTTATGCCACTGCGGCTGTCATTATTTTTCCGTACCTGTTCTTTCCAGCAAGTACCGATCCAATGACTGCAACCATTCAGTCTTTGGCAACTTTCGCCATTGCCTTTATTGCACGCCCGATTGGCGCTGCACTCTTTGGACATTTAGGTGATCGTATCGGCCGAAAGGCGACCTTGGTTGCAGCTTTGCTGACCATGGGACTTTCAACCGTGTGTATCGGCATATTGCCCACCTATGCACAAATTGGAATTGCCGCACCATTACTGCTTGCGCTGTGTCGTTTAGGTCAAGGTCTCGGCTTAGGTGGTGAATGGTCGGGTGCGGTATTACTTGCCACAGAAAATGCACCTGAAGGTAAGCGTGCTTGGTATGGCATGTTCCCCCAACTGGGCGCGCCGATTGGCTTTATCTTAGCAACTGGTTCATTCTTAACGCTGGGTCATTTTATGACTGAAGAAGCGTTTATGACATGGGGCTGGCGTATTCCCTTTATCTCAAGTGCGTTATTGGTGATTGTAGGTCTGTGGATTCGTTTACAACTCCATGAAACTCCCGCGTTCCAGAGAGTTTTAGACAAGCAAAAAGAAGTTAATATTCCATTTAAAGAAGTGATCACCAAACACTGGGGCATGTTGATTTTAGGTACCATTGCAGCCATTTGTACCTTTGTGGTGTTCTACCTCACGACGGTATTTGCTTTGCAATGGGGTACCAAACAGCTGGGTTACACCCGCGAACAGTTCTTACAACTTCAACTGGTCGCAACCCTGTGCTTTGCTGCATTCATCCCCTTGTCAGCAGTTTTAGCGGAAAAATTTGGTCGTAAAACCACATCTATTGCTGTCTGTGTTGCTGCGGCGTTATTTGGTTTAGTGTTCTCAAGCATGTTGGAATCAGGCAGTACCCTTGTTGTGTTCTTGTTCCTATGTATTGGTTTATCCATCATGGGTTTAACCTATGGACCGATTGGCACCGTGCTCTCTGAAATTTTTCCAATATCCGTTCGCTATACAGGCTCAGCACTGACCTTTAACCTTGCGGGGATCTTTGGGGCATCATTTGCACCTCTCATTGCCACCAAGCTTGCAACCACCTATGGTTTACACGCAGTAGGTTACTACCTCACGGCGGCATCGCTTCTGTCTTTATGTGCGTTCTTAATGATCCGTGAAACCAAAAATGATGATGTAAATAATCAAATTTAACCCTGAATTTGATGCCTAAAAACCAGCACAATGATGCTGGTTTTTTTATACCAATGCGTTAACAAACGCTACAAAAACCATATTTAAAATCTGTCGTTTTACTTCAAAAATAGAGAGAGATACAGATGAATAGGACCAAAAAATGGATGAAAAAATACAACAACTCACCAATGAACAACTCCTTGATGTCATCGTATTAGTTGAAGAAAATAAAATTATTCAAGCCATTCAATACATCGCCACACATACCGCTTTTCAATACGATGATGCACAAGAGATCGTGACTGAACTCACGAAGCGGCATGATGCTGCACTAAAAAGCATGTATCGCCATAAACGACATCAACAACCACGCATATCAACCGCTGAACTAAGACACCACAGCTCCCTTGTGTCTGAAGGACGGAGCTTTACACAACAACAGCCACAAAGCCCGCATAGCACAGCAGTGAATAACCTCGATGCAATACAAGACCTACAAGCGCTTCATACAAAAAATCACAACCTTTGGATCGTCTTGGCTGTGGTCATTTTGGTTTTAAGCTTTATTTTTTATTGGTTCTAAACCCAACTTAAATCAGTTCAATAATATCGATCGTCGGTGGTACGCGAAAACGAAACGGCACACCCACCATACCTGTTCCAACCGTGACAAACACATCCGCATGTTCATGTCGGTACAAGCCTTTTTTGTGTCCTAATATAGATACTTTTTTCATTACATAGTCTGTGAGCCATGGCAGCTCAACTTGACCACCATGCGTATGACCCGAAAGCATTAAAGGACGGCTGGGTAAAGCGGGTATCATATCGACCGTGTCTGGATTGTGCGATAGGATGACCCACGGTTTGTCCTGCGGTAAATGCGGCATAAAACGCATATCCGCCTTGCCTGCCCACAAATCCCCGACTCCAATCAGACGAAACTCTTCAAATTCAACAATCTGACCTTCAATATCAATCACATTATTCACCTTCAAAGCATGTCTTAACAAATTTTGAATCGGCGGACCTGGATATTGCTCATCATGATTGCCATTGACCGAATAGACTGGCGCATTAATTTCTTGCAACACCTCTAATTCTTCTGCCAGTGTATTTTCAGGTTCATAAGTCCAGTCGCCTGCAACCACCACCAAATCAGGTTTTTGCTCATTCAGTCGCTTGACGATGGTTTTCAGCTGTCGCTCATGCCCTGAAAATAGACCAATGTGTAGATCGGCAATTAACGCAATACGAACGGGTTTGAGTAATTTATAATCTTCTTGGATTTGATATTGAGTGGTTTTGACATGTACAAAATGCGGTTCAATGAAACGTGCATAACAAAGTACACCACTGACCAAAAACACAAAAATAGCTTCATGCCATGAATAATACCCCTGAAAACCAGCATACAAGCTAAAGAAAAACAAAGGAATGAGTAAATAAGAGAGATAAAAAGCCAACAAATGCACAAAGGCTTTAAACGGATGAATAGTCTCCGTATTGGTTTGGCTGATCCATGCCTGATACACCGCCCACCCCGCAAGCAAGGCCATCGCAATATAAAAATAGAACACGACGGAGTGTGTATTGATCATAGACTTTTACTCACAAATTGTTCATCAAGAACACATAATCTTCTGTTTATCTTTTCACAGCTCAGAATTATACTCAAACCAAATTTATAGACTTTACGACGATGGAAAAACCTCACGGCTTAGCGAAACAAACTTTTTTCCGCTCATCTTCGACTCAGCAAGGTGCCAAACTGTTGTTGCTGAGCTGTATGGTTTTGACTGTCCCAGCGTGTAACACCTTACCCAAACAGATCCCACAGACGCCCGTCTATGCCTTTGATTTGCCAACAGATAAAACCAGTTTAGGCAAAATCGTACTGCCTTTACGTGAACAAAATCCGGGCCTTACAGGTTTCCATGTTCTCTATAATCCACTCGAAGCATTGGCCGCGCGTATCCATCTCATTGATAAGGCAGAAAAGACCTTAGATCTACAATACTATATTTGGGACAACGATCGTATTGGTTCTTTAGCGCTTTATTCTATTTTGAAAGCCGCTGATCGCGGGGTGAAGGTTCGATTACTAATCGATGATAACAATGCCAAGAAAATGGAAGGCATTTATTTAGCGCTCGACCAACACGCCAATATCGACATCAAACTGTATAACCCCTACCGCTTCCGTCACTATCGTGCGATGGATATGGTCTTAAATCTAAAACGCATCAACCGTCGTATGCACAACAAAAGCTTCATTGCCGATAATCAAATTTCGTTGATTGGTGGGCGTAACATGAGCAATCAATATTATAACGTCAGCGACAGTTATCAGTTTTCCGATGTTGATGTGATGTTGGTCGGCTCTGCCTCAGATGAAATTGTGCATTCCTTCGATGAATACTGGAATGACGACTATGCCTTTCCAGTGCGTCAAATTGTCAACGCCAACCATTACAGCTTGCGTTATGAGGGTTTAAAAACCCAGTTAGAGCAGCACTATCAGGAAGTGACCGTACAAAATTATTTGGATCTGGCCAATCGTTCGCAGGCCTTTGAACACTGGCTAAATGATAGTATCCAGTTCGATTGGGTCAAAGCCGAAGTGGTGAAAGACTCACCAAGCAAAACCAAGTCTCGTGCGAAAAAAGAAGAACATTTAAACTTCCAGTTGCAAACCCATTTAGAAAAGCCAATGGAAAGCATCGACATTATTTCGGCCTATTTTGTGCCTGAACGTAAAGGCAAAAAACATCTGGCAAACCTCGCTCAAAGTGACATTCAAGTTCGCGTACTGACCAACTCATTTAAAGCCAATGATGTGCCGTTGGTACATGCTTTCTATGGAAAATATCGTGAAGACTTGCTGGAAAGCGGTGTTCAACTCTATGAGTTTTTAGCCACGCCTGCGGCCGAAGCCCTAAACGAAAACAATGAAGAAATTTCGAAAAAAGCCAAAGTCAGCATCAAAGGATTAAGCCGCTCGAGTCTGCATGCCAAACTCATGGCCATTGATGAGAAACAGGTTTTTATTGGTTCATTTAATTTTGATCCCCGCTCTGCCAACTTAAATACAGAAATTGGGGTTTTACTGAACAGTCCGCCGCTGGCTAAAGCAGTACACTACACCATGGACCAAAACCTCAGTAAATATGCCTATAAACTGGTTTTAGATGCAAATAAAAACATTAACTGGCAAATTAAACAAGCTGATGGCTCTACCAAAACCTATACTACTGAACCCAAAATGAATTGGTTCAAACGTGCTGGTCTCAAAGTCGTTTCTTGGCTACCGATTGAAGGCTTTATGTAAGCCTTCAAGCTTGTTGCATGTTGGGTTGGGACTTCAAAACTTTGTGATGTAAATCAGCCAAACCTTGCACCATTTTTTGTTGGACCAGTGCCGTTAAACTCTCAACCGTATGTCCTGCGGTACAAATGGCTGGGAGCGCAACTAAATGTGCCGTGACTTGTGGCATTTCTAGTACTTTTTTAACATGCTCGGCAAAACTAATGTTACCGATAAACGGAGAGACTTGGTCAAGTCCGCCCTGTTGATTCACATAGCAAATCAAACAAATTTGCACATCACGCTGGGCCTCAATTGCTGCGCCTAATATACGTCCATGAACTTTTTTCACTTTAGAACCATCGGTCGTGGTCGCTTCCGGGAAAAACAACACAGGAATATCTTGTTTTAAAAACGCTGTAATTTGCTCTCGAATTTTGATGGAATCGCCTGAACCACGTTGAATAAACAAGGTTCCACCACTTTTTGCCAATTTGCCAAACACAGGCCATTTTTCAATTTCAGCCTTGGCCAAAAAGAAAACTCGTGCGCCTGAGCCTAAAACCGCGACATCTAACCATGAAATATGATTGCTGACCCAAAGGGCAGGCTTACGTGGAATATCCCCGTGGACATGAACATCAATGTTAAAAACCTTGCACAGTCGACGACAGAAATACTGCACGTAACGGGTATTTTGTGGATTGTTAATGTCTTTATACAAGCCATGTCGATATACCAAATAAAACCCTACGGACACGGCGCCAAGCCCTGAAGCCAGCTTTTTACCATACAGAAAAAGCTTAGAGACACCTTTTATTGATGTTGTTTTTATTTCAGTATTCGATTGCATAGACGGTTCACTTGGCACAGCTTCATTCAACATTTAATCATTGATTTCGGCTCATTCTATACTGATCTTGAGCAACTTGCATTAACATGGTGTGTATATGAACGATCAAATGAATCCTCCAGCTCCGCCGTTAAATCCTGTTCAGGCACTGAAATTTATTATAGGGCTCAGTATTTTATACTTTGGCACCTTGCTGCTTTTGGTTCACTTATTTCGCTCAATGTAAGGCAACGGCATAACTATTTCGCTCAATCTCAGCAAATTCATCTACACTAGAGTTTTCAATGTGAGATCGAATTTAGTGGAATATTTTGAGCAGAAGCAAGGTGGCGAAAAAACCATTTTAGTCAGTGTTGCCATCCATATTCTGGAAGACCTTGATGCAGAAGAATTTCGTTTGCTTGCTAAGTCGGCAGGTGCAGAAATTCTGGAGCATGTTCACGCTCAAAGATTCAAACCCGATGCTAAATATTTCATTGGTTCAGGCAAAGCAGAAGAAATTGCTGCTCGTGTTGAGGAGCTTGAAGCCACACTAGTGATTATAGACCATGCCCTGACGCCCAGTCAGGAACGTAATCTGAGTCGCATTATTAAGTGCCGTGTTATTGACCGTACACGCCTTATTCTAGATATCTTTGCACAACGTGCCCGTACCCATGAAGGGAAACTTCAAGTCGAATTGGCTCAATTGGATCACTTGTCTTCTCGACTGGTCGGTACAGGCATTAGCCTCGATAGCCAAAAAGGCGGGATTGGACTCCGTGGTCCAGGTGAAACACAACTCGAAACTGACCGTCGTTTACTCCGTGTCCGGGTTGGACAACTTAAAGATAAATTAGAAAAAGTCCGTCAGACCCGTATTCAAGGGCGTGCTGCACGTCAAAAAGCCGCGATTCCAACCGTTTCTTTGGTTGGTTATACCAATGCGGGCAAATCGACCCTGTTTAACACCCTTGCCAAATCTGATGTTTATGCCGCAGATCAATTATTTGCAACCTTAGATCCAACCTTAAGACGTTTGGAATGGGATGGTATTGGCCCGTTGGTCTTAGCCGACACGGTTGGTTTTGTGCGTAATCTTGCGCATGCTTTAGTGGAATCGTTTAAAGCGACGCTAGAGGAAACATTAGAAGCCAGTTTGCTGTTGCATGTGATTGACTCGAGCAGTCCTGACCATATGGAACAAATTGAAGCTGTTGAAAAAGTGCTCAAAGAAATTGGCGCAGATATTCCAATTCTACGGGTGTATAACAAGATCGATCAAAGTGGCGAACAAGCCAAAATCATTTACGCTGAACCAAATGTACCTGAGCGTGTCTATGTCTCAGCACATACAGGCGAAGGATTTGATCTACTACGCCAAGCGGTCCAAGAGTGCTTGATGGGCCAAATTCAAAATTTTGACGTCCTGCTCAAACCTGCCTATGGAAAATTGCGTAATCAACTGTACGCCCTAAATGTGATTCAATCTGAAAATTATGATGATGAGGGCAACCTACACCTACAAGTGTATATTGCGCCACATAAACTTGAACAATTGATCAAACAAGCACATTTACCGATTAATGAAATTTTAGGTTTGAAAGCAAAACAATTTCATCGTGAACTCGAAGAATTTGAAATCAAAAGCTAAATCGGTTAAAACGTGATAAGTAAAATTTTAATGACAGAACAAAATGGAATGGATAAAAACTGTTGATTGGAAAGCATGGATCGGCACGGTTGCCC
This sequence comes from Acinetobacter sp. 797_lipA, assembly GCF_058243025.1. Lineage (NCBI taxonomy): Bacteria > Pseudomonadati > Pseudomonadota > Gammaproteobacteria > Moraxellales > Moraxellaceae > Acinetobacter > Acinetobacter sp. 797_lipA. Next base: position 638,197 of record NZ_JBZAYQ010000001.1, on the reverse strand, counting down.
TGATCATCATCTTTCGTGAAGCGGCCGTGTGGATCACTGGACGTTTTGGACATCCTGAACTGGGCAATTTAATTGGACTGATTAGTTTATTAATCGTCCTTTTGGGTTGGAGAAAATTTCATAAAATTCCAGCACGTTTGGTCGATACCAACAATAAAATCATGAAAGAAAGTGCCTTTGCTTTTCTACCTATCAGTGCAGGCTCCCTGCTGATGATGACGCATTTAGGCAGTGAAATCCCAATGTTTTTGGTGGTGCTATTTGTCAGCACACTAATTCCACTGTGGGTTTACGCAAAAATGTCTAAGAAATGGCTTTAGGAGTGTGCACATGATTCCCATTATTTTCGGTTTTTTCCTAACCCTCGTTGCCTACTTACTGGCAAAGCCACTCAACAAAAAACTGCCACAAATTCCCGTGATTGTTTTTGGCATGTGCTTTGTGATTGCCCTGCTGTTGTTTTTAAACATTCCGTATGAGCAATATATGGCACAGGTAAATCCAGTGTTTAACCATCTGCTCGGTTATGTGACGGTCGCATTAGCTATTCCATTGGCTGCTATGCGCTATGATGACCTCCCCCTCAAAGCAGTGGTGGGCATCTTAGTCTTTGCCAGTATCAGTGCGGTCGGACTGCCGATGGGACTGGCTTATCTATTACATTTGTCCGATCCTACCATTATGGCATTTGCCACACGCGCAGTCACAACGCCAATTGCGATTAACATTGCAACACTGCTGCAAGCCCCTGTGAGTCTGGCAATTTTAATCGTTATTTTATCCGGTGTGATTGGTGCTGCATTTTCACCACTGATCCTCAAACATATTAATGATGAACGAGCATCGGGCTTAGCGCTAGGTCTTGCAGCTCATGCCATCGGTACAGCTCAAGCATGGCAACGGGGAAGTATTGCTGGACGTTATGCAGCCTTTGGAATGGCTGTCAATGCGGTATTTACAGCAATCTGGTTACCGTTGTTTATTCTATACTTGCAAAAAATGTGATATGTTCCTCACATAAACAATTGTATTGTTTAAAAAATCGACTTAAGATGAGTTTGTCGTTGATTAAATGATAAAAGGATTTTGTTCATGAGCAAATTGACACTTGCAATCGCATTCGCTACAACCGTTATAGGTAGTACAGCTTTCGCTGAAGATATTAGCGGCACTTGGAAAAATATTGATGACAAAACTGGGTCGTCAAAAGCCATCCTTGAGATTCGCCAAGAATCAAATGGGACATATACCGCTAAGATCGTTAAAGTAACGCCTCGTCCGGGTTATACACCAAAAGAAACTTGTATTAATTGCCCTGCGCCGTATACCAATAAGCCTATTTTAGGCATGGATGTGATGAAAGGTTTGAAACACAGCGGTGATACCAATTACACGGGTGGAAAAATCATTGATCCACTGTCTGGTAATATTTATAGCTGTAAAGCAAAACTCAGTTCGAATGGCAAACGCTTAACCTTGCGAGGATACGTGGGCATATCTGCTCTAGGTCGTAGTCAAACGTGGATTCGAGAATAATCTAGGTTCTTATTACTGAACAGGCTTGGTCTACGCAATCACGTGATCAATTCATTTTAGATTTTGTAGACCACCACTGAGTCACTCATACATTGCATCAAACTTAGTCTGATTGTTTCAAATTCAATGAATAAAAGAGTTTCAGCTAAGCATGTATGATTTTTCAATTTTTAAAGGCAACTGCCTAACTCATATCTAAACACAAAACAGTTTGCCTTGTGCAAACTGTTTATTTTTCTGTGTCTTGGATATCTTTTTGTGAAACTATAGAGAACCTTATATGAAAAGTAAGTTTTTTATCGCGGGATTAACATTGTCCATGCTTTGCGGGGGAGCATTTGCACAGGACTTAACAGGGACATGGCAACAAATTGATGATAAGTCAGGCTCACCAAAAGCCATTATCGAAATTCGTAAAGAGTCAAATAATACTTACACTGGAAAAATTGTAAAAATTACACCACGCCCAGGTTATACACCAAAAGAAACTTGCGTGAATTGCCCTACGCCATATACCAACAAACCAATTTTGGGTATGGACATTATTAAAGGCTTAAAGCATGTCGACGGCACCAATAACTATGAAAAAGGTCGTGTGATTGATCCACTGTCTGGCAAACTTTATGATGCGAAAATGAAACTGAATGCCACAGGAAAGCGTCTTTCTCTACGTGCATACATCGGTGTTTCTGCTTTAGGTCGTAACCAAACCTGGTTAAGAATCGACTAAGAATAAAAAAGCCACGAACTTCGTGGCTTTTTTAATGCATGTGCTATTGAACTGGATTATCAACGGCAAATAAGGTCTCATCTTCTAAACGGTAAGCCATTAATTGATGCCCCCAAACACAACCGCCATCTACATTTTGAATCGAGTCTGAAATGGTTTTGCCTTGTAAAGCAGCCCAGTGACCAAACACAACTTTATGGGTTTGCGCTGCTTGTGAAGCAAATTCAAACCATGGTTTGAAGCCTTCAGGCATCGGGTCGTTGAGCGAGTCTTTAAAACTAAACTCCAAACGCCCAGCACTATCGGTTAAACGCATACGAGTCAAATAATTTACGATACAACGTAAACGCGCATGCCCCGTCAGTTCATCCGACCATAAGGTAGGCTCTTTGCCATACATTTCTTTTAAAAAGGCATCGACAACATCAAAATCATCCGCTGCAATGACCGCCTCAACTTCTGCGGCTAAAGCAGCAGTTTGTTCTGCTGTCCAATTGGTTGGAATGCCTGCATGCGTCAGAACCGTGGTTGCGTTCGGAAACACACACAAGGGTTGTTTACGTAGCCAATCAATCAAATCATCACTATCAATCGCATCAATCACATCACGAATGTTATCTTTGTCTTTAATTGCTTTAATGCCACGTGCAGCCGCCAGCAAAGTTAAATCATGATTTCCTAAAACTGTTGCAGCCGCATTACGCTCTACTAATTTTTTAATAAAGCGTAAAGCACCCAATGAGTTTTCACCACGAGCAACCAAATCCCCTGCAAACCAAATAAAATCTTGGTCAGGATCAAACTGAATAGTCTTTAGCAAGGCTTTTAGTGCTTCAAAACAACCCTGCACATCACCAATGACATAATTGTATCGAATCTCTGCACCTGTCACCTTAAGCCACCATTTGATCTGCTAATGCCACAAATTGAGCCAGTGTTAAAGTCTCTGGACGTGCCATCGGATCAACACCCGCTTGTTCAAAACCATCTTCAACCAACATGCCTTTTAAGCTATTACGCAAAGTTTTACGACGCTGAGTAAAGACGTGCGAGACCAAACGTGCCAAGGCTTTTTCATTTTTTGCCACAATAGGCTTAACCGCATATGGCTCTAAACGGAACACCGCAGAAGTCACTTTTGGTGGCGGGTTAAATGAACCCGGTGGTACTTCAAACAAGAACGTAGGTTTACAGAAATACTGAATCATCACCGACAAACGACCATATTCTTTGCTATTTGGAGAAGCAGTAATACGGTCAACCACTTCTTTTTGTAGCATAAAGTGCATGTCTTTAACTTTGTCACCAAACTCCAAGAGGTGAAACAAAAGTGGCGTTGAGATGTTATACGGCAAATTACCCACAACACGTAAAGGACGACCATCTTCAAATAAGTTGGTGAAGTCGTACTTCAGTGCATCGGTTTCAATAATGGTTAAACGTTCAGGATGTGGCACACGCCCTGGCAAACCTGCCGCCAAATCACGGTCTAATTCGACCACCGTAAGTGCGTCACACTCACCAATCAACGGAGAGGTTAAGGCTGCCAAACCCGGGCCAATTTCTACAATATTATCGCCCGAACGTGGTGCAACTGAACGTACAATCTTGGCAATCACACGTTGGTCATGTAAGAAGTTTTGCCCAAAACGCTTACGCGTATGGTGCCCTTCATCTTTAGGGTTTAAGGCATTAATTTGATACATAAAATTTTCCAACGTGAGTTAATCACTGAACATTAGTGACGAGCTAATTCTAACGCTAAATCAACAGCGACCTGTAAGCTTGAGCTTTTCGCAAGACCTGTGCCTGCGAGGGAGAGAGCTGTGCCATGATCAACTGAGGTACGAATAAACGGCAAGCCCAAAGTAATATTAATGGCTTCACCAAACCCTTGCGATTTTAACACAGGTAAGCCCTGATCGTGATACATCGCCAAAACAGCATCGGCATCTTTTAAGTTTTCTGGGGTAAATAAAGTGTCGGCAGGTAGGCTCAGGCTCATATTTATGCCTTGAGCACGGTAGCTTTCCAGCACAGGGTTAATCACCTCAATTTCCTCCATACCCAAATAACCATCCTCCCCTGCATGTGGGTTTAGGCCACACACTAAAATGTGCGGATGCTCTTTTTTGAATTTGCTTTTTAAGTCCTGAATTAAAATATCAAGCACTTGATGCAGTCGCTCTTTAGTAATCGCATCAGCTACAGCTCTTAAGGGCAAATGTGTAGTCGCCAGCGCAACACGCAAGGTCTTGGTTGCGAGCATCATCACCACACGTTCAACACCAGCAAATTCTTGGTAGTATTCGGTATGTCCACTAAAGTGAATCCCAGCATCATTGATGACTGACTTTTGTACAGGTGCAGTTGCAACACCTACACTTTTACCGGACATAGCATAATCGGCCGAACGTCGTAGCTGCTCTAAGACATAAGGCGCATTTTCAGGATTGAGCTCACCCATTACAACAGCTTTGCTTAAAGGCACATGCTCAACATAAAGTTGACCCTGAGTTGATGATGCTTCTTGCCCTGAATATTCAATCAGTTCAATGTCCAATCCCAAACATGCTGCACGTGTACGTAGCAAGTTAATATCACCAAGGACCACGATCGGACGCTCATCTATACGAGCAGCAAGGCTTAAACAAATATCTGGACCAATCCCAGCAGGTTCACCACTGGTGACATATAAAGGCAGCATGATCAACTCAAGTAAAATGCGTTTTGACTATTATACAACGTCTCACCCAGTATCTCCGCATTCACCGCACTCAACTTGAACCTATTCTTTTATATTTAAATCCTCACTTATCCTGTTTTCACATTCCATCGACTTTCAAAGAAAAAATAAAGCCTCAAACATATAAAACATGAGCAAAGAAATTGCGAGTCGTAACTCCTGTACTATCCGTTATTTTAAAATGGTTCTATGGTCATGATCCCGTATTTCATTCAGTGAAGTCATAAAGTTCAATATCACTGTTCCCCATTTTTTTAAAGTTTGAATTCTTTTGTGGTTTTTTAAAAAGAATAAACTTTGATCTCTTCCTTTATGCAGGGAAATACCTTAAAATACGGCTCTTGAAATTTTATATTTTCATTTGTGATTCTGAGCAACTTCGTTTAGAATCGCGTCTCCTTTTGTTTGGACAGATTCCATAGTCCAAACCAACTATAATAGGTAGTGGTTTAATGAAAACTCTCAGCGCTAAGCCTGCTGAAGTTCAACACGACTGGTACGTTGTTGATGCTTCTGGCAAAACTTTAGGTCGCCTTGCGACTGAAATCGCTCGTCGTCTACGTGGTAAGCACAAGACTTCTTATACTCCTCACGTTGACACTGGCGATTATATCGTTGTAATCAATGCTGAAGAAATTCAAGTGACTGGTAAAAAAGCACTTGATAAAAAATACTATCGCCACACTGGCTTCCCTGGTGGTATCCGTGAGACTAACTTTGAAAAGTTAATCGCTCACAAACCTGAAGCAGTTTTAGAAAAAGCTGTTAAAGGTATGTTACCAAAAGGTCCTCTTGGTTATGCAATGATCAAGAAAATGAAAGTGTATGCAGGTACAGAGCATCCACACGCTGCTCAACAGCCACAAGTTTTGGACATCTAAGGGATACAGCACATGGCTACTAATTATGGTACAGGTCGCCGTAAGACCGCAACTGCACGTGTTTTCTTGTCAGCTGGTACAGGCAAGCTCGTAATTAACAACCGTACTCTTGAGCAATACTTCGGTCGTGAAACTGCTCGTATGGTTGTTCGTCAACCTTTAGAGCTTCTTGAAGTTACTGAAAAGTATGACCTTTACATCACTGTTGCTGGTGGTGGTATCGGTGGTCAAGCTGGCGCTATCCGTCACGGTATTACTCGTGCGTTGATCGCTTCTGACGAAACACTTAAACCTGCTCTTCGTCAAGCTGGTTTCGTTACTCGTGATGCTCGTGAAGTTGAACGTAAGAAACTTGGTTTACGTAAAGCTCGTAAACGTCCTCAATTCTCTAAACGTTAATTCGTTTACCGAATCGGACAAAAAACCTCGGAATTTTCCGAGGTTTTTTTATACTATATTTTTCTTCAAAATTATTTACTTACGTTTAAATAGATCGATTAAATTCTAGTTTTAGATGTTATTTTACCGACCTCTCTTTGAGCAGTCCATTGTCGCATCAGCAGCACCATCCATACTAATCTGTTCGGTAACGATGCAATCATTTTCTTGATATGTATGTACTTCTTTAGAATTAGAGAATTGATGATCTTTGGGAAGTGGTGCATTACACGGCTCGTCGGTTTTCTCATCGACCATTTTCACAGGCCCACCATTATAAACAGTGACCTTACAGCCTTTTACTGTATATTCTTGCTGAATGCCGCCATACATCTCATCCTCAGATACAGAAGTAGCAACATCACAGGCTTCATCGGCAATACAAGCTGCATATTCAGCAGTCTGCTGCGCTACATCTACTTGATCGGCTGCATCTTGATTTTGAGCATAACTATTTGAGATAGAAGTCATTAATATAATAACTGCGATCAATTGGGTGATTCTGAGCATAAGCTGCATGGTTCTATCCTTATTTTTCATTTATTCCAAGTTGTTCGATTGTATAAGCATATTAAAGTTAAGATGATTTTATTGGCTATTTTTAGTATTCTAACCGATTCACTTCACCTAGTTTCTTGAAATATGTCTGTCGAAACTACTCCGCTTCAAGGAATTACGCTGTATAGCCATGCAGATGATTTTCGCTCCCATTGGATTCGTTATGTACTTGCAGAGAAGCAAATCAAATACCATTTGGTTTTAAGTGATGCCGATGATGAAGATCTCGCCAGCTTAAACCCTTATAATCAGCTGCCGATGTTGATTGAAAATGATTTAAAACTATTTAATGCCAATATCATCTCCGAGTATTTAGACGATCGTTATCGTCAAAACAAGCTCTATGCCGACGCGCCTATGCCTCGTGCGGAACAGCGTCAGTATATTTGGCGCTTTGAACAAGATTGGTTAAAACTTGCCGATATGATGCTACGCCATCCAGATACACTCGATGAACAAGCAAAACTGCAAGCACAAAAAAAACTGAAAGATACACTCATTTCCCTAACACCATTGTTCCAGCATTTCCCCTATTTCATGTCGGAAAGCTTTAGTATTTTAGATTGCATGCTTGCGCCTATCTTTCTACGCTTAAACAGCATGGGCGTGCATTTACCCAAACAGCAATGCCGCCCAATCTATTTATATTGTCAACGTATTTTTAGTCGTCCTGCATTTTTAAAGTCTTTAACTTTGCAGGAGAACAACCATTATCAATCTGAATTTAAACAGCCGTAGAGAATATTATGTCTGATCAAGAATTAAACCTTACGCCGACTCGTCCATATTTAGCTCGCGCCATTTATGAATGGATTTGTGATAACCAACTAACACCGCATTTATTGGTCGATGCAACCCAACCAAATACCCTCGTTCCTGAACAGTTTATTCAAGATGGCCAAATTGTCTTAAACATCGTCCCTCATGCCGTACATGCGCTACATATGAGCAACGATGCGATTACCTTCTCTGCACGTTTTGGTGGGGTATCTCGTGATATTTATGTCCCACTTAATGCCGTGATTGGCATTTATGCCCGTGAAAATGGACAAGGCTTATTCTTCGATCCAAGTGAGTATGACAATCATACCCAAAGTGAGCAAAATGCTTTAAAATCAGACAATGAAGAAAAAACTGAACCCGCTAAGAAAAAACCAAGTTTAAGGTTATTAGATTAATAAAATGGAGTAATTATATGGCTTTTGATTTAGTACAATATTTTGCAGAGCAGATTAAAATTCAAAAGCCTGAGCTTCTGAGTCAATATTCAGATGAGGAGCGACTTCAATATCTATCTGAGGCCAACACTCTCTCGCTTGGAAAACTCATCACCTTGATGCGTCAAGATGGCACCAAGCTCTATCAAGAGATTCAAACTCAAGATCACCTCTATATTCAAGAACTTGCAAGGCATCTCACCACGTCTCCGCAAAATGAATCACAGTTAGCAAAGGCAGACTTAGAGCACAGCCTAACCAGCATGTTGAGCCTGCAGTTTGCTGAACTCAAACAACTTGATGTCACGGGAAACTTTGGCGAACATGGAATACGCGAGTTGCTTGTCGGTCAAATCGAGCACCTCTCTGGTCTGGCTGATGACTGGGTTTGGACAACAAGTGAGCTAACAGAGCTGATTGGCTCTAAACCAAAGCCTGAAGAAGAGCTATCATTAGAAGAGACGATGAAGGAGTTTAATCAAATGGTAAATCAACACGCAACAGACCACTCAGATCAGCTACACACACAGGTAGCAGAGCAAAATCCAACGCCAACATGGGCAAAACTGATTGAGCCTGCTGTCGCTATCGCGATTTTATGGGGACTTTATTGCGCAGCAAGTCAAATGTTTGTCTAATCTCCAAGGGATGCACTCATTTTGCGCATCCCTTTATTTTTTAATGAAAAATAATTATATGTTTCATCTTTAAAAATCAAAAAAATCGATTTCTTTTTATTTTTATTTGTCCAAATGGTAAAAGTTACATTTTGTTACAATAGCAAATAAATTAAACACTTTTTCAAATAACAATAAACTTTCTCACACTCCTTTTTAAAATACGCAAACTTAATCACAGAATCTGTAGCAAAAACTGACTAAAAGCCTCGGGTTTAATCGTATATTTATTCATCTTTTTTTTTGTTACATTTATTTATATTGATAATTTTTTCACTCCGTCCATATAATTAAATCGACTTGTGAAACAACAAGTTAAAAGGATTTCAAAACTCATAAAATTAAAGAGAAAAACTATGGCTAAAGTGTCATTGGAAGCATTAGCAAATATCGATGGATTCTATGCAGCAGCATTGGTCGATGGGGAAAGCGGCTTGGCCCTAGCAACTCAAGGCGGTGGAAGCATCGATTTAGAACTCGCGGCTGCAGGTAATAGTGAAGTCGTTCGCTCAAAACGACGTGTTGCACAAGCATTGAACTTGAATGACACCATCGAAGATATTTTAATTACGCTGGGTAAGTAGTATCACCTTATTCGTCCTTTAGAAGGCAATGACAAAATTTTCTTATATCTTGTCCTTGAACGCTCTAAAGCAAATCTTGCCATGGCTCGCCATGAACTCAAAGGATATGAAAAAGGCCTAGATTTTTCTTAATTTGAATTGCCCCTTTCTCATCCTTTTGGGAAAGGGGTTGTATGCGTTGTCCTCTTCAACCTAATTAAATTAAAGAAACACTATGAATAAGCAATATATTAATATTGCGATTACCGGCCTGAGTTCAAACCATTCTGACGAACGTAAAACACAGCTACGTAATCTCATTCCTTAAGAGTATCAAATTAACTGGAGCTCCGCTGCTGACCCAACTATTGATTGTTTATTTATCCATGAAAGTTTTTATGAAACCGAAGGGATCCAAAAGATCATTCGAAGTCGTCAGTTCCCATGGCTAAAAATTTCTAAGCAAAACTATAACGAAAACCGACTCCACGAAAACATACTTTCTTTACCAATTACACATCTTGAAAGCTTCTCGAATTGGATTATTCAACATCTACTACATCCCTCTTTTAACAATCAACAAATCCTTCCTATCGAAACTCAGAATAAAAAAACACCCTATAAATTAGAATATTTCAGCAAAATGCTGGATACCGAACGCAACTCAAAGCTACATCTTTTTGATACTTTGGGCACCATTGCCATTATTGATATTCAGAAAAATATCGCTTGGCTCAATATAGAACGAGAACAAACCTTTACAGATTCTGGTTTTGATTATGACATTGCCAGCACCAGTAACTTCATGAAAGTCTCACGTAAGCAACCCCATATACTTAGCGACTGGTTATGGCAGTTTTTTTGGGACTCACCCATATTTTTGAAAGAAATTGCACCTGAAGATGGGCACTTTAAGATCCATATGTGGCCTAAGCCAGCAAGCAATGTGGACAGGAAAACTATTTTTCAACTTTCCAGCTGCTTTATTCAAGGTGGTAAAGTTTCAAAAATTGCAACGCAGTTGAACCTGCCTATTGAAACTGTGCAGCGCTTTATTGCAGCCAATATCGCGACCCATAATCTCTCAAAAATCAATATTTGGGATAAACACTTTAACCCACCAGAAATGCCTCAAGTTACAGAAGAAGCAGGATTAATTAAAAGCTTTTTTGGAAAACTAAGAAAAAAACTAGGCATATAGGATAATAATATGATTTTACAACGCTTTAAAATTGTTTTTGCTGGTGGTATGGGCGCGGGTAAGACAGAGGCGATTCGATCACTCTCAGAGATTCCTGTACTGCAAACGGAGGCTTTCAACACAGATGCACAGAGCCATACCAAATTGGAAACTACTGTTGGTATTGATTATGGTGAAATCACGCTTGATGAAAACCTGACCATTGGGCTATATGGTACACCTGGGCAAAGCCGCTTCGACTTTATTTGGTCTGCCATTACTAAAGGTGCTATTGGTGCTGTAATTTTGATTGACCATCATTCAGACAACCCTATTCAAGAATTAGAAAGTTATCTGGAAACCTTTCAAAACTTTACCTACAATATTGCGATCGGTATTACACATACCGATCTTCTTTCTGAGTCAACCAAATCAACCACTATCTATAAAGACTGGTTATTACAAAATGATCTCTTTTCTCCACTCTTCTTTATCGATGCAAGGAAGAAAGATGACGTTTTGTTATTATTAGAAGCGCTTATTACATCCATTGAGATCAACTCAAATATTGCCAATTAACCCTTAACGAGGTTCTATATGTTTACTTTAGCGCAAAGCCGCACAGCACCAAAAGAGTTAATTGATTTTGCAAAGAATGAGATCCAAGATGTTCTCATGAATGTTCGCAGTGTCAATTAGGTCATGCTGTGTAGCACAGATGGCTTCGAGTTAGCCCATGTTTATAAGAGAGATGGTTATAACAGTACTAAGCTTGCAGCAGTTAGTAGCTCGATTTTAGCTATGGTTGCGGCCTTTATGAATGAAATTCATCTCGAAGGTTGTCAATCAATTACTTTGGATGCAGACAATGGTAAAGCCATTTTAACCTCGATCCCTTCTTCAAATCATCCAATGATTATCGTAACCTTGACTGAAAAAGATGTACTCTTAGGACAGCTACTCTATACCCTAAAAAATGCCAGCAGTCGAATCATGCAATACTGATCCATCTGATAAAAATATAAACAAATTTAGTTTTTAATAGCAACTAAACCTATTAAATATTAACGGCTATTTTTAGCTAATATTCTTCTTGTCTCTCATTTATTATTTAATATATTCAGCATAAAAAAATCCCCCTCTGCTTTAAGCGGAGGGGGATTTAGAATTAATGAGCTGGCGATGACTTACTCTCACATGGATAACTCCACACTACCATCAGCGCTAAGAGGTTTCACTTCTGAGTTCGGGAAGGGATCAGGTGGTTCACTCTTGCTATTGTCGCCAGCACAACTGTTATGGACTTGTTCGGGTCTTATTTCAACTGTACTTACAGTCTATGCCTTACTTCGTTCCAAATAGAATACATTAACAGGTATATCTGAGTTTCTTGCGATAATCTAAAGCAGTGCTTTATCTTATCTCATTGCGCATTGTACTTAGCTTTATAACTAAATCAAGTTGTTTGCAGTGATTTGAACCACAACACCAACTGTTTGGGTGTTGTATAGTCAAGCCTCACGAGCAATTAGTATTGGTCAGCTTCACATATCACTATGCTTCCACATCCAACCTATCAACGTCGTAGTCTTCAACGGCTCTTTAGAGGACATAAAGTCCTAGGGAAATCTTATCTTGAGGTAGGCTTCCCGCTTAGATGCTTTCAGCGGTTATCCCTTCCGAACATAGCTACCCGGCGATGCGACTGGCGTCACAACCGGTACACCAGAGGTTCGTCCACTCTGGTCCTCTCGTACTAGGAGCAGATCCTCTCAAATTTCCAACGCCCACGGTAGATAGGGACCGAACTGTCTCACGACGTTCTAAACCCAGCTCGCGTACCTCTTTAAATGGCGAACAGCCATACCCTTGGGACCTGCTTCAGCCCCAGGATGAGATGAGCCGACATCGAGGTGCCAAACACCGCCGTCGATATGAACTCTTGGGCGGTATCAGCCTGTTATCCCCAGAGTACCTTTTATCCGTTGAGCGATGGCCCTTCCATACAGAACCACCGGATCACTAAGACCTACTTTCGTACCTGCTCGACTTGTGGGTCTCGCAGTTAAGCGCGCTTTTGCCTTTATACTCTACGCGTGATTTCCGACCACGCTGAGCGCACCTTCGTACTCCTCCGTTACTCTTTAGGAGGAGACCGCCCCAGTCAAACTACCCACCAGACATGGTCCTCGTCCCGGATAACGGGACAGAGTTAGAACCTCAATATTACCAGGGTGGTATTTCAAGATTGGCTCCACCGAAACTAGCGTCTCGGTTTCAAAGCCTCCCACCTATCCTACACAAGTAAGATCAAAGTTCAATGTCAAGCTGCAGTAAAGGTTCACGGGGTCTTTCCGTCTAGCCGCGGGTACACCGCATCTTCACGGCGAATTCGATTTCACTGAGTCTCTGCTGGAGACAGCGCCCCCATCATTATGCCATTCGTGCAGGTCGGAACTTACCCGACAAGGAATTTCGCTACCTTAGGACCGTTATAGTTACGGCCGCCGTTTACTGGGGCTTCGATCAAGAGCTTCGCTTACGCTAACCCCATCAATTAACCTTCCAGCACCGGGCAGGCATCACACCCTATACGTCCACTTTCGTGTTTGCAGAGTGCTATGTTTTTAATAAACAGTTGCAGGGGCCTGGTTTCTGTGGCTGCCAATAGCTCAAGGAGTAAATCCTATCACCGTCGGCAGCGTACCTTCTCCCGAAGTTACGGTACCATTTTGCCTAGTTCCTTCAGCAGAGTTCTCTCAAGCGCTTTGGTCTACTCGACCTGACCACCTGTGTCGGTTTCGGGTACGATTCCTATGTAACTGAAGCTTAGAGACTTTTCCTGGAAGCATGGTATCAGCCACTTCACTGTACAAGTACAGCTTGCTATCAGTTCTCAGCATACAGTACCCCGGATTTGCCTAAGATACATGCCTACAACCTTCCACCTGGACAACCAACGCCAGGCTGACTTAACCTTCTCCGTCCTCTCATCGCATTACATAGAAGTATTGGAATATTAACCAATTTCCCATCGACTACGCCTCTCGGCCTCGCCTTAGGGGTCGACTCACCCAGCCCCGATTAACGTTGGACTGGAACCCTTGGTCTTTCAGCGTGCGAGTTTTTCACTCGCATTGTCGTTACTCACGTCAGCATTCGCACTTCTGATACCTCCAGCATACTTCTCAATACACCTTCATCGGCTTACAGAACGCTCCCCTACCACTTGCAATAAATTGCAAATCCGCAGCTTCGGCATATAGTTTTAGCCCCGTTACATCTTCCGCGCAGGCCGACTCGACTAGTGAGCTATTACGCTTTCTTTAAAGGGTGGCTGCTTCTAAGCCAACCTCCTAGCTGTCTATGCCTTCCCACATCGTTTCCCACTTAACTATAATTTTGGGGCCTTAGCTGGCGGTCTGGATTGTTTTCCTCTTGACTACGGACGTTAGCACCCGCAGTCTGTCTCCCGGATAGTACTCATTGGTATTCGGAGTTTGCATCGGTTTGGTAAGTCGGGATGACCCCCTAGCCGAAACAGTGCTCTACCCCCAATGGTATTCGTCCGAGGCGCTACCTAAATAGCTTTCGGGGAGAACCAGCTATCACCGAGTTTGATTAGCCTTTCACCCCTATCCACAAGTCATCCCCTGGCTTTTCAACGACAGTGGGTTCGGTCCTCCAGTTAGTGTTACCCAACCTTCAACCTGCTCATGGATAGATCACCCGGTTTCGGGTCTACACCCAGCAACTAAACGCCCTATTAAGACTCGATTTCTCTACGGCTCCCCTATGCGGTTAACCTTGCTACTGAATGTAAGTCGCTGACCCATTATACAAAAGGTACGCAGTCACCGAACAAGTCGGCTCCCACTGCTTGTATGCATGCGGTTTCAGGATCTATTTCACTCCCCTCACAGGGGTTCTTTTCGCCTTTCCCTCACGGTACTGGTTCACTATCGGTCAGTCAGGAGTATTTAGCCTTGGAGGATGGTCCCCCCATATTCAGACAAGGTTTCACGTGCCCCGCCCTACTCGACATCATCATATAAGCCCTTTCGTGTACAGGACTATCACCCACTATGGTTGCACTTCCCAGAGCATTCCACTAGAACTTATATGACTTAATGGGCTTTTCCCCGTTCGCTCGCCGCTACTGAGGGAATCTCAATTGATTTCTTTTCCTAAGGGTACTGAGATGTTTCACTTCCCCTCGTTCGCCTCGTATGACTATGTATTCATCATACGATACCTGCCTTATGACAGGTGGGTTTCCCCATTCAGAAATCTCCGGATCACAGGATATTTGCCGCCTCCCCGGAGCTTATCGCAGGCTATTACGTCTTTCATCGCCTCTGACTGCCAAGGCATCCACCACATGCACTTAATTACTTGACTATACAACCCCAAACAGTCGTTAATCCCTACAAGTAGGATTAAGACAGTCTATGATGATTTCTCATCACTTCCTTACAGTTTGTTGTTCTGTGTACTTAAACACTGTACAGCTTCAATTCAATTCACATACCAAAACGCTTGATTCAGTTAATTTCGCTAGTAACTCATTTCTTCAATCTTCATCAATCAGTAATAAATCACTGTTAATGTCGATCTTAAAAACGAGTATGAACAAATTATTTCAACTCAAATATATTCTGTTAATGATTTTTCCAGCCTTCGTCAGGTCAGGAAACTGTGATAAATCACAGAAGTTAATAAAATGCAAACTAATGTCTACTTCTTACTAATTTCTATAATCTAACTACTTAGCTTATATATTGATGAACAATATATGGTGGAGACTAGGAGAGTCGAACTCCTGACCTCCTGCGTGCAAAGCAGGCGCTCTACCAACTAAGCTAAGTCCCCAGCTTATCAATAAGTCAATGTTTCTGTTTTCTGTATTCAGCATTTAACAATGCTTGTTAGTCAGATTTGGTGGGTCTGACAAGACTTGAACTTGTGACCCCACGCTTATCAAGCGTGTGCTCTAACCAACTGAGCTACAGACCCTCAGATACATCGTCATGAAGAACAACTTGTTGTGGATTCTTACCAATCGTCAATCTTTCGTTAAGGAGGTGATCCAGCCGCAGGTTCCCCTACGGCTACCTTGTTACGACTTCACCCCAGTCATCGGCCACACCGTGGTAAGCGTCCTCCTTGCGGTTAGACTACCTACTTCTGGTGCAACAAATTCCCATGGTGTGACGGGCGGTGTGTACAAGGCCCGGGAACGTATTCACCGCGGCATTCTGATCCGCGATTACTAGCGATTCCGACTTCATGGAGTCGAGTTGCAGACTCCAATCCGGACTACGATCGGCTTTTTGAGATTAGCATCCTATCGCTAGGTAGCAACCCTTTGTACCGACCATTGTAGCACGTGTGTAGCCCTGGTCGTAAGGGCCATGATGACTTGACGTCGTCCCCGCCTTCCTCCAGTTTGTCACTGGCAGTATCCTTAAAGTTCCCGGCTTAACCCGCTGGCAAATAAGGAAAAGGGTTGCGCTCGTTGCGGGACTTAACCCAACATCTCACGACACGAGCTGACGACAGCCATGCAGCACCTGTATGTAAGTTCCCGAAGGCACCAATCCATCTCTGGAAAGTTCTTACTATGTCAAGACCAGGTAAGGTTCTTCGCGTTGCATCGAATTAAACCACATGCTCCACCGCTTGTGCGGGCCCCCGTCAATTCATTTGAGTTTTAGTCTTGCGACCGTACTCCCCAGGCGGTCTACTTATCGCGTTAGCTGCGCCACTAAAGCCTCAAAGGCCCCAACGGCTAGTAGACATCGTTTACGGCATGGACTACCAGGGTATCTAATCCTGTTTGCTCCCCATGCTTTCGTACCTCAGCGTCAGTATTAGGCCAGATGGCTGCCTTCGCCATCGGTATTCCTCCAGATCTCTACGCATTTCACCGCTACACCTGGAATTCTACCATCCTCTCCCATACTCTAGCTTCCCAGTATCGAATGCAATTCCTAAGTTAAGCTCAGGGATTTCACATCCGACTTAAAAAGCCGCCTACGCACGCTTTACGCCCAGTAAATCCGATTAACGCTCGCACCCTCTGTATTACCGCGGCTGCTGGCACAGAGTTAGCCGGTGCTTATTCTGCGAGTAACGTCCACTATCCTAGAGTATTAATCCAAGTAGCCTCCTCCTCGCTTAAAGTGCTTTACAACCAAAAGGCCTTCTTCACACACGCGGCATGGCTGGATCAGGCTTTCGCCCATTGTCCAATATTCCCCACTGCTGCCTCCCGTAGGAGTCTGGGCCGTGTCTCAGTCCCAGTGTGGCGGATCATCCTCTCAGACCCGCTACAGATCGTCGCCTTGGTAGGCCTTTACCCCACCAACTAGCTAATCTGACTTAGGCTCATCTATTAGCGCAAGGTCCGAAGATCCCCTGCTTTCCCCCGTAGGGCGTATGCGGTATTAGCATTCCTTTCGGAATGTTGTCCCCCACTAATAGGCAGATTCCTAAGCATTACTCACCCGTCCGCCGCTAGGTAATGTAGCAAGCTACATCACCCCGCTCGACTTGCATGTGTTAAGCCTGCCGCCAGCGTTCAATCTGAGCCATGATCAAACTCTTCAGTTAAAAATCATTAGTAGCTTATGGCTACAAATCTTGGCTCATCAATTTTCTGACAAATATTTCTCAAATAAACTTCGAGTAATTTCTACCATCAATCAATGAAATATTTTCGATCGATCAATCAGTAAAAATCCACACAAGTTGTTCTTCATAATCTCTTAATGATCTTCTTGCTGATTCGTCATCAGCAAGCTAGGTCGGCTATACTACTCTCTTTCCAGAGAAAGTCAACTGGTTTTGTTAATTATTTTCAAACTTATTCAAGGCTTTCAGATTCTACCGCTTGGGCTAAATCCTTGTTTCTCAACAAGTTTTAATCAACATCACCGCCGATGGATGTGCATTCTACAGTATTTCTAATCCCTTGCAACACCTTTTTCTATTATTTTATCTCAAGCGCATATTTTTTGGTCAAAAATGTGATTTTTGTCGATTATTAAAGCAATTTTAACCATCACTGTTTATTTTTCGTTAAAATAAGCTCACTTTCGCTGCCAAGCAAAATGAATAATGACAGCTTTTAAATACAAAATTTATTTAACCCTCTTGTACTGTTTAATGATTTCTCAGGTACAGGCACAACCACAACTAAATCTCCCCGCAACCACATTGACGATTTTGAGCTATGTGCGCTGGAATACTCCCAATCCTATTTCTTTATGTATTTTAAATAACAGCCAATTATCCAATCAGTTCATTCAAGTGAATCAGCAACTCAAGAGTGCGTATCAAATTCAAGCGGTCAGTTTGTCTGAATTAAATAAGGTCATGTGTAATGCTGTTTTTTTCTCAACCTACACACCACGTGAAGAGCAAAATATTATAAATAACCTAAAAGATGCTCCACTGACTTTTAGCTCTAACAATACTGAATGCGAATTAGGTAGCGCATTTTGCTTATATCAAAATAAAACGCGAACTTCCTTTAAGGTAAACTTGGCCAGCCTGTCCCAGTCCCAAGTGCGTGTAGATCCACGTGTTTTATTATTAGCAAAATCTACGGAGCCTTAAGTCAATGTTTCGTAAAAGCTCTAATACTTCCCTACAAAAAATTTTTAGTCAGTCTCAATTACTGATTTTTGCTCTTACTCTTGGAATTTGTAGTTTAATTTTCGTGGTGATTTCCATCTACACTATGAATACTTATGCCAAACAAAGCCTTAATATTTTTAGCGCAACCTTAAGTGAGCAAATTCAACCTGCTGTCATTTTCAATGATCGTATTACGCTACAGCAAACACTGAACAATCATATTCAGCAATATCCAATTCGCGCTATTCAAGTCATTAACCTACAAGGAAAACCACTGGCCGAAGCATACAAACCTACACCTGAGTTTGCATGGATGGAAAATCTGTTTGATAAGGTCTTCTTTAAACACCCTGTGACACGCACCATCAAACATCAAAATAACCAGTACGGAACGTTGATCATTTACGGTAGTGCCACTCAACTCATGAGCTTTTTCTTTCAGCTCTTGATTTGTCTCTCCGCTGGGATTTTTATCATCCTGTTGATTATGTTGTGGTTGGTACATTCAACCTATCAAAAACTGATGCACTCGATTCAACCTATGGTCAATACCGTTGAAAGCCTTAATTTTGATACTCAATATCAAGCACGTCTTCCATCATCCCCCATTTATGAATTTCGCGTCATCAGTGGTGCATTTAATAATTTATTAGATAAAGTGCAGCGTACCAATGAAAAACTACAAAGCGAAAACTCTAAGTTATCACATCAAGCGTTGCATGATCAGTTAACTGAACTCCCGAATCGTCATTATTTTTACAATATTTTGTTTAATCAATTTGAACACCCTGAGAAAAACCAGACAGCTCTCTTTTTTATCGACAACAATAACTTTAAAAACATTAATGATGTTTATGGGCACTTAGCAGGTGATGCCGTACTCAAAGAAATGGCTCAACGCTTAAAAAAGAATGTCAGAAGCCACGATGTGGTTGCTCGTTTAGGTGGTGATGAGTTTGCAATTCTGCTCCGTAATATCAAACACTATGATCATTTAGAACTAATTTGCGAGCATTTAATCGAATGCAGTAAAGCACCATTATCTTTTGATCAACATCAGATTCATTTTAGTTTCAGCATTGGCGTTGCTTTCTCAAAATGTGCAACAACGCCTGAAGATTTGATTGCTGAAGCAGACAATGCAATGTATAAAGCCAAAAACTTAGCTCAAGGGTGGTACATCACACCTTGCCTAAATCCTGATCAGGAATCCTCATGTTAAAACATGTTTGCAAATTTATGCTTATCGCAGGTCTTATCACTGCTTTATCTGGCTGTCTCAGTTTAGGGCACCTCAACTATAAACAAGCGCGAATGCTGAAGAAACAAGGCTTTACCTTGACCGAAGAAGGCTGGACGCTGAGACTGCCTGAAAAATTATTGTTCGGCTTTGACCAATCAGATATTCAAGCCTCTCAAAAACCCGCACTCGAAGCACTTTCCAAACAATTGCAGCAGTATAATTTGAATAAAATTAAAGTGGTTGGACATACAGACAATATTGGTGACCCAAGCTACAATCAAACACTCTCGGAGAAACGCGCATCAACAGTTAGCCAGATTTTTATCAAAACAGGGTTTAAAACTCAAAATATTCAGAGCATGGGTCGCGGTGCATCACAACCTCTGGTAGAAAATAGCAGCGAGGAAAATCGAGCGCTGAATCGTCGTGTAAATATTATTATTCCTTAAGCATTTATGTTTTATCTTTAGCCTTCGTCACGAAGGCTTTTTTATGTACTTTATTAAATTTTAGGCATAAAAAAACCGCTTAACGCGGTATCTTTATCTCGACCATTTCAATAAATGGTCGGAGCAGTAGGATTCGAACCTACGACCCCCTGGTCCCAAACCAGGTGCACTACCAGGCTGTGCTATGCTCCGATTTCAACTTTTTAAAGTTGGGGTGAATGACGGGATTCGAACCCGCGACAACTGGAATCACAATCCAGGGCTCTACCAACTGAGCTACATCCACCATAACGTGTCGGTTCTTAATACCAAGCTACCTAATGGCGCGCCTGACAGGATTCGAACCTGTGACCATCCGCTTAGAAGGCGGATGCTCTATCCAACTGAGCTACAGGCGCATGACCAATAATACGAGGTATTATGGATAACCTTGCCTTGAAGAATTGGTCGGAGCAGTAGGATTCGAACCTACGACCCCCTGGTCCCAAACCAGGTGCACTACCAGGCTGTGCTATGCTCCGATTCATCTCAGCTTTTGTATCGAACATCTCGTTCGGTACGGTGTGCATTCTAGGCGTGACGCTTGATAACGTCAACACCTATATTTAAAAAAAATAAAAAAATCACGTCAAATGTATATTAATCAAGCGTTTCAGGCATTTTTTATACAAATTTTAACGTTTTAGCGATGCACTGAAATCCAACATGCGATCTAAAGGTAATTTCGCACGCTCAGCAAGTGCTGGGTCTACAAATATTTCCTGATCGCCACGCTGCAATACCTCTAAAATACCATCCAGCTCATTCATTGCCATCCACGGACAATGTGCACAAGAACGACAGGTTGCTCCCTCTCCGGCTGTTGGTGCTTCAACCAAAATTTTGTTGGGCACTGCTTGTTGCATTTTGTAGAAAATACCCCGATCGGTTGCCACAATCAGTCGTTCATTGGGTAAGGTTTGCGCCGCTTTAATCAGTTGTGACGTACTTCCAACGGCATCAGCAACATCCACCACTGACTCAGGTGACTCAGGATGTACCAGCACCGCAGCATCAGGATAAAGCGCCTTCATTTGCGCGATGCCACGTGCACGAAATTCTTCATGCACAATACATGCACCATCCCAAAGCAACATGTCTGCGCCTGTTTTCTTTTGGATATAACGGCCTAAATGCTGATCAGGCGCCCAAATAATCTTTTCACCTAAACTGTCTAGATGCTCAATAATTTCGACCGCACAGCTTGAGGTCACTACCCAATCAGCACGAGCTTTAACTGCTGCTGAAGTGTTGGCATAGACCACTACTGTATGGTCTGGATGGGCATCACAAAACTGACTAAATTCTTCAACAGGACAACCCAAATCTAAAGAACATGTGGCCTCTAAAGTTGGCATCAGAATGGTTTTATTCGGTGATAAAATTTTTGAGGTTTCACCCATAAATTTAACGCCTGCCACCACCAAGGTTGATGCTGGATGATCACGACCAAAGCGGGCCATTTCCAATGAATCAGAAACACATCCACCACTTAACTCGGCCAATTCCTGTACTTCAGGATCGCAATAGTAGTGCGCCACCAATACCGCATCGCGCTTTTTCAACTCGTCCAAGATTAAAGCAAATTTTTCTTGCTTCAGTTCTTCACTGAGCTTTGAGTCTTTGGTTTCACCCAAACGGTCCAAATGCGCCTGCACAATTGATTTTGCGTCATTGGCAATTAAATTGGTCGCATTGTTCATCATTCATTCATCCCTTCATGCTTATCGGCAAGCAAGTCCCGCACTTAATTTATTGGCCAAATGGCTTCTCGGCTTTTGACCAATCATTCAAAAGTTCTTATGGTAAAAAAGCCTCCAAAGGAGGCTTTTTTTAAACTCGTTAAGATTAAGAGCGATAATCCGCATTAATCTTTACATAGTCATAAGATAAGTCACAGGTATACACTGTGTCTTTCGCTGCCCCGCGTCCTAGATCTACACGAATGGTCATTTCAGCTTGTGACATTACACGAGCACCTTCCGCTTCCGTGTAATCGGCAGCCGCGCCACCATCCTTACAGATTTGCACATCATCTAACCAAACTTGGATTTTTTCAACATCTAAATTTTTAACCCCAGCATAACCAATCGCAGCCAAGATACGTCCCCAGTTCGGATCTGACGCAAAAATCGCGGTTTTAACCAAAGGTGAATGCGCAATACTATAAGCAATATCGCAGCATTCTTGCGTGTCATGACCACCCTCAACAGCAACCGTAATAAACTTAGTTGCACCTTCACCATCACGCACAATTAGTTGTGCAAGACGTTTCATCATACGTGTGAGTACATCTAGTACTACGGTATAGCGTGCATCTTGGGTTGAGCTAATTTCAACACCACCCGCTTGACCCGTAGCCGCAAAGATACAGGAGTCATTGGTTGAAGTATCACCGTCAATGGTAATTCGGTTGAACGAAACATTAACCGTTTCGCTCAACAGTTGCTGAACCAACTCGCGGCTGATAGGTGCATCGGTTGCAACATAGCCCAACATCGTTGCCATGTTGGGACGAATCATGCCTGCACCCTTAGAAATACCCGTCATGGTATACATGATGCCATCCAATTCAAATTGCTCAGATGCGCCTTTCGGTGTGGTGTCTGTGGTCATAATCCCGGTAGCAGCAGCACTCCAAGCATCAGCACTCAAACTATTTAATGCAGGCTGTAATCCATTTAACAAACGCTCCAACGGCAATTGTTCACCAATCACCCCTGTTGAAAACGGTAACACTTCCGTTGCTTGCACACCAGCAAGCTCAGCCAATTTTGCACAAGTACGTTCAGCATTCAGCATGCCTGTCTTGCCTGTACCAGCATTGGCATTGCCAGTGTTGATAATAAGGTAGCGCGGATTCGCCACTTGTAAGTGCGCTTTTGACACATGCACGGGCGCTGCACAGAACGCATTTTGAGTGAAAACACCCGCAACATTCGTTCCTTTAGCAAATTCGAAAATGACAAGATCACGTCGGTTCTGATAGCGCACATAAGCTTCAGCCGTTCCGATTCTCACCCCTTTCACCACGTGCATTTGTGGCATTGATACGTCACCTACTGGCATTTTAAACGTCCAATTCATTTGTTAGAAAAAACACAGCTTATTAGAATTTTCAGAAAAAATCGAGCAGAAGACTTTGTTTGCTTTAACTTTTCAATGCACACTCATTTTTGACATAAAAAAACCAATCCGAAGATTGGTTTTATGCACTAGCATTTGATTAATTTGAAGCAAGCTGTGCTGAGCTAGACAAAAGCGCTTGTTTAGCATTTTCTTGGCTTACAGGAGAAAGCGCTGGATTTGAAGCCACAATACGGTTCACTGTTGCTGCATTTACAGGAGCAATAGCAGCCGTTTGCAGAACCACTGGGCGTTGATTTGGATTGGCAAAGGTATAACGAATCCCTGTACGCGGACTTTGTACCGTAATATTGCCATTGGCTTGTGCCGCAGGTGCTGTAGTTGCACCGCGCGCTTGTTGAACTTTAGCTGCGGTAGTGGTATCTGCAAATGCAAAAGTTGGAAGCGCTAAAGCTACAATCATGATTGGTTTTAATACTTTTTTCATTGTCTTTCCACTTTAGAGGTTTAGATGATGAGCAACTAAATAGCATTTAATGCCTAACACTGCAAATGCTATTCACATTATGCAACGCTTTAGCTGTAATCAGAATCGTATTTGGATTGATCTTAACGTCAATTTTTCAGTCATACCAATAAAAAGCAGAACCGAAGTTCTGCTTTTTCACTCGTTCACAGTTTAGATTTTACCGTGACACTGTTTGTATTTTAAGCCTGAACCACATGGGCAAGGCGCGTTACGACTCGCAGGTGCCGCAAACTCTTCTACAGGCTCGTATTGTGCATCTACTTCTGCGAAGTGGCTTTGATCATCGGCCAACAAACCATCAAAATCTGCATGCGACAAGTTCAATTGCATCGCTTCAGCTTGAGCTTGCTTTTGAGCTTCCATTTCAGCCAGCTCTTCAGCCGTTGGTACATGTACGCGAGATAAATCAGTCACAACATCCGATTTGATAATCGCCAACATATTTACAAATAAGTTATACGCTTCTTTTTTGTATTCTTGCTCAGGATTTTTCTGCGCATAACCACGCAAGTGAATGCCTTGGCGTAAATAATCCATCGCCGCCAAGTGATCTTTCCAGTGACGATCCAGCGAGTTCAACATGAAGTGACGCTCCAGCATAACTGCTGTTTCATCCCCCATTTGTTCACGGCGGCTACGGTAGCGCTGTACCACTTCATCAGTAATACGCTCAACCAAAGACTCTTCATCTAAACGACGGTCATCTTCCAACCATTGGTTGATTGGCAAATCAATCGCAAGGTCTTCACGTAACGCTTTTTCAAGCCCATCAATATCCCATTGGTCATGAATTGACTCAGGTGGGATATAGTTAGAAATCACGCCTTTCATCACATCACGTTGCATCTCTTCGATGTAATCTTGTAATGTGCTTTCAGCCAAAACTTCATCACGTTGCGAGTAAATAATTTTACGCTGTTCGTTGTTGACGTCATCGTATTTCAATAAGTTCTTACGAATATCGAAGTTACGTGCTTCAACTTTGCGCTGCGCATTTTCAATCGAACGTGACACCATTTTATGCTCAATGGCTTCGTCTTCTTGTAAGCCCATCGCACGCATCATGCCCACAACACGATCACCTGCAAAGATACGCATTAAGTCATCTTCAAGTGACAAGTAGAAACGTGACACACCAGGGTCACCCTGACGACCTGCACGACCACGAAGCTGGTTATCAATACGACGTGATTCGTGACGCTCAGAACCAATGATGTGTAAGCCACCAGAACTTAATACCATTTCATGGTTTTGTTCCCATTCGGCTTTTAAGCGCGCTTCATCTTCATGGGTTGGGTTTTCAATTTTTGCCAGTAAAGCTTTCCAGTTACCACCGAGCAGAATGTCTGTACCACGACCAGCCATGTTGGTTGCAATCGTTACTGCTCGCGGTGCACCCGCTTGCGCAATAATATCTGCTTCACGTTCGTGTTGTTTCGCATTTAACACTTCGTGCTGAATGCCTGCATCACGCAATTTATCCGAGAGAATCTCAGAAGCTTCAATGGTTGCTGTACCAATCAAAATTGGGGCTACACCAGACTCATGCACGCGTTGAATTTCTTGAATAATCGCGTTGTATTTACCATTACGATTTAAATAGATTAAATCGTTTTGATCGAGACGAACCATTGGACGGTGCGTCGGAATAATGACTACATCTAGACCATAAATTTCTTTCATTTCCGCTGCTTCAGTATCGGCAGTACCGGTCATACCAGAAAGCTTTTTGTATAGACGGAAATAGTTCTGGAAAGTTGTAGTTGCGAGCGTTTGGTTTTCAGGCTGGATTTCTAAGCCTTCTTTTGCTTCAACCGCTTGGTGTAAACCTTCAGACCAGCGACGACCTGGCATGGTACGCCCTGTGTTTTCATCGACAATGATCACTTCACCATCATTGATGATGTAATGCACATTGCGTTGATACAAGTAATGCGCACGAATGGCAGCAGTAACATGATGAACTAGATTTAGGTTGGTCGATGAATACAGGCTTTCACCTTCAGCCAACAAACCCATTTCAATCAGTTCATTTTCAACCGTTTCAAAACCAATTTCTGTCATTTCAACAGAACGTTGTTTTTCATCAATCCAGAAATGACCACCATCCGCGACTTTTTCTTCTTTCTGCGCATGCAGCTTGGGCGGAATACTGTTGATTGCGGCATACAACTGTGAAGAGTCATCACTTTGACCTGAAATAATCAAAGGCGTACGCGCTTCATCAATTAAGATCGAATCGACTTCATCGATGATGGCATAGATCAAACCACGTTGTTTTTTCTCAGCAAGCGAGAACACCATGTTGTCACGTAGATAGTCAAAGCCAAATTCGTTGTTGGTACCGTAGGTAATATCAGCACGATAGGCTTCAGCTTTCTCTGTTGGATCTTGCATGGAATAGATAATACCAATGCTTAAACCCAAGAATTCAAAGAGCGGACGGTTTAATTCAGCATCACGCTGTGCCAAATAGTCATTCACGGTAATAACGTGAACACCTTGAGCACTAATCGCGTTTAAATAACACGCCAAGGTACCCATCAGGGTTTTACCTTCACCTGTACGCATCTCTGCAATTTTACCTTCGTGTAAGGTAATGCCACCGATCAACTGTACATCGTAATGACGCATGCCCATGACACGCTTAGCTGCTTCACGGCAGACGGCAAATGCTTCTGGGAGTAATTTATCGAGGCTTTCGCCCTTGTTATATCGTTGTTTAAATTCTTCAGTTTTTGCAGATAAGTCTGCATCGCCAAGAGCGGATATCGTCGGCTCGAGCGCATTAATCTTGTCTACGATTTTACGCATGCGTTTGAGTTCGCGCTCATTTTTGGTACCGAAGATTCCTCCGATCAGACTTGCCAACATGAATAGACTCTCTAAATCTTGCTTGTCAAATGAATATGTTTTCTTAGTCGTTATTATGGTGCTAGAAATTTGAAGTACAAGGGCTTTACACAAAACCATTTAAAAAATCTATTCATTGTTTCTAGCCCGTCGAATCTAAGGCAAACTAATGTAACAAATTTTAAACAGCCGATATAGAGATTTCATCCGAACTCATCAGGATTCACGGTCTTTTTTAAAGTAGCGACTTTAATTGTTTGCAGTTGTTCAAGGTTTTGCTTTCAAGTGCATGATTTTGCCGCAGCGAGGCTTTCACCCCGTTGTTGGACTGATTTGGATTCATGCTCTGTAAGAAACCCAAGAGTTGTTCATCATTGACTCGCATTGCGGTAAGAATTGGAACAAGCTGTACACAAGCAACTTGATAAATATTATTCGCATTCTGACCTCGAGCTAACTCCTGTTCGAGAGCCTGAGACAGCGCCACTTTCCGCTGTGTAAGGCTTTTTTGGGACGCTAGATATTGATCTGTAATTTGTTGTGGCGTTTGACGAGCAGTACTCACTTGGGCTTGTTTCAATTGCCCACCATTCTGCGCATGGGTTACTTCCAGTCCCCATAACACTAAAGTCAGGGCGATACCTATTTTTTTCATTGTTCTAATACTCAAGTTTTTTATACTTTGTGAATTTGCTTTAAAAAACAAATATAAATCAATCATGAAAAGAATTATATCCAATCATAAACCGATCGAATGCGCAATCAATTCTATAGAGCGATACACTTCACAGAAGCAGAAAAAATCTCGTCTAAACACCGTTACCAAATATGCAAATAAACGGTCTCTAGAGCAACAATGAGGTCATCTTTGGCATCCCCAAATACATAACAGCTATCCGACCAATTATGAATATTTTGTATAAACAAATAATAAAACACTATTTTTCATGCAAAAGAAATTGCGCCATAGTGATGTTCATTCCATAGACATAAAGATAATTTGAGGTTCAACATGAGTTTACGTTTAGGCGACATCGCACCCAACTTTCAACAGGCTTCGAGCGAAGGCAAAATCGATTTTTATCAATTTTTAGGCGATAGCTGGGGAGTACTGTTTTCACATCCTGCTGACTACACGCCAGTATGTACCACCGAGCTTGGCTTTACCGCAAAACTCAAAGATGAATTTGAAAAACGTGGGGTAAAAGCCATTGCTCTCTCGGTCGATGATGTTGAGTCACATCTAGGTTGGATTAAAGACATCAATGCAACCCAAAATACCACGGTGAATTTCCCGATCATTGCCGACCAAGACCGTAAAGTGTCTGAGCTATATGGTTTTATCCATCCTAATGCCAGTGAAACATTAACAGTTCGCTCTTTAGTGATTATCGATCCAAACAAAAAAGTCCGTTTGATTATCACTTATCCTGCATCGACTGGTCGTAATTTCCATGAAATCTTACGCGTGATTGACTCACTGCAACTGACCGATCACCACAAAGTTGCAACTCCTGCGAACTGGCAACAAGGCGAAGATGTGGTGATTGTGCCGTCACTCAAAGATGAAGCTGAAATCGCACAGCGCTTTCCGAAAGGTTATAAAGCAATCACCCCGTATTTACGCCTGACTCCACAGCCCGAGCAAGGATAAAATACTCTGCTGTTGCAGCAGACAAGCGAAGCTCGAAGTTTTAACCGAGCAGACCGATTGAAAACAAAAATGGGGCACTAAACTCCAAGCAATCCAAAAGAGGAAACTAACCCATAAAAATACGTTCTGAGTCACCTTGTATGATCGTTACAAACTCCAATGACGAGCCGAGTTTGAACTTTTGAAAGCCTGTCAATCGACAGGCTTTTTTCCGTTTAAAGCAGATACACATAACTCTTTAACAAAATCAAACTGTTAAAACTCAAGTCTTCCGCTATAACAGTCAAAACAATACGATAAAAAAGACTTTATGATTTATAACATTCACCATTTACATTGTGGCACCATGTGTCCAGTGTGTGCCCCACTCTTTGGTCAAAAAGGTTTTCAAGCTAAGGTGGTGTGCCATTGTCTTTTGGTTGAAACAGATCAAGGGCTGGTGCTGATTGATACGGGCTTAGGCATACAGGACTATCTACACACCAAGCAGCGTTTGGGGCAGTTGGTGGCTCGAATTGGAAAAATTGAACAAAACTTAGAATTAACTGCAATTGCACAAATCCAAAAACTTGGCTTTAGCCCAAAGGATGTCAAACACATTTTGGTTTCCCATCTAGATTTTGACCATGCGGGTGGTATTTCTGACTTTCCCAATGCAACCGTACATATCCTGTCTAACGAATATAATGCGGCACAAAACCTGAAGTCATTCAAAAATAAAGCCCGTTATAAAACACAACAATTTCAGCAGCATCGCCATTGGCACTTTATTGAGCCAATTCACGGTGATGCATGGTTTAACTTAACTCAAGTGCAAGGGTTTGACTTATTTCATAATGAGATTCTTTTGATTCCACTGTTTGGGCATACTGAAGGCCACTGTGGCATTGCCATTAAAACCCAGCAGGGTTGGAAACTCTTCTGCGGGGATGCTTACTACTCCCACCTAGAACTTAATCCCCAAAACAAACTTCGCAGCTTAAATACCTTAGAAGTATTTTTTGCCGAAGATAATGCACAGCGTTTAAGCAACTTGCATAAAATTCAACACTTGGCACAGTCGGAACCACGTATCGAAATCTTTTGTGCACATGACCCTGTTGAACTTTCACACCATCAGAGCCTGATCCTATGACCAAATATCTTGTTATGCTTTCTCTGTGTATCAGTGTTTCTAGCTGTATGACTACGCCTGCCCTGCCCGAGACCGAGCGTCCACAACACTGGGGACAGTCGATCCAACCTGTACATAATTTCTATCAAATCAGTGAAACTGTTTTTCGTAGTGAGCAACCCGATCAAGATTTAGTTCAGAGTTTAAAGGCACAAGAAATTGATGTGATTATTAATTTACGCTCCCGCAATCAAGACCTGAAAAAACTGTCCAACCAAGGGTTTGAACTGGTACATATCCCGATTCATACATGGGCGATTGACCGAGAAGATTTGTTAAAGGTGATGCAGCAAATCCAACTTGCAGAGCAAAACCAGCAAAAAGTTTTACTGCATTGCTACCATGGTTCAGACCGTACAGGCGCCAGTGTGGCCATGTACCGCATTATTTTTCAAAACTGGTCTACCACTGATGCCTTGGCTGAGATGAAACATGGGGGTTATGGTTTTCATCCAATTTGGCAAAATATTGAGCCATTATTCAGCCCTGAAAATATAAAATGGATTCAACAGCAACTGTTGAATCCATCTTAGTGAAGGCAATTGGGTTAACCCCGATCTTAACGTTTGTCGAGTGGCACCCAGTCAATCACCCATGCGGACTTCATACCGAGGCTCGCATCTGAAGTGATCTTTTTGCGGGCTGCATCGGCAGTATCACGGTCTTTAGATGGCCCCACCATAATTCGTACGCCTTTAGAGGTTGGACTTTTAGTGACCTTATAGCCCTTGGCACGAAGCTTAGCAGCCAGTGCATCCGCATTGGCTTCATTGGCAGCCAATGCCACCTGTACCATCCATTGCTTATCGCCATGTTCAAGCAAATCACGCGCTTTCTCAGCTTCCGCCTTTTTCTTGGCTTCATCAGCTTTTCGCTTTTCATCTGCCTTACGTTTGTCTTCCGCTTTTTTATCAGCATCTGCTTTACGTTCAGCTTCTTTTTTCGCTTCAGCTTTACGCTCGTCTTCTGCTTTACGTTTAGCCTCTGCTTCTCGCTTAGCTTTATCTTCAAGTGCTTGCTTTTCTGCTAAGGCTTTTTGCTCAGCCAGTTTTTTTGCAGCCGCTGCTTTTTCAGCTTCAGTACGCGCTTGCAGCTTTTGCTGTTCCAACTTCTTCAGCTCAGCGGCTTTATCCGCAGCAATTCGCTGTTGCTTGGCTTTTTCATCTTCAACCAATTCTGGTGGAATGTTGTCCGAGCTTTGCTGTGCAGCATTACGGTGCGCATTCAACGCGGCATATTCTTCCGCTGCTTTACGTGCAGCATCTGCTTCGGCTTGCTGTTGCATTGCTAAAAATTCGGCCGCACGAGCTTCTTGTTCAGCAACCGATTTTTCACGTGCTACACGTTGTTGTTCCAGTAAACGCTTTTCTGTTTCAACATCAACCGTTAACGGCTGAAGTTGAACCAACTCACCTTCGGCATTACGTTGCACATTTTGTGTGACTAGCTCTGGTGTTTTAATATTATTTTGATGTATTTCTTCTTTGCCTTTAAGCAGTAATGCCGCCAAAAGGACACCACCACCTAATAAAACAACGCCACCCATCCAACGTTGTTTGCTATTCATTGACATTCTTCCAAATACTCCCATACCGCTTCTAAGGTATGAAATGAACCACATACCAAAATCAGCTGATTATTCTTTGTTTCGTCGAGCGCTGATTTAAAAGCCAATTTCACACTGTCAAAGTGCTGCACATGTTGCCCTTGCAGCGCTTGATCCAATTGTTCAATTGGAGCTGCACGCGGGACAGTTAATGCCGCAATTTTCCACATTTGTATGGAATCTTTCAATAACTCTGTGACAGATTTCACATCTTTATCTGCCAACATCGAGAAAACACTGACTACTTCAGTGTACTGTTTATTGTATTTTAGGAAATTTCGCAATTGATTTAATAAAAAAGCAACACCATGCGGGTTATGCCCTGCATCAAAAATTACCGTTTTGTTCTGTATTTGGCGAATTTCAAAACGACCTTGCAATTTTGCATTTTGAATTCCTTCAGAAATAGCCGCTTGAGTGACAGTTAAACCACTCAATAAAACAGCAGCAACAGCTGTTGAAATATTCTCAACCGCCAATGTGCCGAGAGGTAAATTTAAAGTGGTGCCGCTAGATGCAAACATCCACGACTGACCATGCTCACTAAGTTGATAAAAATAGTCACGATTCACTGCATAAAGTTTTGCAGCACAAGCATCCGCTTTATCGATAATCGCTTGAGGGATTTGTTGTAAGCCGCCAAACACCACAGGAATATTGGGACGGATGATGCCTGCCTTTTCAAAGGCAATCTTTTCAATGGTATCGCCCAGCCAGTCAGTATGGTCTAAACCAATATTAGTAATCACCGCAACATCGGGTTCAATCACGTTGACCACATCTAAGCGACCACCTAGACCGACTTCAAGGACCCAAACATCACATACTTGGTCTTTAAAAATGACAAAAGCCGCGAGTGTGGTCGCCTCAAAGAACGAGAGGCTTAAATCACAATCACGGCGCGCTTGATCCACTTGTACAAAAGCATTGACCAAGCTTTGGTCATCGACCTCTACACCACGCAATTTGACCCGTTCATTAAAACGGTAAATATGTGGTGACTGATACAGTCCCACCTTATAGCCTTGCGCATTTAAAATGGCAGCCAGTGTGGTGGTGGTCGAACCTTTTCCGTTGGTTCCCGCTACGGTTAAAACTTTGGCATCGGGACGCGTTACACCGAGCTTTTCAGCTACAGGAATGACCCGTTCCAATCCTAAATCAATCCCCGTAACGTGAACATGGCCCCAATAATCGAGCCATGTTTCTAAAGAGTCTGTTGCAAGTGGTGCTGTGTTCAAGACAAATTCATCAGTTTCGCGACAATACGATAAACTGTATCACGTAATGCGTGACGGTGAACAATTTGATCGATTACACCATGATCAAGCAAGTATTCCGCACGCTGAAACGGCTCTTCTAACTTTTCGCGTACCGTTTGTTCGATCACGCGTTTACCTGCAAAACCAATCATCGCTTTCGGCTCAGCAATATGTACATCACCGAGCATTGCTAAAGATGCGGTTACACCACCGTAAACAGGATGCGTCAACACCACCAAATAAGGTAGGCCAGCATCTTTCATTTTTTGGATGGCCGCTGAAGTACGCGCCATTTGCATCAAAGACAACATGCCCTCTTGCATACGCGCACCGCCTGAAGCAGCAAAGCAAATCAGAGGTTGCTTGTCCGCAATGGCTTTTTCAGCCGCTTGCACAAAACGGTCACCAACAACCGTACCCATTGAACCACCCATGAAGTCAAATTCAAAGGCACAGGCAACCAAAGGAATACCTTTAAGTAAACCTTGCATCACCACCAAAGCTTCAGTTTCACCTGTTTTGGTCTGTGCTTCACTCATACGCGCTGGATATGGCTTTGAGTCGACAAATTTCAACGGATCTTTGGCTTTAAATTCTTGTCCCAATTCTGTTTGCACTTGGTCAAAGAACCAATTCAAACGATCACGGGCTTTCATACGCAAATGTTCATCACACTGAGGGCAAACATACGCGTTAAATGACATTGCAGTACGTGTAACAAGTGCATGGCACTCAGGGCATTCAATCGTTGGTTCTGTAAACGTCGCCTTGAGTGAGGTTTGCTCATCAGGTACTTGAATACCGGGTACACCACGTTCAGTCCATGGCGTCGATGGGCTTAGGATTTTCCCTGATTTAACATCTTGACTCATACTAACTCATCGAGCGCT
The DNA here is from genome assembly GCF_058243025.1 of Acinetobacter sp. 797_lipA. NCBI lineage: Bacteria > Pseudomonadati > Pseudomonadota > Gammaproteobacteria > Moraxellales > Moraxellaceae > Acinetobacter > Acinetobacter sp. 797_lipA. The sequence continues at coordinate 605,241 of NZ_JBZAYQ010000001.1, read as the reverse complement.
GCTCGAAGCTCCTTGACTTTATTAACCGTTTCAACCACGGCTTGTTCTGGTGCTAAGCTTGCAAATTGCTTAACAAAAGCACTACCAACAATCACAGCATCAGCCACTCCGCCCATTGCTTTGGCAGATGTCGCATCACTGATCCCAAAACCAACACCGACAGGAATATCTGTTTCTGCTTTAATTTTAGCAATTCGGTTCGCAGCTTCAGCAACGTCTAAAGTTGCTGCACCTGTGACCCCTTTTAAAGACACGTAATAGATGAAACCACTCGCTTGTTTCACCACATGTTTAATGCGTTCGTCCGTTGAGGTTGGCGCTAGTAAAAAGATTTGATCCATATCAAATTGCTTCAATACAACATCAAGCTCTGCTGCTTCTTCTGGTGGTAAGTCCACCAGTAGAATGCCATCGACACCACATGCATGCGCAGTCGATACAAACTTTTCATAACCAATGACTTCAACAGGATTCAGATAACCCATCAATACGACTGGGGTCTCTTGATCCTTTTGACGGAACTCTTTGACCATATTCAAAGCATCTAAGGTATTGGTACCACCTGCCAATGCGCGTTCTGCTGCAAGGGCAATCACAGGACCATCTGCCATAGGATCTGAAAATGGAAGACCGAGTTCAATCACATCTACACCCGCCTCGACCATCTGATGTAACAAAGGAACTGTTACCTGTGGATGAGGGTCACCAGCCATAACATAAGAAACCAAAGCTTTACGCTGTTGAGATTTAAGCTGTCCAAAACGAGTGGCTAAACGTGACATAGGGTTGTGCTTTCCTTAACTTGTTTAAAATTAAAACTACTGAGGAGTTGGCTTTGTAAAAATACAAGACGCTGCATTGTAACGCTATTTTTTACTCATTGAATAGAGCACATCGCGTTCGCGTTCCAATTCATTTTTCGTCAAATATTTTCAGAACAACCGTAAAGCACCATTTACTGATATTTCGGTTTTTTTCTCAATGATCAAAGATGCCTAATTTTAGGAAATACCAAAATGTCTAAGTTTTAGATAAACTTATTTTTATTTGAAAAAAAATGATAAAAATAGGCGGTTTAGCTTTTACATTTAAAGTTTTATGAAATAGCAAAACCTGCATTATACTACGCACATTCTTTCATTTCCCTATCTCCTATGACCACCGATAACTCAGGTTTAGTGCAAGCACGTGCGCTTGCGCTGTTACCGCTTATTGTTTTTTTAGCCATTTTCTTAGGCAGTGGTATTTACCATTCTGTGATTGGAACCGAGTTTGCGTTCTATCAAATGAAAGCGCCAGTTGCGGCCATTCCTGCCATTATTTTGGCGGTATTGATTTACCGCGGTGAGCTGAATCAAGGCATCGAAACCTTCCTACGCGGTGCAAGTCACCCGAACCTCATCTTGATGTTCGTGGTGTTCATGCTGGCAGGTGCATTTGCCAGTACCACCAACGCCATTGGTAGTGTAGATGCCACAGTGCAAATGGGCTTGTCTGCGATTCCACCAGCCTTTGTGCTGCCCATGCTATTCATTATTTCAGCGTTCATTGCAACAGCAATGGGCACCTCGATGGGCACCATTGCGGCCTGTGCACCCATTGCTTTTGGTTTCTCTCAAGCCACTGATATTGCTGTAGTCTATGCCATAGGTGCGGTCGTGGGCGGTGCGATGTTTGGTGACAATCTTTCAATGATTTCGGATACCACCATTGCAGCCACCACCAGTCAAAACGTTCAGCTTCGAGACAAGTTTCGCGTTAATGTCTGGATTGCAGTACCTGCGGCTTTAATCACGATCGCTATTTATGTCTTTAGTATCCATCAAACCGAAACCATTCAATCCAAAGACTTTAACCCTTGGCTAGTGTTGCCCTATGTCGTGGTATTTTTTCTCGCCTTCAGTCGTTTACACGTGCTTGCGGTACTTACAGTCGGTGTGGTGCTCTCTGGGGTGATGGGACTGATTACACAGCCAGAATTTACCGTCATTCAACTCAACACAGCCATCTATGATGGTTTTGTCGGTATGTTTGAAGTCGCTTTACTGTCGATGTTCTTGGGCGGTCTTTCGACCATTATGCAAAAAGAAGGTGGTCTCGACTGGCTTATTCAACGCATTTACAGCCTAACCCGTTTATTTAAAGTTGGTCGTGAGCGCGCAGGTGAAATCGGATTGAGCTTTTTGGTGGTTTTCTCCAACATTTTTGTGGCCAACAACACTGTAGCGATTATTTTATCGGGCGATATGGCACGTGAAGTCGCTAAAGAATATGGTGTAGACCCCAAACGTGCAGCAGCTTTGCTCGACATCTTTTCATGTGTTGTACAAGGGCTTATTCCCTATGGTGCACAGCTTCTCTTGGCCTGCTCGATTGCAAAGCTTTCGCCAGTTGAACTCATCGGCAGCATTTACTACTGTTGGATACTGGCGATCTTTGCCATCCTTGCAATTGCATTCCGTTTTCCACGACTGAAATCAGTCTAGTCATTTCATACATTTCAGCGCCTCCCCGAAGGCGCTTTTTTTATGCCTGCTGTTATTTCAGTTGTCGTTTCAACTGCAATAAGGTCTGACCACTATGCTGTTTATAAGCACGCGCTAAAGCAGACTGTCCCGAATAGCCGAGTTGTAAAGCGATTTCAGTCAAACTCAAACCTTGTTGTAATAAATATTCACATCGTTTCATGCGCTCTGACTCAAGTATTCGCTTAAATGAACTATCCCAGTCTTGCAACTGGCGTTGTAAGGTTCGCGTTGACAGGTGTAATTCATTGGCAATCTGTTCAATTTTAGGGGCTTCTGCATGCGCTTTAAGATAATCAGCCACGGCGCTATGAATCTGTTGTAATACGCTCTCATAACGAGGCTTGAGGGCAATTGCTACCTCTGCTTGTTTCAGTAAAAGCTGCGTTAAGGAAGGATCAGCAAAACCCGATTTTAAAGTCAAACTGTCCACACTCATCACATAGGCATAGCAGGCTTGATTAAAGCTCACTTCACAACCATAAAATTTTAGATAATGATACTGTGCCATCTGGGCTGGATGCGCCATTTGGATTTTTAAGATTTGTAATTGATCGGGGAAAATTTTCTTGGCCAAATGCACAATAGATGCCATGGTCATTTCATTCAGTGAAGCATATTTCTCATTGAGAAAAGGCCAAGTCAGCCAAATTTCATTGCCCCTTTGCTGCATCTGCATGGGACTAACTTCTGCACCATCAATCACCAAACGACTAAAACGCATCACATAACTCAGTGCTTCAGCCACGCTATTACTGCGTGTGGCCATATAGCCCAAAACACCAAAATGCTCAGGTTGAATAAATTTTGCCATCTCCATAATCAACTGAGGACAATCCAATTGCTCTCGCGTCAGTTGTAAAATCGTTTGAAAGAATGAAAATGGCGATTGGGTATCGATTGGCAGTTGTAATACATGCTCTAATTCATACTGATATTGCGCTAAAAAACCGAGTTGATGAAAATCAATTCCTTGCTCTATGAGATACATATTCCAGAGCTGAAAATAACCATTGGGGATTTGTAACTCTTGCATGATAGCCCACCCACTATTTGACATGCGATATTTTCACATTGGCGTAAAATGTATAAAAAATGGCAATATCTGTCAAAACAAACTGCATTTTCTCCGACATACTGCAATCATCCAAGGCAAATGAAGTAAAACAAAATGAATGCCATTGTTAAAGCCCCTGTTGAACCGATTGTGCGAACCCAACTCAATTTTAAGCTCGATGAAGTACCCCGTTTTTGGTTTGGCGGCGACCCATTTCGGACGCGCATGTTCGATGCACTCAGCCTCACTTTCCCCGATGGAGAACGCTATTTTATTCAAAGCGTGCGTTTGTTTAGGGACCAAATTACAGACCCAAGCTTAGCTGCACGTGTCACCGATTTTATTAAGCAGGAAGCACAGCATGGCATTGCCCATGACAAAATGAATCAAGTCATGCGAGAACAAGGCATGCCTGTCGATCAGTTTATTCAGCGTTTAAATAAAATTTTTAAGTTCGAATTAAGCAAACGCTCGCCGCAGTACAACATTGCCATGACGGCTGCGGCAGAACATTTAACCGCACTGATGGCCGAGACTTTTTATAGCCATAAAGCCACGTTGGCTGAGGCCCACCCCTATGTGCGTTCTTTATTTGCATGGCATGCCATTGAAGAAATGGAACACCGTGATGTCGCGTTTGATGTGATGAAACAAGTCGGACATGTGCCTGAAGCGACGCGTCTATTTGCATTGGCCTTTACCACGGTGATGATGTTTGGTTTCACCACTTATCGTGCAGATGTCATGCTCAAGCATGATGGCTTTAGCCGTATTCAGCGCTTGCAAATGATGCGTAAAGGGCTGCCTTGGTTCTTTGGTAAAAAAGGGATACTGTCCCGCATGCGTGGTCAATATCTCGATTGGTTTAAGAAAGACTTTCATCCCAATCAACATCCTGTGATTGCACAGTACGATGTTTGGATCGATACCCTTGCAGAAAGTCATGATCCGATTTTAGCGGGTGAAGCTTTTTGGCAAGCAGGGAAATAAATTCATAAACATAACAAAAGAAAAAACCAGCATGATGCTGGTTTTTTTGTTATAGGTCTTTTACCACTTTGCATAGTGCTGTTCGAGCAGTCCATATTCATTTAGCAATACAATTTCTTGATCATCCTGCTGAATCGTACCGCTAATTTTGGCTTGCCACTGACTAAACTGACTGCCCACAAGACGCAAATTTAGGTTTTCAAAACGGCGCCAGCCCGTAATCACAGTTAAATTTAAGCGCTCATCTAGCGAACGAATGCTCCAACGTCCTTCTTCTTCCATCTGGAACAGCACATCACTCACGGTATAGAGCTTTCCATTTACCCACAGACAGTTTTCATTGCCAAAACTTTCATTCACACCAGAGGCTAAGTTCAGACCAATACGCTTACCCTGTGCATCCCAAAAACTACAAGAGAGCCAAAACCAAGCTGTTTCCGGTCGGAGGAAACCACAGGTATCATCTAGCGCAGCTAAGGTCCGCTCATTAAACTGAATGATCTGCCCCGCTTTATTGGTAAAAAAACCCTCACAAGCTAAGGTGGTCAATTTCTGAGTATAAGTCCAGCCATTAATCCCTGTTGGACTACACATACTCAATGGATCAGTGCCTGCACAGAAGATACGGGCGCTCAGCTTAATTTCACCATACTTGGTGACTTGAACATAACGCACCCCATTGGCATGCTGAATTTCAATTTGAAAAGGTGAATTTGCAAATACACTTTGGTTATATAAAGGCTGTTCATCTAATACGGTTTTACGCGCCAGAAAATTGACGGCGTTCCATTCAAGTACTTCATTTTTGAGATGATCATAAATATAAACGAAACCGTGTCCAGCCCAAGCAATATCAGCAATCGCTAAGCCAATGGTGTAGTGTTCATGTTGAATGCTACAAAACTTAAATTTCTTATATTTTAGCTTTTTCCGCCAGCCAGTGAGCACTTCACCATATGGGGTTTTATACTGATACTTATTTAAATCAATGGTTTTTGGAAGTTCGCTAAACCGACCATAATGTGGTTGTCCGTTGGACTGTATCAAATCCATTGATGCTTTATCCTTAAGCAAAAGTTAATTAATATCCATAAGCCTATTATGCCTATAATTTTAAAGGTGAAAAGTATTTAGTTTGTTTTTTCATCAAATTATTCGTTAAACCTGCTTTTCGTTTTAATACATCACTTAAAAGAATTAGGAATAGTTCAAACTTAATTTAACATGAGATATGTATTTTCCCATGTGTTTACATCAAACTCAGCTTCAACCAATGCCACATAACGACCATGTACACAATCAATCGCAATACAGCCATCAACGTCTAAAACACGGTCAGTATGTTGCTTTTGCCACTTTTGATCAAAATATTGTTTGCCAAGTTGTTTGGCTTCTGCGGCATGCGGCGCAACGACGAGTACATAACGATGTAACTCCCCAAATTCACGTGTGTCATAGCCACCTAAATTTATGAGCCACAGTTTTTCATCCTCCGCTTGGGGTTGAGCATCACTAAACTGTATTTGGTATTTTTTCCCTCGACATTCAATACCATTCACTTGCATCCAAGCATCAATATGTAAGCCTTTTTGTTCACCAAACCATGCATTTTTAAGTTGCGGGTAACTCTCTTCTAGACTGTCAGCGACTGCAAATACAACATCATGGACTTCGGTATTTGCACGTGCATGGCGACCACCAAGCATGACCATAAATAGGTTAGGCATGTTTTGCTCCTTTTCAAATTAAAATGTACCTAGCGGAGTCTTACAGTTTGTACTTCTTATTTGCGGAGCTCATCATGTTACTTTGGTTTTGCCCAAAGTAACCAAAGGCATTTCCGTTTGCAAAACTCGGCACATATCATCAATCCGTTCACTATATCGCAGAAACTGTATAGTTCAACTAATAGTCTGCCTCGAACAATTGCAAACGGCCTTTCCTCGAATCAAACAATTATATTAATTTTCAAACTCTTAAATGCTCATTTTTAAACCAAAATTATCTACATAAGAAAAAATCGTGCTGAATCACTTCAGCACGATTTTTGTAATCCACCCAACCCTCATCTATTAAAAGGGGGAGGCTTTTCTCTCTTTTTCAAAAGTGGTTAGTCGAGGATTCTTACATCTCAACCATTTCCACGCCATCAATACGTGCCACAGTCATTAAGTCCTTATCACCACGACCAGAAACCGTCGCAATAATAATTTGATCTTTAGACATGGTTGGCGCAAGTTTAGTCACATAAGCCATCGCATGAGAGCTTTCCAGTGCAGGAATAATCCCTTCAATCTGGGTTAAATCACGGAAACCTTGTAAAGCTTCATTGTCATTGATCGGCACATATTCAACACGGTGCATATCTTTTAAGAAACTATGTTCAGGGCCTACACCTGGATAATCCAAACCTGCTGAAATTGAATGAGTTTCAATGATTTGGCCTTGTTCATCCGACATTAAATAAGTACGGTTACCGTGTAAAACTCCGACATGACCAGCATTCAATGGTGCAGAGTGTTTACCTGTTTCAATGCCATAACCTGCAGCTTCAACACCGTACATTTTCACATCAGCATCGTTTAAGAATGGGTAGAACAAGCCCATTGCATTTGAACCACCACCGACACATGCCACCAAGGCATCAGGTAAACGCCCTGCTTGCTCTTGAATTTGTTTACGTGCTTCACGACCAATAATCGATTGGAAATCACGAACCAATTGTGGATAAGGATGTGGGCCTGCAACCGTACCAATCACATAATAAGTTGAATCAACATTGGTGACCCAATCACGCATCGCTTCGTTCATGGCATCTTTCAATGTTTTAGAGCCACTTTCCACAGGCACAACGGTCGCACCAAGTAAACGCATACGATAGACATTCATGGCTTGACGTTTCACGTCTTCTGCACCCATGAATACCACACATTCAAGCCCTAAACGCGCTGCAATCGTAGCCGTTGCAACACCGTGCTGACCTGCGCCAGTTTCAGCAATAATTCGTTTTTTACCCGACAGTTTTGCCAGTAAAGCCTGACCAATCGTGTTATTCACTTTATGTGAACCTGTATGATTCAGGTCTTCACGTTTTAAGTAAATTTGTGCACCACCCAACTCTTTCGACCATCGCTCAGCATAATATAAAGGACTAGGACGACCTACATAGTAGGCGAGGTCACGGTCGAATTCTGCCAGAAACTGCTCATCATCTTTCATACGGAAATAGAGCTTTTCTAAGTCTTCTAATGCTGCCATTAGAGTTTCTGACACAAAACGTCCGCCATGGATACCAAAATGCCCACGTTCATCTGGGTATTGGGTATAGTCAATCACATTACTTTGCTGATCCACGATGGACTCCTTGCATGAAGTTTTCTATAAGTTGTTGGTCTTTTATACCTTTAGCGGATTCGACGCCTCCGCTGACATCTACAGCATAAGCCCCAGTCGTCTTTATAGCGTTTTCAACATTAGTAGGGGTTAAACCACCAGCTAAAATTAAAGGAATATCCAGTTTGGGGAATTGTGACCAGTCAAAACTGTGTCCTGTTCCCCCTTTCAGTTCGGGATGCCATGCATCTAAAAGGACTGCGCTTGCCCCTGCCTGTTGAAAGCGTTGAACTTCTGCCACCACATTCAGGTCAGGTTTCACTTGAATGGCTTTATACCAACGGCGTCCCACCTGTGCCGCAATTGTCTGACAGTCTTCTGGTGTTTCATCACCATGAAACTGAATGATATCGAGCGCCACTTGTTTTAACACATCGGCAATGTCATCCACCGTTGCATTCACAAAAAGTCCAACAGTTTGCACATAGGCAGGTATATGTTGGATCAGTTCTTTGGCTTGAGCTGCACTGACATGACGTGGACTAAGCGGGAAAAATACAAAACCAATTGCATCAGCCCCGGCATTGACCACAGCTTGAATATCTTGGCTACGGGTAATTCCACAAATTTTGGCACGGGTTCGCATAGGTTATGACTCTGGCTCAACCCTATTTATAGCTGATCTATAAATAACAGGGCGAATCATTGTAATGCAATTTTTTCACCTTGCGTAAAGTTCATCCTGAAAAATCTTTACATAGATTGTTTAATTCACATACAAACCTTATACTTCACCCAAATGCAATAAGTCTAAGCACTATGCTTTAGGGAAGTTGGTGAGAGTCCAACACTGCCCCCGCAACGGTAAAACGAAACGTATATCTTTATAAGTGTTTGCACTTACATCACTGCACTCGTGTGGGAAGATGGATATACCAATATTGTTCGCAATATTTATATTTAAGTCCGGAGACCTGCTTATTGCGCCATTTAACTCAATCATTCACGGGGGGTGAATGTATGGAGCCAGCATGCCAAATTTATTTCAGCCTACAGCTTTAGTGGGCGCAATCGCTATTGCGATGGGTTTCTCCGTTTCTGCATCTGCACAAGACAGTATTAATGCATCTTTAGATACATTGGTTGTCACTGCAACACGTTCTGAAGAAAAGATTAAAGACGTTCCTGCCCGTATTTCTGTCATCAATAAAAATGCGATTGAAAAGAACCCTGCTCTCAATTTATCTGATTTAATCCAACAAGACCCTTCTGTTTACGTGAAACAAAGTGGCGGTATGGGACAAATTTCTGAAATTGGACTACGTGGAACAAAAGCTGTCCATACCTTAGTTTTAAAAGATGGCGCGCGTTTAAATAGTCAAAATGAACTTGGCCCACTTTATCCTGCTTTTTTAGATACTTCAGATGTTCAACAAATTGAGATCTTGAAAGGCCCCGCTTCAGTCCAATATGGTAGTGATGCAATCGGTGGTGTAGTTCAACTTATTTCAAAAAAACCAGTTAAGTCTGGTGCAGAATTAACTGGTATCTATGGTGAAAACAATACCTATAAAACCATCGCAAAAGCAGATTTAGTCACAGATCAAGGTTTCTATGCTCAAGTAGGTGGCCAACGCTTAGAAAGTGATGGAACTCGTATTTTTGAAAGCCAAGATAAAAGTGATAAGGCCAGCTATGATCAAAAAGGCTATAATGCAAAAGTTGGATATTTCCAAGAAAATCAGCTTGATGCTTCTGCTTCGATTAGTGAAAATAAAGGAACAAGTATTTTCAGTAATGACTACATTACCAATACAGCTCCTCGTAATTTTGTTAATCGTGTTATTAATGCGAAAGTTGATTACAATATTCTGCAAAATCTAATTTTAGGTGCACATTTTGCAAATGTTCAAGACAAGCAAGATGTTCCATCATATTTCACACAGTACAACACTGAAAATAACCAAAGTGATTTAAACCTAAAATGGAAATTCACACCAAATCAAAATATTTTAGTTGGTGCAACTTATAATGACGCCAACTACAAAACCAGCTCAATCAAAAATCAAGATCAGAGCGTTAATAGCACAGGTTATTATCTACAACACCAATTTAAAAATGAACTGTTTGACACTCAAGTTGGTCTGCGTGTAGAAGACAATGAGCTTTTTGGAAGCCACACAGTAGGTCAAGGTGCTATTCGCTATCATTTCCTGCCTAATGCAAGCGTTTATGCCAATATTGGCAGTGCATTCCGTGCTCCGACCCTAAATGAACTCTATTCTCAGTGGGGCGGTAATGAAAATTTAGAACCCGAAGAAAGCATCTCTTATGAACTAGGTTTTGATTATGCGATTACGGATAATCTAGCGACTAGTTTTTCTGTTTATCGCACCAATGTGGATAACTTAATCGTCTATAGCGACAGCATGAATCAAAATGTTGGCGAAGCCAATTTTACAGGCGGTGAGGCAGGTCTGAAATGGAAACAAGACGATTTATTCCTCGCGACAGAATATGCTTATGTTGAAACTGAAAATAAAGCAACAGGTTTAGAAATTGCCTATCGCCCAAAACAGACGCTTACTTTCACTGCAGGACTAGAAAATGCTGTCTATGGACTTAGTACTTCGGTAATAGCTCGTTCACATGCCAATGCTAGCAATAGTGCAAATAGCGTAAAAGTTCCAGGTTATGCAACTGTCGACTTCAATGCCTATTGGAATATTAACCCAACAGTTAAAGTGTTTACTAACATTCAAAACATGGGTGATGTTCAATATCGAGAAGCATATAAAGCGGCAAGTTCTTGGGATAACTCCCCAGAAGATTGGTACATCAACGGCGGTCGTTTCGCTTCCGCAGGAGTCACTTTCCGTTATTAATTTAACGTAAAGACTCAAAAAACAATTTAAAACAGCGCAGTTTATGGATAATGTTTTGACCGACATTATCCTTTTTTTCATTCTTTAGACAGGACAAATTATGGGCCACCGTTTAAGTAAAATTTATACCCGTACTGGCGACTCAGGCACCACAGGTTTGGGCGATGGATCACGTGTGACTAAAGATGATCTACGAATTACCGCACTCGGTGATGTCGATGAGCTCAATTCAACGATTGGTGTGCTTCGTGCTCAAATTACTTCAAGCCAAATCACAAACAAAGCCACATGGGACAAAAGCTTAAGCCTCATTCAACATTGGCTTTTCGACTTAGGTGGTGAGGTGTGCATTCCCAACTATCACTTGCTGCAACCGGTTTGTATTGAGTTTCTTGAACAAGAAATTGACCGCATGAATGAAGACTTACCTATGCTTAAAGAGTTTATCTTACCTTCGGGTTCTTTAGCATGTAGCTATGCACATCAAGCACGAGCGGTATGTCGCCGAGCTGAACGTAGCTTAATGTCAGTGCACACCCGTGATCAAAATATTCAAAGCACCGCACTACAGTTGCTCAATCGTTTATCCGACTGGCTTTTTGTTGCATCCCGTGCTTTGCAGCGTGCTGAAGGTGGCTCAGAAGTACTTTGGCAAAAAAATATCAATGAAACTATTTAAACGTTTCTAAGTTTTTAGAACGAAATAGATTTTTTCGGAGTCTTGCAGTGATCAATTCACTGGAAGGCTTTCTTAGCTTACATTTCTTTCGGGAAAAATAACCAAAACCATTTTCCAAGCGTAAAACTCGTCTACTACCATCTCTTATCCTAAATTTCACAGAAGCATTTCATTCAAATTCAGTTCCGCCGCAAACCATTACAAATCGCATTTACGCATATCTAATATCTCCACCTTAGAATCTATCCCCCAATCCAATGTTTTAGCGCTACAATCACTCAAAAGACGTATATAGATCAGGTTCAATATGAGAATCATCGGACATCGTGGTGCACGTGGCGAAGCCCCAGAAAATACACTCGGCGGTTTTCAATATATTCATGATCTGGGCATACGTGCGGTCGAATTTGATGTTCGTCAGCTCAAAGACCATGAGCTGATCATTATGCATGATGACAACATGCTCCGAACCACAGGTAGTGACCAAGCACTCTACCCATTAAACAGCACACAACTCGACACCTATAACCAAGCACATATTTGGCTAGACTGGGAAAAGCAAAGTACGCCAACATTACTACAAGCCCTTCAGATCATGCAGGACTTCGAACATCTTGAAGTTGAAGTCAAAGCTGTAGAAACACAAGCTGAAGCTGAGCGACTGACGCAACATTTAACACAGCAACTTAGAGGCTTTGAACATAGTGCGGTCATCACCAGTTTTGATCTTAAAATCCTACAAGCACTCCAAGATCAACACTCAACATTTAAACGTGGCTTATTGATTGAAGACGATATTCAACATCTTGCGATTGAACAAGCGCTCAAATACGACTGTTGCCAAATCGGCTGGATGAACCAACTGGCAACCGATGACTTGTTAAAAGCCACACAACAAGCGAATTTAGCCATTAGCGTATGGACGGTAAATGATATCGAGGGTGCTAAACATTTACGTGACTGCGGCATTGATGGATTAATTACCGATTTTCCTAAAATGATGCTACAACATTTGACCGATGTGCATTGAACAGGCCACAGATTGACTTGAGTTTTACATGAGTAGTAGCACTGAAAATGTTTATTTTTCATATTGATCGCTCTGCTACTATAAAGCCTAGAAAAGCTTCGGTAATTTCGATATCTAAACATTCGTATTCTGTTACTGTTTAGTACAATACATCTGTACAATAATGCTAGTGAAGCATGGTTCGCTCATGCTAATATGCTGTGGCTTAATCCATGCAAAAAGTAATGGATTGACCTTCCATTTATACCTCCCAAGGTTTCAGGAGTGCTGTTGGAGATGAATGCTCCCCTACCCAAAGCCCCATTTAACTGGGTTGCAATTTTTGCATTGGTTTTTCTTCCGATTGTGGCTGTGATTGCAATTCCCTTATATGCCTTTCAGCATGATTTCAGCTTAGCCGCTTGGATCAGTATGTTTGTATTACTGGGTGTTAGTAGCTTAGGTATTACCGCTGGCTATCACCGTCTATGGTCACACCGTGCTTATGAAGCAAACTTACCTTTAAAAATCATTTTGATGATTATGGGTACCTTTGCTGTGCAAAACAGTATTTTATATTGGGGTTCAGGTCACCGTACACACCACCGCCATGTCGATGATATCGAGAAAGATCCGTACTCGATTAACAATGGTTTTTGGTATGCGCACATGGGTTGGATGCTTCGTGACTATCCGTCAGCAGAACCTGATTTTAAAAATGCACCCGATTTACTGAATGATAAATTGGTGATGTTCCAACACAAATACTATGTTCCTTTAGTAATCATCGTACACACAGGTATTTTATTACCGATTGGTTGGGCGGTAGGTGACTTATGGGGCGTATTATTGTTGGGCGGATTAATGCGTTTAATCCTCAGCCACCATGTCACATTCTTTATTAACTCTTTATGTCATATGTGGGGCAAACGTCCATATACCGACGAAAATACTGCACGTGACAACTTCTGGTTAGCCATTGCCACTTGGGGTGAGGGTTATCATAACTACCACCACATTTTCCAATACGACTATCGTAACGGGGTGAAATGGTGGCAATATGACCCAACCAAATGGTTGATTTGGTCATGCTCAAAACTGGGTTTAGCTAAAAACTTACGTCGTATTCCGAGCTTTAATATTAAAAAAGCTGAACTTGCGATGAAGTTTAAATACGCTGAACAAGACTTAGAAGTTCATGGTCTAAATGTCAGTGATGACATTAGTTCCGCAAAAGCTCGTATTGCACAAGAGTATGATGCATTCACCCAAACCTTAAATGACTGGGCAAAATTGAAAGAACAAGAAATTCAAGCCAAGAAAACAGCAGTGGCTGAAAAAATCCATCAAATGGATGAGAAACTCAAAATTGAGTTTCAATTGGTTGAACAGCGCTTAGGTCATCATCGTCAAACTTTGACCACACTGATGCGTAGCATTAAAAAAGCCCCTGTTTCACAATAATTAATCTCTGATTCACCATTTCAAAAGAAAGCTCCGCAAGGGGCTTTTTTTAGCAGTTCATAAAGGATAACAACATGGATATTAAGAATATTCCTTTCGGTATTACCAACTGGACCGAGATACCAACCACCCGCCATACAGGTGATCAGGGTTATGCCCTATGGCGTACTCAGCAATTTGACGCGATTCGCGTGCGTATGGTGGAGTATTCTGAGAACTATTTGGCCGACCACTGGTGTTCTAAAGGACATATCCTGTTGTGCTTAGAAGGCGAACTACACACGGAACTAGATGATGGTCGTAGCTTTACCCTCACGGCTGGCATGAGTTACCAAGTTGCGGATCAAGCCGAAGCCCATCGCTCGTCCACCTCAAAAGGTGCCAGACTGTTTATAGTTGACTAAAACAGTTGGATATATGTCTTAACACTAAAACTTTGCTATATTGATGGGGTCATGGCTTATCCCTTGTGATCCTTCACTATGCAGTTCAATTCACGCTACTCTCTCCTTCCTTCAAAGCTTTATCACCATCAACAACCCTTGCCACTAGAAGGGGCAAAAGCAGGTCATTTCAATGCCTCTTTAGCAGAACAGTTGCAATGGTCTGAAGCAGACAAACAGTCTTGGGTAGAGATTTGTAGCGGACAAAAAACCTTTAGTGAATTTGAACCATTGGCAATGGTCTATGCAGGACATCAATTTGGTCAGTGGGCAGGACAGCTCGGTGATGGTCGGGGTTTATTGATCGCACAAATTCTTGATCAACATGGACAAACCATTGACCTGCATTTAAAGGGTGCCGGCTCTACTCCTTACTCACGTATGGGAGATGGTCGTGCGGTACTTCGCTCCGTCATTCGTGAGTATTTGGCTGGACATGCGCTGAATAATTTAGGCGTCGCATCGAGTAATGCTGTTGGCTTTACCTCGTCGACTCAAGGCGTGCAGCGGGAGAAATTAGAACTCGGCGCAATGATGTTACGTACATCAGACTGTCATATTCGCTTGGGGCATTTTGAGTGGATCAACCAGTATCAACCTGATTTACTCGAAGAATTTACCCAAAAATGTATCGAATGGCATTACCCCGAGTGTTTAGATTTGGAACAACCTGTTTTGGCATTTGCAACCCAAGTGATTCAACGGACTGCAGTCATGATTGCCAAATGGCAACTGGTCGGCTTCGCACATGGGGTGATGAATACCGATAATTTAAACATTACGGGTTCAACCCTCGATTTTGGCCCTTATGGTTTTATGGAACGCTTCCGTCCGAATTGGATTAACAATCACTCCGACTATCAAGGTCGCTATACCTATCAGCAACAGCCGAGCATTGGACACTGGAACTTATGGACATGGTTGAATAACCTCATTCCGCTTTGTCCACAAGACTATGACAAAGAACAATGGAAGCAAGACCTTGCCACTTGCCTAGAGCACTATGAACCCACGTTCTTGGAGCACTACAAACTGGGTTTAAGTCAGAAAATGGGCTTACCTCATTTCCACACTGACAGTTTTGACTGTGCCATGACCTTCTTACGGATTCTACAAACCGAACAGCTCGACTACACACAGAGCTTTACGCGTTTGCAAGAGCAGCAATATGAAATGATTAAAGATGATTGTCTTGACCGCCGTCATTTTGAAAGTTTCCTCGCACAATATGAACAGATTCGTGCCAATCAAGACACAACAGAACTCGATGCAGCCATGCAACAAGCCAACCCTGTTTATACCCTACGCAATCACATGGCACAAAAAGCGATTGAGCTGGCTGAACGGAATGATTTTTCAGAAGTCGAACGCTTATTTGACCTGCTTAGCCAACCGTTTGAGCGGAATGTAGCACTAGAGAAAGCGGAAGATTTAGCACCTTTGCCAACGGATGTTCCTGAGGTAATGGTGAGTTGTTCCTCTTAAGCGTTTGGCTTAAACTGTGGATAAATTAAACAATATCCACAGGGCTTCGCCCATTGAGTGATGATCACCATGTCCTTACACCTTATTGCTGCAAAAGCTGCACTTGCCCTGCCAGAAGTGACGTGTAGTCAGCCCTTTGGTGAAGGCTGTGATGTTTATAAAGTCATGGACAAAATATTTTTGCTCAATTCATCTTTAAGTGGGGCAGCTTTAAGTAACTTAAAAGTTACGCCTGACCACGGTGCGATGCTACGTGATATTTATCCGTATATTCATGCAGGATGGCATATGAATAAAAAGCATTGGATTTCAATATATGAGGATGAAGACTTAGATTCGGATTTAGCCATTGATCTAGTACACAGCTCTTATGAGCTCGTGGTATCCAAGCTGAATAAACTACAAAGACAGCGAATCGCTGCGCTTAAAGCCATCACCTAAATATGTATTGAATGAAAAAGATTGTTAATTCTTCCTATTACATTTTCTAAAGCGCAACCCAATCACTGCATCAAACAGGTCATGGATTTGAACGTATATTGTCTCGGCTAAACAGTTTTTCAACGTTTTCTACGTATTGCCCACTTTGGAACCCCAAATTCGAAACGAAAAGTGAAATGAGACATTTATAGATGATAAAAAAAAGCCCGACATCCTGTCGGGCTTTTTCGTATTGGTTAGCTAGGTATAACTCCTGTCGTACCTCACATCCTAGTGTTGAACTTATTATTTTTGTTTTATGTTTTGGAACTTCCTGTTCTCTATGACTGCATCATATAAAATATTTCAGAGCTGACCTAGACGCAATCCGCTTGAATTAGTGTAAGCCAAAACGTACATAGAAAAATAAGCTTAATTAGACTTACCCCCAAAATTATCCGCAGAAATTGTGGATAGTTTTCAGGATGACTAAAGCTGAGCCTTACTCCTAAAAATTACTTTTTGCGTGATTTAAAAGCAACTTTATAGCTCAGTACTTCAATCTGTTGGAAATACAATCACTCTTTCTCGATTTTGCCTATTTAATTATCTATACATATCAATCCGAAAAGATGAAGTATGAGAGTAGCTCACTCTCCATCCAAGTTAATCAGAAAGCCATGCTGAACTCGTACAAAGACAGACTGAGAATCAGTAAAGTCTTAGTCATTTTCATATTCAGTTGCTTATTTGAATGTATTGTCGAAAAGTTTGGACGCTATCTTATAGTCCAACGGCTTTGTTGCACAAAGATTGGAAATGCAAAGCGCCCCTAATTGAGCTAAATTTAAGGCGTAACTTGGGTAAGTGGTCGACCTAATTCCGTAAATCTGTTAAGGACTGCTACACGTGCATGGATCTCATTCACTTGGCTATCAAAACTCCTTGCACTGAGTTTATCTCCTAATAATTTGATGCAATGCATCTTAGTTTCAACCAAACTTCGCCGATGATAGCCTGACCATTTTTTCCATAGTGTCCTGCCTAAACGTTTAATTGTTCGAAGTAATTCATTTCGCTCTAGCGAGCTACTCTTTGTATCTTTCCATGGTTTCGCATTTTTTCTAGGTGGAATCACCGCATGCCCTTGCCGATCTGCAATGACCTGACGGCATTGCTTGGTGTCATAAGCTCCATCGGTATAAACAGAGTCAATCCGCTCATCTTGTGGAATCTGATTAAGTAAATCACCAAGCACCTGTGAATCACTGACATTATTGGTTGTAAGCTGAACTGCTCGTATTTGTAGGGTTTTAGCATCTATACCAATATGAAGTTTACGCCATTGGCGACGATATTCAGGTCCATGTTTCTTGCGTTTCCATTCGCCCTCACCTAGAAACTTCATGCCTGTAGAGTCCATGAGTAGATGCAGCCCATCGCTACTTTTTTGGTAGCTGATTACAATATCAATATGCTTTTGTCTTCTACAAAGCGTGGTGTAATCTGGAGCTATCCAATTTAATCCGCAAAGTTTAATCAGACTTTGCACAAAGCCAGTGACCATACGTAAAGACAGACGGAATAAGGATTTAATCATTAAGCAGCATTGGATGGCTGCGTCGGAGTAGGTTTGATTTCGCCCTTGTTTGCCTTTTGATGGCGCATACCATTGCGTAGCAGGATCAAACCAAATGGCAATATTTCCGCGACTCATGAGTGCTCGGTTATATGCGGGCCAATTGGTTGTGCGGTAGATTTTGTGTGTAGGCTTCTTCATTTGAAAATTATATCGCTGAAAAAGCCTTTACAGATAGGTTTGTGCAACAAAGCCAAGACAAACTAAAACATTATTTAAAATGCTTATAACTTACCCATGAATCAGAACCCTCAATGATCAAAAGCCCAATAAAAAAGGACTCATAGTGAGTAATGCTGATCAGTTAAGACAAAATAGCTGAAATGCGGTAAAAATGAGCGTATCCAGATACGCTCATTTTTTTATGACTTTTTCTCAGAATTTAAGTTCAGCATTTCAGCAGACAGCTCCTTCACTTTCTAATTTTAGCGAATTAATTGATTTAAACTGGATTGAAGACTGTTTAAAACGGACCGGGAAAGCATCGGTCAGAAAAAGAAAACTCCCCGCAGAGCATGCTGTATGGCTAGTTATTGGACTTGCATTGTTCCGCGACCAGCCCATCTGGTATGTTGTTCAGCAGCTGCAGCTGGTTTTTGGCACGGCTGAAAGCTGCGCCCCAAGCGCATCAGTGCAGGCCAGACAGCGCTTGGGTCTGGAGCCTTTAAATGTCCTGTTCAATACACTGAGTCAGACATGGTTTGAAGATTCTCAGCCGCAATATTCCGCCTTTCATGGCCTAAGCATCTGCGCTGTAGATGGAGCCGTCTGGTCCATGCCCCACACAGATGAGAACTTCAGGCACTTCGGTTCTTCCAAAGGCAAAACGATAGCAGCACCTTGGCCGCAAGCCAGAGCGGTTTGCCTGATCAACACCAATACTCATGAAGTGATTGATGCCGGGATTGGAAGTATGGATCAAGGCGAGCTGACTTTAGCGAAGAAATTGAAAGTGCCTGCAAATAGCCTGACTTTATTTGACCGGGCCTACTTCTCTGCTGATTTCTTATCAGGGTGGCAGTCTCGGGAAAACTGCCATTGGCTTATGCGGGCTAAAGACAATCTGCGCTATGAAATTATCAGGAAAAACTCAGCGCATGACTTTCAAATCAGAATGCCTGTTTCTCCAAGAGCGAAGAAACTGAATCCGGATTTAGGTGACTATTGGGAAGCCCGCCTGATTGAAACTGAACAGTCTGGAAGGGTTAGACGATACGTTACATCATTATTAGATTCAAAGGCTTATCCTCTGGAAGAGGTCAGTACGCTGTATGCTCAGCGCTGGGAAATCGAGATGTGCTACCGTGAAATCAAGAGCGACCTGCAAGATGGGATGCATTTAAGAAGCAAGCAGCCTGAATTGGTGTATCAGGAATTATGGGGTGTATTGATTGCTTATAATATTCTTAGAAGGCAAATGAAATTTATGGCTCAACGGGCGAAAGTCAGCCCTTTGCGTATCAGTTTCCATATTGCTTCAATCAGCATTATCAATATATTAAGGCATACTCCGCTGGAATCGGCAGGGAATTTGCCCAAGCATTTAGAGCGTTTGCTGGAACAGTCTAAAATGTTTGTTTTGCCTGAAAGAAGATCAAGGCAATGCCCTAGAGTCGTCAAAATAAAGCCTCAAAAGTACCCAAGAAAATGCCAGTCAATTTCTTAACTGACTGGCATTACTCATAGTGAGTCCTTTTTTAACATCATCACCTGCGCTTTAGCTCTTTTTCGTCTTCAATGTTTTAAATAAAACAAATAACACGAGAATCCAAACAGGAAGCATCAACACGGAAAGCATAAAACCTTGATTCCACATGATATATAAAATCATCAGCATAAACACTAAAACAAAATAATTGCTAAACGGTGCAAATAACGCTGGAAACTTAGTTTGAATGCCCTGCTTTTTCATACTCTGTCTAAATTTAAGATGGATCAAACTGATCATCATCCAATTCAGCACAGCCGCACTGACCACAATATAAATCAGATAACTGAGCGCTTTTTCAGGCAAAAAGTAATTCAACAGCACACACCCAAAAATCAGTAATGCTGAAAATAAAACCGCCGCAATCGGTGTCCCTTGTCGATTCACCTGCTTAAAAACTTGTGGAGCATTGCCCTGTTCGGCCAGACCTAATAGCATGCGACTATTGGCATACATCCCGCTATTACAAACAGAAACCGATGCAGTCAGAATAATAAAATTCAGTAAATGCGCTGCCCAATCAATGCCAATTTGCTTAAAAATCAGTACGAATGGACTTTTATCTAAGCCACCCAAATCCAATTGATTCCAAGGTACCAAAGACAAAAGTATCGCCAGCGAGCAAATATAGAACAGGAAAACCCGAATCACCGTTTGATTGACTGCTTTTGGAATGTTCTTTTCAGGATCTTCGGTTTCCGCAGCCGCCATACTGATCAGCTCAATGCCGCCAAAGGCAAACATCATAAAGGCCAGCATATAAAACAAGCCTTCAAAGCCATGTGGGAAAAACCCACCATGTGCCCATAAGTTCGTGACAGATGCAGTTGAACCGACATCAGCCGTCAACAACAGATAAACTCCGAAGATGATCATGGCGATAATCGCCACAACTTTAATCATCGACAGCCAAAACTCAGACTCCGCATACAGTTTGACATTGGCAAGATTGGCCAGTGTGATCACCACAAAAAACACCAGCACCGAGACCCAAGCAGAAATATGTGGCCACCAGTAATTGACGTATTTACCAATCGCGGTCAGCTCAGTCATCACCACCAAGATGTACAATACCCAGTAGTTCCAGCCCGTTAAAAAGCCTGAAAACCGCCCCCAATATTTAAAGGCAAAGTAGCTGAATGAACCCGTCACTGGCTCATGCACAATCATTTCACCGAGCTGACGCATAATTAAAAATGCAATCAAACCGCCAATCATATAACCCAAAATAATAGATGGGCCAGCAGACTCAATTATATGTGCTGAACCTAAGAACAACCCTGTGCCAATTGCACCGCCCATGGCGATCAACTGGATATGGCGATTCTTTAAACGGCGCTGAAGTTTAGGCGTCTCGCTGCTCAAAACACATGCTCATCTGATAAAAAAATGAATTGTACCGCTTGCACAGACGATCAACCAGTCTTGCCCTTTAAAATCGCCGATTGCTCGGCTTCATTCACCAGCTGGAGATTTAAGCGAACTGCTGATTTTGATTGCCATCTTTGCTTGAATCCCATAAAAAAGCGGATAGCCCAAGGCTGATCCGCTTCTTCTATCGTTCAGAAAACTGAATTAATCTTCAGGATATTCAAAACGGTAGCCTACCCCATATACCGCCTGAACCCATTCATGACGGTTACCTGTTTCAGCTGCATCCGAAATCTTACGACGTAAGTTCTTAATATGACTATCAATCACACGATCAGCCACTTCAAAACTGTCTGGATTGATATGATCCAGTAGCTGTGCACGTGAATAGACTTGACCCACATGCTCTAAAAACAACTCCAGTAAACGAAACTCGGTCGGCGTTAAGTTTAAAGGCTTTTGTTGATACCAAATGCGTTGTTGCGCTTTATCCATACGGAACAAAGACTGATCTTCAGGCTCAGCTTTACGCTCTAAACGACGTAACACGGCTTGGACACGTGCCACCAATTCTTTCGGGCTAAAAGGTTTACACACATAGTCGTCAGCCCCCATGTTCAAGCCAAGCACACGGTCAATTTCTTCCGTACGTGCAGTGACCATAATAATCGGTAAGTCCGACTGTTCACGAACTTTACGGCAAATGGTCAAACCATCCATACGCGGCACCATCAAGTCTAAAATCATCAGACTGGGTTTACGCTGTGTAAAGCTATCGTAGGCTTCCTGACCATCATGAAACATACTGACTTCAAAGCCCGCTGCTTCAAGATAATCGCGGACCAATTGTGCAAGTTCTACTTCATCTTCAACCAGCATAATATGTTTCATACATACTTCCTTTTGTGTTTCATTTTTTTGGGAACGTTAACTTGCAACGTAAACCACCCAAAGGTGAATGATCAAAACTCAATTCGCCGCCTAAAGCCTGTGCCAGTTTAGCCGATAAAGCCAAACCTAAACCTGTACCACCTGTGCTACGCGTACGCGAGTCATCGACTCGGTAGAAACGCTCACCGAGTCTTGCTAGTTGCTCATCACTTAAACCATAAGGACTGTCATCGACATAGACCGTCCAATCTGTTGCGGACTGTTCCGTATGGACTCGAACCTGACCACCCGCTTCGGTATAACGAATGCTATTGCCCAACAAATGGACCATGATTTGCTTAAAGCGGTCAATATCAAGTTGTAACTCAGCGCCCTCACCTTCGACACTAATGCTTAAATGGGCCTGTTCAAATTTAGGCTTAAAGTTTTCCACTTCTTGCTCAATCACCGCCCACGGGTTCACGGTTGCAAAGTAACAGTTTAATTGCTGTGCTTCCGCTTGTGCCAAATCAGCCAAGTCATGTGTGAGTTTTTTCAAGCTGGTGACTTGGCGTAACATCGATTCAAAATGCTCAGGCGTTGGTTTTCGAATTCCGTCTTGCATCGCTTCGATCTGCGCTTGTAACACTGCCAGCGGTGTTTTCAACTCGTGCGAAGTATCTGACACCCACTGACGACGCGAAATTTCATGCTGATCTAAAATCACCGCCAGTTGGTTCAGTTCATTGGATAAATCACCCAGCTCATCGTTTCGATTCACTTTAACTTGATGCTGAAAATTACCCTTTGTTAATTCACGCGTACCATTCAACAAGCGTTGAATCGGTGTCTTAAAATAAGTCGCAAGCAACAACGCAGCAATTAAACTAGCAAAAACGGTTAAACCATAGACCAGCAATAAATAACGTTTTTGGTTACTAAAGAAGTTGATACTCAATGCATCATCTTGATCAAGGACTGGTTTCAGCCCCAAGTACCCCACCACCTGGTTATTCACCACAATAGGCCGGAATGAAAATTGATCATCCGAAGGTTCACCGACCACAAACTGACGCTGCGTATCGTATAAAGACAAACGCGAGCTAAGCCCCAAACGGTCAGGCGTGGAAATAAACTGTTTTTTGCCTGTGTTTTGTTTGCTCTCTTGTTCAATCTCTTCTTTTTTACGATCTGGACGGAACACATTTTGATTGGCGCTGAGCGGGAACTTTAAACCTTCAAAGGGTTGGAACTCCGAAGGTAAGTTTTCCTCCAAAGCTTGCAGTTCTTGTTCAGTTAAAATCTGTTTTTCATGTTTGACTTCTGTGGTAGAGACATCACTGAGTAAGGTTTTGGTATTCTCTTTAAAATAACGCTGTTGCAGAGCAATATCATACTGGCGGCGCAGCCACCAACGAGAGAGACGGTCATAATCATCTGGCGCGGCATGTCCTTCAATCTGCAAAATTTGCGCTTGAATGGCATTGCCCCAGTCATGATAAGTGCTATAAACGCCAGCCAAGTTATCAATCAGATGATCAAGCTTTTGCATTTCCACGTCCGCCACATATTTGGCAAAATTCTTTTGCATCGTCCAATGCAGCACACCTAAACTCACCGTGGTAATCACCAAAGTGGTCAGCAATACAGTGAGGAATAAGCGTAAAGCAATCGGTACGCGGCGAATCTTCAAAAGCAATCTCTCGGTCATTCTTTTGCCTTGTTATTGTATAGAACACTGCATCAAAAAACTCTCCATTGTTTCTACATCTTTATTATTTAATCTTTAATCATCCAAAATCACATGCTCTTGTATGGGGGAGTTATAGAATGAATAAGATGACAAAAATTGCTTTAGCCACTGCCAGCGTTTTATCTGTAGGTGCGTTAACTGCCTGTCAATCCACCCAAGCACCAAAAGATATGGAGCAGTCGCAACATATGCATGGTCATTATCAGAAAGACCGTCACATGACACCTGAACAACGCGAACAATTTGAAAAAATGCGTACTGAACGTAAACAAGTCATGCAAGACATTAAAAAAGCCTGCGATGGCAAAGCGGTGGGTTCAGCAGTCCAAGTCAAAGCAGGTGAGCAAACACTAGAAGGCACATGTGCGATTTCGTTTAAACCGAACCGTGATGAAATGAAACGTGGTGAACATCGCCCAATGCGTGGTGATCAAGCCGGTCGTGGTGAATTCCGTGGCATGCATATGCAACGCGGCGAACCACTAACCGATGCGAAACGTGCTGAGTTAACCCAGCAATACGATCAACGTTTAGCTGAACGTCAAGCGCGCCAACAAGCTGCGACCAAAGCCTGCCAAGGTCAAACCGATGGTAAAGTCGTGCAGTTAAAAGTCGGCACACAAACAGTAGATGGCAAATGTATCGTTCACTTCCAACCTAAAGCTCCTGTTTCAGCACCCAATAAGGCTGCTTAAACCACTCTAAAAAGTATAAATAGATCAAAAAGGCGCAAATTGCGCCTTTTTTATTGGACATAACTTTTTACGCTTTTTGACTATTTATGTCATGCCAAAAGCAGCAAAACTGTTTACACTCAGTGCACTTAGCGATTTTGAATAATATTTATTTGACTTTACAGTCACCAAGAAAAGCACCTGAACCGCTTGTACCAAATTAGAAGATGTTGCACGATTAAGTTATTCCAATCCGTGTCAAAGAAGACACGTTTTTATGTTTATTAGGATTATAAGCTGGTTAAACCAGTATTGAGGAAACCGATATGCCACAATACAAAGCGCCCTTACGTGATATGCAATTCGTACTGCATGAGCTATTGAATGCAGAAGAACACTATTCTAAATTGCCTGCATTTCAGGAAACCGTAAGCCGTGAATTGGTTGACCAATATTTAGAAGCTGCTGCAGATTTCTGTGAAAACGAATTGTCTCCAATCAACCAAAGCGGCGACCGCGAAGGTTGTACTTGGAATGATGGCGTTGTTACAACTCCAACTGGCTTTAAAGAAGCGTATCAAAAATATATCGAACTTGGCTTCCCCTCTCTTTCTGCTGAAGAGCAATACGGCGGTCAAGCATTACCTGTTTCTTTGGGTAACGTGATTTCAGAAATGGTCGGTACTGCAAACTGGGCATGGGGCATGTACCCAGGTCTTTCTCATGGTGCAGTTCGTACTTTAGAACATCACGGTTCAGCTGAACAAAAAGATGCTTACTTACCAAACCTTGTTTCAGGTGTTTGGACAGGTACGATGTGCTTAACAGAATCACACGCTGGTTCTGACTTGGGTATTATCCGTACTAAAGCTGAGCCACAAGCTGACGGTAGCTATGCAATCACTGGTGAGAAAATCTTTATCTCAGCGGGTGAACATGACATGGCTGAGAACATTGTTCACATTGTACTTGCTCGTCTTCCTGGCGCACCTAAAGGCACCAAAGGTATTTCTTTATTCATCGTACCGAAGTTCAACTTAAACGCAGACGGTACTGTGGGTGAGCGTAACGCGGTGCGTTGTGGTTCTATCGAACACAAAATGGGGATCCATGGTAACTCAACTTGCGTAATCAACTTTGACAATGCAAAAGGCTTCCTGATTGGCCCTGAAAACCGTGGCTTAAACTGCATGTTCACTTTCATGAACACCGCACGTATTGGTACTGCTGTTCAAGGTCTTGCTGCATCTGAAGGTGCATTCCAAGGTGCATTAACCTATGCGAAAGACCGTCTGGCAATGCGTTCTTTGACAGGTCCTAAAGCACCAGAAAAAGAAGCCGATCCAATTATTGTTCACCCTGCTGTTCGTAACATGCTGTTAACTCAAAAAGCATTTGCTGAAGGTGGTCGTGCACTGGTTTACTTATTGTCTCTACATGCGGACGTGGTTGAGCAAGGTGCGACGGAAGAAGAGCGTAAATCTTCTGACAACATCTTGTCACTGCTTACTCCAATTGCAAAAGCATTCTTGACTGAAACGGGTTCTGAATCTGCAAATCACGGCGTTCAAGTGTTTGGTGGTCACGGCTTTATTTCAGAGCATGGCATGGAACAAATCGTTCGTGATACACGTATTGCGTGTTTATACGAAGGGACAACTGAAATCCAAGCGCTTGACTTGTTAGGTCGTAAAGTTTTGGGTACTCAAGGTGCAATGTTGAAAGACTTCACTAAGATTATTCACAAATTTGTTGAAGCAAACAAAGACAATGCTGCAATGAAAGAGTTTGTTGAACCTCTTGCTGCTCTAAACAAAGAGTGGGGCGACTTAACCATGCAAATTGGTATGAAAGCAATGCAAAACCCAGATGAAGTCGGTGCTGCTGCGGTCGATTACCTATACTTCTCTGGTTATGTAACGCTTGCTTACCTATGGGCACGTATGGCACTTGTGGCTCAAGAAACATTGGCTGCAGGCACAACTGACGTTGACTTCTATAATGCGAAAGTCACGACAGCTCGTTTCTACTTCAAGAAGATTCTTCCACGTGTTCGCTCACACGTTGATGTGATTGCTGGTGGCGTAGAACCGTTACTTGCATTAGATGCAGAGCACTTTGCATTCTAAGTAATTAATAACTAATTCGATATTCGAAATAGTTGTACTCTTGAGTACAGAAATGAAAAAGGACAGTCATAGCTTTGGCGGTCCTTTTTCTTTATAAATAGAGCGTTATTTCGCTTGGGTCATTTAACAACACTATCCGTTGTTAATTAAGCTGTCCTAAGTCTACAGAGATTCAAACAATAAACAGGTGAACGAACATGCCAATTTATAATGCCCCACTTGCGGATATGAAATTTATCCTCAATGACGTTTTCAATGCAGATCAGTTCTGGCAGTCTAATGAAAATCTAGCTCATGTAGACAGTGCGACGGCTGAAGCGATCCTCGAGGAAATGGCTAAATTTGCGCAGAACGTAACCCTGCCTTTAAACCGTACAGGTGATGAAGAAGGTGCAACATTTAGCAATGGAGCAGTGACTACGCCTGCGGGTTTTAAAGAAGCGTTTAAGCAATATGCTGAAGGCGGCTGGATTGGCTTAGCGGCTGATGAAGAATGGGGCGGTCAAGGCATGCCAAAAATGCTGACGGTTCTTGCAGATGAAATGCTATTCGCAACTAACCCATCGTTCATGCTCTACCCACTTCTTTCTGTCGGTGCTGGCATGGCGCTGAACAGCTACGCATCGCAAGAACAAAAAGAAACCTATTTACCTAAAATTTACTCAGGCGAATGGTCTGGGACCATGTGTTTAACTGAGCCTCATGCAGGTACAGATTTAGGCATTATCAAAACTAAAGCTGAACGTAATGAAGACGGCACCTATAACATTACAGGGACCAAAATCTTTATTACTGGTGGTGACCACGACTTAGCTGAAAACATCATTCACTTAGTTCTAGCGAAAACACCAGATGCGCCTGCGGGTTCACGTGGTATTTCACTCTTCATCGTGCCTAAATTCCTAGTCAATGCAGATGGTTCTGTAGGCGAGCGTAATGCGGCAGGTCCAGGTTCAATTGAACACAAAATGGGGATCAAAGCGTCTGCAACTTGTGTAATGAACTTTGACGGTGCCAAAGGTTACTTGGTCGGTAAAGAAAATGAAGGCCTTGCGGCAATGTTCGTGATGATGAACTACGAACGTTTATCGATGGGTATTCAAGGTTTAGGCGCATCTGAATTTGCTTACCAAAATGCTGCACAGTACGCAACAGACCGTCTACAAGGTCGTAGTGCGTCGGGTGTTCAATCGCCAGCTAAACCCGCGGACAGCATTTTAGTTCATGGTGATGTACGTCGCATGTTGCTTAATGCACGTGCGAATAATGAAGCATCTCGCGCATTTGCAGTTTACGTGGGTCAGCAACTGGATATCACCAAGTTCTCAACAGACCCTGAAGCGGTGAAAGCAGCCAATGACCGTGTTGCATTGTTAACCCCTATTGCAAAAGCGTATTTAACCGACACAGCATTCCAAGCAACTTTAGATGCACAAATGGTCTTCGGTGGACATGGTTATATTCGTGAATGGGGCATGGAGCAGTGTGTACGTGACTTACGTATTGCACAAATCTATGAAGGCACCAACGGCGTTCAGTCTCAAGATTTAATCGGTCGTAAAACCATTAAATGTGGTGGTGCTTTCATCGCAGACTACATTACTGAAATCCGTGACTTTGCTAACAGCTTAGATGCAGACCTAAACTTCATTAAAGATGCAACACTCGATGCAGCAACTGAAGTGGAAGAAGTGACCAAGTATATCCTTGAACGTGCTGCTGAAAGTGCAGAGTTCCCGAATGCAGCAGCAGTAGATTACTTACATGCAGTCGGCCTACTCAGCTTTGCCTATATGTTTGCAAGAATTGCCAATGCGGCAAAAGCCAAAGATGGTGACTTCTATCAAAACAAACTGGCGCTCGCAGCTTATTTTGCTCAACGTATTTTGCCTGAAATCGACTTACGTATTGTAAAAGTAAAAGCAGGTGCAGAAGTCATCACGAACTTCTCTGAAGACTACTTCACCAGCCAAGCTTAATCGCTTAATGACTGAATAAAAAAACGCCTGCTTCATCAGGCGTTTTTTTATGGCTCAGCTTTATTTTTGCTTTTATACGTCATGTGCATGAAATTTGCTTATGATGCAATAAACCACAATCAACATATCAGGAGGCAGCCATGACTAACCGTGACCCTAAAATAGAGAAAATAGAAACCCTCCTCGATAAACTGGGCAATACTGCAGTAGAAAGTTTTCACTATGTGGCTTTATTTATTATTGGCTGTATGGTGATTTGGTCGGCAGGACATACCGTTTATGAGATCCTGACCATTAAACAATATGCCTCAATTGATGATATTTTACTGTTATTCATCTACTTAGAACTGGGTGCAATGGTCGGGATCTATTTTAAAACCAACCACATGCCTGTCCGCTTTTTAATTTATATCGCAATCACTGCCCTCACCCGACTTTTAATTTCCGATATCCAGCATGACCACAAAGCGGATATGGATTTGGTGATTATTACGGGTTCAATTTTAATTATGGCGGTTGCAATCTTGGTAGTCCGTTATGCATCGTGGAATTACCCTTCAGTAATTCGGGATAAACATGCCGACAAGCCTTTACCTGAAGGAAAAACACCACGCCCACAAGATGATGAACTCGCTTAATTTTTTATTGACCACTAAAAAACCCTCTGTCTAAACAACGGAGGGTTTTTGTATCAATCAAAGATTCATTTATTTTGAATCCGGCTCTAAAGCATAGCGTCCATTTTCGTAGATCCAGTGCATACCTTCAGGTGGGTCTGGCAGTCCCAAACGTCGCCAATCGGTAATCAACACATAATCACGGCTTTCAATACTGGAGTCGCCATCCCCATACACATAGCTATTGGTTTCCTGACTATAGGTTGAATAGCTGGGCGCTCGGTAAATAATACTCACACCGGGTCGCATTGGATATCCGCCATGTGGTGGATGGTGCGGAGGTGGTCTGTGATGAGGGGGTTCAATTTGAGGCGGTGATGTAGGTCTGGGCATTGCACCTTGATACGGCCCAGCATAGGTTGGGAAACGCTGGGTTTGCGAAGTCAGCGGTTTTCCATAATAACGCATCGCTGGTTGAGCAAAACTCAGTGCAGGAAATAAGCTGAGTAAACTTATTCCATAGATTATTTTTAAATATTTCATCATCTTCCTCCACTGAGGTGAATATTATTATTTTAAACCAATTTCATGGATAAAAAATGTATAAACCATCAATTTTAGATCACTGCCCGTTATCGCCACTATAAGGTTTGAAGCTGGATTTCTTTGAAAAGCAAAAAATGCATGAGTTTTCAGTTTATACTTAATCTTTGTTTATAAATGTATTGGATGAACAATCGTGGCTGAATTAAGTTTTGATCGACTCTATGAATATTTTGCAAAAGTGCCCAGTATTCAAAAAAATCTGATTGATGCTTATGGCACAGATGGAAAAAGTGCATGGTGGTTTAAGTTTCAAATTGATGTAGATCATCCTTTGGCATGGCAAACGGTACAAGAGCTGGGACATGTACTGAACTATATTTCGAAAAATGAGCGCCTACCGACGCAGTTTCTACCTGTTTCACCGCCGCCATATATGAATGGTGAAGCCAAGCAATTCTTGGCATGGGTCATTCAGTGTAACCATCCTGACTTTCCACCTGATGTCATTTGTGACTGGTTAGAAGCACGTCTACCGAGCCCAGTGGAAGATGCCGAAAAATGGAAAATCAAAACAGATCTACATGAACTCGATAAGATGACCGATAAAGATTTGGATCAAATCATCCCGCCAAATCCTGAGCAGTAAAATCTTAAAAATTAAATCTCCCTAAGTCCCTCTTTAAAAAGAGGGACTTTTCATCTTGTACAACGTAGGAAGTACCGCTTTTCATGAAACGGCAAGAAATGGAAAAAGGAATTCGAAATTAAAACGTCGACAAACCACTCCACTCCATAAAGCGGTATAGCCCATATTTGAGTTTTGACTCATCTTTATATTGCTCATAGCCGACACTCATTTGACGACCATTTAAGTTCGACCATGCCCCCTCAAAATATTGCTGTGCATCTGTAAACACCGCTGCGTTAGACCGGCCAATCACACGTAAATTAGTCTCTAAGTTATAATTCTTCAAATTCCGTGCGGTAAAATTCGCTGAACCTAAAATGAGCTCTGCTTCTTGTGCATGGCGTTTTAAAATCATTTTGCTATGACACTGCTCTCCTTGAGTATTACACCACCGCACTGTAATACCAGCATCGTTAAGCTCAGATGCAACTTGACGGTTCGGAATTCCATTCTTTTGACGACCAAATGCATCTTTATTAGGGTCGAGTAAAATCCGAAGTTTAACGCCGCGGTTCTGCGCATCTTTTAAAGCATTGATAATTTGACGCTCAGACAAATAGAACATCGCCAAATCAATCTGGTCATTGGCTTTTGCCGTATTCAACAAGTTGAGGGTTGCATCTAGGATTGCTTTTTCCGTCAGCACTTGTACCTGAGGCTGCGATGGATTGCCTGCAATTTCGCCTAGAATCACCATTGGTACATCGCCCTGAGACATATGTGCTACAGTTTGCTCTGTTTTCAACACATCAATTGCGGTATTGCCTGTCACCAATAGCGCTACATTGGAATGTCGCGAACTGCCATCATGTGGATTCGCCGATGTGACCAAGGTTTTCCAACCTTCCGCGGTATCGACCACCAAAGTTTTGCGATGATTGGCTTTAAAGTTAAATAAGTTTAAATAACTACGTAAGGTAATTTTTTCATCCCCAAACGGGTTTCTTAACCAACCGCCGTCGGGATTATTGCCTGCATTTTGACAACAGATATACCAAAAACCTGACCAAATAGGGTTAGAAGCACGTAGCGGACGTAAATCGGTTTCAATCACATCCACGCCTGCCTGACGCAATTTACGGTAATGCTCAGGTAATAGCCCGCCATACACCGAGTTAATCGGGTCGGTGATGACTTTGATTTCAATATTCGGATGTAAGCTTCGCTTGACAATCAACGCATCGGTCAGCTGACGAGTCAACGCCCGTTGTGATGCTTGAGATGTTCCCACTTCATCGTTAAACAAGAACATATCCAACACAATCGTGGTTTGTGCATCTTCAATCAGTTTAAACACTGCGTTGAAAATATGATGATCTTGTTGCTGCTTGCCTTGTGCATCGACATAGGTTTGATCGGCAATAAATTTGACATCGGCATGACGTAACTTGCCCGTATAGTCCAGCCCATCAGGCAGTGGTTTAACGCTATGGTAAACTGCGGAGGTTAAATAAGTCAGAGCCAATAAACCCACCACGACACCGACATAACGGGTCGATGTCCAGTTGAGCTTCTGATGTAATTTTCGAAAGATACGCATAACAAAAAACCTAATCCAATATACTCAGACTAGGTTTTATTGTTTGATTTTTCAAGAGGATTTCTGTTGTCAATGTTTTGGCAACCTCTCCCTAACCCTCTCCTTTAAGAAGAGGGAGCACCTCCTTTCTACGGAAAAGGTTGGGTTGAGGCTTGAAATAGCACTTAGAAACTAAAGTCCAGTCCAACTGTGAAGTTACGCCCCACTTGTGGAATGGTCGATAAGAAAGAGGTATGCGAATAAACTGTCTCATCTAGGAGGTTATTGGCTTTGAAATACACGCGATAATCATTGCCCTGCATATACTGTCCATTATACGCCAAGCCCAGATTCACCATGTTATAGCCCTCGGTTTCGGTCTCATAGCTTGCAATCCGATCTTGCTCAAACACATGGTAGTACTCTGCCGTTCCCGACCACGTGTCACTAAAGCTCGCATTCACTTTTGTTCCTAAACGGCCAGCAGGTACCCGCGGCGCATTTTCATTGTCAATTTTGCCACGTACATAGTCACCAAAGACACTCATTTTATAAACATCATTGATAGCATAAGAGGCTTCTGCTTCAGTCCCATAAAAACGCGCTTTGTCTTGGGTGTAGTCCACTAGACGGAAGTTTTCGTAACGGTCTGCGGTTTGAGCATAAATGTAGTTGTCATACCAGTTGTGGTAAACATGAACGTGATAATCAATTTTATCCGTATCGTAATGGAAACCTAATTCTAGATTATTGGACTTTTCAACATCGAGATTTTCATTGCCACGCTCATAGGTATTGGTTGCAAGATGCTTACCATCAGCATAAAGCTCTTGCGCCAAAGGTAAACGCTCTTGATGTGACCCGACCAAAGACAGTTTATAGTTCGGTGCAAACATCCAATTCACAGCACCCGAATAGGACACGGCATAATCATCATAGTCTTTTCGATCAGATTCAATATCAATCGTCTGCTGATCGACACGTGCCCCTAACTCAAAATGGAAGTCATTCCACTGCTTGTGTTCTAAACCAAACACGCTCCACTTTTGCGTCTTGGTCGGTTCTAAAATAGACTCTTCACCCGTGATATCTAGTTTTTGTTGATTGTACTGTACGCCAACCACACCTTCCCAATCTGCAATCGGCTGATGCACCATTTCTAGACGCGCATCATAACCTTTACTTTTAAAAGTGGTTGCAACGCTATCACCCTCAATTTCATCATGTTGGTAGTCGGTATAACTGGCATGGGCACGTAACTTCTCAAACCCTGCAAACGGATTTAAAATTTCTGTACGGAAGTCATAACGCTCCGACTTTAAATCAACCCAAGGCCCTGCCTCATGTTCGTCATGTGCATGGTCGTGTCCTGAGTGATCATGTTCATCCGTATGTCCATGATTATCGCTTCCGTCACAGTGCAAATGATCCTCATGCGGATGGCAGCTTTCATATTCATGGCTGTGCCCAGGTAAACCGTATTGATCTTGACGGTTGGTATAGGCGATACCCGCAAAACCACGTTCACCAATCCATGAACCGCCAACACTGACTGTTTCACCTTTGGCAAAGGTATTTCCGACACGACGTTCTTTTTCGAGTTCACCTTCATGCTCATGGAAATAGTTCGGCGCAATATAGTCATTCGCTTCACGCTTTGAACCTTCAACTCGAAGAGCAAACTGACTGCCCAAAGCAACCGTCGCCCCAGCACTGGCCAACTTTTCATCACTGCCAGAGTTGTAGCGTAATCCAGCCGTACCTTCTAAACCTTTTTCAGGCATGCTGGTTGGAATTTTTTGATCGGTGACATTGACCAAACCACCCACGGTGCCTGCACTGTATAACAGAGTTGAAGGACCACGGATGATTTCAATTTGCTTGGCCAAAATCGGATCGACTGTCACGGCATGGTCTGGCGATAAAGTCGAGACATCAGCAGTTTCTGAAGCATGTTGTAAAACTTTCACGCGAGGGCCATCTTGACCACGAATCACGGGTCGACTTGAACCTGAACCATATTGATTTGAATATACGCCTAGCTCATCGGCCAAAGCATCCCCAATGGTCGGTGCACGCTCTTTTAAGCTTTTTTGCTCGATGACCTGATCGGCGACTGCAAAATCAGCAGCGGTCTGAACGAGTGGATGTGCTTGGCTGGTCAACGTTTCAAGTTGTTGTGTTGTTGTGTCATCTGCAAAAACGGCAGATGCGACCACCGCCAAAATAGAGAGCGTTATCAAATTTTTATGGAAAGCCATGGAACTCACTCAAGCGTACAATTTTTGAATATTGTTATAATATAACATTTCAAATTCATTGCAATAAAAAACATTCCAATCGCAGAAAAAAGATAAACTTCCCTATCCATCTAAGTCGATGCCAACGCCAACAGATCAATGCCCTTTACCATTTCACATGCCGTTCTCGCGCGCCCTTTAGCCAAACTCAGTGGTGACCGTTTACCCATTGCTGCCATTGCCATTGGCAGTATGACCCCCGATCTTTATCGACTGTTTACACAAGCCAATTCAAATACTACCCACTACTGGACTTCACTGATTCACCCCGATCTTTGGATTGGACTCAGTTTTTGTGTTTTGTGGTACGCGCTATTGCGGCCCTGTTTTTATCGTTTTTTAGGTATTCAGCATGAGTTAAGGCTCAGCAGTATGCTGCATTTTTTTAAGTTTTCTGTGGCCGTTATTCTCGCAATACTGCTCGGCACGGCTACGCATCTGTTATGGGACGGACTCACCCATGCTGACTTCCGCACCTTGTTTGGACATGCATTTTTAAGCCAGAAGATTCCTTTGTTAGGGCACTATTATCCGCTACACCGCATTTTACAAATTGGCACATCGGCACTGGCCCTCCCCTTGTTGGCGTGGATGTGTTGGCGTTATTACCAAACCTATCAGCAACATTTTCCAGTGAGTTTAAAAATCAAACGCTTTGCAATTGGACTGTTCATACTGAGCCTTTTAGGCGGTTTAGTCAGTGTTTGGGACTATGCACGTTATATCCCCACGCAAGTGTGGCAGTCAGACCTGTATTATTTTACAGGGCGAAGCATTAATGAGTTTAGCCAAGTCGCTTTACTGATTTTAATCTTTGGCTGCATTCTGTTTTTATTTTTAGATCGAGACTATCGTTTAGGCTGAATTTAAACCAACGTTTAAATGCTATTTCCAGCCTTTTTTAAGCTATACCTTGAGAGTCAATGCCCAAAGAGGCATAATCCTACCTTTATTTCTGGCGGTACGCTGTTTACGTATTCGCTACCTTTAGCCATATAGTTGGATTTTTAACGCCATGATGCGAACTCATTACTGCGGTTCTTTAACCGAAACTCAAATTGATGAAACAGTAACCCTCTGCGGTTGGGTACACCGTCGCCGTGACCACGGTGGTGTCATATTCCTTGATATGCGTGACCGTGACGGTCTTGTGCAAGTTGTTATTGACCCAGACACTCCTGAAGCATTCGCAACTGCAGACAAAGTACGTTCAGAATTCGTATTAAAAATTACAGGTCGTGTACGTCGCCGTTATGAAGGCACAGAAAATGCCAATATGGTGAGCGGTCAAATCGAAGTGTTGGGTAAAGAAATCGAAGTTCTTGCTGCATCAGAAACTCCGCCGTTCCCATTGAATGACGACAACACCAATATTTCTGAAGAAATTCGTTTGAAATACCGTTTCTTGGACATCCGTCGCCCTGAAATGTTAGATCGTTTACGTTTCCGTTCTAAGCTAACCAACCTCATTCGTAACTATTTCGAAGACAATGGTTTCTTGGACGTTGAAACTCCGATTTTAACCCGTGCAACGCCTGAAGGTGCACGCGACTACTTAGTGCCAAGCCGTGTTTCAAATGGTAGCTTCTACGCACTTCCACAGTCACCACAATTATTCAAACAATTGTTGATGGTGGGTGGTATCGATCGTTACTACCAAATCGCAAAATGTTTCCGTGATGAAGACTTACGTGCAGACCGTCAACCTGAATTCACCCAAATCGACGTTGAAACATCGTTCATGAGTGACGATGACATCATGGATTTAATGGAAACTTTGACGGTTAAGATGTTCAAAGAACTTCTTGATGTTCAATTCGATAAATTCCCACGCATGACTTATACAGATGCTATGCGTGACTATGCATCGGACAAACCAGACTTACGTATTCCTTTGAAATTGGTTGACGTTGCAGACCTAATGCAAGAAGTTGAATTCAAAGTATTCGCAGGTCCAGCGAAAGATCCTAAGGGTCGTATCGTTGCATTACGTGTTCCGGGTGCAGGCTCTTTACCACGTAGCCAAATTGATGAGTACACGAAATTTGTCGGCATCTACGGTGCAAAAGGTTTAGCGTACATTAAAGTAAACGAGCTTGAAAAAGGCATCGAAGGCTTACAATCTCCAATCGTGAAATTCATCGAGCCAATCGTGCTTGATCTATTGAAACGTGTTGGCGCAGAAAATGGCGATATCGTGTTCTTTGGTGCTGACAAAGCTAAAGTTGTGAACGATGCCATGGGTGCTTTACGTATTAAAGTTGGGCATGACTTGAAAATGTCGACTTGCGAGTGGGCTCCACTTTGGGTGGTTGACTTCCCAATGTTTGAAGAAACAGATGATGGCAAATGGACCTCTGTTCACCACCCATTCACACTGCCTAAATCAAGCGTTGAAGATGTGAAAAATAACCCAGGTGCTGCGCTTTCTGTGGCTTATGACATGGTGTTAAACGGTACTGAAATTGGTGGTGGTTCACTACGTATTCATAACCTAGAAATGCAAAAAGCAATTTTTGAAGCATTAGGTATTGGTGAAGAAGAAGCCGAAGAGAAATTCAGCTTCTTACTCAACGCATTACGTTACGGTGCTCCTCCGCATGGTGGTTTAGCATTCGGTCTAGACCGTTTAGTCATGCTCATGACGGGTGGTGCTTCTATTCGTGATGTGATTGCATTTCCGAAAACGAAAACTGCTGAATGTCCATTAACGCAAGCACCTGCACCAGTTGAATCAAATCAACTACGTGATTTAGGTATTCGCTTACGTGAAAAACCAAAAGCTGAAGAAACCAAATAATCTTTAGATTTTGATTAAAGAAACCCTGCCATGTGCAGGGTTTTTTCATTCAAGACAAGACCATCCATTCCATAGATATTTTTTAGCTTCAAATTTTCCAAAATTTCCTTTGAACTTTTGATCTATCACACTTACAGTGGGTCACGATAGTCTATATTTTATTGCAGCAGTGCTGACACTGAATCACTCTATTGATTTATTCATTTATTTTGTTCTTAAGACGCTCATCTTTTTTTGATTTTATCTATCTTAGATTTTTAAGTCTCTTTGCAAAATTTTCTCTCATCTCATCTTTTAAAAAGATTTCTGAGTCAAAATATGGCTATTTATTATCTACTTAAAATCATCTCACTTTTTCCATTGTCTTTTTTACAATACATCGCACGCGGAATTGCGCACCTGCTTTATTATAGTGACTCTTCAATTAAGCGTATCACCACCATTAATCTGCAGTTGGCCTACCCTGAGCTCGACCCAATAACACTCCAGAAACGTGTTCACCTCAGCATTCAAAGCCAATGTCAGACCTATATTGAATTTTTAAAATGTTGGGGAATGCCACCACAATACAGCCTAGATTTATTGAAAAACATTCATGGTGAATCTGTTCTAACAGAAGCTTTAGCCAATAAAAAAGGCGTGATTGTGGTCATTCCGCATTTTGGTTGTTGGGAGCTGTTAAATGCATGGTTAAATGTCTATACGCAACCGATGATCATGTATAAACCCTATAAAATTAAAGGGGTTAATCGCTATATTTTAGCTGCA
Organism: Acinetobacter sp. 797_lipA; assembly: GCF_058243025.1. Taxonomy (NCBI): domain Bacteria; kingdom Pseudomonadati; phylum Pseudomonadota; class Gammaproteobacteria; order Moraxellales; family Moraxellaceae; genus Acinetobacter; species Acinetobacter sp. 797_lipA. The sequence goes on along the minus strand of NZ_JBZAYQ010000001.1, from coordinate 567,590 downwards.
CGGCAAAAGTTTAATGCAACCCTTGTTCCTACTGATGAAACAGGGATTCGTCAGATTTTTAAACACCTCAAGCAAGGTGGGTTAACTGTTGTTTTACCAGATCATCTGCCAAAACCGAGTGGAGGTATTTATTCATATTTTTTCCAGCAAAATACTTTGTCCACGACACTGGTCTCTAAAATGGCGGCTAAAACACAATGCAATGTGATTGGATTAAGTTGTATTCGTAATACTGACGCAGCGAGTTTTGATGTGTATTGTACTGAGTTATCTCAAGATATTTTATCGACAGATCTACAGCTATCTGTAGACAGTTTAAATCTTGCCATGCAAGACATGATAAACCAAGCACCTGAACAGTATATTTGGTCCTATAGACGTTTTAGAAATTGTTATGGCAATACCAATGCTTATCGGATACAGCCACCAATGTAGGCTCCACAAACCAGCACGTAATCTCAAGCAATTCGAAAGCAAGAATTTATGCTATTTTCTAGAGGCCTGAATAGAATACTTTTATTCATTTGAGATCAATTTTCAGCAGTGGCATAATAGCGCACTGTTTTAGATAAGTTGTGAGCAACCAAATGGCTATGCGTCCTGAAGTCCGTCGTCGAGGTATTGTGCTAATTGTTTTTGCAATCGTACAGTGGTTTTTCATGCGCTATATTTTAGACAATCAATTATTTAATTTAACAACCTATGATCGTATTGTCTTTTTCTGTGTAAGTAGCCTTGCGGGTGCTTTTGTCATTTTTGTCGGCTTAATTTATATGGTCTTGAAAGGAAATGCGGATAAACCTAATTAGGGCCCTTTAAAAAGTAAATAAATACTTACTTTTTAAAGGGAATTTACAAAATTTATTTATTCAAAATTTCTTTAAAAATTGGCGTTAACAGTTTATTACCATACTCACTTAAATGATCACCATCTCGATATATGGGTCTTCCATTAAATTGACTGATGCACTCTCCATTTTTACATAAGATTTTGGCAGGATCTAGAACCTTTGCATTGCATCGTTGAGCACTGAAGTTAATGGCATCTCTAAATTTTCTAGATCTCTGCATATAACCTATATATGGGACAGAAGTTACAAATTTAGTTCCAAGAAGCTGGTTTCTAGCTAACATTTTGGGGACATGATTCGGCATTTCTGGGATAGGTTGCACAATATATAGCGGGTTTGTTTTTGTTATTTGGCAGAACGTCTCTTCTAATTTCAATGAAAAAATCTCAAAAACTTTTAATCTAGGCATCTCTAGATCATTATTAAAGTAAATTGCAGGTTTTTCATCTTCCACCCTACGTCTAGATGGATCTGTCTCTCCATCAATATATAAGGGAAATCTTGCAATTAGAATGATAGGAACATTTTCAAACTTTTTTGAGTTGATGAAATTAAAGCGTTTTTGATTAATCTCAGCACATTTATTTTGATGACTGCGAAATTGAGCATCAAGTAAAAGTGGGCATGCATCATTTGTTATGAACAATATACCTTCGTGATTAAGGTTTAAACTGGCTGATACAGAGGTGCTGAGCGCTGTCGCATGGCTATCACCGATCACAATGGCCTTTATTTTTTTATCATTTCCAATTTTGCAAATATTTGAGGTTTGAATATTTTCATTACAATCATATGGATTCATATCTTCAACCTCAGAAAGTATACTTAGTACTTTATCTGAATAATGGAATTTCATCCCATCAGTTTCTTTAATAATATATCCACAAGCTAAAATAATTAGAAAAATATATAAAGGCGTAATTTTATAAATTTCTCTCCATGAAGAATATCTAGGGAAATTGATTTTTTCAATAAGTTGATAACTTAAACACCCGAGTAAAATTGAAAGTGGTATTCCATACATCCACCAATCAGGAAGCACAAAGTAGAATCCAAAGACAGCCAATGGCCAATGCCAGACATATATTGAATATGACCATTTCCCAATGTAACTAAAAATAGGATTGCTAATCAATAAATTGTTCTGGTAATTGCTTACAATAATAAGATAGGCTCCCAATACTGGAATCAATGCCATATAGCCTGGCCACGGTGTATCTTTTGAAATCAAAAAATACGAAGTGCCTATTAAGATTAGTCCGAAGCACTGTGTGCTGATTTGTTGTAATTTATTCTTTAATGACCAAGGGTAGAGGAATGCTAATCCACCAAATAACATCTCCCAAGCACGGCTGGTTAGTAAAAAGTAAGCTGTTTTACTGTCTTTGTATGTTGCATACATACTAAAGATAAAACTTGCTATAAATAAACTAATTACAGCACGCTTAAGATTAGTGAAATTTAAATATTTCTTCAGTGTAATAATGATAATTGGGAAAAAAATATAGAATTGCCATTCTACAGAAAGTGACCAAGTATGTAGCAACCATTTAGTATGTTCTGCTGTATCGAAATACCCACCACCTTCCGCAAATAAAAGGTTTGAGATGAATAAAGCGCTTTTTTCAATCTGTTTGCCCAGATCACTGTAATCTGTAGGTAGTAAGTAGAACCAACCAAAAACAATTAATACTGTGGATACTGCGGCAAGTACTGGAATAATACGATTAGCGCGAGCATTGTAGAATTTGAATAAGTTAAAAGAGTCTTTCTCTACACCATTAAAAATAATGGAGGTCATTAAAAAGCCTGAAATGACAAAAAAAACATCAACTCCAGCAAATCCACCAGGTAACCATTGTGGCTTGAAGTGGAAAAGTACAACTGCAAGAACTGCAATTGCACGAAGTCCATTTATATCGTATCTAAAGTTCATTTATAGCAACTTATTCAATTACAGAATGCTGAATTTTCTCAGCAAAGAGGAGAGATGTGATTCAAGAATATTATTGCGATCACTAAGAAACAAGTACCTTCTATAAAAGATGTAAGGCAATCTATATCGAAACACACCTAGCATCTTTATGCAGATAATAGCAAAATCATAACCTCACTCAAGAATACTGCATTTCATGTGGTTCAGTCCTTGTTCAACATTATGCAAATCATTCGATAAAAGTAGGTTTTTCCTAAATCAAACTTTATGTATGGCTAGCACATAAAGTTTTGTCACTTACATTCTCTTCACTTTTATGGGAAAGATTCATAAAAATGAACACAAAAATAAAAAATTATATAAATAATAAATATCTATATTAAATCCTGAAGTTCTAACTGTATATTGATCCCCAATTGTTTCGTACGAGCATTAACAACAGCATGTCGAGTCAAAATTTTCCGTGTACTTTTAGCTAAATTTGTTGAACGCATAAACCAGCGGTAAAAAGCATTCCTACGCTGATATTTTTGAACCCAACGCTTATCACGACTGGCCTGTAAGTGCTCAATAGCAGGCTTTACAGAGTCTCCATATGCTTTTCGAGAGGTATCAAAAATGAAAGTATACTCAGGAGGAAGATTTTTCAATGTAATTTTCTTTTCTTCTACCCACTCAAGTATCAACTTCTGAAGAATAATTTGATCCCACACATCAGGTTCAGCCAACATCCTTTTCTCCCACTCATCCATAAGAAGGTATGCATTAGGCGTATTATTGATGAACATTGTCCCACTTAATAATCGATTACCATTAATAAAATGAATTGCAATATCTTCAGTAATAGAATTAAAATACGGTTTAATATCCTCCAGAATAATTGCATCAACATCAATATAAAGAACTGGCTCTTTTAATTTTCTATGAAATTCAGCAATAAAAGAAGGCTTTAATGCAATAATTCTCTGCCATTCATCTTGAGGTAGGCTTTCAAAATGAAATTTTATTCCAAATTTTATTGCAGAACATTCTAAAATTTTGGCATGTTTCGTATAAAGACTATCATCCGTATGAAATCCAAAAATTGTTAGCATGAAAGCCCTATATATATAAATAATAAAGAATAATCTTAAATAGTCATTGGGGCTTCGTCAACGAATAGGAAGTTCAAAATAACCAAATTACATAAATTCAGATAGCCAGCAATACTATCTGAATTTAATTTTAACAATATATTCCACCTTCCTAAAGCGTATCAGTTGAGCTAAAAACCGCCTAAACTCTTTTGTAAACTTACCTTTAAGCGTTAACCTTTCCTCAACTTTAGAAATATTTACTTTTCTTAATTTACGCTCTTGTGCTAAATAACTAGGTAGACTGGTTTTGCCTCTCATTAAGATAAAATCTTGGACAGAAAGCGCTGGTAACATTTGATAAACCTTATGTTCACCACTCACTAGATAGTCTTTAAACATAATATGATCGATTGGAATTAACTTATTATATTCTTTAATAAAAGCCAATAATGCACGAGCACCCTGATTTGACAAAATATAGCCCCCCTGTCCCCATATTCTTTGATTTCAAAGCAACCAATTTTCGAGTAGATGACAGGATACGCTTTGAATAAATAGAAGCACTTACTTTGGGATAAAATGCTTCTACTTTTATGATATGACTATCTTTTGGAACCGACACTCGGTTCTAGCTAGAAATAGTTGCCGCCTGTTGTCCTAAATGAATATCATCTTCAAATATACCAATGAAGTCTAGATTGTCATCACTGCTTTTTACCACAGTACAACATAGCTTAATAAACAACCAATTTCACTAAGCTTTAAGTCTAAGCTCCCGATATCTAAAAATAAATCTTTTGCTACCCGATCAATTAAATCAGGAGTAATTGCATTAAAAAAAACTGAATACTATTCCTTACTTACTAAATTCCGATGTAATATGTTCATTCTCGGAAGCCAGACTAATAACAAAGTTTTGCATAATTGTGACTGAACGATTGTACAACTAAAAAGGATTCATATGAGCGTAATCAATTAGTGTACAGCATTTCGCCCAAGATTCATACAATCTTGAACTACCAATTACCCTATCTTACTTTCAAACGCGTCTTATCTCATCTCACAACCAACACTCCTAAGTATATGATTTTAATAGTGAAAAAAATAAGGATCTTCAATACACTAGAAAAGTTAAAGTACTATAATTACAATAGTAATTTAAACATGGGTATGCAGTTTATCGAAGATAACGATTCTCTTTTAATTGCATTAATTTTATAATTTATGAAAAGTGTTATCAAGATGAATAATGAAGTAATTCAAGTATTTGTAGGTTGTGATCCCAATAATTGTGACTTAGAACAAATGATGGTTCTTGAATATAGTCTTCGTAAGCACACTTCGCATCCTGTGAATATTACTTGGATGCAACTGAGTCATGACACAAACAGCCCTTGGTATACCAATCAGGAGACTGGTGAGGGATGGCGTACTGAAAAATGGGCTACTCCTTTTTCTGGTTTCCGTTGGGCCATTCCTGAATCGTGTAACTTCGAAGGCCGCGCAATTTACATGGATGCCGACGTCATTGTACTTTGTGATATTGCAGAACTTTGGTCTCATCCAATGCAAGACGATGCCATTGTTATCGCTAAGGGCGGCAAAAGCTCAGCGCGTCTATGTACTTGTGTATGGGATTGTAAAAAAGCCAAACAATATCTTCCAGCATTGAAAGACATTCAATCCAATCCAGATGCACATAAGAATTTAATGCGCCTTCTAAAAGAAAAACCAAATCTCGTACAACCTTATCAAGATTCTTACAATAATATTGATGGCGAAGGAATGTCGATTGAACAAATCAAAATTCTACATTACTCAGATATGGGCACGCAGTTCAGTCATATGTATTCATTATCTCGTCTTGAAGCAACAGGCCAAAAGCACTGGTTTGATGGTGAAATAATGCCTCACCCTAGGGCAGATCTAATAGCACTTTTTGATCAATATTATGACGAAGCACTAACTGCTGGATACAAACCAGAACAATATATGATTGAACCTTTTGGTGCTTTTACCAAAGCAACTCAAGCCAACTATCACGGCAATAAAATTACACGTCCAGGGCAGAAAGAATCTTGGTTCACTCAGAAGCTCAATAAATTAAAGTCTAAACTCAATAGCAACAAATTTAGACTAGATGACTAAAACTTAAAGTGACTGCTTTAGTCACAACTTAGCCAATTTTTTAAAACGTTCAACCTGAATGACTTGTTTATGATTCCTAAAAAGCTACAGACCTTACAATTATTTTTTTCAAACTTGTGTTTTAGAAGCATTTATAAAGTCGTTTATAAATTAAGTCATTCAAATCAATACAAACATAATCGCCGTTTTTGGCCGTATTATCAGGTTGAACGTGATACTGAAAATGGCTTACAAAAACTTTTTTTCAAACAGAAGTTGGTCGTCGATAATACGCAAGCTATTTGTACAGAAAATAAACCATGCATGATGATTGCAACTGGGCCATCAGTACAACGGATCCCTCCCGAAGCTTTTACCCGCTCCGACATAGATTATATTGGATTAAATGGCGCAATTTCGATGCCTAATGTTGCGTTTAAGCATTATGTCATTATTGACCATAATTTCGTTGAGAGCCGTTTTGATTTGGTGTTGAAAGTCCTCAATAGCAATTGTACGTTTTACACTACACCACGTTGTTTAGACCAGATTTTAAGAAAAGTTTTATTTCAGGATATCCAATGTAACATTAGAGTCGTAGAACCTATTACTCGCGGTGAAATTGAACCAATCTTACAGCCTAAAAAAGCGGTCGACATGCAAAAAAGTTATTTCTATACCAACAATCAATTGGGTTTTTCAACTCAAATATATACCGCGATCTTTGATTATTTTACTGTAGCCTACGTTGCACTACAGATTATTCACTCACTCCGCTATCAAGAGATTTACTTAGCTGGGTTAGACATGAATAATTTTTCCCAGCCCCGTTTCTATGAGAGTGCTGAAAATAAACAACCAACGCTTTTAGACAGATCATTAGATTTCACATTACCAGCTTTCGACTTAGCGGCACAGTTTTTTAAGGCTCAAGGAATTACCGTATATAACCTTTCTGAACATAGTGCTGTGGAAGCATTTCCAAAAGTAAATGCAAAGGACTTATTTAAATTCCAATAAAATACACCCGATTCAAGGCTATTTTTTCGAGTGCTGACTAAAAATCCAAAAGTGAGTGCTTGAAATATTGCCCTCGCGCAAAATGCTTATCCAATATCTGACGCTCTTTCCCTGCAAGTTTTATGAGATTCGGATACTCATCTGGTGACTCATGAATAGCCAAATCAATCAGGGTCTTTTCTTTAACCCATTTATTTTTAACTTGGTAGAAAAATGCATTTTTATCGCAATTGATTAATACCATACTCGGTGCTACATCGCGCATCACTTTCTGACACGCAACATAAGCCACAAGATACTCTAACCGACCAATACGCTGAAAATAATCTTGAGAATTATCATAGGTGGCTTGGATATATTGGATATATTGCTTGGGTCCGATATCAATCGCTTTAAAAAGTTCATCAAACCATAATTGATAAAATGGATTCTTTTCTACACTCGCCAGTAACCAATTTTCAATCACGGGAAAATCAGCCAGTGTCGTATTTTTTTTCCGATAATAGGCAAAGCCTTGCGTTTTTGTTTGCTGGATGAGTTTTTCAATCCAATCTAATTTTTTATAAACAATAATACTTGCATCTAACCAAATCCCACCATAATGGTAAATCAAGTCAAAACGGATTAAGTCTGCGCGTTGCTGGGACGTTGCTTTCTGCAAAATAGGCGAGGTTAAATCAAAACTAATAAAATCCGCGACATTATTTGGATTTAACAGATTCACAGTATAGTCAGGATGTAATTTCTGAATATGATCAATACAATGCCGAACCAAAGTAGGCATGCTCCCTTCCCAATAGATCCATATCTTTTTAGGTAATTGAATGCCTTGATTCTCTAGCTTAGCCTGTAAAACAATCTGATCTGCATAGTTATCTATGGCATCACATTTATTTCGTTGTTTTAAATTAAGCAGTGTATAAAACTTTAAAATATAAAATAACTTTTTAAAAATTTTCATTTTAGTCGATCATTTAGCCTTGTATCGAAACACCTTAGGACAATTACAAATACTTATGCTTCACTGCATAAAATTTGTCGCGCCACATTCGTTTTTGTTTTTTAATCCCATAAGAAAAGCTTCGACCTTCTTTTTCTTTACGAGAAATTCCTTGTGCGGCTACAGTTCCCAAAATATCACTGTCCAGACCTGCTGGTTTGACCAATGCAGGCCATACCCCTAAACCTTTCCCATTTTTACTGAGCCAAGTTTGAAAGAAAATATCAACAGGCATGGTCATTGATTTTCCTGCTTGTATAAATGCTTCTGCACCTTTGCGCGACCAAACTAAACCGAGACCACGAATAGGAAAATAAAAAGCGTGCCATAAACTCATGCCATCAATATTCGTAATATCTTTGCTCAGTTTTTTCTTTTTGGCTGCAATATTAATCAGATACCAATCCAGCTCTTTATGCTGATCGAGATACTCAATCACACCATCAAGTTTGTCTTTGAAGTCTTGGTTGATTTTCATATCATCTTCAAGTACCACCAAATAATCAGCATCCGTACTTAAAAATTGTTCCGCACAGCCATAATGACTTAAATAGCAGCCCAATTCTGAATTCATCAATCTGCGACCGAGTACGTCGTTCGCCCCTTGATCATCGTAGTTTGCAAATTCAGTTAAATCTTTACCACGACCATCGACTGCAGAAAAGCGCTCAAAAGGCCAGTTAACTTGATTCAGCTGCTGCGTTGCTCGCTCAAGTCGTTCTTGACTGCCATCCAAATTAATCAAATAAGTAACAACTTTCATGATGGACTCTTAAAAGCAATAGATTTAGGTAAATAGTCTTTAAATTTCAAATTCAAAGCTGATGATATTTTTTGAAATTGTTTCTCTTCAAATTGATCTAAACTTTGGATACAACCAAATTTAACATTAGAATTATTCAAATTTTTTAAAAATAATTCAATTGATGTTTCATTTTTCAAATATGCAATTTCGATATCATTAAAAAGCTCAGCTTGTTTGTACTTAATTTTTAAATGATTATTGAGCCCTACAGGTAAAAACTGTAAGGCACTACGAAAACGATAGGAAATTTGCTTTTCTAAAACAGATGGATGGGCTTCAAAGTATTTTTGAAATAATATTTTATCTAAAACATGTGGTCGATGATGAATTTCAAAATAGCGGCTCATCCCACACAACTCCGCACTCAACATCTGAGCAACCGTATATTTAGGCGCTAAGGGTTTAGCAAAATATTTATTCAACCCTTTACGTATATTAAATTTAGTTTTAACTAATAAATTATTAGACCAGTGCCCATAAATCTTAATATAATCATCGACCAAGAAATCACTGATTTTAGAAGGTGCATTAAAGAAAAAATCGTCATTTAAATAAATGAAATATTGCGATAAATTTGGAATATTCCAAAGCATCGTTTCAATTGTAAGTGAATTGAAAGTAGGTAAATACTGTTGGTAATTTCTAAATATTTCTTGATGATCAACCACTTGAATTTGACCAGAGCGACATAGCCCCTGCGCTTCAAACTCCCCAACAAAACTCGGCTGTTGGTGATCAGTTATAATGTAAATCGTTCCACAATACGGAACATATTTCAGAATTGAAGCAATCGAAAAATAGATTTCATCATTATGGGCAAATCGAGTGTCTTCCGCTGCACCTTTTACAACATTTTCAGGTTGAAATTGTTGACGTTTCAATCGATGATTTTCATCACTTCCATCAACCCAAGCAATAACAAAATCTAGTTTTTTCATAATTTTCTAATCAAAAGTAAACCAACATTGGGTTTTTAATGCCAAGCCTCTTTAATCCAATCTGATGGCAAGACGTAACGATACCACTTGCCACCACCACCATTTACTGCATCAGGTGGATTAATTTCCCCATGGAAAACAATAATTTTTGCACCTTCGGGTTTTACGGGTGCTTTAAAGTACGCCAAAGGTACTTTTTGCAAGCAATGATACTTATAACTTTTACACCAACTGTCAGGCCAGTAAGAGAGCTTTTTCTCTTGATCGACATACCAAGACAAATAAGCTTGCTCATTGCGGAACTTTTGACGAATTTCATCAAAATGCTCACGGAAATAGGGCATCAATCCTGGAAAAGCACCCAACTTAAAACGGTAAACTGAACTATTTCCCGTAATACGCCAAGGGCGCTTCCAGTCATGAATAATCAGAAAATCCCCAGAATGGGTAAAGAAACTATCGATGTTATCAACAATCACTACATCTAAGTCTAAAAAGAGCGCATTACCTTTTAAACCATAAAGATCTGGCTCAAACGTAGACAATTTATTCCAGCCACGTTCAGGGCTTCCCTCTGGAAGTGCTAATGGAGGAATAGGAAAACACTGTACCGCAGGATCAATGCCATCGGTACGGTCCGTTAAACACACCATTTTAAAGTCAACGGTAGTGTGGCGTTTTACCATGTTATACAAACGATTAACGTAGTCCGAACCATATTTGGTCCCCCACTTCATACACAGCACAATATTCTGATTTTGTTGCTCTGTCGTATTTAAAACGTCATCATTTTCATGTACAGACATGCTTGAAACTACCGATCTACATAGTACTTCGCATCATAACATAGTCTAGGTTTGATTGAAGATTAGAGCCATAAAATCCCCAGTAATTACACGGTAATTAAACTGAAATGTATTGTTCATTTACGTGACATCTTGCTCCTGCACCGTATTATAAAATAATTCAGAATCAACAGAATGAAAATTACAGTGGTCGGTTTAGGCTATGTTGGACTCTCTAATGCTTTGATTTTAGCGCAGCATCACTATGTCACTGCATTTGATATCGATGAAAATCGTATTCATCAGTTAAATCAAAAAATCTCTCCAATTCAAGATAAAGACATCTCATTATTCCTAGAAAATGACAAGCTTCATTTTAAAGCAACATCAAATAAAATAGACAGTTACCTCAATGCTGAGGTTATTCTCATTGCAACACCCACCAATTACGACACCATCACCAATCAATTTGACACTTCAAGTGTGGAGCAAGTCATTCACGACATCCAACACACCAACCCGCTTGCGACCATAATAATTAAATCGACTGTACCTGTCGGCTTTACACAAAGAATGCTACAGCGATTTAGCACAAACAATATTATTTTTTCGCCTGAATTCTTACGTGAAGGCAAAGCACTTCAGGATAATCTCTATCCATCTCGAATTATTATAGGCGAGCAATCAGAACGTGCAGAAACATTGGCTCAACTCTTTCTTAATAGTGCTATTAAGAAAGACTGCCCTGTACTATTTACTCACTCGACTGAAGCAGAGGCTATAAAATTATTTGCCAATACTTATCTTGCCATGCGTGTTGCTTATTTCAATGAACTTGACACCTATGCTCAAGTTTTTGATTTAGATACTCGTCAAATTATTGATGGCGTGTGTCTTGATCCACGTATTGGAAAGTTTTACAACAATCCCTCTTTTGGCTATGGTGGATATTGCCTCCCTAAAGACACTAAACAACTTTTAGCAAATTATGAGCAAGTCCCAAGTAACTTAATTCAAGCAGTTGTAGATGCAAATAGAACCCGCAAGGATTTCATTGCTGAAACGATTATTCAAAAAAATCCCAAAGTAGTTGGTATTTACCGTTTAATCATGAAATCAGGATCTGATAATTTTCGCTCATCCGCAATTTTAGGAATTATGCGCCGAATTAAGGCGCAAGGCATCAAGGTGATTATTTACGAGCCAAATATTTCAGAAAAAAAATTTGCCAATAGTAAAGTTATTCGCGATCTCAAAAAATTTAAGCAAGTCGCTGACTTAATTATTAGTAATCGTCAAACATCAGAACTAAATGACGTCCAAAATAAACTCTACACTCGAGATATTTTCGGTATCGATGACTAAACTGAAGACCAACAAAAAAGGGCTCCGAAGAGCTAATGCTGATCAGTTAAGACAAAATAGCTGAAATGCGGTAAAAATGAGCGTATCCAGATACGCTCATTTTTTTATGACTTTTTCTCAGAATTTAAGTTCAGCATTTCAGCAGACAGCTCCTTCACTTTCTAATTTTAGCGAATTAATTGATTTAAACTGGATTGAAGACTGTTTAAAACGGACCGGGAAAGCATCGGTCAGAAAAAGAAAACTCCCCGCAGAGCATGCTGTATGGCTAGTTATTGGACTTGCATTGTTCCGCGACCAGCCCATCTGGTATGTTGTTCAGCAGCTGCAGCTGGTTTTTGGCACGGCTGAAAGCTGCGCCCCAAGCGCATCAGTGCAGGCCAGACAGCGCTTGGGTCTGGAGCCTTTAAATGTCCTGTTCAATACACTGAGTCAGACATGGTTTGAAGATTCTCAGCCGCAATATTCCGCCTTTCATGGCCTAAGCATCTGCGCTGTAGATGGAGCCGTCTGGTCCATGCCCCACACAGATGAGAACTTCAGGCACTTCGGTTCTTCCAAAGGCAAAACGATAGCAGCACCTTGGCCGCAAGCCAGAGCGGTTTGCCTGATCAACACCAATACTCATGAAGTGATTGATGCCGGGATTGGAAGTATGGATCAAGGCGAGCTGACTTTAGCGAAGAAATTGAAAGTGCCTGCAAATAGCCTGACTTTATTTGACCGGGCCTACTTCTCTGCTGATTTCTTATCAGGGTGGCAGTCTCGGGAAAACTGCCATTGGCTTATGCGGGCTAAAGACAATCTGCGCTATGAAATTATCAGGAAAAACTCAGCGCATGACTTTCAAATCAGAATGCCTGTTTCTCCAAGAGCGAAGAAACTGAATCCGGATTTAGGTGACTATTGGGAAGCCCGCCTGATTGAAACTGAACAGTCTGGAAGGGTTAGACGATACGTTACATCATTATTAGATTCAAAGGCTTATCCTCTGGAAGAGGTCAGTACGCTGTATGCTCAGCGCTGGGAAATCGAGATGTGCTACCGTGAAATCAAGAGCGACCTGCAAGATGGGATGCATTTAAGAAGCAAGCAGCCTGAATTGGTGTATCAGGAATTATGGGGTGTATTGATTGCTTATAATATTCTTAGAAGGCAAATGAAATTTATGGCTCAACGGGCGAAAGTCAGCCCTTTGCGTATCAGTTTCCATATTGCTTCAATCAGCATTATCAATATATTAAGGCATACTCCGCTGGAATCGGCAGGGAATTTGCCCAAGCATTTAGAGCGTTTGCTGGAACAGTCTAAAATGTTTGTTTTGCCTGAAAGAAGATCAAGGCAATGCCCTAGAGTCGTCAAAATAAAGCCTCAAAAGTACCCAAGAAAATGCCAGTCAATTTCTTAACTGACTGGCATTACTCCGAAGAGCCCTTTTCCACCTAATTACTTATTTTACATAAGTTAACCAGTGTGCGTATTTCGGGTCTTCACCCTTAACCGCATTAAAGAATGTGGTTTGAATTTGTTCAGTAATAGGACCACGCGTACCTGAACCAATTTCACGGTCATCATATTCACGAATAGGCGTCACTTCAGCAGCTGTACCTGTAAAGAATGCTTCATCTGCAATGTAGAATTCATCACGTGTAATACGGCGCTCAACTACGTCATAGCCCAAGTCTTTTGCGATGGTAATAATGGTTTGACGCGTAATGCCATCCAGTGCACCACCTGCGATGTCAGGTGTATGTAAAACACCATCTTTCACCAAGAATACGTTTTCGCCAGAACCTTGGCATACATAACCTTGAGGGTCGAGCAACATTGCTTCGTCATAGCCTGAATGTGCCACCTCTTGGTGAGCCAAAATCGACAAGGTATAGTTACCTGACGCTTTTGCTTTACACATCGTCACGTTTGGATGATGGTGAGTAAATGATGAGGTCTTCACACGAATACCTTTCGCCATTGCTTCGTCACCAAGGTACGCACCCCAGCTCCACGCAGCAACCACCGCATGAATCGTATTGTCTGTTGCAGCAATACCTAATTTTTCCGAACCAATAAAAATAATTGGGCGCAAGTAGCAAGACGCTAATTTATTTTCACGAACCACATCAATTTGAGCTTGCTCTAGTGTTGCTTGATCAAATGGGACTTTCATTTGATAAATTTTTGCAGAGTTCAATAAACGCTTAGTGTGTTCTTTTAGACGGAAAATAGCCGTGCCATTCGGTGTTTCATAGGCACGGACACCTTCAAACACACCCATGCTGTAGTGCAAAGTATGTGTTAATACGTGAGTTTTTGCCTCACGCCAGTCAACCAATTGTCCATCTTGCCAAATAAAACCATCACGATCAGCCAAATTCATGACACACACTCCAAATTTATATACACAGTCATGTTACCCAATGCTCACGATTGAGCTTGGATCAATTAATCTTTGCCATAATTTGCAAACGATCACTCGGGTATCGCGCCAGTCCGCAGCATTTACTTGCATGGATTGATTCGCAAGGGCTAAACGGTGGCTCTCGGCTCGTTCACTGAGATAAGCTTGAATCAATGCAGTCGCATCGTCACTGGATAAGCAACTGGCTTTTGCGGCGTCTTCAAGGATTCGTACATTGTCGGAATAATGGGCAAGATCTGGATGAGATCCGCTCCATGCCAACACAGCATACTGTGCCATAAATTCGATATCGACGATACCACCTGCGTCTTGTTTTAAATGAAAAATTCCATCTTTTTGTTGTTCTTTAGAAGAACCTAAATGGTCTTTCATTTTTTGACGCATCTTCAGCACTTCTGCGCGTACATTTTCTTCATCACGTGGCTGCGTCAAAATCCGACAGCGCAATGCTTCAAACTTATCACGCAAACTTGGCTCACCCGCAATCGAACGAGCACGTACCAATGCTTGATGCTCCCAGACCCATGCATTTTTCAACTGATATTGCTCAAAGGCTTTTAAACTGGTGACCAAGACCCCCGCTTCACCCGATGGGCGTAAGCGCGTATCGATTTCATAAACCCGACCATCGAGGGTCTGCGTGGTCATCAATGACATAAATTTCTGCGCAACACGCATTGCAAACTCGAATCCACTGATCGACTTCAGCCCATCGGTATCGGCTTGCTCATCCATATAATGAATAAAGACCAGATCTAAGTCCGAGCCATAACCCAGCTCAATCCCACCAACCTTGCCATAACCCACAACAGCAAATGCCAAATGATCGATCGAACAGCGCTGTCCTTCAACATCGAGCGGATAACCATGTTTCTTTGCCGTCATTTGGTAAGCCAAATTTAAAGTTGTACTGACCGAAACTTCTGCAATATCGGTCAAAGCATCGGATACTTTCATCAACGGACTTTCAGCCAAAACATCACTGGCTGCAACTGCCAAAACATTGGATTTTTTAAATAGGCGCAGCACACGCATCAAGTCTTCAACGTCATCAAGCTCAATACGAAGCAACTGTTGACGCAGAGAATCTTCCAAATCTTGACGGCGCGGCAGCTCAAAGTCCATTGACAAAAATTCATCCAAGAGCACTGGATAATGGGTCAACTCTTCACAAATCCATGGACTTACGGTTGCCATTTTCACTAAGCGCTGTAAAGCCCCTTTACTCTCAATCAACATGACCAAATATACGGTGCGTCGCATCACCGACTCAACCAAGGGCATGAGGCGAAGCAGCGCGGCTTGCGGCTTATCTGACTGTAAAATCGCTTCAATCAAATGCGGCCAAAACATTTTTAAACGCTGCACCGCTTTTGCAGGCAGCTTTTTTAGCGCATGACCATTCCAAAATTCATGAATGAGGTTTTTTGCATTCGCATCCAACACCTCATTTAAACGCGCTTCTAACTGACTAAAGCTTTCTACGAAAGGGTCATGTTCTTTTTCTTTAATTAAATGCTCAAATTGGTAAATAACTTTGGCGCGCTTTTGGTTTAAGTGCTCAATAAATGCATCCCAACTTACAAAACCTAATGTGTCAATCATCCTTTGTCTCAGTTCTGGTTCTGTTGGCAAAGACTGGGTTTGTTGATCATTTAGAGCTTGAATGGCATGTTCTACACGGCGCAGAAATAAATAAGCATCTTCCAGCTCACTGACCGCCTGACCATCCAGCAAACCCACTTCACCCAGATGATGCAAGCTCACTAAACATTGACGGTCTTGTAATTCTAATTTTGCCCCACCATAAATTAGCTGAAAAACCTGCACAATAAATTCGACTTCACGAATACCGCCCGCACCCAGCTTAATATCATCTTCGATATTTCGGCGTAATACTTCACGCTCAATCATGGCTTTCATTTCGCGCATGGCTTCAAAAGCGGTATAATCGACATACTTACGGAACACGAAAGGACGAGTCATGTCCAACAACTCATTCCCCTCTTTGCCACCTGTCACAATCCGCGCCTTAATCCACGCATAGCGCTCCCACTCGCGACCATGCTGGCTTAAATACTTCTCCAGCGCCGCATGACTAATGGCCAATGCAGAACCATCACCCCAAGGACGTAAGCGCATATCCACACGGAAGACAAAACCATCAGCCGTGATATGGTCCAACAAGTAAATGAGTTTCTGACCCCACAAAATGCAAAACTGTTGTACGTCTATGCATTTACGACCATCAGTTTCACCTTGCTCATCAAAAGCAAAAATCAAGTCGATATCACTGGAGAGATTCAACTCTTGTGCACCGAGCTTCCCCATCGCAACCACAATTAAATCTTGAATTTTATGGTTATAGCCCACAGGCTGACCATGTTTAGCCACCAATGGCGCTAAGGCAAACGCTTTTGCCACACAAATGGCTGCATCGGCAAAATCAGATAACTCCCGCGTTAATGTCATCACATCGATCAGTTGGTTGGCATCCTGCCAAATCCAGCGAAACATTAAACGCGCACGTAAAATTCGGATGGTGCGCATCCATGTGCTTTCATCACTGATCTCTTTTAAGGTGTTTTGAACGACATCGAAAATTTGTTCGGTGGTCAATGGCTGAGAAAATTGATCAATTGCATAATCTTGTTCAAGATAAACCTGATGTATAGATAGGACTTGTTCCGCATATTGACTTGCGCGCAATGTCTTTTGCAATTGCTCAGCATTCATGATCGACTCTTTCGCATTGTTTTGGTTATTTATAACAGCAGATCATGAGATTAGGCGAATTATTTTATAAGAAAAGTATGATTATTCACTAAATTCTTGCTGGGATGTCGCAAGTGACAATGCTTGATGTGCGCTGTTCGAACGTGGCAGGCTGACGATAAAAGTTGAACCGACACCTTCTTTCGATGTGACTGAAATTTCACCTTTATTCAAATCAACAAAACGCTTACACAACACCAGACCTAGACCAGTCCCATTCTCCCCAGCTGTCCCCTTAAAACTAACGGTTAGTTTCGGTTCAAATAAAGATTCGATTTGCCCCAAGGTCATACCTAGACCCGTATCTTGAATGTAGATATCGATAAAATCATCACGTTTTTTGGCATCAATCGTCACAACCCCTTCGCCATGCATATGGGTAAATTTCAGCGCATTTGAGACCAAGTTTTGGATCACCGAGGTCACCATATTGATATCTGCAAAAATTTTTAAATCATCGGGGACACGGTCAATCAGTTGAATATTTTTATTGATGGCCAACGCATGCAACACATCAAAAACAATTTGAGAGGACTGCTTAAGCTTGTAATGGATGGGGTGATAAACAAAACGTCCGCCTTCTGCCATCGCCCAATTCAATAAACTCTCTAACAAGCTATAAGTCGATTGTGCTGTATCATGCAGATAATCTGCAATGCTTTGCACACCAGACTCATCCAAACTTTTGCGCTCTTCAGCCAACACTTCTGAGAAACCAATTAAGCCATGGAAAGGCGCCCTTAAGTCATGTGCAATAATTTGGAAAAATTTAGTTTTACTGACATTCATAGCCACCTGTTGTTCATACAACTCTTTGAGCTCCGCATTTTCCATACGCAAATGCAGCAAATTGAGAAAACCAGAGGCCAGTTCATAGACATTTTCTACAGCATCTTGCGTAAAAGCCTCCAACTGCTCATCAAAGAAAATCACTTGCCCTACAGATTTATCCGATACCTTTAAATCCAATGCGATGATCCGCTGATGTTTAAACCCTAAAGCACTCACCTGCTGAGAAAGATGATGATAATGGCAATGCAGGCTATCAATCGCAATCTCCCCTTCAAAATGAGTAGCAAAATTGGCTGCAGCGGGTAACTGAAAAGCATTGAATGCGTGTTTGCCCGCATACCAACTATAAGATTCATTGCTAAACGTTAGAATTGCGGCATGTGCACCTAAAATTTTTCGCGCAAATTTGAGAAAGCTCTTAATTTTATTGTCATTACTGTTCACGCCCAACAATAAAGATAAGTGACAAGCACTTAACTGTTCTGTATCAGACCCGATATCTAGCAATTGAATACCCATTTCTGCCTCATCTTTTGTGATTTTCGGCACAAACCTATTATTTACTTGTATTTATTAGCAAATTTTCAACATTAAAACAATATAAAAATACAACAATACAAGCGTGGCATTTAACAAAAAAATTAATTATTTCAGAATTTTATCTTGTGACTACTTTCTCTTTTTGAAAACTCGTTATTTATCAGAAGGATTAAAACAAAATTGTGAGTCCATCATATGAGGACATAATTAAGCAAACCCGCACCAAACATTCAATTACTTTAAGCCATCTGTAATGTTTTATGGCGATTTGATTCAAATCTTAAATTTCAGGCAATAAAAAACCCAAGACTGAATATGCTTGGGTTTTTTAATATCTTGGTCCCGAGGGTCGGACTCGAACCGACACGTCATCTCTGACAGCGGATTTTGAGTCCGCCGCGTCTACCAATTTCACCACCTCGGGAAGGTGTTGATGCGTATATTAAACTTTTTGAAAAACTTGTCAACGCAAGTTGATAGTGATTGGCTATTTTTAAGTCATATTTGATTTTTTAGCTTTATATTTGTGCAATTTCAGCGTTTTTCTGCAAAAACGCATATACTAAGCGCAATTTTGACCTCCCTTATTTTGACGCTGCTTTCCCATCATGCAACTTTCTGATTTTAATTTCGATCTCCCTGATGAACTCATTGCCCGTTATCCTTTAGACACGCGTAGTGCTTCTCGACTGTTACACCTCGATGCTCAAGGTCAGCATCATGACTTTCAATTCACCGACATTTTAGATTTGCTCGATGCAGGTGATTTACTGGTCTTAAATGACACCAAAGTGATGAAAGCACGTCTCAAAGGCAAACGTGCCAGCGGCGGAGCTGTCGAAGTTCTGGTTGAACGCATGCAAGATGCATTTATTGCACACTGCCACATCAAAGCCAGCAACACACCCAAAGCCGGCGCTGAGCTCTTTATTGGCCCAGATGCCGTTAAAGTCACGGTGCTAGGTCGTCATGAAAATTTATTTATTGTGGAGTTTTCCCAGCCAATTTTAACGGTGCTGGATTTATACGGACAACTTCCGATCCCTCCCTACTTCAACCGTGAAGCTGAAGCCATTGATACCGAGCGTTATCAAACAGTATTTAATGATCCAACCAAATTAGCCAGTGTCGCTGCACCTACCGCAAGCTTACACTTCGACCAAAAGCTGTTGGATCAACTTGAAGCCAAAGGTATTCAGAAAACCTTTGTCACTTTACACGTGGGTGCTGGTACCTTTCTGCCTGTACGTACCGATGATATTGCCAATCACATTATGCACAGTGAATGGTGTGATGTTCCAGAGCACGCGGTTGAGCTGATTCGCCAAACGAAAGCTCGTGGCAACAAAGTCATTTCTGTTGGAACAACCGCCACCCGTGCCGTAGAAAGTGCAGCGCAGGCACATGATGGTGAACTTAAAGCATGGACGGGAGATACTCAAATTTTTATCTATCCAGGTTATGAGTTCAAAGTGGTGGATCGTCTTATCACTAACTTCCATCTGCCTGAATCGACCCTGCTGATGTTGGTTTCAGCGTTGTCAAATCGTGATAATATTTTGGCAGCTTATCAACATGCGGTGGCCAACCAGTATCGCTTCTTTAGTTATGGCGATGCTATGTTAGTCGACCAACTTCAACCCAAATAAGAACCTCATATGCCTATCGATACGATCAAACATTCCATTCATATTCGACGTAAAAAGAATAAAGTTGTGTTTGATAATATCGACAGACTTTGGGACATCGGCCGAGGGGCCGATTCGGCACAAGACATTCTTGACCGACTGCACCCTTGGAATGCCCCGATTACCCTGAAATTTGAAAATGTGCTGCCTATTCTACTTGGAATAGTCGGCATTTTTTTTATTGTGCCAGTGTTCTTTATTGGAGAACATATTTGGACCTTATTTAGCTTTTTATTCGGCTTAGGCTGTCTGCTTTGGGCCTATTTAAGTTATGAGCAAGATGATCCGCTTGAAGAGGTCACTGACTATCTCGAAAAACAAATTATTCATAAAAAATACCAACTCAACGAGTTCACCCCTCCACAGCATATTGGTGTGGCCCTACAACCTGCATTTTTTATTGCCCATCTCAAACAGCTGTTTCCAATTTTTAATCAAGGCACCATCAGCAATGATATCCCTTATTACGCCAGTACCACTTGGCAGGATGAAGCAGGACAACAACATCAGGTTTTGCTGTTTCAATACCACTTTGTCGATGAAATTCGCGTGCGTGATAAAGATGGCAATGAGTTAAAAGTTAAAGAAGTGCATAAAGACTTATGGGGATGTTTTGTCTTTGAGGTACCCACGCAAGGACTCGCGATTACCGCATACAATAAAAAGTTTTATTATCCTTATAGCTTTCCATGGCATAGCAGTGATATTCAGATTAACCAGAAACTCAAATTTTTTGGTACTGACCAGATGCAGATGGCCAAACTTCTCTCCCCTGCATTTGTACTACGTACTGCCGATTTTTTCCGTTCTCGTGAAGGCGATTTACTTTTTCATCCTGAAAAAAATATCTTGTGCTATATCAGCCCACAAAACCTGTTTGAAATATCCAGCAAAGCAAAAAAATTCAATGACATTTCGACATTGCGTGGACACTTACGCACTTTTAAATTACCTTATCTAGAGCGCTTAGAATCTGATCTAACGCAATTTTTAAAATAATGACATTTTGCCGTTTGAGGACTGTATGGGGCTATTGATTTTCTTATTGATTATTATTGCGATCGTGTTTGGCGTAATCGTCATTCGCAATAATATTGTGCGACACCACAATGCAACCATTCGCGCATGGTCGGATGTAGCAACCTATGAGCGTCAGAAAATAAAAATTCTAGATGGCTTAGAGCCTCTGGTCGAACAATACTCCAGCTTTGAAAAAGGCACCTTGGAAAAAGTTACTGAGCTCCGTCAGAACATTCTCAACCTGAACTTGAACAATACAGATGTCAATCAGTTGCAGCGTATCGAAGCATTAAACCAAGAGCTAATGCGTAGCCTCAATGTTGTGGTCGAAAACTACCCTGAACTTAAAGCCAATGATATTTATCTAAAAATGATGAATGAAATTGAAGAGCAAAATGAAAATGTCGGGGCTGCGATCAGCATCTTTAACCGCAATGTCGAACTGTTTAACAACCACATTCAAATCTTTCCGAACAACATTGTAAACACCATGACCGTCGGTAAAAAAGCTGTGCGTCCATTCCGCGACGCGACTGCACTACAAAATTTTGATTACCGTCCAAATTTCAATTAAAGCCGTAATGAGCCAAAGGTATATTTAAAGGTCCTCCGATGAGTGCCTTTTTCACCTCCTGTGTTATTT
The DNA here is from genome assembly GCF_058243025.1 of Acinetobacter sp. 797_lipA. Classification (NCBI taxonomy): domain Bacteria; kingdom Pseudomonadati; phylum Pseudomonadota; class Gammaproteobacteria; order Moraxellales; family Moraxellaceae; genus Acinetobacter; species Acinetobacter sp. 797_lipA. Next base: position 545,810 of record NZ_JBZAYQ010000001.1, on the reverse strand, counting down.
TTTCCAGCAAAGCCTCCCATCTCATCTAACACCACTCCACAGCATCAACACAACTTTAAACAACCGTAACCAGCTACGATTCAACTTAAAAAGCTTTGCTTTAAAAGTGTTACAACACTGGTGTTTATTTGCATAATCAAGGAAAATAGCCTCCTTTTAGCGGCGAACTGTTTTTTCGCTCTTGCACTGCAAGCAGAGCAGTGCTTTGCTCTTGTTCAGGATATTTTATGAAGTTTGAAAAATTAGGTCAGTCGGGTCGCGCCCGTCGTGGTCGTTTAACTTTAGAGCATGGTGTGGTTGAAACCCCTGTGTTCATGCCTGTCGGTACTTATGGTACGGTGAAAGGCATGCTCCCGCGTGATATTGAAGACATCAAAGCGCAAATTATTTTAGGTAACACCTTCCATCTTTACCTACGCCCTGGCCTTGAAGTGATTAAAGAGCATGGCGGCCTGCATAAATTCATGAAGTGGGATAAACCCATTCTGACCGATTCAGGCGGCTTCCAAGTCTTCAGTTTGGGCGCAATGCGTAAAATTAAAGAAGATGGCGTAACGTTCCGCTCTCCAATTGACGGCTCTAAAGTCTTTTTGTCTCCTGAAATTTCAATGGACATCCAACATACATTGAACTCAGACATCGTGATGATTTTTGACGAATGTACGCCTTATCCTGCAACGCATGAAGAAGCGCAAAAGTCGCTACAATTGTCATTGCGTTGGGCAAATCGCTGTAAGACTCAGCATCATGATGTGCTTGAAAATAAAAATGCGCTATTCGGCATTATTCAAGGCGGTATGTATGAAGACTTACGTGATGAGTCTTTAAAAGGCTTGCTTGAAGTGGGTTTTGACGGTTATGCCATTGGTGGTCTGTCCGTCGGTGAACCGAAAGAAGAAATGATTAAAGTGCTGGATTACCTTCCAGAAAAAATGCCGGCAGACAAACCGCGCTACCTGATGGGCGTGGGTAAACCTGAAGACATCGTGGAAGGCATCCGCCGTGGCGTCGATATGTTTGACTGTGTCATGCCTACACGTAATGCCCGAAATGGACATTATTTTGTGACCGACGGTTTAGTGCGTATCCGTAACAGTAAATACCGTCATGATCAAAGTCCGCTTGATCCACACTGTGACTGTTATACCTGTACCAACTTTACTCGCGCGTACTTATTCCATTTGGAAAAATGTGGCGAGATGCTGGGTTCAATGCTAGGTACTATTCACAACTTACGTTACTACCAACGTTTCACTCAAGACATTCGTGATGCATTGGATAATGATCGCTTTGATGCCTTTGTTGAAGATTTTTATGCACGTCGTGGTTTAGAAGTTCCACCTTGCCCCCAAGATTAATTGTTGTGAGCATTTGCGCTTGGTAAAAAGACAAGGTAAATTGCAGAACAAGTCTATTTATGATCAATTCGTTGGTCACCGTTTTTTTAGTTTAGGAATTTGAAATGAGCCTTTTTATTTCTACAGCTCACGCAGCGGGTGAAGCTGCACAACAACCAAGTATGGTCGCAAACTTATTGATGATTGCTGTTTTTATTGCAATCTTCTATTTCTTAATTTGGCGCCCTCAAGCAAAACGTGCTAAAGAGCACCGCTCTTTGGTTGAAAGTCTTGGCGTAGGCAGCGAAGTGGTATTTGCTGGTGGCTTAATGGGTAAAATCACTAAACTCGAAGGTGACTTTGCAGTGGTTGAACTGAGCCGCGGTGTAGACGTAAAAATTCAACGCGCAAGTGTGATTTCAGTTCTTCCTGAAGGCACATTAAATAACCTTTAATCAAAAAAATTAGTCGTGCATCCGCACGACTTTTTTCATTTTAAGAAGAAAACAAATGCGTTACCCAGCATGGAAATATCTACTGATTCTCGTGGTTTTGACGATCAGTACATTATATGCCCTGCCTAGTTTGTATCCGGATGAGCCTGCGGTTCAAATTTCTGGTGCCAAAGCTGGTACCCAAATTGACCAAAGCATCGTACAAAAAGCAGAGCAGATTTTAAAATCTGAAAGTATCTCAAGCCATGACAACAGTTTTAGCAATAATGCTGCACTGTTACGTCTTGACTCTAGCGAAGCACAATTAAAAGCCAAAGAAGCGTTACGTCGTGGCCTTGGTGATGACTATGTTGTCGCGTTAAACTTGGCGCCAACCACGCCAGAGTGGCTACAAAAAATTGGTGCAAAACCAATGAAGCTCGGTCTGGACTTACGTGGTGGTGTTCACTTCTTATTAGAAGTGGATATGGATAAAGCGATTGCTCAGCGCATGGAAACCTCTGCGACTGATTTACGTCGTCAGTTCCGTGACAACAAAATTAAATTTAACAGCCTTGCATTAAACAACAACACCATTACCGTTCAGTTCGCCAACAACGATGATCGCACTGCGGCTCAAGACTACTTACGTAGCAATGGTAATGAGTTTAATCAGCAAGCGGTCGCAACTGCGACAGGTTCAACCTTACGTTTAACCTATACCGATGTTCGCCGCCAAGAAATTCAATCTTATGCAGTGAACCAAAACTTAACCACTTTACGTAACCGTATTAACGAGTTAGGTGTGGCAGAAGCCTTGGTACAAACACAAGGTAGTAACCGCATCGTGGTTGAGCTTCCAGGTGTTCAAGACACTGCTGAAGCAAAACGTGTCTTGGGTCGTACAGCAAACCTAGAGTTCCGCTTGGTCTCTGACCAAAATGACCAAGTGATTGACCCTTATACCGGCAAGAGCAATGGTCAACCGCTTCCACCAGGAACCGAGCTTTTTGCATATCAGTCTTTAGACAGTGGACGTGAATTACTTTTAAACCGTAACCGTATTTTAACGGGTGAACGTGTTCAAAACGCATCAAGTGGCTTTAGCCAAGACACTGGCGGTGCTGAGGTAAACATTACCTTAGACACAGCAGGTGGCAAACTGATGGCGGATGCAACCCGTAATGCGGTGGGTAAGCGTATGGCTGTGTTGTTCATTGAAAATAAACAACGTATTAGCTATATCACCGATCCTGCAACTGGTGCGCAAACTGAAGTCCGTACACCCTATGCAGAGTCTGTCGTGATTAACGCTGCAACCATTCAAGCAGTACTCGGCTCTCAATTCCGTATTACGGGTCTAGACTCACCTCAAGAAGCGTCTGAACTCGCACTAATGCTACGTGCCGGTGCACTTGCTGCGCCAATGTACTTTGTTGAAGAGCGTGTTGTTGGTCCAAGCCTCGGTCAAGAAAACATTGATAAAGGTGTGCTATCGACTCAAATCGGTTTCTTACTTGTCGCGATCTGGATGGTGGTGTTCTTCCGTCTCTTTGGCTTAATTGCTAACTTTGCCTTGGTCTTCAACTTAGCCATGATTCTAACGGTCATGTCTTGGATTGGTGCTTCCCTTACCCTCCCAGGTATTGCGGGTATCGTGATTACCATTGGTATGGCGGTCGATGCCAACGTCTTGATCTGTGAGCGAATACGTGAAGAAATAAAGTGGGGAGCATCGCCCAAACAAGCCATTGTAGCGGGTTATGACCGTGCTTATAACACCATTTTCGACTCAAACTTAACCACGTTCTTGGTTGCGTTTATCCTATTTGCTATCGGTACTGGCCCAATTAAAGGCTTCGCTGTGACCTTAATGATCGGTATTATCTGCTCTATGTTTACTGCTATTACAGTAACACGTGCGATTGTACAGCTCATTTATGGCAAAAAACGTAACTTGAAAAAGTTGAGCATATAAGGAGATCGATGATGACTGATGTGACTCAACAAGATTCAAAAAAATACGGCCGTCCAGATGATGAACGTGTGATTGATTTTATGAAGATTGCGCTGCCTGCAGCCATTCTTTCTATTGTCTTAACCATCGGCAGCCTATTCTTTATTTTCACCAAGGGTCTTAACTTAGGTTTGGACTTTACTGGTGGTATTTCTGCCGAATTGAACTATAGCAAACCAGTGAAATCAGCCGATGTATCTGCTGCACTAACCAAAGCTGGCTTTCATGACCCTGTGGTACAAACCATTGGTTCAGATCGTGATTTGATTGTGCGTATGCCTGTACAAGAGGACACAGCCGCAGAAGACTTAACCAAAACCATTACCCAAGCTGTACAGCTACCGGGTAACTCTGCTTCAGTTAACAAAGTTGATGTGGTGGGTGGACAAGTCGGGAATGAACTCTACATTCGCTCAGCGGGTGCTGTGGCTTTAGCGTTACTGCTGATGTTGGTCTACGTAACGGTTCGCTTTGAGTTCAAACTGGCGATGGGTGCGGTACTGTCTTTGTTCCATGACGTGGTGGTCACCATTGGTATTTTTGCCATGATGCAGTGGCCATTTGACTTAACTGTATTGGCTGCAATTCTGGCTCTGATTGGTTTCTCATTGAATGACAACATTGTCGTTTCGGATCGTATTCGTGAAAACTTCCGTAAGATTCGTGGCGCTTCGCCTTTAGAGATCGTTAACATCGCTTTAACTGAGACCCTACGTCGTACCATTCACACCTCAATGACTTTATTGTTGGTGGTGATCTCGATGATGATCCTCGGTGGTGATGGCCTTAAATGGTTCTCTGTTGCGATGTTTGTAGGTGTTTTTGTGGGTACTTACTCTTCAATCTACATCGGTACAGCTTTTGCTTTATGGCGTGGCTTAAACCGTCAAGACTTCATTGTTCAAGTGAAGCCTGAGTTTGAAGAAGAAAATGAAATTCCATAAATGCACACCATAGTGTGAAAAAGAAAGCCTCTCAATCGAGAGGCTTTCTTATGTCGGTGTGAAGATGTTGTATCAGCTCAATCTGAGGCAACGCATAGCCATGACAGGACTGCTCTGCCCGCCAAGCCACGGTCAACATCACATCTCCCAACTCAAAATTTTGATAAGCAAAACTCCCAATCAGCGGATGACTACACATGCCACCATTATGCGTTGGATGCGCTTGGGTGTTCAGTTCATTTAAGTTTAAACGAATGCCTAAACCTGATGCTTTAAGCACAGCTTCTTTGGTGGTCCAGACTTTAAACCAGTATGCTTTGTCCTGATCGAACTGTTGCCACAAGCGAAGCTCCTCTACGTGAAAAGCATGATTGGCCAAAGCCTCAAAGCGGACTTTTCGGCTTAACTCTTCCACATCCACGCCTAGATCTTGCATCCGCCCACTCGTAGCTAAAGCATAGTAATTTTGACTGTGACTATGATTGAAATGAAAGGAAGGCTGATCAAGCAAATAAGGTTTACCTGTCTCACTCAGCGCAATGGAGCGATCATCTACAACCATCTGCCGTTGTTCGGATAAGCATTGATTGCGATATTGATAAATGGCTTGTTTTCGCTGTGCAATTTGCTCAACACGTGGCAGGCTGTGATCGACCTGTACAATGTCCTCAATCTTTTTCAGCTCAACACGTATTGTCCTTGCCACTTTGCCTTCCTATCATGGTTTCATGCATCATAAAATAAAAAAGCCCAAAGATCACTTTGGGCTTTTCAGCATCAGAACCTTAATGCCTAATTAGCGTTTGAATTTCTTCTCAGCTTTCTTAAACTTCTGAACATAACGACGCTTACGCGCTGCTGTACGTTCATCCACCTGTGATTTACGTCCTTCAAATGGGTTTTCAGAGGTTTTAAACTCAATACGTACTGGCGTACCTTCAAGTTTGTACACTTTACGGAATACGTTTTCTAAATAACGGCGATAATCCGCAGGCGTTTTATCAACTTTGTTACCATGCACCACAATCGTAGGTGGATTTTGACCACCCATATGTGCATAACGCATTTTAATACGGCGACCACCGACCATTGGCGGTTGGTGCGCATCTGTAGCATCACTTAAAATTTGTGTGATTTTTGCAGGAGAAACTTTCAAATGTGACGAATCATAAGCACGGTGAATCGATGGATATAGATCCCCCACACCCGTACCATGCAATGCAGAAATCAAATGCACTTTCGCCCAAGGAATAAAGTCAAAGCGACGATCAACATCCAACTTACATTGTTTGCGATCATACTCAGACATGTTGTCCCATTTGTTAATCGCGATCACCATCGCACGGCCCGCTTCAAGCGCGTAACCAATCAAATGTAGATCTTGCTCAACCACACCTTCACGTGCATCAAGAACAACCACAATGACATGGGCATCTTTAATGGCCTGTAGCGTTTTCACAATTGAGAACTTCTCAATCATTTCATCGACTTTACCTTTACGACGCACACCTGCAGTATCGATTAAGGTGTACTGACGGCCATCACGTTCATACGGAATATAGATCGAGTCGCGAGTTGTACCCGGTTGGTCAAATGCAACTACACGCTCTTCACCCAATAAACGGTTCACCAGCGTCGATTTACCTACGTTTGGACGACCAATAATCGCTAAACGTAAGCCTGTGTTCTTATCGTGTTCGTCTGCATCTTCATCTTCAGGCACACTTGAAAGCACATCTTCAAGCATTTGCTGTACACCGCGACCATGGCTCGCAGCCACTTGCATGGGTTCGCCCATACCCAACTTGTAGAATTCAACAAGTGCAGCTTCGGCATGTACACCATCAACTTTGTTCGCCACAAGGTAAACTTTCTTACCGAGTGTACGTAGCTCACGAGCAATTTGCTCATCCGATGCGAGTAGGCCTGCGCGTGCATCGACTACGAAGACAATAATATCAGCTTCATTGATGGCTGTTTTAGACTGTTCCGCCATGTAAGAGTCGATACCGCCTTCATTTTCGCCAATACCACCAGTATCAACCACAATGAAAGACTTATTTTGAAATACGGCATCACCATATTTACGGTCACGAGTCAGACCGGCAAAGTCAGCAACAAGCGCATCTCGGCTTTTGGTGATCTGGTTAAATAGCGTTGATTTTCCGACGTTCGGACGACCAATGAGCGCAATTACGGGTTTCATAGATTAACCTTTATTCAAGATCAGCCAGTGAGACTGGTCTGAACATCAGAAACTGGAAGAAAAATTAGGTGAAAAACCTGAATAAAAACTCGGGGTTTTGACTAAGCAAACACCCCGAGGAATTTAAAAAATACGAATTTCGACTAGTTTAACATAAGTCGAACAGAATTAACGATTCTGCCAAATGCTTAATGCACCCTTTCGTGTCGCAACATAGAGCTGATCATCAATCACACGTAAAGTACGCACTTCGCCAGACGTCTTCGCACGACCAATCAATTCACCTGTCGCAGGGTTCAGCATGTGCAATACGCCATCTAGATCACCGACAATCAAGTCTTGGCCTAACATCACTGGATTACTCAATTGGCGGTTCAGCAAGCTGTCATTTTCCCAAAGCTTTTGACCCGTGCTAATTTCATAAGCCACTAACTTGCCGTCAGTTTGCGCCACAAATACACCATTACCCACCACTTCAGGGCGCTGCGTACTACTCGAATCTTCACTCCACACCACTTGCTGTGAAGCCAAGTCTGTCATGGTCACTTGACCTTGATAGCTGGTCGTAATCAAGTACTGACCTGCCACTACAGGATCACCATCGACATCATTCAAACGTTGAATATCCGAACGACCATCCGACACAGCTACACGGCGCTGCATACGTGGCACGCCTGTGAGCACATCTAAAGCATAAACATAGGCATTAGCTGAAGAAATCAGCACTGTACGCGCATCGACAGGAACAGGCGCTGCATTACCACGTAAGCTAAGTTGTACATTCGGTAAGTTATAGGTCCACACTTGCTGACCTGTTACCAAATCATGCGCAAAAACAGTGCCATCATTACTTACAGAAATAACACGACCAGCTTGAATCAACGATGGCGCAAGAAGTGCACCCGTTAATTGTGCTGTCCATTTTTGCTCGCCAGTTGCCTGATCTAAAGCAAACAATTGACCTTTGGCGTTGCCTACAATGACATGACCATCGGCAGCTTCAACGCCTGAACTCAAACCGGTTTTAGATACTTCTTTCTGCCATAGTTTTTGTTTGCCTTGATACGCCGTTACGACACCTTTAGGGTCAAGTGCAAAAACTACACCGTTGTCTGCATCTAGGCGTAAACGTAAAGGATCAGCAGTCGAAGTTGAAGACACACTTTGAGAAAATACAGGAGTCAGGGTTTTCGCCTGCGTCAGTTTTGGAAGTGGATTCGGCTTAACTTCTTCTACTTTTCCGCTACTTGCACAACCCGCAAGTGCTAAAGTTAATACGGTTAATGCGCACGAAATTTTGTATTTTCTATTCATTCAGTTTCTTCCGCTGCTGTTTCTATAAGTGGACGTTCGATTTCAGGATCATCAACTAAAATACCAACACTTTCGAGTTTAATTTGTAAAATTTGGCGTTCTTGTTTACGTTCAACCAACTGACCCCATGCACTTTGGTAGGCTTTTTTCGCATTTTCGATGTCATTTTTAGCCACATAGACATCGCCTAAAGCTTCATCGGCTGTCGCTTTAAAAGCAGAATCTTTTACCAATGCGAGGTTTTTAATCGCATCATCAAACTTCTTTTGCGCCAATTGTGCATACGCTAAACGCAATTTCACAATTTGCACTAAGCCGTCGTCATCCACTTTCGAGTTTTCAACTTTCTTCAACGCTTTTTCAGCACTAGCATAATCCGCTTTGTCATAGGCCAATTTTGCCATTAACAATTGCGTTTGAATGGCCTGCGCCGAATCTGGTGCTTCTTTCACAATTTTGTCCGCAGTTGCAGACAAGGCTGTAAATGCATCGCCTTGCGTTGCACGTGCTTCATCCATTAATTGCTGAACTTTAGCTGTGTTCATCTGATTCTCGGCCAAAGTTTTCTTCTGCCAGTATTGCCATCCAAAAAAGGCAATCAGCGCAATTAAAATCCCACTAATAATGGCTGAACCATATTTCTTAGTGAAAGACTTTAAACTATCAAGTTGCTCTTCATCACTTAATGCGCTCATGTGACTACCCTTTCCTTATATTTTCGCTTATTTTGAAGAAAATTTTTCAATCATAAATGGCACGATGTCATCCACCGCAACCAAAGTTTGTTCAGCTGTCGCCAACTCTTTTACGGCAAACTGAGCAGCTTCCACCTCGCGCTCACCCAAAATGAGGGCAAACAATGCGCCAGACTGATCCGCTTTTTTCATTTGCGACTTCATTGAACCATGTGATCCAACTTTCAAACGAAGCGTGCTTGATGCAGCATCTAACTGGTTACGAATTTGTTCTGCAAGGACCAAAGCTTTGCCTTGAGAAGCGGGATCTGCCAATAAAAACATTTCGCAGTCACGTATAGGTGTAGCGTCTTCGACTTGCTCAAGCAATAACAACAGACGCTCCATGCCCATCGCAAAGCCAACTGCAGGTACAGACTGATCGGCCTTGCCTTTAAGCTGACCCACTAAGCCATCGTAACGACCGCCCGCACAGACTGTACCTTGTGATCCCAAATGCGTGGTGGTCCACTCAAATACAGTTTTATTGTAATAATCTAAGCCACGCACCAGTTTTTGGTTAATCACGAAGCTCACACCTGCATCAGTTAAATACTGCTGCAAAGTTGCAAAGTGCTGTAGCGTCTCTTCCCCCATAAAGTCATGCAACTTCGGCGCATTTTCTAAAATGGCTTGGGTTTTTGCATCTTTAGAGTCAAGGATACGTAGTGGGTTGGTGGTTAAACGACGCTGTGAATCTTCATCCAAATCATTTTTATGTGATTCTAAGAACTCCACCAATGCCGCACGATAAGCTGCACGCTCATCAGACTCACCCAAAGTATTCAACTCAAGTTGAACTTTATCTGCCACACCCATGCGTTTCCACAGACGTGCTGTCATCAAAATCAGCTCAGCATCCATATCTGGGGTTGCCACACCAAAGGTTTCCACGCCAAATTGGTGGAACTGACGATAACGACCCTTTTGCGGCTTTTCATAACGGAACATCGGCCCGATATACCAAACACGAGGCGTCGCACCGCGAAGCAAGTTATGCTCCAGCATGGCACGTACACAGCCTGCCGTTCCTTCAGGACGCAAAGTCAAAGACTCAGGCGGATTACCTTTGTCCAAGAAGGTGTACATTTCTTTTTCAACGATATCCGTTGCATCACCAATCGAACGTTTGAACAAATTGGTTTGCTCAACAATAGGCAAACGAATTTGCTGGTAGCCATATGCATCCATCAATGATGCGAGATGCTGTTCAAGACGTCTCCACGCTGGTGTTTGCGTAGGAAGAATGTCATTAAAACCTTTGATTGCGACAATTGAACTCATGATGAACTACGGATGATCTCTTTAGATTTAGCTTCTTCAAGCTCTGAAACACGCTGACGAACCATCGTTTCGATTTCGTCAACCAACTGATTTGTGTCAATTAAATGGCTCTTTTCACCATTACGATACACCAGTGAGCGTGGACTTGCACCAACTACACCAATATCGGCTTCTTTGGCTTCACCCGGACCATTCACTTTACACCCAATCACCGACACATCCATTGGGGTACGAATATCTTCTAAACGCTCTTCTAAGGCTTGCATCACTGAAATCACGTTAAACTCTTGACGTGAACAGCTTGGACAAGCAATGAAGTTAATGCCATTTGAGCGAAGACTTAGTGATTTTAAAATATCAAAACCAATCTTAATCTCTTCTTCAGGTTCCGCTGCCAAGGAAATACGCATGGTGTCACCAATGCCATCCAACAACAAACCGCCCAATGCAATCGCAGACTTCACTGAACCTGTACGGTAAATCCCAGCTTCTGTCACACCCAGATGTAACGGATTATCAATTTGCTGTGAAAGTAGGCGATAAGCATCCATGGTTAAAAACACATTGGATGCTTTCACTGAGACTTTGAATTCGTGGAAATCTAAACGGTCTAGAATATCAATATGGCGCATCGCCGACTCAAGCAATGCCTGACCAGTTGGCTCACCATATTTCTTTTGAATATCTTTTTCCAGTGAACCTGCATTCACCCCAATACGCATAGAAATATCGTTATGACGCGCTGCAGCCACCACTTCACGAATTTTTGCTTCAGAGCCAATATTTCCGGGATTAATCCGTAAACAGTCCGCCCCCAAGTCCGCAACACGCAGTGCAATCTTGTAATCAAAATGAATATCTGCAACCAACGGCACTGATGAACGCTTACGAATTTCACCAAAAGCCTCTGCAGCTTCCATCGTCGGTACAGAAACACGCATGATGTCCGCACCTACATCTGCACAGCGCTGAATTTGCGCTAGCGTTGCTTCCACATCACAAGTTTCAGTATTGGTCATACTTTGAATGCTGATGGGTGCATCACCACCGACATAGACTGAACCTACACGAATCTTGCGAGTAGGCTTGCGTTTAATTGGATTTACAATCATTGCTTTTCCTTGATCCCATTAACGTGACAAGCGGAAATCTGCTTTTCCACCGACGGTATATGGTGACAATGAAATACTTTCATTATTTAAGCTGAGTGACACAGCAGCGGCATCATCGATACGAATTTGAAAAGGTGTCTCGCCAGCAAGCTCAAGTGTAGAGGCTTGACGCCCTGTTGCCAGTACTTTGCCAGTTGAATCGACAATATGTACAGACGTAGGACGATTGAACTCAAGCTTCAACTGATCCCCTGTGGTTGCAGCAGCCCCATTCATATTGATGATTTGTACATCAGATTCTGTCTGCGGAGTCGTAGTCTCATCTGTACTGCCTGACCAATTCTGGATCATGCCGAACAACGCTGCCAAAATCGCAATTACAACAATCGCAATCAGTCCACGTTTCAACCATTTACGGTTACGATCACGGTTAGAGCCGGGTAATTTACCCATGATTTTAATCGGTGAATTATTCAATGCGTGATTTGGCAATAGCCCCGTATCATTGGCATAGATGTCATCAAAACGCTGAATAATCGTAGTAGCATCCACTTTTAGGAACTTCGCATAAGTACGATAGTAACCCTTAATGAAGGTTGCTTCTGGAAGTGCTGTATATTCGTCCTGCTCAAGTGCAGTTAAAGTCTTGAGTGGAATATTCAACTCTTTGGCAACGTCGCTTAATTCACGTTTTTGTGTAATACGAATTTGACGAAGATAATCACCCGGACGTTGGATATTTCCTAAAGCATTGCTAGAACCATTCGATTGTGGTGAATTAGGATTTACTTCCATACGGCCTCAGTAGTGTACTGTAATTGCAAATAACGTTTGTATTCTTGACTGTCTGGATACAATGCACGTAACTGGTTGACCAGTACTTGCGAACCCATCGTGTCATGATTTGCTCGCGCAATTCGGATCCCAATCCAAAGCGCACGCGCATCTAAGTTTTTCTCGCCCACCGCTCGCACAAACTGTTCATAGTATTGCGTAGCTTCAGCATTTTGCTGACGTAAATATGAAATTTCCGCCATTTCGATCATGGCAAGATAGGCACCTGAGTTTACCTGTAGGGCTTGTTTAAAAGCTGCTTCTGCTTCCGCCACTCGACCTACTTGTAGATACGCACGACCTAAATTTTCCAATGCTCGATAACGTTGATCATACCCTAAAGTTGAACCTGCAACTTGAAGTTGATCAATCGCGTCATTATAACGCCCAATTTGATATAAATACGTACCGTAGTTGTTACGAGCCTGTGCATTTTTTGGCTCAGCCGCAATTGCATGCTTAAAATAACGCTCTGCCTTTTCCACATTTTGTGGACTGCCTTCACGCTGTAACAACACGCCCATCATCATATTTGCAGATGCATCACGAGAGTCGATGTCTAATGCTTGATCCAATGTACGTTTCGCAGCATCGTAATCATTCGACTTAATATATTCAGCCGCCAACTGCGTTCTAACTTGTACCGCTTTACTTGGATCACCTTTCGTATTCACGGTTTGGCAACCCACCAAGTACCACACTGACACACCCAGTGTCAGCGCAAGGCAAAGTTTAGAAACGGGTTTTTTCAATTGGCATCCCCTTATATTATCCTTGTGAACGTAGAATCTCGTTTTTCTCTGCTACTTTCTTTTTCCACTGCTCAGCACGACGTGTTCGATCGGCCACTTGACCGACCAATTGTCCGCAGGCAGCATCAATATCATCACCACGCGTTTGACGAATCGTACACACAAATCCGGCGTCAGACAAAGTTTTTTGGAAAGAAATAATGCGGTTGCGACTTGAACGACCATAAGGCGCATGTGGAAATGGATTAAACGGAATTAAATTAATTTTACTTGGTAAATTCTTCAACAGTTTAATCATCTGCTGTGCATGCTCAGGATGATCATTCACCCCATCCAACATCACATATTCAATCGTGACATGCTTACGCGCACTTTCATTACCGTCTTTAGCGATATAACGCTGACATGCTGCAATCAGCTGTGCCAATGGATATTTTTTATTGATTGGAACCAATTCATTTCGCAGTTCGTCATTTGGTGCGTGTAGGGAGATTGCCAATGCAACATCAATATCTTGTGCCAATTGATCAATTTTCGGCACTACACCTGAAGTTGACAAGGTCACACGGCGCTTAGACATACCATAAGCAAAATCGTCTAGCATAATACGCATTGAGCTCAATACGGCATCATAGTTCAGTAATGGCTCGCCCATCCCCATCATTACGACGTTGGTCACCGAGCGCTCACGCTCAGCTACAGGCACATCTTCCATATAAGAATAGTTTGCGACCCATAACTGACCAATAATCTCATCTGGGTTTAAGTCGCGCTGAAAGCCTTGTTTACCGGTTGAACAGAATGAACAATCCAGTGCACAGCCTACTTGAGATGAAATACATAAAGTACGGCGTAAACCACTGCGATGTTCAGCAGGAATCAATACGGTTTCAACCAAAGAACCTTCGCCCTCACCGACACGAAAGACCCACTTACGCGTACCATCTTTAGAATAGTTTTTATGCACCACTTCTGGCGCTTTAATTTCACAGAGCTTTTCAAGTTTTTCACGCAATTTACCTGAGATATTGGTCATCTCAGCAAAATCAGTCACAAAAAACTGGTGAATCCATTTCATCACCTGTCCTGCACGAAACTTTTTTTCTCCCATATCTTCGAAGAATTTTTCAAGCTGCGGACGTGACATGCCAAGTAAGTTCACTTTCGCAACAGAGTTTTGCTGTGCAGGAGCGGATGGAGATTGTTGCTGTTCAGCCGAAACTGTAGAGACAGCGACCACTTCAGTACTCATGTGTATTACCTAAACCATGTCTAACGATGAAAGGAGAAGCTCAATAAACGAGCAGAAATTTATTCAGGGAATAAAAAAACCAGATAAGTATAATAACACTTATCTGGTTTGAATACTTCGAATTAACGAGTACGTGGAGCAATCTCAGTTTGAGCGAAGAAGTAGTTAACTTCACGATCAGCAGATGCTACAGAGTCAGAACCGTGAGCAGCATTTTCGTCGATGCTTACAGCGAAGTCAGCGCGGATAGTGCCTGGAGCAGCTTCTTTAGGGTTAGTTGCGCCAAGAATTTCGCGGTGAGCAAGAACTGCGTTTTCGCCTTCAAGAACTGAAACAACAACTGGACCAGAAGTCATGAACGCAACTAGGTCAGCAAAGAAACCACGTTCTTTGTGCTCTGCGTAGAAACCTTCAGCTTCAGTTTGAGTCAAGTGTTTCATTTTAGTTGCAACGATTTGAAGACCAGCTTTTTCAAAACGAGCAAAAATGTCACCGATGTGGTTTTTAGCAACTGCGTCTGGTTTTACGATAGATAAAGTACGTTCAATAGCCATGATTGGCTCCTTAAGTCAATGTAGACATGAAAATTTTGGCGCATTATACCGACATAATGCACAATTTTCTGCTTTTACTCTGTAAAAAGTTGCTTTTTTCGATACAAGGATTATCGCGCTTCGTCAATCCATGCCATTTGAATTGCTTCAAGCAAACCTTCAGTCGACTTGGTCGGATCATCACTAAAGTCTGGTAAGGCACACACCCAAGCATGTAAGTCTGTAAAGCGAATCCACTGCGGATCGACATCTGGATGAGCTTCATACAACTCAATAGCAATATCAATAGTGTCTGACCAACGTAAGCCCATGGTGGAGTCTCATCACAATGTAGAAGATGCTGTACTGTAGCAAACTCTGAAATTTAAGCGCTAGTTTGTTTGAGATAAAATTGGGCTTTTTTACAACACAATATTTAAAAATGGTGCACTACAAATTAAAGCGACGGCTACGACTGCACCTATAGCCGCTCCGACCAACACATCACTTGGATAATGCAGCCCTAAAATCATGCGTGATGCAGCAACCAGAACAGTAAAAGGCAACATAAGCACCAATAAAATTGGCTGTACGAAGCCCAATAACGTACTGACCATCACCGCATGTAAAGTATGACCTGAAGGAAAACTAAAATGGTCAAGCGGTCGCTCACCCATTCGAATCACCTGATGCACTTGATAGGGTCTTGGGCGAATGGTTTTAATTTTTAGGACTTTATAAATTAAAGTCCCGCACAATGAACCAAGCACCAAATACACGATTTGCAAACTGTAGACCAATCCTTGCAACAACCAAGTTAAAGCCAACATGGTGTACCAAAAGATGCCATCCCCCAATCGACTGATCCGCTTAAAAAAATTGGCTACAGCATGCGAATGGGAAAAATGATTGAGATAGACACAACCTTTTAAATCTAAATCTAATATTCTTATTTTTGCAGTTTTAAGATTCATACCACTTCTCCTTAACAACAATGTTGAAAGTTCAGCTGGAAAATCATTGTTATATGACGATTTAATTCATCAAAATCGCTTCTCGTTAAGCTCATATTAAAGGGTGTTTTTGACAGTTTGATGATTTAAGTTAAAACCCATCAAAATTACCCAACTCGTCTTTATCACTAACGCTTTTAATACAGCTATTGGTTAAGGTGCTGCCTTAATATTGGCCACGTGATATAAGGCTTGCTCAAACTGTTTCACAGGATACTGCCAGCCCACACTTTCAATGTCTTGACGCGCTTGTGTTCCCATACATCTAAGCACCTTTTGCTCTGGCAACTGAATAATAGTTTGCATAAAGTGTGCCACTTGTCCAAAAGGACTCAACCACCCTGTTATACCTTGCTTGATATAACGCTGCGGACTGGCATAGTTATAGGCCACCACAGGTAAGCCACTAGCCATGGCTTCGAGTACCACATTACCAAAAGTCTCTATTTGACTAGCAAAAACAAAAGCATCTGCACTGGCGTAGACTTGAGCGAGTGACTGCCCTGTTAAGCTTCCCGTAAAAATAACATCTGAGCCATTTGCCATCTCAGTTAAGCGCTTGCGATCTGGCCCATCTCCCACAATCACCATTTTCAACTTGCGTGATTGCTGCTTCTTGATATTCAAATAACTTTGAATGAGCACATCGACTTCTTTTTCCGGAGATAAACGTCCCACATATAGCAACACAGAAGTATTGGCATCTGCTTGCCAACGCTGACGCAATTGTTCTGAGCGATACTCTGGATGGAAGCGAGTTGTATCGACTCCTCGTCCAACCTCAACCAAAGGACAAGTCACACCAAAGGCCTGGAGTTGATTTAACGTCGTTTGACTCGGCACACAGGTGAGTACCGTATGGTTATGAAACCAGCGAAGATAACTTTCAATCGGTTTAACCAGTAAAGCCAAATCAAAGAAGCGACTAAAGTCATGAAAAGTTGAATGAAATCCACTTGATACTGGAATCTGATGCGCTTGAGCAGCATACAGTGCGGTCAGCCCTAGAGGACCTTCCGTCACAATATGGACCACATCTGGCGCGAAGCGTTCAATCGCTTTGCTGACTTTAACATACTGTGGCATACCAAATTGCATGTCGGCATATTTAGGAATGCTTTTTGCCCAGACCAAACACTCATGTTCTGCCTGAAAGTCGGTACATATGGTTTTTTGTATTGGGCGGATGAGCTGAATACGATGCCCCAGTCTTTGCAAACCTTTACACAGTTGTAATAAAGAGTTCGCAACACCATTGATTTCTGGTGACCATGTTTCCGTCACGATGGTTATTTTTAACTTGGGTTTTAGTGTTTCTTGAAGGATAGAGAGTTCTTGCTGAATATTATGCTGATGTTGTTGCTTGAGATAAAACCGCTGAGGTTCTGGGAAATTGTGCTGTTTGAATAATTTTGTTGTCATTGAACCGATCATACTATTCCAAACTTT
Organism: Acinetobacter sp. 797_lipA; assembly: GCF_058243025.1. Classification (NCBI taxonomy): domain Bacteria; kingdom Pseudomonadati; phylum Pseudomonadota; class Gammaproteobacteria; order Moraxellales; family Moraxellaceae; genus Acinetobacter; species Acinetobacter sp. 797_lipA. Next base: position 528,595 of record NZ_JBZAYQ010000001.1, on the reverse strand, counting down.
TCTTATTTTCCTCCAAGTTTAGGCAAACTATTTGACAGTTTTATGATAATGAATGCAATCAAATAAAAAGATACCTATGATTAGTAGGTATCTTTTTACATATTAATAGTTTAAAGACCTAAAATTTAAAACATCAAATTAATATACAAGCTATCTTTATACACACCTGCTGGGGTTAAGGCAGTTGGGCGCTCCATCAATTGCACCAAGACTACAAACTTATTTTGCTCAGTTGCTGGTTGAGCAATAGGGCTATTCCAACGTGATGCACTTGCTCCTGAAATATTCATTTGAGTTCTCAATTTATAGTTTTTCTCATTGACTAAATAACTACTCCCTGTTGCATTAGTTAAATTACGCGAATTGAATTTAATCGCGTAATTACTATCACAAGCCACTGAGAAAGAAGTTGCAGCTTGACTAAGATACGATGAACTTAGATTCAACTGGCTTGAAGTTAAACGCTCAATTTGACACTGTTTTGCATAAGCTATTGGGGTAGCCGCCACACAAAACAGCAGTATAATAATGTTCAGTTTCATGGCTCTACTCCATTTATTTACACTGAAGATCCAGTACTGATGAGTTGTCATCATTCTTAGTATCTGTAATTGTAAGTTCTGCAGAACAACTGCGTGCTTCTTTAGTTTTAATTTGTATCTTATATATTCCCGGAATCAAACCATAAAGCGTTACGCTACCATCGGTAGAAATCGGATAAACCTCTCCTTCACCATTATTATCAATATAAAGCTCCGAACCAGCAGCAAAAGACCGATTGTTACTGTCTACTGGTTTAACAGTGACTTGTTTCGCATGGAATACTGGGAAATTGATGATATAACCGCGTTGATTTAAAGCTGTTAATTGTTTGCTTGAATACTGTATTTTATCTTCGATAGGTAGTTGATTTTGATCAAATGCAATGTCGTATTTAACATAAGGAATAACATCATGAATAAAGGCATACCCCTTTTTATTGGTTTTATCAACATAGGTCAGCGATCTTAAAATATCAATATCTTGATAATCCCCTACTTTGACTAGAGTAAATGCGTTATCAACCATTTTAGTAAAACTGATTTTATTACCCAACCAAACAACTGCTCCTCGATAATTTAACTGTGATTCACGATCTTCACGACCCTGCACATGATAGAAATCTAAATCTCCTACATCTGTTTTAACAACACCATTAAAGTTAAACATCGTATCTTCACTACGACGGTTTACGCCAAGAGAATAATCGAAACCGACTTGATTGGAATCATATTTCACCAACTGGAGATTTGTATTTTGGTCAGCTGATTGACTAAAGTAAACGGACTTATTATCAAAACTGTAGCTAAGTGAAAGAATGCCGCCTGAGTCTTTCCTGTCACCAAAAGAGTTGAAATAGCTTAAACCAAATGAAATTCGACGACCAAAATTCCGATTAAACCCAACATTTATTACCTTTTGGTTACTATTAGGAAACTCAGGATTTTCATAGTATTTTTGTTCTGCATAGTTAATATTTAGATTATGTAAATAGGGCACATTACTCATACCAAAATATGCAAGATTTTCAAACTTCGGATAGTTAGAATTGGCACCTAACTCATCTCCTAAAAATTTAAAATCTTTTTCTGTATATTTTGAACTCGCCCCCATTGAAAATCGACCAAAGTCTTTACTTGCGGATAACCCATAGGAATAATTAAATTGGTTTTCATCATCATGAGAAGCAAGAACAACACTATCGAGAACAAAAATATTACTAATCGCTTGTGTCCACATGAACCCTATATTTTGTATATCTTTACTGTAAGATAAATTGCTTCCTAACGTAGTTGAGTTTGACATACCTCTGCGAAAATAAGTATTCACAAAGAAGTCCCTATAATCACTGCTATCCAAATTATAGTTGTAACGAAGTTTACCTGCTGCAACACTATATTCATTCAAACCAGATCGTAATAGTCTATTGGTCACCATAATAGGAAAGCTTTGTACACTTCGATTCCCGAGTACATCCTCAACTACAATTTGCGCATTACCTGCTTGTTGGATTTGTGCCCCCATCAGTAAGTTATAATCACCAGGGCTCACCTTTTGATTATAAATATTTACGCCATTTATATATAAATCAACAGTAGAAGGAACGCGTGCACTCCCTTGTAAACTTGGCATATTCCAGTACACAAAATTTGGTCTTTCAGTGTAATTCGTCCCCCAATTTAAACCTGCAAAACGTAAAGAATTAATCAAAGGGTTATATGTAGTTGTAGTATCCCCTATCGTTAAGCGGGTCATATGTTTAGGAAATTCAAAATCGACACTACTACTTAGGCGAACCACCCGCTCATCAGTGGGGGTATTCTGATACAACATCGAGTTTTTCATGATCCAATAATCTTTGAAAACCCCTAGCTCCATAAGTCCACTATATGAGTTATTAGAATTACTAGTTGCATAAAGAAAATCATAATTTATGAAACCACCAAAACTGGCTTTTTCTGGAATAACACTTCCATTTAAGTTATTAAAATCAGATTCAAAAGAGTCTGTAGGAATAGTCAATTTAATGGATTGTGATGAGTCATCAAACGCTGACTGAATTACTCCTGATGACACTGAACAAAACTCTGGCCGAGAGGAGAGCGTTTTTAATTGGCTCGTTGTAATTTGACGTTCTGCCAGTATATTACATTCAATATAGTATTGATCGCCTTCTTTTAATAAGGCAACATCCGTATGATGATCTAAATCATTAATCCATAAATTTGCAATATTTTCTTCCAGCACAGCTTCACTGGCATTCACATTTAGTGCAAAAAAAATATGAATAACGATAAGTATTCTTATTTTCGTATTCATCATAAACTCCCCACCTCAGACTAATCCGAGAATTTGAGTTCCACCATTTTATCGTTCTTATCAGTAAACAATTGAACATAATAATTTTTAGGATTTGATATTCGTGTATTGTTTAAATCATAGGACGTGCTTTTATTTGCAAGCAAATAACTCATAGTCTCCGTTTTAAAAACTTCTTTTTTATTAGCATCGACAATCTTCAAATTTGCAATTTGAATATGGGAATTCGCGTTATTTTTAACAACGAGTTTATTATTTTCTACATTAAATTTGAGCTTAACATCTTCTTGCTTTCCAACAAAGAGTGGTAAGTTAAAACTTACAAGAAAATTCACAGATGACTCTTTCACTGCCTGCGGAATCTCATCAACCATCACACGCCATGTACCTTCTTGCTGTCCACTTAAAATAGACTCAATGGGACGGTTAAAGCCCACACGAATAGTCTGTTTACCATTCGGCTGCAAAATAAAGTTTTTAGGATTAATAATTAAGGAGTTATCAGGCTCCAGTACGTTTTCGCCATTTTCTTTTTGCGTCCACTTAAATGCTTTTACTTCAAAAATTCTCTTCTCAGTTTCATCTTTAGATTCTAAGGTAAGTGTTGTGGTTCTTTGTTTTGTTGGATTTTGAATATACATTTGGACTGGATCAACTGAAACACCAGCATTTGATACCGACATATAAAACATCGAAGACACCAAAATCGCTATTATTTTTTTCATGTTACACCGCCTTATTATAATTTATAAAAAAACCTAACCTGATGCTGTGATCAAGTTAGGTTTAGTAAAAAATTAGTAATAGACTTTGATACGATAAGTATCAGTATATGTACCCGCACGTTGGAATGCACCAACTGCTGCATTAGTTACCGAAACAGAATATTGATCGTCAGCTAGACCATTATGATTTGAATTACCGAATGGAATTACACCGCCACCTGTTTTATTTGTAACAATTGTTGTTGGTACACGAACACTGCCATCGTCCTCATGTTTAACATAAGTACTTGCACTTGTACCTGTGTTGGCTGTTTGAATGTTAAGTGTATAGTGCGTATTACTACGTACAGTGTAATTTGAACTTTGTGTTCCACCATTTTTATTCAGCGTAATGGCACTACCGCCAAGCACTTCACATTTTTTAGGGATTTCTAATTTAATAGGAATATCTTTTTCACAACCTAGAGAAGTACAGTTCCCCCAGTTATAACTAGGGCGTGATGCTGTATCATCCTCTGCATAAAGGGCTGTAGAACCTGCACTCATTAGCGTTGCAACTAGCGATGCTTGTAGTAATTTATTCATAGCGACTCTCCGAGATTTTTCTTTTAAAACTGATTAATTGTTATGATCACCCTTAATTAAACTGGACCTTGTTTGGCTACCAAGCTTTTCTTAAGCGTGTTTTTATTCTAGTTGTTCTGTATAAAAAACCATCTATGCAGCCTTTTTCACTCAAATAGAGACCCAACTTTAAAATCTCAACAAAGTAAAATTAATATATTGTTTTTATTGTCATTTTATTTATTAATTAATTTAATAAATCCCTGAAAATAGTTACACCACTTTCAGTGATGCACAATTTTAGTGTTTTTTATATTTTAAGTAGATCTCTGTTTTATCTTAGAAATTTTTAACATTTCAAATTTACATTTAATTACATATTTGGGTGAATAATTTCTTAACCCGCTAAAAAATCCATTTTTCATCTTTTTTTTACTTTACATTTCTACTAATTTTTCAATTCAGGTCGATCATCTTGCTAAAATCCAAAGTTTATTCACATGCTATTTACCCAGTTTTAGGGATTGAATAACATGACTAAAATCACATAATCAAGCCTTAAATTTACATGACCTACTATTTTAGAAATCAAAAACTCACACTAAAAACCCAAACGTAAGCATAAGTACACTTTTTGAGAGTTGCATTTATTGCAATAAAGCTCATAGATACGTTATTAATCCAATAGTTTTTTGACAATATATGCTGCCCATATATCTAGCACTGAAATGGAATTCTCGTTGATTCCATATAACGATTTTGAACACGGGTAAGATCAACTTATAGCTGTGTAGCAATATCCATATCAGCATCCCATTTGTACTCACAGCTTTTTAGTCAATAACTTTGCCCTACATAACAAATTAGTAGTAGATTAATAAAAAACCCTGCCAAAGCAGGGTTTTATTACTTAAAATTAGCTAGATAAGAAACTTAGTTCTTTTCTTTATCTACAATCTTGTTTGCTTGAATCCAAGGTACGAAAAAAATGGGAAAGCATTGCTTTCCCATTTTTAAAGGCACGTAACGTAACCTTAGTTCTTTTCTTTATCGAAGATCTTGTTTACTTGAATCAAAAGTACGAAAAAGATGAAAGCACTGCTTTCATCTTTTTGAGGCACGTAACAATAAAAATAGAAAAAACCCACTCAAATAGAGTGGGTCTTCGCATTCAAATCAATTGATTCGAGAAATTAGTTCTTCTCTTTATCAACGATTTTGTTGGCTTGAATCCACGGCATCATTGCACGAAGTTTACCACCTGTTACTTCAATACCATGCGCTGCGTTTTGACGACGACGAGCAGTCATTGATGGGTAGTTCAACGCACCTTCGTTAATGAACATCTTCGCGTATTCACCAGATTGGATACGTTTAAGTGCATTGCGCATCGCTTCACGAGACTGTTCGTTGATTACTTCAACGCCAGTTACATATTCGCCATATTCAGCGTTGTTTGACACTGAATAGTTCATGTCCGCGATACCGCCTTCAAACATCAAGTCAACGATTAGCTTAAGTTCGTGTAAGCATTCGAAGTAAGCCATTTCAGGTGCATAACCTGCTTCTACCAAAGTTTCGAAGCCCATTTTCACAAGTTCTACTGCACCACCACAAAGAACTGCTTGCTCACCAAATAAGTCAGTTTCAGTTTCTTCACGGAATGAAGTCTCGATAATACCTGTACGACCACCACCTACACCAGAAGCATAAGAAAGTGCTAGGTTACGTGCATTACCAGACGCATCTTGATGAATCGCGATTAAGTCAGGAACACCCGAACCACGTTGGTATTCAGAACGTACTGTATGACCTGGTGCTTTTGGTGCAACCATGATTACATCAAGGTCTGCACGTGGAACAACTTGGTTATAAAGAACAGAGAAACCATGGGCAAATGCTAATGTTGCACCTTCTTTAATGTTTGGCTCAATCACATCACGATAAAGTTGTGATTGGAACTCATCTGGAGTCAAGATCATGACTACGTCAGCTTGTGCTACAGCAGCAGGAACTTCAGCAACTTTAAGACCTGAATTTTCAGCTTTTTTCCAAGAAGTAGAACCAGCACGTAGACCTACAGTTACGTCTACACCAGAATCTTTAAGGTTAAGCGCGTGTGCGTGACCTTGTGAACCGTAACCAATGATCGCTACTTTCTTAGATTGGATGATAGATAAGTCGCAGTCTTTATCGTAAAAAATTTGCATTGCTGTCTCCGCTAAAATGCTTGGTATTCTGTAATTCCATCAAGGGGTTTATTGTTTGATGAAATCCTCCTCTTTCTCAAAAGGAGGTTGAATCGTGTTAATTAATTAAATGGTTAAAACTTTTTCGCCACGCGCGATGCCTGAAACACCTGAGCGTACAACTTCTAGGATGGTGTTTTCTGCTAACGCATCAATAAAACCATCAATTTTTTCAGTCGTACCCGCGATTTGAATGGTGTAAGTCGTTGGGGTGACATCAACAATTTGCGCACGGAAAATGTCCGCAGTTCGTTTAATTTCAGCACGTGCCGAGCCAAGTGATTTGACTTTAATCAACATCAACTCACGCTCAATGTGCGCACCTTCAGACAGGTCAACCACTTTCACCACTTCAACCAATTTGTTGAGCTGTTTGGTGATTTGTTCAATTTTATGGTCATCGCCATAAGTCGTTAATGTCAAACGAGATAAGGTCGGATCTTCGGTTGGTGCAACATTTAAAGTCTCAATGTTATAACCACGTTGAGAAAACAAACCCACCAAACGAGAAAGCGCACCAGCTTCGTTTTCTACAAGTACAGAGATAATGTGTCTCATGACGTGCGCTCCCCTTTACCTAACCACATATCTTGCATTGACTGACCTGCAATAAGCATTGGATAAACATGCTCTGTACGGTCAACCATCACATTAATAAATACGCATTTATCGTTGATCGCCATTGCTTCAGCAAGCTTCGACTCTAGCTCATCCGCATGGTCAATTTGAATACCAACATGACCATATGCTTCCATCAATTTAGGGAAGTCAGGCAATGAATCGATATAAGAACTTGAGTGACGTCCTTCATAGTTCATATCTTGCCACTGCTTCACCATCCCTAGAGCTTGGTTATTCAAGCAGAGGATTTTTACGTTTAGGCCATATTGCTTACACGTCGAAAGCTCTTGGATACACATCTGAATCGATGCTTCACCTGTGATACACACCACTTGTTGGTCAGGGAAAGCCAATTTCGCCGCCATCGCATAGGGTAAACCAACCCCCATGGTACCTAAGCCACCCGAGTTAATCCATTGGCGTGGACGTTTATACTTATAATAGTTCGCACCAAACATTTGATGCTGACCTACGTCAGAAGTAATGATCGCATCACCATTGGTGATTTTATCCAACGCTTCCACCACTTGTTGTGGTTTCATTACGCCATTTGCACCTGACTCATAACGCATGCCGTGAACTTTACGCCATTCATTTATTTGCGCCCACCAAGCAGCCATGTCTTCAGGATTTGGTTTAGACACATTCATTTGTTTCAACTGTGTCAACATTTCTTGAAGGACAGGTTCTACCGCACCCACGATCGGGATATGCGCCATGATGGTTTTTGAAATCGTCGCAGGGTCGATATCAATATGAATCACTTTGGCATTTGGGCAGAATTTTGCTGGATTATTGGTTACACGGTCATCGAAACGCGCACCGATACACAAAATCACATCAGCATTGTGCATGGTCATATTGGCTTCATAGGTACCATGCATACCCAACATGCCAATAAACTGAGGATCATTACCAGGGAATGCACCAAGCCCCATCAAGGTATTGGTGACTGGGAAGCCCAAAATATGCGCCAGTTCAGTTAACTGTGCAGAAGCATTACCTTGAACCACGCCACCGCCAGTATAAATCACAGGACGTTTAGCATGAATCAACTCTTCAATCGCTTTACGAATTTGACCTGAGTGACCACGATGCGGCGGTTGATACGAACGCATCTTCACTTTTTCTGGGTATTCGTAAGCAAATTTCTCAGCAGGATTGGTTGCATCTTTTGGAATATCGACCACAACTGGGCCCGGACGACCAGAAGCTGCAATATAAAATGCCTTCTTAATAATCGAAGGAATTTCGCTGGCATGGCGCACTTGGAAACTATGTTTTACGATCGGACGAGAAATACCGACCATATCTGTTTCTTGAAATGCATCTTCACCAATTAAATGTGACGCAACCTGACCAGACAAAATCACCATTGGGATTGAGTCCATATAAGCCGTTGCAATTGGCGTCACAGTATTGGTTGCACCCGGACCTGAAGTCACGAGGACCACACCCGTCTTACCTGTTACGCGTGAGTAAGCATCTGCCATATGACCAGCAGCTTGTTCATGGCGCACGAGGTAATGATTGATTTTGTCTTGTTGAAAGAACGCGTCGTAGATATGTAAAACTGCGCCGCCTGGGTATCCAAATACATGTTCAACGCCTTCGTCCGCCAATGCGCGAACGAGCATTTCACCACCAGATAAAAGTTCCAACGTGATTCACCCTAATCTTTATCACTGCAATGGTGGAAGGCACCAGCAGTGTTTCATTCATTGATTGTCTGCACTGTTATAGCACACATATTTCTTAGTTTTCATAGCAATAGGAAAAAATTCTGATCTGTATGCTGTTTGAGCAATATGAGATCTAAAACGTGTTGGGATAAACACATTTTTTTACTTTGTTCACGGTCTCGGCTAGAAAGCGTGTCCATTGCATGAAATGACACTTTATCGAAGGGTGATCGAGTAAAGGCATATAAAACTAAAGACAGCATTTTTAGGAGTTTCGTGACTAAAGTCAAGTTTAAAAATTAGCTTTTTTTTGTTTATTTACAGAGCGTTTGTTTTTTATTCATCGCGGACAAAGAAAACTGAGCTGCTTTTTCTTGGTTTTTAGTGCAAAAACAAATAGATTTCTATTTCACTGAATTTATTAATAAAAAAACATAATAAAACCCATAAATAAGTTTAATAAGATATTCACCCAAATTTAAATCCAACATCTATCTCAGATTTTTTCAGTTTTAAATATAGATCAGCATTTGTTCATCAGGTTTTAGCATAACCATCTTATTTTCATACTGTGTCATAACGCATATTTCACGCATTAAACTGAGGATTTGGCCTGCAAAATATTTCAAAAACACAGATGAAAAAATACATCAAACACTGCTTATTGCTCTCAAATTGGCATAAAATAACGACAACGATAAACCCGATAAAACCCAATGACTACGGATATAAAAAGGACAATGGTAGATGAGTATTCAGTTTGCAAAAATGGCAGTATGTTTGGTGGGGATGGCGCTTGCAATGGGCAGTACACAAAGCTTTGCCAAGACGTATTATAAGTGGGTTGATAGCCAAGGCTCGACACATTACACCACGACACCTCCACCCAAAACAGCAAAGAAAAAAGGCAAAGTCGATACCTATGGTTGGAAAAATTCGCCACCAGCTGCTTCACCGGAAGCACCTCCACCTGCCAATATGCCAAATACCGTACCAGCTCCCCCCAATGCTGTACCAAGTGCTGCCCCAGCACCAGCGGTTGATTTAGAAAATCAACGACGTGAAGCGAATGAAGCACTTCAACAAGGCCAACAAGTCCGCCCTGCGGTTTAATCATTCCGTACGGTTCCAGATTTATTTTCAGCTTGTTTAATTTCCTGCACAAAACATAGCGCAAAATTCACTTTTAGGTGCATTTTGCGCTATGCTGTGCAACAAACTTTTTAACCATTGTTCTACATACGTATATGACTACTCACATTGACCCTGAATATCAAGCGAGCGCGATTGAACCTACCGTCCAACAAGACTGGGAAGCTCGTAAAGCCTTTAAAGTTGCCGACTCTGTAGAAGGTCCACGTCGTTATATCCTCTCGATGTTCCCTTATCCAAGTGGCAAACTGCATATGGGTCATGTGCGTAACTACACTATTGGTGATGTCATCAGCCGTTTCCACCGTCTCAAAGGGGAAACTGTCCTGCAACCTATGGGTTGGGATGCTTTTGGTTTACCTGCTGAAAACGCTGCGATTGCACACCAAGTTGCACCTGCGAAATGGACCTTTGAAAACATCGCATATATGCGTGACCAATTAAAAAAATTAGGTCTATCAGTCGATTGGGATCGTGAATTTGCAACGTGTACCCCTGAATACTACCGCTGGGAACAGTGGTTGTTCGTGCAACTTTATAAAAAAGGCCTTATTTACCGTAAACTTTCAACAGTAAACTGGGATCCTGTGGATCAGACTGTACTGGCCAATGAACAAGTTGAAAATGGTCGTGGCTGGCGTTCAGGTGCATTGGTTGAAAAACGTGATATTCCAATGTATTACTTCCGCATTACCGACTATGCGCAAGAATTATTAGACGATTTAGATACCTTAAAAGACGGTTGGCCACAACAAGTCTTGACCATGCAACGTAACTGGATTGGTCGCTCACAAGGAATGGATATCACCTTCCCTTCAGCGAATCCTGAAATTTACGCAGATGGCCTTACTGTATTCACCACACGTGCTGACACCTTAATGGGTGTGACTTATGTTGCAGTTGCAGCAGAACATCCAATGGCGCTGAAAGCTGCGGAAAATAATGCTGAACTTAAAGCATTTATTGAAGAATGCCGTATGGGTTCTGTGGCTGAAGCTGACCTTGCCACTGCTGAAAAGAAAGGCATGGCAACAGGTCTGTCTGTGAAGCATCCTGTTACTGGCGAAGACATTCCTGTTTGGATTGCCAACTACGTGTTGATGTCTTATGGCTCTGGCGCAGTGATGGCTGTACCTGCACACGACGAACGTGATTTTGAATTTGCCAATAAATACGGCTTAACCATCAAACAAGTGATTGATGCTCAAGGTGCAGACGATGCAGACTTTGATGCTGCACAATGGCAAGAATGGTACGGCTCTAAAGAGGGTAAATTGGTCAATTCTGCTGAATTTGACGGTTTAGACTTCCAAGCTGCTTATGATGCGTTCCTTGCGAAATTAGAACCAACAACTCTTGCAAGCACGAAAGTTCAGTTCCGTTTACGTGACTGGGGTGTATCGCGTCAGCGTTATTGGGGTTGCCCAATTCCAATGATCAACTGTGAAAAATGTGGTCAGGTTCCTGTACCTGAAGAGCAACTTCCAGTGGTCTTACCGACTGATGTCGTACCTGATGGCTCGGGTAATCCATTGAACAAGATGCCTGAGTTTTATCAAACCACTTGCCCAAGCTGTGGTGGTGATGCGCGTCGTGAAACAGATACGCTGGATACCTTTGTAGAGTCATCTTGGTACTATGCACGTTATGCATCTCCTGATTTTACTAATGGTTTAGTTAAACCTGAAGCTGCTCAAACATGGCTTCCAGTAAATCAATACATCGGTGGTGTTGAACACGCGATTCTGCACTTACTTTATGCACGCTTCTTCCACAAATTGATGCGTGATGAAGGTGTAGTACAAGGTAATGAACCATTTACCAACCTGTTAACTCAAGGTATGGTTTTGGCAGACACTTATTACCGTGAAGCTGAATCAGGCAAGAAAACTTGGTTTAACCCCGCGGATATCAACCTCGAACGTGATGAAAAAGGTCGTATTCTGTCTGCAAAATACCAAGGTGATGGTCAAGACGTGATTGTTGGCGGCCAAGAGAAAATGTCGAAATCGAAAAATAACGGTATCGACCCACAAGCCATTATTGATCAGTACGGTGCAGATACGGCACGTGTGTTCATGATGTTTGCAGCGCCACCAGATCAATCTCTTGAATGGTCTGATGCAGGTGTGGAAGGCGCAAACCGTTTCTTGAAACGTGTATGGCGTTTGGTTGCAAGTTTCCTTGAAAAAGGCAATACAGCCTCTGTTATTGATACCGCTCAATTGTCTACAGAAGCACAAGACTTACGTCGTAAAACGCATGAAACCATTCAAAAAGTGGGTGATGACATCGAACGCCGCCATGCCTTTAACACGGCTATTGCAGCGATGATGGAACTGTTGAATGCGAACAACAAATTTGAAGCGGAAAATGATAACGATGTTGCGGTTGCTCGCGAATCGATTACGACACTTTTAACTTTACTTGCACCATTTGCACCACATTTAAGCCAAACTTTATTGGCTGAATTTGGACTGGACTTAACTAGCGCATTGTTCCCAACTGTTGATGAGTCTGCTCTCACACGCAATACGCAAACGATTGTGGTTCAAGTAAACGGTAAACTGCGTGGCAAATTAGAAGTGTCTGTCGATACATCGAAAGATGAATTGCTTACACTGGCTAAAGCATTGCCAGAAGTTCAACAATTCTTGACGGGTCCAACCAAGAAAGAAATTGTTGTGCCAAATAAATTAGTGAATTTGGTGGTTTAAGGCCTTTGAGCCTCCCTTTTATAAAGGGAGGTTTGGTGGGATTTTATTAGAAGATCTCCCTTGCGAAGCATTGCTTCTCACCTCTTTCAAAAAGAGCGGGAAACGAAAAGGAATAAACAATTCCCAAACAAAGCCCGTTGCCAGTCAACGGGCTTTGCACATACAATCACGACATATTATTTTTCTTTTATCAAAAAGAGCAAACAGAGGACAACACATGCATTTAGGCAAACGTTTGGCAGCTATTGTTTTAACTTGTGGCCTAAGTGCTGGCTTGGTCGGGTGTGGCTTTCATTTAAAAGGCACCAATCCAAGCGCAACACCGATTGCTTATTCAAAAATGAATTTGGTGCTTCCGAAGAACACCGATGAACTGCATGAAAAATTGGCCATTTATTTGGGTGCGTCGGGTGTACAGTTGAGCAGTGGATCAGATGCCTATGTGCTTCGCGTGCTAGACTATAAACCACAGCGTTTAGAGCTGAACGGTAAACTGATTGAAGTATTACTACGCCTCAATGTCACCTTCCGTATCGAAGATGCCCAAGGCCGTGCGCTGACTGAACCACGCACCGTAGTTGCAACGCGTAGTTATCAATACAACGTTGAAACCGTCAATACCGATGACCAAGAGAAAAACTATTTGAATCAAGTCATCGTGGATGATGTCGCTCAACAAATTGTGCGTCAGATTTCTTCGAACCGCCTACCACCAGCACAGCAGTAAGGTTTATTAACAATGAAACTTGACTATTTGCAAGCCTTAAAACGTGTCGATGAAGCTCGCGGCGCGTGGATTATGCAAGGTCAAGAACCATTGCTTGAGCAAAATTTACTGGATGCATTTCGAGCAAGTTGGCAAAAGCAAGAAATTGAACGACAACGGCATGACATCAGCAATGTCAATGACTGGAAAAATGTCTTTAATGCACTCAACAGCTTGTCCTTATTTTCAAGTCAGCTTGCCATTGAAGTTCATGGCAATATTAAGCCCGATGCTAACGCTTTAAAGTTGCTAAAAAGCTATATCCAAAGCAATGAACAAAACTTGCTTTTGGTGGTGATGCCAAAACAGGACAGCGCCAGTCTAAAAACGGGCTTTTTCCAAACGGTTGAAGCCAATGGAGTGCATGTTGCCCTGACCGCGAATTATCCGCGTGACCGTCAGCAGATTTTAAGCATTGAAGCAGATAAGCTTGGGGTTAAACTGAGTCAGGATGCATGGCAGTGGTTAGAACAACACCATGAACACAACTTACTCGCAGCTAAAAATAGCTTAATGCGTGTCAGCGACACCTTTGCCGAGGTTGAGCTGATTCAGATTGATCATTTACATGCCTGCTTACAAGATCAGTCCCGCTATAGTACTTTCGATTTAAGTGATGCTCTGCTCGAAGGCAATTTGGCTCAATCGATTAAAATTTACCAATACCTGATTGCCTCCGGTGAACCCCTTAGTCTGATTTTGTGGAGCATCAGCAAAGAAATGCGTTTACTCATGCAACTGTTTGAGCAACCGCAAAATGCACTGCAACTGGGGATTTGGAAGAATAAAGTCAGCATCTATCAACACGCCTTACGTCGACTGAACCCGCAGTGCTTTTTAACGTGGCCCAGTCTCCTGCTTCGCATTGATGCTTCGATTAAAGGTTTGGGGCATGAAAATGCTGAACATGTCGTGATGCAAGCCATTGCAACGCTGTGTGGAAAGTCACTCTTTCCCGCTTAAATTACCGCAACGAGTCTTTTTAAAATAATAATCATTTCTATTTGTTCAAAAAATTCACGATTTATCCGTATTTCGCTTTTATACTATCTGCAATTCTGTTTACTCCCTGATTCCAATGCAAAAAATAAAAGCTGTCAAAATGGTTATCGCGGTACTATGTGTTGCCGTACTTGCTTATGTCGCGTGGACATATTTCAAACCAAAACAAGAACAACCACAGTATATTAGCGAATCTGTCACTCGTGGTGATCTTGAAAATACGGTATTGGCGACAGGTACTTTAGATGCAACCAAACTGGTGAGTGTCGGCGCACAGGTCTCAGGTCAAGTACAGAAAATGTATGTGCAACTGGGTGATGAAGTTAAACAAGGTCAATTGATTGCGCAAATTGATTCAACCACCCAAGAAAACAGCTTTAAAACAGCAGAAGCCAACATTAAAAATTTGCAAGCACAGCGTCTACAACAAGAAGCCAGTCTTAATGAGGCGCAACTGGCATATAAACGTCAACAACAAATGTATGCACAAGATGCTACATCAAAAGCAGAATTAGAATCGGCTGAGGCCAGCTATAAAACAGCACAAGCACAAATTAAAGCGATTGATGCACAGATTGAATCTGCAAAAGTAACCAAGTCGACTGCACAAACCAATATCGGTTATACCCGCATTGTGGCACCTACTGATGGTACCGTGGTGGCGATCGTGACTGAGGAAGGTCAAACTGTAAACGCCAATCAAAGTGCCCCGACCATTGTTAAAATTGCAAAATTACAAAACATGACCATTAAGGCGCAGGTCAGTGAAGCGGACATCATGAAAGTTGAAAAAGGCCAACAAGTTTATTTCACCACTTTAGGTGATGATAGCAAGCGTTATGCTAGCCTACGTCAAGTTGAGCCTGCACCAGATTCGATTACCGATGAAAGTACCACCAGCACATCAACCAGCACTGCAATTTACTACAATGCTCTATTTGATGTACCCAACCATGATGGCAAGCTACGTATTGATATGACTGCACAAGTCTACATCGTGCTCGATTCTGCAAAAAATGCGTTATTAGTCCCTTCTTCTGCAATTTCCACTCGTCCAGCAAATGCAAAGCGTAACAGCGGTTCAAATACCCAAGCTGCGTCATCGACACAAAGCAAATCGGACTCAGACCGTCCACAAGGTCCACGTCTTGAACGTCTAAATTTAAATGTAGCACAACAACAATTGGTCAAAGAAGGTAAAGCTACGCTGAGCGTAGTTCGTGTCTTGCAAGCGGACGGCTCAGCTCAACCCAAACAAATTTTGGTGGGGATCAATAACCGCGTCAATGCACAAGTGCTTGCAGGCTTAAAAGAAGGCGATCAAGTGGTGATTGCAGACAGTTCGGAGAACTCTGCGGCTTCTGCCAATAGCAGCAACCGCCGTCGTAACAGTCCACCGATGGGAATGTAAGCATGACCAAAAAAGCCTTGCTTGAAGTCAGCAATTTGGTGCGAGAGTTTCCAGCTGGCGAAAGTACTGTCCAAATTCTCAAAGGCATTGATCTGACCATTTACGAAGGTGAATTGGTTGCCATTGTCGGCCAGTCGGGTTCAGGTAAATCGACCCTGATGAATATTTTGGGCTGTCTCGACCGTCCAACCTCAGGAAGTTATCAGGTCAATGGCCGCGAAACAGGTAAACTCGAACCGGACCAATTGGCTGAATTACGTCGTGAGTATTTTGGTTTTATTTTCCAGCGTTACCATCTTCTTGGCGACTTAACCGCAGAAGGTAATGTTGAAGTACCTGCCGTTTATGCAGGTGCAACACCGTATGCGCGTAAACAACGTGCCACTGCTTTACTGACAGAATTAGGACTGGGTAATAAAACTCAAAACCGTCCGAGTCAACTTTCTGGGGGGCAGCAACAACGTGTTTCGATTGCACGTGCGTTGATGAATGGCGGTGATGTCATTCTCGCTGACGAACCGACAGGTGCCCTAGACTCGCATAGCGGCGTGGAAGTGATGAGGATTTTGCGTGAGTTAAATGCCGCAGGCCATACTATTATTTTGGTCACCCACGATATGCAAGTGGCGAAAAATGCCTCGCGGATTATCGAGATCAGCGATGGGCAAATCATTGCAGACCGTGTCAATCAACCTGAGCATGACACTGAACTACACAGCGACCCTGATGCAGAAACTGCGATTTCTGCCCAGCAAGAAAAAAATAAAAGTGTCTCTGCATGGCGTTCCCTACTCGACCGTTTAGGTGAAGCCTTTCGTATGGCACTTTTGTCCATGAATGCACACCGCATGCGAACCTTTTTGACCATGCTCGGCATTATTATCGGGATTGCCTCCGTCGTGACAGTGGTGGCTTTAGGAAATGGATCACAACAACAGATTTTAAGTAACATCAGTAGTTTAGGAACCAACACCATTACGGTGTTCCAAGGGCGCGGTTTTGGTGATAACTCCAAAACCGCCAACTTTAAAACCCTTGTTCCTGCCGATGCTGAAGCGCTCGCCACCCAACCGTATGTGAGTGCGGTTAGTCCAATGGTGAGTTCATCCAAAACGATTCGCTATCAACAAAGTGAAGCCAATGCCACCATTAATGGTGTCGGTGGCGATTATTTCACAGTGAAAGGCCTGACCTTCAAAAATGGACAAACCTTTGACCAGCGAAGTGTCCGCGACCGCACCCAAGACGTGGTCATTGACACCAATACACAAAAACAGTTTTTTAGTGATGGTAGCAGTCCGATTGGGCAAGTTGTACTTTTGGGCAGTGTCCCTGCACGAATTATTGGTGTCGTCGAACCGCAAACCAGTGCCATGGGTTCCGACGATACTTTGAATGTCTATATGCCCTATACCACGGTCATGAGTCGTATGCTCGGTCAAAGTAATGTGCGCAATATCGTGGTGCAAATCAACGATAAGTACTCCACTAGCGCGGCTGAAAACGCAATTGTGAACTTGCTCACCTTGCGCCATGGTCAACAAGATGTGTTCACCATGAACAGCGACAGTATTCGCCAAACCATTGAAAAGACTACCAGTACCATGACTCTGTTGGTTTCTGCAATTGCCGTGATTTCTTTAGTGGTAGGCGGTATTGGTGTAATGAATATTATGTTGGTTTCAGTGACCGAACGGACGCAAGAAATTGGGGTTCGGATGGCGGTGGGTGCGCGTCAAAGTGATATTTTGCAGCAGTTCCTGATTGAAGCCATTTTAGTCTGCCTGATTGGTGGGGTGTTAGGGGTATTGCTCTCGCTGGGTCTAGGACAAATCATTCAAAAATTTGCTGGGGGTAATTTTGGGGTTGCCTACTCAACCACGTCTATTATCGCCGCATTTGTATGCTCGACTTTAATTGGTGTGGTGTTTGGTTTCTTGCCTGCAAAAAATGCAGCCAAACTCGACCCTGTTGCAGCACTTGCCAGAGAATAAGGAAAAAATATGCCTTTTTTATTAACGCGCCTTTGTACCGCGATGCTGCTTGGCAGCACTTTGGTTGGCTGTGCAGCTGTGGTTAAAACACCTTATCAAGCACCAGCAGTACAGACACCGACTCAGTTTCAATACGACAAAGCAACATCACAACAACGTCAACAAGCCCTGTATGCCGATCAATGGTGGACGTTATTTGGTGATGCACAACTCAATCAACTGGTCGATGCTGTGCTCACAAAAAATGCCGATTTGGCCGTTGCAGGGATGACTTTAAAGCAAGCGCGTTTACAAGCAGAACTGGCTGAGAATCAGCAAAAGCCACGGGTGAACTCTACGGTATCTACAGGTCATCAATTCGACTTAAACTCAGGCAATGACAGCTCAAGTGGTCTGTCTTTGGGTGCTGGCTTAAGTTATGAAGTCGATTTATTTGGTAAATTGGCCCGTCAAACTGAAGCAAAGAGATGGGAAGCACTGGCAACTGAGCAAGATTTGCAAGCCACTGCTCAAAGTTTAATTGGCACCACGGCGAAATTATATTGGCAGTTGGCCTATTATAATGAAAGCCGTACAACGGCCGAGCAAAGCCTTGCCACCTCACAAAAACTGTACGACTTGGTTAAAGTTCAGTATCAAGCTGGGGCTGTATCAGGACTGGACTTAACCCAAGCTGAACAGTCAGTACAAAGTCAAAAAGCCAGTCTGAGTCAAATTCAGCAAAGTTTGGTCGAGACCCGTACTGCAATTGCAGTGTTACTGCATATGCCTGTACAGCAGTTGAGTATTGATGAACCTCAGCGTTTACCACGCTTAGCTTTGCCAAGTATCGCAGCGGGCTTACCTGCCGACATTTTGTCACGCCGCCCAGACTTAAAAGCGGCTGAGCTACGTTTACGTGAGAGTTTAGCGACCAAAGATGCCACCACGGCGAGCTATTATCCTTCGATCAGTTTGACTGGGAATCTTGGTTCAAGCAGTACCTCACTAACGCAATTGCTCAAGAACCCAGCCCTAACCTTAGGCGCAAGTTTAAGTCTGCCGTTCTTGCAATATAACGACATGAAACGTGACCTTGCGATTAGTCAATTGGACTATGAAAAAGCCATCGTGCAATATCGTCAGACTTTGTACCAAGCTTTTGCCGATGTAGAAAATGGATTGTCAGCACGTACTGAACTCAGTCAACAGGTACAATTGCAACAACGCAATTTGGAGCTTGCTGAAAAGGTAGAACGCCTGACTCAAGTGCGTTATCGCTATGGTGCCGTAGCTTTAAAAACCTTATTGGATCAACAAGAAACCACGCGTACTGCACGCTTAACATTGGTCAATACCAAACAGAGTCAGTACAACGCCTATGTGACGTTGATGCAAGCCTTGGGTGGAAGTCCTGTAAAAGAACTACCAAAACAATAGTCCTAGCGCTATTGTTTTGTTCTCTTATTCTTTCACCAGATCTGGATTATTCTGGATCTGGTGAATACGTTTAATCTTATCTTGATCATCAAAAACAACTTCATACGAAAGTTGCTGACCATTAAAATAAATCTCAGATAAACTAATAATATAACTAATCAAGAAACTGAGTATCAGATTGAAATTAGAAACTGTTGTATTTCACATATTTTATGTTTTGACGTAAATATTACTGGTTCATATACTGATAAAAAATAATTTTAAGATCAATTGGTTATATGGTGATGTACTATATAACAGTAATTACATACTTAAGGGATCGATAGCAGAAATTTTGTGTTTATCTAGCCTAGGTGTAACTTTATCTGAAGAAATGAAAAATGCTATTTTAGGTTGTTATCCATATTCTGAAAAAGTAGCAGGTAGAACAATCGAGTTAATTGTAGAAAATTGGGAAGATCATAAGTTTAATGGGTTTGATCTTAAACTTATAATATCAATACCCAGAGCAAGATTAACCTAGTAAGCACATTAATTAGAAGAAACACAAACCTAGGCCTATTATATGAAAGTTCTGTGCAAAAGGGGTTTTAAATGGCTGAGGAAAAAATGGTAGAAGTCTTTATTCCTGCGCTGGTGACATTGCTTGTCAGGGCAGAAGAAATTGCTAAAAGGCCACTTTCAAAAGAAGAAATATTACGAATCCGAGATAATGCCACAGTTATTATGACTCCGTTGTCAGCTATGCCTGCTCTATTGAAGAGCCGTGGCTACTATGATCTTTATGCTCCTGAGGCATGGGAGCAATGGCAACTTTATCGTGAAGGTGAACTTGATCTAAGTGTTCCAGAAAATTAAAACAGATAAAGTACCCTTATCATTTGTCAAATTTCACGTCAAAACAAAGCCGCTATCAAAGCGGCTTTATCAAATAATTTGAATCAATCTAATTAGTCATCGAGCATCAAGTCTGGGCTCATCCCCACAGTATTGAAACCTGCATCGACATACATGATTTCACCCGTAATACCATTTGCCCAAGGTGAGCAAAGGAATAATGCAGCATTACCCACATCTTCAATGGTCACATTACGTTTAAGTGGTGAAATTTTTTCGTTTACGTCTAACATTTTGCGGAACGATTTAATACCTGATGCCGCCAAAGTACGGATTGGGCCTGCTGAAATCGCATTCACACGAATCCCTTCTGCACCTAAGCTTGAAGCCAAATAACGTACACCCGCTTCTAATGATGCCTTCGCCATACCCATCACGTTGTAGTTTGGCATCACACGCTCAGAACCTTGGTAAGTCAAGGTCAACAAGCACCCTTGACGAACTAAAAGTAATGGCTTCGCAGCACGCGCCATAGCAATAAAGCTATATGCACTGATGTCATGTGCCACTTTAAAACCATCACGATCCGTTACATCGGTAAAGTCACCATCCAATGTATGCGCAGGCGCAAAACCAATCGAATGCACCACACCGTCTAAACCATCCCAATGTTTTGCCAATTCAACAAAAGTTTGTTCAATTTCAGCATCGACAGCCACATCACATGGTAGAACAATCGTTGAGCCAAATTGTGCTGCAAATTCATCTACACGTTTTTTCAGTTTTTCATTTGGATAGGTAAACGCAAGTTCCGCGCCTTCACGGTGAAGTGCTTGAGCAATACCAAATGCGATTGATAATTTACTTGCAATACCTGCTACTAAAAAACGCTTTCCAGCCAATAGTCCTTGTGCCATGTGACTCTCACTCAAAATAATTTATCTGCATAATGCCAAGTTTAAGTTGAAACCGAAATTGCATAATGCGCCTTTTTTCAATTCATCAACATTCAATAACAAATACGCCCCGATGAAGGGGCGTATTTGTTAAAACCGTGGAACTTAGTCGTCACCACGCAGCATGCTGAGTAGACGCAGGAATGAATAGTACATCCACACCAGAGTCGCTAGTAGTGCAATACCACACAGCCACTCCATCGCTTTAGGAGCGTGTTGTGCCGCAGCACTTTCAATCAAATCAAAATCTAGAATTAAATTCAGTGATGCAATCACTGCAATAAAAGCGGCAAAACCTAGACCTAATAAGTTATTTTCAAATAAAAATGGAATGCTTGAACCAAAAGCCAAACGCATAACCATCTGCACCACAAACACAATCGCGATGGCAATCGATGCTGACATCACTACCGATTTGAATTTTTCAGTGGCACGAATAATTTGAAAACGATACAAACCAAACATTACTAAAGTGGTGACAAAAGTTGCCAACAATGCTTGTAAAGGTACACCCGGATATTTCAATTGGAAAATAACCGACACCCCACCTAAAAAAGCACCTTCAAACAAGGCATATGGAATGGCAAGGGTACGTGCGGTATTTGGTTTAAAAGTTGCAATTAGGCCTAAAATTAGACCACCAATCGCACCGACTAAGGTTGCAGCATAGGCTAGCGAAATATTTAAGGTCATGAAACAGTATAAAAACAGTGCCATACCGACCACAGCCGCAATGACTGTAAGTAATACAGACTTCTGAATAGCACCTTGAACAGTCATCGGTTGACTATAGTCAGCATGTGTTTCCACGCGGTTCAAAATAGGGTTATTACTTTGCATAACTCAACTCTTTGTTATAATTTAATTAATTTACTTTATCATAAAGCTTGTTTTAAACTTGTATAGCAAAAAAGTGTTTCTTTTTTCTACACAAACACCCTCAGCTCTATTTTATTCGATTTCAATAAAAAAGAGGCTAACGCCTCTTTCTTTACCACTTATTTATTCATAATAAAAAAGTATTCACGATAATACTTCAGTTCCGCAATCGAATCACGAATGTCATCCATCGCTAAGTGTGAAGCATTCTTTTTCAAGCCACTCATAATTTCTGGACGCCAGCGTTTAGCCAACTCTTTTACCGAAGACACATCTAAATTACGATAATGGAAATATTTTTCCATTTCAGGCATTAAACGGTGTAAAAAACGGCGGTCTTGGCAGATTGAATTGCCACACATTGGTGAGCTTTTTGGATTGACCCATTTCTTTAGAAATTCTAAAGTTTGCTGCTCAGCATCTTGCGCAGTCAATTTACTGCGACGTACACGTTCAATTAAGCCGGATTGACCATGTTGGCGAGTGTTCCACTCATCCATTGCATTCAGCACACGGTCTGGCTGATGTACAGCAAGCACAGGCCCTTCAGCTAAAATATTTAAGTTATCATCCGTCACAATTGTAGCAACTTCAATAATTTGGTCATTATCAGTATCGAGACCTGTCATTTCAAGGTCAATCCAAATCAAACGCGTATCAGCGGTGCTGCTCATAAATGTGCAATCTTATTCGGCTTAAAAACGATGATAGTAGCAAATTAATTGCTTCGATGCTGTAACTGATACCCTGCTTCGTGCTATTTTTGCCATCTTGAATTCATGGTTTTTTAGGATATGAATGGCTTTAATTCGTAAACGTCGTTTAACTGAACAGCAA
This sequence comes from Acinetobacter sp. 797_lipA, assembly GCF_058243025.1. Classification (NCBI taxonomy): domain Bacteria; kingdom Pseudomonadati; phylum Pseudomonadota; class Gammaproteobacteria; order Moraxellales; family Moraxellaceae; genus Acinetobacter; species Acinetobacter sp. 797_lipA. The sequence goes on along the minus strand of NZ_JBZAYQ010000001.1, from coordinate 505,925 downwards.
CAACGCCGCATTCAGAAACAACAGCAAACACGTCAAGAAGATATCGACACTTCAAATGATTTAGAAGGCTTGGTGGTACAACACTATGGCCGTCAGCTTGAAGTGCAAGCCCTTACGACTCCAAATCCACATCCCATCAAACCGACGGTACAAGCAGGTGAACCTGAACCGTTTTGGAAACCGATTGAACTCGGCAGTATCTGGCGCTGTCATACACGCACCAACCTCGAACTTCTGGTCACAGGTGATCGTGTCAAATGGCAAGCCGACCCAAATACGGGGCTCGGGATCATCAATGCCATACAGCCACGTCAGTCGCTACTGACTCGTCCAGACCGTTATCATAAAGTAAAACCTGTCGCGGCCAATATCAGCCTGATTGTGATTGTGTTTGCGCCACTGCCTGAGCCTGCACCAGGTCTAATTGACCGTTATTTGGTGGCCTGTGCCGATGCCAACATTCCAGCACTTTTGGTGCTGAACAAAACCGATTTGCTCAAAGACAATGATCCGATTTTAGCGTTGATTGCGGAATATCAAGCCTTAGGCTATGAAGTGATGCAAACCCAAGCCGATGGTGACTTAACAGCACTGACTCAGCGTTTAAAAAATGAAACTGTGGCTTTTGTTGGCCAGTCTGGGGTAGGTAAAAGCACCTTGATTAATGCCATCGTGCCTGACGCTGCACAAAAAACCAATGTGATTTCTGAAAACTCAGCCTTAGGTCAGCACACCACGACCTCTACCCGTTTGATTGGTTTTGGCGAAGGCGCCTCGCTGATTGACTCACCAGGAATTCGTGAGTTTGGTTTATGGCACTTAGATGCGGACAAAGTGCAACGCGGTTTTCCTGAAATTGAAAACTTGTTGGGCTACTGTCAGTTCCGTAACTGCACCCATAAACATGAAAAACAATGCGCTTTACGCTTAGCTGCGGCAAATGGTGAAATTTTAACGCGCCGTTTAGACAGCTATTTACGTCTAATTGATGAAATTGCTGAAGCTCAGCAAAAAAATTAATTTTTATTCAACCTTAGCCCTTGAAGCGGTGATTTTGATCACCATATTTTATGAGCTATACTCTCTAGCAATTTTTGAATTGTAATTTAGGTGACTTGTGGAACGTTGGTTCGAGTTTATGGGGAATCACCCCTTCTTATTTGGAACACTTGCGGTATTGGTTGTTTTGTTTTTCGTACTTGAAGGACAACGCAATGGTCGCAAAATTTCACCACAATCTTTAGGCATTTTAGTGAAAGCTAAAAATGCCATGTTGATTGACTTACGTGATGCCAAAGATTTCCGTGAAGGTCATATCAGTGGAAGTCGCAACATTCCCTACAGCCAAATTACAAAACATGCTGAAGAGTTAAAAGCTGCAGATCGTCCACTCGTCTTCATCTGTAATTTAGGCCAAGTGGCAGGTACTGCTTTACAACAAGTTGCACATACTGACAGCTATCGTTTAGATGGCGGGATTAGCAACTGGAAGGCTCAAGGCTTACCACTGGTTAAAGCTAAATAATTTGCACAAGGAGAAACTCATGGCTCAAGTCACTATTTACTCAACGACTGTATGTCCATATTGCGTTCGCGCAAAGCAGCTCCTTGAGCGTAAAGGCGTTGAATATAAAGAAATTAATTTATCTAAAGAAGCGCCAGAAGTCCGCATTGAATTGATGCAACGCACCAATCACCGTACGGTTCCACAAATTTTTATTGATGACCAATTTATTGGTGGCTTTGATCAACTTTATGCTTTAGAGCGTGAAGGCAAACTCGACCAACTATTGGCATAATTAGCTCAGCATATTAAGGATTAGAAAATGAGTGAAGCTCAACCACAACTTGCTTTAGAACGTATTTACACAAAAGATATTTCTTTTGAAGTCCCTGGGGCGCAAGTTTTTACCAAAGAGTGGCAACCAGAGTTGAACATCAACTTGTCATCTTCTGCTGAAAAAGTTGATCCAACTCACTACGAAGTTTCACTTAAAGTGGTTGTACAAGCAAACAATGCAGGCGACACGGCATTTATTGTCGATGTTACTCAAGCGGGTATTTTCCTTGTAGATGGTGTTGAAGAAGAACGTCTTCCATATATCTTAGGTGCATATTGCCCGAACATCTTGTTCCCGTTCCTTCGTGAAGCGGTGAATGATATGGTAACTAAAGGCAGTTTCCCACAATTGTTACTTACACCAATTAACTTTGATGCTGAGTTCGAAGCAAATATGCAGCGTGCTCAAGCAGCTGCTGTTGAAGGTCAAGCTTAACTTTAAGCCCTTCAAACATAAAAAAGACCGCTTTTGCGGTCTTTTTTATTGTACTGAATTATTTAAATGCTTTATGGCCTTGCTGCTTAATAGCCTCAAACTTGGTTGAACTTTGTTTGGCTTCCGCAAGTTTCCCAGCATGTACCAAATGTTGAGCATGTTCAATTTCTTGAGTTAATGCATCAAACTTTTGTTCATATTGTTTCACTTTAACACTGTCTTTGGGTTGTTTCACCAAACTGTCAGGCTTGTTTTGTTTGGCAGTTGCCGCGGCTTTTTGCATTTCAGCTAATGCGGTATTCGCCTCTGTGGCAGTCTTGGCTTGAGCAAAAGCTTTTGAGTTCTTCGCCAAAGATTTCATCGCACCTTCTAGCACTTCCGACGCTTGTGCAAGTCCTGCCAAACATAAACTACTGCTCAACAGCACAACCTTTAATAATGTTTTCATTCTTATTCCTATGAGTTTGCAAAAAAATGCAGCCTAAGGCTGCATTGAATATCGCAAAAATGAAGACCGATGTAAATTAAAAATCATCATCACTTTCAGGGTCTCGATGTAAAGCATCATGAATCGCTTCAACCAACTGCAAAGCAATTTCTTGTTTCGACGCTTTTTCCAAATCGCGCTTTTCCATTTTATAGCTTTCTGCAAAAAAGACCGTCATCGCATTTTCATCAGAAGCAAAACCAATATCAGGACGTGACACATCATTACAGGCAATCATATCGAGCTTTTTCGCCACCAATTTACCTGCGGCATATTCCTCGACATTGCGTGTTTCTGCTGCAAAACCCACCATGAATGGGCGTTTATCTTGCTGTGCAATGGTCGCCACAATATCAGGGTTTTTGATTAAAGAAACATTGAGCTCGTCCCCTGCTTTCTTAATCTTATGCTCTGCAACTTCTGCGACACGATAATCAGCAACAGCGGCTGTCGCGATAAACACATCACAGCCTTCATCTAACATTTGCATGCTGGTATCCAGCATTTTCATGGCAGATGAAACATTGATTCGGCGTACACCGTTCGGTGTGTCTAAGCTGACAGGACCTGCAATTAAAGTCACTTTGGCTCCTGCCGCATAACAGGCGGCAGCAATGGCAAAGCCCATTTTACCGGTACTGTGGTTGGAAATATAACGTACAGGATCAATCGCTTCACGCGTTGGCCCAGCAGTAATGGTGACTTTTTTACCCGCCAACATCCCAAATTTTTCAGCCATGGCACGCTGCGCTTTATGGAAGTATTCTGTCACTTGATGTGCCAAGTCCTCAGGCTCAGGCATACGGCCTAACCCGACATCACCACAAGCTTGCGCACCCGCATCTGGCATGATCACATGCACGCCATCTTCCACCAAAGTCGCTAAATTACGCTGTGTGGCTTTTGCCGCCCACATTTGTTGGTTCATGGCTGGTGCGACCCATACAGGGGCTTTGGTGGCTAAATATAAAGTAGAAAGCAGATCATCGGCTAAACCCGCAGCAAACTTTGCGATGGTGTTGCAACTGGCAGGCGCAACCAAGAGTAAGTTTGCCCAACGTGCCAGCTCAATATGCCCCATGCCCGCTTCAGCTTCAGGATCGAGAAGTGCGGTATGGACAGGGTTGCCCGACAAAGCTTGAAAAGTTAGCGGCGTAATAAAAGCCTGTGCACCTTCGGTCATCACCACACGGACTTGAAAACCCGCATCTTTTAAACGGCGAACCAAAATGGCACTTTTATAGGCAGCAATACCACCCGTAACAGCTAAAAGGATATTTTTATTTGGAATTACACTGAGATCAAAGCTCACGAACAGGCTACCTTTCTGTTGCAGTGGCGCTCACAATAGCATTAAATAGTCTCGTACCCAATCATCGATTGGGCCCTGTTTCTCAGATTAAGAATAAAAAAGTATTAAATAATGCACTTATCCATAAAAAAATGGCCCGAACAAGAGCGGCCACGTGAACGCTTATTACAACAAGGGCCTGCCAGCCTCTCCGATGCAGAACTGCTTGCTATTTTCATCCGTTCGGGTTCAACGCAACATTCTGCGGTCGAATTGGCACGTCTTTTGTTGCAACATTTTGGCAGTCTGAATGCGGTTTTTGATGCTGAACTGCCCGAGCTCAGCCAATTTCACGGCATTGGTCCGACCAAGTATTCACAATTAATGGCCGTCAAAGAATTGGGGCGACGCTACAGTAGCCAGCAGCTCAAGCAACACAAGTTGGAACTCAATCATTCAGCTCAACTGCTCAAATTTTTACAGTATGAGTTTTCAGGCGAAAACCAAGAAGTCTTTGCGGTGCTCTGCTTGGATGCACATTTAAGAAAAATAAACTTTAAAAAATTGTTCTTTGGTGCAGTAAATTCTTGTGAAATTTCGATCAATCAATTGCTACGTTATTGTATTGCTCAACATGCTACCTTTATCGTGATTGCCCATAATCATCCACTTGGGAAAGCTCAGCCCTCCACGGCGGACATCGAACTGACCGAGCGCATTCTTCAAGCCAGTCAGCTCGTGGATATTCAACTGATTGATCATTTCATTTTATCGCCCGAAGGTGCTTTTTCTTTTGCTGAACACAGCCTGATCCAATCCGTTTAAATATGCAGACAAATGATTGACAAATACCGCGACAAATATGAAGATCAAGCAAAATTTTAAAAGAATTCTAATCACATGATTGTGCGTGATCAGCCAAGTATTTTTAAGGTGCTTTTTTCATGGCGTGGCACCATTCTTCCCAAAGTTTTACCCCCTTTGGGTGTGGTCATGTTGGTCTCTGCCATTATTGGCATTTTGTCCTATGTCGGCTATTTCCACTTCCCTGAACTGCCATTGGTCGGCTTCACCCTCATTGGGGTGGTACTTTCTATTTTCCTCGGCTTTAAAAATAGTGCCTGCTATGACCGTTGGTGGGAAGCGCGAAAGTTATGGGGCATTTTAATTGCTAACTCGCGTCACTTTGACCGTGACTGTCGTATCTTGACCCAAGGTCGTCGTGAACGTGTAATTCAACATGTGATTGTCTTTGCCAATGTCTTACGTGACCGTTTACGCCATCAAACAGCCAATCCAACAGAATTGGTGCAGACCAGTGGCTTAAGTCAAAATGCGCTGACTCAACTGTATCAACAAGCCAATGCCCCGCAGTATACGCTCAGCTTGATTCAATGGGAGTTGATGCAGGCATTAAAAGAAGGTGAAATTAGTGACATTGTCTATGCGCAGTTGAACCAGCACGTTGCTGACTTGAGTGTGGTGCAAACTGGTTGTGACCGTATTGCGACAACGCCGCTACCTTTTGCCTATTCGGTCTTACTCAATCGTACAGTGTACTTTTTCTGTCTCATTTTGCCGTTTAGCTTAGGCTCAACCTTGGGTATTTTCACCCCGCTCTTGGTGGGTGTGTTGGCCTATACCTTCTTAGGACTCGATGCTTTGAGCTCGGAAATTGAAGAACCTTTCGGAACGCAAAGTAATGACTTACCGCTGGACTCGATGGTACGTACCATCGAAATTGAACTGCTTGGGACTTTAGGTAAACCTACCCCACCACCCATTCAAGCACAAGACAATAACTTACTCTAATCAAGCGCACGCTGACCTTCTCTTAGGCTATATAGCTCTTGGAGAAGGTAGGAATGGTCAAAAATCTTTAGACAAAACTTTCCCAAATCCCCACTTGCCCGTCTTTAACTCTGGGAATATTGCCCAACTTAATCCACGGCATATTGTCACCATGAAAGTCACTCCCGACCGATACTTTTAAACCATGCTCGGCAATCATTCGGTCCACCATTTGACGGGTAGATGTCGGTTCGACATTGGGCGGCAATTCAACTGCATCTCCACCAAACTGCGCAAATATTTCAATCAGATAACGAATATTGGTAGCAGATAAATCATAACGTGTCGGATGCGCCAATACGGCAAAACCACCACTGGCATGAATCACTTGAATGGTTTCTTCTAAGCCCAGCCCATCAAATTTCACGTAGGCTTTCTTACCTTCCTTAATATATTTATCAAACGCTTGTTGCGCACGACTCACATACTTTTTTTCAACCAAGGTCTTGGCAATATGGGTTCGAGTCACACGGTCAGGCATCTGTTCAACTTTCGCCAAAACATCGAGATAAATATCTTCACCAATCAGTGGAATCAACAAATCACAGATTTGCTTAGCCCGTCGCGCACGGATTTGTTTTTGCTGTTCAAGGCATTTTTGCAGTGGTTCTAAGTCTTGCATATTCAATGCAACCACATGTACACCATAGTTTTTCTGGGTTGAGGGTCTCGACCACTGACTCGAAATTTCTACCCCCGAAATAATACGCATCACATGCGACTTTGCAGCCAACTCTGCCAACGCAAGACCATCCATAGTGTCATGGTCTGTCAAAGCCAAGGTGTGGATGCCTTTTTCCGCGGCAGCATCAACCAATTGCTTCGGTGTGAAAGTACCATCAGAAATATTGCTGTGAGTATGTAAATCTACGCCTTCCATCACTTATACTAGCTATTTATTTGAACAGATTTAGATACTCTAACATGAAAGCACTTTTAGACTTTGTGCCGCTGATAATTTTCTTTTATTTATATAAAACTGTAGACCCTAAAAATACTGATCACCCATTGCTCCAATTGATTGGTTCTGCTGGGGGTGTCGATAATAATAATATTCTTGTAGCGACCACAGGTTTGATTATTTCGATGCTAGTAGTTTACGGCGCACTGTTCTTCATGCAAAAGTTCCGTTTAGACAAACAACAGTGGATTGTATTGTTTATGACGGTTATTTTCGGCGGTGTCACCTTAATGCTGTCGGATGACTTTTACATCAAACTCAAAGCGGCCTTACTGAATATTATTTTCTCAGGCGCTTTCTTACTTTCTCCTTATTTTGGCAAAGAACGCAAACCGCTGATCAAACGCTTATTCGGCCCAATCTTCAATTTAACCGACGCAGGTTGGAAAAATTTAAACTTTGCATGGGCTGCTATGTTTGCCCTAATGTCTTTTTTACACGTATTTTTCGCATTTTTATTTATGGACGGAAAATATTGGGGAGAATTCACGGCTTTTGGTGACATGATCGTGATGTTTTCCTTTATCATTATTCAGTTTATTGTATTGCGTAAATACTTTAAATCTTCTGAAGAGTAATTTAGCCAGAATATACATCGAGAACTCATATGCCGCTATTCGTCGTCACATGTACCGATCAAGAAGGTACAGTCGAAAAACGTCTTGCTACACGTCCAGAACATCTTGCTCGTTTACAAAAGCTCAATGATGAAGGTCGTTTAATTGTTGCAGGAGCGATGCCGAAAGATCCAAGTAATCCGCAAGCAGGCTTTTACGGTAGTACGATCATTGTTGATTTTGACTCACGTGAAGCACTCGATGTCTGGTTACAGGAAGAGCCATTCTTAAAAGCAGGGGTTTATCGTCAGATTGATGTTAAACCATTTAATAAAGCATTCCCTCAAGGATAAGGTCATGCGCGTTGTTGTCACAAGCTTATTGGGCTTATCTCTTCTTTCTTCTATGGCGTGGGCCGTTGAAACCGCTCCTGTCCCGAGTGTAGCCTCTGCTGTACCAGCAACGACTGCCGCACCTGTTCTGGTGCAAGGCAGTACGACTCAACCGAAAATCATTCCTGCAGTGGCCACAGTTAGCCCAACAGGTCAACCGCAAGAAGCCAAACCACTCACCGCTGAACAACTGGCTAAGAACAAAGCATTGCAAGATGCAAAAGTCAAAGCACTGGTCAAAGACCAAGCTTCACGTCTTGCACAATTGGAAAAAGCTAATCTTGATGCTTTAGCGCAAAACCAAGAGCTACAACTCAAAAATGACAGCCTCGGTGTACAAGTGCAAGTCTTACAAAGCGAACGCAGTGCGCAAATGTTCCTCTACGGCGCAGCGACCATCGCTGTTGGTGTATTACTAGGTTTCTTAATTGCCAGTTACGTTTATACCAAACGTCGTCGTCAGTGGTAAGCTAAGCCCTATTGAAAACAATAGGGTGCTGTGGTTGTGTCGCGTGCAATTCAAACTGCCGATTTAGAGTGGCAACAGATTGATGGCATAGATGTGCCAGTCTCAAAACAATTTGGCGATGTCTATTTTTCCAAAGACAATGGTCTACTCGAAACTCGCCATGTGTTTTTAAATGGCAATGATTTACCTGAGCGTCTGTCCAATCTTCAGCCCTTTGAATATTTTAGTGTTGGTGAAACAGGCTTTGGCACAGGGCTCAACATCTTGGCGCTTTGGCAACTTTGGCAACAGGTTCGCCCAAATAACCACAGCCACCTTCATGCCATTTCAGTTGAAAAATTTCCGCTGTCTAAAACGGATCTGATACGTGCACTCAATGTCTGGCCTGACCTCAAACCGATCGCCAATCAACTGATCGCACAGTACCCGCACCCAATTGCGGGTTGTCATCGCCTGAGCTTCCCTGAGGAACGTTTTAGCCTTGACCTTTGGTTAGGCGATGCCCACGATGTTTTCCCCAGTATGGCAAAAACCAGTAGCGTTAACGCATGGTTCCTCGATGGTTTCGCGCCTGCCTGTAACCCAGACATATGGGAAGAGCAAGTGCTGAATCACATCGTTCGCTTATCTGGTATTGGAACGACATTTTCTTCGTTTAGTGTCGCAGGCGTGCTCAAACGTGGTTTAACACAGCATGGTATTTCTATTTCACGTCCGCGCGGCTATAGGCATAAACGCGAAATGCTCAAAGCCATCTGGTTAGCTGCTGAGCCTGAAAACATATCAAACGCTGTCGATACCAAATCAATTTTGAATCAAAATCAACCTGATCAAGTACTACACGCTTTTAAGCAACGCCAAATTGCTATCATTGGCGCAGGGATTGCAGGTTTAACTAGCGCATGGGCCTTTGCTGAGCGCGGACACCAAGTCACGCTCTACGACCAATCTGAGCCACTTGCAGGAGGTTCAGGCAATCCGCTCGCCTTACTCAACCCCAAACTTTGTCCGATTGAACAAAGTCATGAACATTTAATGACTTTGGCTTGGCAACATGCTTTACAGCACTATCCCAAGTTTCAGGCTTTTCGCCCCATTCAAGTACATCAACTGGCGCTGAAAAAAGCCGAAGACTTACTCGATCTCGAACAACAATATCCTGCGGGTCTTCTGACAACCGAAACCACTGCTGATTCTGCGTTAATCACTGAATATCCAAGTCTGAATCTAACTGAAGCCGGCGCTGTCTCACCACATCAACTCAAAGATCAAATCTTAGCACATCCGCTCATTCAGTTCGTACAAGCCAACATTACTCAAATCCATCCAGAGCACAATGAACTTTTTAATGCACAAGCCCAATCTCTAGGTCAGTTTGATCACGTGATTGTCTGTTGTGCACGCCACACGGCTGCTTTCTTTGAGCAGTATCCTGTACTGAAACCCATTCGCGGACAAGTCAGTTGGGTGGGGAACACTGCACAACCTTTAACCCTCAATCAAGCTTATAGCTATGGCGGCTATTGTATGCAGCTTGATGCTCAACAGCTCATCTTAGGTGCATCCTTCTATCCAAATCGGGACGACAGCGATGTTTTGCTTGAAGACCATGTGCATAACTACGAGCTTATCCACAGCGTCTTTTCAGATTATGCACAATCGCTTCCTGATGTGAGGACTTGGCAAGGCCGTGCATCCGTTCGTGCGCAAAGTTTGGACTATTTTCCAGTCCTTGGAAAAATGTCTGAACAGACTGAAATTTATAGCTTTGCGGGCTTGGGCTCTAAAGGCTTTTTGTTTGCACCTTTATGTAGTGAAATTTTAGCGGCACAGATACTAAAAGAGGCATGTCCTGTTCCTGAGCCACTGCTACAAAAGCTCAGTCCGACCCGATTCCAGAAAAAGCTCAAAGCTAAAAAGCCTTATTTTAAAGCGCAGTCTTAGTTCTGCTTAAGACTCAAGTACAGCATATGGCGCTATAAATAGAGAAATGTGAATTTCTAAGACATTAAAAAAGCGCCTTACGGCGCTTTTTTTGCTTCTGCTTAATTACTTTGTTCTAAGGCTAAACCAGCATCACGAGCGGCACGGGTACCACCCATTAAAATCACATACTCACGCGCACTGTCAAAACCTTCGAGTAACTCTGCAGCACGTGGCGCTTTACTACCGCCACCACATAAAATGTAAATCGGTTGATCCGTCGACACTTGAGTAAGGCTTTGTGCTGAAAGTTCTGTGATTGGCTGATTAATCGCCCCTTTCACGTGTGCTTCAGCATAAGCACTTGAATCGCGTACATCCCAGATGATCGCATCCTCTGGGAACTCAAATGTTGTAATTTCTTGTTTACGGATCATTGCGCACTCCTTTGATGTAAACAACACTTGGCAAATGAAGAAAACATCCCTAGCATCTCAGATATTCTTTCCATTTGTAAAGGTTTAATCCATGCCATCTTTTGATATTGTTTCAGAATTAGAAATTTTTGAAGTAAATCATGCCGTTCAGAACACCCAAAAGGAAATCGCAACCCGTTTCGACTTCCGTGGTCAGGACGTTTCAATTGAACTCAATGAAAAAAACAAAGAAATCAAAATCTCAACTGAAAGTGATTTCCAGTGTGAACAAGTTTATACCATGTTAGAGAACCATTTCTTTAAGCGTAAAGTCGATATTCAAGCGCTTGATCCACAAAAAATGACTGCTTCAGGTAAAAATGTACTTCAAGTGGTGAAATTAAAAGACGGACTTGACTCAGATACCGCAAAAAAAATTAACAAGGCCATTAAAGAAAGCGGCATTAAAGTGCAATCTTCAATTCAAGGCGACAAAATTCGTGTGACTGATAAAAAGCGCGATACATTACAGCAAGTAATGACGTTTTTAAAAGAACAACAATTTGGTCTGCCTTTACAATTCAATAACTTTAAAGACTAATACTCTTGTTTGATCATTTGAGGTAACTATGCCAAAGGCCAATCGCTTATCAAAACTTGTAAAAACCACGTCACGCTTGCCGAAAGCGTTGCGTACGCGATTATGGAGTCAAGCTTTTGGTCGCATAGTTCCCATGGTCGGCAGTGCCAATATTCGTTATTTGCAAGTCAGTCACAGCGAAGTCGTAGTCAAAATCGAAAATCACCGTGCCATGCAAAACCATATTGGTCAGCTGCATGCCTGTGCCATGGCCTTAATTGCTGAAACGGCAACAGGTTTTGTAACAGGGATGAATGTGCCTGATCATTGCATCGTTCTGATTAAAAGCATGCACGTTGACTTTAAACGTCCAAGTAAAGGTGCCATGACAGCGACAGCCACCTTAACACCAGAACAGCAGCAGTTGATGCAAACCACCGCCAGAGGTGAAACTTTAGTTTCTGTGACAGTGATGGATGAATCGGGTGAAGCACCTGTTCAATGTGAAATGTTATGGGCATGGCTCGACAAAGCATCATTAAAAAAGTAAAAATGTAAATATAACTTACTGTTTAGTAAGTATAAAATTTACAACATTACGCTAAAGCTGCGACTAAAATTTACTATATCTTTACTTCGACTCAGCTCAAAATCATGCTACATAACATGAATATTTGAGCTGACTTAATGAAAAAAAGACTAATTTTAGCGACTGCCTTATTTTCTTTAGGGCTGGTGGCCTGCCAACAGCACAATCCCGCCAATACATCGGTTTCAACAACGCCGAGTCACCATTCTACCTCTGCCCTGACCGAACAAAATAAAAAACTTGTGGTGGACTTTTATGAAGGAGTTTTTAGCAAGCATCAGGTTCAAACCTATTCTGACCGCTATATGGGTATACAATACATTCAACATAATCCCTATGTTGCAGACGGCAAAGCACCTTTTGTAAACTACTTCACCCAGTACTTTAAAGAACATCCAGATGCAAAAAACACCATCAAGCGTGTCGTAGCCGATGGTGATTTGGTGGTGCTCCATGTACATTCCACTCAAAATGCACAAGATCATGGTGAAGCCGTTGTTGATATTTTCCGCGTCGAACAAGGCAAAATTGTAGAACACTGGGATGTAATACAAACTATTCCCGCGGAGTCCGCCAACCGCAATACCATGTTTTAATCCATCGGACTGTGTGGAATAACAATAAAAAAGCCAGTGATGACACTGGCTTTTTTTGCAGACCAACTCAAGCTTTAGTTGGATTGGCTTGCAAGGAATTTTTCTTTAACATCCGCTGGAATCTGACGTTTATTGCCTTTGACATCAACCGCAACAAAAGTAAATACACCTTCAGTCACACGTACAGGCGGACGTGAACTGTCATGGCTATCCCACACTTCAATTTCCATCTGAATAGACGTATTGCCCACTTTTAACAGTTTGGTATAACAACTGATGACATCGCCAACTTTCACTGGGACTAAGAACGTCATCTGATTAATTGAAATCGTTGCACAGCGCCCCTTACTAAAACGCTCTGCGTGAATTGCACCCGCCAAATCCATTTGTGACACAATCCAACCACCAAAAACATCTCCACTCCAGTTGGTATCGGCTGGCATTGCAATTGTCTGAAGAGACAACATTCCTTCTGGTTTCACATGAATCTCTGACACGTTGACTCCAATTTTCGTTATGACTGGGCTTGCAACTGTTGATCTAACCATTGTTGCAATTGTGGCGCACGAAGCGCACCGCTTATTCTAGCAATTTCGGTGGTTTTATTCATTAAAACTAGGGTCGGAATGCTGCGTACGTTAAACGCACTGCTCAATCGCGGAGACTCTTCAGTATTAATTTTAGCAAAAATAACCTGCGGATTTTGCTTGGCCACTTCAGCAAAGTGCGGAGCCATCATTTTACATGGACCACACCACTCTGCCCATAAATCAATAAACACAGGTAAATCACTATGGCTAATGAACTGACTAAAGTTCTGCTCATTCAATTCAATCGGTGCCGCAGGTAACAGCGCTGCGTGGCATTGGCCACAGCTCGGATTAGCACTCAATTTCTCTTCAGGCACACGATTTTTGGCTAAACAAGTAGGACAGACGATAATCATTTAGTTGACTCCAATATGTTGATGTAAGAATTCTAATTGGGTCGAAATGGCTTTTTCAAACCAACTGGCATGATAAATATCAAAATGCTGCATCTCCCATTCATGATATTGAACAAAAGGGGCAATATTGGTCGCGGCTTCACGACTGGATTCAATCGGAATTAAACTATCATGCTTGGCGGCAATGAAAAGTACAGGAATATTAATTTGTCTGACATTTTGAATCGGACGATAACGAATTAAATTAAAAAATAATCGGGCAGGTATCTCCCCACTCCAATAATAATCAGGATTAATAATCGAACGATAACCCAAATAGGCATCTTGCGTCGGTAAAAAACATAACTCTCGTGGATCAACCACAGGTAAAGTGGTCGGAGACATCCCCACTTTTCCACCCATATAATCTTGGCTAGATAGTTTTAAAGCTTTAGGGAACTGTTGCAAAGGATATAACTTAGCACTTGCTGCCCCATCCACAAAAGGCACTTGTGCCATCACGGCCTGTACATTTTTGAACTCTGCTGCAATATCGAGCACATAACCACCACTGAGCGCGGTCCCCCACAACACGATCCGTCGACTATCGATCGACTTACGTTCTTTGAGGTGGTTAATCATGGTCCGCCAATCTTCAAGCTGCTTCTTAATCGAGACCAGTTCTCGTGGACGTCCGGTACTCCCGCCCCAATAACGGTAGTCAAATAACACGACTGCATAACCCGCTTGTGCAAAACGCTGCGCAAATTGGATCAGTTTGAATTGGCGAAGCCCAGCCAAACCATGGGCCATCACAATCACTGCTGGCTTTTCTTCGGTTTTCGGACGATAGAAATCCGCAGCAATGACCTCTTGGCCACTTTTGACATATAGCGGTTCAACGGTATAGGCGTGCATACCTGCTCCATTGCGTTATTTTATGGTTGTAATCGCTTATAAATATTTCAACAGCATAGGCTGAACTTTCAGCTTAATGCTATCATAAAGCATATCTCGATTAGTTTAATTTTGGAGTGACAGCATGAGCGAAAATGTAGGCTTTGCAGGTCAAATTGGCCCAGAACATTTGGTTCAAGTGGTTGAAAAAGGGTTTAAATCTGTGATCAATAACCGCCCAGATATGGAAGGTGGCCCAGAACAACCAACCAGCGCTCAAATTGAAGAAGCAGCACGTGTTGCAGGCCTCGATTATGTCTATCAACCTGTGGTTGCAGGGCAAATCACAGAAATGGATGTACGCACTTTTGCCAATCATTTCAATGAGCTACCAAAACCTGTTTTAATGTTCTGTCGTACAGGTAATCGCTCAAACAACTTATACCAACTAGCGAAGCAAATGGACCTGTTAGATGACTAAATGGTTGTTTAAAAGTGTCATCTGCACTGCTCTGATTTTAACGAGCAGTGCGTTGTGGGCGGCAACGAATAACCTGAGTCAAGCACTCAGCCCGCAGCTCAGCGTTTCAGGGGAAATGACCCAAGACAAGTTTCAACAGTTGATAAAACAAGGTTTTAAGTCGGTCATTGTCAACCGACCAGATCAAGAACAAGGCAATACCATTCGCGTTGATCAACTGCGTAATATTGCGGAACAGTCCAAAGTCAGCGTAATTTACCAACCGGTTACCAGCAGTAAAATTTCTGAAACAGACGTGGTCGAATTTGCTAAATATTATAATGAATTGCCCAAGCCTATTTTAATGGTCTGTAAGAGTGGTGCACGCTCTAGTCTGCTGTTCAATCAGGCAAAACAACGAGGATTACTCCATGAATAAACTGTTGCTGCTTGTAGTCTGCTGTACCTTAATGACAGCATGTAGCTCAATGAATGTCCGTCCTACCGTTGGGGTAAGCGTTGGCACTAGCTTATAAGTCAAATGAAAGTGAAGACGGCATCTAGTGCCGTTTTTTACAAAATATAATCATCTACAGCCCTGAATATGTTAACTATAGAGTATGTCTCGCTTAGATAAACGTTTGCTTATGTATGATCTGATTATTATTGGGGCTGGAACTGCGGGTATCACAGCCTACCAACAAGCCGTGAAGTCCACACAAAATCTATTAATCATTAATGATGGGCCATGGGACACCACTTGTGCACGTGTTGGCTGTATGCCATCAAAAATCCTGATTTCTACAGCAAATCGCATGCATGATATTCAACATGCGGATCGTGTCGGATTGCAAGTAGAGTCAAAAATAGACCGCAGTCAGGTAATGCAACACGTACAAAAACTCCGTGATCGCTTTACTCATAGTACCCTTAAAACCGTAGAGAGCTGGCCTGAGTCTCATAAAATACAGGGCCGTGCTCGCTTTGTCGATGAAAAAACGGTCGAAGTTAATGGGCAACACTACCAAGCCAAAAGCTTTATTTTAGCTGTAGGCTCCACACCTAGCTTTGACCCAGCATGGAAGAATGAACTCGGTGATCGACTCATCACCTCCGATCAAATCTTTGAACTTGATGCTTTGCCTAACTCCTTAGCCGTTATTGGAAGCGGCGTCATCGCGATTGAACTTGCGCAAGCCATGCAACGACTTGGCGTCAATACCACAGTCTTTGCACGTAGTCGTAAAGTCGGGATTCTGACTAGTCCAAAATTGCAACAGTTGGCACAAACAGAAATTAGCACCGAACTTGAGATCAAGTTCGAAGTTTTACCCACAGAGGTTAAGTATATAAATAATCAAGTTGAAATTAGTTTTACTGAAAATAGTCAACCTAAAACACTCAACGTTGATTACTTACTGGTTGCCACTGGCCGAAGCAGCCTTTTAAATACTCTTCAACTCGAAAATATCAACACCTCATTCACAGACTTAAAACATTTACCTGTTGATTCTGATAGCAAACAACTTGCAGACTACCCGATTTTTATCATTGGCGATGCATATACTGATACTCCACTACAACATGAAGCCGCACACGAAGGTAAAGTTTCGGTCAAAAATGCATTGAACTTTCCCACTATAGAATCATGTAAAACCCTAACGCCTTTAGGTATCGTGTTTAGTAGCCCAGAAATGGCAATGGTTGGACAAAACTTTAAGCAACTACAAAGTGTACCTATCGATTTTGTCATCGGCGAAGTCTCTTATTCTAAACAAGGACGTGCATTAGTTCTGGGTAAAAACCATGGGGCCATCGAGGTATATGTGGATAAAAGCAGCCGAAAGTTGCTGGGTGCTGAATTACTCACAGACTCTACTGAACATTTGGCCCATTTACTGGCATGGATGATTTCAGAGCAACTGACCATCGATGAGATTTTGGAAAAACCATTTTATCACCCAACCCTTGAAGAAGGTTTAAGAACAGCATTAAAGCATGCACGCCGACAGTTGGATACGTAGGCTGCGAAATTTATGATTCATATTCTTTTAATAAGGTTTGCTGTGTGCAATTAAACGATTTCATCAACACTGTGCAGTGAACTATAAATCATTCGCGGCATACGTTGATTTAATTACAAGACACACACCTTATTAGATTAGCGGTAAAGTTCTTATTTTAGTGCGTAACTTAACTGATCTAAAACACATTAATAACCGTAATAAACCATGTGTTGTAATACATAAGTCAGTCATTCCTGATCCATTTTGGTTCATAAATGGCTATTCTCTTCAAATAATTGTTTACTTGGCAAATAATTCCATCATATTCTTGCTTTTGTTTAGAGAATAAATTTATTAAGATTATAGAAAGCATGCCAACAAAACAAGTTAAAGCACATCAAGAAAACTTAAAAGATGCTCTATAATCTCTTGTAAATAAGACATAAAAGCCAGCAAATACTGGCTTTTTAGCATTTAGACCCTTATAGATAGCTTATTTTCGGCTCTTTTCATCTGTTTACTTCTTCTTATTTTTCCCTATTAAATTTTAAAGGCTATGTTTTAGCCGCGTCTTCTTATTCTTCCCTAGTATTTCAGCATAAAAAAATCCCCCTCTGCATTAAGCGGAGGGGGATTTAGAATTAATGAGCTGGCGATGACTTACTCTCACATGGATAACTCCACACTACCATCAGCGCTAAGAGGTTTCACTTCTGAGTTCGGGAAGGGATCAGGTGGTTCACTCTTGCTATTGTCGCCAGCACAACTGTTTATGACTATTCGTTGGGTCTAACCTCAGAGCAGTGCTCTTCGTGCCTAACTTTCATCAAATGAGTTATTAACAGGTATATTTGAGTTGGATATTTTATCTAGCTTTATAACTAAATCAAGTTGTTTGCAGTGATTTGAACCACAACACCAACTGTTTGGGTGTTGTATAGTCAAGCCTCACGAGCAATTAGTATTGGTCAGCTTCACATATCACTATGCTTCCACATCCAACCTATCAACGTCGTAGTCTTCAACGGCTCTTTAGAGGACATAAAGTCCTAGGGAAATCTTATCTTGAGGTAGGCTTCCCGCTTAGATGCTTTCAGCGGTTATCCCTTCCGAACATAGCTACCCGGCGATGCGACTGGCGTCACAACCGGTACACCAGAGGTTCGTCCACTCTGGTCCTCTCGTACTAGGAGCAGATCCTCTCAAATTTCCAACGCCCACGGTAGATAGGGACCGAACTGTCTCACGACGTTCTAAACCCAGCTCGCGTACCTCTTTAAATGGCGAACAGCCATACCCTTGGGACCTGCTTCAGCCCCAGGATGAGATGAGCCGACATCGAGGTGCCAAACACCGCCGTCGATATGAACTCTTGGGCGGTATCAGCCTGTTATCCCCAGAGTACCTTTTATCCGTTGAGCGATGGCCCTTCCATACAGAACCACCGGATCACTAAGACCTACTTTCGTACCTGCTCGACTTGTGGGTCTCGCAGTTAAGCGCGCTTTTGCCTTTATACTCTACGCGTGATTTCCGACCACGCTGAGCGCACCTTCGTACTCCTCCGTTACTCTTTAGGAGGAGACCGCCCCAGTCAAACTACCCACCAGACATGGTCCTCGTCCCGGATAACGGGACAGAGTTAGAACCTCAATATTACCAGGGTGGTATTTCAAGATTGGCTCCACCGAAACTAGCGTCTCGGTTTCAAAGCCTCCCACCTATCCTACACAAGTAAGATCAAAGTTCAATGTCAAGCTGCAGTAAAGGTTCACGGGGTCTTTCCGTCTAGCCGCGGGTACACCGCATCTTCACGGCGAATTCGATTTCACTGAGTCTCTGCTGGAGACAGCGCCCCCATCATTATGCCATTCGTGCAGGTCGGAACTTACCCGACAAGGAATTTCGCTACCTTAGGACCGTTATAGTTACGGCCGCCGTTTACTGGGGCTTCGATCAAGAGCTTCGCTTACGCTAACCCCATCAATTAACCTTCCAGCACCGGGCAGGCATCACACCCTATACGTCCACTTTCGTGTTTGCAGAGTGCTATGTTTTTAATAAACAGTTGCAGGGGCCTGGTTTCTGTGGCTGCCAATAGCTCAAGGAGTAAATCCTATCACCGTCGGCAGCGTACCTTCTCCCGAAGTTACGGTACCATTTTGCCTAGTTCCTTCAGCAGAGTTCTCTCAAGCGCTTTGGTCTACTCGACCTGACCACCTGTGTCGGTTTCGGGTACGATTCCTATGTAACTGAAGCTTAGAGACTTTTCCTGGAAGCATGGTATCAGCCACTTCACTGTACAAGTACAGCTTGCTATCAGTTCTCAGCATACAGTACCCCGGATTTGCCTAAGATACATGCCTACAACCTTCCACCTGGACAACCAACGCCAGGCTGACTTAACCTTCTCCGTCCTCTCATCGCATTACATAGAAGTATTGGAATATTAACCAATTTCCCATCGACTACGCCTCTCGGCCTCGCCTTAGGGGTCGACTCACCCAGCCCCGATTAACGTTGGACTGGAACCCTTGGTCTTTCAGCGTGCGAGTTTTTCACTCGCATTGTCGTTACTCACGTCAGCATTCGCACTTCTGATACCTCCAGCATACTTCTCAATACACCTTCATCGGCTTACAGAACGCTCCCCTACCACTTGCAATAAATTGCAAATCCGCAGCTTCGGCATATAGTTTTAGCCCCGTTACATCTTCCGCGCAGGCCGACTCGACTAGTGAGCTATTACGCTTTCTTTAAAGGGTGGCTGCTTCTAAGCCAACCTCCTAGCTGTCTATGCCTTCCCACATCGTTTCCCACTTAACTATAATTTTGGGGCCTTAGCTGGCGGTCTGGATTGTTTTCCTCTTGACTACGGACGTTAGCACCCGCAGTCTGTCTCCCGGATAGTACTCATTGGTATTCGGAGTTTGCATCGGTTTGGTAAGTCGGGATGACCCCCTAGCCGAAACAGTGCTCTACCCCCAATGGTATTCGTCCGAGGCGCTACCTAAATAGCTTTCGGGGAGAACCAGCTATCACCGAGTTTGATTAGCCTTTCACCCCTATCCACAAGTCATCCCCTGGCTTTTCAACGACAGTGGGTTCGGTCCTCCAGTTAGTGTTACCCAACCTTCAACCTGCTCATGGATAGATCACCCGGTTTCGGGTCTACACCCAGCAACTAAACGCCCTATTAAGACTCGATTTCTCTACGGCTCCCCTATGCGGTTAACCTCGCTACTGAATGTAAGTCGCTGACCCATTATACAAAAGGTACGCAGTCACCGAACAAGTCGGCTCCCACTGCTTGTATGCATGCGGTTTCAGGATCTATTTCACTCCCCTCACAGGGGTTCTTTTCGCCTTTCCCTCACGGTACTGGTTCACTATCGGTCAGTCAGGAGTATTTAGCCTTGGAGGATGGTCCCCCCATATTCAGACAAGGTTTCACGTGCCCCGCCCTACTCGACATCATCATATAAGCCCTTTCGTGTACAGGACTATCACCCACTATGGTTGCACTTCCCAGAGCATTCCACTAGAACTTATATGACTTAATGGGCTTTTCCCCGTTCGCTCGCCGCTACTGAGGGAATCTCAATTGATTTCTTTTCCTAAGGGTACTGAGATGTTTCACTTCCCCTCGTTCGCCTCGTATGACTATGTATTCATCATACGATACCTGCCTTATGACAGGTGGGTTTCCCCATTCAGAAATCTCCGGATCACAGGATATTTGCCGCCTCCCCGGAGCTTATCGCAGGCTATTACGTCTTTCATCGCCTCTGACTGCCAAGGCATCCACCACATGCACTTAATTACTTGACTATACAACCCCAAACAGTCGTTAATCCCTACAAGTAGGATTAAGACAGTCTATGATGATTTCTCATCACTTCCTTACAGTTTGTTGTTCTGTGTACTTAAACACTGTACAGCTTCAATTCAATTCACATACCAAAACGCTTGATTCAGTTAATTTCGCTAGTAACTCATTTCTTCAATCTTCATCAATCAGTAATAAATCACTGTTAATGTCGATCTTAAAAACGAGTATGAACAAATTATTTCAACTCAAATATATTCTGTTAATGATTTTTCCAGCCTTCGTCAGGTCAGGAAACTGTGATAAATCACAGAAGTTAATAAAATGTAAACCAATGTCTACCTCTTACTAATTTCTATAATCTAACTACTTAGCTTATATATTGAAGAACAATATATGGTGGAGACTAGGAGAGTCGAACTCCTGACCTCCTGCGTGCAAAGCAGGCGCTCTACCAACTAAGCTAAGTCCCCAGCTTATCAATAAGTCAATGTTTCTGTTTTTCTGTATTCAGCATTTAATAATGCTTGTTAGTCAGATTTGGTGGGTCTGACAAGACTTGAACTTGTGACCCCACGCTTATCAAGCGTGTGCTCTAACCAACTGAGCTACAGACCCTCAGATACATCGTCATGAAGAACAACTTGTTGTGGATTCTTACCAATCGTCAATCTTTCGTTAAGGAGGTGATCCAGCCGCAGGTTCCCCTACGGCTACCTTGTTACGACTTCACCCCAGTCATCGGCCACACCGTGGTAAGCGTCCTCCTTGCGGTTAGACTACCTACTTCTGGTGCAACAAATTCCCATGGTGTGACGGGCGGTGTGTACAAGGCCCGGGAACGTATTCACCGCGGCATTCTGATCCGCGATTACTAGCGATTCCGACTTCATGGAGTCGAGTTGCAGACTCCAATCCGGACTACGATCGGCTTTTTGAGATTAGCATCCTATCGCTAGGTAGCAACCCTTTGTACCGACCATTGTAGCACGTGTGTAGCCCTGGTCGTAAGGGCCATGATGACTTGACGTCGTCCCCGCCTTCCTCCAGTTTGTCACTGGCAGTATCCTTAAAGTTCCCGGCTTAACCCGCTGGCAAATAAGGAAAAGGGTTGCGCTCGTTGCGGGACTTAACCCAACATCTCACGACACGAGCTGACGACAGCCATGCAGCACCTGTATGTAAGTTCCCGAAGGCACCAATCCATCTCTGGAAAGTTCTTACTATGTCAAGACCAGGTAAGGTTCTTCGCGTTGCATCGAATTAAACCACATGCTCCACCGCTTGTGCGGGCCCCCGTCAATTCATTTGAGTTTTAGTCTTGCGACCGTACTCCCCAGGCGGTCTACTTATCGCGTTAGCTGCGCCACTAAAGCCTCAAAGGCCCCAACGGCTAGTAGACATCGTTTACGGCATGGACTACCAGGGTATCTAATCCTGTTTGCTCCCCATGCTTTCGTACCTCAGCGTCAGTATTAGGCCAGATGGCTGCCTTCGCCATCGGTATTCCTCCAGATCTCTACGCATTTCACCGCTACACCTGGAATTCTACCATCCTCTCCCATACTCTAGCTTCCCAGTATCGAATGCAATTCCTAAGTTAAGCTCAGGGATTTCACATCCGACTTAAAAAGCCGCCTACGCACGCTTTACGCCCAGTAAATCCGATTAACGCTCGCACCCTCTGTATTACCGCGGCTGCTGGCACAGAGTTAGCCGGTGCTTATTCTGCGAGTAACGTCCACTATCCTAGAGTATTAATCCAAGTAGCCTCCTCCTCGCTTAAAGTGCTTTACAACCAAAAGGCCTTCTTCACACACGCGGCATGGCTGGATCAGGCTTGCGCCCATTGTCCAATATTCCCCACTGCTGCCTCCCGTAGGAGTCTGGGCCGTGTCTCAGTCCCAGTGTGGCGGATCATCCTCTCAGACCCGCTACAGATCGTCGCCTTGGTAGGCCTTTACCCCACCAACTAGCTAATCTGACTTAGGCTCATCTATTAGCGCAAGGTCCGAAGATCCCCTGCTTTCCCCCGTAGGGCGTATGCGGTATTAGCATTCCTTTCGGAATGTTGTCCCCCACTAATAGGCAGATTCCTAAGCATTACTCACCCGTCCGCCGCTAGGTAATGTAGCAAGCTACATCACCCCGCTCGACTTGCATGTGTTAAGCCTGCCGCCAGCGTTCAATCTGAGCCATGATCAAACTCTTCAGTTAAAAATCATTAGTAGCTTATGGCTACAAATCTTGGCTCATCAATTTTCTGACAAATATTTCTCAAATAAACTTCGAGTAATTTCTACCATCAATCAATGAAATATTTTCGATCGATCAATCAGTAAAAATCCACACAAGTTGTTCTTCATAATCTCTTAATGATCTTCTTGCTGATTCGTCATCAGCAAGCTAGGTCGGCTATACTACTCTCTTTCCAGAGAAAGTCAACTGGTTTTGTTAATTATTTTCAAACTTATTCAAGGCTTTCAGATTCTACCGCTTGGGCTAAATCCTTGTTTCTCAACAAGTTTTAATCAACATCACCGCCGATGGATGTGCATTCTACAGCATTTCACACCCAACACAACCCCCTTACCTTAATTATTTATAAAAAAATCTCCAACTGTTTACTTATTCAGCAAAATTACGATTTTTTCTTATTTTTTGAGTGAAAAGGGAACAATTTCTCCAATTTCATTTCGATTTTTTTCTTGCGATTTTTTTTCTTGCCACTTTAATGCACGACAATCCACATATTCACAATAACCACTTTCGCCATGCTCTTCATAATTATCCATTTTGAGTTGATATTTAAAGCTACCCACATAACCCGCAGCCAAACCAAATTTAAAATCACCACGACTTTGCGCGTAAAGATGAATGTGATGTCCCAGCTCGTCTTGATAATGCCATTCAAACTCTCGCGGTAAATACATTTTTTGCCCATTAGGGGTTTTCACAGCAGGATAAACACGATGAACTTGAAAGCGCACCATCCGATCAAACATATGGGTTTGTTGTTTTTGCAAATCACGTATATAGATACGTGACTGTACAATTCGATTAAACGAATCTCGAATTTGTTCTAATAATAGCTGACGCTGATCCACCAGATTAATGACTTGATATGTGAAAAATGCTAAGGGTAAATAACTAAAGTCGATACTGCGCGCGTATTCAAAAGCCCCTAACTGGTCAATGTCATAGCGCTGTTCTTTATATTTAACTTCTCCCTGACATCGACACAATACAGACCAATGCTCGGCAAGACCAAAACGCAATTTGGTGAAATGTGAAATCAGTGGTGTTGTTGTTATTTCAATCTCAAAACTCAATTCTGTATCTTTTCTTTGAATTTGAAATTTTGGGAATGCTCCCATGAGCTGTTCTTTATTGGCAAATTTAAATGTTTTTTCCTGAAATGAACATTCCGCAGAAATTGAATAGCGGTTCAGTTGCCCTGCCATATGTGGACTACTGCTGGCCAATACAGTAGCGGTATCTAAGGGTGTAGTTCTGATTGCACTGTTATTCCGAAACATGGGCGTATTGGGCTGACCAATCATGCTCAAAAAATTTAAATAATGTAATGGTGCAGGAAGATTGGGAATGGTTAAAGCTTGATGAATAATTTTATATTTTTTATTGGGTGGGTGATAAGCAGGAAGTGACCGTGAAGGAGCCTGATTAAGTTGTTTAGACTGATCGAGAAAATCTTGAAACAACCACATATCATACTCCTTCTACATATCATTAACTCATGATGGGCTTTGCTGACGTCGTGCTAAAAACGTAGTAATAAAGCCAGATAATGCATAAATCAAGGAAATAACTAAAATACCCACAGGAATATTGTAAGTCATTGCAGCAAAAATAAAGACCGCGATAGGAAGGACAAAAAATGGTACTCGCTTACGATCTACCGTTTTAAATGAATAATATTTAATATTCGAAATCATGAGGAGTCCGACAGACACAATCACTGCTGCGCTAATGGCTTGAATCCCCCGCTCACGAATATCAAAAATTTCGGGGAAATCGAGTCCGACCCAAACCAATGAAATAATAATAATCGCAGCAAGTGGACTAGCTACACCAATAAAGTAACGCTTATCGACCACACCGATTTGCACATTAAAACGAGCTAGACGGAACGCAGCACAGGCGGTGTAGACAAAGCAACACGCCAAACCTATACGACCGAGCGAATCCAAACTCCAGCTATACATCAAAATAGCGGGTGCAACACCGAATGCCAATAGATCAGATAAAGAATCATACTGCTCACCAAAAGCACTCTGCGCACCAATTGCTCGTGCAACACGGCCGTCCAAGCCATCCAATAACGCTGCCAAGAAAATGGCATAAATCGCTTGCTGGAAGTTGCCATTCATACTGGCAATGATGGAATAAAAGCCTGACAACAACGCTGCCGTTGTAATCAGGTTCGGCCACAAATAAATACCTCGACGTTTTACTTTTTGACCTTCCTGTGTGTGCTCTTCTTCTTCTACCTCAAAAGTAATCCCATCAAAAGTAGGCGTACTGCGGGGTGAAGATTCGCTTTCAGGTTTATTTATATTTGTCATTCTCTGTCGATCCTAATGTAGCCTTTTCTCTTATAGTCTATCTTTATTCGCCAACTAACCAACGAACAGCAGCATGACCACCATTTTCACTCATACGCAAATGTGGGAATAACCATTGTAGCGCTTCATCTGCATCTTCAGAAAACTTCCAAGGTGGGTTAATCACCAATAGACCACAACCGTTTAAGCCCACTGGAGTGTCATCTGGCCAAACACATACTTCACAGATCAACTGACGGCGAATACCGGTTTTAATCATTTTCTTTTCAAAACGATCAATCATGGCACGGTCTTTGATTGGATACCAAATTGCAAACACACCCGTTGGCCATTTTTTATATGCAGTCGCTATGAGATCAACCAATTGAGGGAAATCTTTACGCTCCACTTCATAAGGTGGATCAATCATCACCAATCCGCGTTTTTCTTTGGGTGGAATAACACCAAATAGCCCTTCATATGCATCGCGCTCATGTAAGCCTGCGCGTTTATCACGAACGTTGTAATACAACTGTTGGAATACATCACGCTGCATTTCAAAAATGGTGGCTTTATCGATTTCGCGCATGCCTTCCAATGCAAACCACGGCGAACCTGGATAAGCGCCTTTACCTGAACCTTCACGCATTTTTTCAACAATTTTTAAATACTGCTGAACACCCTCAGGTGCATTACGCTTAATCGAGTCATCAAGTTTTACTAAACGGTGAATACCATTTAAAAACTCACCCGACTTTTGTGCTTCTGAAGTTGATAAATCATATTTACCAGCACCGCCATGCGTATCAATATAACGATACGGTTTATCTTTTTGATTGAGGCGAGTCAAAATCTGAAGCAAAAGGACATGCTTCATGACATCTGCAAAGTTACCTGCATGGAAGTGGTGACGGTAATTCATGTTTCTATCATTCCTAAAATCAATGAGTATTTTAGCATGAAAAATAGTTTCGTTCAGATTGCTTTCATACACTAGAATAACCGTGGCTTTTCTTTGTCTTTTTTAGGTTAATAATGTAATGGAAGCAGTTCTTCTCCCAAAGTATTGGAATGTTGATCAAATCCTAGATGATTTAGATCAACATGGTTTTGCCATCATTGATGACGCCTATTCTAATGACTATGTACATCAACTCATTGAAGAATGTACTTCGAACTTAAACCGCTTTCGTGAAGCCGCTATTCAAAACGGTGTCATCAGCAAGATCCGTAGTGATCACATTTTATGGCTCAATCCCGAGCTCGTTATTTCCCATCAACATGTTCAAGCCCTTTATAGTTTGGGTCAGGAACTAAATCGTGCCTTTTATCTTGGTATTCGAGACGTCGAAGCACATTTTGCTTGCTATAACGCTGGCGAGTTTTATGCCCTGCACCGTGATAACCCTCAAGGCAAAAATGGCCGCATGATTTCTACGGTTTATTATTTACACGAAGACTGGCAAGACGGTTGGGGCGGTGAACTTCATCTACAAGATAAAAATGACATTTGGCATGTACTACAACCTAAACCGAATCGTATTGCATTGTTTCAAAGTGACTTACTGCATGAGGTTTTAGAAGCCAAACATCAGCGTTTATCGATTACTGGGTGGTTACGGAGTGACAGTACAATCCTGTGATTCAAGCAAAAAGACTTTAAATTGTAAGAAGTATCCTCATATACTGAACATCAATTGATGAGGATGTAACCGATGCGTGCCAGCAGTCAACAAATTATTCAGCGTATTGGTGAAACAGATCAACTCTACCTACAAGGCAATAGCCCTGAATTAGCCCTTGAGCGTGCTGATTTGCGCTTACAGTTGGTCACACTAAGCCAACTACGTCAAGAGCAAGTCCACTTTTTACAAGAAGCGGTGGTATTACTTGAGCAAGGTCGAATTGAGTTTGAGGAAATGCCTCTGTCTTTGTACCTCAATTTGTCTTTGCACCTTGCAAAGGCTTATATGCTGTACTTTGAAATCACCAAAGAAGATCGCTTTGCACTAATTACACAGCAAATTTTAAAACCACTGACCAGCTATGGTCAGGGCGATATTTACCTATTTTTGGCCTATGCCTCGGTCAGTAGAAAAGAGTCGGCATTGGCACGACACTGGCTTGGCAAATATGCGAAAAGTACCGAGTTTGATTTCGTTTTACTGCGTGAACATGCCGCTTTTGTTGACCTTCATCAAGAAGATTGGTTTATCAAGCTGATGCAAAGTAAATTGCACTAAAATGTACAAATAAAAAAACGCCTGAAATCAGGCGTTTTTTTTATGGGTCAATTCTACTATTCAAATGACAATGGCATAAAATCAATTTAGGCAGTTTGAAGTTTATAAGCATCAAGATGTAGCTGTTGATTGAGTTCATCAACCATAATTGCCCAATCATCATCTTGAACCAAATGACTGATTAATAGCGCACGTTGTGCGGAATTCCAAAACGGTGCGTCGTGTAAAGATTGATGAGCAGGAAGTTGATGCGTACGAATATATAACTCGATGGCAGCCGCACTATTGGCGAGTCCCAGTTGCGAAAATAAAAGCTCTAAGGATGGTTTATGTTGACTGAGCATCTCGGCCTCCTTATCAATACTATTGTCAATTATTATTAAATTAACTTATATGTATTTTCTAAAAAAACCTAGTCATAAAACTAGGTTTGTTGTTTCAATTTGTGATTATAAATGACACGAACCTGAAAGCGTATGTTCTGTATGCAATTGTTCATTTAACAGGTCGACCACCATTGCCCATTCATCATCTTTTTTCCAATTACTGATAATGAAGTCATGTTGTGCTTTTGACCAAAAGGGTGCTTTATGCAATGGAACATCTGAAGTAAGTTGGTGTGTTTCAATAAACTGATCGATTGCTTCTGCACTCGCATCAAGCCCCAATTGTTCAAATAAAAGTTCTAAAGTCGGTTGTTGGTCAAACATCATTATTCTCCTCAAGCCCTGATCATGCCCTTTTAGAATAAACCTTTGCCCTTCTACGCTCAGTTGTATCTACATCACAGCATGTTATTTTTTGTTCAACACACTACCCATATAAAAAAAGCACCCCAAACGGAGTGCTTTTTCAAAACAGATCTTGAACAGATCGGTTTTTAATTATTTAAGCATGTCAGCAATTGCTGCGCGCTCTTCTTCAAGTTCTTGAAGAGTTTTGTCCATACGTTCACGGCTGAACGCATCGATTTCTAGGCCTTCAACACGTGTGTATTCGCCATTTTCGCAAGTTACAGGAACACCATACATTACGCCTTCAGGAATACCATAAGAACCGTCAGAAGGAATACCCATCGTTACCCATTCGCCATTTGTGCCAAGCGCCCAATCGCGCATATGGTCGATAGCAGCGTTCGCAGCTGAAGCAGCTGAAGACAAACCACGCGCTTCGATAATCGCAGCACCACGTTTACCAACAGTTGGAAGGAATACATTCGCGTTCCAGTCAGCATCGTTGATTTTGTCTTTTAAGCTTTCGCCGTTTACAGTTGCAAAACGGTAGTCAGCATACATCGTTGGAGAGTGGTTACCCCAAACAGTCATGTTTTTGATGTCTGCTACAGCAACACCCGCTTTTTGAGCAATTTGAGTCAACGCACGGTTGTGGTCAAGACGTAACATTGCTGTGAAGTTTTTCGCTGGAAGATCTGGAGCAGATTTCATTGCGATGTAAGCATTTGTATTTGCAGGGTTACCTACAACAAGTACTTTAACGTCACGGCTAGCAACTTCGTTTAGTGCTTGACCTTGACCGATGAAGATTTCACCGTTCACTTTCAATAAGTCAGCACGTTCCATACCAGGACCACGTGGACGTGAACCAACCAATAACGCGTAGTCAGCATCTTTAAATGCAACTTTTGGATCATCAGTACCGATCATGCCAGCCAATAATGGGAAAGCACAGTCGTCTAATTCCATCATTACGCCTTTAAGCGCAGCTTGAGCTTTCTCAAAAGGAACTTCTAACAATTGCAGAATAACTGGTTGGTCTTTACCTAACATTTCGCCACTAGCGATACGGAATAATAGGCTATAACCGATTTGACCAGCAGCGCCAGTAACGGCAACGCGAACAGGTTGCTTCATGTACTTATCTCCATTTGAGGAACGTTATATGATTAAATAGCTGTTCTATCTAATCTTAATAATCATAAACGGCAAAGATTGTACTCCAATACTTTGGCAGATGCATGTAAAAGAGAATGAATTCCAACAAAAGTATGATAGGAAATATAAATTAATTTAGGGAAAGAGATTAGTAAGAACCCTTGATCGCAAAAGAATTTGGGCAGTTTTCTTGTATATTCTCTGCACAACCTTTGTACTGACCATTGGGTTTATAACAGACCTTGACTTCGGTCAAAATATTGGTTTGACGGTGAGTACGGCAGCTAAAACGCAGCCCGCTTGCAGGTAGTCCAGGATTCAAACGTTGGAACTGTCCACGTAAGCTATGCAGTTGCGCGGTTTTATTTTCAGATGAAGTCAAATCTGCGGGAATTTTTAAACGTTCTGCATAATTAATCACGTTACGAAAATATTGACTGGCACTCATCGGCACACACCCCCCAATCTCTGCCCACAATTGGCGACGTGCATGCTCATCGGGCATCACCCTAGCCACCACTTTGGCCTGAAGTGGTGACAGCACTGCTGAGGAATTGGTCTGACACTCTCGTGTTGTAGTTTCAGGATACAAGCCAGTGATGTTGAGCGAATAGCCTTCCAAACATTTCCGTTTCTTTGAGCCTTGGTTATCGAACAAACACACGGCGGGTGTCATTTGAACTTCCATCACATAGCCAAACACGGTCGGTGTTGCATGGGCTGATGTCGCAAAAAATCCCATAGCTATGCCGCTGCTGATCAACAGCAGAAGCTTTTGCGTTAAGACTGATTGGGATGACATCAAAACCATAAAATGCCTAGGCCTTTATCATTGACTTCTAAAAGGGATATTTTGCATGCGCTGGGTGATTGACTGTGGTCCCTGTCCAAGCAGAACACCATAATGGGTCGCATTACTCATGACATGCTTGACGTAATCACGAGTTTCAGTCAGAGGAATACTTTCTGTGTATTGGTCCGCCGCAATCGGCTGATTTTCAGGCTGCCAACGGCGCGCACGATTTGGCCCTGCGTTATAACCTGCTGTGGCAAGTACAGGACTATTACTTAATTGGCTTTGAATCATGGACAAGTAGAATGTGCCATAACGAACATTGGTATTCATATCACTCAGTGCAGCAGGATTATAGGTTTCACCCATTTGTCTAGCGACCAGTTTTGCCGTATCCGGCATGATTTGCATCAAACCACCTGCCCCAACATGCGAGCGAGCATGGGTAACAAATCGGCTTTCTTGGCGCATTAACCCATACGCCCATGCAGGATCTATGCCTGCATTGCGACTATGGCTGACCACATAGCTTTGATGCGGCATGGCATAACGATAACTGTAGTTATGCTGCTTGACGGTTCGATCTGCTGCATAGATCGCGCGGTCATACCATCCCATTTCTGTGGCACGTTTAGCAGCAGCCAAAATTAAGCCATCATCTTGTTTTAAATAAGCTTGTCGAACGGCCCAATTCCATTCACGGTTAACATAATTGTCTGGCGCATTGACGTTGCGCAGTGCAAAAGCACGGCTAAAGTGAATATCTTGACTCAAACGCTGCGCATCCGCATTGCTCGGTTGGGTATTGGCTGGAATTGTTTGATAACGCTGACCAATACGATCTTTTGCCAATAAGTTATGATAATCGTCACCTACTGACATTTTTTTGAAGATCTCGCGCGCCAGTGCTTTTGACTTTGCATCACCACGTTGTTCTGAAGCGCGGGCTAGCCAATATTGCCAGCGATCTTCTTGTTTTTGCGTCACACTCATGCCATCAATGGCACGAATGACACTCTCCCATGCGCCGAAACGAATGGCTTGGCGTGCATAGATTTCAGCTTCTTCTTCACTCAGTGCTAAACCATAGCTCCGATCGAAGGCTTGCAACACTTCCACATTAAAATTGTTTTTCATAACGGTTGTGCCACCGATATACCCCACAGCGCGGTACAATGCTTTTTGCACCGACTCAGGTGTACTCTCTGCAGCACGCTTGACCGACGCCAGTGCAGTATTTAGATCACTGTCGGCTAAACGGCCAATGGCATAAATTAAATATGCTTGATCTGCCGCCGACGCTTTCGGTGCGGACCATAGATAGTTCAGTGGATCGGCTTGAATGCTATTCAGCTGCGCCAAAGACAGATTCATGCCAATGGTTTGTGCGGTTGCAATCGATTGACCTGACTGCCCTGCACGCAGCTGTGCCCATAGGCGTTGTTGTTTGTCTTGTTCCGTCATCAGTGGACTAGACAACATCATGCGGCCTAGCCCTGTACAAGATTCAGGTTGTGAATTAGTGGTGAGCCAAACATCTTTATATTCGGCAAAAACCAAAGGATCGCCTGACTTGGCATGGACTTGCGCCATAGCACAGCTTTCTGCGCGATCTGCATTGGACACATAGGCCAATACTGGCTGCGCAGAAGCAAAGTCTGCCATTTTGACTTTTTCTTCGATGTAATCTGCTGCTAACTTCTCAGCCATAGCAGATTGCGGATAGCGCTGTGCAAAATTGACAATATTCGCCGCAGGTTGCAACGCCAAATTACTGTTAAGCACCCAGTATTCAGGATAATAGCCCAGCACATCACCCTGCATACTGCTTTGATATTGCTGTAATAAACCAACATTGCCTGCATTTGCTGCACGCAAGGCATCATTAAATTGTTCATCTGCGGCATGTGTCGCTGCCGATAGACCCAAGGCAGCCACACCCAACGCAAACACTTGATAATATTTATTCTGTAATCGTTTTAACATGGGTTTGCCTTCAGTCATCTTTGGATTGCCTAGTCTCGTCTCATCATTTTCATTAGTTTAATAACTCATAACAGACTCTATTGTTCTCTTATGTAACCTTATGATTAGACAATATTAATTTTCCTGCATTTTCACTTCACAAATCAATCTTTTTAGCTTCAGATTTAAAGCTATAAGTTTATTTAGATTTCCTGCTAAAATATGCGCCTTTCGTAGATTTCACATGGTGTTTGATCGTCCTTTTTTGTCGCCATTCAAGCTCTGCTTTCGCCGCCACAGATACCGATCAGACACAAAAACCTAGATTTATCCCCCCCTTAGGAGCCTACATGACGGTTCAAACCTTCATTCCAAATGGTGCCCAAGCTGCTTCAGAAAACACTGTTACCCAGCCACAGCACACCCCAGCCATCGATGGATCAGTTAAAAAACTGTATATCGAAACGCAAGGGTGTCAGATGAATGAGTATGACAGTCACCGTATGGCAGACTTACTTGGCGACTCGCACGGTTATGTGCTGACCCAAGATCCGAAAGAAGCCGATATTCTACTGATGAATACCTGCTCGATTCGTGAAAAAGCCCAAGAAAAAGTGTTTTCTGAATTGGGTCGCTGGCGCAAGCTGAAAGACAAAAATCCAGACCTGATCATTGGTGTCGGTGGTTGTGTGGCCTCTCAAGAGGGTGACAACATTCAAAAACGTGCCAACTATGTCGACATGATTTTTGGCCCGCAAACCTTGCACCGCTTACCACAAATGCTGGATCAGCACTTTGATCAAATCGAAAAACCCAAGAAAGAAAAAATCAAATTGGTGGATATTTCTTTCCCGGACATTGAAAAATTCGACTTTTTACCTGAACCGCGTGTGGAAGGTTACAAGGCTTTTGTTTCAATTATGGAAGGTTGTTCAAAATATTGTTCATTCTGTGTAGTGCCCTACACCCGTGGTGAAGAAGTTTCTCGCCCGCTGGATGATGTTTTAGCAGAAATTGCCACCTTAGCCGAAAAAGGTGTCCGTGAGATTTCTTTGTTGGGTCAAAACGTCAATGGTTACCGCGGTGAAACGTTCGAAGGCAATATCTGTACTTTTGCAGACTTGTTACGTCTGGTTGCAGAAATTCCGGGGATTGGGCGTTTGCGCTACACCACCTCACATCCACTTGAGTTTAATGATGACTTAATTGAATGTTACCGTGATCTACCACAAATGGTATCGCATCTACATTTGCCCGTACAAAGCGGCTCAAACGATGTATTGCAAGCCATGAAGCGGAACCACACCATTGATGTGTATATCGACAAAATTGCCAAATTACGCAAAGTTCGTCCAGATATGCATTTATCAAGTGACTTCATCATTGGTTTCCCGGGTGAAACCGATGCGCACTTTGAAGAAACCTATCAATTCATCAAAGATATGGACTTCGACCATTCCTACAGTTTTGTCTATTCAAAACGTCCGGGTACACCTGCGTCTGATCTTGAGGACACCACCTCTGAAGACGTGAAAAAAGAACGCCTCAGTAAAGTTCAAAAATGGATCAAACGCTCAAGTATTGACAAGACCGATGCCATGCTCGGCACCATTCAACGCGTTTTGGTCGAGAAAGTTTCAGACAAAGATCCAAACCTACTGATTGGCACGGCGGATAACACTCGTTATGTGAGTTTTATTGGTGATGCAGCATGGGTCGGACGTTTCGCTGAAATCGAAGTGACAGAGATTAAAACTTTGAATTTTGTTTATGGTGAACTCTTGAATCTTGAGCCTGACGTGGCGTAATGTAAGGGAATAGATTCTGACTACTTAAAGGAATTCTCTTGACTGCAGCGATTCGACGTACAGTAACTTTTCCTGGGGTTTCAATAGAACGTTTAAAGAGCATGCTCGGTGCTTATAACGGTCATTTGAAACAAATCGAACAGCGTTTAGATGTCACTATTTCCCATCGAGGTGATGCATTTTATGTCGATGGTGAAATGGATGCAGTTGAGAGAGCCGAAGGTCTGCTCCATCGCCTGCATGAAGAAGCAGAAAATACGGCACAAATCAGTGCCGACACCTTACACCTCATGATTCAAGGCAGTCAGACTGACCGTGAATTGCAAGAAGACCTCGACGGGCAAGAGCACACTGGTTTAGATGAAGTGTGGCTCCAAACCCGTAAAGGTCGTATCAATCCACGTGGTGCCAACCAAAAGCGTTATGTGCAGCGTATTCTACAAAGCGATATTTCTTTTGGTATTGGACCTGCGGGTACAGGTAAAACCTATCTCGCAGTTGCAGCCGCAGTCGACATGCTAGAACGTAATGAAATTCAACGGATCTTATTGGTTCGTCCTGCCGTTGAAGCGGGTGAAAAACTCGGCTTTCTACCCGGTGATTTAAGCCAGAAAATTGATCCGTATTTACGCCCACTCTACGACGCCTTGTATGAAATGCTTGGTTTTGAAAAAGTAGCCAAACTGATTGAACGTCAAGTGATTGAAGTGGCACCACTGGCGTATATGCGTGGTCGAACTTTAAACCACTCTTTCGTGATTTTAGACGAAGCGCAAAACACCACGCCTGAACAAATGAAAATGTTTCTCACACGCTTAGGCTTTGGTTCGCGCGCAGTGATTACTGGCGATATCACACAGGTCGACTTACCGCGTGGTCAGCAATCTGGTCTGGCGCATGCTTTACGAATCATCGACAAAATCAAAGAAATTCACATTACCCGCTTCCACTCTCGTGATGTGGTACGCCACCAATTAGTGCAAAAAATTGTTGAAGCTTATGAGGGATGGGATGCAGAACAACATCGCTTAACGGCTGAAGCTCGTGCTGAACGCAAAGCGCGTCAAGAGGCCTTAGTGGCTGAAAATGATGCCGCTGCCGATGCTCAGCATTAAGTTAAAGTCTGCGGGCATTTTAAAATGCCCGCAGATATCATTATTTAAGGATCTATTTTGAAACTGAGTCTTTCTCTACAACAGGACTTTCAAGCACCTGAGTTGGTCTTGAAACGTGGCTATATCAAAAAAGTTGTAGAAACTGTTTTACGTCATATTGGTACACAAAGTAACTGTGAAGTTGGTATTGCTTGTGTCGACCATGACGAAAGTCATAAATTGAATTTGGAATATCGCGGCAAAGATAAATCAACCAATGTATTGTCTTTCCCGAGCGACTTACCCGATGAAATGGCGCAAATCCTTGACTCATTTCCCATTGGCGATTTGGTCATTTGCATTCCTGTGGTGCTGTTGGAAGCGAAAGAACAAAACAAAGCGCCACTGACGCATTTCACTCATATGTTGGTACATGGCACTTTGCACCTCATGGGCTATGACCATGAAACGTCAGAAGCAGATGCTGAAGAAATGGAAGGCATCGAAATTGAAATTTTGGCTAAACTCGGTTTTGAAAACCCTTATTTAGAACAATAATTACTAGATCTGAAACAACTTACCCGATTCATCTCGATGTGTCGGGTTTATTTATGCTAAAAATAATACAAGATGAAAAAATAGATGAAGAGATTATAAAAATGCATACACCAATTTCAAAACTACTCTGCATTATCGCCCTATCTTGCACTACACCACTTTATGCCAAGAGCAATGATAAAAATCAAACATCCTGTCAAGAAGTGAAGTTTCAAGACACTGCTCAGGCGTGGGCTGGACATTATTATTTGCAGGGTGTTATGGAGGTCGGTTCCGAGCTTTTACTAGAGACCAACGGTAAATTTAAATGGTACTTAGCTGTCGGCTCTTTAGACCAATATGCCGAAGGAACATGGTGGAAAAACGGCAACTGCATTGGTTTAAAAGCATTACCGAAATATAGCAAGCACTTAGAAATTTTTCCTACCCGCCTAGATGTGGAAGAGTCTCATTTAACTGTGACTTGGATCGGTGGGCGTCAAGACGGGGCCTATGTCCGCGCAACCCAATAAACTGAGCGAACCCAAATAGCATAACAACTTAAAACCAATATACGGCCATTTAAGTCTGAAAATGAGAACATGCTTACTCAAGTCAAGACAGCATGTGAATAAGCCGAGACTTATCCACATTTTAATAAAAAACGGCTGTTAATCAGCCGTTTCTGTATTTCTCAAGATTTTTAGAATTGATAGCGGAAAGTTAGCGTTGCATTACGTGGTGCACCATATACCATACTATTTTTACCTAAGCCTTCGTAATATTTCTCATCAAACAAATTGTTCACATTCAGTTGAAGTTTAATATTTTGATCAACTTGATAAGCTGCCATTAAGTTCGCCAACACATAGGCATCTTGAGTGATTCGTCCTGCAGTCTCATCTTTATATGCCTCGCTCTTATAGTTTAAGCCACCACCAAAGCTCCATTTATCGAGTGTATATTTAGTAAATAGATTGGCTGAAGTTCTCGCAGCAGTCGTTTGTACTTTTTTGCCATTCGCATCTTCTGCATTAAAATGAGCGACACCAAAACTCATGTCCCAGTTATTGGTAATTTTACCATCTAACTCTATTTCAAATCCTTTACTCTCTACACCATCTGCACTTCTGTAAATATCTACTGGTTTATTATCAATCTCAATCGATCCACTTTTCTCAGCCACATTATTTTGCTGGGTTAAAAATACCGACATTGATGCATTAAGCTGTTTGTCAAAAAACTCTCCCTTCAAACCTGTTTCATAACTTTTACCTTCACGTGGGTCAAGATATTGCTGATTCGCATCTTGCTTATCTTCTGGTTTAAAAATCTCGGTATAACTTGCATACCATGAGTAATCTTCTAAGAAGTCGTAAATCAATCCTGCGTATGGTGTCACTTTATTGTCAAATTTACGATTGCCTTTACCGTCAGCACTTTCATACTCCCAGTTAGATACACGTACACCTGTTACTAACTTTAAAGGCTCTAACAAAGTAAACTTACCTGCTAGATAAGCCCCTGTTTGCGTGGTTTTATTAGATGGATTTGCGACATTATTATTAATGGATCCAAGAATTTTTGATGGTGTAAAATTATTAAAATCAATCGTCCCATTATCTAAAGTTGGTGATCCATAATAACGGTCAGTCAGCTCACTTTGGTTATACATAAATCCAGCAACAACCTCTTGCTGTAGTCCACCCAAAGTGAAAGGTGCAGAAAAATAAACATCCGCATTATTTTGCGTAGTCTTTGACGTATCTGTATACGGATACAAACCTGCACTACTATTGGTTGCTTTATCTACAGATTCGGACCACAGATATAATAATGCTGTCTCTGCATCAATTTCGCGGTAATCATAATTTACGTTCAACGTAATATCATTAAATAACTTCTGCTTAAACTGGGCAAATGCTGTAGTTGTATTGGTATTCCAATAGGTCCAATCGCTAGTCACTGTTAAATCACGATCAAAATCTGTTAACGAGCCATCATTATAAAATGCAGGTAAACCACCCCATTTAATGCCTGAACGATCAAGCTCCTGATAACTTGCGCCGACGGACAGATAGGTGCTATCTGTTAAATCTGCATCAAGCACACCATAAAATAAATTATTTTCTTTTTCGTACAAATCTGCGAAAGAGTCTGTGCTTTCATGTTTAACAACAACTCGCCCACGCACAGTACCATCCGCATTTAAAGGTGCAGAAATATCTGCCATGCTATTCCATGCATTCCACGAACCATAAGAGCTGCTTAATGTCCCCGTTAACTCTTTTGCATTGGCATGTTTTCGGATCATATTAATGGCAATTGCTGGGTTTCCTGCCCCTGTCATTAGCCCATTAGCGCCTTTCACCAATTCCACACGATCATACATACTCAGGTCTGGATCACTTGCAATGTCCAATTCAGACGAACTCGGAACACCATCAAATAAATAGTAATCCACATCAAACCCACGTGCTGTCGGATATTGACGTTCATCCCAGCGATTGGTAGTGACTCCTGTCACGCTGTTCAACATATCTTGGAAAGAATTAATATTTGCATCATCTAAATACTCGCGGGTTAAAACTTTAACCGACTGCGGTGTTTCGCGAAGCGACAAATTTAATTTGGTCGAAGTACTGGCACTCTTAGCCGTATAACTTTTTGTTCCTTCTGTTACGGCTGGATTCTCTTCCTCAGCCTGAACAGTGATGGTTTCAAGCTGGGTGCTTTCATTGTCTATTGCTGCTGCAGATGCTAACGTCGGGAGAAATACCGTTACTGCTGCCATAGCCAACATCAGTGGGCTAACTTTGAAGCGATTCAATGTTGGAGAGTTGTACATAAAACTATGTCCTTATAACAGGGATCGAATATTTAAAGGCATGCACGCTCTCACCCCATCGCTTCGCTATAAAGAAAGATGCCTCAATGCTTAAAAAAATATTTAACAAAAAATACACCGCAAATGATAATTATTTTTATTATCAATTCAAGTTTTAGAAAGTAAACCTAATTTGTTGTTTTTTATTACTTAAAATAATTAAAAGCCAAAACAAATAAATAACATATTGTTTTTTAAAATTTTATTAAATTTAAATTAATTATAATAATTTCGCATAAAGAAGTGCACAGTTCAGTGCACTTCAAACTCTGCCTCTGCTGGATCAAAACGCCATGTACGCACAATGCGTAACTCAGAAATATCCTTCATTTTGGCATCAAATCCACCAAATGGTGCAGCCTTGCGCACCGAGGCTTTTGCAGCCTCATCGAGCATCTCATGACCTGAACTATCAATCAGGCGAATAGCTCGGATGCCTCCTGATGCATTTAGAATCACCATTAAACGCACTTCACCCGCCAGCTGCTGCTGTTTAGCTGCTTCTGGATAGTAACGGTTGCCATAAAATTCCACTTTCTGACGGAACTTTTCAAGATAGGCGGCCGAAATATCTTGCTTGGCTTGAATACCATCGACTGTTTTAATTTTTTGCTGACGGCTAAAGTTTTGTTGGCGTTGTAAATATTGCGCTTCAAGGCTGGCCACCATTGCTGCTTTGGCTTGAAACTGACTGTTCATTTCTTCCATGGCTTTTTTGCGCTGGTTATCCTCAGCTTGTTTTTGCCAACTCAAAGTCGTCATTAACAGTTTTTCTTCAAAATTCAGCTCACGTTTTTGTTGGATCTGTTCTAAAGTTTCACGCTGCTGTTCGCCTGTACTTTGCTCAAGCATTGGAGCGGGCATGTCACTCGACATGCGATGTGACTCACGAAAGGTCCCTGAACCTTGTTGATCGGCTTGCGCTAAAAAATCTGCATTTTCAATTTTTTGATCAGAAGGACGCAAGGTAACGGCAATTTCTTTCACTGCCGCATCATTTTCTTGAGGTATCGCAAATTGCAAAGTCAAAATCACGAGATGCAAAAATACCGCCAGTACGACAGTCGCTGTAAAAATTGGGTCTTTCCACCAATCATGAGCCAAAGGCATTACATTTATTTTTCTAAGCATCACACCAAACCGACAATTTGTCTTGTTCCCCAAAGCGCAGGCGCGCAGTATAAAATAGACACAGTCTTCATTTTATTGCGTAGAATGAGACCTTGTGCCCTTTAGATTCACTGTTTTATAAAATCATGAAAATGGTGCAATTAATTTTGCTAAACTGCAAGGTTCATGAGCAGTATTTTTCAAACATTTCGACCAGAGATCTGATCGCTCAAACACGTTGATTAGCTAGGACGCCTCTATATGCAAACGCTTATTTCCAACATTTCAAATCGTTTACGCCAAGTTTATCAAAAGGCGGAAGGATTTATTGAGGATGAGCGCGAGTTTCCAATGTCTCAAGTCTTTTTAAATGCCACTTTTCAACGTTTTGTGACCGACAACGTGAGAATGTTGAAAGACCTGCATGCCGACTTACATGATGATTGGTTACGTTTATACGCCACGCTCGATTATAACGGGCTCAAACTCACGCTTTCGGTAGATTTGAAACTGGCACAAATGGAGTTAAATAAAAAAACGCAGTTGATCGTATTTGAGCAAATCAGTGACACCAGTGTGCTGGATGCTGAATACCCAACGGTATTTCATAAAATTGGCGTGCGCTGTGCCCTATTCTTTTATCAAAAAGTCCTGAACCAAGACCCCTTAGGCATGATTTTAGAAAAACTGAATGTGATTAAAGTCAAAGATGATCTGCTGCATTTGGATCTGAATCGCTGGTTAGAAAAAAATCGTTCTATTATCGATACCTTAGGTAAAGTCCATGTCAATCATGCCGTGTTACGTGAAGCAGAATTAGTAGTAATCGGTAATGTCAACTTAACGGCATTGTTCAATAAGTTTTCGCAAACCTCGATCGATGACTTGATTGAACCTAATCTAGACGAAAGCACGGTCTCGCCAATACGACAAAAATAATTCAGGATGCTGCGACTAAAATGTGACTTAAGGTGGGTAAAAGAAACATAAAACTACAGTTTGCCCTATGTTTCGAATTTTTTCTTCATAATCAACGTGCATAATATTTCTATGCAAAAAATTTGTGCCTACAACTGAATAGGAAACTTTTTCTTATGGCTAAATCAATGTTGAAAACAGTCGCAATGGCAACAGGTGTCAGCACCTTGCTCTTTGTCGGTTTCTCAAGTCAAACCTTTGCCATGAGTCCATTCCAAGCCAGTTATCAATTTAACTATAATGGCAAAAACATGGGCTCAGCGTCACGTACGTTATCGAAATCGGGCAACAACTGGAACTATGTCTTTGCAGCCAAAGCTGGTGGTATCGCCTCTGCAACCGAAAGCAGTCGCTTTAGTTTTAATGGTAAGCAAATTCAGTCCAGCAGTTTTCGCCGTAGCAGTAAAATTTTGGTGCATAACAACACCATGAGTATTAACTTCAATCCAGCGGCAAAAACCATCAATACTAAGAAAGACAAAGAAGCGCGTTCTTTCGCTTGGAAAGCTGGCGTACTGGATGAACTGAATGCCGAATTACAACTTCGTGAAGACATCAAAAATGGCGGTTTAAAATCGACTTATTATTTGGCCGATGCTAAAGAAGTCGAAGCACGTAAATTTGTGAAGCAAGGTTCTGAGTCAATCAAAACCGATTATGGCACCTTTGACACGATTAAAGTGGTCATGAAACATGACAAACCTGGCCGCGAAACCATTTTCTGGTTAGCACCTAAATTGGACTACCTTCCAGTCAAAGTTAGCCATGTGGATAAGAAAACATCCTATGGATTGCTATTAACGGGTTATAAAGGTGCAAGCAATTAGTCATTTTGACGAATTTTACTTGCATTTTTTCAGGTGCTTCCTAAAATACGCTTTTGCTTGAAAAAGCACCTGCCCCTAGAGGATTCTCCCGTGTACGCACTAGAACAGAAAATCTTAAGCGAAGGTATCGTTCTATCTGATGAAGTTCTGAAAGTTGATGCTTTCTTAAACCACCAAATCGATCCGGTTATGATGCAATTAATCGGTAAAGAATTTGCTGCTCGTTTTAAAGATGCAGGCATCACTAAAATCATCACGATTGAAGCATCAGGTATCGCACCTGCAATCATGGCAGGTTTAGAA
Source organism: Acinetobacter sp. 797_lipA (assembly GCF_058243025.1). Taxonomy (NCBI): domain Bacteria; kingdom Pseudomonadati; phylum Pseudomonadota; class Gammaproteobacteria; order Moraxellales; family Moraxellaceae; genus Acinetobacter; species Acinetobacter sp. 797_lipA. The sequence goes on along the minus strand of NZ_JBZAYQ010000001.1, from coordinate 464,418 downwards.
CTGGGCGTGCCCGTTATTTTTGCGCGTAAATACCAATCTTTAACCTTAAAAGATGACCTTTACCGCTCAAAAGTCTTTTCGTTTACCAAACAAACGGAAAGCACGATTGCAATTTCAAATAAGCACATCAGCTCAGCAGACAAAGCCCTCGTGATTGATGACTTCTTGGCTAACGGTCAAGCAGCATTGGGGCTGATTGACCTAATTCACCAAGCGAAAGCAGAAGTTGTCGGTGTCGGTATTGTGATTGAAAAATCATTCCAACCTGGTCGTGACATTTTGCTTGAAAAAGGCTACCGCGTTGAATCTTTGGCACGCGTAAAGTCTTTGGCAAATGGTACTGTTGAATTTGTTCGTGACTAATCACGGCGTTTAACTTCAAAAAAGAGCACTTCAGGTGCTCTTTTTTTGTCACTCAGATGACCCGCGGGTCATCCACATGTAAATGCCACATTTGCGCTGTAGGTTATTTTTAATTTAAAGTAAAAATATATCGTTTTTTTTCAATTTAATTACACACTGAAGTTGGAGAAACGCGATTTATATAGCATGATCAAATCTAAAAGGTAATGTCCACTTTCTAAGAGCAAAACCAATAAAGACTAAACTGGATACTATTTTATAGAGATACCGTATTGAATGATAAATAAGAAACAATTAACTGAACGATCATTTACCCCAAGCCAATTATCTGGCTTTGATGGCGCGCACTCCATTCAACTCCCCCGTAGACTTCATTCACGACTTGAGTAAAGCAGACTCATTGCAAGCTGTTTTAGACACCATTGCTTACTGGATTTCTCACGTGTTTGATGCGGATCGGGCCAGTATTACCCTGCAAGATACTGAAGAATATCTCAAGCTGTATTCGATCTCAGGTAATCATGCGATTCCCATGGATTTTAAAATTCCGATTGGGCAGACTTTTGTCGGACGAGTTTTTGCCCAATCTCAACTGATCATTTGCGATGATCTCGCTCAGTCGGATGAGCTGGATTGTAAAATGCTTTCCGAGCATGGCATGGGCACCTGTATGGATGCGCCCATGATTCACAATGGCGTGTGTATTGGCACCTTAAATGTGGCAGATCAACGTAAATATCACTACACCCTACAACAAGCGATTCTTTTACAGAGTCTCGCCACTTGGTTAGCTTTAAACATTAAACTGCATTTACAAGTGCAAGAAATGGCGGTCTTAGCGTCTACTGACGAACTCACAGGAACCTTTAACCGCCGGGTATTTGTGCAAGAAAGCAATCAAACCATGCAACATTTCAGCCATGCTCGCGTGCCATTTACGATAGGCATCTTAGATATTGATCACTTTAAACAGCTGAATGGCTGTTATGGGCATACCGCAGGTGACCATGTGCTGAAAAAGATGACCAAAAAAATAAAAGGTATCCTACGTGAGGGCGATTTTTTAGCTCGTATTGGCGGTGAGGAATTTGCGATTATTTTACCTGCCTGCTTGGGTGATGAAGCCATGCGTGTCTTTAAACGCGCAGATAAAGCCTTGTACTGTGCCAAGCAAGCAGGACGAAACCGAATTCACTTTGCCAACTAAATCATATTTAAAAATTCAGCATAAAGTACTTAAGAAAATTACAAGTTTAATAAATATTATTGCTGCAAGTTCAACTAAGATTTACTCTAGATTTAGTTGTTTAGATCTTTCAAATTCAAGCGCAAAATACGGTTGTTCTGCGCAACGTGTCATCCACACCGTAAAACGGCTGCCAGCTTCAATCACTGGTCACCCGAATAGGCCAATAGACTATGGAAAATACAATTCTCTGCCCAAAATGTGGCTCTAGTGAGGTTGAAAAACGCAATCACGAGCAACAACTGACTAAAATTGGGGGCGTATTGCTCAGTTCGGCAGGTGCAACCGCTGGTACTGTCGGTGGTGCAGCATCTGGAGCCTCTATTGGCGCAGCGATCGGTGCAGCGGCTGGACCTCTTGGGGTGATTATGGGTGGTACCATTGGCACTTTTGTCGGCGCGGTCAGTATTGGTGTAACAGGCGGATTTTTAGGACATCGTTTTGGTAAAAAAGCGGGTGTGATTGTCGATAAAAATGTATTTCTTGACTATAAATGTCTCAAGTGTGGTACAAAATTTAAAGAACAGCATCTGACGCCAGCTCAATAATAAAAAGCCCATCAATGATGGGCTTTTTCATGTCTCAATGCCTAGGCTTGTAGTTTCTTCACCACTTCCCCAAGACGCTTACCTTGAGCTTCGCACAGCACTTTTTCATCTTGGCTTAAGCGCTGATCATGTCGAGGCCCACTGACATGGCTAGCGCCATACGGTGTTCCACCTGTTTTAGTATGTGACAATGCGGGAATAGCATTGTTCAACCCTAAAATCATCATGCCATGATGAAACAATGGTGGCAGCATGGTCAATAAAGTACTTTCTTGCCCACCATGCATCGAACCTGACGAGGTAAACACACAAGCCGGCTTGCCATGCAAAGCTCCATTGAGCCAAAGACTGGTGGTCTGGTCGAGGAAATATTTCATTTCAGAGGCCATGTTACCAAAGCGGGTTGGTGAGCCTAGCGCCAAACCTGCACAGTTTGCCAAGTCATCTAAACTACAATAAATATCGCCTTCTGCAGGAATACTCGGCTCTGCTTCCTTCACCACAGCCGCAATATTTGGCACCGTTCGAATTTTAACTGCAACACCACTGGCTTCAATTCCATTTGCAATCAGATGCGCCATTTCACGGGTACTGCCGTATTTGCTGTAATATAAAACTAAAACATAGGTTTGCATGAATAGAGTTCGGCGACAGAAAAAATAAAACTATACGGTATTTTTCCTATTTTTTGGTTAAGCTTAGAGTGAAAAATGTAGAAAAGATGAAGAAAACAAAAGAGATACTTTGCATATGTTAGAACAGTACTTAAGAAAACTTCCTTTCTATGAGAAAACTTGGTTTCAGTTCGTTTTATTTGTACTGCGACGCTTTGAGGCTGATCGATGTCGTGAACAAGCAGGTTCACTGACCTATACCACCTTGTTTGCCGTCGTTCCGATGCTGACGGTTTTTTTGGTGATCATTTCCTCAATCAAAGCGCTTGAACCTGCACGGCAGCAATTACAACAACTGATCTATAGTAATTTTTTACCGAAAACCACGATTGCTTTTGACAAGGCTTTAAATGCGTTTACCGATAAATCCAGTAATTTAACCATTATTGGGATCTTATTTTTATTTGTCACCACCGTCATGATGCTGACCAGCATTGAAAAAGTGTTTAACCGTATTTGGCGAGTCCGCGAAACACGTGGCGGCATTATTGGCTTTATGCGCTATTGGACCATTATTTCTTTGGGTCCTATTCTACTTGGTAGTGCCTTTGTTATTTCATCGACGATGGCTTCCCTCAATGTTTTGAGCAATAATTTTGCAGGCTATGAGCTCAATGGCGCATTTGTCCTGTGGCTGATTTCATTCTGCTTAACCGTCGTCGGCTTTTTTATTCTGAATTGGACCATTCCAAACCGAAGTGTCCCGATTAAATCCGCTTTGATTGCAGGCTTATTTAGTGCCGTCGTGTTTGAACTCCTGAAAAACTTGTTCGGCTTTATCATGTCGAACTTCACCAGCTATGAAGTCGTTTATGGTGCCTTTGCTGCGATTCCTATTTTCTTATTATGGATTTTTTTGTCGTGGAATATTGTCCTGATTGGGGTTGAAATCAGCTACGCGCTCACCGCATTTACTGCCCACAAAGAACAAAAGCGCCATCCTGTGATTATGTTGCTCGACCTGATGGAACTGTTTTATAAAAAGCAACAACACGGACTCAGTGTTTCCGATGATGAAGCTTTAGATGTTTTAGGAAGAGATGAAATTGGACGTTGGCCGAGTTATGTATTAATGCTTGAACAGCAGAACTTAGTTAAACGTACCGATGACAACCAATACGTGCTGGTGCGGAATTTATCCCAAGTCGATTTTTGGAGTTTCTATAGTCAGCTTCCCTATCCATTACCGAAGCGTCGCGACTTAAGCAACGTGCATCATGACGATCTTTGGATCAAGAAAATTGGGCCAGCGTTAGTAGAATCGGATGATTACTTAGCGGCCAAACTTGCCATTCCACTGTCTACAATTTTTGATGATAAGTCTTAAGACTTCATATAAAAAAACGTGTCCAAGACACGTTTTTTTATCATCCAACTCAAATCGGCCTGAGTTTAAGACAGGTTCAAGCCGACTCAGTATTTACTGCAAAGCCATTTTAAGTGCCTGTACATACTGCTTAATTTTGTGATGCAAACTCACACCCATCACACCCATCACACCCATCAACACAAAGCATGTACCTACCAAAAAGTTGAGTTCCAACTGTTCATTGAGTAACACTACACCAAAACACATCCCAAAGATTGGGGTCAAAAAAGAAAAGACTCCCAACTGCGATGCCAAATATTTTTTCAACAGCCAAAACCAAATCAGATAACTGGCAAATGACACGACAACGGTATGGAAAAGCAAACTTGTAAGGGATAATACAGACCAGTGAATTGTCGCTTGTCCCATGAAAAAAGCCACAGGCAATAACACCAAGAAAGCGATAAAAAGCTGATAAAACAAAGTTTGGGTCGCAGGTGCTTCTGCTAGTTTAGTCAACCGAACTGCAATAGTTGTGGCTGCCCACAATACCCCTGCCAAAAGTGCTAAAGCATCACCCCAAAGTGCCGAACTCGCAGCCGCTTGTGAAGCTGCAGGACGAAATAAAAATGCAATCACGATCCCCAAAAATGCACATGCAATGCCCAACCACTGGATAAATGATAAACGCTCAGAAGGCAACTTCCAGTGCAAACCCAATGCGACAAAAATAGGCGCGGTATAAAGCAAAACTACGGTATGCGCCGCGGAGGTAAAACGTAAAGCTTGAGCGACCAGAAAAAATTCTGCTGCAAATAAAAGCCCAACTAAAATTCCTGCGGCTAAGTAGTCTCGCCCCCATAAAGATGTGCCCTTTGCCAGCTTGATCATGGGGTAAACCATCAACGCAGAGAGACCTGAGCGAAGTGCAATTTGCATCACTGCAGAAATATCGGGGGCAGCAAGCTTTAACACCACTTGTTGCAATCCCCACAAAATACACAGCCCAAACATAATCCCTGAAGCTTTACTGTCCAGCGCTTGACGACTACTCACGACCTGCTCCACTGAAAAAGATCAAAGCTCACTATAGATTTGTCTGAAATAAAACATATAATTTAAAACAGACAAGAGATCTTCTTATTCAGGCAATTTCAGCCATGCCCCAACGACAACAAAAAAAGAGCGTGCCACTCAAACAATTACCGACCAATGATCATATTGATAAATTATTGTGGATCAGCTTTCGCGAAGACCCCGCGCAGTCGGTTTATCCTGTGCATGGACATGCATGGGGCGAATTTGTATATGCCTTTAATGGTGTGATGGAGGTGAATATCAACCAGATTGACTACCTTACCCCGCCACCTTATGGCATTTGGCTTCCCCCCAATGTGGCTCATAGCAGCTTAAATCGTACCGATGTTTCGCATGGCACCTTGTATATCCATGAAAGCTTATGCACTCATCTGCCTCAACAAGCAGGTATTATGCTCAGCTCGCCTTTGGTCTCGGCTCTATTTAAGCATTTGAGACAACACAGCCTACCAGATGATGCACCTGAACACATGCGCTTACTCTATGTCTTGCTTGATCAATTACACCATGCAGAATTGGTCAGTAGCTATTTACCGCACTCTGAACACCCGACCCTAAAAAGCATTTTAGATTTTTTACATCTGCACCCTGCGGACAACAGTTCTTTGCAACAACTGGCAGTACAGCACAATATGACTGAGCGCACACTGGCACGTTATAGTCAAAAAGAACTTGGCATGTCCTTGAATGAATGGCGACAGCGCTTAAAAGTCATGAAAGCCATGAGCATGCTGACAGAAGGAAAAAAAGTCGAAAGTATCGCGCTGGATTTGGGCTATGCCAATGCCTCGGCCTTTATTAATATGTTTAAACGCTGGATGGTATATACCCCCGATCAGTTCCGTAAACTGTACCATAGCCACCAATAACGCTAAAAAAAGATCACCGAAGTGATCTTTTTGAATGATGGGGTTTGAAAGCCTGTAAATTAAGCTTTAACAAAGGTATTCCAAGAATAGTCTTGGTTTTTGCCTTTTAGAGTCATTTTCAACTGCTCACCCGCCTGTAGTGCAGCAACCCCAGCAGGTGTACCTGTCATGACTACATCGCCCGCTTCCAAAGTGAAGACTTGGCTAATGTCGGCCAACAAGGTGCCAATGTCAAAAATTAAGTGTGCAGTGTTGCCCGCTTGGCGAAGCTCATCATTGACATGAAAACTGTAGTGCACATCATCCCAGTCCTGTACCACATCGGAAACAGCAACCCAGTCTGCCAGTACACACGAACCATCAAAGGCTTTGGCACGTTCCCAAGGCTGGCCTTTGGTTTTCAAATCATCTTGTAAGTCACGCAAGGTTAAGTCCAAACCTAAAGTTACAGCCCCTACCGCTTGAAGGGCTTGAGCTGGATCGGCTGCTTTGCTTAGGCGATGGTCAATGCGTAAAACCAGTTCACATTCATAATGGCAACTCCCCCATGCAGGATTCCAAGAGATGCCCGCATCTAAACTGAGCAAACTGCTCGGTGGTTTGATAAATAAAACGGGACAATCAGGAATCGCATTGCCTAATTCTTTGGCATGGTCTGCATAACTACGACCGACACAGACAATTTTAGATGGACGTGTACTCATGATCTTCCTCTGATTTTTTGATGGTGTTATGGAGCAAAATGCTTATTTTTTAAAAGTATTTTCAAATTTTGCTTGATCCGCACTATCGGCCAACGCACGCTTAGGCACAATCACCACAGTACGGTTTTTCAGCTCAAGCATATAGGTCAGCTTGCCACTGGCAAACTTTTGCACTTCATTATAATGGACCACTTGCTTGCGACCATTGGCATAAATTTCCGCATAATCTTGGTATAAATCGATGCCTTGCTCACTTTTACCAAACTGATATTTCACAAATTGGCGCTTAAACATCATCGGCAGGAACCAATAGCGCATGAGAATTTGTAAAACCAAGAAAAATATACCCAATGCCACATAGTAGCGACCGACGCCTGAAAAACCGAGCATAAAGCCCCACACAATAATCCCGACACTAATCAACGGCGTGATAAAACGCGTCATTTGCTTTTTACCAAAAGTTGCTAAGGCAAAACCATCTTGGGATTCTTCTAAAGTGAGGAAATAACGTGTCGATAATGCAGGCTTGTTCTCTGACATAGGGTCATATCAAATAGCTAAAAATATTGTGCTCAATACTACAACACAATCGATCATTTTTTTAGGACTTTAGCAGATCGATGTTGATTAGTGGCGATCCACTTAAGCCGAGGCCATACCGATATCAGAACTACATCATAAAACTGAGATGCAAAAAACAACTGAATAACTACGGCAAAAAATCCATCCCTGCTATTAATTTCTACTGAACAGAAAGTGCAGGCACAAAAAAACCGCAACATGTGCGGTTTTTTCAATATTGATCAAGTTGGTGCGCTCAGAGAGATTCGAACTCCCGACCCCTTAGTTCGTAGCCAAGTGCTCTATCCAGCTGAGCTATGAGCGCGACGTCTTGATGGGGTGCATTGTATATGGTTTATTTCATTTTGATAAGTCATTTTGTAGTAACAAACCATCAAATGTTTATTAATCGTACATAAATCAGATTAAGTCGCTAAAAAATATATAAATAATTACAACATTCACTCAATACATTAAAAATTAGTGCAAATTCACAAACAGCAACCACAACTAGTATGAGATTCTTTATAATCAAATAGAAGAATTACGTAAAATTAATTTAAGATACAAATGCCAAATCAAACAGATCAATCAACTTTAAACATGAGTAAAATTGGACCAGCAATAGCATCTATACTTATCCTGCTCATCGTCATTGGCTATTCTATTAAAACAATAAAAAATCAAGTTCGATATATTGAAAGCTTACACTCAAACGAATGGCACGTATTTGAAAGGCATATGACTTCAAACTATTTTTTTACCGTGTCAAAATTTCGAGATAATAGTCAAAGCCTATATATAAGCCAGAATGGTGACGTATTTTATTCTCAACTTTGCACTAACAAACTAAAAAATATCTGTAAATTAGCTTATTCATCTGAAATAAAAGTTGAAAGTGTACTATTTTATGCTCAAATACATAAACGGACAGGGCGATATACTTCACTACATTTAAAAGACATCATTTTCATAGATCAAAACAATCGCCAACAAACATTTAATTATTTAACTACTTCTCCAGATGATCAAAACTCTATTTCTAATAAAAAAAATAGTTTATGGATTTCACTCATACTCATATTTATAAGTTATTTATTCTTCGGATCTTTGGCATCTTTTCAGATTTCCGATAGCATTCCTCAAAATATTAAAATGCAAAAAAAGATCAATAAAACTATTATTCTCGCAATCTGTATGTGTTACTGCTATTTAATTGCAATCACATTAATTACATTCTTGAGAAATTAATATTTTTCAAATATAAAATGATCAGACACAAAAAAACCGCAACATGTGCGGTTGATTGTTCAAGTTGGTGCGCTCAGAGAGATTCGAACTCCCGACCCCTTAGTTCGTAGCCAAGTGCTCTATCCAGCTGAGCTATGAGCGCATTACTTGTGTGCCAATTCAGGCGATACGTTACATACAGTTTACTTATTGGTGCGCTCAGAGAGATTCGAACTCCCGACCCCTTAGTTCGTAGCCAAGTGCTCTATCCAGCTGAGCTATGAGCGCGACATAAGTAAAGTTGGCGGTGAGAGAGGGATTCGAACCCTCGGTACAGTTACCCGTACGCATCCTTAGCAGGGATGTGGTTTCAGCCACTCACCCATCTCACCGTAACGTGCGGCCATAATACAAACTTCATGCTAGCACTGCAAGCACAGACACTCAATTTTTTGCATATTTTCGTTCAATTAAATACTTTTTAAACAATTTAGAGCGGATTCATTCGAATTTTTTCTTTTCTCTACATCTGCATGTTGAATAAAACAGCAGATATTCTAAATTGCCGACATAAAACACAATATTGCAATCATTTGCGTGCAGTCTGTCTTCGCATGACTTATGCTAATCCTATCTACTGACATACAGCCAAAGACATTATGAAAAATTGGGTCGATCCTGAAGCAAAAGCTGAAGCTGAACGTTATGACAACCCTATTCCGAGCCGCACGCTCATTTTAGAAACCATCGAAGAAAAAAAGACGGCGTTATCGCATGCGGACTTGGTCGAAATTTTTGAAATTGCAGATCAAAAAAGCATTGAAGCGCTCAGCCATCGCTTAATTGCGATGGTTCGTGATGGTCAACTGATGAAAGATGGCTTTAAGTTTCAAATTGCCGAAGAGCAACCTGAACATGAAGCAACGGTTTACATCAATAGTAAAGGCTTTGGCACGGCGAATATTGCAGGTCATGAAGACTTACTTTTACCTGAACGCGAACTGCGCCAAGTGTTTAATGGTGACCGTGTTAAAGTGCGTCAAACCTCAGTGGACCGCAAAGGTAAAGCTTGGGGCTTTATTACCGAAGTAGTGCAACACCGTGTGAAGCAAATCATTGGTAAAGTATCGATACATGACGGTGAATACTTTATTCAGCCAGCAAATCCGAATGCGCACCAACCGATTACTTTAGAAAAAGAATTAATCGAACACGCACAAGTCAAAGTGGGCGATTCGGTTCGTGTTGCAATTGATGACTACCCAACCAAAGATGAGTTGGCGACAGGTCATATTGTGCAATCGATGGCAGACAAGGCCGATACTGAAATTATTATTCCGCAAACCATTTTAGAGTTTGGTTTGCCGTATGAATTCCCAGAAGAAGTCATTAAAGAAGCAGAGAGCTTTAAAGAGCCTTCAGCGCAAGACCGTGAAGGTCGTATTGACCTACGTGATTTAGCCTTAGTCACTATTGATGGTGAAGATGCACGCGACTTCGATGACGCAGTCTATGCAGAAAAACGTCCAGGCGGCGGTTACCGTGTGGTGGTGGCCATTGCAGATGTGAGTCACTATGTCCGTTCAGGCAAACCACTAGATGATGAAGCTCAAGAACGGGGTACATCGGTGTATTTCCCTCACTTTGTTTTACCGATGTTGCCTGAAGCTCTTTCGAATGGCTTATGTTCACTCAATCCGCATGTAGACCGTCTATGTATGGTCTGTGATTTAAACCTGTCACGTGCCGGTCGCGTCACCAAGTTTGAGTTCTACCCGTCTGTGATGCACTCAAAGGCACGTTTAACCTATACCAATGTTGCCCAGTACTTTGAAGGCGACAGCAGTGCCATTCCTGAAGACCATGATGTTCGCAAATCCTTGAACACCCTGTTCCAACTCTATCAAGTCCTCAAAGGTTTACGTGCTGAACGTCATGCCATGGAATTTGAAACCGTTGAAACTTACATGACCTTTGATGAGCTGGGCGGCATTAAGGAAATTTTACCGCGTACGCGTAATGATGCGCACAAACTGATTGAAGAATGTATGTTGTTGGCAAACGTGGCAGCGGCTGAATATGCGCTACAACATGATGTGCCAATGTTATACCGTATTCATGAACCACCTGAGTTTTCACGTATTCAAAAAGTACGCGACTTTGTCAAACTGCTAGGTCTATCGTTCCCAGAACAGCCGACTCAGAAAGACTACCAAGCCGTGATTGATGCAACCAAAGACCGTATTGATGCTCCAAGTATTCATGCCGTGCTGTTACGTTCGATGATGCAAGCCTACTACGGCGCGAATAACGCAGGTCACTTTGGTTTGGCATATGAAGCGTATACGCACTTCACTTCTCCAATTCGTCGTTACCCAGACTTGTTGTTACACCGTGCCATTAAAGCCAAGTTAAAACATAAACCTGCACCTCTTTCCGGGGCCGCTTTGGATGATGCTGGTCAACATTTCTCTGCGACTGAACGTCGTGCAGATGAAGCGTCTCGCTCTGTCACCACATGGTTGAAATGTCATTATATGCAGCAGCATTTGGGTGAAGAGTTTGTCGGTACCATTTCTGCCGTAGCGGAATTTGGTCTGTTTGTGACACTCAAAGACTTATATGTTGACGGCATGATCCATGTCAGCCAACTGGGCGATGACTACTTTGTCTATGATCAACCAAGTCAGAGCTTGATTGGACAGGCACGCGGTCAGAGCTTTAGCTTGGGCGATGAAGTAAAAATCAAAGTTGCAGCAGTGAATTTAGAAGACCGCAAAATTGATTTTGAATTATTGCAGCAACTCTCACATGGTGGTCGGCCCATACGTAGTCGAGCGCCCCGTGTTGGCAAAGCCAAAACAGCACGAAGCGAAAGTAAAGAAGAAGTCTTTAGCGAGTCGACAAACGCCTCTCCCAGTAACAGTGGAGACCAGCCCATACGACGCAAAAAAGATAAATCCCAACCTAGCTCCTACAGCAAAAAGCCTAGTAAAAAATCTTCATCAAAGTCTGAAACAAAGGTTAAAGATAAAGTGAAGAAAAAGTCGAAACCTAAAAAGAAAAAATCAAATGCAAAAGCAAAAACTGAGTAAATGATGTAAAAGGTGCTAGGGCTTAATGTCCTAGCACCTTTTTTCATAGGGCCAACATGAACTTTTTGCGTTTATTTTTAAGCAAACCTATCAGTCAATATCATCCCTTGCTTTATTTCATGGCCACGCGTAGCCGACGTATGATGCGCTATTGGCAATGGAAAACAGATGGGAAAGACTATGCGCATTCATTTTCTAACGCCCCTTTGGCTTTTCGCGTCAAAAAGCATCAGTCCGTTCTGATTCGTAAATTAGGCGACAGCGATCAACACTGGCAACACAATAAAGTCATCAATCTCAAAATTGCCAGTCCGTGTATTTCCGGGATTTTAATCCACCCACAACAGACTTTTTCTTTTTGTCAGTTGGTAGGACAACCAACAACTCAAAAAGGCTATGTTGAGGGAATGGAACTCAGCTTTGGTCAAGCACGCGGTGGTATTGGTGGCGGGATTTGCCAAATTGCCAATCTTATTCACTGGCTTGTCTTACATAGCCCGTTACAAGTGGTACAACGTTCACAGCATTCCTTTGACCCTTTCCCAGATCATGGTCGTATACTTCCATTTGGTAGTGGCGCTGCAATTTTTTATAACTATATCGATTATCAATTTTACAATCCCACCCCACATAGCTTTCAAATTCGGCTGTGGTTTAGTGAGAAATGTTTAGAAGGTGAACTGCGCTGCTCCGCCGATTTAGGCTATGTCTACCATGTGTTTGAGCAACAGCATGCCTTCCTAAAAATCGGGACGGATTACTACCGACAAAACGAAATTTGGCGACACCGCAAAGAAAAATATAAAAGCGGTGAAATCTTAGCAACTGAATGCATGACCCGTAACTTTGCCAAAGTGCTTTATCAGCCCTCACACATTGACCAGCACTACCCATCATGGGCTGAATTTCAAGCAGCGCAAAACATCAAAACCAATTAAAACTTGATTTCCCGCGGCATCACCCTTACATCTAGTGATAACTGAACATTTAATTTGGCTTAAACGCATGACATTAGAAAAAGCAACCTTGCCTGTTCCACAGTTTGATCAAATCACCTTAGTACAACTCCAACAACAGATCGAACAGGCAATTCAACAGGGTCAACATTTCTTAAAAGACCTGAGCGAAGTCCCTGAATCAATTCAGGCACAGCTTGCAGTCTTAGAACAAGTCAATCATTTAGAAAATAATATGAGTGAAGCATGGGGCGTGCTGTCCCACCTCAATGCCGTGATGAACAATGCTGAAACTCGTGAGGTGTACCAGTCACTATTACCAAGCTTAAGTGAATACTATACCGAGTTAGGTCAACACACAGCGCTGTATCAAACCTATCAACACATTCATGATGCTGCACAATTTGATCACCTCCCTGAAGCCCAACAAAGTGCGATTAAACTTGCACTGCGCGACTTCAAACTGTCAGGGGTGGCTTTAGAAGGTGAAGCCAAAAAACGTTATGCAGAAATTTCGGCACGTTTATCACAACTGTCTTCAGAGTTTTCCAACCATGTTTTGGATGCAACCCAAGCCTATTTCAAACCTTTAGCGGAACACGAACTGGCAGGCTTACCACAAAGCAGTATTGAGCTGTTAAAACAATATGGTCAGCAGCGCGAACTTGATCAACCCGTTGCCACTTTAGACTTTCCATCGTACTTGGCGATTATGACCTACGCGGAAAACCGTCCTTTACGCGAAGAACTGTATCGTGCCTATACCACACGTGCATCTGATCAGTCTGAACACGCTGAGTTTGATAACACCGCGGCGATGGAAGAGATCTTAAGCCTGCGTCAGGAAATGGCGGTACTGTTGGGTTTCAACAACTACGCCGAGCTTTCATTGGCCAGCAAAATGGCGCCAAATGTAGCAACGGTGGATCAGTTCTTACGTGATTTAGCTGAACATTCACGCGCCCCTGCACTCAAAGAAGTGGCGGAGCTGAAAGCCATTGCCACTGAAGATGGCATTGAGGATTTAAAACCGTGGGATAGCACATATTATTCGGAAAAATTGAAAGTCCAACAGTTCAATTTATCTCAAGAAGCACTCAAGCCCTACTTCCCTGCACCCAAGATTTTGCAGGGCTTATTTAGCATTGTGAATCGCCTTTATGGGATTCAAATTGTGGAGCGTGAAGCCCCCGTTTGGCACCCAGATGCACGCTATTTTGAACTCGAAGATCAAGGCGTAGTAGTCGGTGGATTCTACTTTGACCTCTATGCACGTCAGGGAAAACGTGGTGGCGCATGGATGAGTGGTTTCCGCTCTCGCACCCAAACAACGCACGGCCTACAAAAACCGATTTGCTATATGGTGTGTAACTTTACGCCACCAGTGGGAGATCAAGCAGCGCTACTGACACATGATGAAGTGATCACATTGTTCCATGAATTTGGACATGGTTTACATCATATGTTGACAGAAGTCGACAATATTGCGGTTGCAGGCACACACGGCGTGGCATGGGATGCTGTAGAGTTACCAAGCCAATTCATGGAGTTTTGGGCATGGGATACCGAAAGCTTAGACCTGCTCAGTGCACATATTGATACCCAAGAAACCTTACCAGAAAATCTACTGAAATCCTTGCTGGACGCGCGTTTCTTCCAATCCGGCATGCAAAGTTTACGTCAAATTGAGTTTGCGCTGTTCGACCTTAGCATTCATAAAGCAGCTCCAGCTTTGAAAGCGGACCAAGTGCAAGCCACCTTAAATGACATCCGTGCACAATACGCTGTTCTAGAGACTACTCCTTATAACCGATTCCAACATAGCTTCAGCCATATTTTCGCAGGCGGCTATGCAGCAGGTTATTATTCTTATAAATGGGCGGAAGTTTTGGCCAGTGATGCCTTCGATCGTTTCGAAAATGAAGGGATTTTTAATACCGCCACTGGAAAAGAATTTCGCCAGTTTATTCTAGCAGTTGGCGGAAAAGATACAGCGCTTGATGCATTTATCAATTTCCGTGGGCGCGAGCCAAAAATAGATGCTTTACTTCGTCATCAAGGTTGGACGAACCGCTAAAAAAGTGAGTAAACTAGGCGCCTAAATTGTTCAGAAGGTAAGTCTAATGACTATTAAACGTCGTTTCATTGCAGGTGCAAAATGTCCTAAATGTCAGGCGATGGATCGAGTTGTTATGCTTACCTCGAATGACGATGAATGGATTGAATGTATCGACTGTGGTTATTCTGAGAATCGTCCGACTCATGTAAATGAGCCTCAGATCCCAGCTATCCCCGACGAGGTTGGGGTCATTCAATTTAAACCACGTCAATCCAAAGAATAAAGGTTGAGTCGAATGTCGTCCGTACAACACAACAACCCTAAATTACTCTGGGGTATTACAGCAGGTTTGGTCGCAATCATTGCGATTTTTGCACTTTATCAATGGTTGTTTACTGCACAAGAGCCTACAACACCGTTGCACCAAGCGGAGTTGATTCAACCGACCGTCAAAGCGCTTCCAGAAGCTGAAAAAGCAGCTTCGACCGCCATGGCTGACAACACCATCAAATTGGTCGAAGAAGAAATTTTAAAAGCCCCTGTCCCTGAAAATGCCTCACTTGCTAAAGAAGAAGTGGCGAAACTGGACGATATTCAAAGCCAGTTGAAGGAACAGGAAAAGAGCTTGCAAGCACAGCACAAAGATGCCGATGAACTGGTAAAGCTCAAAGAAGAACAAATTAAACTGTTAGAAGCCCAATTGGCTGCTCGGTAAAATACGGTTGTTATTTTTAAAGACGTTAGCTTATCGACTGATACGCTAACGTCTTTTTTTGCCCTGCTGCTTCACCCACCTTTTCAATCAGCACTAAGCTATTACATAACTCATCATCTCTTTTGAACCACCTCCACTAATAAAGTCTCTAGTCGCTATACATCACAGCCCCTAGCTCATACCAAAGATATCTTTTAGAAAGACTTTATTTGTCGATTAATTCTTTTCATTGAGCTTAAGTGCTGGCTGATTTTTAAGATGGGACGCTTAACAATACCCTTGTACTTTGTTTTGATTTGAGTGGGTAGTCGCTGCAAAGAAACCATTTTCCTTAAAATCATCATGAATAAAATCCCAAGCATAAAAAAGCATCCGAAGATGCTTTTTTATGGCCTAACTCAAGTTCACAACTTAGTGATACCAGCCAAATAACTTAAAGAAGTATGGAACATAAGCAATGATCAGCATCGCTGGGAACAACACGATCAATGGTAAAATCCAACGTTCATAACGATAATAGAAAGACAAATGACGCACTTCCTCATCAGCCTCATTCACCTCGGCATCACCAATGGATTGTCTTGCTAAAAGATGATTGAGTGCCACAGGTGGTGTCACATAGCCCAACTCAAAGCCAATCAAGGTGATCATCCAGAAGTGTACAGGATGAATACCATATTGATAGGCCACAGGCGCAACCGTCGCAGAAATCAAGATCACGGCGCCAAACGGATCCATAATCATCCCAACAAAGACCATCAATCCCACAATCAGAGTAATAACAATAAACGTACTGCTAATATCGGTTGGGAAGAAACTCATCACCTCCGTACGTTCAAGCAATCCGCCCACGCTGACTGAAAGTGCCATTAAAATGACCAAAGCGCCAATATGCCCAACAGTTTCACTGGTCGAGATATGCATCGACTTCCAAAAACCGACTTGGCGTAACACGTCCATGGAGCTGGATTGAACCACTCCATGATTCACCACTTGTCCATCATCTGACGCATTGCCATGTAGCCCTTCACGGTATTCCGCATGGGCAACTTGCGCACCCGCTAAAGCAGGCTCAGCATTTGAATTATAATTTGCGCTAAGCATCTCATCCCAATGACCCACCGCAGGCAAAGGCGCAGGCTGATGACGCAATTTATCAAACAACACAATCATCAATAAAATCACAGGCATCATCACAGGTGCAGTAAATTCATTTAGGTCAGTGTCTAATAAGAATTTATAGAACATCCACGTGAGGACAAAAATCACGATATAAGGCACAACTGCTAAGAAAGCACGCCCTGATTTCGGTGCGGCCAAACTCGGTGCCGCGATGCGGAATTTACTCTCTGCAAAGAAGAGTGAAACCACTAAAAACAGTGTTGAGGTCAGTAAGAACGTGTAAACACCATATTGATAAAGTAAGTCCGTCGTGACTTCTTTGTTTAAGGATGCCACCACCACAATCAATAAGCATGGACGCAAAACTACACCCAGCGAACCCGACATTGCCGTTGCAGCCAAAGCAAACTGACGACGTCCACCTGCATTCCAGACTTCTTTATAAATAATCGCCCCTGCTGCAATCACAAAGATCCCCGATGCACCGGTATATGCCGTCGGTAAAGCCGCAGCGATTAAAATCAACCAGGTGAGTGTTTCGGGAGCCAAATTCCATGGACGCAAAATATTTAAGAACAGATCCACGACACGGGTTTGTTTCAGCAGCATCCCCGCCCAAATGAAGAGTGCTAAATTCAGAAAAATACTGGAGAACTCAACCAACTGTCCCAAGTAAATCCCTTGCCCCATTGGGTAGTCCATGAAGAAGATAAATGCCACACCCGTAATCACAGCCATGTAGGCATACAGCGGCACACTCAGAAAAGCAAAGCCTAGACGTCCGCCAGCTTTAGCCTCTTTTGGTGGGCTAAACAGCTGCCACACACTTATCAATGTGAGTACCGAAAACAGAATCATCCACAACCAATAAATCAGCTGGGTTTCGCCATTCATCGGCACACCCGAATCTTTGACTGAATTAAATTGGCTAATGCTCGAGTAGGCTAATAGACCATTACCGAATGTCATCAGGAAACTATAAACCCGATAATCTAGCTTAGTCGCAGGGCCACGCAAACCAATATGATGGATTTTTAAGGTGGCACTAATCGCAGCTAAGACCACCATAAAAATCAACAGAATGGCACGATTTTCTGTTCCGAATTTAAAAATACCGAAAAAAGTGGTTTCAAAATTACGATAGGCACGAATACTTGGATGTGCCTCCATATGTTGCATGGCTTTATCATAAAACTGATACTTTTCTTCACACTGCTGCACACCCGCCAAAATGGATGCACGCACATCAGCTTCCGAAGCCGTACCAAAGAAGTCAGCGAACTCATCTGCAGCGTTGGCTTGCATTTGGGTTTTGACCATAGCATCCACATTGGGCTGACGATTACACTCTGGCTTGGCTGGCTCTGCCCTTAAAAAAGAATACTGCATACCTGTGGCTGGATCGCCATATAAGCGCTCACCCATACGCAGCAACTGGCCATGGATCATTTCACCTGTACCAATTAATAGCGTAAGTAACAGTAAAATCAGAATGAAAAAAGTAGAAATCCACTCGGTCCATATATACTTCAGCAGATCGAGTCCTGATCTGCGCTGTCCATGATTCTGCATGTTGTTTCCTATTTTTATTACCGTTCTATTCGGCGCAATACACCGTAGAACCTGTCGTTTTAGTCGGCTCGAGCTTGTCCTTTCTCTATGCCTTTAGATTTTTGTTTTGTTTATCTTTGCATCAAATTTATATTTTTGAATATGACAATCTGGATTTTCTTTTTAGAATTTAGGTCAATAGATTACTCATCAAATAGATTCACCCCGATTAAATACAAAGCTGCAATCACAATTCCCCAGATCACGCCCAACAAATGTGCCTCGACCAAAACAGGGCTACCGATCAGTTCAGCCGTAGCACTCTCGCCAAAGGTATTTTCCCAAATTAGTTTGCCTAAAATGAGAAACAACACCAAACTCGCAAACATCCGTTCTTTACGGTATAGCAAATGGACAATCGCTATGGCAGTGAACATTCCATGCAGCACACCAGACAGCCCTGCATAGGCTTCAATATCCCCCAGAAAATAATAAAAACTGAGACTAATCAGCGGCGGTAAAACCAGCAATAAAGCCACAAAATGCCAGACACGGGCCCGCGGAAAAATAAAAGGCAAACACATAAAAGCCAGCATATTGAGTGTAAAATGGATCCAACCCACATGCACCCAGTGCGCTGTCCACAAGCGCCAAATTTCAGGAAAAATATCCACTCGCCAATAAATAAATTGATCTTTAAAAATCTGTAGGCATGCCGAGATCGACACGACAAACGCAATCAAAATAATTTTTCGATTCAGAAATTGATCATGCATCACATGTCCTTATCGTGTTGCTCATTCATTTATTGTTATTTTTTCTGCGCTTCCGCTCAGTTTAAAATTGGTTAACTTTCACTAAACAATTCATCAAGCTCAGAACGGTCTTCTTTTTCATCCCAGAAATGCGCCATACCACCATCCCCAGTTCGTGTCCCCGTGTGTTCAGTCCAATAACGATCTGAAATCCCCTGAACCATACTCGAGGCCATACTATCAATCAGTTTAAATTGTGGATTGCTCTGTTTTTCATCGCTATAAGAGGCCGCATAACTTTTCAATGCATCACGAATCTTGGCATCGTCCCCACTGGCTTGAGCCGCTATAGCATACATTGCATGAGATAAACGAACCCCTTTTTGCTCTCCAATTTGCATCGATTGTTTCAAGGTCTGATATGGATCAGGTTTACCTTCACCCGCACCTGGCAATAAGGTCCAAATCACCGCACGTGTTGCATTCGGCGCACCCCAAAACTTTTCATTGTCTAGACACACCATCCCACGTTCAACAATCGCCGCAATGTCTTTAGGAACATTGACTGCACCACCTGAGTTAATATCATTGGTCATGGCTTGTAACCCACTCAACATCCCCAGCATATATACAGTTTGATCCAAATCGCTGTTCATTTTTGGGCAGCCTTCACCCAATGGTTTCTTATATTTCTTTTCCCAGCGGTTTTGAAAAAGTTGATAGCCCGTATATTGGCGTTGTGCTGCAGTCGCCGCCCAACGCTTTTGTTCAATTCGAGCATCCTGTGCTTCAGAGACATTGCTTGCTTTCGAGGCACGCAAATAACGTAACTCAGCCTCAAGTGCCTGATTTTCCGCACAAATACCCGATGCTGAATAAAGTAGAACTGCCACACGCGTTGGATCTGCCCCCATGTCTTTGGTCGACATAATCGCAGGGGTCAAAGCATTGCCTGAGTTACACACCATCTCAGCGTCTTCCATGGCTAAAATAGGCGGTACTATATGTTTTTCACTAAACCCGAGCGCAACATTGGCGCCTGTTTTAACCACTTGTGAACAACCCGAAAATAATAAACTTGTAAGCACTACAACAGCCACACCTTGGCCTATTTTTTGGACTTGCGACATTTTCCTGTCCTCTATTTGTATAATTGTATGTGTCCATGCTGACAAACATAGCAGAAGCATTTTCCGAAGAAAAGAGTATTTACTCTAAATCAGACCACTACTCTGCCATGAAATAAAAAGCGGAAAATTGACTAAAATGACGCCTCAACTTTTTTTTAGGCAAAAAAAAGTAGCATAGCGACGGTTCGGCACATGCTACTTATCAACTGGGAAGCCTAGCTAGGCTTTGTTTGGTGCAAATCGTTCCTTCAGCACAGTTCCTAATCGTCCTATAACAATCGCTAACACAATTGCTACCACTAGAAACATCCAAGTTGGGATCATCATACGATTTTCCTTGTTTGCTGTTGGTGATTTGAATGTACATTTTAAGATCAAAAAACTGTAGGAAAGTTGTCTGACAATCCAAAAAAGCACATCAGTTTCTTCAGATATGTCAGACAAAGTAAGACTTTATATATTTATACTTATTATTTTTCAATTACTTAATTAAATTGCGTGAGTTAAAATTGTCCAACAATTATTGCATTTTAGTGAGTATTTTCAGGGCTTTCCATTGCGTGATGGGTAACTGATCACACCAAACCAACATCGGTTTTGCTCTAAAGTGTTGAAAATAAATCACAATATAAGCACGATGATCCACAATATGGCTGATTTGCACTCGTTGCACATTGGTTTCTTTCTGAAGTGACAAAGACCAATCACGACCATCTAAATGCTGAAGCTGAAAATGTTGCGGCCCACGTAGAAAAAACAAATACAGCACAAAGCCAGCAACCAAAGCGATCAGCCACAGTCCTAAAGGAAGTAGCTGATACAAGACCAGCATCAGAACGGCATAAATCGACAACTGAAACACATAAGCCAGACGGCTGGGTTTAAGTTGAAAATGACGATGTTCCATTGCACTTATCCGTGTACATAATGCTTTAATTTTTGAATCAAGGTTTTCATTTCAGGGTGCGGCGGCTCGGAGACTTCCATAAACCAATCGAGCAAATCTGGATCTTCTTGTTCAACCAAGGCAGCAAACATGGCCTTTTCCGCAGGATCTGCCTGAAGATAATAATTTTTCACATAAGGGTCAAAATACACATCAATTTCTTTTAAACCACGACGTGCACGGTAGATTACTTTACGTTCTTCCAAGCTCATTTCTTCAGTCATTATATTCCCCAAATTAATTGAAACGGCTTAGTTTAACCGATCACACTGCCCTCGCCACTAGTTAAATGTCGCAATTTTAACAACTGGCAAAACTCATCAAAAAATCAAATAGATTTGAGCATTCAGTCCATTGTCGCATGTGCTGCTTTTCACTACTCTCTTAGCAAAATAACAACATCAGGATGAGCTTCCATGCAATCAGGCGCAATTCGCCCGTTAAACAATATGTTGCCGCGCAACTTATTTAATGCTGAACATGAGGCATTTCGAGAAACTGTGCGAAAGTTTTATGCCAAAGAAGTTGTTCCAAATATTGAAAAATATGAACAACAGCAGCATGTCGATCGTGAGCTATGGAATAAAGCAGGTGCAATGGGGCTACTGTGTGCCACCATGCCTGAAGCTTATGGTGGCTCAGGTGTAGACCGCTTGTACAGTATGATTTTGATTGAGGAGCAAGCCTATGCCATGGATTCCTCAACTGGGTTTTCACTACACTCGGACATTGTCGCAAACTATATCAATAACTTTGGTAGTGAAGCACAAAAACACTATTGGTTAACGCGGATGGCTTCGGGTGAAACCGTCACAGCCATTGCTATGACTGAACCCGGCACAGGCTCAGACTTACAAGCAGTACGAACAACGGCTGTTTTAGACGGGGATGACTATATTATCAATGGCTCCAAAATCTTCATTACCAATGGCTATCTCTGCGATATGGCGATTGTGGTCTGTAAGACGGGCGACAGCGAAAAAGGTTCAGCCAACCTCTCATTAATCATCGTTGAAGCTGATCGTATGGGATTCAGTAAAGGTAGACCCCTCAATAAAATTGGAATGAAAGGACAAGACACCTGCGAATTATTTTTTGATCATGTACGCGTGCCTAAAGAAAACTTGCTCGGTATGGAAGGCATGGGCTTTATGATGCTGATGAAAGAACTGGCTTGGGAACGCATGTTGGTGGCCATTATCTGCCAAGCGGGTGCTGAAGCAGCACTGGCGCATACTGTTCAGTACACCAAAGAGCGTAAAGCTTTTGGAAAAACAGTTTCAAGCTTTCAAAATACCCGTTTTAAACTAGCAGAGTTACGTACAGAAATCGATTTTTGCCGCGCTTACCTCGAC
This sequence comes from Acinetobacter sp. 797_lipA, assembly GCF_058243025.1. NCBI lineage: Bacteria > Pseudomonadati > Pseudomonadota > Gammaproteobacteria > Moraxellales > Moraxellaceae > Acinetobacter > Acinetobacter sp. 797_lipA. Next base: position 442,132 of record NZ_JBZAYQ010000001.1, on the reverse strand, counting down.
CGTTGTATGCAATTGCAACTGGAAGAGAGTCTCGGCATTGATGCCGCAGCGGCTGCCAAATATAAAATTTCCGAGATGTTTTCTAAAGTTGTCGATGAATGCCTACAACTGCATGGCGGTTATGGCTATATGCTGGAATACCCGATTGCACGAGCTTATCTAGATAATCGTGCCAATCGCATTTATGCAGGAACCAATGAAATTATGAAAGAGCTCATTTCACGTTCTCTTTAACTCAAATAGCCCATCTTTGGATGGGCTTTTACTTTTAACAATGTGCTTGATGAAACTCCGCAATCAAAGCAACCACCAACTCTGGTTGCTCTTTATGTGGCATATGATGTAAACCTTCTAATATGTGCAGTTCAGCCTGCCCTGACACCCCTTCAAAAATCTGCTGGCGTTGTGCCGTACTGCCGTATTCATCCAGTTCACCATGAATAACCAAAGTTGGACAATACACACCATCAATCAAACTGGCCAAATTCCAATCTTGGAAAATGGGTGATAGCCATGTTTCAGTCCATGCATCAAGCACCCACTGCGCCTTTTCAGGGTGATATTTCTCTAAACGTTCCATTTGTCCCGCTTGTTGAAAGCCAATTTTTGCTTCACTTATCCCCTTCAGTGTCAGCGCTTCAACCGCATACTGTGCTGAGATTGAAATTAATCCTTGGCAACGCTCTGGATACGCCGCAGCAATCGCAACAGACATCCCCCCACCCACGCTATGCCCGAGGATGACAAAATTCTGGATCGAAAAATAATCCAATACAGCTTTAAAGGTCTGTTCTGCTTCAGTGATAACGAAACTATATGCCAGTGGCTGCTTACTCGCATCGGATAAACCAAAACCTAAGCGATCATAGGCATAGACCACTCGCGCGGTCGCTTGTGCCAGTCGGGCAGGAAAATCCCGCCACAAAGCCACACAACCTAATGAATCGTGCATTAAAATAATCGGGGCTAAAGCATGATCTGCTACATCAGTGTGCCATTTTTTGGCATGAATCATATTTGATGCAGATGGGACTTGGTAACTTTGTTCTAAGATATTCAAAATATTCCCTATTCTTTATCTTTTAAGTTTTTAAAATCATCTACCAGTCCTACAGTTTAAGAAAGTAAAAACAGAACACCCAAAAGTCATTTCCATAAAAAAGGAGCGTTACGCTCCTTTTAAAATCAACCACTCAACCTAAGACACCAGTTTAGGTTTCTGGTCCAATGCTGCATCACGTTTAGCAAATTTCAGTACTCCATCCTCAAAAGAAGCACTTTTCAATGTCTTACGATCCGCAAGATAATTATTGCTCACTTTCCATGGCGCATGTTTACCCTGTTTTGGCATCACATTGGCAGCACGTGCAATATAACCCGAACTCAAACTACCCATGACCGTATCTTCCATCAGCTCTGTCGCATCCCCTTGCGGGATCACTTCAGCCCACTGCTTTTGATCCATATAGTTGAGTAAGCGGCAAATATATTCAGATGCAATATCCACTTTCAAGGTCCATGACGCATTAATATAGCCAATAATCATCGCCATATTCGGTACATCACTGACCATCACGCCCTGATACAACATATGTTTAGAGGTATCTAACGGTTTACCGTCAATGGTCGCTTGTATACCACCCAAGATTTGAATTTCTAGACCTGTAGCTGAGACGACAATATCGGCCTCTAAATGCTGACCAGACTTTAATTGGAGACCCGATTCGGTAAAGCGTTCAATCTGATCTGTTTCAACACTGGCTTGGCCTGAACGAAGAATTTTAAATAAATCACCGTCTGGCACCACACATAAACGTTGATCCCAAGGATTATATTTTGGGGTAAAATGTTTCATATCCACTTTACCTTTGAGCTGCATCTTAATCGACTGTAGCAGCAGTCGGCGGAGTAATTTCGGTTGCTTCTGCGCGAGTGCATAAATCCCGCGTTGCATTCCAATATTACGTGCACGAGTCAATTTATAAGCTACATCTTCAGGTAATACTTTACGCATTTTGTCATACACAAAATCGATCGATGGCACCGAAGCAATATAAGTTGGAGAGCGTTGTAGCATAGTGACATGCGCCGCACCACCTTTGGCCATCGCAGGCACCAGTGTAATCGCTGTCGCACCACTACCAATGATCACCACTTTTTTACCTGTATAATCTAATTTTTCAGGCCAAAACTGTGGATTTACAAACTCGCCTTTAAATACTTCTTTATTTGGAAAATCAGGTTGGTAGCCTTGGTCGTAGTTATAATAGCCTGTACAGCCAAACACAAAATTTGCAATCCAGTTTTCTTTTTTGCCTTTTGCATTCTCAATCACTACCTGCCACTTTTTCTGAGCAGAATCATAATTGGCGCTGAGTACGCGATGCTTAAAATGAATTTTTTCTTTGAGTTTCTGTTCATCAATGACTTCCGCCAAATAGCCCTTAATCGAAGAACCATCTGCCAAAACGCTGGCTTGTTGCCACGGTTTAAAATTAAAACCAAAGGTCGACATATCTGAATCAGAACGAATACCTGGGTATTTAAACAAATCCCATGTTCCACCAAAGCTGTCACGACGTTCAATAATTTCAAACGAACGTTGTGGACAATGCTTGGTTAAATGTGCCGCAAGGCCAATGCCTGAAATACCAGCACCTACAATGAGCAGATCGACGTGCTTATCCATGTTGTTTTTATCCTGTCTTATATTCTGTTCTTATTAAACCATAAAATTGACAATACACAATGTCAAGTTTAAGCAGATCTTTCGTAAAATATGTCACTACAGGCCAAAATACAAAGATTGTAGAACAAAAACCCATAAAAAAAGACCAGTGAAACACTGGTCTTTTTCTAAGAACAACTGAATAGTTCTACGAAATTATTTAACTTCGCGATCTACTAGTTCAACGTAAGCCATCGGCGCAGCATCACCTGCACGGAAGCCCGCTTTAAGAACACGTAGATAACCGCCGTTACGTTCTTTGTAACGAGGGCCAAGAACGGTAAATAATTTACCAACAGTTGCTGCTGAACGAGTACGAGCAAACGCTAAGCGACGGTTTGCAACAGTATCGTTTTTAGCTAAAGTGATTAAAGGCTCAGCTACACGACGTAACTCTTTTGCTTTAGGCACAGTTGTTTTGATCAACTCGTGCTCAAACAAAGAGTTAGCCATGTTTTGAAACATCGCTTTACGATGGCTGCTTGTACGGCCTAATTTCACACCACTATTACGATGACGCATGGTGATAGTCCTACTTAATTAACGGCTACGATAGGCGAAACGATCGTCCATACGGAGACTAGCTGGTGGCCAGTTCTCTAAACGCATGCCGAGTTGTAAGCCTTTTGAAGCCAGAACATCTTTGATCTCAGTAAGCGATTTTTTACCAAGGTTAGGAGTTTTGAGTAACTCAACCTCAGTGCGCTGTACAAGATCACCAATGTAGTAAATGTTTTCTGCTTTCAAACAGTTAGCAGAACGAACAGTAAGCTCTAGATCATCTACTGGACGAAGCAAAATCGGATCAACTTCTTCACGAGGTTCTTGAGCAACAGGAGCTTGATCTTTCTGAAGGTCAACAAAAATTGCAATTTGTTGTTGCAAGATTGTTGCCGCTTTGCGGATCGCTTCTTCAGGATCAACTGTACCGTTGGTCTCAAGATCAATGACCAATTTATCAAGGTCTGTACGTTGTTCTACACGAGCGTTTTCCACTGTGTAAGACACACGTTTGATTGGGCTATAAGAAGCATCTAACTGTAAGCGACCTACAGGGCGAGTTTCGCCTTCTGGGAAACGCGAGTCAGAAGTTTCATAACCACGACCTTGAGAAACTTTCAAGCGCATTTTTAATGAGCCTGAAGCACTTAAAGTACCGATCAAATGTTCAGGGTTAACCACTTCAACATTATGAGGTAAACGAAGGTCAGCGGCAGTTATGTCGCCAGGACCTTGTTTCTCTAATGTCAAATAAGCTTCATTTTGATCGAACAGCTTAATAGACAATCCTTTTAGGTTCAGCAAGAGCTCGACGATGTCCTGCTGCAAGCCTTCCAAAGTACTGTACTCGTGCTCGACACCTTCAATCTCAACTTCAACCACAGCAGCGCCAGGTAAAGAAGAAAGAAGGATGCGACGTAAAGCATTGCCCAGAGTATGACCAAAGCCACGCTCTAAGGGTTCTAGAATAACTTTTGCCGAGGTCCCGCTAACCGCTTCGACCTTGATCGCTTGCGGAGTTAGAAACTCATTTGCAGTACGCGTCATATTGCTACCTCAAGGATTATTTAGAATACAATTCTACAATCAAGCTTTCGTTGATTTCAGCAGGTAAATCTGAACGATCTGGTGCAGCTTTAAACGTACCTTCCAACTTAGAATGGTCAATTTCCATCCAAGAAGGAATGCCACGTTGTGCAGCTAATTCAACTGCGTTTTTGATACGCAATTGTTGTTTAGCACCTTCATGCACAGCAATTACATCACCAGCTTTAACTTGGATAGACGCGATGTTAACACGACGGCCATTCAAAGTGATCGAGCGGTGAGATACAAGCTGACGAGCTTCTGCACGTGTAGAACCAAAACCCATGCGATAAACGACGTTATCAAGACGGCTTTCAAGCAGTTTCAACAAGTTTTCACCAGTTGCGCCTTTCACACGAGCAGCTTCTTTATAGTAATTACTAAATTGACGCTCTAAAACACCGTACATACGACGTACTTTTTGTTTTTCACGTAATTGTAGTGAGTACTCAGATTGTTTGCCACCACGCGCTCCGCCATGTTGGCCAGGAGCTTTAGCAGCTTTTTTAGTTTTGACGTCAAATGGTTTAACGCCAGATTTTAATTGCAGGTCTGTCCCTTCGCGGCGAGAGAGTTTGCATTTTGGACCAATATAACGAGCCATGAATGTTTCTCCTTACACGCGACGTTTTTTAGGTGGACGGCAACCGTTGTGCGGGATTGGCGTCACATCGGTAATGCTGTTAATTTTATAACCCACTGCACCTAAAGCACGAACCGCAGATTCACGACCAGGACCAGGACCTTTTACAAGGACGTCCAAGTTTTTCAAACCGTAGTCTAAAGCAGCTTTACCAGCAACTTCAGCAGCTACCTGAGCAGCAAACGGAGTTGATTTACGTGATCCACGGAAGCCTTGTCCACCAGAGGTAGCCCAAGCCAGTGCATTACCTTGACGATCGGTAATAGTCACAATGGTGTTATTAAAAGAAGCGTGAATGTGTGCAACACCTTCAGAGACGGTACGAGTGACCTTCTTGCGTGTGCGAGTATCTTTAGCCATCTTTTAGCTTCCAGAAATCTTATTTCTTAATAGGTTTGCGCGGACCTTTACGGGTACGTGCGTTAGTTTTGGTGCGTTGTCCACGGACAGGCAAGCTGCGACGATGACGAAGACCGCGGTAGCAGCCTAAATCCATTAAACGTTTAATGTTCATGGAAATTTCGCGACGTAAATCACCTTCGGTCGGAACCTTAGCAACTTCTGCACGAATCGCATCAAGCTGAGCGTCATCTAATTCACGGATCTTTGTAGTCGGCGCGATACCAACAGCAGCCAAGATATTCTTAGCAGTGTGGCGACCTACACCAAAGATGTACGTTAGAGAGATAACAGCATGCTTGTTATCCGGAATGTTTACACCGGCAATACGAGCCATTCAATTTTCTCCAAAAAGGCAGTTAAGACAATCAACCGCCCCACAAAAATCTTGAGGGGCGGATAATAACCTAATTAGCCTACTGAAATCAACAGGTCTTGATCAGATTAACCTTGACGCTGCTTATGACGAGGTTCTGCGCTACAAATTACGCGAATAACCCCATTACGACGGATAACTTTACAGCTACCACAAATTTTCTTTACAGAAGCTTGTACTTTCATGATGAAACCTCAAGTGCGCTTATCCCTTAGGATGAGCAGTCGTTTTTCTCATTAACGTTTGATTATCGTACTGATGCGAGGTGAGATGTGCTTGTAGCTGAGCCATAAAGTCCATCACTACCACCACAACAATAAGCAAAGAGGTACCACCTAAAGAGAATGGAATACCAAATGAGCTTTGTAAAATCATCGGCATTAAGCAAATGATGGTGATATAAATCGCGCCAATAAATGTCAAACGGTTAAGAATATGATCTAAGTAACGAGCAGTTTGCTCACCTGGACGAATACCAGGTACATAAGCCCCGCTGCGTTTCAAGTTTTCCGATACTTCTTTCGGGCTAAATACAAGCGCTGTATAAAAGTAACAGAAAAAGATAATTAACGCACCAAAGAGCACCAAATACAACGGCTGACCAGGCGAAAGCACCAATGCCAAATCTTGCAAACTACGTTTGATAATACCCGCATTCGGATCTGCACTACCCACCCATTGACCTAAGCTCGCAGGGAACAAAAGCAATGAACTTGCGAAAATCGCTGGGATCACACCCGCCATATTAATTTTTAATGGCAAATGCGACTGTTGTGCAGTAAATACACGACGTCCTTGTTGTTTTTGAGCATAGTTTACTGGAATACGACGTTGAGCCTTCTCAATAAACACAATTGCAGCTAATACAGCCAGAGACAACACGCCAAAAATTACCAAGCCAATTAAACTGGTTTGACCATTATCTACTGATGATATTGATTGCAGAATTAAATTCGGCAAACCTGCAACAATACCGGCGAAGATGATCATGGAAATACCATTGCCCACCCCACGTTCGGTAATTTGCTCACCTAACCACATCAAGAACATTGTACCTGCAACCAAAGAGGTTACAGCTGGTACGTAGAAAGCCAGACCTGCAGTTAAGGTAATCCCTTGACTGATCAGACCAGCACACATCCCAATTGCCTGCACGAGTGCAAGGAACAATGTACCCTGTCGCGTATATTGATTAATCTTACGCTTGCCTTGTTCGCCTTCTTTCTTTAAAGCTTCCAGCGAAGGAATAACTGTAGACATTAACTGCACGATAATCGATGCAGAAATGTACGGCATAATCCCAAGAGCAAGAATGGACATACGCTCTAATGCACCACCTGAAAACATGTTAAACAAACCAAGGATCGTGCCTTGGTTTGCATTAAAAAGATTTTCAAGTGCGGCATTATTAATGCCTGGTACTGGAATATGTGCTCCTAGTCGAAAAACCAATAATGCACCGATGAGAAACATCATGCGGCGAATAATTTCACGGTATTTCACATGAAATGGCTGGCCTTTCATCATATTGACATGACCTGAAGAACTAGGAGACATAGACACTAGCGATTACTCCTCGACTTTACCGCCAGCAGCTTCAACAGCAGCTTTAGCGCCTTTAGTCACAGCAACACCTTGAACAGTGAATGCACGAGTAATTTCACCAGAAAGTACGATACGAGCACGTAACATATCTTTACGTACAACGTTTGCAGCTTTTAAAGTTTCTAGGCTAACGATGTCGCCTTCCACTTTAGTAAGCTCAGATAAACGTACTTCAGCAGTTTTCAAAGCGATTTGGCTAGTGAAACCGAATTTAGGTAAACGACGATATAACGCAGTTTGACCACCTTCAAAGCCTGGACGAGTACCACCGCTCTTACGTGAATTCTGACCTTTGACACCACGGCCACCAGTCTTACCAACGCCAGAACCGATACCACGGCCTAGACGACGATTTTCACGTTTTGCACCTTCAGCAGGTGCAAGCTCATTTAAACGCAGAGTCATGGCTTATTCCTCTACACTAACCATATAGTAGACTTGGTTGATCATACCACGGTTAGAAGGCGTATCTTGCACTTCTACAGTATGACCAATACGACGCAGACCTAAACCTTGTAGGCTAAGCTTGTGATTTTTCAAGCGATGCGCAGAAGATTTAGTCTGGGTAACTTTAATCGTTTTCATGATTGATTACCCTTGAATTTGTTCTACTGTAAGACCACGTTTCGCAGCAACCTTCTCAGGAGAAGTCATATCACGCAGACCGTTAAAAGTCGCGTTTACTACGTTTGCAGCGTTAGTAGAACCATAACATTTTGTTAATACGTTACGTACGCCTACAGCTTCTAGAACTGCACGCATAGCACCACCAGCGATTACACCAGTACCTTCAGAAGCAGGCTGCATGTAAACACGGCTTGCACCGTGACGCGCGTTAATAGGGTGCTGTACAGTACCGTTAACAAGGTCAACAGTAATCATGTTGCGACGAGCAGCTTCAAGTGCTTTAGAAATAGCAGCTGGAACCTCACGTGCTTTACCACGACCAAAACCTACACGACCATTACCATCACCAACCACAGTCAATGCTGTGAAAGAGAAGATACGACCACCCTTAACAACTTTGGCTACACGATCAACGGCAACCAGCTTTTCAACAAGACCTTCGTTTTGTTCAACTTTAGCCATGATTAGAACTCCAAGCCGTTTTCACGAGCAGCATCAGCCAAGGCTTTGATACGACCATGATATTTGAAACCAGAACGGTCAAATGCAACTTTAGTAACACCAGCTGCTTTAGCGCGTTCTGCGATTAAAGCACCTACTTTAGTAGCTGCTTCAACGTTACCAGTTGTACCAGCACGTAAAGTAGCATCTAAAGTTGAAGCTTGCGCTAAAACTTTGCCACCATCTGCTGAAATAACTTGAGCGTAGATGTGACGCGGAGTGCGGTTTACACACAAACGAGTCGCACCCAACGCACGGATGTGCAAGCGTGTGCTTTTCGCACGACGCAAACGGGATTGTTTCTTTTCGTTCATAAGAACCTCGCGCCTTATTTCTTCTTAGCTTCTTTACGAAGTACAACTTCGTCAGAATAACGAACACCTTTACCTTTATAAGGCTCTGGTGGACGGTAACCACGGATATCTGCAGCAACCTGACCTAAACGTGCTTTATCAGCAGATTTAAGAACGATTTCAGTTGCGGTAGGAGTTTCAGCAGTTACACCTTCAGGAAGCGTATAGTCGATCGGGTGAGAGAAACCAAGGTTAAGGTTAACAATGTTACCTTTAACCGCAGCTTTATAACCAACACCGATAAGTTGTAACTTACGTTCGAAGCCTTCGCTCACACCTTTTACAAGGTTGTTAAGCACAGCGCGAGCAGTACCAGCTTGCATCCAAGCGTCTTTCGACTCAGCTTTTGGAGCAATCGCTAAAATACCGTCTTCCTGTTTAAGCTCGACCAGCGCATGCAGGGTGAAAGACAAAGTACCTTTGCTACCTTTCACTTCGACCTGCCGGCCGTTCTGAGTAACTGTTACACCGTTAGGTACAGTTACTGGGGCTTTAGCCACACGAGACATGAGGAATCACCTATTAAGAAACAAAAGCAATAACTTCACCACCGATACCTGCAGCACGTGCAGCGCGATCAGTCATGATGCCTTTGCTTGTAGAAACAATTGCAATACCTAAACCTTGCTTAACGCTCGGAAGTGCATCTTTACCACGATACTGACGTAGACCTGGACGGCTTACGCGTTTCACAGTTTCGATAACTGGCTTGCCTTCGAAATACTTTAAAGTCAAAGTAAGAGTTGCTTTGCCTTCAGCATCAGCAACTTCTACGTTTGAAATGTAACCTTCTTGTTGAAGAACGTTTGCAATAGCAACCTTCAACTTAGAGTTTGGCATAGAAACGGTTTGTTTCTTTGCCATTTGCGCGTTACGAACACGAGTTAACATGTCGGCAACGGTATCTTGCATACTCATCTATAGTGCTCCTTACCAGCTTGCCTTAACAACGCCCGGTACATCACCTTGCATTACTGTATCGCGTAATTTGTTACGGCTTAAACCGAACTTACGGAAGTAACCATGAGGACGACCAGTTAAACCACAACGGTTACGTAAACGTACTGGAGACGCATTACGTGGTAATGCTTGGAATTTCATCATCGCTTCGAAACGCTCTTCGTCGCTAGCATTTACGTTTGCAATAACAGCTTTTAATTCAGCACGTTTTGCAGCGTATTTAGCAACAGTAGCTTCGCGTTTCAATTCGCGATTAATCATACTTTTCTTAGCCATATCGACCTCTTATTTGAACGGGAAGCCGAATGCACGCATAAGCGCACGGCCTTCGTCATCGGTGCGAGCAGTCGTAGTGATGGTAATATCCATACCACGAATACGATCAATCTTATCAAAATCGATTTCAGGGAACATGATTTGTTCCTTAAGACCCATTGAGTAGTTGCCGCGACCGTCAAATGATTTCGCAGAGAAACCACGGAAGTCACGGATACGAGGGATCGCAATCGAGATTAGACGGTCTAAGAATTCGTACATACGTTCGCCGCGTAAAGTAACTTTACAACCAATCGGCCAACCATCACGGATTTTGAAACCAGCGATTGATTTGCGAGCTAACGTAAGAACTGGTTTTTGACCAGCGATAGCTTGCATATCAGCAAGAGCACCATCAAGGAGTTTTTTGTCAGCAGCAGCTGCGCCAACACCCATGTTGATCGTGATTTTAGTAATGCGAGGAATATCCATCACATTTTTAACGGCTAAAGTCTCTTGTAATTGAGCCTTAAGTTCGTCGTTGTAACGCGTTTTAAGTCTGGCCATTGCCTTTTCAACCTATTACTTCGCTACCGCCACTGATTCACCATTTGACTTGTAAACGCGAGTTTTCACGCCTTCAGTCACTTGGTAACCAACACGGTCAGCCTTTTGGGTTGTAGCATTAAAAATTGCCACGTTAGAGATATGAAGCGAAGCTTCTTGTGTAACTACAGCGCCTTCAGCACCTGTTGCACGGTTCGGCTTTTGATGCTTCTTAACCAAGTTAAGGCCTTCAACCATAACACGGTCATTTGAAACAGACAGAACAGTACCCTGTTTGCCTTTTTCTTTACCTGCGATCACAATAACTTGATCGCCTTTTTTAATCTTAGCCATGATTGCCTCTTATAGAACTTCAGGAGCCAGTGAAATAATTTTCATGAACTGTTCAGTACGAAGTTCACGAGTCACTGGTCCGAAAATACGAGTTGCAATCGGCGCTTTGTTGTTGTTCAAAATAACAGCAGCATTATCGTCGAAACGAATTACTGAACCGTCTGGACGACGGATACCGAATTTTGTACGAACTACAACAGCATTCATCACGTCACCTTTTTTAACACGTGCGCGTGGAATAGCTTCTTTTACAGTAACTTTAATAATGTCGCCAACAGAAGCATAACGACGGTGTGAACCACCAAGTACTTTAATACATTGTACGCGGCGAGCACCACTATTGTCTGCTACGTCTAGCATACTTTCGGTTTGAATCATTGCCCTACTCCAAAACCGAGCATCACCGGTCACAATTTCGAAAGGCTCAAAGAGTACTCGAAATTAACCGATGATGCAACAGATACGTCTAATTACTCAGCAGCAGCTTCAACAACTTCAACTAGAGTCCAAGACTTAGTTTTAGAAATTGGGCGGCTTTCTTTGATAGTCACAACGTCGCCAGTTTTAGCTGTGTTGTTCTCATCGTGAGCATGTAATTTAGTTGAACGGCGGATTGATTTGCCATACAACGGGTGTTGAACGCGGCGTTCGATAAGTACAACAATAGACTTGTCCATTTTGTCGCTTACTACTTTGCCGGTTAACGTGCGAACTGTTTGTTCACTCATTGTCCGTTCCCCTGTTTTTCGGTAAGGAGTGTCTTAATACGAGCAATTGTCTTACGAGTAAGTGCAACTTCGTGCGATTTACCCAATTGACCAGTTGCTTTTGCCATACGAAGACGGAATTGGTTAAGCTGTTGCTCATCAAGCAAAGCTGTCAACTCTTCTACCGACTTTTCACGTAGATCTTTAGTTTTCATTACATTACCGTCCGAGTCACGATAGTGGTTTTAAACGGAAGTTTAGCAGCTGCAAGCGTAAACGCTTCGCGAGCCAATTCTTCGTTAACACCATCAATTTCGTACAAGACTTTACCTGGTTTGATTTGACAAACCCAGTATTCCACAGAACCTTTACCTTTACCCATACGCACTTCAAGAGGCTTAGAAGTAATTGGCTTGTCTGGGAAAACACGGATAAAGATCTTACCACCACGTTTAATACGACGGCTGATTGTACGACGCGCTGCTTCAATTTGACGAGCAGTCATTTGACCACGCTCAACAGATTTAAGTGCGATTGTACCAAAAGATACCGAGCTACCGCGGTGAGCTAGACCAGTGTTACGGCCTTTCTGCACTTTACGGAATTTAGTACGTTTAGGTTGTAACATGGATTATTCTCCTTTTTCAGCAGAACGATCATTGCGACGACCACGACGCTCTTGACCTTCACCACGACCACGACCGCGTTTAGCTGGACGTTCTTCAGCTGGAGCTGGGTTCATGACTTGTTTCATGCCACCCAAGATCTCACCACGGAAGATCCAAACTTTAACACCAATCGTACCGTAAGTCGTTTCAGCACGCATAGTTGAATAATCGATGTCTGCACGAAGTGTATGCAAAGGTACGCGACCTTCACGATACCACTCAGTACGAGCAATCTCAGCACCACCTAAACGGCCTGATACTTCAACTTTGATACCTTTAGCACCAGCACGCATTGTGTTTTGAACCGCACGCTTCATAGCACGACGGAACATTACACGTTTTTCTAATTGAGAAGCGATAGCTTCAGCAACTAAACGAGCGTCCAAGTCTGGGCGATCGATTTCATTGATACTTACTTGCGCTGGAATACCCATAATTTGAGTAAGTTCACGCTGTAGTTTCTCAATGTCTTCGCCTTTTTTACCGATAACGATACCAGGGCGTGCAGTGCTAATAGTTACTTTAGCAGCGCCCGTAGGACGTTCGATAAGAATATTGCTGATCATTGCATTCTTAAGTTTTTTAGTTAAAAACTCACGAACTTGAAGATCTTTAAGCAAGTATTCAGCGTATTGTTTCGGACTCGCATACCAGTTGGCGTTATGACGTTTTACAACACCAAGGCGGATACCGATTGGATGAACCTTCTGACCCATATCAAACCCCTACCTTAACGGTAATGTGACAAGTACGCTTAGTAATACGATCTGCACGGCCTTTGGCACGTGGCATAATACGTTTAAGGCTAGTGCCTTCATCAACGTAAATCGTAGTAACCTTAAGGTCGTCTACATCTAAACTGTTATTGTGTTCAGCGTTTGCAATTGCAGATTCCAATGCTTTTTTAACCAAAACTGCAGCTTTTTTGTTGCTGAAGTTGAGAATATTAAGCGCGTGAGCAACAGATTTGCCACGGATTAGGTCTGCAACCAAACGAGTTTTTTGTGCCGAGATAGCGGCACCGCGTAATTTAGCAGTAACTTCCATCATAGCACCTTAACGTTTAGATTTCTTGTCAACACCGTGACCACGATAGGTACGAGTTGGCGCGAATTCACCAAGTTTGTGACCAACCATATGTTCAGATACGATCACTGGAACATGGTTACGGCCATTATGTACAGAAATTGTTAAACCAACAAAATCTGGGAGGATCATCGAACGACGCGACCAAGTTTTGATCGGCTTACGGTTATTAGCCGCGATAGCCGCTTCAACCTTAGCGAACAAGTGCGCATCGACGAATGGGCCTTTTTTCAGAGAACGAGGCATTGTCAGATTCCTTTACTTGTTACTTAACGCGACGGTCGCGAATAATCATCTTAGTCGTACGCTTATTGGTACGTGTCTTGTACCCTTTAGCTTTTTGACCCCATGGGCTTACAGGTTGAATACCTTTGCTACGACCTTCACCACCACCGTGCGGGTGATCTACTGGGTTCATCGCCATACCACGAACGGTAGGACGAACGCCACGCCAGCGTGCTGCACCTGCTTTACCAAGTGAACGAAGGTTGCTTTCTTGGTTAGAAACTTCACCAAGAACTGCACGGCACTCAACGTGAATTTTACGCATTTCACCAGAACGTAAACGAACGATAGCGTAAGAACCGTCACGACCCAACAACTGAACTGAAGTACCAGCAGAACGAGCTAATTGCGCGCCTTTACCGATTTTAAGTTCGATGTTGTGAAGAGTAGAACCGATAGGCATGTTGCGAAGCGGTAAACAGTTACCTGGACGAATTGGAGCATCGTTACCAGATTGAACTTTATCGCCAGCGCGAAGGCCTTTAGGCGCGATGATGTAGCGACGCTCACCATCAGCATACAATACTAGTGCAATGTGTGCTGTACGGTTAGGATCGTATTCAATACGCTCTACAGTTGCAGGAATACCATCTTTGTTACGTTTAAAGTCAACTAGACGATAATGCTGCTTGTGACCGCCACCAACGTGACGAGTCGTGATGTGACCGTTGTTATTACGACCACCAGTACGTTTTTTAGCTTCAACCAACGGAGCATAAGGCGCACCTTTGTGAAGATGGTCGTGAACGACTTTCTCTACAAAGCGACGTCCAGGAGACGTTGGCTTACATTTTTGAATTGGCATAATTCTCGTCCTTATTCCGCTGCGCTTTCAGCGGTATCGCCCAAGTCAGCCATTTCAACATCTTGGCCAGCTTTCAGGGTGACGTATGCTTTTTTAACATCAGAACGACGTCCTAATGTTTTACCAAAGCGTTTAGTCTTACCTTTAGTGATCGTTGTGTTAACTTTAACAACTTGAACACCAAACAATTGCTCAACAGCTTTTTTGATTTCAAGTTTGTTTGCATCAAGTGCAACTTTGAAAACTTGAACACCAGCAGTTTCGCCTAAAACTTGTGCTTTTTCTGAGAATACAGGTCCTTGTAGGACTTGATAGATACGTTCGTTGTTCATCCGAGTTCTACCTCAATTTTCTTAGCAGCAGCTACAGACATAACAACTTTATCGAACGCAATCAAGCTAACAGGATCGATAGCAGCAGCATCAACCACATCAACGTGTGGAATGTTGCGCGCTGCAAGGTATAGATTCTCATCTACAGATTCTGTAACGATCAATGCACGAGTAGCATTCAAGTCGTTAAGTTTTGCAAGCAACTCTTTAGTTTTTGGAGCAGCAACAGCAAACTCTTCAACCAATACAAGACGATCTTGGCGAACAAGTTCAGCTAAGATACATTGCATTGCACCGCGATACATTTTGCGGTTAACTTTTTGAGACCAATCTTGTGGGCGAGCAGCAAAAGTTTTACCACCACCTACCCAGATTGGGCTACGAATAGAACCAGCACGAGCGCGACCAGTACCTTTTTGACGGAATGGCTTTTTGCCACCACCAGAAACGTCTGCACGTGATTTCTGAGCTTTTGAACCTTGACGGCCACCAGCTAAATAAGCTGTAACAACCTGGTGTACAAGAGCTTCATTGAATTCACGACCGAACGCAACTTCTGATAATTCAACAGCAGAGCCGGAAACAGTATTTAAATTCACGTTATTTCCCCTCAGGCCTTGATCGTAGGACGAACAGTTACGTCACCACCAGTAGCGCCAGGAATTGCACCTTTCACTACTAAAACTGAACGTTCTGCGTCGATAGATACAATTTCTAGACCCTGTACAGTTACGCGCTCAGCACCTAAATGGCCAGCCATTTTTTTGCCTTTGAACACGCGACCAGGAGTCTGGTTTTGACCTGTAGAACCCAGAACACGGTGAGAAAGTGAGTTACCGTGAGTAGCATCTTGCGTACGGAAGTTCCAACGCTTAACACCACCTTGGAAACCTTTACCTTTCGACTGACCAGTTACGTCAACTACTTGACCAACTGTGAACATGTCTACACCGATAGTTCCACCAACTTCACGACCTTCAAGATCAGCTTCTGTTGCACGGAATTCTTGAACTAGACGACCAGCAGCAACACCCGCTTTCGCGAAGTGACCTTTCTGAGCGTTAGTTACGCGAGATTCGCGACGTTCACCAGTAGTGATTTGAATCGCTTGATAACCATCAGTTTCAAGCGTTTTGATTTGAGTGATGCGGTTAGGATCAACCTCAATCACTGTAACAGGCACAGAAACACCAGCATCTGTAAAGATACGTGTCATACCGCACTTGCGACCGACTAAACCAATAGCCATGTGCATAAACCTCTAAAAAAGCGGCCTAATTAACTTAGAGCGTTAATTAACCCGAAAGCCTTAACCCAATGCGATCTGAACATCAACACCAGCTGCAAGATCTAACTTCATCAATGCATCTACAGTTTTGTCTGTAGGTTGAACGATGTCGATCAAACGTTTATAAGTGCGGATCTCGTATTGGTCACGCGCATCTTTGTTAACGTGTGGTGATGTTAAAACGTTAAAACGTTCAATGCGTGTAGGCATTGGAATTGGACCACAAACTTGTGCGCCAGTACGTTTTGCTGTTTCTACGATTTCTTGAGCTGATTGATCAATTAAACGGTGATCAAAAGACTTCAAACGGATACGAATTCTCTGGTTAGACATACCAGTAAACTCCAAGCCAAATATATAAAGAATCACTCCTGACGCATCTCACCCCACTAAAAAGGTAAGTGTCAAGAGCAGTGAAATATCACTAAGGTCATGATCGATGCCACGACTGTCACGATGTTAACTACTTTATTCGCAGTTAACCCCCTTTCATTAAAGGGTCGCTCATTATAGCCATTGTTTAATGCATAAGCAAATCCATTTTTGGTTTTTTACAATATATTCAATTTGTTTGGATTATCAGTAGCTTAAAAAAGCATCAATAGACTGTTTGCCGCAACACATAATCAATTGCACTATTAAGAATTTGATTTCCCTCAATAAAATTTAATTTTGGCGATTTTTTCAATTCAGTTTCAGTTGCCACGTATTGCCCCGAAAACTTATTCAGCTCTTCATCATTTTCTAAAAAGAGTGCCAAGGTTTCTGGCACGATCTCTGGGTGAAATTGGAAACCCAATACATTCTTTCCAATTTGGTACATTTGATTGCGACAGACTGTATTTTCAGCCAAATGTACAGCACCTTTTGGAATTTCAAAGGTCTCGCTATGCCATTGCATCACATTAAACTGTTCAGGCAACTCAAAGCATTCTGTTGGGACGTGCTGGATTTTACGTACTGTCGCCCAACCCAACTCCTGTTGTTCATTGCGACTGACCGCAGCTCCAAGTGCATTGGCAATCAGTTGCCCACCCAAGCATAAACCAATCGCAGGTTTTCCTGCTGCCAAGTAACGCCTTAACCAACGCTTCTCAATCTTTAACCATGGAAAATTCGCTTCATCATTCACACTCATGGTGCCCCCCATAATGATGAGTAAGTCAACATCCTCAATACTCGGTAAAGCTTCTATCTCTAAGGCTTGATCTATAGGTAAAGCAAAAAACTCTGTTGCACTGATCACTGCACCTTGTTGTTTTAAATATGTATAGCAACTGCCGAACCCTTCACCAGCAATATGCTGAAAATAATGTACTTTTAAATGCGACGTCATGCGCTTATGCCTTCTTTTTACTATCCTTATCGATGATTTAGCAAAATTGAAGCCAACTTTTTATTTTGTTTACCTTTATTCACATTTGTTCAATTTTCTCGCCTATTTAGAAACTTTCTCTTAAGCTAAAAACAATTTATCGCTTTATGATGAGTCGATTCGTGAAAAAAAACCCGCAAACCGCATTGGTTCATGCACCAAGACAAGCGCCTCAGTACATCTCAACGGTCCAACCTCCCCTGTATCGTGCATCGACGATTATTTTTAAAGATACAGATGCACTGTTTAATCGCCATTGGACCGATGACTATGACTATAGTTATGGCACGCATGGCACCCCCAGCACATTTACACTGGGCGATAACATTGCACAAATTGAGGGTGGAACCTACTGCTTATTGGCACCAAGTGGTTTATCTGCCATCAATCTAGTGAACTCATGTTTTTTAAGTCATGGTGATGAAGTTTGGGTAGCGGATAATATTTACGGGCCAAACATGGAGCATCTTCGTAATCTAGAAAAACGCTATGGCATTGAAGTTCGTGTTTATAACCCTATTGATGTGTCTTCTTTCCAACCGACGGGAAAATCAAAACTGATTTGGCTAGAAGCCGCAGGGTCAGTCACACTGGAGTTTCCAGATTTGGTCGGACTGGTGAAAAAAGCACAAACGCATCATGTGCTCACTGCTTTAGACAACACATGGGGCGCAGGTCTTGCCTTTAATGCTTTTGATTTTAGTGATGCGCACTTAAGTGTAGATGTGACGGTACATGCTTTGACCAAATACCCAAGTGGCGGCGGAGACATTTTAATGGGCTCAGTCGTGACACGCGAGCGAGCTTTACATCATCAACTCTTTCGCACGCATGCCATTCAAGGCATTAGCGTCTCTGGGGATGATGTTGCTCAAGTCAAACGCAGTCTAGCATCAATGCGCATTCGTTATGCCGCACAGTCTGAAAGTGCGCTGCAACTCCTAGCATGGCTAAAACAACAACCGGAATTTGTGCAGGTCTTACACCCTGCTGACTCGAGTGCTGCAGGTCATTCATATTGGAAAGACATTTGTGTCGATCAACACAGTGCAGGTTTGGTCAGTGTCATTTTCAAGCCCGAATTTGATCTGCAAGATATTCGTCAGTTTTGTGATGCCCTGTCGCTCTTCAAACTCGGCTTTAGTTGGGGCGGTCCTGTGAGTTTGGTGATGCTGTATGACCTCAAAGACATGCGTGCACTTGAGCATACACATTTACAACAAGGTTTATTGGTTCGCTTTTGTATAGGACTAGAACATCCTGCCGATTTAATTCAAGATATAGAAAACGCACTAAAACAACTGAATAACCATCACAACAAAATTGAATAGGAAGAAGTATGAGCACCCCGATCATCATTGCTAAGAAAACCACGAATACCCAACAAGATGTTGTTCTACACTCAAAGTTTGCCAACCGTCATGGCTTAATTGCAGGGGCAACAGGGACAGGTAAAACCGTAACCCTAAAGGTGTTGGCTGAAAGTTTTTCCAGACTCGGGGTGCCCGTATTTTTAGCCGATGCCAAAGGTGATGTTTCCAGCTTAGCGCAGGCAGGTACATCCAATCCAAAATTTGATGAACGCATTAAAAGTTTAGGCATCGACAGCATTCCTTTTGCTGCATCCCCCGTGGTGTTTTGGGATTTATTTGCTGAACAAGGTCATCCTATTCGCACCACGATTACCGAAATTGGCCCGCTGTTACTGGCACGTATGCTCAATTTGAATGACACCCAAGAAGGAGTACTTTCTGCGGTATTCCGTATTGCAGATGATCAAGGCATGTTACTGATCGACTTTAAAGACTTAAAAGCCATGATTGGTTATGTCAGTGAACATGCCGCAGAGTTTAAAGCCGAATATGGCAACCTATCTCCTGCCAGCCTTGGCGCGATTCAACGGAATTTATTGGCACTGGCCGATCAAGGCGGTGATCAATTCTTCGGGGAGCCCAGCTTAAATATTCTAGACTTTATTCAGACCGACAGTAATGGTCATGGCTATATCAATATCTTAGCCGCAGACAAGCTCATGAATACTCCAAAGCTCTATGCCACTTTTCTGCTCTGGATGCTCTCTGAACTCTTTGAACAGCTGCCTGAGGTTGGCGATATGGACAAGCCCAAGCTAGTGTTCTTCTTTGATGAAGCGCATTTGCTGTTTGATAATGCCAGTGCAGCGCTGCAAGAAAAAATTGAACAAGTGGTGCGCCTGATCCGCTCCAAGGGGGTTGGTATTTACTTTGTCACGCAAAACCCACTGGATTTGCCTGAAAGCGTGTTAGGGCAGCTTGGCAATCGCGTACAACATGCCTTACGTGCCTTTACCCCGAAAGATCAAAAAGCAGTAAAAACGGCTGCGGATACCTTTCGTGCCAACCCTGAATTTAAGGTTGAGCAAGCCATCACTGAACTAGCTGTGGGTGAAGCTTTGATTAGTTGCCTAGATGAACAAGGCACGCCGCAAGTCGTGGAGCGCGCATGGGTGATGCCACCCTACTCGTCTTTCAGTCCTATTAGCCCAGAGCAACGTCAAACCTTAATTTCACAAAGTATCGTGGCAGGCATTTATGAAAAACGCCTAGACCGTGAAAGTGCTTTTGAACTTCTACAAAATAAAGTGGTTGAACGCCAACAACAAGCGGTACAGATAGAGCAAGAGAAACAACAAGCCAAAGAACAGGAGCTGCTCGCAAAACAGCAGGCCAAAGAAGCTGAAACACTGGCTAAGCAACAAGCACGTGAGCAAGAGCGTATCGCAAAAGAACAGCAGAAAGAAGCTGAACGTGAAGCGAAACAGCGTGAGAAGCTAATTCAAGACACGGTCGGAACCTTTGCTAAAAGTGCCGCACGTAGCCTTGGGGGCAGTACAGGACAAAAAATCGTCCGTGGTTTACTCGGCTCTTTGTTTGGGCGTAAGTGATCTACTTTTTAAATGTAAAAATCAAAATTTATGGGATATTATTATATTCCATAAAAAAATTAAGCTTTTCTTTAAAAGATGTATTTACATTGCATCTTTAAAGGTATATTTTAAATACATCTTATAAATGATAGCCAAGAGAGATCAAACATGACTCCGCAGCAAATTGAACTTGTAAAAGCAACTGTTCCTGTCCTTCGTGAAAATGGTGTCGCACTCACGGGTTATTTTTATAACCGCATGTTAGGCAACAATCCTAATTTAAAAGAAACCTTTAATATGGGGCATCAACGCAGTGGTGCTCAAGCCCAAGCTTTGGCGGGTGCTGTGTTGGCCTATGCAGAAAACATTGAAGATCCTTCTGTATTGCTTCCTGTGGTTGAGCTGATTGCCCACAAACATGTCAGCTTGAATATTCAAGCACCTGACTACAACATTGTTGGGGAAAACCTCCTCCATTCGATTAGTGAAGTTTTAAGTATTTCAATGGAAGATCCATTGATTGATGCTTGGGCTACAGCGTATGGTCAATTGGCTGATTTATTCATTAGCACTGAAAAAGCGATTTATGAGCAACATCAACAAACCAAAGGGAGCTGGTTAGGCTGGCGCAACTTTAAAATCGCGAAAAAAGTGGTTGAAAGCGATGAAATCACTTCTTTCTATCTTGCCCCTGTGGACGGTGGTGATTTACCAAAATATGAAGCAGGTCAGTACATTTCAGTACGTGTATTTGTTGAGGAACTTGGTCTAAAACAACCTCGCCAATATACCCTTTCAACTAGCCCTCAAGCTGACTATTTACGTATCTCGGTCAAACGCGAAGATGAAAAAGGTGATTTGGCAGGAGGCTGGGTGTCAAATACCCTGCATGGTTTAGCCGAAGGTGCTGAAATTGAAGTATCTGCACCAACAGGTAACTTCTACCTGATTGACCCAAACAAACGCAATGTATTCATTAGTGGTGGTGTAGGCCTCACGCCAATGGTGGCGATGCTAAATCAGTTGGTGACTTTAGATATGCCAGAACCTGTGACTTTTGTACACGCCTGCCGCAGCAAACAAGTGCATGCCATGAAACAGCACATTCATGACTTAAAGGCCAAATACCCACGCTTAAGTACCTTTACTGCGTACGAGTTCCCACATCAAAGCGATGTTTTGGGTCAAGATTATGATGCGAAGGGTCGCCTTGATTTGAGTACCATTGATAGCGCGATTCTACCAGTACAAGCAGACTACTACTTATGCGGCCCAATGCCATTTATGGCTGAACAACAAAAAGCCCTAATTGCCCGTGGTGTTCCTGCCGAAAATATTCACAGTGAAGCTTTTGGCACAGGTGGTGTTCATCACTAACCCATGTCATCGGCATAAAATAGAGAGGGTTAGTCAGGTTATGCTAGACTAGCCCTTTGTTTTTTTGCTTATCAACGATCAGTACCCTCATGCAGCTCAATAAATTTACCGATTATGCTTTGCGAATTCTGATGCATGTTTCTCAGCCGAAAGCGCTGCCGCATACCATTGCAGAACTGGCGCAAGCACTAAAAGTGTCTGAAAACCACTTGATGAAAATCGTACACTTTATGGCGAAACAGCAGTGGATTATTACTGCACGTGGTCGTGGCGGTGGGATTCGACTCAATCCAGAAACCCTACATTTAAGACTGGGCGAGATTGTACGGGTCTTACAAGCAGATCAGAACATTGTGGAATGTAACACCCCACCTTGCGTACTCCGTTCGAATTGCGGACTGAAAGGGATCTTAGATCAAGCGCTAGATCAGTTCTATCACAGTTTAGACCAGTATACCTTAGCTGATGTGCTGGGTACTGAGGCTCAGAATAAGTTCACGACCCACTCGCCGATTAACCTGATCAATCTCGTCGATTAAGGTCTTTTATAGACAAGATTACGGACTTTACGCTGCAAAGGTCGATTGCCTGCTCGACTTCCATTATAATGGCTGATTGTAGATCATAAATTGAAGTTGAGTTATGCACCACAGCCGAGGAAAATCCAAAAACAGTAAAATTGCTGCTGCCCCAAAGCAAAAAATTAGCTATGAAAAAAAGGTAGATTCTGCAGTTACTGAATATGCTGTGCGCGCTCTCAACTGGCTGCGTAAAGCAGAGTTTTTAATGAGTGCCCCGAAGCTCAACCTGTGTGTAGAAGATACAGGCTATGAAATTGCTTTTGCGGGTCGTTCAAATGCAGGTAAGTCTAGTGCTATCAATGCCTTAACCAACCAAAAGCAATTGGCTCGTGCCTCGAAAAGACCGGGTCGTACGCAGATGATTAACTTTTTCAGTCTGGGTAATCCTGACCAACGTCTCGTCGACTTACCCGGTTATGGTTATGCGGCCGTGCCTGAAGCGATGAAAATCGTGTGGCAAAAAGAGTTAGAAAATTACCTGATTCAGCGTAAAAGCTTACAAGGCTTAGTCTTGTTGATGGATATTCGTCATCCGCTACAGCACTTTGATGTGATGATGTTGGAATGGGCTTATTCACGTAAATTGTTTGTGCATGTGCTACTAACCAAGTCTGACAAACTCAACCGTGGCCCTGCCTCTAAAGCATTACAAGAAGTGAAAGCCCAATTGAAAAAGATGAAACTTGATTTCTCAATTCAATTGTTCTCTTCCCTCAACAAACAAGGTCTAGAAGAACTGGCGAGTGTGATGGGCGGACGACTGAATTTTACTTTAGACCAAGCCCAACACTTTGACTTAAACAGTATTCCAGATGCGACGGCAGATGAGCTGGATACAGAAGACTTCGATGAAGATCCTGAAGCCGTTATGGATCTTGATGCTGAAGACGATGTGGAAACCAAACCACAGCCTGAGGCTTAAGTTTTAAACACCAACCTAAAAAAGCATCATCTATTGCTGTATCTGTGTCCCCTATTGCTAATCGCAATCGGGGACTTTTTTTATACTGACTTTATTCAGCTCGTGAAAAAATTCAACACATATAAAAATAGGTCAGCATATGAAATTATGGTCTCGATTGAAAAAAAACAAAATTCGTTCCTCTATTGCCTACACAATTAAGCCCCGCAAAGTTAAATTTGAGTGGCAAGACAGTCCGATTGATTGGATTCCCAACCAACCTTTTGCCAGCTATTTCATCAATGAAATTAATATGATCCTGCCCGCAGGTGAGTTCTGGTTCTGCCGCCTCTATAACAAAGTCTTACCATAAATTAGCGATGAAAAACTGAAGCAAGATGTACAAGCCTTTATCCGCCAAGAAGCCATGCATGCGCAGGCACACAACTCAGCCAATAAAGAGTATCTCAGCCAAAGAAAGATTGATGTCTCCCGTAATCTAGAGTTGATGGATTTCTTATTTGGAAAATTACTGGCCGATAAACCACTAGATCTCACTGTACCTAAAGCACTTGAGCACCAGTGGGATCTGTTTCGACTCGGTATTATTGCCACGGTGGAACACATGACCTGTGTCCTTGGAAAATATGCACTGGACAACACCGAATGGGAGAAAATGGGCGCGACCCTGCGATGTTAGACTTGATCAAATGGCACGGCGCAGAAGAAATTGAACACCGTACCGTCGCATTTGATTTGTACCGACATTTAGGTGGAGGCTATATTGTGCGCTATTATTTGAGTCTGGTGGTGATTGCTGCCGTGCTGGGTTTATGGGTCGATGGTGCAGCCCATATTATGAAACAAGATGACCGTTTTAAGTCGATTCAACCCAGTCTGTTTAAACCTTGGATTTGGCGTGAGTGGCTGTCTATTTCTAAACGGAATCATCAAGTTTTACCAAGTCCACTCTGGTTAATCTCACAGCAATTTGGCTATTTGGTACCATGGTATGACCCTGTACACGAAGCCAAAACAGAAGATGCTATTGACTACTTAGACCAATCCCCAGCGGCTAAACGTGCCATGCTCAAAGTCGCTTAAATCCTAAAATAAAAAAAAGCAGCTCAATCAGCTGCTTTTTTTTATTTTAGAGTAAGACTTAAGAAAAGTTCGATAAGTTGGGCAAAGGTGCATCCAAATCCTTGGTATGTCGATCCACCACCACACTAATCATCATGTCACCTTGTACATTCACCACAGTTCGCACGGTATCCAGCAAGCGATCTATCGGCAATAAAATCGCAATTGCTTCAGCAGGAAGCCCGACAGACTGCAGTACCATAATCATGGTGACCATGCCTGCACTCGGAATCCCCGGAGCACCTAAAGAGGCAATCATTGCCGTCAGACACACCACCAGCTGCTGACTAAAGGTCAAATCTAGTCCCATCAAGTTGGCAATAAACAAAGCCGCCGCTGCCTCATACAGCGCAGTACCATCCATATTGAGCTGCGTCCCCAACGGAATCACAAAGCCTGCCGTTTGCGGACGTACACCAAGATTTTCTTGCGCACACTTGAGGGATAAAGGCATGGTCGCTGAGCTTGAACTGGTGGCAAAAGCCGTAATTAACGCCACACGTGTACCTTTAAAAAAGGTCATCGGATTCATCTTGCCAAAAATCCACAGTAATAGCGGCAAAACCACCAGACCATGAAAAATGGTAGTGCCCGTTACCACAGCCGCAAACTCAGCCAAACGACTCAATACAGAAATGTCTTCAGTGGCAATCAACTTAGCAAGTAAGGCAAAAATTCCTAGCGGGGCTAGCTTCATCACCCAACCAATCATCAACATCATGATGTCAAAGAACTGTTGACTCAGCTTACGTACGGTACGGAATTTTTCGCCGCCCTTGACGAGTGCCACACCTATGAACAACGCAAAAACCACTACCGCTAAAACATTGCCTTCGGCAAAGGCTTTGAAGGGATTAATCAGCGTATTTTGAATAAAGTTGGTGAAGAACGAAGATGGGGTGAGCGTATCTGGAGTTTGATGAGAGGCCATGGCGTCTTGGAACATGGCGATATCGACACCTTTGCCGACTTCAAATAAATGCGCGCAGCTTAAACCCAATATCAAGGCCAAAGTCGTGGTGGTAACACAGCATGCCAGCGTAATTTTCCAAACACGGGAGAGCTGGCCGCCCGCTTGTAAGTTAGATACTCCCACCACAATTGAGCTAAAAATAAGGGGAATCAAGAGCATTTTTAATAGACCGATAAAAATACTGCTGACCACCCCGATTCCATACAAACTCATGTCTAAAAAAGCGGTTTCAGGGAAAAGATTTAAAATAAATCCGAAGATGACCCCGAAGATCGCTGCAATTAGAATTTGCGTGTTTAAGCTCATAGCTTCATGCTTTTCAAAGATTTCTTTGGGAAACTATGCCATGCGAACGGGCTAGAATCGAGCATTTTTTTGTCACAAGTACTGCACATTTCCCCATATGCCTCTGCCCAAAAGGTGAGACCATTACAATTGAAGCTCAACTCCTAGCTCTGCTCTGACCACCTTTCAGTCATAAAATCAGCCATAAAAAAAGCTGAGTCATATCACTCAGCTTTTTCTGTACTTAGGCTTTATTGGGCTTCGATTTCACGGAGCCGAATCAAACCTTCTTGAGTGGTACTACACACCAACTCACCGTTTTGCCACATTCGTCCAAAATTTAAACCACGTGAACTGGCACTCACTGTAGCGTCCATGTCATACAGCATCCAGTCATCTACACGAAAGGGTTTATGGAAATACATGGCATGATCGATACTCGCACACTGCAAACTTGGCGAAAGATAACTTAAACCATGCGGGCGCAGTGCCGTGGTCATTAAAGTGAAATCTGAATAGAATGCTGCAATCGCCTGATGCAACGAAATTTCATCCACTTCTGCTGCTATACGGTCATGCGTGCGAATGTAGTGCGCATACACAGGTGCTTCAGGCTGCGGTTGGTACGGGTTCTGTGGATTGATCGGACGAATTTCCACATGACGATCGCGCATGAAACTTGCACGCACATTTTCAGGCACAAATTCCACCATCATTTTTTTCAGTTCAGCCTCAGACTTTAAAGACTCTGGTGCTGGATACTCAGGCTCACCGATTTGGTAATTCAGGCCTTCTTCATTTTCAGCAAAAGACACCATACACATAAAGATGGTTTTACCATGCTGAATAGCGCGCACTTGGCGACTGACAAAACTACGACCATCACGAATTCGATCAACTTCATAGATAATCGGTGCGTTCACATCGCCACCAAATAAAAAATATGCATGTAAAGAATGAGCTGGACGATCCGTCGTATATGACGCCGCACGTAGGGCCTGACCTAAGACTTGTCCACCAAAAACACGCTTCCCAACCAAATTACGGCTTTGTCCACGAAAGATATTTTCCTCAATTTTTTCGAGGCTCAGTAATTCAACCAACTCTTGGGTTAAGGCATTCATAAGCAACCTACTTAATGGTGAGAGACCAGATTTATCTGTAAAGTGATGAGGTATGATATCGATATTAAAATCTATTTTGCCATAAATTCAGACTAAAACCCTATAGATTGCTTGACTGAGTTGTCATAAGTTTTTTTCGTTATTTCCGACTAAAAATACGATTTTTAACGATAAAATTCACCATATAAAACAAATTTGTCAGGAAATGACATACGGTTTATGTTTACAATTACGCAAAATAAATACCCCTTCAGACAAACTGCGGGATTGGTCATTTAAGCAGGAGTGTATATGTCCAAAAGTGGCTTTGGTCAAATGTATAGAAAGCTTTCAAGTAAGCTTCTTGACCTCATAGTAACCCCACATGTATTGGGTGAGGTTCCAACAGAACCGACAGCAACAGATGCTGACCCAGCAGCTTCAGGCCATCCCAAAAAAATTGTCTGTTATGTGCTTCAAAATCACTCACGCAGTAATGCGCTGTTGGTGGATGGTGAAACACGTCGTTTAAAGCTTGCTCCTGCACTCGATCCTTTGGTCGTGGGGACACATCAAGAAAAAGCATCGATCGTGTTTTTACAGCATAACGATGAAAATAATTTACTTAACCCTTCACCACACACCTTTCCACCGCGCCTGTTACGTCTAGTTGAAGCGTTAGAGCAACAACCCGATTTAGACGTTGAGCTGGTACCTGTGACGGTACTGTGGGGACGTTCACCGGACAAAGAAGACTCTTGGTTTAAATTGTTATTTACCGACACTTGGGCAACTCCAAGTACGGTGAAGCAGCTGATGAATATTGGTTTGCATGGTCGTCAGTCATTTTTAGAGTTTCATGAAAGTCAGTCTTTACGTGCTTTGGTCGACTTTGCAAAAACCACCTATCCGAATTTATCGCCTGCGACTTATATTCTAAATACCTTAAATAATCAGCTCGATGCACACCGTGAAGCGGTACTCGGCCCTGACCTTTCTGACCGTCGCAACGTGATGCATTCATTGATTAAAGCCAGTGATGTACAAGATGCCATTCGCCGCGAAAGTATCCGCGGCAAAATTAGCATGTTGGACGCAGAACGTCGTGCCATTGGTTATGTCAATGAAATCGTGTCTGACTACTCGCATTCGACCATCCGTTTTGCAGAAATGGCGCTGGCACGTTTATGGACGCAGCTCTATGACGGGGTTGAAGTGCATAACTTCAATACGGTTCGTGAGTTGGCTAAAGACTACGAAATTGTGTATACCCCATGTCACCGTAGTCATATCGACTATTTACTGTTGTCTTATGTGGTGTATAACCGTGGTTTGATGGTGCCTTATATTGCTGCAGGCGATAACCTGAATATGCCATTTGTTGGGCAAATTTTACGTGGTGGCGGTGCATTCTTTATTCGCCGTACTTTCCGCGGTAACGCGCTCTACACTTCGGTCTTTAAAGAATACCTATACAGCATTTTGTCGCGTAACACGCCTTTAGAATACTTCATCGAAGGTGGTCGTTCACGTACAGGTCGTCTGCTACCACCGAAGACAGGTATGTTAGCCATGACGGTACACAGTCACTTGCGTGGTCGTGCCAAACCGATAGTCTTTGTTCCGACCTATATTGGCTATGAACGCTTGATGGAAGGTGCAACCTACGTCGGCGAGATGAACGGTAAACCGAAAGAAGCCGAGTCTGTCTTTGGGATTCTACAAACTTTACGCAAAATTGAACGTATTTTCGGGAAAGTCCATCTCAACTTTGGTGAGCCCGTTTTCCTCGATGACATGTTGAAAAAGCATGGCGCTGAGAATGTGCAAATTGCTAAAAATGATGATCCAATTCCGCAAGAAGTCTCTGATGCAGTCAACAGTTCTGCACATGCAATTTTAGAAAATATTAACCGTGCAGCTGTGGTGAATCCTGTTTCACTCTTGTCTTTGGTGCTGCTGGCTACTGAGAAGCATACTCTGGATGAAGAAATTTGTATCAAACAGCTTGATACCTATCGCAAACTACTAACAACTCTTCCTTATGATGAGCGCCTCTTGGTCACGCCATTATCAGGTAAAGAAATCATTGCTTATGGTTTAAAGCTGAAACTGATCAAACGCGTCAATCACGTTCTTGGTGACATTATTGCGATTGCGGACAATCAAGCAGTACTGCTGACCTACTTCCGTAATAACATTTTGCATGCCTTTGTATTGCCATCTCTTGTTGCCGCTTTGGTTGAACATAATGGAACCATTGGCCGTGGTGATTTAATCAATGTAATTCGCACGCTGTATCCATTCTTAAAAGCAGAACTGTTTTTAAAATGGGAAGATGCTGAACTCAAAGATCAAATCTGTGCTTATGTAGATGGTTTGATTCAAGCCAAACTGATTTCTGAAGATGCCGAAGGCCACTTGATTTCTCCTGCTCCAAACAGCGAAGATCATAACCAGTTGGTGGTATTGGCTGCGCCAGTCATGCAAAGTCTTGAGCGTTACTACATGACGCTTGCGCTGATTACACAGCGAGGTTCTGGGAATATTTCAGCGCGTCAAGTTGAAGAACTCAGTCATTTGGTCGGTCAGCGCCTTTCGGTACTGTATGAATTCAATTCGCCTGAATTCTTTGACAAAGCCCTGTTCCAAAGCTTTATTAAAGTGCTCACGCAACAGGGTTATATCAGCACCAACTCAGACAACGCGATTGTGTTTGATGAGAACTTCCAAAACGTTGCTCAATATGCCAACTTGGTACTAGATGATGTCACGCTACAAATGTTGCAACACATCACCACTTTCAGCGATGAAGAACTGAAAGACACGCTAGACAAAGTCGCTGCTGAACAAGCGAAGAAGCGTTTGAAACGTAAGAAGAAGTAATTTCTTTTTAAAAGCATAGGTATCTACAAAATGTAGGTGCCTATGCTTTAAGTCTATGAATAAAAATTAAAATCTATTTAAAATAAGAGATTTATGTTAAATAAGCTAATTTTTAGTAAAGATTGGTGAGAGGAAAGAAATCATTTTTATCTTTCGATATCGTTGCATATTGGAAGCAAATAGACTGTTGTGGTTGTAATGTATTAAGTCTAGGTAAGTGCTTGATGACTTGTTTACTACCACTAAAACTGAATAAATTGCCTTGTGAGTTCTTGAAGGTATAGATCGGTTCAATACTATCCGATCGTCCAAAGCGCTCTTTGACGATTTCTGTTTTTTCAATAAATTCACCACACTCACGAATTTGATTACCAGATTTTAACGCCTGTTTGTATTTCCAATT
The DNA here is from genome assembly GCF_058243025.1 of Acinetobacter sp. 797_lipA. NCBI lineage: Bacteria > Pseudomonadati > Pseudomonadota > Gammaproteobacteria > Moraxellales > Moraxellaceae > Acinetobacter > Acinetobacter sp. 797_lipA. The sequence goes on along the minus strand of NZ_JBZAYQ010000001.1, from coordinate 412,095 downwards.
ATGGTAAGTGGTAACCCCGAAATAAAGTGTAAAACCTAATATAGTAAGTATAGAAAACTCGACTATTTTTTTGAACTTAATGACATATCAATCACAATATATTAATTTTATTATCCCTATTATAAACATATACTTATTGTACTTAAATGGATTTTATTGATTACTAATATAACGATAGTAAAAGTATGTACAACGAGTAGAAGAAAAAATAGATCCAAATTTTAAAACTACGATCTGGATCTAGGCTTCTTGCTGTTCGTATAACAGCCATTATGTTAAGTTAGGCGAAGACTCACTTAAAACAAGAGCTTTAATTTTTACAGCTTTTTCGAAATGATCTAATTTATGTTGCATGATCCACCAATTGGCTGCCTCCATTAAAAGCTCAGGATTATCATTTTTACTCTTGAAAAAAGCATAGAAAGATAAACCTACGCTATCTCCTTTTTTCTCAAGTTTCTCATTACATCCATGAATAAATATTTCTCTTAACTCTTTTCTCATATTTTTAACTTTCTCTAAAATTAACATAATACACCTTATACGAAATTCTTAAAATTTTCCTATAAGCATCAATATCTTAATAAAAGCCGTTCTAGGGTTAAGCGCACTGAAACGGATTTGTCATGATTCTTCACGTTCCACAGCCATTTTCCAAACGATGCTTCACATTTTTTATGAGTAAAAATAAAAAATTATTTTGACTCACGCTCTGCTAACAACGCCAAATAATCATCAAAGCAATGTGGATGCTGTAATTCAAAATTCATCTGTTGCATACGCGTAGCATGAATTTGTTTGCCTGATGACACAGCACTTTCCAGAACCAAAACTGGCAGTCCTAACTGCTGTTGAAACCATTGAATAATTTCATGTAAGGGCAATGGTTGGCTATTGCTGCAAATGTAAGACTTTTCAGTATGTTCCACGTGAAGCAAGTGTGCTAGAAAAGCAACCAAATCATCAATATGAATTCGGTTCGACCAATGCAGTTTGGGATAAGTTTTTATGGTTTCTGCAAGTTTAATCATACGTGCAACTGAAGTCCCATAAATTCCTGTTGGACGTACAATCACACATTCAGATGGATAAGCCTGTTGCCACAAAGTTTCCATGTTCAATAGCACCTGCCCTTGCACATCGCTCGGTTGGGGACTAGTGTCATCATCAACCCGCTCCCCTACACTTTCACCATAGACACGTGTAGAAGAAACTACGATCACTTTCTTTAAAGGATGACTTTTTAAGGCATGTAGCATGGGTGCAATCGAGTCTACAAAAGTTCGCTGATACGCCTCCACCGTACTGCTCTCAGGCGAGAGTAAGACATATACCGCATCAATCGGTGCGACTTGAGACAAATCCAGCTGATGAATATTTTGAGTCAAATGCTCAGCCCAATCATCTGATTTCGGACTTCGACTAATTGTGGTAATTTGGTGGCCTTGCTGAAATAACTGTTTAGCAACACGCTGAGATGTTTTACCATAACCTATAAATAAAATATGCATTTAGCACCAAATCACAGACAAAGTTGAGGGGACATGGCTGCAGTCCATCAGTTGCAGGGGGTCGGAGCTGCCTCTGCTGCACTACTTGAAAAGTTGAATCTCTTCACTACAGATGATCTGCTGTTTCATCTGCCACGAGACTATGAAGATCGTAGCACGATCATCCCCATGAACCAATTGACTGTTGGGCGTAGCTACCTACTCGAAGGAACGATTCAAGGCGTGGACTTCCCACCGGGTAAGCGTAAATCGATGGCGATTGGACTGCAAGATGACTTTGGCAAAGTGACTTTACGCTTTTACCATATTTATAAAGGCTTAACGGACCGTGCAAAAGTTGGTAACCGTTTACGCATTTTTGGTGAAGTCCGTGTGGGTGCGCGTGGCTTGGAAATGTATCATCCCGAAATTCAACTTATTACAGAACATACGCCGCTTCCACAAACCCAACTGACTGCGATTTACCCCAGCACAGAAGGTCTGACTCAGCCTAAATTTCGTGAATACATCAAACAGGCTTTAGCCAAGCACAGTGATGATTTACCTGAACTGCTACCTGCAAAATTTACCAATGGCTATGCACTTAAACAGGCGTTGGATTACATCCATCATCCTCCTGTAGATGCCAATATGCTGCAACTGAGCCAAGGCTCACACCCTGCCCAGCAACGTTTGATTTTTGAAGAGTTGGTTGCGCATCAGGTCAGTCTATTAAGCCGTCGCGCCTATATCCAACAAATTGAAGCGCCACGTATTTCTGCCAGTCGTCAGTTTGCCAAACAACTGCTCAGCAGCCTACCTTTTGAAATGACCAATGCACAAAAGCGTGTCTCCAAAGAAATAGTACAAGACTTAAAACTCAATAAACCAATGTTACGTTTGGTTCAAGGCGATGTCGGCGCAGGCAAAACCTTGGTCGCTGGAGTCGCAGCCTGCCATGCTTTAGAAGAAGGTTGGCAAGTGGCGTTAATGGCACCGACTGAAATATTGGCGGAACAACACTATCTCAATTTTAAAAAATGGTTTGAGCCTTTGGGACTCAGTGTATCTTGGCTTTCAGGTAAACAAAAAGGCAAAGCCCGTGCTGCAGCCGAACAAGCCATTGTCGATGGCACAGCGCATCTGGTGGTGGGTACACACGCCCTGTTTCAAGACAATATCCACTTTGCCAAACTCGGGTTAGTGATTATCGATGAGCAGCACCGCTTCGGGGTCGATCAGCGCTTAGCCCTCCGCAATAAAGGCGCACAGAATATGACCCCACATCAATTGGTCATGACTGCAACCCCTATTCCACGGACTTTAGCCATGTCCGCCTATGGAGACTTGGACACGTCCGTGATCGATGAACTTCCACCCGGACGAACCCCGATTCAAACCGTGACCATTCCACTCGACCGCCGAGAAGAAGTCCTACAACGTATTGCCAGCAACTGTCTAGAAGGTAAACAAGCTTACTGGGTCTGCACCTTGGTTGAAGAGTCTGAAACCTTAGATGCTCAAGCTGCTGAAGCGACCTATTTAGAAATTAAAGAACGCTTCCCAGAGCTCAACATTGGCCTTGTACATGGCAAAATGAAAGCCGACGAAAAACAAGCAGTGATGCAACAGTTTAAAGCCAATGAATTACAGCTCTTGATTGCGACCACAGTGATTGAAGTGGGGGTCGATGTACCAAATGCCTCGATCATGGTGATTGAAAATGCGGAGCGTTTAGGACTCTCTCAATTACACCAATTACGTGGCCGTGTTGGTCGAGGCGCCAAGGCCAGCTTTTGCGCCCTGCTATATAAAAGCCCGCTGTCTCAAAATGGACAAGAACGCCTACGCATCATGCGTGAAACCAATGATGGCTTTTTAATTGCCGAAAAAGATTTGGAAATCCGCGGTCCCGGTGAATTGCTCGGTACCAAACAAACAGGCGATATGGGCTTTCGTGTAGCCAAACTGGAACGCGATGATCATTTGCTCAATCAAGCACATTTTGTCGCAGCGCAGATTTTAAAGGACTATCCTAAAAACGCTGAAGCCTTACTGAAACGCTGGCTGCCTGAAGCACCACGCTATGCCTATGTTTAGTCATTTACTGCACACCGCCAAACAGTTGCTACACAAAGCACAGCCTTGTCAGTTGTGTGGCATTGTACGCGCAGATCTGCATTCGGTCTGTCTGGACTGCTGGCAACAACTCCCACTGCATCCACAGACCGTTGAAAAACAAGAACTGAGTATTCATGTCGCAGGACAGTATCAATATCCTTTAGATCACCTTATTCAGCAGTTCAAATATGAACAACAACTGCATTGGCAGCCTCTACTGTCAGGCATTATTCAGCAAATTCGCTTACCTAAAATACAAGCAATTGTTCCGATGCCGATTTCGACTCAGCGTTTAGCAGAACGTGGCTATAACCAATCAATGATCCTCGCCAAAGACTTAGCCAAGCAGTTCAATGTTCCCATTTGGCAGCCTGTGATACGACTGCATCAACATTCGCAAAAAGGACTCAGTCGACTGGAACGCTTAGATCAAATTCATCAACAGTTTAAAATCGATCCACAGCAACGTCAGTACGCAAAACTCTATCGGCGTGTTTTGATTTTGGATGATGTCGTGACCACAGGCAGCTCGATTCAGGCACTGACTTTACAGCTTGAACAATTGGGTTGTCATAAAGTCAGCGCCGCGTGTATTGCCTATGCACTAAAATAATTAGACTACGTCAATCATCAAATGTTCACGTACCCATGGCATGACCACCTCAGTGGTCAGCGGTGCAAGTGTAGTCTGCTGGTCATTCAAACTGACCCATTTCATTTCTGCAATTTCAGCCGCAATTTGTGGCGCTTGCTGAAGCTGAACATGGTAAACATAGCTCACCAATTTAAAATCAGGTTCATTGGCGGTGGCTGTTTCAAAACGACCAACAAACTGTTCAATCGTCGCATCACTTCCAATTTCCTCCCGAATCTCACGCAGCATGGTTTGCTCAGGTGCTTCATTGGGCTCAAGCTTACCACCCACTTGCATAAAACACGCGGTGTTCTGCTTACGCACCAATAAAAGCTGCTGCTGTTCATTCACAATAATAGCCGCAGCGACCGTAATCACCTTCATGCTTTGACATCCAACAACTCAGGATCAACCATGCCCCACTTCGGTTCAGGCGCTTGGAACTGATCCATCTGCTTTAAAATGGCTTTCACCGAATCCGATACAATCAGGCTGTCGGTAAAACGCGCATGGGTAAAGCCTTTGTTGGTGGTCATCTTCAGAAATTTAAGTAAATCATCATAAAAGCCATTTACATTTAAAAAGGCATTCGGCTTAAGGTGAATGCCGAGCTGAGCCCACGTCCATTGTTCAAAGATTTCTTCTAAAGTCCCTGCACCGCCTGGCATTGCAATAAATCCATCCGACAAGGCTGACATTTTCAGTTTCCGTTCTTGCATGTCTTTGACGACATGTAACTCGGTCAAGCCTTGATGCGCCAACTCACGATCCACTAGCACGTGTGGAATCACGCCAATCACTTGACCGCCTGCCTCTAAAGCACTGTCAGCCACAATACCCATTAAGCCCGAACGGCCACCACCATAGACCAAGGTTTTGCCTTGTTCTGCAATGGTGTGTCCAACCTGACGTGCTGTTTCGGAAAAGATTGGATCTGAACCTAATGCGGAACCACAAAAGATCGCAATTGAATTTGTCATTTTTTACTCTGATATTTAATTGTCATGCAACTTCACTAAAATGAATGGATATTTTTTAGCAATTTAACCATTCGATCAGTGTTTTTATTGCAATCCTTGTCTAAAATACACCCATCCACTTCAACCATTACTGCGCAAAGGAGAAAGACGGCATGCTTGAAGCCTTTTACGCCACAGAGCGCGGTAGCTTAGAAGACATCACCATTAATGGCGATTTCGATCTTCAGCCCGATTTGGTCTGGCTTGACCTCATTGCTCCCTCCCAAGAAGAACAACAGTGGATTTTAGATGCATATGAACAAAATTTACCTACGCTAAAATCACTCGAAGACATTTCATCTTCAGCTCGATTCTACCGTGATGACGACGGTATTTTGCATATCAGTACGTATTTTTTAACGAAAAATAAAAACTATCAAGTCGATGGTGAGCCTGAAGAAAGCAGCGGTGCCCTTGCCACGGTACAAACTGTCGCTTTCATTTTACATAAAGAACGTCTCTTTACCCTTCGCGGGGAAAAACTGGTAGCGTTCCGTGCCTTTCGTGCGCGTGCGCGCCGCAATGACTATGAAATCGACTATAAAGATCCAACGTGGATCTTACTCGGTTTACTCGAGGCTAAGCTGGACGAGCTTGCGGATATCTTAGAAGATATCCACAAGGACTTGGAAAAGTATTCCACAGAAGTGCTGAATAACCGTCACCGCGAGATGATTCTCGACTTAGATGACATGATTACCCGTCTGGCCCACTTGGAAGATATGCTTGGAAAAGCACAGCTGTGTTTGATTGACTTACGTCGTGTACTGACCTTTCTATCACGCCCGCGTGCTTTAGGCAGTCATATTTATGATGCAGACATTCGAGAGCTCAGTGAAGACGTTCGCTCACTAGTTGAGCACGATGCCTTCTTGTTCCAAAAAGTACGATTCTTACTGGATACCACCTCAGGCTTCATTAACACCGAGCAGAATGACACGATTCGTCGCTTCTCTATCTTACCCAGTATGCTCGCTCCACCAATGCTGATTGCCAGTATTTACGGCATGAACACCGATGTGTTGCCTTTTGCCAAAGGCGGCACCAGTTTTATTGTGGTGAGCCTGATCTTAATGGCGTTCCTGATTGGTCCGCTCATTTACTTCCGCTGGAAAAAATGGATTTGAGTACACGTTAAAACATTGTTTTTCCTCATAGATTTAAGAAACACAACATATAAAAAAAAGCACCCTAAGGTGCTTTTTTTATTTAAGGGATTAACTTGAGGTCATCCTGTAAATGACAGGCTTGAATCACCTTCATCATTTTTTCAGGTACAGCTTTAAAATGTAAACTATGTGCATCGGGTGTTTGACGCAACCAACGCACCAAAACTGCTAGTGCCAATGTACTACCATGTTCAAGCTGGGCCAAATTCACCACCACAGGATAAGACTGTGACTGAATCACCTTCAGACCTTGTTGATAGTAGCTTTCAGCATTGTCATATGTAATCTGACCTGAAAGCTGCATTTCCTGATTGCTAAAGTTAATCACCTTTCACCTACTTATTTTTTCTTTTCAACCGCTGCTTCTGCATCAGGTTGGAAGTTTGCAATCGCTTTATCTAGGTCGCCACCATTACGTTTAACCGTTGCCGCGAACTGATTACGGAACTGTAAACCAAGGTCGATACCCGACACATTGATATTACGGATTTTCCATTGGTTGCCTTTATCCGCCAACTGGAAAGACACTGGGATTTTTTCGCCTTTGTTATTAAAGTCGATCGTCACCACAGGGTTTTTGCTATTGGTTTCTTTATACGGACGGATGGTATATGTCTGATTGCTGAATTTCGCGAATGCAGAACCGTAATTTTCAATCAGTGTTTCACGGAAATTATTTTCAAACTTCGCGCGTTGTGCAGCTGTACTGTATTGATTGGTTGCATAAGTCCCCATCACAATACGTGAAAACGCTTGTGAATCCACATACGGGTCTAAGTTTTGACGAACAATCGTTTTCACAGCAGCTGGGTTGTTTTGTAGCTTGGCATGATCCGCTTTTAAACGCGCAATCAAGCCATCTGCCACTTTTTTAACAAAAGCAGGTGGTGCTTCACTTGGTGCTGCAAAAGCAGTACCTGCAAACATTGTAGTTAAAATGCTAGCTGTCAGTGTTTGTTTCAATAAAGTATTCACTACAATTGGTCCTCTTCAAATCATTCAACAAATGACACATTGGCATCTGCTGTTTCAGCGGTTTCAGGTTGCTCAGTTGTTGCTGAAGCATCTTTCGATTTACCTGCACCACCCGTAATAAATTTAGTAATTAAGTCTTCTAGGTCCATTGTGCCTTGGGTATTGCCAATGCTTTCACCACGTTTCACGTAGTTCAAACCGCCCCCTGGAACAATTTTCAAGTACTTCTCACCTAGCAGACCATTGGTTGCCACCATAATATAAGCATCTTCATCAATGCTGGTGATGGACTTCATGTTCGCAATAAGTTGCTTTTCCATTTCTTTTTGTTGCGCAGCATCCGCAGAGGTATAGTCGCTACTGTAACGAAGCTCTTCAAGTGCATTCTTTTCAACTTCTTTGAGTTGTGTTGCATTAAAGGTCGTTAATTTACCATCCAACGAAAAAGAAACAGTCGCTAAACGTGTCACAGGGTCTAAGCTAATTTGATCAACTTGACCAATTTTCACCCCACTCATCGTCACTTTCGCACGTGGTTTTAAACCATTTACATTATCGAAGGTTGCACTCATTTCATAGCGATCACTGAGATTTGATCCCACCAAGCCACTCACTCGCATCGCAATAAAAAACAAAGCGATACCGAATAAAATGACAAATATGCCGACTGCCAGCTCACTTGCACGTGATTTCATTAAACACCTCCAAACATGACCGCAGTCAACACAAAATCAAAACCTAAAACACAGAGCGATGAATACACCACAGTGCGTGTGGTTGATGTCGCAATACCTTCAGATGTTGGTTCACAGGCATAGCCTTGATACACCGCAATCCATGTACAAATTAAAGCAAAAACAAAACTTTTAATGATGGTGCCATTCAGGACATCTTTATAGAACTCTACGCTACTTTGAATGCCACTCCAGTAAGAACCTTCATCTGCACCCAAGAAGTCTACACCCACCATTTTACCGCCCATAATCCCCACCGCAGCGAAGATGACAGACAACATCGGCAAACTAAAAATACCGGCCCAAAGTCGCGGCGAAATCACACGTTTAAGTGGATCAACCCCGATCATTTCCATACTGGACAGCTGCTCTGTGGCTTTCATTAAACCAATCTCAGCCGTCAATGCAGAACCCGCACGACCTGCAAACAGCAATGCCGCAACTACAGGTGCTAATTCACGGAGTAAGGTCAATGCAACCGCTGTACCCAGCATCGCTTCACTACCAAAGGTCACCAAGATGCTATACATCTGTAAGCCCAGTACAGCACCAATAAATAGCCCTGACACCACAATAATGAGCAGCGATAACACCCCAACACGGTACATTTGGTAAACAAATAACCGAACACCTAAAGCAGTGGGCATCGAAAATAAAATTTGTAATAACATCAGGCTGGCAACACCAATGCCGCGAACCCGTTCAATCACGCGTCGACCTAAGAGTGCTATCGCATTCATGCTTGCACCTCAGTATTTAGATATGCCTTATGGCTAAATTGATAATCGACAGGCCCTTCAACCGCACCTGTTAAAAACTGTTTAACAAACGGAGAGGCATTCGCCTGTAACTGTTCAGGCGTGCCTTCACCTTGCACCTTACCTTCAGCAACAACATAGATATAGTCTGCGATCGATAAGGTTTCAGCCACGTCATGCGAGACAATAATTGTTGTTAAATCAAGAGCTTCTCGCAATGATCGAATCAGACGTGTGAGTACACCCTTCACAATTGGATCTTGCCCTGCAAATGGCTCATCGTACATGATCAGCTCAGGATCCAGTGCAATTGCACGTGCCAAAGCCACACGACGGTTCATCCCGCCTGAGAGCTCAGAAGGCATCATCTGTTCTGCACCACGTAAGCCGACAGACTCTAGTTTTAAAGATATAATTTCTGACAGTAAATGCTCAGGCAGCTTGGTATGTGCTCTTATCGGAAAGGCTACATTTTCATACACCGACATATCGGTAAACAATGCGCCACTTTGAAAAAGCATGCCCATACGCGCACGCGCAGCGAATAACTCTTTGCGTGACATTTTCGCAATATTTTGCCCATCAAAAAGCACTTCACCTTGGTCGGGAGTCAATTGACCGCCAATTAAACGTAGTAAAGTGGTTTTACCTGTACCTGATGGGCCCATAATGCCCGTAATTTGACCCTGTCGAATTTTTAAATTGACCTGATCATAAATGACACGTTCCCCTCGCTTAAAGCTCAGGTCTTTGACCTCAATGAGGGCTTGAGCAGTCAGAGGCGCTTGATTATTCATAGCTGTGCGTTTTCCTGCATTTTTTCAGCATGCATACTATAAAGGATTAAAAAACGATATGTTAGCGTATTCCGTGTCTAATTTTGTGCACGAATTGATTTCAGTTGGTTGTATTTATATTTATTTGAACTGCGAAAACAAGCTACATAAGATGAATTGCTTCATCCATAACGACTATAGACAAAGAAAAGAATGTTGCAAATCAGCAAAAAGAGTCCGAGATAATGTGCCATATTGACCTCTTTCATGTCAGAGAGTGTGGCGATTGATTCAACCTCATTATTGTGCATCATTATTATCAATACAATTAAAATATGACTCAGTATACATTTTAATTTATTTTTTTACAGCCGTAGACAAAAAAAAACCAGTGTTTCCACTGGTTTTTTTATTCATTCAGACTTAGTCGTTAAACTTACGACGTGGGCGGTCAAAACCACCTTCAGTACGTGGACGATCTGAATTAAATTCACGCTTCGGACGGTCTTCGCCACCAAAAGTACGCTTAGGACGGTCTTCACCACCGAAAGTACGTTTAGGACGGTCTTCACCAAAAGAACGTTGTGGACGGTCGCCAAAACCACCTTCACGACGTGGCGCTGGACGATCACCAAAATCACGTTTTGGACGGTCACCAAAAGAACCTTCACGACGTGGTTTGTAATCTACACGGTTACCGCGGTTGTCATCATTTGAGTCAAAACGTGGCTTATCGTTGAAACCGCCTTCGCGACGTGGACGATCAGAGTTGAATTCACGCTTTGGACGATCATCAAAAGAACGTTGCGGACGATCACCGAAACCACCTTCACGACGTGGCGCTGGACGATCACCAAAATCACGTTTTGGACGGTCATCAAAAGAACGTTGTGGACGATCACCGAAACCGCCTTCACGACGTGGACGGTCATTATTAAACTCACGACGTGGACGATCTTCACCACCAAATGATGGACGATCACCACGAGGTTTGTCATCGTAGCTACGACGTGGACGGTCATCACCACCTTCACGACGTTTAAAGTTAGACTCACCTTCGAAACGAGCACGACCGCCGCCATCGCGACCACCGAAACCACCGCGACCACGACCGCCGCCATCACGACCACGACCATCACGACCACGACCGCCGCCATCACGACTACCGCGTGCAGGAGGTGGAGATGGCTCAAGGCCTTCAATTTCAGATACATTCAAACGCGCATCTAAGAAATCTTCTAAAGCACGGATTTTACCCCGTTCACGGTAAGTTGCTAAAGTGATTGCTTTACCAGTACGACCCGCACGACCTGTACGACCAATACGGTGTACATAGTCTTCGTTCTTCATTGGAAGACCGAAGTTGATTACGTGTGAAATGGTTGGTACGTCGAGACCACGAGCAGCAACGTCGGTTGCAACTAAAATTTTTGCACGACCTTCACGGATGCTACGTAAACGACGGTTACGCACAGTTTGTGGCATAGCACCATGAAGTGCTACAACTGATAAACCAGCTTCAGCAAGTTCTTCAGCCAACATATCGGTGTCTTCTTGAGTAGAAGCAAATACAACAGCTTGATCTACGTCTTCAGCACTTAACCAATGCGTTAGTAATTTTTTCTTGTGCTCAAAGCCATCAGTCCAGTGTAAAGTCTGAGTGATGTCAGTATTCGTAGAGTGACCAGTTTCGATTGCAATCCGTTGTGGATCATTCATCATGCGTTCAGCAAGTGTAATGATACGACCAGCAAATGTTGCAGAGAACATTAAAGTCTGTTTACGGTTTGCAGCAAGATCGCTAATTGCTTCTAAGTCTTCAGAGAAACCTAGATCTAGCATACGATCTGCTTCGTCAACAATAAGCGCATCAACTTGGTCTAATTTAATTTGACGACGGTTTACAAGGTCAAGTAAACGACCTGGTGTTGCAACAACAACTTGCGCACCTTTTAACTGTTGGATTTGCTTACCAAACGGCATACCACCCATGATCGCTGCAATACGCGCACCTTTCATGTGACGGACAAACCCAATCGCGTCTTGGCTTACTTGCTGCGCCAACTCACGAGTTGGGCAAAGAACCAAGATATTCGGTTGAGTAATTGCTTTCATACGTTCTTTGAACGGAACGAAAGTCTCTTGGGCTGCAAGTGCGTTTAACGTTGGAAGTAAGAACGCTGCAGTTTTACCTGAACCTGTTTGGCTAGATACTAAAAGGTCTTTACCTTCTAAAGCTGCAGGAATCGATTGTTCCTGTACAGGCGTAGGAGAAGTAAAACCTAAGCTTTGTAAAGCTTGTTGTAACGATTCATGTAAAGGAAAATCAGCAAAAGTTTTGCTCATAGAGTATTTCACCCGAAAAATGGGTGCTCCATTAAATATATGGTCTGATGGACATCGGCAAAAAGCGGCACAGCAATAATCGCTGAAAATATAGAATCAGCGGCGATCCGAGAACGACGATGCGTATAACGCACATTTGATTACAGCCGCAACCTGAAGGAATCGCTTAAGCGATTGGGTGGGGCGCGAAATAATGTCCTCTCTTTGGACCGGACGCGCATACACAATGATAGAAGAGAATGTTCAGGTAATGAACGAAATTTAGTGCGTGGGCGGAGTATAGCAGGATATTTTTAAAAGTCACCTCTTTTCGTGAAATTGATACAATATTTTCCTCAAAGATTGAATAAATGCAGGTTTTCACTTTAATTTTTTTGACCATCTAGAAAAATATTGAATAGTATTCTTTGCTCTTTCCTCAACTATCAGCCATATGACGCAATTAATTGTACTAGCTCTTGCTCTAATGCTGCCGTGATTTGACATGCTATCTGACCTGTCATAAACATTAGACACAACAAGCTTAAATAGGTATCTATACACTGGTTAATTTTAACCCGCTTTATTTCTGTATAGCGTGATCTTCATTAAGAGGTAATCAGAATCTGGCACAGCCTATGTTTTACAATCTATAGAGGTTAAAGCCAGAAAGTAAATCACCACAAAGACCTTTATTTTTTTCATCCATATCAAAGAAAAAGCCCTCTTCTGAGTAATGCCAGTCAGTTAAGAAATTGACTGGCATTTTCTTGGGTACTTTTGAGGCTTTATTTTGACGACTCTAGGGCATTGCCTTGATCTTCTTTCAGGCAAAACAAACATTTTAGACTGTTCCAGCAAACGCTCTAAATGCTTGGGCAAATTCCCTGCCGATTCCAGCGGAGTATGCCTTAATATATTGATAATGCTGATTGAAGCAATATGGAAACTGATACGCAAAGGGCTGACTTTCGCCCGTTGAGCCATAAATTTCATTTGCCTTCTAAGAATATTATAAGCAATCAATACACCCCATAATTCCTGATACACCAATTCAGGCTGCTTGCTTCTTAAATGCATCCCATCTTGCAGGTCGCTCTTGATTTCACGGTAGCACATCTCGATTTCCCAGCGCTGAGCATACAGCGTACTGACCTCTTCCAGAGGATAAGCCTTTGAATCTAATAATGATGTAACGTATCGTCTAACCCTTCCAGACTGTTCAGTTTCAATCAGGCGGGCTTCCCAATAGTCACCTAAATCCGGATTCAGTTTCTTCGCTCTTGGAGAAACAGGCATTCTGATTTGAAAGTCATGCGCTGAGTTTTTCCTGATAATTTCATAGCGCAGATTGTCTTTAGCCCGCATAAGCCAATGGCAGTTTTCCCGAGACTGCCACCCTGATAAGAAATCAGCAGAGAAGTAGGCCCGGTCAAATAAAGTCAGGCTATTTGCAGGCACTTTCAATTTCTTCGCTAAAGTCAGCTCGCCTTGATCCATACTTCCAATCCCGGCATCAATCACTTCATGAGTATTGGTGTTGATCAGGCAAACCGCTCTGGCTTGCGGCCAAGGTGCTGCTATCGTTTTGCCTTTGGAAGAACCGAAGTGCCTGAAGTTCTCATCTGTGTGGGGCATGGACCAGACGGCTCCATCTACAGCGCAGATGCTTAGGCCATGAAAGGCGGAATATTGCGGCTGAGAATCTTCAAACCATGTCTGACTCAGTGTATTGAACAGGACATTTAAAGGCTCCAGACCCAAGCGCTGTCTGGCCTGCACTGATGCGCTTGGGGCGCAGCTTTCAGCCGTGCCAAAAACCAGCTGCAGCTGCTGAACAACATACCAGATGGGCTGGTCGCGGAACAATGCAAGTCCAATAACTAGCCATACAGCATGCTCTGCGGGGAGTTTTCTTTTTCTGACCGATGCTTTCCCGGTCCGTTTTAAACAGTCTTCAATCCAGTTTAAATCAATTAATTCGCTAAAATTAGAAAGTGAAGGAGCTGTCTGCTGAAATGCTGAACTTAAATTCTGAGAAAAAGTCATAAAAAAATGAGCGTATCTGGATACGCTCATTTTTACCGCATTTCAGCTATTTTGTCTTAACTGATCAGCATTACCTCTTCTGAGGGCTTTTTCAATGTCTTAAAACACAATCTACATGCTATTACTTAGCAGCTTCACCCCAAGCAGGTACAACTGCTTTCATCAGAGGTTTCAACATTTTCATAGAACATGCCAGTACTTGGCCATTTTCCATAGATTCGCTACCACCACGTGCATCAACTACTGTACCGCCCGCTTCTTTCACGATCAACTCACCAGCTGCGATATCCCAAGGCTTTAAGCCAAGTTCGAAGTACGCATCGAAACGACCTGCTGCAACATATGCCAAATCTAATGCTGCAGAACCTGTACGACGGTATTGCGCGCCAGCTTCAGTCACATTTAACAATGAATCAAAATGATTTTTTGCATAAGAAATCACTTCACCATTACGTTTTGCACGGTAAGCATGACCCACAGACATGAATGTATTTTCAAGACTGTCTTTCACGTTTACGCGAATACGGCGTTGGTTCATCATGGCACCACGACCACGACTTGCAGAGAACAACTCATCTTTCACAGGGTCGTAAATCACGCCGTGTTGAGTAATGCCTTTATGTTGAACTGCAATAGAGATACAGAAGTGAGGAACACCGTTAATGAAGTTTAGAGTGCCATCAAGTGGGTCGATGATCCAACACCAATCTGCGTCGTGACCTTTACCTTCTTGAAAACCAAACTCTTCACCAAGGAAGCTGTGATTTTTATAGCTTTTACGTAGGGTATCGATAGCCAATTGTTCCAAATAACGGTCTACACGCGTTACAGGACCATCAATTCCTTTTTCTTCGACTTGTAGATCGAGCTTATGACGATTTTGATGCGCTTTTAAAAGCTCTTGACCGACTAATTGAGCCGCACGCGCAGCCATCACCACCATAGGTTCCATTGAACACCCACTACAATTTGAAGATATTGATAAAGAATAATGCATAAAAGCCCGCGCATCTTATCAAAGATCGGGGCTTTTAGGGAAAAAATGTTTCTAAAATTTAAAAACGGTGCTTAAACCATATGTACAAGTTTTGACCATGCTTGGCGCACCGAGCTTTCAATGCCTTCTGCATCTAATCCTGCCTGATGCAACATTTGCGCATGAGTCGCTTGATGCATAAATGTATCCGCTAAACCAAGATTTAACATCGGTTTCACGATTTGAGCCTGTGCCAAATATTCATTGACTGCACTGCCCGCACCCGCCATTACCGCATGTTCTTCAACCGTAACAAATAAAGCCGTTGATGGTGCTAAAGTCGCTATCATCTTTTCATCAAGCGGTTTAACAAAGCGCATATTCACCACACGAACCGCTAAATCTTGTTCAGCCAATTTATGTGCTGCCTCTACTGCGGCCTGAACACGACTACCAAAGGCAAGAATGCTAATAACGTCGTCTTGGGCATCATTAAAGCTCGCTACAATTTCAGCCTGACCAATTTCCATCGGGGTCATCTGTTGTTGAATCTCAACACCCAAACCATTGCCACGCGGGTAACGCACTGCGGCAGGACCATTGTATAAATAAGCAGTATGCAACATTTGACGACATTCATTTTCGTCTTTAGGCGCCATAATCACCAGGTTCGGTACGGTGCGCATAAAGGCATAGTCATAGGCCCCAGCATGAGTCGGGCCATCTTCACCCACTAAACCTGCACGGTCGATACCAAAGGTAACATCCAGATTTTGCAGGGCCACATCATGAATCAATTGATCATAGCCACGCTGCAAGAAGGTCGAGTAAATTGCAACCACAGGTTTTAAGCCTTCACATGCCATACCCGCCGCCAAAGTTACAGCATGCTGTTCTGCAATCGCGACATCAAAAAAGCGCTGTGGATACTGTTTGGCAAAACTCACCATCCCTGAGCCTTCGCACATGGCAGGGGTAATCGCCAGTAAACGCTCATCTTGTGCCGCTTCATCACATAACCATTGACCAAAGACATCTGAATATTTGGGCGCTGTTTGTGGCGCAGACTTGGCATTTATTTTTGTAATCGCGTGATATTTGATTTGGTCAGCTTCAGCAGGGACGAAGCCTTTGCCTTTTTTGGTATAGACATGGATCAAACGTGGACCTTTACGTTTTTTCAATGCGGTAAAGACTTGTGTCAACTGCTCAACATCGTGCCCATCGAAAGGCCCAAAGTAATCAAAACCAATCGCTTTAAATACGTTGTCAGCCGCATCTGTCGCTGCGCTATGTAAACGTGAGTTATAAGTCCATTCAGGATGTGGCTGTACATAAGCTTCGCCATCATCTGAAATATTAATGGACTGCCCACTTTCCCAAATCGAAGCCAGATGTTTTGCAAAACCACCAGTACTACATGAAATCGACATATCATTGTCATTCAGTACCACCATCAGGTCCGCATCATGCGCAACTGCATCGTTCATGGCTTCAAAGGCCATACCCGCTGTCATCGCCCCATCACCAATGATCGCGACCACTTCACATGGATTGTTTTGATAACGACGCGCCAGCGCCATACCTAGGCCTGCTGAAATCGCAGTCGAAGAATGTCCGACTCCAAAGGTATCAAACACCGATTCATCACGCGCAGGAAAGGCAGCCAAACCATCTTTGGCACGAATCGTCGTGAGCTGTTCACGGCGGCCCGTTAATGCTTTATGCGGATAAGCTTGATGACCGACATCCCAAATTAAGCGGTCATTCGGCGTGTTGAAACAATAATGTAATGCCACGGTGAGTTCGACTACACCGAGGTTTGCACCAAAGTGTCCCCCACTTTGTCCTGCGGCATACAGAATAAATTGACGTAGCTCGTCTGCCACTTGTGCTAATTGACTTTGCTCAAGCAAGCGAAGTTGTTGAGGATGATCAATCGTATCCAACAACGGTGTTACAGGGCGATGAGCTGGTATTTCTGTATACAACATAATATGGCAAAGCCTTCTAAAGCCTGGCAAATCTAGCTAGGTCAAATGGGTAATTCGATCATATCGTCGAATGCTATCACCTTCAATCAGCCATATTTCTAGCGATGCAGTTTTGAGCAGTGCTCTCACTGGGTGTTCGTTTAGTGCAGGTGATTATCCTGAATAATCTTACTATTTATCAACTATTATCGTTCGCTTTATACAAAAAAGAAAATCTTCTGCATAAATTCATGGATGCAATTCTACCAATGTCGATGCATTACGCTATACTTTAGCCAATTTCTGAACTATTTACAGGTTTAGCTGTGCCTATTGAATTTGTTGCCACATCCCGTTTACCGACTGCTTTTGGTGAATTTAACATCACCGTATTTCAAGATCCTAAGACCGGTGAAGAACATGTTGCACTCTCAAAAGGTTTGGATCAGCCGATCACAGAACCCGTTTTAGTCCGTGTTCATTCTGAATGTCTCACGGGCGATGCCTTTGCGTCACTGAAGTGTGACTGTGGTCCACAATTGCAAGCCACACAAAAACTGATCAATGAAGCTGGGCAAGGCGTGATTCTGTATTTGCGTCAGGAAGGTCGTGGCATTGGGCTGACCAATAAAATTCGTGCTTATGCGCTACAAGATCAAGGGCATGACACAGTTGATGCCAACCTAATGCTCAATCTCCCTGCCGATGCACGTCGTTATGACATGGTCAGCATTATGTTGGATCATCTCAATATTCAACAAGTCCGTTTGATTACTAACAATCCATTGAAGATTGCAGCATTGCAAGAGCAAGGGATCAATGTGGTAGATCGTGTGCCTTTGACGGTCGGTTTAAATCCTTTCAATGAAGAATATTTAAAAACCAAACATGAACGCATGGCACACTTGTACAAGAAAGATGATTTTTAAAATTTGAAAACATACTCTAAGCCTCCTTAGACAAAGGCCGGCTTAGAGCACTTCAATCAGATTAGATGGTCATGGAGAAAATACGACTCTCAGGTCGACGGCGTTTTAAATGCAAATCAAACGCCATACAAATATTGCGGACAAAGGCTTTGCCCTGCTCAGTCACCCGTATACTGTGTGGTCTAATTTCCAATAAACCATCGTCCTGCATTTCTTCCAGTTGTCCCAAGACCTCAGCCAATTCCAGAAATTGCATATCTGAATCTGCCCACGACGTCTGAAAGCTACACATCAAATTTAAAATGTGGCGACGAATTAGCAAATCTTCAGCACTCAAAATATGCCCGCGATAGACGGGAAGTTCATTGTTTTCGAGTCGCACATAATAATCTTCGAGTTTTTTTTCATTTTGCGCAAAGCCATACCAACTGTCGCTGATTGATGAAATACCTAAACCAATCATCACTTGAGTTTTCGATGCGGTGTAACCCATAAAATTGCGATGCAGAGTGCCTGCCTGAAATGATTGGTACATCGCATCACTTTCTAAAGCAAAATGATCCATACCAATTTCATGATACCCCTGCGCAAGCAGCTTCTTTTTCCCTTCTTCATAGCACTGACGTTTTACTTCATCTTTCGGCACATCATGGTCTTTAAACCCACGTTGCCCGTTGCCTTTGATCCAAGGCACATGCGCATAACTATAAAAGGCCAGACGGTCTGGGCGTAAACGATTGGTTTGATCAATGGTGTTGAGCACATCATCTAGGTTTTGAAAAGGCAGACCAAAGACCAAATCATGTGAAATTGAGCTATAGCCTATTTCACGCGCCCACTGCGTCACTTGCTCGACATGTTCAAAAGGCTGTATCCGATGAATGGCTTTTTGTACGGTTTCATTATAATCCTGCACCCCATAACTGACACGGCGAAAGCCCAAGTCATACAAGGCTTGCAAATGCTCCCGTGTGGTATTGTTCGGATGCCCTTCAAAGCTAAACTCATACTGCTCGGCAATCTCTGCTTGCGCAAGGATACTTTCAATCAGTTGAGTTAAATGCGCTGGAGAAAAGAAAGTCGGCGTTCCGCCACCCAAATGAATTTCTTTAATGCACGGCTTTTCTTCAAGCAAGTCACAATAAAGAGACCACTCTTTTAAAACCGCCTGAATATAAGGCTGCTCCATCTCATGCTTTTTGGTCACGCGTTTGTGACAGCCACAAAAAGTACAGAGACTTTCACAAAAAGGCAGATGAATATACAAACTTATGCCTTCAGTCGAATTCGATTCAGCAAACGATGTTTTCAGCGTCTGTTTCCATTGCTCTAAAGAAAACTGTGGCTCTTCCCAATACGGCACCGTTGGGTAACTGGTATAACGTGGACCAGGAACATTGTATTTTTGAATCAATGAATCGCGCATATTTACCATCAGCTCTTCCACATTCAGAAAATGCAGCCTATTCTGCATCGCCAAACTCGGGTCTGTACTGTGGTTATTCTGCTGAGCTTAGGATCAGAATTCAACCTAGCGAATTGGTCAGGTTATTTTGCACATAGCAGCATTTCATTTTTGAATTGTCTCACAACATCGAATGCTGCTGTAGGACTCTTCGGAAAATATTCTTAATCTTTTTGCTGTTTTATGTTTTGATGTAGGCAGTTTTCATCTTTTCCCATGAGGCTTTTCATGCAGCACCCAACGTCTGCGGATATCCAACGCGTTCGCGAATTTCTCCTCGACTTACAGGCTCGTATTTGTGCCGCACTTGAACAACAAGAGTGTGCTGGTGGCGGGACTGCGCAGTTTGAAATAGATGATTGGGAGCGTCCTGAAGGCGGTGGGGGTCGTTCACGCGTACTGCAAAATGGCACAGTGATCGAAAAAGGTGGAGTGATGTTCTCACACATCAACATATCTAAACTCCCTGCTTCAGCGACTGAACGCCATCCGCAAATTGCAGGTGCCAAAGCACAGGCCATGGGTGTGTCCTTAGTGATCCATCCGAAAAATCCAAATGTCCCGACTTCACATGCCAATGTGCGCTTATTCGTGGCTGAAAAAGAAGGTCAAGATCCAATTTGGTGGTTTGGGGGGGGCTTCGATCTCACTCCATTTTACCCAAATGATGAAGATGTGCTGTCATGGCATCAGACAGCGCATGACTTATGTGCGCCCTTTGGCGCTGAAGTCTATGCCGAACATAAACAATGGTGTGATGACTACTTCTATTTAAAACACCGTGACGAACAACGTGGTGTCGGTGGATTATTCTTTGATGATCTCAATCAATGGGACTTTGAAACCTGTTTTCAATATATTCAAGCAGTCGGCAATGGCTACCTAGAAGCTATTCTTCCAATCTTCCAGCGTAACCAAGACAAGCCATTTAGCGAGGTGCAACGCGACTTTCAAATCTATCGTCGTGGTCGTTATGTCGAATATAACTTAGTTTATGACCGCGGCACGCTCTTTGGTTTACAAACAGGTGGGCGGATTGAGTCGATTTTAGTGAGCTTGCCGAATTTGGCGGGTTGGTCATATCGACCTGAATGGGAGGCCGATTCTGCTGAGAAAAAATTGACCGACTTTTACCTGAAACCCCAAGATTGGCTCAACCTGCTCAAATAGACACACAGTCTTACAATTCTATATCCCCCACGCATGCCCTTTTCACTAGATGAGGGCAGCTTATATATTAAATTTTATATATTTCCCGATCAATTCCTCGTAGAATGGCCACTACACAAAGCGTCATTTCTTTGCATTTATTAAAGCATTGTCACAGGTTTAAAACAGCAATTGGGTTCTTTTAAGTTCGCAAAAACCGTAAGCTAAATTAAGTCATTTTCAATGTATTCATTTTAATGACATCAACATTTAGTATCCTCCTTTGCTGTTCTCTCTGAGGTCCCAAACATGTTCGCAAAAAGAGTTAGCTCGACCACCATGGTTCTTTTCTGCTTTGCTATTGTGTTGCTAAGCTCGATCAGTACCACTATTTTTTCTGAAAGTGCGTTTAATGACAATGCATCCATCAGCATCACCGTATTTGCAGGTATCGGCTTAACCCTGACCGCAGCAAAATTATTGTTTGATGCGATTCACAGCATCTGTAACCCATAAGCCGCCTTTCTTTTCTCTATTGATAAAAAACCACTGAACGCTTTAGCCTGCGTGTAATTTGCCGTATATTGAACAGCATTTCTCACATGGATTTGGTGCGATGAGCAAACAATTCGCTGTCATTGGCAACCCAATTGAGCAGTCTCGCTCACCTGAACTTCACCATGCGTTTGCACAAAAAATGGGGCTCGACCTCAACTATAGTAAACGTCTTGCGCCACTCGATGGCTTCCTCGCCAACATCCAAGAATTCTTCTCACAGGGTGGCATGGGTCTTAATGTCACTGTGCCGTTTAAAGAACAAGCCTTTGCCGCCTGCGCAGTCCTCACTGAACGCGCTAAAATCGCAAAAGCAGTCAATACGTTGTGGATGATCGATGGTCAATTACATGGTGACAACACCGATGGACAAGGCTTAGTCGATGCCATTCATGCGTTGGACTGGAACTTAGACCAGACAGATGTACTGATCATCGGTGCAGGTGGTGCAACTCGTGGCGTCATTTATCCACTGGTACAAGCAGGGGTGAAAAAAATTGTGATTGCCAATCGTACCCTTGCCCGTGCTGAGCAACTGGTTGCCGATTTGAAAACAGCTGTACCGCAAGCCGAATTACAAGCCATCGGCTTAGATGCACTCGAAGGTCAGTTTGACTTGGTGATTAACGCAACTTCTGCCAGCCTAAGTGGCGATGCCCTCATTCTGCCTGAAGCTTTGCACTTTCAACATGCTTATGAAATGGCCTATGGCAAACCCTCAACCTTTTTAGATCAAGCCAAAGCTCGCGGCGTACCCACCTCAGAAGGCTATGGCATGCTGGTTGGTCAGGCGATTGAATCTTTTTCGATTTGGAATGGCATCAAACCGAACCTGAAAGATTTTTTATAAGCACAAATAAAAAAGAACCTCCGCAGAGGTTCTTTTTTTCAGATTAGTTCATGTGTTTCTGTACGGCTTTATAGGTCTCGTAATAGGTCGAGTCGCTAAAGAAGTCGTCATGTTCAAGTTTCAAACCTTGCAACGATTTTTCTGTCAATTGACCCTTTAAGTCATCTGCAAATGCTTTAGCAAAGACTTGTGCAGACTGAGTCAAATATGCAGTTTGCTCTTGGTCAATCTCATAGGTATCGGTGAATTTATCTTGATAGACCTGAGCAAAAACCGCTTGCTTGGTTTTGTATTTCTTCGCCAA
This sequence comes from Acinetobacter sp. 797_lipA, assembly GCF_058243025.1. NCBI lineage: Bacteria > Pseudomonadati > Pseudomonadota > Gammaproteobacteria > Moraxellales > Moraxellaceae > Acinetobacter > Acinetobacter sp. 797_lipA. The sequence continues at coordinate 389,844 of NZ_JBZAYQ010000001.1, read as the reverse complement.
ATCCTTCCATTGCTGATTTTCTTGTACATCTTCCAGTGCATCATTAACGATATTGGCGATACTTTCACCCAACTCATCAAAGTCTTGTTCGTGTTGTAAAGCATGTTTTTGACGTAGTTTCTGCAAACGTTTAAGTGCTGCACCCTTTGGTTCCTCAATATCGAGGAACTCATAAGCATAGACTTCTGAAATTTCATTGATAGTCGCTGAGCTATAGTAACGAATATACTCTGGACGCTGAGCGGCAAATACCAAAGCAAATACCGTTTGGTACGCTTTGACTTCAGAAGGGTAACGTGCATAACTTTTCTGTGCAACCTGCTGATAATATTCAGAAATATCTTGAGATAAAGCTGTCGAGCCTGATGATGCGCTCTCTACACTTGATGAATCTGTACCTAACGGGCCCAGTATGCCTTTCACTACATTTTCCAGCAGTGAACCTTTAGACACTTCCTCAATCGATTTGGCATTTCTTAACGCTTGACGGTCAATGGCGGTCGCACTGCCATAATTAAACACCTGATTGGTGCTCTTAATTTGTAGCTTACCAATTTGCTCATCGCTAATCACAATGTTGTAATCCATGTTTTGCGCACGGCCTTTTTGGTCCAGTCCAACATCCATCACAAACGGTGAACGCTCACTACCCAGCTGTGCCATGATGGGTGTAATTTCAGCCTGATGTTTTTGCCAAAGTTGTTTAAAGCTTTGTGCGTCTACCAGTTGCTCTGTTTGATACGCGCTAAAGAGTGGTTTCAGCTCTTCCAAAACATTGGTCGCTGTTTGTCCAAAGCTCTCTTCATCTGCAGATTCATTGGTTACTTTAGGTGCAAGTACATCAATATCTTGATAATCACGGCATGCGGTCACCTTCCCAATAGGAATGCTCTTGCTGTTGATGAGGGCATCGCAAGCTTCTTCAGAGAGTGTATTTGGTGCTGCAGAAGTAGACACTTCAGTTGCTGTCTCATCAGCATCTTCTGTCGCGGCCTGCGCATAAGCCACATCTGCTGCTGCATCTACAACAATGTCTTGTTCATCGCTCTGCCCATAACCACTCAGGTTCTGCATTTTTTGGTTTACCAAATGACTGACTCGTTCGAGTGAATCATAGGCTGGATCTTCACTTGCGCTACTTGCAGCACTCTCTACTTCTTTCGCTGCCTGCATTGCATCTTCCGCTGCGCTTGGCGTTTTTGCAGCATCCTCAATCAGACGCTCAGCATCAAAAGCTTGTATCTGCTGGGTATAGTGCAGTTTATTGACGTATTCAAACAAGCCCAATTGTACTTGTGCTGTTTCTAAGTCACCCATATAGCGAATTTTCTTGCTTAGCCCTGCTTCTTTTTCTGACTTGCTTAAATCAACACTATGCACCTGATTTGGCTCTGCCAAAGCATATGGCAGTGCATTCATCTGCTTTAAGTATTCAGCAAACTTTTTAAAATCAATATGACCGAATGCATCTTTATGCTTAGAAAAGTCAATGTAGGCAAAGCGATCCTGACTTTCACGATTCACCATGAACGGCATAAAGGCAAAGTAGTTGGTATAAAATTTATAATCATTAAAATCAACCACCATCGGCAACTGTGCTTGCACTTGTAAGGTTGGTTTTTGATAGCTTAACTGCAAAGTCAATGCCGCCAATTTTTGACGGAAATGCACAGAGCCCTGATAACTAAACTGTAAGTCATTGAGTAAATTTACCAAAGATTCTGCGATTTGAACCTTAGCAGAACGTGATTCACCACCGCCATACAACGATGCATACGGATTTTGTTCACGCGCAAGTGCATCATATAGCGCTTGTTTTTCTTTGGCAGTAAAGGAAATCTTTTGATTTTTTAATAGTTGATCTAATTGTTTTTTCAACTCTGGATCTAAGTTCGTCCCATTTGACTGAGTATTCGACTTAGAATTTGGCTTGGACTCATTAAAATTAAAGTCAGATTGAATAGAGAACTGACCTTTAAAATCATAGCTGGAATTTTCAAACATGGCATTAAGACCATGCGTGGCTTGTTGCCCGAGCTGTTGATCTGAAGAAGCATTGGATTTAATGACATGCTGAGTACACCCACTGATACTCAAACCCAATAAACAAAGTGTTATATATTTTAAGCGCATAATACTTGCTGAAAACCTGAGTTAATTATAGTTTATAGGACTTACGCACTATTATTTATAGATTCTCTGTGGTAGCAGATGATTTTTATCGAGAATAAAGTCATCAATGAAGTTTTTGATAACTGGTCTAAATAATTTCTTCTGCCAACGATATACATTTTCAAAGATCCGCTCAAACTGGTTCTTTTGTATCTCGACGTAGGCCATCAAGGCTGAAAAAATATGATTCAAAATCAGTTTAGATCGTCTTACTTGAAACTTTTCAATATGACAAACCTGTTTAATCACCCGGTGATATTGCTCTATTTTCCAATGACTTGAATGTAATTCATGAAAACCCTCAAAGGACAATAAATCATCTTCATCTTGATGCACAATATAAAACCTCTGCTGTTCTTTTAACTGAGTCTTAAATAATTGTACAAAGCCAAAATCTTTGAGCCAGACCACTTGACCCTGATGGAAATTTGGCAATAAACGCAGTTGAAACCATTGTCCTTTTTCTGGGGAAACCTTACGGTTACAGTCGATACCAAACATAAATCGAATACCATATTTTCTTATGGTTTTTAGATTTCCAGTCGATGAATACCAACTATCACCTGTAATAAATTGAATCTTTGCACCCCAACTGAGTACTTCACTTAACATATCCATAAAGTAATCATTCTTGGTTTTACTTTCAGATTTGTCATAAATTCGGAAATTAATTGGAATATTTTGACCATTCTGATCTGTCGCATACAAGGTAATGAGATTAATACCCTTGACGGATCGGTGGTGTTTGCCTGACCAAAAATAGCTAACCAAGTCCATATGTTGACTATAGGGTTTATCTAAAACAGTATCATCAATACTGACTATAAGTTTATTATTATCAATATGTTGAATTGCTTCTTGATATAGGTCGTGAGGTGTGTAGTCTTCACGTTCTAGAAAGCGATTTACACTATCATGCGAGATGTTATAAGTCTCGGCAAGTTGTGTGCAGCTAATAGAGTTCGGTTCTGTCATGAGAAAGCCCATATAAATGGGTAATGTACAAGTTGCTGTAGAAGCATGTTTAATTCGTCTGATCACAGATACTTTATAAAGTATTTTAATACTTTTTTGAATCCGTCAATGCGTAAGTCCTAGTTTATTAAAAAAGTACATGATCAAAAGACCACCGAGTCAGTGTAACAGAACTGTCTTTTTAGATTGATGATTTTATCTACCAATTCGCCTTTCTGACATTTTCTCAAGTCGGATCTATCAATGTATTTTGATACGATGTATGAATAATGAAATGATCGATTTAAATAATCCAATACTATTTCTAAATTAGGATTACACACATGCCTGCATATAAAGCTCCCTTACATGATATTCGCTTCTTAATGAATGAAGTGCTGGACTATCCTGCACATTATCAAACTCTATCGAATGGTGAAGCTGCCGACGCTGATACGGTAGATATGATCTTAGAAGGCGCAGCAGATTTTTGTGAAAATATTTTATCTCCTTTAAACCAATCGGGCGATGAAGAAGGTTGTACCTTCGACAATGGTGAAGTGAAAACACCAAAAGGCTTCAAAGAAGCTTATGACCAGTTTGTCCAAGGTGGCTGGCAAGGTTTGTCTTTCCCTGAAGAGTTTGGCGGTCAGAACCTTCCACAATCATTAAACCTAATTAAATCGGAAATGATGGGCACAGCAAACTGGTCTTTCCAAATGTACCCAGGTTTAAGCATCGGCTGTATGAACACCATTTTACAGTTTGGTACAGACGAACAGAAAAATCTGTACATGCCGAACTTAGTGGCAGGTACATGGTCTGGTACCATGTGTTTAACTGAACCTCAGTGTGGTACCGACTTAGGTCAAGTCAAAACCAAAGCCGAACCGAATGCTGATGGCACTTATAACATCTCAGGCACCAAAATCTTCATCTCTGCAGGTGAACAAGATTTAACGGAAAACATCATTCACATCGTACTTGCTCGTCTTCCAGATGCACCTGCAGGCACCAAAGGGATTTCACTGTTCATTGTGCCTAAATTCTTGGTCAATGCAGACAGCAGCCTTGGTGAACGTAACCCTGTGACCTGTGGTTCAATTGAACATAAAATGGGGATTCGTGCTTCTGCAACCGCTGTATTGAACTTTGATAATGCTGTCGGTTACTTGATTGGTGAACCAAACAAAGGCTTACATGCCATGTTTACCTTTATGAACACCGCACGTATCGGTACAGCAATTCAAGGTATTGCACATGCTGAGCTTTCATTCCAAGGTGCACTGCCATATGCCAAAGAACGTATGTCGATGCGTGCACTTTCTGGCAAGAAAGACCCTGAAAAAGTGGCGGATGCTATTATTCATCACGCTGACGTTCGCCGTATGTTGCTAACACAAAAAGCGATTGCTGAAGGAGGTCGTTCAATGATTTATTATGCAGCACAAATTGCCGACAAAATGGCAGATGCACTTGAGCGTGGCGATACTGCTGCATTTGAAGCACATGATGATCACTTAGGTTTCTATACTCCAATTTTAAAAGGCTTCTTAACTGAATTGGGCTTGGAAGCTGCAAACCATGGTATGCAAGTCTATGGCGGTCATGGCTACATTAAAGAATGGGGCATGGAGCAAATTGCACGTGATGCACGTATTGCGACACTGTATGAAGGCACAACAGGTGTTCAAGCACTGGACTTAATTGGTCGTAAAGTACTTCTGACCTCTAAAGGTAAAGTGATTCGTGACTACACCACTGAAATTTTAAAATTCTGTGGCCAACATGCTCGCAACAAATACATGCGTCGTTTTGCATGGGATTTAACCAAAGTATGCGCACAGTGGAATGCCTTAACTGTTCGCATTATGCTTGCAGCTCGTAAAGACCGTGACGTGGTATCTTCAGCTTCTGTCGATTTCTTGATGTTCTCTGGCTATGTGATGATGGCGTATTTCTGGGCGCAACAAGCGGCTGTGGCTTCAGAAAAATTGGCATCAGGTGAAGGTCAAGAAACACCTGAATTCTATAAAGCGAAAATTAAAGTTGCAGACTTCTATTTCGAACGTTTATTGCCACGTACCCAAGGCCATGCTGAAGCAATGGTCAATCCTTCAAAAACTATGACGTCATTGGCTCCTGAACACTTTAGCTTTGATTACTAATTAACAGTATTAGACCGATAAAAAGAGCGCCTAGGCGCTCTTTTTATTTCTTGTTCGACCTTATATTTCTATAAACCTGCAACTTTGTAGTTGCTGCTGTTCTCTTTCACATATTAAAAAATCATTTAATAGAAAAAATAATATAAAGATTCAAATACATCAGAAAAACAAATATCAATAAAGGGAATAACAATGTCAAAAAATTATAAGTTCAGCCACTATATATTTCCGCTTATGCTAGGCTTTTTATCAATGGATGTTATGGCGGCAATCAATGTTTATGGTCCAGCTGGGCCAGCGCCAGCAGTGCATGAAGCAGCGAAACAATTTAAAAATAAGACAGGAATTGATGTCCATGTAATCGCAGGACCTACGTCACAATGGGCCGACAAAGCCAAACTCGATGCCGACGTCATCTATAGCGGTTCGGAAGCCATGATGTCTGATTTTGAAAACCTGTTTGCTGACAAAATCGTAAAGGACACAATTGAGCCACTCTACTTACGCCCTGCTGCCATTTTAGTCAGAAAAGGCAATCCCAAACATATTCAAGGATTTAAAGACCTAAGCACACCAAACACTAAAGTTTTGGTCACACATGGCGCAGGCCAAGTGGGCATGTGGGAAGATATTGCAGGTAGAACAGGTAACATTCAGCTCACAAAATCCTTCCGTAAAAATATCGCCATGTATGCACCCAATACTGGCGCAGCGAAAAAAGCATGGGAAGCGGACAGCAGCTATGATGCATGGTTGGTGTTTAATATTTGGGGAGTCAGTAATCCAGACATTGGGCAAATTATTCCGATCGAACCTGAACTGGTGATTTACCGCGATGCAGGTGTTGCACTGACTCAGCACAGTCTAAAAAATCCTGAAGCAAAAAGTTTTGTTACGTTTTTAAGTTCTCCACAAGGCCATGCGATTTTTAAACAGTTTGGTTGGAACAAATGAGTGCTTAATTTTAATCTTTGATCCACATTCAAGATCAGTTTCCAAGCTTAAAAAATCGAACTTTTAATAAGCAAATTGGACATAAAAAAGAACGCCACGGCGCTCTTGATTGAAGAAAATATAACTACTGAACCTCGGCCAAAAGCGCTTGTGCTGCCATTTTACCCAAGGTATTCGATGCCAAAGGACTATCTCCTGTAATTAACTTACGGTCTTGAATACACTGTCCCGACATCTCTTTATTGACCACTTCAACACCCAACTTTTCTAAGCGATCTACCAACAACCACGGTAATTCTCCTGGCATATAACCTATGTCTAAGTTTGCCCCTTGATCGAGTGCATCGGGGAACACACACATTTTATAGCCTTTAAAAATATAGTTTTCAGGCGCTTCATTAACCGCAGCTGCCAATAAACCTGCTGGTCCATGACACAACGAAATGACAAATTTATCTTTTGCCACCGCCCACTTCAGTAAAGTTTTTAAGTCTTCACTGTCAGGTAAACCAATTAAAGCACCATGCCCACCGGGAATAAGAACAGCCAAATAAGGTGAGTCTTCATCCAAACTATTTTTCAGTACATCTACCAGTTTTAAGGGTTTCTTAAACCGGGCTGAGTATTTTTGGAATGTTGCAGGTACGACAGCATCTTCATGGGGCATCGCCCACATTTCAAGTTTAACGGGATTGCCCGATAACGTCGCAATATCAATGTCAAAGCCTGCGCGATCTAAATGATACATAGGCAGTAAAGTTTCTACTGGGTGGTTGCCTGTGGAGAAGAACTTGCCATTTTTCATCAGTAGATAACGCTCATCGCTTGCGACCATCAAAACTTTTTTATGCCCAATATAGGGTGTTGGATAGTCGGTTCCATCGAAGTCGGTTTTACTGGCGGTGTATTGGGAAAGTGAATAAGGCGATGGGAAAAAGGCATTATCTTCAGCTAAATCAGGGCTTGGATTACGGTCTTGGCTGGTCTGTGCCATGCTGATTCTCCTTTATTATTGCTTGGTTATTTTCAGTTTTACGAAACCTAGAGTTCTGTACCACAGCTCATTTATTCAGCATAACAAAGTTTCAACGTGGCTCTGTTTTAAGATGTAAATATGAGCTTGCCTGTATGACAAGATAAAAATTTAGACAATAAAAAACCCCGACGTCCTGTCGGGGTTTTTCGTATTAAGTGCTGAGGTATGACTCCTGTCGTACCTTCGTCCTTGAGCTGATTTTTATTGTTATTCTATTGGAGCATCCTGCTCTCTATGGTTCTATATTAGAAAACTTACAGGCAGACGTATAGGCGAAAAAAGCGGGAATTGATGTAAGCTAATTCGTACAAATGAATCAACCCTATTCATTATCGGCTGAATCAAAAATGGCTGACCATTTAAAGCCTGATGATTATTAACTCTCTTAATTTCACGTGCAGGTATTCTTTTAGACTTTATGTTTTAATTCTTTTGTATTTTTAGCTGAGTTTAATCCTGATGAGAAAGCAATATCATTTTAGAAAAGTTGAAAATGATACCTATATTTGGGATGTCGATCGCTTGGTCGAAATCACTCAATCTTTTCAAGTCAGACAAGTTCCGCTATCAGACATCAAGGAATTAGACGAAGCTTATTGGTATCCAGATGCTCACCCCACCACTCAAGACATTATTGCGCATATGCAACTCATTCAAGAGGCAGATTTAGCTTATCCCATCATTTTATGTGCTCAAGGCCGATTAATGGATGGTATGCACAGAGTGGGAAAAGCAAAGATTTTAGGCAAAGCGTCCATTTCTGCGGTTCAATTTGATACAAATCCGCAACCTGACTTTATCAATGTGCATGAAGATGATCTGATCTATGATGATTAAATCATCCAGTCATTTTTTAAATCAAAACAATATAGATACATGAAACACTAATCACAGATTGGGCTTTGAATGAGACTTTATGTAAAAAGAGGGATTGAATCGTAAGCTTTATATTGTTTAATATTTGAGCTAAAACTTAAGTGAACTTAAAAGAAAATATCTATTCAAATTGTGGGTATACAAAATCGTAATACCCTGTTTTTATACGTTTCACTATATCAAAAGGGTTCACAACCACCCCTATTTCGGCTTTACGGTTTTCCCCCTCTAACTCTCCAACATAAGTAAATTGATCATCATTGATGTGCCATACATACCAGTTTTGAGATATTTTTATTGTTTCCTCTCCTACTTTCGCACCATATTCTCTTGAATCTCTAAATAGAATTTTAGAAATATCTCCAAGCTCCGTACTCTTGCCAACTTTAGTCCACAGATCCATTTTTACTCCCCATCTCGTCACACAGTGGGCATAAAACTCGACCTCACCATGAACAATATCCAATATGTCAGGGTGAGGTCCACATGGATACTCAGTTTTAAATACCCTAATCACATCACTATTCAGTTGTGTTTGATCATAAGCAATAAGTTGAAAATATTTCTTCGTGCCATGCTCTAAGTCTACAGAAAAAATATCGCCGATCTTTGTATAAACTCTTGCCATGCTTGAATACCCAAATTCTCAGTTTTTTTAATTAAATGAAGATTCTTACTGAAGGCCGTGATATTCGCTCCCCAATTTCATGTCTTCTATTTTTTCTCACATATCTTAGCCGACTACGAAATGAAGACTGTGCCGTGCTGATTTATAGGTCTTACAATCAACAACAATAAAACAATTTTTATTATATAAATCTATATCTTATAAAAAATATCAAAAATTAGAATTTTTATAGAAATTCCACAGCGCATGTATCGCTTTTGAGCCAAATTCAAAGCCATGATGGCAACTCACACAAGCATGGCTTTATAAAATTTAGATAAATTCTTCCAACACTGAGTTTAAAAATACATGCCCTTGCTCGGTACATGCTAAGCGCATGGCATCATCCACCATTAATTTTCGACTGCGTAGTGAGTCTAACGTTTCAGCCAAACTATCCAGATTCAAACCTGTACGCTGCGCATAATATTCAGCTGCAACCCCATCATTTAAACGCAAAGCATTCATCATAAACTCAAATGGAAGTTCGTCGGCTTCAATCCGCTTAAACTGCACATGCTCCGCAGGGACTTTAGCCAAATAGTCTTTGGGTAAACGAGTTTTCTGGAAACGATAGACTCCATCTGGCTGGGTAACTTTGGCATGCGCACCTGCCCCAATCGCCAAATAGTCGCCAAACTGCCAATAATTCAAATTATGTGCGGAAGGCTGCTCTTTACGCCATGCCGAAACTTCATAATTGATAAAACCCTGCGCTTTTAAATAAGCTTCACCTTGGGCTTGAATCTCTTCAAGCACATCGTCCACAGGTAAGACAGGCTTGATTCTAAAGAACACGGTATTCGGTTCAATCGTGAGTTGATACCATGAAATATGGGTTGCACCATTTTCCACGGCCAGCTTCAAATCCAGTAAAGCTTGTTCTAAAGTTTGCTCAGGTAAACCATGCATGAGGTCGACATTAATTCGCTGAAAGCCTGCATCACGCGCAAGACCAATCGCAGAAATTGCATCGGCGTTACTGTGAATTCGTCCCAACTTGGTTAAATGCTCAGTATTAAAACTTTGCACCCCGATCGATAACCGATTGATACCTGCTGCCAAATAATCGGCAAAAGGGTCATGTTCGACTGTACCCGGATTGGCTTCTAAGGTAATTTCACAATCCGCCTCAAAAGGCAGCAGTGCTTTTAACTGGGCAAATAACCATTGATACCCTTGTGCTGAAATCAAAGACGGCGTTCCGCCGCCAATAAACACACTATGAATATGACGCCCTTGAGCAAACTCAAGCTGAGTTTTAAAGTCCTCCACCAAAGCATGTAAATATTCTTGCTCTAGATCTAAAGACAGTTTGCCATCTGGTACCGCATGCGAGTTAAAGTCGCAATAGGGACACTTACGCACACACCACGGCATGTGAATATATAAAGACAACGGAATATTTGCAGGATGTAAATCAGTCAAGGAAGAGACTCTAAAGCACAGCGGTAATCTTGCATATTTTAACATGACTGCATCAAGACACTTATGAAATCTGTGTCTATTTGGATTAGACTGATAAAAAGACAAGAAGAATGAATGGTTTAAAATGATGAAAATATCGAGCCACTTGCTGTTTATGCTACCACTGGCCTTTGGTATTGGCATTGCTATGACTTTTCAAACGGCGCTGAATACACAGCTCAGAGAATATTTTTACTCTCCACTACAAGCCGCATTGTTATCCTTCTTCATTGGTACCTGCGTTTTAGTACTTTTGGTTGTACTCCAACCCGTCGACAAACCGCAGTTACATGATTTTTCCAATATTCCATGGTACTTATGGCTCGGTGGTTGCTTAGGGGTTTATGCCATCAGTATAAGCATCTATACTGCGCCTAAATTAGGCTTTCTCACGTTTTCAGGTTTGGTTATTTTTGGACAAATCCTGACCTCGATGATTTTTGACCACTATGGTCTACTTGGTACCGAAAAAACCCCTGTCAATTGGCAGCGTTTACTTGGTGGCGTCGTAATTTTTATTGGTGTGCTTCTCACTTTACAACGCTGAATTTATTTAGACCAAGCACATGATGAATATGAGTAATTTTTGTGTCGACTACAAATAAAATCACGTCCCATCGTTTCGAATTAAAAAAGTTATTGGTGTTAATGCTGCCCATCCTGATCACGCAGTTTTCTCAAGCGGGTCTCGGGTTAATTGATACCATCATGGCGGGGCATTTATCCCCTACCGATTTAGCCTCAATTGCCGTCGGTGTCGGTTTATGGATACCAGTGATGTTGCTATTCAGTGGCATCATGATTGCGACAACGCCGTTGGTGGCAGAAGCCAATGGCGCACGCACCCCTGAAAAAATCGCCACTATTGCTCGTCAATCCCTGTGGGTGGCCTTTATTTTGGGAAGCATTGCGGGTTTAATTTTACAAAGCATGCCGCTATTACTGCCACTCATGGGTGTACCTGCAAACTTACTACCTAAAGCCAGCCTATTTTTACATGCCATTGGCTTTGGCATGCCTGCAGTGACTATGTACGCAGCACTGCGCGGATACTCAGAAGCACTCGGCCATCCACGTCCTGTGACCTTCATTAGCTTAGCGGCCTTGGTTCTTTTGGTTCCACTGAACTTTGTCTTTATGTATGGTTTCGGCCCGATTCCAGCACTCGGTTCAGCAGGCTGTGGATTTGCTACTGCTATTTTACAATGGATCATGTTTTTCACCTTGGCCACTTATATTTTTAAAGCCTCGGCATATCAAAAAACGCAAGTGTTTAGCACTTGGGAGAAGATGGATCGCTACTGGATCGAGCGTATTTTAAAACTTGGTTTACCTATTGGCTTAGCTATTTTCTTTGAAGTCAGTATTTTTAGTACCGCTGCGATTATTCTCAGTCCATTGGGTGAAACCATTGTGGCGGCGCATCAAATTGCAATGTCGGTCACCTCTCAGTTATTTATGATTCCGATGTCTCTTGCCATCGCCCTGACTATTCGTGTCGGGACTTACTATGGCGAAAAAAACTGGGAGGCTATGCGAAAGGTGCAAAAACTCGGACTGGCTACAGGCACAGTTTTGGCGCTGATGACCATGCTGCTGATTGCACTGTTTCGTCCTGAAATTGTGGCGATTTATACCTCTGATCATGAAGTATCAGAAGTTGCGATGTATTTACTGCTGTTCGCACTCGCCTACCAGCTGATGGACGCTTGGCAAATTAGTGCCGCAGGCTGTTTACGCGGCATGCAAGATACCAAAGGCCCAATGTGGATTACCATGGTTGCCTATTGGATCGTGGCCTTTCCTGTCAGCATTTATTTGGCGCGCTACACCAACATAGGTGCAGCAGGTGTTTGGATTGGACTGATTGTCGGTTTAAGCGTGGCGTGTGCCCTGCTCTTGCTCCGACTTTATAACAACAATAAACGCCTCAGTCAGGACTATCCATAAGTCATGCATGGCACTGAATAGGAAGAAGTCAGTCTCTTCTCCTATTCCAGCTATTTTACTGCTGTGCCAAAGCGTCTTTCAGACCTTGTGGCACTTCACTTTCATCCTCAACATCTTTAACCACCACCTGCCCCACGATCACCTCACTGCCATTAAAGGTCATGGTGGGTGAACCATACAAACTATAGCCTTCATTCAATGCTTGGGTGACGCGCGCACAAAAATGTACATCGTCCTTGCCTGTAAAATAACGATAAACTTTCATTTATTTCTTACTCAAAATTTTTCGCACAGTGTAACGCGATTTTTAAATGCAGCGACATCTTGTGTGCAATTCACTCAACTGACCACTATTATTTAAATAGAAACATCAGCTTAACAATTTAAAGTAGGCAGTTTTGCATTTGTCGCCTATGATCAAATCTGAGATGTAATGAAGATGCCCCGAGGAATATCGCATGGCAAATACGACTCGTACGCCCGGTCGTCGCTTTATGAAACTTGCCAGCATGACAGCAAGTATCGCAACCAAAACTGTGACCAATTCAATTAAAAACTTCAATGCCGATGAAGATAAAAAAAATGCGGCGCGCAGTCAGCTTTTTCAGGACATTGGACTTCAAATTGCAGATACCTTAGGTGAAATGAAAGGTGCCGTGATGAAAGTCGGGCAAATTGCATCTCAATACAAAGACATTTTCCCGCCTGAAGTGGCACGTGCAATTAGTAAATTACAACGTCAAGCACCTGCGATGCCTTTTCAAGAGATCAAAGCTCAAGTTGAAAAAGAACTCGGCAAGCCGCTCAATCAAATTTTTACCACCTTTGATGAACAACCCTTTGCCGCAGCCTCCATTGGCCAAGTGCATAAAGCTACTTTACCGAGTGGTGAGCAAGTTGTAGTTAAAGTTCAATATCCGGGCGTAGAAGAAGCCTGTGAAAGTGACTTAAAACAGGTCCGTTTAGCACTACGCTTGATGGGTGTCCTTAAAATTGACCGTAAGCTGCAAGATCAACTCTTTAAAGAAATTCAGGACAGTTTAGACAACGAGCTAAACTATCAAATAGAAGCGCAAAACTTAGAGGTCGCACGTACCTTTCATCAAGCTTTAGACCCTAAAATTATTATTCCTCAAGTCTATAAAGACTATTCAAGCCGCCATATTTTAACCTTAAGCTTAGAGCACGGCGAAAGCATTGAAACTGCCAGTACATGGTCACAAGACACACGCAATGAACTGGGGCGTCGTTTATTTCGTGCCATTGGCCGTGAGATTTTCTTCTTAAAGCGCTTCCACTGCGACCCACATCCGGGCAACTTTGCTTTCCGAGAAGATGGTAGCGTGATCGTATATGACTACGGCGGTGTAAAAACCCTATCGACTGAAATCGTGATGCATTTTAAGCAGCTGATTCAAGCAGCGCGCGACAGTGATATCTTGGTCATGGAACAGCAACTGACTGCTTTGCACTCCATGTCTGAGCAAGGCAAGTTCCCTGCCGAACTGTATGAAGCATGGTTAGAAGTGCTCATGCGTCCACTGACTACTTTGTATGACTTTGCTGAGAACTCAGCGCATCATGATGGTATTGAATTGGTCAAACCATCGCTAAAATACTGGGATGTATTTAAACCCTCACCCGATACGCTGATGGTCAATCGTACAGTCTCAGGACATTATTGGAACCTGATTCATCTCAAAGTACACGACAACCTCAATGATCTATTTGAAGAGTTGGTGCCACCTCCTGCCTAAATAAGAACTGCGGGCACGATAAAATCACTACAACTCAATAAACCCAGTTACATAAAGTCACGGGGTTTATTTTGACTTCTTAAATGTTATATTATAACATTTCAGAATAATACATTTAAGGAGAAGTCTATGCGTGCCAATATTCATCCAGAGTATCGTGAAGTCCTGTTCCACGACACCAATGCCGACGCGTTTTTCGTGATCGGTAGTACCTTACAAAGTCATCAAACTCGTGAGTATGAAGGCAAGACCTATCCTTACGTCAGTTTAGATATCTCAAGTGCATCACATCCGTTTTATACAGGTGAACAACGCCAAACCAGTAATGAAGGTCGTGTTGCAAGCTTCAATAAACGTTTCGCGCGTTTCAAACGCTCACAATAATTTCATTTTTCTTTAAGCTATACGCGTTATAGTAAAGATATCAAGAAGCCTAAGACCTCCTCCAGCTTAGGCTTCTTTTTTATGCATTCTTTTCTGGTTCTGATTTTGACCATCTTTTTTTTCTTAATGTTTAAGCACGCTATCTAACAGATAAAATCCGATCCCAAGCACGATGACGCCCACCACTACACTCGACAGTGCATAACTCAACGCTAGGACAGTTTGTCCCTGTCTAAAAAGCTGAAAAGTTTCGAGGCCAAAACTCGAAAATGTCGTAAAACCGCCCAATATGCCCACCATCAAAAATAAACGTGCTTCTTGTTGCAGTACTGGAAACTTCTGGCTAAAAGCAAAGAAAATACCCGCAGCAAAACAACCGATGATGTTGATCCACCATGTCGGCCATGGAAAACTCATACTGGGTTTAAACAACCATAATCCTGCACCGTAGCGTAAACAGGCCCCTATTCCGCCCCCCATTGCCACCAAGATCCAATTCATTGACCTATCCTATTCTTTACAAAATGCAGTATGGATAAGTCCGAAGTTATCCACAGTTCATCAACTATAATGCTATTAAACCTGAATCAATCCTCGTACTTCAAGGTTTTTCAACATCGGTTGTTGATCCCTACATATCTTGCTGTCTCACTCTCAAAGTGAGCATCAGCATTCAAACTCACACATGCTTTACATGGGATATTAAACCTAGCATCGCCGAATATCTTTACTTCACCCTAGTGTACTCTATGACCAATACAACATAGATTCCCAAAATCACTAGCACCCGTTCTTCATGCAAAACAGTCGGTTTTCTCTCGGGCAAAAACTCCCAAACATGCAATTTTTGGGTATGATGTGGACATAAATTTAGTCGGAAATAGACGCATGGCACAGGTACTATTGGCTCAGCTTGCAGCGGGCGAAGCAAAATTTTCAGATGTATTGGCTTTTATTGAAGCAGCCTATACACATACACCAACTGCATTTAAAAATGGTTTGCAGCACAATGCGGCAACTGAAAACCAAGGCAGTGCAAAAGTGTTTTCGTTTGCACAACTTCAAGGTCTCGATCAAGCGCAAACTTTAAGCCTATTTGCAGAACACTATGCTTCTGTTTTAGCCACACCTGATGCAACAGATCATCAAAATATTCGTCAGTTCATGTTGAATGGATGGGATGGTATTGAATTTGACGGTACGGCATTAACTGCAAAATAAAGATAAAAAACCACGTTCAAGTTACTTGAACGTGGTTTTAAACAAATACAAGATTAATTTTATTATCAGATATTTATAAACACTATTAACATTGATACACCTATAAGCATCCGCAGATTTGACAAGTAGGTTTCACGTGGAGCAAGACTTCATATGGCTATTAATCGCCTAGAAAACATTAAAACAGCACGATGAAGTAACTCAGCGCTACTTCCACATTACCCCTTTACCCGTTCGATCCATTGGATTGAGCTGACCCGAAATACTTCACATGCTCCATCGCCCGTATCGGTCGGGGTTAAGGATGAGGTCCAGACCATATCTTTGTCTTTAATTTCAACCAACTCACCTTTTAAACGAACCAAATCACCACGTTTCACGTGTTTAATTTGTTTAGCAATTTCAGGGTTGGCTGGAATGATGTGCATATTTGACACCATTTGCATGGCTTGCTCGGCAGGCACAGGCAAACGATCGATTTTCCAGTTGAGATAACGGTCGTATTGATTCACGGTAATATGGCGTGCAATTTCAGGTTCAGCAAATAAGCCCCAACTTACGGCGTAGTCAATCGGAGAGAATTTGGCTTGTGCATCATCCGAATACATTTTAGAACCTAAAATTCGAAAATCACCTTTAAACGGTTTCAACACCGAAATCGATTGATCTTTAGAGGTCGGCGCTAAACCTTTGGCAATGTTGTAATCCACAGTGGCACTGGCACTGATGGGCAATAGCAAACTGCTGAGTAAACTGAGCAGGATAAATTTAGATTTCATTGCAAACCTCATTCCCATCGACCTAGGAAAATTCGAACCAATTTCATCTTAGTCCAGTTTCCTGAAAAGAAGCTTATGAACTTAGTAACATTGTGAACGAATTATGCAGTCTACTTTTAGCCACAGCACTTTTCAGTTAGGCTAGAGCTGAAGAACAGAGCCCCAAAAACAATCATGCTTTATAAATACTATCAACAACACATCTTTCCACATGTCCTGAATCAGGTCATGCAAGTACCAAGCTTAATGGACAAGCGCCGCGAACTGCTTTTGCCGATTCAGGGAGAGGTATTGGAAATTGGTTTTGGTACAGGGCTAAATCTACTCTTTTATCAAAATGTCGATACTGTCTTTGCCCTTGAACCCAGTCCTGAAATTTATCATTTGGCTTTAGAGCGGGTACAAGCAGCAGCATTTGAAGTGCATCATGTACAAGCCCTTGCGGAAAAGCTGCCTTTTGCTGACCAGAGCCTTGAGCATGTAGTCAGTACATGGACACTGTGTAGTATTGCTGAGCTAGAACAGGCTTTGGCAGAAATATTACGCGTGCTCAAACCGGGTGGCACCTTACATGTGGTGGAGCACGTATTAAATACAAATAACCTTTATATTCAGCGCCTACAACACTTACTCACGCCTGTGCAAAAGCGTTTAGCCGATGGTTGCCATCTCAATCGAAACATTGAACAGGCCTTAAAAGCAGCAGGTTTTAATTTGATAGAACAACACTACTTTTATGCCGAAGGTATTCCGAAACTCGGACAACTGATGTTTTTTGCACGTGCTCAAAAGCCACACTCAAGCGATGGATCATGATAGTCATGTAGAAGACATCTGCTCTATATCAAGCAAGATGCTTTCATGGGTAGACATTATCAAGCTTATTCAATCGTATCGAAGTCGATGCGGACCGTTTCAAAACGAACCCGCCCTGCTTGAATCGCTTGCGCAATGGCAACCTGTCCTTTGGTTAACCTCGCCCCACCGCTTTTAATATCAATGAGAACAATTTCAATATCTTCCGCCCTCCCCTCACCATCACGCAGGTCGGTATAGCCATCAAAGACCACATAGTCGACAGGATCACCCAAAAACTTGGCATCGCTGGGTAAGTATTCAAACTGGGGCATAATCGGTGCCAGTTGCTCTGCCATTTTACCTTTGAGCACTGCACGACTGGTATTGACACTGCGCTTTTGTGCTTGAGCCAAAGCCTGCTGATGCTCTAGTTCTAATTCGGCAATATAGCGCTCATATTCTGCTTTGATGCGTCCATTTCGGCTGTGACTTAAAATAAGAGTGGTCAAGACCACACCAATTGCTGCACCGATCAACATTGCCATCCATATGGACATGGTTCTTTCCTAATTTTGTGCTACAGGTAGCAAGATTTAAACTTACAACTTTGGTTTGGTGCCATATGCGACACACAAAAGAATGATATGCTAGGGGTGAGCAGAATAAAATCATTTAAGGTCATGAAAACGATATTAATCGCCAACCAAAAAGGTGGCTGTGGCAAAACGATAACCGCAATCAATTTAGCTTCGGCACTCGCACAAAAAGGTTATAAAGTGGCTTTGGCCGATGCCGATAATCAAAAATCTGCTCGTCAATGGTTAAAACAGCGTCCAGAGCAAGTGGCGCATATTCAAAGTTTAGATTGGCGCCATGAGAAATCGATTGGTGAAGTACCTAAAAACATTGAATATTTAATTATCGATGCGCCGGGTGCGCTGTCTGGTGAGCATGCCGAACAGCTGGTCAGTGAAGCGCATGCGATTGTGACGCCACTGCAACCCTCGTTTTTTGATATTGACAGTACCCGTCGTTTTTTAAAGCATTTACAAGATATTAAACGCATTCGTAAAGGCAAAGTGCAAATTTTGCTTTTGGCCAATCGGGTCAAAGCCAACAGCGCCAGTGCCAAAGACATCCAAGATTTTTTTGCGAAAATTGAACAACAACCTGTAGCATGGATTTCAGAACGTACCGCATATGGCCAATTGGCAATGCAAGGTTTAAGCGTATTTGATAAAACACAAAAGAATTATCTCTCCATTCAAAGCCAATGGCAACCGTTGCTCAACGCCATTGTCGATGACCCAAGTGCTTGGTTCTAAAATATTTTGCTATAGATAAAACGGGGCTATTCCCTATTTATAGTCGGTTATTCACGAGAACTTACTAAGGGTACGTTCTCGTGCGCATTTTTTTCAGTTAATATGACTTTGACCTTAGAGATATAGCAGTGAATACCGTGCAACGATACGCACCAGCCTTACAAAAAGTATTGTTATTTGGACTGATTTTTATTCTGTTCTATTTGAGCTTTCAAGTCCTGAAATACTTTATTGTACCTGTGCTTTGGGCTGCGATTATTGCCTACATCACATGGCCTTTATATCACTCAGTGCAGAAACTCTGTGGACCACGTCCAACCTTAAGTGCCACCATCATGATCAGTATGGTGGTGTTAGTTGTCGGTATCCCGCTGACCTTTGCCATTTTTATGCTGCAGCATGAAGGCCGTAATCTGTTTTATGAATTGCAAAGACAAGTGTTCTCAGGTCATTTAGATGTTCCGCAATTTATTCGGGATTTGCCGATTATTGGTAAAGAAGTCACTCGTACTTTAAAAGAAATCAATACCGATCCGAACAGTATTGTGCAGAATGTCTCGGGCTGGTTTCAAAGCCATTTAAATTATGGTCGTTTGGTACTGAGTGAAATTAGTAAGAATATTTTTAAACTCTGTTTTGCGGTGATGTCGTTATTCTTCTTCTATCGTGACGGACAAACCATTTTAAATCAGGTCAGTAAAGCACTGGAGATGGTGATTGGCCCACGTATCCACCACTATTTAGACACCATTTCCGAAACCACGCGTGCTGTGGTCTATGGAGTTGGCCTGACTGCAATTGCGCAAGCACTCTTGGCAGGCCTGAGCTATTTTGTTGCTGGTGTCCCAAACCCAATGGTACTGACCATTGTGACTTTTATCTTTGCACTCATTCCTTTTGGCCCTCCTGTGGCATATAGCGCCGTGTCTTTATGGTTATTCTCTCAAGGGCAGACTATTGAAGCGATTGGTGTGATGGTGTGGGGTGTCTGTGTGGTCAGCACAGCAGACAATGTGATTCGCCCATTGGTGATCTCAGGTGCAACGCAAATTCCATTCTTACTCATCATGTTTGGTGTATTGGGTGGTTTAGCCAGCTTTGGTATGGTCGGCTTATTTGTCGGCCCCGTGATTCTAGCAGTACTATTAGCCATTTGGCGCGAATGGCTACATGAACAAGTCCATGAACCACTAATGATGCCGAAAGCGACATTGGCTTATGATCCACCCGAAGAGCCTTTAGATACGCCCAAAAAATAAGTTCAGTGAAATGACTTCAACGCATGCTTTCAATGAAACCATGCGTTTTTTATGTCAGATACAAAAACGCTGTACGGACAACATTGAACAGAAGCCCTGGCTTTGTTTGAATGGTTCTGAATTTTAAGGAAAAAAGGATCCAACATGTTGTCTTCTGCTTTCAAACTAAGCGCACTTGTGACTTTAATCGGTTTAGGGACTGTGGCATGTACCACTACACCTACTGAAACCAACACAATGGTCAAAGACGTCGATGTACACGCTGTTTCAACTGCAGGTGTGGGACAAAAAATTGGCACCATTCGTTTTATTGATAGCCCTGTTGGTTTAGCGATTCAAACCAATTTGACTCAACTTCCACCCGGCCCACACGGTTTTCATATCCATGAAAAAGGTTCGTGTGATGTGGCTGAAAAAGAAGGAAAACCTGTGGCTGCTTTAGCGGCTGGGGGACACTTTAACCCAGAAAAAGCACCAAACCACGGCACACCACTGAATGGCCATATGGGTGATTTACCGATCTTGAATGTCGACTCGGCAGGTAATGCAAAAGTCAATTTACTCGCTCCTCGCTTAAGTTTAGCTGACGTTGAGGGCTTAGCGGTGATGGTACATGCAGGTGGTGATAACTATTCAGACACCCCTAAACCACTTGGCGGTGGCGGTGACCGTATCGCCTGTGGCGTGATTAAATAAGGCTATCGCCTTTGCACTGTGAATAAAACAGTGTTCTGACCTCGTATCTGTGGATAAGTTTCAACTTATACACACAATGCAGCGGAGCCATGCTCTGCTGCATTTTTATTGTCATAGGTGAATATTTGATGCAATGGACCACAGCATTAAATTGACAGTGCCCTGAAAAAAGTTCAGGCTAAAACCAAAATAAAACTAAGCCTAGACTATTACATCGTGAACAATCTTCGTCAGTGGTTTCAGTCCTTTCAGTCCAATGCAGTTTTTATGTATTGCTTGCAAATTTTGATTGTGCTGAGTGGCACAACCTTAGGTTTGTATTTTTTAGGACTGCAACAGCTCATCGTTCCGACCACATTAGGCGCAATTGCAACGGCCTTGACTGACTTCGACGACCGACTCAGCATTCGTCTCAGAAACCTTGCCTATGTCTGTATCTTGTTCTTTAGTGTTAGTAGCATTTTAGATTTTTTACATCCTTATAAATTCTTTTTCATCTTATATTTATCACTGTCTAGTGCTTGTTTTATTTTACTGGGGGCACTGGGGCAACGCTATGCAGCAATGAGCTTTGGCACCATTCTACTTTCCCTATACAGTATGTTTGGCCTAGGTGAATATTCGGTGTGGTACTTTCAACCCAGTTGTTTTGTCTTAGGGGCATTGTGGTATGGCTTTACCGCCATTGTGTTTTATATCCTTAAACCCACCTTGGCCGTTCAGGACAACTTAGCCCGCTGTTTTAATCAAGTTGCCGATTTGCTCAACGCAAAAGCACGTCTATTCGACCCAGACAATCGAGACAATGTAGAAGCGCTGCTCTACGATTTATCCTTACAAAACAGTACTGTGGTGCAAAGTTTTAATCACACCAAAAGTTCACTACTGACGCGACTAAAAGCGTCTCGTGCCAACCAAAATACGATTTATTGGCTCAACCTCTATTTTCTCGTTCAAGACATTCATGAACAAGCCAGCTCTAATTATTTACACTATGAGCAGTTACATCAAAACTTTAGCCGTACTGACCTCATTTTTCGTATTCAAAAAAATATTCGGCTGCAAGCCCTTGCCTGTCAGGCTTTGGCACGATGTATCTTAGCCAATCAAACCTATGTATCCGATCCAACGACCACTCAGGCGTTGCTGAATTTACACAGTTCCATGCAGGACTGGATTCGAGATCATCCACACAATATTGAAGTCAAAAATCTACAACTGATTTTAAATAATTTGGACAGTGTGCATGAACGTTTTCAGCACCTCAACGAACTACAATCGCGCCAAGAACAGCGTTATCAACAGCATATTGATAACCTCAACTTATATGATGATGATATTCATGATTGGCATGATCTGTGGCTCAAACTCAACCAACATCTCACTCCCCAATCCGCACTGTTTCGCCATGCGGTGCGTATCGCCTTTGTCTTTGCTGTCGGTTATGGCATCTCGCTTCTGCCCTTTGCGCAACATGGCTATTGGATTTTGCTCACCAGTTTATTTGTTTGCCAAATGCGTTATTTCGCCACCAAAAGCCGCTTAAAAATGCGAACCTTGGGCACTATTTTGGGCGTTATTTTAGGGATTCCGCTGCTATATTTTGTGCCGAGTATTGAAGGACAACTGCTACTAACCATTATTTTTGGCGTGTGCTTTTTCTATCTCAGTTCCAAAAAATATGCCATGGCGACCCTAATGGCAACACTCATGGTGCTGCTGATTTTTAATTTAAAAGGTGCAGGCTATGCCATTATTTTACCGCGAATTATAGACACCCTCATTGGTTGTGCCATTGCTTGGTTCGCAGTGAGTTTTATTTGGCCCGATTGGGACTTCCGCAATATTTCCAACACCATTAAAAAAGCATCCGATGCAACCCTCAACTATTTCAATGCCATCTGTGAGCAATATCAACACGGCAAAAATAATAGTCTGGCTTATCGCAGGGCACGACGTACTGCGCATAATGCCCAAACCGAACTGGCAAACATGATTTCTAGTCTCAGTACCGAGCCTAATCCAAACCCAGAACTGGTACATCATGCTTTTCGCTACTTGGTATATAGCCACAGTCAACTCAGTTATATTTCTGCTTTAGGAAGCCACCGAGAATTGGTGCAGGATACGCAAGTGCTGGAACTCATGCTGTGGTGTCAAAATACGCTGAATCATGTACTACTCCATCAGCAGGCATTAGCTGAACTCGATATCCAGCAGAAACTGGCAGAGATTAAACGCCTAAATGCGCAAGAAACAATGAGTCCGAATTTACACTTGGTCCTCAAACAAATCAGTCTACTACTGGAAACCTTGCCTGAATTGCTGAAGTTAAAAACTGAACTACTGGCCCGAGATATTAAATAAAATGGACTACACAACGACGATCTTTAAATGGTTCATGATGTAAGGACGTATTGTGGTTCATTTTTATCTGGTTCTTGCGTACATTCGAGCTTCATTCTCATAGATTTTTTGACCATGAACATTCAGACATTACGTGTTGTAGGATTTTTAGAAGGGATTTCTTTTTTACTGTTGTTATTCATTGCGATGCCAATGAAATACATCTTTGATAACCCGATCCTAGTCAAATACGTGGGTATGGGGCATGGCGTATTATTTATCTTGTTTTTAATTGTGCTGTTTGTGGTCTGTGAAAAGCAAAAATGGTCTTTGAAGATGTTTATTCTAGGTTTGATTGCTTCGATCTTACCTTTTGGACCTTTTGTGTTTGATGCCAAAATTAAAAAATTAGAACCTGAGCAAGCTCAAGCCTAAGTTAAAAAACTGGCTTTAAAAGAATTTTTTAGAGCAGTAATAAAAAGCGCCCATTCAAAGGAATGCGCGCTTTTTTTGATGTGAACTTAGCTGAATTCAATCTTAGTAAACACCACGCTCAAGACGTTTTTGCATCACTTTTTTCACGGTCGCACGTGGAAAGCTAAACCAAAGTGCAATTAAAATGAGGCAGACCAAACTATAGGCCCAAAGGCCAAATGCCACATAAGCCATGCGAACCAGTTCAATCACGAAGAAGAACGTAAACATCATCAATACCGAAACGGCTGCGGCAACCGTCCCTTTGGACACCTCCGATGACATCAACGCAAAGCGATATAACACCGAAAAACTGATACCTTCGCCAAAGCTCACCAAAGTCATCCCCACAATCAGTAACGGCAAGAAATAGCTTTGGAAAATGGTGCCGAGCACCACCAACAGCGTACCGACGAACATTAAAGGCAAACCGAGTAACACAGTTTTACCGAGTGCCATTTTGTCGATGACTTTAATCAATACAATGTTGCCCAGAATGAGACCGCCCAAGACGGGGAACTGTGCCAAGCCGTATTGCATACTGCTCAAGCCAAGTTCTTCCACCAAAATCACAGGCGACAGCGCAATCCACAGCATCAAAGGCATGGCGACCATGGGTAGGCCAAAGGTGAGCGCCAAAAAGATCTTATTTTTATAGACCGTTTTATAATCATCCCATATATAACTCAATGGCTTTTTAGAATGACGCTGTTGTGTTGCAGGCATTTTGGCTTTTAAACCAAACCAACTTAAAAAAGCCAAAAAGGCGATGCCAATAAAGCCCCAATGCCATGACACATGGTCGATCATAAACGCCCCGACCACAGGACCAAGTAACGGTGCTAGCAAAGAAATATTTGCCATAAGAGCCATGACTTTAATAGCATCACGCTCTTCAAAACTTTCCTGTACTGCGGCATAACCCACCGCAGAAATCATCGATAGCCCCACGCCTTGTAAAAAGCGGAGCGCCAAAAAAGACTCAATGTTTTGAGTGAGTAAAATTGCAAGGCAGGTCAGCACAAAAAATGCCACACCTGCGAGCAACACTTTTTTACGGCCTAAACGGTCTGAGAGTGGTCCAAGCAGCCACGCGACACAAGCCCCGCCCAGTAAGTAAAAGGACATAGACGATGGTGCCCACGCACTGCTTACCCCAAAGTCTTGAGTAATCGCGAGCATGGCAGGCTGGACTAAATCGTTACCGATATAGACCGAAAATTCGAATAAAACCAATGCCAAAGGAAACATCAATGTGGCGCGGCTTAACTTTAAATTTTGTACGTTTTGCATTGTTATCTACATATAAAATGCGTACACGCCTGAGCGAAGTCCGTTGGAGGGAGAGACGACTAAGCCCAATGGCAAGCACTGTAAAATTGAATAAAAAAAGGGGCTGTAGTAGATTAGCAGAAGTGCTACTCTATGAAAATGAAGATAAATCGTTGTAAATTAGATAAAAATACCCAAAGAAAGCTTGTCGAGTTCTTTGTTGCTGAGGTAACAGCTAGAACTGCGGCCAATTTGCTGGATATTCAGCCTAATACTGCCGCACTATTTTATAGAAAAATACGTGAAATAATCATGTACCACCTTGACCAAACTGCCGATGATATTTTTGAGGGAGAGGTTGAGTTAGATGAAAGCTACTTTGGTGGCACTCGTAAGGGAAAGCGTGGGCGTGGTGCTGGTGGAAAAGTGGCTGTATTTGGTATACTAAAGCGCGGTGGTATGGTTTATGTCAAGGTTGTCCCTGATACCAAGTCTGATACATTAATGCCTGTTATTACACGTAAAGTAGCGCCTGATAGTGTGGTTTATACTGATAGCTATCGAAGCTACAATGTGCTTGATGTTAATTGTTTTTATCATGAGCGAATTAACCATTCTAAAGATTTTGCAAAAGGTCGAAATCATATTAATGGTGTAGAAAATTTCTGGAATCAAGCTAAACGCATCCTAAGGAAGTACAATGGGATTGACCGAAATGCCTTTCCATTGTTTATTAAAGAATGTGAGTTTAGATTTAACTATGGGAGTCCAAAACAACAGCTCGAAATACTGTTGGATTGGACGGGTATTTGACCTTATCTACTACAGCCCCTAAAAAAATGTATGGGTGCTAGAAATGCACACTGGTTTTACGCTGTATTCACAAAGCGTTTTTAGAAAAGGTGTTATTAAAATAGACCGAGCCGTGACACCAACAAAGCTCAGTTAAGCTATTTTAGCAGTGTTGCATCTGTTTGTATTGTTACTTTTTTAAGTTTCATCTGTCGCATTTGGTTTGGTACTAGGCGCAATAAAATGCCCTTGTTTTAAGTCCTCATACGCCTGTAAAACTTCGGTGAAGCTGTTCATGACAAAATAACCGCGTCCATAAATCGGTTCATTTAAAGGCTGCCCACTGAGTAATAAAAAAGCGCTGTCTTGTACCGCTTTTATTTCAAGGTGCTCGCCATGATTGGACATGACTGCCATCTGCTGTGCTTCTATCATTTCTCCGCTATTGAGCTGAAGACGACCACTACGGATATACAGCAGTGTCGTTTCGCCTTCCAATGCAGGTAAAACTGTTTTTGTTCTTGCTGTAAGCTGAATATCCAACACGTTCATAGGGCTATGCGTTTGAGCAGGCCCTGTCTGGTTTTCATAAGTCCCTGCAATCACCCTGACCGTTCCTTGGGCTTGCGCTAACTCAAGCTCTGGAATGGCTTCATGACTCAAGTGTTGATAACGTGCAGGATTCATTTTATCTTTGGCAGGCAAATTGACCCACAACTGGATCATTTCAAATGCCCCACCTGTTTTGGAAAATGCCTCACTAAACACTTCTTCGTGCAGTACTCCTGCCCCTGCCGTCATCCACTGTACATCCCCTGCCCCAATCACACCGCCACTGCCTGTAGAGTCCTGATGGGCAAGTTCACCTTGATAAACAATGGTTACGGTTTCAAAGCCACGATGCGGATGTTCACTCACGCCCTTTTTTAAGCGAGTTGGCCGTAAATAACTCGGGCCGATATGATCGAGCAATAGAAAAGGTGAAACCGAATTTCCCAGTTCATAGTGTGAAAACACAGAGACGACTGGGGCAAAGTCGCCAACAGCCGTCCGTGTACTTTCTGAGTGAATAAAGGCAAGGGTTTTCATTTTATTCTGCTTATCATTTGAATAATTTGATCATAGCCTACCAAACAACCCCGTTCGATAGGTTAGATGAGTTTCAGTGTTTTGAATTTAGGATGCTTGATCTACATCTGGGCTTTCTTGAGCAAGAAATTTAATTTCTGGGTTAGGCTTAAAGCAAAGCCATTTATTTTTCATCCATTGCTCAACTTTGTCTTTACCCAAAATTGCTAACAAATTATTAAGTAATGAAAATTTTGCAGTTTTATTAAAGTAATAAGTTGACAAAAATAACTAAACATGCGAAAAGACATTTTTGGTTAAACGATGTTTGCACATGCCACGGATTGTTACCGTCCCACTCAGCTTAGAACAGCGTGCACAACTAATTCTCCTGACCAAGCATGCAGCACATTGGCGTGAAAGACAACGTGCCCAAACTATTCTCTGGCTTTCCGAAGGTAAAACTGTTGCCGAAGTTGCTGCGTTACAAGAGCGTATCCCAGAAACCATAAGGCTACAACGCCGACATTGGGAGCTACATCAGTTTGAATCGATTCAAGAAGGTCATCGCTCAGGCCGTCCCAATACACTGACATCAAACTATCAGGCTCAAATCTTAGAGTGGGTCAACACAAGCCCACTCAATGCAGAACAAATCCGAGTCAAACTGCATGAAAAACACGGTGTGTCCGTGTCTGTTGAAACTATTCGCAAGTTTTTGCGAGATTCAGGCATGGTCTTCAAACGCACCCGCCACAGCTTGAAAAAAAAGAGACCCGACCGCATTTGGACAAGCGCAACAGCAAATTGAAGCATTACGTGAGCAAGCGGCACGTGGTGAAATTGTATTGGGCTATGTCGACGAAACAGGATTTTCGGCTACGCCAGATAACCGTTATGCATGGACAAAGATAGGCGATGTTCATGCGGTTGATGCTGTAAGACTAAAGCGAGTTAATGTGATGGGTTGTCTCCTGTCAACGGGTCATCTGATCACCAGTTGCCTACAGGAGTCCGTTAACAGTCGCTGGTTTTATGCCTATTTGATGGGTGTAGCAGCACAGGTGAAACGCAGCTATCAAGTTCCTTTGGTGTTGATTGTTGACAATGCCTCGATTCATCGCAGCAAACAGATGGTAGATTGGCGCAAGCTTCTTGTACAAGAATATTCAACGACTTTGTATTTTCTACCTGCGTATAGTCCTGAGCTGAATAGAATTGAGATGGTTTGGAAGCAGATGAAGTATAACTGGCGGGATTTTAAGGTAATGAAGGCAGATCAAATAGAGCGTTGGGTTGGGCAGATTTCAAAGGGTTTTGGTAATGAATACATGTTTACTTTTTAGTTGATACTTAAACAGTAACTCGAACATTCCGATCGATATCATCATTTAAACCAAATAAATCTAGAATGTAATCTTTATCCGAAATATCTAGTGAATGTCCCCAAATTGTTATTTCTAAGTTCAATTTACCCTCATTCTGCTTTGCCCTAATTCTTCTATTTAAATCATCACGATAATTGGATCTATTTTCCCCCTTCAATTCATCTTTCAAAGCCAAAATATCATCTTCATTTTCTAAAATATTATTTTTATATTCATCTAGAAATAAATAATCCGTATCTTTAAAAAGCTTCTGATGGTATTTGGTAAAACCATATGCTTTTAGCTTTTTCAAAGAATCATCGTTTAAATCTGATATCCCTAAAACTATATTTTGATCCTGCCCATAACTACCATGCAAATATTCAACTATGACTTCTTTATGAATTCGCTGGTAAGTATTTGTATAATTGAAAGAATAAATCTTATCTGGCACTAACCGTGCTTCTAAGTTAATACTCAAACTACAATTTTCAATTAGCTTAGAAACAATCAATTCTAAATATAGATTAAAGATGAAAATAAAATCATCCAACTGATTAACTAAAAAATTTAAATACATATCTTTAGAAAAACCATATTCAGGTTTTTCTTGCGAGATGAACCATAGAGAACCTATTTCCGCAAACTTCTCATCGGTCCAAAAATCGACATGCTGACCATAATTACTATTTTTGGCAAGAAGTCTCAAATTCATTAGGTGATTACATTCGAGTAATGAAAGATAATATTGTTCAGCAACTTTTTTCTGCTCTCCATTTTGAATTAAATGAATTGGAAAGTTACAATCACCAAACTCTTCAAAGCTTGATTCAACTTGGTTTAAAAATTTATTCACTGTATTCAGTGCATTTTCAATTTTGACTTCAAAATCAATCCAAGTTTTAACTTCTTTAACGTGATCTGAAAAGTAATGATACCAAACATTTTCTTTAAGCTTCTTTTGTAATTCTTCAACTTGTTCAACAGCTAAATTTATATTTTCAGTCTTATAGATTACTTTTGTTTTATCAAAAAAATAGCTTTCTTTCTCATATAAAGCACCAAACAGATCATCAAAATTCATGTCACCTTTTAACACATCCCAATTTTCTATTGCTTCCATTGCGACCATAAAATGGTCGTACTTCGTCGGCAAATAGTGCGACAAATCAAAACCGTTCCCAACAATCAAAATATTCATTTTTATAAAACCCCAAAAAGCAAAAAAGCGCATCAACCGATACGCTTTTTATGAGGTAGAATCGTCTACATTTCAACCATAAATCAAAGATTTATTATGCACACTTCGCTGTTTGGAAGTTTTTGGTATTTTTACCGCGCGCACATTGGTAAGAGGTTTTCGTCGCAGTTTTTTCCCAGTCGCCATCAACCAACTTAAAGTTATACACGGTACGCACCGACTTTACTGAATCATCTAACAAACCTGTTTCAGTCACTTTGACTTCTGCCGCAGTCGGGGACTCCACTGTATTAAAGTACTGACGGATTTCAACCGTAGCTAACTCATTACGCAAATCTGGGCGCTCTTTAAGTACCTGAGTCAAAGGCGTATCAGATGTACCTACGCCTACTTTATTGACCAAATTCTTTGTCGTCGCACAACCTGACAATAATCCCACACATACGGCTGAAGCTAAAATAAGACGCAACATAAATCCCACCCAAAATTCATTATTTATCAGTCCATCATGCCTTTTTTAGGCCTATTACACTATTTAGTAAATGTAATTCAGTTGCTTCAGCCATAAAAAAGCGCATCACGGTAGATGCGCTTTTAAAATTCAATTCGAACTTAAAGGTCGAATAATTTACCAGGGTTCATAATCCCGTTTGGATCGAAAACTTGCTTCAATGCCTTCATATATTCAATTTCTTCTGCTGAACGGGTGTAGTCAAGGTATGGCTTTTTGGTCATACCAACACCGTGCTCCGCAGAAATTGAACCGTCGTATTTTTTCACAGTTTCGAAGACATATTTATTCACCACCTGACATTTGGCAAAGAATTCGTCTTTGCTTAAGTCAGCCGGTTTTAAAATATTTAGGTGTAAGTTCCCGTCACCAATATGACCGAACCAGCAGATTTCAAAGTCTGGGTAGTTACTTGCCACAATCGCATCAATTTCTTTAATAAATGCAGGCACATGCGTAATCAAAACTGAAATGTCATTTTTGTATGGTGTAAATGGTGCAATTGACTCAGAAATGTCTTCACGTAAACGCCATAAGCTTTCCACTTGATCGAGGCTTTGGCTCAACACGCCATCCAGTACCCAGCCTTGTTCCATGCAGTGCTCAAAAATTTCCATCGCCTTATCCATAATTGGCTCAAATGGCGCTTCAAATTCTAACAATACATAGAATGGACATTCAGTTTCAAATGGACGTTGTACATGACCATGTGCCAACACTTTTTGCATTGCAAGTTCACCAAAGAACTCAAATGCAGTCAGGTCAATTTTTGCTTGGAAAGCATGCAGTACAGGCATCACAGCATCAAAGTCAGGTACGCCCAATACCATTACTTGAAGGTCCTGCGGTTGGCGCTCCAGCTTGATTTCAGCTTCAGTTACCAAGCCCAGTGTCCCTTCACCACCAATGAATAAATGTTGCAGTGCATAACCGGTCGCGTTTTTGATCATGCCTTTGTTTAGACGCAGCACATCACCCTTACCCGTAACTACAGTTAAACCGAGTACCCAGTTACGCGTCATGCCGTATTTAATGACTTTAATACCGCCTGCATTGGTGCCAATGTTTCCACCAATTTGACTCGAACCCGCAGAAGCAAAATCGACTGGGTAATACATGCCTTGCTCTTCAGCATAGTTTTGCAGCTGTTCAGTCACCACGCCTGCTTGGACGCGAACCATACGATCTGCTGGGAAGAATTCCAAGATTTGGTTCATCTTGTCCATGCTCACCACAATTTCACCGTTGGCAGCGACTGCACCGGCAGATAAGCCAGTACGACCACCTGATGGTGTAATCGCAACATTAAACTCATTTGCAAGTTTCACAACCGCTTGCACTTGTTCCGTACTCGATGGAAAAACGATGACTGACGGGTTTGGATCAAAATGTTTGGTATGATCGCGTCCCCAATTTTCAAGGCTATCCGCATCGGTTTTAATGCGGTTTTCACCTACAATTGCTGTCAATTGGGTCAATAACTCTGGGGTTAAAGCGACTGGAGCATTCATCGTTTTCAGACCTTGCAAGAAGTAAACAAGTTGTTTGTGGCGCTAGGGTTCTCTGCATGAAAAGCGCTTCATTTCAGTCTTTCCATGCCCTAAGGCTCAGGCAGTTCGTGAGGATTTAAGCAGCAGTGTGCAACTGGCTTATTTTCACGGAGTTATATTATAAGGCATTTTTTCTGTTTCCCGCAGAAAAAGCTGTTTTATTCAGGATACCTTTGAAATGATTAATTTAATTAGACCAAAAAGACTTTTTTACGCACCATAGAGGCTAAAAATACCCAGCAGAGTCCGCATAAAGGAAATGTATATCGGGCGCGGTACGTGCTATTATATCGCCACTAAATTTGGCCTTTGTAGCGGAGCCGTAATGAGCCAACATCTTTCACTTCCTAAAGATAAAATTCGTTTCTTGTTGTTAGAAGGCGTTCACCAAAACGCAATCGACACACTAAATGCTGCCGGATACACCAACATCGATTATCGTAAAACTGCGCTTGAAGGTGAAGCGTTGAAAGAAGCGATTAAAGATGCACATTTCATTGGTATTCGTTCCCGTACACAACTCACTGAAGAAGTGTTTGAAGCAGCGAATAAATTAATCGCTGTTGGTTGTTTCTGTATTGGTACCAACCAAGTGAACTTAAATGCTGCGATGGTTCGTGGTATTCCAGTATTTAACGCACCATACTCAAATACACGTTCAGTGGCTGAACTTGTACTTGCTGAAGCTATCCTTCTTCTTCGCCGTGTACCTGAAAAATCGACAGATACACATGCAGGCGGTTGGAACAAGTCAGCTGTTGGTTCGTTCGAAACTCGTGGCAAAACTTTAGGGATTGTCGGTTACGGTTCAATCGGTTCACAACTTTCTGTCCTTGCTGAAAGCTTGGGTATGAAAGTAATCTACTTCGACACAGTAACGAAACTACCATTAGGTAATGCACGTCAAGTCGGTAGCTTAAACGAACTTTTAGCCAATGCTGATGTTGTTTCTTTGCATGTACCTGATGTTCCTTCTACACGTAACTTCATGACCAAAGAAAAATTTGCACAAATGAAAGAAGGTGCAATCTTCATCAATGCTGCACGTGGTACATGTGTCGTGATTGAAGACTTAGCAGATGCCTTGAAATCAGGTCATGTTGCTGGTGCTGCGGTTGACGTGTTCCCGAAAGAACCAAAAGCCAATGGTGAAGAGTTCATTTCTCCACTACGTAATATTCCAAACGTGATCTTAACCCCTCACGTGGGTGGTTCGACTATGGAAGCTCAAGCGAACATTGGTTTAGAAGTGGCTGAGAAATTCGTTTCTTATTCAGATAAAGGCATGACTTTATCTGCGGTGAACTTCCCAGAAATCGCGTTACCATTGACCGAAGGCAAACACCGTTTACTTCACATCCACAAAAACGTGCCAGGCGTGTTGTCAAAAATCAACAACTTGTTTGCTGAACACGGCATCAACATTTCTGGTCAGTCTTTAATGACCAAAGGTGATGTAGGTTACTTGGTGATGGATGTAGACGCAACAGCATCTCAAGAAGCTTTAGATACTCTACAAGACGTTGAAGGCACAATCCGCGTTCGCGTATTGTTCTAATTCGACTCTATTTAAAAACCACAGCTGCCAAGCTGTGGTTTTTTTATTTTTGAATACTTGTTAAAATTTTATGTGCGATCCAAGCACATTCTCCGCTACTTTTCGCAAGTATTCATTTCTCTATCTAGTATTCTAATAATGCCAAATCTAAAAAGTACTCCCCATCTCCAAGCGACTTTTTTATTGCTGATTGCAATGCTTAGCTTGCAAAGTAGTGGTTCACTGGCCAAAGTTTTGTTTGATCAATTTCCCATTTTAACCGTTTCCGCCATGCGCTTGCTGTTGGGATCAATCATTTTGGCCGTGCTGTTTAAAATTTGGCAGGTTGATTTTAAGCAAGTTAAATATAAAGCCATTCTTAGCTATGGTTTTGCTTTGGCAGGCATGAACCTATTGTTTTATTTATCCATTGCTCGCCTGCCACTCGGCATTGCAGTGTCGTTTGAGTTTATTGGCCCACTCAGTGTTGCTCTGTTTTATGCCAAACAACGCTTTGACTTTGTTTGGGTCGGGCTGGCTATTTTAGGCTTAGTTTTACTGTTTCCTTTCGACCAAGCAGCTCAACCTTTAGATCCTCTTGGGATTGCATTTGCACTAGGTGCAGGTGCATGTTGGGCCTTGTATATCGTGGCGGGACAGCGCCCATCGGGTGTTTCGGGCAATCATACCGTGTGCTTAGGTATGTTTGTCGGCATGCTGATATTAATGCCACTCACCCTGTTCAGTGGTTTACCCACAAATGTGTTTGAACCCTCAAACCTGATCTATTTCGTAGCTTTGGCAGTTTTGGCCAGCGCTTTGCCTTTTAGCTTGGAAATGATTGCGCTACGCAATTTAACCGCTTTAAGTTTTGGGACGCTCATGAGTCTTGAACCTGCTATCGCAGCACTATCTGGTTTTGTATTTCTAGGCGAGCAACTATTGTGGTCGCAGTGGCTTGCGCTTAGCGTGATTATCATGGCGTCTATTGGTTGTACTTATACAGCCCAGAAAAACCGCCAAGCCGCAGTTTAAACCATGTGATTCAGTGTTTGAATTTAGCTTTTAAATCCAAAGGCTGTATCGATTACTTTTAAATTCATGTCGTTGCATTTAAAAAATCAGCTTATTCAGCATCCAACTTGGGTGCTGAATCGTTATACTAATCCACCTTCTTAAAATAACAGGTCGCCATGACCTGATGTGTGCATGATGCCTAATTCTCAACTGATGGCAGTGATATTCATGGTCTTGTCCATGCTGTCCTATCAAATCAGTGCTTCTTTTGCCAAGCAGTTGATTGCCGTGCTGGATCCCCTCACCGTGGTGACCCTTAGACTGTGCTTTGCGGCAATTTTAATTGTGCTGATGTTCCGCTCATGGAGCATCATCAAACGCCTACCGCATTTAAAGTGGAAAGATTTACTCAGCTATACGGCAGCCTTATGCCTCATGAATATTTTATTCTACGCTTCACTGGGTAGATTGCCGCAAGGTATTGCCGTAGGTTTAGAGTTTTTAGGCCCTTTAACTTTAGCGCTACTCTCAATCAAACAACGTCGTGATTATATTTGGGTCGGATTAGCGATTTTAGGGATTGCACTGATGGTGCCGTGGCATCAAGCCAATGCAACCAACTTCTCTTTCTTAGGAGCTGCATTTGCGGTTTCAGCGGGTGCGTGCTGGGCACTGTATATATATTTTGGGCAAAAAGTCGTCCGTCAAAATATCGGCATGCATGCCCTCAGTATTGCTATTGTGATCTCAGCCTTGGTGCTTCTGCCCATTAGCGCCACGCATAACCCTACAGCGTTAAAGCAAACGGAATACTGGCCCAAAGCCTTATTGATTGCATTACTCGCCACAACCATTCCCTATGCTCTAGACCTCATGGCGTTGAAACGTTTAAGTAAACTCAGCTATGGGACGCTTTCAAGTTTGTCACCGGCTTTAGCAGCCTTGGCAGGTTGGTTACTACTGAAAGAACAAATTAGCATGTGGCAAACGTTGGCACTGGTTTGCATTATGATTGCCTCTGTTGGCGTTACTTTTAGAGCCAAACCGCAAAGTGATGACGCGATTTAATTACAAAAGATGGCACTCGCCATCTTTTGTTTAAAATGGACTTAAACCAAACTGTCTTTTTCAATTTTTTTGTACTTTTTGTATTCCTGCTGATACTGCTTGGCGAGCGCAGTCTTTTGAGCATCGAGTAAAATTTTTCCTGCTTGCTGAAAGAAACCATGTTCCTCTTCTTGTAAGTGATGATGTATGGTTTCCGATAATTTTTTTGCAATTGCCAACCAACCTGGATTTGAGAATTCCGTCTCCGTCAGTTGCTCCAATAACTCATCCATTTTATGGTGCTCTGCCAAAGCATGGCGGGTAATATTAAGGCCCGAATCAGTCATCATTAAAGGGATATAAAAATAACGATCTTCTGCCACAGCATGGGCAAATAATTCATTTTTAAGGCGTTCAAATAGCTCACGGCGTTCAGGCGTATCCCCTGAAGTTTGGAGTAGTCGTTCAGCCAAATTTCGTTGTATAACGTGACTTTCTCTTAAGGCTTCAAATATATTCATTCTATGCTCCAGTTCCATTCAACTTAAAACATCTTTTTTTATTGAAAAGCTTCTTGGCACAGCATTGAGTGCACTGTATTTATCTTAAATGCAATAAACGAGAAATGAGGTCACAGACTACGCGTTTTTTGTAATGAAGTTTTAAAGCTATCTCACCATTACATCAAAAACATTTGATAACTCAATCTTACGATCAGAATTGTCACCAAAATAAGAAATAAAATGCGGATAAAACCACTGCCGTATTTCAGCGCCATTTTTACCCCACAAATAGACCCGATCATATTTGCGACGGCCATCGTGCCTCCTACAGCAAAGAGCACATGCCCCGAGGGAATAAAAAAGCTTAGCGCTGCAAGATTGGTCATCACATTGCCAATTTTAGCCAATGCCGCCGCATGCAAAAAATCAACGCGTAAATAGCGAATAAAATAGAAAATAAAGAAACTGCCCGTGCCTGGGCCAAACAAACCATCATAAAAGCCAATGGCTAAACTCCCGATTCCCGCCAACAGCAAAATTTTAGGCGTCACACGCTGTGCCATATGCACTTGCCCAAATTGCTTCTTCATGAGGGTATAGACCGCCATCACAATCAACATGACCAAGACAAAGGGTTGGAGGACTTCTTTTGGAATCATGGCCACACTGGCCGCGCCCCCAAATGAACTGATGGTGGCACACACTGCGACCACAACCAAAAGTTTCCATTCAAAGCGAACTTTGCGGGCAAAGGAAACGGCGGAAGTGGCTGTACCGACCACTGCCGCTAATTTGTTGGTGCCAAATAAAGTGGCAGGTGCCATCGACGGAAATGCATTCATCAAAGCGGGAATTTGGATCAGTCCACCACCGCCAACGGCAGCGTCAATTGCGCCTGCACAAAAGGCAAAAAAGATCAGACTGATAATAATGTCGATGTCCACGCCTCATCCTTTTTGACCGAGTGATATATTTCGATTATAGATTTAAAACCCGCTTTGGAACCAATCTTTTCTTATCAGTAATTTCAGCCAAGCCTAAGCATTTTTCCCCATCGAAAACCAAGACCTGCGCTTCCGCTGCATGCTCAATATTACTTTCCATACCGCGACTAAAGTATTCACTGCGTCCTTCTGGAACTTGTACTTTAGGAAAATGATCTACAGGTGCATATACAGGTAACAACAGTGCTTCGCGCTCTTGTTCAGACAAGCTTTCCAAATACTCAATGGTATAACTTGGAATCAGATCAAAATGACCTGTTTTAATGCGGTGTAAATAAGTTAAATGACCATAAGTACCCAATGCCTTCGCAATATCTTCGCCTAAAACACGAATATATGTGCCTTTGGAGCAGGTAATATCAAGGGTGATACTGTCTGCTGTGAATGAAAGTAGCTCAATCGCAGAGATGCTAACCGGACGGGCTTCACGCTCAATTTCAATCCCTTTACGGGCTAACTCATATAAAGGACG
This sequence comes from Acinetobacter sp. 797_lipA, assembly GCF_058243025.1. Taxonomy (NCBI): domain Bacteria; kingdom Pseudomonadati; phylum Pseudomonadota; class Gammaproteobacteria; order Moraxellales; family Moraxellaceae; genus Acinetobacter; species Acinetobacter sp. 797_lipA. Next base: position 353,220 of record NZ_JBZAYQ010000001.1, on the reverse strand, counting down.
GCCATCTTTCTTCAAAGCGGAATACATTGGTGGCACTTGCTGAATATCACCCATAAACTGAACCAAAACGGCTTCAATCAACTCTTTGGTTAACTCAGGTACAGCCTGCTCTAACAACCGTTCGCCTTCTACATCACCTGTGGTGGTACTGTGACCCAGCTGAATGGTGGTTTGATAGCGCTTCACTGAGTCCAACAAAAAGTGCGAAAACTTGGTCGCTTCCCCCAAACAAATCGGCAGCAGTCCTGATGCCAATGGATCAAGCGCTCCTGTATGCCCCGCCTTTTGCGCACGGTATAACCAGCGCACTTTTTGCAATGCCGCATTTGAACTGATCCCCAATGGCTTATTCAATAAAAATACACCATTCACTGCACGGCGCTGGATTTTTGAAGCAGATGATTTCATAACATAGACACGTCTTAAAGCTGCCGCAATACTATCAACCGCTTGTCTAGTTTTACAACTTTTCTGTTGTTTATTTGCCCTTTTGTTTCAGAATAAATCGAGTTCAGTCATATGAACCAAATAAAAAATACAATAGGGATGTTAGGCATAGGATATGCAAAAAAAGAAATTATGGCTCATTTTCGCCGTGATCATCGTTGTCATTCTTGGTTTTCTCACTTGGCTTGCACCCAATGCAACTGTTGGCTCAAACCAAGGGCCGATTCGCTCTAGCGCTAAAAACACTACAGGCTTACTACCCACAGCGTCAGACTTGCCACATGCATCAGGGTTGCCTTTTGCCAGTAACAGCCAACAGGACACCGAAGTCAACTGCCAACTGGTGCTCGACCAAAGTAATCGCTTAGTTGTAAATGAACAGACTCGTAATTGTTTTGAATATTTTATTACCCAATATGGTGAAAAAAATATTGACCAGATCAAGCAAGATTTTAAAGCCTATATCCAGCAAGGTTATAAAGAACCTGCGCTTAAGCAAATTTTAGATCTTTGGACTCGTTATTTAGATTATCGTGTGCAATTGGGTAGTCTGAAGGAGCCAAACCTAAATAAAGAAGATCCTGAGTACTATCGTAAAATTTTTGCTTCGATGAAAACCCTACGTAGCCAGTTCTTTTCCGACTATGAAATCGAAGGCCTCTTTGGCGCTGAAAATACCTACCATGAATATACCTTAGACCGCATGAGCATCATGGCAGATCAGTCCTTAACTGAAGTACAAAAAGCGCAGAAACTGAAAGAACTGTTTGCTCAACTGCCTGAAGATTGGAAAGAAAACCTAGAACAGCTCTCCAAACTCGAAGATCTGCGTAAACTGACCTCGGATATTAAAGCCCGCGGCGGCTCTGCCGAAGAAATTCGCCAAATGCGCCAGAATCTTGTCGGTGCCGAAGCGACCGTACGCCTAGAAAAACTCGACCAAGATCGAAACCATTGGAAATCTCGGGTCAATACTTACTTAGAACAACGCGACAGCATTCTCAAAAGCAACATGAGTCAAGACGCGCAGCAGCAAGCCATTCAAAAACTACGTGATCAACAGTTTAATAATTCACAAGAACAACTTCGACTAGGAGCCTTTGAAACCACACATGACACGGGAGGAAAACTTCCGTTCGCAGATTAAAGCTATACCGTGTTTGACTTTTTCAGGATGAAAAAAATGTTTATAACGAAAAGAATGATACAAACAATGTCACTCGTAGGTCTGGTTACCAGCCTTGGACTCAGCGCAACTACAGCCACAGCTGGATTACAGACGGTGACTGCAAGCGTAAAAAGTAATTATGCTCAAACCAAATATCCATTGCTATTTACCCATGGCATGTTTGGGTTCAGCCGAGTGGGCGTTGCCGAACTTGGACTCGATTACTGGTATCAAATTTTACCCGACTTGGCTCGAAATGGTGCGACCACCTTTGCAGCACAAATTTCCCCTTTAGAATCAACTGAAGTACGGGGTGAACAGTTACTACAACAAGTTGAAGAGGTCATCGCCCTGACTGGCAAGCCCAAAGTTAATTTGATTGGGCATAGCCATGGTGGACCAACCATTCGCTATGTAGAAGCAGTTAAACCGCAATATGTGGCCTCACTGACAGGTGTGGGGGCAACGTTTAGAGGTTCAAAAGTGGCTGATCAGCTTCTTGCCAATCAAGGCGGAACACAACTGCTCAGCCTAGCGGCGGATTATATTATTGGTCCTATGCTTGCTTATGGACAAAGTAACCCTTCATTAAAAAGCAATTTAACGGCATCACTCACTTCAATTAGTGAGCAAGGTTCCCGTGTTTTTAATCAGAAATATCCAACAACAGCACTGGCTTCGGACTGTAACAAGAGCGGTGCAACATCCAGCAATGGCGTGTATTACTATTCGTGGACTGGTACGTCTCAAGTCACGAACATTCTCGATGTCGCAGATAGTGCGATCTCACTGTTGGGGCCTTTGGCCTATGGCCATTTAGACAATGATGGTTTAGTGGCACGCTGTAGTACACACTTCGGTAAAGTCATCCGTGATAACTATGACTGGAACCATTTAGATGAGGTCAACCAAGTTATGGGACTACGTGGACTATTTAGCGCAGACCCTGTTGATGTCTATCGCCAACATGCCAATCGCTTAAAAATGCAAGGACTCTAGTTCTATTTTTCCCTTCGAATCTTTAACGTTTCGGAGGGATGCCTCCTAGAATTATCCAGTTACAAACTGTATTTAATTTAATCGGATTTCTCTACGCTCCTCCTCCCTCACCTTTATACTCATTTTTGACAACTTAAATTGTCGTCATAAAAAATAAAAAACGAGGATGATCAATGAAATATGGATTATTGATAGCTGGACTGCTGTCGACCTGCGCACTTGCTGCTACACAAACGCAAGCAGCCGCTTCACAAATTAAATCAAACTACGTTGCCTCTAGTTATGCAAAAACCAAATACCCTTTGGTTTTTGCACATGGTATGGGGGGCTGGATTCGAGCAGGAACCGATGAACTTGGTGTGGATTACTGGTATCAAATCTTGCCAGATTTAGCCCGTAACGGTGCAAACGCATGGGCAACACGCGTTTCTCCATTCAACACATCTGAAGTTCGTGGTGAACAACTGCTGCAACAAGTTGATGAAATCTTAGCGATTACAGGAGCACCCAAAGTCAATTTGCTTGGTCATAGTCACGGCGGACATAGTATTGCCTATGTCTCAAATGTTATGCCCAATAAAATCGCGTCTGCAACAGCCATTTCTAGTCCTTTAAAAGGCTCTCCTGTGGCGGATTTGATTATTTCCGCTCAAGGTACGCCGCTAGAACAACCGCTGGTAGGCTTAATCAACTTTGGGTCCAAGGCTATTGTTTGGGCACAACAGCAAGATCCGAAATCACTTCCACATGATGCACTCGGTGCTGGTAAAAGTTTAAGTCAAGCTGGTTCTAAAGCTTTTGCACAGAAATATCCACTGGGTATGCCAAAAACAAGCTGTGGTGAAGGTTTAGCGAAAGAAAATGGAGTTTATTTTTACTCTTTCTCTGGCAACTCAACGTTGACGAACGTACTTGATCCAGACTCATTACTGGCGGCGACAGGCTTACTCATGCAAGCGCCCAATGATAACGATGGCTTAGTCTCACGTTGTAGTGCCAAGTATGGTAAGACCGTGCGCGATAACTATAATTGGAACCATTTAGATGTGATTAACCAGTTCTTTGGTCTACGTTCTATTTTTGCTCCAGACCCTGTGGATGTTTATCGTCAACACGCCAACCGTTTGAAGCTTCAAGGACTCTAAAATTTAGGCATAAAAAATGCGCCATTGGGCGCATTTTTTTACTCGCATAAAACTTAAAATTAAGCTTTAACTTTACGAGCTGGTAACTTTTCACGAATACGTGCAGCTTTACCAGACAATTCACGTAGGTAGTAAAGTTTAGCACGACGAACGTCACCACGACGTTTCACTTCGATTTTAGCAACGATTGGAGAGTGAGTTTGGAAAACACGCTCAACACCAACACCGCTAGAAATTTTACGTACTGTGAACGCAGAGTTCAAGCCACGGTTTTTCTTCGCGATTACAACACCTTCAAATGCCTGAAGACGCTCACGGTCACCCTCTTTTACTTTAACCTGAACGATAACTGTATCGCCTGGTGCAAAAGCAGGGATGTCTTGTTTAAGCTGTGCATTTTCAACAGCTTGTACTAAAGGATGCTTACCGCTCATGGGGTATCTCCAATATGTGCGGGTCAGAAGAGGTCTGATATCCGCTGGGTATAGAGGCTAAATCGCATAGACCCGATTATCTTTCTCTTTATGCTTGACCACTTCAATGCACAAAGAGCCTATTAAAAGAATACTCTGAATTAAGTATTCAAATCTGTTAGCCATTTCTTTTGCTGCTTCGTCAACTCCACATTTTCCACCAACTCAGGTCGGCGTTGTTGTGTTCGTTGATAACGCTGCAAAAACCGCCATTTCTCAATATTGGCATGATGTCCCGACTTTAAAACTTCAGGGACATCCAAACCTTCAAAATGGTCTGGCTTGGTATATTGTGGGTAGTCCAAAAGACCATCCACAAATGAGTCTTGCACATGAGACTGTTCATCAGACATTGCACCCGGGAGTCTCCGAATAATACTGTCTAATAAAACCATCGCAGGAAGCTCGCCACCCGATAAAACGTAATCCCCTATCGACCATTCCTGATCAACATATTTTTGGATCAAACGTTCATCGACCCCTTCATAACGACCACACAATACAATCAATCCATCATAGTCGACAAACTGTTGTACTGCAGGCTCATTTAAGGTTTTTCCTTGCGGTGACATATACACCACAGGAACATGAACTGCACCTGCTTGCATGGCAAGCTCTTTGGCATGTTGAATTGCTTTTGCCAGAGGCTCAGCCATCATCACCATACCAGGACCACCACCAAATGGACGTTCATCCACTCGTTTGTAGTTGCCCTCAGCATAATCACGAGGATTAATACAAATTACTTGTACTAAATCACTTTTTGCTGCACGCCCGCTAATACCGTAGGCTGTAATCGCTTCAAACATTTCAGGAAAAAGCGTAATGACTGCAAAAAACATCGCAGACCCCCGTATTTCCAAAAATAATTAGTAATCTACGCCCCAATTAACGTAGATACGACCAGCTTCAAGATCAACGCGTTGCACCACATCTTTATGCCATGGAATCATACGCTCTTCAGCATCAACGCTGTCTGGTGTTGCGTGAACCACCATCACATCATTGGCACCTGTCTCAAACATTTCATGGATTTTTCCGAGATTTACTTCTTGTTCTTCATCATCCAAACCTAACACTGTTAAGCCTTTCAAATCTGACCAGTAGAACTCATCCATTCCTGCTTTAGGAAGTTGCACTTTTGAAATCCAGACATTTGCGCCAACTAGGTTATCTGCTGCAGTGCGATCAATGACGCCTTTGAGTGAAACAACTAAGCCTTTGCCATGCGGTTTCCAACGTTTTACATCTATGGTTTGCCAACCTGCTTTGGTTTCAATGTACCAAGGCAGATAGTCAAAGATGTTGCTCATCGGTTCTGTATTGGAATAGATCCAGAGCCACCCATTTAATCCATATGCTGAACGTAACTGTCCAATCTGAATACGATCTTCGGGAACATTCTGTGTTGGTGTCATGGGCTACCTACTACTTAATTAGCAAAAATTATGCAGTAGCTGCAGCTTTCTTAGCTTGAGCAGCTAAAGAAGCAACACGTTCAGATGGTTGAGCACCTTGAGCAACCCAGTGTGCAAAACGATCAGCATCTAAACGAAGTTTTTCTGCTTTACCTTGAGCTGTTGGGTTGAAGAAACCAATACGTTCGATGAAACGACCGTCACGTGCATTACGACTATCAGTTACAATAACTTGATAGAACGGACGTTTTTTAGCACCACCGCGTGCAAGACGAATAACTACCATGATACAACCTTATAGTTTTTACGGATTATCCCTGCCCCGACCACCGGAACATTTCAAACCCCTTTCATAGAGGGCGGTATTTTACGTGAATTTTGCCCTGAATGAAAGATCAAATTTTAGGTTATCAACAGTTAGAATTTATTTATCGGACCAAGCGGAACAAGTATCTGTTTTTACAGGTGAATCCATGCCTTTAAACCAGCATTGGCGACCTGTAGAATCTATCGTCATAGCGCCAGTCTTAGCTTGGGAACCAATAGGTTTAGCAGTCAATACCCAGTTATGGGTGGGATCTATTTCTGTACTTGATAATTCTAAGCTGTATGTTGCAGAACCAGATTTAGAAATACTACTACTGCCATACACCTTTGTTAAATTCGCTCCATAAAAAGAACCATTCGCTAATTTATAACTAGCCAATTTGTTCGCAATTTCCATTAGTTCAACTTGTGCCTCGACCCTCTTCGTTCTTTGCACATATTCCTGATATGAAGGGTAAGCAATAGCAGCTAAGATTGCAATAATTGCAACCACAATCATTAATTCAATTAAAGTAAAACCTTGTTTTTTTACCATTGTTCTACTCCACTTCCAGTACAAGCACTATAAGACACATTTGAACTCGCCGTAGTTTTACAACGAACTCCCGTACTTGTTAACAATAATGTATATAGCTTTCCGTCTGATAAATCTAATGGAGTCGCTTTCATTGACCAAACCATTCCATTGTCTGTGGTCAGTAAATTTTCAGTAGTCGCGCGGCTAATATCTTTTAACTCAATTTTATATTTGGATGTAGCTACATTAAATATCCCTCCTGGTACAAATACTTCAGGCATAGCAACAGTCCCCGCATATAAATATTTAGGATCAAATTTTTTATAAGAGAAATTTTTAGCTTTATGTCTCTCTAATTGATCAGCTAATTTCAACATTTCTTGCTGAACTTGGGCCGTTAGATTTTTGCGAATATAGCTTTGATAGCTTGGTATTGCTATCGCAGCTAAAATCGCAATAATCACCACGACAACCATTAACTCAATTAGAGTAAATCCAGATGATTTACGCATTACCCTCCCCCTTGCGCATATTGCTCATACCAACGGTTCGGAATAAGTCTCAAAGCACCACCATAATTTTTGATTTGTCCTGATCCACTACCAGTGACACCGTCTTTTTTATCTTCATTTAATACAAAGATAGAGCGTTTATTTGGATCGCCATCACGACCACCACCAATAATAGGCTCACCAATACCCGCACCTAATGGAATATAAATATTGGTTTTACAAATACCGTATGGCAAACAAAAGCGCTGTAATGCTGTTTCTCCTGCTACACCTGCACTACAACTTCCCGTTGTACCAGGTTTAGAAGAATCAAAAACAGGAACATATAAATCACGTTCCATTGCAACTAATGAGCCCAAACTTTTTAAAATTTGCTTATTCTTAGTTGATGTTTCTGCTGTTCCAGTAGCACTAAGTGCCTCTTCCTTATTAAATAAATAGTACCAACCACCATTTCCTGATGAAGAGTCTATTTTCGGACGTTTAATATAAGTTGGTGAATCATTATTATCCACACGATTATCCAATAATTTTAACTGACTTATGGCTGTTGCGTTGTTTGCACCTAAGGTACGAGTATCAAAAGCTGACGTTGGATACTTACTTGAATAGACATCATAGTCATAAATAGCAAACACACCATCAAAATCATCAACTCCGGACACAGGTGTCGCATGTCCATGTAATGGTTGACTCTTATTACCAGAAGCAAAACTGACTACAGCAACCCCCTCCTTGGAATGAACCGTAAAAGTAGGAGCATTATAAAAACGCTTACGAGTCGCACTTAGATCTAATACTCGATTAACTTGTGATTTAAATCCATTTGTAGAGGGTGAAAAATCGACGCGGAATGCTTGGCCTCTTAAATCACCAAAATATAGATGATCAATTAAGCCATCATTATTACGGTCTACCGTTTTTATTTCACTAACGATACTGTAATTCATATTTACAGTATTACCATTACCAGCTAATTTCAGATTGTTTGTACCACTTGTAGTAGTAGCTGTATTATTACCACTTACCGACCAAAGTAAATCACCATTATCGGCATCAAACATATAGACCCCAGCACCAATTTTGTTGGTTTGGTCATAGTCCGCAGCTTCATAGCCACCATAACCATCACGCTTATCTTTGACTAATTTACCTTCTTTTTTTGTATAAATTCCATCTCCATCAGCTTCTAAACCTGGTGTACTACCTGCATCATAGCCACCACCAACAATCATGACTAATTTTCGCGTACCAAACCAATTCACATACGCAAGCGTAGGCTTAGACCAGCTCTGGCCCATATATTTCAGCTCATCAATCGTTTTCGATTGAGTTACACTACCATCCAAATAATGTACCTGTTTATTATTTGGATCAATGTGAAATTTAACTTTAGGTGAACTCATGTCTGTTAGGTCTAATGAGTAATAACTTCTCCCACCCATTCGCAACCCACCATAAACCCATTGTTTTCCTTTTAAATTAATGGTTTCATCTTCACCAGCATCATTCTGAATTGTGCGTGAACCACCATCTACTGTAAGTTTCCCATTTGAGTCAGAAACATATACTGTATGTGCAGTCCATTCTCCATCTATACCGTAATACAGTTTATTTTTACCACCAGTATCAGCACCGCCATTAAGTAAAAAACCTTGATTCTGTAACTCAATCATTTCTTTAGGGATGAAAGCAAATACTTCATTACCTTTACCATTTTTTGCATCTAGTACATGTAATACGCCTTGTGTGCTCCCAAACAAGATATAGTCATCTCGATTTGTTGTATCAATAGTTGCTGATGTACTCGTTCCAGTAACTGTCGGTAAGCCAGATTGGGTTAAAAGTACAGGTTTTGAATGTAAAATAGCCCCAATTTGAGGTAATTTACCTGTTACAGTTCCTTGTGTTAAATCTTGACCACCTACTGCATTTTCATAGCCAAGCAATCCCATTAACGCCGCACGATAGGGCGCAGAACCATTCAAATTATATGCCGTCGTAATTGCGTTAAACTTAGTTTTTTTGTCTGAGTCGTCATACCAAGTTAAATTTAAATTTTGAGACACTGTTCCATCTTTATAACTAAAATCCGTAAGCAACAATCTTTCTTTGGGCGAACGATCAGCAACATAGCCTTGGACTAAATTACTTAATGCCCCTCCTTGAAAAGCAGTTTCATTTGAAGTTGGTACATATACCGAGTTCTTCCACAAGTCTGGTACATTCTTAATTTCATTGTTTTGCATTACAGGATTTGAACCTGTAATCGTACCTGGGTAGGATCCAGAGCGATTCCCATATAGTGACCCAAGAACAGCATGATATTTTTTTAAGTTGCCATACCAAGTCTGTTGTAATTCAGTTGTCGCAACTTTAGGTACAAATTGAGGAAAATAACCGTATGGTTGGATCGCATTACTATTCAGTGCATCGATAGGCAAGGTAGCATTACCAGTACTAATACCTGGAATATCTGTTTTGACAAAAGTTAAAAATTTTTCGAAACTCTTAACAATGGCTTTACTATCTAAACCTGAGTAGGACCCACCTTCTCCAAGCTCTCCCCACGACTTAGCATCCTTAACATCATTACTCGGATCAGTTGCTTCTGTATCAAAATCACGACCAAATCCTACAACAGCTGTTCTAATTTTAATGCCTACGGGGTTTTTTTCAGGATCTAACAAGGCCTGATTAAATTTACCAGTACAATTCCAAGCATGCTGATCACTATGATATGAAGAAAGACGACCCAATACACTAGTTGCTGTTGCTTTACAGTCAAATAAACTCCCCTTTGTATCCAAAGCAGATTTCATTACAGTATACGCATCTCCACTTTTTCCATCATCCCCTGGTGCCGTACCACCAGGCTCTGGTCTACCATCCGTTAAAAAATAAATTCCTTGAGCACTACACTGTTTAGCAGTATCAGTCGTTTGAGCTGAGATAGATACTGGTTTTGAGTAATTAGTACTAGAATTACTGTAATCTCCTCCACCAGTTTTCGTACCCATTAATATTGCTGCAGCCTCTGCATATGCATATGGTGTGGGTGTACCTCCTGTAGCTGTTAAATCTAAGATTGTTTGTACTAAGTTTTCTCTATGGGTCTTATCTAACTTTTTTACATCTTGAATTTTCTGACCTTTACTTCCTGAAAAAACTGCTAAACCTATATAAAGATCTGGACTTAATGGTTGGACAATATTATTTGGATCTGATTTATCACCCAATAATAACTGTAATAAACCTATTTTTAATTGTACTAATCGTGTACTTTGACGATCAATTTCACTTTCAAATGAACTTACCCAGCCAAAGAGCCCTAGTCTCCATTTTGTAGTCCCTCGTATACACTCTCTGTAACTAAGCGTTTTAGTCCCATACCAATCGCTATCGCCAAATGTGTGAGTTACGTCAGAATCAGCTTTCTTATACGAAAATCCACCTGCATCATTACTTTTTGAAGGACAGTTTTGCTCATCATAAGTAACAGTATTGCCATAGTCAGTAAAATTCATACTCCCCGATTTATCAAGCATGAATAAAACAGTTGTAGCTCCAGCACCCGATGCCGGCGCCTTATAAATATCAATATCACTTGCGTAGACACTGCTACAAATCAGTGCTGTAATAGATGCCGACAATATTGATAATCTTGCCTTAGTTAAGGCAGTATGATTTAAAATTTGCTTCATATTCATTTTATTTCTCCTACCTTAATTTACTTGGCGCAACTGATATTCCATTTCTTGACTACTATATGGAACATTCAATTTTGATAGACAATCAGCAACACTATCTTTGGTTACACCATCTACAACAACATTAAAACTTGGGTAATTCATCACACACTTATTAATTTCATCAGCAGACGCTGTAGATAAATTTGGAATAAAAGAAGTAGCATTTATAATAATGGTTCCGATATCTTTACCAGCATAGGTCTCTGAGTCAGTTCCTTCATACATATGACCCCAATCTTTACGTCCCTCGAGGATAGAACGTGCCCCGATACGAGTCACCACAGCACCACGATCTGAGGTAAAATCAGTAGTATTATTCACCTTACAGTAACCATCCTGCCCCATCTCATTTTTTGAAATATTAGCCCCTTGCCAATAAACAAGACTGGCTTTACCTAAATTATATTTATCGTCTTTTTCACTTTTTCTTAAACAATAAACCAACTCTTTGCCCTTATTTTCAGGTTTATTCACATATCCGATCATTCCGTTATCTAATTGAAGCTTTGCAATTTTAACTGCATGATCAGCATAAGATTCCAGCTGAAAGAATACAGCATCCGAATTTTGTACCAATAAAGCTTGAGCCTGCGCATTCGTTGTAATATTAAGTGATGTTATTGCTCCACGAATAGCCCAAGTACCAATGATTGTGATGAGCAAAAGTATGACCAAAACAAAAATTAATGTATTTCCTGCTTGTTTATTTTTCATCATGTTCACTCCGCCCGATTTTCCACACCAAACCCATTGCGTAAAGCGACTGTTTGGGTAATAACTTGACGTAAATATTTACTTTTATCTGGATCTGTTAATAACTCTTTATTTTCCAAATCTAAAACCGTAAATTTAGTCAATTCTGTGCCATTTGCCACGGATTCAGGTGAGCGAACCAAAATACCCAATTGAATAGACACAATTTGTGGTTTATCAATTAGCTTTATATATTCAGATGGAGAAACATAAAGAAAATCATCCATCACACCATCTTTGACTGCATTATCGCGAGCAACCCCTAATAACACACGTAAATGATCGACATTTGGGATCAGCATTTCACCATCACCAGATAAATCTAAACTCGTAGCAGAATCACCTGTATATACCGTCGCTTTGCAACGCAATGAAAGTGGTCTATATTGACCAGCAGTTACCGCTGCCTTTTCTTCCTTTAAAAAATAGCGTTGTACAACGAATTGATTTGGTAAAACTTTCACACCTTCACAATTAAATTGACTACCAATTGTATTTTTATATTGAATTACAATTTGATCACTCTTAAGGTTATTAAAATTACTAGGACCAATGGAAGATTTAGTTAACAAAGCATTTATGGATCCAGCATCTGTCATTGTCGCCTTGCTTATATTTTTATTATTAAAAACAATACCACCATGCAATGTATCTATTGTCATAGCTACACTATTTGAATCTATGTTCGCACGACGCAAGTCTCGAATAATGTAATCTATCCCAAATAAACCGCTATTTTGAATATTCGCACTGCTTTGTTGAAAGGCTAGACTTTGATTTGCATTAATAAAGACTTGTATTGAGGCCGCCACAATAAGTGATCCTAAAATCAAGGCGATCATTAATTCTATTAAGGTGAATCCTCTTTGAATATTCATGACCCATATGCCTCCATAACCAAACATTTAGCACCTGCAACATATACACCCGACACCATACAATTTGCCTGACTGGTCGCCGTAATCTCTGTGTCTCCCCAAGCGACATAAACACATTGACGATCCCCTCCGTGGCAATCGCTAATTATGATTGTCATATTCTTTTGTTTTGCCACGCCTAAAATTTGACTAGCATCAAAAGTCGCCAGTTCAGTTCGTGTACACATAGATGTAATGGGATCAGCAGGTTTATCACTATCCGCTCTTATGCAATTTTTAGTAGTCGCATTTCCAGGGGCATTAATTTCAGATTTATATTTACTAAGCTGTGTTCTATTTACGCGAATTTTTTCCGCAAGCTCTCGTGCGAGTGTCATTGCTGCTGTCCTATCATTTGCTTCTTGTATCGCGTCGAGTGCTCTAAACTGTAAAGCAGCAAAGCCTAGAACAGCTATAGCTAAAATAACTAGGGAAACAAGGACTTCCATTAATCCAACGCCACGTTGACTTTTCATCACTTACACTCCCCAATTAGTGGTTTATTTTGAATACGATCAATCACTCCACTCTTAAAGATTTTTATAGATTTAATTTCTGTTAATTTTTCATGACAAATCTCGAATACCAGTTCTTCAGTATTATCCCATTCGATAATTGTTTTCGGGTTAGTCAATGGATTTTCAGGAATTTCCTTGTTAAAATCCGGGTTTGGTTTTTCCAATTTACGAATCGATGTTGTGCGTTTTTTCACCAAACCTATTGGTGTAAAAGTAATCCCTTCTGGCAATCCTTTAGCAAGCACATGTACAGTTGACCTTGTCGTATCCCAATAGAACTTATCACCAGTATTTTCTTGATTCTTAAATTCTAAAGAAATATCTTTTCGAAGTGAAACGGCTGTTCCTCGAACATTTGACAATGTCATGGCTAAATCTCTTGCCTCTGTTTCCAATTGCTTCTTGTAAACAAATTGCATCATATTGGGTGCAGCCATCATTGCGATAATCGCCGATATAGCAATGGTCACCATCAACTCAATTAAGGTGAACCCGTTTTCTTTTTGTCGCATACTCCCCCCAAGACACAGACTTTGCCCTATTAAAAATAATAACCAACAACTTTACAAAATCCTCACACTTCAGGATAAAAGGCATAAAAAAACAGATGATTGCCAATTTACAATCATCTGTCAATTTTTCAATAAAATTAGAATGTTAACCAATCCACCTTTTAAGCTTGAGTTACCGCAATACGTAACTCTTTTGGCAGACTAAAGGTAATATTTTCTTCCGTTCCAGCAAGCTCTTGTGGTGGCGTTGCACCCCAATCTTGTAATCGTTGAATTACTTGCTTAATTAAAATTTCAGGTGCAGATGCACCCGCTGTGACGCCAACCTTGGCGATATTTTCAAACCACGGTTGTTGAAGTTCATCTGCATTATCGACCAAATAAGCGGCTTTACCCATTCGCTCGGCCAATTCTCGTAAACGATTCGAATTCGATGAGTTTGGTGAACCGACCACCAACACCACATCACATTGGGTTGCTAAATCACGCACCGCATCTTGACGGTTTTGAGTCGCATAACAAATATCATCCTTACGCGGCCCTTGAATCTCAGGAAATTTCGCCCGTAAAGCATCAATCACTTTTGCAGTATCGTCGATCGACAAAGTAGTTTGGGTCACAAAAGCCACACGCTCAGGATGATGCACTTGAAGCTCTGCGACGTCTTGTTCATCTTCAACCAAATAAATCGCACCACCATTTTTCAGATCATATTGCCCCATGGTACCTTCAACTTCTGGGTGGCCTTCATGACCAATTAAGATGGCTTCAACCCCCTCACGGGCATATTTAGTGACCTCAATATGAACCTTGGTCACCAATGGACAGGTTGCATCAAAAACTTTTAAACCGCGACGTTCGGCTTCGATCTGTACCGCTTTAGAGACTCCATGCGCACTAAAAATTACAATATTGTCATCGGGTACTTCATCCAATTCATCGACAAAAATTGCACCACGTTGACGTAAATCGTCCACGACAAATTTATTGTGCACCACTTCATGTCGTACATAAATGGGTGGATTAAAGCACTCAAGTGCACGATTTACGATGGCAATCGCACGGTCAACACCTGCACAAAAACCACGTGGATTGGCCAATACAATTTCCATATGTTCCTCGATACCACTTTTCAATCAGCGGAAACTAATAAAATAAATGTAAACAAAGTGACGCCTTGCTATTTCGTTTAAACCTTGTCTACTCTAAAATAGAGAAGATATTTTATCATATCAGGAAAAATATCATGTCGGGTCTCTTGTTTGTCGTTTCTGCAGCTTCAGGAACAGGCAAAACATCCCTCGTAAAAGCCCTCCTTGACCGTGTAACGAATCTTCACGTTTCTGTTTCTCATACTACACGTGGGCAACGTCCCGGCGAACTTGATGGTGTACATTACCATTTTACCGAAAAAGACTCATTTTTAGCCTTGGTTGAACAAGGCGGTTTTATTGAATACGCCGAAGTCTTTGGTAATTACTACGGTACAGCTCAAGCTACAGTAAAAGAACAATTGGCGAAAGGTCATGATGTCCTACTAGAAATTGACTGGCAAGGCGCACAGCAAGTTCGTAAGCTTTTTCCTGACTCTAAACAAATTTTCATTTTGCCACCGAGCCAGTTTGATCTGCGTCAACGTCTGTCTAACCGTGGGACAGATTCAGTTGAAGTGATTGAACACCGTTTAGGTTGTGCAGTTGAAGATATGCAGCATTATCTTAATTTTGAATATCTGATTATTAACGATGACTTTAACAAAGCCTTACATGATTTAGAATGTGTCATTATTGCCAATCGCTTAGTGTTATCGCAGCAGGCTGCGCGTCATGGTGAACTCATTCAAAAATTAATAACACTTGATGAAGAGTGATTAAAACTTGAGTCTTCGGACAAAGCCTTTTATACTGCCCAGTCTGTTCAGATTTACTATTCAAACGAGAATTCTTATGGCACGCGTAACCGTTGAAGATTGTTTAGACCATGTAGACAACCGCTTTGAGCTTGTACTAGTGGCAAGCAAGCGCGCGCGTCAATTGGCACGTCAAGGCATTGAACCTACTGTTGAGTGGGACAATGACAAACCGACTGTTGTTGCATTACGTGAAATCGCAATCGGTCATGTTTCTAAAGATATTTTGAAACAACGCGACCAAGACTACCAAACTTCGAGTCTTGATCTTGCACTGTCTGCAAACAATTTGAATTTAGATGGTTTTTCTTTCCAATAAGAAAAATTTATCGTTTAAAAGCCTAGTTTTTAACTAGGCTTTTTTATTGGATAACTTTTATATTTGTGCAATACACGTTATAACTAGAAGATAAGATTCATCGTGGTTTAGGTGTATCTTTTTTGCTTTTCTCTCAATGAATAAATTGACAACTCATGCAATATGTTTTTCATTAGAGGATCAGTAAAATTTTCTTGTAATTGCTACGTCTTAAAGGTGTTTTATGCCAGGCCCAATGGTCAGCCAAGCTAAACAACAGCTCAAAACTATTATCGATGCTTACTTAACTGAAAGCGACGTCGAGCGAGTGCTTGCGGCCTGTGATTATGCGGATATTGCCCATGATGGTATTACCCGTAAAAGTGGCGAACCCTATATTTTGCACCCGATTGCGGTAAGCTGTATTTTAGCGCATATGCGTCTAGATGCCGAAACGCTGATGGCAGCACTTTTACACGATGTCATAGAAGACACAGACTTTAGCAAAGAAGATATTGCAGAAAAATTTGGAAAAACTGTCGCCGAACTGGTCGATGGCGTCACCAAACTTAGCCAATCCAGCGATAAAGAATATAACAAAGCCGCTTCATTCCGAAAAATTCTGCAAGCCACACTACAAGATCCACGTGTCATTATTATTAAACTGGCTGACCGCTATCACAACATGACCACCTTGGATGCACTGCGTCCCGACAAACGCGCACGTATTGCCCAAGAAACCTTTGATATTTTTGTCCCAATGGCACGTATTGTTGGTATGAATGAGATGGGCGATAACCTCGAACATCTGTGTTATCAAAACCTCGATCTCGACATGTATAACAATGTCCAAGAAGCCCTCCTGCAAACCAAACCCAAACGCTGTGAATATCAAAGCAAATGGGAAAATAATCTTACTGAGCTATTAAAAACCCATCAAATTTCAGGTCGAATTAAAAAGAAAAATAATAATATCGAACTGTTACGTCACTTTGTAAAAAATGACATTGATCTACATGAACTCACGCATAGTCATGCCTTTGAAATTATTCTAAATAGTATTGCTGACTGTGACCGCTTAGCCGATGTGTTGCGAGAGAGTTTTCAAGTTTTACACTTTGCAGACCATATTCGTAAACCACTCCCAGGTGGTAACCAATCGCTACTACTACGTTTAAAAGGTGAAAATACAACCTTATCAGTCACCATTCAAACCGAACTGATGCGCAAAGCGGCGCGTTTTGGTGTAGTACTAGGCGACAGTGCTCCACAAGCGTGCCGCTCTGCGATTCAAGCCTCGATGCAGAACTTAAATGTCTTGATCGATGGTGCCTGTGCCAAAACCACTTTTAGCGAACTGCTCGATTATTTACACCAAGAGAAAATTTGGGTTTACACCCCGCAAGGTCATTTACACGAATTACCGCAAGGAGCAACAGTCGTCGATTTTGCCTACTCTGCCAGCTTATTTTTAGGTAACCATGCGGTAGGCGCAAAAATTAATGGGGAGACCAAGCCCCTTTCTACACCATTGCACAGTGGGCAGGTGATTGAAATTATAACCGATGTCTTGGCCACCCCAAATCCAGATTGGCTCAGCTTCGTCAATACGCAAAAAGCCCGTCGTGCCTTACAAAATATACTGCGTGAGCAAGACATCGAAGAACAACGCCTCGTTGGACAACAAGCTTTAAATCGTGCTTTAAAACTATTCAATGTATCCATTAAAGATTTAACCGAATCAGACTGGTTAGAGCTTTTACAATGGCGACATATTGAAAGTAAAGACCAACTCTTTGAACAAATTGCCGTGGGCGATTTACTGCCGCAATTGGTTGCGAATCATTTGTTTGCGCATGACCAAAGTGCACAGGAATCTGACAGACTCATTCAAGGTACTGAGGGTGTCGATGTTAAATACGCACATTGCTGTAACCCCGTGTTGGGTGACCCAATTCAAGGACATTTATCACGCCGCGGTCTTATTGTGCATCGTGCACGTTGTCATAACCTCCTACATGAACAACATCTGCACCCTGAAAATATCATGCCGTTGCAGTGGACCAATGAGAATGAAGAAGAAATTAGTTTTACTGCATATTTATTGATTAACATGGCCATGGATGACGAACAAATTTCTGACCTAATTTATCAATGCCGTAAAGAAAAAATCGGGGTCGAAATGGTACGTAATCAAGATGATAAGACTTATGTCAATGTTGTGGTGCACAACCGTAAGCAAATTGCAAAAATAATTCGCGATCTACGCATGCATTTTGGCTTCCCACGTATCAGTCGATTGGCTCAACCTGTTAGTATTGCGGAAACATCGATTGCGAGTTAATTGTTTAAATCCACACATTTTAATGCCAATCTAGGCTATGATTGATGGTGAATATAATAGGAGAACACGATGTCCCGCCAAGTAATTCATACTGAAAATGCCCCTGCTGCGATCGGCACTTATTCGCAAGCAATCTTAGTCGGCAATACACTTTACCTTTCTGGTCAGATCGGTTTAGACCCATACAGTATGGAGTTGGTTGAAGGCATTGAAGCACAAATTCGTCGTGTGTTTGATAATTTAAAAGCTGTCTGTGAAGCTGCTGGTGGAACACTGGCTGATATCGCGAAGTTGAATATTTTCTTAACCGATCTTTCAAACTTCCAGTTGGTCAATCAAATTATGGGCGAATATTTCGCACAACCCTACCCTGCACGCGCAGCGCTCGGTGTGGCTAGCCTACCTAAAAATGCATTGGTTGAGATGGATGGCATTGTGATTATTAATCAATAAGTTATATTTTTTTAAGAAAAAGCCACCGATTGAGTGGCTTTTTTTCATCCAAAATTCCAATAAAGACAAATGAGATTTCAAATGATTTTTATTGACA
This sequence comes from Acinetobacter sp. 797_lipA, assembly GCF_058243025.1. Classification (NCBI taxonomy): domain Bacteria; kingdom Pseudomonadati; phylum Pseudomonadota; class Gammaproteobacteria; order Moraxellales; family Moraxellaceae; genus Acinetobacter; species Acinetobacter sp. 797_lipA. The sequence continues at coordinate 334,661 of NZ_JBZAYQ010000001.1, read as the reverse complement.
AACGATAACAATTATCAATAATATTACTTATCTTATTTCTTTCATGTGGCTTGCTGAAATGTACGTGTGCTTATGCCGTGGTATTACAGATCAAGATATTAAAGACGCTGTTGAAAATGGTGCGGGTAGTTATCGTGAAGTTCGCGAGATGCTCGACCTCGGCACATGCTGTGGTCGCTGTGCACCAGAAGCACGCTCAATCATCAGTGCTGAAGTCTCTGCGATTGCCTCACGCTTAGCCATTGCTGCCTAGATATTTGATTCGTTTTTTAGAATAACCATAATTATAAACTTACTCTTTATGAGTAGCTTCTCCCCCGCTTATGACTCTAGGCGGGTTTTCTTTTTTAAAGGTCTCAAAATAAAATTTGCATCCCGCATGCTTTTGATTGCGATTTTCATTTGCTGTTCTATAAATTACTCGCCAAACTCCACTTTGTTGTTTAAGATATTTCTCATAAGTTATTGATATTATTTTTAAGCAGCAGTTTGAATGGAGCTTTCTCATGAAGGGCAATCGTGATGTAATTAATCAGTTAAATCAGGTGCTTTATCATCATTTAACTGCCATCAACCAAAATTTCCTACACTCTCGTATGTTTAATGACTGGGGCATTGAGCAACTCGGTTCTGCAGAATATAAAGAATCAATTCGTCAAATGAAGCATGCGGACAAAATTATTGAACGTATTCTATTCCTAGAAGGTCTACCAAACTTACAACACTTGGGTAAACTCTACATCGGTCAACATACGGTTGAAGTATTGAACTGTGATGTACGCAAAGTGAAAGAGAACATCGAATCCATTCAGGCAGCGGTTAAGCTTGCTGAAGAGCAACTGGACTATGTGACGCGTGATTTGGTACAAGAAATTTTAGAAAAAGAAGAAGAGTGGTTAGACTGGACAACTACACAACTCGATTTGGTTGAAACCGTCGGTGTAGAAAATTATATTCAGAGTCAAATTTAAGACTTTTCTATCATTTAAAAAAACCTGCATATGCAGGTTTTTTTATTATGGTTTTAGGTTTACTTCCAAGGTCTAAGGTCGACAATTTTAATCACTTCGCCTTTTTCTTTATTAATTAAAACTGTCATATCAACAGCATTTGCTTTTAAAGGAACAAAACCAGTTGCTTGTGGATATTTTGATAAAATACGATCTACTTGTTGTACATCATTATACTGATTAAGCTCTTTCAAACTTCTTACTCGTTGTTGTAATTGTGATCTTGCTTGAACAAAATCGACATAACGCTCAGGTTTCTGCGCAATCGAAATACCTCCAAGCACCTCAGTAAACAGGTCATCATTACGCGTTTTTGTATCTCTAGCAAACTGTATAGCCACATATTGAGGCTTCAACCAAGGAACATTTTGATATTGTGGCAAAACTTGATCAATATAATTATTGACAATTTCATTTTTTCGAACCAATTCAAATCTATCGATGTTATAAGCAATCCAAACAGGTCTACCTTGCTCAATACTAAAGAGACCATAGCAAAGCGCAGCAATTTGAATACCAATGATCAAACTCAAATCAAACTTAAGCGACTTTTTACCTTGCTTGTAAACCAATAATCCCAAAAATGGTCCAACAATGACATCGATTACCAACAGCATTAAAAAGATATGCGTCACACCTGCTGCTGTGGCAAGTGGTGATGGATACCATATAAAAAAGACTACCCCAATAACTACTAAAGTAATCAGAAATGAAATAAATAAATGGCTAATAAAAAAATTTAGACGTTTTGACATAATAACTTTAAGTCACTCTTTCATGTTTGTTTTTAATTTTATGGATCCTAAATACGGGCTTGAAATATTACTAATTCTAGCATCACGCTTTTGACATATCTCTTCATACTTAATTTTTTTATTATAAAGTGCATTCGATATTTCAAAATAGTGCCTTGCCTTAACAAAATCATGATTGTGATATAAAATTTGACTAAATTTAAATAAATTAAAATAACTTGGCTGACTATCTACATAACGTTGAAAATCCTCTAAATCCCTAACATTATACTCTTTTTTAGATTCAGCAACTAAAAACTTCTCTTGTGCTGAAAACTGTGAAAACAAAATTGAACTATGGTTTTTAAACTCCCCCGTACCCTCCATACCAGATGCATAACCTAAATGGCTTTGCCATTGATCATAACATTTAAAAACAGTCGCATAAATTAGAATGCCAAATAAAAATATAAAATAATTTGTATTTTTATTTATAAAATAAACTTTAGATTTTATATTTATCAACAATAAGCCAATAAAAAAACCTGTAGGAAATAGAAAATAAGAATAATATAAAGGGAACTCAAGATTAGCATGTACCAAGATACACATAAGCATTGAAAATATATAGAAATCTGAAAGTGTCTTAATATGTAAAAATAGTAACCTTAATAAATAAAGCGTATATACTACAATCGACAATCCAAAGGGAACCCCTACCCAAAGCACTAAATCAAGAACAATATTGTGAGCACTACTCAAATAACCTTCATTCTTAAATAAGAATACTCCTTGTAGCTGTGCAATATTGGTTTGAAACCAACCATAGCCCAACCAGGGCTGTTGAGAAGTAGCGTATAATAAATGTTTCCACATTTCTATACGCAAATAACCTGTACTCATGCGTTCAACTAAAGACTGCGGTTGCATCAAATATAAATATTCTGCAATATTTACATTAAAATAAAATAATGAAAAATATCCAATAGTCATACCTAGCAAAATTATATACATCCATTTTCGTTGGCATCGTTGTTTTTGTAAAAAATAGAATATTGGCAAAACTAATAATACTATCGATACAGTTCTAGATTGGCTGAGGGAAATTGCAAAAATATGACAGCTCAGTAAGAGTAAAAATACTTCTGTACGAATTTTTAAATGTTCATATAATAGGACCAAACTGCATACACCCATCATCAACAAGGTTGCCATATTATTAGGTTGGTTAAGATTCGCATAAGGACGATTATGATAAAGTGGTGAAATAAATGAATAGTCAACTTGTAACCATTGTGCCATCGCAAAACAAGAAGTTAGAAATCCAACACTTGAAAAAAATAACGCACAATGCAAAATCAACTTTTGCGGATTAATCTGTTTTGGGCTGTTATATGCCAACACCACCGCAATGAAAAAAGTAAATAAAAAACAAAAGCTAAAAAAACTCGTAGAAAAATAATAATTTTTTTGAAAAGAAAGCTGTAAAAAAGGAATTATTGAAATAATTAATATAGGAATAATAATTTTAGGTATGGATAATTTTTTATTTTTATACAAGACAGATAATAGAATAATACCCAAAAACCACAACATATCTTGTGCGTAGCTTATCCACGGATTTGCCGCCCCCCCTATAAAATAAGATAAAAATATACAATATATAAAAAAATAATAATAAATTTTCAATTTTTCATCCTAAAAAAAGCTGACCTTTGTCAGCTTTTTTTAACATCTTTTCTATTCTAGAAAGTACCAGCAGTTTGTGTAGCACGGCAGGTTGCAGGTAAATATTTCTGCTTATCAACATCAGCAGAAAGTAAACCACAAGACCAAGATTTAATTAAAGCTGAGGTCGCTGTATTAACAGGAGCACCAGAAACAGTTGTGATAGTTAAAGGAGTTGCACCTGCTGTATCAGATGTTGGAGTCATAAAAATATTAAGATTCGCTGCTGATTTCAATGATGAATCACCTGTTAAGGTTACTCGAATTTGACCAACTGCTGCTCCAGTTTTTGAAACTGCAATTTGCTGTACGTATTTAGTTGCAGCAGTACCACCAGCAGCAGCACCTTGTTCGCAACCCCAAGTATTCGTACCTGTTGGGATATTGCCAGAATCTACACCCTCTGTTACCGCTGATCGGCAAGAAGAGGCAGCCAAAATACCTTCAGATACTTTTGCTCGAACTGTATAGTCTTGGTAAGCAGGTAGTGCGACCGCTGCAAGAATACCGATAATCGCAACAACAATCATTAATTCAATAAGAGTGAAACCCTTTTGAGCGTTCATAACATTCTCCACAAATGTTTTGTTAATTTTTTATAAGCTTTTTAAGCTACTTTGTAATTAGCATGTATTATGCCAACTTTTATTATATTTATTTTCAAATAAAAAACAGCACTTTATTTCACTATTTAAAAATTTATTTTTGATCATTGTGTTTTTATGTAAAAAACTGACAAATATTGTCAATTTACCTCTTTCTAGTTCAACATGATTGGAGAATTACCCAATTCATCAGCTTTATCGTCTATTTTATTGGCATAGAATTCGTCCAAAATAGTCGCAATTTGGGTTACGCCATCGACTAAAGCCTGCCGATACTGCTGCTGTGACATTTTTTCAATAATGCATTGGCAAACCTCATCCCACACTTGCTGTGTAGTGGCATCCTGTATCCCACGATCAATCACAATTTCAACTTTTCGCTCACACAAGTTTATGTAAAGCAAAATACCACTATTCAACTCGGTATCCCACACACCAAGCTCAGCAAAAAGCTGTTTTGCACGTCCACGAGTATCTAAATAATAGGCTTCTCGTGCAGGCATATGCCCTTCGATCACTACCTGAATTTCACCAACATGACCCTGTTCAGCAGCAGCTACCGATTGTGCAATCGCATGTTGATCTTGCTGATTAAAGAAACGTTTACTCGCTGGCATATGTAGCAAATGCTTTAACCAACGTTTAAAACTCGGTTGCATTACTTCATCTAGCTTTGGTTTGGTGACGATTTCCGTCGTTTCAGTTGTTGTTACCATGACCCTGATGCTCCTCCACCGCCGAAGCCGCCGCCTCCGCCACTATATCCACCTCCACCAAAACCGCCGCCGCCACGACCTCCGCGCCCACCTCCACCGCCAGAAGAGAGAAAGAGCTGAAAAATCGTTTGGGCTAAGGTCGTGATGAGTAAAAAGAAAATCCCACCACCAATCAGTAAGCTGGTGATTAAGCCTGCTCCATTCACCAAGCCTGCCACGGTTCCTGCAACTGCAGCCGTCGAGGCACTTAAACGCTTACCCACCACAAATGAGCCAATTGCGCCAGCAATTAAGATAAATAAAGCAGTACTCAACGTTTTACTTTTGGCTTCCTGCTCTCGAATGGCTTGATCTTGGCGTTCTTGTAGTTCTTGCGCCGCTTGGGCTGCAACTTCAGGATCAAGATTTAAAATCCGTTCAATTTCAGCAAGCCCTGCATTGATCCCTTGAGCATACTGTGCTTGCTTAAAATACGGCGTGATTTGTTGGTTAATAATGCGATTCGCAATAATGTCAGGAATGACTCCTTCTAGCCCATAACCCGTAAGAATCTGCATACGTCGGTCATTAACAGCAATTGCAATTAGTAAACCATTATCCTGCTTTGCTGAACCGAGTTGCCATTGGTCTGCAATACGCATGGCAAAACCAAAAATATCCTCTTGACCTGTAGTCGGGACAATCACCACGCCTATTTGGGCTTTTCCAGTGTCATGCAAGGCACGGATTTTTTGGCCAATGGCTTGCTTATCTTCAGCACTTAAAATATGTGCTTGATCAATCACGGGTTCATTTAAGGTCGGTAACGCCCGTATCGATTCACCTTCTGCCATATCATTAGCAATAGGTGGTTGTGGCACGACATCAGTATTCGTCGAGCTTACCTTATTGGAACTCTCCGCTTGCTGACCTTGAATAATTTTTCCAGCGATAACTGTTTCAGCACCACCATCTGTTACTGTAGCAACCTCTGCCCATGTTAAAGAACTTAGACACAGCAGTCCTGATAAAATGAATGCAACCACCCATTTATACGAAAACCGTAAGAACTGCTGCTGTACTATCATTCATTCACCCTATGGTTGCGATTACTTTAAGTCACAGCTAGTTAAATGACACCGTTGGTGCTTTTTGCGCGCTTTGCTCTGCACTAAAGTTCGGTTTGGTGTCCATACCAATCACCTTCGCGGTCATGACTTGTGGGAACTGACGCGCATAGGAGTTAAAGTCTTGTACTGTACTAATATAGCGATTACGCGCCACAGCAATACGGTTTTCGGTGCCTTCGAGTTGAACCTGTAAATCACGGAATTGCTCATTGGCTTTTAAGTCTGGATAATTTTCTGAGACCGCAATTAAACGCGACAATGCACCTGTCATTTGCGCCTGCGCTTCTTGATATTTTTGGAATAATGCAGGGTCTTCTAATACTTCTTTATCGACTTTTAAACCTGCCACATTGGCACGTGCCTGCGTAACTTCGGTCAGGACTTGCTCTTCATGTTTAGCATAGCCCTTCACCACATTCACCAAGTTTGGCACCAAATCTGCACGGCGCTGATATTGGTTTTGTACTTCCGACCACGCAGCTGTAACCGCCTCATCTTTGACCTGTAATGTATTATAACCACAGCCCGATAGCGTTAACGTGCCCGCAAGGGCAACAACGACAGCAGTTTTTTTCATAAAATTCATTCAGCTATCCTCTTTCTTTTGTATTTATTGCAATAACCTGATTGTAAACACATTTGATTCTCCTTTTGTTGCTTTTAGTTAAAGTAGCTAAAAGTAAAAAACCGAGTGATCTTCACTCGGTCTTTATTGCTCATTTTTTATATTTAATACTAAACAACCGCGTGCAACTCCTGCTGAAAACCTTCGAGTTGATAGTCTTCTGCCAAACGGCTTTTCCAGTATTTCAACAACTGGGTGTAATCAATATCTGAGGGATGAAAGTTGGTTTTGTAGTAAGACAGATATTCTGGCAGCAATTGCACAAATATCTTCGCCAGCAAATACAATCCAAAGAGATTCCCGCCCAATTTAGGTATACTCTTTTTGTGGTCTTGTAAAAATAATCGACTGGCCGAGTAAAAAGTTAAACTGGCGAAACCTGTCGTTACACTGCGCATAATTAAACAGCGAATCTTGTCATCACCATAGACATCTTGATATACATCAAACGCAACCGCACGATGCTCAATTTCTTCAATGGCATGCCACACCCAGAGCTTAACCGCATCATCATCCAAGGTACTCAATACCTCAGGATGCCTTAAGATATAGCCACCTAGAAGTGCCGTAAAATGCTCAAAAGCGCAGGTGATTGCGAGCTGAATTTTAGGATGCAGATTTTTCACATCATCATCTTTACGCGCCAACCATGCCTGAAAACGGTCAAGATTATAATCATCACGGCGCCATGCAGCATTAAATGCAGTGTGTGCTTGAGAATGCATCGCCTCTTGACCAATAAATGCCGCAATCTGCGCTTGCAGATTGTCATCCTTCACTTGGTCACGTACATTGCGTACGCTATGCACAAAGAACTGCTCACCGATAGGAAACGTCGAAGACAATGCCGTCAGCAAATGCGACATGACCGGTGAATTGGCAAAATAATGCCGACGGATGGCTTTGGGGTTGAATTGCAAACGTCGAATCGTAATACCCTGAGCTTTTGGACGATGTTGATATAATTTTTCTGTCGTCACTTGAGTCATGTCTATTTCCTAACATTTAACCGAGCGATCTTCAGTATCTAAATTTAGAGGCCGTTCACATATGGCAAAAATGCTTAGTGCGTTTGCAAATTCGTCCATTTTATCAGACACTACCAGATCTCTTTCGATTTATCCCGATCCACCTCTTTCATATCATCTCAGGCAAACAGTGATCAATAAAAAACCCGCCGAAGCGGGTTTTTGTGTTGAACGATTTAGATTAAATGTCTAAATAATCCAAAATACCTTCAGCTGCTTGACGGCCTTCCCAAATCGCTGTGACAACAAGGTCTGAACCACGAACCATATCACCACCCGCAAAGATTTTCGGATTTGAGGTTTGGAATTTATAGGTTTGCTGTTCAGCCGCAACTACACGACCTGAACCATCAAGGTTAATATTCACATTTGTAAACCAATCCGCAGGGCTGGTACGGAAACCAAATGCCAATAACACTGCATCTGCAGGTAAAATTTCTTCTGAATCTGGGATTGGTTCTGGGCTGCGACGACCACGGCTATCAGGCTCACCAAGTTGAGTTGTAACCACTTTCACACCCGTGACTTTGCCATTTTCACCGACAATTTCAATCGGTTGACGGTTAAACAAGAAGTTCACACCTTCTTCTTTGGCATTTTGCACTTCACGACGTGAACCCGGCATATTTTCTTCATCACGACGGTATGCACAGCTCACCACTTCTGCACCCTGACGAATCGAAGTACGGTTACAGTCCATTGCAGTGTCACCACCGCCAAGAACAATCACCTTTTTGCCTTCAACACTGATGTACTCACTTGGGTCTTTTTCCCAACCTTGAGTACGGTTGACATTGGCAATCAAGAAATCCAATGCATCATAGACACCATTAAGGTCTTCACCTGCAAAGCCGCCTTTCATATAGGTATAAGTACCCATACCCATGAACACCGCATCGTATTCTGCAAGTAGTTGATCGATGGTGACATCTGTCCCAATTTCAGTATTTAAACGGAATTCCACGCCCATACCCGTGAAGATTTCACGGCGACGCTTCATCACATCTTTTTCCATTTTAAATTCTGGAATACCAAAGGTCAGTAGACCACCAATTTCAGGGCGTTTGTCGAATACAACAGGTTTAACCCCGCTACGCACCAAAATATCAGCACAGCCTAGACCCGCAGGGCCTGCACCAATGATCGCGACTTTTTTATCTGTCCACTTTACTGAAGACATATCTGGACGCCAGCCCAGTGCAAAAGCGGTGTCATTGATGTATTTTTCAGCGTTACCAATCGTCACTGCACCAAAACCATCGTTTAAGGTACAAGCCCCTTCACATAAACGGTCTTGCGGACAAACACGACCACATACTTCAGGTAGCGTGTTGGTTTGGTGGCACAATTCTGCTGCTTGGAAAATACGACCTTCAGCGATCAATTTTAACCAGTTTGGAATGTAGTTATGTACTGGACATTTCCATTCACAATATGGGTTACCACACCCTAAACAACGGTGGGTCTGATTTGCTGCCACTTCCGCTGTAAAAGGTTTATAAATTTCCACAAACTCTGCTTTGCGGACCTGAATCTCTTTTTTCTCTGGATCTTGGCGTGCTACATCCAGAAATTGAAAGTCATTGTTTAGGCGCTCTGCCATGTCTCTCTCCGTGGGTAGGTGCAGCCCGTTTATCTATCGTCTGCACCTGCCTATGTATCAGCAGTAGTGGAATTATTGTGGATCAGCTTGAGTGGTTTTCAACAAAGTCTGTAAGTTGGCAGCTTTCGGTTTCACCAACCAGAATTTACGACTGTAGAAATCAAACTCGTTACGGATCTTGTACGCCCAAGCACTACCAGTCTCAGCAATGTGTTCATCTAAAATACGGCTTAAGAACTCTTTATGTTCTTCCATCGACTCAGTCGAAATACGATTCAGCTCAATCAGCTCGTGGTTGTAATGATCAACGAAGTCATTATCAAGGTCAAGAACGTAAGCAAAACCGCCTGTCATACCTGCACCGAAATTATGACCCACTTTACCAAGGACGGTCACGATACCACCTGTCATATATTCACAGCAGTGATCGCCCGCACCTTCAATTACAGCGAAAGCACCCGAGTTACGTACTGCAAAGCGCTCACCAGCTGTACCTGCCGCGAACAATTTACCGCCCGTTGCACCGTATAAACAAGTGTTACCAATAATTGCAGTTTCTTGGGTTTGGAAAGGCGAACCTTTTGGAGGGAAGATCGATACGCGACCACCCGCCATACCTTTACCCACGTAGTCGTTCGCATCACCTTCAAGTTTAATATGAAGACCACCTGCGTTCCATACACCTAATGATTGACCCGCTGTACCGACCAAGTTCATTTTTACTGGGTGCGCTTCCATGCTGAGATTGCCATAACGACGCGCAATCTCACCAGAAATACGAGCACCAATTGAACGGTCACAGTTACCAATGCTGAAGTGATATTCACCTGTGGTCCCAGCTTCAATTGCTGGTAGCATTTCAGCCACCATTTTCTCAGCGAGCAAGCCTTTATCAAATGGAGCATTGCCTTGTACTTCACAGTACTGCGCCTTACCTTGCGCAGAAGGATGTGACTCAAGAAGTGCGCTCAAATCAAGGTGCGCATGTTTCTCCGTTTCACCTGGAAGCATTTCAAGCAAATCTGTACGACCAATCAAGTCTTTGAGGCTTGCAACACCCAACGCTGCCAGCCACTCACGTGTTTCTTCAGCAATGAAGGTGAAGAAGTTGATGAGCATTTGTGGCTCGCCAATATAATGTTCTTGGCGTAAATGATCTTGCTGAGTCGCAACACCCGTTGCACAGTTATTCAGGTGACAAATACGCAGGTATTTACAACCTAAAGCAATCATTGGTGTAGAACCAAAGCCAAAGCTTTCTGCACCTAAAATGGCTGCCTTCACCACATCTAGACCGGTTTTCAAACCGCCGTCGGTTTGAACACGAACTTTACCGCGCAGGTCATTGACACGAAGTGCTTGATGCGCTTCAGAAAGGCCCAACTCCCAAGGCGAACCTGCATGGTGAATTGAAGACAATGGCGATGCTGCTGTACCACCGTCATAACCTGAAATGGTAATGAAGTCGGCATAAGCTTTTGCCACACCTGCTGCAATGGTACCTACACCCGGCTCAGACACCAGTTTCACTGAGACCATCGCCTGAGGATTGACTTGTTTTAAGTCAAAGATCAATTGTGATAAATCTTCAATCGAGTAAATATCATGGTGCGGTGGTGGAGAAATTAAGGTCACTCCCGGCACAGAATAACGTAAACGTGCAATTAAGCCATTCACTTTACCACCTGGTAATTGACCACCTTCACCCGGTTTAGCCCCTTGTGCTACTTTAATCTGCAAGACTTCAGCAGAGGTTAAATACGCAGGTGTTACACCAAAACGACCTGATGCAATCTGTTTGATTTTCGAGTTACGAATCGTGCCATAACGCGCTGGATCTTCACCGCCCTCACCCGAGTTTGAACGGCCACCAATGGTATTCATCGCAATCGCAATCGCCTCATGTGCTTCAGGAGACAATGCACCCAAGGACATGCCTGCAGAGTCGAAGCGCGGTAAAATCGCTTCTACAGACTCCACTTGATCTAGAGCAATCGAGTTATCTGTTTTTAACTTTAATAGGTCGCGAATTGTTGCCACTGGACGGTTATTCACCAGCTCAGCATATTCTTTGAAGTCTGTATATTGACCAGAACGCACTGATTTATGCAAAGCATTGATCACGTCTGGGTTGAATGCATGGTATTCCTTGTCGAAGACAAATTTCAGCAAACCACCTTGATCGATTGGTTTACGTGTTTTCCATGCGGTATCAGCCAATTTCTTTTGGTCATTTTCAAGGTCAACAAAGGTTGCACCTTTGATACGGCTCGGTACACCCGTGAAGCATTTTGAAACCACTTCTTCAGACAGACCCACCGCTTCAAACAACTGACCACCACGATAAGAGGCAACTGTTGAAATACCCATTTTTGAAAGAACTTTTAACAAGCCTTTTTCAATGCCTTTACGGAAATTCACTTGCGCTTGGATTGGGTCACCCAATAGCTCGCCTTTTGCAACCAAGTCATTGATCACATCATAAGCAAGGTAAGGATAAATCGCAGTTGCACCAAAACCTAGAATAACCGCAAATTGGTGCGGATCACGTGCCAGCGCCGTTTCAACAATAATGTTGGCATCCGTACGTAAACCAACATTAATCAGGTAGTGATGCACAGCACCTGTTGCCATCAATGCATTGGCAGGCAAGAAACCTTGACGAATTTTCTTATCAGACAACACCAACAAGGTTTTGCCGTCACGAATCGCTTGCGCTGCTTCTTCACAGATACGCGCAATTGCAGCTTCTAGACCTTCATCTTCCGCATAATTTAAATCGATATCTGCAATTTCATAACCCTTACGACCCAACGTACGGATTTGATGCATTTTCGAATTTGACAACACTGGGCTTGAAATGATCAAACGATCCGCATGCTCAGGGCTTTGTTCAAAAACGTTTTGCTCACGGCCTAAACACGTTTCCAATGACATCACAATCGATTCACGTAATGGGTCGATTGGTGGGTTAGTGACCTGAGCAAACTGTTGACGGAAGTAATCCGATACATGACGTACTTGGCGAGACAAAACTGCCATTGGCGTATCATCACCCATTGAACCCACTGCTTCCTGACCGCTTTCAGCGATTGGACGAAGCAATTGGTCACGCTCTTCAAAGGTCACCATAAACATTTTTTGTGATGCTTTAAGGTCGTCGCCTTTTAAGCCTTGATCACATAAATATTCTTCAAGCTCTGGACTACCTTGTACACGAACCGAGTTTTCACGTAACCATTCACGGTAAGGACGCATTTTTTTCAAATGCGTGCTGACATCTTTAGTGTCGAGCATTTTACCTGTGAAGGTATCAATCACTAAAATTTGACCTGGACCGACACGACCTTTAGAAATCACATCTTCAGGCTCGTAGCCCCACACACCAATTTCAGATGCCAGTGTGATGTAACCATTTTTGGTAATCACCCAACGTGCTGGACGTAAACCATTACGATCCAACATACAAATTGCATGACGACCATCTTGAATCACGAGACCAGCAGGGCCATCCCACGCTTCCATATGCTTCGAGTTAAACTCATAGAATGCGCGTAAATCGGCATCTAAAGTTTCCACGTTCTGCCATGCTGGCGGAACCAACATACGCAATGCACGGAACAAGTCCATACCGCCGCCCACCAGAATTTCAAGCATGTTATCTAAGCTTGAAGAATCCGAGCCAGTACGGTTCACGATTGGGTTTAGCTCAGTTAAACCAGGCAATAATGGGTTTTCAAACTTTGGCGTACGCGCCATCGCCCAGTTACGGTTCGCAGTAATGGTATTAATTTCACCATTGTGCGCAAGATAACGGAATGGCTGCGCCAAAGGCCAACGCGGCAAAGTATTGGTCGAGAAACGTTGGTGGAACACCACAATATGTGACTCAAGACGTGGGTCTGCCAAGTCTGTATAGAAGTCAGCAATCGCTTCAGGCATCATCAAGCCTTTATAGCTAATCACTGTTGAACATAATGTAGTTACATAAAATGATGAGTCATTGCTGAGCTGCTGTTCTGCACGGCGGCGTGCCAAGAAGAGTTTACGGTTAAACTCAACTTCAGACACACCCATTGGGCAGTTCACAATAATTTGCTCAAATGCAGGAAGTGACTGCATCGCAATCGAACCCAAAGCATCGTTATTGGTCGGGACCACACGCCACGCCAATACTCGGCAACCTTCAGATTCAATTTCTTTAGTTAGAATTTGTTTTGCATGTGCTGCAATTGCTGGATCGAGGCTTAAGAACACCGTACCGACAGCAAAAACCTCACTGAGTGTAATATCACTGATTTTTTTCGCTTCTTCACGGAAAAACTGTTTTGGCATTGCTAAGAGTAAACCGCAACCATCCCCTGTCTTACCATCTGCAGCAATACCACCGCGGTGGGTCATACAGCTCAGACTGTGCATAGCGGTCTTGACAAGATCATGGCTTGCATCACCCTGCATATGGGCGATTAAACCAAAACCACAGTTATCTTTAAACTCATCCGGTTGGTATAAACCTTGAGCGGGAGCTACAGTATTAGGCGATGGCATGTGCATAGCGTACCCTTCTTTCTACAGGCCCTGTCGGGCGTCTAACAATCTAATTACTTCTTGCCGATTCGTTCAATTGACTCATATTCAGATTCTGATTGAAGTACAGCATTTTTTCTTCACACCCAAGATAGACTGATTTTCGTCTTTATGCATGTCTTAATTGAAAAAATGTATGCAGCAGTCACGCACTTATTTAAGGCACTTGGCCGCTACTATTTCGCTCATAAATCGAATCTTTTTTGCGCCAAAACAGTGACATCAACTCAATTCATGCACCATTAAAGCAAGTTTTGTGCCAATTATTTATTTTGTGTGTTAAGCGCTTTAGTTTTATTAGGTTTGTGTTTTTTAAGTAAAAATAAAGTTCGAGGTCAATCCATTTATTGCACCATATTTGTGCGTATATGAAATTTACATTTTTTGATGCGCCATAATGAACCAATTTTAATTAAATGGGTCGGTCACTTCAGGTTCATTTGTTTTATTTTGTGGCGCATTCTCTACGGTTGTTTGTGACTTTTGCACATCAACCACATTTCCATCCGCATCACGACGAGTAACCGTCGTCGATGTTGTCGATTGTTTATTTTGTGCAACTGCTGCACGTGCCGCTTGTTGACGCGCAGCAAGAGTAGCTTCATCAATCACGGGCACAGCGGCTGGTTTCAACTGCACAGCATAGAGCTTATTGCTAAGGCCAAGTTCATCAGAACCGAGGTCATTGACATATTCAGCATAACTTTCAATTTTTTCAACTTTGGGTTGCACCGACTTCGGCAACGTCAGTTTTAAATCCGCCAATGCCTTTTGCGCCTCATTGGCATTTTTATACACACCATAGATCAGCACATATTGCTCAATTTGGTTTTCACCCGTCAGTCTTAAATAGTTAAAAGCTTGACGATCAGATTGTCTTTGCAAAAAGCGCTTAATAATCGCTTCTTCTGAGACTCTAAACAGTTCAACTGTACTGTTCTTTTTATTTTCCTGAATAAATTTGGTCCCACGAAATTCAGCTTCATGCTGTGCAATGGCCACCACACGTGTCGTCATATCCAAAGGTTTTACTTCATCAATAAATGAGCCCAAATGTGCGGTGGTTGCGACTTTTTCTGGCTGAATTTGTAACTCAACTTCAGATTCAGCCTTTTTTTCAACTTCAACCACAGTCTCTTGATCTGTAATAGCCCAAAAGACTAAGGCGCCAAACAAGCATACCCCTCCAAATGCAAGCCAAATATAATTTTGCTTTGTCTGCCACTGGGTTCGAAGGGTTGTTGCCATAATAAAGTTATGCCTGTTCTTGGTTGGCTAAAATTGCCTGTTTCATCAATTCTACATCAAATGTTTTGGTAATGATGGCCTGCCCTACCGCTTGCATCAAAACCAAACGCAGCTGCCCGTTCAAAACTTTTTTATCATGAGCCATATACGCTAAAAAGTCATCAAGGGGAATCTGCGGACATACTATCGGTAAATTCGCACGTTGAATGATATTTTTTGTACGCGCCAAATCTTCTGCACTGATCCATCCCATACGCTGCGATAGATCTGCTGCCATCACCATGCCTGTTGCCACAGCCTCACCATGGAGCCATTCACCATAGCCTAGATACGATTCAATCGCATGTCCAAAGGTATGCCCAAGATTCAATAAAGCACGCTCACCTTGTTCTTTTTCATCATTGGCAACAATACGCGCTTTATGAGCACAAGAACGATAAACAGCTTCAGCCAGTGCAGCTTCGTCCCCTTGCACCAAAGCATCCATATGTTGTTCCAACCAAGCGAGAAAGTCAGCATCGCCCAAAAGTGCGTACTTAATCACTTCTGCCAAACCCGCGGATAACTCACGTGCTGGCAGCGTTTTAAGTTGAGACATATCCGCCAAGACCACTTGCGGTTGTTGAAATGCCCCGATCATATTTTTACCCAGCGGATGATTAATCCCTGTTTTACCACCGACACTCGAATCAACCTGTGACAGAAGTGTCGTTGGCACCTGAATAAAATAAACCCCACGCTGGAAGCATGCCGAAGCAAAGCCCGCCATATCACCAATCACACCGCCGCCTAAAGCTAAAACTGTACAATCACGGTTGAAACCTGACGCTAACAATGCATCAAAAACCAGGTTGAGGTGCTCAATATTCTTATATTTTTCACCATCAGGCAAAATACACGTTGCAACTGTTTTCCCTAGCGCCTCAATTGCAGCCACATAACGCGCTAAATACAAAGGCGCGACCGTTTCATTACTCACAATCATCACTTGGCGACCATGAATATACGGCTCAAGTAAAGCTTTCGGATCTAAATCACTACCAATAAAGATCGGGTAACGGCGTTCGCCAAGTTCAACATATAAGGTTTGCATGGATCAAATCACTTCAAAACTGAATCAAAACTACTTTACAAGAATCAAGTTTAATATACGCTGCGCGAGATCACGTGCAGCCCCTTGATTGGTCTCGATAATATAATGGGCAACTTCACGATATAAAGGATCTCGAACGCTGAGCAAGTCAGTTAACTTTTGTTCAGGATTCTCCACTTGAAGCAGTGGACGATTTTTATCACGATAGGTTCGCTGTAGTTGAATCTCTACAGGAGTATAAAGATAAACAACGATACCACGTTGTTTGAGAAATGCGCGATTTGGAGCCTGAGTCACCGCCCCACCACCTGTGGCCAAGACCAAGTTGGGTCGAGAGGTTAACTCATCAATTACAACCGTTTCACGACTACGAAATCCAAGCTCACCCTCTTTTTCAAAGATCCATGGAATCGTTGCCCCTGTTTTACGCTCAATCTCATGATCGCTATCAAGAAATTCACGTCCTAACAGTTCAGCTAAATGTCGTCCTACCGTTGTTTTTCCAGCCCCCATAGGCCCTACCAAATAAATATTTGGTAGGGTTTCAAACTCTTTGCTTGGCAAGGAGTCACCTTTTAGATTTGTTCAAATTGAAAATATATTAATGATTTCTTGAAACACTGTCATTAACAATTCGTGGTGTCACAAAAATCAATAACTCAGTTTGCGCACTAGATTTGGTGTTATTTTTAAATAAAGCACCCACTACAGGCAAATCCCCAAAAAATGGAACTTTCTCATATTGATTTTGCTTAATGTCATCAAAAATACCACCAAGTACGACTGTTTCACCATCATCCACCAAAACATTGGTTTCAAGTTCATTGGTATTAATCAAATAACCCGCTGCGGTTAGTCTACCAATAGTATCTTTTTCAATTTTTAGCGACATTTGTACGCGACCATCAGGTGTAATACTTGGCGTGACTTCTAACTTCAAATTCGCATCAACAAAACTAGTTGTTGTTCCTGTATCCGCACTCCAAGTTTGGTAAGGAATTTGATCTCCACGTAGAATATAGGCTTTCTGCTTATCACCTGTTAAAACTTTAGGAGCTGACAACACTTCACCGTGACCATCTGCTTGTAGTGCCGTTAGCTCAAGGTTCAACATATAATCTGAAATTTTCAGCAATCCAAAATTAAACGTTCCTGCTGTCGCTGTTGTCAGATCCACACCTAAATCAAAACTCGGTTGGAAATCCCCACCCCACACAGGATTGTTATTGAGTTTTTGCGCACTCCAACGAATACCTAATTCGCGAGAGAAATCTGTTTGTGCGGTTACTATTCGGGCTTCAACCATCACCTGTTTCACCGCAACATCAAGCAAATCAATCATGCGACGAATCTTATCAATATTCTGTGATGTGTCGTTTATGATTAAAGTATTGGTTCGTAAATCAGCAACCACACTACCACGTGAACTCAGCAAGCTTTCTAATGCCAGTGAGTCTGTGCCAGCAGTACCGTTAGATGCCGCCCCTTTGCTATTTCGAGAGTCTTCTAGCAATTTTAAAACATCAGCAGCTTTCGCATAGCTCAACTGAATATAATCAGTTTGAATCGGTGCAAGTTTAATACTTTGTGCAATGGCTTTGGCTTCATCATCCTCAGATTTGATCAGTTCAGCTACAGGGGCAATCCAAATCACATTACCATTACGCCGCTTGTCCAAACCCTTGGTTTTCATAATAATATCAAGCGCTTGATCCCACGGAACATCTTTAAGGCGCAAGGTGATATTTCCTTGTACTGTGTCAGAAGCCACCATGTTAATGCCTGTAAAATCAGCTAAGAGCTGTAATACACGTCGTACTTCAATATCTTGAAAATCTAAAGAAATCTTTTTGCCCGTATAAGCACTTGGTGCTTTAGGCTTCATTGGATTTTTATCTTCAGGGCGCTTCAAACTAATAGTGAGCTTATCTTCTGCCTGATAAGCCATATATTCAAAACTGCCATTCGATTGAATCGTAATCAGGCCGTTACTGCCATCGTTTTGTGCA
Organism: Acinetobacter sp. 797_lipA; assembly: GCF_058243025.1. NCBI lineage: Bacteria > Pseudomonadati > Pseudomonadota > Gammaproteobacteria > Moraxellales > Moraxellaceae > Acinetobacter > Acinetobacter sp. 797_lipA. Next base: position 316,566 of record NZ_JBZAYQ010000001.1, on the reverse strand, counting down.
TCTATGGTCGATACAGGCGTTGCGAAATCATTCACATTGAGACGGCGCGATAAGTGGGCAGGAATTTTATTCCCCAAAACGCGCACCACAATTTTACTGCCTTGTTGTTTCACATCGACAGGGGTATTGCTGCCTTTTAAATCAATGACAACTTGGCCTTCGCCGTCTGAACCACGTTGGAAGCCAATATTCGAAATACCTTGCTCTGAACGTGCCGCAGCAACAGGTGTTGCTAGCACTGGGTTCGCTGAGTTAATTTTCAGAATAAAGGTATTACCTTCAACACGTGTAGTAAATGCACCGGCATCAGCCAAATTTACAGTTAAACGTGAACGCTGCGCATCTGAAGTTACATCTACTGTACTTGCTTCAGCCGTTGCTACGGCAATACGGCCTTGTTTTAAGCTCTGCTGTGCTTTATCAAAATCTAAAACCAAACGTGATGGCTGTTCCAACTGATAGGCTTGCGGCTGTGGTGGCAAACCGTTGAACATGACACGAATTTCTGTTCCCTGTCCCGAAATTTGCATCGGCACAATATTCGTAATACTGACTTGCGCACTTGCAGCCTGCATCACCGCCATTGCAATTGCACCCATTGAAAACTGACGGAACATATGGTTCATCGTATTGCCATCCCCAAATATAAAATCTTTAGCACTATTTTTCATTTTTATTCCTTTTCCTTTTTTAAGGCGCCGGCCCAATTAATACTAGGCTTCTCGGGCGCTCGACATAGCCCTCACGCCCATCCGGAATAATTTCAATCAAATCAATTTGTGTGGCAGTAATATTAATCACACGACCATGATTCATCCCCAAATAACTACCACGCTGCACGCGTTCAATTTCACCATCTGGTGTTTGAATCAACGCCAAAATTTGTCCATTTTGTCCGCGCATGCTGCCTTTCATGTTAAGCGATTCAATCGCATAGCTTTCCAAGGGTTGTAATTGGCGAGATAGGTTTGGATAGACACGCTTTCCAGCCATAATCTTCAGTTCAGCCGCTAACGAGCTTGGCATAAACGGGCTCTTTAATTGGTGCGCAGCATAGTTAAAGGTCGGTACAGGTGGGAAATCTGGCGCAGGCTCAATCGGCAATGGTGGCTGATTGCGAATTTCAGCCATTTGCATATTGACCGCATCTATACGTGAATCACAACCGACAAGGAAGAGTCCTACGCAGAGACTAAGCATGAGATTTTGATATTTCATTACTGAGCTCCTCCTGCATCTACCTTAGCTATATCTTCCACACCAGTAGCAGCTGTCGCCCCGACATAACGGTAGGTTTTAGCCTTTACACTGTATGAAATTTGCGGAATATCCGTCTTTTTCTCATTGTTACTTGATGCTGAGATATCGAAGTCATGCAAGGTCACAATACGTGGCAAAGCTGCAATTCCACTGACAAATGAACCAAAAGAATGATAATCGCCAGTCGCTTCAATGGAAATCGGCTGTTCGATAAAGAACTCTTGGCGAATTTCTGGCTCTAAACGAATATTTTTAAACTTTAATCCAGAATTTACGCCGCTCACGTTGATATCTTCAACCAAACCTGGAATTTCAGTTTCTTTCGGCAGCTGTTCTAACTGCTGATTGAAATTGGCTTCCATTTCTTGTAATTGCGCTTGATATTGCTGCAAGTTACGTAATTTTGAATCTTTTTCACGAAACTCATTCAGTAAATTTTGCTCTTGTGCATGTGCATTTGAAATCGCATCAAGCTTCGGCTTAATCACGACAAAATAACCCAATGCCGCAATCACTAAAATGATAAAGATCCAACAAGTCAATTTGACTGAAAAGGGCCAACTGCCGTAATTGTTTGGATCTAAGGTATTAAACTGTTGAAAAAACTTATCAACCGTCATTTTCTTCTTGGTTACAGCATGGTTTTCTGATGTTAATTCTTCAAATTCATCGCGACTCATTGTGCTGCCCCCGCTGTTGAATTATTAACTGTGCTTGCGGCTTCAGGTGTCGTCGCATCAGGCGCTACTGGCTGTGCAATCTCATCTAAATCTGCCGTGACCACAAAGGTGCCATAGGTTTCTTCAATACGTGGCACGATGGAACTTAGTGCTTTATCTTTTTTCTCTTCAGCAACCAAGAATGAATTCATAAAGGCATTGCGATACCACGCCGATGCTTCGAGATTACGTAAGAATTCCGCAACTGTATTCGGGCTTTCCGCTTTACCTTCAATGGTAAATTTATCACCTGTACGCACAAACTTAGTAATGTACATATTACTCGGTGTAACGCGTACCATTTCATCGACCAAACGCACAGCCACAGGGCGTTGACCTTGCAAACCTTGGATCAACTTCATCCGTTCAACAATCGCATTGCGCTGCTCTTGCAGACCTTCCAATGACTTTAATTGGACATCTAAGTTTTGATTGGTACTCACCACCAACTGATTGGCTTGTTCTTGATCTTCCAGTTTTTGACTGTAAAAGAACCAAGCTAAAGCAACAGCTAAAACCCCAACTAATGCAGCCCCAACACAATAGGCAATAAATTCTTTTTTTCGTTTCTCTCTTAATGCATCACGCCAAGGGAGTAGGTTTATTTTTGCCATTAATCAAAACTCCTCAATGCCAATCCACATGCCACCATGAGTGATGAAGCATCATTTTCAATTTTTTTAATGTCGATTTGTGGAGAAAAGCCCATTTGTAAAAATGGGTTAGCAATGGTGACCCGATAACCTAATTTTTGTTGTAATAACTTCGCCAGTCCTGGAATATTGGCATTCCCCCCTGCCAATAAAATATGGTCGACCTCATTAAATTGAGAGGACGAAAAGAAGAACTGCAAAGAGTGTGCTGCTTGTTGCACCACAGCTTCAAGAAAGGGTTCAAGCACTTCAATATCATAGTCGTCAGGCAGGGTACGGCTTTTTTTGGCGCGTCCAGCTTCTTCAAAAGACAAACCATAACGATTTTGAATTTCTTGAGTCAGCTGTTTACCACCGAACACCTGCTCACGCGTATAAATGACTTTATTGTTTTGCATGACAGATAAGGTGGTCATGGTGTGACCGATGTCCAGAATCCCAACGGTGTTTACACCCATTGGAAGCGTATCTGAAAAGACTTTGAATGCATTTTCAATGGCGAAACTTTCAACATCGGCAATCTTAGGCGTTAAACCACCCAACTCCAATGCTTCGGCACGCGCCTCTACATTTTCGATGCGGGTTGCAACGAGAAGTACATTGACACGATTAGGATTGGCTAAACGGTCTGGAAGGACTTCAAAATCCAAACTCGCTTCATCTAATGGGAATGGAATATATTGCTCAGCATCATCACGAATCTGAATTTCACGTTCGTCATCGTTCATATCGGCATCCATTTCAATGATTTTAGTAATCACCATGGACGTCGGAACTGCCAGTGCTACGTCTGTCGATTGAACATTGGCCAAATTTACCGCACGCTCAAGGGCATCACCAACTGCTTCTGGATTCAATATATTTTTTTCGACCACACTTCCTTCTGGTAATGGGACTAGTGCATAGCTCTCCACCCAATACCGATTGTTTTTAACAGAAAGTTCCAATACCTTAACAGAAGTCGAACTAATATCTACTCCTATTAACCCCTTACTTGGCTTACGATATAACCTGAGCACAGTATCATTCCTATTATTTTTTTATCCCCAAAAAAAGTAACCCACTAATTAGTCCGCGTCTATAATTTTATACGGATACAATAACTCATCTAACATTCCGTATGTGTAAAGGATATACTGACCGCTAATTAGTTTGCCATTAGCTCTTATTAAAACTTACTTGTTATGAAAAAGCTATCTTGTTCGGGCCGTGTTCATCCATTTTTTTTGATCATTATTATAATGTTGGTCTCAATTCCAATGGGTTTTTATGGCATGTATCTCTATATTGCCCCATCTTTGCCGCAAATGACAACTCTAAAAAAGGCGCCATTACTAAAACCTTTACAAGTTTATAGTGCGGATAACCAACTCATTTCGGAATACGGTGGCAAGCTATCTGTACCCGTAGATTACGATCAGATCCCTCGAAGTTTTATTCATGCCTTTTTAGCGGCGGAAGATTCTTCTTTTTTTGAGCATAGTGGTATCAGTTTTAAAGGTTTAGGACGTGCAGTCAGTGAAAGTATTACTGGGTCAAACGTCCAAACGGGTGGCTCGACCATCACCATGCAAGTGGCAAAAAACTATTATCTCAGTCCCGAACGTACCTTAAAACGTAAGTTGACTGAGGTTTTTCTGGCACGAAAAATTGAACAAAATTTGACGAAAGAGGAAATCTTAACCCTCTATGTCAACAAGATTTTCTTGGGTAAAAATGCCTACGGTATCGCAGCGGCAGCTAAAATTTACTACAACAAAAGCTTAGATGAACTCAGCATTGCACAAATGGCGATGATTGCAGGTCTGCCTAAAGCGCCGTCTAAATACAATCCAGTGGTCAACCCCGAACGTGCTTTAGAACGTCGTAACTGGATTTTGGGTCGTATGCTCCAGCTAGGCTACATTAACCAAAGCCAATATGAAAAAGGGATTGCTGAACCAATTAACCTTGATATGCCTGACCGGGGGGTAAGCAACCGATTTCCCTATATCGGTGAAATGGTCCGCAGCGAACTGATTGAAAAGTTTGGCGAGCACGCGATTGACTCTGGTTATAAGGTTTACACCACCATCAACAGTGAACGCCAAGCCTATGCCGAACAAGCGGTACAAGATGGTTTAGAAGCCTATGACCGTCGTCATGGTTGGCGTGGTGCAGAAGCCCATGACAAACCCTTAAGTAGCTTTAGTGCATTTGCCAACACCTTCCCTGCCGAAGTTACCCGTGTCAATCAAAATAGTTTTGATGCCCTAATGCAAGATGGCTCAACAGTAACCGTGCCATGGTCTGGCATGTCTTGGACACGTCCTTATCGCAATGCGAATGCGGTAGGCAGTGCACCATCAAGAGCATCTCAAATTGTTAAAGTGAAAGACATTGTACGTCTGCGCCCCAATGACAACAAAACCTCATGGGCTTTGGTGCAACTGCCTAAAGTTCAGGGCCAGCTGATTGCACTTAACCCAAACAATGGCGCTGTAGAAGCACTGGTTGGTGGTTATAATTTTTATCAATCTAAATTTAACCGAACCACCCAAGGCTGGCGCCAACCAGGTTCAATTATTAAACCCTTTGTCTATGCACTCGCTTTAGAGCGCGGTATGACCCCATATAGCATGGTCAATGACAGCCCAATCACCATTGGGAAATGGTCACCACGCAATGCCGATGGTCGCTATTTAGGCATGATTCCATTGCGTCGTGCACTCTATTTATCGCGTAACACCGTGTCAGTTCGACTCTTACAAACTGTGGGCATTGAACGGACACGCCAATTGTTCATGGACTTCGGCTTAACCGATGAACAGATTCCGCGTAACTACACCATTGCACTCGGAACACCTCAGGTTTTACCGATTCAAATGGCTACTGGATACTCAGCCTTTGCCAATGGCGGTTATCGTATTCAACCACACTTCATCAATCGTATTGAAGATGCCTATGGCAAGGTCATTTATCAGAACAACCCTGAATATGCATGTATCAGTTGTATCTCTCAACAAGAATCAAATCCTCAGTCTGCTGACACCATCACACCTGATGATGAAGTAATTGAAGTCACTAACCAAGATCTAAACCCCACTGAAAAATCGGCAAATCCAGTGGAGATCAACAGTGACTATCGTCAAGCGCAACGTATTTTAAAATCTAGCTCTGCTTATGATATGGCGAATATTTTAAAAGACGTGATTCAACATGGTACAGGCCGTGCTGCGCTGCGTATTGGACGAGATGACTTGGGCGGTAAAACAGGAACCACCAATGATGCAAAAGATGCTTGGTTTGCAGGCTTTAATGGCAAATTGGTGACTGTAGCGTGGGTTGGTTTCGACCAACCCACAACTTTAGGACGCCGCGAATACGGCGGTGTGGCTGCGCTTCCAATTTGGACAGACTTCATGGCCAAAGCCTTACAAGGCACGCCTTCGGCGTGGGTTCAACTCGATGCCAAAGCCAAAGCGCCAATTCAACGCCATCAGAAAGAAACACCTCAGAGCAACTTAGGGCCAACCCCACCTTTGGCGCAGCCGTTGTATCGCCCTGCACCGGTGGTGGTTCCACGTGCTCCTGAGCGTGACTTTGATGATTTGCCTGGTGAAGAGGAAACGTTGGTTCCAAAGAACAGCACCCCACCCACCATGCAAGCACCCAAAGAACAACCAAAACCTAAATCAGATGCGCTCGATCATTTGATTGATCAAGTCCAATAATAAAAGCCCGCATCTGCGGGCTTTTTTATACTTATGCTTTTTTCTGAAACAGTAAAATTTGATACTGCGCTTGTAGTTCAAAAGCTGTTTGAGCCTCTAAAGCTTCACGGCGCTCTTGTTTTGCTTTATAGGCATAAGGGGTCATGGCAATCAGGTTTTTTAAGTCCTGCTGATTAAGCTTAAGTTCAGCATCAACAACATCATCACTCACCAAGTCAAATGCATCACTCAACTGCTCTACAAATTTGCTCGGTTCATGCGGCTTCACCTCTTCGAACAGAGCTTCACGCATGGCATACAAATGCTGAGGCGCAGGCGTCACTACAAATAAATATCCTTGCGGCTTGAGCACCCTTAAAATCTCTTGTTTTGGAATCGGGCTAAATAAACTGCTACATAAATCAATTGACTGATCCAGTACAGGTAAAGTTGCTCCAGTACCCACAACCCAAGTAATCTTTTTATTGATTTTCGCAGCCACTTGCACTGCATTTTTCGCAATATCGACACCAACACATTGCAGCACTTCAGCCTGCATCGCGTCTGTGTAATAGCCTTCACCACAGCCAATATCGAGTAAATTTTCAATACGTAAATCACGCACCTTATTTACAACTGCTTGCTGTAAAGGCGCGTAATGACCTGCACTTAAGAAGGCACGGCGGGCTTGTACCGACTCAGGCGTATCCCCCGGATTTTTGCTGTGCTTATGTTGGACGACATGCAGATTGACGTAGCCTTGTTTCGCCACATCATAACTATGTGAATTCGCACAGCGCCATGTTCTTTCGTTTAAAGTTAGAGTCTCACGACACACAGGACACATGAGCAGATTCATTATTTTCTCCAAGACATTACCTCACGCATAAAAAAAGCCGGCAAATACCGACTCTTTTCATACTTTTGCTTAGCGCAATTTTAAAGTCATTAGCCCTAAAACTACCAGCATAATTGTGATAATCCAAAAACGAATCACCACTTGGGTTTCACGCCAGCCTTTTTTCTCATAATGGTGGTGTAAAGGTGCCATCAGAAATACCCGTTTATTGCGCATTCTGAGAGAACCAATTTGCAAGAAGACTGAAATCGCTTCGACCAAAAACACACCAGCCATAATGGCAAAGACAATTTCCTGACGAACCATGACCGCAATTGTACCGAGCATTGCACCCAATGATAATGCACCCACATCGCCCATAAAAACCTGTGCAGGGTGTGCATTAAACCAAAGGAAGGCTAGACCTGCGCCAATCATGGCTGCACAAATCACCACCAACTCAGAAGCAAAGCGCACATAAGGAATATGTAAATAATTGGCAAAACGGACATCACCGGCCAAATATGCAAATACACCTAAACCCGCTGCAACCAGCACTACAGGCATAATCGCTAAACCGTCCAAACCATCGGTCAGGTTCACGGCATTTGATGCACCATTAATCACCAAATAGGTGAAAATGATAAAACCAATACCCAGCGGAATCACCGATAAAGGAATACTTAAATCTTTAAAAAATGGAATCAGCAGATCCAGCATATTTGCGGTATGTACAGGATTGCTCTGTTGCTGTGCAATTACATATAGTGCAATACCAGCACCCAGTGACGCAAGCGACGTCCAGAAGAACTTTTTACGGGCAGGTAAGCCAGCATTGTCTTTATAGCGAATCTTGATCCAGTCATCGGCCCAACCCACTGCACCAAAAATCACCATCACTGCCAAGACAATCCATACATAAGGGTTGGATAAGTCTGCCCACAACAGTGTGGAGATACCAATTGAGAGTAAGATCAGCACCCCACCCATGGTTGGTGTACCCATTTTTTTGGCATGATTTTCAGGAGCATATGAACTCACGGCTTGACCATATTTGAGTGCTTGCAACTTGCGAATCATCACAGGACCGAGCACTAGACCAATGGTCAGTGCGGTTAAAACACTGAGCAAAGAACGCAATGTTAAATAACGAACCACCTGAAACGAACTATGGTAGCCCGCCAGTTGTTCAAATAACCATAACAACATTTAGAGTTTCTCCATCAAATCAGCCATCAACGTTTCCATATGGGTATAACGAGAACCTTTAAACAGGAAACTCATAGACTGGGGTTGATGTGTTTCAATTAAACTGAGTAAGAACGGCAAAGCCTGCTCTTGATTCAAAAAAGCCTGCATTTTTTTGCCATATTGGGTGCTGCGTGCACCTTCTTGTGCCGCAGGTGCAAATTCACCGACAGCCACTACGAAGTTCAGCCCTTTCACTGAGACCAAATCACGCCCCAGCATATAGTGCTGCTGTGCAGCAGAGCTACCTAGCTCACCGATATCACCCATCACCATCACCCGAACCCCCTCTTGCTGTGCAAGCACTTCAGCAGCGGCACGCATAGAAGTTGGGTTGGCATTATAGGTATCATCAATCAACAAATGACGGCCTTGTTGAATAAAGTTCAAACGCCCTTTTGCACCGACCGCTTGCTCAAGGCCAAGCACGATATCATCCAAGCTAATACCAATCGCTAAAGCAAAAGCTGCCGCAGCGGTTGCATTTTGAACATTATGCTCCCCAGCAAATGGTAAATTCACCTGACGCACGCCTTGCGGGGTATTCAACTTAAACGTTGCAGATTGCGCCTGTAGTTCAATCTCAGTCGCAAAGACTTCTCCACCCGCACCAAAGCTGAGCACCTGTTCAGTTTGCACTGCTTGACGAATGCTATCGGCAAAATCATCGGCCGCAGGAACAATCGCTGTACCATTTGCAGTAATATGCGCATAAATCTCAGACTTGGCACGGCAGATGCCATCGCGTCCACCAAACTCACCCAAGTGTGCTGTACCAATATTGATAATGCCTGCAACCAAAGGCTGGACCAAATTCGAAGTATAGTCAATTTCACCTTGATGGCTTGCACCCAACTCCATCACTGCATATTGATGCTCAGGACGTAATTCCAATAACATGACTGGCACACCCAGGTCGTTATTCAGATTGCCACGGGTCACCAACGTTGGTGCTATACGTGACAAAATACTGCCTAACATTTCTTTGGTGGTGGTTTTACCACTACTACCCGTCAGCGCAATCACTTTTAGCTGTGGGTTTTGTGCACGACGATAAGCCCCCAGCTGTCCCAATGCCAAACGTGTATCAGGCACCACCAACTGACAAATCTCTGCATCTATAGGCTGACTCACAATGGCCACTTGGCAACCTTGTTCAGCAACTTGCGTAATAAAAGCATGTGCATCAAAACGTTCGCCTTTGAGTGCTAAGAAAGCATCTCCTGCTTCTGCATCACGCGAATCCGTCAAAATACGTTTAATTTCAGTATTTGGCGCTTGATCATTTAGCCAATAACCTTGGGTGGCTTCGAGTAACTGTGCGGCGGTCCATGACACTAAAGGCACTGTGCTGGTTGTTGAGGTATGCATACGACTTCCTTAGTGTGCAGGATAAGCAGAATCAGTAGTGTGGTGCTGTGCATCAATCGCGGATTGCACTTCGACGACATCGTCAAACCAATGCCGAACACCCTCTATTTCTTGATAGTTTTCATGACCTTTGCCTGCAATCACGACAATATCACCCGATTGGGCGTGTTGAACGGCAAATTTAATCGCTTCACGACGATCATGGATTTCATGAACCACACGGTTTGAGAAATCAATCCCCGCTTTCATATCGGCAAAAATTTGCTCAGGATTTTCTGTACGTGGGTTATCTGAAGTCAACAACACCACATCTGCTCCGTTTAATGCTGCTTGGGTCATGAGTGGCCGTTTGCCACGGTCGCGGTCTCCACCACAGCCAAATACCGCCCAGAGTTGCTGCTCTACATGGCGCTTCAACGTGCTTAAGACTTGCACCAGAGCATCAGGCGTATGCGCATAATCAACCACAAATAAACGCGCATCATCACGAATCACTTGCATACGGCCTGGTGCACCTTTGAGTTGTGCTGTCATAGCAACCACATCGGCTAAATCAAAACCCGCTTGTTCAACCATAATTAAACTTGCGACCAAATTTTCAATATTAAAATGACCCAATAATGGGTTCTGTACCTGATATTCGGCCTGTGCCGTACACAGGCTAAAGTTCGCACCCGTCAGGCTATATTGAATATTCTTCACCTGATAGTCTGCAGGCTGTGTGGTTGAATAGGTTAAAATTTTCGGTTGGGCTGGATTATTTTGTGCCGCTTGAATCATGACTCCAGCATGCTCATCATCCAGATTGATGACTGCAACTTTCAATGATGGAAATTGAAACAAGCGAGATTTAGCTTCGGCATAGGCCTCAAGCGTGCCATGGTAGTCCAAATGGTCGCGACTTAAGTTGCTATACGCAGCAATTTCAATTTCACTGCCCGCTAAACGGCCTTGTTCCAAACCATGTGAAGAGGCTTCAATCGATGCAAATTCAGCACCTTGCTTGGCATAGCTATGTAATGCATTTTGTAAGTGCAGCGCATCCAAGGTAGTATGCGACGATGCTTCTAAATTGGGTAAAATCCCATTACCTGTCGTGCCCATCACAGCACAAGACTGACCTTGCAACATCAACAGCTCAGCAACCAAACGAGAAATGGTGGTTTTACCATTGGTTCCTGTCACCGCTAAAATGCGAGCAGGCTGGACTTGGCTAGTGGCCAACAAAAATTGCTTTTGCCAGCCTCCCATCAAGTGACGCACATTCGGCACCACAATACTGTTTTCAAGTGCAAGCTCAGTTTCACTCACCACCGCTAAAGCCCCTTTGTCCAAGGCTATTTGCGCAAACTGCTCTGTTTTCTCAGGTTGTGAAAGTGATGTCAGCGCAATAAAAATTTGCCCTGCCTGTACTTTACGACTATCAAGAACAAAACCTTGAAATGGCTGTGCCATCCATTCAGCGCTTAAGTTAGCGGTGTAGAGTTGTTGAAATGTAATGGACATTCATCACCTATCTCTTGATTACAGGAGCATCTAAAGGTTTATCTAAAGGCACGTTCATTAAACGTAAGGATTCTTGCATAACACGGGCAAATACAGGCGCAGACACCGTACCACCATAGTAGGTCCCTTGCGGGTTTTCGACCACAACCACCATCGCTAAACGCGGGTCGCTGACTGGTGCAACACCGGCAAAAAGTGCACGATATTCATTGGTTGAGTAGCCTTTACGGTCAGCACGTAACTTATGCGCGGTTCCTGTTTTACCACCTACACGGTAACCCGGAATGGTTGCACGAGTCGCGGTACCACCCGGTAAGGTTGCCGTTTCCATCATCAACAAAACTTGATCCGCAATTTTTGGATCAATCATTTGTTCACCACGGGGAGGCGCATCTAACTTATACAAACTCAAAGGCATTTTCACACCTTTGTTAGCCAACATGGCATAAGCATCCACCATTTGCAGCACAGTCGCATTTAAGCCATAGCCATACGCCATGGTCGCCACTTCCGATACATTCCATTTACTTGGTGGAAGAATTAAACCACCACTTTCACCCGGGAATTTAACAGCTGAACGCTGACCAAAACCGAGACGTTTATAAAAAGTCGGTAAAGTTGCATAAGGGAGAGACAAAGCAATTTTAGCCACACCCACGTTAGACGATTTTTGAATAATTCCACCCAAAGTCAGTGGACCATAGTTATGTGTATCTCGAATGGTGTGGTTGCCGACTCGCATCGAACCCGGAGTGGTATTAACCACAGTATTCGGCATGTATTTGCCGCTTTCCAAGGCCATTGAAATGGTCAAAGGCTTCATGGTTGAACCCGGTTCGAAAGAGTCAACCGCACCACGGTTACGCATGGCGTCTTTATTGGACAAACTGTTTTTATCGTTCGGGTTATACGACGGCCAAGACGCCATCGCTAAAATTTCACCTGTTTTCACATCGACCGCAATTGCTGTTGCAGAACGTGCATTATTGGCTACGCCCGCAGCGGTCAGTTCACGGTACATAATGTACTGAAGGCGTGAGTCAATACTGAGCGTAATATTTTCGCCCGGCTCAACTTCTTTAATTACCTCTGCATCTTTAAAACGATTGCCCTTTTTATCTCGAACAATTTGCTGCTCACCATCAATACCCGACAGGCGTTGATTCAGCTGCATTTCTAAACCTTCAATGCCCGAACCTTCACTGTTGGTCAAACCAATAATTTGCGCATTCGGTTGTGGTTGTGGATAGTAACGCTTGTAGTTCTTTTCGGTATACACCCCTTGGAACTCACGTTTTGCAATCAGTTCAGCTTGCTGAGGTGGCACTTCTTTTTTTAAGACCAAGTAGCGCGAACGCGGACGTTCATTCAGTTTCCGCTTCAGTTCCGCACGATCCATGCCCACGGCATCAGCCAACTCATCCAGATTTAAGTTTTTGTCTGGTAATTGACGCTTCAATTTACGATTGTGTGGATCTTTGGCTAATTCAGCGGTAATTTCATCAAACAGTTTTTTATTATCAAAATAATCACGCGGGTCAATCACCACTTTCATAATCGGCGTACTGATCGCCAAAGGCACACCATGACGGTCATAAATCACACCACGCATGGCTTTAATTTTTTCTGTTCTTAAAATATTGGCATTGGCTTTATTTTGCAAAAACTCAGTATTAATAACCTGTACGTAAAAAGCACGTCCAACCAAAGCAATAAAGCAGGCTAAAACCACAGCCCACATGAGATAAAAGCGCCACATTTCAACCTGTAGAGCCGATTTTTCAGTCACCGCTTGCTGTTTTTTACGAGTGGGTTTACGCTTTTCTACCATGTTACAGCGGCCTTATTTTTTGTCTTCTGAAGTCGTGGGTAAAGAAATCACTACGGTTTGCGCCGCAGGTGGTGAATACATCCGCAGTTGCGTCACCGCGCGCGTTCCAATTTGTGCAGTTGCGCCAAAAGTTTGCTGTTCAATCAGCAAACGGCCCCACTCTGCATTTAGGTCATCACGCTCGCGCATAAAAGAGCTCATTTCGCGATAGTCATGGCGGTATTCAAACACTTGGAACACCACCATCATGGCACTGATAAACACCAGCACCAATAAAATGACATAGGCAATCAGCTTCTTAAACTTTAACTTTGTTGGAATTTTTTCAACGACTTCAGTTTTCATTATTCGCCTTTAAGTGCTAAGCGCTCTGCAACTCTAAGCCATGCACTACGTGAACGTGGATTGGCTTTAACTTCTGCATCACTTGCTTTCACACGTGATACTTTCTTTAAACGACGTGTATCTGGTCGTTGTTGTGGCATACCCCAACCCATATCTTCCTCAAGTGTCGACTCTTTTTGAATAAATTGTTTAATTAATCGATCTTCTAAGGAATGGAAGCTAATCACAGCCAAGCGACCATTCGGTTTTAATACGTCTACCGCTTGCGGTAGGAAAACTTCAATATCTTCTAATTCTTTATTAATGGCAATACGAATTGCTTGGAAAGTTCGTGTTGCGGCATGTTTATTTTTTTCCCATTTCGGGTGCGCCACTTTCACAATTTCAGCCAACTGCGCGGTGGTTTCAATCAACCCAGCTGCTTTAATCGCTTTGGCAATACGACGGCTATAACGCTCTTCACCGTATTGGAAAATAATATTGGCTAACGCTTCTTCCTCAATATTCACTAGCCACTGCGCTGCAGTTGGACCTTTTGAATTGTCCATACGCATATCCAGTGGTCCATCTTTCATAAAACTAAAGCCACGCTCCGCCTGATCAAGCTGCGGTGAAGATACGCCCAAATCGGCCATAACCCCATCGACCAAGCCAATACCGCGTACTTCTAACTCATGCTTAAGGTCAGCAAAGCTGGCATGGATAATTTTAAAACGTGGATCTTCTTGTTCTAAAATCGCGGCTGTTTCCAGTGCTTGCGGGTCTTTATCAAAACCATAGACACGTGCATTTTCATCCAGCTTAGACAACAGCAAACGCGTATGTCCGCCACGACCAAACGTCCCGTCAATGAAAATCCCTGTATTGCGATCTGCTACCAAAGCATCAACAGTTTCGTGAAGTAATACAGAAATATGCGACATAAAGACTCAATATGATCGGAAGGAAAAATGTAACTGCACATTATTACCTTGTTTTAACAAAGCTCCAAACGACTTTTTGTAGGGAAATATTACTTTTCATAGACAAAACCGTTTTTAAACGGCATTCATTATCAAAAAAGCCTCCCAAGGGAGGCTTTGTAAGCAGCAGCTGAAATAATTAACTGGATTATTTACGGCTATTATAGATTTGGTCGAAAGTCGCCCCATTCACAAAGTGGGTCTTTTGAGCATTGGCCCAACCACCAAACACTTCATCAATGGTGAAGGTTTTTAACGGTGGAAATTGCGCTTTATATTTTTCTAGAATTGCCGCATTACGCGGACGATAGAAGTGTTTCGCCGCCATTTCCTGACCCAGTGGTGAATATAAATAGTTGATATAACCCTGTGCTAACCACTTGTTGCCATTTTTCGCCACGGTCTTATCAACGATTGCCACCGAAGGCTCGGTTAAAATCGAGATCGATGGATAAACAATATCGAACTGATTTTTACCTAAAGTTTTTTGTGTCACTAAGGCTTCATTTTCCCAAGTCAATAACACATCACCAATGCGACGTTCTGCAAAGGTGGTCATAGACGCCCGTGCCGCAGAGTCCATGACTTTCACGTTATGGTACATTTTACCCACGAACTCTTTGGCTTTGGCCTCATTGCCACCGGGTTGTTTCAGTGCATAACCCCAAGCAGACAGATACACCCAACGTGGTAGACCGCCTGTTTTAGGATTAGGCGTAATAATTTGTACACCTGGTTTGGTTAAATCAGACCAATCCTTAATTTTTTTCGGGTTGCCTTTACGTACCATGAACACAATGGTCGATGTATAAGGCGCAGAGTTATTTGGGAACTCTTTTTGCCAACCCGGCTGGATTTGACCTGATTTAACAATTTCTTCAATGTCATTGGCTAAGGCCAAGGTCACCACATCCCCTTTTAGACCATCCACGACCGAACGGGCTTGTTTACCTGAACCCCCGTGTGACTGTTTAAAATCGACCGTTTGTCCAGTACGACTTTGCCAATAAGCACCAAAGGATTTATTGAACTCATCGTAAAATTCACGTGTTGCATCATAGGAGACATTGAGCATAGTACGGTCAGCTGCTTGAGCTGATGTCATACTGAATGTCAGACCTGTTGCCACTACGGCAGCAGCCCAGAGAGATTTCAAATGCGTTTTCATAGCGTATTAAATTAAATATCAAGAATTATGCTAAATATATGAAACAAAATCATAAATCGCAATTCGCTTTTGTTTTTTAAATACACATTATTTTTACATCACTAAGACTTAATGAATTGTTTTTATTTAAAATAATAGCAAACACTTTACTTATTCTTATTATATACATTTTTATGCTTAAAATATAATAAAAGTGGATATGTGTATATCCACTTTTATGTTCGAACGTGATCGCGTCAAACCATAGCACGTTTATTTTTCAGTATAAATTTGATCAAAGATCGCACCATTTACAAAGTGAGTTTTCTGCGCTTTGGTCCACCCTCCAAAGACATCATTAATATTAAAGGTTTTTTGCTTTGGAAATTGCGCAAGGTATTTGTTCGCCACTTGTTTATTTCGTGGACGGAAGAAATGCTTCGCCGCCAACTCCTGCCCTTTTGGCGAATACAGATAGTTTAAATAGCCCTTGGCCAAATTTCGATTGCCATTTTTGTCCACGGTTTTGTCTACAATCGCAACTGACGGCTCCGCTAAAATCGAAATAGACGGATAAACAATATCGTATTTGTCTTTACCTAGGCCTTGAGTTGCCAGTAAAGCTTCATTTTCCCAAGACAACAACACATCACCTATGCCCCGTTCAGCAAACGTGGTCAATGAACCTCGCGCGCCTGAATCAAGAACTTTGACATTTTGATACAGTTTTTCACCAATTCTTTGGCTTTAGCATCATTACCTCCAGGTTGTTTTAACGCATACCCCCAAGCAGATAAATAGATCCAACGCGGCGCACCGCTTGTTTTTGGATTTGAGGTAATGATCTCACCCCCAGCTTGGTTAAATCATTCCAGTCTTTAATTTGTTTGGATTACCTTTACGCACTAAAAAAACAATGGTTGAAGTATAAGGTGCAGAATTATTTAGAAATTCTTTTTGCCAGTTTTTATCAATTTGTCCAGTATTCACAATTTCATCAATATCATTGGCCAAGGCCACCACATCTGCTTGTAGACCCGTTGCAACGGCACGTGCTTGCTTGCCCGATCCACCATGAGACTGTTTAAAGTTGACCTCCTGCCCAGCTTTGCTTTTCCAATACTGTCCAAAGGCTTGGTTATATTCTTGTTGACATCCTCCCAGACCTAAAGAACGGGGATTCCTCCTCCGAGACACTCATGTCCGAGCGCAAGAATATTCAGTGCGGAATTTATATCCCGATCATGGAGCGTACCGCACTCCATACACTGCCATTCTCTTATTCCAAGACCTGCTCTACCTTTCGGACTGCTAGAGCGTGAGCCACAGCACGAACATGTTTGGGTCGTATAGGCTTCGTTGACTTCTCCATACCATACTCCTGCGTTCTCGCATTTATACTTGAGCATGGTTCTTAGTGTTGTCCAACTGGCATCTAACACTGACTTCGCTAATCTAGTTTGTGCTAATGCTTTAGCATTCACATTGCCAACAAAGATTGCTGCATGTGCATTCACCAGTTTATGGCTGAATTGATGCAACATATTTTGGCGTATATTTTTAATCTTGGCGTGAATCGCTTTGACACGTTTCTTATTTTTTGCTCTTTGAGCAATGCCAAGTTTTTCCTCATATTGGCGATAGATTTTAGGAGCTTCGAGTTTCACACCATCTGAACAAGTGGCTAAATCTTTCAAACCCAAGTCTATGCCAATTGAGCCTTTAGCTATAGCTTTAACTTGTTGAATATCATCAACCACAAGGCAAACATACCAACGTCCACGACTGTCTTCTACAAATGAGCCTGTTTTGACGTTGTATTTGCTTAGTCCGTAGCTGTCCCATAGTTTGAATTGGTGCTTGCCATATTGCACATAGCCATCGGCGTATTTAATGGCTACTTTCTTAAAAGGTATCCAGCCTAATGAGCGTCTTGCAGATTTGTTGTTACTGACACGCCATTTTAGCTTGGCTTTTTTAAACTGCTTTCTTCGTGTAACTAATTCTTCTGCAATTGCCTGTATGGTTTGGCTATGTAAGTTACATTCTTTTGATGTGCCTTTCGTGTATTGAGCAATATCGTATGCTGAAAAGAATTGTTGTTTACGTTGTAGGTGCTTGAAACACAAATCATTGACATAATTCCAAACAAAGTTCACCTCTACTGCTAGTTGGTCTAGCATCTTGCAATGTTTGTCTTTTATTCGTAATTTAAGTGTTTTCATTACTAAAATATATTTGGTCTATGAGCAATAGTCAAGAGATTAGAACAGGTCGTCATTGTGTTTTTAATATGCACGTTCATTTAGTCTTTGTCGCTAAATATCGTAGAGATGTTTTTACCAAAGCAATGCTTGAAACAATGCGTGAAGTGTTTGAGCGTGTTTGTTTAGACTTTGAAGGTAAGCGTCCGCTGAACCCCACTTTTTCTAACTCATTAATACCGCGATAGTGTCCACTAAAATTTAAGTGGACACCTATTTATGGATTTAAAGACAGTTATAGACAGCACACCAACCCTAAAAAAGCCCCGTCGAACCTTCACGGCTGAATTTAAACATCAACTTATTCAGCAATGTCAGCAGCCAGACACATCAGTGGCCAAGGTGGCAATGCAACATCAGGTCAATGCGAATCTGTTGCATAAATGGATTCGTCAGTCCAGATCAATGGTTCCATCATTAACACCCCCATCTATTCCACAGACCGACTTCCTTCCCGTCATTCTTCACCCGACTCCAGTCAGACAAGAAGCACCTCCGCCACCTGTACCAGAGAAGAAAGTTGTCGCTCATATTAGGATTCCACTACATGAGGAACCAGGTTCCGTAAGGGGTCAGATGATCGAGATCGACTGGCCGGTGGAGTCAGTAACTGAATTACTGGTGCTGATCCAGGGTTTGACTCAATGATCCGTATTGATGAAATCTGGCTTGCTACCCAGCCGATGGATATGCGTGCAGGTATGGATACTGTCATGACTCAGGTGCTGAGAGCCTTTGGCTACATCAAACCGCATTGCGCTTACCTGTTCTGTAATAAACGTGGCCATCGCATGAAACTGCTGGTACATGATGGATTGGGTATCTGGCTGTGTGCCCGGCGGCTGGAACAGGGAAAATTCCACTGGGTTCAGCTTCATCAGGGTGAAACCGTAGCCCTCAGTCCGGAACAGTTACAGGCATTGATCCAGGGTTTGCCCTGGCAGCGCATTGGACGACAGCAGGTGGTGACTATGCTCTAAACCAGGCTCGTCCATTCTGCTATTCTCCAAACGTTCTATTTCCTCTGCATCATGACATCAGGCATACTGCGGTCATGAATACGCTGCCTGACTTAAGCCAACTGACCCATGAACAACTGCTGGAATTTACCAGACAGTTGGCGATGCAGCATCAGTCTCTGGCACAATCTAAACAACAACTGGAACAATCAAATCAGCAATTAGATGCCAGAGTTCAACATCTTGAAGTCACCAATCAGCAATTAGATTCTAAAGTTCAACATCTTTCTATTCTCAATCAAAAATACGAGCATGAACTCGCACTATTTAAACAGCACAAATTCGGCAGTAAAAACGAACATCTAACCGCAAAACAAATCCATCTGTGGGATGAAGCGGTCGAAGAAGATATCGCAGCAGTTGATCTGGAACTGGAGCGGCTGAATGCAGATAAAACCGATGCAGCGACACAGAAAGCCACAGTCAACAAACCTAAACGTCGACCACTGCCAGATCACCTACCAACCCTCCGTATTGAGCATGAACCAGCATCAACCCAATGCAGTTGTGGCTGCCAACTCCGTCGTATCGGCGAAGATATCAGTGAAAAACTGCATTTCAGACCGGCACAGTTCTATAAGGAACAACATATCCGTGGTAAATGGGTCTGTGATCAGTGTGACATCCTGACTCAACAAGCGATGGCTGCGTATGTTATTGATAAAGGAATCGCTACACCTGAACTGCTCAGCCATGTGCTGGTATCGAAGTATGCCGATCATTTGCCGCTGTACCGTCAGCGCCTGATCTATCAGCGGGCGGGCATTGATCTGTCCAGATCCACGTTATCTGACTGGATTGGTCGCTGCGGTGTGGAACTGGAACCTCTGGCCAATGCCTTAAAACAGGTGGTGCTGCAACAGCGGGTGATCCATGCCGATGAAACGCCGGTCACCATTATGCGGATGGGTGAGAATGAGAAAAAACCGAAGAAAGGTTATGTCTGGGCCTATGCCACCACACAGTACAATCCAGTTCAAGCGGTGATCTATGACTTTCAAGATAGCCGTTCAGGTCAGCATGCAGAAGAGTTCCTGAATGGCTGGCAGGGCCATCTGGTCTGTGATGATTACAGTGGTTATAAAGCACGCTTTAAATCAGGCCAGGTCATAGAGGTGGGCTGCATGGCACATGCACGTCGTAAATTTCATGAACTGCATGTGACCGGGAAAAGTCAGATCGCTGAACAGGCATTACTGATGATTCAGAGACTGTATGCGATAGAAGCAGAACTCAGGAAAAAGACGGATGGTACAGCAGAACACCGCCGCGAATACCGGCAACAGTATAGTCAACCGGTGATGCAACAACTATATGAGTGGCTCAACCAACATCAGCTGACGGTGCCATCGAGTTCCCCAACTGCCCGAGCGATCAACTACAGCCTAAAATGCTGGCCAGCCTTAAGTCGCTATCTGGATAATGGCAATTTGCCCATTGATAATAATTGGTTGGAAAATCAGATGCGTCCCTGGGCCTTGGGACGTAAGAACTGGCTATTTGCAGGTTCGCTGCGTAGTGGTCAACGAGCGGCCAATATCATGACCCTGATCCAGTCAGCAAAACTGAATGGGCTGGATCCGTATGCCTATCTCAGTGATGTGCTGAAAAGGTTACCGACCCATAAAGTGACCCAAATAGAAGAATTACTGCCACACCGCTGGAAATCCAACCCAAGTTAAAAAATAGCTATGGGGTTCAGCGCACGCTTACCTTTGAAGCCGAGTTGGCAGAATTTGATGGTGAAGATGATCATGTCCATCTACTTGTGCATTATCCGCCAAAGGTCGCTATTTCTAGCTTGGTAAATAGTTTAAAAGGTGCTTCCAGTCGTATTTTACGAACCAAGCACCCTGAAATTAGAAGCAAGTTATGGGGTAATGCTTTGTGGTCGCCTAGCTATTTCGCTGCATCATGTGATGGTACACCTATTGGGATTATCAAACAATATATTCAGCAACAGCAAACTCCGCATTAGCAATCCTAGCTAATCCCCACAAGGGGACTAGCGGATTGCAGCCTTACATCCCCGCCCTGAAGGTATAGGTATCTACACATCTTCGTGTGGATACCCCAACGCAATTTTAGCCATTTCCTTTAACTCATCCACCGAATAACTTTCCAGTAGCTTCAAGGTGTTTAATAAGATTGAAAGTCCAGCAAGTATTGATGGTGCACTTTCTCTTTTCCCTCGCTTTTGCTGTCGCCCAGATAGTCGTGTTAGTACGGCTCTTACTCGAGTAGTTTGTTCATCATTACAGCGTTGTATTCGCCATGTCAGTACGCAGGCCATACTCGCAACAAGTAGTTTTCTTAAAATTGCTTGAGGGGTCGTTTGGAGCCACGATTCAACATCATGACCCGCTTGTTTTAGAAGCTTGAAGTAGCTTTCAATTGACCAACGCCAAATTGACGATCCAACAAGTTAGGCGCTGTAGGCAAACGATGGTTTGAATCAGTCGTATGCTTGTATTTACGTGCAATCCTGCTACGTAAACCAAGCTTTTTAAGCATTCTTCCAACGGTTCGTTCGCTCATGCTGTAACCTAAATCATGCATGTCATGTACCAATGAAGGTGCACCCAATCGTGCATGATGCTGCCAATATACGGCTTTTAAATCATTATATTTCTGCGCTAGATTGGCCTGGCATTTTCGCCAGGCATAATAGCCTGAAGTGCTGACACCCAGGCATTTACAGGCAGAAGATACAGTGACTTCATTCACATCCAGATCTTGAATTACCGTGTACTTTTCTTGGCATGATCTGTCAGAAAGTACACATGCGCTTTTTTTAAGATGTCATTGGCGTCCCTGAGCTGTTTGACTTCTTTCTCTAATTCTAAAATCCGCTGTTGTTCTGATGAAAGTTGGCGTTTGCTTGAACCCACTGGATTGGCTTCACGAATCCATTTATCCAATGTTGAATAACCAACACCTAATTTCTGGGCGATTGCAGCTATAGGTTCGTGGGGGTTTGAAAGTGCATAATCAATCGCTTGCTGTTTAAATTCAGGACTAAAACGTTTAGCCATTTCTTGAATCTCCAAAGATTAAAGTTACGTTATCTTTAGAGGGACGTGCTGTCCATTATTTTGGCTAGGATCATAGATACCTATACCCTGAAGGCGAGGTTTTACGGCTATACTGATAAAAAGATATCTCTAAAAGGACTATTTTGTGCACTTTTAAGGATAACCCATATCCACCCTCCACAGATCAAGCTCAAAATCTCCATGCTATCTCCACAGTTATTTGGTACAAAAAGCCAAATGATTTATATTTGATGTTTAAATGTCAATTTAGCCCAAATTTGTTTATAATTTTGTAAATTGTGTGACACAGTTCTACTTTTTTATTTGTGAAATCGGTTAAATTGAAACTAGATTACCAATGACTTTAATAAAAATCTGTTCCAATACCATGTTGAGAGGGGGGAAAAGGACATGAAAGCAACATTTTTACATACCGTTACGTTGAGTATCGGCTTGGCTTGTTTTAGCCAACTGGGACATAGTGCAGCCATTCAAAGCAATGACAAAGCGACGATACCCACTGAGAAAACATCGTTGATTGAAAAAGCGATCAGTCAACAAAAAGGCAGTGACCGAACCACGATGACGGATAATGATTTAAAAATCATGACCTCAATCAAAGTTGCACCGACACAAAATTTCTTTGCTACACAAAACCAGCGCTTTAGCCGTTTTGTGCAATCATTGTTCCTCTAAACTAAAAATAAGCCACAGTGTCGTAACCTCTCTCAAGTTATGACATTTGCGCGCAAAAGCCTGATCACTGAATGTTGAATTAAGCATTAAGTGGTCGGGCTTTTTCGTTATAATAGACCTCAATTTACATTCTGAATCATAATTGGCTATGACTGTTCGTACTCGTATTGCACCCTCTCCAACTGGCTTCCCGCATGTGGGCACAGCGTATATTGCGTTATTTAACTTATGCTATGCCAAGCAACATGGTGGTGAATTTATTCTGCGTATCGAAGATACCGACCAACTTCGTTCGACTCCTGAATCGGAAAAAATGATTTTAGATTCATTGCGTTGGTTAGGATTGAATTGGTCTGAAGGTCCGGACATTGGCGGGCCATATGCACCGTATCGCCAGTCTGAACGCATGCATATTTATAAACAATATGCACTGGATTTGGTTGAAAAAGGTCATGCGTTCTACTGCTTTGCTACGAGCGAAGAGTTGGATCAAATGCGTGCAGAACAACAGGCCCGTGGTGAAACACCAAAGTACGATGGTCGTGGTTTAAAATTATCTGCTGAAGAAGTTCAAAGTCGCCTTGCTGCAGGTGAGCCACACGTGATTCGTATGAAAGTGCCCGAAGAAGGCATTTGTACAGTCAATGACTTACTGCGCGGGGAAGTGGAAATTCCTTGGGTGCAAGTGGACATGCAAGTCTTGCTTAAAACAGATGGTTTACCAACCTATCACCTTGCCAATGTGGTCGATGACCATTTGATGCAAATCACCCACGTTTTCCGTGGCGAAGAATGGTTGCCTTCTGCACCTAAACATCAGTTGCTGTATCAATACTTTGGTTGGGAAATGCCTGTACTGGGTCATATGCCATTACTACGTAACCCAGACAAATCAAAACTGTCGAAACGTAAGAACCCAACCTCTATTAACTACTACAAAAATATTGGTGTCTTGCCTGAAGCCTTGTTGAATTACTTAGGCCGTATGGGCTGGTCGATGCCAGATGAACGCGAAAAATTCACATTGGCCGAGATGATTGAACACTTTGACATTCAACGTGTATCCCTCGGTGGTCCAATTTTTGATGTGGAAAAACTGAATTGGCTCAATGGTCAATGGATCAAAGGCTTAAGCCCTGCTGAACTGTTAGATACCTTATTGGCATGGAAAGCAGATCGTAAGATGCTCGAAGACATCGCCGCAGCAATTCAACCTCGTATCAACTTACTTTCAGAAGCGGTGAACTGGTCTGCGCATTACTTTAACCAGTTCCCAAGCTTGACCAAAGAACAGTTTGAAAGCAAGAAACTGAGCGAAGAACAAGTTCGTCAAAGTCTGCAATTTGCGATTTGGCGTTTGGAAAGCATGTTCACATGGAACAATGACACCGTAAGTCAAACCTTGATGGACTTAGCCAACCAAATGGAAATTAAGCTCCGTGACTTTATGCCAGCGTTCTTTATTGCGATTGCCGGTTCAACCGCTTCGACTCCAGTGATGCAAACCATGGTCACCATTGGCCCTGACTTAACCTTCGCGCGCTTACGTCATGCCCTTGAAATTGTCGGTGGTCCAAGCAAAAAAGAAGCAAAAGTTTGGGAAAAACTCAATGAAAGCCTAAAATTGCCGAAAAATGACGCAGTTGATGAAGCTTAATTGATTTTTTAGTTGACGCATGGGCGTTATATCCCTAATATAGCGCTCACACAGAGAGACGGTGTTAACCACTCAACGTGATGCCTCAATAAGTCCCTATCGTCTAGAGGCCTAGGACATCGCCCTTTCACGGCGGTAACCGGGGTTCGAATCCCCGTAGGGACGCCATATTTAAGATGGCAACATCTGGTAAAAAACCCAAGCATTATGACTTGGGTTTTTTATTGCCTCAAAATTATCAGCACTTCATTACCACGCTTTTTTGGCTTTCTGCTCCAATCCGATTAGAATACGGCATAGATTCGAATTTTGGAGTTGTAATGCAATATCGTTGTCCTCAATGTCAAAGCCCAAAAATTATGCCAGTTGCTCAAGCAGGGGTTCCAGCAACGCGCCCTGTTGTGCCTAAAAGTCTGGTTTTTTTGGTTCCAGCCATTTTTGTATTATTACTTTTGGTGCTCATTAGCATCGCAATGTGGCTATTTGGGGATGGCGCTGGCTCAACACTACAAATTGCAACGGTTGTGGTTTTCATCGTGTGTGTAATTGCAGGCTTCTTATTTTACCGCGACCTTCCTGATTTTAAGATTTCAATGCAAGGCTTCATGCAGTCTCAGAAAAAATGGAAATGCCGCGAATGCGACCATGAGTGGGAAATCTAAGCCTTAACTTAGAACCTGCATCCAAAAAGGGAGTCTATGTACTCCCTTTTTATCTGCTCAAAGAATAAATAATAATTATTATCACCTGTTAGTTTTTCTCGATATAATCAAAAACCTCATCTTACGAAATATTTTTAGGCCTAGTCTCTATGAAAAACGCTCTACTCTGCACACTCTTGTTCTTTTCAGTGGCTCAAGCACATGAACCCTACGTCGCTCCACTGGCGTATCACACTGAAAATACCCAAGTCCCTGTATTGAGCGCCTATGCGGAACAAGCCTTTCATCCTGAATATGCCCTAAAAGATATTTCATTCAGCGTTTTCCAACCAAACCAAACACAGACTACGATTCAAGCACAGAAGCACTTAGAATCTGCAACTGCATTTGATCTTAAGCTACCAGAAAAAGGCACCTATACCATTTTTGCCAAAACCTCATATCCAATTGAATATGTACAACATAATCGGCAATGGAAAATCTTTACTGATGTCGCAGCAGATAAAGTCCTGGCCCTAAGCGAGCGTGACTATGTCATACCAAGTGACTTTAAAGGCAAAGTGCCAAGTAAGGTCGCTACGGTTCGCGAATGGAGCATTCAAAGCTATGTGAGCAAAGACAGCACCTCACCTGTTGCTATAACGCCAGCCCCAATTCAAGTCAACTTTAAAACCCATCCAAACCAAATCACGGTGCAACAGCCTGTACAACTACAAATTACTCAAGCAGGCAAAGCTCTTGCACACGCAGAACTCATGGTTCGTGCTCAAGGTGAGCTTGAGCAGCAAGCAAAAAGCACACCTGTGGATGCACAAGGCCATGCCACACTCACTTTTGCACAAGCTGGGCAATACCTAATTGAAGTGAGCGAAAAAGTCGATGCCAAAGCAAAACCTAAAAATCAGTATTACACCATTATCAGCTTATAGTCAAACTACTTTATTATTCATACAGGATTCGAAAAAAACTTGAAATAACTCATCGACTGAATCGATCAACCATTCTTTACGCTTACGTTTAACCCATGCCCACATCTGTTCTATAGGATTTAAATCAGGGCTGTATGTAGGGAGCCAAAGAATTTTATGCCCTTGTTGTTCCAATAACTCCTGAATATCTGCTCTTTTATGAAATGCTGCATTATCCATAACCACTACACTATTTTCTGGTAATGCTGGTATGAGGAATTGCTCAATCCAAAAATGAAAAACATCTGAATTGATTTTGCAGTCAAATAAACCGACTGAAAATAAATACCCTTTATGGATTGCTCCAATGGCATTGGTCTGATTCTTTAATTGCCAATTATATTGCCCTAGACAGGGTACTCCTTTTCGTGAGTAGCCATGAGGTCTGTAATCATGTGACTTAAAACCACTTTCATCCAGATAAATAATCGGGTGGTTTTTTTCTAATTCATTCACTTGCTGAATAAATTTATCCCTAAGCTTCGTATCTGCTCTAGGATGGCTTAACGTCTTTTTTTAACTGTAATATTTAAGCGCTTTAATGCAGCACCAATAGATGAAACACCACAATTAAAACGTGCAGCGCGTTCATATTGATAAGCATCAGGATACTTTTCAACATCTTCACGTAAAGCATCATCGTTAATTTTAGAAGGTTTACGTACACGAGTTTTTTTAATCTCTATACGTTTCTTCCATTCAACAATGGTATTTTTATTAATTTCAAATTGTGCAGCTACCGCTCGAATAGAATAACCTTCCTCAAGCTTAGCTAAAATTTTACGTCTAAAATGTTCTGAATAACTCATTGCACCATTGTATTGGTTTTATAATGATTTGACTATACAAGTGAATACCCCTAAAACGCCTTAAGCGGCAATTGCTAAGCATAAAAAAACCAGCCCGAAGGCTGGTTTTTTTATGCGGGGAAATTAACCGCCAATTTTCTTGTATTTGGTCCGTTTTTGAACTGCAGCATCACCCAAACGCGCTAAACGATAGGCTTCATACTCAGCATAGTTACCTTCGTAGAATTCAGGCTGTTCGTTTTCAAATGACAAAATGTGCGTTGCAATACGGTCAAGGAACCAACGGTCGTGCGACACTACCATTACCGTACCTGGGAATACAAGAATTGCATCCTCAAGTGCACGTAAGGTTTCGATATCCAAGTCGTTCGATGGCTCATCCAGTAAGATCACGTTTGCGCCCATTTGCAGGATTTTCGCAAGTTGTAAACGGTTACGCTCACCACCTGACAACTCACCTACACGCTTCTGCTGGTCTTGACCTTTAAAGTTAAAGCGACCGATATAAGCACGTGATGCAATTTCATAATCGCCAATTCTTAAGATATCCAAACCGCCAGAAACTTCTTCCCAAACGGTTTTATTGTTATCTAAGGTGTCACGAATCTGACCCACATACGCTACTTTAACCGACTCACCCAAAGTCACCGTACCTGTATCTGGCTGTTGTTCACCAGTCATCATACGGAACAGTGTGGTTTTACCCGCACCGTTTGGACCCACGATACCCACAATTGCTGTAGGCGGTACGGTAAAGCTTAGGTTTTCGTACAGTACGCGACCATCAAATGATTTGCTGATGCCTTCCACTTCTACGACTTTATTTCCTAGACGTGGACCAGGTGGAATATAGATTTCAGAAGTTTCGTTACGCTGTTGGAATTCGCGTGAGTTAAGCTCTTCAAAACGCTCCATACGCGCTTTGTTTTTCTTTTGCTGACCTTTCGCATTTGAACGAACCCATTCAAGTTCTTTCTTCAATGCTTTAGCAAAAGATTCTTCTTGTTTGTTCTCTTGCTCTAGACGCGCATTCTTCTGCTCTAACCAAGAAGAATAGTTGCCTTGATATGGAATACCCATACCGCGGTCAAGCTCAAGAATCCATTCCGCCACGTTATCCAAGAAATAACGATCGTGCGTAATCGCCACAATCGTGCCGGCAAAGTCTTTCAAGAAACGCTCTAACCAAGACACAGATTCTGCATCCAAGTGGTTCGTCGGTTCGTCTAGAAGTAACATGTCTGGCTTAGATAAAAGCAAACGACACAATGCAACACGACGACGCTCACCACCTGAAAGTAGTGTGACATCCGCATCCCAAGCTGGAAGGTTCAAGGCAGCAGCAGCTTGATCCATTTGGTTGCTCAGGTTATGCGCATCCCATGAATGGATAATCGCTTCAAGTTTTTCTTGCTCTTTTGCCAATGCATCAAAGTCTGCATCTTCTGCTGCATATTCAGCAAATACTTCGTCCAAACGCGCCAAAGCATCCAATGGTTCACGTAAACCATCTTCTACGTTTCCACGGACATCTTTATTTGGATCAAGTGGCGGCTCTTGTTCTAGGTAACCGATTTTGATACCCGGTTGCGCACGTGCTTCACCAGAGAAATCTTTGTCTACGCCCGCCATAATACGAAGCAAGGTCGATTTACCTGCACCGTTTAAACCAAGTACACCAATTTTTGCACCCGGGAAAAATGACAAAGAGATGTCTTTTAAGATTTCGCGCTTAGGCGGAACCATTTTAGACACTCGGTTCATCGTATAAATATATTGGGCCACGTAGGACTCCTCAATAGAAAAACCAAAAAATCGCAAGAAGCGAAAAAATATTTGCGGGCATTATACGATGAATACGTTGAAAAAATAAGGCATGAAACCGATCTTCAATGCAATGTTACAACTTTCAGTGCGGTTGTTTTTTAAACACCCTCTTTATCTCACTTTTCCGCAGCCAAGTAGCTGATCGCAGCTCATCTTTATGAATTTTTTAGATAAATATTCATTATTTTCACACTTTCACTCATATTCATTGATGGTAGACTGTGCAATATTTAACTCACGCAGATGAAGTCCCATGACCTATAAAGATGAAACTTTGGCTATCCATGCTGGTTATAGCCCCGAAGCCACCACCAAAGCAGTGGCCGTACCGATTTATCAAACCACGTCTTATGCCTTTGATAATACGCAACATGGTGCGGATTTATTTGACCTTAAAGTCCAAGGCAATATTTATACCCGAATTATGAACCCGACCACTGCGGTGCTAGAACAACGTTTGGCTGCACTCGAAGGAGGCATTGGTGCGTTAGCCTTAGCCTCTGGCATGGCAGCCATTACTTATGCCATTCAAACCATTACCGAAGCAGGCGACAACATTGCTTCTGTTTCGACCTTGTACGGTGGCACCTATAACCTGTTTGCCCATACTCTACCGAAACAAGGCATTGAAGTCCGTTTCTTTGATTATCAAGATCCAGAAGCTCTCCGTGGTTTAATTGATGAAAAAACCAAGTTGGTTTTTGTTGAATCGATTGGCAATCCACTTGGCAATATTATCGACCTAGAAGCGATCGCCAAAATCGCACATGAATATGGTGTGCCTGTGGTGGTCGATAATACCGTTGCAACTCCTGTACTGCTGAAACCCTTTGAATATGGGGCGGATATTGTGGTGCATTCCCTGACCAAATATATTGGCGGGCATGGTAACTCAATTGGCGGTGCCATTGTCGATAGCGGTAAATTCCCTTGGGGCAAATATCCTGAACGTTTTAAAGTGCTGAATACGCCAGACCCAAGCTATCACGGCGTGAACTATGTCGACGCTCTAGGCGAAGCAGCTTATATCGCGCGTGCCCGCGTGGTACCACTACGTAATACCGGCGCTGCGATTAGCCCTTTAAGCGTGTTCTTGATTCTACAAGGCTTAGAAACGCTAAACCTACGTATGGAACGTCATACTGAAAATGCGCAGAAAGTCGCAGAATATTTACAAGCCCACCCCAAAGTGAAATGGGTCAACTATGCCAGCCTGAAAGATCACCCTCAGCATGGCTTGGCACAAAAATATGTCAAAGGAAAACCTTCGGCAATTTTATCCTTTGGGGTACAAGATGGCCGTGAAGGTGGCACCCGCTTTATTGATGCTTTGCAACTCTTCACTCGCTTGGTCAATATTGGCGATGCCAAAAGTCTGGCGTGCCACCCCGCCACCACCACACATCGCCAACTGAATGAAGCGGAATTAAAGTCTGCTGGAGTGAGTATTGATATGGTACGTTTATCTGTAGGCATTGAACATATTGATGATTTGATTGCAGATTTAGAGCAGGCCTTGGCTCAAGTCTAAAATACAGAGTGCTAAACTTAAAACCTCAATCACATGATTGAGGTTTTTTATACGCTTGTCTTTTATATTTATAGCCCTTTCACTTTGATTGAATTCATGTTAAAAACAATTAATTAGAACCAATAAAATAGAGCTTTTACTCTAATTTTATTTATTATTTCAATAACTTATGCAGTGATATTTTTAAGCAGTTTAGGTATTATACCGTGAAGGAAAGCCGCTACATTTCTCAGAAAATGTAGCCTTAATAATCGAATATAAAAATAGCCATAACCCTCAAATATTTGACTTAGATCAGGAATGATAACGTGAATTCAAGAATGGATAGACTTTTTAAAGAACGTGTAAATGGAAAAACCGTCTTAATTACAGGCGCTTCAAGTGGTATTGGTTTAACCGTTGCACACAAACTGGCTGATGCAGGAGCACACGTCCTTTTAGTTTCGCGCACCAAAGAAACA
This sequence comes from Acinetobacter sp. 797_lipA, assembly GCF_058243025.1. Taxonomy (NCBI): domain Bacteria; kingdom Pseudomonadati; phylum Pseudomonadota; class Gammaproteobacteria; order Moraxellales; family Moraxellaceae; genus Acinetobacter; species Acinetobacter sp. 797_lipA. Next base: position 286,065 of record NZ_JBZAYQ010000001.1, on the reverse strand, counting down.
CTAGAAGAAGTTAAAGCAGAAATCGAAGCCAAAGGTGGTTCAGCCTCTGTTTTTCCATGTGACCTAAATGATTTAGACTCGATTGATGAAGTCTCTAAGCAAATTTTAGCTTCAGTCGATCATATTGATATTTTAATTAATAACGCAGGTCGTTCGATCCGCCGTGCTGTACATGAGTCAGCCGAACGCTTCCACGACTTTGAACGCACCATGCAGCTCAACTACTTTGGTGCGGTACGTTTAGTCATGAACATCCTGCCACAAATGATGATTCGTCGTGATGGGCATATTATTAACATTAGCTCGATTGGTGTATTGGCAAATGCCACTCGTTTCTCGGCTTATGTGGCGTCTAAAGCCGCATTAGATGCATTCAGTCGCTGTCTTTCTGCTGAAGTGCATTCACATAAAATTGCGATTACTTCGGTGTATATGCCTTTGGTACGTACGCCAATGATTGCGCCGACGAAAATTTATAAATACGTTCCGACTCTTTCGCCTGAACAAGCAGCAGATCTGGTTGCTTATGCGATTGTGAAACGCCCGAAGAAAGTGGCAACTAACTTAGGTCGTTTGGCATCAATCACTTATTCAATTGCACCAGACATCAACAATAAGCTCATGTCGATTGGTTATAACTTATTCCCAAGTTCTACCGCGTCTGTAGGCGAACAGCAAAAACTCAACTGGGTACAAAAAGCGTATGCTCGCTTATTCCCAGGTGAACACTGGTAAGTTTTCTTACAATTCACCCAACCTTTGATCAAAGGTTGGGTAGCTAAATTTTTCGAAACTCTTTTATAGTTCTTAATATTCGCTTAAGAAAAAAAGCTCATCATAAAAGCAATTATAAAAGGGGAAAAGAAATGCAGGCACTTTATTTATTCAAGCTTTTTTGCTTCATCTTTGCTGCAATCACCGCTTTTAATCTATATACAGAACTCACCCTCTCTCATATTTCAATTTGGCAAGTGCTGATTCATGGCGGTTTGCTGATGATCTTGCTCGAATTTGGCTTTAAGAGCCAACGCGCACCACAACAGACTACCCCACTAACGAGTGAAATACGCTCACTAGAAACAGAAACTGGGCCAACTTCACAACCCCCAAGCATGTATAGCAATATTTTTTCAAAAATAGGTTTAGTCTCCATTTTTTCCAGCCTGATTGGACAAAGCCTAATCAGTTAAGGCACATAGCTTTTTTTGTGGACAAAAGATAAAGACGACGCGACCCTTTTGCTTTTTGTGTTATAAACAGCCGTCTTTTTTTATTTTGTGAATTTATGCGCGCTTTTACTTTCGTACTGCAATATGTGTGTATCGCTTTTGCGATTTATCTCTGCTACCGAGTAGGCAGTAGCCTGTATTTACAAGATTATGTGATGATGGATATCGTGGCCAATGTCGGGACGATTCTAATCTGTATCGACCTTGCTGTTTTCCTGTGGCATAGCCGCAGCACCCAAGCCATAAGCCTCAAAGATTATGCCACTCGACTGGAACAACCCGCTCCAACTTTTGTCAAAGTTTGCCGAAAGCTTGGGCACTTTGGCATTATGCTGATTATCACCAGTTGGATCGTGCCCATCATCAACGGATAAAAGTAACCATAAAAAAAACCTCCCACTTGGGAGGTTTTTTTATTCAAATCTTAAAGATTATTTCGAACCTTTAATCCCTGCTTGAAGTAACAATGCACCTAAACCACCAATTTTATTTTCTTGAGGTTTAGCCGTTTGCGGCTTCTTATTTGTTTGAGCACGCTCGCCTTGAGGACGTGTTTGTTGTGGACGTTTACCTTGTGGTTTACGTTCACTACGCTCTGTATTTTCACGACGTGGTTGACGCGGAGCTTTAGCCGCTTCAGCACCTTCCGGACGCATCGACAAATTCACACGATTACGCTCAGCATCTACAGTGAGTACACGTACTTGCACAATTTGCCCCGGCTTCACCACTTTATGCGGATCTGCAACGAATTCATTGGCCAACTCTGAAATATGAACTAAACCATCTTGGTGTACACCCACATCCACAAAAGCACCGAAGTTCGTCACATTGGTCACGACACCTTCAAGCTGCATGCCTTCAGTCAGTTGCGCAACTTCCGTAATGTCTTCACGGAATTTTGCTGTACGGAACTCTGGACGCGGATCACGACCTGGTTTTTCCAGTTCAGACAGTACATCTTGAATAGTTGGTAAACCAAATTTCTCATCTGCAAATTCTTCAGCATTCACTTGGCGAATGATTTCAGAGTTACCAATGATATCTTTCACCGTCGTCGCTTTCGCTTCAACAATTTTACCGACCAGCGCATAAGACTCTGGGTGAACAGCAGAAGCATCCAGTGGCTCTGAACCATCTTGAATACGTAAGAAACCTGCCGCTTGTTCAAAAGTACGCTCGCCTAACCGCGGTACTTTTTTCAAATCTTGGCGGTTGTCGAAACGGCCATTTTCTTTACGAAAATCGACAATTTGCTGCGCAATCGACTTATTCAAACCTGCGATATAGCCCAAGATAGCAGATGATGCAGTATTAACATCCACACCCACCGAGTTCACACAGTCTTCAACGACCGCTTCAAGGGTTTTCGCTAAGCCCGTTTGGTTGACATCATGCTGGTACTGACCTACACCAATCGATTTTGGATCGATTTTCACCAGTTCAGCCAATGGGTCTTGTAAACGACGTGCAATCGACACTGCACCACGAATCGACACATCTAACTCTGGTAACTCCGCAGATGCCAATTCAGACGCTGAATAAACCGATGCCCCCGCTTCTGATACAGAAACACGTGTCAGTTTTAAATCACTGTTTGCCGCCATCATTTCAGCCACAACGCTTTCTGTTTCACGGCTTGCTGTACCATTGCCAATGGCAATCAGGTCAACATTGAACTCGCGGCATAAACGGGCAAGTTCTGCAATTGAACCCGCTTTATCATCTTTGGGTGCAAATGGATAAATCGTGCTATGTGCAAGTACATCACCTGATGCATTCACCACAGCCAATTTCACCCCTGTGCGGATGCCAGGGTCCACACCTAAGGTTGTACGTGCGCCCGCAGGTGCAGACAACAACAAATGACGTAAGTTTTCAGCGAAAACATCCATTGCTTCAGATTCGGCTGCAAGACGTTTTTCGGTGAGCAACGAATGTTCGATACTTAGACGAACCTTGCCTAACCAGAACAATTTAGCCGTTTGTTTTAAATAGTCTTGACGTGCTTGTGGCTGTGCAGTTTCAAGGCTGTATTCTGTTTCAATACGCGCCAACGGTGCATCATCTTCGCCATCAACTTTTAAACCTAAAACGTTTTCTTGACGACCACGTAACATAGCCAATAAACGGTGTGATGGGACTTTATTTAAATTTTCAGAAAAGTCGAAGTAATCGCGGAATTTTTTGCCAACTTCTTTTTTCTCATCACTTGCCACTAAACTTTTTAAAGTGGCTGTTTTTGCAAACGTGGCCTTAAGTTCAGTTGTCAGTGCAATGTTCTGCGCCCAGTCATCAATTAAAATATGTTGAATCGCATCCAACTGACTTTCTAGATCTGGATAATCTTCATGGCTAAAGCCTGCCAATGCTTCAGCTGGATCAACCGCTTCTGCAAAGATTTTCTCTGCAATCGGGCCCAAGCCTGCTTCTTTGGCTTTAAATGATTTACTGGTCCGTTTTGGACGGTACGGTGCGTAAATTTCTTCTAAGGCATTTTTAGTTTCAGCAGCATTTACACGTGCCAATAAATCATCAGACAATTTGTCTTGTTCTTTTAATGATTCAATTACCTTGTCGCGACGTTCAAATAAGTCACGTAAATAAGCCAAACGTGTATCGAGCTGACGTAACTGCGCATCATCTAAGCCTTGCGTGACTTCTTTACGGTAACGCGCAATAAATGGAACGCTAGCACCCTCATCAATCAACTTGATGGCAGCCTCGATTTGATTTGGACGTACGGCAATTTCTTTTGCCAACTGCTGAACTAAGTCAGTCATCGTATGTGATCCCACAAGGATATGTACTAAAAGCCATGATTATAAAGACCAAGACTATAAAATCCACAACTGTTTTTATTAATTTAATGGCTTAAATGTGACATATTTCAGGCAAATTTCATAAATCCATCTCATTTTCAGTGTTAAATCTTATTTTTAGGTATTCTTTGCCATTTTTTTCTATGGGCTAAGATGTATACATTTGGTATCTATGTCTTGATTTTACCTGCAATATTTGTTGCTTTAGAGCATAGTAAAGACATACAAATGAGTCGTATACTCAAGACTATCCCGACTTTTGTTTACGATGACAATAAAGAATAAAGGAGCACTTCAATGAGTTTAGTTGTACCTGCTGAAAAAACAGATGCTGTACATAGCGATGCAGATCGCGTTGAACGCATTTTAGTGGTAGATGACGATGTGCGTTTGCGTACGCTACTTCAACGCTTTTTAGAAGATAAAGGCTTTGTGGTGAAAACAGCGCATGACGCAACTCAAATGGATCGTCTCTTACAGCGCGAACTGTTTTCACTGATTGTGCTCGACTTCATGCTCCCTGTTGAAGATGGTTTAAGTATCTGCCGTCGTCTACGCCAATCCAATATTGATACGCCTATTATTATGCTCACCGCACGTGGTAGTGATTCAGACCGTATTGCAGGTCTAGAAGCGGGTGCAGATGACTATTTACCGAAACCATTTAATCCAAATGAGTTGTTAGCACGTATTCGCGCCGTACTGCGCCGCCAAGTCCGTGAAGTTCCAGGTGCACCAAGCCAACAAATGGAAGTGGTCAGCTTTGGGCCATGGTCACTTGATTTATCAACACGCACTCTAACGCGTGAAGGTCAAGTTGTAACCCTAACTACAGGTGAGTTTGCGGTACTGAAAGCCTTGGTACAACACCCACGTGAGCCTTTAACTCGTGACAAATTGATGAACCTTGCGCGTGGCCGTGAATGGGGCGCAATGGAACGTTCGATTGATGTTCAAGTATCGCGCCTCCGTCGCCTTGTGGAAGAAAACCCTGCGCGTGCACGCTATATTCAAACGGTTTGGGGTGTAGGTTATGTGTTCGTTCCAGATGGCGCGGAATAATAAGCTCCAATAATGTAAACGTTCACCGAACTTATTGTCCCTAAAAGCCATTCGCTGCTGTTTGAGCCAATTTTACTTTCAAGGCTCGCCAACTTTATTGCGAGTTCAGCGAATGGCAAAAGTTTTGGTTACTTTTTAAAAAGTAACAGAATGAGCTCCTTCTATTACTGATAAAAACGGTAAGACTCTGCTGTATCTTTCAGTAATATTGATAAAAAATAGTCCACAGGAAGCTGGCGTGAAACTCGAACCCATCGACCCTCAAAAATTTACAGATTACGAAGCGTATTCAGAACGGAAACGCACGCGTTGGGAACGCTTTTTAGATAAAATCAAGCCGCGTTCTGCTGCCATGCGTACCACCGTACTGGTACTCTTCATTGTATTTTTTAGTTTATTTATGTCCTTGTGGTTCTTTTGGCGAACCTTATATCTTCCAGAAATCCAACAACATGCTCGTTATCTTGCTGTTGAAATAGAAATTCTCAACAACCCCGATTTACGGATTTATCATCAAAATACTGAAGTCGATGTCGATGACTGGCTAAGAAGCCGCGTCGGGATTGAATACGTCACCGATCCCAAAGAATATCCCAATGTTAAAGATAAGGTGATTGCCGAGTTCTTTACCAACCAAATTGAAGCTAAGCTGGCCAAAGAATTAAAAGTCGAACATGCCACAGTATATTTCCAGTTTAAACCCAGCCCACGTATTTGGATTCAAACTCCTGAAATGAACGGCAACTGGGTACGGGAACCACTGAAAACTTATGCCAACTACAGCCCTGAGCTAATTTTCGGCTGGCTACTTGGCGTCCCCTTGATTGCAGCAGCCATTATTTTAACCTTGGTTCGTCAGCTCAATCGCCCACTGCGTCGTCTGCAAAATGCTGCCAACAGTTATAGTAAAACAGGCACAGCGCCTTATTTAGAGACTAATCACGGCCCTCAAGAAATTCGCGAGGTCAACCAAGCGTTTAATCACATGATCTATACCCTAGATCAGACTGAACGTGACCGTCGGATTATGTTGGCAGGGATTTCACATGACTTACGCACCCCTCTGACCCGTATTCGACTCAGTGCGGAAATGATGCCCGATGATGATTTTTTAAAAGAGGGACTGATTTATGACGTTGAAGATATGGACGCGATCTTAAATCAGTTCATTTCCTATATGCGTGACGGCTCGGATGAGGAAATCCAAGACACCGATTTAAATATGTTGTTACAAGAATTGGTGGTGCAATTCAAACCGCTAGATATTCGTTTTGAACCCGCTGAATTACCGATTATTCAGGCACGTAGTCTGTCTCTTAAACGCCTGATTGGTAACTTGATTAATAATTCAAAACGCTACGGTGCTGAGCCGATTGAACTTTCCGCAACAGTGGAAAATGAACATATTTTAATTAGCGTAGCAGACCATGGTGAAGGTATTCCTGACGATCAAATTGAAGAACTCATGCAACCTTTTGTTCGTGGGAATGAAGCCAGAACAGTTCAAGGCAGTGGTTTAGGACTCGCCATTGTGAAACGCATTGTCGACATCCACCAAGGTCAACTCAGCATTCATAATCGGGAACAAGGGGGACTTGAAGCAATTATTTCACTGCCTCTTCATCACAATCAAGATGTTGAAATTTCCAGCAACAACCCACTCGAAAAATTAAAGCAAACCTTGGTTGAGCATTTTTAAATTTTGTACAATAGTTGATCAAACGATTTTATTCAACTATTCAACAATTTAATTTTACCAAATATATTTCAAACACTTGCAAATCATCAGAATCCCTTATACCCACATTTTTTCAAAAAATTAGACCTTAGCCTAACAGGTATGCACAATGTCGTTCTTGATCGGTACAATCGGTGCCAGATTCAGAATATTAACGAGAGTAAACCATGTCTTTAGATCGTATCCGTTTAGCTTCACTTCACGATAAAGTCATCAGTGCAGAAGAAGCATCTGCTTTTATTGAAGATGGCATGACTGTAGGTATGAGTGGCTTCACTCGTGCTGGCGAAGCGAAAGCTGTACCTTTGGCATTGGTTAAACGTGCACACACAAATCCTTTAAAAATCACATTAATTACTGGTGCTTCTTTAGGTAATGACCTAGACAAGCAATTGACTGAAGCAGGTGTATTGGCACGTCGTTTACCGTTCCAAGTGGACAACACTTTACGTAAAGCCATCAACAATGGCGAAGTGATGTTCATTGACCAACACTTGTCTGAAACTGTTGAGCAAATGCGTAACCTTCAGTTGAAAAAACCTGATGTAGCAATCATTGAAGCGGTTGCGATCACTGAAGATGGCGGCATTATTCCAACAACATCTGTGGGCAACTCTGCAAGTTTTGCAATTTTCGCAGAAAAAGTGATTGTTGAAATCAATACTAACTTAAGCCCTGCATTTGAAGGCTTACACGATATTTACATCCCAACTTACCGTCCAACACGTCAACCGATTCCATTGACTCAAGTGGATGAGCGTATTGGTACGCACGCGATCAATATCGATCCTGCAAAAATCGTAGGTATCGTCATCAACAATGACTTGCACGACTCTCCATCAACAGTAACTGCACCAGATGATGAAACTCAAGGCATTGCAGACCACTTAATCGCATTCTTTGAAAAAGAAGTGGCTGAAGAGCGTCTACCTAAAAACTTAGGCCCATTACAAGCAGGGATTGGCTCAATTGCCAATGCTGTACTTACAGGCCTTAAAGATTCAAACTTCGAAGACCTCGTGATGTATTCAGAAGTACTTCAAGATTGTACGTTTGAATTGATTGATGCAGGTAAAATGAAGTTTGCTTCAGGTTCATCAATTACCCTTTCAGCTAAATACGGCGAAAAAGTATTTAATAACCTTGAAGCGTACAAAGATAAATTGGTTTTACGTCCGCAAGAAATTTCGAACCACCCTGAACTGGTTCGTCGTTTAGGTATTATCGGCATCAACACTGCACTTGAATTTGACATTTACGGTAACGTGAACTCAACTCACGTTTGCGGTACGAAAATGATGAATGGTATCGGTGGTTCAGGTGACTTCGCACGTAATGCACACTTGGCAATCTTCGTGACCAAATCAATTGCAAAAGGTGGCGACATTTCTTCAATCGTACCGTTTGCGTCGCACATCGACCATGCTGAACATGATGTTGACATCCTGGTAACAGAACAAGGTTTGGCAGATCTTCGCGGTCTAGCACCGCGTGAACGTGCTCGTGCGATTATCGACAACTGTGCACACCCACTTTACCGTGATGCATTAAATGACTACTTCGATCGCTCATGTGCAAAAGGTGGTCATACGCCTCACCTTCTTCGTGAAGCGTTGTCTTGGCATTCTAACTTTGAAGAAACAGGTCACATGCTTCCTGTTCAAGCAGAAGCGAAATCTGCTTAATTTAAAGTTTAAAAAAAAGCGCCCTCTTGGGCGTTTTTTTATGTCTGATGAAAAGTGTAATAAAACACTTATCAAAATAAAAAAACTCAATTAATCTAAAGGCATCCAAAAAATAAAAATGCCAAGCTCATGTTCATTATTCGCCCCTATCTCGAAACAGATTTAGAAGACGTCATTGCACTTTGGGAGTTATGCGACCTCACTCGCCCTTGGAATAACCCTGAAATTGATATTTTTAGAAAAACTGCGCAAAAAGATGGTTTATTTTTACTGGCTGTTAAAGATGAACAACTCATCGCCACATTGATGGGTGGTTATGATGGCCATCGCGGCTGGATTAATTATTTGGCAGTACATCCACACTTTCAACGCAATGGAGTCGCAACTGCACTCATACAGCAGCTCGAGAAGCGCCTGATTGCCTTAGGTTGCCCCAAACTACAACTGCTTGTACGTAAAGAAAACATCGACGTGCAAAGCTTCTATGAGCAGCTAGGCTATGAGGAAATCGAAGTCGTGTGCTTTGGTAAACGTCTTATTGCCGATTAAGCTCAGACACTCAATGCGCCGATACAGGTAGACGACCCAATCTTAAAAAAATCGGAAATTTAAGCTCAAAGAGTTGGTTCGCGTGATCACCCAACGTAAAGAATGCTTTGAACTCATATAAGGGGTCATCTGAATTTTTCGCTCGATAATGTTTCAGTGCAGACCATGTATTTAAATAATCCAACAATTGAGCAGCAGACCATTGGAACGACATCGACAATTCAGATGTCGTTATTTTCTCAAAGGGAAAAGGAATGGTTTGATAGGCCTCGTCGATATAACGTCGTTCGGCATCCCAATAACCTTTCAAAGTCTTAAAATAAAGTCTTTCAATACAGCCCTGTAACTCAGGTTGCTGTAGCTGAATTAAACCATAGCCAATGACCGCCAAAATGCCTTCAGGTCGTAAAGTCCGCCGCACTTCTGCATAAAAACCATCAAAATCAAACCAATGAATGGCTTGAGCCACCGTGATTAAATCAAAACTCTGCTCAGCAAAACTGGTGTGCTCTGCAGACTGAACTTGATAACTGACATTTTCAAAATAAGGTGCATGTTGTAACTGATGAGCACTGATATCTGTCGCCACCACGGCATCAAAATGCGGCGCCAACAATTGAGTCAATTGCCCCGATCCTGCACCACAGTCCCACGCAAATTGAGGAGTTACTACATGCTTGAGTATTTCTTGAATCAAACTCACTGGATAACTCGGACGTGCGAGTTGATAAAGCTGACTTCCCGATGAAAAGCGGTCTTTCATAAGCCATTCTCAGTCTTATTTTTGACTCAAAATTAGCACATTTTCCATTAACTAAAGCATGATGTTGTCCAACACCTTATACAATCCAACTTTTCATAAGACAAAAAAAAGCCCCAAACAGTGTTTGAGGCTTTTTTGAATATGGTGGCGAGACCCAGGATCGAACTGGGGACACACGGATTTTCAATCCGTTGCTCTACCTACTGAGCTATCACGCCGATGCCGTGTATTAAGCCGTATCTCGGATGAATAGTCAATAAAAATCATCACTTTTTTATTTGATCGGATAAATTTCAGGCAAAAAAAATCCCTGATGGGATCAGGGATTGAAATCTTTAAATAAGATTTTGAATATGGTGGCGAGACCCAGGATCGAACTGGGGACACACGGATTTTCAATCCGTTGCTCTACCTACTGAGCTATCACGCCGATGTCGCGTATTAAACAGTTTAAGCGAAGCAGCGTCAAGTGCGTTTTCAAAAAAATCAGTTGAGTGTTTACTTTTACAGCAACCCCAGCACCCTTCGTACATTTTTTGAGTCATTATTTGCACTTAAAGCGCGTCACCATCACTATTCATGAAAAAAGCAGCCCAAAGACTGCTTTAAAAAAGCTTAAATTTTACCAATGTGCTCTAAGCAACGGTGAATCGCACCACAGCCCGGCTCAAACACTTTGACACCTTTGGCTTCTTCCATACGACAAACTTCTTCAACCAGCCGCTCCGCAACCCCTCGTCCACGGTTTGCAGGATGTACTACGATGTATTCTAAGGTTTTATTTTCACCCTGCCCACTACACCAAATGGCGCCAATGACTTTAGTATTAAATTCTGCAGTGTAAAGTAAGGTATACTGAGCTAGATTTTGCTCAAGTTGTTCTACGGCATCATGCCCATCGCCAAATTCAGGACTGGTGTCGTACAGTCGCTCTAGCTGGCTGCGCAACTCTTCTTTTTCCAGTGAAGTATAAGCGTGTACGGTAATAGGCATTGATAAACCCTCCTGAGCAATCTAATATGCGGTGACTTCGTTACGGCGAAACATTTTACATCAATTATTTGACGTCTTTGAGGAACGTGTCTATGACAGAACGTATCAGTGAAGTGGTAAGAAATACCAACGAAACCAAAATTCGAGTTCGTGTAAACCTCGATGGTACGGGTCAAGGCACGCTCAACACAGGTATTCCCTTTTTAGATCATATGATTGATCAAATCAAGCGACACGGCTTATTTGATATTGATATTGAATGTGATGGCGACTTAGATATTGATGATCACCACACGGTTGAAGACTGTGGTATCACGCTTGGACAGGCTTTTGCCAAAGCTTTAGGTGACAAAAAAGGTTTACGTCGTTATGGTCATTTTTATGCACCGTTAGATGAATCTTTAAGCCGTGCTGTGGTGGACTTATCAGGCCGTCCGGGTTTGTTTATGGATATTCCATTTACCCGCGCCATGATTGGTCGTTTTGATGTGGATCTCTTCTCGGAGTTTTTCCAAGGCTTTGTGAACCATGCGCTCATGACGGTACACATTGATAACCTCAAAGGTAAAAATAGCCACCACCAAATTGAAAGTGTGTTCAAAGCGTTTGCGCGTGCACTTCGTATGGCCTGTGAAATTGACCCACGTGCAACCAACACCATTGCTTCAACCAAAGGTAGTTTGTAATGACCCGTATTGCCCTTCTTGACTATGGTATGGGTAACCTACACTCAGCCGCAAAAGCGCTTGAGCATGTTGGTGCAACAGTCGATGTAACCAATGATCCCAAGTTAGTGGCTCAAGCTGATAAAATTGTGTTCCCCGGCGTAGGCGCTATGCGTGACTGTATGCAAGGCATGCATGAAGCAGGGATTGATGAAGTCGTTCGTCATGCGGCATTTAATAAGCCCGTATTAGCGATTTGTGTGGGTATGCAAGCGCTGATGCAACGCTCTGAAGAAAATGGCGGAGTCGATGCTCTCGGTATTTTTGAAGGCAGTGTGAAACGCTTTCCTGATGTAGACGGCTTGAAAGTACCCCATATGGGTTGGAACCAAGTTCATCAAGCCGATCCGAGTCATCCAATGTGGAAAGACATTGAGCAAGATGCACGTTTTTACTTCGTGCACAGCTTTTATGTTGAACCGAAGAACTCTGGCATTGTGGCGGCGACCTGTGACTACGGTTTAGAGTTCTGCACAGCCATTCATCAAGAAAATTTGTTTGCGACCCAGTTCCACCCTGAAAAAAGTCATACCGCAGGTTTACAACTGCTGAAAAACTTTGTGGAATGGAAAATTTAATTTATTCCAGCCTCTGTTTGATTGAAAAAGCTCAACTTCGGTTGAGCTTTTGTTTATCCAAAATTGATGCACCTAGACTCAAAATAAATCATAAACAGCTTAAATAAATGAGGCGTGTGCCTCACTCCTATACATCTGAAGATATAAAATCTTTGCTTTACAGCAAACTAGTGTACTCAAGATGACTACGATGCCTTTTCATTGGCACCAAATTTGATTATGATTTGCCTGCTTTTTAGACATTTTTATTTATAAAAAACTTAATTTACAACGATAAGGTAAGTCACTATGACTCAATATGCACAAGAATCTGCGCTGAATGCCGCAGGTCGTTTCGGACGTTTTTCATACCTAGCATGGAACTGTCTACTTGCCATTGTAGCGTCAATTATTCTTGGTATTTTCATCGCCATCTTTCCTAATACATTTGTGAACTTGGAAACAGGCAACTTCGGTGGCGGCATGATTTTTATCGTCCTGATCTATGTTGCGCTGATGTACTTCACGTTTGTATTTACTATTCGTCGCCTACATGACCGCAACCATACGGGATGGTTATCACTGTTGATGCTGGTGCCTCTTGCCAACGTGATCCTAATGCTTTACCTGATTTTCGCACCAGGCGATGATCGTAGCAACAGCTATGGCTCACCACGCCCAACGGCAGGCTGGGAAGCCGTTTTGGCATGGATTTACATCGTGATTTTCGTTTTAGCGATTATCGGCGGCATTGCGGCTGGTTTTATGTCCTAAAATCACCTGTGCAAAACAGCCTACCTAGGTCGGCTGTTTTGCTAAATCAACACAAAAGCTTTAGGCTTAGGCAACAATGGCATAGTCAAAGCATGATGGATTCTTCTTTTCAACACATCCTTCCCAGTAAAGTCGAAATTCAAAAATTTCCTCGTTTTCAAAATTTACCAAAACAAGCAATTCATATCATTCAAAACTTAGAACAGTGTGAAGCAATCCGTGCTGAACTGGAACAGATTGCCATCTTCGGTTTTGACAGCGAGTCCAAACCGACCTTTCAAGTAGGAGAAGTTTCCACGGGCCCGCATTTAATTCAACTGGCCAGCGTCGAGCATGCTTATTTGTTTCAAATGAATCCACCCATTTGGAACTTCCTTACGCCATTTTTAGCGAATCCAGACCAGCTCAAAGTGGGTTTTGGTTTAAAAAATGATGCCCATCTGTTCCGCAAAAAAGGTTTTGAGCTCAAGGGCGTGGTTGAGCTGTCAAAATGCTTTGCCAGCTTTGGTTTAACTAACCCTGTTGGCATTAAAAATGCCATCGCCCTGCTGTTTCAACTCAACTTCCCCAAAAGCAAAAAAGTCAGCACTTCAAATTGGGCGAGGAAAATACTCACGCCTGAACAAGTTGACTATGCCGCTGCCGATGCCTATGCCGCGCTGTTGGTTTTTGAAGAATTGCGGCGTTTAGAGCGACTCCCAAAAGATATTTCCAAAGAATTAGAGAAAACAACAAAACCTTGTCGTCATGAAAAGCTGTAACAGATGCTTAGAAAATTGCCAATACTTTGCTAAGATGACGGACATTGATTTTATTTAAGATTTGGCTAGGAGCGAAAGCATGCTGATCATCCCTGCAATTGACCTGAAAGATGGCAAATGTGTTCGTTTAAAACAAGGTCGTATGGAAGACGATACGGTTTTTTCTGATGATCCTGTTGCAACTGCACAGCACTGGGTAAATGAAGGCGCGCGTCGCTTACATTTGGTCGATTTAAATGGTGCTTTCGCTGGTACGCCAATTCATAAACCTGTGGTTGAAGCCATTGCTCGCGCACAACCTGAACTGCCAATTCAAATTGGCGGCGGTATTCGTTCACTAGAAACCATTGAACACTACTTAGAAGCGGGTGTGTCTTTTGTCATTATTGGCACCAAAGCTGTTCAAGATCCTGAGTTTGTAGAAGAAGCATGTAAGAAATTTGCAGGTCATATCATTGTCGGCATTGATGCCATGAATGGCATGGTGGCCACCGATGGCTGGGCCAATGTGACCGATGTGAAAGCAACCGATTTGGCCAAACGTTTTGCCGATGCGGGCGTATCGAGCATTGTCTATACTGACATTGCACGTGACGGGATGATGCAGGGTGTGAACGTTGAGCAAACTGTTCAACTGGCACAATACTCTGGCTTACCTGTAATTGCATCAGGTGGTGTGACCAACCTTGATGACGTGCGTAACCTCAAAGGCCAACCTGGTATTTTGGGCGCAATTACTGGTCGTGCGATTTACGAAGGCAGTTTAAACCTACGTGAAGCACAATTGCTGTTAGATGAACAATCGCTCTAATTGTAGAATTTAAAAAAGAGGTCTATTGACCTCTTTTTTATTCATTAAATGTTGGCGTATAAAATCTGCTGCTTAATAAATCACATTACGAATAAATTTTAACGGTACAGTTCCACGGTTGATGTATTGGTATTCGATGACACTGGAAAAAACAATCGACTCTCCTACCCCCAAGACTTTTATGTCACCTGCCAAATCCAAAGTTAACTCCCCCTCCATCACATAGAGCATCTCACGCCAACCGACTGGGTCAGGTTCTGCACTATAGTGCTCATTTGGGGCAAGCACCCATGTCCACAATTCAACTTTTTGTGTTGCTGCCGCCGAGGCCAATAATTTTGCTTCACTGTGTGCTTGTGTACCCTGCCAAGCCAGAACGTTGACGACCGCTTGACCTTGCTGTTCAGGTGCAGCAATCATCTGTACAAAATCGACCTCAAGCACATCGGCAATCAAGCTGAGTTTTGCCAAACTAATATTGTCCTGCCCTGATTCAACCCCAGCCACCATACGTCGGCTTAAACCAGCCAAATCCGCTAGTTGTTGCTGGCTCAGGCCTTTTAAGCTTCGATAATGACGCACATTTTGACTGACGTGTTGTAGTACCGCAGGAGACTTCATAAAGTTCAATCAAAAAAATATTGAGCAATATATTGCACACAAAAACAAAGCAGGACAAGCTATGTGCAATATATTGCACACCAGTTCTTTTATGTTGAATACTCAGCTCGGTTCTAAAGCGCCTGTCATTGCACTGATTCTAATTACCTTTATTTGGGGTGGTACCTTCTTGGCCGTGAAATATGCCTTAAATTTCAGCTCCCCCATGTTCTTTGTGGGCTGTCGTTTCGCCTGCGCCGCGACAATTATTGGCTTATTTTCCTATCAACATTTAAAACACATTACCCGACAAGACCTGTGGGCAGGTGCATTGATTGGCTGTATGGTCACTATTGGCTATGGCACACAAACAGTCGGACTACAAACGGTCAGTAGCAGTGAATCTGCCTTTTTAACTGCACTATATGTGCCTTTGGTACCTGTATTGTTGTGGCTGATCTTTCGTAAAGTGCCCCATTTTATGATTTGGATCGGTGCGCTCTGTGCGTTTATGGGCTTAGTCTTACTCACAGGCAATAGTCTGAATTCAATTTCACTGAATTTTGGCCAGACCTTAACCCTACTCGGTGCAATCGCTATAGCGATGGAAATTATCCTGATTGGCTATTTTGCTCCAACAGTCGATATTGGTCGAGTGACGGTGATTCAACTGGCAGTTGCCTCTGTGCTCGCCTTTGCAGCCATGCCATTGGCAGGTGAACACCACATTCCAGACTTTTCATGGCCTTTACTGAGTATCGCACTCGGCTTGGGTCTTGCCAGTGCCGTGATTCAATATGTAATGAATTGGGCACAGCGCTCAGTCAATCCATCTCAAGCAGCGATTATTTACGCAGGAGAGCCAGTATGGGCAGCACTATTTGGGCGCCTTGCAGGAGAACGTTTGGCACCACTAGCTTTGTTGGGCGGACTTTTGGTGGTGTTTGGCATTATGATCAGTGAATGGAAACCGAAACTGCTGAAGTCGAAAAAGAACCTCGAACAACTTTAGCCTATCTCCGAAACGAAAAAACTGCTGAATCGAGTGATCAATGGGGCTTTGCTAGACAAACACCTAAAACTATGATTTTATTATATTTATTTTTATTAAAATTTCTAGAACGTCTTAAAAATCAGTATCTTGAAAAATATTTATGCAGCGAAGCCATATAAAAAAGTAAAGATTGAAATTCAATTTTGTAAGGTGCTTTTTAAAAGCCTACACAAAAACAGAGACACTGCTGCATCAGCTTGGTTCATCTCGGTGCATAAACCTTGTTATAAAAAAATCATAAAAAAAAGGGCACACTGCCCTTTTTAAATCTCACCACTTGTTATTGATACATCGGTTGATTGTCATTTAAACGAATAATGCCTTTAATGGCACGATATACAATCCACACCCATGACAACCCAATCACAGATACGCAGAATGTTGAAGCACCGAGTGCGACACCTGCGAAAGCGGTGACATTTTCACCCGTAAAGAATAAGAAAATAAATGGCACAAAGGCTATCACGTTCCAAATCAAATACCACCAAAAGGTGCGAATCTGCCAAGTAAAATGGCTCTCAAAAATGGAACCACGCACAGAGCCACGCTTCACATAATTAATCACTAAAGCAATGATGGCTAAAATCCCTGCGGAAAAAATCGCAACGATATACAAAATATAAAGAATAAAAGTCAGACTACGATTCGGATCTTGATCGACTGAATAATTCATATTGTCCCTCATGAAGTGGGCTTGAACTTTAAATAGGCAAACTATTGAAAGGAGAAATAAGCCATAAAATTAAAAGAATATTGAATAGAATTGTACAAAAGTAAATCTTTCTAAACGGTTGTTTTTGTGTTTTATGTCGTAGCTTTTGCTGCGCTAACCATGCTGCAGGCCAACCACCCAAAAATGAAAGGAGATGCAGTGTATTTTCAGGTACACGGCGCTGTCCATTTTTCGCAGCTTCTTTATCTTGCGCATAGAACCAATAACTGGCCGCATTCATCACACTAATCAACAGCAGCACCAATCCACTCAAACGCCCCAGCAATACCAATAGTGCCAAAAACACGATGTATGCCACCGACGCAATTTGCATTGGACTCCAGCGTTGACCCTGTTCGGTCTTTTTCGGGGAGACTTTTTGGGTACGGATCTTTTGGGTTTGGGATGCCTTTAAATAACTAACTTGCTGTGCACGATAACGTCCTTGCGCATCCACAATCACGTTGTATTCCAACGCACAGCCTAAAATAGGACGAGGACCTTGCCGAGCAAAGTCCTTGATATGTAAAAACACGCGATCTTTGCTGTCATCGTTGGGCTGAATAAAGCCATAGCCTTTTTCATCAAACCATTCAACGAGTCGTCCTTGGTCACGCATTTTTCTTTCCTATTTAAGCAGTTACAAATTTTAGGCGGTCAATCACCATATTACGCATTTCGGCAGGATTTTTCTGCAAAATGTCATCCCCCGTACGGCCTTGTTCAGCATTTTTTTGTGCCACTTGTAAACGCATCATCCAAAAACGTGCAGCAGCCATTGCCAGATACAGCCCTAGGCAAGATTTTTCATCAGTCGTCAAAGGACGAATACTTTCATAGGCGCTTAAGAATGCGATGGCCTTGTCTTCATTTAAGTGCACACTTGGATATTCGGTACAGAAGTCATTCAGCGTAATCGCAATATCAAACAAGAACTCATCTTTATTCAATTCATAAAAATCTAAAATGCCTTTGAGCTGATTGCCCTCAAACAAAGTGTTGTCACGGAATAAATCTGAGTGGATAAAGCCCTTTGGACGATTCGGATAAACCGCCGATAATGCGTCATATAACCCCAACAACTTATTGAGTAGTGCTTGATCCGCCTCACTTAATGTCGGTTTCATCTGTAATGCTACAGCGAGCCAGTAGTCATGGTCACGGTATTCTGCACGCTCCAGTGGAAAATCTTGCAGTGCGACATGCATTTGCGCTTGTGCAACCGCAATCGCTTCGGCTTGCTCAAGGGTCGCAGGCATGGGATGTCTGCCCATCATCCGTGGGGCAATTTGCGCAGGTTTATCTTTTAAACTATGAATGGCTTTGCCTGAGTGACTTAAAGGTACAGGAACCGCTAAACCAGCCTGACCTAAATGCTCAAGTACAGGAACTAACTCGCCTGCGCCCTGTTCATCCATTTCTTCAAATACAGTCAATACATACTGAACAGCATTTTCACACACAATAAAATAGTTCGTATTTTGAATACCGCCTTGAATTGGGATCAGATCGATTACCTCAAGTCCATAAGGTGCTGCAAACGCCTGAACTTCCTGTAAAGTCAAAGTGGTATAAACCGACATATAAAACCTGCAAAAAAACTTACATAAGTTTGATAGAATACCCGCTCCGACTATTAAGGTGTAGCATCTAAGTCGCGAAGTTTCATAATCGGCTGTTATTTTTGGAAAAAATTATGCTAGCTAAACGTATTATTCCTTGCCTCGACGTAGACAACGGTCGTGTAGTGAAAGGTGTTCAATTCCTTGATATTCGTGATGCAGGTGACCCAGTAGAAGTAGCACGTCGATATAACGAACAAGGTGCTGATGAAATTACCTTCTTAGACATTACTGCAACTTCGAATGGTCGCGACACGACTTATCGTACTGTTGAACGTATGGCTGAAACGGTTTTTGTTCCCTTAACCGTCGGTGGTGGCGTTCGCAAAGTTGAAGACATTCGCCTCTTACTCAATGCTGGCGCGGACAAAGTCAGCATTAACTCAGCAGCGGTGTTTAACCCAGAATTTGTACAAGAAGCATCGCAACGCTTTGGCGCACAGTGTATTGTGGTTGCCATTGACGCGAAAAAAACGGGCGAGAACAAATGGGAAATTTTTACCCATGGTGGCCGTAAACCAACCGGTATTGATGCGATTGAATGGTCCGTGAAAATGGCCGACTTTGGTGCAGGTGAACTGCTGATTACTTCGATGGATGCCGATGGTACCAAAGCAGGTTATGACCTTGAACTGATGCGTCAAATTAATGACCGCGTGACTATTCCAACCATTGCTTCGGGCGGTGTCGGAAACTTACAACACTTGGCCGATGGTATTTTAAAAGGTGGCGCAGACGCTGTACTGGCTGCTTCGATTTTCCACTTTGGACAACACACAATTCCTGAAGCGAAAAAATACCTTGCAGAGCAAGGCATCGAAATGCGTCTATAAACACACCATAGCCGTAAAACCTATGAAAAGAGTGCTTTCGAGTACTCTTTTTATCATTTTAAAGATGAGAAAAAATGTATCACTTAGAACTAATCTTATTTATTTGTGGTCTATTGATCTGTTTTGTTTTCATCCTTTTGATGAAGAAATATGCTGACCGCCCTTTCGGTATGCTGGCTGTATTGCTACTCCTCGGTTTATGCCTGTGTAGCTATATCAGCTTCTGCAAATATCAGTTTAAACAGTATTATGAAAAAGCGCTGATTGCACCTGATCAAATTCGGGCTTGTGGTATTTTTACACAATGGTCAGAGGTCACCCATTACCGACGGCACAATATCAGCACTGAAAAAGTGTTTTACTTTCAGAGTGATCAAGAAGCTTTTTTATTTAGCAATAGTCCGCGTGCCAGACAAAGCTTCCCTGATCTCAAAAGCTTAAACATCAACGAGCATGTTTGCTTTCAGTTTTCCCCGGACTATACCGATGAAATGGATCGCTATATTTTAACCGACTTTAAAAAGCAGGCGAATTAAAAGGCTCAGTTACGCTGTACTTCGGCACAGCTGAGCTAATGCTAAGTCGGACAGTACTATCGCCACTATTATGCAGCAGATGTTAAAGCTTAGAATGCTCGCTGGCTCTTGACCGCAATTATGCTCTCAATTTTTGAGATAAAAAAAGGGAGTCTTGCGACTCCCTATAAACCTAGAATAACTACAACATTGTCTTGTTAAACTGGAAAATGAAAAATGACGTACTAGTGCTCATGAGATGATTTCACCTCATCAACAGCTTTACTATAGAATGTTCAAATGACGAAATATTGACAATACATACCAATATTATTGACATATCACGACAAAAATACCTATTCAGTTATCCTGCAACCGTTTCCGTCGTCTGCGCTGAGTTCAGTGGAATCGCTTCAGGTGCCTTAACCCATTTTGCAGGGAAAACCTGATTGACCCACTGGGTGAGCTTATCCGACACCACTTGAGGTAAAGCAATACCCAACGGATTTTGCTCTTGCAAATCCAACGAGGAAATGACCCGCGTTCCTAAAATATAATCAAACCATGGCTTGGTCACACACCAGTTGGCATCCTGATTGGAGTTCATATGATGGTCATAATGCCAAGGAATCTTACGCATTGCCCAGTCTGGCTCTAAGTGCGCACGGCGGTGGATGTAGTAATAATTTCCTGCACTGTACAACACAGACAACGTCATGCCTTTGGAGACAGGATAAAATAAGGTCCCAAACACACCCGCCACGACTGCGAGTGATACGATTTCATTTTTGGTACGCCAGTTGCTCCAACCTTCAACATAACCATGATCGTGAAACGTGGTTTTCCGCACTTCTCGGTGATGCTCCCAATGCGATTTCATGCTGTCAGGCACAGGGCTATAACGTGGCTTTCCAGCACGGTGTGTTCCATGCAAAATATATTTATGTGCAACCCACTCAAACGCATTGGCAACCACTAGTCCTGCGACAAAACCCTTCCACATGGCAAATTCCTCCTATATTCAGATTGAATATAATGGGGAAACTATGCTAAATATTGACCCTAGCATTCAAATTCATTGACAAATTACGACAAGAACAATAGAGCCAATAAATGCAACATTTCAAAGATTACACAGGTTCTGTCTACGGTGGACTGGGACATTTACTCTATGCCTATTGCCAAGCCGTGGGCTATCCAATTTCTGAACAGCTTGAAAAAGCACAGAACTTAGAACGTTTTGATTATGCCCTGTGGTTAGAGTTACTGAATGATCTTGACAGCCATCTGCACATCCCTGCGCTCGGACTCGAGATTGCAAAGTATGTACAGCCCAAGCATTTAGGCATTTTAGGCTATATTGCGCTGTCCTGCGAAAATTTAGGCGAGGCGCTCACCCGTTATCATGACTTTCACCGCCTCATTTATGATGGCAGTTCACTATATGTTGCAATTGAAGGTGAAAATCTATGCTTTGGTTGGGTGGAGATGCCGATTGAACTCACTACACAACTCAGCAATGAAGTGGCAATGGCGCTGATCATTCAGTTTATGAAACACTTTGTCGCCCATGATGACATCCAGCTCAGCGAGGTTCATTTTACTCATCCTGCACCGAAAAATACGGCACTGTATGAGCAGTACTTTAATTGTAAAGTCCGCTTTTCCCAAAGCCGCCCGATGATGATGATTCCTCTCAGCGAATTATCCATGCCCTTTCAGCAAGGTGATCAAACCCTGCAAAAATTGCTCTTACAGCAAGCTGAAGCCTTACTGGAAAAACTTCCCAACTCTACTCACATCGACCAGCGCTTACAGCATGCGATTTTAACGGGGCTACAAAAAAACCAATATCAAATTGAACATATTGCTCGGCAGCTGAACTTTTCAGTCCGACAGCTGCAACGTTACTTACAACAACAAGGCACGACCTACCAACAGCGGATGCAAGAAGTTCGACGTATTTTGGCGGAGCAATACTTAAAAGATCCACACCTCAGCTTACAGGAAATTGCACTGTTGCTGAGTTACTCTGAACAAAGTGCTTTTCAACGTGCCTTTAAACACTGGACACAAGTCACACCTCAACAGTGGCGTATTCAGCATTTTCACTAAAATCTGACCTGTTTAATCCACGTCATCAGGATGTCATGCTTTTTTTGTTAAATTGATTGAAAAACGAGTATTTTCTCGTTAGATATAAAGTTCTATGCGAATAAAACATCAATAACTACAAAAAGCGCATTATGAATAAATATCTTGCTGAATTCATCGGAACGTTTTGGTTGGTCTTCGGAGGCTGTGGCAGTGCCATTTTTGCAGCAGCTTTTCCCGAGTTGCGCATCGGCTTTCTTGGCGTTGCACTTGCCTTTGATTTAACCGTTTTAACGGGTGCCTTTGCACTTAGACATATCTCTGGCGAGGATTAATTTTTTCTCTCCCCATTAATAACAAAGCCCATAATCTATGGGCTTTTCTTATTGTTCCACATGGAACATAGATAGGCTTATGTTATAAAAATGGATTGTCAATTTCACCCGACTGCGGATGTTCAATTTTCTCAGGAAGCTGAGCTTCACTTTCAAGCTGTTGCACAATGGCATTCAGATACGCCTGCAATGCTTTGGCCGCAGCTAGGCCAGCTTGGTCTTTGGTGAGTTGTAAATTGCCATAAATACTGACGCAGTCCGTGTCATTTTCAAGGGTCAAATCATGGATGGCATGGGACTCGTTACCTTGTACAAAAGGTTTAAACATTTTATTTTTACTCTTGTTTGTTTTTCAGGCATTGTACACTGCAGTCGAATGTCTATACATCCAACTGCATAGAACTTTAACGTAACAGCTGCAAAATATATTGCAATAAGGCGTCGACCAATTGTTTAACAATCGCATCTTGATCCGCCGCATCAATACCCGTGCCCTTTGTTACGGTGCTACCACTACTCGACTGAGTAGAGCCCGATTTAAAGTTTTTTTGTAAGGCTTTGAGCTGCTCGGATGAAACCTCTTCTGCACACTGACTTTCCGCATCCCAATGTGAGTATTGAATTGCACTATTGGCTTTTACCGCCGTTGCTGTCAACGGTAGTTTATAAGTATTACGTTTTTGCTCTTCTGTCAGTTGCGGAAATAAATTCACACCCAGCTGCTCTTCCAAATAGCAGACACTGACAATTCTTACCTGCTGTGAATTATCATTCGGTGCGTAATAAGCGCCGATTGCACCTGTTTTTGGCATATAGACCGCTTTATAAACCGCACTCGGAACAATCACTCCCTGACCAATGGTCTTGAGCTTTTTGCCCTGAAATATAGGCCCAGTTACCACAAAAACATCCAGCTTTTGCTTGGTCACAAGCGCCCGTGTGGCTTCTTCCAATTCACGCCACACTTGCTGATTATTTTTAGGGGCCTGTGGCACCATATTGGCCAAAGAAAAACTGTCGAATTGTGCGGCTTTGTTGGGCATATCAGCATTCGGTGCCATATGTCCACGGTCATAGCCTGAACCACGGTAGTCCGACAATGTCGCTCGATGTTCGGTTGCAACATTATTTTCTTCGTGAAAACTATCTTCACGTGGAATTTTTTGGCTCAGGCGCTGTGGCGTCAGGGCCTCTGCAACCCAGAGAGGTGTTTTCGAAACGCCCGAATACATCACATTAAAACCGTTAAAGCACAGTGCATAGCTGTGTTTACTTAAACTTTCTTTGAGTAAATAAGGTGGAATTTCCCGATAAAATTGTTCTAAACAGGCTGAATTTGAGCTTGGGCTTAAAGACACGTATTGCTGAATTTTTTCTTGACCAAAGGCAATCGCAAAACTTCCCGTTGCCACCAATCCTAAAATCACTTTCAGGCCATTTTGATTAAACATGTTAAAGACTGACTTACCTGAACTACTTTTCTTCTTCGCCATCACAACTACAATAAACATCGGTTTTTCACGAGCTTAACAATCAGCGTATACGAAGTATATCGCTCGAGTTCTATTCGCATAACAATTAAACAAAACGCCATATTTAGATGATTTTGCATGTAACAAAATGTCTTTTTTGTAGAGTTTTTCTACGGCAACGTGATGCGATTGCGTATCTTTGATTGCTGTCGTTTCAAAAAATATGCCAAGGTAAAAAAGAATCGAACGAAATAATACATGCAATTTACGGAGTTCTTATGCATTCTAAGATTTTAGCTTCTCTTGGTTTAATCGGCACAGTGATAAGTGCTTCAGCCTTCGCCGAGCCACCTATCCAACCGGGTGACACCTTAGAAAGTCTCTCTCAAGCCAAAGTCACGACTACTGTTAATGGCCAACCGGGTTCTATTCAAGAACTCGTAAGCTCAGGGCAAATTAAATTGCTTGATCCAAATGCAGCAGCTATCAGCCCAGCGGGCCAAGGTGTACCCAATGACCAAGCAGTGATGCCAACAGCACCACAGAGTGAAGCTCCTGTTCAACAGGCCGCACCTAATACCACAGCGCAACAACAAGTCGCTGCGACTCCAACAGAGCAACATCCGCTGGTACCAAATGCAGAACTCTCAGCACAACAAGCTGAAGCGGCGTTAAATGATGCTGTCGCACCCACGGCAAATGCAGACATGAATGCTGCCCCAGCTGCTGCACCTCAATTAGATTCATCAGCAGAGGCACCCGTCAATGCGGTTGAGCCTGATTCACTGCCATCACCTGATGCCTCTGCACAGGCACTTCCTGACGCTTCAGCAGAACAGCCTGTCCAAGCGATGCCTGAGGCACCTATAAATGACCCAATGAACTAAGACTTCACTGATTTATCCTCCAAAAAAAACCAGCATATATGCTGGTTTTTTTATTGATGTTTTAAATCTCGATCTGACTACCGAGCTCAACCACACGGTTAGGTGGAATCTGATAGAAGTCACTCACAGGACTGGTATTCCTTTGCATTGAGATAAAGAGCTTTTCACGCCACGGCGCCATACCATCACCCACGGTACTGATAATCCGTTCACGCGATACAAAGAAGCTGATCTGCATTAAGTTATATTCCAATTCAATCGCTTGATACACCGCTTCAAGCGCTTGAGGAATGTTCATTTCATCTTTAAAGCCATAGTACAATTCAAGACGATAGAAATGCTGATTCATGGTTTCGACATGGAAGCGGTTGGACTCTTCCACATAAGGAACATCTTGAATTTTAACAGTCAGAATAATGTTCTTTTGATGCAGTACTTTATTGTGCTTCATATTGTGCAACATGGCATGTGGCACAACGGTCGGCGTTCCTGTTAAAAAGACCGCCTCGCCTTCAACCCAATTGGCTTGATCACCAATACTTTGTACAAATAAATCGAGTGGTAGCGTATCTTGCTGAAGCTTGGCAAAGGTTAACTCGCGACCTTGTTTCCATGTCATTAATAACATGAATGCGATACCGCCAATCAGCAATGGAACCCAACCGCCCGATAATACTTTAAGTGAGGTCGCGCTCACCAAGACCAAATCTAAAACAAGGAATGGAATAATCAGCAGCACCAATTTTGGCATGCTCCATTTCCATGTATAACGAATAAATACCGCAATCAATAAGGTGTCACATAGCATGGTCATGGTGACCGCTAGACCATAGGCATGCGAAAGCTGTGAGCTGGTTTGGAAGATTAAAATTAAGACAATAATTGATGCCAACAATATCCAGTTCAGTAAAGGTACATAAATCTGCCCCTGTTCCGAGTCTGAAGTATGCTTCACATTTAAACGTGGTAAATAACCCAATTGAATGGCCTGACGCGCTAAAGAGAAGACCCCTGAAATTACGGCCTGTGAAGCAATAACGGCGGCCATAGTGGCCAAGAAGATCATTGGGTACAAGCCCCACTCTGGCACCAACAGGTAAAATGGATTTTCAATCGCAGTCGGATCACGCAAGAGCAATGCACCTTGCCCTGCATAATTAAGCAGTAAACACGGCAAAACCACAATAAACCAAGCCAAACGAATCGGCACAGGACCAAAATGGCCCATATCTGCGTACAGGGCTTCGCCACCTGTGACGGTCAACACTACCGCACCCATAATGAAAAAGGCCATTAAAGGGTTGGTCACGATAAACTGAAATGCCCAATGTGGGCTCAGCATGCCCAAAACCAAAGGCGTTTGAATAATGCTCGAGATCCCAAGAAGACCGAGAGAGAAGAACCACAATAAGGTCAGTGGGCCAAAGAACTTACCGACAAAGGCTGTCCCATACTTTTGCATGACAAATACAGCAGTGACGATGCTAATCGCAATTGGCACAATATAAGGATCCAGTGCATCGGTTGCGATGGATAAGCCTTCTACGGCAGACAAGACTGAAATGGCTGGGGTGATGATCCCATCCCCAAAAAATAGTGACGCCCCAATAAAGCCAATCGAAATTAACAGTAATTTTTTCCGATGGCTAAAATTGGTATTGCGCAAGTTCAGTGCAAGCAAAGCCATAATCCCACCTTCACCATTGTTATCTGCACGCATGACAATTGCAGAATATTTAATGGTAATGACCATGGTCATGGTCCAGAAGATAATGGACAAAATACCCAATACGTTTGCAGGGGTGATGCCCAAGCCATGTGCAGCGTGAAAGGATTCTTTCAATGCATAGAGTGGACTGGTTCCAATATCCCCAAACACGACCCCTAATGCTGCCAAGGTCATCGCAGGCAAGGCGGCTTTTTTTGCAGTACTTTGCATAAGCTTGTCTTCAATTATCGACACTATTTTTGCGAATCATATCATTGAGCTAAAACTTTTGCTCGAATTCAATTGTTTCACCTTGTCGATGGCTATGTTTTTCGATATTATCCTCCGCCATGGTGAAGTGTCCGAGTGGCTGAAGGAGCACGCCTGGAAAGTGTGTAAACGTTTATAGCGTTTCGAGGGTTCGAATCCCTCTTTCACCGCCAAATTTAACTCTTATGAAGTCCCATAAGGTCTAAAAAAGCTTAAATCTAAAGGGTTTAAGCTTTTTTTACGTCTTATACAATCTACTTGATCTATTGCAAGCTTGATGCAATTGGGGGTATAACTAGGGGTATAATATTTTACCCCTAAAATTATACCCCCAATTCTGCGGAATTATTGCCATGCTTACAGATGCTCAAGTCAGAAAAATAAAACCTTCAGAAAAGAAAACTAAATACTCTGATGAAAAAGGCATGTATCTAGAGGTCACTCCTTCTGGAGGAATGCATTGGCGAATGAAGTTTCGTTTGAATGGAAAAGAGAATATCTTCAGTATTGGTACATACCCTGAAACTACGCTTGCACAGGCTCGCCGTGCTAGAGATGAAGCACGATTAAAGCTTAAAGATGGGATTAATCCCAATAAAGAGAAAAAGCAAAAGAAACAACAAGCCGATGAAAGCATTCTTTTCAAAGCGCTTGCTATGGAGTGGATGGAGGATCGTAAAACTGTTATTAAAGAAGGTACATATTTACGTGACCTATCTGTATTTGAAAAAGACCTGTTCCCTGCTTTAGGTAATATACCTATTGATCAAATTAAAGGAAAAGATGTCCTTGCTTGTGCTAAGCAAATTGAAGCACGTGGTGCTCAGGAGATGGCTAAACGCTCTATTCCTTTAGCTGGGCGTATTTTTCGTTATGCGATCCGTAAAGGACTCATTGAGAACGACCCTACAACCCACCTTCAAGAAGCTCTCAAGCCACGTAAAGTAAAACATATGGCTCGCCTAGATATTTCTGAGTTTCCGCCTTTCTTAGAACGGATGGATCGTTATCACGGCAATATCTTGGTTAAGACAGCTTTACAGTTTATGACTCTAACATTTGTAAGAACTGCCGAGCTCATTAACATGGAATGGAATGAGATTGATTTTGATAATCATTTATGGAGAATTCCAGCTTATAAGATGAAAATGGCGTTACCACATATTGTTCCTTTATCTAGGCAGGCTATTGAATTACTCGAAGGGTTACAGCCCATTACTGGTAATAAGCAATTTGTTTTTTATAACTACAGTACAGCTAAGCCTTTGAGCAACAATGCTCTGTTAAGTGCGATTCGCACCATGGGATATACGGGAAGAATGACTGGTCATGGTTTCCGTGGACTTGCATCTACTACACTACATGAGCAAGGCTATATGCATGATGCAATTGAAATACAGTTAGCACATACTGTCGGAAATGCCGTCTCTCAAGCCTACAACCATGCACAACATTTAGAATATAGAACTAAGATGATGCAGGAATGGTCAGACTTTATTGATAGTTTGAGATAGAAAATTGTTCCTTCCTGTAAGAGGGAAATGTTGCAGGCTTAATTAAATAGCATATCGCTTAGTTTATGCAGCCAAATTAAACTAAATATTTTAAATAGCTATCTTATAGTTTTAATTATGTAATTCAGTTATCATTCTGGACTGCAAACATATATTTTTTATAAAATTAATTAAATTTATACTAAAAGTATTAAGAGGTCCCATGTCTGTAAAATCTTTTAACTTTAGAGCAAGGGCCCGGACAATTGAACATTTAGGAAAGGGGCAAATTGCAGACTGCCCTACTGCTGTCAGTGAACTTTGGAAAAATGCATACGATGCTTACGCAAGAGATGTTGCCTTATATACCGTAGATGCAAATTATCCTTGCGGCGTATTGATAGATAACGGCTGTGGTATGTCGCCCGAGCAAATTATTGATAATTGGCTGATCGTTGGCACGGAATCTAAAAGTAAGAAAAAAGCATTACGTGAAGAAGACAGATTTGGTATATCAATTCGCCAAACACAAGGAGAAAAAGGAATTGGTCGGCTCTCAGCAGCATTTCTAGCAAACGTTACTTTCCTTGTAACTAAAAAAATAAATGGTTCTTTTACTTCACTTCTAGTTGATTGGAGATTATTCGAAAACCCTTATCTTTCCTTTGAAGATATTAGTATTCCATTCTTAGAATTCGATACGATCGATGAAATCGCTATTGCTTTCGATTTATTGAAAGAAGAACTTATCAAAAATGTTCAATTTGAAGATAAAGACTCTATTAAACAAAGAGCATGGGGCCGTTTTTCTGAAGATGAACTAGAAGAAAATAATTCAAATAATGTTATTACCACACAAAATCAAATTCTCAATTTTTGTCTAAACTCAGTCTTGGATGAAAAAGCAATTATACCTTGGAAAGAAATACTTAATAAGGTTGCTGATAAAGATGGTGAGCAACATGGTACAGCTTTATTCCTACTAGATTTACGACGAGATTTGACATTACTTACCAATCAAGGCGACTTAGCGCGAGATAATCAAGAGCTTGATGCTCTTCAAACATTTCTTGTAGATACATTAAGAGCTTTTACCAATCCTTATGTCGAAAAGGATGAAAATTTTTCTTATGGTATCTATAGATTAAAAAGTCTTGAACAACCTAAAACTATATTAAGTGAATCCGATGTATTCAATATGCAAGATTTTGAAACACTTGAGCATAAAATAGTCGGAGAATTTGATAATAAAGGCTGGTTTAAAGGAAATGTTATTGCATTTGGTCAAGATAAAGGCGAAATATCAATACCGCCTAATATTGATATCAACTCTAGAACAGGTGTCGGTAGTTTTAAACTGCAAATGGGCTCTTTTGAGTATAGTACACAATTATCTTCTCTTGATATTAACGAAATTGATGTCCTCGATACAAAAGCACGAAAGTACTCTGGACTATTAATATTTAGAGATAATTTACGTGTACTACCTTATGGTCGAGTAGATAATGATTTTTTCAGAATTGAAGAACGCAGATCCTTTCATGCAGGCAGATATTACTGGTCTAACCGTAGGATTTTCGGATATATCGGCATTTCTCATGAGAGGAATAAGGAATTAAAGGACAAATCGGGTCGTGAAGGATTCATTAGTAATTCAGCCTCTCGTGAATTAAAAACTTTAGTCACTGATGTATTAATTACATTGGCAGATCGCTATTTTGGTTCTAAATCTGAACAACGCCAAGAGTTACTTCAGGAAAAGAAAAATAAAGAGCTTAGAAAAGATGCTCAAACACAAGCTCGAAAGGCATCACAGAAGAGCTTTAAAGAGGCTTTAAAAGATCAAACACCAAAATTAGATAATTCTTTATCATTAGCTAAAAATCTTAAAAATAGTTTAGAAAATGTGGATAGACTAAGTGCCGATGAACTACAACATATTGATCAGCAACTCTCAAAACTTGAAGTTACCCGGACTGAAATTAAAACGCCTACTAAACCACCTAAATTAGGTATTTATGAAGAACGCTATAGAGAGTATAGAGATAAATATAATGAATTCTCAGCTTATGTTATTCAGTTAAAAACTGTTATTAACAAGATGGAATCTGAACTAAATAAACTGGCTCCACAACAAACAGCTAAGAAGCTGTTTGACAAAAATCAAGCTGTACTCAACTCCAAATTGAATAAATATCTATCTGCCATTGAAGATAAAATTGATGTAATTCATTCAATTTGGAAAAAAGATATTAGTGAAGATAGAAGCTCATACTACAGTCAAGCAATCAATATTGTTGAAAGTGTTGAGGACTCCTCTCATTTAGAAAATGCCTTAAACAATCTAGATATTGTTTATTTGGAATTAGTAGAAACTTATACCTTTAAGTATGATGCGATTTTAAAAACATTAGAAAAAATATCTGAAGGGATTAATTTAGATTCAGCATTCTCAATAGCTGAAGAAGAACGATCAGATATTGAAGAAAAGATGCGCACGATCAATGCAGTCGCACAGCTTGGAATAAGTGTAGAAATTTTATCTCATGAACTTGAAGAGATAGACTCGTTAGTAACTCGTGGACTAAATTCATTACCAAGTGAGGTCAAAGCACATCCTGGTTACCAATTAGCGTACAACTCTCATAAAGCACTCACAAGCCAAATTCGCTTCCTTTCCCCATTAAAAATTTCTGGCTATCAAGCTCGTCAGACTATTACAGGGAAAAATATCGAAGCCCATATTAATCAGTTCTATGGTGATCGTTTCGAAAGACAACGAATTAACTTTGAAGTAACTGAAGCTTTTAGATCGTTAAAAATTAGTGATCTTCCCTCACGTATCTATCCTGTATTCATTAATTTGATTAACAATGCGATGTATTGGGTTTCACTAGTTGAAAGCAGAAAAATTAAAATTGATTTAATTGATGATCTCGTTGTGATTGCAAATTCAGGGCCAAGAGTTGATGAAGATGATATTCAAAGGCTATTTGATCTTTTCTATACAAAACGAGCGAATGGACGTGGTGTGGGACTGTACTTATGTCGTGAGAACTTAGCTGTAGCACATCACAAAATTTGGTATGCCGAACAACTTAATGATGACCCTTTCATATTCGAAGAGGGCGCTAACTTTATTATTAAATTTAATGGATTGGAGAAATAATTGTGACTGTTGCAGTGGACTATAATAGCCTAGTTACTCAGACATTCTGCGACAATGCTATACGCAGTGTTATGATGATTGATGATGAGTTTTTATCATATCCCGCTTTACTTGAGAGGTTAAAGAATAATAATACTACATCTGATAAGATAATTGAAAACTCCTCAAGAGCTTCTGAATTAGAAAAATTTTTTCAATCAAAAAATATCTTGTGCGATATAGATAACTCAGCTGAACATGCACAATGGGATAAAATTCGGAAGTCTGATCTTATAATTATCGATTATCACCTTGAAAATGATAGTCCTAAAAAAACCTTAGAAATTCTAAATGATTTACAAACCTCACAGCATATGAATTTAGCTGTGGTCTACACAAATGAACCTTTAGAAACGGTTTGGAAACAGATTGCTTCATCTCTCGTGAAAAAATATAAAACATCCGACGTTCTATTAGAACTAGAAATAGATGAATTAGATGAGATTTGGGGAAAAATAATATTAGATGATACTTATAAGCTTTCAAACGATGAAATTTCCGAGTATTTAAATACCGAGCTCCCTCCTAAACGTATCTTGAATATAGTTAATGCGAACGAAGAACTACTCTCAATTTCCTCTACAATTCAAGAAAAATACGATAATCCAAACGATGATTACCATCTTTTAGATAATCTTTCGACTTTAATATGCAATTATCAACTCGAACAAATATCAAATGAATTCGGTATTAATCCTATAATCGAATCTGGTAAATTTATATCCAATAAAAATGGAAATAAATGGATTAAAATCAATAATATTTTTATCTGCTTAGTAAATAAAGTTGATAGTTGCACTAGAACAGAAACTTCCCCTCATAAAATTTGGGATACTCTGACCGAGTCTCTTATAGAATGGAAGCCTACGTATTACCAGTTAATGCAATCAGAAATCCAAAATTTTATTGAATCAAATGCTTTTGCTTTTAGTACTATTCATGATAATGAAATCCTTTCGCAGGCGGCCTGGTTAAATGAAATTTTAAAATCCAATGAGTCTACTCAACGTGAAAAAATATTGTCGGTATTTAGAAATCTATCTGAGGATCTTTTATTTAAATTTAAAAATGATAATAATTTAAATACATATATTAATAATATTATTCTATATTATAAAGAAAAAAATAGAGTGTTTTCTGGCCCCATACAAAATAAAAGTCTTATATTTTGTGCAGAAGAAATGAATTTAAAAAATGATCGAGATACATTTTTGAATATGTATCATGCTCTAAATATGCATGCATCATCAAAAAATTATGAGGAAAAATTTATCTCGACTGGAACTGTATTTTTAGATAAAACTCACAATAAATGGTATTTATGTGTATCTGCAGCTTGCGATATGGTTCCAAACCAAGGTAATGATCCTCATCATATCAGATTGACTCCACATAGAATTATTAAGGTACTCGAGCTTTTTAAAGTTACTAAAATAAAAGAAGCCTTAAAATATGCAACCACTTCTAATTATGTCTATATTTTAGATCAAAATGAGCCTCTATATTTATCAATATTAGATAGTCAAAATAATCGAAAATTACCTAGTCTTGATTACATTCTACTCAAAGATCATAAAGAGACAATTACAGACAGCCCAAATATTATCAGTGCTTAAGTATCAACTAAAAAGTAAACATGTATTCATTACCAAAACCCTTTGAAATCTGCCCAACCCAACGCTCTATTTGATCTGCCTTCATTACCTTAAAATCCCGCCAGTTATACTTCATCTGCTTCCAAACCATCTCAATTCTATTCAGCTCAGGACTATACGCAGGTAGAAAATACAAAGTCGTTGAATATTCTTGTACAAGAAGCTTGCGCCAATCTACCATCTGTTTGCTGCGATGAATCGAGGCATTGTCAACAATCAACACCAAAGGAACTTGATAGCTGCGTTTCACCTGTGCTGCTACACCCATCAAATAGGCATAAAACCAGCGACTGTTAACGGACTCCTGTAGGCAACTGGTGATCAGATGACCCGTTGACAGGAGACAACCCATCACATTAACTCGCTTTAGTCTTACAGCATCAACCGCATGAACATCGCCTATCTTTGTCCATGCATAACGGTTATCTGGCGTAGCCGAAAATCCTGTTTCGTCGACATAGCCCAATACAATTTCACCACGTGCCGCTTGCTCACGTAATGCTTCAATTTGCTGTTGCGCTTGTCCAAATGCGGTCGGGTCTCTTTTTTTTCAAGCTGTGGCGGGTGCGTTTGAAGACCATGCCTGAATCTCGCAAAAACTTGCGAATAGTTTCAACAGACACGGACACACCGTGTTTTTCATGCAGTTTGACTCGGATTTGTTCTGCATTGAGTGGGCTTGTGTTGACCCACTCTAAGATTTGAGCCTGATAGTTTGATGTCAGTGTATTGGGACGGCCTGAGCGATGACCTTCTTGAATCGATTCAAACTGATGTAGCTCCCAATGTCGGCGTTGTAGCCTTATGGTTTCTGGGATACGCTCTTGTAACGCAGCAACTTCGGCAACAGTTTTACCTTCGGAAAGCCAGAGAATAGTTTGGGCACGTTGTCTTTCACGCCAATGTGCTGCATGCTTGGTCAGGAGAATTAGTTGTGCACGCTGTTCTAAGCTGAGTGGGACGGTAACAATCCGTGGCATGTGCAAACATCGTTTAACCAAAAATGTCTTTTCGCATGTTTAGTTATTTTTGTCAACTTATTTAATTGATAAAGATTCGGACTCGTATACTCCTAATTTTAAAATAATTGAAATTAAAATCAAATCACAACTACGCTCAGGTTATGCAGAACGATTCCAAGCTGTGGCAGCACAGTATACTGCCAGAATAGGAGTAGATTATTTCAATGAAACAATTCTATAAGAACAATTTAGTCACTAATCCTTTTTAGTTTTCTTCATGTGTATGTAATGCTGTTGAATGGCTAAACCAAACTGTTTAGCCATTTCACATGGCACAGCATTTCCAATCTGTCTGGAAGCTTCAGCAATACTCCCTTTGAATTTAAAATGTATTGGAAATGTCTGTAATCTAGAAGCTTCTCTTACACTAATCGCTCGATGTTGATTCGTATCTGGATGCCCAAAACGACCATTAGAGTAACTATAACAACGTGTTGTTAAAGTTGGAGCTGGTTTATCCCAACTCATACGACCGTACACATCCATGTGTCCTGAGTGAGTCTTATGACAATTATTAATCAAATGCTCAGGCCAGTTACGTCGATCACCACCTTCAAGTGTATATTGAATCCTCTCTAAATTACGTTCACTCAGTGGTGGACATCTATGCCATGGATCATCAGGATGTGTTTCTCCAGCTTTTATTTTAGGAAAATCACCAATAAAATCACGAACTGTTGTTATAGGTAAAAGCCCTTTACCATGAGTTTTGGGTGGAATAGTTATTTCACCAATTTTGCTAGCCAAAAGAACAAAACGCTTTCTTCTCTGAGGAACACCGTACTCCTCAGACCTAGCTATAAATTCAACAAAGTTATAACCCTGATTATTCAAAAATTCTATAAAACGTTTATACGGCCCTTCTTTATCTTTATCAATCTTTTGCAGACCTGGAACGTTTTCCACAAAAATATAATCTGGCTTTAATTCAACAATAAAACGATGCGTTTCATCCAAAAGCGTTCTCCGGACATCATCTTCACTTTTCGCTTTATTTTGAGTTGAAAATGGCTGACAAGGAGCGCATGCCACAAGCACTAATGGATCATTTTTTTTATTTTTTACACTAAACGCGCTAGCTAATTCTTTTTCATCAAGTTTTCTTATATCCGTATTATAAAATAGCGCTTTGGGAAAGTTAGCTTGAAATGTTTCTGCAGCTTTGGCATCAAAATCTAAACCTATGGCAATATCAAATCCAGCTTGACGTAATCCTACACTAACCCCCCCACAACCAGAAAAAAAATCTATTACTTTCAAAACATTACCCAAAAATATTTTCTGATGCCCAATTTTTAAGTATAACAAAATTTAGGAATTTACGTAAGTAAAACCTGTTTTTTTACAGCATAGTCTTCATAAGAAAATCTTAAATTAACACACTGAATTAACTTTAAAGTTAACATAGAGGCTCGATTTTATAGAACTTATGGCATATGCCAAGTTTTAGGTCCATATCTGCTTATTTCTGTAATTCCATAAAACGATCATGATGTTGTTTTAACAAGTCCATGTCTATTCCAAATCTAATTGGAGGCGTAATTGCTTGCCCTTCTACTTCTAATAGCCCAATACTCAATCGAGTAGTTTCAGCAATTTTTCTAAGCTTTGGGGATAGTCGCACTTCTAATTGATCATTTAAAGTCAGTAAATGTCTATCAAATGCACGATCATACAGAGCTGAAAGACAAAGACCATTATGTGGACTTAATCGTTTATCAGGTGCTTGAACCCAACTTACAATATGACTAGCAATTAATAAGCGTGGCTCAGCCAATCCACTAATACAGCATCGCTCCTCAAAATTACTAAGTATGGTTGATCTAAAGAAATTTTGACGAATACGTTGACTTATTGTGACTTGACGCTCTTCTCCATAGTAGTTTTTGTTAGTCTCTGCTAATTCCAATTGGGGTAATATGATATCAAGTGACTCATCAACTCCCATTATTTGTTTCAAAATAACTTCTGCATCATTTGTTAAAAATTCTAGTTTATTATTGTAGAACTCCCAAATTTCTTTATCCCGAGCTGACGTATTTCCCATACCTTTACGGCCACTTGCAATTATTATAGGGTCAAGACTTGCAAAATTCACTAATTTCATTGCTAAAGCATTAGCATTTCGATTAATTATTTCTGACCATTTAATAATTAACGGATTCCTAGCATGTAGACGCCCAAACGGTAATTGATAATACCAAAATAGTGCTAATACCGTTTGCTCCCGACTCCACACTCCTTGTGAGGGTAAAAGTGTATTTTTATTCTGCAACAACATGAAAAATTCCAGCATAAATAGATTTAATAATTTTCTAAATATAACTTCAAAAAATAAGATGAGTGGTCATAACTCAAAACTAATTTCATCATTATAAATGAAAAAAAAGGGAGCTATCGCTCCCACACTTATCGATTTTGTATCTTAGTTTCAAGCCATTGATGAACTTCCAAAGCCACCCAGCCAATACGTGATTCACTTAAGCGAACTGGCTTAGGAAAAGTTGGATCATAGTACTTTGAATCCACTTTTATCATTTCATAAATTTTTGCTCGACTAATACTTGTAAACTCAATTACCTCACTAATATTAATAATTTGATTCATTTGAAAAGTTTGACCTGTGAACGCATTCATGATGTTGACTCCTGATCATTGATGCGAGCGGTGATTCGCTCAGATAATAAGGCAGTCCAATAAAATTTTACTGAGTCCAATCTCGTCCACTCCGATCTAATTCACAGCCCGTACATTCTGCTGTAAGCCTTGCTGAATATCCTGCACAAAACCCTCACACTGATTCGGCTTAGGCTTTGCTCTAGCTCTAGCTTTGGTTTCAGCTTGAACTTGTTCAACTTCAGTCTCTTGATTTTCATCACTATAAAACTCCTCCACCAAATCCAAACCCTCTTCTGAATTCACTTCAAACCTTGCATTACCATAACCCTGCCGCGCCATTTGATCTAAAGCATGTTGATTAAATCCTGAAGCTTTGCTTTGTTGGTCAATGTCTTTTGCTGTTTGAATGGCTTGTTGAAGGTTGATGCCATCTCTGAGCGTTAAATCGACGTAATACACAGGTGTACGATAGCTTTGCGTCGTGGACTTGCCTCTCAAGGTCAATTGCATTGGTAGGCATGAAAGTAAACCATTTGATGCTGCATGGTAATAAGACAATCGTGCAGCCAAAGTTCTGATACTGTTAAAGCCCGTGGTTCTAAAGATGAATGTGCCCAGTTCATCCGACTCATCCAAATTGACATGCAAGCGTCCATAAGGTTTACAGTGACCACCTTGTGCCAAAGGACAGAGATCAGGTGAAAGACATGGGTGTTGTTCAATCCCTTGATTGGTCATTCGCTGACATGTTTCTCCATTACCTACACAGATCGGTCGTCCCGTTTGACGATCAAATAAATTGTACTCTGCGCGTAAATTCAGTTCAGGATCATTGAAGATCATCCGCACTGGTATGGTTCTAAGTTTTTGGTTTTGCGCTTTGGCTCGAAGTTGCTCATCCAATGGATGTTTAATCCAGCCTTCTTTACCTTGAATTTGACTGGTAATGGTGAACTGGTCATCCTTTTCGGGCAATCGTTTACCATTCTTTTCTACCACTTTACCGATACTGATTCGCCCTAGAATAGGCGGTGTGATTGCTAGACCTTTGATCATCATGATTTCCTCTTCTGTTAAATGAGTTTCTGTATTTGCTTAAAATGAAATTGGTATAAAAAATCCCATGCGTTGAGGCATAGGATTTGGGTTTATGGTGGTTGGATATTTTGCTTAGGCTAAATTAACTTCAATCATCATTGGTATAGATGTTGAAACGTCGTGAACCTTGTTTGCTTTGTGGAAATTGACTCAGATATTCAGGGTGCTGTTTCAGTAAAGCCTTACTGTCTAAGCTGATCGAGTCTTTAGCCTTTTTCCACGTCACTGAACCTGTCGTAAACACAGCCCGTTCGGCATCTTGCATCTTGGCTTGTAGCTGATGTTTGAGGAGATCGAACTTCTCTTGATGCTTGTCAATTTGACTTCGAGCTTGAAGCAATTGCTCAAACTGTTGACTGGCTTGTTCGTCTTCAGATAAATCTGTGGTGCTGAGTGGTACATGTTCAGGATATAAAAGTTGCAGGGCTTTGGCTGCCGATTCACTGGCATCGGCTTCAGGCGGGGTATCATTCTCTACGCATTCCCAGAAGTAACGCTCCGCATCGATGATGTGTTGAATCACTGATTCTGAACGGGTCACTTTAAAGATGCGGGTTTCATGTCCACAGATCAATACGCAGATATGCGCAGCTTTCTTACCTGTCACTGCCAATTGATGTTGCACCTGACACAGCACGTATAAAGGCACACCATCTCGCCAGAGGTTGGCACCATATTCCCCTGCTGTTTTACATTCAAGAATTTGGACATCGGCATCACCCACCACCGAATAATCCAAGTTGGCCAACATGAAATGCTTATCAGGTTCAGGGTGTTGTAATACGGCATTGACCCGTCGGACTTTGTAGTTGGTGTGCATGCTGTAGTATTCAGCGACTAAGGGTTCAAGCTGCTTACCCCAGTACAAAGGTGCATGTCCCTCGCTTTCATCTTCAATGTTTTGTTGAATCCGTCCTGTTTTAATCATCCACAGTTCCAGCATCGACATATAGGGATTGAGTCCACAGGCTGCGGCACAGTCACTACTACCTATACCTTGCCGACGTACTTCTAACCACTCGGCTTGGCTAAGTTTCTTGGTATCCACAAAGCGTTTGGCAGTAAACAATTTGGGACGATTGGCATGGATATGAACCATTGGATTCGGTGTTACGTTCAGCGGGGTGTTCAGTGCTGTATTCATGATGATTTCCTATTTTGTAAATTTCGGGCATAAAAAAGCCACATCCGAAGATGTGGCTGTGAGGTATCTAAAGTTGTATTGGTTAATTGGTTGTTGAATTGGTTAGCTTAAGCATTTGAACTCAGGCAATCATCCTTAAAGCCTGTTCTAGTCCGCGTTGCTTTAAGCCTGCTCCTGCACCAAACCAAGCAGAATCGAGTCGATGATCCTGACTCATGGCACGACGTTCATGGTCAGCAAATTCTGTGATCGAGCACAGTAAGCCATAGGCGGTGTCTTTGGCTGAGCTGAGTTCAGCACCTCTTCCATGCCCATTAAACATGGTCATGACTTTAGACATGGCTCGTCCATTCGGTTCGGTTTTTGTGGAATCTGCTTGGCTGGCAACATTACGATAAAACTGAATAATGCTGTCATCCTGATCCGCAATACTCAGACTGGTATTGTTAAACACAGCATCGAAATAAGCAGCCGCTT
This sequence comes from Acinetobacter sp. 797_lipA, assembly GCF_058243025.1. Lineage (NCBI taxonomy): Bacteria > Pseudomonadati > Pseudomonadota > Gammaproteobacteria > Moraxellales > Moraxellaceae > Acinetobacter > Acinetobacter sp. 797_lipA. Next base: position 246,778 of record NZ_JBZAYQ010000001.1, on the reverse strand, counting down.
CTTGCTGTGTGACTTTACGTTGACTGAGTTGTTTCATTTCATACATGTGATCTTCCCATGCACGGACGGATATACCGAGTTGCTGTTTAATTTTCTCGGCATCAAACTTGGTACTGTGTGGTACTTTGACCACGCCTGCACTTGAACTTTGTCCTTTCAGGGCGATGGCTAGGGTGTTGTTACACACCACTCTAATACTGGTGAATTGTGCTGTAGTCGCTAAAGTTCCATCACATGCAGTGGCTAAGAGAATATAGCCATTGCTGACATCGTTGCCTTTTAAGGCAGAGGTCTGCCCAGTTTTGGCTAATGCCCAGAACTTCTTCCCACCTTTCAGAACTCCTGCGGTTTCTAATTCAAAGCCTGATTGTTCGGTCAGGTCTTTGTAGAAATGTAGAATCTCTTTAGGTTGCACTTCCTGATAGCGCTGACTGACCACAGATAAAGGTGCATGCGTATCGGAACGATATAAAACACGCTGTTCTTCATAGGGCATGATGATACTTTGTCCTCGTTCATTTTGTGCCATATAACTAACATTGGAGGATTCAATGCGCCAGTCCATGCCTGCCTGCTGTGCCCAGACTTCAATCGGTTGATTTTGCGTGAGTTGGTTGCCTAAACCATGCCAAGGGGTTGCACCGACATAAGCCATTTGTTCGAGTTGATGTGCCATGCGTTTTGTCCTTATAAACAAAAAGGCTGCTGAACCCCATCCCTTGATTGGAATGAAGTCCAGCAGCCTGATTCGGATTTGTCTTGTGAATTTGCTTATTAAGCCTTATGTAATTGACTCAAAAAACTCATTCAGTGTATTGATTCATCTTTATGTTATATAAGTGAAATTTCTTTCAATCCACGCAAAAGCCTCAAACATCTAGCCCGTGGCCCATGCACCTGAAGATATAGTCTTCACCTTATTGCGCTGTCATCACAATTTCACGCCCATCCTTCAATACCGCGACCACCTCTCTGACATTCCGCGGATCGCAATTTAGGAAGAAGCGCATAGTTTTACCGTACAGAATGGGATTGGCACCATCACGATAATCTGCTTTACAGTTACCACGGTTCACCACTACTCGATCCAGAGTAATGCTGTCAGAGAGCGAGATTAAATGTAGATAGGCTGTTTCCACCACGTTGTTCGGTCCAAAGACCTGATTCTTGATTTCAATACGGTATTGCATCGAAGCACCGCCTTGATCGGATGGCGCTTGTTGTTCATCCTTCTCGGCTTCTTGTCTATTCAAGGTTTCCCATTCATCCCAGCCTTTGGCAATAAACTCTCGTATTTCATCAACAGGCGTCACTTCCAAATTACTTAAGTAAAAGCCTGCTGTAGCTGCTGTTTCTTCACTCGGTGATTTTTCTAAAGCTTCTAAATCCTGTATTTCTTTTTCCGTCAGTTTTTCAGCTTTGACAGCAGCTTTCGTTTCTTCAGTTTTAGCAACTGGATTTTGTGCTTGTGCGGCTTCTGGCTACTTTTCACAACCGACTGTTAACATGGCAATGGTTGCCAGCATCATGATCTTTTTCATCTTTCCCCTTCTCCCCTCTATGCTTAGGCATTCACATCAATGTGCTGGTCTATCCATGCATTGTTGGTAGTATTTATCTTTAAAGACTTGTTTGGCTTTTTCGAAAGTCGCTGTACCGCCTCGACCATATTCAAAGGCATCATGAATAATCGGTCTGAGTTGTTCTCTCAGCTCATCGTTATCGCCTGCAAGCATATAAGTCGCTTCGGCAAAGCCACCATAGGTCAAGCGAGCCTGCATCACGGTTTCAGCCACATTCGCTTCTTCCTGACAAGCTTTCTCTTGTTTGGAGGTACATCCTGCAAGCAAAGCAACGGCAGTGATGAAAAGTAATTTTTTATTTAGCATGTTCCTATCCTCTGCATTTGCCTACGGTATAGCCTCTGGCAAAGTCCAAACGACGTCTGTCTTCATCATTGGTGATCGGGACTGTAAAGAATGGCTTGCCGTATTGTTCACGAATGCTGTCATAGCGACAGCTACAGGCTTCTTCACTTTCCACTGCGGTTTTAATGGCAGCATTTGGATACATGCATTGTTCGATATAGGCTTTACGGTCTTTGCTATCCGTAGATGAACAGGCAGATAAAATAGGTAAAAGGAATACAGCAAACATGCAGAATGTTTGAATTTTCATAAAGTTCCCCTCTGGTATTGTTCTGTATTGAAATCAAAATTTAAGACACAACGACGCATGCTCCCTAGCGAGGAGATGTGCGGATATGAATAAAATGAGACGAATAAATCCCATCAACTGCTTGATGAAAAGTCAGCTGTTTGAAATAGAATTCAGTACAGTAAAGGGATGATTTGAATGACCATGATGGACTCCTATATGCATTAGAAGTTCTACCAAATCACTGTCAATTGATTATGGTGGCAGAACGAAAAGGGGTTGACAGACTGGGCATATAGAACCAGCACGCGCGAACGCGTCCCCCTCCCGTTCTACCGCAAAGGGGGACGAGAAGGTTTCGCACAAGACTTATACTCAGGAAGAATACAAGTACCTGATACGCTATACGCTTGGTCTGTCAAAACCAACTGACAATGTAGGTCAGCATGCTAAGAATAATAGTGGGGGGGATTGAAGTCAATTCAGATGGTTATGGATATGGCTTATTTTGTATTTCTATATTTTTATAAGTCACTTACAAGACCATACAATTCCATTTCTAACTTTAAGCCCTGCTCTCAAAATTTTAGAAAATTATTTAAATAATAGGAGTAGAACGTGACTAAGCATAAAAAGCCATTCTAGAGTTGAACACCCTAGAATAGCTTTAATTAAGTTAAGATATAGCTATTAATCTTCGGTAGTCGAGTGGAACAAAATCATTCTTTTTTAATATTGTTCACCAATATAAAGTTTAAGAGCAAGGATAGCTTTTTCTTCTGATTCATTAATTAACTTTTCAGCATAATAACTCGTCATTTTATATCCAATCCCTGCGGCAATCGCCTGCCCCACTAAAGGCACCCACGAACTAAAACTTTTAGAAGCCTGTGCTACAGCCAATTTAGGCAAGATCTGTTTAATTCCAGCCTCCGTAGCATATTGAGCTAACCATTTACTAATTCCCTGAATCGTTCCATGAAGTTTACCGCTCTCTTCACTTTTTTTAATATAGTCAGCAATACTTGAATCAACTAGGCCATAACTTTTTAGAACTGTTTGAGTTAACTTAACCAAAAGACCGACATCAAATGCAACATTGACACCCAGCACTGGGTTTAAGCCATTCGCTGCCGATAGATACGCATATCTTTTAGCAACTTCAGTTATCGTTTCTCGCTTCGCTTTAATGGCTTCCTCGCTATATGCTGCGGACTCACTAATAAATTTTCCCTTTTTTATATTGGGTAAATTTTCAGAAATGTCTTTTATTAATCGAGCAGTATCAAAATGTGTAATCTGTTTAGGCTTAGATGACACTAAATAAATTTTAGAGATATCAGAAACATTCGTATTATGAATCATATCGTTTAATACCATTTCTATAACTTCATCTCTAGAAAGGTCATTATCTTCAGCGCCATCTCGTAAAGCATCATCCATCTTTGTACGTACTAAAAAAATAGGCTTTTTAAGTTCATTCGTAACGTAATTAAAGAGCTTAATATCAGCTTCATAAAAACGGTTTGCTGTCACTAAAACAATGGCATCAAATTCAGATAATTTCATGTCATCGACGTAAGATTCAAAAGGAAAGTTAGCTGTACCACAACCTGGCAAATCAACTAAAATAATTCCATTCTCTGTCTTATATTCTTTTGGCTCCATTGTTGTTTCAACAAAGCCTACAGGAGCGATTTTCGATCCTGCGATTGCATTGATTAAAGAGGATTTACCTGATCCACTTTGACCTGTAACAGCAATTTTGACTTCTGTATTTTCCCACAAATCTACTTGAGCTTTAATATTATTAAGTACATCCTCAATAGAGCTTTCTTTTGCCGAAGAATTATTAAACATCTTATCGTTAATAACGTCTTGTAAAGTTTCAAAAATACCCACTTAAAATTCCTCTATTTATGAGTTATAAAGTCATGTGATTATCAATTAATCAAACTAGAAAAAGAAGATCGTACGAATACTTAACGACATATTTTGTCGTACAAATTATCTTCATTAAACTCAATAAATCTTACAAAAAATTCTTTTACAAATAACAGCCATATGCTGCCTTTAGGAATTGGGGCAAGCATTCCCCCCAATTCATCAGAATACAAAAAATAGCCTTTTGACTCATAATGTATAAGTCAATAATTTTAACTTAATCTACTTTTAATCCCTCTACGCTTGGTATTTTCAAACTCTCCATGCCCAAAAGTTTGCATATCTTTTATGGCTTTTACTCGAAGACGTTGTATGTCCTTTTCAGGCAAGGTCAAGTAATTAATCACCGAGACTAAACGCTCCCAATCACCCTCTTTATCCCTTGTAACCATCCCTAGACCAATTTCACAACCTGCCATCCGTAACTTATGAATGTACTCCTTACTATGAGGATTAAAATAGCAACCATGTCCTTGAGTAATCTCTTGCCATTTCTGCCCTATACGCTGCGCATAATAAGAGCCTCTCTGTACTTTCGTACCATCATAAATGAGTAGCAGATGGGCATGATACCCACCATTATTTTCCGTTGATTGTTCCAACGCCCAAGCATACCCATGCATATCTTGAAAACAGGTATCTTTATTCGATAACCGATTCCGCATTTTTTCAAAATGCTTATAGAATTGCTCAATATTGATCTGACTCTTTGAATCATTTTTATACGCGAGATCTACTCTGACTATCAGCAACTTAGAGTAATGATGGAAAAGCTTACCAATATAATCGTTTAAGCTCTCTGTGTTGTTTTTTTCTTGCTGAGCAAATTGGTTCAACTCATCATGGATTCGACGCTTAGATGCAATAATTTGTTTTTCAAATTCCTTCAACTGTTCTAGTTTAAGCTGAAGCACAAAATCATAATTATCTGCATTAGGGTTACAAAAAGGGTCGTAAGGCATTGAATCTATTTCTAGCTTTAATGCCACAAAAACAGCGTTGTAATCACTATAGTGATGATCCACATCATAGATATGTTCAAACTGCTCTAATAGCGCCTTCAAGACGGGTTTAAATGATTCTTCAAAACCGTTTACCAGAATATCAGCAATAAAGTTCTCTGCTGCAATAAGAGTCGCTGGTTCAGAAAGATGATTAAATGAAGGGATGGATGTCATGGTGTCTCCAAAAAGTATTTTTCACCATGTCATCAGTCAGTTGAGTATTTATTTACAAGTACATATGTACTCTTTCCTGAGTACTCTCACAGTCTCCTGTACAGTATTCACTGTAAATGATCTGTGAGAAGTAGCATCATGAAAGAAAGATTGTAGCGATTGATTGAATTCTTTTTGTAGTCAGTATCTTATGAATAGAAAGGTTAGGATGTTTTAATAATATAAGTTACCAACTAAGTGCCCATTCTTACTATTCCTAGACTCCCTACAAGATTGGGGATTTCTTTCAGAAAAACTCGCCCAATTGAGGGAGCTTTATTGTTTATAGCTAAGCTAAAGTTAGTCTTTTACCAATTAAAATAGTTTTTCCCAAAAAACGCATTTCAATATTTTTTTCCGAAGCCAACCTGTGTCAATTGCCTTGTCTTCGGCAAAGTACTTTCAACAGGAAGAAATATAGCCTGACTAATAAAATATGGAATTAGTACATCTACAGCAGCTTCAATTTTTGTTTTATCTCTCGTTCCAATATATAGATATTCGGAATTAAAAAATGTTTCACTCTTCATTAATTGCTTAACTTTTGCATCTGTTTCAGCATAATGAGTCAATATTTTCCCATCCTTTGACTGATGTTCATTTAATGTATAGGAGCTCGCTCTGACCCAATCATCTTGGATACGATGTATGACCTCCTCCATTGAATTAAATTTCTCATTAGGTTCAATAAAAAAAAGTACATCTAGATATTTTTTCGAAAATTTTTCATTAGTGAATTTAATATACTTGATATCTCCCGATAATCGATAGTCACCTTCAAGCCTCTTCATGAGGTCAGAAAAAGTCTTAGAAAGTAACCGTACATCATGATGCATTTTAAAAGTTGTCAACTCAAATCGAAGAATCCAGCGATCTTTTATAAAAATCTTTTGAAAAGTTTTTTCATTTACGTAATTAATATTTTCAAAATTTTTAGAGTATTTACCTTTATAGGCAATCAATTTTTTTCTAAAATCTAACATGAATTTATTTAATTCCAAGGCTTGTTGATTTGGGAAAAAGTTCATTTTCCAAAACATAAAAGTGTCTTTAACAACATCAAAAACGCTTAAAAAATTAAAAAATTCGTTTAAATCTGAAAAATTATTTTTTTGTAGAATGTTGCAACTATGGTAAGTGTTCAATAAGTCAAAGTACCGTTGACCAATCAATGTGAGACTTTCTTTACTGACAGAAGCATCCGCATCCATATTTTTAACCCATACGGCCTTTGCACTTTTTCCTTCAATTATCCCCTCAATAAAAATAACAAATTTAACTATAAATATTCTCAACTCCTCACCCAGCCCATACTCTCTAAAATATAGATTGGCTAATTTTTCAACTCTCTTCTCATGCTGATTATACTTCCAAATATTCTCATTATCGGAAGCATAATTCATGAGATCCTGAACAGTACAATGAGGTGTCGATAATGGTCTTGCTGGTGCAGCACCACTTACATCAGGCCATCGTGATACTTCTTTCTTTTTAAAACCTGTTCGCTTCTTAACAAGTTCCGTTTCCTGTTTGGGATTAAATGATTCACTTGATGCTTGTTCTATTGTTTCGTTCGCCAAGATATCAGATGCACGTATATAAGATATGAATGGTCTTATCTCCCCTACAACTTTCCCTCTTGCCCTAGTATCATTAGGCAATTTATATACTTTACTCATCAATAAATACATATAACTATTTGTTTTATTATAGACTTAAATAAAAATAAAAACATAATTACCACATATAAAAAAGTTAAAAAAAACATATTATTATTAAAATAAATACAATATTGAGAAAAAATTAAGACAAAAAAAATCCTATCAGACACACTGACGATAGGAGGTTAATATTACTGTTAAATATAAAATTAATTCTGTATCTAGCTATGTTTCCAAAAGTGGAATAAAGCATACGTAGTAATCTACTAAGTATTTATTAAGATAATACTGTACCAATAGGATCAACGAAATGAGAAACTTACCAACCATCTTTTAACTGATTCCTCATGCCGTTACATACTTTTCACAAGCTCATCCAAATCCCGTGCTAAGTTGTACGCAGAACATTTCATTTCAACTAAAGTAGATTCATCTGATATAAAATCTTTACTATTTCAGCAATACAAAATTCAATGCTTAACAGCTCGCTAGTGCAATACAAAAAATTAAACGGTTAATATATAATCCGTTGATCTATTCCTAGGCTGAAATAGCTCTACCAATATTTAAGTGGGGGTAAAACTGGGGGTAAAAACAAAAATATGCTATATAGACATATATTAATTTCAATAAGTTAAATTAATAATGTGATTCCCTCTTTCGCCAAAATTTTAAAGACCTTAATCGAAAGATTAAGGTCTTTTTTTATGCTGAACATTCTTATTTTGACTTGGCACAAAGTCTGCTTCATAAAAACGACTCTTCACCCAATAGGATAATTCGCACCACAAAGTGAAATATTTATTCAAAAATAAACGCTTGAACATGATTCAAACTTGAGCTAAAACAATTTCTAAGGGAGGTTAAAATAAATCATCAATGATCATCTAGATGCAATGTTTATGAAGCACAATTCATTTGCGGTATATAACTAGCGAAACACAAAATTGACCAATAAAACTGCTATTCGGGAGTCAGAATGAATAACAGCACCAATTATGTCAAACAAATTAAAAACGCTAAACGAGGCGGTTATACCCCAACCCTTGCAAAGGATGTCAACAAACATAAAATTCAAAAAGCAATTCGTCTGATTGAACAATGGAGAACGCTGGCCAATGAACTCAAACCTCAAATGCAACTCGACATGGCTTTTACGTTGGAAGAATGTGCCCAAGACCTCGATCAAATTTTAAGGAGCAAATAAGTTCCATGTTTTCACTTAACCCTATTTAAAAACAGTTTCATCACAGCCCCCGAATTTTATTCTTAGCTTTCACCCACCCTTTGGTGGGTGAAGTTTGCACAAACAACCATGTGCATTTCAATCGCTCACTTTTTGGCTTGCGTTTTCAAGAAAATCCGCTATTATTCTCACCACGTTGCCGGCATAGCTCAGTTGGTAGAGCAACTGACTTGTAATCAGTAGGTCCACAGTTCGAATCCGTGTGCCGGCACCATTTTATACTTAGCCTCGCTTTTTAGTGAGGCTTTGTTGTTTCTGACCTTTGGTTTTTTATTTCACTTTAAATGTCTTTCATTGCCGTAATTTGAACATAGCGCACGATGCCTTGTTCAAATAATTTTTGGCAGAGTTTTGCCGTCATTTTAATTTTGAAATGATCCAAATTTTGAGCGGCCTGCTGGGCTAAATGTGCATGATAATAACGAGAAAACCCAGCCAAAACTGCATCTGATAAATCTTCAATAACAATCTGCTGATAGCCTTGTTCTTCTATCGAATGCTTCAAATTCGCTTCTAACTGAAGATGTTCCAAATGAACATCGGCTGCTTTTAACAGCATTTTCAATTGAAGTTTCTCAAAACGATTTAAATTCAAAAATGCATTACTCAACATTAGATAGTGAAAACCAATCCGCCCTTTTGAATTTAAAACAGAATGGGTTGATCTCAAAAATGAATTTAAATCACTGTGATAAGCGGCATCAAGGCACAACACCACATCAAAAGGTGCTGAAAATAGCTTTGAATTTAAATTTAAAAATGACGTTTGAATGATGTGTATCTTTGAATTTAACGTGTGTTGTATGCGCTGGACACATTCGGCTTGTAACTCAACCGCACAAAGTTGCTGAACATGGTAATGCTGCTGCCACAGTAATAGACTCGCACCCTGTCCACAACCCAAGTCTAAAACACGGTCATTTGATTTTAGCTGTAATCGATCAGCAAGATGCGTTGCCAGTGTTTGGCAAGCCTCAGGATAGGAAGATTGGCTATTTTCCCAATAGCCAAGATTGCTCCAAGCCAATACAGCGTGATCTCCCAATTGTTTTGCATCAATTGCATATTTATGTTTGGGCAGATGTCGCTGTAAGGTTTGGAGCCATTTCATGCTTTAGTAGCCGAGTTGTGGGGCAACCTCAACTTTAGGTTTTAATCCAACAAACGGCAATGGTGCATCGAAAATTTCTGCAATATGCATTGCTGAAGTGACGGCAGACTCTAAAATAGGCAGACCATCGCACGACCATGAACCACAGAAGAAGACTTTTCGGTTGGCACTCTTATGGCGTTGTTGTAACTCTTTATTCAAAGCCACCGTTTGCGAGTCCACCACCGCACGGGTCAAAGTTACAGTTGAAATTACTTTTTTCGGGTCAATCTCGGTCACAGGCTGCCACGTTTGGAACACGGCATTTTTACCAACCAGACTCGGTTCGACTGAATTGAGCCAAACCGTGAACTGTTGACGGGTAAACTTACGGTCCATCATATAGCTCAGCACCGACCAGTCTTTACGCTTAGGCGGCATCACGGAAGGATCAGTATGGATCACCAGCTGACCTTGCTCAAAACGGAACTGCTTTAACAGCGCAATATCATCTGCAAATTGAACAGGATCTAAAAACTCTTCAATTTTTGTGGTTGGCGTTGCGACCACCACACGGTCAAACAATTGCTGTTCGCCCTTATTATTTTCAACCAAAACTTTGTCACCTTGTTCAGTGACTTTGCTAATAGCAGATCCGCTTTGGATATTGATGTTTTCAATCAATTTATCGACCAAGGCAGGTGTTCCCCCTTGTATACGCAATAAAGCATCGCCATCCGTCAACTGACGTAAAAAGATCAGCAGCGGTTTCGCTGGCCATTCGCCAATGGTTTTTGGATTGCAGGTACAGATGGTGTAGAGCACAGGCATGACTGCACCATGCCAAAACACTTCTTCAATGTCATGCTGGTTGATAAATTCAGCCAAGGTAATGTCTTGATCTTTAGATTTGAAGAATTTAGCAATCGCGGTTTTAAGCTGCAACATACCTTTAACCAAGCGCCATCCATACTGCTGTAGGCCTTTGCGGTTATTGATAATCGGGAAATTGCCAATGCGACTACGCGTAGTGGTTAGCCATGTTTCTGTACGGTCTTCAAACAGCCAACTACATGCCATGTAGGTGCGTACTGGATACGTTTTGATGCCTAAATAAGTCGCAAGACTTAAGGTGTTTTTCCATAAGTGTGGGTTCATGACACGTAACGGAGCATCAATCAGACCACCTTCAAACTCTGTACTGTGGCTATCCATCCCTCGCCCAGTCAGTGCTTCGAAAATAGTAATATTATGCCCAGCATCCTTTAGAATTCTTGCGGTAGCAAGACCGGCCATGCCGCTACCAATAACTGCAATATCCAAAATTATGATCCGTCAGTCTGACTTATATTGACTGAAATTATGACCCAATGTCGAAAAAATAGGGCTATTAAAAAATACCAGAATCACATTTTTTCATGTGCCGCACTGGTAGGACGACATTTGCTTAAATTACATTTCATTACACTAAAAAGCCACTTAAATAAACACAGGTTTTTTATGCATTTTATTTTAAATAAAAATATAAACCCTTTAAAAACAAAGTATATAAATTAACTATTTTTATAACATCTGTTTTACAAACCAGCGAAAAAGCGCTAATATGCGCCCCGCATAAAAAAGATAATTACATCACATAATAATTCATGACCAACTATGCAAAACAAGAAGACTACAGCGCCTAAAAAATCCCTACCCTTGACCGAGTAGGGATTTCTTCTTTTTAGCGCCAAGATTTTAGTCCACCACAGCAACAGAGATTTCACCAAACTTGCCACGATTAAAATCGTCAAAAGCTTGCACAATTTCCGCTTTGCTATTCATCACAAATGGACCATAACCTTGAATTGGCTCATTCAGTGGTTCACCGGTCAACACCAAGAATTTAGTGTCTTGCAGCGCTTGTAGTTGAATTGCAGCTTCGCCATCTTGAGCAAACATCACAATGGAACTATCCACCACTTTTTGCGTGCCATTAATCAGCACTTCACCACTGAGCACCACCACAATCGTGTTATGCGTGACGGGCACATGGATAAAAGTTTCATACTCTGCTTTTAACTCACCATCCCAAACATTGATGGGACTATACGTTTGAGCAGGGCCATGATGACCACCAAACTCGCCCGCAATCACGCGTATGTGTCCAGCATTATCATCCATTTCGATGCGCGGGATATCTGCCACGGTCAAGGCTTGATAACGGGGTGTGGTCATTTTTTCTTTGGCTGGCAAATTCACCCAAAGTTGTACCATTTCAAACAGACCACCATGCTCAGCAAAGGCTGGAGAATGAAACTCTTCATGCACCACACCTGAACCCGCAGTCATCCACTGTACATCGCCAGTATTGATGGTACCACCGCCGCCGCTAGAGTCTTTGTGTGTCACTTCACCGCTATAGGCGATGGTGACTGTTTCAAAGCCACGATGCGGGTGTGAACCCACACCACGTTGCGATGTGGTTGGATCAAATTTGTAAGGTGCAGCATAGTCCAAAAGTAGAAACGGACTAATCGCTTGTCCTAAGCGGTCATATGAAAAGAGGTTTTTGACAGGAAAACCATCTCCAACCCAATGCATGTCTTGATTACGATAAACACCGATTACTTTTTTCATCTTGGAACTCCTATCTCGATAGGATGAATATGCAATCTATACTACCCCTTTCCTCATCCGTCTTATAGCACTGCGCTAGTACACACAATCACACGAATAGGACAATCCAATTAAAATCATCTCACCTGCATAAAAATCAATTTAAAAACAAAGCCATTCCTTATTTTTATGGCATATTTTTGCTCAAATTTTCCTATTTTTAAGATTAAGCATCTCATTTGGCTTATTTTATTGTCTCATTTTCCTACCTATGATGATGTTCAAGCTCAAGGCCATAACCTTCTTACTGATTGCCTTGAGACTCGACTGATAATCACAACGAGGACAGAAAAATGGCGAAACCTTATATTCGTTTAGACAAAGATAATGCAGCGGTTCTTTTGGTTGACCACCAAGCGGGTCTCCTTTCATTGGTCCGTGACATTGACCCAGACAAATTTAAAAACAATGTGCTGGCACTGGCTGCTGCCGCGAAATATTTTAATCTTCCCACCATTCTGACCACTAGTTTTGAAGAGGGTCCAAACGGTCCTTTGGTCCCTGAGTTGGTCGAAATGTTCCCCGATGCACCCTATATTGCACGCCCAGGGCAAATCAATGCATGGGACAATGAAGACTTTGTTCAAGCCGTAAAAGCCACAGGTAAAAAACAATTGATTATTGCGGGTGTAGTAACTGAAGTCTGTGTGGCCTTCCCTGCACTGTCGGCACTGGAAGAAGAGTTTGATGTCTTTGTGATTACTGATGCATCGGGAACCTTTAACCCCATCACCCGTGATGCAGCATGGGATCGCATGTCTCAGGCAGGCGCACAGCTAATGTCATGGTTTGGTGCAGCTTGCGAATTACACCGCGACTGGCGTAATGATATTGAAGGCCTCGGTTCACTCTTTGCAGCGCATATTCCAGACTATAAAAACCTGATTCAAAGCTATAGCAAAAATACAGCGCAGAAATAATTCAACCTGAGCAAAAGCGATCTTCGGATCGCTTTTTTGTCGTGCGCAATCGTTAGCGATGATACAGTATCAGATCATCCATCGCAGACTGCCTTCGGTCACAAATCAATACAGGCTTGAACCCATCATGCATTCATTTGACGACTATTATTATTTTTATCTTGTGGTCAAGCACGGCGGTTTCAGTGCTGCAAGCGATGCCTCGAACATCACCAAGTCTAAGCTTAGTCGCCGTATTTTAGACCTTGAAGCCAAGTACAACATAACCCTGATTCAGCGTTCAACGCGACATTTTAAAGTCACCCCCTTGGGACAAGAGCTGTTTGAAGAATGTCGTCAAATCATTCAGCAAGTCGAAAGTGCACACAATGTTTTACTGAAACAGAAAAGTGAACCGCAAGGTTTAATCAAAATCAGTTGCCCTTCTGTGATGATGCGCTATCAAGTGCGAAGCTTACTCAATCATTTTTTAAAACAATATCCCAAAGTCCAAGTGGAAATGGAGCTAACCAGCCGTCGTGTCGATGTCTTGCATGATGACATTGATCTTGCCATTCGAACCAATTTTAGCGCCAATGAAGACTCAAGCATTGTGGTCCGTGATGTGGTCAAAACCACGCATTGTTTGGTGGCCAGTCCTGATCTGCTACAGGGCCGTGAAATTCAGTTTGCCACCGAGCTGAATGATTTTCCAACACTCACACTGGGAGTACAAAAGTCTGATTATCAATGGTTATTGCATCATACCCAGAGTGATGAACAGATCGTGATTCCTTTAGAACCACGGGTCAAAAGTAATGATGTCGCAGGCGTGTATTACTCGGCTCTGGATGGACTTGGCATTGCCAACCTACCTTACTTAACGGTAGAGGCAGATATTGCTTCAGGTCGCCTGATTCACATTTTGCCCGACTGGTGTTCCAATATTGGAACCGTACAGTTGGTCTATGCTTCACGTAAAGGACAACGTTTGGTCATGGAAAAACTGATTGAGTATTTGATTCAGGGTTTAAGAGACTTTGCCAGCACCAGCAAGGGTTACCATCTGTAAAAGCTAAAAGAACCCTGCATAAAAAAATCAGCCACTTGGGCTGATTTTTTACAGGTATCATGCTCGTGACTCAGCACGATGCAACTATCGAGGTCAGCTTAGATTTTACCAACCAAGTCGATTGACGGCGCAAGCGTTGCTTCACCTTCTTTCCATTTTGCTGGACATACTTCACCTGGGTGTGCATGCACATATTGTGCTGCTTTCACTTTGCGTAAGAGTTCAGATGCATCGCGACCAATACCGCCAGCATTAATTTCAATAATTTGGATTTTACCTTCAGGATCAATCACAAAAGTACCACGGTCTGCTAGACCTTCTGTTTCAATCAGCACGTCAAAGTTTTTAGACAACGTCCAAGTTGGATCACCAATCAATGGATACTGAATTTTACCAATCACATCTGAAGTGTCGTGCCATGCTTTATGGGTAAAGTGGGTATCGGTCGATACGCCGTAAATTTCCACACCGAGTTTTTTAAACTCAGCATAGTGATCGGCTAAGTCGCCCAATTCTGTTGGACACACAAAGGTGAAATCAGCAGGATAGAAAAATACGACAGACCATGTGCCTTTCAAGTTTTGCTCAGACAACTCAATGAATTCACCATTTTGGTAAGCAGTTGCATTAAACGCCTTAACTTCAGTATTGATTAAACTCATGTATTCGTCCTCAAAAGATTTGTGAGAGTGCTTAAGTGATACAGCGAGAATACGCACAAATCTAAAATAGGTAAAACAGTAAGTTTTTATTATTTTTATCGAATTTTTAGATTAAATATTTCCCCCTCACGCTGTTGCCCGATTTTCACCATCTTGTGACCTAAATGAAAACCTTTCGATTATCCAAATGAGCTCAATACAGTCAAATCCAGAGTCAAGCCGAGAAAAATCTATGATTTGGGAGGGCATTTCCAAGCGTTGATGTTCAATAAAAAGTGAATTTAAGCCGTTTCGGTCTGCCCCACCTGATGATAAGCACGATTAAAATACACTAAACTTTGCTCATACTGGCTTTGTTGAATCGCGACAATACGGCACATAAAAACCGAATGTGTTCCCACTTCTTGAATATCATCAATTTCACAATCAAAATTGACCAAAGCATCCTTTAAAACAGGTGCGCCCGTTTCTAGCTCTGTCCACACACCATGTTTGAAACGCTCTTCAGACGTCATTTTAGATGCAAAGACATTCGAAATATGCTGATGTTGTGCACCTAACACATTCACCGATAAAATTTTATTATCGACAAAATGTGCATGTGAACGCGATGCTTTATTCATACAGACCAATAATGTCGGTGGTGTATCCGTCACACTGCATACGGCAGATGCTGTGAATCCATGACGATCAGCCATGCCTGCCGTAGTTACGACACTCACGGCACTGGTTAACAAAGACATTGCATCTCTAAAGTCTGTTGCTTCAATCATCATTTTATTCCTCAGTAGAACGGACACATGCTTTTAAATGGAATACGAGCTACCCATTTCTGATCAAATAGATAGCCCGTTCACATCACGCGCTTGCTGCGTATGAAGCCGAAAGTTCTTTACGAATAATTTCTGCACCTGCGCTTAACGCATTCAGCTTACCACGTGCCACTTCACGTGCTAAAGGTGCCATGCCACAGTTGGTCGAAGGATAGAGTTTATCTGCATCGACAAACTGAAGCGCCTTACGTAGTGTATTCGCAACTTCTTCAGGTGTTTCAACGGTATTGGTTGCCACATCAATCGCACCGACCATGACTTTTTTACCGCGAATCAGTTCAATCAGATCCATTGGTACACGCGAGTTTTGACATTCAAGTGAGATGATATCAACTTTAGATTGTTGCAGTTTAGGGAATGCTTCTTCGTATTGACGCCACTCTGAACCCAAGGTCTTTTTCCAATCGGTATTGGCTTTGATGCCATAGCCATAGCAAATATGAACCGCAGTTTCACATTTCAGACCTTCAAGTGCTCGTTCAAGCGTTGCAACACCCCAGTCATTCACTTCATCAAAGAACACATTAAATGCAGGTTCATCGAACTGGATAATATCCACACCCGCAGCTTCTAACTCACGTGCTTCTTGATTCAGGATCTTAGCAAATTCCCAAGCCAGTTTTTCACGGCTTTTATAGTGACCATCATACAGCGTATCAATCATGGTCATCGGGCCAGGTAATGCCCACTTGATCGGCTGATTTGTTTGGCTACGTAAAAACTTAGCATCTTCAATAAAAACAGGCTTTTGACGGCTTACTGCACCGACTACAGACGGCACACTCGCATCATAACGATTACGGATACGCACCGTTTCGCGTTTCTCAAAATCAACGCCATCCAGATGTTCAATAAACGTCGTCACAAAATGTTGGCGGGTTTGTTCGCCATCACTAACGATATCAATGCCTGCATGGAGTTGTTCTTGCAATGACAAACGTAAAGCATCTTGTTTCGCTTCGAGTAATGCGTCACCTTCGAGTTTCCAAGGTGACCAAAGTTTCTCAGGCTCAGCAAGCCAAGAAGGTTTCGGTAAACTGCCCGCAGTTGATGTTGGTAATAAAATGGCCATTTTAAATCTCTATTTCAATATTCTGTTTCAGGTAAATTAAGCAGCGTTGCTGTTTACGGTGTAATTCGCAGCCCATTTTTCAAGGATGTCTTGATACGGCTTGATAAAGTTTTCTTCTGTCCATTTACCTTGCTTGACCGCGAGCTGACCACGTTCAACGCGGTCATAGACGATTCGCGTTAATGAGTAATCTGGGTACTCTAGGCTGGCTTGATAGACTTGAGCTGCTGATGAATTTGCATTGTAAATTTCAGGGCGATAGATCTTTTGGAAAGTTTCCATGGTGCTAATCACACTGATCAATTCAAGATCGGTGTAATCACGCAGTAAATCACCCGCAAAATAGAATGCTAAAGGTGCAGCGCTCCCTTTCGGCATAAAGAAGCGAACCTGTAAGCCCATTTTATGGAAATACTCATCGGTACGTGAATATTCATCTTGTTTATACTCAACACCTAAAACAGGATGCTCATTGGCAGTACGGTGGTACTTCTTCGCCGTTGAAACACTCAAACAAATCACAGGCTGTTGATTAAACTCTGCTTTAAACGTCTCTGAGTTCACCAAATATTGATACAGCTTGCCATGTAGATCACCAAAACCTTCAGGTGCATACGACTTCGAATTCTCTTTATTATGTTCTTTCAGCACCACGCTAAAATCGTAGTCACGTACATAAGATGAGAAGCTATTCCCAATCATGCCTTTAATACGTTGATTGGTGTGATGATCTGTAATTGTGCTTTTCAGCATTTCAATGATAGGGAAAGCTTGACCATTCCCCTCAATGTCTAAATTTGCAGAAATAATATCGATTTCAAGCGAATAACGATCACCATTCGGGTTATCTGTTTGTGCTAAGGCATTGAAACGATTATTGATCATACGAAGTGTATTACGTAGGTTCTGCTCACGACTTTCACCGCGCGCCAAGTTAGCAAAGTTCGTCGTTAGACGTGTGTTATCTGCTGGTTGATAGTTTTCATCAAAACGAATGCGTTTAATTGAACATGCAAACTCTGTACTCATGGCGATCTGTTACCCTATATTTCTGCGATAAAACTGAATTTCTTTCATGCTCTTTCTAGAGGGTCCAATTTTCTTTTTGGACCTTTCTAGCGAATCGTCTTTCCAGCCTTTTCAGTTTTTTCTGATCCTCAGGCTAAGAAGTAACGATGAATATGATCTATCGTTAAGAGCGTGGTTTAATTTATACCTGAATGATCACATGAATAAAAATGATTTAATCTCACACAAAAGTGAACTAAATTCATGTTTAGAAATTCTGTCGCTTTAACAATGAATTGCGCATAGATAATTTTTTGTGGATGTACGAAAGGAAAGAATGAAAACATCAAGCCCTTGTGCATGAGCTGTGAAAAGTCATGATATTGCTCAATCAACGTCATCAACACGCTACCTCTCTATTTTAATTATCTATTTATATCAGCAACTTAAATTCATGAGCTGATTATTAAAATATTAGATAAAACGGGCAATTCAATGGTTTTGTCCGTGGGAAAATTATGAGCGAAAGCTTGGTTTTGAGTTCGTGCATTCATTAACTTTGACTTCGCTTTCTGACCTTGGCTCTTCCTCACAGAATCAGGAAATTTAATATCTTTCCTATCACCAATCAGAATTAAAAAAACAAACATTCGGTCGTTATATTAAGAACAGCTCACCTATATCAAGTAAAACTAAAGAATCATCTCATGCATTTTTTGCATAACTGAATTAAAAATTGCATTGTCGTTTTTTTAAAAAAAGTAACACTTGCCACAGTTAAATCCCCAATCGATGATTTAGCACTCAATACCTAAAGCAATGCCTCTATAAATTGATCAACATGGAATGTCATCAATGCCTTGCTACATCAGGCCAAAAGTTGATGAAAAGAAGATTAAAGAAGGAACGATAAGTATGAAGCAGAAGAAACTACTGAAATATATTCTGATTGCCATGATCTCAGGAATACTGATTGGTTGGGCTTTTCATAGCACTTTAACGACTGCACAAACCACAGAACTTGCAGCCTATTTTAAAATTGTGACCGATGTATTCTTAAGATTAATTAAAATGATTATTGCACCCTTAGTGTTTGCAACAATCGTTTCTGGTCTGCTCTCGATGGGAAAATCCTCATCTCTGGGATCAATTACCTTAAAAGCCATGAGTTGGTTCATTGGTGCATCATTTATTTCACTTTTACTGGGCATGGGCTTAGCCATTTTATTCCAGCCCGGCGCTGGAATGAATCTCACCGTTCCTCAAACAGCGGTTGATATCGGTGTCAGTGCGACAAGTCTGAGCTTAGAAAGCTTCATTACGCATATTTTCCCGCGTAGTTTTGCTGAAGCCATGGCCAATAATGAGATATTACAGATTTTGGTTTTCTCCATTTTCTTTGGTTCTGCACTGGCCTATGTGCAACATCAAAGTGAAGTGATCGTCATTGGCAAAATTATTGATGAACTCTGTAAGGTCATGTTCCGAATTACAGATTATGTCATGGCATTTGCCCCTATCGCCGTTTTTGCAGCCATTGCTTCCGCGATTACCATCCAAGGCCCTAAGCTGATTATCGATTATAGTATTCTCATTGGACAGTTCTATGTGGGACTCTTGGTGCTTTGGACTCTCCTGATTGCATTCGGCTATATCTTCTTGAAAAAAGATATTTTTAGATTGATGCGAATCGTGCGTGAACCCACCATGTTGGCATTTGCGACCGCAAGTAGTGAATCGGCTTATCCAAAAACCATGGAAGCTTTGGATAAATTCGGTGTGCCTAAACGCATTACCAGTTTCGTTCTCCCTTTAGGTTATTCTTTCAACCTCGATGGCTCGATGATGTATATGGCATTTGCCGTGTTATTTATTGCACAAGCCTACAACATTGATTTAAGTTTTTCCCAGCAAGCACTCATACTCTTTACCCTCATGATTACGAGTAAAGGGATTGCAGGTGTTTCACGAGCATCTATTGTGGTGATTGCCTCCACTCTGGCTATGTTCCAACTTCCTGAAGCCGGTATTCTATTAATTTTAGCGATTGATCAGTTTTTAGATATGGGCCGTACGGCAACCAATGTGATTGGAAATAGTATTGCAACTGCCGTGATTGCACGTACTGAGGGCAATAAAGATGAGAGTACCGAGCAAGAAGGTATTATGGTGAACAACATTTCTCCCGCAAACCAATTAGCCGATAACACTTAGAATTATTTATAGATAAAATAAAAGGTGATTTTTAAATAGTAAGTAAAGTCCTTTATTTAATATTCATAAAATCACCTTATTTATTATTTAAATAGACCTCTTGCGAAAGTATAGTTTTATCTAATTTTTGAATTGGCTAAAACCTCACAAAATATAGCTTTCGACTGCTTAAAATTTGACTAACGCAAGAAGTCTAGGCGAATTCAAACATGAGGTGCGACAGTTTCAAAAGCCTTATGATAATCAACAAGCTGAGCAAATTTCTCTAATGGTGTAAGCCAATCTAACGCCTTTCTAGGACGAGTATTCAGTGACATGGCAACTTGATTTAAATAATGCTGATCTGCCTGATTTAAATCAATCCCTTTAGGTAAATATTGCCTAATTAAACCATTCATATTTTCGCATGTGCCTTTTTGCCAAGGTGAATGTGGGTCACAGAAATATACATCTATGCCTAAATCTTCTTCGAGTATTTTATGTTCTGACATCTCGCGTCCACGGTCATAGGTCAACGTTTTACGCAGTTCTGCAGGTAAATATTTCAGAGCTTCAGTTAAAGCCTTGCGCACTGATTCTGCCTTTGCATCAGGTAATGTTGCCAAGATACAGAGCCGTGTATTTCGTTCAATAAGTGTTGCTATCGAACTTTTATTGTCTTTACCTTTAATTAAATCAGCTTCCCAATGACCCGGTATTTTTCTTTCTTGAACTTCGGCTGGGCGCTCATGAATAGTTTTAATATCCTGTAATATAGAATCTTTTTTAGGTTCACCGTTAGCTTTTCGCTTTTTATTTTCATGACGCAGACAGGATAATAAGTCTTTTTTCAACTCACCCTTGGGTAATGCGCGTATCGTTGAATAAATCGTTGTATGGCTTACATTCATTGTTTGATCCAAATCAGGAAATGTCTTTAAACGCTTTGCTATTTGCTGAGGAGACCATAAACAACGGATCGCTTCAACAATAAATTTCCAGAGGATTGAATCGATTTTGAGTTTTCTGTGACCACGTCTACGTCTAGCAAAAGTGTTATCAGAAGCATATCGAGCTTGATAAACGTCATTGATGCTATTTCTTTTAAGCTCACGATAGATCGTACTAGGATGTCTTTTAATAAGTTCAGCAAATTTTCTGGCTGAAAAGCCTTCTTTTCTTGACTCAAGCATTAATGCAGTACGATCTTCAAAGTTAAGATGATGGTATGACAATTTTATATACTCCATAAACCCTTTAAATTAATTAGGTGGTTTATGTCGCACTTCAAGTTTTACTCTGCCCTAATATACCTCAAAACGATTAACAAAAATAATCCATAAAGTCCAATTATTTATTTTTCTGAATTAAAATATTCCAAATATAATTAATTCGATTTGAAAATGACATTTCTCGTTTAACCAGATAGACATCTTGAAATAAATAGTACTGATTACCATCCAGTACTTTTAATTTATTTTCTTGCATCTCTCTTTCAACCAATAATTTAGGCAACCATGCCACACCTAAACCTTGTAATACCAACTCTTTTAAATCACCTGCATTATCCGTCTCATATAAAGTTCTATAATCCAACTTATTTTCAATCGCTTCATCCACACAGTTTCTTAAATATGCTTGTTTACTATAAGACAACAAAGGAAAAGACTGATCGAGTGAATATTTGGCCGTCCCATCATGATCTAAGGCCGTCACCGGGAGTATTTCCATTTCAACAATTTTATGAAATTCGAACAAAGAACGATCGAATTGTTCTAATGTTTTTTGATCGCAATAGCTGATTAAAAAATCACACGAACCATCTTTTAATAAGCGCATGCCCTGTTTGAAATTTGAGGCAATAATTTCCAATTTTAAGTCCGTCATATCCATCGATAACTCATGAATAAAGCGGGGGAAAAACTGGGTAATGAGCGAGTGTGACACTGCAAACTTGACGGTTAACTCATCATGTTTCACATTCTTTTCTAAATATTTTATTGTTGTAGTGAGTTGATTTTGTATATTTTTTGCCGAAGCCAGTAAAACCTGGCCTGCTTCTGTGAAATCAATATTTTTACTGTATCTTTTCAAAATTTGGAAACCCAATGAGTTTTCAATATTCTGAATTCTGCGCGTAAAGGCAGACTGCGTGACATGTCGTAGAGCTGCTGCTTGAGATATCGATTTTTCTTGCTCTAATGCAAGTAAATCTTCAATCCATCGAATTTCTAAAGTCATAACTCATTCTTCACTCATCCTTTGATCAATTATAATCTATTATGCAAAAAATGCATGTAGTAATATATTTTTACATTAGAAAAAAAACCGTGCGCACTTTAATATCGATTTATTCGAGATTAGAGTCTATTTAAATGAACATTAAGATTAACACACGCGTTGAAAAGGATTTATTAGGGCATAAAGAGATTCCCGTTCATTGCTATTATGGCGTACAAACTTTAAGAGCTTTAGAGAACTTTAATTTAAGCCCAAATAAACTCAATCAATTCCCTGTTTTTATTAATGCCCTTGCAATGGTTAAAGCTGCATGCGCAGAAGCCAATTTTAAACTCAATAAGCTTGAAGAAAATAAATACAATGCTATTCAGTATGCATGTGAACAAGTTATTAATTATAAGTATCATGACCAATTTCCAATTGATATGATTCAAGGTGGTGCGGGAACATCCACCAATATGAATATCAATGAAGTACTGGCTAATATTGGCTTAGAACATTTAGAGCATTTAAAAGGCGAATATCAATATTTACATCCAAATAATGATATTAATATGTCTCAATCAACCAATGATGTCTATCCAACAGCAATTAAAGTGGGTTTAATTTTTGCAATAGAGCAATTGAATAGCCCGTTTCAAAATTTAATTCAAAGTTTTAAGAACAAGTCAGATGAGTTTTCGCATATCTTAAAAATGGGTCGTACCCAATTGCAAGATGCCGTTCCAATGACCTTGGGTCAAGAATTTGGCGCATTTGCAAATACCTTACAAAATGATTTAAACAAGCTCAATGACATCATGCCGTCTGCTTTAAGTGTTGTAAATTTGGGCGGAACAGCAATTGGAACAGGCATCAATACCGAAGTTAAGTATCGTGAATATGCCATCGCAGCGTTGTCTGAAATTACGCAAAAGCAGATCAGCAGCTCACCTGATTTAATCGAAGCAACCTCAGATATGGGTGATTTCGTTTTATTATCGAGCTTCTTAAAACGTACCGCGACTAAACTCTCAAAAATTGCCAATGACCTGCGTTTACTTTCTAGTGGCCCTCGCACAGGTCTGAATGAAATCCATTTGGAACCGCGTCAACCAGGCAGCTCAATTATGCCTGGCAAAGTGAACCCTGTTATTCCAGAAGCAATGAATTTAGTGTGTTTTCAAGTGATTGCAAATGATTTAGCCATTACTTTGGCGGCCGAAGCAGGTCAACTGCAGCTCAATGCGATGGAGCCATTAATTGCTTTTAAACTGTTCGAATCGATCGATTTGTTGGGTAAAGCGATGCAAATGTTCCAATATAAATGTATTGAAAACATCCGTGCCAATGCTGAACACTGTCAGGCAAATGTAGATAATTCAATCGGCATTATTACTGCACTCAACCCATATTTGGGCTATGAAACAACGACTCGTATTGCAAAACAAGCGAATGAAACGGGTCAAAGTGTATTGGCTTTAATTAAAGCTGAAAACCTATTGTCTGATCAACTTTTGGCTGATGTGCTATCCATCAAAAATATGGTTCATCCTCAGCAATCTTTATCATGATTTATTAGCATTTCGTATTTTTAAAAAGGGATCTCATCAGAGGTCCCTTTTTTATAGAGAGGAAAAGTATGCTATGTCACTCGTATTAGCTGAACATCTTTATTCTATAAAGCTCTTTTTTAAATACCAAATTTGCCTAGCCATAAAAAAAGAACTTGATATAAATCAAGTTCTTTTTCACTTCATACAATATTTAGATATTATACAAATCAGAATGGAAGATCATCATCCATATCTGCTGGTGCTGCCGCAGGCGCTGACTGAGGAGCCGCCTTTGGTGCAAAACCGCTTGGGTTATTGTTCGCATAACCACTTTGTTGGTTGTTGCTATTGCCCGCTGCAGGATTGCCGCCATAACCGCCTTGGTTGTTGTTATTGTTATAACCACCACCTTGGTTATTGTTGAAACGTGGTTGTGCATAACCATCATTTCCGCCTTGCATTTGCTCGCCTTGCTGACGGTTGTTGTCGAGCATCTGCATTTGCTCACCACGAATTTCTGTGGTGTAGCGTTCTTGACCATTTTGATCTGTCCACTGACGAGTACGCAGTGAACCTTCAATATAAACTTTCGAACCTTTACGTAGGTATTGTTGCGCAATTTCACCTAGACGGTTGTGTAACACAATACGGTGCCATTCGGTTTGCTCTTTACGCTCACCTGTGCTTTTGTCTGTCCAAGAGTCGCTCGTTGCAATTGAAAACTGGGTCAACGAACCACCGTTTGGAAAAGTTTTCGTCTCTGGATCTCGGCCTAATGTGCCCACTAATATGACTTTGCTCATATTAGTTTTACTATAAGTTGCAGTATCCATATGGGCTTTGTTGCATAAATATGTAAGCATCTGATTTAAATAAATTTAATTTTGGATCAAAAAATAATCAAAACTTTTAAAATCATATAGTTATGAAATCTTTGTGCAACAAAGCCACTTAACATTAGACCTATTGCGTTAGTCAAAATTTAAACAGCCTAAAGCTACATTTAATAAGGTTTTAGCCAATTCAAAAATTAGGCAAAACGATACTTTCGCAAGAGGTCTATTTTCTATAGTTTAAAAAATAGCCTCTCTTATTTACAACATAAAAGAAGCTATTTTTCTGTTTAAGTAATTAATTTAAAATAAATTTAAAACAAAATTATCTTAAATAACTTAACAAGTTAGAACGGAAGATCATCATCCATATCTGCTGGTGCTGCCGCAGGCGCTGACTGAGGAGCCGCCTTTGGTGCAAAACCGCTTGGGTTATTGTTCGCATAACCACTTTGTTGATTGTTGCTATTACCTGCTGCAGGATTGCCGCCATAACCGCCTTGGTTGTTGTTATTGTTATAACCACCACCTTGGTTATTGTTGAAACGTGGTTGTGCATAACCATCATTTCCGCCTTGCATTTGCTCACCTTGCTGACGGTTGTTGTCGAGCATCTGCATTTGCTCACCACGAATTTCTGTGGTGTAACGTTCTTGACCATTTTGATCTGTCCACTGACGAGTACGCAGTGAACCTTCAATATAAACTTTCGAACCTTTACGTAGGTATTGTTGCGCAATTTCACCTAGACGGTTGTGTAACACAATACGGTGCCATTCGGTTTGCTCTTTACGCTCACCTGTGCTTTTGTCTGTCCAAGAATCGCTCGTGGCAATTGAAAACTGGGTCAACGAACCACCATTTGGGAAAGTTTTCGTCTCTGGATCTCGGCCTAATGTGCCCACTAAAATAACTTTATTTACACCGCGCATCTGATGTTTACTTCCTATCTATTTCTATTATTTACTTTATAAGAGTTATGCTTAAATGGCTACCTCTTTCCCCAACAACTGCGTTAAATCTTGTCGCGTAGCATCATCTATTTGCTGCTTATCGACTTTTACATACGCTACTTGCTGATCAGACATCACCACGACCTCTTCAATACCACGAATCGCTAAAAGCTGTGAAGTCCATTCGTCCGTTTGTTTATGCTCAGGTAAACGCAATACCATCGAAGACAAATAACGTGGTTGTGCCAAGCCAAAACTAATCAATAACCAAACAATCGCAAGTCCAGTCAGGATGCTCCAACCCAAGGCAGTATTGTTTAACAACAACAACTGACCACCTGTGACACCACCAAAGAATGCGCCTAAAAACTGGCTACTAGCATTGACGCCCATCGCAGTCGCTTTGGACTGAATCGGTGCAGCTTTCGATAACCATGACGGCAACAACGCTTCCATGACATTAAAGGCAATAAAGAATAAACCCAAACCTGTCAGCAAAATATACTTCGACTCAAAGCCAAAAATTAGGATGCCTAAGCCTAAAATAATGCCGCCAATAGCCGTTAAAAAGATGCCTCGCATCTTGCGATATTTTTCAGCCAACACAATACTTGGAAAGGCAAAAAATAGGCTAACTACCAACAGCGGTAAATACACCCAGCCATGCGAATTTAGTGGAATTTTTGCAAAGTCGATGAGTTGCGATGGGACATAAATAAACATTGCCGTCAGCAATAAATGTAAGCTAAACACCGATACATGCAGACGGTTCAGATCGCCCATTTTTAAGACTTGTTTGAGCTGAGCCAAATAGCCTTGCTGATAATTACGATGATGGCGGGTGACTTTTGGCACCAAAAACAACATCGAAATGGCCGCCAAACCCATGATGGTCGTTACCCAGAATAATCCTGAAATCCCTACTAAACCGGTAAGCCACGGCCCCAAACTAAAAGCTACAGCAAAAGAAACCCCGATACTCATGCCCATGGTTGCCATGGCTTTCATGCGGTTTTCTTCACGGGTCACATCCGCCAGTAGTGCCATCACCACTGCAGACACTGCTCCACCACCCGCAATGGCACGACCAATAATCACCCCATAAATGGTGTCTGACATCGCGGCAATTGCACCACCCAAAGCAAACAGAAGTAGCCCAAAAACCACCAAGGGCTTACGACTATAACGGTCAGCAATCAAGCTGAAAGGAATCTGTAAAATAGCCTGTGTTAAACCATAAATCCCCACAGCCAAACCGAGCAGCGCAGGCGTTGCATATTCATAGGTCTGCCCTGCCACAGAAAATACAGGGATGATCATGAACAAACCCAACATGCGTAAGGCAAAAATACTGCTTAAGGCAAAAGTTGAACGACGTTCTAAAGCATTCATCATAAACGAGGACAGACTGTATTGAATTAATCTTGGATCAAGATTATAGGCTATTCAATCCGACTAGCGGCATGAATTTTATGTTTAATAAAAGCCTTCCTAATCTGAAAAACAAAAAGCGCAGCCTGAGCTGCGCTTTTCTGCGGTTTAAAGCAATCTGCTTTAAGCGGCTTGATGTTTTTTGTATTGAATAGAAGCAATAACTGCCCAAACAATAAAGGCCACACCAATTAAACCCGTGACAACTTCTGGTACATGTAGACCTGTACCACTTGCCAGCATAATGAATGCTAAAGCACCAATGGCGTAGTGTGCACCATGCTCAAGGAAGACATAGGCATCCAAAGTCCCTTTTTCTACCAAGTAAATCGTCATCGAACGCACGAAAATCGCACCAATCGCGAGACCCAACATAATAATCACGACATCGGAAGTAATGGCAAACGCGCCAATTACGCCATCAAAACTGAACGATGCATCAAGTACTTCTAGGTATAAGAAACCACCAATACCTGCTTTGACCACACCCGTGGTTGCGCCATTGGCATCATGTGTAACTGCATTGCCGTCTTCATCAACTTCAGGTTCACCACCCAACAAATGACTCAAGACTTGTACGCCAATGTAAACCACGATGCCCCAGATTCCCGCCATGGTCACCACGAGACGTTTAGCTTCATCGACATTAGCCGCCATCACCAAAAGTGCAATCAGTGCAAGGAAGACTGACATTGCAGGAACATTAGCCAAGTTCGCCAAACGGCGCTCCAACCAACGGAACCAGTGCGTATCTTTACCTTCATCCAAAAAGAAGTTAAGAAACACTAACAATAAGAACGCGCCACCAAATGCAGCTATTTCAGGGTGGTGATCCATCAGACGTTGTGAGTAGGTTTTTGGATCATTTAAAGCCAATTGAACAACTTCAACGAAGCCCATATCTGCAGTTACCGCCACAATTGCGACAGGGAAGATTAAACGCATACCAAATACAGCGACTAAAATACCCACGGTAAGGAATAACATTTTCCAAAAATGATCCCAACCTCGTAACACAGATGCATTGACAACGGCATTATCAAAAGATAACGAGACCTCCATCACCGCTAAAATTGCAGTGATGGTCAAAGCAGTAAACATGGTCTTTAAGCCCGCTTCTGGTCCATGGGTAAAACCCCAGTACGCAGACAACGCAAGACACACGATCGTAAAAATGATAGAGAAACCAAAATGTTTCATCATGACAGATCGACCTATAAAAAAATTTGGAGATGAACGAAAACTTAAAAAACAGGTTGAGTTTTATGGCCGCAATTATGACGCTTTTTGCGCCTGAAACCAAAACATCTTCGTTAATTTTTACTTATCTCACCGATGTACGGAGATGGATTGTTGTTCCGCGTAAACTGTTGTTATAGTCTTGCCCATATTTTGGCTTCCCTCAGGATCTAATCATGGCCTTTTCCCAAGACGTTTGGCAACGTAATGTCGACTTATATCAAAAAACACTGGCTTTACCTTTTAACCAAGAATTGGCTTCAGGCACACTTAATAAAGAAGCGTTTTGCCATTATGTGATTCAAGATGCGCACTACTTGGTGGCTTATGGTCGTGCTTTAGCGGTGTGTGGTGCCAAAGCGTATGAGGCTGACGACATTATTCAGTTTAGCCAAGGGGCTAAAGAAGCGATTGTGGTGGAACGCAGTTTACATGATGGCTTTATGAAAAATTTTGATATTTCAAAGCAGCAGTTTGAAGAAACACCGCTAACTTTAGCATGTCACCATTACACTTCATTTCTAACGGCAACAGCATGGTCTGAAAGCTACCCTGTAGTGTTAGCAGCACTCTTACCTTGTTTTTGGATTTATGCTGAAGTCGGTAAAGACATTGTGGGTAACTCTATCGCCAACAACCCGTACCAAGCGTGGATTGATACTTACGCGGGGGAAGAATTCAACCAAGCGGTACGTAATGTAATTGCAACCATCGATAAAGTGGCTGCACGTTGCGATGCGGATACCATTGAGAAAATGCATAAAGCCTACCGTAAAGGGGCTGAACTGGAATGGTTGTTCTGGGACAGCGCTTATAAACAGCAGCAATGGCTCGGTTTAGACCACGCTTAAAAGCGAAAATGATCCAAAAAGCCCTGAACCCTTCAGGGCTTTTTTATTGACCGAATATCGTATTTTTTCAGAAGGCGCGATTGCTATTTTAAGCATTTAAAACTAAACTCCAATAATGATAATAATTATCATTTATATAATTAACTTTCGAGGGCCGTTCTCATGCATCCTGATACTCTAGGTACTGAAGCCATTCGTGCATTTTTTACCGTACAATGTTGCTGGCTGAATAACGAAGAAATTTACCTTGAAAAAGGCTGTTTACACTGCGGTTCTGCCGCGACCTATCTCATTTATTATACCAATCCACATATTCAAAAATTGATGTTGGCTTTTATTAAAAAATATCATTGCGTTTTAAGTCGAGAACAAGACTTACTCGACCTGCCAGACTTTGAAGATGACTACGACGCCTTCTTACAAACTCTTGAGCATGAAGTCAATTTCTATGCCCGTCTCCATCATGACATTATCCGTCCCTTTGCTTTTGAGACGGTCGATTCAATCTTTGAACGTCCTTATGCGCTAGCATGCTAAATGCTGCAACCACAACAACACTCTATCCCTGAAGGCGTATGGCAAACCAAAAATAGCACAACCATGATACAACTTTTGCTCTGCGCCGAATGGGTGATCCTCTCTTTTTTAGGGAACTTATAAATACCTTTCTGTCTTCAGTCGCAGCCAATATCGATAGCTTGAGACTTGTTTCAACACTGAAATCTAGCTACAGTCTAGCAGCATCAATTTTCTTTTGGCCGACATGATTTGTCGCTATAAAATCATGTTTAACACTTGAATAAAGCATAAGTCGTTATCATATACCTCCTTCATCTGCACAATTTCGAGATAGTTTTATGAGCCAAAGTCATATCCGTATTCGAGGCGCACGTACCCATAACTTAAAAAATGTGAACCTTGATATTCCCCGCGACAAATTCGTGGTGATCACGGGACTTTCTGGTTCAGGTAAGTCATCGCTTGCATTTGATACGCTGTACGCCGAAGGCCAGCGTCGTTATGTCGAATCGCTTTCGGCCTATGCGCGCCAGTTCTTGTCACAAATGGAAAAGCCTGAAGTTGACTCAATTGAAGGTTTAAGCCCTGCCATTGCGATTGAACAGAAGTCAACCAGCCATAACCCACGTTCTACGGTAGGTACCATTACCGAAATTTATGACTATTTACGTCTGCTCTACGCACGTGTCGGCACGCCATTTTGCCCAGAGCATGATTTGCCGATGGTGGCACAGACCGTATCGGAAATGGTCGATGCCGTAAAAGGATTGGATGAAGGAACAGCGCTGATGCTGCTTGCACCTGTGGTGCGTGAGCGTAAAGGCGAATATTCCAACCTGTTTGAACAGCTACAAAGTCAAGGTTTTGTAAGGGCGCGCGTCGATGGTGAGATTGTTGATCTCGACCCAATTCCAGAACTCGATAAAAAGAAAAAACACACCATTGAAGTGGTGGTGGATCGTTTTAAAGTCCGTGATGACCTCGGCAACCGCATCGCAGAATCTTTTGAAACTGCTCTACGTTTGGGCGGTGATATTGCCATTCTCTCGTGGATGAATGGTGAACACCCAGATCGGGTCTTTTCGGCTAAACACTCATGTCCTGAATGTGACCGTGCCGTTGCAGAACTTGAGCCGCGTTTGTTTTCATTTAACAATCCCTTTGGTGCCTGCCCAACCTGTGATGGTTTAGGGACCCGTAGCCATTTTAGTGCCGAAAAACTCATTCCAAGTCCTGAGGTTTCTATTAGCCAAGGCGCGATTCGTGGTTGGGACAGACAACGTCCGTACTACTACAGCATGATTGAAAAAGTGGCAGCACATTTTGGTTTTTCTTTGGATACACCTTGGAATGAATTGGATGCCGACACCAAAAAGAAATTTTTATACGGTACTGGCAAAGAAAAAGTTGATTTAAGTTATATCGACGAACGGGGTCGCAAACATAATCGTGTGCAACCTTTTGAAGGAATTTTGCCACATTTAGAACGTCGCTATCGTGAAACAGAGTCAAACTATGTTCGTGATGATTTGGCACAATATTTGTCTAATGCGGCATGTGATGCCTGCGGTGGATCACGTCTGAATGAAATTTCACGCCATGTTCGGGTTAAAGACAAAACCATTGCCCAAATTACTAAAATGTCGATTGGTGATGCGGAAAGTTATTATCAAGATTTAAATCTTGATGGTGCAAAAGGCGAAATTGCCGATAAGATTTTTAAAGAAATCCGTGAGCGTTTACATTTCTTAGTTTCAGTGGGTCTGAATTATTTAAGCCTTTCTCGTTCAGCAGAAACATTGTCTGGTGGTGAAGCGCAACGTATTCGTTTGGCTTCGCAAATCGGCGCAGGTTTGATGGGTGTGATGTATGTCCTCGATGAACCATCGATTGGTCTGCATCAACGTGATAATGATCGCCTATTGGAAACCTTAGTCCGCTTACGTGATTTGGGGAATACCGTTTTAGTCGTTGAGCATGATGAAGATGCGATTCGTGCAGCAGATCATATTATCGATATTGGTCCTGGTGCTGGTATTCATGGTGGTCATGTGATTGCTGAAGGGACTTATGATGAAATCCTTGCGAATAGTGAATCACTTACAGGTCAATATTTATCAGGCAAACTGAAAATTGAAGTACCGAAAAAACGTACTGAACCGCCAAAGCCTGAAGAACAAATTAAATTGATGGGTGCTGCGGGTCATAACCTACAAAATGTGGATTTAACTATTCCTTTGGGTGTGATGACCTGTGTGACTGGTGTGTCTGGTTCAGGTAAATCTACGCTGATTAACCGTACTTTATTGCCTTTGGCAGCGACACAGCTTAATGGTGCAACGACATTAACGGCCGAGAAATTTGATTCGATTGATGGTCTGCAATTCCTTGATAAAGTGGTTGATATTGACCAAAGCCCGATTGGTCGTACACCTCGCTCTAACCCTGCAACGTATACGGGTTTGTTTACCCCAATTCGTGAATTGTTTGCGCAAACGCCTGAAGCCAAAGCACGTGGTTATGCTGCGGGACGTTTCTCATTTAACGTGAAAGGTGGTCGTTGTGAAGCCTGTGAAGGTGACGGCATGATCAAAGTGGCTATGCACTTTTTACCTGATATGTATGTGCCGTGTGATAACTGTCATGGTGAACGCTATAACCGTGAAACTTTAGAAGTTGGGTATAAAGGGAAGAATATTTCCGATGTACTGAATATGACGGTTGAAGATGCCATGCATTTCTTTGATGCGATTCCTGTGATTCACCGTCGTTTGGAAACGTTAAATCAAGTCGGTTTAGGCTATATTCGTTTAGGTCAGTCTGCAACGACACTGTCAGGTGGTGAAGCGCAACGTGTGAAATTAGCACGTGAATTGGCAAAACGTGATACGGGTAAAACGTTGTATATCTTGGATGAACCCACTACAGGTCTACATTTCCATGACATTGCTAAACTGTTAGATATCCTCCATGAGCTTCGTAATAAGGGCAATACCATTGTGGTGATTGAGCATAATTTGGATGTGATCAAAACTGCTGACTGGGTGATTGATTTGGGCCCTGAAGGTGGTGCAGGTGGTGGGATGATTATTGCGGAAGGTACACCTGAGCATGTGGTGAAATCTAAAGTTTCACATACTGCGAAGTTTTTGAAGCCGTTGCTTAAATAACATGCAATAAGTTTAATATAGCGGTATGATAAATCACCATTAAAACTTATTTATCATACCAATTTATGACTACCCAAGATTCTACACTGTGGTTTTCTCGTTTAAGTGACTCTGCTCAAATAACTAATAATAATGGATTTGCATCTTCATATTCACAAGATAGAGCTAGAATAATTCATAGCGCATCGTTTAGAAGGCTTCAAGCAAAAACTCAAGTTTTAGGTCTAGGTGACAGTGATTTTTATCGGACTCGCCTTACACATTCTATGGAAGTAGCTCAAATAGGTTCTGGTATTTGTGAAGGTCTTAAAAATAAATACAAGAATCAAAATTATGAAAACTTTATACCTGACTTACACTTAATTGAATCTATCTGCTTAGCTCATGATTTAGGTCACCCTGCTTTTGGACATGGTGGTGAAATAGCCTTAAATTATTGTATGAAAGACAATGGTGGATTCAAAGGAAATGGGCAAACTTTACGTATAGTTACTAAACTAGGGGAGTTTCATGATCATTATGGACTCAACTTAACACGTAGAACCTTATTGGGTTTAGTCAAATATCCAGCAATATATTCCAACGTACATAACTCAGAAATTGATAGATTCTCATCAAAGGATAGTATAAATCTTGACGCTTACAAACCGCCTAAATGCATTCATTCTGAGGAAACTGAAATTTTATCTTGGATATTGGCTCCTTTTAACAAACAAGATAGAGAAAACTTTCAAGCAATACAAAAATGTTCCATAGAATATGATGCCGATAAAGACAATCGTAATGATATCAAACACCATAAAACAAAGTATAAATCTTTTGATACTTCAATTATGGAGCTTGCAGATGATATTGCATATGGAATTCATGATTTAGAAGATGCAATCGCTTTAAATCTAGTAACCAAACAATTATGGCAAGAGAAAATTCAAACTCTTTTAGATGAAAAAATTACTTATGAAAATTTAAAGACCTTAAATATTGATAGCATTCAGTCTCTGACAAATATGCTTTTTGAGCCTGGTAAAAAACCAAGAAAACACGCTATTAGTAAATTAGTAAGACTCATGGTAACGAGTATTTATATTAATGAGAATACCGTTTTTCAAAATGAACTCTTACGCCTACAAGCCGTTTTACCGCCAAATTTGAAAGAGATACTAAATGATCTTAAAGGCTTCGTTTATGAAACTGTTATTCAAGCCCCTGAAGTGCAATTACTTGAATACAAAGGGCAAATCATCGTATTAAAATTATTTGAAACATTAAAGAGTAATCCTTCAAGATTATTACCAAAGAATATTTATGACTTATATCTTCAAGAAAATTTCTCAGATAGAGTTATATGCGATTATATCGCAGGAATGACGGATAATTATGCTACTAAGATGTATCAGAAACTATTTATTCCAACAATTGGGTCTGTTTTCGATCGGCTCTAGATACCTTCTTAGGTATTAGAATACTCAAGGGACTGAGTACAATCAAAAAATAGTTTTTTCATTTTACCCAGTGGAAAGTAAAAGAGCCTATTCCCCTCTAATCTTTTCAGCCAACTTCGCCAACTCTCTATCATCTGCTCGCTGAAAATCATGTGAAGAAATATAACCTTCGTATTGGTCAAAATACTTATCGACATTCGAGTTCACAGCTTGCCAGTTTTCATGCACTTGCTTAGTACCATGCATTGGAAATAACTTAGCGTGAACATGATCTACACCAAAACCTTCAAATACCATTGCTGTGCGCCCAACATCTTCAAAAAAGCCATCTAACTTTTTCGCAACTTTCTTGGTATATAACAGATCTCCTGCGAAAGTCATTATTGCAAGTTTATCCGGTTTACGAGTGCAGCAATTAAGTTAATGCGTAAGCCGAATCTTTTCCGTCTATTTCGATAGCGTTCACTTAATATTCTAAATGTTTTCAATTGACTATTAATGTGTTCGATCACAACTCGTATTTTTCCAACCATTTTATTGTACTTTTTCTCAACATCAAATAAAGGTAAATTCTTCTTTTTCTTTATTGGCATCAATAATTTAAAGCCATCTTGCTCTAATCCGTAGTACCCTAGATCAGTCATAACATATTCACAATGTTTGAATTTCTTAACCGTTTTTCTTGCCAATTTAATGTCATGCTGACTGCCATTCGATATATCTAGCCCTATGATTTGTTTGCTGTTCGGATGATAGATCACTTGTACTTTTAGCGTATATTTCTTCTTTTTACCACTGTAGAATTTACTCTGATTTTTTTTTCGGACGTTCTATTGAACATTCTGTCGCATCAATAATTACCCAGTTAAAGTGTTCGTCTGCCGTGGTAATGCTTCGTTTTGGCAGAGTAAAACGTCTTGATTTCATCAATGCATCTTCAACCTTTTTAATGGTTCGATTCACATTACTTTCAGCGATATGGTAATTTGCCGCTAATTCCAGTTGAGTGCTGTAGTTCCGTAAGTAATTGAGAGTTAATAACAACTGATCCTCTATATCTAAAGTATGAGGACGACCTGATTTCTTTTTGAGTGATTCTGCTTTTTCTAAAACCTCTACCATTTCAGTAAAAACATGTCGAGGTACGCCAACCAAGCGTTTGAATTCAGAATCTGAAAAACGATTTAATTTCTGATATCTCATGAAATTTATATTGAGGTGGTTTTTACTTTCGCAAGAGGTCTAACATCAAACCAGTTAAAACATCATCATCCAAATCAAAAGCATAACTTGAATAATGCTTTTTAGGGATTACAACAGCTGCACCTAACGTATTCGGAAAAATTGTTAAAAATGCCATGTAGTCATTATTACTATCAATAATATGGCAAGATATTTCATTTCGTGTCATCTGACAAAAAATACAGCCTGTTCCCATTTTCCCCTCATTTATTCTTTTGTACTGTTATTTAATTTACTTATTTATTTTGATCTAGTTCTTTTAAATATAATATGACTCATTCACTTCATCGACTGAATAAGCCACAACCTTATTTTTCCCCTGCTCTTTGGCTTGAAACAAAGCACGATCGGCTTTTTCTAACAGTGCCATCCAACTGGTCGCACCAATTGCCACCCCAATACTAATACTGACTTTCAAATCAGGGCAACGTATGCTATCAACCGACTTCGCTTCATAAATCTCAGAAC
The DNA here is from genome assembly GCF_058243025.1 of Acinetobacter sp. 797_lipA. NCBI lineage: Bacteria > Pseudomonadati > Pseudomonadota > Gammaproteobacteria > Moraxellales > Moraxellaceae > Acinetobacter > Acinetobacter sp. 797_lipA. The sequence goes on along the minus strand of NZ_JBZAYQ010000001.1, from coordinate 211,142 downwards.
GAATCTTTTCCGCAATTTTTAAAGCGCGCTCCATTCCAACATTTTCAATCAGCACAATAAATTCGTCACCACCGTAACGTACCAACAAGTCAGATGTCCGAATATTTTCTTTTAATTTTTCAGCCACAAACTGAATCACCTGATCCCCCATCAGATGTCCATATACATCGTTGACCTGTTTAAAATGATCAATGTCGATCACCATTAAACAAGTCTCCGAAAACTGAGTCGGCTGATTTTCCAAAAGTTTAATGTATTCATTCAACGCATAACGGTTTGCAACCCCGGTTAATGAATCCAAATGCGCAATATTCTTGAGTCGAAACTCCAACGCATCTCGCTGCTGAAGCGTCTGTTTTAACTGCTGAATTGCTGTAAATAAAGAATACATATTGGCTGGTTGATCTTTGGTATCCATCGGGTTGGGGCGAATACTGGAATGGGATAAATCAAACAAAATTTCACGCGCTTGAATGAGTGGACTAAACACTCTCTTACGCGCATAAATCATGGTAAACAGTGCCGCAAAAATTGAAATGAGTGAAATACCCACCGTTGTGAGCAAAATATTTTGTGCTTTATGCTTTTCAATGATGGCTTTTTCAACGCTATATTTGAGTAAATAATTTTGCAACTCCACCACGGTCGAAAATTTATCAACGATTGCTTCAGTTAACTGTGTCCCAGTTAAATAGTACGGTCGATGGTAAATACTTTCATTCATCAAGCGTTCAACAATCAATAGCCCTTTGGCTAAAAACTCGTTATAAACCGCTTGATGCAGCACTTTAAATTCTTCGGTTTTATCACGCTCGGGCTGTAAGGTATCAATGAGTTCCCACAAATACATCACTTGCTTCCGAGTCTGTAAAGAACGCGCTAAATTGGTTTCAGGAATCGGTTGTTTAAAAGCTACATGCGCCATCACATTGGATGCAGCACGACCAGCCTGATCGCGTAAGTCCGCTAATAATAAAATTTGGACATAGAAGTTTGAAACAGCGGTGTCTTTGCCTTCAGATACAGCGATTACGTCTTTTAAAACATCATGACTACGATCCCAAGCATTGAACATTTTTAGGATGGCTTGATCCATGGTCTCGGCATTACGTTGCTCACGTGGTAGAGCTGCATAAGCATCTACCTGCTGTCTGCCTTGCGTTAAAGCTTCATCTAAACGGTCAAATAAACTTAAGTCTAAATTTGGGAGGTTCGAATGCTTTAAAACCTCTAAAGTCTTTTGCATCTGCTCATCCACCGTGAGCCGATATAGTTTTAACTCAAGCACGTGTTTGGCAAAGTCTTGTTGATTACTCGACATGAGTTTGTTGGCTGGCGCACGCTCTCGTGAAATCTTATTGGCCAAGTCTGCAACAGCCTGTAAGGCTTGTATTTCAGTTAAAGCTTGGTTGGTTTTGTTGTAATCACGATAACTTTTAACTATCAACGGAATGGATAAGCTGCACAATGACAAAATAATAATGCTCATTGCAATATACAGCTTTTGACTCAAATACTCAGAGCGTATTTCTCGCATACTTCAACCACGCCCCCATTCCCAAATAAAAGAAAACTAAATTAACTGTTTATTATACGAACAGTATATCGTGTATTTAAGTGATTAATTCTTTGTTTTGCATCGTTTTAAGATTTCATCATCCCCAAATGATCACAGCTAAACTTTCACTCACCTATGAAAGCTGAGTCAATCCATCCTTAATAATATTCATGTTTAGTGTGAATTTCATTCAATATTTTTAATTCCCATTTTTTAAAGTGCCTATATTTACACATGCAACATTTAGGTGCATAATGCACATTATTGGGGCAAATTAGAGTATATCCTCAGCAAATATTCTAATTTTCCCACAAATTTTGGCGGAAAAATCCAACCTCTTTTAGAAGTTGGTTTTTTTTTGCTCAAATAAAAGTTTTTAATGAAAAATATAGCCTTAAATTCGCACCATTATTGTTCATTAAATTCCAATAGATTTTTATTAGAAAAAATAAGATCTCGAAAATTTAAATAAAAAAAAGCCCAACCTTGGGGAAAGTTGGGCAGATAAACAAAAACTGTTTGAGGAGAATTAGCTTCTCAGAAAACAACAATATTGTTAAATGATTCGCTAAAATCATTATGAAATAAATCCGTTCACTTGTAAAGCCAACTAAAGCATTATGGATTAACACAACGCTATAATTAGCGTGAAAATTATCACAAATACTCAGAGGATATGTACATTATGCAAGCAAAAAACGAGCTTTTTGCGCTAATTTTAGGCGTTTTTTAGATTTAGGACACAAAAACGCCTATATTTGAGGTACCTTATTTAACTTTTTTACCGTTTATATCTATATATTCAATCTAATTTACCAATGAAAAATCAAGTTCAGTACAATTCATTTTCCTGCATTCTCTGTTTTCTAAATAGGTATACCCTATTGTTCTGCTGTAAGTTTTTTTTGGTTGACATGGATACACTCAATTGAGCACTTTTTAACCTCTAACACATCTAGAGTAATTACTCAATAATATAATACCATTAGAGCTCATTGACTTAATAAATTGTTACAATAGAATAGCATTAGTTTAATCCAATGTTAACAATCTGGTAAATATCATGAAAAAACTCGGTTTAGCCACTGCTTTATTATTAGCCATGACCGGTGCTCAAGCATACCAATTCGAAGTACAAGGTCAATCTGAATACATCGATGCATCTGATGCAAATGACAAAGATTTTACTGGCGGTTTACAAGGTACTTTCTACTTTAAAGATGTTGATTCATCTAAAGGTCCTTTAGCTGAAGCTGCTTTTTTAAACCAAGCTTCAAATGTTTCTTTGGCATATAACTATGCTGAATTAGGCACTGACGGTACTGATTTCATCGCACACAACTACGGCGCTAAAGCAGAAGCGTATATTCCTACTAAATTAGTTCCAGCATATGCAAGTGCGTCTTATAGCCACACACATTTCGATGGTAAAAACAGCGAAACGCCTGATGGCAATGGCGACCGTTATGCACTTGAAGTGGGTGCTTTAGCTGCTCCAAACTTCTTGGTTGCTGTAGGTTATACTAGCGTTGCTGACCAAACTGCTCTTGATGCGTTCGGTATCATGAACAATGGTGTAGTTAAAACTTTTGGCGAAGCAGCGACTATTGCTGACGACCAAGATGCGATTACTGCACGTACTAAATACGTAGGTAACATCGACGGTACAAACATGGCGCTCGGCTTAGAAGCTGGTCTTGTTTACGGTGAAGACACCGCTTACCAACTTAAAACTGACCTTTACTTAACACCTGCGTTAAGTGTTGGTGCTTCTTATGTTGAATCAAGCTTTGCTGGTACTCCAGATTCAGCTTGGGGTGCAAACGTTAACTACTTCATCACTCCAGCAGTTGCTGTAGGCGCAAGCTATGTAAATGCTAACGCTAAAGACAATACTGAGAATCTCGATACACAAACTGTTGGCGTAAACGCTAAATTCCGCTTCTAATTCAATTTAGAAACTGAATAGAAAAAAGGACGCTTTAAGCGTCCTTTTTTTAGTTTGTGGCTCTGACTAAATTTAAAAAATGTAAATGACGCTCATATTGGTCAATAATATCTTGCAAGAGATCATCTAAAGTCCAATCCATTACATCATAATTCTGCCCACCTTCTCTTAAGAAAACTTCAGCTTGATAAAACTGCTGTTCTTCAAGTCGATCTGCCATAAAACTAGGTGGCTGGGTTTCACGGGCAACCACCTGATAGATGAAGTTAATTTCATTATGGTGATCTACGCGTAACTGTAAGCCATGCTCAATCGGTTGGATGGTCACGTCTAGCTGACGGCGCTGAAATTCCTTTTGCACCGCTGAAAATGCATGTTGTACTTGCTGACCAATGAATTCTTCAACCTCAGACTGAGTATGTGGATAATGCATAATCAGACCTAGACGCTGTTGCCAACTGCGTGGATTTTGAATCGCACGTGGCGTGATTCGCGCATCTTGTAGTGCACGCATTTTGGTGACATCCAAACGCAGTGCTTTCACTAAGCCCCAACAGACCAGTAACATAATCAAAGTAAATGGTAAGGCACTCATAATTGTGGCCGATTGTAAGGCCGAAAGTCCGCCTGCCATCAGTAAGATAATCGACAGTAACGCAATCAAAATGGTCCAAAACAATCGTTGCCATAAGGGTGAATTTTCTGTTTCTGCGGTTAAGTAATCAATCACCAATGAGCCTGAGTCGGCAGAAGTCACAAAGAATAGCACCACCAGAACGGTCGCAATCAGGCTCGATATTTGAGAGAAAGGTAAATGGGTCAAAAATTCAAACAGTGCGACGGATGAATCTTGTTGTACCGCTGAGATTAAAGAAGTGTGCCCATCTTGAATAATACTGAACAGCGCTGCATTCCCCATGAAGCCCATCCAAATCAGGGTAAAACCTGTTGGAATGAACAACACCCCGACAATGAACTCGCGAATGGTTCGACCTTTAGACACTCGGGCAATAAACATTCCAACAAAAGGCGACCATGAAATCCACCAGGCCCAATACATAATGGTCCAACCACCAATCCAACCATTGGGTTGGTAGGCATACAGGTTGAAGGTCATCGTGAACAGATTAGATACATATTGCCCTGCATTTTGAATAAGTTGACAAAAATAACTAAACATGCGAAAAGACATTTTTGGTTAAACGATGTTTGCACATGCCACGGATTGTTACCGTCCCACTCAGCTTAGAACAGCGTGCACAACTAATTCTCCTGACCAAGCATGCAGCACATTGGCGTGAAAGACAACGTGCCCAAACTATTCTCTGGCTTTCCGAAGGTAAAACTGTTGCCGAAGTTGCTGCGTTACAAGAGCGTATCCCAGAAACCATAAGGCTACAACGCCGACATTGGGAGCTACATCAGTTTGAATCGATTCAAGAAGGTCATCGCTCAGGCCGTCCCAATACACTGACATCAAACTATCAGGCTCAAATCTTAGAGTGGGTCAACACAAGCCCACTCAATGCAGAACAAATCCGAGTCAAACTGCATGAAAAACACGGTGTGTCCGTGTCTGTTGAAACTATTCGCAAGTTTTTGCGAGATTCAGGCATGGTCTTCAAACGCACCCGCCACAGCTTGAAAAAAAAGAGACCCGACCGCATTTGGACAAGCGCAACAGCAAATTGAAGCATTACGTGAGCAAGCGGCACGTGGTGAAATTGTATTGGGCTATGTCGACGAAACAGGATTTTCGGCTACGCCAGATAACCGTTATGCATGGACAAAGATAGGCGATGTTCATGCGGTTGATGCTGTAAGACTAAAGCGAGTTAATGTGATGGGTTGTCTCCTGTCAACGGGTCATCTGATCACCAGTTGCCTACAGGAGTCCGTTAACAGTCGCTGGTTTTATGCCTATTTGATGGGTGTAGCAGCACAGGTGAAACGCAGCTATCAAGTTCCTTTGGTGTTGATTGTTGACAATGCCTCGATTCATCGCAGCAAACAGATGGTAGATTGGCGCAAGCTTCTTGTACAAGAATATTCAACGACTTTGTATTTTCTACCTGCGTATAGTCCTGAGCTGAATAGAATTGAGATGGTTTGGAAGCAGATGAAGTATAACTGGCGGGATTTTAAGGTAATGAAGGCAGATCAAATAGAGCGTTGGGTTGGGCAGATTTCAAAGGGTTTTGGTAATGAATACATGTTTACTTTTTAGTTGATACTTACTGGTTTGTAAGATATAAATGGAAGAACTGGCAAAAAACACAAATAACAGTAAAACCACTGCCAGCACCAAGTTCAATTCAGACAGCCGTTTAATGCCTTTGTCCAAACCAAACCCGACTGAGAGCGAAGCTAAAAAAGTGACAAAAATGATTAGCCCGACCTGAATACCAATACTTTGCTGGATACCAAAAAGATAATTCAGTCCCGAATTAATTTGGGTCACCCCAAAACCAAGTGTGGTAGCAACCCCGAAAATAGTGCCTAAGGTTGCAAAGGTATCAACCGCATCTCCCGTTGCACCATAGATTTTTTTGCCCACCAAAGGATATAAAGCAGAGCGAACCTTTAAAGGCAAATTATGTCGGAAAGAGAAATAGGCGAGCGACAACCCCACAAGCGCATAAATGGCCCATGCATGTAATCCCCAGTGGAAAAAGGTGATCCGCATCGCTTGTTGTGCGGCATCTACGGTTTGCCCGTCTCCCGTGGGCGGGTTGACATAGTGCATCACGGGTTCAGCGACACCGAAGAACATCAAACCAATCCCCATCCCTGCGGTAAACAGCATGGCGAACCAAGAACCACTGCTATATTCAGGCAGACTATGATCAGGGCCGAGTTTGATTTTCCCCATATCGGAGAGTGCAATAAAGATCAGTAAGATCAGAAATAACGCGACAGATAAAACGTAAAACCAGCTAAATGAGTCAATAATCCATTGATTTAAATGTTTGGTTAAAGCCTCAAAACCACTTGGGTCAAAAAGAATCAAGGCCAGAAAAAGCACCAGAATCACGACAGTGCTGAGAAATACATTCCGTTTGATGTTTGCAAACAGCGATGGCTTTATGGAAGGCATAATTCCCCCAGAAAATTATTTTTAGTACAAAGATATAACCAAAATGGTTAATTAGACGAGTCTAATAAAGAGTGAAGAATGAATAGCTTAAAATTTAACGATTCTGTTCCATCATAATTTATGTTTAAAAATAAGGCAGTGCGAATCCTGTAACAGTTTAATTCTCTTTATGATCATTCGGTCGATGCTGAATATACTGCAAGGCAATCAAGCGTGAGACGACTAAAGCCAAATACATCACCCCACAAAACATCTGTAACATCGCAATCATACGAGCCAGCGGTGTCAGTGGCATTAGATCGGACAAACCTGTCGCCGACTGCAAACTAAAACTTAAAAAAAGTAATTCGAGCCATGACTGTGCGCCCGCTACATTGGGATTTAAAAAGCTATTGGGTTCTAAAATCTGGCAAATGCTATATAAAAAGGCAAAACCCCATGCAATAAGCGTAAACACTGCCCCTGCAGCAAATAGCTCATCTTTGGTCAAATAACGGTCTGCAAACATATAGCGCAGCAAGCCATAGGCCGCAATAAAATAGGCCATCGCCTCAAAGGCATGACTAATCACCAAAAGCATTGGATCTCGCGCACCCAGCAAAATCAGTAAGGAAAAGAACAATGCCCCACCAACAAAGCTCAAGCCGAGGATGGTAAACACGGGAGTTTGACGAATGACCTTGGCAATGAGTAACAGGACCAAAACACCTAAGCCCCAAACCAATACACGTAAGGACAAGCTATGGCCGCTCAACAGTGCCAAAATCAGCATAATAAATTGCAACAGCAGTAACCATGCTGAAGGCAGTAGACGGAAACCTTTCCAAAATTCGACAAATACTTGCATATGCAGCCTGTTGTTTTTAAAGCCAAGTTTGATTGGTTCTTGTTCTCGCTTTTTAACTTAGCATGAATAGCCACTGAAACCGATGCTTTTTATTCGTGTCAGTCGATTCATTTTGTCCAACAATTTGAGTACTGCTTGAATACTGAATGTCACGATCTATGCATTTCAATATACAAAGCTGACACAGTTAGGAGCGTCAACACCATAAAAAAAGCCCCAGTGAATGGGGCTTTTTTTAGTTCAGGTTCAGATTAGTGATCTGAAGCACCTGAGATACCAATACCTGTTTGTGAACGTACATACTGCGCATCAAATGCTTTACGTTCTGCTTGTGCACGTGCTGAATTATCAGTCACAGAGAACAACCAGCAGCAGAAGAACGCCAATGGCATTGCAAAGATTGCTGGACCATTGAATGGGTTTACTGGGGTTTCAGAAATGCCCAATGTATCGACCCAAACGGCTTTAGATAAGATAATCAGTGTTACTGCAGTCGCTAGACCAATCACACCACCAATCACCGCACCACGTGTGGTTAAACCTTTCCAGAACATTGACAGTACAAGCACTGGGAAGTTGGCACATGCTGCTACAGAGAATGCTAAACCTACCATGAAGGCAACGTTTTGTTTCTCGAACAGAATCCCTAAAATCATTGCAAAAATAGCAAGACCTAAAGTCGCGATTTTAGACATACGAAGTTCAGATTCAGGAGTCGTTTGACCTTTCTTGAATACGTTTGCGTACAAGTCATGCGAGATTGCTGAAGCACCTGACAAGGTCAGACCTGCAACAACAGCAAGAATCGTTGCGAACGCCACTGCTGAAATGAAGCCCATGAACAAGTCACCGCCCAATGCATCAGACAAGTGAACCGCTGCCATGTTGTTACCACCAACAAGCTCTAGCTTGCCCGTCACGGCCATTTTCGCAACATCAATGAACTGTGGGTTGTTCGATACATAAAGGATCGCACCAAAACCAATGATGAAGGTTAAAAGGTAGAAGTAACCAATGAAACCCGTTGCTACAACCACTGATTTACGTGCTTCTTTAGCATCTTTAACGGTAAAGAAACGCATTAAGATGTGTGGTAGACCCGCTGTACCGAACATTAATGCCAAACCTAAAGAAATGGCATCAATTGGGTTCGCTGCAAGTTTACCTGGGCCCATGATATTGCCCGCTTCGGCTAGAGAAATGTCATGTACTTTAGAGAAAACTTGAATTGACTGCGTGAACATTTCAGAGAAGCTGAAGCCTACGCCTTTCATCACCATGAAAGCCATGAATGTCGCGCCAGACAAAAGCATGACAGCTTTAATAATCTGTACCCACGTCGTAGCCAACATCCCACCGAAGATCACGTAAGCCATCATCAGAAGACCAACAATTACTACAGCAATGTTATAGTTCAAACCAAATAACAGTTTGATCAGCTGACCTGCACCCACCATCTGAGCGATCAGATAGAATGCAACGACAACCAATGAACTTACTGCTGCAAGCGTACGTACTGGTTTTTCCGCTAAACGGAATGACACTACGTCAGATAAGTTGAACTTACCTAAGTTACGTAGACGTTCAGCCACCAAGAACAATACGATTGGCCAACCCACCATGAAACCCAATGAATACAGCAAGCCGTCGAAGCCTGAACTGAAAACCATTGCGGAAATACCCAAGAATGACGCTGCGGACATATAGTCACCCGCAATCGCTAAACCATTTTGGAAACCTGAGATCCCGCCACCTGCTGTGTAGAAGTCAGCAGTGTTGGTGGTTTGTTTTGCCGCCCATTTGGTGATGAGCAAAGTAAATCCGACAAAGATACCGAACATGATAATTGCATGCCAGTTTGTCGCTTGTTGTTGAGCCTCACCCAAATCTGGGCCTGCAACTGCTAGGCTCGAAGCCAACAGTGCTGTAGCAGCGACTGCAAGCGCTTTCAATGAATTCCATTTCATTAGTGCTGTCCTTTCTCTTGCGCAATGGCTTCAACTTCACGCATTGCTTCTTCATTTAATGCGTCGAGTTTGTTATTCGAGATATACGAATAAACACCACACAAAACAAAAGACAATACAATAATGCTTAGACCCAATGGCATGCCAATCGTGGTCACCCCACCACTGACTGAAGTCATTAAAAATTCTTTGTTGTAGCCGACCAACAACATGAAACCAACGTATACAACCAACATAATAGTTGTCAGTGTCCAGCTCAGTTTACTTTTACGACTAACCATTTCCTTGAATTTGGGATTTTGTAGAATCTGTTCTACTTGTCTCTCATCCATAACCATACTCCTGTGCGTATCCAACCGTAGATACAATTTTTTAATTCGAATTATTACATTTGCTAAAGTAGCAAGCTTCTGTATTGGTTGTAATTTAGACTTTGGTCTGTAAATTTTAAACAAGCTCAGCAGCCTCTATCCCAGATGCGCTATGATGGCCGAGATGAAGGAAAAACTTTAGGTAAAATGAACAGCTGGCTCATTATCGGGGTATTGGCCCTCTATATCGTCTTACTCTTTATCTGCGCCTTTTTTGGTGAGAAACACGCCAGTCGCTTGAGCACGCGTGGGCGCATGCTATTGTTTAGTTTAACTTTAGGGGTCTACTGTTCATCTTGGACCTTTTATGGCGCAACAGGTGCAGCGGTTCGTGAAGGCATTATCTTTCTGCCGATCTACCTTGGCCCACTACTTTTCGTCGCACTGGGCTATGACATTTGGCGTCGTTTAGGCCGCGTCCGTCAGCACCATGCTATTTCATCGATTGCCGATTTTGTCGCTGCACGCTATGGTAAAAGTGGGCCTTTGGCCTCAATGGTGACTATCCTCGCCGTCATTGCGATTATTCCTTACTTAGCCCTGCAGTTACGCGCTATTGCACTCAGTGCTGCGGTGATTTTAGAGCCCACCGCAGGCAGCATCGCTTCAACCACCAATGGTGTACTGTTCCTCACTGGTATCTTGGCCATTTTAGCCATGATTTTCGGGACCAGACAGATTGCCAATACAGAACAACATGGCGGTCTGATGTTGGCGGTTGCCTTCGAGTCTTTTGTCAAACTGTTTGCTTTGCTGTGTGTCGCGCTCTTTTTCGTGTTTGCTGCACCTGAAAACATTCATCAAATCTCTAAGGATGTTGCAGAGACTTTCCATCAAGTACAACTCATTGGTGTGCCCGATACGTTTTGGATTCAAACCTTGTTGGCTGGACTCGCGATCATTTGCTTACCGCGTCAGTTCCACGTTGCTGTGGTCGAATTGCGTGATGAAAAACATATTCGTGGGGCACGGCGCTGGTTCGCAGTCTATTTAGTTTTGACCATCATTGCCATTATTCCGATTGCCAGTTGGGCGCTACATGCAACGCCAGGTTACTTAGCGATCCCCGATGTAGCGGTTTTGTCTTTACCCTTAAGCTATGGCCAAGACTGGTTAACCCTATTGGCCTTTTTAGGTGGCTTCTCTGCCTCTACGGGTATGCTGTTGGTGTCTTCAGTGGCGCTATCGATCATGCTCAGTAATGACTTGATCATGCCTGCCTTATGGCGTACCAATTTACTGTCCCGCCACGATAAACGCTTACCCTTGGTGCTTAAATTTACCCGTCGGGTCTGTATTTTAGCCGTCATGTTATTGGGCTTTTTGTTTTTCCATTTTTTCAATGATATTGACCAACTTTCAGTCTTTGGCTTATTGGCCTTTAGTGCGGTGGCTCAGTTCTCACCGGCCCTCATAGGTGGTCTGTACTGGCGTGGCGGCAGTAAACAAGGCGTCTATGCAGGTTTATTGGCCGGTTTTGGTATGTGGGCCTACACCCTGCTGTTACCCACTGTACTGCGTAGTTTGCCTGCTGAATATTCACACTTTACCGAGAGCTTTCTCAATTTCGGGCCAATGGGCATTAACTGGTTACGCCCAGAAGCCCTGCTCGGTTTTGAATCCTTTGCCGCACTTACCCATGGGGTGGTATGGGCACTGGGTCTGAATATTATTTTATACATTTGGATTTCCCGAATTTTCCGCCCCAGCGTGGCCGAACAAATTCAAGCAGAAAGCTTTTTCTATTATGAAACCAAACCACTACCAACGCAGAGCACGTCTACAGACATCAATTACATTCATCACGATGTTGCACGTTTAAAAGTTGGTGATTTAATTACCTTAGCCAAACGGATTACAGGTGATGGCGCAACCATGCGCGCTTTCCAACAGTTCTGTGCGCAGAACAATGTGGTGCTGAATGAAAACAGCAATGCCAACGGCATGTGGTGGCGTTTTACCGAACAATATTTAGCAGGCACTATTGGCGCTGCATCGGCACGTACTCTGCTCACCACCGCAATGGTCAACAATGGCCTCGCTTTGGGGCAAGTGGCAAACATTCTAGACCAAGCCTCACAGTGGCAACGTTTTAATCAAAACCTGATCATGACCATGATTGACCACATGACCCAAGGGGTGAGTGTGGTCGATGAAAATATGTGTTTGGTGGCGTGGAATAATCAATATTTAAAACTGTTTGATTATCCGAAAGATATTGTCTATGTCGGTTGTCCGATTTCCGATTTGATTCGGTATAACGCAGAGCGCGGCGAATGTGGCCCGGGTTCGGTCGAAGAACATGTGCGTAAACGGATGCACTGGATGCAAGTCGGTAGCGCACACGAGTTTGAACGGATTCGTAAAGATGGCCGTGTCATTCAAATGCGTGGCAACCCAATTGAAGGCGGTGGCTTTGTCACCACCTTTGCCGACATTACCGCCTTCCGTGAAAATGAAGCCATGCTGGAGGCACGGGTTCAAGATCGAACTCAACAGCTAGCAGATGCATTAACTGAACAACAACTGGCACGTGAGCAAGCAGATAAAGCCAATATGTCGAAAAGCCGCTTTATTGCCGCGGCCAGTCATGACTTATTGCAACCAATGCATGCCGCGCGTCTGTTCAGTACGGCTTTAGAACAAAGCGTACAAAGTGAAGAAGACCGTAAAACCTTACAACAACTTGATCGTGCCTTACACGGTGCAGAAAGTATGTTGTCTGCCCTACTGGATATTGCCCGTCTTGAAGGTGGCACCATTCAACCCAACCGTCAGGCTTATCCGCTGCATGATTTACTCAGCGACCTTGAATTGCAGTTTAAATCCATTGCCGCACAGCGCGGTATTCGTTTTAGCGTACATGATGCTCAGTTCTGGATAGATACCGACCCACAATGGATTCGCCGTATTATTCAGAACTTTGTCAGTAATGCCCTACGCTACACTGCCAAAGGCAAAGTGGTGGTGGGTGTACTCCGCTCTACGGACAAACCACGCCATATTCGAATTGGAGTGTGGGATACTGGACCCGGCATTGCAGAAGAACAACGGATTAAACTATTCCAAGAGTTTGAGCGCTGTGGCCATACCTCACCGTGGGGTGAGCAAGGGCTTGGCTTGGGCTTAGCCATCGTACAACGGATGACCAGCCTGCTCGACTACCCAGTGCATGTCTATTCAGAGTATGGCAAAGGTTCATGCTTTATGATTGAAGTACCAATCATTGACCCACCAAAAGTCGTAGCAGCGTCTGTACAAGCAGTTCCACTCAAAACCAAAGCCTATAAGATTTTGTGTTTGGACAATGACGAAACCATTTTAGAAGGGATGTCGACTCTCCTGACCAAATGGGGCTATCAAGTGTTTAAGGCAACCGAACCTGAGCAAGCTTTTGAGATGATTCAACAAGAAAACATTCAGGTCTGGTTGGTCGATCAGCACTTAAATCATGACAAAATTGGTTTGGACTTTATTTTGGCCAATCGCCAAGAAAATGTCCCTGTCGCTTTGATCACCGCAGACTCAGATCCTGAACTGCCACAACGGGTCAAAGATATGAATATCGTGCTGTTGAAAAAACCATTAAAACCAGCCTCTCTAAGGGCATGGTTATCAGGTTTAAAAATTTCAAATCCTGAATAAATTCACTACATTTACTCACAAAACTCAAGTCATCTGACTTGGGTTTTTGTCTTTTTTAGGCCCTGTATATACGCAAACTGACTAAAGTTTTAAAGGTTTCGACCAAAGTGCTCATTTCCAGCTCTTTGAAGCCCCACAGTATTGGCTAAAAATTACACATCCATTTTTACTATGGCAAAATACACCACTTACATTAGTGAACACTTGTATACTTAGTTACAATTTTTCAAGTATTTGTTTTATTTAAACTAAATATACACAAAAACACAAACTACGACTTTAGTCGTATTCATCTCCACAGGGGATTGGCAGATAACTAGGACTAAGAAAAGATCAGTTTTTCTACCTATATACCCCTTCCTTCGCTGAAGAAACTGATCATCCTTCTCTTGGAGTTTTATGATGAACATTTCTAAAGCAATGCCACATGGCTCAGATCAGTCACAACAATTTTTGCGCCAGTATAGTGCCAATGCCTTTTTACCCAGTATTGACTGGGTCGAACTCTTTAAACAAAGTAGACTCAACGAGACTCATGTTCAGGCCTTAGATACGTTGTATCACACCGCTATTCCCCTCGCATTACAAGTGTTTGAACAACTCGACTTTGATGTGTTTCGCCCCGCGGCTTACCAACCGCAAGGTTTAGGTCTCTTTGAAAAACTTCAACAACAAGAAGACCCGTTCTTGCTGGCATTGGAAGCCGAATCCAGCGGACTCAGTGAAGATGTGCGCCATCAAATTTGGAGCATGCTCCTTCGCGGCGGTGCAGTTTTGGTGTTTAAAGCATGGCTCGGTAAAGTCAAAACCGATCAGGATCAACTCAACACCACCCAGTTTGACCATTTGTCGGATCTGCTCTTTATTAAAACACCACCGCAAGTCTTGGCGGATCGCTTAAGTATTGATGCCCAAGGAACACAAGACCATATTTTCCTCATGTATGACAACGAAATCTACTTAGACCGTTTCAACAGCTTGGAAACGGCGGCTTTATTTGTCGATCTTGGCGTGTATGATGCGGCCTTTTTAAGTCTGCGCGATGACCGCGTTGCTGCTTATTTGAAACAACAGGGCTATGTCTCTGAAGAGCAAATTGATGACTTGCAATGTGCTTTAAATCCTTTATTTTGTACCGATGTCACCAGCAAACAAAACTGCTTGGCTTAAACTCAAAACCGAAAAAAAGCGCTGATGATTCAGCGCTTTTTTTAATTCAATAGATCAGCTTACATTCGTTTTTCTTCAATATTTAAAGCATTGATCGCGAGGACCGCTTGAGTTCGGTTTTGTACCCCGAGCTTACGGAAAATCGCAGTCACGTGCGCTTTAATCGTCGCTTCTGAAACATCAAGTTCATAAGCAATCTGCTTATTCAGCAAACCTTCTGCCACCATCATCAAAACACGGAACTGCTGCGGTGTTAAGGATTGGATGCGCTCAGCCAGTGCAGTTTCATCGGCAGCACGTGGGTCAAAGTTCATGTTAGCGGGTAAATTTGGCGGCAACCAAATTTCACCATCTAAGACTTCGCGAATTGCTTCGCCAATATGACTTGGATGTGCCGACTTTGGAATATACCCCATCGCACCATGCGCAATTGAACGCTGAATGATTGACGTCTCTTCATGTGCTGAAACGACAATAATCGGTAATGATGGATACTGGGCACGAACGTGTACCAATGCAGAAAAACCTGAAGCACCTGGTAAGTTTAAGTCCAATAGCACCAAATCAGGTTCAGGACCTTTTTCAAGGCGTTCATAAAACTCGTTTACTGCGGCTGTTTCATGAATTTGAGCTTGCGGTAAGCTATAACGAACAGCTTGGATTAACGCATGGCGAAACAGCGGATGGTCATCAACGATTAATATATTCATAAGCAACGAGAGATTTCGAGTGCACTAGTCTTGACTATTCTAACCATACAAGTGCCGATAAGGATATGCAAAGTCTAACTTTTTTTCACTTTATCACGCTTTAGGCAGGAAAATAGCCTCAATTCCAAGTCGATCTTGAAATATAAATAACTAATCACATTTTGATATAAAATTTATCAGCACATCGAAAAAGGTTATGTATTTTAAATATATATAAAAAATACAAACATTTAATAAAAATTTTAGCAGCCTTTTTCAAGTTCAACAGATATATCTTAAAATCAGATAACTTAACGCTATTTCTTTATTTTACAGACCAAATGCAGATATTAGATAAATAAGCCCATTCCGAGATACAACACTTTAGGGCTGTCCTTATGTCTACTTTACTGCAAAAACCACTCAATATTGTCGCTGTGTCAGGTGGTTTAAATACCCCGTCTAAAACTGAGGCATTAGTACAAGAAATATTAAATGAACTGGGCAATGCAACCCCAATCAATGTACATTTCATTAAATTCAGCGAAATTGGCCATTTACTCGGTGGCGCGATTTACCGCAACCAACTGCCACAACGTGTGCAAGATGACCTAGCCGCGGTCGAAGCTGCCGATGCTTTGATTGTTGGAACACCAGTTTACCGTGCTTCATTTACTGGTTTGTTTAAACACTTTTTCGACTTTGTTGAACAAACGGCGCTGGTCGATGTACCGGTACTACTTGCAGCCTCAGGCGGCAGTGAACGTCATGCCCTGGTACTGGAGCACCAACTTCGCCCACTATTCAGTTTCTTCCAAGCACAAACTTTACCGATTGGGGTCTATGCCACAGACAAAGACTTTACCCCAGCGTATACCATCCAAAGTGAATTATTACGAGATCGCATCACCCTTGCTGTGGCCCGCGCTTTACCCATCCTAGAATGGGCACCTGCCAAAGGTCAACGTGCAGAAGTGGTTAAAGAAAAGACCCAACTTGCCAATCAGAACTTGGGTATCAACACTCAAATCGAACAAGACGATGTGCTGCCTTCAGCCGCGGTCCCGAATTTAGATGCAGCCGAGTCCCGCTTGCATCAGAAAAAAGCCAAACCACAGGTCGCTTAACGCAGAAAAGCATTGAGAGGGTTTTCACATGTCTCAACAGAATAAAAATATAACGTTTGCTTATTGGGTACCCAATGTCAGCGGTGGCTTAGTGGTAAGTAATATTGAGCAACGCACAGACTGGAGTTATGACTATAACGTTCGTTTAGCGCAGGCTGCGGAAAAAAATGGCTTTGACTATGCTCTAACTCAGATTCGTTTTACTGCGGGTTATAACGCAGAAAACCAACATGAGTCGGTCAGTTTTAGTCACGGTATCTTAGCCAAAACCAGCAAACTCAAAGTTATTGCCGCTATTTTACCTGGCCCGTGGAAACCCGTGCTTGCCGCAAAACAGCTTGCAACCATCGACCACTTAACCCAAGGACGTATTGCGATTAATGTGGTCAGTGGTTGGTTCCGCGGCGAATTTGATGCGATTGGTGAAACATGGCCTGAACATGACCAACGCTATGCCCGCTCGGAAGAGTTTATTCGTGCATTAAAAGGCGTTTGGACCCAAGACAACTATAGTTTCAATGGAAAGTACTACCAGTTCAAAGACTACACCTTGTCACCCAAACCTGTGCAAAAGCCGCATATTGAAATTTTCCAAGGCGGCAGTTCACGCGCTGCACGGGATATGGCTGCACGAGTTTCAGACTGGTATTTTACCAATGGCAATACCCCTGAGGAGCTCAAAAAACAGATTGATGATATTCGTGCAAAAGCCCAACAGAATGGCCATCAGGTCAAAATTGGGGTCAATGCTTTCATCATTGCCCGAGATACAGAGGAAGAAGCGAAAACGGTTCTGCAAGAAATTATTGATAAAGCCAATATTCAAGCGGTTCATGCCTTTGGCGATGCCACCCGTGAAGCGGGTGCTGCAACACTGGAAGGTGAAGGCAACTGGGCCAAATCGAGCTTTGAAGATTTAGTTCAATACAATGATGGCTTTAAAACCAATTTGATTGGTACACCACGCCAAATTGCCGAACGTATTGTAGAATTAAAAGCCGTTGGTGTGGATTTAATCCTTTCAGGTTTTTTACATTTTATCGAAGAGGTTGAATACTTCGGTGCCAAAGTGTTGCCATTGGTTCGTGAGTTGGAAGCTCAGCAGCAATCCGTTGAGACTGCCAAATCTGCTTAGCTCGGTAAGCAGCAGACACGAACTAAAAAATAATAATCATAGGTGACTCTATTCTTCCCTCGAGGCTCGGCTTGAGGGTTTTTTTATTGGTGTATAATCCGAACAAAGTAAAAAATAACCCCTTTATATGAACAACAGCCAACCCTCTAAATTCATTAATCTCTCTTTGGCCTTTTTATGGGGCTATCAAGGTTTAGTTCCTAAAATCCTTTTTATCAATCCCGATGAGATTGCCATTTGGCAAACTTTTGGGCTGTCCTACGCACAAGCTCAACTAGCAGGTCGGGGCTCAGGCATACTTGAGTGTATTTTTGCTTTATTATTTCTGTTGAGCTCTAGTAAATATCTGCATTACCTCAGTATCTTTAGCTTAGTGTTTTTATTCGCACTGGTCGCTTTTCTGATCCCAGACAGTCTCATTCGTGCTTTTAATCCTGTGGTCATGAACCTTGCAATGATCAGTCTATCCGTTTGTTATTGCATGCTTCACAGCCAAAAAGCGACGTCCTTTAATTCACAAAGTAAAGGCTCAATATGAATTCAAAATCAGGTTGCATCGTCATTACAGGCAGTTCTAAAGGTATCGGCTTGGGTTTAGCTCAAGCCTTCTTGGAACAACAACAAGCTGTCGTGATTTCTGGGCGAAACAGCACAGATTTGCACAGCGCCCTGCAACAGCTACGGCATCGCTTTCCCGCTGCGCTGATTCATGCTGTCACTTGTGATGTCACGCAAATCCATGAAGTACAAACGCTTTGGGATGAAGCCATTCAACAATTTGGTGCTGTTCAGATTTGGATTAATAATGCAGGCAGTTGTACAGCGACACTAGACTTTAAAGATCTCACAGCAGCAGACATACAAACTGTAGTTCAAACCAATATTCTAGGCAGTATGTTCGGCTCACAAGTGGCCTTAAATGGCATGCTAGCACAAGGCTATGGTCAAATTTTCAATATGGAAGGTTGGGGTACTCGAGGCGAATGGAGTGCAGGCATGACCGCCTATGCCACCACCAAACGTGCCGTAGGTTACTTTAGTCTAGCCCTGTTTAAAGAAACCAAACAGACCCACATTCAAGTCGGCACACTCAGCCCTGGAATGGTGGCAACCGACCTACTGGTATCCTCTTGGCAAAATGGCAATATTCAGCACTGGAACAAAATGAAACGGCTTTTTTTGTTTATTATCGATCCTCCCGAAGTGGTCTGCCGCTATTTGGCCCAACGTATTTTAGAGAATAAACGTCGCCATACTCGAATCGTATGGATGACGCCCTTACGGCTGTTGCTCCGATTTTTGCGGCCCTATTATTGGCGTCGAAATCCCATTAAAGATACAGCTTTAGCGCATCTCAACTCAAAATAATGCCACATCGAGTGATAGATCATTTACATTAAACATAACCCCCGAATTAGGAAGACTTCTGATGTACACAGGTATTGTACAAGGCTTAGAGAAAATTCTAGATGTCCGTCAAGGCGACGGTT
This sequence comes from Acinetobacter sp. 797_lipA, assembly GCF_058243025.1. Lineage (NCBI taxonomy): Bacteria > Pseudomonadati > Pseudomonadota > Gammaproteobacteria > Moraxellales > Moraxellaceae > Acinetobacter > Acinetobacter sp. 797_lipA. The sequence goes on along the minus strand of NZ_JBZAYQ010000001.1, from coordinate 192,098 downwards.
TTAGCACCCTTGTGGTTTCAAATACACACAACTTTTTTCACGATGTCTTCATCGGTGCAAGTGTAGCTATCAATGGCACCTGCTTAACTGCAACGCACATCGATCTGACCGCCAATCAAGTCCATTTTGATGTCTCAGATTTGACTCGACGTCTGACCACTTTAGGCACTTTACAGGCAGGTGATGAGGTGAATATCGAACGTTCAGCCAAAGTTGGGATGGAAAATGGGGGACACAACTTATATGGACATATCGAAGGAACAGCCACGGTACAGCAGCTGAGCCGTCACGGCGAGACTCTACATGTGGATCTCCACATACCCGAGGGTAATATCAAATACTTTTTCTTAAAAGGTTTTATTGGTCTGAATGGTTGTAGCCTCACCGTCAACCGTGTTGATCGTAACAGCCATGAAATTTCAGTTGATTTGATTCCTGAAACCTTGCGTTTAACGACATGGGCATCGGTACAAGTCGGTGATGCGGTCAATTATGAAATTGATCAGATGACACGGACGATGGTGGATACCTTAGAAAGCATCCATCAGCGTTAGAACTATTTAATTTCTAAACGTCTCGTACTTACAAATTTGTATACAGCAACCCGACGTATTCCATCAATATGTCAAAATAAAAATACCGTCTGCTTAAGACGGTATTTTTTAGGTTGATTTTATCCGTTTGGATATACTTCTTTAATCAACACTTCGACCACTTGCGGTTCAGCCAGCGTCGATGTATCGCCCAAACTATCTAACTCGTTCGCCGCAATTTTTCTTAAAATACGGCGCATAATTTTGCCTGAACGTGTTTTAGGTAAAGATGGTGCCCAATGTAAGGCATCTGGTGTTGCCACAGGACCTAACACCTTTCTTACCCACTGAATCAGCTCTGCACGGAGTTCTTCCGTTTGCGCTGTGCCTGCTTGTAAAGTGACAAAAGAACAAATTCCCTGTCCTTTGATTTCATGTGGCATTCCTACTACGGCAGCCTCAGCAACCGCCTCATGTGCCACCAAAGCACTTTCCACTTCAGCCGTGCCTAAGCGGTGCCCTGACACATTCAGTACATCATCCACCCGACCTGTGATCCAGTAATAACCATCTTTATCACGGCGTGCACCATCGCCCGTGAAATACGTTCCCGGATAAGTTGCAAAATACGCTTCGATAAACCGCTCAGGATCCCCCCAAATGGTTCGCATTTGTCCCGGCCATGAATCCTTAATCACCAGATTGCCTTCAGCCTCTCCTTCCAACTCATTGCCTTCAGCATCGACCAAAGCGGGTTGAATCCCAAATAAAGGACGCGTTGCAGATCCGGGTTTAAGTGGTGTCGCACCCGGAAGTGGAGAAATCAAAATCCCGCCTGTTTCGGTTTGCCACCAAGTATCCACCACTGGGCAACGGCTTTCTCCCACCACCGTGTAGTACCAATTCCATGCTTCAGGGTTGATCGGCTCTCCGACGGAACCAATTAAACGCAAACTGCTACGATCACTCTCACGGACAAAGGCATCCCCTTCACGCATCATGGCGCGGATCGCTGTCGGGGCAGTGTATAAAATCGTCACATTGTGTTTGTCGACAATATGTCCTGTACGTGCCCAACTTGGATACTGTGGAATCCCCTCAAACATCACTGTTGTGGTCCCATTCGACAAGGGGCCATACAGCACATAAGAATGTCCGGTAATCCAGCCTACATCGGCGGTACACCAAAACACATCATCTTGTTTTAAGTCAAACACTTCACGGAAGGTACTATTCACATAAGTTAAATAGCCCCCTGTGGTATGCAGCACCCCTTTGGGCTTACCGGTTGAACCTGAGGTATATAAAATAAATAGGGGATCTTCTGCATTCATCGCTTCAGGTGGACAAATCTCGTTGACGGTCATGATTTCCATGTGATACCACAAATCACGCCCTTCTTTCAGCGTGATTGGATTGCCTGTACGGTGCACCACAATCACATTTTGTACCGAGTCTGTCCCAGGTAGATTCAATGCTGCGTCTACATTTTCTTTCAGCGGAATCGGTTTACCCCCGCGCATTCCAGAGTCTGCGGTAATCACAATTTTAGCTTGACTGTCATCAATTCGGCTTGCCAATGAATCAGGCGAGAAACCACCAAACACCACACAATGCACGGCACCGATTCGGGCACAGGCCAACATCGAAATGGCCGCTTCTGAAATCATTGGCATATACAGCACCACACGATCACCCTTCACCACGCCATGCTTTTTCAAAACATTGGCAAAACGACACACTTCGTCATACAGTTCAGCAAAGGAAATGATTTTATGGCGCGACGGATGGTCACCTTCCCAAATAATGGCAGGTTTATACGGATGCTCTTTTAAATGTCGATCAAGACAGTTGGCGCTTAAGTTCAGTTGACCATCTGCAAACCATTCAATTTTAAAATTGTCTTTATCATAACTGGTGTTTTTAACTTGGCTAAAAGGCTTGATCCAATCTAGCTTCAACGCTTGTTCAGCCCAATACTCGTCAGGTTGTTCTATCGATTTTTGATAGCGTTCAAAATATTCTTGTTCATTGGTGCGCGCAGTTTTTTCAAATTCAGCAGGTACAGGATAGACTTCTTTCATATCATACTTCCTTATATTCTGACTCTCATCGCGAGAGTTCATGCCACAGTTATTGGTTTATTATTGGACTGCATAACCACAGTATGACGATTGTTTTTTAAACAGATCAACACGGCTTTGGTCGTATATTATTTCTACAATTTAAAACACATTTTATAGTGATCTTTCAATGAGATCCTGTGTTTAATCCGTAACATGAACAACGCCGAACTCCGTAAAGTCGCTCCAGCTAGGCTTTTTAAAGCATATTGTTACACTTCAGTCGGTGTTATTTCATGCATAAGGAGCATGACTCAGTGCCTTCATTCCAAAACTCAAGCATTTAAAAAACAGAGAGATAGATTTTTATCCGTCTATCAATCAACCAGAATGCGATAATTTCATACGCTTTTCTCTATTAAATACACACAATTTTCAGGCAAAATATGCCAAATTTTCAGCGATTGGAGCACCAGTGTCAGAACAAACCCATACCTTGAGCGAGGTTGCTCAAGGTACGTCAGAGATGCTACATGACGCGACAGCGAAAACCACGCAAAGTGTAATTGCACATACGGCAAAATATAATGACGCCTATTCCACCATCGACAAATTTGTCGATAGTTTTTGGGAGCGTATGCCTTATTTTTGTATTGCGCTGATTACCTTCGTCATTTTTTATTTGCTCTCCAAACTGTTTAAGCTTTTTGTTCGTAAAGCACTGTCTGATCGTTCTTATACCAAGCAAAACCTTGTCCTTGTCCTGAACCGTGTCGGCAGTTCAGCCATTGTCTTTATTGGCTTCCTGATTGCCATGGTGATTGCGATTCCGGGTTTCACACCTGGTCAACTGATGAGTGCTTTGGGGATTGGCTCGGTTGCGATTGGTTTTGCATTTAAAGACATCTTCCAAAACCTACTTTCAGGAATCCTGATTTTGCTGGGTGAACCGTTTAAGATTGGCGATGACATTATTGTCTCGGGTATGGAAGGCAACGTTGAAGATATTCAAATTCGTGCCACTTACTTACGTGCGCCAGATGGTCGCCGTATCGTGATTCCGAATGCGACTGTGTATACCAGTGCGGTCACTGTTAACACCGCCTATCCACGTCGTCGCTGCGAGTTCTTGGTCGGTATTGGTTATGAAGATGACATCAAAAAAGCCAAAGATATTATTTTAGGCATTTTAGACCGAGATACGACCATTTTAAGTCAACCAGGTTTTAGCGTGAACGTCGCTGCACTTGCAGATTTTTCGGTGAACCTCAAAGTTCAATGGTGGGTCAACACCACAGAAACCACGGTATCTGGCTCGATCAGTTCGGTACAAGAATATGTGGTTCAGGCCTTTGCTGAGCAAGGAATTTCTATTCCTTACCCAGTCCAAGAAGTTCGCGTCGCAAAAAATGACAGCTACCCGACAGAAACTTCAACCGCTAAATAAGCGTCCTAAAACATAAGGGATCACGGTTTCAGTCCGAATAATACGGTTGCCTAAGCTCACCGCTTGGCAGCCATTTTTTACAAGTAATTCAACTTCGTAAGGGATAAATCCTCCTTCCGGCCCAATCACAACCGTACAGGGATGCTGAATCGCAAAAGGCATTTTGGCATCGCTATAGGGATGTGCCACATAGGCAGGACAGTCGGCTGAAATCAGGCTTGGCAATTGATCTTCAACAAAAGGCTTAAAGCGTTTATAAATTTCAAGTTTCGGTGCAACCGTATCGCCTGCCTGCTCTAGCCCCAAAGTCACATATTGGTCCAACTGTTGTAAGAACGGGGTTTGCCAATAACTTTTATCGACCCGATAGCTGTGCAGCAAAATGATTTTTTCAACCCCTAAAGTCACCGCATCCATAATCAAACGACGCAGAACTTTAGGGCGTGGCATCGCGACAATTAAAGTCACTGGTAGTTTGGCTGGTACAGGTTCTTCATATAAGGGTTTTATGCGTACAGCTGTTTCGGAAACCTCAACCACTTGCGTAAGATGACGCTTTCCGTTTTGTATCCCGACTTTTAAAGTATCACCGGCTTTCAGCTCTAAATGACGATGCAAATGTTCAAGCTGGCGCTTGGCACTAATGGACCAGAGTTCAGATTCAGTTTGGCGCGGATCTAAGAGAACGATATTCATAATAAATAGAAAAAATCCAAACAGTGGAGGCCTCATCAGCACATGTCATCGTGAAAGGCAACAAGGATGTCGCCTGCTGTGCTGAGCTACAGGATGTACCTTCAGCACAGCAAAAGATTTTGTTATTTGTCATCTTTGAAAAGTAAGAACCACCTACGCAAAGCCATTCATAAAATCTACAGTATTTGTAGTAATGACAAACTCACTCAAGTTTTATAAATAAGCATCAATCACTTGAATATGCTTTTTCAAAGAGCCCGTATTTAACTGCATAATCTTTTGTGCAGATTCATTCAGTGTGTTGGCCTGCTCAGTATCCTCTAACAGTATCATCAACACCGCAGCAGCTTGTTCAGCATCCTCAACAACTTTCACCGCGTTGGCTTGTACAAATTCATCGACAATGGTTTGGAAATTAAAATAGTTTTTGCCCAAAACCGTCGGCACATGTAACGCAATTGGCTCTAAAATATTATGTCCGCCACCCGGTTCATTTAGTGATCCCCCGACAAAACAAGCATTCGATAAGGCATACCATAACCACATCTCCCCCATCGAATCAGCTAAATAGACTTGGGTTTCCGCCTCTATTCTTTGTCCCGTACTTCTGCGAGTGGTGTTTAAATTTAAACTTTGTGCAACAGCAAAGACCTCATCAAAACGTTCTGGATGACGCGGCACAACAATACACAACAGTTCAGACTGCGCATCCAAATATGGCTTAAGCGCATTTAACAATTTTTGTTCTTCAGGTGCATGGGTACTGGCAATAGTGATGATCTTACGCCCAGTGAGTGACCATTCTTGCTTGAGCTGAGCTGCTTGTTTGACAGCCAATTCTGGTGCATGAATATCAAACTTAATACTCCCCACCACCTGTGTCACCGATGGCGTTGCACCAAGCTGAATAAAGCGCTCTGCAGTTGCCCGATCTTGTGCCAAGAGCTGATCTAGCCCGTGTAACATCGGCTGCGTAAGGCTAGATACTTTGGCATAGCCTTTGGCTGATTTTTCAGAAAGACGGGCATTAATCAAGATACATGGCACCTGACTCTGCCCCGCTTGGGCAATTAAATTCGGCCAGAGTTCAGTTTCAACCAAAGCCAAAAGTTTGGGCTGATACAATGCGAAAAACTGACGAACTAAAGGTTTTTGATCCGCAGGTAAATATACAGCTTGGAACAGATCTAGATACGGTGCTTTTAAAAATAGTGATTTGGCCCGCGCCTGACCCGTTTTGGTGGTATTGGTCACCAAGACTGGATGACCCGCTTTTAAATAATGCTCGATGAGAGGCTGCGCTGCATTGGTTTCACCCACCGACACCACATGGAACCAAATCGCTTGGCGATTTTTAACCGGTTGAAAGGGCCCGAAACGTTCGAGACATTCTTGTTGAAATTGTTCTGTACTCTCTGCACGTTTTTTTATTTTAGACTTATACAGCGGTTTGATCAGCGCAAGTGCTGCGTTATACCAAAAAGGAGTAGCCAAATACGTGCTCCAAAAATTAATGCAAAAATAAAACAGCGCAACTCATATTATCCCATGAATTGCGCTGTTATCTTGTCGCGAATTGAACGGAAAAGCAATTTAAACCGCAGCAGTTTCCATTTCAGCTAAAGTCGGATAGTCCACATAGCCTTCAGCGACACCCGTTCCAATCATATTTTCCAGTTTCAGTTCATTCAGTGGTGCATCTTGCAGTAAACGCTCATACAAGTCTGGATTGGCAATATACGCCTTACCAAAAGACACCGCATCAGCCTTGCCTGATGCCAACAGCTGAATTGCATCTTCACGACTCAGTTGCATATTGGCAATATAAGGCACTCCACCAGAACGCTCTTTCATATATTCAGAAATACTGTCTTCAGCCAGATATTCACGGGTAAAGAAGAAGGCAATCTTGCGTTTGCCCAGCTGCTCCATGGCATAGCCAAATGTTTCACGTGGATTATCATCGCCCATGTCATGGTCATCACAACGCGGCGCAAAATGCACCCCTACACGATCTGCGCCCCATACTTCAATCAGTGCATCAGTGGCTTCTAGCAGGAACCGTGTACGATTTTCCACTGAACCGCCGTATTCATCTTCACGCTGATTGGTTTTGCTTTGCAAGAACTGGTCAATCAGATAACCATTGGCAGCATGTAATTCCACACCATCAAAACCGGCTTCTTTAGCACGAATCGCGGCTTGCTTATATTGCTCGCTAATCGCGTGAATTTCAGAAACCTCCAAAGGACGTGGCAATACATAAGGACGTTTTGGACGTAGTAAGCTGACATGACCCGCCTGTTGTACTGCACTTGCAGAGACTGGTGTTTCACCATTTAACAGATCCGGATGCGATACACGACCAACATGCCAAAGCTGGGCAATAATCAGACCGCCCTTCTCATGAACCGCTTGAGTGACCTTTTTCCAGCCTTCGACCTGAGCATCGGTAAACAATCCTGGAGTATTCAAATAGCCATTGGCTTCTTCAGAAATCACTGTAGCTTCAGAAATGATCAGGCCAGCACTTGCACGTTGCGCATAGTACTCAACCATCATTGGGGTTGGAACGCGATCAGCAGTTGCGCGGTTACGGGTCAGCGGCGCCATGATGACACGGTTTTTGAGCTCTAACGCACCGAGCGTTAAAGGAGAATTTAATTCAGCCATCGTTACTCCCACCTGTTAAAGGTGTTGTTGTAGGTGTTCGATAAATTGCTGAATCAACGCTTCATTGCGAGAAAAATAAGACCATTGTCCATATTTTTCCACTTGAATTAAACCGGCCTGCTGTAAAACGGACAAATGGTTCGACATCGTCGATTGCGATACATTTCCCAACCGTTCGATATGACCTGCACATACGCCGCGTCTAAAGTCACCACATTCGTCACTCGATAAAAATTGTTCCGGTTTTTTTAACCATTCCAAAATTTGGCGACGCGTTGGATTAGCCAAGGCTTTAAAAATTAAATCTATATCCATACTCAAGACACGTTTAATGGGCAACAAAGCGTTGTCAGCTTGTTTTACTTAATATATCGCATTTTTTCGATTTTAATATCGATTTTTTTAGATATATTGTGAAATAACTGATAACCCTTTGCTTTCATTCATCATTTAAATTACAAACCTTGTTTTAAGCTTGCTTCAATAAACTTATCAAGGTCACCATCTAGTACTGCACCTGTGTTGGAGTTTTCAACACCCGTACGTAAGTCTTTAATACGCGAGTCATCCAATACATAAGAACGAATCTGACTGCCCCAACCAATATCCGACTTCGAGTCTTCAAGTGCTTGAGCCGCTTCGTTACGTTTGCTCATTTCCAACTCATACAACTTCGCACGTAATTGTTTCCAAGCATGGTCACGGTTGGCATGCTGTGAACGTTGGTTCTGACACGCCACCACAATCCCTGTTGGCGCGTGGGTTAAACGTACCGCAGAGTCTGTTTTGTTAATGTGCTGACCACCTGCACCCGAAGCACGGTAAGTATCGGTACGCACGTCAGATGGGTTGATATCAATTTCAATGTTGTCATCGACTTCTGGCGAGACAAACACAGCAGAGAATGAGGTATGACGGCGGTTACCCGAGTCAAATGGCGATTTACGCACTAAGCGATGCACACCCGATTCGGTACGCAACCAGCCATAGGCATACTCACCTTCCACACGAATCGTTGCTGACTTAATCCCAGCCACATCGCCGTCTGACTCTTCCATCAATTCAGCTTTAAAACCATGACGTTCAATCCAGCGCATATACATACGCAGTAGCATTGAAGCCCAGTCTTGTGCTTCTGTCCCACCTGAACCGGCTTGAATTTCCACATAACATGGATTTGGGTCCATTGGGTTACTGAACATACGGCGGAATTCAAGCTTCGCTAACTCTTCTTCTGCAGAAGTCAATTCAGCTTGGACATCAGCCAACAGACTTTCATCATCTGCTTCTACTGCCAAATCAAGCATCGCTTGCGCATCTTCAAGCTGCGTTGCCAAACCATCTAACACATTTAAGACGTTTTCAAGTTCGCCTTTTTCTTTGGCCATGGCTTGTGCACGGCTTTGATCATTCCAAATCGCTGGATCTTCTAATTCACGGAGAACCTCTTCTAAACGCTCTTTTTTCAGATCGTAGTCAAAGATACCCCCGTAATGTGAGACCACGGTCGTTTAAGTCTTTTAATTGGTTTAGATACGGATTAATTTCCACGTGAATTACTCTCAATCAATATAAAGCGAAAAATAGCCGCTGATTATATCACAGTCGACGGCTGGGATTATTCATCTCAAATTCGACAAAATCACACCCTTCTTTCTAGAGCTTAAAATTTTTTAGCCTCCCAAAAAGTATTCACTTGATCCAAAATCAAGCTGCATACAAATGCGAACCATCCAAAAAAAAAATACGTCTGAGAAGCTTTCTCAACAGACGAACGGACTAAACATTTTGAGTTAAAATTGGTTAAAATAGCGTCAAAAATTATGAAATCCACATAATCTACACAATTTTAATAAAACAAAACATTATAAATTTATAATTTATTATCAATCATTTAAATTTAAAAAATTACACGATGTAACCTTAGATACAGAGCATTAACTTTCCTTTGGTTGACGCTTTTTTATTTTGCCCTAGACTGAAGTTGTAACAAAAAATTAATGAAATACAGTTCCACTTACGAGGGGTACATACCATGAAAAAATTAGCAATTGCTTCAGCATTACTTTCAGCTCTAGCGATCACAGGTACTGCACATGCATACCAAGCAGAAGTGGGTGCTTCAGCTGGCCTAATTGATCCAGACAACGGTAGTTCAAGCGGCTCTTTTGGCGTAGATGGCACATACTATTTCAACCCAGTTCAAACACGTAATGCGCCACTTGCAGAAGCAGCATTCTTAGACCGTGCAAGTAACGTTAACGCAAAATACCAATACGACGAAGTAGGTGATAATGAACGTCATCGTTATGGCGTCGGTGCTGAAGTCTTTGTCCCTAACTCAGATTTCTATGTGAGTGGTAATGTTGGTCGCGATGATAGGAAATTTGACCGCGGTGGCGATTTTGATGAGACCGTTTATGGCGCTGAAGTGGGTTATTTACCAGCACCAGGTTTATTAATTGCTGCGGGTCTAAAAGGCTATGACAACGATTATGACGATGGCGTAGATCCTACTCTTCGCGCTAAATATGTCACTTCTCTAAGCAATGGTAAAGATATTAACTTAGAAGCAGGCGCAGGTTTTGGTGATTTAGACGAATATAATCTTGCAGCAGATTACTTCATCGATAAAACCTTAAGCCTAGGTGTAGATTACTACAGCAAAGACCGTGACTATGGTGATACTAACGAATTTGGTATCAATGCACGTAAATTCTTTACCCCGCAAGTCAGCCTTGAAGGCCGTGTTGGTTTTGGTGAAGATGGCAACAACGACTACAACAAATTCGGTTTAGCTGCTAAATATCGTTTCTAAAACCAATTAAAAACCTTACATACAAAAAGCCCATTTTCGAATGGGCTTTTTGCCCTCTCATAAAGCATTGTTATAAATAAAGATTGACTCCCTGCTACTTTTTTGTACACTTCGTTACAACTGTCATAGAACAGTCATATTTTTATAACAAAGAGAGAACCTCTAAAATGCTTAAACAACTTGCACTTACTACCGCACTTATTGCGAGCTTCGGGACTGCACATGCTTACCAAGCGGAAATCAATGCAAACTACGAAAATACAAGCTTTGATGGTGACAGTGAAGATCTTGATACTTTTGGCATCAGTGGCAAGTACTACTTAAATGGAGTGAACACTAAAAATTCGCCACTTGCAGAGGCTGCTTTTTTAAGCAAAGCAAGCAACATTGGTCTTGGTTATGCGAACTCAAGTATTGATGAAGACGGCGCCGATTTAGAAATTGACACAGTCGGTTTAAATGGTGAATTTTTTATCCCAAACTCTCAATTTTATGTTTCTGGTAGCCTCAACCGCTCTGAAGTAACGGTTGAAAGTGAATTTGGTAAAGCATCAGATGATAATGTGGGTTATGCATTAGAAGCAGGTTACCTGCCTGTCGATGGGCTACTCATTGCGGCTGGTGTAGCCAAAGAAAATCTTGATCCAATGTATGTTTCAAAAAATGGCTTCATTGATACATTCTCAAATATCTCCGCAGTAGCAGACGATACAGCTGTGACCTTACGCGCTAAATATGTGACTCAAATTGGTAACTATTTTACCAATTTTGAAGGTGCAACATACTTTGGCGATGAAACTGCTTACCGCTTAGGTGCCGATTTATATATCGATCCAACCTTAAGTGTTGGTGTTTCGTTTATGGATACAACATTCGATGACTTTGACACTGTTTGGGCTGTTCGCGCGCAAAAATTCTTTACGCCTGCTATTGCTGTTGGCTTGAACTACACAACAACGGAAGATGCTGATTCATACGGTATCAATGGTACATTCCGCTTCTAATTGAAACAAAAATGTATTAAAAAAACCGCTCTATAGAGCGGTTTTTTAGTGTTGTTCTAAATGCAAAATGCGAAGTTGTACGCTGACATTGCCACGAAATTCATTTTTATCCAGCTCATAGACCAAACGAATTTGATGGTTCATTTCATTGAACTGGTATTTGCCCAACGCATTAAAAGCAATCGCATCTACCACCTGTCCATTGTCTAAAGCAACACGTAATTTTAAATGCACTTCTTTCAGCCAGCGAAAATCTAAAATTTGAAAATTTCCTTCAAAAATAGGCGCTGGAAACTTTTGCCCCCATGGACTAATCTGCTGCAGCAGATCGACCGTTTCAACCTGAATATTCTGTGCAGCTAACTCGCCATCGGTCCATAAAGTCGCCGTAAATAAACGTTCATCCTGAGCTGTCATCAGTGCTTCAAAGGCCTGCTTGAACTCTTCAAAATGGACTTTTTGAATGGTTAAACCCGCTGCCGCAGCATGCCCACCAAAGTGGCTGACCAAATGTGGATATTGCTCAGCAACACACTCAATGGCATCGCGGATATGGATTCCTTCAATCGAACGGGCAGAACCTTTGATGTGTATCCCATCTTCATCTGCAGCAAACACAATACTCGGACGATGAAACTGTTCTTTTAAGCGCCCCGCAACAATGCCAATCACCCCTTGATGCCAATGCGGCTCGAACATAATTAAAGCCGCGGGTAAGACCGTATCATCTAGTTGAATTTGATCCAAGGCTATTAAAGCCTCTTGTTTCATCGTGGTTTCAACCTGACGACGTTCCACATTCAACTGATTCAGTTGTTCTGCCAATGGATAGGCAGAGGCAAAGTCCTGTGCCAATAGACATTCAATCCCGATATCCATGGTTTCCATGCGACCTGCCGCATTAATACGTGGTCCCAGTACAAACCCCAAATCTTGCGCTTTTAAAGTTGCAGCCTCTCGACCTGCAATCTCCAGTAGAGCACTGATACCAGGGCGGCATAAATGCTGTTGAATGCGCTTCAGGCCAACATCGACCAAGATGCGATTGTTATAGTCAAGACTGGCAACATCGGCATAAGTGCCTAAGGCCACCAAATCCAAATACTGACTCATGAGTGCCGAGGACTTATGCAGTTTTTTACGATAGGTCGATAAATTGGCCAAGACATAAAAGGCCACACCCACCCCAGCTAAGGCTTTACTTGGAAAATCACACCCCAACTGGTTCGGATTCACTACCGCTTGGGCACTGGGAGTCGGTTTGGTGGTCAAATGGTGATCGGTAATAATCACCTGCATACCATGATCTTGCGCTTGTTTCACGCCGTCATGACTGGAAATACCATTATCCACAGTAATCAATAAATCAGGTGTAAAGCTGGTAAATGCTAAATCCGCAATCGCAGGCGTTAAGCCATAACCATATTTAAAGCGGTCTGGAACCAGATACTCTACCTGCGCCCCCATTTCTCGCAAAGCCAAGATCATTAAAGCAGTGCTGGTTGCACCATCTGCATCATAATCACCCACAATGACAATTTTGTGTTGCTGATCAATTGCAGCATCTATCAACTGAATCGCTTCATTTAAGCCTTTCAGACTAGGGGCCAGTAAATGCTTGAGCTTTAACTCCAGCTCCTGCGTTGACGCCACCCCACGGCGGGCTAAAATTTCTGCAATAAACGCAGGAATGTCCTGAAATAATTCAGGACAGGTCATGAAGGGTCTTTGCTTAATTTGAATAGATGACATTTACGGCATCAAACGCTTCAGCATCCAAACATCTTGCTGTTTTTCATAACTTAAACGGTCATGTAAACGGTTTGGACGCCCTTGCCAAAACTCATAATAGTCAGGCTCGAGACGGTAGCCACCCCAAAAGACAGGTTTATTCAGTTCTGATTTACCTTCAACTTGGCTTTGCAATTGCTCAAAACGTTGTTGCAATACCTCACGGCTTTCAATCACACCACTTTGTGGTGTACTGATATGTGCTGCAATTTGACTATCTCGTGGACGCTTATGATAGTAGTCCGTCGATTCAGCTTCAGAAATTTTGACTACTTTACCACCAATGCGAATCTGACGTTCCTGCTCTTGCCAATAAAACAGTAACTCTGCATATGGGTTTTCTGCCAAATCATTGCCTTTTTGGCTGTCATAATTGGTAAAAAAAGCATACCCTTCTTCGGTTGCACCACGTAGCAATACCGTTCGCACATGTGGGCGACCCTGCGCACTTGCTGTCGCCAATGACATGGCATAGGGTTCGTGCAGTTGTGCTTCTAAGGCATGATTAAACCAAAGCAAGAACTGAGCATGTGGATGGGTTTCTACTCGATCTTCATGCAGCTCGCCTTTTTGATAACTTAAACGAAGCTCACTGAGATCTTTAATTAAATCACTCATTTTTCACTCCTTATTAAGCTGCATTCACACGTACAGCATCAGCCAATGTATGGGCTAAAGTGCTGACTTCATCGAGATCATCTCCTTCCACCATGACACGAATCACAGGTTCAGTACCTGATTTACGAATCAACAAACGACCACGACCTTTGAGTTGTTGCTCGGCTTTATCAAATTCAGCCACCAAAGCAGGCACCGCATAAGGGTCAAACATCGCCTCTAAACGTACATTCACCAGCACATTTGGTAGAAGCTTAAAGTCAGCAACCAATTCATGCAGCGCTTTCTTCTGCTCGACCATCACGGTAAGGACTTGTAGAGCCGCAATAATGGCATCACCCGTGGTACTTTTATCCAAGGTTAAGATGTGTCCTGATGGCTCACCGCCAATGACCCAGCCTTTTTCTTCTAGACCTTGTAGGACATAACGATCCCCCACTTTAGCACGTAATAGCGCTACACCCGCTTTATCCAATGCCAACTCTAAAGCCATGTTTGACATCAAGGTGCCCACTATTCCAGCAGGCTTTTTAGCACTTTGTGTCGCCAAGATATATAAAATATGGTCGCCATCAATCAGCTTGCCATCTTTATCCACTAAAATAACGCGGTCTGCATCCCCATCAAAGGCGATGCCCAAATCAGCTTCATGCTTCACGACAAGTTGCTGCAAATGCTCAGGATGGGTCGATCCACATTGCTCATTGATATTTACACCGTTAGGCTCATTATGAATGGCAATGACTTTGGCACCGAGCTCACGAAAGACCGATGGACCCACGTTATATGCTGCACCATTAGCACAATCCACCACAATCGTTAAATCGTTCAAGTCTAAATGATATGGAAATGTAGATTTACAAAATTCAATATAGCGGCCATTGGCATCTTTTACACGCACACTTTTACCTAAGTTTGCTGTGTCTTCAATCACTAATTCTTTTTCAAGTTCTTGATTAATTTCTTCTTGAATAGCATCTGGTAGTTTCTTACCTTCACTGGAAAAGAACTTGATCCCATTATCAAAATAAGGATTATGTGATGCTGAAATCACAATGCCCAAACTTGCATGTAAAGCACGAGTCAAATGTGCAATCGCTGGGGTTGGCAATGGGCCTAGTAAATGTACATACACCCCTGCTGCGTTTAAACCCGCTTGTAATGCTGACTCTAAAATATAACCCGATAAACGTGTGTCTTTACCAAGTACCACCAATGGTTTTGATTTTTTACTGTGGCGTTTTAAAACTTTCCCTGCGGCAAAGCCTAATTTAAGGGCAAATTCAGGGGTAATAGGGAGGACGCCAAACTTACCGCGAATACCATCGGTACCAAAATAACTCATGTTCTACTCACTTCTTAATGGTGATCTAAATCATCACTTTTTTACTCACGACACTTTACACCAAAACGAAAAAGCCGTCATAAAAATGACGGCTTTTACATTCAACAATTCGTATAACTTTATTAGCCAACGCGATAGTTCGGTGCTTCTTTGGTAATCGTCACATCATGAACATGCGACTCAGACATACCTGCCGAAGTGATTTTCACAAACTTCGCATTTTGACGAAGATCTTCAATCACAGATGAACCCGTATAGCCCATAGAAGAACGTAAACCGCCCATCATTTGATGCACAATATTGCCCATTGGACCTTTGTATGGCACACGACCTTCGATACCTTCAGGAACAAGTTTTTCAGCGCCTGCTTTAGAGTCTTGGAAATAACGATCCGCAGAACCTGTTGCTCCTGCCATCGCGCCCAATGAACCCATACCACGATACGCTTTATAGTAACGACCTTGGAAGAATTCCACTTCACCTGGCGCTTCTTCAGTCCCGGCAAGGAGTGAACCGACCATAATCGTACTCGCACCCGCGCCAATCGCTTTCGCCATGTCTCCAGAGAAACGAATACCACCATCTGCGATCAATGGAATTTGATCTTTCAATGCATTAGCCACACTGTCAATCGCAGAAATCTGCGGCATACCAATACCTGCCACAATACGAGTGGTACAAATTGAACCTGGGCCGATACCGACTTTAACCGCATCTGCGCCTGCATCAAGGAGTGCCAATGCAGCATCACCAGTTGCAATGTTACCGCCAATCACTTGGACTTGTGGGTAATTCGCTTTCACCCAACGTACACGCTCGATCACACCCGCAGAGTGACCATGTGCCGTATCCACGACAATCGCATCAACACCCGCTTCAACCAAAGCCTCTACACGGCTTGGTGTTTCTACACCTGTGCCGACTGCAGCACCCACGCGTAAGCGACCAAGGTCATCTTTACAGCTGCTTGGATAACTTTCCGCTTTACGGAAGTCGGTAACTGTAATTAAGCCTTTAAGTTCGTTGTGTTCTCCAACGACCAAAACTTTTTCAATCCGATGCTTTTGCAGTAATGCTTGAATATTTTCTTTCGACTCACCTTCACGAACAGTCACAAGGCGGTCTTGGCCGGTCATGATATTGCTTACAGGTTGCTCAAGGTTCGTTTCAAAGCGTGTATCGCGACCTGTCACAATACCGACCACTTTGCCATCTTTCACAACAGGCACACCGCTGATGTTGTTGGCTTGAGTAATCGAGATCAATTCGCGTACTGTGGTTTCAGGTGTCACAGTAATTGGATCTTTCACCATTCCTGCTTCAAATTTTTTCACACGACGGACTTCTGCAGCTTGTGCCGCAATATCCATGTTCTTGTGCAAAATACCAATACCACCGTTTTGCGCCATTGCAATCGCCATACGTGATTCAGTCACCGTATCCATTGCTGCTGAAACAAGGGGGATATTTAAATTAATGCCGCGCGTGAATCGTGTCTTTAATGAGACATCTTTTGGGAGAACAGTAGAATAGGCAGGGAGTAATAGGACATCATCAAAAGTTAACGCGTCTTGAACGATGGTCAACATGGCAGTCTCACTGGTAATTTCCGTGCGCTATTATAAACAAATATGAACTTAAATTTCATTTCAATTGAAAATTTATTTTTTTATCTTAGAAAATAAAGTGATAAAACCTATATTTTATTTGACACCTTCATTTTCACCTTTATTTTTTTATTTCTTGTTTTGAGATGGGTTCAATTGACGTTCTAAAACTCAAAAAAGCAGAGCCTTGACTCTGCTTTTACTGATTAACACACTTGATCAAAACCTTCATCGTTGACGGCAATGCTCGCTTCCAATTGCACAAATGGAATCATATTGTGTGCACGTCGTGCTTTGTTGCATTGATCATCAGCAATTTGAACTTCTTTACATGAAGAGCTACGCTGTTCATACATCCCACAACTGACGTGCTCACCAATGGTGCCTTGCAGTGCGATACAGCGTGGGCTGGCTTGATTGGTTCCAATCATACATGAATACACAGCCGTCACTGGCTCTGTGTAATGTTCAGGCATGGAGATGCCTTCAGCCCAGTAAAATGAGACTCTAAAAAAGGCACAACATGCCCCGCAGCTTAAACAGGCATCTTCCGTTGGAACTTGAGACAACATCCTTTATATTCTCATTTTCAAAAACTTTTTTTGGAAGAAAATATTAAAAAAATTGTGGTTGCCAAACAAGCAAAATTTACGACTATTTTGTCACTTAAGTTGGACAGGTAAAAACACTCTCATCCATCAAGTCTGTACCGCACTCCAAAGTCTCAATCCAGTCTAAAAATTGATGAATCTGCTCTTGCCCAATAAACGGTGTTCCATGCTGCGGTACAATCATTTCGACATCCATGGTGCGGACCATATTGACCCATAAACGAATCACTTTGTTATTGCACATATAGCGCTGATGAAACCCTTTCATTTTAGGAATATGCGCAGCAAAGTTTTCCAAAGGTTTTGAGGCATCATCCACCATCGATGCCCCCATATCGCCTGAAAATAGAATCTTGGCAATCGGGTCATAAAACTGAAAATTACCCACTGAATGTAAAAAATGCGCCGGCACAGCAATAATCGAAGACTGCCCCAAGGTAATCACCTGACCGTGGTCCGGTAGCTCCACTAAACGATCCAGCCAGTTACCTTTCATCCGCTCACTCATAAAGGCAGAGTTCAAGTGGGGTAAAAAGCGTGCCCAAAGTTTAGACGCCACCACTTTCGCTTCGGTATAGACCAACCAACGCGGCATTGAAGTAATAATGTCGGGGTCTTGGTGTGAGGCCATCACAAAATCAAGATTGGTCAAACGCGTATACTTATTCAACTCCATGGTCAACGGCACATAAGTTAAATCACCACCCGGATCTAAGACTGCTGCACGCTCATGATCAATAATTAAAAACTGATTTGCCTGTACACCCTCGCCTTTGACCAAGCTGGTAAAGCTAATACACTTATGTGTGCCATCATCATATAAAACCTGTGACGTTGTGCGGTCAAATGCCATGCCCATCCCCTCAAAATGCTGTTTTTCTTAAAAGACTTTTTAATACCTACAACATATATGGATTTACACAAACTTACAATGCATTTGCGACCAATATCATTTGATATATCAATAAATTGAAGATAATTTTGCAATAAAAAATCCCGATTTTTTAAGTCGGGATTCTTATTTTCTACGGTGAATTAGAAGAAATAATGCTGTACAAGTGTCGCAACACCAATGACCAAGAAAATGGCCGCACCAATTTTATGAATTAAGGCAATTGGCAACTTGGTCGCCAACTTATCGCCAATAAAGACCGCTGGCGCATTGGCCAACATCATCCCTAAAGTCGTACCCAACATCACCCAAACTATACTGTCAAAACGTGCCGCTAAAGCCACTGTCGCAATTTGGGTTTTATCACCAATTTCGGCCAAAAAGAACAACACAAACGTTGCGCCAAATACCCCTAGTTTCTGCCATTTCTTAATGCTGCCTGACTCATCATCCAACTGATCAGGAATCAACATCCAACCTGCCATAGCAATAAAACCAATCGAGAGGATCCAGATCAGCACATCAGGACTTAAAACTGTGGTGATCCATTGGCCTAAAACAGCAGAGACGCCATGGTTAATAATGGTCGCCAGCAAAATAGCCAATAGAATTGGGACGGGTTTACGGAAACGTGCAGCAAGTAACAATGCGAGCAGTTGGGTCTTATCGCCCATTTCAGCTAAAGCCACGATGGCTGTGGAGAGGAGGAATTCATACATGATGTCTTTCTCTGGCTAGCATAACAAATACCAATGACTCACCGCTCCTGCTAGCCAAAAATCTGCAGAGTGGTAAATCAAAGGTCTTGCCAACAAAAGAAAGCTCTTTAGGAAGCTCATTTGGTTCTTTGCTATGATGACCATGCTCGTTTTAGAGCAAATATGTTGATCATCACCTGTTCTCACGAACAGCGGCTACTCCCCAATGAAGTAACACCATGTTAGGCGAAAATACGTTTTTTGGCAATCTCTAAATACAAAAGACCCTGCCGAAGCAGAGTCTTTATTGAGGTATTTTTGCAGTGCTTCCAGCCGCTATTTTTCTCTTTTGAGAAGAGAAACCAACAGGACAAAAAACCAGATCATCAGATCAGCAAAGTACGGATGTCTTTCAGCAACTTGGTCAGCTTATTGGTAAAGCGCGCTGCATCAGCCCCATTGATCACGCGGTGATCATAAGACAGTGACAACGGTAACATCAGTTTCGGATCAAAACCTTGACCATTCCATACTGGTTGCATCGTCGCTGGAGAAATCCCCAAAATTGCGACTTGTGGCCAGTTCACCAATGGTGTAAATGCCGTACCACCAATTGCACCTAAGCTTGAAATCGTGAAGTTTGCACCTTGTAGGTCTTTCGGCGAAAGCTTCTTATCACGTGCTTTCTGACCCAATACACCGAGCTCCACCGCAATGTCTTTAATTGATTTCTGGTCTGGATTACGTAGTACCGGAACGGTTAAACCATCTGGTGTTGCTACAGCAATGCCCATATGAATTTCGTTACGCAAGAGTACAGACTTGCCATCATCAGCCAAGTGACCGGCAAAATCACGCTCTTCTTTCAGCAAATGCGCAACAGCTTTAATAATGAAAGCCATAATGGTCAAGCTAATGCCATCTTTCTTAAAGTTACCTTTAAGGTCATTACGCCAAGCTTCAAGCTCAGTAATATCCGCCAAGTCAAACTGAGTCACTTGTGGAATATAGTTGTTTAAAGACAACTGCGGAATAGAGACTTGTTGCAGACGTGTCAGCACTTTCTCTTCGACACCGCCAAACGCTGTGAAATCAGGAAGCTTTGGCAAGCCAGAAACTTGAGCAGCAGCCTGAGCGGCTGGAGCAGCCTGAGGCGCAGTTAAACGCGCTTTGACAAATGCTTTCAGGTCTTCCTTCATGACACGCGCATGCGGGCCAGATGCGCTTACTTCAGACAATACGACGCCTAATTCACGCGCCAGCTTGCGTACAGCTGGGCCTGCATAGACTTTCGCATTGGCGTCATTCTGCGCTTTCGTCAGCTTGTCTGCACCCTGTTCTGACACAGGAGCCGCAACTGACTGTGCTGCTGGCGCAGGCTGCGCTTTAACTTCAGCTTTAGGCGCTGGAGCAGAAGCCGCCGCAGGTGCAGCAGCGGGTGCTGATGAAGATTCACCTTCAATGGTCACCAAAGCCACACCTTCCGATACATTTTGTCCCAATGCAACATGAATGGCTTTAATCACACCCGCTGTTGTACTTGGTACTTCAACCGTTGCTTTGTCTGATTCAACCACGATGATACTTTGGTCTTTTTCAACCGTATCACCTACTGACACCAAAATTTCAGCAACAGCCGCTTTGTCTACACCCAAGTCAGGCACTGCAATTTCAACCGCACCTGCAGGCGCAGCAGCAACTTGTGGCGCCGCTTCAGCAGGCTGAGTTTCAGTGGCTTGAGGTGCTGCAACTTGCGTAGGCTCAGCAGTCACTGGTGCAACTGAAGCTGCTGTTTTTACAGTCAGAATCACCACACCTTCTTTAACACTGTCACCAACTTGAATACTAATCGATTCCACTGTGCCTGAAATCGTACTCGGGACTTCCACAGTCGCTTTGTCTGACTCAACCACGAGGATGCTTTGATCGACGTCAATTTGATCGCCAACCGACACCAAAATTTCACCAACGGTTGCTTTTTCCACACCAATATCTGGCACTTGCACATCAATCACTTGTGATGCTGTAGTCGCAGCGGGTGCAGTCTTTTCTTCAGCTTGTACAACGTCAGCCTGTGCTTGTACTGCTGGCGCTTCAGTTTGTCCCTCGGCTTCCAGCTCAATCAGCGCTGCACCTTCAGCAACAGAGTCACCTAAGTTTACTAAAATGCTTTTAACAACGCCTGCTGAAGTGCTAGGCACTTCAACAGATGCTTTGTCTGATTCTAATAGAACAACACTGTCATCAACCGCAATGGTATCGCCAACTTTGATCAAAATTTCAGCAACAACGGCTTTATCTACACCAATATCAGGAGTTGTAATTTGCATACTTATTTCTCCTCTTTGTAGTCAGCTACAGCGTGTACAGATGGCGTTGCTTGAGGAGCCCAAGCTACTGGACGATCTGTATCTAATTCAAATGTAGAGATGGCATCTTTCACTAAGCGTGCATCCACTTCACCTTCATCAGCCAATTTCTTCAGTGTGGCAACAACAATGTGCGCTGCATCTACACCAAAGTAGCTACGTAATTTAGCGCGTGAATCTGAACGACCATAACCATCTGTACCCAATGCTACGAATGGACGGTTGTCTGGAAGATATGCACGAATTTGTTCGCTATAAGCACGCATATGATCTGTTGCAGAAACTACGATCCCTTCTGTGCCGCGCAGTTGCTCAGTCACCCAAGCTTCTTTCACATTCTCGCTCATTGGATGCAAGCGGTTGTATTCTTCACATGCCATACCATCACGTGCAAGTTCATTGAAACTTGTTACGCTAAATACATTTGAATGGATTTGGTATTCATCACGTAAGATTTGAGCAGCTTTAATGACTTCACGCAGAATTACACCTGAACCCATCAACTGAACAGTGGCTTTTTCATCTTTTTGAAGTAAGTACATACCACGTTTAATGCCTTCTTCAGCACCTTGTGGCATTTCAGGATGCTCGTAGTTTTCGTTCATTACCGTTAAGTAATAGAAAATACGCTCTTGGTTCACATACATGCGTTGTAAACCATCATGCACAATAACTGCTAATTCATAACCAAAACATGGGTCATACGACACACAGTTCGGAATCGTGTTCGCAAGAATATGTGAGTGACCATCTTGGTGTTGTAAGCCTTCGCCATTGAGCGTTGTACGGCCTGCTGTTGCACCCAATAAGAAACCTTGTGCTTGTGCATCACCTGCAGCCCATGCAATGTCGCCAATACGTTGAAAACCAAACATAGAGTAGTACATGTACATTGGAATCATGGGTAAGTTATTGGTTGAATAACTGGTTGCCAACGCTGCCCAAGCGCTCATTGCACCTGCTTCGTTAATACCTTCTTGAAGCATATGACCATCTTTTGCTTCACGGTAATGCATCAACTGTTCTTGGTCTTCAGGCGTGTAATGCTGACCATTGGCTGCATAAATACCCAATTGACGGAACATACCTTCTAAACCAAAAGTACGTGCTTCATCTGGAACAATAGGAACAACACGGTCTTTAATTGCTTTTTCTTTTAACAATGCAGCGATTAAACGAACCATCACCATGGTGGTTGATTGTTCTTTGCCTTGTGAGCCTTTTAAGACTGCATCAAAGATAGAAAGTTCTGGAATAGCCAACTGTTCACTTTCTTTACGACGTGCAGGTAAGTAACCACCTAGTGCTTCACGACGTGCCTTCATATATTTCAATTCAGGTGAGTTTTCGCTTGGACGATAGAAAGGCACTTCTTCTAATTGCTCATCGTTAAATGGCAAATTGAAGCGATCACGTACATATTTTAAAGATTCGATTTGCATCTTTTTGATTTGATGCGTTTTGTTTACTGCTTCAATTTCATCAGACAAGCCATAACCTTTAACAGTTTTCGCTAAGATTACAGTTGGTTGACCTTTGGCTGTACATGCTTCTGCATAGGCTGCAAAAACTTTGTACGGGTCATGACCACCACGATTTAGATTATCAATATCTTCATCGCTTAAGTCTTTAATCAACTCAGCCGCTTCTGGGTATTTACCAAAGAACTTTTCGCGTGCATATGCACCGCCCTTCACTTGTAAGCGTTGGTATTCGCCATCCAGTGTTTCTTCCATAACCGACTTTAAAGCACCAGTTTTGTCTTTAGCCAGTAGTGGGTCCCAATGACGGCCCCAAACCACTTTAATGACACGCCAGCCCGCACCACGGAATAGAGACTCTAATTCTTGAATAATTTTACCGTTACCACGTACTGGGCCATCTAGACGCTGTAAGTTACAGTTTACAACCCAAATGAGATTGTCTAATTTTTCACGACCCGCAAGTGAAATTGCACCTGTGCTTTCTGGCTCATCCATCTCGCCATCGCCAAGGTATGCCCAAACTTTGCGATTTTCTTCTTTGATTAAACCGCGGTTCATCAAATACTTTTGAATATGTGCTTGGTAAATCGACATGATTGGGCCAAGACCCATCGATACCGTTGGGAACTGCCAATAATCAGGCATTAAGTATGGATGCGGATAAGAAGGTAAGCCAACACCGTCCACTTCGCGACGGAAATTGTTTAGATGCTCTTCAGTCAAACGACCTTCAAGGAACGAACGCGCATAAATACCTGGCGCACAGTGACCTTGATAATAGATCATGTCCCCGCCAAAGTTGTCGTTATTGGCACGGAAAAAGTGGTTAAAACCGACATCATATAAAGTTGCAGAAGAGGCAAAACTTGCCAAGTGACCACCTAAGTCATCACCCGTTTTATTGGCACGGAGTACCATCGCTAGCGCATTCCAACGAATCAACGCACGGATACGACGCTCCATGTCTTGATCGCCTGGCATTGCAGGTTCTTCAGCCACTGAAATTGTATTTAAATAAGGCGTATTTAATCGCTGAATAGGGACATGTTTAGCGATTGCTTGTTGATACAGTTTTTCCAGTAGAAAAGCTGCACGCTCAGTCCCCATGTGTTGTAAAACGGAGTCAAACGCATCTTGCCACTCTTGCGTTTCTTGCGCGTCAGTATCACCATAAAACGCCATAATTCACCTATTTCGATATCCTAATCTTATACGCTAATATGTATCATACTTTCGTCCTATAAGAGTATCGCTACAGCTGAATATGGCTGAGCCATACTATTTAGCAACTAAATAGTCATTTACCATTCGTTACCCAAGATAACAAAAAACCGCCAATTTAGGCGGTTTTTTATACATTTAATGCTGCTTTTTGATGCTAACTTGGATTTCGTCAGAGCTGTATTCCTTTTTCAAGCATCAGACCAACGGTAAGTTCGGATTATCGATCAAATCGGATTTAAGGCAACATTGCTAGATAAGTCGATGGGTTTTTGCGTTGACCATCTTTAACCACTTCATAATGTAAATGTGGGCCAGTACAACGACCTGTACAACCGACATTGGCAATATGTTCACCCGCGTCTACACGGTCGCCAACACGAGCAATTAAACGCGATGCATGAGCATAGCGCGTGATGTAACCATTGCCATGGTTAATTTCAACATATTGACCATAACCTGTACCCCAACCTGACTTGGTCACAATCCCTGGACCTGTCGCATAAATCTGTGTACCGCTTGGCGCAGCAAGATCTAGACCTGAGTGACGCTCAGCACGACCATTCATGGTTCGGCCGCCGTAACTTGAGCTAACACGTGCGCTTGGAAGTGGGTGTGTCACTAACCACGAATATGGATTATTTGAAAAACTTTTTGCAGAGGATTCCGAACCGTATTTTTTCGCCAGTGAAGCGTTGTTGAGTTCAACTGTTTTCTCACGTAGTTTCACGGACATTTTCGTTTCGGCAGGGATATCAATATCATTAGATTCGGTATAAGCACCTTCCGATAAAGTGCGTGTCAATTGCTCAATTCGATCCGAAGATGCATTATTTGTATTGAGTTCTACCAAATCAGCGAAGGCTACTGAAGCAGCCGATGCCGCAAAAGAAAAAGCCAACAAAATACGTCGCATATGCATAAAAAACCTCTTAAAACTGTTCTTACGAATGTTTCTTGCGTGATCTCGTCCTTGATATCTACCGAAAGAAGCGCATAAGATTAAGACATTAACATGAAGGAAATATGTATGTCCGAACCAGTGAATCTCTTTCAACAAACCAGAAAACACATAAAAACAGGAAACTTAACGTTTCTCTCAAAGCAAGTGACTGCATGGCAGAAACTTACAAAACTGATTCAACCTATCCTACCGCAACCAGAGCAGTGGCAGGTTGTTTGTTATCAATATGGTATTTTGACGATTACCGGCGAAAATCAAGCGATGATTAGTCAACTTGGTTACCTTCAAAAACAATATATTGCACAACTGTCGGAACTTGATGAGTTTAAAGACCTACAAAAACTCCAAGTTCGTTTGAGAATCCCCTCTCAAACACCCGCAAAGATACAATCTATTTCAAGATCGCTAAGCACAGAAACTCAAGACTTAATTCGAGGTGCTGCTGACTTTGTGAGCGACCCTAAGCTTAGCCAAGCAATGCGCCGTTTGGCAAGCAAAAAAAAGTAACCTCGTCTCGACCCGCGTCAGAATTGCGTTTTTAAAATGATAAATTCATCACATTTATGCTTGTTACAATATAACATCACACAATAAAGACAATGACTTAAGTCACACTCACATAAGGAATTGGACACTGATCTTCGTCATTAAATGTTACAATTTCATAGCTGCTTGGATCACTTTGGACATTGCGCAATAATTGATTATTCAAAGCATGCCCAGACTTATATCCATCAAATTTGGCAATAATTTGGTGGCCGAGCAAGTAAAGATCACCCACCGCATCTAATATTTTGTGACGAACAAATTCATCTGAGAAGCGTAAACCCTCTTCATTCACCACCCCGGTTTCATCAACGCCAATGGCATTGTCTAAACTTGCTCCCAAAGCGAGATTATTGGCTTTGAGATAGTCCAAATCTTTCATAAAACCAAAAGTACGGGCTTCGCTGACTTCATAAACAAAGGTTTCGGTTGAAAAATCGATCGTGGCAGACTGATATTCTTTCTTAAAAGCGGGATGATCGAAGTCAATGGTGAAATTGAGTTGAAAACCTTCATGCGGGCGGAAAATGGCGCGTTTGTCGTCAATGAGAGCTTCAACAGGTTTGAGTATTTTAATAAATTTTTTAGGTGCATCCAGTTCTTTGAGACCGCCTTGCATGAGCAAGTAAATAAACGGACCTGCACTGCCATCCATAATTGGTACTTCAGAGGCAGACACTTCAATGATTAGGTTATCAATACCTAGACCTGCAATTGCACTCATGACATGTTCAATCGTACCGACTTTGGCATCTTCTTGAACCAAGTTTGAACACATGAAGGCTTCTTGAATCAACATTGCATTTGCACGAATGTCGACTGGTGGACTGAGATCGATACGACGAAACACAATTCCTCCGTCCGCATGATGTGGCACAAAGTTAATTAAGACTTTTTGACCACTATGCAAACCAATGCCGCTTGCTTTAACGACACGTTGTAGAGTTCTTTGTTTCAACATGTTTCATATCATCTCACCACTAAACCGCTATACGTTAGCATATTTAGCCATTGATAAAAAACAAAAAGGTAGTCTCTGACTACCTTTTCTTC
The DNA here is from genome assembly GCF_058243025.1 of Acinetobacter sp. 797_lipA. Lineage (NCBI taxonomy): Bacteria > Pseudomonadati > Pseudomonadota > Gammaproteobacteria > Moraxellales > Moraxellaceae > Acinetobacter > Acinetobacter sp. 797_lipA. The sequence goes on along the minus strand of NZ_JBZAYQ010000001.1, from coordinate 165,665 downwards.
ATCATATGTGGCTTAACCACATAGACAAATACTACTTACGTTGTTGATTTTTCAAGTAATCTTGAATACTCATTGGTGTTGGGCGTGCAGCACTCACTGTCGATGCAGAATTCGCTGCAGCAGCCACGTCTTGGTTCTGACGCTGGATTGCAGGCACATCATCATCTTCAACAACCGCTTGCGTTGCATGCCCATGTTGTGCTACCTGCACATGTGCATTTGGACGCTTCACTGGCTCAGCAGAATCTGCTGAATTTCGAGTCAAACCAGTTGCAATCACAGTCACACTGATTTCATCACGCGCATCTGGATCAAATACAGTGCCATAGAAGACTTGGCCTTCATCTAGATCGACAATTTGGTTCACAACGTCGGTAATTTCTTCGATTTCGCCAAATGTAACGTCATCACCACCCGTCACATTAATCAGAATTCCTTTGGCATTCATAATGGTGACATTATCTAGCAATGGACTACGGATCGCTTGTTCGGCTGCTTGACGTGCACGGTTTTCACCACGACCTAAACCTGCACCCATCATGGCATAACCACGTGTGCTCATCGCAGTTTTCAAGTCAGCAAAGTCAAGGTTAATATGACCTGGGCGCACTACCAAATCAAAGATACTACGGACCGCATTTAATAAGACATCATCCGCTTTTTTGTAAGCATCTTTCATTGAGATGTCACGGAAAACTTTTAACAAACGTTGGTTTGGAATGATGATTAAAGAATCTACATGCGCTTCTAATGCTTCAATACCTTGCTCAGCAGACTGAAGACGACGTTTACCTTCAAAGTTAAACGGTGTCGTTACCACGCCTACGGTTAAAATGCCCATTTCTTTGGCAATTTCAGCAACCACTGGCGCAGCCCCTGTACCTGTACCACCACCCATGCCGGCAGTGACAAATACCATGTCAGTGCCTTCAAGGTGTTGACGAATCAAGTCACGACTTTCTTCAGCCGCGGCTTGACCTACATTTGGATTGGCGCCTGCACCTAGTCCACGAGTACTTTGCTCACCCAACTGGATTTTGAATTGTGCATTCATACGGTCTAGCGCTTGCTTGTCCGTATTGGCACATACAAATTTTACACCTTGAATATCTGACTCAAGCATGTGTTGTACGGCGTTACCACCTGCACCACCAACACCAAACACAGTAAAACGGGCTTGACCGTTGCTATCGGTTTGATCATCTTCTAAAAATTCAAATGAGGCCATGACCTATAGATTTCCTAATTCGTTATTGGCAGTCACTTAAGCCCGTATACTGCCTTGATCTTAATAAACAAAATTGCTTTTAAGCATGCTGTGCAAGCCATAACTTGTCAAGTTTAAGCGATGCGTTGTACAACTTCTTAACAATATTCCAAAAAAATTCAACTTAAAAAACAGATTTCAGCTTTTCATTGAGTCCCGACCAAGCGCGTCCAACGCGTTTAATCAAAGACAGTTTTTCTGTATCTTCTGGTTCCACTATAGTTTCTTGTGTTTCGCTCTGACTAAACATCAACAAACCTGCGGCAGTGGCATACTGAGAGCGACGCAGTGCGGCAATATTTTGCTCATCTGCTGTCACTTGCACAGGTGGATTCCCCAAATGCGCAGACACACCCAACATACGACGAGTCAACGTCACCATACCTTCGATTTGACTGGCATCACCAGTTAACACCACACCATGATACAAACCATGAATCGCACCATTACGCTCTAGCTCTTGGCGAACTTGGCCTAAGATTTCTTCATAACGTGCAATCACAATTTCAGTCAACTCAATACGACTAATCGTTTGCGGACCATCAATCCCTTGGATCTGAATCATATGGTCCGGTTTAACCGACTTAATGTCGACACACCCATAGAGTAATTTAATTCGCTCAGCTTCTTCAGTGGTGGTTTGTAACACAGCAGCAATATCACGGGTGACATGTTCGCCACCACGCTGCAAAGTATGTGTCAACGCCAAACGACCATCCAAATACACCGCAATGTTGGTGGTACCTGCACCAATATCGACTAAACAGACACCATACTCTTTTTCATCTTTGAGTAGGCTAGCCTCTGCCGTTGCCAGACAAGACACCACCAGTTTTTCCACCCCGATGTTCGCGCCTTTTAATGCCCGATCAAGGTTTTGCATGGTGCTAATCGGTAACATCATCAACTGATAATGACCAATCATGCTGTGTGCAGACATCCGTATTGGGTTTTGTACCCACTCAGTGGAATCATCCAGCTCAAAGCCCAGTGGAACAGCACTAACCAAATAATGATCCGAGGTCATGTGGCTGGCTTTGGCCAACTCTAATGCACGAACCACTTCACTTGTTGTAATTGTATGGTCAGTATTTTCAACTGGCGTTCGTCCAGATGCATAAAAGCTTTTTAACTCGGCACTTGGGATTGAGACCCACGCGGAATGGACACGGCATTCAGCCATATCTTCTGCTTCTTGCACGGCATTTTTTATCGCTGTAATGACTTTATCAAGACTTACAATTTTTCCTTTATTCATGCCTCGGTTACGAGCAGTTGCCATTCCTATCACTTGGATATTGTCTGGCGCATGTACCTTACCAATCAAAACTGAAACTTTGTGCGTCCCAATGTCAATCGCAACAACTGAGGGAACCGCTTCATTCATTATTTACTACTACCATCACATGTTTGTTTAATTTATGGCTTTATGCCTCTGTTTTAAAGCCAAGTATTATGGCTTTGCTGCTGCTCCACCTGCAATGCTTGTGTCATCAATCGTTACAACAAAATGACCATTTGCTATCTTTGGTGCGGCAGCATTCTTCCATTGGATGGCCAAGCCATTCCGATAACGCAAATCAATGGCAGATACTTTGGCCCAAACTGGCTTCAAATCACTTTGAGCCAAATAACTCAAACGTTGCAGCTTACTCATGGTTTGATCCTGATCTACGATAACACGTAAACCTGAATCGAACTGCATAAACCAAGTCATACGCTCTGTTAAATATAGTTCTTTTAAACGAAGGTTGACTGGCTGGAATAATTGATTAATTTCATTATAACGGCGCATCATCATTTTAGACTGACTGATTGGGCCGTGTAATAAAGGCAAATTCTGATTATTTTTCGGCGCCACTTCGCTAAATACGTCACCACTGTCACTTAAGAGACGCCCCGTCCCCCAACGTGCAATTGCATGCCGAGGCATGACGCGAACGCGAATTGCATTCGGCCATGCGCGCGAAACCACCACACGATCGACCCAACCCAGCTCTAAGGTACGATCACGAATTTCTTCTAAATCTGAGGTGAAATAATTATGAGTAATGGCTGGTGAAACATGTCCCATCACCTGATTTTTTTCCGCCTCAGAACGTACGCCTACCACATCAAGTTCGGCCACACGTGCATCTGTCATGACTTGATATAAGCCATAAATACCAACCAACAGCACCGCCACGGCAACGACCAACATCACCCAACCACCGAAGTTGGCAAGCTTCTCCTTACGCGTCGGTGGTTTATCGTGTATTGAAGTAATCGCTGCGCGTTTACGGCGCATAGAAGCGGGTAATTGCGCCATTTAGTGAGCCGCACCTGTCAGTGTTTGCTCTAAAATTTGGACACAAAGTGCATCAAAGCTATAACCCACTGCATTTGCTGCTTTTGGTACCAAAGAGTGACTGGTCATACCAGGTACTGTGTTCACCTCTAGCAACCAGAAATTGCCTTGCTCATCTTGCATCGCATCTATACGGCCCCAACCACTTGCACCCACCGCTTGGAATGCACGGAGGCAAAGCGCTTGCAACTTTTGCTCTTCTTCAGCGCTTAAGCCACACGGAATTCCGTATTCCACATCATTACGTTGATATTTCGCTTCATAATCATAAAAAGCCACATCTGCAGGCGGTTGTAGGCGAATCACAGGTAGCGGTTGACCATTTAAAAATGAAATCGTGAATTCACGTCCCGTAATCCATTTTTCAGCCATCACCACAGCATCGTGTTGGGTCGCTTTGGCAATTGCCGCTGCCAAATCTTCTGCTTTTTCGACTTTACTCATGCCGACACTTGAACCTTCGTGTACCGGCTTGATAATCAGTGGAAGGCCCAAATTCGCCACCACTTCAGCTAAATCTGACTCTTGGCTAATGATGCGATAGGGTGCTGTCGGTAAGTCTGAACCCTGCCAAACTTGCTTGGTTTTAACTTTATCCATACCAATAGCAGAACCCTGTACGCCTGTTCCGGTATACGGGATGTTGAGCCACTCTAAGACCCCTTGGATTTGACCGTCTTCCCCACCGCGACCATGCAACACAATAAACGCACGGTCATAAGCGACCAATTCGGTCACACTACGCTCTTGCGGGTCAAAAGCTTCTGCATTTACACCCGAACGAACCAATGCTTCAAGTACAGCTGCACCACTATCTAGAGAAACCTCACGCTCGGCAGACTTACCACCAAGCAACACCGCTACTTTGCCGAATTTTGAAGCATTTGACACGTTGATATCCTTAAACTTTATGACTGTTTTATTCATTGAGTAATCACACAACGTGATTATTTTAAATATAAATGATTGCTTGCAAGCTCAACCGAGATAGCCCCCACATTACCTGCGCCTTGCGTCAATAACAAGTCATCCGCTTGTAACACTTTTTTCAACGCATGCTGCAAATTACCTTCGACTGGATCGATCAAAATCGGCTCTACATCGCCACGTAAACGAATACTACGCGCCAATGAACGACTGTCTGCACCCACAATCGGTTTTTCGCCCGCAGGATAGACTTCAAGCAGCAACAACTGATCGACATGTGACAGTACATCCACAAAGTCATCGAAACAGTCACGGGTCCGGCTAAAACGGTGTGGCTGAAACATCATCACTAAACGGCGGTCTGGATGGCTTGCTCGTGCAGCTTTAATGGTCGCTTCAACTTCTTTTGGATGGTGACCATAGTCATCCACCAATTTCACATTACCGCCTTCGATGTCAAATTCACCTTGGACTTGGAAACGACGACCTACACCGCTGAAACTTTCCAACGCACGTGCAATCGCAGCATCAGACACACCTTCATCGGTTGCAATACCGATCGCCGCAAGTGCATTTAAAATATTATGCAAACCCGGCAAATTGATGGTTAAACGCAAAGGCTCACGATCTTTACGTAATACGGTAAAGTGCGACTGCATGCCTTCTTGTTCAATATCTACTGCACGAATGTCATTGTCTTCGTTAAAACCATACGTGATCAATGGACGACCAATGCGCGGCATGATTTCACGAATGTTGGCATCATCGCCACACACCACAGCCAAGCCGTAAAACGGCAGTTTTTGTAAGAACTGTACAAAGGTATCTTTTAAGACATCGAAGCTACCACCATAGGTGTCCATATGGTCTGCATCAATATTGGTCACGATGGTGGCCATTGGTTGCAAATGCAAGAATGAAGCATCTGATTCATCTGCCTCTGCCACGATAAAACGACTCGCGCCCAGTGCAGCATTCACACCAGTACGATTCAGCAAACCGCCAATCACATAAGTTGGGTCGAGATTTTCTTCTGCCAACATACACGTGACAAGGCTAGTGGTCGTGGTTTTACCATGCGTTCCCGCAACAGCAATCCCATGACGGTAGCGCATCAGCTCACCCAGCATTTCTGCACGGCGCACCACAGGTGTACGCGTTTCAATGGCTGCTTTAATTTCTGGGTTTTCTGCATCAATTGCAGTCGACACCACAATCACGTTTGCCCCTTGAATATTTTCAGCCGTATGCCCGATATAGACTTTGATGCCGTTTTCTTCAAGCTGAGCCGTGGTTTTTGACGCTTTGATATCTGAACCTGAGACTTTGTAGCCTTGGTTCTTGAGCACTTCGGCAATACCACACATACCCGCACCACCAATCCCAATAAAATGGATGTGCTTAATACGGCGCATTTCTGGCACTTTAATTAACTTTTTTGCTCGATCAGCAGGCGTAGATGGCGACATAAAATACTCGGTTTACAATGCTTGAATTAAACGAACCACATGTTGGGTTGCATCGGGTTGTGCTTGCTGACGTGCTTTCACTGCCATTTCAGACAATAACTGACGGTTCATCAAGGGTAATAATAATTCTTTTAAACTCTCGGGCGTCATGCTTGCTTGTGGGCAAATTTTGGCTGCACCGATATTGGCTAAAAACTTTGCATTGGCCGTTTGGTGATCATCCACTGCACTCGGCAGCGGAACAAACACCGCAGCCACGCCAGCAGTCGCGATTTCGGTCACGGTTAACGCCCCAGCACGGCAAATAATTAAATCGGCATCGCTATAAGCTTTGGCCATATCTTCAATAAAAGGGTGGACTTCAACCTGAAGCTGCTCAGGGGCATCGGCATAACGCGCTTGGGTCGTATCTGCATGGTTTTGACCACACTGATGATAAACGCTTAACGGCACATTCAATTGCTTCAATGCTTCAGGAACACGCTCATTTAACGCTTGTGCACCCAACGAGCCACCCACAATTAAAACTCGCAGTGGCAGACCTGCTTTTTCACGTTCTTGATAACGCCAAGACGGATTTAAAATTTCCGTAATCTCTTTGCGGACGGGATTACCCGTGGTCACAATTTTATCTTGTGCAGCAAAGGTATTTGGAAATGCCTGACACACTGTTTTGGCAATACGTGATAACTGCGTATTGGTAAAACCCGCAATCGCATTCTGCTCATGAATAATCACAGGAATACCCAGTGCACGCGCAGCCAATCCACCTGGCCCAGCGACATACCCCCCAAAGCCCGCGACGGCATCGACTTTGAGCTGCTTCATGTAACGCATTGCACTTAAAGTGGCTTTTAAAATTTTAAAGGGTGCCAATACTTTGCGGACTAAGCCATTGCCGCGCACACCTTGAATATCAATTTGATAAATTGGGATATCATGATTTTTAAGCAGGCGATTTTCCATACCTGTAGGCGTAGCAAGCCACGAGACTTGGCAGCCTTGTTGCTGTAATTCCTTAGCCACAGCAAGTGCTGGAAAAACATGCCCGCCCGTTCCGGCAGCCATCATCATTACATGTTTCGGCTTTGTTTGTGTTGCTTCGGTCACAGTCTAATTCTTCAATTCTAAAAATATGGAAACAAAATTCAATTTTAAGCGATCAATTGTAATCACAAACGCATAACCGCGAAAGATTATTTACTTTTTTTCAACAGGCATTTGATTGTTTTTTTCTACTGATTTTCAAGTTTAAACTAGATTTGTTATCAGATGTGCATTTTTACTCAAACTACAGCACACAATCAGGCTCGACAGCGCAATTGGCGATATTTAAAAATAAAACTATGAAGCTGATTTGAATCAAATATTTAACATCATTCTAAAGCCCAATTCACTTCATTTTAGCGCTTAGAAATACAATCTGAGCGCATACATTTGAGTAGGATGAAAATTTGTAGTGTCTGGCAACATAATCCGCTTTATTTTCAACCAAATTGATACACTTTGCAGCAAAGTACAGCTCTATTTCAAAACCGACCACAACCATGAAAGAAAAAAGGAACCATTTCAGGTTCCTTTTCTGTCGTTTTAGCTGGCTTTGCCTGCTTCTAAGATATCAAATAAAGTATCGGCAATCGAGGTACCAAATTGCGCATCAATCTCACGAATACAGGTTGGACTGGTGACATTAATCTCGGTCACATAGTTGCCAATTACATCAAGTCCAACAAAAACCAAACCTTTTTCACGTAAGAAGGGTCCCACTTTTGCAGCAATCGCCTTGTCGTTTTCAGTCAAAGGACGTGCTTGACCCAAACCACCTGCGGCCAAATTCCCACGGACTTCGCCGTTTTGTGGAATACGCGCCAAACAGTACGGAATAGGTTCACCATTGACCAGCAAGATACGTTTATCCCCTTCCACAATTTCAGGAATATAACGCTGCGCCATAATCGGACGTGTGCCCATTTCCGTCAACATTTCCAAAGTTGAGCCAATGTTCACACCATCTTGATATAAACGGAAAATTCCCATGCCACCCATCCCATCGAGAGGCTTCACAATCACATCACCATGTTCTTTGATAAATTCACGGATCAGGCTTTGTTGTGAAGTCACTAATGTAGGGACTTGCAGTTCGGGGAACTGCGTGGCAAACAGTTTTTCATTACAGTCACGTAAGGACTGTGGTTTATTGATAATCCACGCGCCTTCACGTTCCGCTTGTTCCAAGATATAGGTGGTGTAGACAAAGTTCATGTCGAATGGTGGATCTTTACGCATCAAAATCACATCGTAATCGGCCAAGGACTCTTTTTGCTGTTCACCCAAATCATAATAATGATCGTAATCTTCAAACACTTTTAAGGGAGAAATCAGACCAAAGGCTTTGCCTTGATCGATATATAAATCGTGTTGTAATGCATAACCCAGCTCATGTCCGCGACGGTTTGCTGCCCATAACATGGCCATGGTGGAATCTTTTTTCAGATTCACCGTTTCAATCGGGTCCATCACTACCAGTACACGCATAATTCTCACGCTCAAATTTTTTAAACTTGGCAAAAAGTATAGCGAAGTTTTCAAGTTTGGGTGCAACAAGTTGTGTAATAATTAAAGATTAAAAAATCTATTTTATTCAAATAACTACAACTTCTTGCGGCAACTAATCAGATGCTAACTGCGCGATGCAACAAAGGAAAGTTACATCCATTACCAAGCGACAGCTCCTTTCCACACCTTCTCCATTAAGCCAAAAGGCGTTGAATATCCTTGGCAATTTTTTCAGGTTTAACAATCGGCGCATAGCGTTTCACCACCTGTCCTTTTTGGTTAATGAGAAACTTGGTGAAATTCCACTTGATACTCTGGCTACCTAAAATGCCTTTAGCTTCAGCGGTTAAATACTGATACAGCGGATGCGCTGTAGGCCCATTCACGTCAACTTTGGCAAACATTGGGAAAGAGACTCCATAGTTACGCTGGCAAAAGCTGCCGATCTCTTCATTACTCGCAGGGTCTTGCTGCGCAAATTGGTTGCAAGGAAAGCCTAGAACCAGCAGACCTTGCTGTTGATAGTCCTGATATAACTGCTCCAAACCTTCAAATTGTGGGGTTAAACCACATTGGCTGGCGGTATTCACCACCAATAAAACCTTGCCCTGATAATCGGCCAGATTCTTTTGCTCGCCTTCCAACAGTTCGGCCTGAAAATCATAAATTGTGGTCATTACATCTCTTCCATTCATCAAAATGTCATTACTTAAAGTCGCTTCAAACACTGAATCGACCTCACTCTCAGAATAATATTGCACACAATTAACTTGCGCACAAGATTATTATGTGCAATACACTTTCATCCCTATTTCATTTATACTGCTTTACAGACATTAACACCCAAGGACATGCAACATGGCGGACACCCCACTTTTAGAAAACCGCGTGTGTTTTGCCATGTATTCCGCAACCAATGCCATGGTTCGTCAATACCGTCCACGCTTACAAGTTTACGATCTGACCTATCCGCAATTTATTGTTTTGTTGGCTTTATATGAGCAGGACAATGTGACACTGACCGAGATTGGACAAAAAACCTTTTTTGACTCAGGCACCTTAACCCCGATTATTAAAAAACTAGAAGAAAAACAGTTTTTAAAGCGTGTTGCCGTCAAAGAAGATGAACGTATGAAAAAAGTCGTTCTACTGGAAAAAGCACTGTTAGCCAAAGATAAAATTATGGCCATTCCATTTGAGCTGGCGTGTTCTTTAGGCCTAGATCCCGATGATTTGGCGGCTATCCATCAACTGTGTCAGCGTTTTTTAAATGGCTTAGAACAGCCCCAACACGGCAGTCGAGATACTTAAGTGCAACAAGCGATTGTTGGCTTTCATCTCGATGAAGAACATCATTGGGTGGCGGAGCTTTCCTGTGGCCACACACAACATGTCCGCCATACTCCACCATGGCAAAACCGCCCTTGGGTACAAACTGAGCAAGGACGTCAAGAAAAAATAGGCGTTCTTTTAAGCTGTAAAAAATGCATGGAAAATGCACAAAAATAATTCTTTTACATTTTCTTCAAATTTTAATGCTTATTTATCAATTTTTTAGAAAAATTAAAAAGCCTGTACAGCTGTACTTTTCAACCCAGTAAAACTATGTAGAAAAAATGAATATTACCGTAAGTCTTGTTCATTTTTAGTAAATGATTATACTTCTCATTTTTATTGGCAATTCACTCTCTCCGAGCCTTAAATCATGATGAAATCTTCACCACAGCCGCTTTGTGGTTCTAACCTATTCAAATATAGCCTTCTCAGCTTTATGATTTTAAATGCGCATGCAGCCTATGCGGATGAAGCGACGCTACAAAATAATGAGAACCCCTCCTCGCAAGCGATGACAAACAAATCGGGCACAGCAGCAGTTTTGCCCACCTTAAAAATTGAGGCAATGAGTGAACTTGATCCAATCAAAAGCTATGTCGATTATGATCAGGCCAATGTCACACGGAATGGTTTAAAGAAAAAAGACATTCCTCAAACCATCGACACCATTGATGTACAGAAATATAAAATCTATGGCTCTAACGACCTCAGTGTAATGCTACAAGGCACACCAGGGGTATCCACCAGCTACGATACGCGTGGTGATGGCATTACCCTCCGTGGTTTCTCTGCCGACTCGGGTGATATTTACCGTGATGGTATTCGTGAAAGTGGCCAAGTACGTCGCAACACATCCAACATTGAACGCATCGAAATTTTAAAAGGCCCTGCCTCGGTACTTTACGGTCGTAGTGCTGGCGGTGGTGTGATCAATATGGTGAGTAAATACGCCAACTTTGACTCGAAAAGTTCCGTCGGTACTTACGTAGGCTCATATGATAACTACGGTGCTACCGCAGATATTAACCAAGTGTTGAATGACAATTGGGCTGTCCGTTTAACAGGTGAATACGGTGAAGCGGATAGTTTCCGTTCAGGCATCGACAGTAAAATTGAGATGATCTCGCCAAGTTTCACTTATAAAAATGATGATGAAACCCTCACGTGGACCACACAATATACTTATGACAAATTAAATCGAACCCCTGACCGCGGGCCTTCTTATAGTAACTTACCCGCGGGTGTTTCAATCAAGACTGGCTTTGCTCAAGAAGGCGATTTTATTGAAGACGAATTACAAGTCATTCGTACTGATGTGAAATATCAATATGCGCCAAATTGGAATTTCCACTGGGCGCTCAGCTATCGCCAAGCTTATCAGAACTTTGACAACTTCTTTGGTGGCACCTATTGCAACAATAATCTCACTTTAGAAGCCACACCAAAAGCATGTACTTGGAATGGTTACATACGTCAAAGCTATGCATGGCAAGAAACCATGAATAAGACCATTACCAATACTTTTGATATTTCTGGCTCATTCAAAACTGGAGCTATAGAACATCAGCTCCTCGTCGGTGCAGATGTCAGCCGTGAAGACCGTTCACCAAAACTAGGAAATTACTCAAGTGGTACAGGTGTTCCTCGCTACTATGGTTTTATTAACCCCTACAATCCAGCAGACCAATATAATACGTTACCAAGCTCTGAACGCCTCCCTGTAACCTCGGAAAATCATCACGTAGGTGAGTCAATGGGGTTCTTCGCTCAAGATTTAATTAGCCTGACACCTGAACTCAAAATGATGTTAGGTATGCGCTATGATCAGTACAATTTCAAATCGACCAATCATATCCAGAACCTTTCAAAACAATATGATGATACGACCTTCAGCCCTAATATTGGCTTTGTATGGCAACCATCAGAACAACACAGTTTTTATACTTCATACAATAAAAGCTTCGCCCCTTATGGAGGTCGTGGCAATATTTCTGTTGATGTTAATACTGATCCTAAATACTATGATGCTGAACCTCAATACAATGAACAATATGAAATTGGGGTTAAGAGTGATTGGTTAGACCAACGCTTAAACACACAACTTTCTGTTTATGACATTCGTAAAAAGAATATTCGTTATCAACCTGATTCAAAAGAACAACCTTTCCTTTGGTCCGTAGGTGGTGAACATCAAGCCAAAGGTTTAGAGTTCAGCTTCATCGGTCGTGTACTGGACAACGTATTTGTCCGTGGTGGTTATGGTTATACCGATACTGAAGTGAAAAAGGATAAGGAAAAACCAGAGAATGTAGGGAATGCATTAGCAAATGCCTCTAAAAACACAGGCAACCTGTTTGTGCGCTACTTACCTACAGAAAAACTCTACGGTGAAGTTGGTGTGACTTATGTGGGCTCTTATTACACAAACATCAATAACTTGACCAAGATGGATGGTTTCAATCGTGTCGATGCAGCCATTGGTTATAATGCTGATCCATGGAACTTGACCTTAGCTGTCAGCAACTTGACCAATAAAGAATATTGGCGTTCGAACTCTATGCCTGGTACACCACGTAGCTTCCTCATGCGTTTGAACTACCAGTTCTAAACCCCTTTAGTTAAAACGCCATCTCAAGCGGAACAGGTCACTGTTCCGCTTTTTTATGCTTATCAAGGGACGATTATGCCAATCAATAAATGCTTTGAATCTTTTGTTATAAAACGCAAGAAACGGATTTTCAGGCCTGACTGGATTTGTTAGTGTTTTCTTAAGTTAAATGATTTCCACGAGTAATCATGACAGAACATAGCAATTACGCACGTGTGGCAAAGGCAATTGAATACATTGAACAAAACTTCAAACAGCAACCCAGTTTGGCTGAGATTGCTGAACACGTGCATTTAAGTCCTACACATTTTCAGCGTATGTTTAGCGAATGGGCTGGTATTAGTCCGAAGAAATTTCTGCAATACATTAGTGTGGAATATGCAAAGTTAGTTTTGAAAAATCACACAGAAAATAATATTTTTGCAGCAACTTTTGACACTGGCCTTTCTAGTACCAGCCGATTGCATGATTTATTTGTCCAAATCGAAGGTATGACGCCCGCAGAATATAAACATGGCGGTGAAGCACTCCACATTCACTATAGCTTTGCCGAGACCATTTTTGGCTCCGTCATTATTGCCTCGACCCCTAAAGGGATTTGTCATATAGCCTTTACCGAAGCAGATCGGGATGCATTGGCCTATCTGAAAAAACAGTTCCCACGTGCGACATTTATTGAAGATCAGGATGAATTACAACGCAAAGCACTCGCGATTTTTCAGCAAGATCAACACAGCCTATCAGAGATTAAACTGCATCTGAAAGGCACCGACTTTCAGCTCAAGGTGTGGCAAAGTCTGCTCAAAATTCCCATGGGGCAGCTCAGCAGTTATGCACATATTGCCCAAGAGATTGGGCAAGAGCGTGCTTCACGAGCGGTCGGAACAGCCATTGGCAGCAACCCCGTTGCCTTTTTAATTCCATGCCATCGGGTCATTCAGTCTTCAGGGCAACGTGGCGGCTATATGTGGGGGACAACACGTAAAACTGCGATAATTGGTTGGGAAGGTGCGCATAGCCAAACGCCAACCGAATGAGAGAGCCAATAAAAAAGGAAGCCGAAGCTTCCCTTTTTTGTTTCAACGCTTAAACGCCATATTTCACGCGATAGGCTTCCATTTTTGCTAAAGCTTCTGTCTCACCTTTAGCCTCTAAATAATTCATCAAATCTTTCATGGTCACCAATGCATGTACTGGAATTTCAAGTTCTTTTTGCACTTCTTGAATCGCAGACAGCTCACCTTGACCTTTTTCTTGACGATCTAATGCCACCAACACACCTGCAATCTGCGCACCTGCATTTTTCAAAATGGTGACTACTTCACGGATCGCTGTGCCAGCAGTAATCACATCATCAATAATCCAGACTTTTTTGCCTGCAACGGATGCACCAACCAAGACCCCGCCTTCACCATGATCTTTGGCTTCTTTACGGTTAAACCCCCAAGGCACACTCACCCCATGATTTTGTGACAAGGCCACCGCTGTTGCAGCAACAAAAGGAATCCCTTTGTACGCAGGACCAAAGACCACCTCAACATTGTTGCATTCTGTCAGTTTAGTTGCATAGCCAGACGCCAGTAGTGACAAGGCTTCGCCGTCATTGAGTAGGCCTGCATTAAAAAAATAAGGACTCACACGACCCGATTTTAAAGTAAACTCACCAAATTTAAGCACGCCACGTGATAATGCGAGTTCGATAAAAGCTTGAGGGTTAAATGTCGCTTGCGTTGTCATGCGGTGCTCCGTATTTTCAAATTGAGGTAAGACTTGCGCATGATACCAAAGAGTAGCTATCCAAGTGATCAAAAAATTTTACGTGTGGTTTCAATTAACGTAAATGGTCTACGTTCTGCAGAAAAAAAAGGGATTTTTGATTGGATTGCCACATCAGATGCCGATGTGATTTGCATGCAAGAATCTCGCATCACCCACGAACAATGGACCGATAAATTTAAACCTGAAGGCTGGCATACCCACCTGTTCCCTGCTGAACGTCCAGGGTATGCTGGTACTGCTATTTATAGCCGTTTACCGTTTGTTTCAGTTACTGATGGGCTTGGTTTTGAATTGGCTGATTCTCAAGGCCGCTTTATTTCGGCTGAGTTTGACTTAGGCTTAGACCAAAACGTGCATATTTGCTCACTCTATTTACCATCGGGTTCTTCTGGTGAAGAAGCACAAGTCCGTAAAGATCACTTCTTAGACGAATACAAACAAATTTTGCAACAATGGCGCGATGAAAATAAATCCGTGATTGTCTGCGGTGACTACAACATCGTACATAAACGCATCGATATTAAAAACTGGTCAGGCAATCAAAAGGCCTCAGGCTGCTTACCGCACGAACGCGCTTGGCTCGATCATATTTATGATGAACTTGGCTATGTCGATACTTTCCGTGAAGTACGTCCAGAGGCTGAGCTTTATTCGTGGTGGTCAAACCGTGGACAAGCTCGTGCCAAGAACGTGGGCTGGCGCATTGACTATCAGGCTTGCTCACCTGACTGGAAAGCCCGCACAGTCAATGCTTGGGTCTATAAAGAAACATGGTTTAGCGACCATGCACCTGTCATTATTGACTACAAAATCTAGAAAAATTTAAGTATTTAGTTCATACTCAGTGAACAACCGTTTACTGAGTATGAGTTTTTAACCTACATTATCTGCCGTTTTTTGAGTCTTTTTCTGATCAATCAATCAGTGCATTATGTTTCCACGGCAAAGGGACGATGTCAGAATGACAGCACAAGGACAGGACGCCGTAGGATGAAATTAAAACGAACTATGGATATAGTTGGTTTTCAAGGATGTGACAATGGACGTTGTAATGAGACCCGCATGATCAGGATGATTAAATGCGGGTTTTCTCTTTTTTAGTCTCTGCTTTTTTAATGCTTCTTCTTTTTATATTCTATTTTTCTTTGATTTAATTCTAAAACGCTTTTATGACAAGACGATGACGCTGTTGGCTTAAATCGCGACACTAGAGCTGCTCTGCTTTTTCCGTTACTCTAAACCCAGCTTAAAATTTAGAAGGGTTTTCCATGTTAAACGTGTATGGCATTAAAAATTGTAATTCAATGAAAAAAGCATTCGACCTACTGAATGAGTTAGGTTTAGCGTATGAGTTTCATGATTATAAAAAACAAGGCATTGATGCTGCGACTGTCAAAACATGGCTCGATCAGATTGGGGCAGATCTGGTCCTGAATAAAAAAGGCACCACTTGGCGTAAGTTGACTGAAGCAGAACAAGACACTGCTTTAGCTTCAGAGCAAGGACTGATTGAAGCTCTCACGACCCATCACAGTCTCATCAAGCGCCCCGTGATTGCAACCCCGAATGGTTTTATTGTGGGGTTCAATGAAGATGCAATTCGCGCCCTAAAGGCATTGTCTTGTCCTGAAATAGATTGACAGTATTCCACTTCAAACCGAGTTAAGCAATTAGCTCGGTTTTAGTTTGTTCATACATCTGATTCGGGGTGTTCATATTTAAACTTAAATGTGGTCTATAGTAATTATAAATCATGATAGATTCCGTAATTAAGTGATCTAACTCCTTCATGGTTTGACATCGTGTAGTTAAAAACTCCTGCTTTAATATTCCATTAATCCGCTCTGCTAATGCATTTTGATAACAGTCTCCTCCATCTGTCATGGAAGGACATATCCCATAATGGCGCAATGCCGATTGATATAGCTCAGAGCAATACTGAGAGCCTCTGTCTGAATGATGAATCATCCTAGTCGCTCGATCCGTCACATGCTGCATCGCCATATGTAGAGCCTGCATAACATTCTCCGCACGCATATCATTCGATAACTTATAACCTTTAATCTGACGGGTATAAGCATCTGTCACCAATGATAAATAATGTACGCCTTCAGCACTCTCAACATAAGTAATATCACTAACAAAGACTTCGTTGGCTTGCACTGCTGAATAATCCTTTAATAAATTTGGATGCTTCTTCATCCAATGCTTGCTATCCGTAGTTTTTGTATAGCGACGCTTGGGGTGAATCAATAAATTATTTTCTTTCAATATTTTAAATAACTGATCCCGTCCACACTTTAAACCACGCTGCAACAATTTGCCTTTAATAAGCCAATACAGCTTACGTGTTCCGATACTTGGCATGAGACAGCGATACTCCATAATCAACTCGAGTATTTGTTCGGTTATTTGTGCAGTCATTTGAGCACGTTTTTCTGCTTGATAATAAGCTTGTCGAGTGATTCCTAACCACTGACAATAACGTGAAACGCTTAGTCTTCTTTGGCTTTGCCAATCTTTGAAACGTGCTCGGTATACTTTTTTCCAAGATCAGTCCCACACTCTTTATCAATGTGATAAATCACATCCTGTATAAATTCAGTTTTGAGCTTTTCTGCGGCTAACTGTTTTTCTAATTGGCGGATTCGTTGTTGGGGTGTCAATTGACGTTTAGAAGAAGTCGGCATATTCGAAGTCCAATCTTGTTGTCCGTGCTTGCGTAACCATACCAGCACAGTTGATCTTCCTTGAATACCATATTTTGCCTGAGCTTGTTTATAAGTAATTTGCCCTTTTTCTACTTCATGTACCACCATCATTTTAAAGGCCAAGCTATAATCACGTTGTGTACGTTTAACTCGTTGTTCTCGTGCATGTTCCATAAAATAAGTCTCTTAAGGTGTAAACTTATTTCAGGACGGGACACATAACAAAAACAAAAAAGCCGAGCAATTGCTCGGCTTTTTTTGTTGGATGAGATTAGTTCGCGCGAATCCAAGTTTGGTTACGGCCAAGTGCAGCCACACCAATATAGCCACGAAGCTCTAGTTTTTTACCACCAGCAGCAATGTTGCCTTTTAATTTATAAGTTTTACCCGTTTGCGGATCTAAAATTGATCCACCTTCATAGCTTGTACCACCCGCGTTTTTCAGACCATGTACAATCGTTAAACCTTTCAACGATTTGTTTTTGTATGGGCCTTCACACTTGGTACATGCATTTTCTTCACCTGGTGTCAAAATACCTTGAATACTCGCAGTTAAAGTTCCATTTTTTTGCTCAGTGAATTTAACCAAGGCTTTCGCTTGTTTAGTTTTGTCATCAATCGTTTTCCAAACAGTGCCATTCAGCGGATCTGCTGCATGAGCTAGAGCGGTTAATCCTAGTACGCTTAACGCAAGTGCAATTTTTTTCATTTTTGTCATTTCCCTAGTCTAGTATAGACGACTATCATTATTAAAAAGTCACAACAATTTTTCAATTTTTCAATGTGACCAATTAGTGTAACCTTGTAAATTATGTTGGTAAATACACAAACTCAAGGTAAAACAAATAACAAAATGGAATAACTATGAAGATTGCCGATCCATGGAAACAAATCATTACAGAGCAGTTTTTAAAAACCACGATTCGAACCCCAAGTCGCTTTAGTCTCCCACCCAGTAGTCAGCGTTTTCTTCTTGAACAAATGTGTCGTGCCTTTCCACTCAATAAGTCGATCCAGATTCGTCCTCTACGTCTTGCAGGCCTGCGTGCGGAAGAGTTAAAACCTGAAACTGAAGCCACTCAGCTCATTTTGCATATTCATGGTGGAGCTTTCTTTTTAGGTTCAATGAATACCCACCGTGCGTTTGTCTCAGACCTTGCAGCCAGTACACAAATGCAAGTCATTCACCTTGACTATCCTTTGTCACCCGAACACCCCTATCCTGAAGCCATTGATGCGCTGTTTGATGTTTATCTGCTGTTATTGGAGCAAGGGATACAAGCCAAAGATATTATTTTATCAGGGGATTCATGTGGTGCAAATTTAGCGCTAGCCTTGGCGCTGCGCATTCGTGATGAGCAACGCCCTCAAGTCAGTGGGCTGATTCTGCTTTCGCCATTTTTGGATTTAAGCTTAACCAGTGAATCTATTCGCTATAACAGCAAGCTCGATGCACTGTTATCCATCGAAGCCCTTGAAACAGGCATCGACTATTATGTTCCAGAGCAAATCGACCCCGCCGACCCACTCGTTTCACCCTTATTTGATGATTTAGCAGACCTCCCGCCTACCCTTGTACAAGTCGGTTCGAAAGAAATTCTCTTGGACGATGCCCAGCGGTTTAGAGATAAAGCGACCAAGGCAGGTGTAGATGTGACATTTAAACTATACACAGGCATGTGGCATAACTTTCAAATGTTTAATGCATGGTTTCCAGAAGCTAAAATGGCGTTGCATGACATAGCAACGTTTGCTCAAGCGCTCGACCAAGACTAGACACATCCTGCATAAAAAAAGGTCAGCTTAACGCTGACCAAATGAGGAATCATGGAACTACAGTTATTGTTTAAATCGCTTGCACCTGTGCTAAAGCTGCTGCAATGGCTTTATCTTTCAGCTCTGGCCCCATATTCACGCCTTCAGCACGAATGATTTCAACATCGGTCACACCGGTAAAATTAAAGACGGTTTTTAAGAAGCCTTCTTGGAAGTCAACAGGACTATTTTCACCATAGACACCACCGCGACTACTGGCAATATAGGCTTTCTTGTCACCAGCCAAACCGACCGGGCCATTTTCAGTATATTTGAAAGTACGACCTGCAACACTAATGCGGTCAATCCATGCTTTTAAAGTCGAAGTAATCCCGAAGTTATACATCGCTGCACCAATCACCACAACGTCCGCATCTAAGTACTGTTGAATAATACGTTCGCCCAGAGCCGATTGTTCTGCATTTTGACCCATTAAAATTTCTGCGTCTAAATGTGGAATCGGTTGCGTTGCCAAATCCAAATATTCAACCTCAACTTGCGCATGCTTTTCGCTGAGTTGCGAAACAATCGCTTGGCTCAACTGACGAGACACAGAAGCATCCGCCATAATACTTGAATCAATATGTAAAACTTTCATGGGATGTTCCAACATAATCTTTATTGAATAGTTGCATTTTAAAATAAGATTATCCTTAGAATAATAGGCCTATTCAAAACACTATGTTCTAAAAATAGAATGGTCTTTCCCTTCTGAGCTACATGCTCAGTTCGTCACCTTTGATACCGTCTTTTTATAAGATTGTGATATGTTGAAAGCAATGTATAAGAAATCAATCACATTATTTAAAAAATAAAGCGGATATATCAAGGATGAAACGATTGAATGAGTTCATGGTTCTCAATATCTAAACAGCTAAGCAACAGCAAACTTTCTCATTATCTACTTGAAGAGGAAGTGATTATGAACTGGGATACCTTGAAAAAGTGTATTTTAATCCTTGTTCTCGGCTGTTGTGTCAATTTGATCTGGTTAGTTTGGGAGACTTTTGTACTGTTCAACTCAGAATATTGGCATGTCGTTAATGTTCAGCTTTTGCGCCATAAATTGGTTATTAATTCCATTTTTTTCATCACGTTATTGGGTTTGATTTACCCTTGCTATGCCCTACAAAAACAAGCTTGGGTACAACGATTCCTCCCTTATATTGCGATTGGAATTTTAATCATCTCACTTTGCTATAACGGTTATATGATTGGGGTGTTTAGCCCTGTCACTATGGTGGTCTATATTTGTCTGATCGCTGTCGGTTTGGTGTTGTTTGAGCGAAAGATCGTGTATGCGATGCTAATTCCTGCGACAGGCTTCTTAACCTTCTCAGGCTACCTCAGTTTTATTGATGTGATTCCTTATGCTCCTATTTTTCAGATTGATGGCCAACTCTTTCTCAATGGGTTTTGGCTCCTATCGATGCTGTATTTCGTTATTCCCATCCTAATCACTTGTCTGATTTTATTTGAAATTTTACTTAGCCAATGGCGACATCGTGAACGACTCATTCAACATTTAAGTCAGATCGACCCACTAACCAATACATTTAACCGTCGCCATATTAGCCAAAGTTTGGAGTATTTGCATCAGCAAGATCCGCAGAATCCCTATGCGGTTATCCTCTTAGATCTCGATCATTTTAAAAGCATCAATGACCAATTTGGACATCATATGGGAGATAACGTGCTCATCGCTGTGAGCCAACAATTAAATAACCAGATACAAGACCATGACCTAGTGGGGCGCTTTGGCGGAGAGGAGTTTATCCTTATTTTAAAACATGCTTCACTCTCTAAAGCCCATCAAATTGCGGAACGTTGTCGTTCAGCCATCGAGGCTTTAGTCATTAACAATGATGAAGGCCAATCTATCCATGTCACAGCTAGTTTTGGTATTGCACAATCTCACCATGGACTCAGACCTCAGCAAGTTTTGAGTCAAGCAGACAAAGCACTCTATGCCGCTAAAGCCAGTGGACGTAATCAAATCAAATGCTATTTAGAAATCAATCCCGGTGAGCTCAAAGATAGCGCTGCATGTGGTGACACACAGCACATTTCACCTAACTAAACGGCTTCTGCCCGTGCCGCGTCGACCCATTGTATGACCGCAGGATGCTGCATAATGTGTTGCATATACTGCTGGCTGCGTTCAGATACAGGTAGTGCATAACTCTTGAAACGCATCACTACAGGGGCATAGAAGGCATCGGCTATAGAAAAATCACCAAATAAAAAGGTATGCTCATCCGAACGCTGTGCCCAAATTTGTTCAATTCGTTCGACATCTGCTCTTAATTCAGCATGCTGCGCACACAAAGCTAGCCCCTCAGCTATGCTGTACTGCGCCTGAATATTCATGGGGCATAATTGGCGTAGTGCCATAAAACTACTGTGCATCTCACCACTGATACTCCGTGCTTCTGCTCTCAAATAGTCAAGCTTGGGCCACAGGGCTAAATCTGGATTTTGCTCGGCCAAATATTCACAGATGACTAAAGAATCCCAAATTTTAAATTCACCCACATCCAATACGGGCACTTTAGCATTAGCATGAATGTGAGACAGTTGCTCTTTAAAACTGGGGTTTGTCGCATCAAAGCGAACCACTACCTCTTCAAAATCCAGATCAAATGCAGTCAAGACCAACCACGCTCGCATCGACCAACTGGAGTAATTTTTATTGGCAATATATAAACGTTGCATCACCCTTCTCCCTCAGGTTTAAAAACGTTGTAATTGAGCTAAAAGTTCAGCCTCAGTAAATGCACCGGTTAAACGTAAACCACGAATTTCTTGTTGTGAGGCATCTAAGAATAAATAGGTCGGTGGTCCTAAAATATCCCACTGGTTTAAGAGCAGTTGATGGGTTGCATCGTAATGACTCAAATCTAATTTGATCAAATAATACGGCGCAAGCGCTTGCTGTACCGTTGCAGACTTTAATATACGGTGTTCAATCGGCTGACAAGCAACACACCAATCAGCATAGACATCGATAATGATCTTTTGACCTTTTGGTGCTTGTGCCAAGAGCTGCTTAAACTCCGCTGCTGTCGCTGCCACATGCCAACGCGCAGATGCAGCCATTGGTGCTTCAAAGAAACGCTGACTCTGCTGATATTGGCTATAAGCAATGTACGTCCCGCCAATGACTAGAGCCACAATGTACAGCATACGCAATTGTGTTTTATGCCACATCAAACGATACAACACATAAATAATAAAGCTCAAGCCTAGCAGCAGACTCAGTGCTTGCATCCATGTTTCAGAAAGCAAAGGACGCACAAAATACAGCGCTAAAGCCAACATGATGAAAGCAAAGAATACCCGAACCTGATTCATCCACAGCCCAGCACGAGGCAATACCTTAGCACCCAGTACGCTTGCCAATAACAATGGTGTCCCCATACCAAAGCCTAAGGTGAACAGCAAAATGGCCCCTTGCCACTGGCTTTGTGTCTGCGAAATAAACAGTAAAGCGCCTGCCAAAGGTGCCGTCATACACGGTCCAACCAACAGCGCAGAAATCATGCCCATAATCGCAGCACTGATCAGACTTCCACCCTTTTGCATAGACTGGATATGATCAAGTTTATTCACCACGGCTTGCGGCAGTTTAAGTTCAAACAAACCAAATAGATTGAGTGCGAACAAAACAAAAAGAATGCTAAAAGCAATCAGGGTGGATGGCTGTTGTAACCAACGCTGAAAGTTCAAACCTGCAGATGAGGCCACCAAGCCCAAAATGGCATAGACCATGGCCATACTGCACACAAAGACCAAGGCAATCATCCATGCTTTGAGGCCTTTGCTATCGCGAATAATTAAAGAGGTTAAAATCGGCAACATCGGTAAAGAACACGGCGTAAACGCCAGTAATATCCCGAGGCCAAAGAACAGTAATAAACCATAGGCCAACGAGCTTTTGGCTAACTCTTCAGACCAAATTTGATCTTGCGCAGCCATCGTATCAGAAGCTGTTGCGGCGGGTTCAGCAGTGACTGTGGGGTTGATCGGCTCAAATTGCGGATTCGATTGCGCGGCTAAATCTAACAGTCGTTTTGATCCACCTGCTTGGTCTTGTAGGCTGACCAAACCATTTACATCCGTTTTAAACTCAATGCTTTGCGGCGGATAGCAAATACGATCTTTGGCACAGCCTTGCCAAGTCACCTTATAGGTCTGCGAGGCCTGTGTATCTAAGTCAAATTGCACTTGTTGATAATAAACTTGGGTGTGTCCATAGTTTTCATCATACAGATCATGCGCAGGCGGTAGCTCAAGCTTAAGGGGCTGACCCGCCTGTTGCACTTCAAATTTGTGCTGATACAGATAATACTGTTCAGGAATATTCCAGTGCAGTTGAGCCTTATGCTCAGTCGTGGATTCCACTGTAAATGGAAAAGCATCTTCAGCTGAAAGAAGTGGAGTTTCCGCATGAACGTTTAGGATACTGGCCCAGATACACAGATTGATGATCAATACTGACAGCGCCAGATACCACGTTTTGCCGCTCATCCCCTGTTTCAGATGAAGATGCTTTTTCATAATATGTTCTTTTTTCTAATTAAAATAAGTATGAAACGCCAAGGCCTGAATAATAACTTTTATCTGCACCATTTAAGTCGACACCAACACTTGCGTCCAACTGCATCCGATTATTCACCGCATACATGACACCTGTACCGAGCGCATATTCATTGTCTTGACTTTCTGCTTTACGATAAACCAATTCAGAAAAACCGCTGAGTTTATCGGTAAATTGATATTCTAAAGTCGGAATTGCAGAAATGGCCCAATCACTATTTTGCACTTCATAACGCATAGTGATGGATGTCGACACGAGGTCGCTATAATCGTATGCCACCACAGATGACAGACTATAAATATCATTTTCATTGGTGAAACCATCATTACCTGTGGCAATAATCGCTTCAGCCAGTACCGCCATAGTCAAGCGTTCATCATCCAAAGGAATCGCCGCTTTCACACCCACACTGACATCACCCAAACCATCTGTTTCAGACTTATTGCCTGCCACTTTCATTTGTTGCCAAGAGGGCCCAGCCCAACCCAATTGCAATTCGATGTTTTCAGCTAAACCTGTGCGCAATAACATATCTGCATTTAAGCTGGTGGTTTTGACTTTTTCACCATCAGCCGTGGTCGATTCAGCATAGTGCGCATTGGCCAAGCCCTGCTCCCAAGCCAACTGCCCCACAGGCGTAATCCCTGTCCCTATGCCCGAACCTGGGCGGTCAAAGGAAAAATCTGCAGCCATCGCATTCATACTGAACCCAGCGGCTACACATAAACCTAAATGTTTTAATTGCATCATGATGATCTCGCTGTTTAAGCTAATTCTTTTGTCATTTTTGCACCATGCTGACGAAGCAACTCTAAAGTTTGCTTTTCTTCAGCCAATGCTTCGGCCCAATTAATTTCGTCAAACTCACAATCAAAGAATAAATCGCTAATTGAAGATAAAATAGTTAAGCCATCTTCATCTTTGGTGTTTGGATCGACTTTTTCGTCCAACAAACGCTTGACCGCTGGCGCACATGCAGCACTTGCAGCATCCCAAAGTGGGCCATAAATTTCTTCTGTATCCCACAAATGCAAGTTTGCTTTGCCATGAATCAGTTGTTCTAAAATATCTAAATGTACCGCTAGAGTCTGTTGTTTTTCTTGTTCTGACAGTGGTGCACCTGCTTCATACGCTTCGCAAATCGCTTCCCACCATTTGAATAAGCCGTCTGACCAAACAGAAATCACAGGTCCTTTTTCAGGATCGATAAAATTGAGACTTAACCCATCGGTCAATAGACGTTGAACTTGTTGAAGATCTAATTCTTCAAGTGCTTGCACGAAAGCTTGTTGTTGCGCGGTTAACATGGAGATGACGCTCTTCAATTCAGTTTATTCTATTATGCCGAATAAACGGGATATTTGTTATCCGTAATGTTGGATAAAAGTGAGTGCCCAGCATTAAAAAAGCCCCTGATTGAGGGGCTTTTTTTAAATTCGGTGAGGTTTAATCTTCCTCATCATCAACTAGGCCATCATCCTGATCTGCATATACAGGTTGGCCAGTACGCGGTTTATCATTTTTTTCAAAGGTATGTTCTAAACTACGTTTCAGGCGATCGATCGCGCCATGAATCGCAGTATCGACATTATGACCTTTATGATTTACAACCACGGGTTTTAAACCTGCTGGACGCGCTTCAATCATACATTGAATGTCGTCATCTCCGCCTTTATGGCTATTGGCATCACTTAGATGCACTGAAAAGTGGGTAATTCGCTCACTGTGACGTTGAAATTCTTGATTCAGCTCTTCGCGTATATAACTAATTAAACGGTCACTATTTTGAATGTTTTTATCTGTACGGATTTCTATGTTCATAAAATAACATCCTCTCTCTTTCTTTATTCGACTCTTTTTTTGTACGAAGATTTTTATCTCTTAGCACACTTGTAACTTACTGTTTTAACAGTATTCGACCATCTTCAATTGCTTTGGAATGTAACCTCCATCGATTGAATGATGAACACTTTTGAGTCTGCAGATCTGTGTCCTTCTCCTTTGAATATCGGGCCTAACTGAAAATTATGCAAGTGATATTTTTAAAAAAATATGAAAAGGATACTTATTGTGACAAGCCCTTACTTGCATGGCCAGAAACAGATGGATTTGATTCCATCTTCTCGCTATTCAGGTGACTTCATTGGCTAGAATGAACAAGAAAAATCTAATGATTATGACAACTTCAATTACGGCAGGAATGACTCCACTCATCGATCATTCACTCTTTGCAAACATCCCCAAATAAGTGCAAACGCTGTTCCATTCTAGGATTTTCCCGAGCTGTATCATGTCGATATTGCTAAATTTATTATTCAATCACCTAACATTTTTTCCATGAAGGTCCATATCAAATTAAGTGTCATGCCTGAAAGGCAACATTAAACCATTTGGTAAAAAAAGTATAAAAAATGGCTCATTTTGATATCTATTTTCCATGACGTTCGTCAAATTTGGCTTTATTTTTGCTTAATAATCGGTATCCTGTATCCGATTTTTTGGGGAAATATTCATGAAACTGACTCAACTTGCTGCTTTCTTAGCATTATCTTCTGCTGCGGCAATCTCTCAAGCTGCGCCAATTTGGCAAGACTTTAGCATCACTGGTTTATATGGTGAAAACTACAAATCACCGTTCGAAACTGAAGACGAAAAGCTTGAGCAAACAACCATTACTGCAGAATACGCAGCGGGCTTCAAATATGGCGATTTCTTCGCTTTCGCTGACCGTACCAACAACGATGCTGATGGCAATGGAACTTACTTTGAAGTTGCACCACGTTTCAGCTTAGGTACAATGACAGGAACTAAACTTGAGCTTGGCCCAGTTAAAGATGTGCTAGTTGCAACGACATGGGAAGGCGGTGAAGGTTTCAATAACTACCTCTATGGTATTGGTTTTGCCTTAAATGTGCCATATACACAGTATGCAAACATCAACTTCTACAAAGCAGATAACGACCTGACTGATGATGATTATCAAATGACTATCACCTATGCAGTACCGTTCAAACTTGGTTCTGAAGACTTTTTAGTTGATGCCTTCCTTGACTGGTCAACTGCTGAAGATGACCATGCAAGCGAGTTAAACTGGACTAGTCAGTACAAATGGAATGTAGGTAAACACATTTCTCCAGATACACGCCTATACGTGGGTATCGAGCACTCAGTTTGGAATAACAAATACGGCTATAAAGGCGTTGACCAAAATGACGTAAGTGCGTTAATCAAATACCACTTCTAATTCACTTTTGTGAATATCCAAAAGCAAGACTTCTGTCTTGCTTTTTTTTATGCAAAAGCAGCATGATAAAGCCCCAACGCATACAACCTTGCCTTCATGTCTTTTCTCATTCGTCCAGCTACTGAACACGATCTGCCCGCGATCCAAAATATTTATAATGCAGAAGTCTTACATGGCATGGCCACTTGGAATGAACATGCCTATGATTTAGCGCATTTCCAAAAACAATTACTACACTTTCAACAAAACCAATTTCCATTTTGCGTGGTGGAAGACCAAGAAACGCAGGCCATTGCAGGCTTTGCAGACTATGCCACCTTCCGTAATTTTTCAGGCTATCGTTATACCGTTGAGCACTCAATTTATATTTCACCCAACTATGCCCGTCAGGGCTTAGGTCAACAGCTTTTAGCGTATTTGATTGAACAAGCAAAAATGCAGCACATGCATGTCATGGTTGCAGGGATTGACCACGCCAATCTGGCTTCAATTGCTTTGCATGAAAAGTTTGGCTTTGTACAAACTGGCTATATGCCCCAAGTCGGACAAAAGTTTGGGCAATGGCGTGATCTGGTGTTGATGCAACTGCTGTTAAATCAGTGAGGTCGGGACTAACTTGTCACTGGTTACGCTAATTACGGCATATGTATGCTTGGCCGCATGTTCATAAAAGTTTCTGAGCTGAGCAAAGACTAAACTCAACTCGGCAAATTGCAATTCAATCGATTCGGTCTGGATGCCATGTTCCTGTCCTAAGCGTTTCAAACAATTGGTTTGCATATGCTTTTTAAAGTCTTCGATATCCAGTTTTTCTAAAGCTTCCTGGACTTCAACCACACGCACCGCGGTGTTATAACGTACCTCTGTAAGTTGTTTTTGGCGCTCTGCCAAGTGATGCTCGGCTTGCACACTCAAAGCCAGTAAAGAAGTGCCAGACTTAAAACTGCCTTGCAATAAGGTCTGTAAGATTTTCCAGTTTTTACCTAAAAGCAGATGTGACTCGATGTGCTCCGAATTCAGCACATCGTCGACAGAAATAGATTCTAAAATCAACGTTTCCAAAGCATTGGGCGGAATACTTAATAATAATGTGTCCATATGGCTGCTCTTATTGTTGTTGCTTTGCACTAGCTTAACGCGTCTAAAAGCACACTGCTCAAACAATTTGTATGAGTAATTTTTCAGTTTCCATCATTACTCTATCTTAAATAATTGCGAGCTCCTAAAGATTGTCCCTTTACTTCGAATAGCTCCCTATGTTTTATTCAAAGCATAACGAAAATGGAATCAAATCATGCCTAAGTATCCATTCTTGATTGGACTTTTAACTGTAAGCACACTCGCTTCAGCAGACGACACCTTTGAACAAGAACTTCGCCAAGGTTGTGCCAAAATCAAAAGCTCTGCCAGCACTGGTAAGAAATTTTATGATCAAAAACAATATCAAAAAGCGTTAGAGCAATTTCAGTATCAGGCGACGTGGTCTTCTTTTTGTTTAATGAATCAACCTGAAAGTGGTGTATCCCTCACTGAACGTGATGTCGAAATTGCCAACAACAATGTCGGTTTAAGTTATAGCAAGTTGGGAAAACCGCTTTGGGCTAGAGCATGGTTTTTGCGTAATGCTGAGTCGAAATCCAGTCAATTTAATTTAAAGCAACTGCCACTCCCTAAACAGTCAGCAACACTGGCAGGTAAATATGTGCAGTATGCAGGCTTTGGGCAGTGGAATCAGATTGAGGTAAAACCGCTTAAGAATGTATATCAAATTGAATTTAATGGTCTTTATATGGGACTACGCAGTCTCATCTATGGACCCAATATTGGCGAATTTGAAACCACCATGCCGCTAAATCGAACTCAAGCGCAATATCAGGTCGATGACTGTAAAATAAATTTAAAGTTCGCCTTCGATCCCAAAATGGGACACACCATCCGTGTCAGCGAAACCAATACAATGAGCTGTGGTTTTGGGCACAATGTTTCGGCAGACGGTATATTTCTAAAAGTAGACTAAGATCGCGATTCAAGATTCAAGATTCAAGATTCAAGATTCAAGATTTTCATTATTCTCCCCCCTCTCTCTTTGGAAGAGGGGGAGAATAAAAAAGCTTAAATCGCTACCAATTCTCGAATACCTTTTGCAGGCATTTCACAGCCTGCCCCTTGCGCAATCACTTGTCCACGGGCCATGACGGTATATGCATCGGCCAGCTCCTCGGCAAAATCATAAAACTGCTCGACCAAAACCACCGCCATGTCGCCGCCATCCGCCAGTTTACGAATCACTCGGCCAATGTCTTTGATAATAGAAGGTTGAATGCCTTCTGTAGGCTCATCCAAAATTAACACCCGAGGCTCTGATGCTAAAGCACGCGCAATCGCCAGTTGCTGCTGCTGCCCCCCTGATAAATCCCCACCTCGGCGGTGCTTCATTTCATCTAAAATTGGGAAAATTTCATACAAATGCTCAGGCACTCTTCGAGTTTTCGCTCCCTTAAACTTGGCCATGCCAATCAGGATATTTTCTTCAACCGTTAAGGTTGAAAAAATATCACGCCCTTGCGGCACATAAGCCAAACCTTCACGCACGCGTTGCTCGGGACTCATTTTCGAGATGTCCTGACCATCAAGTAAAATCTGTCCGGACTTAATCGGTAAAATCCCCATTAAACATTTAAGTAAAGTCGTTTTCCCAACGCCATTACGCCCCAGCACCACGGAGCACTCTCCTACAGGTGCTTGAAAGGAGACATCTCTTAAAATATGGCTGCCACCGTAAAACTGATTGACGTCTTTGACTTCTAACATGGTCGGCTCCTTAACGTCCTAAATATTTCTCAATCACATCTTCATTGGCCTGTACCTCAGCCAATGTACCTTCGGCTAAGATCGCCCCTTGAGCCAGTACCGTCACCTTCTCACTGATGGTGTCGATAAAGCTCATGTCATGTTCAACCACCACCAAGGTGTGATTTTTCTTCAGTTCTAAACATAGCTCAGCTGTTCGTTCCGTTTCGGCATCGGTCATACCGGCCACAGGTTCATCAAGTAGAATCAACTTAGGACGTTGCATAAGCAACATACCGATTTCCAACCATTGCTTTTGCCCATGTGACAACAGCCCCGCAGGTTTGTGTACCCATTCTTCGAGTCGTATTTGAGCCAAAGACTCATCCAAAGCCAGCTGTGCATCGGGGTCAAGTTTGCTAAAAAAGCTTTTCTTCACCCGCTTATCTTTTGGTGCAGCAAGCAGTAAGTTTTCCATCACGCTAAAGTTTTCAAATACCGTTGGTTTTTGAAATTTACGTCCAATGCCTGCTTCCGCAATTTGCTCGGTACTCATCTTGGCCAAATCATAGTTTTGCCCAAAAAAAGCAGAGCCTTCTGTCGGTCGGGTTTTTCCCGTAATCACATCCATTAGTGTGGTTTTACCTGCCCCATTGGGCCCAATGATGCAGCGTAGCTCCCCTTCTTGGATGTATAGCGATAAATCATTTAAGGCACGAAAAGCATCAAACCAAACACTAACTTTTTCCAAGTACAGTGCAATCCCATGACTGAAGTCGGCACCTTGTTCTTTGGGACGTCCATAGCCGTCTGAAGCATGGCCACCATGAGGTTGTATTAGCTCACTCATTCGCTACGCTCCTTTTTAAAACGGTCAAATAGACCAATGACACCTTTGGGTAAGAAAATGGTGACCACAATAAATAGAGCACCCAAGATCAATAACCATGCTTCTGGATAAGCCACGGTGAAATAGGTTTTCACGCCATTAATTAACCCTGCACCCAAAATTGGACCAATCAAAGTCCCACGCCCACCCGCAGCCACCCACACCGCCATTTCAATCGAATTAACGGGGTTCATTTCACTCGGGTTAATAATGCCAGCCTGAGGCACATACAATGCTCCTGCAATACCTGCAATCACTGCGGACAGCACCCATGCAGAAAGCTTGTACCACAGCGTACGATAGCCCAAATACTGCAAGCGGTTTTCACTGTCCCGAATTGCCCCCAGCACACGACCGTAGGGTTTATTCATGAGATGACGCAACCCCACGAAGCACAGCATCAACACCAAAGCCGTTAAGGAACATAAGGTGGCACGCATGGGTGCAGAAGTGATGTCCATGCCTAAAATAGTCTTAAAGCCTGTAAACCCATTGTTTCCGCCAAAGCCTGTTTCATTGCGGAAAAATAACAGTGCCGCAGCAAATGTCATCGCCTGCGTAATAATCGAAAAATACACGCCTTTAATTTTGGAGCGAAAGGCAAAGAAACCAAAGATGAAGGCCACCACACCGGGAACCAACACCACCAAGGCCAAAGCCCATAAGAAATGATTGCTACCCACCCAATACCACGGCAGTTCAGTCCAGCTTAAAAAACGCATAAAGTCAGGCAGGCTGTCACCTGCCGTCTGGCGCATCAGATACATGCCGAAGGCATAACCACCAAGGGCAAAGTACAAGCCATGGCCTAGGCTTAAAATGCCTGCATAACCCCAAACCAAGTCCAACGCCAAAGCCACCAGAGCCAAGCACATGATTTTGCCAATCAAGGTGACCCAATACGCAGAGAGATGAAAGGCTGAATCGACTGGTAGTAAATGTAACCAAGGCAGGATCAGCATCACCGCAAAGCAGACCGCAATAGCGAGCGCACTATAAGGTTTATCGGAAAATAAAGAAGTGATTTTCATGCGCTTACTCCACAAAACGGCCTTTGATGGCAAACAAACCTTGTGGACGTTTTTGAATAAACAAAATCACAAGAACCAGTAGAATAATTTTTGCAAGAACAGCCCCCATCCCAATTTCAAGGACCGTACCGCTGATCCCTAAACCAAGCGCCGCCAGCACAGCTCCCCAAACTTGTCCTACACCACCCACCACAACGACCAAGAAAGCATCGATAATATAGTTCTGACCCAAATCAGGCCCAACATTGCCCACTTGTGCTAAGGCACAGCCCGCTAGACCAGCTAAGCCTGAACCCAGCCCAAAGGCCAACATATCGATACGGCTAGAGCGAATACCAACAGCACGTGCCATTTGACGGTTTTGTGTCACTGCACGAACAAACAGACCAAAGCGAGTTTTATTAAGCAGGTAAACCAACAGCAGTAGCACCGCAATCGTAAACACAATAATGGCAATCCGGTTATACGGCAGCATTAAACTTGGACTCAGCGCAATACCGCCCGATAACCAAGAAATATTCGAGACTTCAACATTTTGTGCGCCAAAAATCATCCGCACCAATTGCATCAAAATCAGACTGACCCCAAAAGTGGCCAACAAGGTTTCAAGCTGACGACCGTACAGTGGACGAATCACCGTCCGTTCAATCAACATGCCAATCAACGCGCTCACCAAAAAGGCCGCAGGAATGGCAGCAATCAAATACCAATCGACATAGCTACCCAAGTAGGCCTTAAACAGGCTTTGCACCACATAGGTGGTATAAGCCCCAATCATAATCAACTCACCATGCGCCATATTAATCACACCAAGCAGACCATAAGTGATGGCCAACCCGAGTGCTGCTAGCAGTAAAATGCTGGCTGTACTGAAACCAGAAAACACATGCCCTGCCCATTCACTGGCCTGAATCCGTGTTTTAATCTGACTTTTGGCATCTACCAACACAGCTTTGAGTTCGGGGTTCAAGTTTGATTGAGTTAAAGCTTGCTCAACCAGTGCCAGCACCTCGGGACGGTTGGAATCGGTAAGGACTTTAGCAGCATGAATTTGGACTAAAACATCTGGACTTTCAAAGTCGAGGCGCGCTTTAAGCTGCGCCAAGCGCTGTTTAACTTTATTATTTTGTTCATGCAGGTAGAGCTGATTAATCTGCGCAACATTCAGTTCAGACAGATTATTTTCTAAAATATCAATGGCTGCTAAACGTTGGGCAGATTCTTCAGATTTTAATTTGGCCTGTGCTTGTCCAAAGTTTAAGGCTTTACGTAAAGTGTTTACCAAAGTCACCTGAGACAAATCCGCTGGCCAAGTTTCAATCACTTGCTCATCGGGATAACGCAATAATTTTTCATTATTTTTTAAAATATACGTCGTGCCTACACTGTCCCGATACAGCTCATCACTGTCGATCAGTGCCACCAGTCGATCAAATTCTTCAATCGTCCCCGGCCATTGGTTGAGCATGGCACGGCGCTCAGCAAACTCAGCTTTGACAAAACGTTGAATCGTATCATTCGATGCTGATACGCTTTGGGTCTGAGCAGCAAGTTGAGCCTCTTCAGCCCAAATACTGCTACTCACGAGCTGTGCCATTGCGCACAACAGTGCAGCACAAAAAAAATTAAGATTCATAATATGACTTCCTTAAGCTTGCTTAAAACATCTCAAATCGAGATGTGCTTACTGAAAAGCCCACAGCGATCGCAGCAGGCTCAACGCTTAAGAAAATTATTTAGGAATGTACGGACTCCAAGGTTCCGCCTTAATCACATTTGGTGTTTTATAGACCACGTCAAACTGACCATCACCACGAATTTCCCCAATCATCACTGGTTTTTGTAGGTGATGATTTTCAGCATCCATTTTTAAGGTATAGCCTGATGGTGCTTTGAACTCTTGACCAGCCATCGCAACACGAACTTTATCAACATCGGTGCTGCCTGCTTTTTCAACCGCTTGCTTCCACATATTGATGCCCACATAGGTGGCTTCCATCGGGTCATTGGTCACGATTTTGTCAGCATTCGGCAGCTTATACTGCACCGCATACTGCTTCATTTTATTCACAAATTCAGTATTGGTCGGGTTTTTCACCGACATGAAATAGTTCCAAGCAGCCAAATGTCCAACCAATGGTTTGGTATCAATACCACGGAGTTCTTCTTCACCCACAGAGAAAGCCATGACAGGAATATCTGAAGCTTTAATGCCTTGGTTACCCAGCTCACGATAGAACGGTACGTTAGAATCACCATTGATGGTTGAAATGACCGCAGTTTTCTTACCTGCAGCAAATTTCTTCACATTACCAACTATGGTTTGATAGTTACTATGACCGAAGGGGGTGTACTCTTCCATGATGTCCGCATCGGCCACACCTTTGGACTTCAAGAACGCACGTAAAATTTTATTGGTGGTGCGTGGGTAGACATAGTCCGTACCGAGTAGCACAAAACGCTCAGCTTTGCCACCTTCCTCACTCATCAAGTATTCCACCGCAGGAATCGCTTGTTGGTTTGGCGCAGCACCCGTATAAAAAATGTTTTTAGACTGTTCTTGCCCCTCATACTGCACGGGATAGAACAATAAACCATTCAATTCTTCTACCACTGGTAACACAGACTTACGCGATACCGATGTCCATGAACCAAAAATCACCGCGACTTTATCTTGGGTAATGAGTTGACGTGCTTTTTCAGCAAATAAAGGCCAATCAGATGCAGGATCAACCACCACAGGTTCTAATTTTTTACCCAGTACCCCACCATTGGCATTAATTTCATTGATGGTCATCAAGGCCGTATCTTTGAGTGAGGTTTCAGAAATTGCCATGGTGCCTGAGAGCGAGTGCAAAATTCCGACTTTGATGGTGTCACCACTGCTCACTGCCGCTGCTGGCTCAGACGTTGCTGTTTCCGCTTTCTCCGCAGGTTTTGAACAACCTGTCAAAGCAATAGTCCCCATCATTGCAGTTGCAAGGAATGCTTTCGTGAGTAATTTTTGTTGGAACATCTTGATTTTCTCCAAACTTGAAACTTAGGGTGCATTTTGCAATGCATGATTGTTATTCGTGCTATGAATGCCAATTCAATTTCTATGCCAAGCGGGATTTAATGATATACAAATCATTATCAAATTTTTAATTATTTTAATATTTATCAATAATTTATTAATTTTTAAATGCACTGCATTTTAGGTGGATTTGCGCCCAAATGGCTACTTTTCTGCATACAAACTTGTATACATCATGTGTTCCAAATCAATTCATTTCGCCTAATTCAGTCGATTGATCTGGAAAATTGTGCACAGATTAGGCGCAATTTTATTGCTCATCTGCGCAGCAAAAAGCCCGCCATATGCGGGCTTTTTGATTTTATCCTTAGCCGTACTTAATGTCAGTTGTAGGATAACTTTATAAAAAAATAGCCTAGCCCCCGCTCAACTAAGCCTTTTGAAGCATAAATCTATAAATTAAATTGTAGGATAATATTATAAAAAGCCACTTTTTTGTGGCTAATTTCAATGCCAACTCACTTTACAATCTTATGGGCGTACTTCAATGCATAATCTATGCTCAAAGCTCTAGCATCAGCTAAAGCATTGTGGGGAATCATAGAGTTCTTCGTAGTGAGTGACAAATCGAGTAAGAAACCTAATACTGGAACATTGATACATTGCCCTTGTCCTAAGAGCAAAATACGGTTAAATAGCTCTATATCTGAAGGATAGTCAGCTACGATAGTAATGTGCTCCTCTTGTTGAGAGTCTACCTCCCATAAGAAACTGCACAACTTGTTCACTAACTCCCATATAGGAATAGCTGATTGTCCTAAAATTGGCAGGACATGTTGTTCAACAAAAGGACCAGGATCCTTACAGCTCACCACCTCATAAAACTCATATTTGCCGTCGGCAGACACTAAGCCTAATGAAATCAATTCACCTGTACCTTGATCATGCCAACCATTAAATTCACAATCCAAGAATAAATACATTTTTTGTCATCGGAACACAAGATATATTTAAAATATGCTTTTAGTTATAAAAAGTATAGTTTTCTTTATATAAAAACCAATTTTTGGCATAAGTTCACGCAAAAACACAATATTTATCTGATTTTTTGCTATATAATACTAGAAATTAGTTATAGTTTTTTATTTTTTGGAATAGAAAGCAATTAGGTGGAACATGCAACATTATTCAATTGTTGTCGCTATATGCAGAGCAGCACTACAAGTCGAAAATCCAGCCATATCAGGTCATGTTGAAAGGTTGATAAAAGCTTTGGAGAAAGATGAAGAGGTAGATCAAGTTGCTGGATTAAAAAAGCTTTTACAAGCTAAAAAAAAGAATATAGAAATCTTGCCGAGCAGAGTTATTCTTTCATCAAATGCTTTAAGTGGTGAACAATTGATTCCAACAGTAAAGGCTCCTGTTGATAGAGAAACAAGTGCACCATTAGCCGAAATTATTTTCCCTAAAGCTAAGCCTATAACTTTGCCAATTTTCGAAAGCGGATTGGCTTCAAGTATCAATAATATTTTGGATGAGTGGAAACATGTTGATAAATTAAAAATGAAGGGAATTGAGCCTGCATTATCTTTGATGCTTTTTGGAGCGCCTGGTACGGGTAAAACACTATTAGCACACCATATTGGTGAAACATTAGGATTACCTATTATTGTGGCACGCCTTGATGGATTGCTTTCATCATTTTTAGGTACAACAGCACGAAATATTGCAAATCTTTTTGCTTTTGCAAATAGATATAAATGCATCTTATTGTTAGACGAATTTGATGCAATTGCTAAGTTACGTGATGATCCGAATGAACTTGGTGAGTTAAAAAGAGTCGTAAATACATTACTCCAATGTTTAGATGAAAGAAGTAAGATAGGATTTACTATGGCTATTACCAATCATGAATTACTTCTAGATTCAGCTATTTGGCGTAGGTTTGATTTAAGAATCGAAATTCCAAAACCTGTTGCTTTAGCACGACGTACCATGTTACAGAACCACTTTAACGATTTAATTAAAATAACAGATGTTCAACTGGACTTTTTAGTATGGTTATCAAAAGGTTATAGCGGATCAGATATTGAGAAATTGGCATTCTTTATTCAAAGGAAAATTGCTATTCTAGACAAAGAATTTCATTTTTTAGAAACAATTAAAGAATATTTGCGTTTGAATGCAAACACAAATAGTAATGATCGAAAACAAAAGGTATTAAGCTCACCTGAAGAGTTGGCTCAAGTGTTAAGCCATGATACTGAGTTAGGGTTTTCACAGATGAAAATAGCTCAACTATTTGGCGTAACACAGCCTAAAATTAGCAAAATGTTAAATTCAAATAAAGATATCGTAGCTTTAGAAGGATAAAAATATGAGTAATAACCCAGTACAAATTGTCCTAAATACACAAAACTATGTAGTGGCCAATAATAAGCCACCAGGTGGAGGCCATAAGGATTTTTATGCTGGGCGTGATGAAGATTTCAAAGATCATAAGCAAAATTTGATTGATGAAATTCAATATCTTAAAAGTAGTAAAATGCTCAAAGATAATGAAGTTATATATGCTACTGTTGAATTGCAATCAGCTGCATGGGCTAAAAGTCATAAACCAACAGATAAACTTTTTCCTTTAAAAAAAGTACGATCTATTGGTGGCAATGAGCTCGGACGCTTAATTGTTGAAT
This sequence comes from Acinetobacter sp. 797_lipA, assembly GCF_058243025.1. Taxonomy (NCBI): domain Bacteria; kingdom Pseudomonadati; phylum Pseudomonadota; class Gammaproteobacteria; order Moraxellales; family Moraxellaceae; genus Acinetobacter; species Acinetobacter sp. 797_lipA. Next base: position 128,588 of record NZ_JBZAYQ010000001.1, on the reverse strand, counting down.
TATCTGAAGAAGATCTCCAAACAGCTGAATTAGCTGTAATCTCTGCTGAAGAAAAAACAAATTGGGTAAAAGATAAAAAAGGTAAACTAGTTGCTAAACCAAGTGCTCAAAGGAGTGAGGTTGGTGCAATTAGTACAATTAGAGCTTATTCAACCCAAGAGCGAAGAAATTTTACGATAGAACAAGCTTGGAATTGGTTAAGTGATGCTAGAACAGGTGGAGCTTATTATATAGAAACGTTCTACTCAGCTGATTTTGTTTCACAAACTGTTAATGACAAGCAGAAGAGCCAGTCTTTAAAGTTATTGAGAAAATTTAAAGCTAGCTTAACTGGATTAGATATCCCAATTTCTGTAACAGAAGTGAATAAGGATTGGCTTTCTAACACTTTTTTTGTAATTAAAATGAATCGCCCAAATGGAGCAACACTTGAAGATCATGAGTCATTACTTGCCTTTTTAGATAATTCACAAATTGTCAGATCTATCTTTCTTCCACCAATTTTACAAGCATCCAATGAGTCCACAGTTAGTGAATCTGTTTATACTTTGAATTTACCGCAAGCAGGTAAAAATTATCCTGTGGTTGGAATTATTGATTCTGGTGTTGCTGACATTGATGCCTTAAATTCATGGAGTATTGGGAGTTCTGATTTTGTATTTCCAAATATGAAGAAAACTGATCATGGTACATTCATTGCTGGACTTGTAAGTGCAGGTAAAGAGTTAAATCCTCTACCTGAGTTAGAAGAAAGTGAATGTAAGTTTTATGATTTGGGGATATATCCAGATGAAAAGAAATTTTCATATTACTATCCAAATGGGTTTATAGATTTTCTTGAGCAGCTTGAAATTGAAATAGCAGATGCAGTTTCAAAAGGGGTTCGTATTTTTAATATGAGTTTGTCTGTTGAAACTTTAGTTGAGGATACCCGCTATAGTTTCTTTGCAAATACAATAGACCAGATATGCGACAAATATGATGTAATTTTTGTATTGCCAGCAGGTAATTTAGATCAAAATACTGTAAGAAAACCTTGGCCATCAGATGATAAAGATGCTTTGCAAATGCTTGCAGAGTATAGACATTCAGGAAAAGATAGACTTTACCAACCAGCAGATAGTCTACGTTCTATTACAGTAGGCGCTTTAGATCCAAGCTCAATGACAGGTCATGTAAAACCAGCCCAGTATACTAGAAAAGGACCTGGTCCATCATATGGAGCAAAGCCCGATATTGCACATGTGGGTGGAGGGTTAACAAAATCACATGGCCTTTATTCGATAAGCCCTGATGGCAATTTATGTCAAGGTTGTGGTACTAGTTATGCTGCTCCTTTAGTAGCAAAAACGCTTGCAGCACTAGATTTTGCAATTGAAGGAAAAGTACTAAGAGAAGCTTTATGTGGATTGTTATTGCATAATTCTGAAATACCAGAAATATTACAATCGAAAAATTTAAAAAGAATTGCAAAAGATTACGTTGGGGTTGGATTACCTCAAAATGCTAGTTCATCACTATTATTAAATAATCATGAAATTACAATGGTTTTTAATGGTGAAGTTGGGCATAGACAGCAAATGGTTTTTGATTTTGCATGGCCATCTTGCCTAGTTACTTCAGAAGGGAAATGTCTTGGTAGTGTGAAAATTACGACAGTATATCGTCCTCCTATTGAACGAGAAAATGGGGCTGAATTCGTTCTAGTAAATATAAACACATGGCTAAGACAAGCTAAAATTGATAAAAATACTGGAAATATCTCTTATCGTGGAATGATTCGAAATGAAAAAGCAGATAGTGGTTTAGAAAAAGAAAGAATTGCACAAGGAGCTAAATGGTGGCCAATCAAACAATCAAGTGATGTATTTATTGAAGGCGTGGGACAATCCTCACAATGTCGTTTAGTGGTAGAGCCATTAACTAGAGCGGATTATGTAATTAAAGAACCGATACCATTTAGTGTCATAGTAACAATTAGTGATCCTAATCAAGTAGAAGATGTATTTAATGCTGTCCGAAGCCAGTTACAGTCCGAGGGTGTCCAGCTTTCTGATATTAGAACAGCATTGCGACCACGTTTACAGTCTTAGAAAGATTTAATTTTTAGTAATTAGAATGATTATCAAACTGACGTAGTTTTAAAACAAGCAACCTTAATATCTATGATGGATTTAAATTTTTTAGCGTGGTTGAATATTCCAATAATATTAATATATTGATACTTCTATTCTTCTTTAGAAAATCATTGATTTTTAAAGAAGAATTTAATAGAAAATAGTCAGCGGATATAGTTTTTTCTTTTCCCTAATTTTTTTATACAGGCTAAAGAACAAGGATATAGCAATATTTTAGTGAAATGAAATTAATTTTTTCTAATTCTTTGTCATGATAAAATAGTTAATGCTTCTTTTACAAATAGGAAAATAGCGAATATTTCTATTAATTCAACACATTAATTGATAGTATTTTTTATTTTTTTAATAGCATGTATGAAAATTTGAATTATTTGTATTGCAGACTTATTCACTAATAAATAAGTCTGCAATAATAAATTTATCTATATAAAATTATTATTAGAAATTTTATCTACTCTCTCATCATTTTTTTAACTCGTTCAAATTCTACACAGGTCTGATTCTCTTCCATAATTTTTCTAACACCATCAAATTCCTCTGAAATATAATAGTGTGGCTCTTTCCGTTCACGTGTTGTTGTAATCTTTTTCTCTTTTAAGAAAGAGATAGATAATAATTTATCTAATAGGGCATAATTATTTTTAAATCTATTATTTACATTTTGCTTAGGTATAATTTTAAAACCAATTCCTTTCCAAAAAAAGCGTATAACATCTCTCAAAAATTTATCATTTAAGTCTCTCTCCTTTACTCCTTTTTCTTTTATTTCATCAAAATATCCTTGTAAGCCATCATACCTACAAGTTGAATTATCAATATTATTTTGTGTAAGACTAGATGAAATTTGAGAATTTTTGCGCAATTTTGGCAAGAAAGTACTATTTCTAAAATAAGTATCTTCATCAAAATCACATTCAAAGAAATTTTCAAAATTTTCAAAATGACAATTGTTAAATTTCAAACCTTTAAAGTCAAAATTTATTTTTTTATTGATAGTATGTAAATTAATTAAAGAAAAATTTTCAATACATTTTCCTGTCATGAATATATCCTTTAATAATGCAGTTCGTGCTTCTTTACTGTACTCATTATTTAATAGCAATAGTATAAAGAAAGAAGATGTGATGTGTTTTTTATTAATATTAATAATATCTGAATATTTATTCGGGTCTAATTCAGTTAAGTCGGCTAATAGAAGATATAGATCAGATTTAAGTTTCTCTGTATCATTAATTCGAATCTTTAAATCCTCAACAAAATCATTATCATAATTGACATAGTCTTTTAAAATATCAATTAAATACGAGTTAAGGTTCGATAACTTAACATCATCTTGCTCAAAAAACACACATAAAGATAATTCTTTAAAGTATTCTTCAAAAAAGTCATATCTAAAGCTCAAGATGCCATCTAACTCCTTTAATAAAGGATGAGCATTAAACTTGGTTAAATTCTTTTGAGAGAATTTTTTAGATAGTAATTCTTTTAATTGTAATTGATTTAAAGTTCCTGAATAACGAAGTGCCATATCCATGAATAATTCTAATTGTTCATCAATATTAGTATTATCTAGTTTTTTAATTTCTCGTTCACAAACTTTACCTATTAGAAAGTCATGTGTATTCTTGAATGATTTTAATAGTTTGCTATCAAAACTAGCTTTACCTAAGCCTTCCTCATCAGAAATAATAATTTCTCTTATCATATCAAGTATATATGGAACATAACTACCACTGATTTCATAATCACGAGCCATATTTATAGCTTTTTTTTGCTTACTACCATCATCAAATATCTTTCTAAAATATTGTTCAGCTAGATCTTTATCAAAAGGTAATATTTCAATTTCACTTATATTATTTAATTCAACTAAATCATTACTCCAAAAACTGTCACGGCAGGTAATAATAATCTTTGTTTTTCCTAAACTTCCTAAATACTCTGTAGTGATTGAATTCATGAGTTTCACTACATCAAAGTCACTACCTTTTTTAGCAATAACTTCATCAATACCATCCAAGACAATTACTAAATTACCATTATCAGCAGAAAGACTAAATGTATGTCTATTAAATCTTTTTTTAGTATTATGTACTTCTGCTAATACTTGATAGAAGTCATATAAATCAGTTATTTTTCCTGAGGACATTAATTCATTAATAATTCCATGTGAATTAATAAACAAATATTTTGTATCATTTACATCAGGAGTTAAGACTCTATTTTTCTTATGAATCTTGTATATAAACTGCCTAGCAACTGTTGTTTTTCCAACACCACCAGGACCTTTTATAACTAAAATTGGACTTTCATCATTTTTAATCCATTCGTCAAAAAATAAATCTGATTTTATTTTCTCTCCATTAGTTTGTTTAATATCAGGTGAAATATATACATTATGAGATGAAGGTTTTTCAATAGAGAAAATCTCTTCTAACAGTTCTTCCTTATAAATTTTACTTATAGAAAAGTTTTCTAGGTATTCAACTTTTACAGCTTTTTTGTTTTTTTCAAGCTTTTCTTTAAATAATTTCTCAATTCTATCCAGATCAATAGTACCTCCTACTCTATTTTCTTTATCTACTAAAATAAAAATATTTGAAGCTTCTCGTAGATTTTGTAAATAAAATGAAAAAATATTATTAATAGTTTTTTCTTGGCGCGTGAAAGAAGTTATATAAATAAAAATTTGAGCAGGATTTAATTCTGAAAGTACTTCAAATATTTCAAAATAAATTCCAGATTTATTTCTAGCTTCTTCTCTTAAATGAACGGTAGCAGAAGGAAAGTGTTTAGTTTGAAATGCTTCAACAATCCTTCTAATACTTCTTTTATCTCGCTTTTGAATATTTCTACTATTTTTTTCGACAATATTTATTAAAGTACTAGTCTGATTATTAGGTAATATAGAGTTTCTTGGTGAATTTTGTTTAATTGATCGTACAGGAATAACATTTTCTTTCATACCATCTGATAAATCTCTTTTTAGAGTAATATAGAATGGTGCATGATGTAATGTTAATAATAGCAATACTTTTCCTTCTACATTAATAGTTTCAAATTCAAAAAAATCATCTATATTAATTATATTATCAGTCGAACTTATTGAATAATTACATGTGGTTTCTAATCGTGTAATTAGATCTGATTTTAAATTTTCTAAATCTAGCAATTCTTTTAAATCATCACCATCTGAATTCGTAAAAAAATTGTTTTTTTCTGCTGTTTTTTCATTAAACCCAAAAATAAAATACCTAGGAGAATCATTATTATCATATGTATTAAACATCGAAATAAAATCTTTTAAAAACTCATCCCAACCTTTCTGTTTTAAATTTTCTCTTTCTAATTTCCAGTACCAAAATGATTTAAATTCCAAGCATAAACTTTCATCTTGTTGCAATAGCTTTTCTAATAAAATTTGGTGTTCCATTAATAAAATCCATTATAAAAATTACAGTTGACCTTCCAACAAATAACCAGAGTTAAAATAGAGGATGAAAAATCTTTAGAGAAAGGTTACTTCATTATTTTGATGTAATACTCTGTATGTAATTGTAACCCTGAAAAAAATATTTTGCATCATCTTGAATTCCTACCAACACCACAACGATCACTATTTAATCAAAAATAGTGATGAGCTAATTTTAAAATTCAATATGAAATGATGTACTTAAATAAACTTTTCTGTGTTTTTTCAAGTACAAAAATTATTTCGCTATTACTTGTTGATACGATCACTATTTTTCTTTTAAATTTTTTATAGTCTCTTTTTTCAATTAAAGAAGTAGTATTAATTTCAAAATTTACACAATCAAGAACCCTCAGATGATTTTGTATTAAATCATCTGAGAACATTTATAATTTTTTTATCATACTAAATTATTTTTTTCGAAAAAATTAATAACTATTTAGATTAAAGCAAAATCTGTAAATTGCTTAAAACTTAAAGGACGATCAGCAACGTAGAGTTGCCCAAACTCAATCTGCCCAGCTTGCATAGCTAGAACTAATCGAACTATTGAGTAGCCTCTACGCTGCATGCTTATCATTGAGAGTGATCCCGAAAGTGTGGGGCTCTTCCGTGCTTTCTGGCTCAAGCTTACTATCAGCTCTTGGCATTGTGCTTTATCAATGATCCAATCCCGGTTGAACGTATCTGGGCGCTGAAACGTATGTAATATACCGGCATCTAACAACTGCTTTAGCTGGTATCTTGTGAGCTGTAATGCCTCACAAGCCTCATCCATCGACCAATTTGAGGATATCTGTATTGCAAGGCCCTCAACCTGTTCACGGGAATAGTGCTTTTTCCCTTCAAAAACACGAGGTGTAAGCTTTTGTTGTTGTACTAATTTATCTACTCTATCTGGATGGCAATTAAGAATTTTGGCAGCTTCCTTTCTGGAAACAACATTTCGTTCTCGGGTAGTTAACTGGATGCGTGTTATACGCTTCGATTCTAAGACACTAGGCCAATAATTCTCTATGTAATGGTCAAATTCAACTTTGATCCGAGCAATTCCCTTGTTTTCACTCTGACGATGTAGAGACTCATATAAATCCCTAAAATGTTTATGTAAGCCACCGACTCCTTTATTACTCATCGGATGCTCAAGATACTGGTTGAGGAACTTGTAGTAAGCATCTGGCCAATTCTCAAGCATTGCCCATACGTACTGATAATGTTGAGCAAGCTCACTATTCGTCATTGAAAGAGGTTGAAACGAACCACCCAATAACCTTGATCTATAATGAGCAATAAAATGCATTACGCTAAGAGACTCTCGAAGCTCCAAACCTTGCAGAATTTCAGGGTAAGTAACACCATTTCTACCATTCAATAATGCTTCAATATATTGGCTGAGTTTGATTGCCTCAGACGGAGCAACATTACTTAATGAGTTGATAACATCAGTATCATCAAACTTATTTAAATACCTACGATACCAATTCAACCGTTTGCTAGTACCAGAATGCATATCTATCAATAATTTTCCATGTCGCACACATGCAAGGTATGGCAATAAGCTCCATTCAAATCTACAGAATCCAAATTCTTCAATACAATCTGGACATACTTTTGGATATTTAACGATTAGATAGGGCGTATCAATAACATTTTGAAAAGAGTGAGATATTGGCTCAATTTTAGAGGAGCAAGTTGCTAACCCAAGCTGCAATAAATACACATTGAGATCAAACTCACCAGTTAAAATCTGATGAACTGGTACACGATTATTTTTCCAAGCCAAACCAGCGTGACGCAGCAAATGACCTATGTGCTTAAAGCCATTTTTCTCTGATATTCGAATCAAATAACTAACTAAGCATTCATTTGGTTCGATGCTAGGTCTGGCGAGAAGCATCTCAATGATCTCACAATCGATAATAAAATATCTAATAGTTACTGAGATCTTAATGCTATCAGCCTATCTATGGAAAGCTCTTTCATCCCACTATAGTTCCGGAAACGTTTCATTAGTTTTTCTTTTGAAGCCAGATCCGCAAAATAGAACCCATCTGGTAGTGGTGAAGTACTTAGTCCGAGCTTACTCATAGAACACTTTATTAAACCGCAATATTCTTCTTTATTTTTAGTTTTAAATGCTTGCTGTAATGGCTCACATGTTTTACTGGTATAAGCTTCTGGCCCTACGCATTCGTACTCAGCTATCTTATTCCATGACCATATCTCTGGGTATCGATCAAGACACTTAAAACATTGTATCTGCATAATATCTGATACTTCTTTTTGATCAATACCAAGCTCAAGAAATAGCCCAGAAATGGCCCTATATCTATCCAAATTATTAACAGAATAGGTGCGATACCACTTTTTAGAAGAATTTACTAGAAATTTTTTAAAAGCTTTAATATCCGAAAAACCATTTTTCTTTCCTAAATCATTCAAGTAATCATCAAATGTTTGCTGATCATTTGGTCGTGATCGATCAAATAACACAATGCTTTACCTTGAAATAAATTATCATTTACCCTGCCAAACAAAACACTTTATTGCCTTTTGATACGCCGAACTCAACATATTCAGCATCGATGATCGCATTTTTATTTGCCCTATACCCAAAATGCCAGTCTGAATGAACGATGAGTTCTCTCAACACTAACTTGTCAATCGGCAGTAAAAAAGCATTATTTCGCTCATCAATACCATAGCTGCTAAGAACCTCGGCAAACAAATCCGTATCTACTTTCATGTCTTCCATTTCAGACATCATCTTAGCATCTCGAACAAGATTAGCCGTAGCTGCTAGATTTCCACTCGTTGCACTAAAACACCTTAGCGACATTGTAATTTCTTCTAGTTTAATCTTTTTAGAAAGCCCATATGCCTCAGATAGGCACATCAAGAGTCTTCTGTAATCATCACGCTCTTCGTTACTGCTAATCCTAAAGGGTGGAATGGTGTAGCGGTATGATATTCGACGTGCTAATTGCTGATTTGATTCAACGAGATATCTACTCCAAGGCATTCCCATAAAAATAATCGGTATCTCTGTATCATTGATTAGGTCTTTAAATAAATCTGCAATTCCTGTAACAACCTTTGCACTACGACGTTCAATGATCACCTGAATTTCATCAAGGATCAGCAACTCTATGCCAACCACCTTAAGCAACGTAATCAATCGCTCATAAAGTTCACCTTTGTTTCTCGCACCTCGTCCGCACTGTGGGTCGCCAATAGTGACCAACAACGATCTTAGGAATTCTTCTGGTGTAGAAACAGATCTTAATTCGTAGTGTAAAACAGGGATATGTGTCCGCTCCACTTGCTCTATTTTCGGATTATTCTTTGCATAATATTTTGCTAACTCAGATTTCCCACTTCCAGATTCTCCAGTTACCAACATGCAAGAAGCAACACCATATTTTTTCTTTTTATTGCGCAAAGAATCAAATAAGTTCACCATCTTTGTAAGAAATGGACTTTTAATGAATGGACGATCCTCGAAAGTAGTTTTCATTAGCCCATACTCCATCCATTTAAGCTGAGATTATCCCCATCATCTTCAAAATCAACTTTCATCGTACGATGTGAATTGTCCACCACAAGGCTGATATTAGGGACACCTGTTTTATCCGATCTTGCGGCTTTAGATGTTGTTACTTGCTTACTTCTTCGAACATTTCTTGCATGATATTCTTCACGCTCTTTAGCAAGTTGAATTTTAGCCTTTTGGAGATTCAGATTATCAAATTTTGATTGTCGAGCAGCTCTTGCAGCAGCTCGAATCTTATTATGTTCAAACTCAGAAAGATTGGAAGCATAAGAATATTTCAGGCAATCTACTTTTAAATAGACCTTATTAATCTTATCTAGCACCAAGATATAACCAATATCAAAAGGATTGTATTTTACAATTACTTCCCCAGGCCCATCTCTTCTATATAAATCTTTAAGAAGACTTGAGTCATAGTTCATCGAAAAAATTTCGATACCACTTTTATTCAGCGTACGTGTGGCAGTAGCCAGTAAAATAGTAGTCAACTCCATTTTATCTTCTACTGGCACCGGAAAGCACTCCTCCGAGCTAGCCCAAATTTCATAAGGTGTTAAATCTGAGTCTTCTAGAGGTGTATGGTGATACTCTTCTGTCACCCACTTCAAGAAATAGCGTTTAAACTCTGAAAATGTGAGCGCAGCTTCTTGCCTTGCGTCATAGCCATCACCAGATTTACCAATTTTTCTAACCACACCAGGCAAATCGTCAAGCACTAGTGCATTGACTATACCGAAAAAACGTTCAATACGACTTTTATAGTTACCTTTACGAATCGGACAATACTGAAAAACTGTCCCTATTTCATCCGCAACTGCAATAAATTTCTTACCCCAAAACTCATTCCCATTGTCTGTTACAAGCGTCGAAGGAATTCCATGAGCAGGCCAAGAACCGTCCAATTTCAACTCGTTCATAAAGTCATTTTTCGGTAAGAATGCATTCAAACAAGCCAAACAAACTGAGGCATATGAAGGTGCTTCAAAAGAAATTTGGAATCCAAGTAACATTCCAGAATAATGATCTATCAAAGCAGTGATATTAGGTCGGCCAAGTAAAGTCTTATAGTCATCATGTAGAACATGAATATCCAACTCTGTATGATCAAGCTCAACACGCTCTAAGACTCTAGTAGTAGTTATCCCACTTAATGCTTTAGCTAGCTCCGCCTGCAAAACTCGAGCACCGTATCGCCCTTTTCTCTTAGTTTGGTAAAGCCCACTTAATACACGGTTCTGAACAGTATGATATGTTGGTTTCTGAAGTGGTTCATCAGGATGATCTAAATTGTGTGACATAATTTTAGCTTCAACATTACGAACCACTGAAGCCATTGATGACTGGCTGAGTGTATAATATCGCTTTGCACAATATTCAATAATTTCAACAACCTTAGCATCAATCTTAGGATTTCTATGCCCTTTAAATCGATGCTTAGGATAAAGACCTTGTATCTTTAGACCTGCCTCGACAAAACTAGCATACCAACTTCTTACTGATTGCCAATGTGGTGCTTTCTCACCTAATTCTAAAGCGACTTCCTCTATCGTATTTCTGGCACTTTTCTCAGTGATTTTACTAATACCATTTTCTTTAAGCCTTTTGATATATTTATATTTTCTATTGGTTTCACGCTGTTCAGCTTCTGAAAGATCAATAAACTTAAGATCCCCAAAATCTCGCGATTCCGCAAGAAATTTGATACCTCCTGAAGCGTAAACTGTACCTAGTTCTTCTCGACTCAATCTAGATACGGCACCATTCTCAATATCTACTAAAACGACTTCTGCTTTTCCTACAGACCGAACCATAGCACGATGACAAGGAATACCCTTGTTAAACTCAATGATTACACCTTGTTCCCATAACTCAACAGACATCGAATTTCACCTCTGTTGTCATACTCAATGGCTCAGAGCGCATATCAAATCGCAAATACCCTAGCGCAATCCATGAATATATTTCTCTCAAGTGCGCTCGATCACCAAGTCTATGCACTAACTGTGCTAATGGCATCGAATCATTAATATCTTCGGCGCACTGCTGAAGATTCTTCATTTTTAATAAAGGGCGCTTTTTATATTGGTAAAGCTTTTCATAGTTTGATAGTAATGGCTGCTGATAGATTTCAATTTCACTCACTATCAAGAAGTCTGTATTAGTACCTTGCAAGAAATTGGAAAATCGAGAAAAGAGAAATTGATAGTGTTCAGTTTGAGCATTTTCAGAGGGTTTGACCTCTACATATTTCCTAACACCAGAAGTATAAATAACTTCAAAATCAGGTGTATAGATATTACATTCTCCATCATTATCAGAAACTTCAAATTTTCGAGGTTGCGGAAAATATGTCTCTACCTCAGTGTCAAATTCTAAATGAAGACAATATTTCGACTCTAAGATGGATTCAACAAGAATTGTCTTTCCATCATTCGCTTTTATTGAAGGAAAACGAACAATATTCTTAACAGCAGATTTCTGAATTTTGCGCGCAGGGCTATTCATTTTCTAGCTCATCCTGAACTTCCTTGTTCAAATTATAAGCTTTTTTATAAGTTTATCCTACATAATTTATAGACTATTCCTACAATTTTATAAACTTATCCTACAATCTACACTTAAACCACTAACTCGGCCAAGTTACCTTTCTGCTCTAACCATTCTTTACGGTCACTGGAGCGTTTTTTTGCCAGTAATTTGTCCAATAAACCTGCGGTAAAATGACTGTCATCCAAGTCTAACTGCACCAAACGGCGTGTATTTGGATCCAGCGTGGTTTCACGCAGTTGGCTGGCATTCATTTCACCCAAACCTTTAAATCGAGTAATTTGCGGGTTCTTGGTTTTGCATTTTTTCAACATGCTTTCAAGCTCGTCATCGTCCAAGGCATAGTGCACATCTTTTGCATCATCAATTCGATACAGCGGTGGCATCGCCACATACAGATGTCCCTCTTCAACCAAGATCGGAAAATGTTTCACAAACAAAGCACACAGCAGCGTCGCAATGTGTAGACCATCCGAGTCAGCATCGGCCAAGATACAGATCTTGCCATAACGTAATTCGGATAAATCATCCGACCCCGGATCGACCCCGATCGCAATGGCAATGTTATGCACTTCTTGCGAAGCCAAGACTTCATCAGAAGAGACTTCCCACGTATTTAAGATTTTTCCACGGATAGGCATGATCGCTTGGAAGTTTTTATCACGCGCCTGCTTGGCTGAACCACCCGCAGAATCCCCTTCCACAATGAACAGTTCAGACTCTTCTAAGGTATGCCCAACGCAGTCTGACAGTTTTCCGGGCAAAGTTGGCCCTGCCACAATTTTCTTACGTTCGACCTTTTTCGCAGCTTTCAGACGACGACCTGCTTTTGAGATCGCCATTTCCGCCAACTGCATAGCAATATCGGAATTTTGGTTCAACCACAGTGCAAAAGCATCTTTGGCAATGTTTTGAACAATGCCCGATGCTTCACGGCTGGATAAACGCTCTTTGGTTTGGCCTGAAAACTGTGGCTCTTGGAACTTCAACGATAAAATATAGTTCACGCCATCCCAAACGTCTTCAGCCGACAGCTTCATATTGCGTGGCAGCAAGTTACGCAGTTCACAAAACTCACGCATCGCATCGGTCACACCTGAGCGTAGACCATTCACATGGGTGCCGCCCTGTGCCGTTGGAATCAAGTTCACATAACTTTCTTGAACCAATTCGCCGCCATCGACATTCCAACAAATGGCAAATTCAGCACTGGCACGCTCAGCATCTCCTGTTGCCACAAAGGCTGGATGAGGCAGAATCTCACGATCCTCAATTTCATCCATCAAATAATCGACGAGGCCATTTTCAAACTGCCAAACGATTTTTTCGTCATTGATTTGGTCGACATAATTGATTTGCAAACCGGCAGCCAAAACAGCTTTGGCTTTTAAGTTGTGCTTCAGCGCTTTCAGGGCAAATTTCGGTGAATCAAAATATTTAGCTTCAGGCCAAAAGTGAACGGTGGTTCCTGTCGCACGCTTCGGAGCTTTACCTTCTAATACCACCAAGGGCGCAGTCGGTTCACCGTGCTCAAAGGCCATTTGGTAGAGGTTGCCTTGACGCTGAACTTCTACTTCGACTCGGCTAGATAAAGCATTCACCACGGAAATGCCTACGCCATGCAAACCACCTGAAAACTGGTAGTTGTCGGTACTGAATTTACCACCTGCATGCAGCTTGGTCAGGATGATCTCGATCCCGCTTTGACCATATTCGGGGTGAATATCGACAGGCATGCCACGACCATTGTCTTCGACTGAGAGTGAACCATCTTTATAAACGGTGACGGTAATTTTGTTGGCATGACCGGCCAGTGCCTCATCGACTGCATTATCAATAACCTCTTGCGCCAAATGGTTTGGGCGTGTGGTATCGGTATACATGCCGGGACGACGACGTACCGGATCTAAACCAGATAATACTTCAAGCGATTGAGCCGTATATTGAGACACGTTGTACTGTTTCCTTATTTTAAGCAGTCCGATAAAAACTGTAATGCCATCGGTATTTTGTCTGCGAAATCTTCCATCGCATGATTGCCTTGCGTTTCCGAGATCACGAGCGCTGCGCCATTATAATAGCGCTGTGCTTCACGATAATCCAAAACTTCATCGCCTTGTTGCAATAACACTAAAATTTTGTCTGCATCTTGCACAAATGGCAGTTCAATCTGTTCTAAATAGTCCAATTGCGCATCATCGAGCGTCCAATGTTCATTGACTCTATAGGGCAGTTGCGTCGCACCAAATAGATCTCGGAACAAATGCCATGGTTGCATAGCCGGATTGATCAGCACAGCCGGTACTGCCAACTTCGCGACCAGTTGTGTCGCATAAAATCCACCTAAACTACTGCCCACCAGCACTACCTGATCCAACTCCTGAATCAAGGCGGCCAATTTTTCTAAGGCCAAATGTGGCGGCATGTTCAAGTCTGGCAAATGCACGTTCCAGTGTGGACGAGATTCGCAATAGCGTTTCAGCAATTGACCTTTAATCGATAAAGAACTGCTTTGAAAGCCATGTAAATAAATAATATTCATGCTGTACATTTACTCTTCTACATCATTTTTATTGAACTCAAAAGAGGTGGCATCAGCCGACTGTATTATTTTGTATGGATATAAAAATTGTCAGACAAAAAAATAAGGTCATCTGTGTATTCATCGCTATTGTAAAAGTTGTTCGAGATGAATTAGATAAGCTAGAGTGCTAAGAATTTATACCGTGATCGTTGAAAAAAATAAAGTCCCTTTGGACACAGAAACACAAGGGTAGAAAAAATGCCAAGTTTAACGCCTCTGCACGAGACCTATTGTAAATGGGATCGTACTCCTCCCAGCCAAGCCGACCTGCTTGAAGGGATTGCTCAGTTGGTGACAACCCGCTTAGGCGATGTCGTCCACGATTTAATTCAGGCCATTCAACGAGAAATTTTAATCAGTATATTTGGGATGAATGAAACCAGTTCCAAGAAGTTTCTGTCGACACGGTCAATTGAAGAAATTTACCAGTTTTCCTTCAATACCTTGCAAAACTACGGTAGCTATTTATTGGCGCCAAGTTTGCGTCATATCATTGAAAAATTTCCAAATTTGCATCGCAAACCCTTAACCCCAACCATGCATTATTTAGTTGGTGCAATCAACGGCGTTTTGGGCGACTATTTACTGAAATATCACAACCCTGTGGCGCTACCGATGGTGTTTTATGATCATTACGGTGCTATCCAGCAAGGCGAGTTGTCTGGTCGCGTGGTGATTATGGTCCACGGTCTATGCATGAACCATTTGTACTGGAGCACGGCGCGTTATGGCGGTATAGGGGAAAAACTGCTGGCGCAACGTGCACAAAATACCATGCTATATCTCAACTACAACACGGGTCGTCGTATTTCAGCCAATGGGCGTAGCTTTGCCAACTCACTACAAGATTTACTCAACCGCAACCCACGGATTAGCTCGATTGATCTGATTGGGCACAGTATGGGCGGACTGGTTTCGCGCAGTGCGCTGTTCTACGGCAAACAAAATATGCAAAGCTGGATTCATGTGGTGGAAAACATGGTCTGTATTGGTTCTCCGCATCATGGTGCGGCTTTAGAACGTTTTGGCTTTCATTTGCAGGACAAATTGGGACGTTTCCCTTTTGTCAAAATTATTGGGCATATCGTCAACATTCGCAGCAACGGTATTTTAGACTTACGTCATGGCAGTGTGCGGGACGATGACTGGGAACATAATGAAGCGCGTATTGGTCATGTTGATGACAACCGTAAACCTGCTCCATTGCCCTCCCATATCAATACCTTCTTGGTGGCAGGTACCATTGAGTTTGAACATCGAAAATATCGTGCGCTCAATGTGATTGGGGATTATTTGGTCAGTGTGAAAAGTGCCTTAGGCGAGCATATGAATCCACGCTTTCAACTGAAAGTCCCCGATTCACATAAAGCCATTTTCTATGGCTTAAACCATTTTGAGCTACACACCCATGCCAGTGTTGCCGAACAAATCGTCAATTGGTTCTATCCAAATCCAACTGAAACGGAATATGGTCAAGTGCATGAATATATGATCGGGTTGGATGACTTAGAGGGCATTGCGCTCACCTAGGCCCCCTCATTCACCTCATAAAAAAGCCAACATCACGTTGGCTTTTTTTATCTTTATTATTTTTTCTTCGCGTGGCTTGGATATTTACGCAACAATTGCCACAGACTAATCAACGCCAGTGCCACAAAAAACACCAAAGACCACACAGGTAAAGACTGACCCAAGAAAGTCCAGTCTACCAGTGCACATTCACCTGAACCTGTTAAGACTTGCTCAAACACAGCACGCAGCGGCAACGTGTCTAACCAATAATCCAAGCCTGGGCCACAGCTCGGCACTTGATCAGGCGGTAAGCTCTGTAACCAAACGTGACGTGCTGCCACACCAGCCGACCATAAGATCGAGAGGCTGCCTAAAAATGCATAAAAGCGTTTAAAACCATTCGATGCTGGGTTATGCAAAAAGGCAATCAGCGAAATAATCCCCAGTCCAATCAGTCCCACACGTTGGAACACACAGAGTGGACATGGGTTTAACTGTAGCGGGCCATGCTCTAAATACAAGGCAAAGGCCATCCCGATGATACTGGCTAAAACCAAAACACCACTCACGAAGCGATAACTCCATTGCATGGTCAATCCTCTTAATTTTTTATCTAAATTGTGCAAGATACTGTTCAAAACTCAGTTGACTGTCTTGCTCTAATTGCTGTTGTTGTTGCAGTGATTGCGTAGCTAAATCGTCAAAATAAGCCCATGTCTCTGCACTCAACTGATGACGCTCATAACTCGATGCATGTTGTGCGGCCATTTGGCTACCAAAGCCCCATGTCCCACCCGCTTCCAGAGTATCTTCGATCATCTGCGCCGACAAAGTATCATCAACTTCAGCGACTCTCTGTTGCATGACTGTCATCGCTTTGCTATAGAGTGTGGTGCCATAGCACTGATCTAACAACACAACCAGTTCTTGCATCGCCTCTAAATGAGACTGACTCCATGCTTCAATTGGGAACGATTGCTCACCCACAGTAATTGCAGCATTCGGTGCACGACCACGATTGACCACTTCCGCTTGGTTTTTCTCGATTTGATCTTGCTCTGCAGGTAATAAATCTGGGCTATCCAGCAGTAAGCAATACAGCGCCAGCACTTCTAAGAAACCTGCGGTATCTTCATTGATCCCAATTGGGCTATACGGATTCACATCCACCGCACGTAGTTCCACATAACCGACACCACGATTGCTCAGCGCTTGTGATGGTGTTTCCCCTGCTTGCGGCACTTGCTTTGGCCGCACCAAACTGTAGTACTCATTTTCAATTTGTAGGACATGATCATTAATTTGAATCGGTTCGCCCTGCGCATCGTTGAGGCCTAAGCGACTAAACGGCGCATAAGCCGTTTTGACTGCTTTTTGTAGGCCTTCGAGATAACCGTCGATATTGTTGTAATGAATCCCGAGCTGCTTTTGTGCTGAGTTTTGATAACCAAAACGTCCCATTCGCAAAGCAGTTGCATACGGTAAATACAAGGTCCCGCGCAGCAATGGCAACAGATGATGTTCACGCCCTGTCATAAAACACTGGCAGACCGATGGACTTGCCCCGACCAAGAACATGACCAACGGTGTAAGGCGAATAAAGTTGCGGATCAAACCAAAATAGCGGTGACTACGATAGTCTTGTGCAGATAAAGCTTTTAGTGCCTCATCTGTTTCGTGTTGTTGTAATTGTTCAAACAGTTGATCAGGAAAAGATAAGTTATAGTGTAAACCTGAAATGGTTTGCATACGACGACCATAACGTACCCCTAAACCATGGCGGTACAAGGTCTTGAACTTCCCAATATTTGAGCTGCCATATTGGGCTAAACGGATTTTATCGTCATTGTCATCCAACATACATGGCATCGACAGCGGCCAGAGCTTTTCACCATGTTCCAAATGACGATGCGCCACGCTATGAATGTCTTTTAAATAATGCAACGCCTCGGTAATGCTAGGCTGGGGCGGTGTAATAAATTCTAATAAAGCTTCCGAATAATCCGTCGTGATATGTGGATGAGTCAGCGCAGAACCCAAAGCTTGAGGGTGGTCGGCTTGTGATAAAAAACCATCACTTTGCATGCGCAGACTTTCACGCTCAATCCCGCGTAACATCCCTTGCAAAAGTGATGAATTGACCCAAGTCGGTAACACAGCTGTAGATTTAGATGCGGGTTGACCCATTACAATCTCACTTTTTGGAAGAAACAATTACAACGACGAATAAAATAAAATCATCAGTTTATATCAGTATAACGTGATTTTAATTCGGCACATTACACCCAGTCCTATTTTCAAGTAAACCATCTGTTCTATTTTTTCGGAAAATATTTATCACAAAGTTACGCTATTAGACATGTCAAAAGTGTGATTGTATTGAAGAATAAATGCTAAAGAATTGTAAACTTTATGAATTATCAAGAAATTTTAGATTTTTGGTTCGATCCCAAAAACCAAAGCTGGTGGTTTAGCCAAAATGATGCGTTCGATGCACTCATCGAAGAAAAATTTAAGACAATTCATCAACAAGCGGCGCATGCTGAGCTATGGTCTTGGCGCAGTAGTGCTGAGGGGCGTTTGGCTGAAATTATTGTGCTCGACCAACTGTCGAGAAACCTGTATCGCAACAGTTCTTTGGTCTTTGCTCAGGACGCTTTGGCCTTGGCTTTGGCACAAGAAGCCATCACGCTAAAACTGGATGCAGCACTGCCACCCACGTAGTTTTTTATATATGCCCTTTATGCATAGTGAATCGAAACTTATTCATCAATATGCTTTAAAATTATTCGAAGACTTAGGCAATCCGATTAACCTCGATTTTGAACAGCGTCACAAAGAGATTATCGATCGTTTTGGACGCTATCCACATCGGAACCAAGTCCTTGGCCGCAACTCAAGCCAAGAAGAATTGGATTTTTTGACTCAGCCCAACAGCCATTTTTAACTGTTCGGCTTCTCCCTCTGTGCTAAGGAGTCTATCTCATGAAGAAAATTTTAATCGCCTGTGCACTGGCGACGGGTCTGAGTTTAGTAGGCTGTGCCTCTACCCCCTCAAAGCCCTTAACCTTCGACCAGTTAGGTCGGTTTAGTAATACGCCTTTAAACACTTCGACTTATCGCATCAGCTTCCAAGCGCGTCCAAATATGAGCTATGGCACGGCTGAAGAAATTACCTTGGTCAAAGCCGCGCAAACTACGGTGCAAAATGGTTATCGCTTCTTTAAAGTGCTGAATGACCCAAGCAACCAAAACCAACCCCCAAGGCAGGCCGTGGTGTATTCAAACCCAATGCCTTACTACCCATATGGTTATTATTCTCGCCATCCAGCCTTTTGGCCTGATCCGTTCTACGATGTACCACGTGTAGTCGACATTGACCCCGTACAAGTGTCATACAGCATTCAATGCTTTAAAGACCAAAAATCTGCACCAAGCGATGCCTTTGATGCCACGCTGATTTTAAAATCGCTGGGTGGAAAATACGGTTTGAGCCCAACTGGTGAAGTGCTCCCACCGCCTGAACCTGGCAGCCCCGCGTCGACCAGTAAATAAAGCATAGAGCCTGCCTATGAATGAACCTCAAGCCGTCCCATCGAGTCTGAAACGCAGCAAACGTTTTGCCACCATTGCCCTAATCACGGCAGTGGTGACATGGCTGCTGCTGATGGTCGTGGCCAAGTTTGTCCCCACAGACAAGGTTTGGATCATTCATATTTTAATGTTATCCGCAGAAGCAGGTGTGGTCGGTGGCTTGGCTGACTGGTATGCCATTACTGTGCTGTTCCGTAATCCCTTTGGAAAAATGCCGATTCCAAAGTTTTTACGCGATCACACCGAAATTATTCCTCGTAACAAAGACCGTATTGCAGAGTCTATGGGCCGCTTTGTACAAGAGAACTTTCTTTCTCCACAAGTGGTGGAAAAAAGCCTGCAAAGCACCGACCTGTCTTTGGCCGTTGGCCAATGGCTTGCCAACCCACAAAACAATCTGCAAGTCACCCAAGTCATTCAACAAACTGTGCCTAAAGTCTTTGAGTTTGTGGGCCAAGAACAAATCGGACGCTTTATTCAAAGTAACAGCGTGCAGTGGGTGCGTAACACTCAGGTCAATCATTTGGCCAGTGAAATGCTGCGTGCAGTGCTGGAAAATGATTTCCATCAAGATGTATTACAACGCGGACTCGACTTGGCACATGACTGGATGACCCAACATCCTGAACAAAGTCGTGAGTTGACCCGAACCTTGTTCAAAGAACTCGGGGTTTGGAAACTGGCCAAAGGGGCCAGTTGGATTGGCATCGATGTGCAGCAAAGAACCATCGACTCACTCATTCAACGAGTCGAATCGATGTTGGCCGATCCTGAGCATCCATGGCGTCAAAAGATTGAAGCAATAGGACACGCGCTTATGCTCGAACTGGCAGACAGCGACAGTAGGGCCAGTCAGCGTTTAAACCAGACCAAAGACGCCCTGCTAGATAGCCCACAAGTGCTGAATTTTATTAGCGGTGCAGTGGTCATTTTATGTGATGCCATTAAACAAGACTTGCAAAAACCAGACTCTGGTATTGCTCACAACATCCGTGTATCCATTCAACAAATCGGGGAAAACATCATCTCCAATCAAGCCGTCAGAGACTTGCTTAATCAACGCCTCAGCGGCATTGCGGTCAATCTCAGTGACCAATATAGTGAAAAAGTCATTCGTTTTATCAGTGAACGTATTCACGAATGGGACTCCAGTGTGATGATTGACAAGATCGAAAATGAAGTCGGTGGCGACTTGCATATGATTCGGGTCAATGGCGTCGTAGTCGGTGCATTTATTGGCTTAGCACTGGGGATTATTCGCGCGGCAGTTGAACAGCTCTTATAAAAGCAATCCACAAAAATGCATGCTTCACCCCTGCCCTACATGCAAAATTTGCATAAGTAAAAGGGGATGAATATGCTATTTTGGGCTGATATTTAGACACTTTTAAGCATTCATGATTCAGTTGCCTTCATCTAAACTGCCTGCACAAGGCGTCACTATTTTCAGCACTATGACTGCCATGGCACAGCGCTTAAATGCACTAAATCTATCCCAAGGTTTTCCAGACTTCGAAGCTCCTGCTGAACTGCTGGATGCTTTAGCACAGGCCACTCAAAGTGGTTTCAATCAGTATGCTCCAGGCGATGGAGTCTGGTTATTACGCGAGCAACTGGCGCAGCAATTTGCACACCGCGATCAGATTCAGCTCGACCCGATGACTGAAATCACCATCACTCCGGGCGCAACCATTGGCCTTTTTGCCACCATTCAAGCCGTAGTCCATGCGGATGATGAAGTCATCATTTTTGACCCCAGTTATGACAGCTATGCGCCAAGTGTGGCTTTGGTTGGGGGCAAAGCCATTCATATTGCGCTCCACCCCCCACATTTTTCGGTCGATTGGGAGCAGGTCAAATCAGCCATCACTGCCAAAACCAAACTGATCATTATCAACACACCACATAACCCAAGTGGTGCCATTTGGAGTAAGCAAGATTGGTTGATGCTGATTGAACTGATTTGCGACACCAATATTTTAGTCCTGTCCGATGAAGTCTATGAACATCTGGTATTTGATGGTCAACGTCACTATTCGGCGCTGTCTTTTCCTGAACTGCGTGAGCGTAGTGTAGTGGTGGGGTCCTTTGGCAAAACCTTTCATGTGACCGGTTGGAAAACCGGCTACTGCGTTGCTACACCTGCGCTGATGCAACTGTTCCGTCAGGTCTATCAGTTTGCCAACTTCTGCGGAGTCACCCCAGTACAACTGGCGTTAGCCAATTATATGCAGCAACATCCTGAGCATATTCAAAACTTAGCGGGCTTTTATCAAGCAAAACGCGATCGTTTTATTGAGGGTTTAACCGGTTCACGCTTTCAATGGCTGCCTTCGCAAGGCACTTACTTTCAAAATGTCGACTACAGCCACATTCGTCCCGATTTAAACGATGTTGAATTTTGCCGCTTTCTGGCAGAGCAGCATGGCATTGTTGGCATTCCTGTTTCCGTGTTTTATCAGCAGGCACCAGAGGCTTTGCGCATGATTCGTTTTTGCTTTGCCAAGACCGATCAAACCTTGGCTCAGGCAGCTGAAATTTTGCAAAGCGTTTAAACCTTTTTCAGCTTTACTTTTGCACAAGAACAGGCTTCGCTTACTGAAATACATCGGCTTTTCAGCACCGAACTATGCTAGGGTAAGCCTTAGAAATGTAATAAAAATAACCTCAGGATGACTTATGTCAGCACACCCCCCATTGGTGCAACAACAAAAGCTATGGAAAGCCTTTTTTATTTTCCTGATGCCTTTGATTGCCACCAATATTCTGCAAAATCTGTCGGGTACAATTAATACCATCTTTGTCGGACAGATGATGGGTGTGCAGGCGATTGCAGCGGTTGCAGTGTTCTTCCCCATCCTATTTTGCTTAATGGCCTTCGTAATTGGGCTATCTGCGGGTTCTACCGTCTTGGTTGGTCAAGCATGGGGCGCACAGAATATTGAAAAAGTCCGTGCGGTAGTCGGCTCCACTATTTTTATGACCCTCATTGGTGGCAGTTTTATTGCATTTTTAGGGGTGATTTTTGCGCGACCAATTTTATCGGCTTTGGGTATCGATGAAGATGTTATGCATCTCTCGCTACCTTATGTGCAATGGATGTTGGCAGGTAGTCCCCTACTGTTTGTATATATTATTTATACCTCAATTTTACGCGGTGTCGGAGACAGCACGACACCTCTGATTGCTTCTGGCATGACCATCTTGATTGGGCTTTGTGTCACGCCAGTTCTGATTGCGGGTTATTTTGGCTTTCCCAAACTGGGGATTGTTGCACCTGCCATTGCGACCATTTTAGGCTTTGTTTCTGTGCTGACCTTTTTGTATTTCTATTTGAACTATAAACAGCACCCACTCAGGCTTGATGCACAACTGCTACGTCATATTCGCTTTGACCGCCAGCTGAGTAAAATCATTCTCCGCTTAGGGGTTCCAACAGGCGTTCAAATGATCACCACCTCGGTTGCGGGTCTTGTGATTGTGGGCCTAGTCAACCGCCATGGGGCCGATGCGACCGCAGCCTATGGTGCGGTCAATCAGGTTCTGAATTATATTCAATTCCCCGCCCTGTCGATTGCCATTGCTGCATCGATTTTTGGTGCACAAGCCATTGGCGCAGGCAAGTCCGAGTTATTGGCCAAAGTCACACGTACCGCGCTCGGCATGAACATTATCATTACGGGCTCTTTGGTGGTTTTGGCCTACCTCTTCTCCAAATACCTCATGGCACTTTTTATCACGGACCATGCAGTCGTTGAGTTAGGGCAACAGCTGTTGTTTATTGTTCTGTGGTCCATTTTATTCTTTGGTGCAAGTGCCATTTTTGCCTCCATTATGCGGGCCAGCGGTACAGTCACCATGCCCATGATCATCAATATCATTGCGATTATTGCGATTGAAGTGCCCTGTGCCTACTTATTTAGTGAATGGTGGGGACTGCAAGGGATTTGGTATGCTTATGCGCTAGCCTTTGTCAGCTTATGCATTATGCAGGGGCTTTATTATCAATTTGTTTGGAAGAAAAAGACCATTGAAACGCTCATTTAAAGTTAAACGGATATTTAATAAAACAGTTTTTTGATCATGACACTCTTTAAAATAAAGTATAAAAAAACCCGCCAAAGCGGGTTTTTTTACATCACAACATTAAGACTTTCTTTGGCTTAATTTGGTCGCAAAAGCCGTCACTTTTTGGTAGCCCGTCGGTAAGATACGCTGAATCAAATCTAGCGTTTTCGCATCATTACCAATCAATAAACGACGCTTGTCTTTTTGTACCGCCTCTAAAATTTGACGTGCCGCTTCTTCGGGTGGACAGCGTAATAATTTATTAAAGGTCTGCGCAGATTTCTCAGGGTTCATCCCGATGCTACGCAAGCTGTCATTCACTTTGGCAGCATTGGCAATATTGGTTCGAATCCCACCCGGATGCACGCACAACGCGCTCACGCCAGAGTTTTCCATATCTAACTCTTGGCGTAATGACTCGGTAAAGCCACGCACCGCAAACTTAGTGGCATTGTAAGCAGACTGAGTCGGTTGAGCGGTTAGGCCAAATAAGCTGGAAATATTGATGATATGCCCATCGCCTGTTTTCTTAATATAAGGCAAAAACTCTTTGGTGCCATAGACCACACCCCAGAAATTAATCCCCACGATCCATTCCAGCTCTTCATAGGATGCACCTTCTACGGTTGAACCCAAAGCAACGCCAGCATTATTAAAAATCATATTTACAGAACCATGATTTTGTACAGTTTCTTCAGCCCACGCTTGCATCGCTAAACGGTCTGAGACGTCTAATTTTTTCGTGGTGACGCGTACATTGCTGCCTTGTAGCAGTTCAACTGTTTTCGCTAAACCTTGCTCATTGACATCACTCAATGACACATGACAGCCCGCCTTGGCCAATAAAAGTGCCAATTGTTGGCCAATACCCGACCCAGCGCCTGTAATGGCTGCAACTTTATTTTTAAAATTCTTCATGAGATTGTGGTTGTCCTTTATCTTTGTACATCGACTGTAGATACTTTTTTTATAATTGACAATATCAATTGTCATAAATTTAATAGCCAAAAGTGTCAAGTCCATGAAAACCAGATAGTGATTAAAGCCTACGCATAGGTAGAGTCATGGTTTATTGCTAAACTATACAAAACCTTGGCTTTAAAATAGGGCGATGAAATCTGATGACGGCATCTGAACCAGTACAAAAAAACAGCGACAACAATAAAATTAAAGAAAGACAATTCAAAGGCTTATCGCTTTCTGAACGTAAACAGCTGCGTCGTGAAAAACTCATTGAAGCAGGAATTGAAGCCTACGGCACTCACGGCTTTTTTGCCGTGACGGTGAAAGATATTTGTAATGAAGCCAAACTTACTGAACGTTATTTTTATGAATCGTTTAAAAAAAGTGAGCAACTGTTTCAAACTATTTTTTTAAAGCTGATTGATGAGTTACAGCACAATGTCATGCAAGCCATTATGCAAGCCTCTTCAGATCCACACAAAATGATTGATGCTGGACTGCGTGCCCTGCTCACCACCTTAAAAGATAATCCCCGCATGGCGCGTATTATTTATATCGATGCAATGTTGGTCCAAGAATTACATAACCAAGCCACCATTCATGAAACCATGACCCGTTTTGACCGAATGATTCAGGCCTTTGTGATGCTAATGATGCCGCAAATTAACCGGTCCGAACGAGAAATTTCGCTGGTCGCCACAGGTCTCAATGGCTATGTCACACAAATTGCGATCCGTTGGGTGGTTAGTGGGTTTAAACAATCCTTTGAAGAAGTTTTATCCTCCAGCCGTATTGTGTTTATTTCACTCCTAGAAACCTTTTCAGACCCGAATACACGGGCAAAATTGGATGTCTAAGACTTTTCATTTGGATGCAATCGGCATTTCCGAATGCAATTTAGATTAAACTTCCATTAATTTTGAATCCCAATATGACGATTTTTTGTCACATTTTTTTGCAAATTTCATCAATCGTCTGTTTTTTGCAATGATACTGTCATAATTAATCTTTGTAATAAGCCTGTCATAAAATTAAAACGGCCTGCCGTTACCTACAATAGGATATTGCGTTGTGAAAGATGACTACATTTTAATCGTCGATGATGAACTTCCCATTCGAGAAATGATTCACACCTCGTTGGATATGGCAGGCTTTCAATGCTTACAAGCAGAAGATGCAAAACAAGCCCACCAAATGATTGTGGATCAGCGCCCTGCTTTGATCTTGCTCGACTGGATGATGCCTGGTGGCGTCAGTGGCGTAGACTTATGTCGCCGTCTCAAGCGCGATGAAAATCTCTCTGAAATTCCAGTCATTATGCTCACGGCACGTGGTGAAGAAGACCATAAAGTACAAGGTCTGGACGCTGGTGCAGATGACTACATGACTAAACCGTTTTCGACCCGTGAATTGGTTTCACGCATTAAAGCCGTTTTACGCCGCGCTAATGCGCTCAGCGGTGAAAAATCGATTGATGCCAATGGCTTAATCTTAGACCCTGTCAGCCAACGGGTCAGCTTTGGCAATAATTTCCTCGACATGGGACCAACCGAGTATCGTTTACTGGCCTTCTTCATGACTCATCCTGAGCGTGCCTACACCCGTGCACAACTTCTTGACCAAGTCTGGGGTGGAAACGTGTATATTGAAGACCGTACCATCGACGTGCATATTCGCCGTTTACGTAAAGTGCTTGAGCCTTATGCGGCAGATCGCTTTGTGCAAACAGTTCGCGGTACAGGCTATCGATTCTCTACACGTGCGGATATCGCCCTAGGTTAATTTTGTTTTATGTATGAACCCTACCCGGTCCCTGAACTTGCGCGCGAGCATAAAAAAACGCGATACAGCAGTTTATGGGGCTTTGCCAAACAGGACTTACGTCTCCTTGCCTTTTTCTTGCTGATTGCAAGCTTGATTGGTTTTGGCGTTGGTTATTTTTGGACGTGTATCTCCTTTGCCTTTGCCGTTTTTTTCATTCTGCAAATGCGCTCTTTGTATTTGGTCAATGACTGGATTTCCAATCGTCCCTACGAAGTTCCACCCAACCTTGGGGGCATTTGGGGGGCATTATTGTTCAATGTTTATCGTGCACAGCGCCAAGAACGGATTGTACAAGCGGAAATGGTCGGGTTGATTGATCGGGCACAGTCATCATTGGTCGCTTTGCAAGAAGCCGTGGTGCTGATCGATGACATGCAACAAATTGAATGGTGGAACCCTGCCGCAGAACGATTATTAGGCATCGAACAAAATGACCGTGGCCGTAATATTTTGACTTTATTACGCCAACCGAGTTTTGTGGATTATTACAATAATATTGATGCGGCACCAGATGGCTTAAAAATGAAGTCATCCAGTTTTGATGAACATTATGTTCAAGTCAAAATGACCCGATTTGGGGGTGAAAGTCGCTTACTAGTCGCCTATGACGTGACCCGTATGCATAATCTCGAACAAATGCGTAAAGACTTTGTCGATAACATTTCACATGAACTACGCACACCGCTCACAGTACTCAGTGGTTATATTGAAACCTTTACCGACCAAGAAGATCTCAACCCACGTTGGAAGCGGGCCTTTGACCAAATGCAGGCACAGGCCAAACGCATGAATGCCTTGGTGAATGATTTGCTATTACTGTCACGCCTAGAAAATGACAAGCAAATTGCTAAAAATCAAATCATTGATATGCCTAGCTTAATGAACCAACTTTATGACGATGCGCATGCCTATAATATTGATTATGGGCATACGCTCAATCTCGATATCGACAGTCACTGCGACTTAATCGGTTCAGATATGGAGTTAGCCAGCGCTTTTAGTAATCTGATTACCAATGCCATCAAATACACGCCGAAAGGTGGAACGGTGACCATGGGTTGGCATGACAATGGTGAACAGGCTTATTTTACTGTGGAAGATACTGGTATAGGCATTGATCCTAAGCACCTGCCCCGTTTAACCGAACGCTTCTACCGTGTTGACAGCGCGCGCAGTCGACAAACGGGTGGCACAGGCTTAGGACTCGCAATTGTGAAACACGTATTAATGCAGCACCAAGCACATTTAGAAATTGAATCCAAAGAAAATCAAGGCTCTATTTTTAAAGTGATTTTCCCCAAAGAACGCACCTATAATCCTGAATAAACCTTTCTTCAAAAGCATGAAAAAAGCACCGATATCGGTGCTTTTTTGTCTCTCACCGTCCCTTTAACAAGGACGGTGACCGAGAGCTGAAACGATTAAACTGTATGTCCCATCACTTCACCCATCACCACAGTCGAGTTGGCTTTAAAGGCTGCATCCCACGTCATTTTGTCTTTTTCAAACAGTACCACAGCGGTTGAGCCTAAGTAAAAGCGACCCAGTTCAGCTCCTTTGTCCAAGAATAAATTATGCTGATTTAATTCTAAACGGCCAGTAGGCTTCACTTTTCCTGTTGCAACAGTTTCAATCCCCGCCACAATCATGGCGCCAACGAGAACTACGGCCATACGGCCGATTTCTGTATCAAATAAACAGACCATACGTTCATTTCGGGCAAACAAGCCTGGAATGTTTTCAGCAGTGGTTTGATTGACAGAGAACAATTCACCCGGCACATATAAGGTTTCCGTCAATGTGCCTGCAAATGGCATATGCACACGGTGATAATCTTTAGGCGATAAATACACCGTTGCAAACTGACCATTTTTAAACGGTTCAGCCAACTGCGGATCTGCAATTAAGTTATCAACGGTGAATTTTTGCCCTTTGGCTTGGAAAATATCACCTTCCACAATTGGACCCAACTGTGAAATCGCACCATCCGCAGGCGATACAATACTGGTCGCATCGGTATCAATATCACGTACACCCTCTTTTAATGCACGGGTAAAGAATTCATTAAAGGACTTAAACTTCAGTGCATTGCTCTGCTCAGCAATCGACATATCAATGCCATACTGCGCTTTAAACGCAGTGATGACCGCATTTTTCACAATCGGATTTTCGCTGGCTGCGACTCTGCCCACGACACGTGATAACTGATGTTGGGGTACAACACGTTGAGCTTGAATGAAAATTTGTTTTTTTAAGCGTGATGTGAGGCTCAAGACGGCATCTCTCCGGTAATGATAGGACTGTCGAGGCGGTTGCCCCATTCACTCCACGCACCGTCATACGCCTGAATATTCCAACCCAATAAACGACCTAAAATATAAGCCAGTCCTGAACGGTGATGTGACTGACAGTACACCACCACAGGTTCATTTAAGTTAAAACCCAATTGTTCTAAGCGTTGCTGCGTGCGTTCTAAAGGGTGCAATCTTAAATGATTTTCACGGTTAAGGGCAGTACTCCATTCAAAATGTAGTGCATTTGGAATGTGACCGCCGCGTCGCGCTGCAAGACGCAGGCCGGTATATTCGTCTTCTGTGCGGCAGTCCCAGAGTTGGACTTGGCTGCTTTGAACTTTCTCTAATAACTCAGCATATTCAATTCGATACTGCTGTATTTTGGCTTGATCGACCTGTACTAAAGCACTGACAGGTTCAAACTGTTCCACTTCAGAAGTGGTTGGAAGTCCTGCTGCAAGCCATGCATGAATTCCACCATTCAGCAGACTGGTATTTTCAAAACCTAAGCAGTGTAAATTCCAAATCAAACGCCCCGCCCAAGCGCCACCTTCATCATCGTAAACCACCACATGATGCTCGGGTGAAATATTCAGATAACGAATCAGTTCCTGTAAACCTTCTACATCGGGAAGTAATCCCGTAGCTTGTTCATCTTGGCGCACCAAAAATTTCGGCTTTAAATGCAAAGCATGTGGAATATGCAATTGGTCATAGACTGAAGCACGGCTTAAATCGACGATGCGTAATTTGTCATTCCCTAAATGCGGAATCAACTGCTCTGTGTCTATCAACAAGCCAAAATCAAAGGCAGAATGTGTCATATTATTTCGTATGTTTTCAGATCATGCTTTGATCTTAGCACAACTCATTTTTACAATTATTCTGATTTTTTGCATTCTTTTAGCAGAATTATAGATATCACTATTCGCCAGTTTTTGAATACAACAATGCCAGAATGGATTCTGGCATGGTATATATTCTGGATTAATTGGTTTCTGCTTCAGCAATCTCAAAAACCTGACGTAAATACGCCAAAAAGGTATCGTTATCGGTCATGGTTTTACCCGGACTGTCTGAGATTTTCGCAACCGACTGGCCATTACATTCGACCAGTTTGAGCACAATATTTAATGGTGTTTGTCCCATATCATTGGTCAAATTGGTACCAATTCCGAAACTGACTTGGAAACGGTCTTTGAAATAGTTGTGCAGATCCCATGCTTTCTCTAAATTGAGTCCATCACTAAACGTTAGCATTTTGGTTTTACTGTCAATTTTCAACTTTTTATAGTGAGCATAGGCTTTATCGCCCCATTCATACGGGTCGCCACTGTCATGGCGTAAGCCATCGAACAATTTGGCAAAGTACAAGTCAAAATCACGCAGGAATGCATCCATCCCCACCACATCCGTCAAAGCAATACCTAAATCACCACGGTACTCTTGTACCCAGGTTTCCAGTGCTGATTTTTGGAAATTACGTAAACGTACATCCAACGCTTGGAATGCTTGTAGGAATTCATGTGCCATGGTCCCAATCGGGGTCAGACCCAATTGCTTTGCAATTAAGACATTGCTGGTGCCACGGAAAATATGCGGTGCAGCTTGATTAAACACTTCAATCACATGTTTTTGCCACGCCAAACTATAGCGACGCCGTGTACCAAAATCAGAAACTAAAAATGGGGGATCATTTGGCGTTTGCGATGTTTCATAGTGTTTTAATAAGGCCACTTTAGCCTGTAGTCGACGTTCACCTTCAGCCATCACCTCATCAGTTCGAATACGGCTGAAATACAACTCGTTGACGATGGCAAGCACAAAGATTTCAAACATCATGGCTTGAACCATCGGCCCTTCAATTCGAATGTCTAAACGGCCTTGGTGATCGATACTGGCCACAATAAAACGGCGTTTGAGCTGAAACAACTCTAAATAATCGACAAAATCACTTTTGATAAAGCGCAAACCACGCAGGTATTGCAGCTCATCGTCTTGAAAACGTAATTGGCAGAGCAAATCTAATTGGTGATTTAAATCATCAAGAATGTCGACCAAAGGATAGACCGTGTCATCCAAATTGCGACAACGGAACTGGTACACACTATGCGCTTGGGGAAACTTATGCAGGACCACCTGTAGCATCGTAAATTTGTACAGATCAGTATCTAATAAGGATTGGATGATGGCAGACATATCATTTTCGGTTTTTAGCAACTTATTGCATTAAAGCACATTTTTTTAAACTGCATAGCCATGTTTTGGTAATTCGCTCTTGCTATTCGACCAATTACTCGATAGATCCTTGTTTCTCTTGATTCAGAATCCAACTGTTGCTGTCTTTGCTGTTATCGCTCTTAGCTTATGCTCTTTTCCTTAAACCTTGCAATGAATATCAACGCAATTGCCTTGTTTTTTCAATCGATATCTCTCCTGTGCGGCACTTGGTTTGCTACAATTTCAGTCTGCACAATCAAATAGTAGATAGAATCAGTCATGCGGGCCTTATTACAACGCGTTCTCGAAGCCAAAGTGGTGGTCGATGGTGAAACCACAGGCGAAATTCAACACGGTATCTTGGTTTTCTTAGGTCTTGGGAAAGAAGACACTTTAGACAAAGGCAAAAAAATGATCGATAAAATTTTAAAGTATCGTTTTTTTGACGACGAACAAGGCAAAATGGGCTGGAATGTCAGCCAAGCCGGTGGTGGGATTCTTCTAGTTTCTCAATTCACCTTAATGGCGCACACCCAAAAAGGTTTACGCCCTGACTTTGGACCAGCCATGTCACCAAATGATGCCCAAGCCTTATACGAACAACTGGTTGAATATGCCAAGACCCAGTTTGAGCATGTGCAAACCGGTATTTTTGCTGCCGACATGAAAGTACATTTGGTCAATGATGGACCCGTGACTTTCAATTTAGAAGTCGAATAAAAACACCATGCATAAAAAAGCCCTCGATAGAGGGCTTTTCGATTTCATCACTCTCAATCTGCCTTTTATAAAGGAGACGAAATCGAGACGTTTAAAAAATCTTTTTACTTACCTGTTTTTTCTTTTAAAAATGCGCGAGCGGCTTTAATTTTTGCTTTCACAGGCTTTGGTAGCTTGGGTGGAACCAATTTTGCAACTTGATTAAACCAAACCAAGAGACCAAAATCACCTTCCATTTTAATGCTGCCGTTTTGCATGCCCGTCATAAATGCGGTTGGGTCACCTTTGATTAAAGTTTTCACACCCTGCTCACTGTCCGCAAACTGTAAAATAAAATCGGCTTTTTCAGCATCACCTGAAACGGTATCAATCTGACCATTGTTCACAATAATTTGGCGTGCCATACCCAGATCCGTACCAATTTGAATACGGAACTGACGTTCATGAACTAATTCAATAAATTTTGGACTGGTACGCGCCAGCTGTTTCATACGAAGTGCCAAACCTGTAACCATTAAATCCAGCGGATCCGTGCTGACATCAACCAATGGAAGTTTAACCACAGGAATTGAAGATAGTTTCATGACATGAAAGCCTATTGTAATTGTTGATAAATTGACTGTTTTCAATGCTACCACAAGTTGCCATTTTTACCGCTAGGCTTTGTATAACAATCATGTAAGAACGTAAAAAAGATGCTCTAGGCATCTTCTTTTACGGTATGAGGTTATGACTTAGCGGCTAGAACACTGCTGTTGGTCATCTTCATATACAGGTGTATGTTCAATACAACGGCGCTGCGCCAGTGCACGTTCTGCGCGACGGTCTTCACGTAGAAGCAACATCGTCACAATAAGCATCGCTGAAGTTAAAGCAGTTAAGTAGCTATAAGTGATCGGCATTTCAAACACTGCTTGCACACCTAGGCGAATGACTTCCAAGATTCCCCAAAACACCATACCCGCCACCATAAAACTCAACCAGCGACGATAAGGCGAAAAGAAAACAGCAATTAACGCAGCGGCGACTAAACTTAAGCCAACGATGGTTGCTAAATTCGCTGTTACCATAAAAACCTCCGTCTAAGATAAATTCAGGCGACTGATACACTGTGCTGAACTCATCCCCGATACCGTTAAAAATTAATGGATTGTGTAGCTTTCAAACTCTATGCATGCATTATGAGCAGTTTTGAAAAGAAAAAAAGGCTTGTATTTTTAGAATGCGACATACCTTGTCGCCATATTATATTGTCATTACATTTTTTTAGATTTGAACTTTTCCAAAACAAAGACGCGCTCAGTCTTGGCGTGTCATTACAAAATAAAACCCGTATTTTCAGCGCTTAAAAATATTTTTTCCAATTCTGTTGATCGTTGTTTTTATCGACATTTTTCACTAACCGCTCATCGTTTTTCGCTTAAATTTGCAACAAAAAAACGCAGCTCAAAGGCTGCGTTTTTGATAACACCGAGATGCTTTAAGCACGATTTAGGTCTTTATCGTGCACACCCAATAAATACAACACCCCATCTAAGCCGACACTTGAAATGGCTTGATTGGCGTTTTGTCTCACCAGCGGTTTCGCACGGAAAGCGACACCTAAGCCAGCAATCGACAGCATCGGTAAATCATTCGCACCATCGCCCACCGCAATCGCTTGCTCAAGAGAAATGCCCATCTTATCGGCTAACTCACGTAATAATAATGCCTTACGCGCACCATCCACGATGTGACCTTTAACTTCGCCCGTCACCACGCCATTTTCAACGTCTAAGACATTGGCATGGACTTCATCAATACCAAGTTTGGCTTGTAGATACTCTGCAAAGTACTGAAAACCACCCGATAAGATAGCCGTGCGGTAGCCCAACGCTTTTAAAGTCGAAATTAAGCGTTCAGCACCTTCTGTAACGGTCAGACGTTCTGCAATTTTAGGTAGGACAGAGGCATCCATCCCTTTGAGCAGTGCGACACGTGCACGGAAGCTTTGCTGGAAATCTAGCTCACCCTGCATTGCACGTTCGGTGATTTCAGCGACTTGTGCGCCGACACCCGCTTCAATCGCCAACTCATCAATCACTTCTTGCTCGATTAAAGTCGAGTCCATGTCAAAACACACCAAACGGCGGTTACGACGGTAGGCATTGTCTTCTTGTACCGCTACATCGACATTTAGTTCATGTGACAAACGTAAACAAGCTGCACGCATGGCTGCGGCATCCAGCATTTGACCACTTAAACCGAATTGAACACAGGCGCGTTTCGGCCCATCGACTTCGCCATTTAAGACTGGACGACCAGACAGACGGGTCACGGTTTCGATGTTGAAACCTTGGTTGGACACAATATTTGTAACTGCTTGTAAGTGAGACGCTTCAAGCTCTGGCGCCAAAGCCGTGACGATATAACGCGTCCGTCCACCTTCACTCACCCACTGGTCATATTCAGTTGTAGTGATTGGTTTAAAACGTACAGTTAAACCAATATCATGTGCTAAAATTAGAATTTCCTTCATGGCCAAAGCTGTTGCAGTTTGGTCATCTGAAGAAATAACAATACCTAAGGTCAATTGGTTATGAATAACTGCTTGTCCGACATCTAAAATTTGTAATGAATGAGTGGACAATACCTGCATTAATCGAGTGAACTGATTAGGTTGGTCTGGTCCTAAAAATGAAATAAGAATGATTTCTCGCATGAATTGACTCGGGTCTGAGCTACGACTATTGTTAGAATCATAATCGAAATTGAATATATTTTCTTTGGAAGTTTACGTTGAATGCGCCTAGACAAGGGCTATTTGCTAGCCTATTAATTGTAAGTTTTGCTTTACATACCTTTTTATTGGTATTGGCAACGACTCATCAACTGAATGAAAACCGTGCCAACCAAGGCCAACTGATGACCTCTCAATTGGTCACAGACAGTCTTGCAGAGCTGGAGCCTGCCAACACGGTTTCCCTTGCGCTTTTGGTGGATCGCTATGCGACCAATCCAAGTGTAGCTTCCATTCGTATTTTGGATGCCAATAATCAAGTCTTGGCGACAGGTGGCCAAGTTCGAACACGTGATGGTGAAGTATTTGTCCGTGATGCGCTGCAAAATGAAAAGAAAGTGGGTAGCATTGAAATCACGCTCATTAAACCAAGTATGGGTGAGATTTTACGTACTCAGTGGTTAGCGATTTTATTGTCCTTAGCGATTCATGGTTTACTGTGGTTAGCTTATCGCGCCATTGCGCGCCCAAGCCGTACCGAATATTTGGCACGGATCAATAACGAATCCCGCTTAAAACACGAAATTCAAGTTTTAACCCAAACCCTTGAACAGGAAAAACACCATACCGCGGTCGCGATTGCTCAAGCACAACAACAAATCAAAACCAGTGCGAAGCCTAAAGAACAAAAACCCGTGATCGTGGACAATCATTCGGTTGCGCTCAATATTCAATTCTACGACCCGAAACAGTTGATGGACTCGGTGAATACAACCGTGTCTATTCCATACTTTAATTTGTGTCAGATTTTCCTCAATAAAAGTACAGAACTGTGTTTAAAACACTACAAACTCAACAGCTCGGACATCACTACAGTTCAATCCTTTAATGAGCATGGTGCCACCCTCAGCATGTCGACAGACACACCTAATGCAGTGCCATGTTTAATGATGGTCAGCAGTGTATTCCAACTGCTTTCTGAGGTTTTGTATAAACGTTACCGCGAAGAAAAGCGCTTTGTTTTGCAAACACGTTGTGGCATTTCAACTGCAGTCGATGCAATGCAACTGTCTGCGAATCAAGCTGCTGAGCGTTTGGTCCAACAGTTGTCTGCCAAAGAAAGTGCCGTACATTTAAGTAACGAATTATTGAAAGACATCTCTGAAAGTTACCAATTGGTAAATTTACCTAATCCAACCAATGTCTTGACCCGTCATGCCTTTATGGTCAATGGCATGGGTGCGGAGTCTGCAGAGTTGGCGCAAAGCTTAAGAACGGAAATTTTAAAAGCAAAACAATCTAAAGCCTCTTAATTAGGTTCAATCATAAAAAAGCCTGACGCATGTCAGGCTTTTTTATGACAACTGTTAAATTTTAAGTTGTTTCTGCGCAATCAAATGTTGCTGCGCACTATACCTTTGCTCTGGATCGGTACAAGCTACTTTAAGCCAATGACCATCAGCTTGTAGCTCCCAAGCATTCAAACAATCATTTAAGTAACTGATTAATCCGTCTTTATAAATCTGCTTTTTCAAAGCGCGATCTAATATTGGAAAGCAGGTTTCAACACGCGAAAATAAATTACGTCCCATCCAGTCTGCGCTGGCACAGTACAGCTTTTTCTCACCGCCATGCTCAAAACAATACACACGGGTATGTTCAAGAAAACGGCCCACAATCGAACGCACACGAATATTCTCAGACATGCCTTGGACCTGTGGAATCAAACAACAGATCGAACGGATAATCAGATCGACCTGTACCCCCGCTTGTGACGCACGATACAGTGCGGCAATTAACTGAGGTTCCGTTAAAGCATTGACTTTAATGATGATACGCGCCTTTTGACCGGCTTGCGCAAACTGAATTTCTTGCTCAATCAGTTTTAACAGTTCACTGTGTAACGTAAAAGGCGCATGTAACAACGCCTTCAACTTGGCCATTTTGCCCATTCCCGTTAGTTCTTGGAACATACGGTGTACATCTTCACAAATGTCAGGCTGTGTGGTCATCAGGCCATAATCGGTATACATACGGGCATTGCCCGCATGATAATTGCCTGTGCCCAGATGGGCATAGCGGATCAACTGGGCATTTTCACGGCGTACAATCAAAATCATTTTGGCATGGGTTTTATAACCGACAATGCCATACACCACCACCGCCCCAGCTTCTTGCAAAATATTGGCCACGGTAATGTTCGACTCTTCATCAAAACGCGCCCGTAACTCAATCACGGCTGTGACTTCCTTGCCATTTCGTGCTGCTTCTGCCAAGACCTGTACAATTTCAGAGTCAGGCCCACTGCGGTAAAGGGTTTGTTTAATTGCCAGTACATTCGGGTCTTTCGCTGCTTCTTTTAATAAACCAATCACAGGCTGAAAAGAATCAAAAGGATGATGCAATAACACATCCTGTGCTTTTAAGGTATCAAAGGTACTTTTTTGTTTACGCAAAACTTTGGGAATGACTGGGATAAAAACTGGATGCTTTAATTCAGGTCGGTCACAACTGGTACTGAGACGTGAAAGATTGATCGGCCCATCAATGCGATAAAGTTCCTGCTCAGTTAAATCAAACTCCTTGAGCAAATAATCAATCACCGCTTCGGGACAATCATCTTCGATTTCTAAACGCACCGCACGACCAAAACGGCGTGAAGACAGCTCATCTTTGAGTGCAACCGCCAAATCATCAACATCTTCCGACAAAATCAGATCAGCATTACGCGTCACACGAAAAGCATAACAACCCGTGGCTTTCATCCCTGGAAACAGATCACTGATGTGCTGCTGAATCATTGCGGTTAAAAAAATCTGCGTGTCGATATTGCCTGCCACGTTTTTCGGCATCTGAATTAAACGCGGTAATGAGCGCGGTGCAGGGACAATCGCCATCTCAATACTTCGTCCAAAAGCATCTTTACCTTGTAAACTCACAATGAAATTCAGACTTTTATTCACGAGGCGAGGAAAAGGATGTGACGGATCTAAGCTGATGGGGGTCAAAACGGGTTGAATTTCTTTGGCAAAATATTCTGCAATCCACGCTTTATGTTTTTCTAAAATATCTTGGAACTGGATGAACTGAATGCCTTGTGCTTGTAACTCAGGCAAAATCGAATGATTTAAAATTTCAAACTGTTTTTTGACGGCACGATGAATGGATTGGGACAGGTCTTCTAATATCACTTCAGTGGGAACAGCATCAGGGGTTCGTGCTATCACATTCATATCGCGTTGTTTCATCAAGCCCGCAATACGAATTTCAAAAAACTCATCTAAATTACGTGAAAAAATAATTAAAAAAGTTAAACGCTCCAGCACTGGCAAACTCGGATCTAATGCTTGTGCTAAAACTCGCTGATGAAACTCAAATAACGATAACTCTCGGTTAAAATACGTCGCCGATGAATGCTGAAAATTATCCATACCCTCTCAATGCTGTTTGCAACAGTCTGTTATGAAGTGTTTGGCAGGGATGTTAGGTAGTCTTTATGACAGTTTAGTTACAACCTCATGCCAAATAGAAAATTCATCCTGACTTTATGCTTAAAGCTGCAACAGCGTACAGTATTCAAACCGACATATGTTCCTTTTCACTTTTTTCCTTGGCTGTGGCTTCTGCTTTCGCGGCCCAATAGCTGGCTAATATTGGCCCTGAAATGTTATGCCACAAACTAAAGATCGCGCTGGGTACTGCCGTAATTGGTGAAGCAGCAAAATGCACGGCAGCCAAAGCCACGCCTAGTCCTGAGTTTTGCATACCGACCTCAATCGAAACCGCTTTACAGTCGGCATGTGGCAAGTGAAACATTCGTGCAGCTGCAAAGCCAAGTAAATAACCAATCGCGTTATGTAGCGCCACCACAGCTAAAATCAATAAGCCTGATTCTAAAATTTGTGCTTTTGAGCCGCCAATAATCGCTGCCACAATCAGCACAATCGCCACTACAGAAATTAAGGGCATCACCGAAATATAGCTTTCGACTTTATGTTTTAGCACGGCGCGTACCACCAGCCCTAAAATAATCGGGAACAGGACCACTTGCAAAATTGAACTCAGCATCGACCATGCATTAATTTCAATCCATTGGCTGGCCAAAAAATAGAAAATCGCGGGAGTCAGAACAGGTGCCAATAAGGTCGATACCGTAGTACATGCGACAGACAAAGCCGTATTGCCTTTCGCCATATAAGTAATCACATTGGATGCGGTGCCGCCCGGACAGCAACCTACCAAAATCACCCCGATCGCAATTTCAGTCGGCAAGCGAAACAATAAACACAGCAGATAAGCCAAGCTTGGCATCACCACAAACTGAGCCGCTACCCCAATTGCAACCGCT
The DNA here is from genome assembly GCF_058243025.1 of Acinetobacter sp. 797_lipA. Lineage (NCBI taxonomy): Bacteria > Pseudomonadati > Pseudomonadota > Gammaproteobacteria > Moraxellales > Moraxellaceae > Acinetobacter > Acinetobacter sp. 797_lipA. The sequence goes on along the minus strand of NZ_JBZAYQ010000001.1, from coordinate 90,032 downwards.
TTAGGACTTTGCATCACCCCTTTAAAATCATCTAGTGTCATGGTCATGCCCATACCAAACATGATTAGACCCAACATCCACGTGATATAAGCTTTCAACCAAACAAAAGTTTCAGGGCTCAGGAGCGCAATGCCTGCAAATAACACGACCCACAGAGCAAAGGTTTTTTGAATCCAAGCGGTAAATTTTAAAAAAGTGCCCATGACCTTTCCCCACTGCATGTTTTTATAATGTCGATATTGGTAATTGAAGTGAGCCGATTGGTTCAGCGCATCAGTTCACGGCATATTGTTGCACAATATCTTTGCAATACAGACGTTTCACACCATAGGCCAGCATCTCTTGCCATGCATGTTGTAAAGAACCATGTAAATCAATGCCTTTGGTGGCATCGGCAATCACATAAGTTTGAAAACCGAGTTTGCAGGCATCTATTGCCGTCCATGCCACACAAAAGTCAGTTGCAATCCCAACAATAAACACGGTATCAATCCCACGCTCTCTTAAATAGCCTGCGAGTCCCGTCTGGGTCTTATGATCGGCTTCTAAAAAAGCAGAATAACTATCAATATGCGCATGACATCCTTTACGAATGATCAACTGCGCTTTGGCAAGATCGAGATCGGGATGCAATTCCGCATCCTGTGTGCCTTGTACACAGTGACGTGGCCAGAGCACTTGTGTGCCGTAGTCTAATTCAATGGTTTGAAAGGCTTGTTGATCGGGGTGATTGTCTGCAAAAGAAATATGATTTTCAGGATGCCAATCTTGAGTGAGTACAATAGTGTCAAAATAATCGCCAAGCTGATTAATTTTAGGAATAATTTGATCTGATCCTGCTACCGCTAAATTTCCACCAGGCGTAAAACCATTTTGTACATCCACCACAATCAATGCCATATTCTTCTGCATTATTCTCTGTCCTTTTTGTTCTGCGCTCGAAGGCCAAGCTTAGCTTAATTTATAAAACAGTATTCACCCTCGCGGGTCAAAATTAAATGACCGCAGCCTTTAGTGCAATGGGTATTGTGGCAAATTGAAGCGAAGATAGAATATAGAACAAAATACTGGACATTGATCTATAAGGTTAAAAGGACATGTCATCGCTGTTTAGAGAAATTGTGTAAGCGTTAAAATCCTGACCTTATATCCCAATATTTAGTTTGATCGACGTCTAATGCTCGATTGAGATGAAGAGCCTCTTTTTTTTAAATGCGTTAATCCATGGCCATAGGTTATGCAAAACGCTCTTTTCAGATGCAAAATAAGATGCATTTCTTTGTCTACCATTTGAACAAGCTGTATTTTTGTAGCGAATGATAAAGTTTTTATACACTTTGACTAAAGCATATTGTTCTTCATGTTGTGTTCGTTCATAATTTGCATAAGCATTATTCAATGCATCAGCGCTTTGAAAATGCTATAAATTAAAATACGCACCCATCCAATCTTATGTTTTTCTGGCCTAACTGGATGGACAAATAGGATATTTTTTTAAAATGACTCAGCAAGCACAGACCATCCAAGGCTCAATTGTCGCAATCGTCACCCCTATGTTTGAAGATGGCAGCGTAGATTGGAAGGGTCTAGAGAAGCTCGTTGAGTGGCACATCGCACAAGGCACAAATAGCATTGTTGCTGTCGGTACAACGGGTGAAGCGTCTACTCTAAGCATGAAAGAGCATACACAAGTGATTAAAGAAATCATTCGTGTCGCAAACAAACGCATCCCTATTATTGCGGGTACTGGCGCGAATTCAACGCGTGAAGCCATCGAGTTGACTAAAGAAGCCAAAGAACTCGGTGCAGATGCTGCTCTTCTGGTTACCCCTTATTATAATAAACCGACCCAAGAAGGCTTATATCAGCACTATAAAGCTATTGCTGAAGCTGTTGATCTTCCTCAAATTCTGTATAACGTACCTGGTCGTACAGGTGTCGATATGGCGAATGAAACAGTTATTCGTTTGGCCGATATTCCTCAAATTGTGGGCATCAAAGATGCCACAGGTGATGTCCCGCGTGGTCAAGCACTGCTCGAAGGCCTTGCTGGCAAAGCGATGACCGTCTATTCAGGTGATGATGCAACGGCTTATCAACTGATTCTGTCGGGAGCAAAAGGCAATATTTCTGTGACTGCAAACGTTGCACCAAAAGAAATGAGCGATGTTTGCGCGGCAGCACTGGCAGGCGAAGCTGAAAAAGCTGAAAACCTAAATACCCAAGTTGCAAATTTACACGAAATTCTATTTTGCGAATCAAACCCAATTCCTGTGAAATGGGCACTTCATGAAATGGAGTTAATCGAAACGGGTATTCGTTTACCATTAACACCACTTGCAGAACAATATCGCACACCGCTCCGTGAAGCACTCACAACGGCGGGTGTCATTAAATAAAGAGCACATCAATATGCAATTACGTTTAGGTCTTACTCTCGCACTTTCAGTTGTCAGTTTAGCGGGTTGTAGTTCCCTTGCAGTCAATAACGGTAGTTTGGACTATAAAGAGACAGCAACCTTAGAACCTCTTAAGTACCCTGAAGGCTCTATGGTTCGACCTGCAACGCCGTTGTATCCAGCTCCAACGGTTGAAGCGCTCGCTCTTGAACATGCACCTGTACTTGAAAATAAGCGCGGAAACCGTTTTGCAATGCCGCGCCCTCAAGCAGCTCAAGTCATGCCGAATGCCGAATCAACGGAAATAGTTGATACAGCTGTGAGTCGCCCTCAATTGATTATTGACGGAAATAAGAATCCGCTGCTCAAAATTGAGGGAAATTCTGCTACAATTTGGCAATATACGCTTGCCACCCTCAGCAGCCTCAACCATCAAATTGTTGGTCAAAGCAAAAATGGTTATGAAGCAACCATTAAAATCGATCAACAGGTCTATGTGTTAAGATTGACCGCGGTCGGCAGCAGCAACAACCTCGCTGTGTTCAATGCCGATAACAGTTTTGCAGCGCCTGAAAAAGCCACAGAATTGTTAACCCAGATTTACCAAAATTGGCCAGCCTAGTCGTACTAGGCATTTTTTTTTGAAAAAGGTTCCCTCATGTTAAAACAAACCTTGCTCTATACTGGTAAAGCGAAATCTGTCTATGAAACAGACAGTGCAGACCACCTGATTTTAGTCTTTCGTGATGATGCTTCGGCATTCAATGGTGAAAAGATCGAACAACTAGATCGTAAAGGTAAGGTGAACAACCGTTTTAACGCCTTTATCATGGATAAATTGGCTGCGGCTGGCATTGAGACTCACTTTGAAAAACTTCTTTCTCCAACAGAAGTTCTAGTGAAAAAACTCAGCATGATCCCTGTTGAATGTGTAATTCGTAATTATGCAGCAGGTTCTTTATGCCGTCGCTTAGGTGTAGAAGAAGGCAAAGAATTAACCCCGCCGACTTTCGAATTATTCTTCAAAGATGATGCGCTTGGCGACCCAATGGTCAATGAGTCTCAAGCAATTGCTTTAGGTTGGGCAACTGCTGAGCAACTTGAGCAAATGAAAGTCCTCACTTACCAAGTGAACGAAGTGCTTAAAAACTTATTTGACCAAGGTGGGATGCTACTTGTGGACTTCAAACTTGAGTTTGGTGTATTCCACGACCGTATTGTTCTTGGTGATGAGTTCTCTCCAGACGGTTGTCGTCTATGGGACAAAGAAACCAAGAAAAAACTCGACAAAGACCGTTTCCGTCAAGGTTTAGGCGGTGTGGTTGAAGCTTATGAAGAAGTTGCTGCACGTTTAGGTATCGACCTTTCTGATATCTAATCAGTTACAGATTCAAGAAAACCGAGCTTAATCGCTCGGTTTTTTTATTCTTTACATTTTAGACCAATGTCTTGTTATAACTGCAATACAAGCCTATAAGTTCTTTTTTAATCCCCCCTCTACAACATAAATATTAAAGTTTCATGAAATTTTATTTATTTTTTTGTAAAATAGTCATTTCAATCACATGAAATGTCACATTTCTAATGATGCTTTTCTTGTATATCTCCTGATAGAAGGCCCTATGATTTATCAATTAGATGAACTGCAATGTATCGGACAAGGCTGTTCAAAAATGGTGTTTAAGCATCCTGAGGATGAAAACAAAATCATCAAAGTCATGAATCCAAATCGAGTGGATGAAGATGGTGGCTGGAAAGGACATGGCAAACTTAAACGTAGAATGTCGCAAGGCGTTTATCGCCAATTCCGCCGTGAATTATTGCAATATCTACAGCTATGTAAAAATCATTATAAAAATAATATCTTTAGCTTTCCTGTCGAAATGCCTTATGGTTTTGTGAAAACTTCTGTAGGCTTGGGTTTTGTGACTGAAAAAATTGTCTGCCCAAGTGGTGAAGGTATGACTTTATTTGAGTTATGCAAATCACATCAATTTGAGGAAAAACACGCCAAAGCTCTAGATGACTTTTTTCAGCTTTGCTGCGACTTACACATTATCTTCGGTGAGGTAAACATCGCAGGAATTATGTATACAGAGCAGCGAAATAATAAGCCCGAATTTGTCTTGGTCGATGGTATGGGTGAGAAATTATTTATTCCAATCCGGGCTATGAGCAAAAGAATTAATGCACATAATGTACGAAAAACTGAGCGAAAAATTCGCGCCCAAATGCAGCAAATGCTGAACTTAAAAGATGAGCTTCTTCCTCTAAGCGGCTTTGTTGCACAAACCTATCTGTAAAGGGTTTTTCAGCGATATAATTTTCAAATGAAGAAGCCTACACACAAAATCTACCGCACAACCAATTGGCCCGCATATAACCGAGCACTCATGAGTCGCGGAAATATTGCCATTTGGTTTGATCCTGCTACGCAATGGTATGCGCCATCAAAAGGCAAACAAGGGCGAAATCAAACCTACTCTGACGCAGCCATCCAATGCTGCTTAATGATTAAATCCTTATTCCGTCTGTCTTTACGTATGGTCACTGGCTTTGTGCAAAGTCTGATTAAACTTTGCGGATTAAATTGGATAGCTCCAGATTACACCACGCTTTGTAGAAGACAAAAGCATATTGATATTGTAATCAGCTACCAAAAAAGTAGCGATGGGCTGCATCTACTCATGGACTCTACAGGCATGAAGTTTCTAGGTGAGGGCGAATGGAAACGCAAGAAACATGGACCTGAATATCGTCGCCAATGGCGTAAACTTCATATTGGTATAGATGCTAAAACCCTACAAATACGAGCAGTTCAGCTTACAACCAATAATGTCAGTGATTCACAGGTGCTTGGTGATTTACTTAATCAGATTCCACAAGATGAGCAGATTAACTCTGTTTATACCGATGGAGCTTATGACACCAAGCAATGCCGTCAGGTCATTGCAGATCGGCAAGCGCATGCGGTGATTCCACCTAGAAAAAATGCGAAACCATGGAAAGATACAAAGAGTAGCTCGCTAGAGCGAAATGAATTACTTCGAACAATTAAACGTTTAGGCAGGACACTATGGAAAAAATGGTCAGGCTATCATCGGCGAAGTTTGGTTGAAACTAAGATGCATTGCATCAAATTATTAGGAGATAAACTCAGCGCAAGGAGTTTTGATAGCCAAGTGAATGAAATCCATGCACGTGTAGCAGTCCTTAACAGATTTACGGAATTAGGTCGACCACTTACCCAAGTTACGCCTTAAATTTAGCTCAATTAGGGGCGCTTTGCATTTCAAATCTTTGTGCAACAAAGCCTCACTGGTACTTTCGATCATTATTGGATTGTTTGGGGCAAGTGCCAAACTCTCTCGTATTCAAATCTTACGTCATGTTGCAACCCTCTATACCACGCTCATTCGTAGTGTTCCTGATCTGGTAATCATGTTGTTGTTGTTCTATAGCCTGCAACTTGGATTGAACTCGATTACCGAATCGATTCATATGGAGCAAATTGACATCAATCCCTTTGTAGCAGGGGTGATTACCTTAGCCTTTATTTATGGGGCTTATTTTACGGAAACCTTCCGTGGCGCATTTCAAGCCGTCCCCAAAGGGCAACTTGAAGCTGCATATGCCTATGGCATGACCCCATTTCAAGTCTTCAGGCGTGTCCTCTTTCCACAAATGATGCGCTTTGCCTTACCGGGGATTGGCAACAACTGGCAAGTCCTCATCAAAGCCACTGCCTTGGTGTCCTTAATTGGTTTGACCGACATCGTCAAAATTACCCAAGATGCAGGTCGAAGCAGCATGCAAGTGTTCTATTTCAGTATTGTTGCAGCCGTCATTTATCTGGCCATCACCACCCTTTCGAATTTGATTCTCATGTGGCTGGAACGTCGTTATTCTGCTGGTGTGAAAAAGGGACAACTATGATTGAAATTATTCAACAATACTGGCAGTCCTATCTGTGGACCGATGGTTTTCAAATGACTGGGGTCGCCATGACCGCGTGGCTACTGGTCTTATCGATTGCGATTGGTTTTGTTCTGGCTGTGCCTTTGTCAATTGCTCGAGTTTCTGAGCATACTTTTGTACGTGGACCTGTTTGGTTTTTTACTTATATTTTCCGTGGTACCCCCTTATATGTGCAGCTACTGATTATCTATACTGGAATTTATAGCCTTGAATTTGTGCATGCCCATGAACGGCTCGATGAGTTTTTTAGAGAAGGGCTTAATTGCACCATTTTAGCGTTTGCACTCAATACAGCAGCTTATACCACTGAAATTTTTGCAGGGGCGATACGTTCGATTCCCTACGGCGAAATTGAGGCAGCAAAAGCCTTTGGAATGTCGCCTTGGAAACGCTATACCCGCATTATTATTCCGTCGATGCTACGCCGAGCATTGCCATTTTATGGCAATGAAGTCATTTTGATGCTGCATGCAACCACCATTGCCTTCACTGCAACCGTGCCTGATATTCTCAAAATTGCACGGGATGTCAATGCTGCCACTTATGCCACGTTTGATGCCTTTGGCATTGCCGCTGTGCTGTATGCCTGTCTGGCATTTATCCTCATTTGGATCTTTCGTAAATTGGAACAACGCTGGTTGGCGTTTTTAAAACCATCGAATCATTAGGAGAAACAATGGAAAATTCAGCAAAACTGGTGATTCGAGACCTTTGTAAAAGTTTTGGCGATCATGAAGTCTTAAAAGGGGTTTCACTTGAGGCACGCGCAGGTGATGTGATTAGTATTATTGGTTCCTCAGGTTCAGGTAAAAGTACCTTTCTTCGTTGCATCAATTTTCTAGAGCAACCGAGCCAAGGTAGCATTCAACTCAATGGTGAGCAGTTAGAGACTAGCTTGGATAAAAATGGCAATCTCAAAGCAAAAAATCCCAAACAACTACAAAAAATGCGCACCCAACTGATGATGGTGTTTCAACATTTCAATTTGTGGTCGCATATGACGGTATTAGAAAATATTATTGAAGGACCCATTCATGTCTTGGGACTAAAGCGAAGTGAGGCGGAAGAGCGTGCACGAAAATATTTAAGAAAAGTTGGGCTCGCAGAAAGTGTCGAAAAGAAATATCCGTCTTTTTTGTCAGGAGGACAGCAACAGCGTGTCGCAATTGCCCGTGCCTTAGCGATGGAACCTGAAGTGATGTTGTTTGATGAGCCAACCAGTGCTCTAGATCCTGAACTGGTGGGTGAGGTGTTGAAAGTGATGCAAAGTTTGGCTGAAGAAGGCCGAACCATGATTGTGGTCACCCATGAAATGGGCTTCGCACGCCATGTGTCCAATCATGTCATTTTCTTAGATCAAGGCAAAATTGAAGAACAAGGTGATCCAAAAGAAGTTTTGATTCACCCCAAAAGTGAACGCCTGCAACAGTTTTTAGAGGGTAACTTTAAATAATTGAATAGCTTTCAAGAGCTTGTCTCAGCAATGATTCAGCATTCAATGCTCTGTTGAAAAGATAAAGCGCCTTGTTTGATCTGATCCCGCGAAACTATATGCACTCAGATAAAAAACCGACCCATTTCGCTCGGTTTTTTACCTTTCCACCTAAGCTTTTATAGATTGGTATATCGATTTTTAGTGGTATCCATCACCAAAAAACTGGTGATCGAGCTAATGGAAGGGATCGTTCCCAAAACATCAGTATGAAACTTTTTATAAGACTTAATGTCAGCCACTTCAACCCTGAGTAAATACTCGACCGAGCCTGTAATGGTATGACACTCTGTGACTTCATCCGTTGCAGTGATCACATCCTCAAACTGACTCAAGCTTTCTTTTGAGTGACAGGATAGCCCGATGGTCACATAAACCGTTAAGCCGATACCCAAAAGAGAACGGTCAATCACCGCTTTATAACCTCGAATCACACCTACTCTTTCTAACTCTTGCACACGTCGTAAACAGGCCGAAGGTGACAAACCCACGCGTTCTGCCAGTTTAATATTGGTTAAATGTGCATCGCGCTCAAGCTCGCACAATATTTTTCGGTCTAATCGATCTAATTCAATCATTTATTGCATAAAATTCAGTATTAACAATCAATATACAACCAAATTGTGATAGATCAACAATAAAATGATACTTATTTGATTAACCCATCCCCTTTATGAACGCTTCACTGTTTGTCTCTTATCTGCTGTTCTGTGTCGTGATGACCTGCACACCTGGACCCAATAATGCACTGGTCATGCTGTCTGGTGCACGATTTGGCATCAGTAAAACCCTCTACCTCTGGTTTTAGGCATTGCCTTTGGTGTGGCCGTGCAACTTTTCGCCATCGGCATCGGGTTAAATCAGGTGTTTCTGGCCCTACCCCAACTCCAATTTATTTTAAGTTTAATCGGCACAGCTTATATTCTGTGGCTCGCATGGAAAATCGCGTCCAGTGGGCCACTCAACATCGAATTAGAACAAAAACCATCGATGGGTTTTCTACAAGGGGCTCTTTTTCAGTGGGTCAATCCCAAAGCGTGGATTATCTCCATCAGCACCATTGCCACTTATTTTGCTTTAAACCATCATGTCAGTGATATTCTTTATGCGGCCCTGATTTTAATGGTGATTTCCATTCCATGTGTCGGGGTTTGGGCTGTCGGTGGCCTTTTCTTACGTCAATATTTGATGAAACCGCGCTTTGCCTTGAGCTTTAACATCACGATGGCAATCGCCTTGTTAGTCGCTGTGTTACCTGCGACATTAAAATTGATGAATACGCATATGGGAACATAAAAACGCTACAGTGCTTAAAGAAAAAACTGCTCAATGAATGTGACTAAATCCTAAGCCCCAGAAACAAAAAAGCCTGATTTGTGAATCAGGCTTTTTTATTACTGCTGCTGTTGCTGCTCTTGTTGCCAACGGCGTTGCTGTAAACGCTCACCCTCAACCTCACGCTTATTGCGTGCCGACTCATACAGCTTGGCGCCTTTGAGCTCAGGGGGTAAATATTCTTGCATCACAAAATGCTCTGGATAGTTGTGCGGATACAAGTAGTCGACGCCATAGCCCTGCTCTTTCATCAACTTGGTCGGTGCATTTCTTAAATGCAGCGGCACAGGTAAATTCGCTGTTTTCTCGGCCAAATCCAACGCTTTGTTGATCGCAAGATAAGTACTGTTACTTTTGGCACTGGTCGCCAAATACACCGCACACTGCCCAAGAATAATTCGACACTCTGGCATGCCCACCGCTTGAACAGAACGGAAGCATTCTCCAGCAAGCAGCAGTGCATTGGGGTTTGAGTTACCAATGTCCTCAGAGGCTGCAATCAACATCCGACGGGCAATAAAAACAGGATCTTCACCGCCTTTGAGCATTCGTGCCATCCAATACAAAGTGGCATCAGGATCACTCCCTCGAATTGACTTAATAAAAGCCGACACCAAATCATAGTGCTGCTCACCCGATTTGTCATAACGGGCGATATTTTGCTGTGCAACTTTGACTACCATTGCATTGGTCACGATATTTTCAACATCCGGTTCGAAGGTGCCCGCAATCAGTTCAATTAAATTCAAGGCTTTGCGGGCATCACCTGCGGCAAACTGCACCAGTGCTTCAAATTCTTCAATTTGAATATAACGTTCTTTTAAAAACGGATCGTTCTTAATCGCTTGCAGTAATAAAGTTTGAATCGCATCGGCATCGAGCGAATTTAAGGTATAGACCTGACAACGCGACAACAATGCACTGTTGACTTCAAAAGAAGGATTTTCGGTGGTGGCACCAATGAGGGTAATTTTGCCTTTCTCCACAGCATTCAGTAAGGCATCTTGCTGTGATTTGTTAAAACGATGAATTTCGTCAATAAACACCACAGGTGGCATTAAATCTCCGCCATCAGCAATGATCTCACGGAGCTCTTTAACCCCCGTATTGAGCGCAGATAGACTGACAAATGGTCGGTCGATTGCTTGCGCCAACAGTAAAGCAATCGTGGTTTTCCCCACACCTGGCGGCCCCCAAAAAATGATCGATGGCAAATGCCCTTGATCGATCATTTGGCGGAGCGGTGCCTGCTCACCCAATAAGTGATCCTGCCCAATAATTTCAGATAAATCACGCGGGCGTAAACGTTCAGGCAGTGGAATATTGCTATCAGACATAGGGCTAGGACTTATCATGCGTTCATCGAATGCTTATGTTATGGCAAATTCAGGCAAATGACACAAGCTTTTCATGCAATTTGATGGTGCTTTTATGGACTAGCGAACCCAACGCACAATATAGTCTTCAATGTCGTCATCCTGAATCTCTTCTTCAGAAATACAACGTCCTGCCGCAGACTTTTTCGCTTTCAGAATACTTTGCCGTGAGCCCGTGTTCAAATAGTGCCATCTGGGCAAATTTTTACCTTCATGCAGACGGCGGTAAGCACAGCTCGGAGGTAACCAATGAATCGTGTCTAAAAGTTCGGGCGTGAGCTGGATACAATCGGGCACATGCTGCTTTCGGTTCGGATAATCCCGACAACTTGCCGTTTGACAGTCCAACAGTTTACAGGCCACTTTGGTATAGGCGACTTCTTGGCTTTCTTCATCTTCAAGTTTCACCAAACAGCACAGACCACAACCATCACATAACGCTTCCCACTCCGCTGAGCGTAGCTCAGTGAGCGCATAATGCTTCCAAAACTCTGGTCTTAATTCGTTGGACATAACCACTGCCAATAAAACTGAATGCACTATTATAACCTATAGTCACATGGCTTTCAGAGCTATCTAAAGTGTCAATATTTACATCATATTCATAAACTTAAAATATAAACAGAACACTTTTTAAACAAAAGCAACACAGTGTGTCCGAACGTTGTTTCTATACTAATAGAGTAATAAATAAGAACATCTATGGAGAAAAATTATGTTTCGTTGGGCGATTATCTTCGCAGTGATTGCACTGATTGCAAGTTTACTTGGTTTTGGCGGCGTAGCAGGTTTATCCAAAGACTTTGCGATTATTTTATTGGTGATTGCTGTGATTCTAGCGATTGTCGGATTTTTATCCCGTGGCAAAGTCTAAAGTACACAACTCTTAATAAAGAAAAAGAAGGATTCAGATCCTTCTTTTTTTATATGTGCCTTTAAAAAATAATTTCTCACATTTCTCATGTACATCGGAATATTTTTCAAATCCTTGTAAAAGTTTTTATGCTTTAATCAGAGCAGATCATCTATCAGGATTTGAGCATGACAATCAGTATTCAAACTCGAGAAATTCAATATAACGCAGCCGATGGACAACGCTTAGTCGGTTATTTTGCAGCACCAAGCTCTCAAACACCGCATGCAGGTATCATCGTTGCACCCGAATGGTGGGGCCGAAATGAATATACTGAACAACGTGCTCGCGAACTGGCTGAACACGGTTATGCCGCACTGGCGATTGATATGTATGGTGATAAAAATGTCACCACAGATGCGAAACAAGCCTATGAATGGATGATGCAAACTTTTGCCGATGCAGACACCATCGTCAACCGGGCTAAAGCAGGTTTAGATACGCTTGCTGCCCAGCCTGAAGTGAATGCAGATCAACTGGCGGCGATTGGTTTTTGTTATGGCGGTAAAGTTGTTTTAGACTTAGCGCGCTCAGGCGCACCACTTAAAGCTGTGGCGACTTTCCATGCAACATTGGCACCGAAAGCCCCTGCGGTCGAAGGTCAAATTCAAGGTGAAATTTTAGTTTTACATGGTGAGTTAGACAGCATGGTCACTTTGGATGATGTTGCCAGCTTCCGTGAAGAAATGCATGCTGCAAAAGTGGACCATGAAGTCATCATTTTTGAAGATGCGAAGCACGGTTTTAGCAACCCATTGGCCGATGAGCGTGCCAAAGCCAATGGCGTAGACTTGGGCTATAACCCAGAAGCAGAAAGACAAGGGCTAGATGCAATGTATGACTTGCTAGAACGCAATCTCAGTGCTTAACTAGAGCTGAGAATTCAACTGTTTGATTTTTCAGATCCAACAAGATACATAATTAGATTTTAGAGGAGATAACAATGACTGAGACCAACTGCCAATATTGTAATTTTGATGAATATGACGTGCTTGATAAAAATGACTTTGGGGTGATTTTGCCCGAACCCAATGCATTGTCTAAAGGTCACTGTGTCATTATCCCTCTACGTCATGTGAGCTCATTTTTTGACATTACCGACAAAGAACGTAAAAGTTTAATGTCTTTACTAGAACTGGCACGTAATGAACTCCAATTGCGTCATCAACCTTCAGGCTTTCATATTGGTTTTAATGATGGTGAAATATTTGGGAATGTGTCTGAACACTTACATATCCATATTATTCCACGCTACAAAGACCAAGAGCTAAAACTCGATGCACGTTGGGGCATGACAAAAGACTAAGTTTTATGGTTTTAAATGGCGCGTAAGCGCCATTTTTTATGCGCAAAAACTCGGGCTCAGAAAAGACATTCAGTTATACTAAGCCGAATTTCTTGCTTGTGCCTCCGATGTCTCCTTTCTCTTTTTCAGATGCGTTACTGACTTGGTTCGATGTTCATGGTCGACATGATCTGCCATGGCAAGTAGCCGATGATCCCTACAAAGTCTGGGTGTCTGAAATTATGCTGCAACAGACCCAAGTCAAAACCGTGCTGCAATACTTCGAGCGTTTTATCGAACGCTTCCCAACGGTTGCAGCTTTAGGGACAGCATCATGGGATGAGGTCGCACCTTACTGGGCAGGTCTGGGCTACTATGCCCGTGCACGTAATCTGCATAAAGCCGCAGGGGTTGTGGCACGTCAGGGACACTTTCCTCAAACTTTAGAGGACTGGATTGAACTGCCAGGCATTGGTCCATCTACCGCAGGGGCGCTGATGTCTTTGGGTTTACGTCAGTACGGCATCATTATGGATGGCAATGTAAAACGCGTGCTCGCGCGTTTTTTTGCCATTGAGGATGATCTAAGCAAACCTGTGCATGAACGCAGCATGTGGCAACTGGCCACTAAACTCTGTCCAACTGAACGTAACCACGACTATACCCAAGCCATCATGGATTTGGGGGCAACCGTCTGTACCCCTAAAAAACCACTGTGTTTATACTGCCCAATGCAGCAACACTGTAAAGCCCATGCACAAGGGCTAGAAACTGAATTGCCTTTTAAAAAGCCCAAGAAAGCTGTGCCTGTGAAGTCTGGCCAAGTTTTGGTACTGCGTCATCACAATCAATGGCTGTGGCAACAGCGTCCCAATAGTGGACTGTGGGGTGGTTTATGGTGTTTACCTATTTTTGAAAATCGTGATGAACTCACGCAACTGTGCCAAAGTCTAGGACTAAAACAAGTCTCGCAACGCGCTGAAATTTCGCATAGTTTCACCCATTTCACTTGGCAACTGGAAGCGCTTTGTTTTGAGGTCGATGCCGATCAACTCGAACATTTAAGTATAGAATTGGCCAGCACATGGATAGACATACAAAACGTCACAGAAATGGGCATCCCAACCGCGATGAAAAAATTGATCTCGGCAATTCAACTGTGACATAGTTGGGTGATGCATTGGGTTCACCCTGACACTTTAAAATTAGATCACTGAAATAATAAAGGATTGTTCGTGCGTAATTGTTTGCCCAGCCTTTCTGCGCTTGCCAGTTTAAGTTTTGTGATTCTGTTACTCGCAGCTTGCCGCACCACGCCGCCTGCGCCGAGTGGAAGTCAATTACCGGCCTCACAAGTCCAACAGCTGAAAAACATGCGTTTAGCTCAGCAGCTGCCTGTACCCGTTCAAGGCATTAAACGTCACGGGCTCACAGATACTTGGGGAGCGTCCCGCAGTAGCGGACGGACGCATGAAGGCATCGACATTCTGGCTCCACGTGGAACAAAAGTTTTTTCTGCCACAGAAGGTCTCGTTGCAGACTTACGCAATAACAATTTGGGTGGTAAAGTGGTTTGGATTATGGGGCCAGCAGGCACTTGGCATTACTACGCTCATCTTGATGACCATAAACGCGGCTTAAGTGTCGGCGACTATGTCAAAAAAGGCGACCTGATTGGCTATGTTGGCAATACAGGCAATGCACGGCACACAGCCCCACATTTGCATTATGGACTTTATTTACAAGGTAAAGGCCGTGGTGCAGTAAATCCCTATCCTTATTTACGTTAACTTTAGGAATTTTTCATGTCAGAAGCGTTGATCAACCGTCTGGTCGAATTTGCTGAATCAGGCAATCAACAAAAAATCATCTTGGCTGGACAAAACCACCAAGGTTGGATCATGGAAATTACTGAAGATGCGCTTTTAATCAGCACTGGATTTGCTGAAAAAACAGGAAAAGATGTTTGGATTAACTTTTCCGACCTCGAACAAGCCCAATTGTTTTATTGGGACAATCAACACGACCAATGGGCCCCTTTTACCCTATAAAAAGATCAGGAGCATGTTCATGACCACTCAACGCTGCGGATGGTGCTCCTCAGACCCACTTTACATCGACTACCATGATCATGAGTGGGGTAAACCACTACATGATGAAAAGCAATTATTTGCGATGCTCTGCCTCGAAGGTCAACAAGCGGGGCTGTCATGGATTACTGTCCTGAAAAAGCGTGAACATTATCATCGCCAGTTTTTTCAATATTCTATTGAACAAATTGCGGCTTTGAGTGATATAGACTTAGCCGAAAAAGTCCAAGATATCGGCTTAATTCGCCATATCGGGAAGCTGACCGCCATTCGTGACAATGCGATTGCATGGCAAGCCCTGAAACAACAAGGCATCAACCCCGTTGAGTGGCTCTGGAACTTTGTCGAACAACACGCAATCAACAATGATGTCCCAGACTACCGCACAGCACCTGCACAGACACCTCAAAGCCAAAATATGTCTAAAACCCTAAAAAAACAGGGCTTTAAATTTGTCGGACCCACCACCTGCTATGCCTTTATGCAAGCGGTCGGTATGGTCAATGACCATGAAAATAGCTGTCATTTTAAATAAAAGTACATAAAAAACAGGAAAATAAGGATATAGAATATGTCGGATAACACCATTCGTGCCTATGCGGCAATGCAAGCAGGCGCAGCGTTACAACCCTATCAATTCGATGCGGGTGAACTGCAACCACATCAGGTCGAAGTCCAAGTCGAATATTGTGGATTGTGCCATTCCGATGTTTCGGTCATTAACAATGAATGGAACTCCTCGGTCTATCCCGTTGTCGCTGGTCATGAAATTATTGGCACCATCAGTCGCTTAGGCTCAGAAGCCAAAGGACTTAAACTTGGACAGCGCGTCGGTATAGGCTGGACGGCAGAAAGCTGCCAACACTGTGACCCCTGTGTTTCGGGCCAACAAGTGCTCTGTACAGGAGGGCCGACAGCAACCATCGTCGGTCATGCAGGCGGCTTTGCCGACAAAGTTCGCGCAGGTTGGCAGTGGATTATTCCTTTACCTGAAGAGCTAGATCCTGAGTCAGCGGGTCCTTTATTGTGTGGCGGTATTACCGTTTTTGATCCAATTTTAAAACACCGCATTCAAGCCATTCACCATGTTGGAGTGATAGGCATTGGTGGTTTAGGGCATATAGCCATTAAGCTACTTCGAGGATGGGGCTGTGAAATCACGGCGTTCACCTCGAACCTTGACAAAACTGAAGAGCTCAAGGCCATGGGCGCAGATCATGTGGTGAATAGCCGTGATGTGGATGCGCTTAAAACCCAGCGGGGCAAATTTGATCTCATCCTCAGCACCGTGAATGTCACGCTCAATTGGCCTGCATATATCAGTACGCTGGCACCGAATGGCACGATCCATTTGCTAGGCCTGCCTCTAGAGCCCATCAAGTTAAATGCAGGTAGTCTGATTGGTGGAGCAAAGTCTATCACGGGTTCACCCACTGGCTCACCTGCGGCATTACGTCAGCTACTCAAATTCGCTGCACGTAAAAACATTGCGCCACAAATTGAACTGTATCCTATGTCACAGTTGAATGAAGCACTGGAACGGTTACATTCTGGAAAAGCCCGTTATCGTATCGTCCTCAAAGCCGATTTTTAATCCATAAGCGCCTCAAAAGAGGCGCTTTTTATACCGCTTGTTTGACCAACGTCGAACTGCTGAGTTGCGCTTTCACCCAATCGGCCAACAAAGTGACCGCTGCGCGAATATCTGTTGAAATTTCATGACCTGCATTGAGGCGGATACAGTTTTTATAACGCTGCCCTTCACCAAAGACTTCACCCGGCACTATATTGATGCCGTGCTGCTGAGCAAAATAGTACATATCCAAACCATCGATACACTCGGGTAGCTGCAACCACAGTGCATAGCCGCCTAAGGGCTGGTTGATACGTAACTCAACTCCGTTAAAGGCATGCTGAATCATGTGTCGGTATTGCTCAACTTGCTGTTTCAAAATCGGCTTTAACTGCTGTAAATGCTCTCGATAAGCACGACTATAAATCAGATCGGCCAGTGCCAACTGCAAGGGTGTATTCACTGTAATATTTTGCATCAATAACGTAGCTTTCAAATGCGCTAAGCGCTGCGGAATACAGAACCAACCTACGCGATACGCAGTTGAAAGGGACTTGGAAACTGAACCACAGAAAATCACATAACCCTGCTGATCCCAATATTTAATCGGCAACGGACGACTCGAACTGAAACTACATTCACCATAAATATCATCTTCAATCACATAGCACTGATAGCGCGCAGCCAGTTGTGCAATTTTTTCTTTTTCTGCATTGCTTAAGCAAAACCCCAATGGATTTTGATAATTGGCCGTGAGTAAGCACGCTTTTGCGCCTGAACTTTGCATGACCTGCTCTAAGCGTTCAAGATCAAAGCCTTGAGTATCGGCTGGAATTTCAATAATTTTTCGCTTTAACCCCGCCAACATTTGCAACTGACCATTAAAATTTGGGGTTGGTACAATTACGCTGTCGCCTTCCTTGCTGAGGTGTTGAATCATCACCGACAACGCAGGCATACAGCCATTGCTGATGTAGATATCATCCTGCGAAATATAAAAGCCATCTTCAGCCCAATGCTCAGACAAAGCCTGCCGCAAGCGAATATGGCCCTGCTTATCGCTATATAAAAAATCTTCAGGTTGGCTGTGTTTTAAGGCACGTTGAATGGAACGGCGGAGCGCTTCTACAGGCACATGTTTTGGCGAAAGCTGAATCGCTCCCAAATGGATGAGACGGCTATTAATGGAAGACTGTTGAATTTCCAACTGTAGCTCTAAATTAGAAATATCACGGGCTTGAGACTGAAAATCAGGATGCTGCGGTACAGGAATAGATGGGCTGGTATTCTTCTGATAACTGACAAAATAGCCCGACTTATTTTTCACATGAATATACCCCTGCGACTCGAGTAGCTCATAACAGCTCTTGGCCGTATTCAAGCTGACCTTTTGTAAGTTGGCAAACTGGCGTAACGACAACAGCTTTTGCCCTGCGGGTAATTCAGCATTTTGAATTTTTTCAAGCAATTGTGCAGCCAAGCTTTGATACTGAAATGCCATTTATCTGTACCTATTTTTTTAACTTTTATGTATCTGTATCCATTATGCCAACAGAATTATGCTTCTGTCATTCGTTCACAACCATAAATAGGCACTTTTATGAAAAAAATAATCATATCTCTCTTTTGCTTATTGAGCTTATCGGCTTGCCAACCGCCACATGTTTCGCAGCAAGTACAACAGCAGCATTTTATTTGTAAAGCACTGATTGAAGGGTTTCTGAAAATGCAAAATTTAACTGATTATCAGTTTTTAAGTTTAGCGCCGAGCTTGACTGAAACCTCGACCCAACGAACCTATCAATATCGGTTGAACAATGAACGTGAAATGCAGATGAACTTGCCCCACCAGAAAAATTTACAGTTCCAATGTGACCAAAGCAGTGCTGAAAACTTCAAGATCTCGCTCGCTGGTGAAGGAGATGCCATGCTCAGTTTAATCCAGTTAGACCTGCCTAAGGCTTCAACCTTAGAGATGCTGAGCGCCTATCAACAGCCTTAAGTTTTAAAACATAAAAAAGCCTGCATTGCAGGCTTCTTCATCTTTAAAATTAACGTAAGGCAACTGGTAAATGGGCAGGAGTGTCTTCTTGTTCCAGCAATTGATTTTTCATTTTTTGCAGCATTTGATAGGGTTGTTGTTGGACAAACATATTCACAAACTTCAGTGGTATCGACCCCTCAGGGTT
This sequence comes from Acinetobacter sp. 797_lipA, assembly GCF_058243025.1. Lineage (NCBI taxonomy): Bacteria > Pseudomonadati > Pseudomonadota > Gammaproteobacteria > Moraxellales > Moraxellaceae > Acinetobacter > Acinetobacter sp. 797_lipA. The sequence continues at coordinate 71,402 of NZ_JBZAYQ010000001.1, read as the reverse complement.
AGCATAACCTGAGGTCGAAACCTTGACTTTATTTGATCCCAGTTTCTGAAAGGTCCAATCGCCCTCATAATGATTTAGGCGCACATAATCTGGATTTTTAAGGATGTTTTTATCAATCGCTTTATTTTTAATGCTAATAATGCCCTGACTGTCCTTGGTCATTTTTCCCTGCACCACCAAGTCGCGGTCTTTTAAAGGAAAAGGAAAATCCAGCACCATATACAGTTGAAACTCGCCTTTTTTATCATCGCGCGACAAGACTTTCACACTGCCCATATACGGCACCCATTTCACCGCATGGTCAACATCTAAGATCAATGACACTGCTTTTTCAATCGGCACATCAAACGTGGTTTCAGCCTTATATAAAAAAACTGGGTTTTGTGCATTTTGATAGGTCCAAACTTTAATATTATTTTTATGAATACTGAGTTTGGCTTGATCCATAGGTTTGGCCTGTGCTGTCGTCATCACGGCAACAACACAAGCCATATATATGACTTTTTTCATTCTATTCTTCGTCTTATTTTAGTTTTTTATCTTGTTTTTATGGCGAATGAAACAGGTTTTAAACTTGAATGTCGTTAAAACCCAGTACATCTTTCATGTCATATTTACGTGCTTCACGTCCTACCACCCAAGCCGCAGCGCGTACCGCACCCGAAGCAAAGTTCATACGGTTGGTCGCTTTATGGGTAATTTCAACACGCTCACCATCAGCAATAAACATAGCCGTATGTTCACCGACAATATCGCCGCCACGAATGGTTTGGAAACCAATACTTTGACGCTCACGTGGTCCTGTATGACCTTCACGGCAATACACTGCATCGGTTTTCAAGTCACGACCTAAAGCACCCGCAATCGCCTCACCCATCATCAACGCTGTGCCTGATGGTGCATCGACTTTATGACGGTGATGCGCTTCAATCACTTCAATATCCACTGTGTCGCCAAAGACTTTAGACGCCAATTCCAACAGTTTAATCGAAACATTGACCCCCACAGAATAGTTGGCTGCATAGACCACAGGTGTTTGAGTCGCAGAGTCATCCAAATAAGCTTTTTGTTCGTCATTCATGCCCGTGGTGCCAATGACAATGGCGACCCCAGCTTCACGACAAATTTTTAAATGCTGAACGGTCGCTACTGGTGCAGTGAAATCAATGATCACATCACAATCTTTCACTACCGCTTCCAGACTACCCACCACCTTCACGCCTAGGCTGCCAATACCTGCAAGCTCACCTGCATCTGTACCAACCAGTGAGCTTTCAGGGCGTTCCACTGCCGCAGCCAGTTGATAGCCTGCTTCATGTACCGCTTGAATAAGGATGCGACCCATACGACCGCCGGCACCTAAGACACCAATGCGTGGAGCTGCTGACATAACATATTCCTAATCTAGCTTCAAAATTGCTCTTACTATAGCAAAACTGATTGCACAGACTAAGGTTTGTTGGGCATTTTCATCGAAAAAATCGCTTTATTTTCAAACATGATTTCTCCAGCTTTTCACAAATTTGCAATCAATCTTACGCAGACTAGGTTCGCGTTTAAAAACAACTTTAAAATGAGGAAAATAGAATGAAAGCAAAGGTACTTTTTCTAGCGATGGCCTTTGGGGGCAGTTGGGCACAAGTTCAGGCTGAACCCGCTGTTCAAGCGGGCGATACCTTAGAAAGTTTGTCGCAGGTAAAGATCACCACCAGCACACATCCCAAAGCACAGGCCGAGCAACAAGTACCAGCCACTGCACCTATGGCCGAAGAAATGGTATCGGTTGAAGAGATCGATCAACCTGAGTTGCCCGCAGAAGCGCAATAACATAAAAAAAGCGGGAAAATCTTCCCGCTCTTTTCAACACCAATTCAGACGTACTGTATTCAATTAATCAAACAGTCGGTCAAAGAAAGACTTTTTCTTTGGTGATGATTTGTGATCATCTCCATCTAAAGTTTCTTGCAACTCTTTCAACAGTTCACGTTGACGTGCTGTTAAGTTGACTGGCGTTTCAATCACGATACGGCAGAGTAAGTCACCTTGCATACTGGTACGTACAGGTTTAACCCCTTTGCCACGTAAACGGAACATTTTACCTGTTTGTGTGCCTTCAGGAATTTTCAAACTCACACGACCTTCGAGTGTCGGGATTTCAATTTCTTTACCCAAAGCAGCATCGGCAATGCTCACAGGGACATCCATATACAGGTCTGCACCATCACGTTGGAAGATTTCGTGCTCACGCACCACCACTTCTACGTACAAGTCGCCTGACTGACCATCACGAATCGCTTCGCCTTTACCCGTTAAACGAACGCGGTCACCGTTGTCGACGCCCGCAGGAATCGTCACTTCTAAGGTTTGTTGACGGTCTTTAACGCCTGAACCATGACAGGTATTACATGGATTCTTAATGATCTTGCCCTGACCGCGACAGGTACTACAGGTCTGCTGTACAGAGAAGAAACCTTGCTGCATGCGAACCTGACCTGCACCATGACAAGTTTTACAGGTTTCAACATCGTTCGGGTTTTTAGAGCCTTTACCATCACAGGTTTCACATGGCGCTGGTGCAGTAAAAGTAATGGTTTTTTTCACCCCTCTTACTGCTTCTTCCAACGTCAGTTCCATCACATAACGTAAGTCAGAACCACGACGTGCACGCTGTTGACCACGACCGCCGCCGCCGCCAAATGCGCCGCCGAAAATGTCACCGAATTGACTGAAAATGTCTTCTGCGCTGAAACCACCACCGAAGCCGCCTCCGCCGCCCATACCACCTTCAAAGGCTTGATGCCCCATACGGTCATACATGCTACGCTTTTCGCTATCCGATAAAATTTCATAAGCTTCAGCCGCTTCTTTAAATTTCTCTTCAGCTTCAGCATTGTCAGGGTTGCGGTCCGGATGATATTTCATCGCCAACTTACGGTAGGCTTTTTTAATTTCATCATCACTAGCGGTTTTAGCAACACCTAAAACCTCATAATAATCACGTTTAGCCATGTCTGGCGATGCTCCTCACGGAATTTATTTAATACTCAACTGTGGTCTGAAATTGGGTTCAAACCAAGTTTTACAAGGGGGTGTTTGAAAAAAAATCAGTAGAATTAGAAAACTGCTTTATTTTTCAAAAATTTAGACAGGCCTTTAAACCATGCATTTAGAAGGAAGAGAAATGCAATACAGCTAAAAACCACACCTGCAACCGTGCATGCAGTCACCCATAATGCGCTGTCCCAAGTGAAGAAAATAAGAGGAATAAACCACAGTGCTGCAAATAAAGCCAAAATACTATAAATCACAATATTGCGCATGACCCAAAGTGCTTGCGCTTGTAGCCACACTTCGGCATGATCAATTTGCGTGACTTTTCGGGCATACCAGTAGGAAAATGCGCCGCTAATCACAGTAAACAAAGCCAAAAACATGAAGACATAAGAAATCGCGATAGAGCGGCGATACTTAGTTACATTGTCTTGCATCATGCGTTTAACCCCATTTGCCACATCGTTTATTTTTTAATGTGTAGCAAAAAACTGCTTTATAAAAATGCCATAAATTTCAGGTGCTACTATATTGAAATTTTCAACGTTTCGCACCTGATATTGGCATAAATTTACGGCTTATGGCTAATTTTTTTTACTTTAAACCACTGCGCGTACAAGGCTGGTAAAAAGAACAGGGTTAATAGCGTCGCCACAATCAGTCCGCCCATGATCGCAACGGCCATAGGTCCAAAGAAAATACTTCTAGATAGTGGGATCATCGCCAGAACAGCTGCCAATGCCGTCAGCACAATTGGTCGACAACGTCGCACCGTCGCATCGATGATCGCATCCCATGATTCATGCCCCGCTTGAATGTCTTGCTCAATCTGATCAATCAAGATCAGCGAGTTACGCATGATCATGCCCGACAAGGCAATGGTGCCCAACATCGCAACAAAGCCAAAAGGTTTATTAAACAGTAGCAGGAACAACACCACGCCGATCAAACCTAAAGGTGCGGTGAGCAAGACAATCGTGGCACGAGACATACTGCGCAGTTGAATCATCAGCAAAGTCATGACCACGGCCAAGAACAAAGGCATGCCTGCTGCGACCGATTTACCCCCACGTGCAGACTCCTCCACTGTGCCGCCCACTTCAACCAAATAACCATTCGGTAGTTCCGCACGCAGCTGATTCATCTGCTCCGCCATTTCATCCACCACAGTGGCCGGTTGTAACTTGGTCCGAATATCCGCACGTACCGTAATGGTCGGTAGGCGGTTACGATGCCAAATCAAACCTTCTTCAAAGCTATAATCAATTTTGGCAATTTGTGCCAACGGTACTGTTCCGCCATTTGAGGTTGGAACGGCAAGGCTCGCCAGTGATGCTACTTCAACCCGCTCAGCTTGATCGCCACGTAAACGGATTTCAATCAGTTCTCGTTTCTCACGGTACTGGTTAATGGTGGCACCTGAAATTGAGCTGTTCAAGAAATTGGCCAAATCTAAACTCGACACCCCCATTTGGCGGGCACGGTCTTGATCAATCTCTAAATTGATCATCTTGCTTGGTTCACCCCAGTCCAAATGCACATTGGTGGTGTTGGGGTTAGCACTCAGCATCGCCGCGACTTTATCCGCCCAAGCACGCACTTGGGTCAAGTCTTCACCCGACACGCGATATTGAAGTGGATAACCGACAGGTGGGCCATTTTCAAGTAAAGAGACGCGAGTACGCACATCGGGCAATAACTGGCGGATTTGGGTATCTAAGGATTTACGAATTTCATTGCGATCATCCAGTGAAGAAGCCAAGACCACAAACTGAGCAAAGCTGGCTTGTGGTAGCTGCTGATCGAGCGGTAAATAAAAACGTGGCGAGCCTGTGCCCACATATGCCACATAATTATCTATGCCTTCCTGCTTCGACAGGAACTGTTCAACTTTTTTCACCGCATTTTCAGTTGCCGTTAAAGATGCACCTTCTTCAAGCTTTAAGTCGACCAAAATTTCGGCACGATTCGAAGGCGGGAAAAACTGCTGTGGTACTAACTTAAACATCAACACCGAGAGCACAAAAATAGCCACCGTCGTCGTAATGACCGTTTTGCGATAGGTCACACACAGATCGACCCAACGGCGAAAACCTTGATAGAACTTGGTTTGATAAGGATCGTGTTGCTCACCTGCATGATGCACCATCGGCTGAGGTTCTGGCTGTTTGCGCAAACGTGCCCACAAACGGCTATACCACGGCGCTTTTTGAATCAGCTCTTTATTAAAATCGGGCAGGAGTTTGTCACCCAAATAGGGTACAAAAAGCACCGCTGCAAACCACGACACAATTAAGGCAATGGTCACCACTTGGAAAATAGAGCGAGTGTATTCGCCTGTGCTGGACGCTGCCGTGGCAATCGGTAAAAAGCCCGCAGCGGTAATCAAAGTTCCCGTCAACATCGGAAAGGCAGTGGTTCGCCATGCATGCCCCGCTGCTTGTAGTCGACTGTAGCCTTGCTCCATTTTGATTGCCATCATTTCCACAGCAATAATAGCGTCATCGACCAAGAGTCCCAGCGCCAAAATCAGCGCACCTAAGGAAATTTTATGGAGACCGACATCAAAAATATTCATGCCTGCAAAGGTCATGGCCAAGACCAGTGGAATGGAGAATGCCACCACCAGTCCAGTACGGAAACCCAGCGAGAAAAAGCTGACTAGCAGTACAATAATCACCGCTTCAGCCAAAACTTTCATGAACTCGTTGACACTACGCTTCACCGCCACAGGCTGGTCGGAAACTTTTTTCAGCTCCATACCTAAAGGTAAGGTTTTTTGCAGCTTGGAAAACTCAGTTTCTAAATTTTTACCCAAAGCCAAGATGTCGCCACCTTTACGCATCGACACCGCAATGCCAATGCCATTTTCCCCCATAAAGCGCATACGGGGTTGAGCAGGTTCACTAAAGCCACGATAGACGTCGGCAACATCGCTGAGCTGGATGGTTTTTCCATTCACCAATAAAGGCATACGTTGCAGTTCTTCAACGCTCTTAATTTGCCCTGTGACTCGGAGTTGAATACGATCCGACTCTGTTTCAAAAAAACCTGCACTGGCCATGGTATTTTGCTGTTGCAAAGCTTGTTGTACCGCTGTCACAGGAATGCCTAACTGCGCCGACTTGGTGTTGGAAATTTCAATCCAAATCTTTTGATCTTGCAGCCCAACCAAGTTGACCTTGGCGACATCTTTGACGCGTTGCAGTTGTAACTGTAGACGGTCGGCATATTCTTTCATCACCGCATAATCAAAGTCTTTACCCGTCAGCACATAAATGTTGCCGAAAGTATCGCCGAACTCATCATTAAAGAATGGTCCTTGTACCCCATTGGGCAGCTGATGTTTGATGTCTCCAACCTTCTTGCGTACGTCATACCACACATCCGGTATCTCACTGGAGCGCATGGCATCTCGTGCCACAAAAGTCACCATCGACTCGCCGGGTCTGGAGTAGGCCATAATGCGCTCATACTTACCCGTGGTCATCAGCTCTTTTTCAATACGGTCGGTCACCTGTTCAGACACCTCACGCGCCGTTGCGCCCGGCCAATAGGTCTGTACCACCATCACTTTGAAGGTAAAAGGTGGGTCTTCGCTCTGTGCTAGTTTGGAATAAGACACCACACCCACGATGCCCAGTAACAACATCAAATAAAGGACCAAGCCCTTATTCTTTAAGGCCCATTCCGACAGGTTATAGTTCATGCTTAACTCCCTGTCGCAATCTTGACCGTTTTATTGTCACGGCTAATCGGCTGAATTTTTTGTTTTTCACGCAGTAAATGCACCCCACCCACCACGACATAGTCCTTTGGCTGTAAACCTGAACGAATGGTAACGCTGTTTCGACCATACTCCCCCACACTGACAGGGACTCTACGAATGCTGTTGTCAGCATTCACCACCCAGACATAAGCATTTTTACCTGCAGCGGAAACACTGGCTAACGGTACACTCAACACATTGCTTTCAGTTGAGCTGAAAAACACCCGAGCACTCTGTCCCAGTTGAATCGTATTTTGTCCTTCACGCAAAGCCACTTTGACACTAAAAGTACGTGACTGATCTGCGGCAGGCGAAATTTCACGGACGTAGGCAGCAAAACGTTCATCGGGTTTGGACCACAAAGTGACGATTGCATCTTGTCCAACTTTAATCTGAGCAATGGCTTGTTCAGGCACACCAATCACCACTTCACGATCACCTGAAATGGCCAATTGAAACGCGGGTTGCCCTGCTGAAATCACCTGTCCAATTTCAATATTACGCTCGGTAATCACGCCGTTTTTATTGGCAATCAGTTGGTTATAACTGGTTTGGTTTTGCGTAACGTTATAATTGGCTTGTGCTTGTTTCAAGCTCGACAGTGCGGCTTTGTATTGATTTTCAACACTGTCGTACTGTGAACGACTCACTGCATTACTCGGTAATAATTGCTTAAAGCGTTTGAGTTCATCCTGCGCATTTTTTTCAGCCGCTTGGGCACTCTCTAACTGTGCTTTTGCTGCATTGAGTTCTAACTGGGCATCTTGTACATCTAAGCGTGCTAAAACTTGTCCGACTTTGACTTGGTCTCCCACATCGACCAGACGCTCCGTGACTTGTCCCCCAACACGAAAGGACAGTGCAGTTTGTTGGCGGGCTTGCACTTCGCCTGCATAGCTTTTTTGTTCTAGATGCGTGGTATTCGGTTGGCTCACCATTACCAAAGGCACCGACTCTGGTTCGGTCGTGTCTTTGCTACATCCCCACAAGGTGATACTACACACCACCATCATACTTGCCACAAGGGTCTGAATTTTGCTCATGAAGTCTGCTCTTCTTCCATAACCACCAATTAATCAGGCACAATATCCAGACTTAACTTGGTTATTTTTTAATTAATATACTGTGTAGTACACTAATTAAAGATATGCTCAGATGTAAATGACTTTTTGAACTTTTTTTTAGGAAAATGTGTGCAAGCTTCAGCAGGACGTCCCAAGGATTTAGAAAAACGGCAACGTATTTTGGAGGTGGCACGTCAGTTGTTTTTACAACATGGCTACCACGGCTCCAGCATGGACCATATTGCCAAGGAAGCGCACGTCACCAAACTCACGGTGTATAACCATTTTCAGGACAAAGCCAATCTGTTCAGCTGTGCGATTGAGGAAACCTGTGAAAAGCTGATGCTGGGTCGTTCATTTCAATTGCAACGTGCCGAAGACTTTGTGCCTATGCTCAAACAGATCTGTGCGTTATCAATGCATATTATTAACCTGCCTGAGGCCATCAAGCTGGAGCACCTGTTATTACAGCTGGCCGCTGAACAAAACCCATTGCTAGAGAACTTCTATAAAGCCTCCCACCTCAAAATGCGGGCGATTTAGGAACAGTTCTTTGCCCAAGCTCAAGCCTTAGGCGTTCTTCGGTTTGAACAAGTCAACGAGGTCATCACCTTATTAATGTCTTTGCTGTTTGGATATCGTCACCAAGAAATGTTACTGGGGATGAATGAAGTGCCCAATGCCGAACAACGCGAGCAACTGATTCAAGAAGCCATTGCGATTTTTTTATTAAAATACCCCTTACAAAAACCTTAAGATTCGGTTAATTAAATTTATATTTTTATAATTAATTCAAATGCTTGAAATTAAAAACCCTCTTTCCTTTAAAACAATTTCTTGCCCTAAGTTGTTCATTTGCTTCTAAATTCAGCAATTAATCCCCTACTTTTGTCTGCCCCTACTTGGATTGTCATCGAATCGGGGTATAGTCAAATTAAGAACAACGAGGGAATAATAATCATGATTCAACAAATTGATGCTCCACTACGTGAAGATGTCCGATTACTCGGTAACCTATTGGGTGAAACCCTCAAGGAGCATGCAGGACAAGATTTGTTTAATCAGGTCGAGCAAATTCGGGCCTTATCCAAAGGGGCGCGGGATGGTCAAGTTGAAGCCGAAAAAAAGCTGGAACAACTGTTTTTCAGCCTTGAAGATGATGAAATTCTGCCGCTGACGCGTGCCTTTACCCACTTTTTGAACTTTGCCAATATTGCGGAGCAATACCATGTGGTCCGTAGCCGTCGTCAAAGTGAATTTGATGAGACCGCACCCTCTCCAAATCCGCTCGACCACCTCTTTGCTAAATTTAAAAATAACGACATTTCAACCGATACGCTGTTCCAGCAAATCTGTGATTTAAATATTGAACTGGTTCTCACCGCTCACCCCACTGAAGTTAGCCGCCGTACCCTGATCCAAAAATATGATGGTATCAACGATGCCTTATTTAAAATGGATCAGCAAAAACTGACCCCTCGTGAGCGCCAGACAGTCCTTGAAGACTTAAAACAACTGATCTGTTCGGCATGGCAGACCGATGAAATTCGTCAACACCGTCCAACCCCAGTCGATGAAGCAAAATGGGGCTTTACTACTATTGAGCAAACCTTATGGAATGCCGTGCCGAAGTTCATGCGTGAACTAGACGACATGGTGATTGAGCACTGTGGGCAACGTCTGCCTTTACATGTGGCACCTGTACGTTTCGCTTCATGGATGGGTGGTGACCGTGACGGCAACCCGAATGTGACACACAACATTACTCAAGAAGTCCTGTGGCTATCGCGTTGGAAAGCGGCTGATCTTTATTTACGTGACATTGAAGATTTACGTTGGGAACTGTCGATTCAAAGCTGTAGCGATGAACTGCGCCAAGCCTTGGGTCAAGACCATCCTGAACCCTACCGTGAATATTTACGCGATACCCGCGAACGGCTAAAAGCTACGCGCCATTGGCTCGCAGAAAAACTGCGCGGTGCCGATGCCGATGACAGCTTGGTGATTAAAGCCAAAGATGAACTGCTCCAGCCTTTACTGCTGTGCTATCGCTCTTTGATTGCCAGCAATCTGCCTGAAATTGCCAATGGGAAACTGCTGGACTTTATCCATCGGGTGAACTGTTTCGGGATTGAACTGCTAAAACTGGATATTCGTCAAGAGTCAGGCCGTCATCGCCAAGCAATTTCGGCCATTACTGAATATTTGGGTCTGGGTAATTTTGAAACGTGGACCGAACAAGCGCGTCAAAACTTCTTATTGCAAGAGCTACAAAGCAAACGTCCACTGTTGCCGAAGCATTTAAATGAACCTGCGCAAAGTTTAATTGAACAACCTGAAGTGCAAGAAGTGTTTGCCACCATGCGTACTTTGGCAGCGCAGCCTCAAGAAAGTTTAGGTGCCTACATTATTTCGATGGCTGAATATCCAAGTGATGTGCTGGCGGTACTGCTTTTGCAAAAAGAAGCAGGCATCCAACATCCACTACGTGTAGTGCCATTGTTTGAAACATTGAAAGACCTAGATGGCGCCGCAGCCACCATGAATACCCTATTCAATATGCATTGGTATAAACAGCATATTCAGGGCAAGCATGAAGTCATGATTGGCTATTCTGACTCGGCAAAAGATGCAGGTTTTATGTCAGCCAATTGGGCACAGTACCGTGCGCAAGAAGAATTAACCGCAATTGCGAAAACGCATGGCATACAACTCACACTATTTCATGGTCGTGGCGGTTCCATCAGCCGCGGCGGTGCGCCAACGCAACAAGCCCTGTTTTCACAGCCACCTGGTTCGATTTCAGGTGCAATTCGAGTCACTGAACAAGGTGAAATGATTCGCTTCAAGTTTGGCTTAGAAGGCATTGCGCTGCAAAACTTAGAGATTTATACCGCTGCCACTTTAGAAGCCACTTTACTTCCACCGCCCGTCCCAAAACCTGAGTGGCGCGAATTAATGCACAGCATGACCGATTTGTCGGTACAGGTGTATCGCCAAACCGTACGAGAAAACCCGCACTTCGTCAAATATTTACGCACCGTCACGCCAGAACTTGAACTACAAATGTTACCGCTTGGCTCACGCCCTGCAAAACGTAAAGTCACTGGCGGCATTGAGTCCTTACGTGCCATTCCTTGGGTATTTGCGTGGACCCAGATTCGTTTGATGCTACCCGCTTGGTTAGGTACAGGCGCAGCAATTAACCAAGTGATTGATCAAGGACATAAAGCCACTTTAGATGAAATGCTGGTGGCATGGCCGTATTTCCAAACCCTGATTGATATGTTGGAAATGGTGCTTTCGAAATCTGATGCTCATGTGGCGTTGTATTATGAGTCGCATCTGACCGATGATGAAGACTTGAAAGTGCTCGGTGAACATCTGCGTCAGCGCTTAAAGTATGCGGTGCAAACCCTGTTAGCGCTTAAAGGTGAGTCTAAACTCCTCAGCAGTAACGAGGTTTTAGATCAGTCGATGAGAGTGCGCAAACCGTATTTATTGCCGCTGCATTTACTCCAAGCAGAGTTAATGAAACGTCGCCGCCGCTATCTAGAAGAGCGTCAGGAAACAAATACACCTGTAGATCATGCACTTATGGTGAGTATTGCCGGCATTGCAGCGGGTCTTCGTAACACAGGATAAAGTTTTAAGCCCGCCCCATTTAAAGCACATCACTATGATGTGCTTTTTTATTGAACGCATGGTCAAACCTTTTATAATTTTTTTTATCAATCCAATCATAAATATTTATGAATAAGCGATTGGCTAAATTTACCAATTAAACCTTGATTTATCATTATTTTTAAAAATAAAAAGTTTTACCATGCGGTAAAAAGTTCTGAAAAGTCATAAGATTAGTTTGAACAATTTTTTGTATCACTGATTAAATCTTCTAAAAAACAAGAGTATGATGTGCACAATTTATCTTTAGAGTGCTCAAAAAATGTCCAACTGGTTTCCCAAATGGCGCCCGTACGAAGGCAATATCGATGCACGTCCTGTTGGCACAAGTGAATACCTCCCTGCTTCACAAAGTGCAATTTTAGGTGTGCAGCATGCCTTTGCCATGTTTGGAGCAACGGTTCTTGCACCTTTCTTAATGGGCTTCGATCCCAACCTTGCTATTTTAATGTCCGGGATTTGTACCATCTTGTTCTTTATTATGACGGGTGGGCGTGTTCCAAGCTATTTAGGTTCAAGTTTTGCATTTATTGGGGTCGTGATTGCAGCAACGGGCTATACCGCATCGGGCACAGGCGCACTCAATCCAAATTTAGCTATGGCGGGCGGCGGTATTATTGCCTGCGGCGTGCTCTATACCTTGTTTGGTTTTATGGTCATGGCAACGGGCACCAAGTGGATTGAAAAACTGATGCCGCCTGTGGTGACAGGTGCTGTGGTGATGATTATTGGTCTCAACCTTGCCCCAGTGACGGTCAAAGGCGTTGCGGGCAATTCCTTTAATATGTGGATGGCACTGGTTACCGTATTATGTATGGGCTCGATTGCCGTCTTTACCCGTGGTTTATTGCAGCGTCTCTTATTATTAATTGGTTTGTTACTGTCTTACTTGGTCTATTTCATCGTGACCAATGTTATGGGCTATGGCACAGCGATTAATTTTGCCCCGATTCAACAAGCCGCTTGGTTTGGTTTACCAACTTTTCATGCGCCTGAATTTAATGCCAATGCCATGATGATCATTGCACCGATCGCGTTAATTTTGGTCGCAGAAAACCTCGGTCACATTAAAGCCGTGAGTGCAATGACTGGTGAAAACCTTGATCCACACATTGGTAAAGCGTTTGTTGCCGATGGTGTTGCAACGACTTTAGCAGGGGGTGTCGGCGCACCAGGCATGACCACCTATGGTGAAAACATTGGGGTCATGGCGGTCACTCGGGTTTACTCGACCATCATTTTTGCCATTGCAGGTGTGTTTGCCATTTTCTTGGGTCTGTCACCGAAGTTTGGTGCCATCATCCATACCATTCCGACCGCAATTTTAACCGGTGCGTCAATTGTGGTGTTTGGTTTGATCACCATCGCAGGTGCAAAAATCTGGATTGAAAACAAAGTCGATTTTTCACAGAACAAAAACCTGATGGTCGCTGCAGTCACCATCATTTTAGGTACAGGTGATTTTGCCTTACAAATTGGCAACTTTAACTTGGGTGGTATTGGTACTGCTACGTTTGCAGCATTGTTCTTGAACTGGTTCTTCAGCTTAGGGCAAAAAGATTAATCCGCCTTATCTTTTGAGAGTCCATTTTTGATCGCAGCCTTCGGGCTGCTTTTTTTGCTCTGATACTCTGGCTCCGATTACACACGCCGCTACGCTAAAAGGATGTCTCAAAGCGCAAAAAAGACTAAGATAAAGCAACATTTTCCGCTTTGACCCTGCCATGCGCCTTGATTTTTTTGATCTGCAATTGTTTATCAATATCCTGAGTACAGGCAGTCTGACCAAGGGCGCAGAACGCTCCGCCATTTCTTTACAGGCCGCCAGTGAGCGAATTAAAAAATTAGAACAGCATTTTGAAGTCAGTTTATTTACCCGCCATGCAACTGGGGTAAAAGCGACCCTTGCTGGACAAACCTTTGCGGAACATGCGCAGCACTTACTGCAACAACAGCAGCAATTACAACAAGCCATGCTGCCCTTTGCTCACAGTGCAACGAGCAACATTATATTGTGGTGCAACTCATCGGCGCAGAGTGAGTATTTACCTCATTTATTGCCGCAGTATTTAATGGAAAATCCGAAGATTCATATTGAATTAAAAGAAGCCGAAACCAATGACATCATTCAGGCCCTCAGTACAGGTACGGCGCAGTTGGGGCTGATCTCTGGTTTTTTTGATGCAGGGCAGCTTGAAACTCAAGAGTTTGCTGAAGACCCGTTGGTACTGATCTGCCCAAGCCAGCATCCACTTGCCACTGCGGCACAACTAGAACTGGGAGAATTACTGCAACATCCATTTGTGGGCCTTATGCAATATCACTCCTTACAACAGTCAATAGAAGCTCAAGCCAAACGCTTAGGCTGTGACATCCACTATCGTCTACGGGTGCCGAACTTTGCCGCGATCGCCCAAGTCGTTGCCAATGGCGTCGGCATTGCGATTATTCCCAAACGGGCAGCCCTACGTTTAAAAGTACAGTATGATTTTCAGCAGGTTGAACTCTTTGGCAAATGGGCCAACCGCAAGTTGCTATTAGCGGCACGGTGTTTTGATCAGCTCGCAGTAGATTACCAACGCTTTAGTCAATTCCTCTTGAGCCAACATGACCAACTCAGGCCGCATTAAAGCCAGCCCAGTTGATGTAAAACCATATAACTGCCAAATAGCACTAGGCTCACAAAGAACACCTTACGAAAGGCTTGTTCAGGAATGCGGTAGCGAATTTTAGTGCCCAACCACATTCCGAGCAATGCAGGCAGCAGTGCGATCAACGACAGTTGATAGTCAATTGGAGTATCTTCAACAGGATTTAGATGTAAATACGTGGCCAAACACAAAGTTGAAACGGTAAAGGCAAGGCCGAGCGATTGTACCAAATCATCCCGTTTCAAATGCAAGGACTGCAAATACGGCACCACGGGAATCACCACCACTCCTGTCGCCACCGTCAAAGCACCGCCCAAATAGCCCATGATCGGTGATAAATATTTTTCATACGGGGCTAAGTTGGGCATGTTTTTGGCAAACAAACCATATAGACCATAAATGGCCAGCATCCCGCCCAACAGCGCTTCACTTTGAAATTCGCCATGTCCGAGCGTAGGAAAAACACTCCAAACTGAACCAATGATCATGCCCACCAGCAACGGCCAAAAGCGTTGTACCAGTCGCAGTACACGCCCTTCTGCAAACAATTGCCAAAAGTTCGTGACCATGGAAGGGATAATCAGCAAAGTTGCCGCTTGAAATGGGCTAATCACCAAAGATAAAAGTCCCATCGACACGGCGGGCAAACCCAGACCAATGGTACCTTTAATCATGCCTGCGACAGCAAAAACAAAAATAACAAAAGCAAGCATGACGCTTCTCTCTAAACACTTAGCGCCATGCTATAAAATTTAAATCTGGGCTCATATCACTGTTTTTAGAAGTAAGCCTCAACCAAAGATTGAGGCTTACTGGAAAGAATGGTCTGGACTCAACTGTTATTGAATCCAGATGTGATGCAGTGCGATTCTGCTTAGTATTTAAAATTTAGGCTGAAGCGGAAAGTACGTGGATCGCCCCAATTGACCAATTGCGCATTTGGTGTGGTTCCGACTAAATACTCTTTATCAAACAGGTTTTTTACACTGAACTTTGCACCCCAATTTTTCGCTTCATAGCCAGCACTGACGTCATAGAGCGTATAGCTCGATAGCGGTACATAAGAAGTCCCACGTTGTGCTGTACGCTCGCCTTGATAAGTTGCAGCTGCACCAATATTCCAGCCCAATTGCTCATCTGCAAAGAAGTATTGGGTTGATAAAGAGGCGGCATTTTTAGGCACATGGTTAATTCGCTTGCCAATATCGCTGCTAGTTTCACTTTCAGTAATTTTGGCTGTAGGAATATAACTATAGGTTGCGGTCAGGTTCCATTGATCCGTCAACGCAGCGGATAATTCCGTTTCAAAGCCTTTGGTCTTTTGCTCACCAATTTGTACGTGATGAGTATTTGTTGAATCTGGCTCTGTGACATTCTGACGGGTTAAATCATAATAAGCCACATAGCCTTGCAACCGTTGATTCAACCCCTGAAACTTAACCCCAACCTCAAACTGCTCTCCCTCTTCAGGGTCCAATAATGTTCCGCCAGCGCCAGTGTCGCTCACAGGAAAGAATGAGGTTGCATAACTCACATAGGGCGCAAACTTATCATTAATTTGATACATCAAAGATGCATTACCCGTGAAAGCATTGTCCGAGTTTTTCAGCGTCGTATCATTGAAAAGGTCATCGACTTCGACCTGTGTCCAGTCATGACGACCCGATAAGCCCAAGATCCAATGATCATCAATTTTAAAAGTATTACGCAGATATATGCCCATATATTGGGTATCCGTAATTTGATGTGATTTGGTCGTGGTCGCCTTTGCAATAGGCGTATAGATCGGATTATCCGCATCAAATGGAGTCTCCACTTTATCACTTCGACGCTCGTAATCACTGCGTTCATGCATCATGTCCAAACCAACCATCAAATCATATTGGATTTTGCCCCAATCAAAATGACGCGACAAATTATGATCCAGCGCAAAATTCACATCATCTTTAATCTGTCTTTCCACCGTCCGTCTGAAGGTTGGTAAAGAAGCGCCACTAGCTGCCAATACAGGATTGTTATCTGCATCGGTTTTAGTGACTGCAAAATTTTGCTTAAAGGTCCAGCCATTATCAAAATAATGCGCATAGTTCGACCCTAAGCGCAGAACATCGACCGTATTGCTTAGATTCGGCACGCCAAAAAATAAGCTCTGTGAATAGTTTTTATAAGCGCCATTACTATAGGGAATCCCCTGCTGGCGAATAAAATCCCGATGCTGATAGCTGGCAATCACAGACAGTTCGTCTTTTTCACCTAAGTCAAAATTATAAGACGGTGCAATATAATAATTTTTATAATAAACATAATCGGTTGGATCATCTTGGTCAGAGGCATGACCCACCACACGAAACGCCCCTTTTTCGCTATCATTTGGCGCATAGTTGATATCAAATGTGCTATCCACAAAGGCATTGCTGCCATAGCTCACACTGCCCCGAGAAAAAGTTTCAGCTTCAGGACGTTTGGTGGTTAAGTTAACTAGGCCACCCGGCAAGGCAAAGCCAAAACCCGTTGATGTCGGCCCTTTCACCACTTCAATCGACTGTAAACCACTGATGTCTTCTGAACGTAGGGCATTATCAGAAGTTTGAATACGCAAGCCATCGACATAAGTCTGTGCGCTGGAAACCTGCCCACGAATAATAAAGTCATCCCAACCACGGCGACCATACTGTCCTGCGGTGACCCCCGCTACACCCTGCAAGGCTTCAGACAGTGTTTTCGCTTGTTTCTGTTCGAGTTGTTTTTCACTAATCACGCTGATCGATTGTGCTGTTTCAAACAGCGGTGCATCTGAACGCAAAACAGCTGATGCAGTTTTTGCTGCATATGCCGCTTTTTCATCTGCATCTTGGGCTTCAAATTGCAAAGTCGGTAAAACTTGGGATGATGCTGTTTCTTGTGTCTCGCCCTGAGCAAATGCTGCTGTAGTCATCACGGCCAGAATGGATAAACTCAAAGAAGAAATATGAAAACGTATAACATCGATCAACAGACAGAAAGAATGCCAATTATAATCATTTTCATTTGGAAGCCTATTTATTAATAAAATTTAACAATGAATTTAATTGTTAAACCTCATTAACATTATTAATAAGCACTTCAATGACTCAGCCTAAAAACACCATCGGCTTTAGGTTTCATGTGTCATTGGACTGTTTTGATCAATAAGAGGTATACAAAACTCAGCCTTCGCTTTCATCCACAGGGTCGGTTTTATATTGATCTTCCAGCACATTACTGAAAATACTTTCAATCATCCAGACGCGATACAAACTATTAAAGACATAGCTCTGCCCATCCACACGCAGTTCAATCACGGGGAAATCAGGCTGGGACTTCATTTCACAGAGCATGTCATTTTCTTGAAGCTTGGCTTCTACATCTTCGGTGATCAATGCTGTGATTTCCAATTCTTGCATCAGTTGATCAAAATGCGATTTAAAGGATAAATCTTTGCCTTGGGTCCAAACGGCTTTCAAAATCCGATACATGGCATCAACGCGCTGCTCTTCAGGCACGCTATAAAATAACTGTGCCATCGCCAAAGTGGCTGCTTGCGTCGGACGGCAAAACGGTGTGAATTTGATTTCTGTCCGTTTGGATAAACGCGTTGCCAAACTCCAATCAAACCCGTCTCGACCGTGATAACTGAGCGGGTAGACATTGAGCTGAATATTATAATAATCGGCCAGTTCTTCTTTAATATAGGCCAATAACAACCATGAAATTGGATCTTCCAGCGCAATGTATAGGTCTAACTCTGGATCGAGCGCCTGAATTTCATTTAATTCTTCAGCATCACTAATCAAATGCTCACGCCAATCAATATGATTGATCAAGAAAATTGGGTTATCGGTAAATAATTTTTGTTGTTTTAAACGACGCGTTAAACGCAGCAGATCATCGACGGCATGATACTGACGGTCACCGAGCTGGAAGTAACTGGCCAGTACCGCATCATCATTAAAAATACGTTCTGGAAAGTGTTGCTCTTGATGATGACGGCTGGCCATCGCATATAAGGTGCGCAGCTTACCCTCTTGTTTTTGCCACAGCATGTGAAACACATCTTCAAGCAAATACAAAAAGTCCTGCCCACGCAGCGGCGTATGCCGCAAGATGGTTTCCGCTTGGCTCAATGCCTCTGGACTAGGTTGTTCTGGCGTTTCATGGAAGCTAAAACGGTGCTGACGCGACAGAATTTTGGCATCATTTAAACAATAAGTTTGCCACTCCAAAGCCGACATTTGGTTCGGGGGTTCAGCAGCCTGACTTGAAATGACCACCTTCAATGGCTTCAGTTCGTCCGCTAAAATTTCTTCAATTTGTGGTAACTGCTGAACCGCTAAATAGCTATATACATCGTCGAGGCGTAAATGAATACTCAAGCCTTGTTCTGTAGATACGACCGTTTGACGAATCGGTTTTTGGTAAAACCAACGCGATCGAATCGGATCGAACCATCGACGCAACAGTGACATGAGCAAAGCCTCTAAATTAAACCCTTGAAAGTACTACAAGGGTTTATATCAATTCACAGCAAAATGATCAATTAGACATCTAAATTTAGATCAGTTACCGCGCCTTTTTCCGCACCAGTGGTCAGTTTTGCAAACTTGGCCAAAGCCCCATAACGATAATTCGGTTGCGGTTTCACCCACGCGGCTTGACGCGCTGCGATCTCTTCTGCCGAAACATGCCACGTCATTTCGCGGGTTTCTGCATTAATCGAGATTTTATCGCCATTTTGCACTAAACCAATTGGCCCACCTTCATAGGCTTCTGGGGTGACATGACCAATGACAAAACCATGACTACCTCCTGAGAAACGACCATCGGTGATCAGTGCCACTGATTTACCGAGACCTTTACCAATAATCGCTGAGGTCGGTTTCAGCATTTCTGGCATGCCCGGTCCACCTTTAGGCCCTTCACCACGAATCACCACCACCTCACCCGCTTGAACTTCACCATCTAAAATGCCACGCATCGCACCGATTTCACCTTCAAAGACACGCGCTGGCCCTTCAAAGTACAGGCCTTCTTTGCCAGTAATTTTAGCCACAGCACCTGTTGGAGACAGGTTACCTTTAAGCACCACCAAGTGAGAGTCTTTTTTAATTGGTGCATCAAACGGTAAAATAATCTGCTGACCTTCAGGGTAGTCTTCAACCTCTGCCAAATTTTCAGCCAAGGTCTTTCCAGTTACCGTTAAACATGAACCATCCAGCATGCCAGCATCCAGCATGCGTTTCATCAGCGGTTGAATGCCCCCAATCGTGATCAGCTCAGACATCAAATATTTACCAGATGGGCGCACATCGGCTACCACAGGAATATCTTGCCCAATACGGACAAAATCATCCAAACTCAGTTCAACCCCAGCGGTATGTGCCATCGCCAGTAAGTGCAGCACGCCATTGGTCGAACCGCCCAAAGCAATCAGCACTTTAATTGAATTTTCAAACGCGGCTTTGGTCATAATGTCGCGTGGCTTCAGGTCTAAACGCAGCAAATTCATCACCGCTTCACCTGCTTTTTGACAGTCGATCCGCTTGTCATCCGAAACCGCCTCTTGTGCAGAGGAGCCCGGCAAACTCATGCCCAAGGCTTCAATCGCAGAGGCCATCGAATTTGCAGTGTACATGCCACCACATGAACCCGGCCCCGGCAGTGCCACTTCTTCAATCTGTTTGACTTGAATGGCACTGATTTCACCTTTGGCGTGCTGCCCCACAGCTTCAAAGACTGAGATCATGTCAGTATGCCCTGCGCCCGGCTTAATGGTTCCGCCATAAACAAACAAACCCGGACGGTTCAAACGCGCCAAACCCATGATGCAACCTGGCATGTTTTTGTCACAGCCACCAATGGCAATCACCCCATCATAGGCCTGACAGCCCACCACGGCTTCAATCGAATCAGCAATAATTTCACGAGAAACCAACGAGTATTTCATGCCTTCGGTGCCGTTCGAGATCCCGTCAGAAATGGTAATGGTATTAAAAATAATGCCTTTACCGCCAGCTTGATTAACCCCTTTTTCAGCCTCACGTGCCAAACCATCGATGTGCATATTACACGGCGTGACATTGGCCCAAGTAGATGCAATACCGACAAAGGGACGAGTAAAGTCTGAATCTTTAAAGCCTGTGGCACGCATCATGGAACGTGCAGGTGCATTTTCGATGCCTTCATAAACTGGGGCTGAATGTTCGCGGATATTGTCTTTACTCATTGTATTTGTCCTTAGCGATGGCTGCGTATTGCTCTACAGTCTTGGCAATTTTTTCTGTTTTTATTGTATAGAAAGCAGGCTAGACATGAAAGCGACTCACTAGGAATTACATGAACCCATTTATTGTGGTTCTACCCAAATCAGGTCAAATGATGAAGCGACATGGATGTCGCTGTTTCACTGTATGGCAGGGACGCCATATCAGGGGAACAAAGGCATTTTGTTACTTTTGTGCCGTCAAAAGTAAAACCTCGTCTACGCAATAACAGTACAAACCGTACTGTAAAATGTGACTGTGCTATTTTCATTAATCCATAAAAAAGCACCCCCAAAGGAGTGCTCTTTCTTATCCGTAAAACCTACCGATTAAATTTCACGTACTGCGCCTTTAGACGCACTGGTGGTATGCATTGCATAAGCCTTTAAGGCTTTAGACACTTTACGTGGACGCTGTTCAGCAGGTTGCCAGCCTTTGGCTTCTTGTGCTTCACGGCGTGCAGCCATGGTTGCTTCATCCACCGCTAAGTGAATACTACGGTTTGGAATATCGATCTCGATACGGTCGCCATCTTCCACCAAACCAATTGCACCACCTTCAGCCGCTTCAGGCGACACGTGACCAATCGATAGACCTGATGAACCTCCCGAGAAACGACCATCGGTGAGTAAAGCACAGTCTTTACCAAGGCCTTTCGATTTTAAGTAACTGGTTGGATACAACATTTCTTGCATACCCGGACCACCACGTGGTCCTTCGTAACGAATCACCACCACATCACCAGCGGTGATTTTTCCACCTAGAATCGCTTCTACCGCTGCATCTTGGCTTTCAAACACACGTGCGGTGCCGTTGAATTTTAAGATGGAATCATCTACACCAGCTGTTTTCACAATACAGCCTTCAAGTGCAATGTTACCGTACAGGACAGCCAACCCCCCATCTTGAGAGAAGGCATGTTCAGCATTACGAATCACGCCGTTGTCACGGTCACTATCTAAACGAGAGTAGTAACGGTCTTGTGAAAATGCGGTTTGCGTCGGCACACCACCCGGTGCTGAACGGAAGAATTGATAAACGTCTTCATCTTCAGTACGAATGATGTCCCACTTATCCAAAGCATCTTTTAAGGTTTTTTCATGCACAGTCGGTACAGACGTATCCAATAAACCGGCACGATCCAATTCACCCAAGATCGACATGATACCACCTGCACGATGGACATCTTCCATGTGCACATCTTGTTTTGCAGGTGCAACTTTACACAGTACCGGCACTTTACGTGACAAACGGTCAATGTCGGTCATGGTAAAGTCAACTTCCGCTTCATGCGCTGCTGCCAACAAGTGTAAAACGGTATTGGTTGAACCACCCATTGAAATATCCAGCGTCATGGCATTTTCAAAGGCTGCTTTGGTCGCGATTGAGCGTGGCAATAAGCTGTAATCGTTTTGTTCGTAATGGCGTTTGGTAATTTCAACGATCAACTGACCTGCACGCTCGAATAGTTTTTTACGGTTCGCATGGGTCGCTAAGGTTGAACCATTGCCCGGAAGGGATAGACCCAACGCTTCGGTTAAACAGTTCATTGAGTTTGCTGTAAACATGCCTGAACACGAACCACAGGTTGGACAAGCTGAACGTTCGTATTCAGCCACTTCTTCATCAGTGAAGCTGTCATCTGCTGCGACAATCATGGCATCGACAAGGTCAATCGCGTGTTCATTACCACGGATTTTCACTTTACCCGCTTCCATCGGCCCACCAGAGACGAACACCACAGGAATATTCAAGCGCATAGACGCCATCAACATGCCTGGGGTAATTTTGTCACAGTTCGAAATACAGACCATCGCATCAGCACAGTGCGCATTGACCATGTATTCCACTGAGTCCGCAATCAAGTCACGTGAAGGCAATGAATACAGCATGCCATCGTGTCCCATCGCAATACCATCATCCACTGCAATGGTATTAAATTCTTTAGCTACGCCGCCTGCCGCCTCAATTTGACGTGCCACAAGTTGACCTAAGTCTTTTAAATGGACGTGACCCGGTACAAATTGAGTGAATGAGTTGACTACCGCAATAATCGGCTTACCAAAGTCTTCGTCTTTCATCCCCGTTGCGCGCCATAAGCCACGCGCACCCGCCATGTTTCTTCCGTGTGTTGATGTTTTTGAACGATAGTCAGGCATTGTACTTTTCCAACATAGTTGTGCTTGAGATGAATGTCCACATTCACTCTGGCTAAAATCTGAGTTCTGAGAGTGTCAAACTGTCAAAAATTTAAACATAACATATTCGCATTCTGCGTAAATCTCGTTTTTAGGCATCTCGACCTAAATTATCGAAGGCAGTATGTTTGCGCGCTACATTTTAACCGATGAGCTGACATTCAATTGCATATGGAAACTACTATAACCCGTTCAATCGCCTTGCAATACAAAACTTCTATGAATAATTTTTAAATTTTGCATGAGTTTTATTTATATGAAATACAAATTTTGAACGATACGCTATCAAGGATCCTTCCGCTATTTTTTGAATAAAACTCTCGCACATCATCTAGTTAGAACTACTCTATCGGCTTTTTATGCAGGATAAATCTGTAGCTGCTCGAGTTTTGCTATAATTGTTTTAATCTTCTCCTTTTTTCCGAGTATTTCTTGAAAATCATCTTTGCAGGCACGCCCGAATTTGCGGCTGTGGCATTAGACGCTCTCCTAAAAACAGAACACGAAATTGTAGCCGTCTATACGCAACCTGACCGTAAAGCAGGTCGTGGGCAGAAACTTACTGCTTCAGCCGTGAAGCAGTTGGCTTTAGCACATGATATTCCTGTCTATCAACCGCTGCATTTTAAGTCTTCAACTGAAGAAGGCTTAGCGGCTCAGGCTGAATTGAAAGCCTTAAATGCAGATGTCATGGTGGTGGCGGCTTATGGCCTGATTTTGCCTCAAGTGGTTTTGGATACGCCTAAATATGGCTGTTTAAACATTCACGGTTCGCTGTTGCCACGCTGGCGGGGTGCAGCACCTATTCAACGCGCAATTTCTACTGGAGATACCGAAACTGGGGTCACCATTATGAAAATGGCCGCAGGTTTGGATACGGGCGATATGATGTATAAAACCTACTGCCCGATTGAAGCTACAGATACCTCTGCAAGTTTGCATGACAAACTGGCACTCCAAGGGGCTGAAGCGACGGTCAAAGTGTTAGCCTCTGAAAGCACATTGCAGCACTATTTAGACAACCGCGAAGTGCAAGATGAAGCTTTGACAGTCTATGCACACAAACTCTCTAAGGCTGAAGCGCAAATTGATTGGACTTCAACAGCGGTGCAAATTGACCGTAATATTCGCGCATTTAACCCATGGCCTGTCGCATTTATCGCACTGGATGAAAGCAATAATCTGCGCGTTTGGGGTTCGATGTTGTCTCAAGAAAATGCCCAAGCTCAAGCTGCAGGCACCATTTTAGCCATTGATAAACACGGTGTTCATGTGGCTTGTGGCGATGAACACGCGGTGTGTTTAAACTCTCTGCAATGGCCGGGTGGTAAACCCCTAAATGCCGTACAAATTTTACAAACCCAAAAACTGAATATTGGACAAATTTTATAATGAAACAATCTCCCCACGCCTCAGGTAAGACTCTAAACTTACGTGCTCAGGTTGTTAAAACGTTATTGGCTGTCCAAAATGGTCAATCACTGGCATCGGTGCTTCAGCAACACATGGCGATTGTGTCTGACAAAGACCGTGCCTTGTACCATGAATTAGTTCTTGGCTGCTTACGTCAATGGCATGCACTTAAACAAGTGACTTTACCGTTGTTGACTAAGCCACTGGAAAACCAAGTCGTTGAAACCTGTTTATATGTAGGTTTATACCAATTGCTATGTACCCGCGTTGCAGCGCATGCCGCGATTTCTGAAACGGTAGAAGCAGCTAAACAATTGGGGATGGAAAGCTTAAGTGGTGTGGTGAATGCTATTTTGCGCCGTGCAACACGTGAAACGGAACATTTCTACGATGTTCTAGAACAAGCTTCAAATTTGCCAAGTTGGTTAGCAAAGCGTTTGAAAAAAGACTGGGGCGAGCAACTGGCTGAAATTAGCTACGAGCTGAAACAAGTTGCACCCTTAACCTTGCGCGTCAACACCTTGCAAGTTAGCCGTGACGAATATCTGGAAATTTTAGAAGATGAAGGCATTGAAGCACACGCATGTGAACTTTCAAATGTTGGCATTGTGCTGGATGACAGTCTTCATATCCCAAGCCTGCCGGGTTTTGAAGTAGGTGGTTTTTCAGTCCAAGATGAACATGCGCAACTCTGTGCAACTTTGTTACCCGACTTGAATGGCAAATTTGTAATTGATGCTTGTGCAGCACCTGGCGGCAAGACAGCGCATATTTTAGAGATGTATCAGCCGAAAAAACTGATTGCACTCGACCAAGATGAAAAACGCTTAAAACGTGTCTCTGAAAACTTAGAGCGTTTGGCTTTAAATGAAAAGTATGTCGACATTATCACTGCCGATGCAGTGAAATGGACATCGCCTGAACTGGCG
Source organism: Acinetobacter sp. 797_lipA (assembly GCF_058243025.1). NCBI lineage: Bacteria > Pseudomonadati > Pseudomonadota > Gammaproteobacteria > Moraxellales > Moraxellaceae > Acinetobacter > Acinetobacter sp. 797_lipA. Next base: position 46,365 of record NZ_JBZAYQ010000001.1, on the reverse strand, counting down.
GATTGTATCGTTCTCGATGCACCCTGTTCTGCCATTGGAGTAATCCGTCGCCATCCCGATATTCGTTTACTGCGTCAGTCAGGCGATATTGCTAAAACAGTACAACTCCAAAAGCAAATTCTTGAAAATATGTGGCAACAACTCAAAGTCGGCGGCACATTGCTATACATCACCTGCTCGATTTTGAAAGCCGAAAATGAACAGCAAATGGTCGACTTCTTTGCTGAGCATACGGATGCGAAAGAAATTAAAATTGATGCCGATTGGGGTGTTGAGCAGATTCATGGTCGCCAACTACTCCCACAAGTAGGGCGTGGCGATGGTTTTTATTATTGTCGCATTGAAAAAATTTAAAAATAAAAGGAGCTGAAAGGCTCCTTTTTTCATGTGTGTACTGATTGCAGTTACTGCAATTTTTCTAAAAAGCGAACTGCTTTAAGTTAAAGTGTGCCACAGTTTTCAGATAAATATGTGGCTTGATCCATCAACCGTTCTGCAGAAGCAAAAATCTCACGCGAATGATGCCAACCTAATTCACGGTACTCAGCAGCCGCCCAAACCAAATTCACTTCAGCTTGTGCAAGTTCTTTATAAGCACACTGAAATCCAGTCTGTGTTTTTATGGTTGTGGCACGCGTCCATAAATCACGGCGCATCAGTTGGGAAAATGGTAGCATTGGTGTTTCTATACTTAACGTTGCACGCTGATCTGCATATACAATGTCTAAGACCTGCTGATAGATCAGATCAATATTTTGACGCTTCGCTTTTTCACTATATTCATGGTCAGCATAACTCAGCCATGTTCGTGCTTTTTCTAACTGGTACTTGTCTCGCACGTCCATCGCTTGCTCAATTGCAGTGTGCAATTGCTCATGCACCTGCTGCTGCGAAACTGGATAATTTGAGCTGACAGGGACCTCTGCAGCATGCGCCACCACCGTACCCAAAGCCAGAAGCCACAATACATGTTTAGCATAGTGTTTCAACATTATTTAGGCTCCAAGGCTTTATTGACTGAAGGCTTATTTTTGTTAAATAGGTTTTCGTCAAATTTGAAGCGGAAACGGAAATATGCACCATCCATCGTTGTATCACTATCGATCAGATCTTTATCTTGATAGCCCACAAAGTTATATCCACCTGAAACCCAAAGGTTCGACGCTAGTAGATAACCCACTTCAACCCCTGCCATCAACTTGGTTCCATCCGAAACACTGTTCCACATCACGCCAGCATTCACTCCTGCATCCCAACGCTCATTAATGTCGTACATAAAACGACTGTTGAGCATTTGAGTCATACCACTGGTTTGCAGTAGATCATAAGTTTCATCCAAATATTTAACCGCATATTGCCCAGATACATGCACCGAACGTGTTGGATGATAATTCATATGATGAGACATGATATAAACATTGCGCTCATATGGATCATTCAGCGTTGTTTCATTTTTCTCGTAGCGATATTCAATTTTGCTCAATGAGTCAAAACGATTGGTTGCCAAATCACGATATGCAGCACCGACCTGAACACGGTCAATCACGCGATCGCCAGAATCTGCAGACTTATTGTCAGTAATATTCAAGACATTTTTAGCCAATAAAGTCACTTCGTCTGAATACTTGTACGCTGTACCTAAAGTATTTAAATAGCTATCACTTTGATTAGACCAGCGCCCTTCTATACGTGCCACATTTTTCCAGCGTGGATTGGAAAGGTGTTCAAAGCCCAAAGTCGCCGCAGTGGACTCTAGTGAATCTTTATTTTCACCTTCAAAGACTTTTACTTTTTCAAAACTGGTATTAAAGAATAGACCTTCTTTAAGCTGCCAACGATTACGCACACCCATCGCGGCTTCAGCTTCACGTGCGCTCATACCATCACGTACACGATATTCACTAAACACAGAGCCATCACGCATATATTCACTGTCTAAACCAAAAACGGTAGTATTACGTTTTTGCGTGTCATTGAGTTCGTATAATCCGCCTATACTTGAAATGAACTCATGGCGCGCATAGGCATGAATATTTTTATAAACTTGTGCATCTCCACCTACAGCAAATACACGGCGGTCACTATCCGCGATGTCTTGCTCATATTCTAGGAAAGCACTTGAACCATCAAAAGGGAGTGCTGTTTTTAATTTAGCGCGCACAGTGGTGCCGTCATATGGCGTTTCAACACTTTGGGTTGAAGCACTGGCTGCATTGGCTGACTCATTATAATAACGTGCACCCAGCTCTAAACTTACAATACGGTTAATCGCTTTCTCAATCGAAGCGCTCACGCCATGGCGAACACCTTCATTCACGCTATCTTCAGTTCTTACCGCTTCAACACGTAAAATACCAAACTGATCTAAACGTGCATTGAGTTTGACTGCACTTTCTTTGCGCCCTGAACTGATTGAAGACGCCGCATTACGGAAACCTTCATCTGCTTGTTGATGGTAAGCACGTAAATCGACCTTGTCATTTTTGTATTCCAATTCAACGCGTGCCGCTGTGCTATCACCAGATGTGTCTGTACTATTTGACGCATTCACATCTGTCAATTGGTCAAGGTTTAGGGCATCGTGGTCAGAATATGCATATTCCGCAATCAGTTTGGTCTTATCATTCCAATGAATGACGGTATTGGCACTGGCAATTTTCTCTTGATCCATAGGATCATCATTTTGAATATAAGAGCCACCCACCGTCACTTTGTCATTGAGTTTATAATGGCCATTCACGCCAGCAACGGTATATTCCTGCCCCCCTTGATCCGACTCTACCGTAATCCGTAGATAAACAGGATTCAGGTTTTCATCAATACTGCTCAACGGTGAGGTCAGGTAAATACTGTTGGTATAGGTATCTACTTGGTAGTCGCTGAAGCGATTTAAAGTACGCTGCGCAATAATCAAACCTGGATTGTTACGATCACGAACAATCACTTCCACCTTTTCACTATTTTCTAAAATATCGTCGGTATCAATACCTAAAGAATATGGGCCAGAAACCCCCATTGCACGTAATTCATTCACGATTTGCGTTGCATTGGTTCGTGCTGCGAAGCCCGAAACTTGGTAACGATCCCCTTCAACAGTTGACTTCAGACCTGTCAATGAACGGCTGTATTGCCCCAGTGAAAGCCCTTCGTCATTTTCAGTACGTGTAACATAGTCCCCATACATGGCATAAGAACGCCCCTTATCCACACGGACATACAGTTTACTGGTGGACTGCGCATCAAACCCTTTTGCCGATGCATCACCATACACGGGGTAATATTCATCTGGACGGATATCACGGAATAGGCGCTGATTATTTTCTTTGCTTGAGTCATAAGCCAAAGTCAGTAAATAATCTCCGCGCACCTTCCCTTTCAAGAATAAAGCCGCACGACCACGAATGGCGGTTTCACCATCCCCCGAACTGGATAAATCATTCAGTTCTTCTTCAAAGCCATCTTGAGTCGAACTCTGTGATAAATTTTTTGGGTCGAATTTGTTCAGTGCAAATGAACCTTCGATAATCCCCGCAACCAACATTGGGCGTAATTCTGCTAAAAAGCGAACAGGAACTGCCTGCTCATAAATACCACTACGAATACGCAGTACACCTGAACCCGCTTCTAATGGCGCAAGGACTGGGATCACCAGTGAGCCACCTTCAACAAAAACTTGAATACCCGGTTTATCTGGATCTAAATCTTTGAGTTGAACCGTTCCCACCGATGTTTCTATCGTAATTGGGGTAAGTGTTGCAACAGCCGTACCATTGCGGTCAAGCACCTTAACAACAACCTGATAAACGTCTTTGCCATTGGCATAAACCACTTGTTCTACAGGCTGCGCAGCCAGTTGACTCATCGCATCTGGTGCGATTACTGTCACTTGCTGTTGGTCACGTAGATTGCCAAAGCTATCGTACTGGCGAACTGCAACTGTGTTTTTACCTGCAAGTAGCGGCACACCAATAAAGTCTAAACCAGCAACTCCATGCTCTTGATAAGCTGCTTTTTTACCAATACGTTTTTCCGAAATTTGCTCGTCATTCACAAATAAACGGATGTCAGTTCCTAAAGCACCTTTCACCTGAATGGTTGCTTGTTGAGCAGGTAGTACTTGCTGTTCATTTAAATTCAAAATTGCAAGTTGGTTCGACTCAGAACGTTGTAGTTCTTGCTCTAAATCTAAAATCGTTGGTGTTTTAACAGGTTCAACTTGAACCGTTTTAACGTCTTTAATCTGTTCTTTTTTATATTCAATATTACAGTTTGCCGAAGCCCCTGAAGCACTAATACAACCACTTGCAGGCTGACCTTGAACATCAGTCACATAACTGCTCTGTGCATCTACGTTTAAATCTTGGCGTAAGGTTTGCTCAAGTGCATCAAGTTGCGCATCAATTTTGCTACGACGGGCTTCAATTTGTGTTACCAATGCCTGACTACATTCGCCTGCGGTATCTGCAATCGCGAAATCGGCACGGTGCAATTCACCACGTTTTAGGTCCACAAATCGGCTGGCTGGATCACCCGCTTGACGGTTACTGATCAGTACCAACTCAGCATTATTCGGTAAAGTGGTATTGTCAACTTTAAGAACATGGGTAATCGGTTTAATGCCATAGAAGTTATATTTCCCTTCACGGTCAGTGACCACAAAGTTACCATCTTCCATATAAATACGAACACCTGGAACACCAAGCTCGCCCACATCTTGCACCCCATTACGGTTACAGTCGGTAAAGACTTTACCTACCACAAAACCATCTGGACTAAATACTCCCGGTGTAACTTTGACTGCCGCTTGCGCTTCATTTGAAGTCGTATTTTTATTGTCTTGCGCATAAACACGGTTAATCCCATCGCCACTTAAAGCATTTGGCCCAACATACACACGGTATTGAACTTTCGCTTCTTGTTTCGGTGTCAGTGTCCCTAAACCTAAAGTTAAATAAGGACCTTTGCCACCCTGAGGGTCTTTACTCTTTTGACCATTGACCCGTGTAGTGCCTGACACATACACAAAGCCACGTGGCAAAGTATCTTTCATATTGACGTCATACAGTGTTGAGTCACCCATATTGGCAACCGTCACCATATAATCTTTAAAGTCACCAATCTCAGCTGTTTTATCGCCCACTACTTCTTTTTTAATGACCAATTTGTCATTAATTGGCGTCACAATATCAACTGGGTCGATTGGGATATCAATATTGAGTGCAGCATCACCTGTTTTTAAAGTGAAGTTTCCGCCATAAGACCATGAAGCATCGACCACACGCTGATCAAAATTATTATAAATGGTTTTGTCACTGGTAAATTTATAGCGGGTTCCACCTGCAATCGTAGAGGTGTCGATATATAAGCTATAAGTACCATTTTCAACATAAGGGTAAATAAACTCACCATCACTATTGGTTACCTGCTTTGCAGGAATAGCAACTTTGTCCCCTGTGGTTTCATCTAGTTTATAAGCAACATTTTCAGCAGGTTTACCATTGGCGTCCAATAAAGTAACGGTTGCACCCGCAACAGGTTGATTGGTTTTGGCATCAAAAACCACACCATATGGATCAATGAGTACATTGGTATCCACATCACTAATACTGTTTGTGGAGTTACCATTTTCATCCAAGCAATCCGTTAAGCTAACAACCACTTGATCACGCTTAACCGTTTGTAGAATTTGATCATTCTGCTGTGCTGTCGCAGACTCCTGCGTAGGTAATGAAAACCGGAATATGCCTGTGTTGATACCTGTTTCAACACCCTGTACATATTCAATATCACCAGTTTTCGTCGATTGAACTTTGATTTTAACTTTGTCTACACTGCTGCGCGTGGCATTACACATGGCACTATTTGCAGCAATATACAACGGCTTACTTAAACTGCCAGTCGCTAAAATATTAGAATAATCTTTGCTGCTATTAGTGATGGAAGAGCTTCCACCCACTATGGTGACCACTTCATTCGACAGAGTCTTTTTAATATTTGAGACTAGGCCATGCTCAACACTAAAGATGTTGGAAATCGATGTACGACTAATATTAGAGTTCATAGTCACAACCAGTTCGACCGTTTCAGTCGCATTGGCTGCTAACGCTTGCGGATAAGCCACCACGGCTTTGTTGCACAAACCTATCTGTAAAGGGTTTTTCAGCGATATAATTTTCAAATGAAGAAGCCTACACACAAAATCTACCGCACAACCAATTGGCCCGCATATAACCGAGCACTCATGAGTCGCGGAAATATTGCCATTTGGTTTGATCCTGCTACGCAATGGTATGCGCCATCAAAAGGCAAACAAGGGCGAAATCAAACCTACTCTGACGCAGCCATCCAATGCTGCTTAATGATTAAATCCTTATTCCGTCTGTCTTTACGTATGGTCACTGGCTTTGTGCAAAGTCTGATTAAACTTTGCGGATTAAATTGGATAGCTCCAGATTACACCACGCTTTGTAGAAGACAAAAGCATATTGATATTGTAATCAGCTACCAAAAAAGTAGCGATGGGCTGCATCTACTCATGGACTCTACAGGCATGAAGTTTCTAGGTGAGGGCGAATGGAAACGCAAGAAACATGGACCTGAATATCGTCGCCAATGGCGTAAACTTCATATTGGTATAGATGCTAAAACCCTACAAATACGAGCAGTTCAGCTTACAACCAATAATGTCAGTGATTCACAGGTGCTTGGTGATTTACTTAATCAGATTCCACAAGATGAGCAGATTAACTCTGTTTATACCGATGGAGCTTATGACACCAAGCAATGCCGTCAGGTCATTGCAGATCGGCAAGCGCATGCGGTGATTCCACCTAGAAAAAATGCGAAACCATGGAAAGATACAAAGAGTAGCTCGCTAGAGCGAAATGAATTACTTCGAACAATTAAACGTTTAGGCAGGACACTATGGAAAAAATGGTCAGGCTATCATCGGCGAAGTTTGGTTGAAACTAAGATGCATTGCATCAAATTATTAGGAGATAAACTCAGCGCAAGGAGTTTTGATAGCCAAGTGAATGAAATCCATGCACGTGTAGCAGTCCTTAACAGATTTACGGAATTAGGTCGACCACTTACCCAAGTTACGCCTTAAATTTAGCTCAATTAGGGGCGCTTTGCATTTCAAATCTTTGTGCAACAAAGCCAGCCACCACTAAAGTATTGATGAGTGATTTATCGTTCGGAATCTGTTGGGTAAATTTATCTTGACCTAATGGATATAGCACCAAAGCTTTTGTGTTATTTGCTTTTGCTGATTTAAACGTAGTGTTGGCTGGTAACTCGTCCAATAACACCACAGCATTAATGGTTTGACCATCGACCTCAATCGGCTTAGTACCCGAATTACGCGTAGAGGTATTTTTTACGTTTAAGCTATAAATTAAATCGTAAGACTGACCTGCTTTTGGTTCGAAATTACTTTTATCGACTGCTTTGGTTGCCGTTAACTGAGGTAAAAAACTAATTAGGCCGTTAACAGCATCTGCAATAGCTGTTGGATCTTGAATAACATATGCACGCAGCGGTAAATCAACTTGTTGACTATCATTTAAAGAGCTCGATGAATCAGCCACGACCCATAGGTCAACTTGTTGACCACTTTCTAAACTCAAATGCCCCGTCACCAATAAGTCTGAACGATCAAACTCACCATTTTGGTTACTGTCGACATAAATTTTTATATTGGATAATTCTGGAACCGAATTTTTATCAATTGAAATATCGGCTTGTGTATTACTGTGATTGGTTAGAGTGTTTAACCAAATGACTTTTGCACCCGCATTAATCTCTTGACGAGCTGGTGAAGTTAGACTAATGACATATTGGGGATTAAACGGACGGTTGCGATATCCCCATTCACGACGGTTGTTTTATCAAAACTCTTGGTTAAATTTAAAACTGCCTGATCCGTGATGCGAGATGTATCAATGTTATTTTGAGTCAGACTGGGTTGTTGTGTAGAGGTCGCTGTGAGTTGAATCTGACTGGAGCTATTTACGGCAGCTGATGAAGGAATAATGGCTTTAATAATCAGTGCAACCGTCTCTCCAGCATTTAAGCTATATTGGCTAATCGGAGTATTAGTGTCTGCAACACCATTTCGATCGGCATCTAAATAAATTTCAATATTGCTATGGGTAAAACTCCCCCCTGCAATTTGACTGCCCACCAAATTATAAAGATCGCGTTCGTTCCCAGTATTGGTTAGAACATGGTGATAATAGACCGCCTGCCCTGGACGCACATATTCCGTTCGGTTATCTTTCAAACCGAGGTTATAAACAGGAATCACCGTGGTTTGAACCAAGTTGGAACGTGCCACTTGAACTACGGTAGAGCCTTCTTCTTTGTATTCACCCACAGCCATGTTACTGATGACCAGAGCATCAGCAAAAACCCAAGTCGATGCTGTTGCCCCCAACAAGCTCAGCATGGCAATACGCATATTTCGAATCATTTTCTTTTCTGCAAACATTTTCCGAGCCTACTCTTAAGGGTTAACACGAATAACAAAGTAGAAATTGGCTTCTTGGCTTGGATCTAAACTACTCACCAAAGCAGAAACTTTGTCACCAGAAGATAAATTTGTACCTGACGGAACAATGACAGGCGTTCCTACTAGGCTGGTATAAGCTGGAACAACATCATTAAACTGCACATTCTTCACCACTGAACCACCATCATTTTTAAGTGTCAGCTTATACACCACACATTGATTTGGCTTGACTGAAACCAACTGGGTGGAATAGCTCAAAGATGCTAAATTAGTGGTGGTACAGCTACTATTCGCTGCTTGTGTTTTAACTAACTGTAAATGCCCTGTTGCAACCGTGGTCACATCTGTATTTTTTAAGTTATCTAAATGAATGCCATTAAAATCAGACACTTCAACCACGATATCCGCCTGACTCACCACACCTTCTGTTGCAGAAGGGGCCGCCTGAACTTTAAGTAAAAGTTGAATATCAGCCTGCGCCAATAAGCCCGCACTACCCAAAAGCTGATTTAAACTGGTTGTTGCGCTAATAATTTGGTCTGCACTATCAATCTGACCATTTTTATTTGCATCATAATAAAGGGTATAAACAAAGCCATCATTTCTAAGTGGTACAACTTTCAAATTCACTTGAGAACCTGCATTTGCACCTTCTGCAATATTGCCCAAATTCTTTAAAGTATGCGCATAGACAATCGTGCCACCCACACTTACCTGACCTTGCTGATCATTGGTCAGGGTGAGTAAGCGTGCGACATTACTTTCAATTTGGTTCTTAATCGAGTCCGCTTGTTGATTAACTGGTGATTGAATCGCAAACCAAATCGGCGCTGTAAAATTCTGTTGGCTTACGTCAACATCAATCACTGCACAATATGCCTTGCTTGCTCCTGCACCTAAGGTTCCCGTATTGGTAATTTGCTTACCCACCGTTTGACAGCTGGCATCACCTTCATAAAATTTGACGCTAAAACCTGTTTTAGTGGTAGGCATAATATTGGCGACATCAATCGCGCTAAAGGATGCATACAAATTATAGTTATTGGCTTGGGTTGAATTATTCTTTGCCACCAAAGGAAAAACCGCTTTACCCGAAGTAACTTTAACCGTACGTAAGGGTTGACCGGCATTATCCACGATCCCCACGCCTAAACCCGATTGGTCAGCATTATATAAATCACTGCTGCTGGATGCAGCAGTCAAAACTGTAATTTGGTTACGAATCGGGTCAGAGACTGTACTTGAAGCAATGGATGTCGCAACCACATCAATATTGATATTGCTGACACTGCTGCTACAGCCTGTAGAGGCCGATACTCCAACCTGAATTTGTTTTACCGCCGCATTTGAAATCGAACCTGTGTCGACTTTACCGTCACCATTGGTATCCGTAAGTAAAGTTTTTCCGTCCTGCGTGTAAAAATTAACTTTGGCACAGCTAGGCAAATTGTTTGAGCTATAACTTAAATTATAAGTATCTGTGGTATTACCAATGTTCCAAACATAGTTATTAAAGAAAACCTCTTGCCCTGGTTTCAAACTGGCTTGAATCACTAAGTTATCAGGACTGTTATTCGGGTTACCGACGTTCGTTGCTGAACTGGATTTATTATTTAAAACCACCCCATAGACAGCAGCCAAATTATAGATCACGGTATTGGAGAAACTGCTCAGTTTTACCGTGGTATTATCCATGTCATATTGTACAAAACCTGCCGTGTTTGGAATTTTATTGGCAGCACCTTGTTTCACTTTGGCTTTAAAAGCCAATGTGCCTGATGTGAGCGGTGCAACAGCCGTAATACTGGCTTCTAGACTCTTCCCATCAGGTTTAAGTTGATAGGCTATTCCTGTATTTGCAGATCCTTCTGTATCATTTGCATCGGTGAGTGCTGTGCTATTTTGATTCCAAACTGCCGACCCGGATACGTATTCTAAAGAATCATCCAACACATCTTGTAGCACGACACGACGTGTTGCTGTCCCTGTATTCCGATAGGTCAAAGTATAGGTAATCAAATCACCAATATTGCCTTCACTTGTACTTTGCGCTTTAACGAGAGAAATCACAGCATCATCGACAACGCGAATCGTATCTGTGACTTGTGCAGAAAGCGTAGCATTTTGCTGGCTCACAGCTTTGAGGTCTAAACTACTGAGCTGATTAAAAGAAACATTGGTCGGGATACTACCCACAATCACAACTGCTAAAGATTGACCCGCATTGAGCTCAATTGAACCTACCAATAAGTCTTCGGTATTATCTGGTAAACCATTTTGATCGCGGTCTGCATAGACCTTCACATTACTTAAATCAAAATTATCCGTGCTACTTTGTACTAAACCCAATGTATATCGATCAGCAGTATTACCTGTATAGTCAAATCATTATAAAACCAATACAATGGTGCAATGAGTTATTCAGAACATTTTAGACGTAAAATTTTAGCTAAGCTTGAGGAAGGTTATTCTATTCGAGCGGTAGCTGCACAATTTGAAATTAATAAAAATACCATTGTTGAATGGAAGAAACGTATAGAGATTAAAAAAACTCGTGTACGTAAACCTTCTAAAATTAACGATGATGCTTTACGTGAAGATGTTGAAAAGTATCCTGATGCTTATCAATATGAACGTGCTGCACGTTTTAATTGTGGTGTTTCATCTATTGGTGCTGCATTAAAGCGCTTAAATATTACAGTTAAAAAAAGACGTTAAGCCATCCTAAAGCAGATACAAAGCTTAGGGATAAATTTATTCTGCAAGTGAATGAATTAGAAAAAAACCATCCGATTATTTATCTGGATGAAAGTGGTTTTAAGTCACATGATTATAGACCTCATGGCTACTCACGAAAAGGAGTACCCTGTTTAGGGCAATATAATTGGCAATTAAAGAATCAGACCAATGCCATTGGAGCAATCCATGAGGGTAAGTTATTTTCAGTCGGTTTATTTGACTGCAAAATCAATTCAGATGTTTTTCATTTTTGGATTGAGCAATTCCTCATACCAGCATTACCAGAAAATAGTGTAGTGGTTATGGATAATGCAGCATTTCATAAAAGAGCAGATATTCAGGAGTTATTGGAACAACAAGGGCATAAAATTCTTTGGCTTCCTGCATACAGCCCTGATTTAAATCCTATAGAACACATGTGGGCATGGGTTAAACGTAAGCGTAAAGAATGGTTGATCGACTCAGTCGATGAGTTATTTCGAGTTTTTTTCGAATCTTGTATGAATAATAAAGTAGTTTGACTATATTGGTTAATACGTGTGGCAGATTCACAGCCCCACCGACCACACCATATTGGTTTTGGTTTTGTACTAAAGTCAGTGAGTACGTTTTTTGAACTTCCAATGCCACGGGATTGGAATTGACCAATAAAACATTCCCCATCTCATCGGTATAGTCCCCAGATGCAACGTTAGAAATATAGCTTCCCGGTTGTGGAAATGCATGTGCTTCTAATGAAAAAAAAAATAAAAACGACAGAGCAGAAAATTTCTTTTTGTTAATTTTCATATGAATTAGTCGGCGAAAGTACAAACTGTGTCACAATTCTATACTATTTTGTATCATAGTTGTTATTGTGATTGCATATTTATTAGATAAAATTTGTACAGCATACTTTTTGTTCTTTCTGGCCGTATGAATTCTTATTTATTTCAAGCCAAATTGACGTGAACACTAAGCTCCAAATCAGCTCATCAAAAAAGTTTATAGAAGCATTGTTGTATAGCACTGATGTGCGATAGCTCACTACGCCCTCGTTAAAAAAACGCCCAATGAAGCTCATCGGGCGTTTTTTAATAAGTAGATACCTATTTCAGGATGACTAAACTTTAAATCCAGTATTACAACGTATGCTGGTCTTTCACTTCTTCAAGAACATCATCGAGCTCTTCTGGATTTTTCATCAAGTGGAGAATAGACAATACGAGTCCCCCCCAAACAAACAACATTGAAATCACCATCATTATGATTGCTGAAGTATTCATTTTTTTCTCCTAGCGATCTTTAACTTTGCTGAGTACGATTGCGACGACAGCACAGAAAATCACACTGCCCCAACCAAATAGCCCTTGCAGACTCATGCTATAGGTATCGTAACCATTTCTCACCAAATTAAATAACGTCATGCTCAACGTTGTTAATAACACGAGTGAAGTAATCACGGTCAAGGTAAATGCCCAACCCTTACCGAGTTGAATCGTGGAAATACGGTTTACGTGATCACGCAACTCAATCAATGCTGAACGCTTAAACCAAGTAATACAAAGAATAGAAACAAGCGCGCCACCCACAATGCCAATGTTATTGATAAAGTGATCCACGATATCCACCAGTTTAATCGCATTCACACTTGAGAATAAGATCACTGAAACCAGTGCACTACCACCACCGATAATGGTAACTGCTTTTTTACGGCTCCATTTTAACTTATCCTGCATCGCTGCAATCGGCACTTCTAAGATACTGACCATGGAAGAAATACCAGCAACAAATAATGATGAGAAGAACAATAGACCGAATAAATCAGCACCTGCACCAAGACTTGAAATGATTTTCGGGAAAGCAATAAATGCCAAACCGATACCACCACTCACTACATCTTGAACTTCTTTGCCTGCGGCATGCGCCATAAAGCCTAATGCAGCAAAAATACCAATACCCGCCAAGATTTCAGTTGAAGCGTTGGCAAAACCAACGATTAAACCTGAGCCTGTCAAATTGGTCTTTGGCTTTAAGTAAGATGCATAAGTCACCATGATCCCGAAACCCACAGAAAGCGAGAAGAAGGTATGGCCATACGCCGCCAACCACACTTTATAGTCCATCATCGCAGACCAGTTCGGTGTAAAGAATGCATTTAAGCCTTCTGCGGCACCTGGCAAACGAAGTGATTGCACCACTAAAATGGTAAATAAAACGAACAATAAAGGCATGAAAATCTTATTCGATAATTCAACACCTTTTTTAACCCCACCAAACAGAATAATTAAGGTCAGTGCCCAAATTCCCATGATTGGCCAAAATAAATGGCTTACAAACTGTAAATCGAAACCTGTTGCTTTCGAAGTTTGTAAGTAGGTATTAAAGAAGAAACTTTCAGGGTCACTGCCCCAAGTCTGACCAATCGAGAAGTAAACATAGCTTCCCGCCCACGTCAGTACGCTGGCATAGTACAAACCAATGATGATACACACACAGACTTGCCACCAACCCAGCGTTTCACCGCCTTTAAACAAAGCCCGATAGGCTTTAGGTGGTGACCCAGAACTACGGTGTCCCGTTGCATAATCTAAAAATAACAGAGGTAAACCAGCGGTAATTAACGCCAATAAATAAGGAATAAGAAAGGCACCGCCACCATTTTCATAAGCAACATAAGGGAAACGCCAAATATTACCTAAACCTACAGCCGAACCTACAGCTGCAATAATAAAACCAGATCGTGATGTCCAGTTTTCACGAGTTCCTGACATAAAACACCTAAACCTAGGTCCCTTTTAATTGCTTTTTATTTGGTTATCTCGCAACAAAAAAGAACCATTTAATATTAATCTTGAGTGTTTGATTTAGCTTCGACCTTTTGGGTGCAAGGTTCTAAATGACAAACAGAGGAGTTTTCACAAAACCTTGGTTAAAGTGTGTCGATTAAACTTCCCTTTTATATGGTTCAACAATACTCACTTTTATAAAAATATTCTGTAATTTCTGCTTCAAATATTCCATTTTTATAATGTGTGCTGATTCAACCGTTCAATTAATCAGCTTATTTATTGTACAAAATTAGTTATAAATTAACAAACTTTTTGGAATGATTTATTACGCCTATTTTCCTGCATAAAATTTGAAGATCCTGCATCGATACTCAACCTACTGAAAAAATCAATGTAAATAACGCTAAAAGTATTACCCGCTCGCATAAAAAACATTACTTTTCACATTTTTATTCAAATGTTCACCCCATCAGGGAACATTGGCCATATTTCTAATGAACATCACATGCATAAATACGGCTTTTTAATATTGTTCTGTACTTACAGTGCAGTCGATTTACAACCGCGCGATACCAGTGATGCTCTATATTTAAAAGGAAAACGGTCAAACCCAGTCGTTGTCGAGCAGGATCAGTTCATTAAGCCAACCTAGCATTGATTAGGCTATTTAAACGATGCTGATTTAAAGTGCTAAGCAAATTATATAAGCTATTCACTTTTGTCAGCTTAGGCTTACAAATAGCGTGGTTAAAATGCTGTTTGAACAACAGCCATCACCATGTATATTTAAACCATCAGGAAACAGGACGTTTCCCAAACTTAAAACAACAATAATCAGTTTGAGCATCAGGATGTGAGATATGACAGGAGTTGTATCTAAACACTGAAATACAAAGAAACCTCGACAGGATGTCGGGGTTTCTTTTTATCTCTATCCCACAGTTAAAGCTGAATATAAGTCCGAAATCCTCGACTCTCATAGTACGAAGCAGCGCCATTATGATAGGTAAACGTACGACCATAGCGCTGATCACAAAAAATTGCCCCGCCTTGTTGACGTAATTCAGCTGGAGTCTCAACCCAACTGGATGTTTTCAAGTCAAAATTAAAGATCTGCTGTAAAATATAATACTGTTGTTCCGTCACTAAGCTTAGGCCATACGCCTGTACCCAATCTAGCACTGTATTTTCAGGCAGATGATCCTTGCGACTTAATAGTGCCTCTCGGTCATAACACATGCTCCGTCGCCCTTTTGGGGACTCAATTGAACAATCAAAAAAATACACATCTTGTGTATTCGGTAAAAACACGACATCGGGCTCACCACCGCTCATTTCCATTTGTTGTAAGGCGTATAATTTTTCTGGGGACTGCAAAAGTTTTTCTCGGACAAATGCCCAACTAATTTGCATATGACGTTCAGTATGCTGTTGAAACCGCTGTTCTAAGGTGTTGAATAAATTCTCACTTTGCTCAGGTTCGAGCTTTTTCTGCTGCTTAATCATTGTTATTGTGCTGCCCTATTTAAAGCTACCTTTAGCATAGCACTCTCCGTCAAACACGACCAAATACCATCCAACGGTACATCGATTTTGAAAAATAAAGGCCCTCACAACGAGAGCCTTTTATTTGTTTGGGGTTTGATTAAGAAGATGCTTTGATTGAACTTGAAACTTTCACCTGAGTTTTAACTGTTTCTTCAGCACTATTTAAACGGATAAAAGAAACCGCTATCGCAGCAAGTACCGCAGGAATCGCCACAGCAATAAAATTCAACTTATGTGGTAATTCCATGCCCAACAATACACCAATGACAATTGGACCCACGATTGCACCCACACGGCCAATGCCAGATGCCCAACCCAACCCTGTTGAACGAACAGCCAACGGATAATATTGAGCCACATAGCTATATAGTAAAATACTACAACCGATTGAAGCGGCTCCTGCAAGTGCAACCAATAAATAAATTACAGGTTGTGGTGAATTAAAGCCTAAACCCACCAGTGCAAATGCCCCGACAGTCAACATGCTAATAATGACAGGTTTCAAGTGGAAACGATCCGCAAGCACACCACCACCAGCAGTGCCAATCACCGCACCAATGTTCAAGGAAAGGAGGAACATTAAACTGCTGCCCATCGAATAACCCGCAGCCATCATCAGTTTTGGTAACCAGCTTCCTAGGGCATAAACCATCAATAAGCACATGAAGAAGCAGCACCAAAATAAAACTGTACCCATACCACGGCCATTTTTAAACAAGGCAGCGACAGATGCATCAGGGACTTTAGCTTCATTCAGCACTAGAACAGTATCTGAAGTTACAGTCTCTTCAGGTACCAGACGTTGAATAATGCTGCGTGCCTTTTCTGTTTGCTGGTCTTTCACTAAAAAAGTGACTGATTCAGGTAAAAATTTCCATAAAATCGGAATAAACAGTAATGGAATACCAGCAATGAAAAACATGATCTTCCAGCCAAATGTTGGCGTAAATGCAACACCTAGTAGTGCTGCCATAATCCCACCCATTGCATAGCCACTAAACATCGCGGTCACCAAAGTACTACGAAACTTCTGCGGCGCATATTCCGAAGTTAAAGCAACCAAATTCGGTAATACACCACCAATTCCAAGACCCGCAATAAAGCGTAAAATACCAAATTCAGTCGGGTTTGAAGCAAAGCCACCCGCAAAAGTGAACCCACTGAACAACGTAACACAGATAATAATGAC
This sequence comes from Acinetobacter sp. 797_lipA, assembly GCF_058243025.1. Classification (NCBI taxonomy): domain Bacteria; kingdom Pseudomonadati; phylum Pseudomonadota; class Gammaproteobacteria; order Moraxellales; family Moraxellaceae; genus Acinetobacter; species Acinetobacter sp. 797_lipA. The sequence goes on along the minus strand of NZ_JBZAYQ010000001.1, from coordinate 29,603 downwards.
TTTTTTACGGCCAATTTTATCGGCCAGCATCCCAAATAGCATTGCACCAAACATCATGCCTGCTAGGGCAGTACTGGCTAGCATTCCCGCTTGAACAGCCGTCATACCCCACTCTTTCATTAAAAGCGGTAAAGCCACACCGTTAATTGCTAAATCATAGCCATCAAACAAGACGACGAATAAGCACCACAAAACAACCGTTAAATGAAAAGGCTTAAACTTAGCCTGATCGATTACAGCATTTACATTCATTGTTGTCGCTGTCATTTTTGCCTCACCTCCAATTGTGAGCTTTATTATAAAAAGTGAATACAAATTCACTTTTAAATAAAATGAATCATAATTCAGTTTTTGTCTATAAATAAAACAATCGAAATGGTTTTTTTTGAAAAAATTAGACTAAAGTTGTATAAAAATGATGCGAAACGATTTGCACTTCATCGAATTCTTTGATAATTGGTAGATTTTTCACATAATTTTAATTTATATAAATGTATTTTTGTATAATTTAGCGTGTATTCTCCACTCTTCTCTTTTTAATTTATATTATTTAATATATTCAGCATAAAAAAATCCCCCTCTGCATTAAGCGGAGGGGGATTTGAATTAATGAGCTGGCGATGACTTACTCTCACATGGATAACTCCACACTACCATCAGCGCTAAGAGGTTTCACTTCTGAGTTCGGGAAGGGATCAGGTGGTTCACTCTTGCTATTGTCGCCAGCACAACTGTTTATGACTATTCGTTGGGTCTAACCTCAGAGCAGTGCTCTTCGTGCCTAACTTTCATCAAATGAGTTATTAACAGGTATATTTGAGTTGGATATTTTATCTAGCTTTATAACTAAATCAAGTTGTTTGCAGTGATTTGAACCACAACACCAACTGTTTGGGTGTTGTATAGTCAAGCCTCACGAGCAATTAGTATTGGTCAGCTTCACATATCACTATGCTTCCACATCCAACCTATCAACGTCGTAGTCTTCAACGGCTCTTTAGAGGACATAAAGTCCTAGGGAAATCTTATCTTGAGGTAGGCTTCCCGCTTAGATGCTTTCAGCGGTTATCCCTTCCGAACATAGCTACCCGGCGATGCGACTGGCGTCACAACCGGTACACCAGAGGTTCGTCCACTCTGGTCCTCTCGTACTAGGAGCAGATCCTCTCAAATTTCCAACGCCCACGGTAGATAGGGACCGAACTGTCTCACGACGTTCTAAACCCAGCTCGCGTACCTCTTTAAATGGCGAACAGCCATACCCTTGGGACCTGCTTCAGCCCCAGGATGAGATGAGCCGACATCGAGGTGCCAAACACCGCCGTCGATATGAACTCTTGGGCGGTATCAGCCTGTTATCCCCAGAGTACCTTTTATCCGTTGAGCGATGGCCCTTCCATACAGAACCACCGGATCACTAAGACCTACTTTCGTACCTGCTCGACTTGTGGGTCTCGCAGTTAAGCGCGCTTTTGCCTTTATACTCTACGCGTGATTTCCGACCACGCTGAGCGCACCTTCGTACTCCTCCGTTACTCTTTAGGAGGAGACCGCCCCAGTCAAACTACCCACCAGACATGGTCCTCGTCCCGGATAACGGGACAGAGTTAGAACCTCAATATTACCAGGGTGGTATTTCAAGATTGGCTCCACCGAAACTAGCGTCTCGGTTTCAAAGCCTCCCACCTATCCTACACAAGTAAGATCAAAGTTCAATGTCAAGCTGCAGTAAAGGTTCACGGGGTCTTTCCGTCTAGCCGCGGGTACACCGCATCTTCACGGCGAATTCGATTTCACTGAGTCTCTGCTGGAGACAGCGCCCCCATCATTATGCCATTCGTGCAGGTCGGAACTTACCCGACAAGGAATTTCGCTACCTTAGGACCGTTATAGTTACGGCCGCCGTTTACTGGGGCTTCGATCAAGAGCTTCGCTTACGCTAACCCCATCAATTAACCTTCCAGCACCGGGCAGGCATCACACCCTATACGTCCACTTTCGTGTTTGCAGAGTGCTATGTTTTTAATAAACAGTTGCAGGGGCCTGGTTTCTGTGGCTGCCAATAGCTCAAGGAGTAAATCCTATCACCGTCGGCAGCGTACCTTCTCCCGAAGTTACGGTACCATTTTGCCTAGTTCCTTCAGCAGAGTTCTCTCAAGCGCTTTGGTCTACTCGACCTGACCACCTGTGTCGGTTTCGGGTACGATTCCTATGTAACTGAAGCTTAGAGACTTTTCCTGGAAGCATGGTATCAGCCACTTCACTGTACAAGTACAGCTTGCTATCAGTTCTCAGCATACAGTACCCCGGATTTGCCTAAGATACATGCCTACAACCTTCCACCTGGACAACCAACGCCAGGCTGACTTAACCTTCTCCGTCCTCTCATCGCATTACATAGAAGTATTGGAATATTAACCAATTTCCCATCGACTACGCCTCTCGGCCTCGCCTTAGGGGTCGACTCACCCAGCCCCGATTAACGTTGGACTGGAACCCTTGGTCTTTCAGCGTGCGAGTTTTTCACTCGCATTGTCGTTACTCACGTCAGCATTCGCACTTCTGATACCTCCAGCATACTTCTCAATACACCTTCATCGGCTTACAGAACGCTCCCCTACCACTTGCAATAAATTGCAAATCCGCAGCTTCGGCATATAGTTTTAGCCCCGTTACATCTTCCGCGCAGGCCGACTCGACTAGTGAGCTATTACGCTTTCTTTAAAGGGTGGCTGCTTCTAAGCCAACCTCCTAGCTGTCTATGCCTTCCCACATCGTTTCCCACTTAACTATAATTTTGGGGCCTTAGCTGGCGGTCTGGATTGTTTTCCTCTTGACTACGGACGTTAGCACCCGCAGTCTGTCTCCCGGATAGTACTCATTGGTATTCGGAGTTTGCATCGGTTTGGTAAGTCGGGATGACCCCCTAGCCGAAACAGTGCTCTACCCCCAATGGTATTCGTCCGAGGCGCTACCTAAATAGCTTTCGGGGAGAACCAGCTATCACCGAGTTTGATTAGCCTTTCACCCCTATCCACAAGTCATCCCCTGGCTTTTCAACGACAGTGGGTTCGGTCCTCCAGTTAGTGTTACCCAACCTTCAACCTGCTCATGGATAGATCACCCGGTTTCGGGTCTACACCCAGCAACTAAACGCCCTATTAAGACTCGATTTCTCTACGGCTCCCCTATGCGGTTAACCTCGCTACTGAATGTAAGTCGCTGACCCATTATACAAAAGGTACGCAGTCACCGAACAAGTCGGCTCCCACTGCTTGTATGCATGCGGTTTCAGGATCTATTTCACTCCCCTCACAGGGGTTCTTTTCGCCTTTCCCTCACGGTACTGGTTCACTATCGGTCAGTCAGGAGTATTTAGCCTTGGAGGATGGTCCCCCCATATTCAGACAAGGTTTCACGTGCCCCGCCCTACTCGACATCATCATATAAGCCCTTTCGTGTACAGGACTATCACCCACTATGGTTGCACTTCCCAGAGCATTCCACTAGAACTTATATGACTTAATGGGCTTTTCCCCGTTCGCTCGCCGCTACTGAGGGAATCTCAATTGATTTCTTTTCCTAAGGGTACTGAGATGTTTCACTTCCCCTCGTTCGCCTCGTATGACTATGTATTCATCATACGATACCTGCCTTATGACAGGTGGGTTTCCCCATTCAGAAATCTCCGGATCACAGGATATTTGCCGCCTCCCCGGAGCTTATCGCAGGCTATTACGTCTTTCATCGCCTCTGACTGCCAAGGCATCCACCACATGCACTTAATTACTTGACTATACAACCCCAAACAGTCGTAGCACCTACAAGTAGTACTAGGACAGATCGATTGCTCGATCATACAGTTTGTTGCTCTGTGTACTTAAACACTGTACAGCTTCAATTCAATTCACATACCAAAACGCTTGATTCAGTTAATTTCGCTAGTAACTCATTTCTTCAATCTTCATCAATCAGTAATAAATCACTGTTAATGTCGATCTTAAAAACGAGTATGAACAAATTATTTCAACTCAAATATATTCTGTTAATGATTTTTCCAGCCTTCGTCAGGTCAGGAAACTGTGATAAATCACAGAAGTTAATAAGCTTCAACTTACTAATTTCTGTAATCCAACCTATCTGCGCGAAGCATAGCTTCTTGCTTAAATTTCAAGGAAAAACATTGTTTTTCTATTCTTGAAATTTGGTGGAGACTAGGAGAGTCGAACTCCTGACCTCCTGCGTGCAAAGCAGGCGCTCTACCAACTAAGCTAAGTCCCCAGCTTATCAATAAGTCAATGTCTCTGTTTTTCTGTATTCAGCATTTAATAATGCTTGTTAGTCAGATTTGGTGGGTCTGACAAGACTTGAACTTGTGACCCCACGCTTATCAAGCGTGTGCTCTAACCAACTGAGCTACAGACCCTCAGATACATCGTCATGAAGAACAACTTGTTGTGGATTCTTACCAATCGTCAATCTTTCGTTAAGGAGGTGATCCAGCCGCAGGTTCCCCTACGGCTACCTTGTTACGACTTCACCCCAGTCATCGGCCACACCGTGGTAAGCGTCCTCCTTGCGGTTAGACTACCTACTTCTGGTGCAACAAATTCCCATGGTGTGACGGGCGGTGTGTACAAGGCCCGGGAACGTATTCACCGCGGCATTCTGATCCGCGATTACTAGCGATTCCGACTTCATGGAGTCGAGTTGCAGACTCCAATCCGGACTACGATCGGCTTTTTGAGATTAGCATCCTATCGCTAGGTAGCAACCCTTTGTACCGACCATTGTAGCACGTGTGTAGCCCTGGTCGTAAGGGCCATGATGACTTGACGTCGTCCCCGCCTTCCTCCAGTTTGTCACTGGCAGTATCCTTAAAGTTCCCGGCTTAACCCGCTGGCAAATAAGGAAAAGGGTTGCGCTCGTTGCGGGACTTAACCCAACATCTCACGACACGAGCTGACGACAGCCATGCAGCACCTGTATGTAAGTTCCCGAAGGCACCAATCCATCTCTGGAAAGTTCTTACTATGTCAAGACCAGGTAAGGTTCTTCGCGTTGCATCGAATTAAACCACATGCTCCACCGCTTGTGCGGGCCCCCGTCAATTCATTTGAGTTTTAGTCTTGCGACCGTACTCCCCAGGCGGTCTACTTATCGCGTTAGCTGCGCCACTAAAGCCTCAAAGGCCCCAACGGCTAGTAGACATCGTTTACGGCATGGACTACCAGGGTATCTAATCCTGTTTGCTCCCCATGCTTTCGTACCTCAGCGTCAGTATTAGGCCAGATGGCTGCCTTCGCCATCGGTATTCCTCCAGATCTCTACGCATTTCACCGCTACACCTGGAATTCTACCATCCTCTCCCATACTCTAGCTTCCCAGTATCGAATGCAATTCCTAAGTTAAGCTCAGGGATTTCACATCCGACTTAAAAAGCCGCCTACGCACGCTTTACGCCCAGTAAATCCGATTAACGCTCGCACCCTCTGTATTACCGCGGCTGCTGGCACAGAGTTAGCCGGTGCTTATTCTGCGAGTAACGTCCACTATCCTAGAGTATTAATCCAAGTAGCCTCCTCCTCGCTTAAAGTGCTTTACAACCAAAAGGCCTTCTTCACACACGCGGCATGGCTGGATCAGGCTTGCGCCCATTGTCCAATATTCCCCACTGCTGCCTCCCGTAGGAGTCTGGGCCGTGTCTCAGTCCCAGTGTGGCGGATCATCCTCTCAGACCCGCTACAGATCGTCGCCTTGGTAGGCCTTTACCCCACCAACTAGCTAATCTGACTTAGGCTCATCTATTAGCGCAAGGTCCGAAGATCCCCTGCTTTCCCCCGTAGGGCGTATGCGGTATTAGCATTCCTTTCGGAATGTTGTCCCCCACTAATAGGCAGATTCCTAAGCATTACTCACCCGTCCGCCGCTAGGTAATGTAGCAAGCTACATCACCCCGCTCGACTTGCATGTGTTAAGCCTGCCGCCAGCGTTCAATCTGAGCCATGATCAAACTCTTCAGTTAAAAATCATTAGTAGCTTATGGCTACAAATCTTGGCTCATCAATTTTCTGACAAATATTTCTCAAATAAACTTCGAGTAATTTTTACCATCAATCAATGAAATATTTTCGATCGATCAATCAGTAAAAATCCACACAAGTTGTTCTTCACAATCTCTTAATGATCTTTCTAACACCTCGTCAGTGCCAGAAGCTGGACTCAATATACTTAACAACTCAGCACTTCGTGCTTCGTTCGTTTCCGTCTATCTCGTCGGTATGGGGTGCATTCTAGAGGATTTCTAAAGCTTTGCAAGTGCTTTTAACTAGTTGTTTTATCGGGTGTTGTATTTTTATGCACTAAAAAGGTTCAAAAACATACAACCTTACGCCTAACTCAATAATTTTAAAGCAGAAATATAGATTTAATATTTCTGCTCTCTTTTTTCATTACTTTTGCACTGCTGCTGCTTTAATATTCACACTGAGAATTTTAACAGGTTGTTTCGGTACATCTTGATGTGGCCCTGCACGTCCTGTCGGTACTTTAGTGATTTTATCTACCACATCCATACCTTTAGTGACCTGACCAAAAACCGCATAACCTGCGTTATTGGTACTTCTATCTAGAAAGTTATTATCCACCACATTAATAAAGAACTGACTGGTTGCAGAATGCGGTAGGTTGGTTCGTGCCATCGCCAAAGTGCCACGTTTATTCGATAAACCATTACTTGATTCATTTTGAATGGCTGGTCGGGTTGGCTTCTCCACAAGGTCAGCAGTCATGCCCCCACCTTGCACCATGAAACCCGGAATGACGCGATGAAAGATCGTGCCGTTATAAAACTTAGCTTTCGTATAGTCTTCAAAGTTTTTTGCTGAGATTGGTGCTTTATCATTAAACAGTTCAATTTCGATGTTGCCCATTGATGTTTTCATTTCAACAATCGTGTTATTTGCCATGACCGCCATACTCATACATGTAGCCGCCACTGCAACTAAACTCTTCTTTAACATTTCGTTACTCACAGCATTCAGATGTTATTAGATTTCGGTATATTAATCGTTCAGTATAAATAAAACACTACTTCTTCTAAGAAAACGAGAATAACGATGAATGAAGCTTTAGCCCTGTCTCAATTAAGTCAATTTCCACCTTGGCATTTACAAGGTGAAGCCTTTATTTTGAATTATTGGATCAGTCCGAAATTTATCCGACAATATAAAGCGTTTCGTATCGCCCCTTCCCCGATTGGTCGTGTGGTTCAAGTCATGTTGGTTCGTTATCATCAATCCCCTGTTGGACCTTATGATGAACTGCTTTTGCTCGACCACCCTTTACTGAGCAAACGGCGTTTAAGTTCAATTCCTAAAATTTATGTGTCTACACAGATTTCAGTTGAACATGGTCAACAGCTTTGGGGTATCCCGAAAGAGTTCGCTCAGTTTGATTGGCATACGCAGAATGAAACAACACAATGCCAGCTTAGTACTCAAAACCAAACACTACGTTTAACACTCACCCAATGTAAAAAGGCACGTCCGTTTTATATTAATAGTCATCATATTCCGCGTTCCATGCTCAAAATACAGCAAGCGTGGCAAGGTCAACGTTATGAGTTTTCTCCACAGTTTCGCGCAAAGCTAATGAAACTGAAAAAATTTGAATGGCAAAACCATACCACCCTCTTTCCAGACTTTGGCCAAGCCAAGGCTCTACAAAGTTTTTATGTCCCGAGTTTTCAGCTCGTTTTTCCAGAAGCCAAAATCCGCTCTAAATAAAAAAGGAATGTTCCACGTGAAACATTCTTTTTAAAATTCATGCTTTTTTATTTGGCATTCTTATCCCAAAATTTTCTAAAGTTCTTTGCCATTTCTATGGTGATTTTTTTTGCTCGACGAGAAATGATGGTGAAGTTCACAAACCCGTGAGGTTGATCTAGATAATTCTGATAATAAACCTTATTGCCCTGCTGCTTTAATTTGATGGCATAAATTTCACCTTCATCATGTAATAAATCATGACCTGCGGTGATGACAAAAGCGGGGGCGACACTTTTTAATACGCCATAGGTTGGCGAAACAATAGGATTATCTAAAGCTACCTGATGTTGTTCAGCATACAACGAGGTTACCCTATCAACATCTTGCCCAGTTAAGGTCAGTCCATCTTTATAAGCAAAGAACGATGGATGGCGACTTTTGAAATCGACCACAGGGTAAATTAACAGTTGTGCACTTGGCGCATAAGCTTTTGCCGCAGTTCGCTGCGCCACTACTGCACTGATATTACCACCTGCACTATCGCCTGCCACCGCAATTCGGTTTTTCAAAATTTTGAACTGACGACGGTTTTGATAGACCCAAGCCAAAGCATCTTCACAAGATTGAATTAATACATTCGGGCCAACTTCTGGCGCCAAAGGATAATCAATACTGAGCACCTGCACTTTGGCATGGATCGCCAGTAAGCGACAGACTTCATCATGACTGTCGAGGCTGCCGACCACAAAGCCGCCGCCATGATAAAACACCAACATCGGAAGTTTCTTATTCGGTGCAGGATGATAATGCCGCGCAAATACAGTTCCACTTTGTAAAGGTAGACGTAAATCTTCCACTTGTTTTACCGCGCTGGGTTTCGCGGTCAATATTTGAATTTGATGATCAAACAATTTACGCGAACGGTGGTAGTCTTCAAAAATAAAGCCTGATTTGCCTTGCTTATATTGAGCTGCCATTAAGCATTTGATAAAGGGGTCCAGTTGTTCAAACTGGTGAGGATAACCCAGCGCTTTAACCAAGCCTTCTTGTGCTACTGTCGGTAAGCGATCAATTACTCGTGCCGCACTGCCTTGGCCTTGTTCCATCCATTGTTGTAAAGTTTGATTCAACACGCCCATGTCAATAATATCCTTTTATCGTTCTTCATATTCTCTACATGATCAGCACTTATGTGACCATTCTCTTATATAAGTCTTCACATCAAGATACATAGCAATACGCCCTATACGCTAATCTTCTTTTAAGAGCTTGTCATTGACAATTTTTATGCCGATTTAGGAGTGTTTTGCTACTCCGTTTTTATGAAGGAGACCTGCCATGACTAAAAAAATAATATTCCTCTCACTCATCAGCACCTTGTTTGTTGGCTGTGTGGCTTTTCCTGAGGATGGCTATTATGACGGACGCTATGACCACCGCTATGATTATGACGATCGACGCTACGACCAGCATGATCGCTATGAACGCGAACGAGACCGCCAACGTTGGGAATACCAACAACGACAAAACCGCATTGAACGCGAACGTCGCGAGGCAGACCGAAACCGCCAAAGACATGCTGAATGGGAACGCCAAAACCGTGAACAAGAACGGCAACGTATTGAAGCTGAGCGCAAACGGATCGCTAATCAACGTCATCAAGACTGGCAACAGAAAAAGCATGATCAAGAGCGATTAAACCAAGAACGTAACCGTTATGCTACTGAGCGTCAGCAACGACAAAATGCCGAACGCCAACGTCGTGAGCAAGAGCATAAACGGACTGAAGATCGACGCAAACAATCCCATAACGATCGTAAGCAACGTACTGATGATCAACGCCGCGATCAAAACAAAGGTTGGGATAACTCCGGTCAAGAACGATAAAATCGTCATCGCACTTCAGACTGATGAAATAACACGGCTGAGCAGCTTTAGTGATTTACCCTTAAAAAAAAGACCTTCACGGCATCCTGTGAAGGTCTTTAACAAAGCGAGTGTAAGAGAACGTTCTCTTTTAAGCTTTATTGTTGTGTGGTCGCAGGTGCAGATTGGATGGGTTCAATCTGAGCCGCAGGATCTGCTTGAACTTCGACTCCAGCACTTCCCTCAACGGTTGCTGCTGCATCTGGTGCAGTAGTCACTTGAGCCGACTCAGGTGCTGTACTGGTTTCATTTGAGCTACAGCCCACAATGGTAAATGCTGAACCTAAAAGCGCTAGAGACAATAATGCAGTTTTCTTATTTAACATTCTTTCATTTCCTTTTACGTCATACAAAATAGCAAAGCCAAACTTTGCCCTGCCTATCTTTGTCAAATCTGAAAACTTTTACACACGTACTGAGTTGTAGTTTTTGCAGACTCGAGTACAACTTGTGCAATTTTTTATTAATTGGGCCTAAATACCGCCTTAGCACTACATCTCCACAGCAGCTCAAGTTAATATGCTGATTCTGCATTATTTCTTTATTCGGTGAGCAGCATAAATAGGAACTCTATGCTTAGACCATCAACTCTTCAGTATTGCAGAACTCTTGTATGCTGATACACGATTAAATAATGTTATTTTTAAAGTTTAAGCAAAAAAAGCTTAACCCAAAGCGGATTAAGCTCGAGAAAGCATACAAAAATAAAGAAACCACAGCCTTAAAAATCGAATTTTGAGTGCAAAGCTCGAATCACTCTGACAGCATTATACCTTTGCACCGAATAGAGTACTTTTGGGAGACGTACTATTCAAAAACCTAAATCTCTAAATTAAGAGGGTTTCCCCAAGCTATGCAAATAGGTCGCAGTCACCATACTTTGCTCTCTCCACAAAGTATGATCACCGCTGATGAACTCATTATGTGGTCAAACAAAAAATTAGTAAAACAGATAAATTTAATTAAAATAATTCAATGTAACGATTAGCCTTTTTCAACATAAAAAAACTCAAGCAGAATTGGAAATGGACCTTCGGACAGAATAAGCACCTAGAAAGCCTGATTTCAGCAATTTTTTACCAAAAATACATGAATTAATCACTGAAGCCGCTTGAATTTTTGGCTGTTGCCCCGACCTTTTGTAGTAATCCTGAATTCAATAACGCATGGCAGTTCAGATTAACCCAGTTAACACTGATGCCTGAAGGACTGTACATGTTTAAGAACCCATTTAAACGGAGTAAATCAATGGCGACTGAGCACAATCAAGAAGCTCAAGATCTAGGGCAAGAGCAAGCGGATTCACAAACAGCGCAAACTCAAGCTGAAACGGAGCAAGCTGAAGTTTCAGTTGAGGATTTACAAGCTCAAATTACCAATCTTGAAGAAAGCTTAAAGCTTGAAAAAGCCCGCACTGCAAATGCTGTATACGAAGCACAAAAAAGTGTAGAGCGTATTCAACGTGAATCAGAGAAGCATAAAGACACCGTTCTCGAAAAATTCGCAAAAGAGTTACTGGACTCAGTGGATAATTTAGAACGTGCCCTTAGCGCATCGGGTGAGGAAAAAACACCAATGTTTGAAGGTGTGGAACTGACGTTGAAATCGTTACTGACTGCACTGGAAAAATTTGGTGTGGTCGCAGTTGATACAGCAAATGGTTTCAATGCGGACTTGCATCAAGCAGTCGGGATTGATCCAAATGCGAAAGCCAACGAGATCGGAACGGTATTACAAAAAGGTTATACCTTAAATGGTCGTTTGCTTCGTCCAGCAATGGTCATGGTTGGCGCATAAACTCTATAAATTCGAGAGTTTGTAAAATTTTTTCTTGATTATCACTTGAAAAAAATTGAACGGCTCTCATATCGAATAACAAGCAAAAACATTGCAAAAATTTTTGAGGAATCATCCAAATGGCTAAAATCATTGGTATTGACTTAGGTACAACAAACTCTTGCGTCGCTGTACTTGAAGGCGACAAAGTTAAAGTGATCGACAACGCTGAAGGTGCACGTACAACACCATCGATTATTGCGTATAAAGATGGCGAAATCTTGGTGGGTCAGTCTGCAAAACGTCAAGCAGTGACTAACCCTAAAAACACATTATTCGCAATCAAACGCTTGATCGGTCGTAAGTATCAAGACCAAGCGGTTCAAAAGGACATCGGTCTTGTCCCTTACAAAATCATCAAAGCTGACAATGGTGATGCTTGGGTTGAAGTAAACGACAAGAAACTTGCACCACAACAAATCTCTGCTGAAATCTTGAAAAAGATGAAGAAAACAGCAGAAGATTACTTAGGTGAAACGGTTACTGAAGCCGTGATTACGGTTCCTGCTTACTTTAACGATGCGCAGCGTCAAGCAACTAAAGATGCGGGTAAAATCGCAGGTTTAGAAGTTAAACGTATCATCAACGAACCAACGGCTGCTGCACTTGCGTTCGGTATGGACAAAAAAGAAGGCGACCGTAAAATCGCAGTTTATGACTTAGGTGGCGGTACTTTTGACGTATCTATCATTGAAATCGCTGACTTGGATGGCGACCAACAAATTGAAGTATTGTCGACTAACGGTGATACCTTCCTTGGCGGTGAAGACTTCGATAACGCGTTAATCGAGTTCTTGGTTGAAGAGTTCAAGAAAGAACAAAACTTCAACTTGAAACAAGATCCACTTGCATTACAACGTTTGAAAGAAGCAGCTGAAAAAGCAAAAATCGAGCTTTCTTCGTCAAATGCAACTGAAATTAACCTTCCGTACATCACGGCGGACGCAACTGGTCCTAAACACTTAGTGATCAACGTAACGCGTGCAAAACTTGAAGGTTTAGTGGCTGATTTGGTTGAACGTACAATCGAACCTTGCCGTATTGCACTTAAAGATGCAGGTCTTTCAACTTCTGAGATTTCTGATGTGATCTTGGTGGGTGGTCAGTCTCGTATGCCACTTGTACAACAAAAAGTACAAGAGTTCTTCGGTCGTGAACCACGTAAAGACGTAAACCCTGACGAAGCGGTAGCAATGGGTGCTGCGATTCAAGGTGCGGTATTGTCTGGTGACAAAACTGACGTACTTTTACTTGACGTTACTCCGTTGACACTTGGTATTGAAACCATGGGTGGCGTGTTAACAGCAATTATTGAGAAAAACACCACGATTCCTGCGAAGAAATCTCAAGTGTTCTCAACTGCTGCGGACAACCAACCTGCTGTAGACATTTCTGTGTTCCAAGGTGAACGTAAAATGGCACAGCAAAACAAATTGTTGGGTAACTTCCAATTGGGCGACATTCCACCTGCTCCACGTGGTGTGCCACAAATTGAAGTATCGTTCGACATTAACGCTGACGGTATCTTAAAAGTATCGGCTAAAGATAAGAGTACTGGCAAAGAGCAATCCATCCAGATTAAAGCAAACTCAGGTTTGTCTGATGCTGAAATCGAAGCAATGATCAAAGATGCTGAAGCGAATGCTGAAGAAGACCGTAAGTTCGAAGAACTTGCGAAAGCACGTAACGAAGCGGATGCATTAGTATCTTCTGCTCAAAAAGCAGTGAAAGATCTAGGCGAGCAAGTAACAAGCGATGAAAAAACTGCCATTGAAACTGCAGTCGCTGAGCTTGAAACTTCGACTAAAGAAAATGATGTAGAAGACATCAAAGCGAAAACTGAAGCACTTCAAAACATCATCATGCCGATCACGCAACGTGCTTATGAAGCTGCGCAAGGTCAAGGCGGTGCTGAAGGTTTCGACCCGAATGCATTCGGTGGTGACGCTGGTCAACAACAGAAAGCGGACGATGGCGTTGTAGATGCTGAGTTCACTGAAGTAAAAGATGACAAAAAATAATTTGTCTCTTTAATAAAAAACCGCGCGAAAGCGCGGTTTTTTATTACCTAAATATTGTTGTTTCACTTTCTACTTTTACATTAGGCTGATAAAAAATTTAGATCTTAGCCACCATGAAAACTTTACAATTTGGACTCATCGCCCTCATTACAACCTTCGGTTCTGCATGTACCACAATAACCCCCTCCGTAGAAACAGCTAAAAACCAACAGCAGCAAAGCGCGCAGCAGCAGATCCAACAAGCCTTCGATCAACTCCAAACCACGGGGGTGATTGTCATTAAGGATAAGCATGGCTTACGCAGCTACGGCAATGACTTGAGCCGTGCTCAGACAGCCTATGTACCCGCCTCTACCTTTAAAATGCTGAATGCCTTAATCGGACTAGAACATGGTAAAGCAACCAGCACTGAGGTGTTTAAATGGGATGGTCAAAAGCGTAGTTTCCCTGCCTGGGAAAAAGACATGACTTTAGGGCAAGCCATGCAAGCATCTGCTGTTCCCGTTTATCAGGAGCTTGCACGGCGCATTGGTCTAGACCTGATGCAAAAAGAAGTACAGCGCATTGGATATGGCAATCAACAGATTGGCACCGTTGTCGATAATTTTTGGTTAGTCGGTCCACTGCAAATTACGCCTGTTCAAGAAGTCCTTTTTGTAGAGAAGCTGGCCAATACACAACTCGCTTTTGAGCCAGATGTGCAACATACCGTACAAGACATGTTGCTGATTGAACAAAAACCGAATTATAAACTCTACGCCAAATCTGGTTGGGGCATGGACCTAGAACCGCAAGTGGGCTGGTGGACAGGCTGGGTCGAAACAGCAACAGGTGAAAAAGTGTATTTTGCTTTGAATATGCAGATGAAAACAGGAATTTCAGCCAGCGTGCGTGAGCAACTGGTCAAACAAAGTCTAACAGCACTGGGGATAATTTAAGCCCCCAGAGAAGACGCATTTTTTATGTTGCAAAGGTATTTTTTACGCTAAAGTAGCTAAAAATAAAGATATATGAAGAAATATGCGTCAAAGTCTCTTGTTTGCTTTACTGGGCTTTTTAGGGTTCATTCTGTATCAAAATATACAACAGCCCCAGCTGCGTCTCAATCCACTGCTGGATCGGCTCACCCATCCTTTCGATCAGCGTATTCGCTATCGTATTGCGGAAGTCGATCCACGTTTTGGTCTTAGTGAACATGAGTTAAAGTACATTAGCCAGCAAGCCACGGATATTTGGAAACAAGGTTTGGGCCAAGACTACTTTGTCTATGACCCCAATGCTCGGCTCAGTATTCGACTCATTTATGACCAGCGTCAAGATGAGTCGGTACAACGCCGTGATCAACTGTCTAAACTGACACAAAATGAACAAGGGCTGAGTCAGAAGAATACTGAACTCAAAGCCATGCAACAAAATCTGGCACGTCACTCAGGGGCTTTAGATGTGCAAAAACAGAGTCTACAGGAACTTAGCCAAAACTATAATGCCATGATCCGTCAGTATAACCAGCACGGCGGAGTCCCTGCTTCGCAGCAGGCGGCTGTACAACAGAGTTTGGCGCAGCTGCGCCAACAGCAACACGTTTTAGACCAACAAATTGCCAGCTTTAACCTGCAAGTGAATGCCTACAATCAAAAGGTAGATGAACTGAACCGCTTAGATCAAGGCCATAATCGGGCCATCGACCAGTTCAACCAACGCTTCCAACCCCGTCTATTTGATAAAGGACTGTTCAATGGGCGTGAAATTCATATTTATGAGTTTGAGTCCAAAGAAGACTTACGTCTGACTTTAGCGCATGAATTTGGCCATGCCCTCGGAATGAAACATCATAATGATCCGAAAGCCCTGATGTACCCAATGCTAGAAGAGCAAGATATGCAGCATTTCCGTTTACAAAGTGCCGATATTGCATTGTTTAATGCCCGTTGAAATGATGAATTACTAAAAAAATCCCCTAATTTTAATATGTGTATGAAATACAATCACAGCACATCTTGACTCGGGTTCGTGTTATTGTAAATAATTGAATATCCACTAGAAGCTTTGGAGACGAATGTGAGTTACTACCATATCTTAATCGAAGTAAATGACCACATCAGTACGATTGAAGAAACTCGTGATATCGAAATCTTTGATATTGTTGAGATTCAACCTTATCTCCATTCTATTCTATTGCCCTATTTTAACGAGCAGCTGTTAGAACTTGAAGATGAAAATTTAGAGTTTAAGGATGTTTTACATCTGGAAGTGAAACAGACGCTTTTACCGATCAATGACTTGATTGAAGAAGAACAGAAACTGTTACCTAGTGACACCGATGTCACCATTACTGCCTATGAAGTTTTTAATAACCGTGACTTAAGCCAAGATGTCACCACGATTATTTTTGACTTACTCGATGCGATTAAACTCGATTGAAAGCGAATGTTTACACATAAAAAAGCCCTCATCATGAGGGCTTTTTTAATCAGATCAGGTTTAGATCGAGAAAGATGAACCACAACCACAGGTCGTTGTTGCATTTGGGTTTTGCACGATGAAACGTGAACCTTCTAAACCTTCAATATAATCCACCACTGAACCGACCAAATATTGATAACTCAATGAGTCAACCAACATTTTCACATCACCATTGATAAATTCTGCGTCGTCTTCATTTTGGTTTTCAGCAAAGTTAAAACCATAAGAAAAACCTGAACAACCACCGCCCGTGACATATACACGAAGCATTAAATCTTGATTCCCTTCACTGTCACGTAATTGACGTACTTTATTTGCGGCATTGTCGCTTAGTTCAAGTGCTTGGGCATTCATCTTAGATTCCTCAGTTCGGTTCAGCTGTCTTTCAAATCAAAAAGACCATATTTCGAGTATAGCATACTCAATATATGGTCCCTATTTGAATATTTAAAGTCAAATCAGACTAATTTTCTCAAGATTGTTTGTAATTCTCATCCTGCAGTCCACATTCAAAGTTTTTCGCCGCTTGCTTACAACGGAATTGCCATAACAGTTTCATCATTCGCTTATCGTAAATACCGCGGTTGGTGAGATCAATTCGTGCTTCCCGCATCATCTTTTGATAACCGGGTTGATCTGCTGCGGGCACCTGCATCCAATATTTTTGCGGAATTTCAGCTTTCATTTTACCCAAGATACCGAATGCACGCGGCAGCTGGCCTTTGACCCATTCCCGTGATTTTTGTCCATAACCTGCAGGGAATTTATCTGGACGAATAATGATATTACCTGTGACCTGTAAAATCGGATAATTCACAATCGCCCCTTTCGTCCCCAAGCCTTTATGTAATTCCAACGGCTTAAAAACCGCAGCAGGCGCACCAATAATATCGACTTGACCGTTATTGAACTTTGCACCAAAGTTCGTGACATCGGCACTCACAGCTTGCGCACCAATTTGTTGAACCATGACTTTTTGCGCTTGGTCATAGTCTAAAACCGCAATTTTCTTGCCTGCGGCTTTCGCTACGGTATTGATGCTACGGTCATTCACCAATAAAAAGGCATCCCCCACAGGAATCACACCTGCGACCTCGTACTTACCATTGACCATATGTTTAGCAAAAGTGGGGCTAGCCAAGCCTTGCATCACTTTAACCGCTAAATTGAGATCGGGAATCGCACCAATCGCGTCGAGTGAGCCTGTAAACGAATTAAATTGACGCCCACGCATGCCTGTAACACTAATGGCATCGCATTTTCCTGCTTTAAAATCCTCAGCAATCACGGCTTCGTTTTGTCCGACCCGCAGTTCAATATCCGCGCCCCAGTTTTTAGCCGCCAACTGATAATCTTTCATCAAGCTATATACATCACCATTTTTACCGACCAAGTCGAATACACAAACCACTTGTTTGGCCTGTGCCATCGCTGTTGCAGAAATGACTAATGTCCCGACACTGAGGCCTTTCATCCACTGTTTCATGCATCTTCCTTTTGACTTATTGTTGTTTATTGTGATGAGCCATTCACTTGTGCTCTTTGTTATTTTTTAATGCCCCGACTGACACTTCACTCGGTTCAAAACCACTCATTTCCTACGCGCTATACAAATTAGTTGCGTCAAATCGATTTAAATCTGTCGATTAAAAGCAAAAAAAGAAAGCCCAATTAAACTGAGCTTTCTTTGATTACACTCGGCAAATTACTCACCGCCCAGTGAGCATTCAAAGTTGGCTTTATCCACCGAGCAACGGGCTTTTTTCAACACCGACATCATTGCTGGATCATAAATGCCTCGTTTGGTCATATCCATCCGACCATCGCGCAGCATTTTTTGATATTTGGTTTTGTCTTCTGCTGTGAGGTTCATTTTGTATTTTGCAGGAATGCCTGCTTCTAAACGACCAATCATTGCGATGCTTTTCGGTAGGTTTTTCACAAACCAATCGCGTGATTTTTGTCCAAAGCCTGCTGGAAATTGATCTGGACGAATCACAAAGTCAGCTGTCACTTGTAGTACAGGGAAGTTAAACATGGCGCCGTTCGTGCCTAAACCTTTATAAATTTCTAGGGGTTTATAAGCATAAGCCGGTGCGCCGACCATATCAACTTGACCATTATTAAACTTCGCCACAAAGTTAGACACATCGGAAATCACTGCTTGCGCACCGACGCGTTGTACCATGATTTTTTGGGCATCGTCATAGCCCAAGACTGCAAACTTTTTACCTGCCGCTTTTTCAATGGAATTAATACTTTTATCGCGCACAAAAATAAAAGCTGAACCTAAAGGTGCAATCCCTGCCACTTCATATTTTTTACCCCCAAGATTGCTCACCATTTTGGTCGCATTACGCTGATCCAATGCAAAAGTAATCGCACGTTGTGCAATGGCATTGCTTGGAGCACCACCCAATGCATCA
Organism: Acinetobacter sp. 797_lipA; assembly: GCF_058243025.1. Classification (NCBI taxonomy): domain Bacteria; kingdom Pseudomonadati; phylum Pseudomonadota; class Gammaproteobacteria; order Moraxellales; family Moraxellaceae; genus Acinetobacter; species Acinetobacter sp. 797_lipA. The sequence continues at coordinate 11,162 of NZ_JBZAYQ010000001.1, read as the reverse complement.
ATAGAACCGACAAATTTATTGTACTGGCGTGCACGCATAGCAGTCATAAACACGCCATCACACTTGCCTGCTTTAAAGTCATTGTCGGCAACGGCTTCATCCTGACGAGGGATTAAATTGATTTCAGCCCCCCAGCCTTTTGCCGCCAAAGCCCATTCTTGCGCCATTTGATAGGACTCACCAGATTTGCCAAGCAAGTCAAATACACAGATGTCCACTTTGGCCGCTTGTGCTGTCGACGCTACACCCAAAGCAGAAAAAGCAGCGAGTGCGAGGGTTAATTTTTTCATTCTTGTGTCCTTGTTCGTTTTGTTGTTTGACAGGTGTCCATACACATGCAAAATATTAAGCAAGTTAAAATTAAAAAAATAGAGCATTTACTCAAAAATTACTGTCAATTGGGCAAATTTTTTTCTTTTCTCTCATTTTTCTTTTCAAAGGATTAGTAAAAGCATTTTAAATTCATCATATTAAAATAAAAATCCTGCATCAGCCGTTTTACATGAATGATGCTTAATATTACAAAGAAATACAGATTTTCGCCTTATTCACCGCCCAATGAACATTCAAAATTGGTACGTTCAACCGTACAACGGGCTTTTTTAAGCACGCGCATCATGCCTGGGTCATAGACCCCTTGTTTGGTTAAATCAATGCGCCCTTCCCGTAGCAAGCGCTGATATTTTTCTTTGTCTTCTTTGCTGAGCTGCATTTTGATTTTACTGGGAATGGCAGCTTCAAGTCGCTGCACCATGGCAAAGGATTGCGGGATTTTTTGTAAAAACCATTGTCGCGATTGCTCGCCAAATTGGGCAGGAAAACGCTCGGGTCTGACAATTAAATCTGCAGTGACATTGACCACGGGAAAATTAAGCATAGCCCCTTTAGCGCCTAGACCTTTTTCAATTTCTAAGGGTTTATACGCATAAGCAGGTGCAGCAACCACATCCACTTCACCTGTATTAAACTTTTTTATAAAGTTGGAAATATCCGACATCACAGGAACAGCCCCTACCCGCTCTACCATCACCCGTTGTGCACGGTCATAATGCAGGATGGCAAATTTTTTACCTTGCGCTTTCTCAATAGTATTCAAATTTCGGTCTTTGACAAAAATATAAGCTGAACCAATCAAGCCAATGCCTGCCACTTCATAGTTTTCACCTTGTAATGTGGTGGTCATGCGCTTGGTATTACGAGGATCGAGTACATATTCCACGGCCTTTTGTGCAATTTTATTGCTTGATACTCCACCTAAGGCATCAATCGAACCTGCGAACTTGTTATAGGTGCGCGCGCGCATTGAGGTCATATACACCGCATCGCATTTATCATTTTGAAAGGCTTTATCGACCAAGTCTTCGTCCTGAAACGAAATCAACTGTACTTGTGCACCCCATTTTTTACTGACCAAAGCCCATTCTTCTAAGAATTTATAAGACTCCCCTGCTTTACCCAGTAAATCAAAGACACACACCTGCTGCTTCGCCTGTACCATACTTGAGAAGCCGCACAGTGCTAGCGTCGATAAAATAAAAAATCCTTTTCTTTTCATTATTATCCCTTCATATTTTTGTTTTACTGGGAAAATATATCTGTGTGCTATTCCTCAATATAGGTCAAAAAAGGTCAATTTTTAGCTTTCCGACCAAAGGTCAAATGGCTTCATCCTCCCCTTAAAAGCAGCTATTCAAGATTTCAGTTCAGATAAATTTTGAATGTTTAGTCTTTTGCTGACGCATCCATTAGAATAGGCGCACCTTTTTCTGATATTTGATAGTTCCATGATTCAGCTTGATCAAGTTTCATTGCGCCGTGGTGGACGAGTGTTATTTCAAAAAGCCTCCATGCAAATCCATCCAGGTTGGAAAGTTGGTCTCACCGGTGTCAACGGTGCTGGAAAATCAACCCTGTTTGCTGCACTTTTAGGCTCAATCGGTCCTGATGATGGCACCCTGAGCCGCCCTGCCGTATGGACAGTGGCACACATGGCACAGGAAGTGAAAGCCTTAGATATGGCTGCAATTGATTTCGTCCTGACCGGTGATGAAGAATATTGGAACATTCAACAACAGCTCAACCATCCTGAACAGTTAACTGACACTGAACTGGCTGATTTACATGGCCGATTCGACGAAATTAACGGTTATTCCGCACCCGCTAAAGCCGCTCAGCTTATGGCTGGTCTGGGTTTTATGGAACACCAAAATCAACTCTTGGTTTCGAGTTTCTCTGGTGGATGGCGAATGCGTTTAAACTTAGCGCGTACTTTGATGAGCCGTTCGGATCTATTATTACTTGATGAACCGACCAACCACTTAGATCTCGATGCTATTTTATGGTTAGAAGATTGGTTAAATGCCTATACGGGCACCCTGATTTTAATTTCGCATGACCGTGATTTCTTAGATGCCATTACCAACCGTATTTTACATATCGAAAATCAAGAACTCACCCTCTATAGCGGCAACTATTCCACCTTTGAAACCACTCGTGCTGAACGTTTAGCACAACAACAACAAGCCTATGAAAAGCAGCTCGAAACACGGGCGCATATTCAAAAATATATTGACCGTTTTAAAGCCCAAGCCACTAAAGCACGTCAGGCACAAAGCCGAATTAAACAATTGGAACGGATGCAGCTGCTTGCTCCTGCACATGTCGATACCCCATTTACCTTTAGCTTCCGTGAACCCACCAAAATGAGTTCACCACTGCTCACTTTAGAACAGGCTGATATTGGTTATGGCGACAAACTGATTGCCACCAATATCAACATACAAATCACCCCGACGAGCCGGATTGGCTTATTGGGGATGAATGGTGCTGGTAAATCAACCTTAATCAAATCCTTGGTCGGTGATTTACCTTTATTGGCAGGACAACGCAAAGCCTCGGAACTGCTGAATATTGGCTATTTTGCACAGCATCAAATGGACTCACTGGATGAATCAGCCAGCCCAATGCTGCAATTGGCACGGATTGCAGATAAAAAAATCAGTGAAGCGACCTTACGTGCCTTTTTAGGCAGTTTCGGCTTTAGTGGCGAGCGAATGGATACCCCTTGCGAGAGCTTCTCTGGCGGTGAGCGTGCGCGTTTGGCATTGGCTTTAATCGTATGGTTACGTCCCAATGTGTTGATTCTAGATGAACCGACCAACCATTTAGACTTAGATATGCGCCATGCCCTGACCATGGCTTTACAAGACTATGAAGGTGCTGTGGTCTTGGTTTCACACGAACGCCAACTGATTGCCAGCGTGTGCGATGACCTCATTTTAGTCCATGCTGGAAAATCGACCGAATTTGAAGGCGATCTACACGATTATGCCAACTGGTTACGCCAAGCTCGCCTAGAAATGATTAAACAAGGCGGAATCGTAGCGCCGATCGTGTCTAAAGTCAGCACTCAAAAAACCATCGTTTCAAAGGTTGATAAAGAAGCGCAGCGTAAATTAGCTGCACAGCGCCGTGAACAAACGCGTCCTATTCGTAAAAATATCGAAAAATGTGAAAGCCTACTGGCAAAACACCAGCCACGTTTACTCGACATTGAAAGTTTACTCGGTGATGCTGGCCTATATGACGCTGCACGCAAAGATGAACTCATGAAACTGATGAATGAGCAAACCGAGCTTAAAAACCAAGTCAGTGAAGCTGAAGAACAAATGCTAGAGCTGATGATGGAACTTGAAGAGCTCGAAAGCTCATTCGAAAACGAATAATCTTTCCTCATACACCCTGCCCGCTCTGTTTATGCATGGCGGGCATTTTTATGTCTTAACCATTTTGATTGATTTACTTTGCTGCAACACCAATCGATCTCGAAAAACGTGCCTTTTCGGTCTATGCATATAACTCAATAGGACATGCACCCACATAGTCTGAGCATTTTAAGAAATCATAAGTGATTGAAATTAAAATTATTTCTTAATAAATAAAGCGATAAATTGATTGATTTTTATTGTTTAGATATTCTTAAAAAGCAAAAAATTAGATTATTTAATTTAGCTTAATTAATTGAATATTCAACTATATACAGCCCTATTTCCATGCATTTCACAGCTTAAAGCCAAATACAACCTTCACAACAGACAGCGAATATCCATCATGTGCAGACATGCACCTTTCAACACAACAAGTTTTGAATTTAAAAAGAGGGAATAAATTTAAAAGATCCGATTTAAATTTAAAAAATAACGTATGGTTTTAAATTTAAAAACCACACTTGAAACAACTGTGGATAAAATTATACGTATTTTAGTAACTGATATAAAGTGCTATTTTTATTTATCCACAGGCTAATGTTGTTTATTTATTCAGTTGTTTTAGGCAAATCCATCCTCTTTTTTGCGCTCTTTTTCCTTAATTTAATACGACTCTTTGCGCCTTTAAAAAACGTAATTCTTGTATTTTCCATCCCTGATCGAAGACCCATGTTTCTTGGATTTGTTGGCGATTTTCAACCAAACCGATCAAGACCTGACAGTGTGTTTGGTCACGGTTAAACTCAAATTCTTCAAATTCGACGTCGGGTTTTTGAGGTTTCCAAACGCCATTTTTCACAGCATGTGCGATCTTTTCATAACGCGTATAGTTACTCTCTACACGATCAGCTTGCTCATAGACCACTTTAAAATGCTCATCTTCATATTGAGCTAAAACTTCATAATTGCCCGTAAAAAATGCATTCACCCAAATGTCGCGTACTTGTTCTAGTTGGTTATCCATCATAATGACCTCACATTTTCACTGTGCAAAAGACTTGATACTCACATCATGACATCGCTATAAGTCAGTTTAATAACAGTGTGCATTGCTTATATTTTATTCAAAATCATAAAAAATGCTGTAAAAAAAGCACCCCGTAGGGTGCTTTTTTGGCTTATTTTGTAAAGCGCTTAGGCATCAATGTCCGCATTCAATGCATTTTCCTCAATGAATGCACGACGTGGTTCCACATCGTCACCCATCAAACAAGAGAACATACGATCGGCTTCAATCGCATCCTGAATGGTAACTTGCAACATGTTACGGTTTTCAGGATCCATGGTGGTTTCCCAAAGCTGGTCCGCATTCATCTCACCCAACCCTTTATAGCGTTGAATCATCATGCCACGACGTGAATCAGACAAAATATGCTGCCATACCTGATGGAAGTTAGTGACTGCAATCTTGCGATCACCTTTTTGTAGGTAAGCACCATCTTCCAACAACGTGAACCAACTCTTGGAATTCTTCAACAAACGTGCATATTCACCAGAACCCAATAAGCCTGCATCTAATAAATAGCTATGTGGCAGATTGTGTACATAGATGGTGATACGAGGTAAGTAAGTCTCGATCTTTTGACCATCTGCCAGTTCTTTTTCAAACGTTTCTAAGCTTAACTCAGGACGCAAGCTCGGTTGAATCTCTGCCACAGCACTGCGCACTTGTTCAGCCCACTGCTCGACATAAGCTCGGTCATGGTTTTGATCAAGCTTAAAGCCTTCAACGGAAATCAACGCATCTAAGACACTGGCAGGATAACGTACAGTTAAACGCTGTAAGCTCTTCTGAGACGTTTGATAGTCCGCAATCACATTCGCCAAGGCTTCACCACGGATTGCAGGTGCAGCATCACTGATATGCAATTCAAGCTCATCAATCGCGTTTGAAATTAAATAGGTTTCAAGCGCATCATTATCTTTAAGATACTGCTCTTGCTTGCCTTTTTTCAGCTTATACAGTGGTGGCTGAGCGATATAGATATAACCACGTTCCACCAGTTCAGGCATTTGACGGAAGAAGAAGGTCAACAATAGGGTACGAATGTGCGAACCATCCACGTCAGCATCGGTCATGATGATGATTTTGTGATAACGTAATTTGTCCGGATTGTACTCTTCACGACCAATACCACAACCCAATGCCGTGATCAGGGTGCCGACTTCTTGAGATGAAATCATCTTGTCAAAACGCGCACGTTCTACGTTTAGGATTTTACCTTTCAACGGTAAAATCGCTTGCATCTTACGGTTACGGCCTTGTTTAGCTGAACCGCCCGCAGAATCACCCTCGACTAGATACAATTCAGACAATGCTGGATCTTTTTCTTGGCAATCCGCAAGCTTACCTGGTAAGCCTGCAATATCTAACGCACTTTTACGGCGTGTCATTTCACGCGCTTTACGTGCCGCATCACGGGCACGTGCCGCATCAATGATTTTGCCAGCAATCGATTTTGCAGCTTGTGGGTTTTCAAGCAAATATTCAGAGAATGATTTGTTCATTGCCTGTTCAACTGCAGGTTTCACTTCACTTGAAACCAACTTTTCTTTGGTTTGTGAAGAGAATTTCGGATCAGGCACTTTCACTGAAACAATCGCAGTTAAACCTTCACGTGCATCATCACCAGAAACCGCTACTTTCTCTTTTTTGAGTAAGTTTTCGTTTTCCATGTAGCTGTTTAGACCACGCGTTAATGCCGCACGGAAACCCGCTAAATGCGTTCCACCATCTTTTTGTGGAATGTTGTTGGTAAAGCAACGTACGTTTTCCTGATAGGTATCATTCCACTGCAACGCCACTTCAACACCAATGCCATTTTCAGCCTGTACGGTGAAATGGAAAATATCATTCAGATGGGTTTTGCCTTGGTTAATATATTTCACAAACTCAGACAGACCGCCTTCGTAGTCAAACACATGTTCTGCATGAATACGCTCGTCACGCAAAACAATGCGCACACCCGCGTTTAAGAAAGACAATTCACGTAAACGACGCGCTAGAATATCGACATTGAAAATGGTTTGGCTAAAAGTTTCAGCACTTGGCCAAAAACGGACAGTTGTTCCTGTGGTATCCGTATCCCCCACAACAGTCAGTGGGTAAACCGGATCACCGTGTTTATATTCTTGTTGATGAATATGGCCTGCACGATGAATCGTCAGTTCCAACTTACGCGACAAGGCATTTACAACCGATACGCCCACACCGTGTAGACCACCTGAAACCTTGTAGCTATTGTCATCGAACTTACCACCTGCATGCAGAATGGTTAAAATCACTTCTGCGGCAGAAACCCCTTCTTCAGGGTGAATATCGGTCGGAATACCGCGCCCATTGTCCGATACGCTTACAGATTCATCTTCGTGAATCGTCACCAAAATTTCATCACAGTGACCTGCAAGCGCCTCATCGATCGCATTATCCACCACCTCAAACACCATATGGTGTAAGCCTGAACCATCATCCGTATCACCAATATACATACCCGGACGTTTACGTACTGCGTCCAATCCACGTAATACTTTGATACTAGAGGAATCATAAGCTTTTTCTGTGGTTTGTTCCGTTTGAGAAGCAGCTTGTTGATCTTCTGAACTCATGGTTTCTCCCTAGCGAAAAATAGGTCTATCCCGTGATGGGTAAAATCTAAAATCATTGTGCGACAACTTGAACTTGACCGTTTTCAACACAGAATAATTGATAAGAAATAGATAAATCATGTAAGTGATTTTTGACTGATTCATACTCTAAAGTGGTAATAAAAACTTGACTACCCAGTTGGCTCAATCGCTCAATTAAACGTTGTTGTGCTGTTAAATCTAATTCTGCTGTCAGATCATCTAATAATACCACAGTTTCCTTATTACAAGCATGTAGCATTGCAATCTGTGACAGTTTTAAGGCTATGATTAACAGCTTTTTTTGTCCACGTGACAGTACGACATCAGCATCGCCAAGGCTTGTTTTTAAACGTAAATCAGCCTTGTGTGGACCATACTCGGTATAGCGCCGTTCAAGGTCTTTTTGATGGTGACTTTGCAGGTCATTCAATAGCCCTAACTCGGTATGAAAACCAGGGCTATATTCTAACTGAACCTCGATATCTGGCAGCAGGTGTTTTAAATCTTGCTCAAAAAAGCCCTTCCACTGCTCCACAATGCTGACGCGCTGCGAATGCAGCATTTCCCCATAGTCACTGAGCATTTTGTTCCACGGCTCCAAATCTGTCAGACTTAGATTCCGTCGTGTTTTCAGTAAACTATTACGCTGTTTTAATGCCCGTGAATAATATTGCCATGCATGATAAAACTCAGGTTCCACGTGGAACATCAGCCAATCTAATAGTTGCCGTCTAGGCTTGGCACCATGATCAATAATATCGGTACTTTGGGGATCAATCAGTTGCAAAGGAAGAATTTTAGCCAACTGACCTTGAGTGGCAATATTGTCGCCATTGACCTTGATGAGCTGTTCACCAGACAACAGCTTTTGCATCCCAATTTTTTCAGAACAGGATTGGGCAAAGACAATCGCGTCTTGGGTATCGGTTTGAATATAGTGTTTCGGAATATGGGTACGAAAGGAACGTCCTGTCGCCAACAGATGAATGGCTTCTAAAATTGAGGTTTTACCTGAACCATTTTGTCCATAAAAAACATTAAACGGTTGCAATCCATGGAGAGCAACCGTTCTGAGATTTCGAACACGTTCGATGTTTAAACGCGTGATTTGCATGCCTGAACCTAGGGCTTAAACACGCATTGGCATGACCACATAGGTCTGATCTTGATGAGCTGGATCTTGCACTAGAACCGATTGATTTGCTTCGGTCATCGTCATTGACACATCATCACCATCCAATGCGCCTAAGACTTCCAAGATGTATTGGGCATTAAAAGACATTTCCATTGGCGCATTATTATATTGAATCGCCAAATCCTCTACGGCTTCGTCTTGCTCTGGGTTATTGGCACGCAGCTGCAAAGTGTCTGCGGCAAAGTTTAAGAACACACCACGTAGTTTTTCATTACTTAAAATCGAAACACGTTGTAAAGATTGCTTAAAGACATCATGTGCAATTAACACATTTTTATCCCCACCACGTGGAATCACACGGCGATAATCAGGGAATTTACCGTCAATCAGTTTTGTGGTGAAACGAACCGTGGTATTCCCTTGTTCTTTGTCACGACTGGCAATAGAAATGGTCACATTCAATAGTTCACGACCGATTAACAACGCCAATTGTTCATCTTCAATGCTCAATAAACGTTGTAATTCGCCCACTGCTTTACGTGGAACAATCGCTTGAATCAATTGAGTCGCATTTGAGCTAGCAACAGTTTCACACAGAGCTAAACGGTGGCCGTCTGTGGTCACTGCACGCAGTTGATTATTATCAATTTCAAGTAAGGTTCCCGTGAGATAAAAACGCACATCCTGCACCGCCATAGCAAATGCAGTTTTTTCAAATAGGCGCTTTAATTCACGCTGTGTCACCGCAACTTGCGTGCCTTGCGTGTTCTCTGTGGTCAATAACGGGTAATCTTCAGCGGGTAAAGTCCCCAACACAAAACGGCTATTACCAGACTTTAAAATACAACGTTGATCTTCAGTAATTTGTAAGTCTATCAGTGCTGCAGTCGGTAAAGATTTGCAAATATCCATCAGCTTACGTGCAGGAACGGTCGTTTCACCCGCTTGTAAACATGCCCCTTCCGCAAGCGTGGTACTTGCAACCAATTCAACTTCTAAGTCTGAACCTGTGATCGTCAACGATGCTTGGCTCACTTGCACTTTAACATTTGAAAGAATGTTTAAAGTATGGCGACGTTCAACCGCTCCTACGACATGTGATAGAACATTAAGTAAGCTTTCTTTCGCGATTTTTAAACGCACGATACATTCCTCGAAAAACTGAAGATAAAATAATAAATAAATGTGTTTTTAGCAGTGTACTATGCGGCAGAACATGCCGCATTGCAAGAATAGAATTTGAGCAATTTTGCTTAACTTTGCAGCAAGCGTTGCAAGTTTTTATAGTCCTCATTGAAGATCGGATCTTCATCGCGCAGACTTAAAACTTTTTCACAAGCATGCATGACGGTACTGTGATCTCGACCGCCAAAGGCCATACCAATTTCAGGGAAACTGTCTCCCGTTAACTCACGTGCCAAGCCCATTGCCAATTGGCGTGGACGAGCATAAATACGGGTCCGTTTAGGCCCAACCAACTCTTTGAGTGGAATTCTAAAGTACTCACTCACCACACGTTGAATATTTTCAGTACTGATGGTTCGTGCACGAATGGCCAAGACGTCTTTTAATGACTCACGCACAACATCCAAATCAATAGCGGTACCCTTAAAGCGTGAAATGGCCACCACTTTATTCAGCGCACCTTCCAATTCACGTACGTTTGCAACCACTTGTTGCGCAATAAATAACGCACAGTTTCGTGGTAATTCCACATCATTACTTTCTGCTTTTTTCAGCAAAATTTCAATACGGGTTTCAATATCTGGTGGCTCAACCCCAACCGACAAGCCCCAAGAAAAGCGTGAAACCAAACGTGGATCTAATTCCGTTAATTCTTTTGGATAGCGATCTGAAGTCAGAATAATTTGCTTAGATTCATCTAAAAGTGCGTTAAAAGTATAGAAAAACTCTACTAAACTCGCCTCTTTACCCGCCAACAAATGAATATCATCGACCAACAATAGATCTAAAGATCGGCAATTTTTTTTAAATTCTTCCACTTTGCCTTGTTGTAAAGAACTAACAAAATCTTGAACAAAGCTTTCTGCCGTCATATACATGACACGTGCATTCGGTTTGGCTTGCAACAAGGCATTGCCCACTGCTTGCATTAAGTGTGTTTTACCTAAACCAGTCGGGCCATATAAAAATAAGGGATTGTGCTGAGAAGCACCTAACTGGGTTAAAACCTTACGACACGTTTCAGCAGCCATTTGGTTTGAACGACCTTCCACAAAAAGTGAGAAGGAAAATAAAGGATTTAACTGGCGTTTACGGCTGTTTTTAGAATTCCCTTCTTCTTTTTCTTTTTTCGGACGCACAACAGGTGCTGGAGCAGACTCTAAAGCTGCAGTCGTCGTTGCAGGTTGCTCACTCGCAGATAAAATTGCACCCGGGCGTGAATCGACTAAAATTTCAACTTTACGTACACGCCCTTCAGAGAGCTGCTCCACTAATATTGTAATCAATTCTAGGTGATGTTCTTGAATGTAACGTGTCCAATAGGGATTGGGAGCATAAAGACGTAGTGTGTCATTTAACTCTTCTGCAACTAAAGGGCGTATCCACATTGTAAAGACATTCCCAGATAGCTCTTGTCGCAAGCGAGTTAAGCAGTCCGTCCAAAGCAT